>CAWKNC010000001.1:0-1062680 GCA_963851045.1 uncultured Solirubrobacterales bacterium
CGCTGTGGTTCGCTACGTGGTATCGCAACCAGCCCTCGGAACATCCGGCGGTGAACGAGGCCGAACGGAACCTGATCGGGCACACCGCCATCAGCGCGGCATCCCCCGCGGAGGCCGTGCCATGGAAACTGCTGATCACGAGTCCGGCGATCGGGTTTCTGTGCGCGCAGCAGTTCTGTCGCGCGGCGGGTTACATCTTCTTCGCGAGCTGGTTCGCCACCTATTTGCAGGAAGCACGCGGCGTCACGATTCTCGGGTCCGGCTGGCTCACCACACTGCCCCTGCTTGCGGATGTGACGGGCTGCATGTTTGGCGGCGTGCTCTCCGACGCCGTACTGCGCCGCACCGGCAGCCAGCGCATGGCCAGGCAGGGCGTGAGCGCCATCGCGCTGCTGTCGTGCGCGGGGCTGATCTTCAGCGCTTGGTTTGTGGACCACTCCGTGATGGCGGTGCTCGTGATCAGTGCCGGCATGTTCTGCGCCGCCGCCGCTAACCCCTGCCTCGGCGCCCTGGTGATGAGCATGGGTGGCCCGCATGTGGCCACCGTGAGCGCCACTGCCAACATGTGCGGCAACTTCGGCGCCGCCGCTTTCCCCATCGCCGTCCCATGGCTCCTACACAACGCGGGCGGATGGAATGCCGTCCTGGGCGGCTTCGGCGCTCTCTACATCATCGCCGCCATCTTCTGGCTGATGATCCGCACCAACAGCAGCGTGTTCGAGCGGCCTTGAAAGTGATCCATCACTCCCGTTCTGACGCATCCTATTGACGCAGATCCGGGCGTAGCAGCCGAGGTCACGAGTCTCCAACTTCTGACGGGGCAACTTTCCTCGCAGAACCCAACGGTGCCGTCAGGCCCATTGCTCATGAGCCTCGTCCCCTCGGCTGCTACGAAACTACAAGCTCCTGCAAAAACCCAAATGCCAGCCCAGCCCGATTCCGCTCGACGTTTAGTAAACAAATGCTATCTTTCCTGGACGTCGCTGTCTGATCCATGCCCGTCTGCCCCTCCTCTTCTCTTGGCCCTTCCGATACCGCATTCCCATCCTTCCGGTCCGCTTCAACGCGCCACCCGTGGTCCCCGTCCGTCGCCCTCGTCCACCCTCGCGCCCCATCGACGTAATCTCGTATGCGCCTCATCACCAACAAAAGTGCCATCGAAAACTGTCTAATTTGTTTCAACGGCAGCTCCAGACGGCGGGGGCAGTCCCACGAAACGATGTGCCCGCACCTTTTCAAAACTGTCTAATTTGTTTCCCACTCCCCGTTCTCGCAGGCCCGAAACTTTTGAAGCGCTTCATCAACTAATCCCTCTAATTTGTCCCTTTTACGAAGATTTCCGCCGCAATAACCGCCTAAATAGACCACGTTTGGCTTAAAAACTGCAATTTTCGACTTGCTCATTGCCCCTTCTGTGGAATTTTCACCCTCCAATTCGCAATTTTCACCCCACTTCCCCATGAGCCAGGAAAAAATGGACGGCGCGCAGGCGCTCATCAAAACCCTCGATCAACTCGGCATCGAGTTTGTGTTCGGGTACTCCGGCGGTGCCGCCCTTCCGATCTTTGACGCGCTCGAGACCGTGAAGACGAACATGAAGTTCGTCCTCGTGCGTCATGAGCAGGGTGCGGTGCACATGGCCGACGGCTATGCCCGCGCCACCGGCAAGCCCGCCGTGGTGCTCGTGACCTCCGGCCCCGGCGCGGGCAACACCGTGACCGGCATCATGACCGCCATGATGGATTCCGTGCCCATGGTAGTGGTGACCGGCCAGACCGTGTCCTGGATGCTCGGCAAGGACGCCTTCCAGGAGGCGGACATCTTCAACATCACCGCCCCGGTGGTGAAGCACAGCTACCTCGTGAAGATCAGCAACGATCTCCCGCGCGTGGCGCGCGAGGCCTATCATATTGCGACCACGGGCCGCCCCGGCCCGGTGCTCATTGATATCCCGAAGGATATAAGCCAGCGGCCCTTCACCGGCGACCTGAATGCGGAGATGGACCTGCCCGGCTACCATCCCGAGGACGACTTCAAGATCGACAAGAAGTCGGTGCAGGAGGCCGCCAAGATCATCATGCAGTCGAAGCGTCCCGTGATCCTCGCCGGTCATGGCGCCATGATCGCCCGCGCGGACAAGGAACTCATGAGTCTGGCGGAAACGCTGAACTGCCCGGTGACTTCCACGTTGCTCGGCAAGGGCGTGTTCCCCGAAACGCACCGCCTCAGTCTCGGCATGCTCGGGATGCACGGCACCGCCTACGCCAACAAGGCCATGGTCGAGTGTGACTGCATCATCAACGTGGGCTCGCGCTTCGATGACCGCATCATCGGTAAGCCGGCGATGTTCGGCAAGAACGCCACCATTGTGCACTTCGACATCGATGAGGCCGAGGCCGGCAAGATGGTGAAGCCCGACGCCTTCGTGAAGGGCGATGCCAAAGCCGCGCTCCAGGAGCTCATCCCCCACCTCTCCGAGTTGCCCACCAAGCAGTGGAACGAGCATCTCGACGGCTACAGGAAAAAGTATCCTCTCGGCTATAAGAAGCAGGGCGGCCTGCGCATGCAGCAGGTGATTGACGAACTGTACCAGCTCACCAAGGGCAAGGCCATCGTCAGCACTGACGTGGGCCAGCACCAGATGTGGGCTGCGCAGTTCTACAAGAACGACTCCAGCTACAAGTGGCTCAGTTCCGGCGGCGCCGGCACCATGGGCTTCGGATTCCCTGCCGCCATCGGCGCCCAGCTCGGTTGCCCGAACGACATCGTGGTGAGCATCAGCGGCGACGGTGGATTCCAGATGACCTTGTTTGAACTCGCCACCGCGGCGCTGTGGAAACTGCCGATCAAGATCATCGTGCTGAACAACAGCTACCTCGGCATGGTGCGCCAGTGGCAGGAACTCTTCTTCGACAATCGTGAGAGCGGCGTCGACCTTCTGGGAAACCCCGACTTCGTGAAGCTCGCCGAGGCTTATGGCATCAAGGGCTGGCACATTCGCCGCCCCGCTGATGTCGAGAAGGTGCTCAAGCAGGCACTCGAATACAACGACGGCCCCTGCCTCATCGAAGCCGAGTGCATCAAGACCGAGAACGTCTTCCCCATGATTCCCGCCGGCGCCGCCCTCGAAGACATGCTCATCGAGCCGCCCAAGACGAAGATGGAGAAGCCGATCGGTTCGACCTAGCCGCCTCTCCTACTGTTGACCGTTGACCCTTGACCTCTCTTTCCCATGTCCTCCCGCAACATCCCCTCCGCCGACGTGAAGCCCGCTCCGCAGGCTGACATCATGCTCGTGAATACACTGAGCATGTACGTCGCCAACAAGCCCGGTGTCCTCGGCCGCATCTGTGCCGTGTTCAGCCGCCGCGGATTCAACATCGACTCACTCGTCGTGTCGCAGGGCCGCGATCCTCGCTATTCGCGCATGACGGTGGGCATCAGCGGGCCATCCCGAGGGCCTGCACCAGATCATCATGCAGTGCAACAAGCTCATCGACGTGATCCACTGCTCTGAACACACCGACAAGGACGCCGTGGTGAAGGAAATGGTCCTCATCAAGCTCCTCGTCAGCCTCGATCACCGCACGGAGATCCTCCAGATCATCGAGCACTTCAATGGCAAGACCGTCGACCTGCAGGCGGACTCCCTCATCGTCATGATCACCGGCAACTCCGACAAGGTGGATGCCGCGGTGAACCTGCTCTCCAGGTTTGAGATCATCGAGACCGTGCGCACCGGCAAGGTCGTGATGGCCCGGGGAACTGCTGAGACCTAAGCCATCATATTCTTGCTCTTGATCATGATCTTACTCTTACCTCTCGCTTGGTTTCATAGAGACCGAAGAGTAAGATCATGATCGCAAGACAATCTCACCATCATTGCCATGAATACACGTCATTTCCTGTTCCTGGTGGCGGTCCTGCTCGGCGGGATCACTCTTGCCGACGACAAGAAGGCCGATGGCGCCACGCACGTGGATGCCAACGCGGCTGAGAAGTTGGTCAAGGAAGGCAAAGTCACCATCGTGGACGTGCGCACCGCCAACGAATACAAGGAAGGACACATCGCCGGGGCGAAGAATTATGATTTCACGGAGAACGACTTCGAGGGCAACGTCGCCAAGCTCGACAAATCGAAGCCTTACCTCGTGCATTGCGGTTCCGGCCGTCGCAGCACGAGTTCTCTTGAAGTCTTCAAGAAGCTCGGCTTCCAGTCCATCTACCATCTCGATGGAGGGCTGAAGGCCTGGGAAGCAGCAGGCAAGCCGTTGGAGAAGTGAGCTTGGGTTATGGGTTATGGGTTATGAGTTATAAAAGTGCTCGGCGCGGCACTCATTGAATAACTCTTAACCAATAACCGATAACTAATCACCTTCTCAACGCCTGCAGCAACCCCATCGCATCCTGATAACCGGGCTGGATCTGCAGCGCGCGCATGGCCGCCGCACGCGCTTCCTCGATCTGGCCCAATCTCGCATGAATGGTCGCGCGAGCATACGGCACACTGGGATCATTGGGCGTGACCTCCTCGGCACGGCGCAGCGCCGCGATCGCTCCTGCCGTGTCCCCCTTTTCGTTTCGTGCCAGACCCAGGTTGTACCAGCCGCGCGGATGCCGCGGATCGAGTTGAACGGTCTTCTCGATCTCCTTCAAGGTTTCGTCTACATTGCCGACTTCATTCCACGCGAGCGCCAGCTTGAAACGCCACTCGGCATGATTCGGCTCCAGCCGCACGGCCTCTTGCAGCGCACGCAACGCCTCCTGCGGCTTGCCAGCCAGGCTGTAAGCCATCGCCAGTTCATGCCGCACACCACCGGACGAGGCATCCCACTCCGCCGCCTTTTCGAAGTGCTTCACGCCCAAAGCCGGTTCGTTGCGCGCAAACCAGAAGGCGCCCTTTTGCATCTGCCCCGTGGGTTGATCCGCATTCAGGTCCAGTTGGTGATTGAGTTCACGCCACTGTTGCGAGTTATCGTCGAGGGTCGCGCGCAGCGACCACGCCGCCGCATGGCGCACGCTGCGGAGCGGATCAAGGAGCAGTTCTTCCAGCGAGGTGCGCGCCGGAACATTATTTTGCGAGATCAATGGCTCCAAAGCGCGCGCTACCGCGGTGCGCGCCACCGGATCCGGGTGAGATGCGACAGACAATACGGCGGCATTGACTTGCGGATCACCGATCCATGGGTCGAGCATGCGAACGCCCACCGCTTTCCAATAACCCGTTTCCGTCTCGCTCTTGAGCAGCGCGATCAAGCCGTCGCGCGCCGATGCCTCGCCGCGCCGCGCCGCCGCGATGACGCGCGTCCGCTCGCGGCTGGGCCGCTCCATCTTTGGCCCATACCATTTCTCCACCGCGGCAATGGCCCAGTCGACATCCTGGTTCGTGTGGCAGCGGTTGCAGGCATTGGGAATGCCCAGTTCCTTCGTGAGCAGGGGGTCAGGAATGGTGAACCCATGGTCATGCCGCGAATGCCGCTGCATGTAGACAGTCTGCGGCATGTGGCAGTCCGTGCATGTCACGCCGGTGCTCTCCGGCTGATGGAAGGTGTGCTTCAGGATGTCGATCACCGGCGCCTTGGGGAACGGTTGCACGTTGCCGACGTGGCACCTCATGCAGAGCGCGTCCCCCGTGGCAATCGTCTTCGCCGTATGCGGATTGTGGCAGTCCATGCAGCGCACCCCCGCCGCGTGCATTTTGCTGCTGAGGAACGAGCCGAATTCGTAGTCTTCATCGCGCACCTGCCCGTCCGCGTAGTAGAGATCCGTCTCGTCCACCGTTGCCAGCATGTGATGATCGTAAAAGTGATCGACCGGCTTGAAATCGCCGGTCAGCTCCGTGCGCCGCGAATGGCACGTGCCGCAGGTGTCGAATTTCTGATCGGGGGTGAACTTCGTGATCGTGGGATCGGCAAGCGCCTTGTCTGGATACTGCGCGCGCCATTCCACGTGCTTCTTCATCGGCCCGTGGCAGGACTCGCAGCCCACGGTCATCTCCGCCATGGTGGTGTGAAAGCTGTCTGTCTTCTCGTCGTAGTTCTTGCGCACCCGCGTGTTGTGGCAGCTCGCGCACATGGTGTTCCATGTCATGCCGCGTCCCGTCCAGTGGCCCCACTCGCCGGGCTTGCGGTCTTCATTTCCGTAGATGTCGAACCAATCCTCCTTGTGCGGATCAAACGCGAGTTCCAGCGTTCGCGAGACCTTCCGCCGAACGCCTTCACCAGATACTGGCGCAAGGGATCGTGGCCGATGGCGCGCTCAATCGGTTGAGGCTCGACCTTGTTTTCCGATCCCAGCGTCACCATGACGGGTTTTCCATCCGCAAGCTTCGCCTCGGAGCTTTGCGTGCCGTGAGCTACCGTCTTCGCGGGATCAAAAGCCGTCTTGTCCAGGTCATCGCGCAACGGACGCTCCGCCATACCGTGGTTCGACACCGCCCATTGCGCGAACAATTCCGCATGGCATGCCTTGCAGCTCTGCGAACCTGCATACTGCGCATGCGCCTCCTTCTCCGGTTCCACAATCGGCGTGATTGGCAACGGACCGCGACGCGGTTGCGGCGAGGCCGCCACTTCCGCTTTTGGCGTCTCCATCCTGGTGGTGCGCGGCTTGGCAAGCTGCCTGCCTAAAAGCACCGCGCCGTCACGGCCACGCCGATGCCGAGCCACATCCACGGCTTCGACGCCGAACCCGCACCCTGCGGCGTCGGAGTCGGCTTCTCAGGCCCTGGCTTGCGTGGCGTCTTGCGTCCCATGTCGGCGCGCTCGTTACGCCCGGAACACGGGCGCTGCAAGCTGGCGTCCGAGCGCTTTGCCGGCGCCGCTTTGAGACTTGCCCCCTGTTGGGGCGACGTGGCACAATGGAGCCATGAGATCCTTGTGTGTCCTTGCCATCGTCGGCGTCCTTCTTTTGGTATCAGGTCAATCCAACGGAGCCGATCCTGTACTCCCCGGCGTTGTAGTGCAGCCTGCGGCAAATGACTTTGTCACCGTTTACGGTCAGTCATGCGTCAGGGCAAAGAATCAGCCAATGCTCGCATGACCGTGCCCGAAGTCCTTCAACTGTCGGGCGGCCCCACGGAACGGAGCCAATTTGAGAAAGGTGAAAGTGATTCGCAAGATGGAAGGCAAAAGCGTCACCATCTATATCAACCTCAACCGAGCCGATACAGTCGACGCCTTACTGGTCAAACCGGGTGACGTTATCGTCGTGGATGAAGGTCTCCAGGGACTTTCTGACGGGGACACGTCAAGCCTCACTGACCGTCGTTCCACTCGCAAGCCTCCCCCTCAACCCCGTCCACCGCTTCCTGCCCTCCCCGTTTCGCACTGCGGTCGCGAATGCCTTCTGCTCTCCGACCACGATGACGAGCCGCTTTCCTCTCGTCACACCTGTGTAAATCAATCTGCGCTCCACATGATGAACTGGGCCATGGCGAGCGGGATGACGACGCAGGGGAATTCGCTGCCCTGTGATTTGTGGATGGTGATGGCGTAGGCCAGTTGCAATTCATCGAGCTCCCCGGGCTCGTATCGACCCGAGGTGATCCTCAAAGGCCACGATCACTTGACGGGTTCCGTCTCAATCGCGCGGATATGGCCGATGTCGCCATTAAAGACCTCCTTGTCGCGGTTGTTGCGCGTCTGAATGACCTTGTCGCCGGCTCGATACTTCGACGCCGAAGCGCTCAACTTCGAACTTCATCTCATGCGGCGGATTAAGCGCTTCCTGCAGCACCTCATTGAAGGCGCGGGTTCCCAAAAGCTGACGATTCATCGGACAGAGCACTTGGATGTCTCGTTCCGGCTGGAAACCGTATTTTGCCGGAAGGCGGTCACGCACGAGCTGCACGATCGTCTGCTGAATGTCCTCGCCACTGTTGCGCTCAAGGAAGAAGAAATCGGCGTTGGAGGGGATTTCAGGTCGGGCGGTTCACCGCGATTGATGGAGTGCGCGGTGGTGATGATCCGGCCTCTGCGCGGCCTGGCGGAAAACCTCGGTGAGCTTCACGACAGGAACTTCGCCGCTGGCGATGAGATCGTGAAGCACCGCGCCCGCTCCGACACTCGGGAGTTGATCGCGCATCGCCCACCAGCAAAAGATGGGCTTCGTCTGGCAGCGCGTCCAGCAAGCGGGCCATGAGAACGGTGTCCACCATGGAGCACTCGTCCACCACGAAGAGGTCGCCCGTGAGCCGCTTGTTGCGGTTGCGGCCCCACACGCCTTCGCCCTGGAATTCCAGCAGCCGATGCAACGTGGAGGCGTCGATCCCCGTGCTTTCGCCGAGGCGCTGCGCCGCGCGCCCCGTGGGCGCCGCGAGTGAAACCCGCACCTTCTTGGCGCGCAGGATGGTGAGGATGGTATTGACGATGGTGGTCTTTCCCACGCCGGGACCGCCCGTGATGATGAGCATGCGCTGCTGCAACGCCTCGCGCACCGCGCGTTCCTGGCTTTCCGCCAGCTTCTTGCCCGTCTTTTGCTCCGCCCAGGGGAGATACCTTTGGTTATATCCATCGCAGGATAGGCGACAGGCTTTGCCAGCATGTCACGCAACCGTACGGCGATGTTCTTCTCCGCATGACACAGCGGCGGCACGAAGATGCGCTGCTCTCCCGCGATCAGTTCGACGATGAGCGATTCGTCCGCCAGCATCGCATCGAGTTGCGATTCCACCACCTCGCTGCTGGCATCAAGAATTTTCGGTCGGCCTCCTCGATCAATACGGGGCGCGGCACGCAGGTGTGCCCCGAGCCGGACGCTTCATCCAAAGAGTAGAGCAGTCCGGCGCGCACACGCTGGGGTGCCTCCTTTGCGATTCCCATGTTCGCGGCGATCTCATCCGCGGTCTTGAACCCCACTCCATGGATGTCCGCCGCAAGACGGTACGGGTCCTTTTCTTCAGCACCTCGACCGAATCATCGCCGTAGGTCTTGTAGATGCGAAGCGCCCGGGCCGTGCTGATGCCCCGCTCATGGAGGAACAGTCGATGAGTGACATCTGGGGCGTGTTCCACGATGGCATCAATCCCTATTCTGCGGCGAGCGCGGCGTGCGTTGCGTTTCGCGCGGGCGGGATCACCGTCGTCTGGTCAGCAATGCGCCCAATCCGGGCAGTGAGGTCATGCTCCACCTCGACAGCATGGGCGTGCCACGTTCGGCCTACGATGCCATCGTGACCTCGGGTGATGTGACGCGGGTGCTGATTTCGGCATGGGCCGGCCGCCCGGTGCATCATCTCGGCCCCGATCGTTATCTCGGCACGTTCGAGGGACTCGATGTCCAATTCGCGCCGGTCGGCGAGGCGGCGGTCGTGGTTTGCACCGGCCTTGTCGAGGACGAGCAGGAAACGCCCGACGATTACCGCGCGCTGCTGGCCGATCTCCGCGCGCGCAACATTCCGATGATTTGCGTCAATCCCGACATCGTCGTCGAACGCCTGGCCATCGGCTGATCTATTGCGCTGGCGCGCTTGCCGAGGCGTACGCGCACTCGGCGGTGAGGTCGCCTACGCCGGCAAGCCCTATCCGCCCATCTATGCGCGTGCCCGCGAACTGATCGCCGAGGCCCGCGGCGGTGCCGTCGAGACTGCCCGCATCCTCGCGATTGGCGACGGTATCACACCAACGCGATCGACGGCGCCAGGATCCAAGTCGCGAGGATGATGTCCAATGAGCCCATGGAAGTCAGTTTCGAGCCGAGGCGTGGATCGCCTCTAACTCTTACTCCTTCTTCGGACGGTGCACCGCGGAACTAAAGGCCGATTGTCGCCATGGACAAATGATCCATGCGGGCTTCTGCCCAAAGTACGTTTGAACCCTAGGTGGGCGCGCCCGCCGATCGCTTCTGTTTCGCTCGACCAGCGAGTTGATCGTAGATCCAGCGGTAGGTCCGCTCCAAGCCTTCGATGAGAGGCGTTGACGGCTCCCACCCGTATGTCGCCTTCATCAGGCTGTTCTCGCTGTTTCGGCCGCGGACGCCCTGAGGCGCATCAAGCAGATACTTCCGCTCCAGGTTCACGCTAGCGATCGACTCAACCATGTCGACGAGTTGATTGATGCTCACCAGTTCGGCACTTCCGAGGTTGACGGGCTCGGTGCGCACACCTTCCGCGATCATACGGGTACCAGTGACACAGTCATCGATCCACATGAAGCTTCGCCGTTGCTCGCCGTCTCCCCAGATCTCAATCTCCGTGTTACCCGAGAGAGCCGCCTCGGCAACCTTTCGGCAGATCGCCGCCGGAGCCTTTTCGCGGCCACCCTCGAACGTACCCTCCGGACCGTAGACATTGTGATACCGGGCGGCACGTGTCTCAAGTCCGAAGTCCTCGAGATAGTGCCGGCACATCCGCTCCGCGAAGAGCTTCTCCCATCCATACCCATCTTCGGGCATCGCCGGGTAGGCGTCCTGCTCTGAGAGCGCCGTCACATCCGTGGTCTGCTGCATCCCGATCGGGTAAACACATGCCGACGAGGAGTAAAAGAAGCGCTCGACCTCAGCTCGGCGCGACGCCTCGAGCATGTGGGTATCAATCAGCACCGAAAGCATGCACAGCGCCCGGTTGTTCTCGATGAAGCCCATCCCGCCCATATCGGCGGCGAGGTTGTAGACGGCCTGCATCCCTTCGACCGCCTCCTCGCAGGCCTCGAGACGGCTGACGTCGAGTTGTCGGTTGTCCGCATCCTGAGATGTCTGATACCACTCACCGAGCGGCTTGACGTCCACAGCCCTGACCGATTCGCCATCCGCGAGCAGCTTGGCTACGAGGTGCCCCCCGATGAATCCTGCCCGCGCCGGTTACAAGCGTTGATGCGCTGCGCTGATCTCCCACGCTAGCTCCAAATCCCCCCAGATCGTTGGTCGACCGAGCATATCCCTCACCGCACGGATGCGGCGGTTCGGCCGCGGCCCCCCGGTACAGTGCCTACCTTCCTGATGGGCTCCTACACCCAACAATCGGGGCCGCGGCGGATGCGCGTACAGCTCTGGAGTTACCTGTACGCACCCGAGCCGACGGGAATCGGGCCCGTCAGCGCGCTGCTGGCGAGGCTGCTGCGTGATCGTGGCCATGAGGTAGAGGTCGTCGCCGCTCATCCGCACTACCCAGAGCCACGCTGGGGGGTTCGCCGCCTCCCATATCGCGACGAGGTGGAAGGCATAAACGTCCTGCGCCTGCCGCTCTGGGTCGGGCGCAGCACCGCGGCACGCCGGATCCGCCAAGAGCTGACCTTCACGGGATCGCTCAGCGCTGCACTTCCGTTCCTAGGCCGACCCGACGTCGTGGTGGCAGCCTCCCCCTCGTTTCCGGCGCTGCTCCCCGCGGTTCTCAATGCGAGGATCCGCCGGGTGCCGCTCGTGCTGTGGCTGCACGATCTTCTCCCTGACGGCGCCGTTGCGACGGGACTGGTGCGGGAAGGTCGCGTCCTGCGTGCGTCGCGGTGGCTCGAGCGGACGGCCTACGCCAACGCCGACCGCATCGTCGTACTGTCGAGGAACCATTTCTGGACAACCTCCGGGCGAAGGGAGTACCCGAGGCGAAGCTCACCCTCATCTATGACCCGGCCACCCGAGAGCCGGGCAAGGCGGCTGGGGCGAGTGACGATGTCGACACGAGCGGCCCTCCGACCGTCATCTGCATTGGGAACATCGGACACACGCAGGGGTTGCCCCCGCTGGTGCGCGCCTTTGATCGGTCGGCGGAACTGCGCGCTTTGGGCGCTCGGCTCGTGATTACCGGAACGGGAGTAGCGGAGGGCGATGTGCGTCGCGAAGTTACTTCACAGGCGGTAGAGATGGCCGGGCTCGTTTCTGACGAAGAGCTCGATCGTTTGTTGCAGACGGCGACGCTCGCCATGGTTGGCCAGCACTATGAGGGCACCGAGTTCAACCTGCCTTCGAAGATCATGAACTACATGGAATACGGTCTGCCGATCGTCGCGGCGGTGAATCCGCGCGGCGAGGTGGCGCGACTCATCCGCGAGTCAGGCGCGGGGTGGATCGCCGACAGCTCCAAACCAGCTGACTTTGTCGCAACCGTGCAGGCAGCCCTGACCGACCCGGAGGCCCGGACCAGCCGCGCCGCTGCCGCGCGGGCCTTTGCGGGGGAGCACTTCACGCAGGAGGCCTTCGCAACGCGATTCGATGCCGTTCTCGATGAGGTTGTCGGCCGCTGAACGTGGCTGTCGGCCCTACTCGTCAGAACTCGACTGCAGCCGAGCCCGTACTCCGTCTGGCCAGCCCTCCCACATTGAGGCCACACGGACGGCTTGGCGCGAGCGCTTCACCGAGCCCGGACCACCCCGACCTGCAGCGGTCTGCTTCGGTGAGTGAATAGCAGGCTTCAGCCGCACGGCATCGTCGTGGACATCGAGATACGGCTGCAGGCTCGAGCGAAATGCGCACATCGCAAAGAGATTGCCCTGTCGTGGCGCCAACCATGCAGTGAGCCGCCCGGCGGACCTCATGAGGCCATCTCTGTACGTTGACCCCGATGGCGTCGACATTCCGTAGAAGTACTTAAAGTCGAACGTCAGCTCGGGCCTGTAGCAGCGAACTGTCTTTTCAAACTCCCTCTCCGTCCAACGGAAGACGAAGTTTGGGATCGGTCCGAAATCCGCTCCACCTCGAGTCCTGGTCGAGAGCAGGCGCTGATTGATCTCATACTCCGTCACGGACCCGGCACGAAGGCCTGCGCGTACCAGCAAGCTCTCCCTGCTCTCAACGACCACGACCCCTCTCCTTGCGACCCGGACCATCTCCGTTAGAGCAGCGTGCGGCGCGCGGCAGTGATGCAGGCCGTCTGCCACGAAGGCTATGTCGAAGCTGTCGTCCTCGAACGGCAGATCCTGGGCATCGGCCGAACGCCAAGAGCGGCCGTCATCGCTATCGACCCGGCCCGCGGATGTCTCGGGAAGAACCCCATACTCGACGTCGATGTTCGTGAAGACGGGCGCATTAAGACCAAGCAGCCTGAAGAGCTCGACGTCCATTTCTCCAGCGCAAATGACGACGGCGCGATCGCTCGCGCACCAAGCCGCCCTGTATCAGCGACTCGCCGACCTTCTTCGTGAACCCCGGCCGCATCGGCGGATTCAAACGCTCCAGGACTCAAAACTACAGCCCGAAATCTTGCGTAGCCGGTCAGCCTCATCGCGAAGGCGCGGCTCCAGTGCGCTACGCACCTCCCTGGTCACCGTGGGCTTTGGGATCGGAGCTCCACCGCCGAAAACCGGAGACCTGAGAACACGCTGCACAGGCCAGCGCAGTGCATCCGGGAGGTGGATTCCTAGTGCCTGAGTTTTCGCGGCCGCGCGGGAGGCGAGCATGTATGCGCGCCCTTTGCCCCGGGTCTCCTCCCAGAGGCGCTCATACTCCGGGCGGGCGACGTCGGCGGCGACCCCGAGGAACTCGAAAATCCGCCGAAGCACATCGGCCCTCTCGGTGAGAAAACGCTCCTGTGATTCGACCAGGATACGCGCCGGCGAGTAGTGATCGAGGAACGCCTCCAGCTGCGTTGCGTAGAGGCTGGCCGCCAGGTAAGGGCTCTCCGGGTCTAGAGCGGCCTCGGCGAACGGGCGCGTCTCGATGCCGGAGTTACCGAGCGTCGTGATTTTCGACGGCATCGCCGCGAGCTGAACGTAATGTGATGCCATGCGGTCAAAAGGATCGCGGACCATGTAGATCAACTTCGCCTCGGGCACCACCTGCTTCATCCGGGGCGCGGTTCCCTCTGAAAATGGGAGCGACGTGTAACTCGTTGATCCCTCGCCCCGGACGGCAGCGCTTGGATCGAACTGGCTTCGATACCAATCCAGGCCGCGCTCCCAAGTGCCGCCCGTGGAGAGGAAGAAGTCGCTCTTCAGGCGGGACATCGAGATTGACTCATGAGCGTCGAGGTAGTTATGCAAGCTCGTCGTGCCGCATTTTGGTGCCCCGATGATGATCAAATTGGGCAATGCGCCATCCATGACTGCCACCATACAAGCGACCGATCCGACCACGGTTGGGTCGGTGACTCACGCGATGACCGGGGGGGGCAGGGACGTGCGGTGCTCCCTCGCGATCCAGAGTAGGAACATCAGAATCGGCAGATCTTTGAGAATCGAGATCACCGATCCGGCGAAGTCGCCGGCCGGGAGGCGCAGGCACAGAGCTACCACGAAGACGCCGTATGGGATCGCCGCCAACCCCTGCGTCATCGAGGCCAAGGAGTGCGACCACTCAACGCGGCGCACGGCGAGCCCGAAACCAGCATGCCGAAGACAACCGCGATGATGCCACCGTTAATCCAGAGTTCGCCCACGAAGCCCGGCGCATCCCCGGTTCGCCGGTTGGTAAAGCCAAAGACCGCCGGGCCGACCACAGGGCCGATCCTGACCGGAGGCTTCTCGGGCCAGAGGGTCTTTGGGACGGGCGCCCACACAATCGAGATCAGGGTCTTGCCGTACTGATAGGGGTACTCGTCCGGAACCCGCTGCACAACAGCCGAGATCGGTCCAATATCCATCCACTCCCGCGAGCCCACCGCGTTCTCTACGATCGCATCGGGTCCGGTGGTGCTTCGCAGACTCGTCGCTTGTCCGGCGTCGACCGCCCGCAGGCCCCCAAGCAACATGACTCCGACGAAGGCCATCGCGACGAACGCGGCGATGCAGCCTGGATTGGGCTTCGGCCACGACGCCGGCGATCGTGACGAACACCCCGGCTGCCCAATGTTTCGAACAGAACGCTGCGACTGCTGGTGATCGTCGCGTAGACGGCTGTAGAGCAGAGCCAGAACGACCGCGGCGCCGAGCCAGAGTTACCACGAAAGGCGACGGCGGACGATTGTGTAGACGCCGAGAACGAACCCGATCCCGGCAAGCGACATCGCGAATCGGTGATAACCGAACACGGTTTGTCCGCCCTCGACCTCACCAAAGCGCTTGCGCGAGCTGGAAAGGTCAGTTGGCGAGTTGATGCCCACCTTGGGTGCGTAGAGCGCGAATGCACCCACCGCAACCACGCACAATCCGACAACAATCCAAAAAGAGCGGCGCGGTGCCGGCAGCGCCATCCCGAGCGCAACGCCGCGACTCAGCAGGCGGCCTGGGCGGGGCTCGCGACTAATTCCCCCAACCGCGTAGCCACCGGCCAGCGCGGCGACCGAGACCGCCACGACGAGAAGAGCAGGGCTAGAACTGCCGTGTCCAGACCTGAGAGCAAGAACGGAAGATTGTCCGGAGAGCCATGGGTCAAATAGACCGTCTGCCCGGCGATCCCCAAGAGCATGGTGAGGCCAAATACCGACAGTGGATGCAGCAACCGGCCCGGCGCGTCCACCACCGCCGCCAAAAACGGGACCGCAGTGACCATGAACGCAACCGAACATTGCAGGTTACGTTCCAGGCCGGTGATGAGAAACTGAACGAAAAACGTCAGGCCGATCACGGCGATCCCGACCGGAGCAATCCATGCAATGAGACCCCGTGAGATGGGAGGTCGCGCCGATGGGCCCATGACCACAGGGGCGCGTTCGGGACTCACGCCCTGCCGACTCCGAGCGCCGTCAGGAAATTCCGGCCTTCCACATCAGTAATCCGAGTAGGCGAGGCGAGGTGGCATGTGGTTGAGGACGATGCCCAAGACCGGGTGCGTCTCAGGCGCCGGAGTTGGTCGCTGAGCCCGGTCGCCTCATCTCGCGTCGTTTTATTGACTTGGCCCACGAGCAGAACGCCGTCGACCTGACCCAGCAGGGGAATGGGGTCGGCGACGCGTAGGATCGGCGGTGAATCGATCACCACCAAGTCGTACTCGTCGGCCCACTGCTTCAGCAGACCCGACATCTGCGAGCTTGCGAGCAGCTTTGCGGGGTTCGGTGGTCGTGAGCCGGCCAGTACGAGCCTCAGCCGACCGGGCTGCAGATCACCGGGACCGGTTCCCGTGCTCAAACCCTGAATCTGCCACTTCTGGCCGCTCAAGCCTTCGGAGAGCCCCGGGACCGGGATCACCTCGTTCACACGTCCAAGGCTCGGTCGATGGAAGTCCGTCTCGACGAGTAGCACCTTCAGCCCTGCGCGTGCCGCGCTGGCCGCAAGACTCAGCGCGACAGTGGTCTTCCCCTCGCCACGCGCAGCGGACGTAACAAGGATCGATCGCAGCTGGCGATCGATGTTGAAGTACCTGAGATGAGCCCTCAGCATCTCCACCGACTCGCCGTTCGCACTCAGCAGTTCGCTAAGGCTGTTGCCGCCGGTGCGCAGATCTCGAGATCGCGGAATCGACCGAGCACGGGCAGACCGCCGAGCGCCGATTCAAAGTCGCGCGCACTCCTAAGCCGGCGGTCCAACAGCTCCGCGAGCAGAGCCAGGCCGATTCCGAGGACCAACCCTACGACAGCACCGAGCACCATATTCTGCTTGACCTTCGGCGACGACGCGGACTCTGGGACGCTCGCGGTTTGCACGAGTTCGGCGTTGCCGGTCTGTATGGCTCCCAGAGCCTGTAGGCGGCCGATTTCGCGTCGCAGCGACTGACCGGCGGGGCCCGCTCGCTCAGACGGAAGCAGCTCTTCCAGATCGCGGGCTACAAGTCGTCTTGCCTGCCTGATCCTGCTTCGATCGGCGTTCCGTCGGAAGCCGATGTAGTTAAGCGCAAAGGTATTTGCCAGCTCGGCCGCCCGTTCGGGGCTCGAATCGGTTGCCCTGATGTTGACGACATCAGATTGCTGATCGGTCTTGATCGCCACCTGTTGCGCCACGGCGTCGCCATCCAGGTCATCGTCGAGATCCTCGGCCGTCAAGTCAGCCACCACTTGAAGCGAGACGAGCGCAATATTAGTCGCAGCCTGGCGGTCGGGATCTCCAATCTCGAACAGCCCCTGACTATCCGGACCCAGTCCGGGATCACGGAACAGGAGTGAGGCCTGCGCCGTGTACTGCTTCTCCTTCAAGACGGACACGATGAGGGCGAACCCACCGGTAACCAAAACGCAGACTGCGATCAGCCACGCCCGCCTGCGAAGCGCCTGAACGGTGCTCTCGCCGATTGCGTCGCTCTCCGGCGCCGGCGCTGCGGTGGTGGGGCTGGACAAGCCGGTGATCCTACGCCTATCGGCCGCCGCTGCCGTACTCGAGCGCAAACTCGAACGCGCGCAGGTGGACATCCAGACAGGCGTCGGTCCTAAAGCGTGATGTTGCTTGCGCGCGCCCCTCGGCTCCGATGCGGGCGCGCAGATCAGGATCCTCGAGCAAAGGCAAGGTGGCTCGCGCCTGATCTCCCGGGCTCCGTGGGCTAACGACGAAGCCGGTCAGTCCGTCCTCGACAATCTCGCGCACCCCGCCAACATCGGTGGACACAACCGGAATCGCCATGGCCATCGCCTCCATCAGCACGGTCGGCACCCCCTCGGACCGCGGCTCGGAAGTCAGCCAGAACACGTCGATCGCCGGAGCGAGTTCGTTAACGCGCGCGCCCGGGTCTCGTACCACGAGATTCGTTCCCAGCTGCAGTCCCAGATCGTGCGCCAGTCCCCAGAGCTCGCGCTCGAGATGCTGGTGCGTGTCGTGGCCGGCTCCCAGTATCAGGAAGCGAGCGTTGGGATGCGAACGCAAGACCTCGCTCGCTGCGCGGATGAAGGTGGCATGGCCTTTCTGCGGATTCAGGGTCCCCACGGTGCCGATGACTAGGTCGTTATCGCCGAACCCCAACTCCCGTCTGGCCGCCGTTCTGCGTCGCGGGTCCGGGACGAAGCGGTCGACGTCGACCGGCGAGAAGAATGGAAACCAGCGGTCGCGCATCCGACTCGAGACGCCATGCTCGTCGGCAATTGTCGTGCCGGTAGTCATCACCACGCTTGCGAGGCGTTGAACTAGGGGCCTCAGTGTGGCGCGGACGAGTTGGGGCGCCCTGCTGTCGATGATCTGCCAGGCGACCGGGACCCCTGCCATCCGCGCCGCCAACGCAGCGTGAGGATTGACAAGTCCTCCGATCACTACGAGGTCGATGTCGAGGCTTCGGATGAGGCGACGGATCCGCAGGACCTCCGGCGCAAGCCCGGCGATCAGCGCCACGTGCGGCATTGGGGAGCGGCTGACCCGAAGACGGTGAAGACGCATTGTCGTGGTCGGTATCCCCGCATCCTGGAAGCGCTGAACCGCGTTGCCGGGCTCGTCGGGAAGCAAGACGTGCGTACTCCAGCCGTGCGCTCGGAGCGGCTCCGCGAGGCGCAAAGCGCGGTTGTGCGGGCCGCCGTACACCGGGTAATGGACGACGAACAGCAGTCGCCTCTCGACGTCCGACGTCATGTCACGTCGGCTTCAAGCCTCAGCGCGGCGAAGGAGAACGCTGAACTCAACGCCGATCGGCGTCGTGCAACGCCTCTGATCGACCAGATCCAGCCCGACGTCCGACGCCATCGACACGAGTTGCTCCGGGAGCATTGGGTAGGACGCGGCGAAAGAGCGACGGCGCCAGAACTCGTAACTCAGGTGGCCAACGAGGCTGAACGAGCAGACCACCCATTCGCGTGAGACACGCGCGAACTCCTCGAGGACTCGAGCCTGGGTCGCGAGCGGTAGGTGCTTCGTGAGGGCGTGTGAGAAGACCGCGTCGACACTGTCGGCAGGCAGCTCGATCGCTTCGGCATCGCCTTGCGAGATCTCGATCTCGAGATCCATCGCTTCGGCCCGCCTTCGTGCGACATCCAGCATCGCCGGAGATATGTCAAAGGCACGCAATGTCGAGGCCCGGGTCGCGAGTAGCGGCCACCATCTGCCGATCCCACACGGGCAATCCAGGATGACGAGATCGGAAGGGAGCATCTCGACGACCGCGGCTACGCCGCGTTGTTCGCGAGCAAAGCGATAACGACCCAACACACCGTTGAAGCGACTTGCTTCGTAGCTGTCAGCGATTTCAGGATCGAGATATCCGTCACGGGCCGGGTAAGACTGCGATCCGGACACTGTGTCGTCGCCCATCCGGCAATTCTACGACTCAAGACGCGTCGCCACGCAGGTCAGAGAGAGCCTGCACCCGCCCGATCGCGCTCACGAAGGATGTCCGCATAAATCGTCGCGTAGCTGCTCGCGACGGCGGCCACTGAGTATTTGCGGCGCGCGGCGGCAACGGCGCGCGCCGCCATCTCCGAGCGGCTCTGAGGGCTCTCCTGCAGCGCCTCCAGCGCATTCGCCAGCTTTTCCGGCCGCTCGGCCTCGACGACGACGCCGAGATCGTCGGGCTCCAAGATCTCCGGAATGATCCCGGATCTCGTAGCGACACAAGGAAGACCACAAGCCATCGCCTGAAGCAGAGCGTGGGCGTCGTGCTCTTCGTGATCAGGCAGGCGCCGCGCCGGCAGAACGAAGAGGTCGAGTCCGCGCAGAAATCCGGCGACCTCGTCCATCGCGACCGGCGCTTCAACCGTCAGCCACGGGTGAACGCGGCTGAGGACGAGCAAGCGATCCCCGAGGTCGCCCGCCCCCAGCAGCTTGAGGCGCGTCGGGTAGTCGCGTTCGTTGAGCATAGAAACCGCCTCCACCAGGTCCATCACACCTTTCTCGGCGCTAAGCCGACCACAGAATCCAACAACTGGCGGGTTACCGAGCGGCGCCGGCGTGTCTTGCGCCGGTTGAAAGACGGAAGTATCGACACCCACCCGTGTGGCGACGGCGATCGCCTCGCGGGAGATCCCGAACTCCTGCTGATACACGCTGGCGGCCATCTCGCTGGCCGCGATGAGCCCATCAGCGCGACACAGGCCGGCTCTGGCCATGCGCCACTTCATCGATCCGAGGGCACCGGGGTACCTACGGTAAGTGTTCTTCTTAACCCCGCAGACGACCTGCGCAGTAGGCACCAGCGTCTTAACTGTCGCAAGTGTCTGCCAAAAGATCGTCGCCCATGGTTCGTAATTTATGTGCACTATGTCCGGGCGCAGGTCACGTAGTCCCAGAGTTGCTGAAAGCAACAGGTACTGACTTCCGAACAGCGAGATCCTTCGGTAGGTGGAGAAGCTCGCCGAACTACTGCGCAGCCTGTAGTCGGGGAACACGGTGATGTGGGCGCGGTCCGGCGCGACCAGGCGCAGCTCGCAGTGCTTGCCGATTTCGTCAACCTGCTTGCGGAGTCCTGGCTCCAGATAGCCGTGCGAGATCAGCAGGACGCGGGGACGACTCTGATCTGCGGAGCGAATCACGTAACCACGTCTCCCGTTGCGACGGGCGCGACGCCGGGAGGCGCGTCGTGGATCTCGCGCCACGCGGGCGGTACGGTGCCAGCCGAGCGCGCCCGAAGCAGGCCCCCTACCAGAATCGTGAACGCTAGGGCAGAAGACGCCACGAGCGAGTAAGCCACACCGTCGAGGCCGAAGGCCGGAACGAAAACAGCAAACAGCGGCACCACCGAGATGAACGCGAAGACCTCGGCGATGCTACCGAGACCGGGGTAGCCCGCTCCCCGGGCGGCGTCTGCGAGCACGCGTCGGGCACAGAACAGGCTCGTCGCGATCAGGAGGTTGCGGGAAACCTCGCCAGCGACCGCGAACTCGGCGCCAAACAGGAAGGTCGCTAGCGTCGGTGCTGCCAGCCACAGCGGTACGACTGCGACCAACGAGAACGGCAGCGAAAGCCAGAAGAACCGCCACATTGCGCGCGTCGCGAGCGCATGCGTCGGCTGACGAGCGACGATCGGGCTGGCGACGATCCCGAAGCTCTGCGCGATGAATCGTGGGAGGTTGGTGAAGGCGAGTGCCGCCACGTAGTAGCCGAGCGCGGTCGGCGCCAGAAAAAGTGCCACGACTGACTGATCGACTCGGTAGGTCTCGACCGGCGGCGCGCCACCGAACATCGCTTTACGCCCGAACCTCAAGATCGCCGGCCTCGTCGGCGGGTCTCCCTCACCCGTCTCAGCGACTCGGGTGGCTCTGAGGGCCGCCCCCCTCGTCCCCAGCGTGAATAGCGATCGACTCAGGGCCCAGCCCGCGGCGTATGGCAGGAAGTCGGTAACCCCCAGCGCGAGAAGAAAGAGGGCCATCAAAGCGAATGACCCGTTCGGGGCGAGCCGCCATAGATTGAAGGTCTTGAACTCCCGCAGGCCTTGGAGCACGCTCAGCTCGCACCTTCGGAACACGGCCGGGGCAACCGAGGCCGCCGTCATCGCGGCTCCGATCTGCACGTAGCTGGGGTCGTTGTAGGTGAGCAATGCCAAGACGATCCCAGCCGCAACGCTCGCGAGGATCGCCTGGAGCGCAATGGGGCCCCGGACCGACGCGACTATCCGCGCAGCCGCTGTCGGTACGCGCGCGATCGAGTACGTGAGTGCATAAGGGATTCCCAAGCCACCCAGCTGCCAGGCGATTGCCGCGACCAGAGTCAGTAACGCCATGTAGCCCCGGTTCTCCGGACCGAGCGCGCGGGCCAGCAGGATGCCGGTGAGAAACAGCGTCACCTGCAGTCCGGCGCCCCCGAGCAATGTCGTCCCGAGGGCCCGAGCAAGTGATCGTCGCGAGCGAAGCCCAGGGGGAAGCTGGGAGCGCAGGCGTGTGTCCGGCTCCCCCGACACACTGCGCGCACGCCGCGGGCTCATCCGGATCTATGGATGCAGGTGCCTACGGCTCGTATCCGTAGGCACCGAGCAACTCAGCATCGATGCTCGCATTGAAGGCGGCGAGGGTGCTCTGGTCCAACCGCTCGCGCCACTCCCCGATGACCCCTGCGCGGAAGGTGGCGGACGTCGGAGACCAGGCTTTATCGGCAATCTGCTGCGCACCGTCAGCGTCTACCGGCTGGCCGATATGAGTTCCGATCTCCCTAATCGTGTCCAACTGAGCCCGTGACGACCCGCCGCCTCGCTCGCCGACCAGATCCTCGAATCGGCATCGCAGGACGCCGGGCGCGGTCAGCCAGGGCTTGAAGCCTTCGAGTCGTCCCCTCAGCGGAACTCGACCCGGTCCATTCGAGTCCGGGGGGTAGCCGTTGATGATCGCCATATCCCGCTGCAGATCGGTGGTGAACTCCTCGGTGAAGCGCCGATGGGACGGGTGACGACGTAGCCGAGCGATGTACGCGCCGCTCGAAACGACGATGTCACGCGGATCTCGGACGATGAAAATGGACCTGTATCCCAGCTGGTCAAGGATCTCGAAGATCTCCGGATGACCCCAGATATGCGTGGTTACGTACTGCCCGGTCTTCGCTCTGCTATCGAGCAACCGGCGAACCAGATCCCAGTCGATGTTCGAGCTACTTTCAACCAGGTCGTCGTGGTCGCGGAGGATCCGCTTCTTCATCAGGTGAAGACCAGCAATGCGGACCCCGGGGAACTGGTCCAGGGCAGTCATCAGAAGGTGGGTGCCGGCCTTCGGGAGGCTGTTGACGAAGATCCTCGATCCCTGCCCTGAGCGGGCCATCCGAGCACGCAGTCTCAGCGCGTTGACCCGATAGTCCACCAACCGCTGATTCTGCCCAGCCCACCGCCTGCCCTTTCCGGTCAGTCGTCGGAGTTGCGAACTGGTCATGATCGCCGATGGGGCAGCGAGGACGTACTCGACACGGGTCGAATGCTAGCGGCGAGTCGGGTGGCCGGCGACGCCTCCAACGGCTATTGGACAAGGCAGGAAAGGGGGGCTGGCCGGGGTACCATCGCTGAGGTGCCTGAGCTCCCTTCCTACCGCGGACGTTTCGGAGAGAGGGAGGCCACGCGTCTCCTATGGCGGGCTGGCTTTGGACCACGACCCGGAGAAGCGCGTCGGCTCGCCGCTCGATTCAATCTGGAAGGAGCGGTCCACGCGCTCACCAGACCAAGGCACCGGCTGCGGCTGCGCGGCCCCGAGCCGGTCGACGAGGCTGGGCTTCCAATTGCGCCGTTCGATGCCACGGGGCACGACCTGCTCTGGTGGCTAGACCGCATGGTCCGAACCAACCGACCCTTTGAGGAACGCATGGCCTTGGTCTGGCACGACTGGTTCGCAACCGGGTACGTCGGCGCTCAACGGCATTCAATCCGCCAAGCCGATCTCTTTCGACGCCGTGGCCGCGGTTCTTTCCTTGATCTTCTACTCGCGGTTACAACGGACCCGGCGATGCTCATCTGGCTCTCAGGTATCAAGAACACCAAGGCGTCCCCCAACGAGAACTTCGCTCGCGAGCTCATGGAACTGTTCACGCTTGGCGCCTCGAACGATGCCGGTCGCCCTTACTCTGAGGATGACGTGCGCGAACATGCTCGCGCGCTAACCGGGTGGCGAGCGAACTATGTCGATGATCTCGGCCTGCAGGGGTTTGCCTTCGACCCCAGCCGCCACGATGGTGGCCGTAAGACCATCTTTGGTCAGAGGGGTCATTTCGACTGGGCTGACTCGTGCCGGCTGTGTGTCCAGCACCGAGCGCATAAGACGTTCTTCGTCCAGAAGTTGTGGAGTTACTTCATCCCAACCCCACCCCCGCCGAAAACCCTCAAAGCGCTCGAGCGCCTTTATCTTCGTAAGGGGCACAAGATACGACCCGTCGTCGAGGCGATCCTGATGCACCCAGCATTTTATCGTGGACCGGCGATGGTCAAGCCGCCGGCTGTGTTCATTGCGGGAATGCTGCGGGCGCGGAATCGTGGCATTCAGAGCGAGCGTTGGACCTACTTCTCCAAGCTCGCCGGCCAGCGGCTGTTTCGTCCGCCGAACGTCTCGGGCTGGAACGATGAGCGATGGCTCGACACGTCTACCTTTCGCGGCCGCTGGTTCGCCGCAAGCGAGGTTGCCGGATACGACGTGATCGACAAGACGGCCCCGTACGCGGAGGAGGACCCGGAGACGGCGGTCGCGAATGCACTTCGATTCTGGGGCGATCCGGAGGTTCGTACCACCACCAGCAATGAGCTTGTGCGCTACGCGGTGGCGGTCGAAGAACTGGCGGTCGGTAATCGCCGAAGTTCGTACCAGGCGATGCGCCAGAACGCCTTGCGGATGCTAGTCGCGACGGCTCCCGAGCAGCAGACATGTTGAACCACTATGGCCTGTAATCACTGCGACGAATTCGGGCGTTCCCACATCATGCATCGGGCCGTTGCGCAGGCCGGAAGCGGACTTCCCTCGATCGAGCCCGGCATGCCGCTTCCGGCGGGAACCGGCCTCAGCCGTCGATCGTTTCTATTGCACTCCTCGGTCGCGATGCTCTCGGTCTACGGCGCGTCGAGACTCGGGCTTGGCGGAATCGAGTCAGGAATCGCCCAGGCAGCGGGTTCGGGTGAGCGCACCCTCGTCTCGATCTTCCTCGAGGGCGGTATCGACTCGATCTCGGTACTCGCGCCGGTGACCGATCCCCTCTATCGCTCACTACGACCGACGCTCGCGCTCGGCGAAGGCGAAGGAACGCCATTCAGCGAGGATCCTGGCCTTCGCTGGCACCCGGCGGCCGCAAGCCTCGATCAGCTGCACCGCGCAGGCAAGGTGGCGGTGCTACCGGCGGTCGGCTATGCGGACGCGGACCAATCACACTTCACTTCCCGCCACTACTGGGAGGTGGGCACACCCAACGCGGGCGAGAACACGGGCTGGATGGGACGTCTACTGGACCTGATCGGAACTGACGACAACCCGTTGCAGGGACTCTCGCTTGATGGACTGCTCTCTCCGGCGCTGGCAAGTGGCGTCGTGCCGGTCTCGGCGATTGACGGTCCTGCCTACGCGCTCTCCACCAAGAACGTCATCGGGCCGCCGGCGGAGCTCATGTTCGACTCAGTTCAACGCCTGGGCCTCGGGGCCGACGGCGACGCGGGTCGCGAAACCGCCGGATCCGCCGCGAGCCAGGCGATGCAGCTCAGGCGCGAGCTGGCGCCGTTCTCCGAGACGACGATTGCGCAGCCCGTCCCTTACCCAGAAGGAGATGACGACACGTTGCCGAGCGGCCTTGCGGCTTTGTCGGCGATGCTCGCAGCGGGCCTGCCCATCCGCTGCGCAGCCATCTCCTCTCCAAACAACTTCGACACCCACGCCAGCCAGCGCGAAACATTCGCTGGGGACCTTCGGTTCGCGGCCGACTCGATAGCGGCGTTTCAGGCGGATCTAGAAGCGCGGGGCGTGGCCGACAGAGTCCTGACACTCGTGTGGTCGGAGTTTGGGCGGCGACCGAAACAGAACGACAACGGCACCGACCATGGCGCCGCTGGCGTCGGGTTCGTGATCGGCTCGCGCGTCCGCGGTCAGATGATCGGCGAGTTCCCCGGGCTCGCGCAGCTGGACGAGGACGAGAACCTTCGTATGACCTCGGATTTCCGGTCCCTCTACTGCTCGATCGTCGAGCAGTGGTTCGGGGTCGACGCGGCGGCGGTGATACCTGGCGCCGCCGGGTTAACCCGTCCCGGGCTCATCCTGTGAGCCGTTTCACCGTCGTTTCGGCGTGCGCAGCGCTGGTCGTCACTGCCTGCGCAGGCGTTGCGCCTGCAAAGTCCTTAGAGAGGACGCCGGATCGTGTCCAGGCTCGGGGCTCCGAGTTCGACCTACTGCTGTCGAAACGCCGAGTTCGGCCCGGTCAGGTGATCACCGAGTTCCTCAATGCAGGTCAAGACCCCCATGACCTCAGGATGCAACGTGTCGGTCGCTTCGGAACCCCCATCGGTGTTGAGCTCGGCGTGGGGGTCCTCGATCCAGGAGAGAACGCGGACTTCAAGGCCCGGCTGCGCAAGCGCTCGAAGTACCTTCTCTGGTGCTCGATCGACGACCATCGTCAGCGAGGCATGGAGGCAACACTCCGGACGAAGAGACATCAGCGCGAGCATCAAGGCGGCAACAGCGGGCCGCCGGGGACGCGGCGCTTCCCTCGAGGCTGACCACCGGCCGCGTTCCGTTACGGTCCGCCGCGATGCGCCAGGTCGCCAGAAGACTTAAGGACGGCGCCCTCGAACTCGTCGAAGTCCCGGAGCCCAGCGCGGCGCCGGGCCACGTGCTGGTGGAGGTCGCTGCGTCTGTGATCAGCGTCGGCACCGAACGGGCGACGCTCGAGGCGGCTGAGAAGAACTTCTCGCCAAGGCTCGAGCGCGCGCCGACCAGGCTCGACAGGTGATGGAACAGGGGAGGTCGGGCGCTTTCGGCCTCAGGGCGGCACGCAGCCCGACCGCCTGTCGCTGAAGAGCGGCGACGCCCCCCGAAGGCAGGAATGAGACCGGCCGTCATGGCGACCGTGCACCCTCCGGCCACCCATCTCGCCGCCGTTGGCGCCTTCGAACTCCTACCGGCCTCCGAGACGCTTGAACATAGGCTCGTTCATCATTACCCGACCGCTGCGCGAATCGCCGCCGCAAACGCGTCCACATCCGCCTCGGTCGTATCCCACGCGCACATCCAGCGCACCTCATCGCGAGCCTCGTCCCAGATGTAGAACGGATGCTCGCCGGGCAGCTCGCTCAGCAGCTTGTCGATCGCCTCGCGTGGCAGCCGCGCGAAGACGGCGTTGGCCTCGACCGGGTGGCTGATCTCGACGCCTTCGATCTTCTCGACCGCACTCGCGAGCCGTGCGGCCATCGCGTTGGCGTGGGTCGCGCTTCGCAACCAGAGGTCGTCTGAGAGCAACGCCTCGAACTGCACCGAGACGAAGCGCATCTTCGAAGCGAGCTGGCCGAGCTGCTTGCGGATGTAGGCGAAGTCGGTTGCGAGCTCGGGGTTGCAGACGACGACCGCCTCGCCGAAGACGAGGCCGTTCTTGGTGCCGCCGAACGAGACGATGTCGACGCCGGCGTCGGTCGTCAGCTCCCGCAGGGACACTCCGAGCGACGCCGCCGCGTTTGCGAGCCGCGCGCCGTCGACGTGTAGGTACATGCCGAGCTCGTGCGCGCGATCCGCGATCGCGCGCGTCTCGTCGAGCGTGTAGACGGTGCCGAGCTCGGTCGCCTGCGTGATCGATACGACTCGCGGCTGGGCCTGGTGTTCGTCGCCGCGGCGCGGCTCCCAGGCGTCGAGCTGCTCTGGCGTGAGCTTGCCGTGCTCGGTCGGCACCGGCAGCAGCTTCACGCTCGCGTGGCGCTCCGGGGCTCCGCACTCGTCGATGTGAAGATGGGCGCTCTCGGTGCAGATCACCGCTTCGTAGGGCCGGGTCAGCGCGTCGAGCGCGGCGACGTTGGCGCCGGTGCCGTTGAACATCGGCCAGCCGCGCGCGCCCTCACCGAAGTGCTCGCGAAACAGGGCCTCGGCGCGCTCGGTCCACGGATCGGATCCGTAGGAGCCCGCGTGGCCGACGTTGGCGGCGGCGATCGCGTCGATCACCTCGGGATGCGCGCCGGCGTGGTTGTCCGAAGCGAAGTCCGTGCTCACGGATGCAGCTCGAGCCGGGCGCCGTTCATCTTCGCCGCGCCATCCGAGCACACATAGGCGATCGCGTCGGCGATGTCCTCGGCCGACGTGAAGGTCTTGTAGGGCTTGTCGGGGTTGGCCTCGCGCATCTGCGGGGTGAGGATCGCGTTGATGACGACGATGTTCGCGGTCGCGTTCGACTCGGCCTTGCGAAAGCTGTCGGCGAGCGCCAGCGTCCACGCCTCGGCGGCCGCCTTCGTGGCTCCGTACGACGCGTTGGTGCCGTCGGGTCCCTGCGCCTGGGTCGAGGAGATCAGGATGAAGCGGCCGTGATCGCTTGCGGCCAGCTGCTCGTAGAAGGCGCGGGACGTGTGGATCAGCGTCCGCACCAGCACGTCGTGGAGAAACTCGTAGTCGTCGAGCGACGTCGTCGCCAGCGGTTCACCGCCCTTCCAGCCGCCGACGAGGTGAACGAGACCGTCGACCTTTCCGAAGCGCTCATTGAGAGCCTTGGCCCAGCCGATCGCGGCGTTCTCGTCGAGCAGGTCCACAACCTGTGCGTCGAGGCGCTCTGAGCCGAGCTCGAGCTCGGCGGCTAGTGCGTCGAGCTTTCCCTGGTCGCGGTCGGTCAGCGCGAGGGTCGCGCCCTCGTCCGCCAGTTCCCGCGCGGTCACGGGCCCAAGGCCGCCCGCGGCGCCAGCTATCGCAATCACGCGTCCGTCAAGTGAACCCATGCCGGAGAACCTACTGGCGCGCCAGTGAGCGATGCGATGCCGGCGGGAACAACACCGACACCAGCAGGCCGACAAGGCCGCCGAGCGTCCCGAACATGACGTCGGCGATCGAATCGCGGCGGTTCGGGACGAGGGCGGTGTCGAACGCTCTGTCGCCGACGACCTCGCTGATCTCCCAGACGATGCCCAGGGCAAAGACGGCGATCAGCACCGCCACCGGCCACAGCACCCACACGTAGCGGTCGCGCAGGTACTCGGAGATCGCCCAGCCGGCAAGCAGGCCGCCGCTGGCATGCGCGATTGCGCTGTTGGCGTCGGAGTCGAGCGTGAGGACGTCGCCCCATACGACCACCAACACCAGCACCAAGCCCAGTGCCAGCGGCACCAGCGCCCGGTTGGAGAACCCGACCGCGCGCGCCGCGACAAGGCCGCCGAAGCAGGTCGCGCACATGATCACCGCCGCGCCGTTTCGACGCTCGACGAAGGCGTAGGTGAGTAGCGCCAGCAGCCCAAGCGAGAGTACGAAGGGATAGATGCGAGTTCGGGCCTCGTTCACGAGGCCAAGAGCGTAGGAGAAGGACTAAAGCCCGGATGAAAGCGAGACCGCAGGCACTCCTACGTTGCGCTCAGCAGCGCCGGGTGCGCTTGCGCTTGCCGCTGACCTTGCAGCGGTCGCGCCCGGGGCCGCCGCGCAGCTTGTTCTTGCCCGATCCGCCGGAGAGGAGATCCGCGCCGGCCTCGCCGCGCAGAAGGTCGTCGCCGCCGTTGCCCTTGACCTCGTCGTTGCCGGCGCCGGCGCAGACGGTGTCGTCGCCGCCGCGGCCCTTGACGGTGTCGTCGCCCCCGGCGCTGACGATCACGTCGTCGCGGCGCGTGCCCACGATCACGTCGTCGTCGTCGGTGCCGACGATCGTGGCTTCCAGCCTCTTACAGCGAGGCGGCGAATCGGGGTCCCGCGGATCGGTCGGATCCGGGTCCGGATCGGCCGGGGTCGGGGGCGTGGTCGGGAAGGCGGCGTAGGTGGCCGTCAGCGACATCGCGTCGGCGTTGGCAACGACGTCGTGGATTCGATCGCCGCCGTCTGACCAGTTCACCCAGGGCGCGCCGAGCAGCGTCGGCTCGGCTGCGACGCTGTGGCGTGAGCCGAAGATCACCGTGCGCTCGAACGGAGCGGTGGCGGTCGACGCGTCGAGGGAGATCTGCGCCCCGGCGGGCTGGCTGGCTATGGCCAGCTGCGCCGGGCGCGGTTCAAGCCGCACGCTGGTGGTGGCCGAACGCCCCTTGGAGTCGGTGGCGGTGAGCTGGAAGATCACGGCGGAGGGGTACTCGTGATCGGGCGTGTTGAACGTGCCCGACGCGCCCGACGGGCCTCCCTGGGGATGCTGGTGACAGCCCGCGCCCGCGCCGGGGCAGTGAAGAAGGATCACCTGCCAGCTCAGCTGGGAGGCGCCGAGCGGGCCGTCCTCGGGATCGGTCGCGCTTCCCGAATAGCCGATCGACTCGCCGACTGACCACAGCCGGCTCGCGGTCGGCGTCAAAATTGTCGGCACCGGCGCCTCGTTGGAGGCGTTGATCTGCACCGTGTCGACGCTCTGGTTGCCCGCGGGGTCGGAGACTCGCAGTGCCGCGGTGTAGGTGCCGGGGTCCGTGTAGGTGTGAGACGGGGCCTGTGCGGTCGAATCGTCGTAGGCGCCGTCGCCATCGAGGTCCCAGGCGAAGGTCAGGTTTGCGAAAGCATCGTCGGGGTCGGTGCTGTTGGCAGCGTCGAAGTCGACCGTCAGCGGCGCCGGACCGCTGGTGGGGCTCGCCGAGATCACGGCCTTCGGCCCGTTGTAGGAGATCTTGCGGATCTCGTTGCCGAGGATGTTTGCGTAATACAGCGAGCCGTCGGGCCCGAACTGCAGATCGACCGGAAAGCCCGCGTCCGGGCGGAAGCGCTCGATCCCCGCCGGGTCGGGGACGCCGTCACCGCTGGTGTCGCGCATCACCCAGATGCATTGGCGCGCGTAGTCGGCAAAGAACAGCGCATCGTCGTAGGCCGGGGGAAACCCGTTGCCGGCGGTGAAGGCGAGGCCGGAGATCGCCGAATCGCTGGTCGGACAACCATCGGTTGCGACCGGCTGGGCGCCGTGCGCATAGCCGTAGTAGGGGGCGGTGGTCGTGCCCAGCGTGTACAGCGACTCGCAGAGGTTGAGGTCTCGCTGGTCGTAGGCCGACTGGCGGGCAAAGCCCTCATAACACGGCCACCCGTAGTTGGGCGGGGTCGAGCTCGTCAGGTGGGGCAGGCGGTTGATCTCCTCGACCGAGCCCCAGCCGACGTCGCCGATCCAAAGCTCGTCGGTGCCCGGGCGAAAGGCGATGCGGAAGGGGTTGCGAAATCCGTGGGCGACGATCCGTCGCTCGTTGGCGTCGCTGCTGGAGGCGAGCGGGTTGTTTGCCATCGCCTCCCCCGTCGCGGGGTCGATGCGGATGATCGTGCCACTGAGGCCGGCCGGGTCGGCGCTCGTGCGGATGTCCTGGGCGCGCAGCGCCCCTCCCTCGGCGGTCGGTGGGGTCAGCGTCGCGCCGGCGCCTCCGGGCGGGTCCCCGCACGGGTTCTTCGGGCTTCCGTACTGCCCGTAGTCGGGGCCAACGTAATTGGCCCCTTCCCCGGCGCTGACGTAAAGCGCCCCTTCGGAGTCAAAGCCCATCGATCCGATCGAGTGCGTCGAGAACTGCTGGCACCAATCGGTGACGAGCACCTGGCTCGAGACCACCGAGTCGCCGTCGTTTGCGAGCGTGAACCGCTCGAGCTGTCCGAGCGCCTGGCATCCCTCGGTCTCCTGCGGGCACTCATCATCGTCGTCGCCCGGGGTCTCGGCAGGCCAGCGCGGGACGGTCGCGTTGCCCTGCTCCTTGTTGAGCGTGTAGAGCGCGTAGATGCGGTGGTTGATCGCGTAGGCGGGGTCGACGGCGAGGCCGAGCAGGCCGCGGTCGCCCCAGTTGTAGGTCTCGGGGATGCGATCGACGACCGTCACCGGCGTCGTGTCGCCGATGCCGTCGAAGTGCTTGATCGTGCCCGCCTTCTCGGCGACGAGGATGCTTCCATCGGGAAGGAAGCGCAACGCGGTTGGAACGCGCAGATCTTCCAGCGCTGTCGATTCCGAAAAGCCCGTCGGCAGACTCTGACTCGACGCGGTCGCGGGCATTGCGCACGCCAAGGCGACAATCGCGGCGAGCCCTTGAAGAACGGCCCCGCCAGGCCGTCTACTCAAAGACATTCTCGCGATGGTAGGCCCGGGCGCCCGCCCGGGCAAGAAAATCGCGCTCGGAGATTCGTTTAGGCGGAAACTTGCGCGAGCGCCGGCTCGAGCTTGGGCTGCAGCTGCGTGTAGAAGAGGCTGAGCGGGAACTCGTCGTCGCGCACCAGGTCGACGAGTTGCTTGGGCTCGGTCGACCTCGGGCAGCTCGCGGCGCTCGCGCGCCCACACCGAACCCTCGGCCGGCGACACGTACTCGGAGACGAAGTCGTGCGCGGCGATCCACTGGCCGAGCTTTGAGCGGTCGATGCCCGAGTGATAGAGGTCGTGGACGCGAACGCGCAGGCGCTCGACGCCTTCGGCAACCGTCGGCCAGTCGACGGTCAGGCGGTTGTCGGTCCAGTGCAGATAGCCCTCCTTGTGCAGGAAGGCAAACAGCAGCTGGCCGCCGAGGCCGTCGTAGTTGCGCACGCGCGATCCGGTCACCGGGAAGCGAAAGAGGCGGTCGAAGAGGATCGCGTACTGGGCATGGCGCGCGAAGGCAAAGCCCTCATGCTCGAGCTTGACCGCCTCGCTGAACGCGGTCAGATCGCAGCGAAGCTCCTCGAGCGAGTACATCCAGTAGGGGCTGCGCTGGCGGATCATGAACGGGTCGAACGGCAGGTCGCCGCGCATGTGGGTGCGGTCGTGGACGAGGTCCCAGAGGATGTAGGCCGACTCCGAGAGCTCGGGCGAGCTCAGCAGGCAGGCGGCGTCGGGCGGCAGGTTGAGATGGAGGATCTCGGCCGCAGCGCCGGCGACGCGGCGAAAGCGCTCGGCCTCGCGGTCGCAGAAGATCGCGCCGAAGTGATACTCCGCCGGCTTCTCGCCAAGCGAGAACGTCTCGGGAAAGAGCACCGCGCACTCCGAGTCATAGCCCGAGGTGCGATCGACGAACGTCACCGGAACGAACTTCGCGTTGTCATAGCGGTCGGCCTCGAGCTCTGCGATCCAGCCCGGCCAGGGCACGCGGACGACGAGCGCCTCGAAGCAGGTGTCGGTCGAGGCGTTTTGCTTGTACATCGGCATGACGCAGAGGTGCTCGATCGCGTCGCGGCGCTCGCGCTCTGGCCGGAAGGCCTCGGTCGAGCGGTCGAAGGCCGGCTTGGCGTAGCCGCCGTCGGCCCACGCGAGCAGGTCCGCCGCGAGCGCGTCGATGTAGGCGTCTTGGTGGGGGAAGCGAGGCTTCAGGGCCTGCGCCGACTCGGCGATCGCGACGGTGAGATCGCGCAGCTTCTCGGGATCATGCTCGGCCGTGTCGACCGAGCCGTCGGCGCCCTGGGTGAGGCGCAGCTCCTCGACCGCGGCCCGCAGGCGAATCCAGGCGGGATCGTCGAGGACCTGTGAGCGCTCTGGCGCGTCCGTGCCGGCAAAGCCCGGCTGCGCGGCCCAGTAAAGGAGGTTGATCCACAGGGCGCGGTGATCGAGCTCGCCGATGCAGTCGTCGCCGAAGAGGTCGGAGTCGGCGCTGACCACGACGCGTCCCGCCCCGTGGTCGACGACCGCCGCGAGCGCCGCGTTCGGCAGCGAGGCGGTCGGCTGCGTGCGGGCGAGGACCTTTGCGCCGTTGCTCATGCTGAGCGCGCCGGCGCGATAAAAGCAGGCCTCGCTGACGCCGGCGAGCGGGTCCGATCCGTTCGCGGCAAAGCGGCCCGGCTCGCCCTCGAGCGAATCGCCGAGGGAGGCGAGCACCCACGACGGGGTGTCGTGGTGGTGATGGGAGTAGTCCTGGACGGTGGCGTTCTCGATCTGCACGCCAAAGCGCGAGAGCAGCTCATTCAGGTTGTTGCCGTACTTGTCCTGCTCGGTCTCGCCAAGGACGACGAGCCCGCCGCCGGCGGAGACGAACGCCTCGATCGCATCGATCTCGTCGGCGCTCAGAAGCGGCGAGCCGCCGTCGACGGTGGCCTCCCATTTCGGATCCGACGGATGCGCGATGACCAGCACCTGCGCGCCGGCGAGCGCCGTCGCGTCGAGCGCTCCCTCGGTGTGTGCGGCGACCTCGAACTCGCGCTCGGTAAGTGCCTGCGCGGCCCGTGCGAGCGACGAGTCGGCTGGATGTGACGGTTGCATCGCCTCAGCGACGTCGGGACGGATGGTCCACGCCTCGGAGTGCGACTCGTCGAAAAGGACGCGGACCGGCTTTGGCGGGGCGAGCATCCCGTTAACGGTATTGGCCCGGTGGATGAAGTTCAATGGCAATATGTAGCGTCAGAGCGTAAGATTCCTGCGCGTGGACGCCGTTGACCGCAAGATTCTGTCGTTGCTGATGGAAGACGGCCGACGCACCTACGACGAGATCGCCGGCCAGGTCGAGCTCTCCGCCCCGTCGGTGAAGCGCCGGGTCGACAGGTTGCGCGAATCGGGCGCGTTGCACGGATTCACGGCGGTCGTCGATCACGCCGCGCTTGGCTGGAACACGGAGGCACTGATCGAGCTCTTCTATCGGCCGGGGACGACGCTGCCGGAGGTGGCGCGCACGCTTCGCCAACACCCGGAGGTCGTCGAGGCGTGGAGCGTCACCGGCGAGGCCGACGCGATCGCGCGCGTGCGGACCGAGGACAACGGTGACCTCGAGCGCCTGATCATCGATCTCCAGGCCAACGGCCTGGTCGATCGCACGCGTTCGCAGGTGGTTCTCTCGAGGCTTGTCTTTCACGGCAGCGACTAGCTGCCGGCGCCGAAGTGGCTCGCGACCGCCACGCGGGCGGATTCGATCCGCTCGAACGAAAGCCACTCGCAGAGCTTTCCGTCGACGACCCGGACGGCGTTGGCCAAACGGCGACGCTCGAGTCCGTGGTTGTCGACGACGCGGACCGTCGTCATCGCGATCACATAGCCCTCACCGATCTCGTCCACCTCGATCCCCTCGATGAGGACATCGTCATAGCGGACGCGCACCCAGATGAGCGCGTCGGTGAAGTCGGCGTGTCCCTCCTTGAGGATCGCGTGCTCGCTCAGCAGCGGCCGAAAGCGAAAACCCTCATCGAGCGTGTCCATGAGAGCGTCGTAGTCGTCGCGGTTGAAGGCGTCGACCGACCGCTCGAGCACCTCGGTCGGCGTCTCGTTGCGGCCCGGCCCGGCAATCGAGGCGATTGCGTCTTGCTCCGTGCGGAAGTAGATGCAGGCGTGAACGCGCTCGGCGACGACCAGATAAAGCCAGGCGCCCGGAATCGCCTCGGCTGTTCCGCGCACGGGATCGCGATGCTCGGCGCCGACGACGAGCACGTATCCGTCGCCGAGCCCGCGGACCTTCGCGGCCTCGAAGTGGCGCGAAGTCGTCGTCGCTGCAGCCTCGCGACACCACTTCTCGAAACCGGCGTGCCCGACGTAGACGCGCCCCAAAGAGCTGCGCGTCACCGAGTGTTCGCCCAAGAGCTTGAGCACCCGGTCGCTGTCGCGGTCATCGACTGCGCGAAGCATGTCACTCACGATGCGCGTGTCGCTAGCGGTCATAACAGGGTGAACCTGGACGAATAGACGTGAACAACGTGAACGGATTAGTCAGGAAGACGCTATACGAGTTCAACCGGTTGTGCCGCGTTCGAACGCTCGGGAAGCCTGAAGCCCTCCGAATCACTTGAATGGAACGCGATGGCGCCCGAGACGACCGCAGGGAAGTCGCTGACCACCGACGAGCGCCTTCACAAGGCGCTATCGCATCCGCTTCGCCAGAAGCTTTTGGTGAGACTGAACGAGCGGGCGATGAGCCCGAGCGCCCTCGCCGAGGAGCTGGGCGAGAAGATCGGCAACGTCGCCTACCACGTGCGGACGCTGCTCGAACTCGAAACCATCGAGCTCGTCGATACCCGGCCCGTACGCGGCACGATCGAACACTTCTACCGGGCCATCGCGCGACCGTACGTCGACGACTCGCACTGGGCACGCCTGCCGCTATCCGTTCGTCGCCAGTTCACCGACACAACCCTTCAGGGAGTCTGGGATCACGTCGTCGAGGCAACGCAGCGGGGGGGTTTCGATCCGAAGACCACGCACGTCAGCTGGACGACGCTCGAGCTTGACGAAGAGGGGCGCAAGGAGGTCTCGCGAATCCTTGCCGACGCTCTCGCGAGCGCGCTGGAAGAGCACGCGGCATCCGCCGGAAGAGAGGCGGAGCGCAGCGAGGACGAGCGCGAGAGCGAACGCACCGAGCTCGCGATCCTCCACTACGACCGCCCACGAGCGGCGAACCGCTGAGCAGCCCTTACAATCCGCCGCTGCCCGGGGGAGTACCGAAGTGGTCAAACGGGATGCGCTGTAAACGCATTGGCTCAGCCTTCACAGGTTCGAATCCTGTCTCCCCCATCCGTTGCGCGCGCCGACGCCTGAAAGGTCTTCTTTCGATACCTTGCCGGGCGGCGCGCACCTGCGGGGGCCTATCTGGGTTACCTAAAGGGGGACCGGCGAAATCGGCCAACAGCCCGTGGCCGACAACCCGTGCCTGCCAGACTGGTCACCGGACATAGATGGATATGAGCGAGACGATGAGTTCATCGAAGAAGCGGTCGAAGACCACGGACGACGGCGCGAGCGTCGATCCGCGCCTGATGAAGGCGCTGAGTCATCCCCTTCGCCAGCGCATCCTCCAGGTCCTCAATCAGCGCGTGGCCAGCCCGGCCGAGCTCTCCGTGGAACTCGGCGAGTCGCTGGGCAACGTCAGCTATCACGTAAAGATCCTCGCCGAGCTCGAGACGATCGAGCTGGTGCGAACGGCGCCCGTTCGGGGGGCCCTCGAGCACTTCTACCGGCCGCTGGTCGGCTCGTACTTCAATCAGGAGGACTGGCTATCTCTGCCCGACTCGATTCGCAAGGAGATCTTCGGTCAGACGCTTGAGCAGACCTGCGAAGCCCTGGCCCGCGCGGTTGACGACGACAAGGTCGATGGCAGCAACGAGTCGATGGTCCGGATGGATCTCGACCTCGACGATCAGGGCCTGGCCGAGCTTGCCGCGGTATACGACGAGGTGCTGGAGCGAGTGACCGCGATCCAGAGCGCGGCGGTCGAGCGCATGAGCGCGCTGTCAGACGATGAGCGCGCGGTCGCCGAGCGCAACACGCAGCTGGCGCTGATGCACTTCAGCCGCGCTGCACGGGAACGCGCAAAGGCCTGAACGACGGACGGCGCCCGAAGGCGCCGTCGGTCCGAACATCTGCGGTCAGGCTTACTTGTTGTCGTCGGGGTTGACGACGTCCTTGACCTTGTCAGCTGCGCCGCCGACCGCGTCCTTGACCTTGCCGGTGGCCTGGTCGACCTTGCCTTCGTTCTTGAGGCTGTCGTCGCCGGTCAGACTGCCGGCCGCTTCCTTAACGCGCCCCTTGGCGTCGTCTGTGTTCTCGGGCATCTTGTTCCTTTCGTAAACGCACCCACGGGATGCGCAGGTGGTACAGACCACCTTCCCGCCGCAGTGGGGGGTCAAACGGTTTGCGCATACTGTCGTTGGTGCGAGCGTGGGCAGCAGGGCTGGCGTGCGTCGCGACGATCGTCGTCGGCGCGCTCTCGACGGCAACGGCCGCGCCCACCTCCCGCGCGCCGGAACGGCCGAACGTCCTCGTCGTCCTCACCGACGATCAGACCGTCTCGCAGCTGACTCGCGAGACGATGCCGAAGACCCTCAAAGCGCTCGCCAACAAGGGATCCTCGTTTACCAACAGCATCGTCTCAAGCCCGCTCTGCTGCCCTTCGCGCGCGGGCTTTCTCAGCGGCGAGTACCCGCACAACTCGGGCGTGTTCGATAACGAGCCCGGATACGGCTCGCTGATCGACAAGAGTTCGATCCTGCCGTCGTGGCTGCAGGCGGCCGGCTATCGCACCGGCCACGTCGGGCGCTACCTCCTCAACTACGAGCGCGAGCAGGACACCGCCGGGGGTCTGACCTCGCCGCCAGGCCTCGACACATGGTTCGGGCTGGTCGGCTCGCAGACGCTCTACCAGGACGCCCCCTTTTCCGACAACGGGACGGCTGTTCAGACGGGGATGAACGTTCACGACTACTCGACGCGAGTGATCAACCGCGAGGCCGTTGAGTTCGTCAGCACGGCCACCAGCGACCCGCGCCCGTTCTATCTGATGGTCTCCCACCTGGCACCGCACTCGAGCAACGTCGAGACCTCCGGTGACTGTGGCAAGGGCGGGATGCCCAAGCCCGAGGCCGACAGGCTGGGCAAGTTCGCCGACGAGAAGCTGCCGAAGCCGCCGTCGTTCGACGAGCGGGCGATGGGCGACAAGCCCCACTGGGTGCGCACCCGCCCGGGCCTCGGGCACACCCGGCGCGCCAACCTCAAGCTCGGCTGGCGCTGCGCGCTGGCGACGCTGCCGACCGTCGACCGCGGTGTCGGCCAGCTCGTCGCCGAGCTGCGCCGCCAGGGTCAGCTCGACAACACCGCGATCTTCTTCACCTCGGACAACGGCTACATGTTCGGCGAGCACCGGATCTTTCTCAACAAGGTCTATCCCTACGAGGAATCCGTGCGGGTGCCGCTGCTCGCCCGTGTCTCGCCGAAGCTGCTCGGCGGGCGGGGGAAAGCGCCGAGCGAGATCTCGGCGCCCGTCAATCAGGTCGATCTGACAGCGACCATCCTCGACCTCGCGGGCGCGCAGCCATGCGCCGGTGGCGTCTGTCGAAAGCTCGACGGTCGTTCACTGCGCCCACTTCTGGCCGGTCGGAAGCCGGGCTGGAGCCGCGGGCGCGCGCTCTTGTTTCAGATCGGCCAGAACCGCACCTGCGGCCAGATTCCGGCCGAGCGTGGCCTCAACACCTTCTACGACGCGCTGCGCACCAAGCGCTACACCTACGTCGAGCTCAACCGAGTCGACAAGGAAACGGGTGTCTGCAACCGCCCCGAGTACGAGCTCTACGACCTCAAGCGCGACCCGTTTCAGCTGCGAAACATCGCGGCCAACCCGGCAAAGGGCCAGCGACCGTCGGCGGTTCAGGCGGGTCTCGCGACGCGGCTGAACTCGCTGAAGCAGTGCGCGGGGATCGCGGGACGCGACCCGGTTATCGCGGCGCCGTTCTGCGAGTAGCCGCTAGGCGAGCTCGCGAAGTCGCTGCGCCTCGGGCAGCTGCTTGAGCTTTTTCAGCGTGTTGTTCTCGATCTGGCGGATGCGCTCGCGGGTGACCCCGAAGGCGCGACCGACCTCTTCGAGGGTCAGCGGCTCCTGTCCGTGCAGGCCGTAGCGCAGCTCGATCACCTGTCGCTCGCGCTCGGGAAGGGCGTCGAGCGCACGCTTGACGTCCTCGCGCTGAAGGTTCTCCGTCGCCGCCTCGAAGGGTTCCTCGACCTGGTCGTCGGCGACGAAATCGCCGAGCTCTGACTCCTCCTCGTCGCCGACGGGCTTCTCCAGCGAAACCGGCATCTGGGCGACGCGCAGGATGTCGCGAACCTCGCGCACCGTGATTTCGAGCTCCGTCGCGATCTCTTGCGGCTCGGGCTCCCGCCCGAGCTTCTGCACAAGCTGGCGCTCGACATGGCCGACGCGGTTGAGCTTTTCGACCATGTGCACGGGGATGCGGATGGTCCGCGCCTTGTCGGCGATGGCGCGGGTGACCGCCTGGCGGATCCACCAGGTCGCGTATGTCGAAAACTTGTAGCCGCGGCGGTAGTCGAACTTCTCCACGGCGCGGATCAGGCCCAGCGAACCCTCCTGGATCAGGTCGAGAAAGCTGAGCCCGCGGCCCAGATAGCCCTTCGCGATCGAGACGACCAGGCGCAGGTTGGCCTCGACCATGTGGCGCTTGGCGCTCATGTCGCCCTTCTCAATCCGCTTCGCGAGGCTGATCTCCTGAGCGGCGGTGAGCAGCTCGACGCGGCCGATCGACCGCAGATAAAGACGTAGCGAGTCGAGGCTCGGCTCGACCGTGAGATCGAGCTCGGTCTTCTTCGACTGCCCGGGCTGCACCTCGCCACGCGCTTCCTTGTAGGCGGTGAGACCATCGGCGGCGATGACGTCGACGCCGTGTTCGAGCAGATGGGCGTTGAGGCCCTGCACCTGCTCCTTGGTGATCTCCACCTCCTCGAGCGTCTGGGAGATCTCCTCGAGGGTCAGATAGCCGCGTTCACGACCTCGGTCGATGAGCGCTCGCAGCTCTTCCGACTCAGGAGCGATCGGCTCGCCACCCGCTCCGGGCTCGCTCTCACTCGACTCCGACACCCCCCCTGCGTCCGACATCAGCACATCCTGCGCCTTCTCTGCCATGCCCGCCTCCTCTATTACTCGGGCGGTGTGGAGTATAGGACGATTATCCGCGGGCGGCCAGCAGGATCCCCTACCCGCAACGAAGCGCCGCAATCCGCTGGTGAGCTTGCGGCGTAACCTCTACGACATGGCAACGATCGAATCAGCGCCCGCCGCCGTCCGCGACGTCCAGGCGGGGGTGCCGGCGACGCAGGTCAGCCTCACCCGGGTCGGCGTCCACGGCGTCGAGAAGGTCATCCACGTCGCCGGTCGCCTCTATTTCGCGGAGCTGCAGTGCATGGTCGATCTCGAGCCGCGCCAGGCCGGAGTCCACATGTCGCGCTTCGAGGAGATCGTCAACGAGGCAATCGACGCGGTCATCCCGGTCGACACGCTTCGCGCCGAGGAGCTCGCAGCGCGAATCGCCGAGCAGGTTCGCGAACGACAGGACGGGATACGGGCGGAGGTGACGATCGCGGCCCGGTATCCGGAGACGGTGAAGACGCCGTCCTCGGGGCTCGACACACAGGAGATCTACACGCTGTTCGGCACCGCGGTGTCATCCGAGCGCGGCACCCGGACGCTCACCGGCGTCGAGGCGCACGGGATGACCGCCTGCCCGTGCGCGCAGGAGATGCTGGCGGGACGCTCTCGCGACCGACTCGAGGCCGACGGCTTCACCGAGGAGCAGATCGAGCGCGTATTCGAGGCGGTCCCGGTCGCGACCCATAACCAGCGCGGGATCGGCTCGCTGCATCTCGGTCGACCGGAGGGAGTCGAGGCCGAGATCGACGCCCGCGACCTGCTGCACATCGTCGAGTCATCGATGAGCTCCGAGATCTACGAGCTGATGAAGCGCTCCGACGAGGCGGATGTGGTCGAGCGCGCGCATCGCAACCCACGCTTCGTCGAGGACGTGGTGCGCGAGATGATCCGCCAGGTCGCTGCGCGCTATCCGCAGCTACGTGAGGGCGGCTTCGTCCTCGCGCGCCAGGAGAACCTCGAGACGATCCACCGTCATTCGGTCGTCGCCGAGCGCTCCGGCGCGCTCGCGGAGATCTTCACCGAGCTCGAGACCGGCGAGCACAGCGCCCGCCACGTCACCCAGCGCGAGTGGCTCGAGGCTCCGTGCTCTGGCTCGTAGCCTGAGCCGCCTCGTCGAGTCGCCGGCGCAGACCGAGAAAGTAGTCGGCACCTGAGATAAGGGTGACCGCGACCGCCGCGTAGAGCAGCAGGTCCGCCCAAAGCGGCGACGGATCGAACGCGATCAGAGCGATGATCGCCGCGATTTGCAACGCCGTCTTCACCTTGCCCATCCGCGACGCGTCGATTACGACCCCGCGCTCGGCGGCAATCGTTCGCAGACCCGTGACGGCGAGCTCGCGGGCGATGATCAGCATCGCCACCCAGGCAGCGAGCCGGTCGAGAGAAACCAGCGAAACCAGCGCCGCGATCACCAACAGCTTGTCGGCGAGCGGGTCCATCAGCTTCCCGAACGTCGTCACCTGCTTGTTGCGCCGGGCGATGTAGCCGTCGAGCCCATCGGTCAACGCGGCCGCCGCGAAGACGATCGCCGCGATCACGTCGCCGTCGGGCGTTTCCTCGAGCAGCGCGACGACGAGCACCGGCACCGCGACGATGCGCAGCAGCGTGAGGATGTTGGGGGCGTTGAGAGGAACCACGTGCGGGTGGGTGAGTATCGCGAGGCGTGGGAGCTTTGGCGGTCAGGGGGGCGGCGGTGTCGTACGGGGGCTTTCCCCTCTCATGGACGGCAAACCCCCCGCGCGAGACCAATTGATCGCCAATATCGCCTCGCGCCAGCGCGGGCTGGTGACAAGACGGCAGCTGCTGGGCGCTTCCCTCACGGCAGCCGAAATCGACGGGCGTCTGGCAAGAGGCCAGCTTCACGCCATCCACCGCGGCGTCTTCACCGCCGGCACTCCCCTCCTCCTTCCGGGCGCGCGCGAGCTCGCCGCCGTCCTCGCCTGCCAACCGCACGCTTACGCGAGTCACCGCAGCGCCGCGCACCTCCTGGACCTCCTTTCACTGCCACCGAGGTCCGCCACGGTTGAGGTGAGCACCACCCGCGACGTCCGCCGCAGCGGCATCCGGATCCACCGAGCGGGCCGCTTCGATCCTTCCGAGGTCGGCGACGTAGAAGGGATCCCGTGCACCTCGCCGGCGCGGACGATCCTTGACCTAGCCGGTCGCCTCGACCCAGAGGAGCTCGAGCGCATCGTCGCCGAAGCGCACGCCCATCACAAGACCACCACGCGAGAGCTCGCCACCCTCCTCGTCCGTCACCGCCATCGTCGCGGGGTCGCACCGCTGCGGGCGCTGATCGAGAGCGGCCGCGAGCCGAAGCGCACCCGCTCGAAGGCCGAGCGGCGCCTGCTCTCGCTCCTTCGCAAGCGCGGTCTCCCCGAGCCACGGACGAACGTGGTGGTCGGCGGACACGAGGTCGACCTGCTCTGGCCCGCACACCGGCTCATCGTGGAGTTCGACAGCTTTCGCTTCCACGCATCGCGCGGCGCGTTCGAGCGCGATCGGCGGCGCGACCAGGATCTCGCGGCGCGCGGCTACGTCGTGATCCGCGTCACCTGGCTTCAACTCACCCACGCGCGAGAAGCGGTCGTCGACCGGATCGCCGCAGCGATCAGCCTGCGCTCAGCTCACGCGCCCGCGTGAACACGGCGTCGAGCATCTCCTCTGTGAGCTTGCCAGTGAACGTGTTCTGCTGGGACACGTGGTAGGAGCCGATGAGGCGGTACGGGCCCACCTCGGCCTCGGCGCCGTGGCCGAAGCGTGGCTTCGGGCTTGGGACCTCGTGCCCGAGCGTCCTCAGCGCTCGCAGCAGGCCGTCCCAAGCAAACGAGCCAAGCGCGACGAACACGCGGGCTCGGTCCAGCAGGCGTAGTTCCTCGTCGAGCCAGGGAAGGCAGGTGTCGCGCTCGATCGGCGTCGGCTTGTTGGCCGGCGGGGCGCAGCGAACGATCGCGTTGACCCAGGCGTCGGTGAGCTCGAGACCATCGTTGCGATCGATTGATTGCGGCTGGTTGGCGTAGCCGGCGCGATGAAGAGCCGCGTAGAGCCAGTCGCCTGAGCGGTCGCCGGTGAAGACCCGGCCGGTGCGATTACCTCCATGCGCCGCCGGTGCGAGACCGACGACGATCAAGCGGGCGGCGGGATCGCCGAAGCCGGGCAACGGGCGCGCCCAGTACTCCTCGCCGCGATAGCGCTTTGGCGGATCGGCAGCGACGGCCTCGCGCCATTCGACGAGGCGCGGGCAGCGTCGACAGTTGCTGATGTGCTGCTCAAGGTCGCGCAGCGGCGCTTCGTTGCCGGACTTGTGGGTCATCCTCCCCGGTAGGGTGCCGCGAATGCCGAACTTGACGCGTCGCAGCCTTCTGGTGCTGGGCGGCACCGGGGCCGCCGGCCTCGCCGTGGCCGGCTGCACCGATGAGGACGATCCCCGCGCCGAGGGCGGCGACGAGGCGGTCCTCCAGCGCGCAGCCGACGCCGAGGCTCAGATTGCGACGGTCTACGACTCGATCCGAGGCGACGGTGAGGAGGCCGCAGTTGGACGCCAGTTCGCCGAGGCGTCCGCAGCTCGCGCCACCGACCTCGAGAACCTCGGAGCTGGTGCCGCAAAGGCGAGCACCTCGGCCGGCGCCTACCCGGAGGGTGCGATCGATGCCCAGGACTCAGCGATCGCCGCATATCGCGAGTGCGTGCGGCTGGGCTCGACGACCGAGATCCGCGCGGCCGGGATTCGGTTCCTTGCTCAGGTATCCGCCGAGCAGGCAACGGTGCGCGGGATCGCGGGCGACGAGCAAAGCCCGCGTGCGTTCGTCACCGGGCTCAAGGAAAAGCCCTACGTCGCCAGCGAAGACGACGAAGATGGCGACACCACCACCTCGACCACCTCGTCGTCGAGTACGTCCACCACGACGGAGGACGGCGGATGAGCGAGCTCGCCCACAGTCGCCGCGAGGCGCTGCGCCGCGGCGCCATCGCCGCCGGGGCCCTTGCCGCCGGCGGCCTGCTGCGCCCCGCGTTCGCGTCGGCGCAGGGAACGCAAAACGACGATCTGCGCGACTTCCTGGTCGAGGCCATCGGCCTCGAGCAGATCACGGCCCTCGCCTACGCGACGGCCGTCGATCAAACGGACGCCGACGGCCGCCAGCTGCTGGTGGAGTTCCGCGATCAGGAGCAGGCGCACGCCAGCGCGCTGCGCTCGGCGCTCGAGTCGCTCGGCTTCGATCCGCCCGACGCGCCGGATTCGCCCGACGACGCGGGCGTCTTCGACGACATCGACGGCCTCTCAGACGAAGCGGCGACCGAGCTCAAGGAGCTGCTCGGGACCATCGCCGACGCGAGCGACGCCGACGGCTTTTTCGAGCTTCTCGCGGATCTCGAGGAGCGCCAGCTCTCCTACTACGTCGCCGACGCGCCGGGACTCGACAGCTACGACCTCGCGACCACCTGCTCGGAGATCGCCGGCTGCCAGGCGGCCCATCTGGTCGTCCTGCGTGAGCAGCTCGGGGACTCGCCCGCCGATGCGGCAGCCGCAGCGTCCGACGCGATCGACGCCGCCCCCGCGACCGACTCCGAGGCAAGCTCCGGAGACTCGGGTTGAGCTCAGAGCTCGAGCCGCGACCCGTCGGGGACTCGAGCTCGGAGCTGATCCGCTGGATGGGCGTCCAGGACGCCAACACGGCGGGCTTCGTACACGGCGGGATAGTCATGAAGATCTGTGACGAGGCCGCCGCTATCGCGGCGATCCGCCACTGCGGACTGCGCGTCGTCACGGCCGGCATGGACCGCATGACGTTCACCGAGCCGGTCCAGGTCGGAGAGCTGCTTCGCTGCCTCGCCTCGGTCAACGCGGCATGGCGAACCTCCATGGAGGTCGGCGTACGCGTCGAGGCCGAGAATCCGCGCACCGGCGAGGTCCGCCACACCTCAACCGCCTACGTGACGATGGTCGGTCTCGACGATGGCGGTCGGCCGACGCCGGTTCCGCCCGCACTCGCCACGAGCGAGGACGAACAGCGCCGACAGCGCGAGGCCGAGCTGCGCCGGGACAACCGGCTCGCCGAGCGCGACCAGATACTCGAAGAGCGCTCCTAGCTCTACCCTGAGCGCTCCTCGCCATGCCCGACGGCGCCTCAGATTCCCTCGCAAAGCTCGCGATCGTGCCCGCCTACAACGAGGCGGGGATGGTCGGCCGAGTCGTGCGCGATATTTACCGCCAGGCGCCGGGATTCGACGTCCTGGTCGTCGATGACGGCTCCAACGACGCGACCGCGGCCGAGGCGGAGGCCGAGGGCGCCATCGTCATCCGCCACCCGTACAACCTCGGCATCGGTGGCGCCGTGCAGTCGGGCTATAAATACGCGCTGCGCCACGACTACGACGTCGCGGTTCAGGTCGACGGCGACGGTCAGCACAAGCCGGAGTACCTGCCGGAGATGCTGGAGGCGCTGCGGACCAAGGGCAAGAAGGCCGACATGGTCTACGGCAGCCGCTTTCGTGGAAACCCCGGATACAAGGTCCCCATCGGCCGCAGGGTCGGCAATCTGATCTTCGCGGGCGTCCTCACCGTTCTCACGCGCCAGCGGATCACCGACCCCACCTCGGGCTTTCGGATGACCAACCGTCGCGGGATCGAGCTCTTCGCCCGCGACTACCCGCACGACTACCCCGAGGTCGAGGCGATCCTGATGCTCCACGCCAACCGGCTGCGCATCCACGAGGTGCAGGTGCGCATGAACGCCCGCGGCTTTGGCAAGAGCTCGATCGACTACCCCCGCAGCGCCTACTACATGGCGAAGGTGCTGCTGGCGCTGTTCGTCGGCCTCTTCCGCCGCCGTCCAACCCCGGTTGAGGCGACCGGCAAGGACGTCGCCGGCATCGGCCCCCCGAGATCTAAATGAAGCGCCTGCTCACACTCACCGTGGCGTGCCTGCTGCTCTTCGCGGCGGTCGCCCATGCGGCGACCCTTCAGGTCACGTCGGAGGAGGCATCCGGTCCGGGCTCGCTCGGCGCGACGATCCTCGAGGCGGGGCCGGGCGACACGATCGAACTTCCGGCGGGCACCTTCCCGCTGACCGAGGGTGAGACCCTCACGTCTCAGCAGAACATCCTCCGCGGTGCGGGCGAGGACCTGACGACGATCATCCCGACCGGCGGCGGTGACGCTCTCACCGCGGCGAACGTCGTCGACGCCGCGGTCGCGGCACCGCAGAACCCCCAGGGGGCCAGCGGCGAGGACTCGCGGATCGAGACCAAGGCGCAGATCATCGCCCTCGTCGTCGTCCTCGCGATCTTCCTCTTGATTCTCGACCTCGTCCGCCGCCGCCGTCTCGTCGAGCGCTACGCGCTGCTGTGGATGGCCGCGGCCCTCGTCCTGCTCGTCCTCTCGATCTGGACGGGCGGGCTCGACGTGATCGCCAACGCGATGGGAATCCAGGAGCCGGCGAACGCGATCTTCATCCTCGCCTTCGCGATGATCTTCCTGTTGTTGTTGAACTTCTCGGTCGCAACCTCGCGGCTTTCCGAGGAGACGAAGATCCTCGCCCAGGAGAGCGCGCGCCTCGAGCAGGAGCTGCGCGTCGCGCGCGGTGAGGCGGCTGGCCGCCCGGAGTCAGCCGCGAGCGCCGAGCAGGCGCAAAACGACGCGCCAGTAAGTACCGAGGGCGGCGGCTAGCGCCCGCGAGCGGCCTGCAGCGCCGAGGTAGGCCGAGTCGAGCGAGGCGACGAGCTCGCTCGCGAACTCGCCGACGCTGACCGTCCTCGTCGCCTGGATCGCGCGCCGCTCACCGAGCAGTCGCGGCAAGGCGACGAGCGTCTCGTAGTAGGCGCGAAGCTTCTGCGGCAGCCAGCCGGAGGCCGCCGCTGCCACCAGCAGGGCGAGCTCGGTCGCCAGCAGTGCCGGCGCCAGCAGCGCCAGCAGCGCACCCGGGTACGTGCGGATCAGCGTCGCCCAGCGATTGCGCTCGAGATAGCGCCACTTCGCCGAGCCCTTGTCGAAGTCATAGCCGTGGTCGACCAAGGCGGTCGGCTCAACCCCGAGCGTCCCGCCCCGCAGCAGCACCCGCAGCGACAGGTCGACGTCTTCGTGGTAGAGAAAGAACGCCTCGGCCATCCCACCGAGCTCGATGTAGAGCTCACGGCCGATCACCAGGCACGCCCCGGAGACGAACCCGACGTTTGCCCGTCCATTACCGGCAAACGTAGGAGTCGCCGGCTCGCCGGCGCCGCCGGCCCATGCGATGGCGGTGAAGTGGACGACGCCTCCGCGGGTGTTGACCTTCGTGCCGTCGTCGCTGGTGATCAGCGCCTGCCAGGCGTCCCAGCCGCGGCCGTCGATCGCCGGGCGCTCGATCGCATCGCGCCAGCCGGGCTGGGGCACTGCGTCGGGGTTGAGAAAGCACACAAGCTCGCCCGAGGCCGCCGCCGCACCGCCGTTGCAGGCGGCGGCGAAGCCTTGGTTGCTGCCCGTTTCGATCACCACAGCACCCGGCGATAGCTCGCGCGCGAGCGCGGCGCTGCCATCGGCGGAGGCGTTGTCGACGACGATCAGCTCGTCGTCGTCGCGCAGTTCGGACGCGAGCGCAGGCAGGGTGGCCGCGAGAGCTTCGCGCGAGTTGTAGGAGACGATGACCACGGACAGGGTTGGCACCCGCTGGACCCTACGATGCGTGGGAGCGATGAAGCACTTCCTGCGCCCGATCTTCGACCGCGTGATCATCAAGGAGCTCGAGCCCGATCGGGTTCGGAACTCCGGCCTCGTGGTCCCGCCCGGCCAGGACGAGCCGCCGCCGCAGCACGGGATCGTGCTCGCGATCGGGCCTGGGCTCGACTGGTGGGAGGGCGCAGGCGTGCGGATGCCGGTGCAGCCCGGCGATCACGTCGTCTTTCCCGCCTCCGCCGGCGCCTGGGTCGAGGTCGACGAGGAGAAGCTCTTGGTCTGCCGAGTCGGCGAGCTGCTCGGCGTCCTGGAGGAGATCCGCGAGGAGGCGGGCGACCGCGCCTAGCCGACGTCGACGGTGAAGCTCGCCGTCCGCACCCTGCCATCGGCGCGGAACTGGAGAAACAGCGCGTGGCGACCCGCGTCGGTGAACTCGGCCATGAAGGCGATGGGATCGCCGGCCTCGCCCTCGAGCGGGTGGACGTGGAGGAACTCGAGGTCGCCCTCGCTCAGCGCGACCAGGTGGCCGTTCGCCCCGAGGTAGGGCTCTACCGCGACCGGACGCCCGTCGCGCGTCACCGTGAATGAGAGCTCGGACTCAGCTCCGGCAACCGGTGCGGCCTCGGACAGCTCAACGGCATAGCCGTCGCCAGCCTCGGCCGTCGGTGACGGATCGGGCAGGGGCACGGCCTCGGCGTTGCCGTCGACGGTGATGTCCGCGGCAGCGGTCTGGCCGGCGCCCTCATGGCTGAAGTCGGCGAAGGCGCGGTAGGTCCCGGCCTCGGGCAGGGTCAGTGGCGTGGCCCAGGTTCCATCCGCTGACATGCTCGGGTGCAGGTGCTGGAACCCGGTGAGGTCGTTGCGAACGACGATCAGGTGCATCGGCTTGGTGTGCTCGATGTCGAAGTCGGTGATGACCGCATCGTTTGCGCCGACGATCTGAAAGCGAAGCGGCGCCTCGGCCCCTGCGGCCGGCGCGGGGGAGTTCAGGACCAGCTCGGCGTCGCCATGCTCGCTCGAAGTCATCGCGCTGTGGCCGCCGCTTCCGTGTCCTTCGTCCTCGTTGATGATCGCCTCGGCGACCACAACCGTGGTGCCGAAGACAAAGGCGACGATCACCGCGGCGCCGACCACGCGCGTCGGTGGCCCGCCGTGGATGCCCGTCTCGTGCACGGCGGTGTGACCCTTACCCCGGGCGAGCAGCCAGCGGTTGACCGGAACCGTGAGCACGAAGGCAATCGCCAGCGCAAAGGAGAGGCTGCCCCAGAAGAGCAGCGAGCCCAGACCGGCGTGCATCGCTCCCGGGACCGTGAGCATGATCGCGTTGTCGACGACCTCCATCGTCGCGATCGAAAGCGTGTCGGACGCGAGCGCGATCGGCACAACCGTGCTCAGCGCCAGGCCCGCGCGCAGCAGCGGCAGGCTCGTGAGCGCGTATCCGAACATGAAGGCCAGCGCCACGGCGAGCGCGATCGTCGCGAAATTCGAGAAGCCGAGCGCGGTACCGATCGCCATGCCGGAGACCTCTCCGATCGCGCACCCGGTGAGGCAGTGCAGCGTGGCGCTCACGGCGACGCCCGTGAGGGCGGTGCCGCCAGTCGGCATCTCGTGGTGATGGGCGTGTTCGGCGTGGGCTTCCATTTGCAGCGCGCACCTTAGCATACCCCTTAGGGGTATCTCCCAAGCGTAGGATCGTCGCTTGTTCGCCTACCACCCCAGCGAGTGGCACGACCTGTTTGTCGCGACCACCGGTGCCGGAGCCGCCCTCGCCGGACTCGTGTTCGTCGCGGTCTCGATCAACATCGAGCGGATCCTCAAGTTCGAGAATCTCCCCGAGCGCGCGCTGGAAACCGTGATCCTGCTGCTCGGCGTCGTCGTCATCTCGATCACCGGCCTGATTCCCGGTCAGAACAACGTCGCCCTCGGCATCGAGCTAATGGTGGTGGGGTTGATTCTGGCGGGCGTGATCGGCCGACTGCTCACGCGGTATCGCCCAACCGGCGATGAGCCGGCCCTCTGGCTTTCGACGCGGCTGGTGATGCTCGCCTGGGCAACGCTGCCGTACGCGATCGGCGGGCTCAGCGTCCTCGTCACCGACGGCGCCGGCCTCTACTGGGTCGTCTTCGGCATCGTCGGCGCGCTCATTGCCGCGGTTGCCAACGCCTGGGTGCTGCTGGTCGAGATCCTTCGCTAGCGGCAACCTAGAATGCGTACCGCGCCGACGTAGCTCAGCTGGTAGAGCACTTCACTCGTAATGAAGGGGTCAGCGGTTCGAATCCGCTCGTCGGCTTTCCTCGCGAATAGCTCCTCGCCACATCGACCCCCGACCTGCGCCGAACGTCGCGGAGTTAGTCCTACAGGGGGCCTTCAGCGACGTTCACCTCGCTTAGCCGGTCCAAGCTCGCGTTCGGGCTACTTCTTCTTTTTCTTCTTTTTGAGCGTGAACGACTGCTCGGCGCTGCCCGCGTTGCCGGCGGCGTCGGTCGCGGTCACCCGGAACGCATGCTTGCCGGGCTTGAGCTTTTTGAGCGTGATCGTCGCGGTGCACGAGCCCGCGGGCTTGGCGTCGATCAGGCACGCAAAGCTGGCCGCGGGGTCATCGGAGATAAACGCGAACGTGGGAGTGGTGTCGGTCGTCTTGGTGCCTGGTCCCTTCGTGATCGTGACCTTTGGCGCCGTGGTGTCCCTCGGTGGCGGGGTGGGGTCGACCGGGGGCGTCGGTGGTGGGTTGGTTGGGCCGATGGGCCCGGCCGGTCCGGTTGGGCCCGCCGGTGGACCGGTTGGACCCGTGGGACCAGTCGGACCGGTTGGACCAGTCGGTCCGGTCGGTCCTGTTGGACCCGTTGGTCCCGTCGGTCCCGTCGGACCGGTCGGGCCGGTCGGACCGGTGGGCCGGTCGGGCCGGTCGGTCCGGTCGGACCGGTCGGACCGGTTGGACCCGTTGGTCCGGTCGGTCCCGTCGGTCCGCCTGGCGCTTGAACCGTGAACGGCCGGGTTCGCGTCACCGTGCTGCCATCCACGGCAACTCGGAGCCGGAAGGTGTAGGAGCCGTCGGCGAGATCGGCGGAAGGTTCGTGAGAGCCGGCACCCGTGCAGGCACCGTAGGCGGGAACTCCGCTGTCAAGCGAGCACTCGACGACCGCGACCCCGGGGTTGGCGATGAACCCGAACGCGGGTCGGAGCTCGGAGGTCGTCCCGGTGGGTCCGGAGGTGATCTTGGCGGCCGCGCGTCGGCCCAGCTGGGCGTCGATGCCGGTCGTCGTGGCCCCGCCGGCGTCGACGGGTACCGGCGTCGCGCCGGCGAAGGTCGTGCCTCCCCCGGAGTACTCGCGCACCAGATCAGCCGGGGCGCAGCTTGGGTCGAACTCGAGCACATAGGAGCCGGAAGGGAGGCCCCTGAGCGTGTACGCGCCTTCGCGATCGGTGTCGTCCTTCGCGTAGAGCACGGCCTGGTGTGAGGGATCGAAGGCCGCTACGCAGACGCCGTGCATCGGATCGCCGTCGGGACCTGTGACCGTGCCGGCAATCCGGCCACCGCGGGCAAGCTCCCCGTTGATCTCCGAAGCGGTCGCTCCATCACTCACCGAGACCGGTGTCGCGGCGCCGACCGTGCTGGCGCCCGCGTAGAACGCCTTCGCCAGATTGCCACCGTCGCACGGCGCGAAGCTGACGAGGTAACTCGCGGGTCGCAGGCCGCTGATCCGGTAATAACCCGTTTCGTCGGCGGCCTCACCGGTGACGAACCCACCCTCGGCGTCGACGATCGTGGCGCACGCGCCTTCGACCTCTTCGCCCGCCGGGCCCGTGATGTATCCGGAGATCGAGCCGGTGCCAATCGCGAGCTCCGCATCGATGTCGGAGGTGTCCACGCCTGCAGCGACGACGATTGGCTCAGCGGATCCGAACGTGTCGGCATCGTCGAACCACTCTCCCGCGAGGTTGGCCGCGTGGCAGTCCTCGAACTGCGCCCGGTACGCACCGGGCTTCAAAGCGGTGAAGACGTAGGCGCCGTCGAGGGCGGTCTCGGATGACGCGACGGGCTCTCGCTCGGCATCGAACAGCCGCACGCACACGTCGGCCGGCGCGGCCGTGGGATCGGTGACCCTCCCGCTGATCGAGCCACCGCGCGCGAGCTCGGCGTCGACCTCATCGGTCGTGGCGTTGGCGACCACCGACACGGCGGTTGCCGTCGCGCGGTCGTCGGAATCGTCGTAGTACTCGTCGACGTAGATCTCGTCGGCGCAGTCTTCGAAGTGGACATTCCAGCTCCCCGCCGCCACGCCGTCAAGCGTGTAGTTGCCGCCGCCGTTGGTGGTCGTCGTGGCGAGATCGTCGCCGCTCGCGCTCTCCGCGCTAACGCAGATACCGGCGGCCGCCTGCCCGTCCGGGCTCTCAACGTGGCCTTGGATGCCGCCCCCGGCGGCGAGCTGGCCATCGATCGCGAGGTCGTCTCCCGCCTCGAGGGTGACGATCCCGGCGCTGTCGCGGTCCGGCTCGCTCGGATACCACGCATCCGCGTCGCCGTCCGCACCGCAGAAGCGGACCCTGTAGTCGCCAGGGGCCAGGCCGGTGATCTCATAATCACCGCTTGAGTCCGTGGTGACCTCGTCACCGGCAAGCTCGGCGTCCAGTGCCTCGATCTCGACGCACCGATCCATCGCTGGGTTGGCATCCGAATCGAGCAGGGTTCCGTGGATCGCCGCGGCCTCGGCAAGTGAGGCGTCAATCTCGTCGGTCGCGACACCGGCGGTGACGTCGACCTCCAGGGCGCCCTCGCGATTGGTGTTGTCGAAGTACTCAGCGACCACGTCCGGGCAGCTCGGTGAGTCCGAGCAGGCGCGAAACTGCACCGTGTAAGCGCCCTGCGCAAGGCCCGGCACCACGTACTCACCGGTGGCCGGATCGGACGGCACGGTCGCGACCACAGCGTTGGTGTCGGGGTCGCGAACGATGACGTCGATCCCTCCCAGCGCGTTGAGTGCCTCGTCGGTGACCGCGCCCTCGATCGAGCCCGCCTGGGCGACGATCGCGTCGGCGATCTCGGTCTCGCCCTCGGTGACGGCGACCTCATCGGCCGCGCTCCGATTGGGCTTGTCGTTCCACCACTCGGCAAGCCAACCGGCTCCACAGGGGGCGAACTTCAGCTGATAGTCACCGGGCTGAAGTCGGGTGAACTGATAGCTCCCGTCGCCATCGAGTTGGACCGTTGAACCGGCCCCGGACTCGCCCACTCGCCACAGGCGCGCGCACCCGGCGGGCGCAGGTGTAGTCCCGTCGACCTCGGTCACCGTGCCCTCCACTGCAGCTCCCTCGCGCAGCTCCGCGTCGATCTCCGACGCGGGGCCACCCGCGGTGTGGACCGGGATCGCGCTGGCGAAGTTCTCTGCGTTGTCGTACCACTCGACGAGCAGGTTGTCTCCCGTTCCCACGGCACAGCTCGGGTCGAACCGCACGTATGAGGGGTCACCGCCCAGCTGGTCGAAGGCAGCGGGGTCGTCGAGCAGATATGTGCCGTCGCTCGCGGTCGTCGTATCGAGCAACTCGTCCTCGTTTGCGTTGTACATCTCGACGCACACGCCGGCGAGGGGGTTGGCGCCCGCGTCGGTGACGGTTCCCGAGATCGTCGATTCAAGAACGCCCGTCGAGCCCAGCTGCGCGCTGACGTTGGCGGTGTCCTGACCGCTGGTGACCGGCACGGGCTCGGCGTCGGCCTCGTCGGCCTCGTTTCGCCACCACTCCGCACCGTCGGTGCTGGCGCCACACGGGTCGAAGAGGACCGTGTACTGACCCGGGTCGAGGGGGCTGATCGTGTACTCGCCATTGGCGTCGGTGGTCACGCTCTCGCCGTCGTAGAAGCCTCCGACTGCCGGAGTCGGAAACACGCAGGCACCCTCGATCGGCTGGCCCTGATGGTCGGTCACGCGCCCCGAGATCGAGCCGCCCTCGTTGAGGTTCGCGTCGAAGCCGATGAGCTCTTGCCCCGGGCTGATCAGCTGCTGTGTCGCATCGTCGATCCTGCGAGCCTCGTCGAAGTACTCGGGCAGCAGAGCGTTGCCGAGGCAATCCTCAAAGTGGATCGTGTAGGTGCCGTCGAGACCCCGACCCTCGAAGTGACCATCGGAGTCGGCGTTCGCGGTGACGGTGTAGAGGCCCGAGGTGTCGCCATCGAGCTCGAATGTCGCGCAGCCGGTCGCGAGTGGAGCGGCCGGGTCGCCGTAGGAGATCGTTCCCGCCGCGGTGCCGCCCTCGACAAGCTCGGCGTCCGCAGTGATCGAGCCTCCCGCCGGAACCTGGGGCAGGTCGGCGTTGTCGATGCGCTGCGGCACCCAGGGGTTGTTGTCGTCGCAGGTGTCGAAGGCAACGAAGGCATCCCCCTCTTCGACGGTGAGCGAGTAGTTGCCCTGGCCGTTGGTGACCGAGCTGGCAACGTCTGAGAATCCGGCGCTGACACAGATTCCTCCAATGCCCGCGCCGCCCGGTGCGGTGACCGTGCCCGTGATCTGGCCGGTGGCCGCGAGGGCGGGCGCCGCGCACAGAAGCGAGACCAAGGCCGCCACTGAGAACGCGAGGGGGTGCGTCCACCCCCTATGGACGTGTAGGTGCACAGAACTTGTGTCGGCGGCTTCCGCCGCATTGCCAAGCGGTTTGGACGCTCAGGCAGTCAGCGAAACGCCGATGATGTCGAGGCGGCGCATCAGGCCACCGAGCGCGAACTCCCGGATCTCGTCGGAGCTGGCGCCGAGAGCGTCCCAGTCGGTGTCGGAATCGCTGTCGGGCGGGGTCAGCGACTCGGCCACGAGCGGGAGTAGATCGCCGAGTGTCGTGCGGATCGTCTCGGCGGCTTTCGCGTCGGCACGCACCGACTCGCGCAGAAACCAGACGCCGTAGCCGATGTGGCGGGTCTCATCGTGGTGGATCCGCGAGTAGCCGTCGACAAATCCCGCCAGCAGTCCCTCTCGATCGAGGTATTGGGTGATGAACCGAAACGAGGTGAGGCCGAGCGTTGCCTCCAAGATCAGGTGATAGATCGTCACGAAGCGGATCTTCGCCTCGAGGTCGTCGGGCGCCGTGACCAGCCTCTCGTGTGCCTGCACCAGCGCCTCGTCGAAGATCGCGCGGAAGGCCGGCGACACCTGCTCGCGCGCCTTCTCGACATGCGCGGCGATAACCGCCGGCTCGCCGACCACCTCATCGCGATACCGCGCGTAGAACTGCATGTGGCGCGCCTCGTCGACCTGCTGCGTCGACAGAAACGTCGCTTCCTCCTCGCTGCCGTGCGCGCCGACCAGCCCCGAGAACTTCGTGGTTATCCGCTCCTCGGCGACCATCAGCGACGACAGCGCCCAATAGATCAGCTCCTTATCGGCCGCCTCCATCCCCCGCCACTGCTCGCGATCGCGATCGAGGTCGATCTCGAACGGGTTCCACTGCGAGTCCTCCCAGCGCCGGTAGAGCGTCTGGGGATCGTTGAGCTGGATCGCCTTCAACTCAGCCATGCGCTCAGCTCCCCGAGCGCCTCTGGCTTGACGTAGTAGTACGCCCACAGCCCCTCGCGCTCTGACCCAACTATGCCAGCGTCTCGGAGCTTTTTGAGGTGATGCGAAACCGTTGGCTGCGAGAGGTCGAAGAGCGGGACGAGCTCGCACACGCAGACCTTGCCGGCGTGCTTTCGCAGGACGTCGACGAGCTGCATCCGCACAGGATCACCGAGTGCCTTTGCGACCTCGGCCATGCGCTCTGCCTCGGATCGTTCGATGTCGGGGTACACCACGGGCTCGCAACAGACATCGCCCTTGGGTCGCTTCTGCTTCGGGGCCAGCTTCAGATCGATGGGCATCTATCTACCTATATCTATTGAAACGATGTTTGTCAATGGATTAGGCTGCGGGCATGTCGGCAGAGCGGCCCACCGTCCTCTTCGTCTGCGTCCACAACGCCGGTCGCTCGCAGATGGCGGCGGCGCTTGCGGCAAAGCTCGCAGGCGACCGGATCGCAGTGCGCTCGGCGGGCTCCGATCCGGCCGAGAAGGTCAACCCGGCGGCGGTTGAGGCGATGGCGGAGGTGGGGATCGATATTCACGAGGAGCTGCCGAAGCTCCTGACCACAGACGCGGTGCGCGAGGCCGACGCGGTGATCACGATGGGCTGCGGCGATGCCTGCCCGATCTTCCCCGGCAAGCGCTACGAGGACTGGGAGCTCGAGGACCCCGCTGGCCGGGACCTCGACGCGGTGCGTGAAATCCGAGACGACATCGAGCGCCGGGTTCGGGCGCTGATCGGCAAGCTTGGAATTGAGACGTAAGCTCCTCGCCGAGTTCCTCGGCTCGGCCTTTCTCGCGGCCATCGTGATCGGCTCAGGCATCGCCGCCGCCCAGCTGTCGCCCGGCGACACGGGGCTGCAGTTGCTCGAGAACGCCGTCGCCACCGCCGCGGGCCTGTTCGCGATCATCCTCATGTTCGGACCCGTTTCGGGCGGGCACTTCAACCCGGTGGTCTCGCTGGTCGACGCGCGACTCGGCGGGATCTCGCGACGACACGCCTTCGCCTACATCCCGACTCAGGTCGCCGGCTGTATCACCGGCGCGATCGCTGCGAACGTGATGTTCGAGCGGGCCGCGATCAGCATTTCCGAGACCCATCGCGCCTCGCCCGCCCACCTCTTCGCCGAGGTGATCGCGACCCTCGGCCTGCTCCTGGTGATCCTCTCGCTGGCGCGCACGAACCGCCTCTCGTTCGCTCCGGCGGCGGTCGGCGCCTACATCGGCGCCGCCTACTTCTTCACGAGCTCGACGAGCTTCGCCAACCCGGCGATCACGATCGGCCGCATGTTCTCGGACACGTTCGCCGGGATCGCACCGGCGGCGGTCCCGGGGTTCATCGGCGCCCAGCTGATCGGCGGCGCGATCGCACTCGCAGTGATTCTCGCGCTGTATCCGGGCGCACCCCCGGCGGCGGATACTCAGTCCTCGGAGAGCTTGTAACCGACCCCGCGCACCGTCAGCACGAGCTCGGGGTCCTGGGGATCGAGCTCGACCTTCTGGCGGAGATTGGAGATGTGGACGTCGCAGGCGCGAACGTCGCCGGAGAACTCCGTCTGCCAGAGCTCCTCCATGATCTCGCGCCGGCTGAAGACCTGCCCGGGGCGCTCGGCGAGCAGGCGCAGGACCTGGAACTCGGAGCGGGTGAGATTTGCCGGCTCGCCGCGAATCGAGACGAGGTGGCGAGCGAGGTCGATACGAACCTGGCCGGCCTCGATCGTCTTCGCCTCGGTGACCGTGCTGGTCCGATCGAGGTCGCGGCGGCGCAGCTGGGCGCGGACGCGACCGATGAGCTCGCGCACCGAAAACGGCTTGGTGACGTAGTCGTCGGCACCGACCTCGAGCCCGACGACCTTGTCGACCTCCTGGTCCTTTGCGGTCAGGAGGATGATCGGAACCGGGCTGCGCGCGCGAACGTCGCGGCAGATGTCGAGACCGCTGCGCCCCGGCATCATGATGTCGAGGATCAGCAGATCAAAGCCAGGATCGGTCCCGCCGAGCTTCGCGTCGGCGTCCTCGCCGTCGACCGCGAGGGTGACGTCGAATCCCTCCTGGCCCAGGGCGTAGGCAACGGCCTCGCGCACCGAGGGCTCATCGTCGGCTATGAGAATCCGGTCCATCAAGCGTCGTCACGCTACAGGGGTCGAGGCAGGTTGCGCCGCACGCAGGCGAACGGTGAACGTAGCGCCCTCGCCCTCGGTCGACTCGACCTCGATCTCGCCCCCCATCACGTCGACCATCCGACGCGCGATCGACAGGCCCAGCCCGAAGCCCTCCTTCTCGAGCGAGCCGGTGCCGCGATAGAAGCGCTCGAAGATGCGGCCGATGTCCTCGGGCGCGATGCCGACACCGCTGTCGGCGATCGCGATCCGGACCTCACCGTCGACCTGGTCGGCGCGGATCTCAACCCGGCCGGGCGGCGGCGTGTGCTTGAACGCATTGGTGAGAAGGCCGATCAGGACCTGGCGCAGCAACACTCGATCGCCGCGTGCCGACAGCTCACCTGAGTACTCGACGGCCACGTCGATGCCCTCCGGGACCGCGACTGCCTCGGTGGCTTCCTCGATCACGAGCGCAACGTCCAGGGCCTCCGCTCCGCCCTCGCCCACGGCCTCCATGCGCGCCAACGTCAGCAGCGACTCGGTGAGGCGGCTGATTCGCTCCGAGTCCTCCGAGAGCCGCTTGAGGAAATGGTCGCGGGCGATCGGATCCTCCTTGGCGCCCGCGCGCAGAACCTCAACCGCCCCCGAGATCCCGGCGATCGGGTTTCGTAGCTCGTGCGCGGCGTTGGAGACGAAATCGCGCTCGGCCACCTCCCGGCGCAGCTCCTCACTGCGGTCGCGGACGACGGCCAGCACCGCCCCCTCCGCGGGCAGCAGCCGCGCATTGAGCGAGTAGACGCTCTCGCCGATCCGCAGCGCGTCGTTTTCGACCACGGCGCGGATCGCAGTCCGGCGCAGCCAGGGCCGCAGGGCGTCGATCGCGCGGCCGTCGGCGTCGATGAGGTCCTTGGCCGCGGCGTTTGAGAACCGCACCTCCCCATCGGGTGAGACGACCATGACGGCATCGGAGAGCGCCTCGAAGATCGCGGAGAGGCGGTCGCGCTCCTCGCGCAGCGCACTGAAGGTCTGGCGCAGGGCGCCGCGCATCGTCTCGAGCGCACGGCCGAGATCGGTGATCTCGTCTCGGCCTCCGGTTCCCTCGAGTGGCTCCTCGAGCTCGCCCTCGCTGATCCGCGCAGCGCTGTCGGCGAGGCGCTTGATGCGCGAGGTGATCGCGCTTGCCGTCAAGAACGAGATCAGCACGGCGACCAAGACCGCGACTCCGAGTGCCGTCAGCCGCGAGCGCCGCAACTCGCCGATTGCGGCCTGCACGTCGGGCGGCCGAAACGAGCGCCCGAGGATCGCGCCGTCGATCGAGCCCTCGCGCAGGATCGGCACCGCGACCACGGTCACCCCGCCCGGGAAGTCCTCGACATAGCGGCTGCCGATGATGGCTGACTGAACAGCGCGCCGAGCACCGGGAACCGCGAGCAGTTCGACCCCTTGCGATCGCCGCTCGGTCTGCAGGCGCCCGATGCTGTCGAAGACCCATGCGGAGTATCCCTGCCCGCTGATTCCGGCGAGGGTCGCTGCGGCATTGCGGGGAGGGCGGTTGCCGATCTCGTCGGCGAGTCCGACGGTCCGCCCCACCGCAAGCTGCGTCAGGTCCTCGTCAGCGGCCCGCTCGCCGGTGTCGGAGACGAGCAAATATGCGAGGCCCGCGGTGATCAGCGCGACCGAGGCGAAGGCCAGGGCCAGGTAAAGGCGCACGCCGAACGGACGGCGCCTGACCGATCGTGGGCGGCTGCGGCTTGCCGACATCGCGCCCGATTATCTACTGCGAACTATGCGGAAGCTGAACTCGCGCGTTTTCGAGGCGCAGCAGGTACTCGATCCGAAACACCAACGCCTCGAGCGCAAGGGTCTCCGAGACGTTGACCTCGAGGCGGCGGCGAGTGTCGAGCACGAGCTCACCGGCGCGACGTGCGCGACGGCCGTCAAGACCGGCGCCGATCTCTTCAAGCAGCTCGCGGCGGTCGGCGTTGAGCGCCAGTTCGGGTCCACCTTCGGCAACCGCGACGAGGTCGCGCATCCAGGCCCCGAGCAGCGCGAGACCGAGGTCGAGCGTCTCCGTACGGGCCCGGCGCGAGGCGCGTTTTGCCGACTCCTCCGCCTCGCGAGCGCGGCGGCGAGCCGGCGGTCCTGAGCGCTCGGCCTCGTCGGCTTCGGCTTCCTCGAAGCGTGCCCGCACCGCGGCGGCCTCGGTCTCCGCAGCAGCGTCGGCAGCCGTCGCGATCGCCTGCCAGGGCGAGCCGCTCAACTCGCCGGCGCGTGCCGCGACGGCGACCGCCTCAACGGCCTCGCGCAGCGCCCGCCCCTCGTCGGTCAGCAAAAAGCGCGCGCGGCCAACGTCCCCGCCGGCCAGCCGCGCGGCAGCACTTCGCTCCGCTCCGGCAGCGTGGTCGCTGAGCAGCTCCTCCACCGCGTCCGGTCCAAGCCGGGCGAAGACGACCTCGCGACAGCGCGAGCGCACGGTTTCGAGCAGTGCCTCGGGCTCGGCGCTGACGAGAATCAAATGGGCAAACGCCGGCGGCTCCTCGAGCGTCTTGAGAAGAGCGTTCTGACTCTCCTCGGCCATCGCGTCGGCGGCCTCGACCACGAAAACCCTGCGGTCTGCCCTCGAACGGGCGATAGGCGACCTGGCCGATGACCTGCTCGCGCACGTCCTCGACCAGGTGCTGAGTCCCGCGCGGTCGCAGCCAGACGAGATCGGGGTGCGGCGACGGGTCGGCGAGCACGCGCCGGCGTGTGTCGTCGGGGTCGTCAGCGCCCTCGGCGATCAGCTCAGCTGCGAGCGCTCGGGCTGCTGCCGCCTTGCCGGCGCCCGGCGGACCGACGAGGAGATAAGCGTGGAAGGGGGCACGCGTCGCAGCGCCAAGGGCAACCCGCGCGGAGGGCTGATTGGTGGTCGCTTCCTCGATCGCAGTGGTCATCGACGCACCTCCACGAGGCGGCGGATCTCCGCGGCGATTCCGTCCACGTCACCCTCGGCCTCGACGACGGCGATGCGCTCGGGATGTCGCGTGGCGAGGTCGTCATAGGCGGCGGCGACCGCTCGCTGGAACTCGATTCCCTCGCGCTCGAAGCGGTCGTCTCCGTCGCTGCGGCGAGCGACCGCACCGTCGGGATCGATCCGAAGCAGCAGCGTCAGGTCCGGCACGCATTCGCCGATCACAAGGGCGTTGAGTTGTTCGACTACCTCGATTCCGAGCCCGCGAGCCACGCCCTGGTAGGCGACGGTCGAGTCGATGTAGCGGTCGCAGACCACATCGATGCCGGCCTCGCGAGCGGGGGCGATCACCTCCACCGCAAGCTGGGCGCGAGCTGCGTTGAACAGCAGCAGCTCGGCACCCGGGGTGAGCTCGAGATCGGGATCCTTGAGCAGCGCGCGAATCCGCTCGCCGGCATCCGTTCCCCCCGGTTCGCGAAGCAGCAACGTCTCGGGACCGAGAGCCTCGGCCAGCAACGCGGCCTGTGTGGACTTGCCGGAGCGGTCGATTCCCTCGAGGGTGATGAACACTGCCGCGGCTCGGCCGTTGGGCCTAGGTCTTCGACTTGGCCCGTTTGGTGCGCGCCGTGGTCGGCGCGGGCTTCTTCGGACCACGCCTGCCCCCGCGCTTGGCCGGCGCCGTCGCGCCGTCGGCCGCGTCACCGTCGACGGGCGCCTTCTCGCCTGCGGCCTTCGCGGCGGCCGCTGCTTCCTTGGCCGCCTCGCGCTCGGCGCGCTTCTCGCGCATCTCGACCATGGTCGGGCAGTCGTCGTTGAGGCAGAGCTTCCAGGGACGGCCGGGGCCGCGCTTTTTCACCGTCAGACGGGGCCGCTCGCCGCAGACCGAGCAGACCTCCTCGAGGCGCCAGAGCTCGTAGAAGCGGCCGGGCAGCGGGCCGCTGACCGGGCATGAGTCGGGATTGGGCGGGGGCTCGGGCTTGCCCTCCTCGGCCGCCGGCGGCCGGATCCAGCCCTCGCAGCCATACATGCGCTTGCCGCCCTTGAGGTCGATGATGCGCAGGCGGTTGGGCTCGCCGTTCTCGCGCTTGCGCCCAGCCTCCTGGCAGACCTTGCAGGGCCCGAGGAACTTGTCCTCGTCCATGCCTTCCCAGATCTGCTTGGCGAAGTCCTCACGCTTTTCCTCGAGCTCGGTGATCGTGGGGTGGAGCATCTCGCGGCTGATCCGCACAACCTCGTCCTTCGAGGTCTCCCCTGCGGCGATCTTGTCCATGTCGGACTCGAGCTCGGCGGTCATCTCCGGCGTTGCCATCTTCGGGACGTATTCGTGGAACGCCTTGTACATCGCGATACCGGTCTCCGAGGGCTCGGGCGGGTTCGAGAAGACGTAGCCACGGTCGTAGAGCTTTTGGATGATGTCCGCGCGTGTGGCCTTCGTTCCGAGGCCGCGCTCCTCCATCAGCTCGATCAGCTTGCCCTGGCTGATCCTCGACGGCGGCTGGGTCTCCTTGTCGACGATCCACGGCTCGCCCTCGATGTCGAGCGACTGGCCCTCCTCGAGCGCCGGGATCTCGTCGTCCGAGGAACGCGCGTAGGTGTAGATCGCGGCGTAGCCCGGGTCGACCACGACGGAGCCGCGCACGAAGTAGGTCTCCGAGCCGGCCTCGATGTCGGCGCGCGTGGACTCGGTGATCATCGGCTCGCTGAACGTCGCGAGGAAGCGGCGCACGACCAGCTCGTACACGCGCTTCTTGGGCCCGTCGAGAGCGCCCGGATAAACGGCCTGGGTCGGATAGATCGGCGGGTGGTCGGTCGTTTCCTTCTTGCCGCGAGTCGCGACGAGCGGCTTGTCGAGCAGGCCCTTGGCCGCCTCGAAGTCGGGGATCCGCACCAGCGACTGCACCAGCTCCTTGGTGTTCAGCGACGCGGGGTAGACGGTGTTGTCGGTGCGCGGATAGGAGATGAACCCATCCATGTAGAGGTCCTCGGCGATCCGCATCGCGGCTGCGGGAGTGATCCCGAGGCGGCTCGAGGCGTCGGTGGTGAAGGCCGTGGTGTTGAGCGGGGTCGGGGGCTTGCGCGTGTTGCGACGCGAGCTGACCTCCTTGACGACGCCCGGGCTCTTCGTGCCGGCGATCGCAGCATCGGCCTCGGCCTTCTCCCAGAACTTGTCGACCGAGTGGTGCGCCTCGAACGAGCCGTCTGGATGCTGGAAGTTCGCGAACACCTCCCAGAAGGGCTTGGGCACATGCGCGCGGCGCTCGAGCTCGCGCTCGACCACGAGGGCGAGGGTCGGGCTCTGCACCCGGCCGACCGAGAGGAAGTTGGATCCGAAGCGGCGGCTTGCGAGCGAGACCGCGCGGGTGAGCGTCGCGCCCCAGATCAGATCGATGTCCTGGCGCGCGGAGCCGGCGTAGGCAAGGTCGTAGGAGAGCTGGTCGAGATTCGAGAAAGCGCGCTCGATCTCGTCCTTGGTCAGCGCGGAGTAGCGCGCGCGCTGGACCGGGGGGCGGACCTCGTACAACCCGCTGGAGACATTGTCACTGGCGGCGATCGCCTCGATGATCTTCGGGTTTGCCTCGAGCGCCTGCTGAAGCGCCTCGAGGCCGATCAGCTCGCCCTCGCGATCGAAGTCGGTCGCGATGACGACCTCGTCGGCGCCCTTGGACAGCTTGCGGACCGCTTTGACGACGTTCTTGTCGGTCGGCTCGGGCACGAGCTCGGCGTCGATCAGCTCGTGGAGGTCGGTCTCCTGCCAGTTCGAATAGCCCTCGGGGAACGCCACTCCCATGACGTGGCCCTTGAGCCCGACGGTCATGTGATCGCCCTCGGAATCGGTCCAGGTGTAGAACGGAACCTTGTACGTGGCGTCGTTCTTTGCCTCGCCCGACGAGAGGATCTCAGCGATTTTCTTCGCCGAGTTGTTCTTTTCGGTGATGATCAGCCTCAAGCGGCGCGAGAGTAGCAGGGGGTCTGGGCGGCCCCAAAGGGGTGCACGCACGCACCCGAAGGGTGCGCAATCGCGCTCACTAACCTCCTTGCAATGCCAGCCCAGCAATTCGCAGGCAAGGAATGCGTCTGTCAGTACCACCGCGGGATCTGCGATCAGAGCTGCGTTCGCGGCATGCTCGAGACGCCGTTTTACATTGCGTGCCTGCGCCTTGACGGCCGCAACACGCTGGTCGTGGGTGGCGGCGAGATCGGTCTGGAGAAGGTCGAGGGGGTGCTCGCCTGCAACGGCAACGTCACGCTCGTCGCACCCGAGGCCAACGAGGCTTTACAGGCGCTCGCAGCGGAGGGCTCGATCACCTGGGAAAAGCGCCCATATGAGTCTGCGGACCTCGAGGGCAAGTTCATGGCGATCGCCGCCACCAACGACACCGAGGTCAACATCTCCGTTTACGAGGACGCCGAGCGCCGCGCGATGTTGGTCAACGTCGTCGACGTCCCCTCGCTGTGCAACTTCATCCTGCCCGCGATCGTGCGTACCGGCCCGCTGGCGATCGCGATCTCGACCGCCGGCGCCTCGCCCGCGCTCGCCAAGCGGATCAAGGCCGAGATCTCCGAGTCCTTCGGCGAGCCGTATGCGCGTCTTGCCGTGATTCTCAACGATGCCCGCGGCTGGGCGAAGGGCAACCTGCCGACCTACCAGGACCGCAAGCAGTTCTTCGAGGGCATCGTCAACGGCGATCCGGACCCGATCGAGCTTCTCCGCGAGGGCCGCGACCGCGACGTCGTCGAGCTGATCGAGGCCGCGAAGGCGCGAACGCCCGTCGCCGGCCAGATCTAAGGACGGCTGACATGAGACTGCAGACAACTCGGCGATTCCGACCTCGAGGTCTCTGAAATCTCGCTTGGCTCCTGGCTCACCTACTCAGGCGGGATCGAGCGCGAGCACACCGAGGCCTGCACCCGCGCCGCCTTCGACGCCGGGATCAACTTCTTCGACACGGCAAACGTCTACGGGACCGGTGCCTCGGAGACCGCGTGGGGCGAGATCCTCTCCGACTATGCCCGCGACTCGTTCATCCTCGCCACGAAGGTCTACTTCGAGATGGCGCCGGGCGATCGCGGCCTCTCGGCAGAGCAGATCGCGAAGCAGATCGACGCCTCGCTCGATCGCCTTCAGACCGATTACGTCGACCTCTATCAGTGCCACCGCTTCGACTCCGAGACGCCCATCGAGGAGACGATGGAGGCGCTCACCCAGGTGGTCAGCTCGGGCAAGGCGCGCTACATCGGCTTCAGCGAGTGGACGCCGGAGCAGATCCAGGCCGGCCTGGATGTCGAGGGCGCCGAGAAGTTCGTCTCCTCCCAGCCGCAGTACAACGCGATCTGGCGCGCGCCGGAGGACGAGGTGTTTCCCCTCTGCGCAGATAACGGGATCTCGCAGATCGTGTGGTCGCCGCTCGCGCAGGGCGTGCTCAGCGGCAAGTACGAGCCGGGCGCCGAGCCGCCTGAGGACTCGCGCGCGTCGAGCGACGACATGAGCGTCTTCATCAAGAGCTACCTGGCCGATCCGGTGCTCGAGGCCGTGCAGCGTCTGCGGCCGGTCGCCGACGAGGCCGGGCTGACCATGGTCGAGCTCGCGCTCGCCTGGACCCTGCGCCGGCCCGAGCTCGCCTCCGCGATCATCGGCGCGTCGCGGCCCGAGCAGGTCCACGCAAACGCGGCGGCATCGGAGATCGAGCTCTCCCAGGACACGCTCGACCGCGATCGACGAAGCGCTGGGCGATGTCGTGATCTCAGGCCAGCGTCTCGGCAACAACGCCACCGCCGAGATCAAGCACCGCTAACTCGGCTCGAAAGACGTATCTGTCCGGACCGTCCCGACGGATTCGTCTTTCGATGAGGAGTGGGGGCGGCTAGGCCGGGAGGGCGAAGAGCGCGATCGCCGCGAAATGCGCGGCTGCGGCGGCGATCACGAGGATGTGAAAGATCTCGTGGTAGCCGAAAACTGCGGGGCTCGGATCCGGCCGGCCGACGGCGTAGACGACCGCGCCGGTGATGTAGAGCGCGCCGCCGCCGGCGATCAGCAGGCCCGCGCCAATGCCCGTCTCGGCGATGATCGCCGGAAAGCCGATCGCGCCGATCAGCCCGACCGCGACGTAGACGATTGCCGAGACCCACTTCGGGGAGTCGGTCCAGGCCAGCTCGACGATCGCACCGGCAAGCGCGCCGCCCCAGACCGCGATCAGCAGTGCGGTCGCAAGCGGGCCCTCCATGACCAGTAGCGCGAACGGCGTGATCGTGCCGGCGATGAGGAAGAAGATCATCGTGTGATCGAGCCGTCGCATCCAGCGACGGGACTCGGGGCGCTTCCAGTCGACGCGGTGATAGAGGGCGCTGACTCCCAGCAGCGCCGAAAGGCTTGCCGCGTAGATCGCAACCGCGAGGCGCGCCTCGGCGCCCTTCGCAAGCAGAACCAGGCCGGTGCCCAGCACGAGGGAGACGAAGAACGCGTACTCATGAGAGACGCCGCGCAACCGCGGCTTGACCTTGGCGATCTGCTCGGCCGCGACCGCCTTCGCATCGGCAACGGCCTCTGCGGCGGCATCGCGCGCGTCCGCAACCCTCTCGGCGGCGTTCCCGCGCGCGTCGGAGAACGCCTCGCGCGCGGCGTCGCGGCGCTCGCCCATCGCTTCCACGGCGGCGTCGCGGCGCTCGCCCATCGCTTCCACGGCGGCGTCGCGCCTCTCGTTGAACTTCTCTCGCGGACTCATTGGCTGCACTGAGAAGCGTAATCGGTGCGCCCGCCCGGCGGGCCGCATCGAACCCGCTCAGCGAACCCAATGCGGCCCGCCTCGGGGGTGGGGCGCGCTGCCACTACATCTAGTGTCTTGGCTGAGGAGGAGAACACCACTCCTAGTAGAATCACCTTCGATGGATTGTCCGAGCTGCAACCGCGCCACGAACGTGCTGGAGACCCGCCGCGCCGAGGATGGCGCGGCCACCAGGCGCCGGCGCAAGTGCCCGGCCTGCGGTCAGCGTTTCACCACCTACGAGCGGCGCGACCGCGATCCGCTCTTCGTTCGCAAGCGCGGCGGCGAGCGCCAGCGCTTCGACCGACCCAAGTTGCGGGCGGCGCTGCTGCGCGCAACCCACAAGCGCCAGGTAAGCGCCGCCGACGTCGAGGCGCTCGTCGATCGGGTCGAGGTCGCGATCGAGGCTGACGGCGGGGAGCTCGGCACGGATCGGATCGGCGAGCTCTGCCTCCAGGGCCTGCGAGATCTCGACCACGGCGCCTACCTGCAGTTCCTCGGGACGTTGCCCTCGCCGAATGCGGAGTTTGCGGAATCGGCTGCGAAGAGTTCCGTCCGAGCCGGGCGGAAGAGTGCATCGTTACCCGCTCAAGCCGGGTCGAAGCCTTAAGTAAGTCAGTTGGAGAGGAGTCTGAGGATGGCGGAAATCGCTGCAAACAGCGCGAAAATTGGTCAGGATGGCCTGGTCTGCGAGCGTCGGCACACAACCCCGGGTGTGCACCCGTTCGACGAGATCGAGTGGGAGACGCGCGACGCCGTCATCGGCGACCCGGCAAAGCCTGCGTTCGAGCAGTACGGGGTCGAGTTCCCGAAGAGCTGGTCGCAGAACTCCACCAACATCGTCGCGCAGAAGTACTTCCGCGGCCGCCTCGGCTCCGATGAGCGCGAGGGCTCCGTCCGCCAGATGATCTCCCGCGTCGCCGGCACGATCGCCGGTTGGGGCCGCGATGGTGGCTACTTCGCCTCCGATGAGGACGCCGACGCCTTCGAGGCCGAGCTCACCCACATCCTCCTCCACCAGAAGGCCGCCTTCAACAGCCCGGTCTGGTTCAACGTCGGCTTCGAGGAGCGCCCGCAGTGCTCCGCCTGCTTCATCTTGAGCGTCGAGGACACGATGGAGTCGATCCTCGACTGGAACACCAAGGAAGGTCAGATCTTCCGTGGCGGCTCGGGCTCGGGGATCAACCTCTCCAACATCCGCGGCTCGGTCGAGCATCTCTCGAAGGGCGGCCTCGCCTCGGGTCCCGTGAGCTTCATGCGCGGCGCCGACTCGTGGGCCGGGACGATCAAGTCAGGCGGCAAGACCCGCCGCGCGGCCAAGATGGTGGTGCTCGACGTCGATCATCCCGACATCGAGGACTTCATCTGGTGCAAGGCCAAGGAGGAAAAGAAGGCAAACGCGCTTCGCGATGCCGGCTTCGACATGTCGATCGACGGTGAGGGCTTCACCTCGATCCAGTACCAGAACGCCAACAACTCGGTCCGCGTCTCGGACGCCTTCATGGAGGCCGTTGAGGCCGACGCCGACTGGGATCTGCTTGCCCGCAAGGACGGCGAGACGACCAAGACGCTGCCGGCGCGCGACCTGATGAACCAGATCGCCGAGGCGGCCTGGGCATGCGCGGATCCAGGCGTTCAGTACGACACGATCATCAACGACTGGCACACCTGCCCTGAGTCGGGCCGGATCAACGCCTCGAACCCGTGCTCTGAGTACATGCACGTCGACGACTCGGCCTGCAACCTCGCCTCGATCAACCTGATGAAGTTCCGTCGCCCCGACGGCTCCTTCGACACCGAGGAGTTCGAGCACACCGTCGACGTCGTCTTCCTCGCGCAGGAGATCGTCGTCAGCCCGAGCTCGTACCCGACCGAGAAGATCGGCGAGAACGCTCGCGCGTTTCGTCAGCTCGGCCTCGGCTACGCAAACCTCGGCGCCCTGCTGATGAGTGACGGAGTCCCCTACGACTCCGACGAGGGCCGCAACATCGCCGGGGCGATCACCGCCCTGATGACCGGCCGCGGCTATCGCAAGTCCGCTGAGATCGCGGCTGCGGTCGGCACGTACGAGGCCTACCCGCCCAACCGCGAGGCCCACAACAACGTCATGCGGATGCACCGCGAGGCGTCGTACAAGCTCGACGCCGACGGCGTTAAGGGCGACCTCGTCGCGGCAGCGCAGCGCAGCTGGGACGAGGCGGTCGAGCTCGGCGACTCACACGGCTATCGCAATGCCCAGGCAACGGTGCTGGCCCCGACCGGAACCATCTCGTTCCTGATGGACTGCGACACGACCGGCATCGAGCCGGACTTCTCGCTCGTCAAGTTCAAGGAGCTGGTCGGTGGCGGCTCGATGACGATCGTCAACCGCACGGTGCCGATGGCGCTCGAGACCCTCGGCTACTCACCATCGGAGATCGAGCAGATCGAGGCGTACATCAACGACAAGGGCACCATCGTTGGCGCCCCCGGCCTGAAGGACGCGCACCTGCCCGTCTTCGACGTGGCGGTGGGAGAGCGCGCGATCTCGCACATGGGCCACATCAAGATGATGGCCGCGGCGCAGCCGTTCCTCTCGGGAGCGATCTCGAAGACGGTCAACCTGCCGCAGACGGCGACGGTCGGCGACATCGCCGAGGCCTACACGGAGGGCTGGAAGCACGGCCTGAAGGCACTCGCGATCTACCGCGACGGCTCGAAGACCGCGCAGGCCCTGCGCACCGACGCCCAGAAGGACGCCGAGGCGGACGAGGGAGCGGTCACGGCCAGGCCGGAGCGGCGCAAGATGCCGCGCGAGCGCGAGTCGATCACCCACAAGTTCTCGATCGCCGGACACGAGGGCTACATCACCGCCGGCAAGTACGAGGACGGCTCGATCGGCGAGATCTTCCTCACCGACATCGGCAAGGAAGGCTCGACGCTGCGCGGGATGCTGAACGCATTCGCGACGGCGATCTCGATCGGGCTCCAGTACGGGGTGCCGCTCGAGACGTTCGTCAGGAAGTTCAGCTACATGCGCTTCGACCCGGAGGGCATCACCGGCAACCCGGAGATCCCGTTCGCGAAGTCGATGCCCGACTACATCATGCGCTGGCTCGCCAGCCGCTTCATCGAGGATCTCGACGAGCTCGAGGACCTCGGCATCCTCACCGCGGAGGTGCGGGCGCGCAAGGAGGCGCAGCTGGCGATCTTCACCGACGACACCGCGGGCCCAGCGGCCCCGGCCGAGCCGGAGAAAAAGGCCAACGGCGGCAATGGATCGAACGGTCACACGAACGGCGGCAACGGACACGCCAAGGCCGAGACGGTTCACCAGCCCGGCAAGACGGTCGCCGCCGCCTCGGCGATGACCGACACGCCTCCGGTCCGCCCCGCCCGCATGATCGGCGGCGATCTCGGCCCGGCGTGCGAGCAGTGCGGCGGCATGATGCAGCGCACAGGCTCCTGCTACACGTGCTCGAGCTGCGGTAACAACACCGGCTGCGGCTGACCCGCGCCGACACCCCGCCTCCGTAGCCGACACCGAGCCGGTCGCGTGCGCAGCCCGGATGGCGTAACTCCGGGCGCAACCTACGGTTGATCCAAAGCTCAACCGGCGCTGCCGGCAACCAAGGAGGCACGCGATGAAGAAGATTGTCGTTGGATACGACGGCACCGAGCAGGCTATGGACGCGTTGCATTTCGGCGCTGATCTGCGCCGCGCGACCGGGGCTGAACTGGTCGTCGCCCCCGTCGATGAGATCGAGCCCATGTGGGGCGATTTCAATCTCGAGAAGCTCAACGAGAACCGCAGCGAGTACTTCCGGCGGATGTTCGACGAGGCGGCCGAGCATCTGGGCGACTCCGCCTTTGAGCGCGTGGTTGCCTCGGGATCGGCCTCTGCGGCGCTTCATCAGGTCGCGGAGAACGAGAGACCCGACGTGCTGGTCATCGGCTCGACCCACCGGGCCGGCTCAGCCAAGGTTCTGCCGGGCGCAACCGGCAACCGCCTGCTCAGCGGTGCTCCCTGCGCGATCGCCATTGCGCCCAAGGGCTACGCAACAACGAGTTCCCAGGCGGGAGTTCGGCGGATCGGGGTCGCCTATGACGGTCAGCACGAGTCAGATCTCGCCCTGGACGCGGCCATCGACCTCGCCCGTCAGAGCGCCGCAACGCTGCGATTGGTAGCGGTCAGCCCCAGCCCCGTTGATATCGGGCACGGGCGCGGTGGTGGTGGGAGCGCTTACGCCTTCGTCGACTACCTGGCCCGCCACCTCGACGAACGCCTGGCCGAAGGGATGAGTCGGGTTCCCGCGGAGACCAGCAGCTCGACGGTGATCAGGCAAGGTCGGGTGGCCGAAGTGCTGATCGACGAAGCCAAGGACCTCGATCTCTTGGTCATGGGATCTCGCGGGTACGGCCCTGTGCGCCGGGTCCTCCTGGGCGGCGTGGCTCATAAGGTCATGCAGGCCGCCCCGTGTCCCGTGATGGTCGTGCCGCGAAGCGCCGAAAAAGCAACCCGCAAGGCGGAGTCGCATCGGGTCACCGAGATCCTCGTCTGACCGCCTTGCCTCGGCGTCCACCGCCTCGGTCAGCTGACCGGCCTCGGTCAGCTGATCGCGGCGGCGATGTCGAGGGTCGAGACGATTCCAACCGGGTCGCGACGCTCGTTGCGAACGAGTAGGTGAGATACGCGGTGCTCGGCCATTAGCTGAGCGGCGTGGATCAAAGTGTCGTCGTGGCGGAGGCTGATCGCCTCATTCGCCGCGATGTCCGCTGCGGTCAGGCCGTCGAAGTGCCCGCTTGCGACGGCGCTGACCAGGTCGAGCTCGGTGATCACCGGCGGCTCGGGCCGGTCGTCATCGACGACGACAATCGCGTGAACTCTGTTTACCGCCATCAGCTCGGCCACCTGCGAAAGCGCTGCTTCTGGCCTACAGCTGACGATGCCGCCGTCGCTGGCTTCAGTCAGAACGGAGTTTTTTAGTTGTTCGGTTGTCGTGTTCATGGCCACGACACTAGGGGCGTTTGCGCGAGCGAAGATCAGCCCTCATTACGGAAACTCATCCGTAGTCAGACCGGACTCAAGAGCGTGTCGCGCCGCCTACTGAGGCTGAGGCGCCCGATGGTGCGCCACCCGCCTGGCCAGCGCTTTGGACCAGTCGATCCGCACGAGCGCCACCAGGCCGATCAGCATCATCGCCTGAAGCGCGATTCCCATCGGTGAGGTGAGGGAGTCGCTGACCACCTGCCCCAATGATGCTTCGGCGGTTGCCGCGGCGCCGACGTACAGCGAGTAGGAGACGAGCCGGCCGGTGAAGAACGCTGCCGTCAGGGGTATGAGTCGCACGTTCACGAGGCCGGCCGCGATGAACAACTGTGCGGAGGGCACCGGGGATAGCGCGAACAGGGCGAGCCCCCCGAAGGCCCAGCGGCGGTCACCCGCGATCAGCGCCTGGGCGCTCTCGAGGTTTCGCCGCCGCTCGAGGCTGAGCCGCGGGCGAAGTCGTCGCGCCGCTGACGCGAGCACGAGACGCCCGGCTGCTGCGGCAACGGCGCCCCCGATGACCATCACGGGCCCCCCGAGGTCCGAGTTCAGCGTGAGCAGAACCAGGACGGACCAGGTCGGAGGGCCAAACGCCGGCAGGAGGTTGATCGCAAAAATGACCGCGAAGGCGATCAGGCACTCGGTCACGATGACCGCCGAGAAACCAGCCTGCTGAGAGGCCGCTCAGTGCGTTGCTGCCGCTGCCGAATGGCCCGGCTCACGGACGCCGAGGGGATCCATGCCAACCCCGCGCGGGAGGACCAAAACGGGGCACGAGGCGCGCCGGACCAGCTTCCGCGTCGTGCTCCCGAGCATCGTGCGCTTGAGCGGGCCCCAGCTTCTCGAGCCGGTGATCAACAGATCGAACTCACCGCTCGCGCGGCCGAGGACATCGGCCGGGTCGCCAGTCAACACGCGGCTGGCTGCCTCGTGCCGGGTCGGGACTCGGCTGATGGCAAGTTTGAGCAGTCGTTCCTTCTCCTTCTGCTCGGCGTCTTCGAGATCCCCGGTTGCAATCAGTTCGAGGGCGGTCGCATACCCGTAGCGGGGATAGTCGGCCGCGGTGAGCACCGACAGTTGTCCGTTGCAGCGCTCCGCTAGCGCGATCCCGGTCTCGAGGGCGGTCCACGACTCCGGCGACCCGTCGAAGGCGACGGCGATCCGCTTCAGCCGAGAGTGCTCGCGGTCTGCGTAATCACGTGGCGCGATCACCACTGCGCGACGAGCACCGTGAAGAAGGGACTCGCCGACGCTACCGGCGAGCGTGCGCCCGACCGGCCCATGATGGGAGGAGCCGACCACGATCAAGTGCGCCGAATCGGTCTCCGCGACCTCGGAGAGGGCCGCGGCGGGGCTGTCGCTTGCAATCATCCGCGTCTCGACTTCGAGGTCGTCCATCTCGCGATAGACCACCGCGAAGCGCCTATCCATCTGCGCGGCAAGAGTTTCCTCGGCGCCCTTCACGCCCATGAGGAGCTGAGGCCATGGCATGACGGTGACCACCAGCGGCTTGGCGTCCAGAACCTCCGAAAGCAACCTGCCGAGGGCGAGAACGTCCCTGCCGCCGTGCTGGGGGTCGAACCCCACAATGATCTCCCGTTTCATCATGCCTCCGCATTCGAGTGTCGATGGGGCACGCTACGACCGAGTCGGCCTCGCGTAATCCGCATCGAGGCCGCACCACACTGGGTAGCGACTACCGATTTAATGAATGGCATCCTCAGCCATGGAGGCGCATGAATGGATGCCGCGGACCTCGACCCATCCGAGCTGAAGCGCCTGCTCGACGTGGGCCGTGCCCTCGTAGCTGAACGGGAGCCCGATGCTGTTCTGATCCAAGCCCTTGAGGTATCTCGGGAGCTCACGGGCGCTCGCTATGCGGCTATGGGAATCCTCGACGAGGACAAGAACGGGCTCGCCCGCTTTCTGACCGTGGGCATCGATCAGGAGGCCCGCGCGCGAATCGGGCCGCTGCCGCGTGGCCACGGGATTCTGGGCGAGCTGATCCGCAATCCGCGGCCGCTGCGGCTGGCGCACATCAGCGAGCACCCACGTTCATACGGATTCCCGGTCGAGCATCCGCCGATGGAGACGTTCTTGGGCGTGCCGGTGATGATCCGTGGCGAGGTCTACGGCAATCTCTACCTGACCGAAAAGGAGGGCGGGCTCGAGTTCGATGAGCACGACGAGCAGGCCCTCATCGTCTTGGGCGAGTGGGCCGCGGTGGCCGTCGAGAATGCCCGCGTACACGCGCAGGGGGTGCGCGACCGGCGCAAGATCGAAAGCGCCCTACGGGGCCTCGAGGAGACGGCAGCCCTGAACCGCGAGACGGTCGGGCCTGGTGATTTCGAGCGCGTGATCGAGCTCGTCGTCAAACGCGCGCGTTCGCTGGCCGACGCTCGCACGACGATCATGATGCTGCTCGACGATCGCAAGATGCGCGCTGCCGCGGCTGCCGGCGAGGTACCGGCGGAGATCGTCGGCCGCGAACTTCCCAACGCTGAGTCCCTCGCGTTCGAGGTCCTGCGTGCAGGGCGCGGCCAGCTGATGTCGCCAGAAACCGCGGCTCGCTTTGCGGAGGTCAACCCCCGTGGGGCCAACGGGATCATCGTCCCCCTGCGCGCACGCGGCACGGACCTGGGCGCTCTGGCGGTATTCGACCGCATCGACCACGAGGACCCATACGGCGCTGACGACGTGTTGATGCTCGAGTCGTTCGGTTCCAGCGCCGCCACGCGGATCTTCGCTGCCCGAGAGCTCGAAGACGAGCGGGTCAGCCTTTCCATCGCCTCGTCAGAGCGCGAACGCCAGCGCTGGGCGCGCGAGCTTCACGACGAAACGCTGCAAGAGCTTGGGGCGCTCAACGTCATGCAGGCCAGCGCCTTGGCTGGTGACGATCTCGAGACGATGCGCACCGCGCTGAACCGCTCCAACGCGCGAGTCGAACAGATCATCGCCGGACTCCAGGGTCTGATCACCGAGCTGAGACCGGCCTCGCTTGATCAGCTCGGAACCGGAGCCGCCGTGCAGACCCTGGTCGAGCGCGTGCATGATCGGACCGGCCTGCAGATCGACCTCGACCTCGACCTGGCCCACGAAGCTGGGCGTGAAGGGACCCGCCATGAGCCCGAACTCGAAGCGACGCTTTACAGGCTCGTCCAGGAGGCGCTGAGCAACGTTGTCAAGCACGCTGACGCCACCCGTGTGCGGGTCAAGATCGAGGAGAACGGCGGCGCGGTGACTGTCACCGTCGAGGACGACGGGCGGGGATTCGAAGGAGGCACCGGCACGTCGGGAACGGGATTTGGCCTGGTCGGGATGCGGGAGCGAGTTGCGCTGCGTGGCGGTGAGCTGGAGATCGCCACGGCCGAGGACGGTGGAACTCGGCTGGCGGCCACGCTCCCCGTGGTGCGAGCCAGCCCACCCTAGTCCGGGCTTACTACGCAGCTGGTTAGGCGGTTGCCGCCGATGGCGATCCGGTTTCACGCGCTTACCGTCTGGGCCATGGCCGTCGAACTCCATCGCAGCCCCGGTGAGACCTCGTGAGCGCACGAGCCGACGCAGAAACCGCTGGGGCTGGCGTGACCTCGGAAAGCCCGTTCACCCGGATCATCTGCGCCGTGGATGGATCGCCAACGAGCCTGCTGGGCATCGAGCGGGCGCAGTCGCTCGCGCCGAAGGCAGCCATCAGCGCGGTCGCCGTCCTCGACCCACGCGACGCGCTCCCAACTGGCGTGAGCCAGGCGCGTGCTCGATGCGAGGGTTGGCTTCAGGAGGCGGCGCATGACTTCCCCGACGTCGACCTCCGGGTGATTGCCGGCCGTGCTGTCGAGAGTCTCGGCGCACTGGCGACGGATGAAGGGGCGGACCTGATCGTCGTCGGCGCCAGTCGCAGCTCTCAGCAGGCGGGACTGCTCCATCGATCAGTGACAACCGGCCTCGGTTACGCGGCCCCGTGCTCGCTGCTCGTTGCGCGACCCTCCGCCAACTTTCCCGAGCCGATCGTCCTCGCGAGCGACGGCTCGCGAACGAGCCTGGACGCGACCGACCTCGCGGCAGACTTGGCCGCGGCCAGCGGCCGGGAGTCGGTTGTCCTCATCAACGTCGGCGATGGCGCCCAGGCCCCAGATCTCTCCGAACACGCGGTGCGGATCCTCGAGCGGACAGGCACCGAGGCGGTGGTGGTCATGGCAGACGGTGACCCAGCCCGCCAAATAGCTGACATTGCCGATCATCTCGACGCGGGCCTGGTGGTGGTGGGAAGCCGCGGGCTGAACGGCCTGAGGAGGCTCGGAAGCGTCAGCGAGCGTGTCCTGCACCGTGCGGGGTCATCTGTCCTGGTGGTCCGCCATCCCCACGACCGAGAGGAACATCGTGAACTCAACTGAGTCCAAGCCAAGGATCGTCATCGCCGGTGGCGGCATTGCGGGCATCGAGGCGGCATTGGCGCTCCACGAGCTCGCTCCGGGTCGTGCGGACGTGTCGCTTCTGGCGCCTAACGTCGACTTTCTCTACAAGCCGCTGACGGTCGCCGAGCCGTTCACGCACCAGCCGGCTGAAACGCATGAGCTCGATCCGGCTCTAGCCGAGATCGGCGTGAGTTTTGAACGTGCGATGGTGGAATCCGTCTCGCCTGACGAGCACACGGTGACGGTGCCGGGCGGCCGGACTGTCCCATACGACATCCTCATTGTCTGCGTTGGCGGCAAGCCGAGTCCGGCGTACGACAACGTCGAGACCTTCTGGAGCGACCGTGTCGACCTGCCCGTGGACGAGCTCATCCATCGAGCCCACACGCTGTTTGGCCGGACCCTCACGCTCGTGGTCCCGCCCGCGACCTCCTGGGCGCTGCCGCTGTATGAGATGGCGCTGCTCATCCGGCGCCGCAGCGAGGAGCTCGGCCTCTCCGACCTGCGCCTGCGGTTCGTCACGCCCGAACCGGCGCCGCTCTCGGTCTTCGGCACGCGGGCGAGCGCCGCGATCGATCAACTGTTCAGGGCCCGCAGAATCTCGATTGAGACCGGCTGCCGTGTGGTCCAGGACGATCAAGACGATCTGCATCTCTCGCCGCAGGGCGTGCCGCTTGACAGTCCGGTCGTGCTCTCGCTTCCGGTCATCGAAGGTCCGAGGATTCAAGGACTCCCTTGTGACCCCCGAGGCTTCGTGCCGATCGACGACCACGCACGCGTCCAGGGCGTCGCCGACGTTTACGCGGCCGGCGACGGCGTCGACTTCCCGGTCAAGCAGGGCGGTCTGGCGACCCAGCAGGCGGACGCCGCCGCAGAGCACATCGCCGCACGCCTTGGCGCCGAAATCGAACCGCAGCCGTTCGTGCCGGTTCTGCGAGGCCAGTTGCTGACTGGGATGGAGTCGCTGAACCTGAAGCACGGCCTCACCGGCGGAAGCGGCGAGGGAGATGTCTCACTCGACGCTCTCTGGTGGCCGCCCGGGAAGGTCGCGGGCCGGTACCTCTCGGCATGGTTGACGAAGTCAACCCCGCACGATCTCGAGCCGCCGTCCGACTCCATCGGCGTCGAGGCGTCGTTTCCCCGCGAATGGCACGCGACACCGATGTCCTACGACGCTGAGCCGGTGGAGAGCAGCGGCGTCTAGCGTTCGACCAGGTCGTTCTCGATCGCGTAGGCGACGAGCTCGGCGCGAGTCGAAAGGTCGGTCTTGCGCTGAATATTGGCGCGGTGCGTCTCGACCGTGCGGACGCTGAGCACGAGCTTGTCCGCGATCTCTGGATTCATATAGCCGAGCGCGATCAGCCCGAGCACCTCGACCTCTCGCGGTGTGAGGTCGTCAGGCGGACCGCTCGGCGGATCGGGGGCAGCCGCCATGCGAGCGCCAAGGCTGGGATTGATGTACGTGTCGCCTGTGAGCACCGTCCGAACGGCGGCGACCAACTCGGCCGCCGCCGACTGCTTGACGACGAACCCCTTGGCGCCGGATTGCAGCGCCTGCTTGGCAAATGCCGGCTCGTTTTGCATCGTGACCACGATGACCGCGGTCTGCGGCGACGCTTCTGCGATCTGCGGCATCAGTTCAAGGCTTGGCTGGCCCGGCATGCTCAGATCGAGCACGAGAATGGTCGGCTTGTGGCCGAGTACGTAACGTGCCGCGCTCTCCGCGTCCGCCGCCTCGGCGACGACCTCTATGTCGGATTCGGCCTCGAGGACCATGCGTATTCCGTCGCGCACCAGTTCGTGATCGTCAGCGAGGACGACGGTGATTGGTGCTTGCTGATTCGGCCTGGAGTCGTTCACGCGATCACCCTAACTCGCCGTGAGTACACGTCGTCAGTGCTCCGCGCCCGGGTTGCCTAGGTGCTCACTACGGAGGCCGTTCGCCCCCGCGGCCGGTAGGAACAGGGAATGCTCGAGCTCCTCCTTGCGGCAACCCTGACCGTCCTGGCAACTGGCCTCGGCACGATCCCGGTGTTCCTGCTCGGCTCGCGGGCGGCGCGACTGCGCCCCGCGCTCCTCGGCATCGCGGCAGGCGTGATGGCCGTCGCGGCCACCGCCGGGATGCTGGCGCCGGCGCTCGACGACGGCAGCGTGCCCGCGGTCACTTCAGGTTTGGCAGCCGGCATTGCGTTCCTGCTCATCGCCCGCCGGCTAATGGAGCGGCGATACGACGCCGCGTCGAACGTGGTCCTGGTGGCCCATGCCAAGGCGAAACGCACCTCGACCCTCGTCTTTGCCGTGCTGTTCGTTCACAGCCTGCCCGAGGGGCTCGCGCTCGGATCGGCCTACGCGTCAACCACCCAGGGCCTGGCCCTGTTCATCTTTATCGCGATCGCAGTCCAGAACATTCCGGAGGGGACCAGCGTTGCGATCCCGATGGACGCCGCGGGCTACTCGCGATCGGCTCAGTTTTGGGCTGCGACGGCGACGAGCGCCCCCCAGCCGGTTGGCGCCGCGATCGCCTACGTATTAACCGAGCAGGTCGACGCCCTGCTGCCGCTCTCCTTTGCGTTCGCCGCGGGAGCGATGCTTGCCTTGGTGGCGGTCGAGGTCCTGCCAGAGGCCGTACGGCAACGGCGCCGCGACGCTCTCGTCGGAGCTTTCGCAGGCGGCGCGACGATGTTCGGACTCAGCCTCGTCCTCGGAGTCTGATCGCCGGCGAACCGCTCCCGTAGTGACTACTGACGTTGGTCCCGCGCCCCTTGCGGATGAGCGCGCCAACGCCCAGTTCTACGGTGACCCTATGAACCGGATCACTGTCGGTTTTGACGGGACCAAGCACGCCAAGGACGCATTGCACCTGGCTGCATACCTGGCCAGTGCCACGAGCGCGAGGCTCACGGTGGCCTGTGTGTTCGAGGCTCCACCGCCGGACCTGACGCACGTTTCCTACGGGGAAGCCAAGAGCGCGTACTACTCGCGGACGTTCGCTCTGGCAGAAGCTGAGCTCGGGACATCGGACTTCGATCGGCGAGAGCTCGACGGCGCCGTCGGCGAAGGACTGTGCGAGCTCGCCGAGAGCGAGGCTGCGGATCTCATTGTGATCGGATCTACCCATCTCAGCGCCGTGGATCGGGTGTTCGTCGGTGCCGCCGGCACCGCCCTCTTCAATGGTGCTCCCTGCGGCGTGCTGGTTGCGACGCGAGGATGGGCACAGAGGCGATCGAGGCGACCCGGCCTGATAGGGGTCGGCTACGACGGAACCTCGGAATCGAAGCTTGCGCTCCAGTGGGCCACCCGGCTCGCGCAGGCTCTGAGGGCCGACCTGAAGATCATCACGGTCGCGCCGTTGACGCTGGGGGAACCGGGAGACGCTGCCCTTAGCGAACGCTGGTCGGACCTACTCCAAGACGGCGTCGAGAGCGTCCCCGCCGAGATCAACACGCAGCGGGTTCTGCTCCGCGGGCGGGCCGCCACCGAGCTTTCCTCCGAGTCCGGCGACCTCGACCTGCTGGTGCTCGGCTCCCGCAAGCGCGGACCGGTGCGACGCACGGTCCTGGGCAGCGTCTCAGGTGAGTTGGTTCGCATGGCCCAGGCCCCCGTTCTCGTCGTCCCGCGCAGCGCCGTGGCTGCAACGGCCATGCCGACGGCGACGGCGACGGGGTGACAAGCGAGCGCCGCCTGCAGGTCGCCGGGTCCGCGCTGGCCTCGGTCGGCCTTGCGATCGCCACCTACATCACGATCGCCGATAGCGCCGGGACCACTCCGGTTTGTGTCGCGGGCGGTCACGGCTGCGAGACGGTGGCGGAGAGTTCATACGCCGATCTGGCCGGGATTCGGGTCTCGGTGATCGGTATGGCTGGGTACCTCCTCCTGCTCGCCGCAAGCGTGACACCCGGGGATCACGGCCGGGTCACCGGTTTTGTGGCCGCAATGGTGGGCGCAGGTTTCAGCGTGTACCTGACCTACCTCGAGCTCAGCGTCATCGATGCCGTATGTCAATGGTGCGTCGCCAGCGCCCTCGTAATGGGTCTTCTAGCCATCAGCTGCACATGGCGCTTCGTCGCCTTCGCGGGAAATAGGAACCACCAGTCAGGGGTCTGATCATGGACAACCGACAACATCGGATGAAGCTCGCTGTCGGCGGCGTGCTCACTGCGCTGATCGCCGTCGCCGTCTTGATCGCACTCAGTCAATCGGGATCGGACACCGCCGGGGGCGATGGGATCACGAAGGTCGACGCAACGATCGACCGGCTCGAAGACCTCCCGCAGGACGGCACGCTCCTTGGGAACAAGGACGCTTCGGTGCGCGTCACCGAGTTTGGCGACCTGCAGTGCCCGGCCTGTCGCCAGTACGCCGAGGTGATCGTGCCGGAGCTGATCGACAGGTACGTTCGCACGGGCGAGGCAAGTCTCGCGTTTGAGAACTTCACGATCATTGGGCCGGACTCCGCGAGAGCAGCACTTGCCGCGTTGGCGGCTGCCGAGCAGAATCGCTACTGGCAGTTCATCGATCTGTTCTACGCCAACCAGGGGCCCGAAGACTCCGGCTACGTCACCAACACGTTCCTGGAGGAGATCGCGTCGGAGGCCGGCGTCGAAGACATGACGGCCTGGGACGCGGACCGACGCAGCGACGAACTGGCATCGGACCTGGCGAGATCGCAGGAAAGGGCGGCACGCCTGGGCCTCGACTCAACTCCGACCCTTGTCGTCAGCGGTCCGGGTGGCAGCGTCACGCTCGCATCTCCAACGCTCGAGCAGCTTGGCACGGCGATCGAGGAGAACGCCCGGGCTCGCTGAAGCTAATCGCCGGCGAGGCTGTCCGGCTCGAGCACGGCAGCGCCTGCCGCCATCACTCCGCAGAGCGCGAGCCAGCCGAGGCTGATCCCGAACAACACCAGACCGATCTCGAACAGCCGTTGTCCCTTCGCCCCGCCGGTCGTTGCCGCGGCGATGTCGAGGCCCGCAGCGATCAGCGCCAGGCCCGCGGGCGGCACGAAGGTGATGAGCACGAGCGCCGGGAGGTCGCCGATCTCGACTGCGGTCGCGCCGTAGGCCGCGCACGCCGCGAGCGCGAGCGCCAACAGCGCCATCGGCACTGCGCCCGAGACGCCTGTGGTTTTGGTCTGAGCCATGGCGCGCGCGAGACTATCCGCAAGCGCGACGAGTGGTCGGCTCTGGTCGTGCAACTCTTTTCATAGACCGTGGAGCCAGAAGAGACTTTTGATCCCGAGCGCCCACCGCTCGACCCCCGCGCGCGGGTCGCGATCATCGCCCTGGTGGCGTTGGCGATTGGCCTCGGGATCGCGCTCGCGCTGATCGTCTCGGATCCGCCGAAGGAGGAGGTGCTCGTCACGAGAACCTCCACGACGACGTCGACGGCCCGCCCTACCACGACGACGATCACCACGTCGACGCTGGAAACGACGACGACCACGACAACAAGCACCGACGAGACAACCACCGTGACCGAGCCGCCCGAGACCACCACGGTGACCACCACCGTCACCGGCCCCTGAGCTCAGTGGGCTGCTGTGAACCGCGCGCGGGGGTGCTTTGTCTCGATCGCCTCGTCGACGATCGCGATGGCGAAGTCCTCCATCGTGATCCGACTGCGGCCGTCGTCGCCAGTGAGGAGGCGATCGGTGCCAACGCGATACTCGCCGGTGCGCTCACCCGGCTCGAGCACGGCGCCCGGGCTGGCGTAGGTCCACTCGACGTCGGTCTCCGCCTCGCGTAGGACCTCAAGCGCGTCGGCCTGCGCCTGCGCCTCAGGCCTCCACTCCTCGCGAAAGTCGTGCGTGTCCATCAGGCGTGTGCCGTCGTCGTCGATCTCGAGATCGCCCGCGCCACCCGCGACCACGAGGCGCGGAACCTCGGCTCGCGAGAGCCCGACGAGCAGACTCGCGGCGACCTCGGAAAGGACCTCCGGGTGCGAGTGCTGGGTGACGGCGCTGAGCGCGGCGTCATGTCCAGCGGCGATCGAGGCCACGGCGGACGGGTCGGTGGCATCGGCGGTGACCACGGTGATCTCGCGCGCGACTCCCTCGAAGCGCGAGGCATCTCGTACGGCCGCACTGACCTCGAATCCGCGCTCGAGGCACTCCATGATGAGCCGGCGGCCGAGGTCGCCGTTGGCGCCGAAAACGATCACTCTCATCGACCTAGTTGAGCAGAACGATCACTGGCGCCCGCGCGCCTCGTAGGGTCTCGCGAACGTGTCTCGCCGGCATGCCAACCGCGTCTCGCTCTCCGCCTCCGAGGCCCGCCGCGTGGCCCTGGGCGCCCAGGGATTTTCCGATCCGCGGCCTTCTGCGCAGCCGACCGGCTGGGACCTGCGGCGCGTGATCGGCCGCGTTGGGCTGATCCAGATCGACTCGGTCAATGTCTTGGAGCGCGCGCACTATCTACCCGCGTTCAGTCGCCTGGGTCCGTACGACCGCGACGGGCTCGACCGTCTCGCATACCGCGCTCCCCGACGCCTGTTCGAGTACTGGGGGCATGAGGCCTCGCTGATCCCGGTTGAGGCTCAGCCATTGCTTCGATGGCGCATGGCGCAGGCGCACACCGACGCCTGGGGTGGAATGCGACGCGTGGCCGAGGAGCAGCCGGAGCTGGTCGCGAGCGTGCTCGAGGAAGTTCACGATCGCGGCCCCATCGCCGCCTCGGAGCTCTCGCACGAGCGCCCGCGGCGCAGCGGGCCCTGGTGGGATTGGTCAGATGGCAAGCGCGCGCTCGAGTTCCTCTTTTGGAGCGGCCGCATCAGCTCGGCGAGGCGCCGGCGCTTCGAGCGGCTCTACGACCTCACCGAGCGCGTGTTGCCGGCGAAGATCCTCAACGCCGCGACGCCCGCGCCCGACGATGCACAGCGCGAGCTGCTTCGCATCGCGGCGCGTTCACTGGGGGTCGCCGCGGAGGCCGACCTGCGCGAGTACTTCCGCCTCACGGCCGCCGAGGCCAAGCCGCGCTTAGCCGAGCTCGTCGAGGCGGGGGACCTGCTCCCGGTCGAGGTTGAGGGTTGGGGCCGCACGCCGGATACCTCGACCCTCGCGCCCGGATCCCGAGGCGGATCGACGCGCGCGCCCTCCTTGGCCCGTTCGACTCGTTGCTGTGGGCTCGCCCACGGGTGCAGCGCATCTTCGGGTTTCAATTCCGGCTTGAGATCTACGTCCCCGCCCCGAAGCGCGTGCACGGCTACTACGTACTGCCGTTTCTCTTAGGCGACCAGCTCGTCGCCCGCGTCGATCTCAAGTCCGACCGAGCCGCCGGCCGGCTGCTCGTGCGCGCGACGCACCTGGAGCCAAGCGCACCACCGGAGACGGCGGAAGCGCTGGAGGCAGAGCTGACGTCGCTCGCGGGCTGGCTGGGACTCGAGCGCTAGCCGGGCAGGTCCAGCGAGGCGACGAGCTTTCGCATCCCCCTGATCCAGCGCTCCGGGTCGGCGCCCTTGAGAGCGATGTGCTGGGACACCTCCGGGTGCGGGAGGATGAGGAAGCGCTCCTCGCGTATCGCCTCGAGCGCGACCTCGGCAACCTCGTCGGGCTCGAGGATGCCGCCCGCCTCCAGCAGCGCGGCCCCCACCGGTTCCTCTTTGGCCAGCTCGAGCATCGCGGTCTGAACCGCCTGCGGGCACATGCACGAAACCTTGATCCCGCGATCTCCATAAGCGATCGCAAGCCACTCGGCGAGCGAGACGGCACCGTGCTTGGTGACCGAATAGGCAAGCGCCGACACCTGAGTGGTCAGCCCGGCGGCTGAGGCGGTATTGACGAGGTAGCCCGAGCCGCGCTCGAGCATCTGCGGAAGCAGTGCCTGCGCTGCCCAGACGTGCGACATGACGTTGATGTCCCAGGTCGCTTTCCACTCGGCTTCAACGGCGCCCTCGGGCCCGCCCGAGGGCCCGGGAACGCCGGCGTTCGACCAGAACAGGTCGATCGGGCCGTTCTCGGCGACCGCGTCCGCCACCAGGCCCTGCACGCTTTCGCCGCTGGCGGCGTCGAACTGGCGCGCGTGGCCTCCGATCTCCTCCGCCACGGCCTCGGCGCCGCCCAGGTCGCGATCGGCCACAACCACCGTGCCGGCTCCCTCGGCCGCGAATCGCCGCGCGAGGGCCGCACCGATACCACCGGCCGCACCGGTGATCACCACGTGTGCGCCTGTGACCTCCATCAGCCGACGGGCTGGCCGTTGGCCGTCAGCTTCACATCGATGTTGCCGCGCGTCGCATTCGAGTACGGACACACCCTGTGCGCTGCGGCGACGAGGTCTGCCGCGGCCTGCTGGTCGGTGATCGACGGCAGGCGGACATCGAGCTCGACCGCGAGTTTGAAGGCCCGATCCTCAGTGGGCAGCAGCATCACCTTCGAGTCGATCGAGACGTCATCGCTTTCGAGCTCGAGCTTGCGGCGACGCACAACCGAGCCGATCGCGCTTTCGAAGCACGACGCGTAGCCGACCGCGAACAGCTGCTCGGGGTTCGTGCCGCCGCCGGGGCCGCCAAGTACCGAGGGGATCCGGATGTCGACCTCGAGCTCGCCATCGCTGGTCTTGCCGTGGCCCTCGATCCGCCCGCCGGTCACGGTCGCCTCAGCTGTGTACAGAACCTTGTCGCTCATCCATTCCCTTCCTTGCGGTCTCTCGCCGACACCGAACCTATCTGTCTGCTTAGCCCCACCACGATGTGGGAAGGTGCCTGAGCGTGGAGGAAGAGCGACCCCTAACCACCGCTGCTGAGCGCAGCCCGTTGGCGGAGACGACCGACGCCACGTCCGAGCGCGTCGATCGACGCTCGTCGATCGAGGCGGCGCTGATCGTGACGGTGCTGATCGGGGTCTGGCTGATCGTCTCCGCCTTTGCCCTTGCCTACGACAAGCCGGCGGTACCGGTCATCTGGGGGATCGTCGTGATCCTCCTCGCGGTTCTTCGACTCGTCGGCGCCATGGCATCGAGGACCCTTGGCGCGGTGACCGCGCTGACGGGAGCGTTGATCATCGTCAGTGCCTTTTTGATCGACGACCCGCCCGGCCCCACCGCGAACATGGCGCTGCTTGGGCTCGCCGTGATCATCGTCTCGGTCATCGGCAGCGCTGGTCCAGCGCGCCCCCGCAACTAGCGCAGCGGGCCGCCTGGAGGGCGGCGCTACCATTACTTCAGAAAGTAAAGCGCCCCCGGGCCAGCCAAAGGACGACCGCATGCAGCTGCTTCTCATCCCTCTCGACGACAGCATCATCTTTCCCGGGATGACCGTGACGATCGCCGCCGACGTCGGCGACGCTCAACGCGTTTTCGTTCTCTCGCGCCAGGACGACGAGTACGCGACGATCGGCACCGTCGCCGAGGTCGTCGACAGCGGCAAGCTGCCCGGGGGCCTCACCGCGGTCACTCTCACCGGCCTCTATCGCGGTCGCGCCGGCACGGCCTCCCCCGGGCCGAACGGGCAGCTGACGATCGAGGTCGAAAAGCTTCCCGATCCCGTTCCGGACGACGAGCGGATTCGCGAGCTCGAGCGCAATTACCGCGCGGTGGTCGAGGAGATCCTCGAACTGCGGGGGGACGATGGCCGAGTCGCCGCCTTCCTGCGGGCGGTGTCCGAGCCGGGCGAGCTCGCCGATACCTCCGGTTACAGCCCGGACATCTCGCTGGAGGACAAGCAGCGCCTTCTCGAAACGGTCGACGTCACGACGCGGCTCGAGATGGCCCTCGACCTCCAACGCGAGCGCCTGGCTGAGCTGCAGGTCCGCAAGCGCATCCGCGACGACGTCGAGGACGGCGCCAACGCGCAACAGCGCGAGTACTTCCTGCGCAAGCAGATGGACTCGATCCGCAAGGAGCTGGGCGAGGACGACGCGTCGGTCGTCGACGAGTACGAGCGCAAGATCGCAGAGGCCGAGATGCCCGAGGCGGTCGAAGAGCAGGCGCGCCGCGAGCTCGGCCGCCTCGAGCGCATGGGCGAGTCGACGGGCGAGTCCTCGATGATTCGCACCTATCTCGACTGGCTCGTGGGCGTGCCCTGGAACCAGCGCTCGGACGAGACGCTCGATCCGGTCGGCGCCCGCGAGGTGCTCGACGCCGACCACGCCGGGCTCGAAGACGTCAAGGACCGGATCACCGAGTACATCGCGGTACAGGGTCTTCGCCGTGATCGCGGCCTCACCGACGAGGGCCGCGGCGCCGGCGCGATTCTCACCCTGATCGGCCCTCCGGGCACCGGCAAGACATCGATCGGCGAGTCGATCGCCCGCGCAACCGGGCGCGAGTTCGTGCGGATGTCGCTTGGCGGCGTGCGCGACGAGGCCGAGATCCGCGGTCACCGCCGCACCTACATCGGCGCGCTCCCGGGCCGCCTCGTGCGCGCCCTCAAGGACGCGGGAACGATCAACCCGGTGATCATGTTGGACGAGGTCGACAAGGTCGGCGCCGACTGGCGCGGCGACCCCAGCTCGGCACTGCTCGAGGTGCTCGACCCCGCCCAGAACCACTCCTTCCGCGACCACTATCTCGACGTCGAGCTCGACCTCTCAGAGGTCCTGTTCATCGCCACGGCAAACGTCGCCGAGACGATCCCCGGACCGCTGCTCGACCGCATGGAGGTCGTGCGCTTCGACGGCTACACGACCGACGAGAAGGTCGCGATCGCCCGCGGCTATCTGTGGCCGCGGCAGATCGAGCGCAACGGGCTGCGCGGCGACGAGGTGGAGATCGCCGACGAGGTGCTCGATCAGATCGTCAGCGAGTACACGCGAGAGGCCGGCGTACGCGGGCTCGAGCGGGAGCTCGGCAAGGTTCTGCGAAAGACCGCAACGGGAATCGCCTCGAAGCAGGCGACGGCGCCGGTGGCGATCGACGTCGATGCCGTTCGCGACGCGCTCGGCAAGCAGCGCTTTTACCAGGAGGCCGCCGAGCGCACCGCCGTCGCGGGCGTGGCAACCGGACTCTCGGTCACCGGCGCCGGCGGCGACGTGCTCTTCATCGAGACGACGTCGATGCCGGGCAAGGAGGGCTTCGTGCTCACCGGCCAGCTCGGCGACGTGATGAAGGAGTCGGCCAGGATCGCGCTCTCATATGTGCGCGGGCACGCCGACCAGCTCGGCCTCGATGCCGACGCCTTCTCTGAGCGCGAGTTTCACATCCACGTCCCCGCAGGCGCGATCCCCAAGGACGGCCCGAGCGCGGGCATCACGATGACGACGGCACTGGTATCGCTGCTCACCGGACGCCCCGTCAAGCACACGGTCGGGATGACCGGCGAGGTCACGCTCCAGGGCCGCGTCCTGCCGATCGGCGGGCTCAAGCAGAAGGTGCTCGCGGCACACGCCGCCGGGCTCACCGACGTGGTCATCCCCGAGCGCAACCGCGCCGACCTCACCGACGTTCCCGACGAGGTTCGCGACGAGATGAGCTTTCACCCGGTGCTCTCGATCAACGAGGTGCTCGAGCTGGCGCTCGAGCCCGTCGCCAGCGAGGCCGTCACGACCTAGGGTTGTTCGACGCGCGAAGCGTTGACGCCCTCGGACTACTCCTCGAAGTTGAGCGAGAGGTCCTCGACGTTGGCCGACCTGCTGCAGGCGACCTCGGTCGGACTGTCGCTCGACGTCAGCTCGGCGATGCGGATGCTCTTCCCCCTCAGCGGTGAACCGCGTCGCTTGCCGCTGCTCTGCGCGTAGATGTCGTCGTTCGAATCGGTCTTGACGTTGTCTCGCCAGATCACGTAGTCAGCGGCGTCGACGACCGAGCACGGCTTGCGATTGCCGGTGAGCTCGTATGACGTGTTCGGCTCGAGCGAATGCAGCGAGATCAGCACGCCGATGATCCCCCTCGGCCTCGCCTTGGCGACGACGATGCCCTCGACCGCGTCGTCGAACCTCGCGACCACGTACTTGCCCTTTGACGCCTTGGCGGATGCGCGAGATGCGTCGTCCGCCTTCGACGATGCCTGCGAGAAGTTGGCGACCGATACGACCAAGACGCCGATCGCGATGGCGCCCAGCACGGCGCCGAGTCGTGCGTTCATGTCTGCCTTCCTGGTGGTTGAACAACGCCCCCAGCCCCCGCAACCCCAGCCTATAACGACGAACTCTCCAGTCAAGACCTTGACGCTCGACTTAGACTGCGGGCGAGTGAGCAAATCGGCGAGAGCGATCCTTCTCGTCGCGGGGGCGTTCACGGCTCTCGCGACGTCACCCGCGGCACACGCCGCGCCGGCGGTCGCGGGGGAGTTTGCGCTGCCAGCGGGCATCACGGTCGGCTCCAACAACGAGCTCGTGGCCGGGCCGGACGGCAACATCTGGATCGCCACCGAGCAGACGAACAAGATCGTGCGGATGACACCCGCCGGGGTGCCGACCGAGTTGACACCGCCCGGAATGACGAAGGCGATCACCGGAATCACCGTTGGCCCCGACGGCAAGCTCTACGGAGCCCAGGGCGACGGGTTCATCGTCATCGACCCGGCGAATCCGCTCGGCGCGAGTCAGCAGAGCATCGGCGGGCTCCTCGGCGCACAGGGGATCACGGCGGGCGCGGACGGCAACGTCTGGATGGCGGGGAGCAATGGAATCGTGAAGATCCCGCCCGCGAACCCGGCGGGCTTCACCAACAACGCCGTCGTGCTCAACGGCCCGAAGGGAATGACGACGGGCAGCGACGAGCGGCTCTGGATCGCTGATGGACCGGACATCGTCAGCACGACGACCACGGCCCCAACCGTCCTCAAGAAGGACACGGTCGGCGGTGGCACCCAGGACGTCGCAGCGGGGCCAAGCACTCAGGTCGCGTACGCGAACCCGGTCAGTAGCCCGCAGACGGTGGGTCTGATCGTCACGGGCGGGGCCCCCCAGCCGATCACGCTCGCCAACACCGACCCGTTCGGCGTCACCTTCGGCAACGACGGCGCCTACTGGGTGGCCCGGTCGCAAGGCCAACGATCTGCTGCGGCTGACGACAACCGGCGAGACCTCTTCGCTGGCGGGCTTTGCGGCAAGCGGCGGCGTGGGTCCGCGCAAGGTCACCACCGGGCCCGACGACACTCTCTGGGTCACGCTCGACACGCCGGAGAAGATCGGCAAGGTCACCGGCGTCACCGCGCCCGTGACCCCCACGCCCGACCCCGATCCCGACCCCGACCCGCCGATAGCCACCGCGCCGGAGACCAGCCTGGGCAAGGTGCCCAAGAAGAAGGTCAAGGCCAAGCGCTCCACGGGCAAGGCGAAGGTCAAGTTCAAGTTCAGCGCCACCGGAACGGCGCCGAGCTTTCAGTGCACGCTCAAGAAGAGGGGCAAGAAAGCAAAGGTGAGCGCCTGCACCTCGCCCACGAAGTACAAGCTCAAGCCGGGCAAGTACAAGTTCACCGTGGTTGCGAGCGCGGACGGGCTCGTCGACGAATCGCCGGCGAAGGCGAAGTTCAAGGTCGTCAAACGTAAGTAATACGAGCGGTCCGCGTCTGGTGCGGTTACGCACAAGATACCCCCGGGCCGCACCGAGACCCCTATCTCGTTATCCTGCCCTCCCCCTCCGTTGGACGTCGCGGACTCCCCGAGCCGCGTGACGGGCTGAAAATGGCGATCTGTAGGCGGCGCCGGACACGCCGCAAGCTGCTTGCAGCTGCAACTATTTTTCGCTATACTTTTTGAAGCCAGGGGTATAGGGGTAGTAACCGAATAAAGAGGCGACCTAGTAGAGGGGTGAATATGCCTCGCCAGAGAGGCGCTGCCGAGCAGCGCGACCAAGTACGCCGCCGACGCGGTGAGCACTTCAACAACGCTTCAAAGGGCGCCGGCGCGAGCCGTGCGCAGCAGAGAACAGATACGCATGCGGTCGCCGAAGCAACGACGGACAGTCTTCAGCTGTTCATCAACCAGGCGATGAAATACCCGCTTCTGACCGCGCAGGAGGAGGTCGAGCTCGCTCAGGCGATCGAGCGCGGCGACCTTGCTGCCAAGGAGCGGCTGATCAACTCGAACCTGCGACTCGTGATCAAGTTCGCGCGTCGCTACCAGGGCTTCGGCCTGCCGCTCGCCGACCTCGTCCAGGAGGCGATGCTCGGACTCATCCGCGCTGCGGAGAAGTTCGACTGGCGGCGCGGCTACAAGTTCTCAACCTACGCGGTCCTCTGGATCAAGCAGTCGATTCAGCGCGGCCTCGACAACACCGGGCGCGGCGTGCGGATCCCCGCACACATCGCCCAGCGCGAGCGCACGGTCAACCGCACGACCACCCAGCTCGCGGTCGAGCTCAACCGCGACCCGACCGACAAGGAGGTCGCCAAGCGCGCCAAGCTCCCGCTCGACGAGGTCATGGCGGTTCGCGATCTGACCAGGATCACAACCAGCCTCGACACGCCGGTCGGCGATGGCGACACGACGCTCGGCGAGCTCCACGCAGAGAGCACGGCCGACCTCGAGGACGAGGTCATGGTCCGCGAGCAGGAGGAAGCGGTCGGGGCTGCCCTGGCCAAGCTTCCCGATGACGAGCGGATGATCATCATGGCCCGGTTCGGCACAGGTGGCCGGCCCGAGGTATCACTGCGCGACGCGGCCCGCGAGCTGGGTGTCACCCAGAAGGCCGCACGTGAACTCGAGGAGCGGGCGCTGGCGCGCCTCGCGACTGACGGTTCGCTCTCAGGCTGGCGCGCCGCCGCCTAGGCGCGTCACCTCGAGGTAGCTCTTAGCGGGATCGATCGGCAAGCCCTGGCTTGCGTCGATCCCGCCAAAGGGCGCTGCCGAAACCGCGACGAGGTTCACGAACAGCGGCCCTGACGGGGTGCTCCTTACCCGTACGACGCCAAATTTGTTCGAGGCAACCGGGCCCTCGGCCGGCAGGCAGTTGAAGCCGGTGTACTTCGAGAGGTTCCCTTTCCAGGTGACCACGCCAGCCGCTGCGCCGCCGGGCTCGGTCTGGCTGGGCGAGTCGCCGATGAACAGCCTGGTGGAGATTCGCGCTGGTTTGGCGAGCCCCGACGCGTCGGTGACGAGCCGCGCCTTGATCAGCAGGCTCTCGCCCTCGGTGATCTGGGAGAGCTCCTGCGAGAGCACGACCGTCCGGGTCTTCGACACCGGGATCTCTGAGCACAAGCAGGACGTCTGGCGTTGTGGCGGCGGCTTTGCGGCGTTCTTTGGCCGATAGCGCACCGCTCTGATCCCGGCCATGTCCTGGACGACGACCGGCGTCTTCTCGTTTTGACCGACCAGCAGGACGTCGCCCTCGTTTGCCTTCGGATGGCTCGCGGCGACGACGAGGTTGATGCGCGCCCCCGCCCCCCACGGGAGGCCGGCCGCGGGCACGGCGATAGCACCGTCGCCGAACGTGACAACGCCGTGATGGCGCTCATGGCTGATCGCCTGGCGCCACGGCGATGCGAGCGCAATCGCCTGCGGGCCCGCCTCGATGACGGTCGCGTCGGCCGCGAGGAGCAGCGTTGCCTCGACCTTCGGGGCGTAGTGGTAGGCGTTGCCGATCAGGCCCGGGTGGTTCGCGTCGGGCGCGTCGGTCGTGAGCTCGAGCTCGGCATAGGCCTCGAGGCGGTCGCCGGCTGCAATGTCTGGGAGTGGCAGGTCCGTGTCGGAGTCGGCGCCCAGCGAGAGCGCGACGCACGGAGCAACGCCAGGCGACGTGGTGATCGGGATCGTCTCCACGAGCTCGGGCTTGTTCTCGGTCGAGCCGACCTCAATCGAGACTTTGCGCCCGTCGCGCCCCCCGCGTCCGTCGCGCCCCCCGCGCCCGTCGCGCCGTCGCGCCCTGCGCGCCCGCCGCCCTGTCCGCGCGGGCTCACTCCACTCCCCCACGCTCGCGAACGAGCAGGGTCTGAAGGGCGCGTCCGATCGGGCCACGCTCGTCATGCAGGACGCTGTCGGCGAGACCGACACCCTCTCGCTCCGGCAACGTCACGGCGTCAAGGCCAATCCACTCTCCCTCGGGCATCCGGTGCAGATGGACGCTCAGGTCGACGTTGATGAAGATGTAGCGCTCGAGATCGAGAGTGGCGCTCACGCCGTTGCCCGAGTCCGCGGCGATCATCACTCGCTGCAGCGGGGTGGGCTCCTCGTCCGCGACCAGCGGGTGGCGCATTCGCATCCAGACCAGCGCCGGGCCAAGCTCGGTGAAGCCCCCGGCGATGAACCGGTACTCCATCGCGGTGTGGTAGCCGACCTCCTGGCCGGTGTCAAAGAAATCCTTGGGCGTTCCGCGGTCAGGTGGCGGAAGCGCCTCGGGGGCGCCGCGAAGGCCCGCTGGGAGCGGCGTCGACCGCGTCGCGAGAATCCAGGCGTTCGCAGCGACGAGCGGCTCGCCGTCGGCCGTAGAGAGGGTGGCTGCGAGCAGCTGCACCGACCGTCCGGGGCGGCGCACCTCGACCTGGACCCGCAGCGGCGCGATCGGTACCGGCCGCAGGATCTCGTACGTGATCCTCCCCACCTGCCAGCCTGGCTGCGCAGCCTCCTCGACCGCCCGCGCGATCAGCGCTGCGGGAGGGCCGGCGTGCTGGGCAGCGGGATCCCAGGGCCCACGGGTCAGCTCCGATGAAACGAAACGACCCCCTTCGAAGACATAAAAAGCAGAGGAAGACGAAGACACTCTGCGCACTAACCTAGGAGACGGAAATGGAAAAGGTCGAGAAGAGCGAACAGGAGTGGAGGAGCGAGCTGTCTCCCGAGGAGTACTCGATCCTGCGCGAGAAGGGCACCGAGCGCGCATTCACCGGCGCCTACTGGGACACCAAGGGCGACGGCGTCTACCGCTGCAAGGGCTGCGGCGCTGAGCTGTTCTCGTCAGATGCGAAGTTCGACTCCGGCACGGGTTGGCCGAGCTTCTACGCGCCGGCCGACCAGGACAACGTCGAGACCGAGGACGACCGCAGCTTCTTCATGCGGCGCACCGAGGTCCACTGCAGCCGCTGCGGCGGCCACCTCGGACACATCTTCGAGGACGGTCCGGATCCGACCGGCCTGCGCTACTGCATCAACAGCTGCTCGCTGGACTTCGATCCGAACGCGTAAGGGCGGGCGCTAGCCGATGACGGCCGGGGCGCCTGCCTCGACCAGGGCCTGCGGCAGCCGTACCGTCCCGTCCGCCTGCTGACCGTTCTCGATCAGCGCGATCAGCGTTCGGCTGACGGCAACCGCGGTGCCGTTGACCGTGTGCAGGACCTCGGGAGCGGCGTCTGTCTGCCGGCGGAAGCGGGCGCCGAGCCGGCGTGCCTGGTAGTCGGTGGTGTTCGAACACGACGTGAGTTCGCGGTAGCGCTCCTGGCTCGGAATCCACGCCTCGAGGTCGAACTTGCGCGCGGCAGGGGCGCCGAGGTCGCCAATCGCGATGTCGACCACCCGGTAGGGAAGCTCGAGGTCGCCGAGGATCCGCTCCTGAAGCGCGAGGATCCGCTCGTGCTCGGCGCTGGAGTCCTCGGGCCGCACGAACGAGAACATCTCGACCTTGTCGAACTGGTGAACGCGGAAGATCCCGCGGGTGTCCTTGCCGGCGGCACCGGCCTCGCGGCGAAAGCACGTCGAGATCCCCGCGTAGCGGCGGGGTAGGTCGTCCGCGGCGAGGATCTCGTCGGCACCGAGGGCCGCGAGCGATACCTCGGAGGTCCCGACCAAAAAGAGCTCGTCGCGCTCGACCTCGTAGATCATCTCGCGCTCGCCCGGAAAGAACCCGGTGCCGTACAACGGGCCCTCGCGAACCAATACGGGCGGGACGACCGGCTCGAACCCCTCAGCCCGCACGGTGTCCACCGCAAAGCGGATCAGCGCCAGCTCGACCATCACCAGGTCGCCGAGCAGGTAGGCAAAGCGCGACCCGGATCCGGCTGCCGCCTTCTCCATCTCGATCCACCCGTGCTCGAGCCCGAGGTCGAGGTGGTCGCGGATCTCGAAGTCGAAGCTCGGCAGCTCGCCGACCTCTCGGAGCGTGATCGCATCCTCCTCGCCCCCATCGGGCGCGTAGGGATCCGGGAGGTTCGGCAGCGTCCCCGCGAGCGCATCGCGGCGCTCGGTGACCTCCGTGAGCTCGGCCTGGATCTGCTTGACCTCGGCCGAGACCGCCTGCATCTGCTCGATCACGTCGGAGGCATCCTCACCGGCCCGCTTGCGGTTGGCGATCTCCTCCGAGGCCTGGTTTTGCGCCGCGCGGCGGGTCTCAGCCTGGGGCAGCAGCTCGCGGCGGCGGGCGTCGAGCTCGAGCAGCTCGTCGAGCGCCTCGCCCGCACCGCGCCGTGCCAGGGCCTCCCGGGCGGGGCCCGGGTCGGCGCGGATTGCCCGCAGGTCGAGCACTACGGCGGGGTCTAGTCGCCGGGCTTGGCCGGGCGGTCGACATCGTCGCCGGCGTACTCGGCGACGAACTCGGCGACGGCCTGTGCGTCCTCGCCGACGACGATGTTCTGCGGCATGATCGCGCCGGAGTAACCGCCGTTGCGGATCGCGTAGAGAACGTTGTCCACGGACTCGACGCGCTCGTTGAGGTTCGGACCCTGATTTCGCACCTCGCGGTTGGCCGAGCCCTCGCTGCCGGCAGCGTCGAGCGAGTGGCATCCGGAGCAGCGGTCGGCAAAGAGGACGGCCCCTCGATAGTTGGGGTCGTCGTCTGCAACCTGGATCCCCTCGCTGCCGCAGGCACCGAGTGCGAGCGCGGTTGCGACCATTGCTGTGGAAAGACAAAGCCTGCGCAAGACCGGCGGCATCATACTTCCGCCCCGATGAAGGTGCCGACGCCGGACGAACTGCGAGAGGTAATGACCCTCCTGCCGACCGCTGTCGCGATCGTCACAGCCACCGGTGAGGACGGTCCGGCAGGGGCGACGGCGAACGCCGTGACCTCGCTTTCGCTCGACCCACCGCTGATGCTCGCTTGTCTCGATCGCCGCTCGAGAACGCTCGAGATCGTCCGCGAGGCGGGCGCGTTCGGGGTCAGCTACCTCGGCGGCGACCAGGATGCGATCGCCCGGAGCTTCGCGACCAAGGCGCCCCACACCGAGAAGTTTCGCGAGGTCGCGTTCACCGACAGGGTCGGGGTCCCGATCCTCGACGGGGCGATTGCCTGGGCGGTGTGCCGGATCAGCGCAACCCATCCGGGCGGCGATCACGAGATCTTCATCGGCGAGGTCGTCGAGCTGGGCGGACGCGGGGGCGACCCGCTGGTGTTTCACCGCGGCGACTACCTGCCCTTGAGCCAGGACTAGCGGCGCGGGCGCGGGGCTTGCTCGGCGGGGACCGGGAGCTCGTGGCGCTGACACCACTCGACCAGACGCCGGCGAGCGAGGCTGGCGGGGTCCGCCGCGGCACTCGCCTGCCGCGGGTCCAAGGCCGAGCTTGGCGCTGATCTCTGCGTTCGCTGGTCCATCGAGACAGCCAACAGGCTCCGACCGCGGAGGTTGCGGCATGAGCGCAAGTTGTCGAACGGGCCTGGCTGCCTAGAACAGATGCCCACTCGTGCCCGCTGCGCGCAGCGCGAGGAAGAACACGACCCAGGCCGAGACGCTCATGATCCCGGTCTCGCGGCGAACGATCGCCATCGCAAAGCTGCGCTTTCGGTCTGGCGGAAGCGAGTCGAAGTCGATGCCCACGAGCTCGCGTTCGGACGCTCCGGCGCGCATTCCCTCGGCGAGCAGCGTCACCGCGAGCGGCAGCACGCCGTAGAGGTAGTGAAGGTCGCCGGGCGCCTCGTTGCCGGCGAGAATCAACAGCGTTCCGAGCAGCAGCTGAACAACGACGAGTGCCTGCGCCGTGCGCAGGACGTACCAGAAGGCGACGCTCGGACGACTCTGAAACCAGGCGAGCCCACCAACCGCGCCGGCGGCGAAGTTGGCGACAAGGACGGAGACGCCCACGATGAGGTGCGCGGTCGACATCTCAGCCGCGGCCGTGAACTTTCGAATCTCGCTTGTTTATGCGGAACATCACGATGTAGCACCCAGGCACAAGGCAATACAGTGTGAGCAGTGCTGCGTAGCTACTTGCCAGTCTTGGTCTTCGTCGGTCTCGGCACTCTGGTCGGTACGGCTTTTGCCGTCCTCAACTCGGTGGTCGGCCGCAAGCGAGTCGTCGCCCGTGCGGCGAAGGCGGACCCCTACGAGTGCGGCCTCCCCAGCGAGGTCTCGCGGACCTTCCGCTTCGGGGTCAGCTTCTACATGATCGCGATGCTCTTCATCCTCTTCGATATCGAGGTCGTCTTCCTCTATCCGGTGGGGGCGATCCTCAATGCCGCCGATTCTGTCTTCGTCCTCGTCGAGGTCATCGTCTTCGTCGTCTTGCTGTTCGTGGCCTTCATCTACGTGTGGCGAAGGGGGGCATTGGATTGGAGATAAAGAGAGAGAAGCTGCGCGACCTCACTCCCTTGGACGAACCCGGTTCGCCCAAGCATCTGCGCGTCCGCCAGCTGCGAGCGCGCGACCTTCTGCGCGGTGACCTCGACGACACCGAGCTCGAGGAGCACGTCAGGGAGTCGGTCGGGATGACCTCGCTCGAGAAGCTGCTCGCCTGGGGTGCGTCGAACTCGGTCTTTCCGATGACCTTCGGCCTCGCCTGCTGCGCGATGGAGATGATCGCGGTCGTCGGCTCGCCCCGAAACGACCTCGCCCGCTTCGGTGCCGAGGCCCTGCGCGCGTCGCCGCGCCAGGCCGACCTGATCATCCTGTCGGGACGGGTCTCGATCAAGATGGCACCCGTCGTCCGCCGTCTTTACGACCAGATGCTCGAGCCGCGCTGGGCGATCTCGATGGGCGCCTGCTCGTCGTCGGGCGGCATGTTCGCCAACTATGCGGTCGTCCAGGGCGCCGACAAGTTCATGCCCATCGACGTCCACGTGCCCGGTTGTCCGCCGCGCCCCGAAGCGCTGATGTACGGCTTCAACAAGCTTCAGCGCCAGATCCAGGGCAACGCCGACATGGGCTGGCGCCGCCGATACAACGCCGAAGGAACCGAGGAGTGGGCGCAGGATGGTGCCATCGCCGGGCCCTCGGCCGAGGCCGAAGCGGCTTATGCCAAGGCCAGGGAATCGATGCTTCGTGCCTGATGCTCCCGGCCTCGAGCTGATCGCGGGCGAGCTGCGCGACGCGCACCCGGAATCGATCACCGGCACCTACCACGAGCACGGCCAGGCCTGCCTGATCGCCGATCCCGAGCAGATCCTCGACGTCCTCGCCTGGCTGCGCGACACCCCGGGCCAGGAGTACGGGTTCCTCGCCAGCGTCCACGGGGTCGACTACCTCCCGGCCGAACCGCGCTTCGGCGTCCATTACGAGCTCTTGAACCGCGACCGGGTCGAACGGATCCGAGTCCGCGCGGCGCTCGCCGACCCAGGGCCCGACGCGCTCCCGGAGATCGACAGCTGCGTGGAGATGTTCCCCACCGCGGACATGCAGGAGCGCGAGGTCTATGAGATGTTCGGGATCATCTTCCGCGGTCACCCCGACCTGCGACGGCTGCTACTGCCGGAGCTCTACGTCGGCTGGCCCCAGCGCCGCGACTTTCCGATCGGTGGCGAGCCCGTGATCTTCACGCACAACGAGCACACCGTTCCGGGGTGGTCTGAGTGAGGCGAGACGAGGGGGACGAGCGCGAGGAGTCGGGCAGCGCGCCGGCCTATGGCGGCGACGTGATCGCCGCGAGCTCGGCGACCGTCATCGGCACCTCACTCATCGAGCAGACCGACGCGGGCGTCGTCCTCGAGCCCGAGCACGAGCTGCTGACGGTGAATATGGGCCCGCACCACCCCGCCACGCACGGGGTGCTGCGCTTGCTGGTCAGCCTCCAGGGTGAGGAGGTCGTGGACATGAAGCCGGTGATCGGCTACGTCCACACCGGCATCGAGAAGTCGTGCGAGGACAAGAGCTACTGGAAGGTCATCCCGTTCGTCGAGCGGATGGACTACGTCTCCTACTTCTTCAACATGCAGGCGTTCTGCGGCGCGGTCGAGCAGCTGCTCGAGCTGGAGATCCCGCCGCGGGCCAAGTACCTGCGGACGCTGTTCTTGGAGCTCAACCGCATCCACTCGCACCTGATCTGGCTCGGCACCTCGGCGCTCGATCTCGGTGCGGTGTCGATGCTCTGGTACACGTTTCGCCAGCGCGACGCGATCGTCGATCTGTTCGAGATGGCGGCGGGCCAGCGCATGCACACCCGCTACTTCCAGGTCGGCGGTGTCTTCGAGGACATCCCCGACGGCTTCGAGGAGAAGGCCCGCGCCTTCTGCGCCGACTTCCCGAAGCGCGTCGATCAGTACGAGGCGCTGCTCGACCGCAACGAGATCTTCTTGCAGCGGACCAAGGGGGTCGGGATCGTCTCGCGCGAGCGGCTGCTCGAGCTCGGTGTCACCGGGCCGCTGCTGCGCGCGTCCGGAGAGCCCTGGGACCTGCGCAAGGCGCACCCCTACCTCGCCTACGGCGACCTCGACTTCAAGATCCCGGTCGGGACCGTCGGCGACGGCTACGACCGCTTCCGGGTTCGCATGACCGAGATGCGGGAGTCGGTGCGGTTGATCGAGCAGTGTCTCGACGGCCTGCCGGAGGGACCGTGGATCGCCGACGATCGCAAGATCGTGCTCCCGCCTCGCGACGAGCTCTCGACCTCGATGGAGGCGCTGATCCACCACTTCAAGCTGGTCACCGAGGGCTTCCGGGTACCGCCCGGCGAGGTTTACTACCCGATCGAGTCGCCGCGCGGCGAACTGGGCTGCTACGTGCTCGCCGACGGCTCGGCGAAGCCGGCGCGGGTCCACCTGCGCGACCCATCCTTCGTGAACCTGCAGATGCTGCGCGATATGTGTCTCGGCGGCTACGTCGCCGACCTGATTCAGAACCTCGCCATGCTCGACCCGATCCTCGGAGGGATCGACCGCTGACGATGGATGCCGAAACGAAACAGCCCGAGCACCTCATGCGCCCGACCGACGAGCTCACGGCCGAGGAGCGACGTGAGCTGATCGCGTCGATGCGCCCGGGCGACGCCGAGGGCGTGCCGGAGCTGCACGAGGTCGACATCCCCGACGAGCTCCGCGAGCAGATCGAGGCTGCGATGTCGCGCTACCCGCAGCTGCGCTCCGCCTCGATCCCGGCGCTGTGGGCGGTCCAGCGCCATTACGGCTGGTGCTCGCCGGACGGGATTCGCCAGGCCGCAGCGGTCATGGGCGTCACCCCCGCCTACCTGCAGTCGGTCGCGTCGTTTTACGACCTCTTCGCGACCGCGCCGATCGGCACTCACAGGGTGCTCGTCTGTCACAACATCTCCTGCTGGATGAACGGCGCGGACCGCCTGCTCGAGGCGTTCTGCGATGCCACCGGCGCCGATCATCACGACGCCGATCACGCAGGCGCAACCTCGCCCGACGGCGAGTTCTTCGTCAAGGGCTTCGAGTGCCTCGGCGCCTGCGACATCGCGCCGATGGTCTCGATCAACGAGCGCTACTACGGCCCGCTGACCGACGCGGACGCGCTCGCGGCGATCGAGGCGATCCGCGCCGGGGATGAGCCACTGGCCGAGAAGGCGCTTACCGAGCGCGGCGCGGCGGGTGGCCCTGAGCCAGACCCTGATCCGCGGGTATCGGGAGCAGACGATGCCTGAGACCCGAATGCTCTTCCGCAACATCGACGCCGAGGGCCTGGCGACGATCGATGGTTACCGGCGCCTCGGTGGCTACAGCGCCCTCCAGCGCGCCTTCCGCGAGCTCGATCCCGAGGACCTGATCGGGACGCTCGAGGAGTCGGGCCTTCGCGGCCGCGGCGGCGCCGGGTTCTCGATGGGTAAGAAGGGCTCCTTCCTCCCCCGAGGCGACATGGAGAAGTACCTGTGCTGCAACGCCGACGAGTCCGAGCCGGGCACGTTCAAGGATCGCGAGCTGATGCAAAAGAACCCGCACCAGCTGGTCGAGGGCGTCGCGATCGCCGCGCTGGCCGTCGGCGCGACCTACGCCTTCATCTTCATTCGCGGTGAGTACTGGGGGATCGCGGACATCCTCGACAACGCCGTCTCCGAGGCCTACGCGGCCGGGTTTCTCGGCACCAACATCCTCGGCACCGGACGGCGCGTCGAGCTCGTCGTCCACCGCGGCGCCGGGGCCTACATCTGCGGCGAGGAGACCGCCCTTCTGGACTCGCTCGAGGGCAAGCGCGGCAACCCGCGCCTGAAGCCCCCGTTCCCCGCGATTCAGGGGCTCTATGGCGGACCGACGCTCATCAACAACGTCGAGACGCTCGCGAACGTCCCGCACATCGTCAACAACGGCGCCAACTGGTTCAAGAGCTTTGGCACCGAGCAGTCACCGGGGACGAAGGTGGTCTCGATCTCCGGCTGCGTCCAGCGGCCCGGCAACTACGAGATCGAGCTCGGCATCCAGTCGCGCGAGCTCATCTACGGCCTCGCCGGCGGACCGCCCGAGGGGCGCTCGATCAAGGCATGGTTTCCGGGCGGCTCGTCGTCCCCCGTCCTGACCCCGGACACGCTCGACCTGCCGTACACCTTCGAGGCGATGGCCGAGGCGGGCTCGATGCTCGGCTCCGGCGCGATCATCGTCTGCGACGAGACCGTCTCGATCCCCGAGCTCGCGCTGCGAACCGCGCGCTTTTATCACCACGAGTCATGCGGCAAATGCACCCCATGTCGCGAGGGGACCAACTGGACGGTGAAGATGCTCGAGCGGATCCCGCGCGGGGAGGCCACCCCGATGGACCTCGACATCATCGCCTCTGTCCAGCAGAACATCATGGGCAACTGCCTGTGCGTGCTGGGCGACTCGATGGCGATGCCCGTGGGCGCGATGGTCTCGAAGTTCCGCGACGAGTTCGAGGCGGCGATCGCGCGCGGCCATGAGGCCGGCCCGGGCCCGCTCGATCGCGTTCACGCCGACACTGACGGTCCCGTGACCGCCGGGGTCATAGCGTGAGCGGCGAGAAGATCACGCTCGTCGTCGACGGCGTCGAGGTCGAGGCCACCGAGGGCGCGATGCTGGTCGATGCGGCCAAGGGCGGCGACGTCGAGATCCCCGTCTTCTGTTACGAGCCGAAGCTCGGCGGCCCGGTGGGCGCCTGTCGCATGTGCCTTGTCGAGATCGAGGGCATCCCGAAGCTGCAGACGGCATGCTCGACCCCGGTTCGCGACGGGATGGTCGCGTACACGCGTACCGACCGCGTCGTCGAGGCCCAGAACGCCGTCGTCGAGTTCCTGCTCGTCAACCATCCCCTTGACTGTCCGGTCTGCGACAAGGGCGGGGAGTGCCCGCTGCAGGACATCGCGATGGGGTGGGGCCCGGGCCGCAGCCGCTTCACCGACCCCAAGCGCCACTTCCGCAAGCCGGTACCGCTCTCGCCGCTCGTTCGCATCGATCGCGAGCGCTGCATTCTCTGCTACCGCTGCGTGCGCTTCAGCCAGGAGGTCTCAGAGGACGAGCAGCTGCAGCTGCTCGAGCGCGGCGCGTCGAGCCACGTCGGCACCTTCGACGACCGCCCCTACATCGCCCCGTTTCACGGCAACATCATCGAGCTCTGTCCCGTCGGTGCGCTGACCTCCGAGGCATATCGATTCCGTGCGCGCCCCTGGGACATCGAGGACTCGGGCTCGATCTGCACCCTCTGCCCGAGCCAGTGCAACGTCAAGTTCACGGTCCGCGACGAGGCAATCAAGCGGGTGCTCGCCCGCGACAACGAGGAGGTCGACAACGGCTGGCTTTGCGACAAGGGCCGCTTTGGCTTCGAGATGCTCAGCTCGCAAGATCGGATCACGAAGCCGCGCCTGAGCGGCAACCCCGCCGCGTGGGCTGAGACCGTCCAGTCGGCGGCGAGCAAGCTCCGCGCTTCCGGCGCCAAGACGGCGGCGATCGTCGGTGGCCAGGCCTCCAACGAGGAGGCCTACCTGGTCCAACGCATCGTCCGCCACCTCGGTTCGCCCCACGTGACCTCGACGGACGAGATCGACGCCGGCCTGCTGCGCGACCTCTCGGCGCCCGAGCTCTCGGCGGCGATGACGGAGATCGACGCTGCCGACTCGATCCTGGTCGTCGGCGTCGACCCGCTCAACGCGATGCCGATCCTCGACCTGCGCCTGCGCAAGGCAATTCGCCAGTCCGGCGTTCGGCTCTGCGTCGCCTCCGAGCGACCAACGGCGCTCGACGGTGGCGCAGAGGAGACCGCTCGCTACATGCCGGGAGGGGCCGCCGCCTTCCTCACCGCGCTTGCGGCACAGGCGGTCGGCACCGAGCGGCCCGAGCACGACGAGATGCACGCCGACGCGGCACGGCTGGCCGAGGGGCTGCGACCGGGCAAGACCGTGATCGTCTACGGCGAGCGCCTGGCTCGCGGGCCCGCCGGCGTTGCCGCGCTGGCAGCCCTTCGCGAGGCGGTCAAGGTGCTCAACTCCGACCTCGACGGGGCCGGCCTGATCGGCATCCCGGACGGCTCCAACGCACGCGGCGTTCGCGAGGTCGGCTGCGTTACCGGCGCGGGACCCGGCTTCACCGCGGCCGAGGCAGGGCGCGACCTCGAGTCGATCAAGCAGGGCCTGCTCGACGGCGAACTCGACGGGATCATCCTCTGCCATGCCGACCCGGTCCGCGACCTCCCCGACGGTCCCGGCTGGGCTGAGGCGCTGCGCCGCGCGCGCACCGTGATCGCGGTGTCGAGCTTCGACGACGCCTCGACCAAGGCCGCAGACGTCGTCATCCCCGCCGAGGCATACGCCGAGAAGGAGGGCACCGTCACCCACCCCGACGGCCGTCTTCAGCGCCTGCGCCCCGCCGTCCCGCGCCCCGATCAGGTGCGGCCCGTGTGGCAGGTGCTGAGCGCGATCGCCGAGGCGCTCGGGGATGAGACCGAGATCGGGTCAGCCACAGACGCGCTCGCCGCGATCGCCGCCGAGGTCTCCTTCTACGCCGGGATCACCGCCGAGGAGATCGGCGGCCAAGGCGTCCGCTGGCAGGAGCGCGAGGCCGCCGCATCGTTCCCGCGCGAGGACACGCTGCCCCATCCGCAGTCAACTCCCGGCAGCGCCGCTTCGCGCACGGGGTCGGCCGAGGAGCTGCAGCTCGGGACCTACCGCGACCTCTGGGTGGGCGAGGTCACCGAGCGCAACCCGGCGCTGGAGTTCTTGGCGCCGTCGCAGATGGTGGAGATCGCGCCGGTGGACGGCGAGCGTCTCGGCCTCACCAACGGCGACGAGGTGGTGGTCCGCTCGAACGGCACGTCGGTGCAAGCGCGGGTCGCCCTGCGAGATCGCATCCGCCCGGGCGCCGCCTTCCTGATCGAGGGCACCAAGACTGAGAACGCGAACGTCTTTGCCGGGGGCGAGCACGTGACGCTGGAGAAGCTGTGAACCTCGTCGCCGAGGTCGGATTCGCGGAGGCGACGTGGATCATGATCGTGAAGTCGATCGTGATCTTCTTGGTCGTCTTCTTGATCGTCCCGGTCCTGACCGTGGTCGAGCGCAAGTTGATCGGTCGCTTCCAGCACCGCTACGGGCCGAACCGCGTCGGCCCCGTCGGGATGCTCCAGCCGATGGCCGACATTCTCAAGCTCGCCGGCAAGCAGATGTTCCGTCCCGACGCCGCCGTGCCGCTCCTGTTCGCGCTCGGCCCGGCGCTGGTGATCTTCGCCGGGATCACGACGATCGCGATCCTCCCGTTCGGAGACGTCAAGGACGGAGTCGGCTTTTACGGGATCGACGTCTCGATCGGCGTCCTCTACTTCTTTGCCTTCGGCTCGCTCTCGTTCTACGGCCTGCTGCTCTCGGGCTGGTCGTCGGGTTCGAAGTACAGCTTCCTCGGCGCCATGCGCTCTGCGGCCCAGCTGATCTCCTACGAGATCGCGATGGGCCTGTCGCTGCTCGGCGCGATCATGATGGCCGGCTCGCTGTCGCTCGTCGACATCGTCCACGCCCAGGGCGACGTCTGGTACATCGTCCCTCAGATCGTCGGTTTCGTCATCTTCATGGTCGCCGGCTTTGCGGAGACCAATCGCGCGCCGTTCGACCTGCCCGAGGCCGACGCCGAGCTCGTCCAGGGCTATCAGACCGAGTACGGCGGCACTCGCTTCGCCTCGTTTCTGCTCGCCGAGTACCTCGAGATGTTCGTCGTCTCGGGGATTGCTGCCGCGTTCTTTCTCGGCGGCTGGATGGGTCCCGGCCCGGGATTCCTCGATCCGATCTGGATGATCGCCAAGATCCTGGGCCTGATCTTCATCTTCATCTGGGTGCGCGCGACGCTGCCACGCCTGCGCTATGACCAGCTGATGACCCTCGGCTGGAAGATCCTGCTGCCGCTCGCGACCCTGAACGTGCTGGTGACTGCTGTACTGGTGGTGGTCACTTGAGCTCTGAATTTCCATATCTGTCTGACGACGATGTCGTCTCCGTTCAGCGCGGGCCTGAGCCGGGTGGCGCGAAGGGTGCCTATCGCGCCTTTGGCGAGACCTTGCGCGGGCTGCGGACGACGATGGGCCGGCTGATCGAGGGTCCGGTCACGATCCAGTATCCGGAGGAGAAGACGCCGGTCTATCCGCGCTTTCGCGGACGCCACAAGCTGCATCGCTTCGAGGACACCCACCTCGAGAAGTGCGTCGGCTGCTCGCTCTGCGCGGCTGCCTGCCCGGCCGACTGCATCCGCGTCGTTGCCGCCGAGAACGATCCGGCCGACCGCGTCTCCGCCGGCGAGCGCTACGCCGCCGTCTATGAGATCAACCTCGCCCGCTGCATCTTCTGCGGCTACTGCGAGGTCGCGTGCCCGTTCGACGCGATCACGATGGGTCACGAGTACGAGATGGCCGACTACAACCGCGCCGACCTCATCTTCACCAAGGAGATGTTGCTCGCCGAGTCCCTCGAGCGCACGCCGCTGCGTCGCGAGGGCGAGTAGCGCGCGCATGCCTCGGATCGTTCCGAACCTCTGGTTCGAGAACGAGGCCGAACAGGCCGCCGAGTTCTACTGCTCCATCTTCCCCAACTCGAAGATCACGGCCGTCACCCATTACACCGAGGGCTCGCCCGGTGAGCCCGGCACGGTGATGACGGTTGCCTGGGAGCTCGACGGCAATCGCTTCGTCGGCATCAACGGCGGTCCTCAGTTTCAGTTCGACGAGGCGGTCTCGTTCGAGATCAACTGCGCCGACCAGGACGAGGTCGACTACTACTGGGAGAAGCTCACGGCCGATGGGGGAGCCGAGGGTCAGTGCGGCTGGCTCAAGGACCGCTTCGGAGTCTCCTGGCAGGTCGTGCCGGCCGGGATGGAGGCGGTCTTTTCCGACGACGATCCCGAGCGCGCGCAGCGGGCGATGCAGGCGATGCTCGAGATGAGCAAGCTCGATCTTGGCGCTCTGCAGCGCGCCGCGGCCGGGGACTAGCCGCGGACCTCGTGCCAAACCGCTCTAGCAAGCGGGACGAGACGAGCGGATCGGCCGCCGCTCAATAGGATGGGAACCGATGGAAGAAGTCGCCTTCTTCGCCGGGGCGATCGGTGCGCTCGGGGGGGCGGTTGCCGTGATCGCCCTGCGAAACCCGTTCTACAGCGTGCTCGCGCTGATCGTTCACCTGATCTCGCTTGCGGGCCTCTTTCTGATCCTCCACGCCGAGTTCATCGCGGCCGCGCAGATCGTCGTCTACGCCGGCGCCGTGATGGTTCTCTACCTCTTCGTCGCGGCATACGTCGGTGGCATCCAGGAGGCGGTGTGGGAGCCGATCCCCGGCCAGCGCTTCCTCGCCCCGCTGCTGGCGGCAGCCCTCTTTATCGAGGTCTCGATCGCCGTGATCGGCACCGGGCTGAAGGCGATCGGCACGGAGGGCCCGACAATTCCCGCCGACTTCGGCTCGCCGGCATCGATCGGGCAGCTGCTGCTCGAACGATTCCTCATCGCGTTTGAGGCCGCGTCCCTGCTGTTGCTGATCGCCGCGGTCGGCGCGATCGTCCTGGCGGGTCGCAAGAAGCGCGGGGAATCCGTGACCGTTGAGGAGGCTGCGTCCTAGTGGACACCTCCTGGTATCTCGTCCTCAGCGCACTTTTGTTCGCCACCGGTGCGTGTGGTGTGCTCCTGCGACGCAACCCGCTGGTGGTCTTGCTCTGCCTCGAGCTGATGCTCAATGCCGGCAACCTCGCGCTTGTTGCCTTCGCCCGTTCGACCGGCACCGAGGACGGCCAGATCTTCGCTCTCGTGGTTATGGTCGTCGCGGCATGCGAGGTCGTCATCGGCCTCGGCCTGATCGTCGCGATGTTCCGTCGGCGCATGGCCCTTGACGTCGACGAGATCCGGGGGCTGCGCGGGTGAACACGACCTGGGCGTGGCTCGTTCTCCTGTTCCCGCTGGCCGGGAGCCTCACGATCGCCTTCGGGCGCGGAATGCTGCCGGGCAAGGCCAGCGGCTGGGTCGGCACGTTCGCGATCGGCGCGGCGTTCGTCTGCTCGCTCGGGGCGCTATTCAGCCTCCTCGGCGAGCCGGTGGAGGCGCGCCACGCAACCAGCACGCTCTGGGACTACGGCTCGGCGGCGGGCCTCAGCATCGACCTTGGCATCCTCGTCGACCCGCTCTCGGTGTTCATGTGCCTCGTGGTCACCGGCGTCTCGACGCTGATCCACGTCTACTCGGTCGCCTACATGGATTCCGACCGCGGCTACGCGCGGTTCTTCTCCTACCTCAACTTCTTCGTCTTCTCGATGCTGTTGTTGATCCTGGCCGGCAACTTCGTCTTCCTCGTCGTGGGCTGGGCGTTCGTCGGCTTCGCCTCGTATGCGCTGATCAGCTTCTGGTACCGGCGCGAGACGGCAACGAAGGCGGGCATGAAGGCCTTCGTGATCAACGTGATCGGCGATATCGGGCTCGTCCTCGCCGCCTTCTTGATCTTTCGCGAGCTCGGCACGTTCGACTATCTGACGGCGTTCGATGCGGCCCGCGAGACGTTCACCACCAACGAGGGCGTCGTCGTTGCGATCTGCCTGCTGATCTGCGTCGGCGCCTTCGCCAAGTCGGCGCAGCTGCCGCTTCACACCTGGCTTCCAGACGCGATGGAGGGCCCGACGCCGGTCTCGGCGCTGATCCACGCCGCGACGATGGTCACGGCGGGCGTCTATTTGATCGCGCGCATGTTCCCGCTGTTTGAGCTCGCCCCCACCGCCGCCGACATCGCCGCCTTCGTCGGGCTTGCGACGTTGCTGGTGGCGGCGACTATCGCGCTCGTCGTCACCGACCTCAAGCGGATCATCGCCTACTCGACGATGAGCCAGATCGGCTACATGATCGTCGGCGTCTCGATCGGCGCGTACACGGCCGGGCTCTTTCACCTGATGACCCACGCCTTCTTCAAGGCGCTGCTGTTCATGGCGGCCGGCTCGGTGATCGCGGCGATGGCAAACCGCCAGAACATCGACCTGATGGGCGGCTTTCGAAAGGCCCTGCCCTTTACATCGGTCCTGCTGCTCATCGGCGCTTTCGCGCTTGCTGGATTCCCCGGGTTCTCCGGGTTCTTCTCCAAGGACGAGATCCTGACGTTCGCCGCCGAGCGCGGCGGCATGTACTGGATCTTTGCGATCGGCGGCTACGTCGCGGCGTTCCTCACCGCCTTCTACTCCTTCCGGATCGGTTTCCGGGTGGTCTACGGCGAACCGTGCAAAGAGGCCACCGAGCTCGAGGCAGGGCATCTGGCCCACGGCGAGCCCGAGAACCCGGCGACGGGCGTGGCAGAGGACACCGACGTGGGCTTCCCCGGCGCCGAGCACCACATCGCCGAGCGGGCGTGGCCCATGCGTGTGGCGATGGCGATCCTCGGATTTGGCGCGATCTTCGGTGGCCTGGTTCAGATCCCAGGCGTCAACCACGTTCTCGAGACCTTCTTTGCCGGGACGTTCGAGAGCTCGCACTTCCACGAGCTGGTGCCGTCGGCGTCCACCGCCTGGGCCGGCCTCGCAGTCGGCGGGGTGATCTCTATCGCCGGCATCGCCCTCGCCTACTACTGCTACATCGTCAACCCCGGCGTGACGGTCCGCATGGCTCAGCGCTTCAAGGGCCTACACCGCTTCCTGATCAACAAGTGGTACTTCGATGAGCTCCTCGATGCGCTCGTTTACCGGCCCACGATCGCGGCGGGACGCTTTGCGAACGCGGTCATCGAAAGCGTGGTTGTCAACGGCCTCGTCTCGGCCGCGACGGGGGCCGTTCGCGGTACGGGCTCGATTGTCCGCGGGGCCCAGTCCGGATTCGTTCGCGCGTATGCCCTGCTGCTGATCGGCGGCTTTGCCGCGCTCGGCATCTACTTCCTGGTGGCCGCCAATTGAATAAGGCACCTCAACGGCGGCGCGCATCGGCCCCGCTTCGCGGAAGCCTCACATGCTGAGCGTCCTGCTCTGGACACCTCTCGTTGCAGCCGTGCTGCTGTTGGCGGCGCCGGTCCCGGCGCGCCGCTGGATCGCCGTGATGGGCTCGCTGGTGACACTCGGCCTGGCGATCGGCCTCGTCGCCGACTTCGACTCGGGCACCGCGGGGCTCCAGCACGTCATCGACGAGCCCTGGATCGCCGATCTCGGTGTCAGTTACCACCTGGGCGTCGACGGGATCAGCGTCTTCTTGGTCTTGATGACAGCCTTGTTGTGGTTCGCGGCGACGTTGTGGACAGCGCTTCGCAACGACGGCGACGATCGCTCGCGCCTCTACTACTTTTTGATCGGCCTGGCCGAGACGGCAGCGCTGGGCGCGTTCATCGCCCAGGACCTGCTGCTCTTCGTCCTCTTCTTCGACCTGATGCTGATCCCGTTCTTCTTCTTGATCGGGGCCTTCGGGGGCGAGCGCCGGGTCGCGGCGACGATGAAGATGATCGTCTACACGCTCGTCGGGTCGCTGCTGATGCTGGTCGCCGCGATCGCGACCGCCGTGCTTGCCGCCGATTCCGTCGGGGAGCTGACCTTCTCGATTCCGACCCTGCGCGAGCACCTGCTCTCGAGCGGCAGCCAGGACTGGATCTTCTGTTTCTTCGCGGCCGCCTTCCTCGTGAAGATGCCGGCGTTTCCGATTCACGGGTGGATGCCGGACGCCTACCGCGCGGCGCCGCTCCCGGTGCTGATCCTGCTCTCGGGCGTGCTCTCGAAGGTTGGTGCCTACGGCTTCCTTCGGGTCGCGCTGCCGCTGTTTCCCTCGGCGAGCGAGCGCTTCCAGGAGGTGCTCTTGGTGATCGCGGTCGTCTCGATCCTCTACGGGTCGGTGATGGCCTTCACCCAGCTCAACGTGCGGCTGATCGCCGGTTACTCGTCGATCGCCCAGCTCGGGTTCATCACCCTCGGGATCTTCAGCCTGCGCCCTGACGGCGCGGACGGCGCGGTCCTGCAGATGGTCAACCACGCGATCGTCGTCGGCGCGCTGTTCATCGTGATCGCGGTCCTCGTCGAGCGCACCAAGACCGAGGACCTGAGCCTGATGGGTGGCCAGGCGATGCGTGCGCCGCTGCTGGCAGCGTTGTTCTTGGTCGTCGCGCTGGCGAACCTGGCGATGCCGGGCTCGGCCAACTTCCTGGGCGAGTTCTACATCCTCAACGCCGTCTTCGATGCGAAGATCGCGTTCGCGGTCATCGCCTCGATCGGGATTGCGCTCGCGGCGTTCTACTCACTGCGCCTGTATCAGCGCTCGATGCACAACCGCCTGCCGACGGGGATCGAATCGCGCGAGATCTCCGTTCGCGACGGAGTCATCCTTGCGCCGCTGGTGGCGGTGATCGTCGCGCTCGCGCTCTGGCCAGGTCTGATCCTCGAGCGGAGCGATGCCTCGGTAACGGACGCCCTGGCTGAGGTCAACGGCGGACAGGAGCTGGTCGCGGAGCGATGAACTTCACCGCGCCCGATATCGACTACGCGGGTCTCTCGCCGATCATCGCGCTGACCGTGGGCTTGGTCCTGACCCTGCTCGCCGGGCTGATCGGCGGCTCGGTCAAGCGTCAGCGGATCGTCGTCTCGATCTTCGGGATCGGCACGCTTGCGGCGGCGATCGGCCTTGAAATCTGGCAGTGGGGTGAGGCGAAGGACCTCGTGGCGGGCGCTCTGCGCGTCGACAACCTGGGGCTCGCCGCGGGCATCCTCTGCGCGGCCGCGGCGATCTTTGCGATCCCGCTCTCCTGGCGCGAGGAGTCGGTCGAACGGCCGCTGGGGCCCAGCGGTCATGGCGAGTTCCAGGCGCTGGTGATCTGCTCGGTCCTGGGCATGACGATGATCGCGCAGGCTCAGAACCTGATCGCGCTCTTCGTCGCGCTCGAGCTGCTGTCGATCCCCCTCTACGTGCTCTGCGGCTCGGCGCTACGTCGCCGCGAATCGCTGGAGTCCGGCCTCAAGTACCTGATCATCGGATCGCTCGGATCGGCCACGCTGCTCTACGGCCTCGCGTTCATCTACGGGGCAACCGGTGCCACCGATTTCGGCGCGATCGCGACCGCCGCCGGCGAGTCGGTCTTCGACGATCCGCTGATGCTGATCGGCATCGCGCTTGCCGCCACCGGCCTTGCCTTCAAGCTTTCGATCGCGCCCTTCCACCAGTGGACGCCCGACGTCTATGAGGGCGCCCCGACGCCGGTGACGGCGTTCATGGCGGTCGCGACGAAGGCGGCGGTCTTCGTCGCAGCGGTGCGCTTCTTCGACGTCGCTCTCGGCCCGTCGGTCGATCAGTGGCAGCCGGCGCTCGCCGCGCTCGCCGCGCTCTCGATCGTGATCGGGAACGTGGGCGCGCTCGGGCAGAACTCGCTCAAGCGCCTGCTCGGCTACTCCGGGGTGGCGCAGGCCGGCTACATGCTGGTCGGGGTGGTGGCCGCGAGCGCCGCCGGCACGAGCGCGCTCGTCTTCTACCTCGCCGCGTACACGGCGATGAACCTGGCCGCGTTCGCGGTGATCACGATCCGCGAGCGCGAGACCCCATTCGGCGACGACATTCGCAGCATGGACGGCCTCGGACGCGAGCGGCCGGCTCTCGCGCTGGTGATGACCGTCGCGATGCTCGCTCTCGCCGGCCTGCCGGGCACGGCGGGCTTCATCGGCAAGCTCTATCTGATCGAGGCGACCGTCGACGCCGACTACACCTGGCTCGGCGTCATGATCGCCGTGGGGACGATGATCTCGCTCGCCTACTACCTGCGTGTGCTGGCGGCGGTCTGGATGACGAGGACTGACGAGCGGCCCGCGCCGGCGGTGCCCGCGATCGCGGGGGCGTCGCATGAGGCCGATTCGGTCCCCGGAGGCTCTGGCTGCAAGGCGATCGTCGGTCTCGCCCTGCTCGCAACGGCCGTGACCGTCTTCTTCGGCGTGATCCCCTCGCCCCTGGTCGATTGGGCCAGCGACGCCGGCGATGCGATCATCTCCCTGTTCTGATCGCCAGCCGCCGCCGACCCCTGCTTGCTGCACTCGTCGCCCTCGTGGCGCTGGGTGTCGGGTCCGCCGGCGGCCAGGGGTTCCCGCCGCCCCTTGATCAGCTGCCGCCGATCCCGTTCATCCCGAGTCCTTCCGATCCGCCGGCGGACACCCCCGGCGACGTGGTCGACGGAAGGCAGGTGCCCGCCGCGTGCAGCGGTGGCGTGCTGGAGACGGGCGGTCGCCTGCAGCGATTCGCCGACACGCTGGCACCGGGCGAGACCGGCTGCCTGCGCCGCGGCGTCTACAAGGGAGGCGTGGACCTGCGCCGGCCGCGGACCGCCCTGCGCAGCTACCCCGGCGAGAAGGTCACGATCAAGGGCGGCCAGGTTCGGATCAGCCCGGATGCAACCGGCGCTGAGATCTCAGGCATGCGTCTCGTCTCCACCCAGCTCTCGCCGCTGATCTACGCGAGTCGCGCCGTCATCAGTCACAACACGATCACCAACCACCACACGAACATCTGCGTGCACGTCGCGCGCTATCCAAAGACGCCGATCCCAAATGGTGTCGTGATCGAGAACAACCGCATCCACGACTGTGGTCCGCTGCCTGCCGACAACCACGATCACGGCGTCTACATCGCCGTCGGTCGCAACACGGTGATCCGCGACAACCTGATCTACGACAACGCCGACCGCGGCATCCAGCTCTACCCCGTCGCGATGCGCACGCGGGTCGTGCGCAACGTCATCGACGGCAATGGCGAGGGCATCATCTTCGGCGGCCGCACCAACCACTCGCTGGTCAAGGACAACATCATCAGCAACTCGACGGTTCGCCACAACGTCGAGGCGACGGCTCCGAAGGCGTCCCACAACGTCGTTCGCGACAACTGCCTTTGGTCGGAACGCGCCGATGAGTACTACCGCGGCGACCCGCCCAATAGCGGGGTCCTGCCCGGGTCGCCCGGGTTCCGCGTCGAGCGCAACGTGATCGCCGATCCCGAGTTCGACAATCGCATCGGCTTTCACCCAGACGCCGGCTCGCCCTGCGCGCGCTTCGGGCCCCGGTAGCGGATCTATGATCGCTCGCGATGGCTGAAGCCGAGACCGACCATTCGCTCGGAGACGCCGCGCGTCTGATCGGCGTCAGCACCGACACGCTCAGGCGCTGGGACACGGCCGGCAAGCTGGAGACGAGCCGCGACGCGTCCGGTCGCCGTCGCGTCTCAGCGGCCGAGGTCGAGCGCCTGCGCCCCGCGCCCCAGCGCCACCGCACGGGCGACACCTTCTCTGCGCGCAACCGCTTCGCCGGAACCGTCCGCTCCGTCGAGGTCGACGGCGTGATGGCGATCGTCGAGATCGAGGCCGGCCCGTTCCTCGTCTCCGCCGCGATCACCCGCGACTCGGTCGAGGAGCTCGGGCTGGCGCCGGGTGTTGAGGCCACCGCGATGGTCAAGGCGACCTCGGTGATGGTCGAGCGCGGCGTCTGACCCGCGCGGGCGCCAGGGCGCACTTCGCGTCTTGACCTCAACGAACGTCGCTGAAGGCGGCCTATAGGAGTAACTCCGCGACGTTCACTGCATTTCATCTGCCTATGCGATGCTTAGGCAGATGCGCCGCGTCCTCTCGCTCGCGCGTCCTCATCGTGCTCCCCGCCGCCGGCTGTGGCGACGATCTCCGACGCGGCGGACGAGCAGGTCATCGTCTCCGCTGCCTCGTCGCTGCAAACGGCCTTCACTGACTATGCGAAGGCGGCCGGGATCGACGCCAGGCAGTCGTTCTCGGGCTCGGACGACCTCGCTGCGCAGATTCGCCAGGGGGTCACGCCCGACCTCTACGCGGCCGCGAACACGAGCCTCCCCGACGCCCTGCATGAGGAGGGTCGGGTCGAGAGGCCCGTCGTCTTCGCCACCAACACCCTGGTTCTGGCGGTCCCCGCGAGCTCGGAGATCGACTCGATCGACGACCTCACAGGCGCCGACGTGACCCTGGCACTGGGCCAGGACGGGGTACCGGTCGGCGACTACGCCCGCGAGGTTCTCGGTCGCCTTCCGGCCGGCCAACGCGACGCAACCCTCGCCAACATCCGCTCGGAGGAGCCGGACGTCGCGGGCATCGTCGGCAAGCTCACCCAGGGCGCGGTCGACGCCGGGTTCGTCTACATGACCGACGTCGTCGCCACCGATGGGGCACTCAAGGCGGTCGACCTTCCGCCCTCTCTGGAGCCCGACGTCGCCTACGCGGTGGCCGTCGTCGTCGACGCCCCGAATCCGATCGGCGCCAGGCAGTTCGTCGAGGGGCTGCTCGCTGGCGACGGGGCCGACGCCCTTGAGGCCGCCGGTTTCGGCCCGCCGCCGGGCTGAACGAATGCGCTCGCGCGGGCCTTTCGCTCTCGGACTTGTTCGCCGCGCTCGAGCGTGACCCTGGCCTTTCTGATCCTGCCGATCGTCGCGATCTTCGCGAACACGCCCCCGGGCGATCTCGTCGAGAGCCTCGACAGCGACGTCGCGCGCGACGCGCTCTGGCTGAGCCTGAAGACGAGCGCCATCGCGATCGCCGTCATCGTGATCGTCGGCACGCCCGCGGCCTACCTGCTCGCGACGCGGGAGTTCCGCGGCAAGGCGCTCGTGACGACGGCGATCGAGCTGCCGCTGGTGCTGCCGCCCGCCGTCGCGGGGATCGGGCTGCTGGCCGCATTCGGCCCAAGCGGCGTCTTTGGCTCGGCGCTCGACGACGCCGGGATCTCGCTGGTGTTGCAGACGGCCGGGGTCGTCGTCGCCCTGATCTTCGTCGCGGCACCGTTCTATGTGCGCCAGGCGCAGTCGGCGTTCGCCGCGGTTGACCCGCACCTCCTCGATGCTGCCCGGACTCTCGGCGCGAGCGAGGCGCGCGCCTTTGCGCGCGTCGCCATCCCCGCTGCGGGCGGTGGCATGCTCGCCGGGCTGGCGCTCGCCTGGGGGCGGGCGCTCGGCGAGTTCGGCGCCACCCTGATGTTCGCCGGCTCGTTTCAGGGGATCACGCAGACGGCGCCGCTCGCGATCTTCGCGAGCTTCGCGACCGATTTCCCGGCCGCGCTGGCGCTCTCGGGCGTCCTCGTCGCGGTCTCGGCTGCGCTCCTGTTGTCGGTGAAGCTGCTCGGGCGCTCGGCGCTGCTTGGCGGCGAGGTGCAGGGATGAGCGCGGCCCTCGAGGCGTCGCTGGAGACCAGGTTGCGCGAGTTCGCCCTTGCGGTCGAGCTGGTGGTCGAGCCCGGCCGCTGCCTCGCGCTCGTCGGACCGTCGGGCGCCGGCAAGAGCACTGTGCTCAGAGCGATCGCCGGTCTGCATCGCCCGGATCGCGGCCGCGTTGCGCTCGGATCAACGACGTGGTTCGACCGTGAGGAAGCCGTCGACCTTGTGCCGGAGCGACGCCGCTGCGGCTACCTCTTCCAGGACTACGCCCTGTTCGCGCACCTGAGCGTGTGGCGCAACGTCGCCTTCGGCCTCGAGAAGCTCCCGCGGGCCGAGCGCCGCGAGCGGGCCCTCACCCTGCTCGATCGCTTCGGCATCCGAGACCTGGCCGACGCCTCTGTGCGGCGCCTCTCGGGGGGCGAGCGCCAGCGTGTGGCGCTTGCCAGGGCACTCGCACGCGAACCCGACGTCCTCCTGCTCGACGAGCCGCTGGCGGCGCTCGACGCCCGAACGGCGGCCAACGCATCGCGCGAGCTCGCGGCGACGATTCAGGCGGCTTCGGCGCCGACCGTGCTGGTCACGCACGACTTCGCCGAGGCAGCTCTGCTCGCCGACGAGGTCGCCGTGATCGACCGCGGCCGCATCGTCCAGAGCGGGACCCCGGCGCAGCTGAGCTCGCAACCGAGCTCGGCCTTCGTCGCAAACTTCTCGGGCGCCGCCGTCCTGCTCGGGATAGCCGCGCCGGATGCCGACGGTACGACCAGGGTGTGCCTCGACGGAGGCGGCGAGCTGACGAGCACGGATCTCGCCTCCGGTCCCGTCGCCGTCGCCGTCTTTCCGTGGGAGATCGCGCTGGAACCGGCGGGGGCGAGCTCGAAGGGCTCGGCGCTCAACCGCCTCGAGGTCACGGTCGACTCGGTCACGGAGATCGGCAACCGGGCGCGCATCGGCCTGGCCGCCCCGCAACCGCTTGCCGCCGAGATCACGAGCCAGTCAGTCCGGCGCCTCGGGCTCGCGCCTGGCGTTGCCGTCACCGCCTCGTTCAAGGCGACGGCGACCCGCCTCGTCGAGCGCTAGTCGATCCGAAAGCCCTTGAGCAGGGTCTCGTGAACGGTCCAGATCGTCTCCGTCCCGTCGACAAGCGTGCAGACGTCACCGGCTCCGACCTCGACCTTGCCACCGTCCCACTCGATCGTCGCGCGTCCCTCGATGACGACGAACGTCTCCGCGGCCTCAACGTCACGAAACGTTCCCGGTGTGCAGCGCCAGACCCCGCTCTCGCCGCCCGCTGGCGTCGTCGCCAGAACCGCGGCCGACGTCTGCGGATCCCCGGCGATCACCTGCTCGGGGTCGAGCGGGTCGGGCTCCAGCTTCGCGTTGACGGCAGCGACAACCGCCACGGGCGGCTCAGCCACCGGTGAGCTCGGCGGTCGCCTCCTCGAAGGCAGCGCGATGTTGGTCGACCTGCTCAGCCGTGGTTGCCGGCGACATCAGGGCCATCATGTGAAAGGGCGTCAGCAGGATCCCGCGGTTGAGCATGTAGAGGTGGAGCAGCGAGTCGAGCTCTTCGTCCATGGCGGCCGCCGCCTCGGCACCCGTGTGCGGCGGATCGGCGGCGAACATGTACTCGGCGCGGCACCCGAGCCGGGTGATCGACCAGGGCAGCGCCCGCGCCGCGATCGTCTCGGCGACGCCGGTTTCGAAGCGTTCGGCAAGCTCAATCATGTGGGCGAACGCGTCATCGGTGAGGACCTCGCCTAGTGTCGCGCGCACGGCGGCGAGTGACAGCGCGTTGCCGGCGAGGGTGCCGCCGACGCCCCCGACATCCGCCTCGCGCCAGAAGGTGTGGTCGACGACCTGTTCGGCAACCTCGGCGCTCATCCCGTACGCGCCCGTCGGAATCCCGCCCCCGATCGGCTTGCCGATCGTGAGGAAGTCGGGGTCGAGGTCGTGGGCGCGGGTGTAGCCGCCAGGGCCGCAGCAGAGCGTGTGCGTCTCGTCGATCACCAGAAGCGCCCCGGCCGCGCGGGTGAGCTCGCGTACGGCCTCGTGGTAGCCGTCGTCGGCAAGGACGATGCCGATGTTGGTGAGCGCGGGCTCGATCAGCACACAGGCGACGTCCCCGTGGGCAAGCTCGCGCTCGAGCCCCTCGACGTCGTTGATCTCGACGATCCTGGTTGTATCGGCGACGTCGGGTCCGGGGCCGACGCTGCCCTCGCGTGGTCGCACCTCGCCGTCGATCAGGTTCGCCACGGTCTCATCGACGCTGCCGTGGTAGCAGTGGTTGTGGATGATGATCTTCGAGCGCTCGGTGATCTGGCGGGCGATCCGGATCACGAAACGATTGGCGTCGGTCGCCGAGAGCGTGAACTGCCAGTCGCGCAGACCGAAGCGCCGCTGCATCTCCTCGCCGACCGCGAGCGCGTCCTCGGTCGGAAGCATCGAGGTGATCCCGCGATCGAGTCGCTCCTTGACCGCGGCTACGGTCGCCGGCGGCGCGTGGCCAGTCATCGCGCCGGTATCACCGAGACATAGGTCGGCGTAGACGTTGCCGTCCACGTCTCGCAGCTCGGCCCCTTGAGCCGATTCCATGAACACGGGAAAGTCCCCTGGCCAGCGGGTCATCCAGTTCATCGGCACTCCCGAGAGCAGCGACTCCTTGCCGCGCTCGTGCAGCTCGCGCGAGCGCGGGTGCTCGTCGGCGAACCTGGCGCGCTCGCGCGCGAACAGGTCCGCGATCAGTTCACGCGGGATTTCGTCCATTGCAATGTGGAAGCATGCCGCATGAGGCTATTGCCGATCGAGATAGCGACCCTGGCCGAGCACGGCCTACGCAAGCAGCGCCACCAGGCGCTGCAAATCGCCGCGGCCGGGCTCGCCGCATGCAACGTCTCTGACGCCACACATCGCGCCGTCACCCTCGAGGGCGACGACCTGACGGTTGACGGTGTGCGCCACCGCCTCGACCCCGCCGGGCGCCTGCTGGTGATCGGGGCTGGCAAGGCGTCGCTGGAGATAGCGAGTGCGCTCGAGCAGATCCTGGGGGACCGCATCGCCGGCGGCGCGATTGCCGTCCGCGCGGGGACCGAGCGCGAGCTCGCGCGGATCGAGGTCCTCGGCGCGGACCATCCGCTGCCCAGTCGCGCGAGCGAGGACGCGGCACGACGGCTGCTCGAGATCGCGACCAGTGCGGATGAGCGCGATGTGGTGCTGGCCTGCTTCACGGGCGGTAGCTCAGCCCTCGCCTGCCTTCCGCCGGTGGGCGTCAGCGGTGAGGAGAAGCGCGCGCTGCACGAATTGCTCCTCGCATCCGGCATCGGAATCGTGGAGGTCAACACGGTGCGCAAGCACGTGTCGGCCTTCAAGGGCGGACGTTTGGCTAAGGCTGCGGAGCCCGCACAGCTAATTAACGTGACCGTCTCTGACGTTGCGGGCGATCACCTCGACACGCTCACCGACCCAAGCGTTCAGGACACGACCAGCGCCCGCGACGCGGTGGCCGTTCTACAGGCTCACGGACTATGGGACGGAGTACCGGCGTCGGTGCGTGCCCACCTTGCAGGCCCCCAGGCCGAATCTCCGATCCTGAATGCCGAACGGATCCAGACCGTTCTGCTGGTCACCGGAAAGAGCGCGTGCGAAGCGATGTCCACGGCCGCTTCTGAGTTGGGACTGGCTCCCGTCATCGTCTCGACGACGCTGGAGGGCGAGGCGCGCCAGATCGGAAGGACGCTCGCCAACCTCGCGTGCCACAGCGCCTTTGAGGGCTCGCCGTTTGCCCCTGGGACCGTGCTGCTCGGATGCGGCGGGGAGAGCACCGTGACACTTGCGCCAGGCGCAGTCTTCGGTTCCGGCGGACCGAACCAGGAGGCGGCGCTCGCCGCAGCGCTGGAGCTCGACGACGCCGCGGTCGCGGCGATCTTTCTCGACACCGACGGCTCAGACGGCGGCACCGAGCACGCCGGCGCGATCGCCGACGGCCAGACCGTCAAGCGCGCCGCGGAGGCGGGACTCGACCTTCGCGCCGCTCTGCTCGAACATCGGTCGTCTGCGGCCCTGGCAGCGCTCGACGATCTCGTCATGACCGGACCGACCGGAACCAACGTCAACGATCTGTTCGCGATCGTGATTGGAGAGGCGGCGTGATACTCATAGGGGCGTGAGCGAGAACCTCGAGCGCTATCGCGACGCCCTCGACGCCTGGAACCGGCGCGACCTCGTCTGGATCCTCGAACAGGCGGCGCCCGACCTCGAGTTCAACACCGCGCAGATCTTTCCTGGGATCGAGCCCGTCTACCACGGGCGCGAGGGGATGGTCGAGTTCTGGACGACGTTCATCGAGGAGCCGTGGGCGCTGTTTCGCCTCGACGTCGATGAGCTCGAGGCGGTCGGCGACGATCGCGTCCTCGCGCTGATCACCTTCCACGGAACCGAGCGCGACACCGGTGAGGAGGTCGAGCGCTCCTACGCCCACCTCGCGACATTTCGCGGCGAAGAGGTGACCCGCATCGACGCGTTCGGCGATTGGGGCGAAGCGCGCAAGGCCGCCGGCCTCGGCGACTGAGACGGTGCTTCAACACGTCTCGATCGAGGTCGATCCCGCGGCGGTCGAAGATGCCGTGGCGTTCTGGAAGCTGGTCGGCTTTGCCGAGGTCGATTCGCCGGAGCCGCTCGGCGGCTATGTCACCTGGCTCGAGCGCCAGGGAACCCAGATCCATCTGATCCATACCGAGGCGGCCAGCGTGCCGGTGCTCGGCCACGCCGCGGTCGTGGTCGACGATCACGCCGCAACGGTCGCGACCCTGCGCGAGGCCGGCCATCAGGTCGAGGACGCCCGCGACCTCTGGGGTGCACCCCGCGCCTTCGCCATCGGCCCGGGCGGTCACCGCGTCGAGCTCATGGGCTCCCCACCGCCGACCTCGAAATGAGTCGCCGCCGCACTCACTACGATCGACCGCCGTGCGCTACCCGGTAGAGACCTTCACAGCGGCCGAGCAGGAGCTCCTGCGGCCCCATTTCACGAACCTCGACCGTCCCGTTTTCGGACTCGTGAATCTCCCGGAGACGGTCAAGGGAGCGCTCTTTGCCCGCTATTCGCGCTACCCGGGCACGCTGCGCCGCCTCTACTGCGAAGAGTTCGCTTCAGATCAGCCCGCCGGGGGACGCCCGTTCGACGGTGAAGAGGGTGAGCGCGCTGCCGGGCTCTACGAGCGCGTTTTCATCGGCTACGGCGACGACTCGATCGCCCAGGTGGGCGGTGCGCACGTCGGCTGCGAGTGGGTTTCAAACGTGCTCACCAAGATCCTTCAGCGCGGCCGACTCGCCGCGTATCTCGAGCAGTCGACCCGCTATATCCCCTACGACCAGCCGGTCGAGGGAGTGGGCGGCTACCGCTACTACTCCGACGACGACCTCGGCCCGGCCTACGGCGAGACGATGGACGAGATCTTCTCGATCTACTCGCGCGGGCTGGTCGACGTTCAGGAGTGGGCCGCCGAGCGCTGGCCTCGCGACGACTCACAGCCCGAGGGAGCCTGGCGCAGCTCGATCCGGGCCAAGGCGCTCGATCTGCTGCGCGGGCTGCTGCCGGCCTCGACGCTCAGCCACGTCGGCATCTACGCGTCGGGTCAGGCCTACGAGCAGCTGCTGCTGCGCCTTGCCGCCTCGCCGCTTCCGGAGGCGCGCAACTACGGCGAGATGCTGCTCGCCGAGCTTCAGCATGTGATCCCGAGCTTCGTCGCCCGCGTTGATCGCCCGGATCGCGGCGGCGACTGGGTCGAGCACCTGCGCGAGCGCCGCGAGGCGACCGAGCAGGCCGTCGCTCGCCTCGGACTCGATCGCCGCGAGGGCGAGCCAATCCCGTCGGTGGAGCTCACCCACGTCGACGGCACCGAGGACGATCTGCTCGCCGCGTCGCTGTATGAGTCATCGGGCGCGCCCGAGAATGAGATTCGCCGCCGTCTTGGGGCGCTCGACCCGATCGAGCGCGCGGAGCTGATCGGCGAGCTCGCCGGCGAGCGCCGCAACCGTCGCCACCGTCCCGGCCGCGGCTGGGAAGCGGTGCGCTACCGCTTCGAGATCGTCTCCGACTACGGCGGCTTTCGCGACCTTCAGCGACACCGGATGCTGACCTGTCAGTGGCAGCGGCTCGGCCCCGACCTGGGGGCGGGCGTTCCCGAGGAGGCGCGCGAAGCCGGAGTGGGTGGCGAGTACGAGCGCGCGCTCGATCTCTCGCATTCGGAGTTCGACCGCCTCGAGGCAGCGGGGCTCGCCGACGCGGCGCCCTACGCGCTGTGTCTCGGGTACCGGATTCGCTACGTACTCGACCTCAACGCCCGCGAGGCAATGCACCTCTGCGAGCTGCGCTCCGGGCGCGAGGGCCATCCGACCTACCGCGCCGTCGCGCAGGCGATGCACGAGCGAATCGCCTCCGTGCACCCCGCGGTTGCCGCGGCGATGACCCACGTCGACTCGACGACCGAGCCTCGGCTCGAGCGAATCCTCAGCGAGATCCGCACGCACCGCAAGCGCCTCGCCGCCGATGGCGAGCTCGCCGGCGACAGCCCGCCGGGCGTCAGCACGCTTGGTTAACGCGCCCAGCGTCAGATAGGTTTCCGGGCGTGCATCGGGTTCTCGGCTCGCTTCTCGCTCTGTGTCTTGTGGTCGCGGTGATCGCGCCCGGCTCGGGGGCGGCGCGCGCGCAGGACAAGCCGGACCTGAAGGTCGCCAAGGGGTCCGCAGCGATTTCGGGCGGTCAGCTGACCGGCTCTTTCACCCTTCGCAACAAGGGCGACGCCCGAGCGAAACGCTCGAAGGCCGTCCTCACGATCAAGTCTCCGGGCCGGGGCTTCGTGGCGGAGCGCTTCCGGGTCGCTGCGATCAAGCCCGGCGCGAAGTACCGGCTCGACTTCGACGTACCGGTGCCGTCGGGCCTGCCTGAGGGCTCACTGCCGATCGTCGCGTGTGCTGATTCCAAGGGCAAGCTGCGCGAGCGCAAGGAGAAGAACAACTGCTCAACGGTTGGATCGATTCTGATCGGGGACGTCGGTGGTTCGACGCCGACCAACCCGATCGCGTTCGACAAGGAGTCGGTGTTCACCCTCGACAGTCCGGCGAGTAAGTACTGGGTGTTCGTTCCCTCCTCCTACGACGAGAGCCACAACACCCCCACCTCGCTGCTCGTCTGGATGCACGGGTGCGGCGGCACGGCAGCGGGCGACATCTTCACCGTCAGTCCCGGTGGCAACCAGGACTGGATCTCGATCGCAATCGGCGGCAGGGAGGGCGGCTGCTGGGATCCGGCAGGCGATCAGCCGAAGATCTTCGGGGCGATTGCCGACATGAAGACGCACTTCAACATCGCCGCCCGCCGGGTGATCCTCGGCGGCTACTCGTCAGGCGGCGACATCTCCTATCGAACGGCGTTCTACAACTCGGCCTCGTTCGCTGGCCTTTTGGTCGTGGACTCCACCCCGTTTCGCGACACCGGCTCGTCCCAGGCGGATTCGCTCGCGGCGGCGTCAACGAAGTTCAACGTCGTCCACCTCGCCCACCTTCAGGACACGACCTATCCGATCGCGACCGTGCGCACGGAGACCGAGGCGATGAAGTCCGCCGGCTTCCCGCTTCAGCGGATCGAAGCGCAGGGCGAGCACTACAACAACCCCGGCGACAACGTCAACGGACAGACCGTGCCCGGCACCGACGCCGACATCCAGAACCGTCTGCTGCCCCACATGGCCGACGGCTGGCTCGCGCCCGCCCAGTAGCTCAGGGGACCTGGCGGACCCTCTCGCATTTGGAGGCGCGGTCGCGACCCGGACCGCCAATACAGGTGTCGAACCCGGGTCCGCCCACGAGCACGTCGGCACCACCCCCGCCGACCAGGCGATCGTTGCCCCCGCCGCCGCACGCGGTATCCGCCCCGGCGGCACCTGCCGCTCGATCGGCACCGCCGCCGGCGCGAATTGCATTGGCCCGCGCGTCGCCACGCAGGACGTCGGGCCCCGGGCCGCCGAGGTGCGTCACCGCGGCGCGCGCACAGAGGATCTTCGGGCCCGATGCCTGTTCATAGAGCTCGCGCGCGGCTGAGCCGAGATAGGGGCCGTAGAGGTGGTCGAGGTCGGTCGCATAGCCGTAGCTGATGACGCTGATCACGGCACCATCCGGCGCGATCCAGCCACCGCCGCTCGAGCCGCCGCTCATGTCGCATTGAATCTGCAGCGGATCGGGACCGCTTCCGCCTGGGTCGTCGGTGCCGGTGATCGGCGAGTCGCAGCTGTAGAGCCGTTCGCCGTCGAACAGAGGTTGAAACAGCGACGGGCTTGCCGGGTAACCGAACGCCGTCACCGAGTTGGGACTCGACCGGCCAAAGGCGATCGCGCGGGCCCCGATGACATCCTCGATTCCGCGACCCGCCTCGTCGCGAACAACCGTCGCGGCCCCCACGTCCACCCGGACGTTGGCAGCCGAGTGCCAACCAGGCGTCGTCGCCAGCTGCTTCGCCGGCCACTCGCCGAACGGGGCGCTGCCGGCGTTGTAGCCGGGCACGAAACTCCAATTGCTGGCGACGCCGCCGCCCGTCTCGGCGTCGTCGATGCAATGCCCGGCGGTCCAAACCAGCGAGTGCGAGTTCGACTTCACCACGGTCGCCGAGCAGACGTAGTCGCCCGCCGCCTCACCCTCCGAGAGGGTGAAGAACACCTTGCCGTGCAGTCGGCCTGGAAAGCCCGAGCTGGAGTCGCTGACGTCGGCCGCCTGGCCCTGGCCGGTGGGTCCCTGTCGTGAGTGCTCGGCCGCGCCCGCGCCCAGGCGCGTCTGCGCCGGGATCGCCGCCTGCATGCGCTCCGGTGTCCAGTAGGCGCGAACAGCAGCGGGTGCCTCGCTCGTCGAGCTCACCACCACCGATGCGAACGCGCGCTCGGAGATCGCCGTCGCGGCGACGAAGATCGCGCACATCATCCCTGCCCGCCGCCCGAGGTTCACGCCCTTCAATCTACGCGTCGGGCGACCGCGAGGATCCAGGCCGGGACGACGACGGTGGCACCGAGCGCGATTGCGTTCGCGACGGCATCAAACGCGTCGTAGGGACCGAGGTTGAGCAGGTGGTAGATCGTGTGGGGGACCGAGAAACACAAAAACGACGCGGTGGCGACGATCACCAGACGCCGGTCGAGGCTCCGGGCAGCCGCCAGGAGCACGACGGCAGTGCCGAGGAAGAGCCCGCCCACGTCGCGCACGAGATGCTCGTTGTAGGCGGGTAGCGCCTCGACCCAACCGCGGCCGAGTGGGAAGTCCTCGTAGAACGAGCGCGGCGCGAGGAGCGCGTAGAGCCCGTTGCCGAGCTGGATGGTCCCGAGCACGACGAGAGCTGCGCGGATCGCGCCGGCGTGGCGAATCAACAGACCTTGAATTTTCGCTTGAGCGTGGCCAGCGGCCCGCCCCGCTTCGCCTGAACGACGATCGACAGCGCGTGCTTTCCCTTGCTCAGCTTCCGGGTTTTGACCTTGAACCGAAGCGACGACTTCGAGGTCTTGGCGATCGTCTTGCCGTCGACGATCGCCTTGGTGAGATCGCTCTTCGGCACGTCGATCTTGACCTTGACCGAGAAGGGCTTGCGCGCGCAGCCCTCGGGAAGCCCGTCGACGGTAATCGGCGCGCGCACCTTGGTGACGAGCTCCGCGTGATCGTTCGCGCCGTTGGGATCGACGGTGCCGGGGATGTCCGGCTCGACGGTCGCCTGTATCGGCAGCTTGGGGATGTCTGAGTCGAAGACCTTGACGCCGACCTTGATCGACACCGGCTCGCCCGGGGAGACGAGGCCGAGGCGGCAGATGACCCCCTTGGGATCGCTGAAGCACGTTCCCTGCGTCGTCGACTGCGACTGCGTGCGAAGCGGCTCGCCCTGCTCGACATTCGTGGCCCCGCGCCCGCGGGTCAACCGCACCTTCGCAGCCTCGTTTCGCGGGCCGGCGTTGGTGACAACCATCTCGTAGGTCGCCTTGCCACCCACCGAAGAGCTCGAGGGGCCGTCAAGGGTGACGCCAAAGTCGCTCGGATCTCCCTGCGCGAACGCCGCACCGGGCGCGACCGCGACCGTCCCCAGGACGAGTGCGATCACGATGCCGGCGCGCGACTTCATCATCTCGTGCTCAGCGCCGCCTCTTGCGCTTCTTTTTCTTGGCGCGCTCGCGCCGCGCCGAGTGGTCGGCGGGCTCGCTCTCGAAGGCCTCCGACGCGTCGCCCTCCACGACCGAATCCGGACCCGCCGTGGCGGTGGCCGGCTCGTCTCCGGGCCGTGGCCAGGGAATTGCCTCGCCCGCCTCCCACGCGGGCGGCCGCCCTCGGGGAGTCCGGTCGAGGATGAGGAATCCAAGCCATGCGAACCAGATCATCATCGCGGTTTGCGAAAGCTGCGGCGCGATCAGGATCTGCGAGACGCCCAGGGCCATGCCGAGCGTTCCGAAGAACCGCGTCAGCAGACCGACGCGATACGCCTGGAGCGGGACGTAGAACATCGCCACGACGAGGCCGAGAATCGCGGGGAGAACCAGGTATTGGCCGACCTGGCTGATCGTGCTGTCCTTCGAGAGGTCCTCGAGCAAGTTGTAGATGTCACCTCCGGCCACCGCATCGGTGACGAACTCCGAGGCCAGTGACGCCTTGGAGATCGAGAAGACGACGCTTTGGATCGCGAACAGCAGCGGCCCGATGAAGACAAAGCCGATCATCGCCGGGTTGACGCGCTCGCTTCGTGCCTGCGCGGCGCGGAAGAGATAAAGAAGCGGATAGATCAGCAGCGCGAACTGCAGGCCGGTGACAATCCCCGAGACGATCACCGCGCCTGAGTGTGCGTCGAAAGAGCGCACCTGCTCGGTCGCGAGGCCACCAACCTGAACGCCACTCGAGTTGAGGATGATCTGCGCGCCGATGAACGTCGGCATCGCCGCGATCGCCATGTAGCCGGCCAGCTTCTGGCCGCTGCGCTCGCGCTCGAGGACCTGCTTGCGATTCAAGGCCACGCTCAATCACTCTCCGCCGGGCGGCCGAGCTCGAGCCTGTCCTCGGCCGCGCGCACCGGGACGTAGTCGTCCTCTGGCGCGACGGCTCGCGAGACGCGGTCGCCAAGCGAGAGAACGAGATCGAGCGCCGGCGTGGCGAGGCCGATGAGGGCCTCGAAGCGTGCTGCCGTGCGTAGCTGCTGTGGAGTCGAGGGCATGGTGTTGGTGGCTCAGCCGCGCTCGTGAAAAAAGAAGCCTGGAAGCGCGCCCTCGATGACGTCCTGGGTCATGCGCTGGGCGACCTCGAGATTGCCTGTGCGGACCGCGATGTCGTCGAGTGTGACGATTCCCACCAGATTTTCGCCCTCAAGCACCGGCAGGCGGCGAATCCGGTGGGCAACCATCAGCGCCGCGGCCTCCTCGAGGTCCATGTCCGCCTCGCCGGTGACCAACGGCCACGAGGCATGTTCGCCAATCGGCTCGTCGCCTGGAAGCTCCTCGGCAAGCGCGCGGACCGTGAGGTCGCGGTCGGTAACCATCGCGGCGGGAGCGCCCTCCGTATCGCAGAGGACGATCGAGCCAACCGAGCGATCGCGCATCAGCCGCGCCACGGCGAGAACATCGGCGTCCGACCGGGCGGTGACGACGCCCGCGGTCATGATCTCGCGCAGCTGCATGAGCCAACGATATCCGGGCGAATACGATCCGGCGTCCATGTCGGACTCCTCAGGGGCAGAACAGAGCGGGCCGATCGCCGTCTACGGGGCGACCGGCTACACGGGCCGGCTCGTCGCAGCCGAGCTCAAGCGCCGCGGAGCCGACTTCGTCATTGCCGGGCGGAGCGCCAGCAAGCTCGACGCGCTCTCTGAGTCGCTCGGCGGAGCGCGGACGGCGGTTGCCACCCTCGACGACGGCGCGGCGCTGAGCGCTGCTCTCGAGCCGTGCGCCGCGGTGATCTCGTGTGCCGGCAGCCCGTTTACGGAGCACGGCGAGCCCGTTCTGGAGGCGGCGATCGCCGCGAAGACGCACTACATCGACACGACGGGCGAGCAGCCGTTTATGAGCACGGTCTTTGCTCGCGATGCCGATGCGCAGGCCGCCGGGGTCGCGCTGGTGACGGCGATGGGATTCGACTACGTCCCGGGCGACATGATCGCCGCGCTCACCTGTGAGGGCGCCGAAGCGCTCGACGAGGTGAGCCTCGCCTACTGGACCGAGAGCTTTGGCCCCTCGCGGGGAACGACGATCTCGGCCGTGGGCCAGATCGGCGCGGAGGAGCTCGAATGGCGCGACGGGCGCCTGCAGCAGGCGCCCCGCGCGGTGCGCCGGCCGGCGGTTGAGTTTCCAGAGCCGGCGGGGCACCAGCGGATGGTCAGTTACCCCGCGGGCGAGCACTTCACGGTGCCGCGCCATGTCGGTACGCGCAACGTCCGCACCTCGCTCTCGGCGTCGACGGTCGCTCCACACCCCAGGCTCGGCGCAACCGTTGCGCTGACGATGCCGGCCCTTCGCTATGCGCTCAGAACCCGAGCACGTGGCCTGGTGGAGAAGGCGATCGCGAAGATGCCCGAGGGCCCGAGCGCGCAGGCGCGGCGCCGAGCGAGATTTCTGATCGTCTGCACGGCAAGCGGCGCCTCGGGTTCGAGGCGCGGCGTGATTCGAGGCGTCGACGTCTACGGCCTGACGGCGGTCGCCACGGTGGAGGGTGCGCTTCGCTGCGCCGCCTCGGGCTACTCGAAGAGCGGCGCGCTGGCTCCGTCGGAAGCCTTCGACGCCCGCGACTTTCTCGACTCGATCGCCCACTTCGGTGTCTCCTACGAGCTTTCACACGCATGAGCAAGAGCTTCAAGCCGTGTCCGCTTTGCGGGCAACCGCTCTACCCCTGGGTGGGGCTTCCGGCACGCGGGGCTGAGGCGGTTAGCGTCGGTGAGCCGCTTGCCGATGAGAGGGCGGAGCGGATCATCGTTCGTTGCGAGAACTGCACCGTCGCGGTCGAGCGTGATCGCGACATCGACCTTGCTGCCGAGTGGGAGGCGATCTGCCGCCCGGGTGATCAGGGCACCAGGTCGATCGAGATCCCCGACCGATCCAGCTTTCAGGCGTCGATCGGTGTCGGCGGCTGGGCCGCGATCGACCTCTATCCCGGCCGGCTGATCCACACCCGCCGCAGCGTCGAGGTTCTCGCCGAGCGCAACGGGCAGGAGATCGAGGCCGTCGGGTGGCCGCCGGTGGGGGCCAATCAGGCCTGGATGTGGCAGACGCTGCTCAACGGCCTCACCTTCCACCCCAACTTCGCTCGTGAGGTTCGGGCAGGGCGCCTGCGGCCCGAGAACGCACGCAGCAAGCCGCGGTTCGCCGTCGATGCGATCGTCACCGTCCTCGGGGCACCGCTCGTCGCGCTCATATCGCTGCCGCTCGAGGCGTTCGGGGCGCTCATCAACCGCGGCGGGCGGATCGTCGCGAGGGCGCGACGCACTGGCTCAGCCGGCTAGGCGCCCTACCGGCCCGCCGCGCCCCAGGCGCGCTTGATCAGCGGTAGGGCGAGCGCGCGCGGGGTGTGCTGGCCCGTGACGGCGGTGGTCCGGTTGATCACCCCGGGAATCACGACACGCTTACCGCTCTCGAGCGCAGCTACGGCCGCCTTCGCCACCTCCTCGGAGGTGGACCAGAAGATCCCGGGTAGCGAGTCCTCAGCGCTGCCGATGCCCGCGACCTCGGCGAACTCGGTCCGCACCGGGCCAGGGCAGAGCGCGGTCACGGTCACGCCCATCCCCTTGAGCTCTTGGTGGGTGCCCTCGCTCATGCTGAGCACGAACGCCTTGGTCGCCGCGTAGGTGGCGGTTCCCGGCATCGGCTGAAACGCCGCTGTCGAGGCGACGTTCAGGATCGCGCCGCGGCGGCGCTCGACCATCCCAGGCGAGTAGCGCGCCTGGAGGTCGAGCAGCGCCTCGCAGTTGAGCCTGACCATCGCCAGCAGGTTCTCCCGATCGGCGCTGTTGAGGCGAGCGTTGTCGCCATAGCCGGCGTTGTTGACCAGGATCTCGACCTTCGAGCCGAGCGCCTCGATCTCCGTCGCAAGCCGATCGCGGGCTGCAATGTCGCTGAGATCGGCGCTGAGGACCTCGGCGCGAATGCCGTGATCCGCCGACAGCTCGGTCTCGAGCTCACGCAGGCGGTCCGTGCGGCGGGCGACCAGGATCACGTCATGTCCGCGGCGTGCGAGCTCGCGCGCGATCTCGGTGCCGATCCCGGATGAGGCTCCGGTGATCAGCGCCGCGGACCCGGATGACGGAGGGGGAAGAGCCACGCACGGAGCGTAGTCGGCGGGCTGTCTAACATGCCTCACATGGAAGGAAGCGATCCCTTCGGCCTCTTCGGTGACCCCGACGAGCTTCGTGCCCGCCTCGGTGAGATGGCCGAGCAGATGCAGGGCGCGCAGAAGGTCGCCTGGGCCGACAACGCGATCAAGCTCGCGGTCGACATGACCGTTGCGGCGATCGCGCGGCTCGATCTCCAGGGCGGCAGCGACGAGCAGGCGATGCAGGTCCGCGACGCGATCCGGGTTGTCTTCCCGGAGGCCGTCACCCTCGTGCGCGAGGCGCGCGAGGGGCTCTCCTAACCGTTCACCAAGTCGTCACACCCGCCGCGCCATCGGTCACTCCGGCGCACCTAGCCTCGATCCATGCGGTGGAGCGAGCAGCTTGGAGCAGCGACCGTCGAGCACGCCGGGATCACGATCCTCGTCGCGCTGGCGTTGATGGCCGGGATCGCCGCGGTCGGAGCGGGCGCCGATACAAGCGGCCGCGAACTCGGATCGGCTCTCGCGCGAAAGATCCGCTGCGCCGCCGTCGGCCCGGGCCCATGCTGGCGCGATCCGCTCACCGAGGCCTACGGCCGCCCGGTCGCCGGTGCGGTCCGAGCGCTCGCGCCGGCGCCCGTGACCGCGTCCGGACTCCTGCCCGTCGACTTCCGGCGCTGTCGCAGCCGCTCTTGCGCGGTCGCAGGCGTCGATCCTGGGATCACCTCGTCGAATCGCCGCGTCACGGCGTTCGTTTCCACGGTTGACCACCGACCATCGGGGGGGCCCGTCGAGATCTCCTACTGGCTGTACAGACCGACGCTCGGCTGGGAGCTGATCCAGCGCGCCGCCACGGAGCGCTGACGTCGCGCGCCTCGCAAAGACACCGCTCCTGGAGGATGCGATCCCCGCCCTGGTGGCGCTGGAGACCCTCGACGGGCGCAATCAGCACGAGTGGGCCGCCGGAGAGGAGCCACCGTGGCGGTGGGAGGTGGAGTCCGTCTATCCGTGAAGCGGCAGCGGCAGCTACCAGGAGGCGTCGTGGTGCTCCATGACGCCAAAGGCGCTCGCGAGCTCCAGGCCGCCCGGGAGGCTGCCGGTGAAGGTTCCGAACGGCTGGCGGTAGGTGTACGAAACGAACGGCTTTGACTCCTCGCGGCTGCGCTCGGCCTCGGCGGCGCAAACAAGCCGTGAGCCGTCGGCGAAGCTGACCGCCTCGAGGCCGTCGAAGGTGACGGGCTCTGGCTCGCTCGGCTCGCCGCCAACCCAGAGCGTGCGCTCTGAGCGCTCCGGTGGATCGTTGACTCCGCTGACCAGGTTCCACGCGACCTCGCGCCCGTCGGTGGTGATGCCCACGCCGGCCGACCAGTCCCAGACCGTGTGATGCGGGTGATAGCCACACGACTCGTCCTCTACTCCGCGGGCCTCACAGCGGATGCGCCGCTCGCCGATGCGGACATCGACCGCCACCGTGACCGGGCGCTTGCGTGTCCACACCCAGCCGTCGCCCTCACCGGTGGGACAGACCGCCTCGCCCCAGGGCCCCGCGCCCTGGACCCCGAGGAACGCGCGGACGTACTGGGCGTCGTCGCGCTGTGGTGCCTCGATGCGAACGCGGAGCTTTCCATCCTCCGGCGCCCAATCGACCTGACCGGGCTCGACGTCCTCGTCGGGGGAGTGCTCGCTCCAGACCTCGCCGCGAGCGAGCATCGGGATGATCATGCGCGTGCGCTCGGTGAACTCGCGATTCTCGCGATCCCAGACGGCCCAGAAGGTCTGCCCGAACGGGCCGACGCCAACGCGCCCGGCGCAGAGCATCACCTCGTCGGAGAACGCGCCGAGCCAGCGCCATCGCTTGCGCCATGTGCCGGAGTGGCGGAGCTTGGGCTGCTGGTCGGGAGGGAGCGGCAGGTCGGGACGCCCGGAGCCGGGTCCTCGCCATGGGAGCCCCTCAACGCTCATCGCGTCTACTCGATCTTGCAGATCGGGTCGCCGGAGTTGATGGCGGCGCCCTGGGAGACGCTCAGCTCGGAGACCTTGCCGGCGACATGGGCTGTGATCTCGTTCTCCATCTTCATCGCCTCGATCACGCAGATCAACGCGCCCTCCTCGACCTCGGCACCCTGCTCCACGGCAACCTTGAGGATCGTGCCCTGCAGCGGCGCGGTCAAGACGGGACCGCTCGACCCGCCGCCGCCGCCGGAGCGCTCGCGCTTGGGCGGGCGCTTACCGCCGCCCGCGGGAGCCGCGCCTGCCGGTGCGGCGGCACCGATCACCTTGACCGCATGCAGGCGGCCGTCGACCTCGACCTGGTAGGTGCGCTCGACAAGCTCCTGGTCTTCGTCCTCCGATCCCGACCCTCCCGGGGGCGAGGCGGAGGATGCGTCAGGAGCCAGCTGCTTCAGCCACTTCTTGTCCTCGGTCAGGTCGCGGCAGGTCTCGCCGTTCGCCCACTGCTCGGTGGAGAGGATCGCCTTGTGGAAGGGGATCAGCGTCGTCAGCGGCTCGATTCGGTACTCGCCGAGCGCGCGCAGCATGCGGGCCGTCGCCTTCTCGCGATCGACGTCCCAGGTGATCAGCTTTGCGACCATCGGGTCGTACAGCGGGGTCACCTCCGAGCCCGCCGCAAGTCCCGAGTCGACGCGCACACCCGGTCCCGCCGGCTCGATGTAGCTGTCGATCCTGCCCGGCGCGGGTGCGAAGTTCTTATGGGCGGCCTCGGCGTTGATCCGGCATTCGATCGCGTGCCCGCGCAGCTCGACCTCGTCCTGTGTGACGGAGAGCTTCTCGCCGGCAGCGATCAGGATCTGCTCGCGGACGATGTCGATGCCCGTGACCATCTCGGTGACGCAGTGCTCGACCTGGACGCGCGTGTTCATCTCGAGGAAGAAGTACTCGTCGCCGACCTGCATCCCCTCGACCGTGCCGGCGCCGCGGTAGTCAACCGCGAGAGCCGCGTCCGTGGCGATCTTCCCGATCCGCTCGCGCATCTCCTCGTCGACGTGCGGGCCCGGTGCCTCCTCGATGAGCTTTTGGTGGCGACGCTGAATCGAGCAGTCGCGCTCCCCGAGATGAATGACGCTGCCGTGTGAGTCCGCGAGCACCTGCACCTCGACGTGGCGCGGATCCTCGAGGTAGCGCTCGAGATAGACGCGGTCATCGGAGAAGAACTTCTCTCCCTCGCGAGCGGCGCCCTCGAACGCCTCGGCGAGGTCGTCGGCCGTCAGCGCGACGCGAAAGCCCTTGCCGCCGCCGCCGCCCGCCGCCTTGCAGGCGACCGGGTATCCGATCTCCTCGGCGGTCTTGCGCGCGGCCTCGACGTCGGGTGAGGGTTCGGTCGAGCCCGGGACGATCGGCACCCCGGCGTCCTGCATGATCTCGCGCGCCTTCGTCTTGGAGCCCATCGCATCGATGGCGCTCGGGGGCGGGCCGATCCAGACGATGCCCGCGTCGTCGCAGGCCTTCGCAAAGGTTGCGTTCTCGGCCAGGAAGCCGTAACCGGGATGGATCGCCTCGGCGCCGGACTCCTTGGCGACGCCGATGATCTTCTCGATGTTGAGGTAGCTCTCAGCCGGCGTCGCGGGACCGAGCAAGAAGGCCTCATCCGCAAGGCGGACGTGGACCGTCTCGCGGTCGGCCTCGGAGTAGACGCCGACGGAGGCGATCCCCATCTCCTCGAGCGTCCTCATGACGCGTACCGCGATCTCGCCGCGATTCGCGACCAGGACCTTCTCGAACATCGGCGGGCAGCCTACAGAGGTGGCGTTTTGATCTGCGCTGCGGCGAAGCCAGCCGAGGTCGGTTGGGTAGGGGTAGTCAACGATCGCCGCAGGAGGCTCAGCGCGGGGCGTACGGCAATCGGTGAACCTGTACTTAAGCCGCCTATAGCCCCCAAAAAGACAGGCTCGGCGCAGCCGTCGACGGCGGAATCGCACTTCGTGGCGAGTAGCCGGCGACTTGAGCACGAACGGCCGCCTGGCTTTCCAGGTCCGTGCTCGAAGTCACGTAACCATGACATGGCACGGTGTAACATGGACTAATGATCCATAAGGAGGGCCCACTCCAGTGAACACCGTTGATTCCGCCCCCGCCGCCGGCGCAGAGCTCGGCCAGGTGATTGGCGCCACCGGCGCCGCGATGCTCGCGACCGCTGTCCTGCTCTACCTCGGTTGGGCACATCGCGCTGGCCGCAGCAACGTCCTTCGCCGTCTCGCCGGTCTCGCCGCGCGCGACACCGGTTTCGCCCCATGGGCGGCGCTGCCGTCACTGATCGCCGCGGGCTCGCTGCTCGTTGCACTGCTCGGGATGTACTGGGACATCTCCCTGCACATCGACAACGGCCGCGACGCCGGGCCGCTCGCCAACCCCGCGCACTACCTGATCCTCTTCGGCCTGTTCGGCATCTTCGCCGCAGGCTTTCTCGCGATCGTGCTGCCAGAGGACAAGCCGAGCGATCGCGCCGTCCACATCTCGGGCAACTGGTACGCGCCGCTGGGTGGCATCGCCATGCTCGCCGCTTCGGCGTTCGCGCTTCTCGGCTTTCCGCTCGACGACGTCTGGCACCGCATCTTCGGCCAGGACGTGACCCTCTGGGGCCCGACCCATCTGATGCTCATCGGCGGGGCCGGGCTGACCCTGATCGGTAGCGCGATCCTCATCGTCGAGGGCCGTGGCGATGTGGTCAGGGAGGATGCTGCTGGTGCTCCCAAGGTGAGTCGGGCGGTCTCTAAGGTGCTCCGCTACCGCAGGGCCTTCGCGATGGGCGGTCTGCTGATCGGCCTTTCGACCTTTCAGGCCGAGTTCGACTTCGGCGTGCCGCAGTTTCAGTTCGTGCTCGAGCCGGTCATGCTCGCCTTCGCCGCCGGGGTTGCCTTGGTTGCTGCGCGGATCTGGATCGGCCCCGGTGCGGCTCTGGGCGCGGCGCTCTTCTTCATCGCGGTTCGCGGTGTGATCGCGCTGATCGTCGGTGAGGGTCTCGGTCAGACGATGCCCCACATGCCGCTCTATCTGGTCGAGGCGATCTGCGTCGAACTCGCCGCCCTCGCGATCTCGCCGCGACGGGGATACGCGTTCGGCGCCTTCGCGGGAGCCCTGGTCGGCTCGGTGGGCTTGCTCGCCGAGTACGGATGGTCACACGTGTGGATGCCGATTCCGTGGCCCGAGGCCCTCATCGGCGAAGCGATCATCCCGACCCTGATCACGGGAATCGCGGCCGGCATGCTCGGGGCCTATCTGGGCGGCTCGTTTGCGGCCGCCGGCGGCCGCCGCCCGAATCGCCGCGCACCCGCCGTGCTCCCGGCCGCAATCGCGACCGCATTCATCGCCGGCGCGGTCGCGCTCAACGTCGGAGACGCGACGCCGAGTGGCTGGAGTGGCCAGGTGACGCTCACAGACGCTCGCGGCGGACCCGAGCGCACCGTCAACGCCACGGTCGCGCTCGATCCACCGTCGCTGGCCGACGACGCGTTCTGGATTCAAGGGACCGCCTGGCAGGGTGGCGGCCTCGTGGTCGATCAGCTCGAAAAGACGGCGCCAGGCGTCTATGAGACCACCAAGCCGCTGCCCGTGCACGGCACCTGGAAGACGCTCATCCGGCTGCAGTTCGACAACTACGTCGCCGGCCTGCCCGTGTATATGCCGAAGGACACGGCGATCCCGGCGCCTGCGGTGAGAGCCGAAGCCAGCTTCAACCGGCCGTTCACCGACGAGACCGAGATCCTCCAGCGCGAGCTCAAGTCCGACGTGCCCGGCTACCTGGCCGGCGTTGCGTACACGGTTGTCGGGGTGATCGTCCTGAGCCTCCTCATGCTCCTCGGCTGGGTGTTGAACCGGATTGCCCGCTCGGACGAGCAGCGCCCCGCGCAGCGGCGCAAACGGGCGCCGCAAGCCCGGGCGAAGGAGGTACCCGCGTGATCGTCGTCGCCCACGCAGGACATTGGCTCATGGGAGTCGGCTTCGCCGGGCCGCCGCTGGTGATGATCGCCGGCCTGATCGCGCTCGCGGTCCGCGAGCGCCGAAGCGCCTGAGTCCTACGAGGCGGAGGCGGTGAGCCAGGCGTCGCGGATCGCGCCGATATGGCGCTCGTCGGTGCCGCAACAGCCACCCAGCACGTTTAGGTTTGGCAGGCGCTGGCGTAGGTCCGCATAGCGCTGAGCGAGGTCGGCCGGATCGCCGTCATCGAGGTCGGCCGCCTCGTCCAGCTCGGCGTGACTGCGAGTCGACGCGTTCGCTCGCAGGCCGCGGATCCGCTCGACCCAATCGCCATCGAGGATCGCCTCGAAATGGGTTGGGTGGGCGCAGTTGATCACGTAATAGGCCGGTGGCGACTCTGCCTCTCGGTCGACCGCCGCGACCGCTTCGCCGAGTGGCTGTCCGCTCGGCAGGCGCCCATCGGTCTCGACCGTGAACGAGATCGCGGCGGGGAGCCCGGCGGCAGCGGCAGCATCGGCGATCCCGATCGCCTCCTCCACGTAGGTCATGGTCACCGCTGTGACCATCTCAGCGGCGGTCTGCGAGAAGGTTGTGATCTGAGTCGAGTGGTAGTCGCGGGCCGCGGCCGCCGAAAGGATTTCCCCCGGGACATAGCCGTCGTCGTGGGGCCCGATGCACCCGCTGATCACGATGTCGGCCCCGGAGCCCGAGTGGCGCTCGCGGAGCTCTTCCATCAGCGAGATCGCGCGGCGGTTGAAGTCATCGAGCTGCTCGAGCGAGTAACCGATCTCGGCCGCCCAGCGCGGATTGGCCCTCCAGGTCGGGCTCTCGAGGACGAAGCCGAGTCCGCGGTCGGTGGCGAGCTTCAGATACGGCTCGTAGTAGCTGCGTAGAGCCTCTGTGCCGGCATCGTCCTTGAGCAGATCGAAGGCGGCGAAGGCCGGGAGGTCGAGGTGCCGGTGAAAGATCAGCACGGTCTCGATTCCTCCGTCGGTGAGGAAAAGATCTCCTTGAAGTTGCGGCAGTTCTCTCATGGCCTCAGCCCGCCGGCCGGCGTTCCGCGTAGCGCGGTAGGTCGTCGCCGGGGATCGGCTCCCACGGAGCGGCGAAGGCGACGAACTGATGCGCCGACGGCCGGATGCCCGGGTCCTGGTCGAGCGAGCCGAGACGTACGCCAATGACTCCGGCGTCGGTGGGCTGCTTCGTGAAGAGGTGGCCGCCGCACCTGGAACAAAAGCTCTTGTCCCAACCGCCGTCACCGGGCTCATAGGTGGTCACCGCATCAGCTCCCTGGGTGATCGCAAACGAACCCGGAGCGGTCACGCCGTTGGCCGAGAACGGGGCACCGCTTCGGCGCTGACAGCGCTTGCAATGGCAGTAGATGGCACTCTCCAGCGGTTTCGTGATCTCGTAGCGAACCGCTCCGCATGCGCAGCCGCCGGTGAGCGCCGGTGAGCTCACGCAGCGATGCTCTCCGCGGCGCCGACGCGGATGACCTGCTCGCGCCCCGGGCCTACACCCACAAGGCGAATCGGAACGCCCGCCCCATCGGAGATCGCGGCGAGGTAATCACGCGCCTCAGGCGGCAGGTCCGACTCGCTGCGCGCCTCCGTGATGTCCTCGCCCCAGCCCGGCATCTCCTCGTACTCGGCGACGGCGTTGTGGAGGATCGACTGGTGGTAGGGAAACTCCTCGAACACCGCCTCTTCCGGGCCTCGGTAACGGACGGCGATGCGGATCGGATCGAGGCCGGTGAGGACGTCGAGCTTGGTTATCGCCAGCGCCGAGAGCCGATTGAGACGGGTCGCGTAGCGCAGGGCGACCAGGTCGAGCCAGCCGCAGCGTCGCTCGCGGCCGGTCGTCGTCCCAAACTCGTGACCCTGGTCGCGCAGGTGGCGGCCGACCTCGTCGGTTAGCTCGCTGGGAAACGGGCCTGCGCCAACGCGCGTCGTGTAGGCCTTGCACACGCCCCAGACCTCGTCGATGTCCGTCGGCCCCACCCCGGCCCCAACGCATGCCGAGCCGGCGATCGGGTTGGAGGAGGTGACAAACGGATAGGTGCCGTGGTCGAGGTCGAGGAGCGCCGCCTGGGCGCCCTCGAAGAGAACGGTCTTGCCGGCGTCGAGCGCGTTCCAGCAAAGTCGCGAGGTGTCAGCGATATGGGGCTCGAGGCGATGGCCAAACCGCAGGTACTCCTCGGTCATCGCGTGCAGGTCGAGCTTCGGATCGCGAGCGAAGGGCCGCAGCTGCTGCTGCTTGGGCTCCAGGGCTGTCGCGATCTTCTTGCGCAGGATCTTCGCGTCGAGCAGGTCCTGGACGCGGATCCCCAGACGCGCCGACTTGTCGGCGTAACAGGGCCCGATACCGCGCTTGGTGGTGCCGATCTCGAGCTTGCCGAGGCGAGCCTCGCCGGCCGTGTCGAGCATCACGTGGTAGGGCATGATCAGGTGCGCGTTGGCGGAGATCTTCAGGCCGCTGACATCGATGCGCCGCCGCTGGAGCCCGTCGAGCTCGCTCAGCAGCACCGCCGGGTCGACGACCACGCCGTTGCCGATCACGCAGGCCTTACCGCGGTGCAGGATCCCGGACGGAACGAGGTGCAACTTGAACGTCTCGCCCTCGCGAACGATCGTGTGACCGGCGTTGTTGCCGCCCTGAAAGCGAACGATCACCGACGCGTCCTCGGCAAGCAGGTCGACGATCTTGCCCTTGCCCTCGTCGCCCCACTGGGTCCCGATGATCACTATTCCCGGCATTACGGGCTGATTATGCGGACTTCAGGCCGCGTAACGGCGATCGTCGCCGTACAGCGGCAGCGTCTCGCACATCTCCGCGAGACGCGAGACCGTGCGCTCGCCGATCTGCTCCTCGAGCGCGTCAACTTCGAGATTGGTCGTTACGAGGATCGAGCGATTGGTCGCGTAGCGCTCGTCGACGATCGCATAGAGCTGCTCGAGCACCCAATCGCTGCGCTTCTCGGCGCCGAGATCGTCGATGTGAAGAAGATCGACCGAGGTCAATCGACGAAAGAACTCGAGGTAGGAGAGCTCACCGGCATCGCCGTCGTAGGTTCGCCTGATGCGTGCGAGCAGCCTCGGCAGCGAGTAGATCGCCACCGAGTGCCCGGCCTCGATCGCCTTCTTGGAGACGAGCATGGCGAGCGTCGTCTTGCCCGTTCCGACGCTGCCCTCCAGCCAGAGGCCGCGACCGTCGGCGAGCCGGTCGTCGATCTCATCGATGTAGGACTTGACCGCTCCGAACACCGCCCGGGTCTTGGGATCGCGCGCCATGTCGGAGATCGGCGGGCGATCGAATCCGACGCCCTGGTACTTCGTCGGCAGCACCGAGCGCACGCCCTGGGTGCGCGCCTGCTGAACACGGCGCTCGCGGCACGCGCAGGCCGCGACCGAATCGTCTTCGTTGAGCACCCAGCCGCTGCCGTCGCAGACGCCCAGTGGGCAGGAGCGTGGGAGTCGCTCGACCTTGGCGTTCACTCGTAGTCAGCCGCCTCGGCGATCGGGTCCGGCCCACCATCAGCCTGGGGCCCGACGGCGGCGAACTCCGAGCGGTCCGTGCGAGCAAGCGTCGCAAACGACGCGTACTTGTCGATGAACGCAAGCTGGACGGTGTCGATCGGCCCGTTTCTGTTCTTGCGGACGATGAGCTCGGCGATGCCCTCGAGCTTGGCACGCTCCTCGGCGTCGACCTCCTCGTCGAAGTTCTTGTAGTAGTCCTCGCGGTAGATGAACGCGACCATGTCGGCGTCCTGCTCGAGGTTTCCCGACTCGCGCAGGTCGGAGAGGATCGGCCGCTTGTCGCGACCGGTGCGCTGCTCGGGTGCTCGCGAGAGCTGCGACAGCGCGATCACCGGGACGCCGAGCTCGCGGGCGAGGATCTTCAGGCCGCGGCTCATCTGACCGACCTGCTCGACGCGGTTGGCGCGCATGTCGTCGGCACGCATCAGCTGGATGTAGTCCAAGACGATCAGCGCCAGACCGCCGTTGCCGTTGGACTTCTCCTGTGCGTGCAGGCGGCGCGCCTTAGCCCGCAGGTCGAGAATCCCGAGATCCGACGACTCGTCGATCCACAGCGGCGCATCCTCGATCTCGTTGCATACCTTCAGGACCTTCGCCCACTCGCGCTCGGCCACCTGGCCCTTGCGCAGTTTGTCCGAGGGGATCCGGGCGCGCTTGGCGATCAAACGCTGCGCGAGCTCTGAGTCCGACATCTCGAGGGAGAAGAAGGCAACCGGGCGACGCTCCTTGACCGCCACGTGCTCGGCGATGTTGGCGACGAGCCCCGACTTGCCCATACCCGGGCGGGCGGCGAGGATGATCAGGTTCCCGGGCTGAAAGCCGCCGGTGATCGCGTCGAGGTCGGCGAAACCCGAGGAGGTCCCCGTGACCTCGGCTGCGCCGCTGGCGAGCTCCTCGAGGCGGTCGACCTCGCGCGAGAGGATGTCCTTGAGGACGTGGAAGTCCTCAGCCTGCTCCTCGTGGGCGACGTTGAAAAGGAGCCGCTCAGCGCGCTCTGCGAGCTCCTGAGGCTGGCCCTCGCGGCCGTGAACCGACTTCTGGATCGTGTGCGAGGCCTCGAGCAGGCGCCGCAGCAGCGAGTTCTGCTGCACGATCCGGGCGTAATGCCGCGCGTTGCCCGCGACAGGGACCGACGAGGCGAGGTTGGATACCCCCTCGCGGCCGCCGGCCTCCTCGAGCTCGCCCTGCTGAGCCAGGAGCTCGGAGACGGTGAGCGCGTCGATCGGCTCACTGCGCTCGTACAGGCGCTTGATCGCCCGGAAGATGACCCGGTGGCGCTCGCGGTAGAAGTCGGTCTCCTCGAGGCGGACGTCGAGGATCACCGGGTTCATCGCCGCCTCGGACACCATCAGCGCGCCCAGCACCGACTCCTCGGCCTCGAGGTTCTGGGGAGGGACGTGGGCGGTTGCGGCTTCCATCAGCTTCGGTTTAGAGGTCGGGGCGGCGGAAGAGCACCCGCTGCAGCCCCGCTTGCGAGAAAACCACAGGAGCCGTGACGCCGCCGACACACTTCCCGCTATCTCGGGGCAAACATCGCGGCGCGTATCGTCCATTTTGTTGAGCAACGAGGTCCGCGAGATCCAGACACCGCACGGCGTCGCCGAGGCTCACATCGACGGGCCGGCCGGCGCGAGCGCGACGCTGGTCCTCGGACACGGCGCCGGCGGGGGTATCGAGGCAGTTGACCTCTTGATCGCCGCGGACGTAGCCCGCGATGCCGGTCTCGCGGTCGTCCGCGTGCTTCAGCCCTACAGGGTCGCCGGCCGCAAGTCGGCGGCACCCGCCAAGCAGCTCGACGCCGCCTGGCTGGCGGTGATCGCGGCTCTGCGCGGCGAGAAGACGATTGGCGACAGCAAGCTGATCTGCGGCGGGCGCTCTTCCGGAGCGCGTGTCGCCTGTCGAACCGCGGCCGAGGCGAACGCGACCGCGGTGCTGTGTCTGGCGTTTCCGGTCCATCCACCCGGCAAGGCCGACGACCCCTCCAAGAGCCGTCAGGGCGAGCTCGACGCGGTTGAGGTGCCGACGCTGGTGGTCCAGGGCAAGAGCGACCCGTTCGGGATGCCGGTGCCATCGGCCCCGAACCACGAGGTGGTCGCGGTCAAGGGCAACCACGGCCTCAAGGCCGACCGCGACGCGATCGCAGCGGCAATCAGCGCTTGGCTCGCGAGCCTCAACTAGCGCGGCGGCCTCGACTCCGGGCGAGCAGATCGGAAACGTTCACGACCCAGGGGTCGTGGAATGTTCCGATCCGTTACTTCTGCTCGGCGACGATCGTCTTCACGGCGGCGGTGGCGCCCCCGGGAAGCTCGACGTTGACCATGTAGGTGCCGACCTCACGGATCGGCTCATCAAGCTGAATCTTTCGGCGATCGACCTTGAGGCCACGCGCCTCCGCGATCGCATCGGCGATCTCGGCGCTGGTGACCGAGCCATAGAGGCGGCCGTCCTCGCCAGCGCGGTGGTTGATCGTCAGAACGGTCTTTGCCAGCAGTGCGGCGGTCTGCTCGGCGCGATCAAGCGCGTCCTGAGCGGCCTTCTCGGCGGCCTCGCGACGGCGCTGGGCGTCCTCGAGGGATGCCTGAGTCGCGGCCTGCGCGAGCTTGCGCGGCACAAGGTAGTTGCGCAGATACCCGGGCGAGACATCGACGGCTTCCCCGGCCGAGCCGAGGGTCTCGACGTCCTTGAGCAGGATCGCCTGGGCCATCGCCTAACGCTCGCCGACGTAGGGCAGCAGAGCCAGCTCGCGAGCGCGCCGGACGGCGAGCCCGAGCTGCTGCTGGTGGCGACGCGAAAGGCCGGTGACGCGGCGTGAGCGAACCTTGCCGCGATCTGAGATGAAGCGCCGCAAGGTTGTCAGGTCCTTGTAGTCAATGTTCTCGACCGTGATCCGCGTGTACTTGCGCGGCCGGAAGCGGTCGCCGAAGCGCCCGCGGCGGCGAGCGCCGCCGGGGCCGCCCCCTGTGGGCGGGGTGGGCTGAGCACGCTGCTTGCGGGCCATCAGCCGTTCACCTGGTTATCGAAAAAGCTCGTCATATATCGCGCAAACGCGCCGCACGGGTGGCGACGCGAAGCGCGATTCTAGCGGGCTAGAACGGGATGTCGTCGTCTGACGCGCCCACTGCCGCAGGGGCCGGGCTGTCGAAATCAGAGGTGTCCGCCGGGACGTCGGACTGAGCGTTGAAGCGGTTGCCACCGCCCTGCTCGCCGGCACCGTCGCGACTGCCGAGGAACTGAACGCGGTCAGCGACAATCTCGACCGCCTGGCGCTTCTCGCCGTTCTGGCCCTCCCACTCGCGCCAGTCGAGGCGCCCGTCGATCGCGACGGGGCGGCCCTTCGCCAGATAGGTCGCGCAGTTCTCGCCCTGCGCGCCCCAGACCTTGACGTTGAAGTAGTTGGGCTTGTCCACCCAGTTGCCACTCTCGTCCTTGCGGCTCGAGTTGACGGCGACCCGCAGCTCGCAGACCTGCGTGCCGGACGGCAGGCTCCGAAGCTCTGGATCGCGGGTGAGGTTGCCCGTGAGAATTACGCGATTTATGTTCGTCGCGGCCATGAAGAATCAGCCCTCTCTGGAATTCGCTTGATCGATTTCCAGTCTAAGCACGGTTGCGGCGCGTTCTCTCCCCCCAGGGCAGAGGACACTCGCAAAACCGCGTAACGAGCGGGATTACTAGGCGGGCGGAGCTTCGTCCGCAGACGGAGCTTCGGCGGCCGGTGCGTCCTCGGCGGCCGCTGGCGGCTCGGCAACAGCGGCCTCTGATGCCGCTGGCTCGGGCGCGGGAGGGGCCGGTGCTTCTGCCGCGGGAGCCGGGACCTCGGCTGGCTCAGCCGGAGCTTCGGCAGGCGCGGCCTCAGCCGGAGCGGCCGGAGCGTCGTCGCGGTCGCGGCGGCCACGACGATCGTCGCGCGGCGCTGAGCTCAAAAGGGAGGTCGGCGGGGGCGGCTCGATCACCGGGTCGTCGGGGTCCACCTTGAACAGGCGAAAGCGAAGGACGCCATCGGTGATCTTGAGGTTGTGGTTGAGCTCCTCGAGCAGCGGCGCTTCGGTCTCGAAGCGAAAGAAGCGGTAGTCGGCCTCGTTGCGCCGCTTGATCTCATAGGCGAGCTTTCGCAGGCCCCAGGCCTTCTCGGTCTTGAGGCTGCCGCCGGACTCAATTCGCCCACGGGCATCCGTCGCGATCTGGTCGCGTCTCTCATCCGGAGCCTCCGGATCGAGCATCAAGACAAGTTCGTATTCAGAAACGCTCAAAGCGGCGGACGACTATAGCGGGGGGCATTCCGCATCGCGGTGGGCTTGTCGAGGCTGATGGGCCATACGAGGATTCGCTGGCGCAACGTCGCGCGACTCGCCGCAGGGGCTTGCGTGGCCGTGCTGGTCGTCGCCGTGCTTGCGGCGAACCTCGAGCCGGATCCGCCCCAGCCACTGCCAGCCGACGTCGGCCTCGGTGGCCTGGAGGGCGAGATCGTCGCCTACGCGCCATCGCCCCGGAGGCCGAGCGAACCGCAGCGACGCGCCTCCCTCGGTAGGGCACGCGAACCGGCTCACCGCCCGCGCGAGACGGCCCGCGAAACGGCTCGCGACAAGCCCCCTCGCCGTTCGGCGCCCGCACCGGTCCAAGCGGTTACGGAGAAGCCGGCGACCGCCCCACCTCCGCCGCAGCCGGCGAGCCCGGCTCCGGCCCCCGCACCTGCCCCCCCGGCCGAGCCCACGGCACCTGATCTCGCCCCCGAACCACCACCGGAACCGAGGCCGGCGGGCGGTCCGGATGGACCCAGCCAGTTTGGATTCGAACGATGAGAGGAGCCCTGATGGCCATGCATTCCGCGCGCCTTCGCCTGTTTGCGATCGCGCTCGCGCTCGCCCTGTTGGTTGCGCTGGGAGCCGCGAAGCGGGCTGGAGCGGGGACCTACACGGTCACCCAGTGCAGCTCGGTCACCCCATCCACGGAGGCCATCTGGGAGCGCAGCTCCTCCCATTACGGCTCACGGGTGCTGTGCGGAAGCGATCAGGGCCTGCAGGTCTTCCATGGCGCTGAGGACAGCGGTCTCGGCCACTACGGCGCCTGGGTGTGGCGTCCGCCCGCAGGCACGGTTTTCACGGGGGTCAACGCCAACGCGAGCGTCACGAGTCAGGCGGGTCACCGTGGCGGTCTATTCGTCACCACCCCGGCGGGCGAGGAGATCACGTTTGGTCTTGAGCACAACGACTTTCGGTTTCATGCGGTCGATGGCGAGTTCACGCAGTTCGCGGTAGCCCTGCGGTGCAGCGCTCCCGGCGCGGGCAAGCCGTGCGGGCGCGCGGGCGACGATTCCGCCCATGCCTATGTGCGGGGCGTCTACCTGCGCACGGAGGATCGCACCGCGCCCGCTCTGACGATCAGCGGCGGCTCGCTCTTCGACGGCGAGGTCGTGCGTGGGGTTCGCGGGCTGGCGTTCAGCGCCAGCGATGCCGGTGGCGGCATCCGCAAGGTGTTCGTCGTCGCCAACGGCACCGAGCTCGTGACCGACATCCGCAACTGCGCCGTCGCCGAAGGCTTTGCGACCGCGCTCAGCCCGTGCCCGCTCACGACGAGCGAATCGGCCGCAATCCCGACGGCGTCGCCAGCATTCACGACCGGCCCGGACAACCACGTGTCCGCCTGTGTCGAGGACCTCGCCTCCGACGGGTTTGCCAACCGCACATGCGAGCCGCGCCAGGTCTGGGTCGACAACGCGTGTCCCGGCTCGCCCGTCGCGGGCGGAACAGCAATCAGCGCCGGGTTCGGGTCGACTGGCTCGGCCCTCGCGACCTCTCGCTCCGACCGAGGCGCCGTGATCCGCGGGACGGTTTCTGGAGTTGGTGGCGGGGCCACGGTATGCGCGCTATCGCGGGTCGGCGGCGGACCGGTCACCGTCGACGCCACCGCCTCCACGGCCGCGGACGGGACATACGTCCTGCGATTGGCACCGGGCCCGAGCCGTGAGGTGTTCGTTCACTACGTGAGCGGCGACTCGGTCGCCTCCCAGCACGGCCTGGCGCTGATCGCGAGCGCCCGCCCGAAGCTGTCGGTGCGTCCAACCCACGGTGTTCGCAACCGCGATCGCCTGTACTTCAGCGGCCGCATCCCCGCGCCGGCGTGCACCGATCGCGTCGTCAAGGTCCAGGCCAAGCTGGGCAAGGCGCGCTGGCAGGTGTTCCGCACCGATCGCGCCGACAGCGACTGCCGTTTCACCGCCCGGTACCGGCTGCGGGCGACCGCACGGGCGCGCCGCTACCGCTTCCGCGCACTGGTGCCTCAGGCCGAGGGCTACCCCTACGAGCGTGGTGCGTCGAGGACCGTCAAGGTCAAGGTCAGGCGGCGCGCTTAGTCTCGATGTCGTCGAGCTGCTCGGAGATCCAGACGTCCGGATCGCGGTCGCGGACGATCTCGCGAAGGCGATCGGCGCGCACCCGGCGCTCCTCGGCGTCCATCGTCAGGGCGCGGTGGATCGCGTCGGCCTGCTCTTGGATGTCGAACGGATTGACCGTCAGCGCGCACTCGCCGAGCTCCTCGTAGGCGCCGGTGTTCTCGGAGAGCATCACGACGCCATCACGGGTGTTGACCGCCGGCGCCTCCTTGGCGACGAGGTTCATGCCGTCGAAGATCGAGTTGACCATCAGCAGGTCGAAGTGCTTGTAGCGGGCGACGGCATCGGGGAAGTTCTCGTAGATGCGGAGGTCGATCGGCATCCAGTCGGTCGTGCCGTGGCGGTGGTTGACAACGGCCACCAGGGCCTCGATCCGCTCGAGGTACTCCGCGTACTCGGGAACGTCCTGTCGCGACGGCTGCAGGTGCGCGATGAACGTCACCTTCTCGCGAAACTCCGGGTGCTGCTGGAGGAAGGTGTCGAAGGCGGTGAAGCCGCGCAGCACGTTCTTGGAGAGGTCGGCGCGGTCGACGCGGATTATCAGGTGGTCGCGACGGCGACGGAGCAGCTCGCGCTCGTACTCGGCGACCTCATCCGACGCCGCGGCAACGTCGAGGCGCTTCGCGTCGATGCCGAGCGGATAGGCGCGAACCCAGGTCTCGCGGCCCTCGTGGATGACCGCGTTGCGCTCGAAGTCGACCTCGAGCTCCATCAGCTCGCTGCAGCAATGCAAGAAGTTGCGGCAGTAGGCGCTCGTGTGGAAGCCGATGATGTCGTTGGCGAGCAGGCCGCGGTAGATCTGCTCGCGCCAGTGCGCGGGGATGATCCGCCAGCTGTCCGGCTGCGACCACGGGATGTGGACGAAGTGCTGGAGAAACGCGTCCTCGCGGGCCTCGCGCACGAGCCCCGGCGCCGTGTAGAGGTGGTAGTCGTGAAACATCACCAGCGGCGCGTCCTCGCCCTCGATCGTCTCGAGCACGGCGCCTGCCACGTCCTCGTTGACGACCTTGTAGCCGTACTCCCACGCGGCGGCCTCCTCGGCGCGGATGTCCGGAGCGTTGGACAGATCCCAGAGGTAGTGCTGGATGAACCAGAGGATCGGGTTGGCGATGATGTTGTAGAAGCGGTCGTAGGCGTCCGGGTCGGACTCAACCATGAGCACGTCGTAGGTGGTGTCGCCCAGCTCGACCGAGACCGGCTCGCCCTCGGCCTCCCGCGCAACCGCGATGTCCTCATCGGTCATCGCCGACGCGATCCAGAGTCCACCGCGGGCCGCCACGAGCCCCGTCAGGGCCGTCACCAGGCCGCCACCACCGCGGTTGACGGTGCGCTCGCCGTCGACCCCGCGCTCGAACTGCGCGGGCCCACGGTTGGAGACGATGACTAGGCGCTGATCGGACATAACCAGCTTGTACCCGAATTACGTGTCGAGCTCGGTGAAAAGATCGAGCCAGTCACGCAGGAGGCGTGGGGTGAGGAAATGCTCGCGCGCGTGCTCCTTGCCGGCGCGGCCCATCCGCTTCGCGAGCTCGGGGTCCTCGAGAATGTCAATCGACCGCTGGGCGGCCTCCTCGGATGAGTCGACGAGATAGCCGGAGACACCGTCCTCAATCTGCAGCGGGATGCCGCCGACGTTGCCGCCGATCATCGGCCGGCCCTTCCAAAGAGCCTCCGTGACGGTGAGCCCGAAGCCCTCGCGGATCGACTTCTGCATGCAGATGTCGGCCTGGGACTGAAAGGCGTTGACCTCGATCGCGCCCACGTTGTTGAGGTTGTTGAGGATCTTCACGTCGGGGTCGCCGTCGGCGTGTTGGAAGGTCCGGTGAAAGAAGTCCCAGCCCTCCGGATCGTCTGTCGCCATCGAGCCGACGAGCGCCAGCTGCGCGTCTGGGACCTTCTCGCGGACCAGCCGGTATGCGTCGATCACGCCCATCGGGTCCTTCCAGGGGTCGAAGCGCGAGACCTGGCAGATGAGCGGCCGGTCGGTGTCGATCCCGAACTGCTCGCAGACGAAGGCGGCATCCTCGGGTGAGAGCGCCATGTTCTTCGGCGAGAGCGGATCGATCGCCGGCGGACAGATCTTGAGAATGCCGCCGCCGCCATCGAGGCCTGCTGGAACGTAGGCCGGCAGGTGCCAGACCGTTGCGTCGTAGCCGGTGATCAGCGGCAACAGGCGCTCGATCGTCGAGGGATTCGGAGTCGAGAGGTCGATGTGACAACGCCAGATCCAGCGCCGTGAGCGCTCGCCGGCGTTGATCTTCATCGCGGCGGGCTGCGGGTCGTGAACGATGACCACGTCCCAGTCGCCCTCGAGGCTCTGCGCGTTGGTCAGGTTGTAGGCCTCGAAGACCTCCCACTGCTGGTCGGAGATCGACTGCGGGTCGCCCTGGAGCGAGTTGTGCATCAGCTTGGTGACGTTGAAGAACTCCTCCTGGCCCGAGATCACCTGCCAGTGCGCATCGAGGCCGACGTCTCGCATCAGCGGGACCATCGTGTAGAGGATTTCCGAGACGCCGCCGCCGAAAGCGGTCGCGCTGACGTGGAGAACCCGCTTGCCCTGAAGCGGCTCCGCGAGCTCGCGAATCTGCTCCATCAGGCCCTTGCCACAGATGTGCGTGTAGTCGGCTAGCGACTTATGTCCGAGGGGGATCTCCTGAAGCACAGCGCGGGAGAGTAACGGGACGGTGCGTGGCGCTAGGTCGAGGGGGCGTCGTCGCGGCTGCCCAGGGTGATCTCGATGTCTTCGGTCTCACCGTCACGCAGGACTCCGAAGGTCACCTCATCGCCGGGGCTGAGCCTCGAGATCGCGCTGGGAAGGTCGTCGGCACTGTCCACCGTCTCGCCGTTGAGCGAGACGACGACGTCTCCGTCCTCGGGGATCTGTGTGTTGCCCTGGAAGTTGATCGTCTTGCTGCCGGCGTCAAGTCCCGCCTTTTCGGCAGGCGAGTCGGCGACGACGCTGGCGACCAGCGCGCCGCTATCGGTATCGAGCCCGAGGCGCTCAGCCAACTGGGGATAGAGGTCGACCGTGCTGACCCCGGCGTAGGCGTACTCAACGGTCCCGTCCTCGCGCATCTGGTCGACCGCGCGCTGTGCCAGGTCGATCGGAACCGCGAAGCCGACGCCCTCGTTGCCGCCCGAGGACGTCTGGATCTGCTGGTTGATGCCGACGACCTCGCCCTCGGCGTCGAGCAGCGGGCCGCCCGAGTTGCCAGGGTTGATCGAGGCGTCGGTCTGAATGCCGCCATCGATCTGGAAGTTGGTCAGCGAGTCGATCGAGCGGTCGGTGGCCGAGACGATGCCAACCGAGAGCGACTGGTTTTGCCCGAAGGGGCTGCCGATCGCGGCGACCCCATCACCGACCTCGACGTCGTTCTCGGAGCCGAGCGGGAGGATGTGGAGGTCGAGGCCGTCGGGATCGACTTTGAGCAGAGCCACGTCGGAGAACGGGTCAAAGCCCACGATCTCGGCCGAGACCCGGTTGCGGTCGGCAAACTGGATGTAGATCTCGTCGGCCTCGTGCAGCGGACGCCCGCTGAGACCGGTCGATTCCGCGTCGGTCACCACGTGAGCGTTGGTCAGGATCTCGCCCTCGTCGGAGATCACGAAGCCCGAGCCCTGGCCGGCACCTCCGCCGCCTCCGCCGTTGAAGATGTTCGACGCGCCGCCGTTCGCCTCGAAAACGGAGACCACGGTGACCACGCCAGGCGATGCGGCCTCGTAGATGGCGCGCGCGTCGAACGCGCCGTCTGGCTCGATCCCGACGCTCTGGGCGTTGCCGTTGCCGGACTCGGTGGTCGTGGTCGAAGTGGACTCAGCGGCGACGGTCGTGTCACCGGGGTCGCCATCGCCGTTGTCACCGCATGCTGTCAGCAGCAGAGCCGCTGCGAGCAGAGCGCACAGCGCGGCCGTCAGACGGGTGATCACGATCAAGACCTCGCCCGCACGGCCGGGAGTCTGAGCTCGAACTCAGTGCGGCCGCGGCGGGTGCGCAGGTCGAGCGAACCGCCCATGCGGACAGCGAGCTCGCGGCCAATCGCCAGACCGAGGCCGGAGCCTGAGACCTCATCGCCCGTGTAGAAGCGCTCGAAGACGCGGTCGCGCGAGTGCGACTCGATCCCCGGTCCGTCGTCGGTGACGGTCAGGCTCGCGATGGCGTTTGAGTTCCCTGCGTCGATGGTCTTCAAGTGCACGGTGATCGCCGTCCCGGGCGGCGTGTGCGTGAGCGCGTTGTCGATGAGGATACGCATGATCTGCGCGACCCTGTCCGGGTCTGCGGCTGCCGCCACGACGTTGCTGTCGGCAACCGCGATAGGTGATTGATGGCTGTCCGCGCGCGGTCCGAACTCCGCCGCAATCCGCTGCGCGACGTCGGCAAGGCGTACCCGCTCGCGACGTATGTCAATCGCGTCAGCGTCGAGCTTCGAGAGATCGAGCAGGTCCACCGTCAGCTTCGTCAGACGGTCGACCTGCTCGCGCATCGTCCGCACGAACTCCGCTCGAGCGGCGGGATCGGGGTCGTCGTCCTCGAGCAGTTCGACGAAGCCGGAGAGCGAGAAAATCGGCGTCCGCAGCTCGTGCGACGCGTTGGCGATGAACTCCTTGCGGGCGCTGTCAAGGACGGCGAGACGCTTTTGCATCTCGTTGAAGGTCATCGCCAACTGGCCGACCTCGTCGCCCGAGTCGACCGGAATCGGAGTCGTGAAATCGCCGTGGGCGATCTTCTCCGCAGCGTCCTCCAGCCGGCGAAGCCTTCGCGCATGTGCGCCGGCAACCAGATAGCCGGCCCCGAGCGCCGCGAGCAGGGCGATCCCTCCTGCGATGAGGATCTGGCGACGGATCAGCGCGACGTTGTCGTCAACGTCGGCGAGGCCGGTTGAAAAGACCGCAACCCATCGTGGATTTCCGTCTTCGCTCAGCGGCACGGCCGTCTGGCCAAGTCGCTCGCCACCGACGCCCTCCACCGCGCTCGCGGTCCGCTCGCCGGATGTCGCGGTGACAGCGGCCGGATAGTCGGGGACGACCGCGCTGCGCTCGAGCTCAGAGTCGGCGACGACGAACGCGGGGCCGTTGCCCGAGATCCCGGGCCGAATGCCCAACACCGTGACCCGGGCACCGGTCCGCTGGTCGATCTCGCGGACCAACCCCAGGACGCGCTGCTGGGAGGCACCCCTGCGCATCGCATCCTCGATCGCCGGGCTCTGAGTCGCCGCGACGGTTTCGAGACGTCGGAGCTTCTCCGCCGTCAGGCTGGTGCGCAGCTGCGGAACGACGTACAGATAGATGAAGCCGACCGCCGCCGCGGTGATCACGAAGAACAGCAGGGCGAGACGGTTACGTACGGACCGCATTGCAAGGAGCGCGTAGGCGGTATCTCACCGGGGTTATTCCGCGAAGCGGTAGCCGACGCCACGCACCGTGAGCACGTACTCGGGCTTGCGGGGGTCGGCCTCGAGCTTCTCGCGCAGGTGGCGGACGTGGACGTCAATCGTGCGGGGGTCACGGTATGCGGAGTCGCCCCAGATCTGCTCGAGCAGCATCTCGCGAGTCATCACGCGGCCCGGTGAGCCGGCCAGCGTCGCCAGTAGTTCGAACTCGACATAGGTGAGCGTCGCCTCATCGCCGCGAGCCGAGACACTGCGGCGCTCGAAATCGATGCTGATGTCGCCGGCCTCGATCGGTTCGCCGCCCGGTCGGCCACTGAGCATCTCGGAGCGCCGCAGGGCGGCCTTGACGCGACTGCGGAACTCGCGAACGGAGAACGGCTTGGTTATGTAGTCATCGGCCCCCATCTCGAGGCCGAGGACCTTGTCGCCCTCGTCATCCTTCGCGGTGAGCATGATGATCGGCACCTGGCTGCGGCCACGCAGGCGCCTGCAGACCTCGATCCCATCGAGCTTGGGCAGCATGATGTCCAAGACGACGAGGTCGAAGCGCTTCTCGGCGAATCGCTCGAGGGCCTCGCGGCCGTCGCGCGCGGTCACCACCTCGTAACCGTCCTTGCGCAGGGGATAACCGAGCAGAGTCTGGATCGACTCCTCGTCGTCGACCAAGAGGATCCGCGCCGATCCCTCTCCATTGGCGGCGCTCGCCATGCAGCGAAGCCTAATCGGCGGCCACCGCCGGCTCGGGTCGGCAACATGCAAAAAGACCCGCACATGATCGACTTCCACCTCTATCGGCTCGCGCTCGTCCCCGCCATGATCGCGGTCGTCATCGTCATGTTCTCGCTGGAGGGCGCCCCAGATGCGCTCGAGCCCGGCACGCTTCGCGGCGAGTTCGACGGCTCGAGGGCCGCCGCATCGGCCCGCCAGATCGTCAACAACGCCCCCGACCGGACCCCCGGAAGCGAGGGTGACTCCGAGGTGGCCGACATCGTCGCGGACCACTTCGGCGAGGTGACAACCGGGGCGGTGTCTGAGCAGCGGTACGAGGCGAGCTATGACGGCGAGGACGTCGACATGCGCAACGTGCTCCTGACACTGCCCGGCGAGACCAACTCGACGGTGCTCGTGGTGGCCGCACGAGATTCCGCGGAGAGTCCCGGGGCGGCCTCGAGCGCCGCCGCGACCGGAATCCTGATCGAGCTCGCCAACACCTTCCGGATCAGCCACCGCCTCACCTACGTGCTGGCCTCGGTCAGCGGGTCGGAGGCGGGCGCGGCCGGCGTCCGCGAGCTTGCCGAGAACCTTCCAGATCCAGCCGCGATCGAGGCGATCGTCGTCATCTCACAGCCCGGCGCGGCGGAGCTTCGCTCACCGTTCGTCATCGCGAGCTCGGCCGGCACCACCACCGCCTCGGCGCAGCTGGTCGAGACGGCTTCGCTGGCCGCGTCTCAGCAAGTCGACCAGCCCGTTGGTGCGCCGTCGGCGCTGACTCAGCTCGCCCGCCTGGCCTTTCCCTCCGGGCTCGGTGACCAGGCGCCGTTGATCGCCGACGGCTTCGACGCCGTCGCGATCTCCTCGGCCGGTGAACGCCCGCTCGATTCCGCCGACGACCAGCCCGACGACGTTGCCGGCGACTCGATCGAGGCGTTCGGGCGCGTCGTCCAGTCGACGGTCGGCGCGCTCGACTTCTCCACGAGCTCCCCGGTGCACGGTCCGCGGACCTACGTGAAGCTCGGCAGCAACCTGATCCCTGGCTGGGCGCTGGTGGCGCTGGCACTCGCGTTGATCCTCCCCGCCGGGGTTGTGGCCGTCGACGCGGGACTTCGCGCGCTGCGACGCGGCCTCGCCGTCGGCCTGACGGCCGCGCTGGTGTGGGTGGCTGCGCGCAGCCTGCCTTTCATCGGCGGCGTCACCCTCCTCTACGCACTTGCGCTTGTGGGGCTCGTGCCGCGACCGCCGTTTCCGTTCGATCCGGGTGCCTACGGGCTCGGCCTCGGCGCGGCCGCCACGTTTACGCTGATCGCACTTGCCATCGCAGTGAGTGCGGTGGCCCTTCGCCTGCGCAACGTCACGGCCGAGGCGGCGCCAACTCAATCGCTCGTGGCGTGCGGCGCGATCGCCACCTTTGCCTGTCTTGCGATCTGGCTGGTGAACCCCTACCTGGCGCTGTTCGTCGCCCCGCTGGCTCACGTCTGGATCGTCGCCACGCATTCCGGCGTGCGCGGGCGAACCGGCGCGATCACCACGGCGGTGCTTGCCCTGCTCCCAATCGCCGCCGCCCTCGTGGCGGTCGCAGCGGCCCTCGACCTGGGGCCATCCGCTCCATGGACGTTCACGATCATGGTCGCCGACGGTCAGATCGGCCTGTTCGAGGTGGTCGCCGGTTGCCTGCTGGCGGGGGCTGTGGCAGGCGCCATCGCGCTCGCGGGGCGCTCATCGCCGGCCACTGATGCCGACGCCGGGGCGTGAGTAGGGTCCAGCCCCGATGTGCAATGGGGCCTGCACCCTGGCATCGGACGGACGTTGAGGTAGCGGCGGTTCCTTTCAGGAAGCGCCGCAGGCACCCGATCTCAGCAGCGAGGCAGTTTTCTTGCTTTGAGCAATAACACGGAGCTGACAGAAAGGATGAGCGACTTGAAGCGCGATATCGCACTCGATCGGTACGCCGTCGATTCACGCGCCGTTGCAGGCGCGATCCTCACGAAGCTCCAGCTGGTCAAGCGGTGTCAGCTGGCCCTGGCGGACGCTGATCGAATCCCGCCGGGACCTGGATCGTCCCATCCGGCCCACTGAGCCGGACCCCCGCACCGGACTCGACGTGGCCGATCACGGTCAGCTCAAGCGGTATCTCCGCGAGGGCTGAGCGCGCCGCGTCCACGGCCGCGTTCGGCAACGTCACGAGAAGCTCGTAGTCCTCGCCACCGGCGACGGCGATCTCCAGCTCGGAGACGCCCGCGGCACTCGCGACGGTCGCGGCACCGGCTGCGATCGGCAGGCTCGCAGCGTCAACCTCGATTGCCACGCCGCTTGCGGTGGCCAGGTGCGCGGCGTCACCCGCCAGGCCGTCGCTGACGTCGATCATCGCCGTCGCGCCCACCCTCGCCAGCGCCAGGCCGGCGTCGATCCGCGCCTGCGGCTCGACCTGGCGCGATCGAAGCGACAAGGCGACCGCGGGATCGAGCGCTTCCGCGAGCTTGGGTGAGCGCAGTGCCAGCAGGCCAGCCGCTGCTCCGCCGAGCTCCCCGGTCACCGCCACCACGTCGCCCGGCTGCGCGCCCGCGCGCCGTACAAGCGCCTCGGCCTCCGGCGCCTGCCCGACGACGGTAACCGCAATGGTGAGCACCGGCGCGGCGCTGACATCGCCGCCCGCGACGACCACCCTGTGGGTCGCGGCAACGTCCGCAATCCCCGCGGCAAGCTCGAGCAGGTCCGCGTCTGCGCGGCTGGTTGGCGCGCCGAGTTGGACGTAGGCCTCCGCCGGCGTCGCGCCCATCGCAGCGAGGTCCGAGAGAGCCGCGGCGAGTGCCTTGCGTCCGACCTCGCGCAGCTCGAAGGGCGGCGACTTCGAAGTGCACGCCCTCGACGAGCATGTCGACGCTGATCGCGTTCGCCTCACCCCCGGCTGTGATCGCCGCGTCGTCGCCGCTGCCAAGGAGCAGCCGGGCAGATTCGCTCGGCGCGCCACCAGCTGCGAGCCGCTCGCGGATCGCCGCGATCAGCTCGAACTCTCCGCTCACGGTGCCCGGGCTAGTTCTTGGGCTGAACGGCGCCGTTGTCGCCAGCGCCGTCGCCGGTGTTGCCGCCCGGCGCCGGCGGGGTCTCCGCCGGCCCCTGGCCCGCGCCCGGGGCGTAGAGGTCCGGGTCGTAGTTGCCATCGCCGTTGTCCTGGGTCGACGAGTCGTCTGAGTCTTCCTCGTCGGTCTCGTCGTCCTCGGTCGTCGTCGTCTCGTCGGTCGTGTCGGCGTTCGGATCAGCGGTGTACTCGCTGTAGTGCGAGCTCAGCTCGGCGGGGTTCTCCGGCGTGGGGAAGTCATCGCAGGGCTTGGTGGCGGCGACCATCATGTAGTCGTGCCAGATCGGCGCGGCGAGCTGGCCGCCGTAGCCGGGCAGGGCGACGCGCTCATTCGGGTTGCCGACCCAGACAGCGGTCGAGACGTGCGGGGTGTACCCCACGAACCAGGCATCGGCCTGCTCCTCGGTCGTACCGGTCTTGCCCGCCGCGGGACAGCCGATCCCCTGTCCGGCGGCCGTGCCGTACTCCAGCGTTCCCTTCATCACGTCGGCAACCGTGTAGGCAACGCCATCGGAGATCACTCTGTTGCCCTCCTCCTTCGCCGGCTCATCGACGTCGCCGTCGGGGAACTCGACTCGGGCGATCGCCGTCGGCTCGTGGTGGACGCCGCCATTTGCGATCGTCGCGAAGCCATTGGACTGATCGAGGACGGTGACATCGCTTGAACCGAGAACGTCAGCGGCGTAGCCCGACAGAGGACTGCTGACGCCCATCCGCTTGGCCATGTCGTCCATCGCCTCCGGGGTGACGTCCAGCACCAGCTGGGCGTAGACGGTGTTGACGGAATTCGCTGTCGCATCGCGGAGGCTGATCGTGCCGCTGCTACCGCCGCTCACGGTCCACGCGTCGCCGTACTGGCCGTCGGGGTAGAGGGTGATCGACGAGGGCGCGGGATAGTAGGTCGAGTCGGGGTCATACCCGTCGGCGACGGCCGTTGTCAGCGCGTACGGCTTGAACGACGAGCCCGGCTGACGACGACCCTGGGCGGCGAGGTTGAACTGGCTGTCCTCGTAGGCCTCCGACGAGGCCATCGCCAGAATCTCGCCGGTGTCGACGTCGGTCGAGACGAGCGCCGCGGCCGCTCCCGTGACCGGGTGGGCCGCGATCGCCTCCTCGGCGACCTGCTGCAGGCGGGGGTCGAGGGTCGTATAGACCCGGAGCCCGCCATCGCGAGCGGTCTCGAGACCGTACGTGTCGATCAGCTCCTGCTGAACGAAATCGAAGAAGTACTGCTGACTGCGCGACTCGTACTTGTAGCCACGCTCGAGCGCGAGCGGTGCGCCCTTTGCCTGCTCGGCCTCTGCGACCGTGACGTAGCCCTGTTCAGCCATCGAATCGAGGACCTCGTTACGGCGGCTCTTTGCGCCCTTCGGGTTGGTGAAGGGGTTGTAGTCGGTCGGCGCCTGCGGCAAACCGGCGAGCAACGCCGCCTGCGCCAGGCTGATGTCCTCCACGTTCTTCTCGAAGAAAACCTGGGCGGCAGCCTGTACGCCCACGGCCGTACGACCGTCGTTGGTGCCGTAGGACGCGGTGTTCAGATAGCGCTTGAGGATCTGATCCTTCGTGTACTCCTCCTCGTACTGCATCGCCATGTCCGCCTCGATGATCTTGCGCTCGATCGTCTCCTCGGCGTCCGGGATGTAGAGGTTGCGCACGAGCTGCTGTGTGATCGTCGAGGCACCCTGCTTGACCTTGCCGGCCTCGATGTTCTCGATCGCTGCGCGAACGATGGCGCCGTAGTCGACGCCCTCGTGCTCATAGAAGTGCTCGTCCTCGATCGCCACAGTCGCCTGCTCGAGCTCCTTCGGGATCTCGCCGAGGCCGACCTGAGTGCGCAGGATGGTGCTTTGGACGTAGCCGAGACTGGTGCCGTCAGCGGCGAAAACCTGGGAGCTCTCGCCGCTCTTGGCGGGTGCGAGAGTGTCGATGTCGGGCGCGTCGGCTCGCACATCGAGTACCCACAGTCCCGCGCTGACTGCAGCGATTCCTACGATTGCGAAGAGCGCGGCGACGACAAGCAAGACCTTCTTGCCGACCGACTTGTGCGCGCGCCGGTGCATTCTGCGCTGGCGTTGCGTCATGGGGCGGCCAAAAAGGGTACTGAGCGGCTCCCGCCGCCCCGCCGGGTCACTGGGCAATGCATTGCGTCTTACATACGCCGCTCAGGGCGTTTCGTCACGCGGTCTCGAGCGTGCCCGCATCGCGCAGGGCACGCATCGCGCGCTCGCGCAGGGCCGCCTCCTCACCGGAGGCGCGAGTACCGCCGGGGCGGCGCGGCCCGTGAATTTCGATGCGAACGCCCTCGGGCGTGACCTCGGCGATCTCGACCTGCGAGGGCTCGAGGCGCGCGAGCGCCTGGCGCGCGGCCTCGATGTCCGCGGCAAGCGGCACCCACACTGAGGCCATCACGGGGGCGCTCAGATCCCCCGTCGAGCGATTGACCACGACGCTTGTGACCACGGTCTCGTTCGGAACGATCACGAGACGACCGTCGCCGGTGTCGATGAAGGTATGGGCGAGGGTGATGTCGTCGACGCGGCCGGTCTCGTCAGCGACCGTGACGGTGTCTCCGATCCGGATCGGCTGGGTGATCGCCAGGAGAATGCCCGCCAGCGGGTTGGCGAGGATCTGGCGAGCCGCGAGGCCGAGAACGAGGCCCAGCACCGCGCTCGAGGCCAGGATCCCGGTGGCGAGCTTGTTGAGCTTGTCGAACTGCGCCAGGGCGACGCCGATCCCGATCACGATGATCGTCACGAACACGAGCCGGCGGATCAGCCGTAGCCGCGTTTTTGCACCCCGCGAGACCGGCGTCGTCAGCGAGGTTGCGACGCTGCTGGCGCGGCCGATGACGAAGCGGTCGACGATGAAGGCGAGCGCGAACGCGACCCCGAGCGAGATCAGGGCCGAGATCCAGTCGCCGTTTGATTCCCAGAACGTCTCTTCCATCTGCTCGATCCTGCCAGTCTTCGCGAGCTCATGAAGACCGAAGCCGTTCTCCTGGACGCGCTGGGCACCCTGGTCGAGCTCGAGCCCCCCTGGCCACGACTGGCAAGGACGCTCGGCGTCGAGGAGGACCGGGTGCGCCCGGCGATGCTCGCCGAGATGGCCCACTACCGCGACCACGCGCACGAGGCCGTCGACGCCGCCTCGCTCGCCCGGCTGCGCGCCGCGTGTGCGGAGCTGGTCGAGGGCGAGTTGGGAGTCGCAGTCTCAGCCGAGACGTTGATGTCGGCGATCCGCTTCCGCGCTTACGACGACGTCGTTCCTGCTCTGGCCGACCTGCGTCGGCGCGGCCTGCGCCTCGTCTGCGTCTCCAACTGGGATTACGCGCTGCCCGAGGTGCTCGAGCGCTGCGAGCTTGCCGAGCACCTTGACGGCGTCATCACCTCCGCCGGTGCCGGGGCGCGCAAGCCGGACCCCTCAATATTCGCCGCAGGCCTCGAGCTCGCCGGGTGCGGGCCGGAGGCTGCACTTCACGTCGGGGACTCGGCCGCCGAGGACATCGCCGGTGCTCGCGCCGCTGGCGTCCGCGCGCTGTTGATCGATCGCGACGGAGGTGGCGATGTAGCCTCGCTCGCCGAGATCAAGGCCCACCTTCAAACGTGAACGACGCTCCCGACAACGACCTCAGTCAGGCGCCCCCCGGGACGCCGCCCCCGGCGCAACCCGATGACGTGCCGATCCGAAGGCATGTGAGCTGGTCGCCGGCCGACGCGCTGCTCGGGGTCGGGGTCGTGATCGGGATGCTGCTCGTCGGCGGGATCGTGATCTTCCCGCTCACCGGCTCGGACGGGCTGGACGCGACGCTCGCAGGGCAGGCGCTGCTCGAGGTCGCACTGGTTGCATCCGCTGTCCTCCTCGTATCGCGGCGCGGGGGTGCGAACCCATTCGCCGCGCTTGGGCTGCGCAGCCCAAGGCCCGGTTGGCTGAAGACCGCGGCCCTCGGCTACGCCATCTACTTCGGGGCGGTGATCGCGATCCTCGCGGTCGTCGGCGAGCCCGAGCAGAACGACGTCGCCGATCAGCTCGGCTTTGACGAGAACACGTTCGCGGCAATCTCCGCGGCGTTGCTGATCGTGATTGCGGCCCCCATCTGCGAGGAGATCTTCTTCCGCGGCTTCTTCTTCGCCGGGATGCGCAGCCGGCTCCCGTTCTGGCTCGCCGCCGTGATCTCAGCGGCGCTGTTCGGCTCGGTTCACCTCGCCGACGCGAACCTCGTCGCCGGGCTGCAGCTGGCGATCCTCGGAGTGGTTCTCGCCTGGGTCTATGAACGCACGGATTCGCTGTGGTCGAACATCGCCGTGCACATGTTCAACAACGCGATCGCTTTCGCCCTGCTCGTCAGCACGTAGACGGGTGATCCATCCGCCGAGAAGCGGCTTCACCATCTGGCACAATCTCGCACGATGAAACTTCGCCTCTGCCTCGCCGTCGCATCGTCGGCCGCACTGACTGCCTTCGCCCCCTCGATCGCCTCCGCGCAGGAGCCAAACGGCGCCGACGCGCGGGCACAGGCGCCCGCGAAGATCTCGATCAAGATCAATGGTCTCAAGGGCGGCAAGGCCAAGGTGGGCGACAAGGTCGAGGCCGTCGCGAAGATCGCTCCCTTCGTTCCGCACCAGCGGGTCACGATCCGACTCGGCAAGGGCGGCGACACGGTCGCCAAGCGCACCCCCTACGTGCGACAGGTCAAGGGCAAGAAGTTCGGCCGGGTGAAGCTCGAGTCGAAGGCGTTGCTCGAGTCGGGCAAGTACCGCGTCCGCGTCTCGAAGTCCTCAACGGGCCAGCAGGCCGGTGGCAGCGCGAAGTCGAAAAAGTTCTCCCTGAAGTACATCGATCTCGACCCGGGTGATCGCGGTCCCGCCGTCAAGCTCTTCAACGAGCTGCTCCGCGACCAGGGCTACTTCAACACCGACAAGAACAACTACGGCTCGCACACCCAGCGGGCCGTGATGGCCTTCCGCAAGGTCAACGGGATGGCCCGCAACTTCAACGCCGACCCCGGAATCTTCAAAAAGCTCGCCTCGGGCAAGGGCGGTTTCAAGGCGAAGTATCCGAACGCGGCCAAGCACACTGAGGTCGACATCTCCAAGCAGGTGATGGCTCTCGTCTCCGGCGGCGAGGTCAAGTACGTGTTCCACATCGCGACCGGTGCCGCCGCCACCCCGTCTGACCAGGGCTCCTTCACCTACTACCGCAAGGACCCGGGCTTCAACTCGCTCGGGATGTACTACTCGGTCTATTACAACCGCGGCGAGGCTACGCACGGCTACCACTCGGTGCCGCCGTATCCCGCGAGCCACGGCTGCATTCGCAACCCGATCCCCGACTCGGTCTTCATCTACAACTGGATCGACCTCGGCGACAAGATGTACGTCTACGTCTAAGCCCCTGAGCTCGGCCAAACAGACACTGGTTGAAGCCCTTCGCGAGCATGCGCTCGTGATCGGTGAGGTCACCCTCTCGAGCGGCCAGACCGCCCAGTACTACGTCGACGCTCGGCGGGCCGTGCTCCGGCCCGAGGGCCTTCTCGCCGTCGGCGAGCTGATAGCCGACGCGGCCGTGCGCCGCGGGGCCGACGCCGTCGGTGGCCCCGTGATGGCTGCGATCCCACTTGCCTGTGCGGCGATTGCGGTTCCCGCAGGCTCCGGCCTGGTTGGCTTCTTCGTCCGCAAGGAGGGCAAGGCCCACGGTCTGCAGCGAATGGTCGAAGGGCCGGTCGAGCCGGGCACCAAGGTCCTCGTCGTCGAGGACACCGTCACGACCGGTGGCTCGACGATTGCCGCGATCGACCAGATCCGCGACCACGGTCTCGACATCGTCGGCGGCGTCTGCGTCGTCGATCGCCTCGCGGGGGGTGCCGAGGCGATCGCCGAGGCAATGGACGCACCCTTCGAGTCGCTCGTCACGATCGACGAGATCTACCCCGAGCGCCCCGACCGCTAGCCGATACCGCAGCTACTCGGTCGTTCGCCGCCCGCGGCCGCCGATGCGGCGCAGGGGGTGCGTGACGCGCGAAACGTCGTCGAGGTGGTTCTCGAGGCGGTCGATGCCGCTGCCGAGCTCGACGACGTCGCCGCCCATCGTCTCGACGGCGGCGCGCATCTTCTTGACCTCGTCGTCGAGTGACGCGACGCGCTCGTTGATGTTCTCGAGATTGACGAGCAGGCTCGGCAGAGTGGTGATGTGCGTGGCGATCGTCCGCAGGTCCGTAAGGGCGCCGCCGAGCAGCCGCGGCAGCTGCATCAGGTCGACGGGCCCGCGGCGCTCCACGGCCCGCTCGTCGTCGGCGATCGCCGCCTCGTCGAGGATCTCGGGCTCCGCCTCGCTCACCTGCGCGCCTTCACCGTGTAGACGGAGATATCGCTGGGGACGCCCTTCGCGCGAAACATCATCTTCTTGCGCGCGGAGAACGAGTCGGGCTCGAGCTCGTCCAGCGCCGTGCCCGACACCAGGAGTTCCCCCGCCGAGGCACTCTCGGCGACCCGAGCCGCGACGTTGACGTCGACGCCGAGGTAATCATCGGCAAGCCGACGAGGGGTGCCGACATGGATCCCGGCGCGCATACGCGGACGGTACCCGGCGACCTCGACGCCATCGAGGCGCTCACGCGCATCGAAGATCGCGGCGAGGGCGGCGTCGGCGTCGGAGAACACAGCCATCATCCCGTCGCCGAGGCGCTTGACGACCTCGCCCCGGCGGCTGGCCACCGGGGGCTCGATCGCCTCAGCGACCTGACGGAGCAGGTCGAGGGCGATGTCGTCACCGGCCTCGAGTGCCCAGTCCGAAAAGCCGACGAGGTCGGTGAACACAATCGCGAGGCGGTCATTACCCAGCTTGTTCGATTCCGTCTCCGCGACGGCCTCCCACACCTGTAGTGCCGACAGCCCCGCCTCCTTGAGGATCCCCGGGCGCTGCTTGGTCGCCTCACCGAGGCGGCGTGCCATGAGCGCCCGTGGTTCGGAGCCGGTGGTCGAGAGTGGATCGCCGTAGCGGCTATCACCCGGCAGCAGCTCCCGAGCGATCTTCATGGCCTTCATCAGGCGAGGGCCGACAGCGGCGCTCAGGCCGCCGTCTCCTTCCGGGGTCTTGGCGTCGTCCGCCATCCGGTGGTGTCTACACCACGGCGGCGCGCGCGGCGCCCACCAGACGCAGCCGCGCCGGGAGAACCGGGAGCACGACGCGCTTCATGTACTCGGCTCCGCCAGCCACAAGGACCGATCGCAGCGGCTGCGGCGGGATACGGGAGAACCCGTACTCGCGACGGATCCGATCAGGCAGGAGGGTGATCGTGACGAAGTTCGCCGCCTCCACGAGCGGCCGCGCCGCGAGCGGCACGGGCGGCTCGAGGACGATCTCTCGCGCCCGTTCGCGCGCCCAGTCGCTCACCTCGAGCCGATCGCCTTCGAGCATCTCGCGCCGGTACTCGTCCGCCTCGTCCAGCGAGTCTGGCATCTGCTCCGGCCCAAGCCCGAAGAGGCCGCCGACGATGCGGTAGTCGCTCCACAACCTGGCCTCATCACGCCGTGAGAGCGAGGCGACGTAGGCGCGATAGACAACCGCGGCGGAATCAAAGAGCGTGAACAGAACCCAGAGAAGGAGCTCGGGAGCGTCGGCGCGGTAGGGCGTGCCAGCCGGATACGAGCCGGCGGCGACTTCGATCCTCCCGCGGACGCGCGAATGCATCGTCCGCACCCGGCGCGTCACGCGGTCGGCGTCGGCGCGAGTTCCGAACGTGATCGTCTCCATGATCTCAGCGGTCCGCGCGAGGCGGTCGTAGGGATCGTCGAGCCCCTGGGAGTGGGCGAGCAGGCCCTCGACGGCGAGCGGATGCGCGGCCTGCATCAGCAGCGCGCGCGGCCCATAGAGCGCCAGCGCGCGTTCGCGGTGCACGCGGCGCATCATCGACGTCTCGCTGAAGTAGCCCACCATCGAGTAAGCGTGACAGGGCATAGAGTCCGGCTTATGACCTCCGTTCGCGAAGCATCCTTCGACCTCTTCCGCCAGCACGGGATGACCACGGTCTTCGGCAATCCCGGCTCGACCGAGCTGCCGATGCTCCGGGACTTCCCCGGTGACTTCACCTACGTCCTCGGGCTTCAGGAGGCGGTTGTTGTCGGGATGGCCGACGGCTACGCCCAGGCAAGCGGTGGCCCGGCACTGGTGAACCTCCACACCGCGCCAGGGGTCGGCAACGCGATGGGCGCGATCTTCAACGCCCAGGCAAATCACTCGCCGCTGGTGATCACCGCCGGTCAACAGGTGCGCTCGCTGATGACGCTCCAGGCCAACCTCACCAACCGCGATGCCGCGCGCATGCCCCATCCGCTGGTCAAGTGGAGCTTCGAGGCAGCGCGAGCCGAGGAGGTGCCGCTTGCGCTCGCTCGTGCCACGCACCACGCGACGCTGCCACCGAAGGGCCCGGCCTTTGTCTCGATCCCAATGGACGATTGGGACGCCGAGGTCGACGATGGACAGGTCGCCGAGGTGCTCAAGCGGCGAACCGACGGCCGCACCGTGGCCGGCCCGGAGGCTGTGGCCGCGCTTGCGCGCAGGCTGGAGGCGGCGTCGAGCCCAGTGCTGATCGCCGGACCGGACATCGACGCCAGCGGCGCCTGGGATGTCGCGATCGCTCTGGCCGAGCGCCAGAACCTGCCGGTGTTCGCAACGCCCGCGCCGGGCGGCGGGCGACTCGGCTTCCCCGAGGGTCACCCCAACTTCCGCGGCGTGCTGCCGCCGGCGATCGGCCCGGTATCGGAGACGCTCAAGGGCCGCGACCTGATCCTCGTCGTCGGCTCCTCGGTCTTTCCCTACTACCCGAACCTCCCCGGCCCGCTTTTGCCTGACGGCGCCGAGCTCGTCGAGATCACTTCCGATCCCGACGAGGCGTCACGCGCGCCGATGGGTGACGCGCTCGTCGCCGACGTCAAGCTCACGCTCGAGGCGCTGGTGGCCGAGGTCGGTGAGTCTGAGCGCGACGCGGGCGAGTCGCTGCCCGAGCCGACCGATGGCCCCGAATCGGACCCGATCAGCGGAACAACGGCCATGCACGCCCTGCGCGGGGTCTTCCCGGACGACGGGATCATCGTCTTGGAGGCGCCCTCGGCGACGCTCTCCCTGCGAAACCAGCTGCGCCTCTCACGCCCCGGCAGCTACTACTTCGGCGCTGGCGGCGGGCTCGGCTTCGGGCTCGCGGCCGCGGTTGGCGTCCAGCTCGCTCAGCCCGAGCGCCCGGTCGTCTGCGTCGTCGGTGAGGGCTCCGTCCAATACGCGGTAACCGCTTTCTGGAGTGCGGTCGCCTACGACGCGCCGGTGACCTTCTGTGTCCTGCGAAACAACGAGTACGCGATCCTCAAGTGGTTCTCGGCGATCGAGAGCGTCGAGGGAGCGCCCGGCCTCGACCTGCCCGCGCTCGACTGCGCGGCAGTCGCCTCCGGCTATGGCGTCAACTCCCGCAGGGTCGACGGCGCCGAGGAGCTTCGCGACGCGCTCGCGACCGCAATCGCATCCGACCGGCCGGAGCTGGTCGAGGTTGGGGTCGCGCCGGGAATGTGGCTGTTTTAGAGAGCCCGGACGCAGCGCCGGGCTGGGTCGCTGCCGGGACCCCGGTGAAACTGCGCCGTGAGCTGACCGAGCTCCTCGGTGCCGATCGCCTGCTCACCCGGGCAAGCGACATCGTTCGATACGCCTCGGACGCCAGCCCCTATCGCCTCTTTCCGAAGGTCGTTGTCATGGCTCGCGACGCGGGTGACGTCGCCAAGGTCCTCAGCTATGGGCGCAGGACCGGAACCCCCGTCACCTTCCGCGCCGGGGGCACCAGCCTCAACGGCCAGGGCCAATCCGATGGAATCCTGGTCGACGTCCGCCGCCACTTCGGCGGGCTCACCGTCCTCGACGACGGCAGGCGGGTGCGAACCGGTCCCGGCAACGTCCTCGGGCACGTCAACCGCGTGCTCGCGGCTTACGGCTACAAGCTCGGCCCCGACCCGGCCTCGACCGACATCGCGTGCGTCGGAGGCGTGATCGCCAACAACTCGGGGGGGATGCGATGCGGCATCGTGCGCGACTCGTACTCGACCGTGCAGTCGATGACGCTCGTGCTGGCCTCGGGAACGACCATCGACACGGCGGCGCCGGGCGCGGAGGAGCGCTTTGCCGAGGCCGAGCCCGAGCTCGCGGCCGAGCTCCTCGCGATCCGCGCCGAGATCCTGGCCGACGAGGAGCTCGTGGCGCAGATCCGGCGCAAGTTCGAGATCAAGAACACGACCGGATACCGGCTCTGCGCTTTCCTCGATGCCGACACGCCGCTTGAGATCTTCCGGCGGGTGGTCGTCGGCTCGGAGGGCACGCTCGCGTTCATCGCCGACGCCGTCTTTGAGACCGTGGCGCAGCCGCCGAAGACGACGCTGGCATGGCTTCACTTCCCCAGCATCGATGCCGCGATCGAGCCGGTCTCGGCGCTCGTCGCGGCCGGGGCCCGGGCGGTCGAGCTGATGGTCGCGCCCGCGCTGATGGTCGCCAGCTACAACATTCGCGGTACCCCGCAGAGCTGGCGCGAGCTCGACCCGGCGTCGGCCGCACTGCTCATCGAGTTCGGCGGCTCGGACGATGCCGAGCTCGACGCCGCGGAAGCTCGAGCGCTCGCGGCGATCGACGGACTGGAGCTGATCGCTGAGCCCGAGTTCAAGCGCGACGCGGCAACGATCGAGGTCTTCTGGTCCGCGCGCGAGGGCCTGCACGGACTCATCGGAAAGATGCGGCCGGCGGGTACGGCGCTGATAGTCGAGGACGTCTGCGTCCCCGCGGAGCGTTTCGCCGAGATGGCCAGGGACCTGCAGGCGCTGCTCACAGAGCACGGCTTCCTTCCGGGCGTCGCCGGGCACGCCTCCGCCGGGAACCTTCATTTCATGCTCACTCCCGATTTCGGTAAGGACGAGGACACGCAGCGCTACGAGGCGTTCATGCAGGGGCTCGTCGAGCTCGTCGTCGACAAGTACGACGGCTCCCTCAAAGCTGAGCACGGGACCGGAATCAACATGGCGCCGTTCGTCGAACGCGAGTGGGGAGCGAAGGCGACCGAGTTCATGTGGCGGGTCAAGCGGGCGGCCGACCCCGATGGCGTCCTCGCTCCGGGCGTCGTGCTCAGCGCCGACCCCGATGCCCACCTGCAGAACCTGAAGACGACGCCGCCGATCGAGGAAGAGGCAACTACCTGCGTCGAGTGTGGCTTCTGCGAGCCCGTCTGCCCGAGCCGCAACCTCACGACGACACCGCGCCAGCGAATCGTGCTGCGGCGCGAGATGGCGCGCCAAGCGCCGGGTTCGGCCGTCTTGAACGCGCTGGCCGCCGAGTACGAGTACGACGCGATCGAGACCTGCGCCGCCGACGGCACCTGCCTGCTCGCCTGCCCCGTCGGCATCGACACTGGCAAGTTGATCAAGGGCCTGCGCGAGCTCGAGCACAGCGACCGCGCCCAGAAGGTCGCGCTGAGGCTCGCATCCCGCTGGGAGGCCGTCGAACGAACCGCGCGGCGAGGACTTGCCGCCGGGGAGCACGGCCGGGTTGCCCGTGGAGTCCTACGAGGTGCAAGTCACGTGGCACGGCGCGCGGTCAGCGACGAGCTGATCCCCGAGTGGCCGCCGAACATGCCGAAGCCGGCGCCGGCCGAGCTGCCCGCCACTCGGCGCGAGGATGCCGCTGGCGTCTACATGCCGGCCTGCGTCAACCGGATCTTCGGACGTGCCAGGGGAACAGGCGAAGGTCCGAGCCTGGCCCAGGCGCTTGTTGATGTCTCCGCTCGGGCTGGTCTGGCGCTGTGGATTCCCGACGACGTGGGCGGTCACTGCTGCGCGACACCGTGGACCTCGAAGGGCTACTCGGCCGGAGCACGGCGGATGGCCAACCACACCGTCGACGCGTTCTGGCGCTGGAGCGATGGCGGCAGGCTGCCGATCGTGATCGACGCGAGCTCGTGCTCTCTCGGGATCGGCGAGGAGGCGCTCGGTTTGCTGAGCGAGATCAACGCTGAGCGCCACGCAAAGCTCGAGATCATCGACTCGATCGCCTGGACCCATGAGCGGCTGCTCGAGAGGCTCGAGATCCACGCCAAGGTCGGCTCGATCGCCCTTCATCCCCCATGCGCAAGCCGCCATCTCGAGCTCGATGTCGCCCTCAAGGAGATCGCGGCGGCCCTCGCAGACGAGGTGGTGGTGCCGCTGACCGCGACCTGCTGCGGCTTTGCGGGCGACCGCGGGATGCTGCATCCCGAACTCCCCATGGCGGCGACTGCTCCGCAGGCCGCCGAGCTCAACGGCCGCAGCTTCGACGCGCACGTCTGCTCCAACCGAACCTGCGAGATCGGCCTCCAGCAGGGCACCGGCCGCCCGTACGAGTCGTTCGTCTTCACGCTCGAGCAACTGACGCGCCCGGGACCGCTGCTTGGCAAGATCTCGGAGTGATCGACGAACCAGACCCCACGCACGCAATCTCGCGCAGGCGCCTGCTGGGCACCGGTGCCGCCACCGCCGCCGGTTCGCTCGCCGCCGGTCTGCCGCGCGCCGTCGCAGGCCCGAAGGACAAGCGCACGCGCAGAGCCGACGTGGCAATCGTCGGCGCTGGCTTCTCCGGACTGGCGGCCGCTCGGGAGCTCGAGCGAAAGGGCCACTCGACGATCATCCTCGAGGCCCGCAACCGGGTCGGCGGCCGCGTCTACTCGGCCGACATCGGCCACGGCGAGGTGACCGAGCGCGGCGGAACCTTCGCCGGCCCGACCCAGGATCACGTGATCAGGCTGGCCGAGAAGCTAGGGATCGGCCTCTTCGATACCTACAACACGGGCGAGAACCTCTACATCGCAAACGGTCAGCGCCAGCGCTTCTCCGACACCTCGCCGACAGGCTCGGCCCCATCTGATCCAGCGATCCTGCCGGACCTGGCGCTGATCATCACCGACCTCAACGAGAAGTCGAAGGAGGTGCCGGTTGACGCTCCATGGAGCGCGGCGAGGGCGGCCGAATGGGACGCAACAACGCTTGAGCAGTACATCGACGAGAACGCCACCAGCGACGGCTTCAAGCGGCTGGCATCGATCGCGACGCGGCCGATCTTCGGCGCCGAGCCACGCGAGGTATCACTGCTCTACACCCTGTTCTACATCGCCTCATCGGGCAACGAGAAGAACATCGGCACCTTCGAGCGCAACTTCAACACCCGCGATGGCGCCCAGATGTACCGCTTCGAGGGGGGCTCGCAGCTGATCTCCGCCCGTCTTGCAAAGAAGCTGAGGCGCCAGATCGTGCGCCGGTCCGCGGTGCGCCGCATCGAACAGCACAGGCGCGGCGTCACCGTCTACTCCGATCGGATGATCGTGAAGGCCAAGCACGTGATCGTCGCCGTCCCGCCGATCCTCACCGGCAAGATCGACTACGAGCCCGGCCTGCCCGCGGACAGGGTGGAGCTGATCGATCACCTCCCGCAGGGGACGCTGACGAAGGCGGCGGCCGTCTACGACACGCCCTTCTGGCGCGAGGACGGCCTCACCGGGCAGGTGCTCCACGACGAGGGGCCAATCGCGGCCACCTTCGACGACTCCCCGCCCGACGCCAGCCTCGGAGCGGTCTTCGGGTTCGTCGGCGGCGACCAGGCGCGCAGCTTCGCGAAGCTTTCGACGAAGGCTCGCCGCCAGGCGGTGATCGACAACTTCGTCGAGTTCTTCGGCGAGCAGGCCGCAAACCCGAAGCAATACGTGGAGACGGCCTGGAAGGGCGAGACCTGGTCGCGCGGCTGCCCGGTCGCACTCCCGGGCCTCAACCAATTCGCCGCGAACGGCCCGGCGCTTCGCCGTGCGGTAGGTCGCATCCACTGGGCGGGGACCGAGACCTCCGACTACTGGTGCGGGTACATGGACGGCGCCGTTCGCGCTGGTGTGCGCGCTGCGGCAGAGGTCCGCGAGCGGCTGTGAGGCGTTTGCCGGTCGCGCTGTGGCTGGTGGCCGCTGCGCTTATCGCGGGCGTGGCCGCCTCGCCTGCGTCGTCGGCCGACCCGCGTCCGCGCTTCGATACCGATGTCTTCGCGCTGATCCCGACGCCCGGGTTTCCCGCGCGCACATACGTGGCGCCGAATCACCGCGTCTATGAGGGCACCTACACGAACCCCGGTGGCGACAGCGTTCCCTCCCGGGTGCTGGAGTACTCGCGCTCGGGCCAGCTGCTGCGCTCGTGGACGATCGACGGTCAGGACCTCGCCTCCGACCATGGGGTTCAGGTCGCGACCAGCGACGCCCGAGGCCGGCTTGTCCTGCTCGACAAGGCACCGGCGCGCGTTCTCACCCTCAACATCCGCAACCGCAAGCAGCGCACCTATGCGACCTTCCCAGGCGAGGTGACGCCCAACTACGCCGCGTGGGGCAAGCGTGGAGAGCTCTACGTGACCGACTACACGCATCCGGTGATCTGGCGGGTGCCACCGGGCGGCGGCGAGGCCGAACCCTGGCTCGAGGATGCCCGCCTCGACGGGCTCGAGTTCGGGACGACAGGGATCGTCACCTCGGCTGATCGCCGCAAGCTCTTCATCTCCCAGCAGAGCTCGGCAGGAGGCGGCGACGGCAACCCCGCAACCGGCAAGCTCTATGAGATCAAGGTCGGCGCCGATGGCTCGCCCGGCACGGTCCGGACCCTGTGGGAGAGCCAGCCGTTCGACGCACCCGACGGCTTTGCGATCGACGTCGACGGTCGCTTCTACATCACGCTCCTACTCAGCAACCAGATAGCTGTGATCGCTCCGGGCGGCCTCGAGCTCGAGCGCTTCCCGAGCGCATCCGGCGACGGCGCCAACGGCTCGGAGGTTCCGTTCGACAACCCCTCCAGCGCGATGTTCCTCGGCCGTCGCCTGATGGTCGCAAACCAGGCCTACGCTTCAGGCGAACCGGCCCATCAGGCGATCCTCGACGTCTGGATCGGCGTTCGCGGAGAGCGCGAGTTCATCCCACGCCGCGCCGGCCGCCGACCCCGATAGCGCTCAGGACGGAAACTCGGGCAGGTCTCTGATCGAGTCCAGGTCTTCGTCGTCCGCAGCCCACTCGACGACCTGAGGGTTAGCCGCAGCGGCGGTATGGAAGTGGCGAAGCGCCTCGTCGGTCTTGCCGGCCAGAGCCCTGTAGCAGGCGAGCTGGTAGTTGAGAGTGGGGTGCTCGGGATAGTCCGCAAGGCCCGCCGCGGCGATCTCGTAGGCGCGGTCGTAGTCGCCGGCGAGGTAAGCCGGTTCGGCCGCGTACCAATGCTCAAACGGCGAGACGGGCAACGCCGCACCGGGGGGTCCGCCGATGACGAGCACCGTTGTCTCGTCCGCCTTGGCCGTCGCTTCGCGGTGCGTGCCAACGCCGATCAGGATCATCGTCCCGCTTGGAGCGTCGACCCGCTCGCCATCGATCTCGAAGCTCGCCTCACCCGAGACCACCAGGTAGAGCTCCTCGTGACCGCCGGCGCCGCCGCTGGTCTCGTCGTGGGGCTCGATCACCACGTCGCCCGCGCTCGCGCCCGTGTAGGCGTTGAGCGCAACGCTGGTCATCCCGAGCGCCCGGCGGATCGGCCGCCAGATCCCCATGGCAAGCGGGATCCGGTCGAGCTCATCGATTTGCGAGACCCTGTAGCTCTCACTCATGCGCGGCAGGGTCCAGGTCGGCACCGATGCCGTGACGGTGTGCCACAGCTGCGGCCTCGGTGCGGCTGCGAACGTCGAGCTTGGAAAGAATCCGAGAGACGTGGACGCTCGCCGTCTTCTCTGCCATGAACAGGCGCTCGCCGATCTCGCGGTTGGTCGTGCCGCGGGCGACCAGCTCCAGCACCTGGAGCTCGCGCGGGGTGAGATCGAAGGGCACCGGCGCTGACGGCTCGTCATCGTGCGCGGTCTCCTCGACCGTCGCGAGATTGAGGCGGGCGCGGGCTGCAAGGCCGCTCGTCTCCTCGCACAGCCAGCTGTGATCCAAGCTCGGCGGCGATCGAGCGTGCCTGCGCTAACGACGTCGCGGCCGCCGCGCGCGCGGTGCGCCCGAGCTCGGCCTGCGCCTGGCGCCAGAGCGCGACTGCGCGCGGATACGGGCGCTCGATTTCAGCCCACGCCGACGCGGCCGCGAGCCACAGTGCCGGGTCGTCCTCGCCCTGGGCGCGAGCGAGCTCCGCTCTCGCCTGGGCGTAGTTGGCCAGCTCGACCGGCCGTGGGCTCGCTTCCGCTGCGGCCTCGACCAGCGCATGGAGGTACTCCGCCCGCGCCCGCGCAGCGTCACACGCCTCGTCGTCTGCGATGTCGCAGGCTCGTTCGGCGGCGTCCGCCTCCACGGCGAGTCCGGCGGTGGCGATGGTCGCTATCCGAGCGGCGTCCTCGCTGCAGTACTGGATGCGATCGATACCGCCGGTTACAGCGGCGCGGGCCGCATCGAGCCTTCCCGCGCGCCGCTCGAGCTCGGCCTCGAGAGCGGCGAGCAACGCTATGTACTGGGGCTCGAGCGAGTCACGAAGTAGATCGCACGCCTCGTCGATGTCGCCGCGAGCGGCATCGGGATCGGCCTCACGACCGAGCAGCAACTGCGCGTGCTGCAGCTTCGCGCTCGCCCTCGCGATCCCCGCGACCTTCTCGCCGGCGGCTTCGAGCTCGGCCGCTGTGAGTGTCCAATCGCCCAGGTCAAAGCTGATCTCGGCGATGTTGATTCGGATCCAGCCGAGTGCGCGAAAGAATGCGCGCTCGCCGAGGAGCGCCTGCACCTTCGCGGCTCCCTGCTGCGCTGCCGCGAGCGCCTCACGGCTGCGCCCTCCGAGGTGCAGCGCATCGGCGTAGTTGAGGTAGACCGTGGCAACGTCATTGGGGTCGTTGGCACGCTCAGCAAGCTCGATCGACTCCTGGATTCGCGCGTGGCCCTCGTCGTTTTCGCCCAGGGCGAAGAGCGCGAGCCCGAGGCGGTTGAGAACACCGGCGCGCGCATTCTCATAACCGGAGAGACGGATCGCCTCGAGCGCCTCTGGGGCCTCCTCTCGAACCTCGCGAAAGCGCCCCTGCAAGAGCAGGAAGCGGACCTTCTGTGCGAGCAGCTGCGCGCGAGCCGGCGAATCAGGCGCGTCAGGGAGCAGATCGAGGGCGCGACGCTGCGTCGCCCGACTGCGCTCGGCTCGCCCCAGCGACCACTCGCAGGTGGCGAGCCGGTAGATCGCCATCGCCGCGCGCTCGGGGTCGGCATCCGCGTCAATCTCTGAGATCGCGCGCTCGTAGAGGCCGACCGCCACCTCGTCGTCTCCCCACAGATAGTGCGCTCGGGCGCAGCGCGAGAGGATCTCTCCGTATCCGTGGCCGGTCAAAGTCTCGGGGTCGTCGACACGGGGCCAGAGCGCAACGACGCGGTCGAGCAGCGCTGCCGCCTCGTGATAGGCCTGCAGGCGCGAGACGGCCCCCGCGGCCTCGACCGCTGCCTTGAGCGCCGCCGGCTGATCGCCCGCGGCGTTGTAGTGGTGCGCCATCCCGGTGACGATCCATGCCTCGTCGTGACCACCGCGCATCCGCTCCATCGCGCGCGCCAGGCTGAGGTGAAGCTCGGCGCGCTCACCCGGCAGCAGATCGTCGTAGACGACCTCGCGCAAAAGCGCATGACGAAAGGCGAAACGTCCCTCGCCGTCGGTGACGACGATCTGGGCCTCCACCGCCTCCCGCATCGACGCCGAGAGCTCGCCCGGCTTCGTTGCGGCCGCCTCGGCCAGCAGGTCATGACCGGCGCGACCGGCCACCGCGAGCATGCGCAACAGGCCCTGACCCTGACCGGGCAGGCGCTCGACACGCAACAACAGCGCCTCGCGCAGGCTCGGCGGCAACGAACCGAGACCGTCCGCGCCCGCCGCGAGCAGTTCCTCGGTGAACAGGGGATTGCCGTCACTGCGCGCGTGCATGCGCTCGACGATCTTCCGATCCGGAGTCTCACCCAGGATGTCTGTGAGCTGGGCGGCAAGCTCGGTGCGGTCGAAGCGCTCCACCTCCACCCTGATCGCGCGCGGCGCGCGCTCGAGCTCGCCAAGCAGCGGGCGCAGGGGGTGGCGGCGGTGAAGCTCGTCGGAGCGATAGGTCAGGACCGTCAGCAGGGGCTCATCGCGAGCGCTCGCGGCGAGGAAGCGCAAGAACGACCGCGTCGAGCTGTCGGCCCAGTGGATGTCCTCGATCCACAACACCACCCCGCCAGGCGACTCGGCGCCGAGCTCCGCGAGCAGCTCGAGCACCGCGTCGAAGAGACGCTGCGAATCGCCACGGTCGCCGTCGGACTCAGCTGGCGCGCCACCGAGCTCGGGAACCAGTCGTGAGAGCTCGGCCCGGCTCGGCTCGGAGAGCTCCGCGAGGATCCGATCGCCGCCGCGGACGAGCGGTCGCAGAGCACCGACGAGCGGGGCGTACGGAAGCTCGTCGTCGCCGAGCTCGATGCAGGCGCCGCCGATTACGCGGACGCCGCGCTCCTCGGCGCGCTCGAGCATCTCGGCGAGCAATCGGCTCTTACCAACGCCCGACTCTCCGGCGACAAAGGCCATCGTCGGCAGCTCGGCGCCGCTGTCTTCGATCGGCGCGACCAGCTCGGCCAGCTGATCGGCCCTCCCGATGAAACGGCTCGAGGTGACGCGTGTGGCCATGGACTCAGTATGCCCCGCAGGGGCCTTCTGAGAGGTAAGGGGTGGTCGCGCGAAAGTAAGGGGTCGAAGGCCTCACATCGCGCCATTTTCCCGATGTACAAGCGGTTTCTTAGACGTAGTTTGGTGATCAGGCGTTACCAGCCGAAGGCTAGGAAAGGAACCGGGATGTACGCACTACTCACCCAGATGGCAAACGATCGCGGTGCGGAGCTTCGGCGCGAAGCTCGCTCGCGGCGAATTGGCCGGCTCGCTCGCCGGCGCAAGGCGGCCCTTCGAGGCGGCGGCGGTTCGACCGAGGAGGTCACCGTCCGCCCCCTCGACCCCGCATCCGACCACCCCGCGCTCGTCAGGCTCGCCGCGCTCGACTCAGCCGACATTCCCCACGGCGAGTTGATCGGCGCCGAGCTTGACGGCTCGTTGGTGGCCGCGATCTCGCTCAGCGATCAGCGGCTGATCGCCGACCCGTTCACGCAGACCGATGGAGTCCGGTCGCTTCTGGAGCTTCGCGCCGCGCAGCTCGTTTAGCTGGGCCCGCGACGGCCAAGCGGTCGTATGCCCCGGGTAGGAGTCGAACCTACGACCTACCGCTTAGGAGGCGGTCGCTCTATCCACTGAGCTACCGGGGCTCCGGGCGAAAGTCTGTCAGCCGCGTTCGACGACGACGCTTGCCGGTGTCTTGAGGCCGCCTGCCTTGAGCGTCACCCCAAGCGCAAAGGTCGTCTTGCCCTTGGGCACGGCCACCTTGATCGACGTCGCCTTCGGCGACACCTTGAATGTCTTCCTACCCACCTTGAGCTTCGCGGCGACCGTACTGGCCACCCGCAGTTTCATCTTCTTCGCTTTCGCTGAGATCGCCGGCGCCGCCAGCTCGAGGAACTCGGGCTTAACGGCCGCCACGGTCACGATCGTCGAATCCCGGCCGGTGATGCCGCCGGCCCTCGCCGTGAGGGTGATCTTGTGGCGCCCCGGCTTGAGGCCGGAGACGGACACGGAGGCGCCGCGGCCGAGATCGTCCCTGCGATCCGACCAGCGCAGCGCCTTCGTTCGCAGCGGCTTTCCACCGGGGGCGAACGCCTGGCCGGTCAGCGTCAGCGTCGAATCGGCCGCAATGGTCACCGGCACTCCCGGATCGGAGATGCGCACGTCGGGCGGCGTGGGCGCAACCGAGAACGACTTCGAAGTGACCCTGTCGACGCGAAAGCCGTCGTCGACGCTCACCCGGACCTTGGCGCGATCCGAGCCGGCGAGCAGCGAGCGGCGGATCTGGGCGGCACCGGTCTCGGCCGGGCCTGTGTAGATGGCGCTGAAGCGCTTGCCGTCTGGCGCGTACTCGACCGTCGCTTCCAGCGGCCCACCGGCGGGCCCGTCGGCATCCGATGCCCTCCAGCGCACGGTCATGTTCTTGGCGCCCACCCGCGAGCCACCCTTGGGCGAGACCAGCCTCACCTTGGGCCCGCTTGCGGACGCCACTCGGCGAGTCCCCGCCTCGGTGCCGCGCCAGACGAAGACCTGCGTCGTCCCGGCCGGCGCAGCGACGGTGCCGTCGATCAGGACTCCCCCGCCGTCATCAAGCTGGGTCGCGCCAGCGGGTGCACTCGCGAGCAGCGCGCCGGCCTCATTGCGAGCCTCGATCGTGTATCCCGAGCTCGGATCGGGAGAGGCCGGCTCGCCATCCAGCGGCGAGACACCGGTGATGCCGAGCTTGCCGCCCGACGACTCGATCGCGGTGACATGCAACTCCCTGGCGGCCGTCGCCCGGGCCGCCGGCGGGCGCGCCTTCGCGTCGGACTGGCGGAAGCCGAGCACGGCGCCCCAGCCGCGCGGCGAGATCCACGCGTTGAGCGGCGAGTCGCCGGCGCAATAGCCCATGAGGTCGAAGATCTCGGCCGGGAGCCCGTCGACCCCGCCGTACATGATCTTGTAGGGACCCATCGCTCCGCCGGATCCGGTGCGGACGTCGAGACCGATTCCGCCGAGCAACCCGCGGTTGTCAGGCGGCCACGCCTCGCCCTCCTGATCGCCGGTGGCCCCGCAGCCCTGCGAGGCGTGCGGACGCGCGAATGCGTGCTGGATCTCGTGGGCGACGGCGGTGAAGGGCCGCGAGACCGCCGCGTAGCCGATCGCGCATTCGAAGAAGCCCTTGTTCTCCCAATCCCCGCGCATCACGCCGGGCAGCGTTCCGTTGCCCGCGCTCACGAGGCCGATCGGGATCATGTCGCAGTCGTCGATGTCCGCGTCATCGGCGGCATCCTCGACGCGGTCCATGAGCTCGCCCTGCAGGTAATCCCTGAATTCGGGCTGTGAGGGCATGTAGGTGTCCTCGGTGCAGATCGGCTCGAACTCGATCCCGAGGAAGCAGCTCTCAAGCGTGATCGACGGCAGGTTGATGAGATCGCCCACTTCCGCCTGGGCGTGATAGCCGTAGATATCCAGATCAACCGGGGCGAGCATCTGTGCGACGTCGAAGATCGGGTGCGGGTCGTAGATCGGCTGGCCGTCGTTTCCGACCGGGTAGACCCCGCCGTCGGTGAGTGCGATCGGCACGACCTTCGGGCGAACCGTCTTCTGGAAGGTCACGCCCGTGAGCCGAAAGGTGGTGCGGTTCACGCAGGGTCCCTCGCATCCGATCCCGGCGGGGTTGAGGCGCGCGACCAACTCGACCGTGCCGGCGGCGGTCCACGCCTGGGGAAGCGTGAAGGTGTAGGCGCCGGCGGGGTTGGTTCGCTGGGCCGTTGTGACCGTGCGATTTCCAACTTGGATCACGGCGGGCTTCGCGTCCGGCTGAATGGGCCCGAGCACGCGCCCATCCGCCGTGACAGCCGACAATGTCGCCGGGACGTTGGCCACGCCACCGACGGTGCCGTTGCGAAGTGTCGCGTACATGCGTACGACCGTCTTGCCGTTGGCCTGCAGGCTGACCTCGGGCGGGCCGTAGGCGCGGCTACGCGGCTGGGTCTCGGGAAGGTCGCCCAGCGTCATCGCCGGTGGCGGGCCCGCGGTATAGGTGCGCTCGGGCTGGATCGCCTGCGTCACCTCGACGTCGTTGATCTGGAGGTCGAGCGCGCCGGGCGCCGGCGGTCGCGGACCGCACGGTGGCGGAGTGTTCGAGGTCGTGTACTTGACCGCCTTCGAGGCCGGCTGGTTGTCGGCGGTGCGCTGACCCTGGTCGACCACATAGACGTTGTCGCGGCAGTCGAGTGCGACAGCGGTCGGGATGTTCAGCTCACCGTTTGCGCCGAGACCTGACGTTCCGATCGTGTCGATCTGGGCGCCATCGCGGTTGAAGCGGCGGATAATCGAGCCGCCACCGTCGGCCACGTAGATGCGGCCCTGCGAGTCGGCCGCGATCTCACCGACCGTGCCGGTGAACAGGCCGGCCCCGATGGGGTTCGCGATCGCGGAGGTCTCGCCAACGAAGCGCACGACCTCCTGGCCGCTGAAGCCAGAGAAAGCCGCGTAGACGTCGCCGCCCGATACGGCCACCCCCGTCGGGCTCGAGATGGGAATCGAGCCAAGCGGAACGCCGTCGGCCGAATAGATGACGATCCGCGTCGCCTCGGCGACGTAGAGCTTGCCGGTGGTCGAGTCGACGGCGATCGCGACAGGATCGATGAGGTCCCTACCGCCCGGCCCGTTGGGGCCGATCGTGCGGATGAACGTGCCGCCGGTGTCGATCTTGATGATCCGGTTGTCGGATCCGCCCTGGACGACGTAGAGCGACCCCGATGCATCGGCGGCGATCGCCTCCGGGTCCGCGAACGCGGGCCCGCCGCCGGCGGGTGCGGAGAACTCGCCTACGAAGCTGCCGTTGAACGTGTACTTGACGATTCGATCGTGGTCTGGGTCAGCCACCCAGGGGTTGCCATCGGCGTCGATCGCGATTCCACTCGCGTTGGCTGCAAGCGCGCCGGGGGCGCTGCCGGTCGTCGACCCGAACGTGAAACTGAACGTCTGGGCGGCGGCCGAACCGGGTCCAGCAATGAAGAAAAGGGCGGCGGCCACGATCGCCACCAGTCCCGAGCGTCCCTGCACGCGCAGCACGCTATCAGCGTTAGAGGCCCGGCCCGTACCCGTTGCCCCTGCCGACGACCCTGACGGTCCGTTTGTACGAGTCGCGCAGGGCACCCGCGTTGTCGGGATCCGACGAGGGCTTGGCCGGCAGGACGACGTAGTCGCCGAGACGCACCCAGGTGGGGATGTAGGTGACGCGTCGCACCCTGAGCCTCTCGCCGACCGCCCTGAAGCGAAGCAGCGCGATGATCCCGTCCTGCGTCGCCGCGGGCAGCCCGGTGGACGCCCCCTGGTTGGAGACCAGGTTCCCCTCGCTGAAGACAACGAACTTGCCGTGCATGCGTTCGATCGGCTGGACGACGTGCGGGCCCTGGCCGACGACGACGCTGACGACCTTCGCGTCGGTGAGCTTTCTGGCGACGGCAACCTGCGACGCGTTCGGCTTCGGGGAGTTCTCGTCGCCCCAGTGCATCTGCACGATCACCGCGTCGGCTCCCTTGTCGCGGGCCTTCCGCGCGTCGCGGATGATCGCCTTGGCGCCGGCCTTGGGGTTCGACGCCGGATAGGTGTTGACCGACCACGGATGCGGCGGGGGGATGCCGTTGGTCGCATCGGTATACGCGACGAAGCCGATCTTGAATCCCCTGACTCGCAGGAACGTCGGCTCGTCGCGGCGCTTGGCGGAGGGAAACGAGCCGGTGTGCTTGACATTGGCGTCGTCTAGTGCGTCAACCGTCCCGTTGATCCCGGCCTGCCCGCCGTCGACCGAGTGGTTGGAGGCCGTCGAGCACGCGTCCCAGCCGCTGCGACGAATCGATGTCGCGAGATCGCGCGGGGTGTTGAAGATCGGGTAGGTCGTGGGTGGTCCCGGGCCCATCGGTGTCTCGACGTGGCAGAGCGCGAGGTCGACCCCGTCGACATAGGGGGAGATCCTGTTGAAGAACGGCGCGAAGTCGTACTCGCCGCCGCCGCCGTTCGCGCGAGCGCGGTCCAACAGCGGCCTGTGCATCAGGAGGTCACCGCTGGCGGAGATGGTGAAGTGGACGACCTTGCCTTCCCGGGCGACGGGCTCGGGGGAGCTGGCGGGACCGGGCGCGACGAGCGATCCGAGGACCGAGAGAAGTGCGAACAGGGCCGTCAGCGCACGGCCTCTGCTTCACCCCCGGGCTCCTCTTCTTCCCCGGCCTCTTCCTCCTCGGCTTCGGCGTAAAGGCTCTCGGAAGCAAGCTGGCGAACAGCTCGATCGAAGAGCTTCACCTCCAGGAAGAGATCGTCGCCGAAGCCGTGGACCGCGTCGACCGCGATCAGCGTGAAGCGGCCATCGGTCACGGGCGCCTGATCGAGTGGCTCGCCGTCAAGCTCGGCCGTGACCGCCACAGCCCCGCGCACCAGTGGCAGCCCCCAGACCAGCGTCACCTCACCACCGCGACCGCCGTCGGTGGTCCAGGTTCCGACGACATCGTCGTTGATATCGATCTTCCAATCCGGGTTGTCCTCGGCGGTGACGTCGGTGAAGTCAACCTTGGCCTGAAGATCAACGGGCTCGCCGTCGCCGTCGCTCTGCGCGAAGGAGACCCAGCCGTAGAACTCCGCGAGCACCGCCTCCCCGTCCTCACCGACGGTTTCGGTCGCGGCGCGGCCGCTCGCGGGCACATAGACCCGGCCGCCCCAGGAGCGGTCTGGAAACCACTTGACGGTCATCGGGTCGAGCGTCGAGCCGGCCTCCTCGGCGAGGGGGCCGCACGCCTTGGCGAACTCGTCGCGCAGCCGATCCTCGTAGCGCCCGTAGGGACGGCCCTGCTGCGAGGCGTTGGCGATGAATCGCGGGAAGGGGCGCTTTGTGGGCGGCATCGGGCAGCCAGGCTACGCAGTCGTCAGCCGCAGCGCCTCGCGCAGGTCGTTCGCCGCGCGCTCCGGTGGATAGGTGTCGATGTCGACGCCCGTGCCGAGCTCAAAGCCGGCGCGGACCGTCAAGCGCGGGAGGATCTCGATGTGCCAGCAGAACTCGTCGGTTTTGCGAGGCGCGGTCCGGACCCAGAGGTTCAGCTGCGGGACGCCGCCAAGGGCGCCGGCCAATGCGCGCAGGGCGGTCACGATCATCGCCGCGCCGCCCTCCGCCTCCTCGAAGCGTGGTGCGGGCCGCCGCGGGATCACTCGGAGGTGAAACGGCGAGCGCGAGGCCCAGGGACACACGAGCACGGTCTCATCGTCAACTGCCACCAGGCGATCGCGTCGACGGATCTCCTCGCTGGCGACATCCTCGAGCAGGTGCCCACCCATCGTCCGCTCGTGGTAGGCGACCGCGCGCTCGCGCTCGCGCGCCACCTCGGGCGGGACGAAATCCAGCGCGTAGAGCTGCGCGTGCGTGTGCTCCAGTGACGCACCCGCCAGCGGACCCTCGTTGACGATCAGGTGGCAATACGAGGCGTCGGGGTGTGCGCGCATCCGCTCGCGCCACGCGTCCACCGCACCGGCGACCCGCTCATCGGAGAGCTGCGACAGCGACACCGCGTGCTCGGGCGCGCTGACGATCACCTCGTGTGCGCCGGTCGCCGGCTGCGAGCGAAACAGCTCGGTGGAGCCGCGCTCCGAGGCGCCGAGTGGATCGATCGAGCTCGCGAACCCCGACGACATTGCCTGCCCGGCCGCAGGCGCCGGCGCCTGATCCGGGTCGGCGCCGAGAACCGGGTAGAGGTTGGGGACCGAGCGGGCGGTCCAACCCGGCGTATCGGGCTCGCCAACCTCCTCGCGATGAGCCCAGACCTCGGGCGGCGTTCGGTCCTCGCGGCCCTCGCAAAAAGGGCAACGCTCTCGGGCATCGGGGCGCGCCTGCGCCGGCTTCGGATCGAACGCGTCGGGTCGCTCCGCTCGCCCAGGTGCCAGGACCGTCCTGAGCCCGGTCAGCTGCTCGATGCGAATCTCCGGTTGGGAGCTCAGGACGGCGGCTGGGCCGGCTTTCCCGGGGTGGCCACGCTCGACGGCGCATGCGGTTCGAGCAGCGGCTTGAGCAGATCGATCGGCAGCGGAAACACCACCGTGGTGCTGTTGTTGACGCCGATCTCAACCAGCGTCTGCAGGTAGCGCAGCTGCAGCGTCGCCGGATTCGCGCTCATCACGTTGGCCGCCTGCGAGAGCTTCTCGGAGGCCTGGAACTCACCGTCGGCGGCGATGATCTTCGCCCGCCGTTCGCGCTCGGCCTCGGCCTGACGAGCGATCGCACGCTGCATCTCGACCGGGATCTCGACGTCCTTGACCTCGACCGTCGAGACCTTCACACCCCACGGCTCAGTCTGCTCGTCGATGATCTGCTGAAGGTCGATGTTGAGCCGCTCGCGCTCGGCCAGCAGCGCGTCGAGCTCTGCCTTGCCGAGCACCGAACGCAGCGTGGTCTGCGAGATCTGTGACGTCGCCAAGAGGAAGTTCTCGACCTCGGTGATCGCCTTGTTCGGATCGACGACACGGAAGTACGCGACCGCGTTGACGCGCACGGTGACGTTGTCCTTGGTGATGACCTCCTGCGGAGGAACGTTCAGCGTCACGGTTCGCAGGTCGATGCGGACCATCTGATCGATGAACGGGATCAGCAGGATCAGTCCCGGGCCCTTTTGGGCAATCAGGCGACCGAGGCGGAAGATCACTCCGCGCTCGTACTCGCGCAGGATCCGGATCGCCGAGGCGAGGATGATGAAGATGAAGACCGCGACGACGGCGATGACCGCGAGTGCGACTGTCAAGAGCGATCTCCTTGCTCGGTTGAGGGACCTGGGACGTTTGACTCGAGCGGCCGCACGCGGAGCGTCAACCCCTCGACCGCCTCGACTCGCACTCTAGCGCCGCGCTCTCGCGCCCGTTCGGACTCCGCGTCGCTGGCGCCGTCGGCGAGCTTCGCCCGCCAGAGCGCGCCGTCGACAAAGATCTGGCCGACCGGGTCAAGCGGGAGGCGGATGTCGCCCGTCGCGCCGACCATGTGCTCGCGGCCTGTTGCCGAGGTCGGCTGGTGCGCCTTCACCGCCTTGGCGGAGGCGAACGCGACGAATCCACCGAGGAGCGCCCCGGCCACGATGACCACGGGCACCGAGACCTCGAATGCCTCGGAGTCCGTGTCGAAGAGCAGGAGCCCTGCGAAGACCAGGGCGAGGACGCCGGCCACCCCAAGCACGCCGTTGGTCGGTAACTGCGCCTCGGCGACGATCAGCGCCAGGCCAACGACCAACAGCCCGATCCCGGCCGCCGTGACCGGCAGCTGCGACGAGCCGAACGCGCCCAGCAACAGTGAGATCGTTCCGACCGCCCCGGGGAGGATCAGCCCGGGGCTGAAGAGTTCGATCGCGATGCCGACGAGGCCCAGCAGGAGCAGCAGATAGGCGATCGTCGGGTTGACGACGAGCGAGAGAAGCTCGTATTGCAGCGAGGGCTCCCGCTGCTCGATCTCAAGCCCGGTGGTGTCGAGCGTCGTCTGCTTCGGGCCCTGCACGGAAAAACCGTCTAGCTGGCTCAGCAGGTCGTTCTCGCCGCTCGCGACCAGATCGATGGCGCCCGCGTCGAGCGCCTCCGCCGCGGTGAAGTTCGCGGCCTCGGTGACCATCTCGCCCGGAGCCGTGCCATCGCGGCCATGGGTCTCTGCAAGTGCGCGAATGAACGCCGCCGCGTCGTTTTCGATCTTCACCCCGAGGGTGCCATCGATGTCGTCGCCATTGGAGCGGATCGCGCTCGCCGAGCCGATATTTGTCTGCGGGGCCATCGCGACGACATCAGCCGATTCGGCGATGAAGGCGCCGGCCGATGCCGCGCGAGCGCCATCCGGCGCGACGTAGACGACAACGGGCATCGGCGCATCGATGATCGACTGGACGATCTCGCGCATCGAGCTCTCCAGCCCTCCCGGCGTATCGAGGCGGATGATCGCGAGGGGCGCACCCTCGTCGGCGGCATCGTCGAGCGCGGAGTCGATCCACTTCTCGCTGGCGGGATCGATCGTCTCGGCGAGCTCGATCGAGGGAACGGTGGTGGAGGAATCCTGAGCCGAAGCGGGGGCGGCGACCAACAACACCGCGAGGGCGATCCAGAGCGCGGCCTGAACCAGCTTTCTCATCTCAGCTCCCATACCTGTCGATATCGGCCTCGAGTTCCCCGGCCGACGTGTAGGGACCCTGCTTGAGATGGACGAGCTCCCCATCTGAGTCGAAGAATGCCGTCGCCGGATAGCCGCGGATGCCGTACTCGCGCCGGACCTGCTCGTCGGGGTCGGTGACGCTCGGATAGGGCAAGGGCAGCTCCTCGAGGAAGTTCTCGGCGGCGGGGTCGGTGTCCAATGCGTCTACGCCGAGGAAGGCCACCTCGTCACCGCGGTCGGCCGACACGGCCTGAAAGTCGGGGAACTCGAGGCGACATGGCCCGCACCAGGATGCCCAGACGTTGACGACGATCGGATAGCCCGCGAGCGCAGCGATCTGCGACTGCAACTCGTCGTTGCCGCCTGCGATCAGCGCGTCGCCATTCGCGTAGAGCTCGGCGAGCGGGGGCGGCGCATCCGCGAGCGCCTGCTCGTAGTCGACGGCCTGCGATTCAGGATTTCCGGCAGCCGGATCGACGCTCTCATCGCCGCTGGCAATGCCCCACACGGTGAGGCCGACGATGCCAAGGATCGCCCCAACTACGGCCAGAATCTTCGTTTGACGCGCCATTCGCTGCTCAGTGTGGTTCAATAACCCCTGGTCCCGAGTTCTTGGACCAGCGGAGGGTTGTCGGTTCGTACAGGAGGGGAATCCGGCCCGGCACCCGCCTCTACCGAGCTTATTCGCTCGCCCTCTTCGACTTGGATCAGTGGGCGGGCAGGGATCAATTCCGCCTTTGCCCATGGCAAATACCACCGACGTGGCTGCGAGCGCGGCCAACGAGCTGAGCGAGTCTGAACTCGATCGTGTGCGGGAGTTCTCCCGAGAACCGATCCTGCTCGAAGGCGAGACGATCGCCGACCTCGCGCCGGGCACGGCCCGCCGCCGCGCGGTCGATGCCGCACTTCACGAGCTTGAGGACGGCGCCGAGCATCCCTCGTTCGAGTGGCGCCGCGACTACTCCCTGCTCTTGGGCCTCGAGCGCCTGCTCTCCGAGGAGCGAGCGGAGTTGCTCGACGGCGCGGAGCTCAACGAGCATCAGGTGGACGCGCTTTCGGGCACCCTCGCGGCGATCACCGCCGAGCTCGAGAGCCCGGCGGGCGAGGCTCGCCGCAACGGACGCAACGGCAACGGTCGCTCCGAGATCGAGGAGGAGGAGGAGCCCGCCACCGAGGCTGAGGAGGACGACACTCTCGCGCCCGACGAGGAGCCTCAGGACTGGGAGGAGCCGGAGCCCGAGGAGGACGAGGAGCAGATCACCGACGCTCCCGAGGACCCCGGCGCCGACCGTCGCTTCTGGTTCGAACACGCAACCGGCGCAGGCAAGACGGTCGCCGCCGTCGGGTTCATCGAGGCCTCGCGCACCGGCGGCGTCCTGATCCTCACCCACCGCCGCAACCTCGTCGACCAGTTCATCGGCGAGATCTCAACGCGTGGCTACAAGGATCGCCTCTGTCCGCCACTGCTCGACGGATCCGATCACCCCTACGGCCCGGTCACCGTGGAGACCTACCAGTGGTTCGTGCGCAACGCAGGACGCATCTCGGATGCGTACTCGATCGTCATCTGCGACGAGGCCCACACGGCGCTCGGCGAGAAGACCAGCGGTTGCATCCGCAGGTGGACGGGGCCCGTCTTCATCGGCATGACCGCCACCGGCGCGCTGATCGCCCGCCACGTGGCCGACCTCTTCCCAACCCAGACCTCGCGCTTCGATCTCGCCCAGGCGGCCCGCCGTGGCGTGATCTCACCGCTTCGCTGCATTCGAATCCCGCCCGGCCCCGGAGTGCGCACGATCGCCAAGGTGCCGCTGCGCCGCGGCGAGGTCGACCAGGACTTCGACCAGGAGGAGCTGGCGGCACTGCTCGACCAGGAACCGTTCAACGTCGCGATCGCCGACCTCTACCAATCGCGCTTCCGCAGGGTGCCCGGTGTCGTCTACACCGCCGGGGTCAAGCACGCGAACAACGTCGCCGCTGCCTTCCGCAACGTCGGCATCAATGCGCAGGCGGTTTCGGGCGAGACGCCGAAGCGCGACCTAGCTGAGATCCTCGCCGGCTTCGAGCGCGGCGAGGTCGACGTGCTCTGCAACGCGATGCTGCTCGCCGAGGGTTGGAACTCACCGCGCGCGACGATCTGCATGCACCTCGCGCCGACTGCCTCGCGCCGCGTGTACCAGCAGCGCGTGGGCCGCGTCACCCGCCGCAACCCCGGCAAGGAGGCCGGCCTGGTGATCGACCTGGTTCACCCGGCAACGACCTCCGACGAGACCATCGTCACCCTCCACAGCCTGCTCGACCGCGACGTTTATCGCGGCGGCGCGATCGTCGTCGGCCCCGTTCGCCGCGGCCGCGGCCGCCGGGTGCGAGTCGAGCGGCGAGTCGTTCCCGTGGCCGCCGATCCCGAGCGCCGGGTCGCGGTGCTCGAGCGTGAGCTCTGGCGAATCGCGGTCGAGAACCTGAACTACTCCGAGCAGCACGCGTGGGCCGCGCTCGCCGGGTCGCGCGTCACCAACAACAACTGGCGCAAGGCCAAGGCGATGATCCAGCACGATCAGGCCAAGGACCTGCGCCGGCGCTTCCTCGGTACCTGCCTGCAGCGAAACCGCGACCACCAGCTGCGGCTCAAGGCCCTGGCCGAGGTGGCGGCGCTGCGCGAGGCCGAGCCGTTCGACGACGCGGTCGAGGTGGTCGCCACCTGGCCGCGTGACGAGCGCCGCGCCGGAGCCAAGATCCTGCTTCAGGCGCTCTCCGAGCAGCGCATCGGCCGCCGCGACCAGGCCCAGGCGTGGGTCTGGCGACTGGCCGAGATCACGCGCGAGCTCCACGAGGAGTACGCGGTTCAGCGCTGGCCCGAGACCAAGCGCCTGCTCGGCCTGTTCGTCAACTCCTCCGGTCGCGCCCACGGCCGTAACGCGCGCCGGATCGTCCACGCCGCTCGCCAGCATGACCGCCGGCTGGCGGTCTCGCTGCTCGCCGCCTCGGTCGCTCACACCCCCGAGGCCGAGGAGGTCCTGCGTGGTGCCCGCATGCGCATGGCGCGCAAGCCCTCGGCAGTCGCACGCGAGCTTCTTCGCAACTTTCCCAAGAGCGGCGGCAAGCGTCGGCGCCGGCGCTCGAAGCGGGGCGACGGCGGTGGCTCGCCGAACAGGGGTCGCGAGCGCGAGCGCGAGAAGCTCGCTGAGGCCGACGCCGAGGCGCCTGCGGATGCAGCCGAGTCGGCTTCAGACGACACCGATTGAAGCCCCCTGACTTCCTCCGAACCGAGCAGGGCGGTGGATTCGCCCTTCTGATCGGGGCGGCTGCGGCGCTGCTTTGGGTCAACCTCGCGAGCGCCGGCGGCTACGAGTCGGTTTGGGCAACGGACCTGCGGATCGGGATCGGCGACGTCTCGATAACCGAGGACCTGCGCCACTGGATAAACGACGGCCTGATGGCGTTGTTCTTCTTCGTCATCTCGCTGGAGATCAAGCGCGAATTGGTCCTCGGCGATCTGCGCCACCCGAAGGCCGCGGCGCTGCCGATCCTCGCCGCCCTCGGCGGGGTCGCAATCCCGGTCCTCGTCTTCCTGCTCATTGCCGGCGGGGGCGACGCGGATGCTGGCTGGGGGATTCCGATGGCAACCGATGCCGCTTTTGCGATCGGAGTCCTGGTCTTGCTCGGAGACCACGTCGGCGTCGGGGTCAAGCTCTTTTTGGTCACGATCGCCGTGGTCGACGACGTCGCCGCCATTGGCGTGATCGCGCTTGCCTACACCGACCAGCTCACGATCGGCTGGCTCGCACTGGCCGTCGCCGGTCTCCTCGCGATGGTCGTCATGCGGCGTCTCGGAATCGTTCGGGTCCTCGCCTACGTTCCCGTGGGCCTCTTCGTCTGGGTCGCGACGCTGGAATCGGGCGTGCACGCGACCTTGGCGGGCGTGGCGATCGCCCTGCTCACCCCCGCGCGACCGATCAACGGCCGGAACGTGTTGGAGGAACTGGAGGACGGGGTGCACCCCGTTTCAAGCTTTCTCGTCCTCCCGCTGTTCGCGCTCGCCAACGCCGGGGTCGAGCTGGGCGGCTCAGCCCTCTCGGATCCCCTGGGTCGCGAGATCGCCCTGGCGGTCGTTCTCGGGCTCGTGGTCGGGAAGTTCGTCGGCATCGCCGGAGCGACGCTCGCGGCGCTTCGGCTTGGGATCGGGCAGCTCCCGAGCGGCGTCGATCTGCGTGGCGTCCTCGGGGCCGCGGCTCTGGGCGGGATCGGCTTCACGGTGTCCTTGTTCATCACCCCGCTCGCGTTTGACGACCCGATCCTGGTCGAGGGCGCGAAGCTTGGCATTCTGGCCGCCTCGGTCATCAGCGCCGCCGTGGGAATCGCGATCCTGGCGCCGGGAGGTCCGCATCCGTCCCGAGATGCCGCCAGCGATCCCTGAGCTACTGCGAGGCCGGGCGCGGGCGCAAGGCAGGGTCGCCTTCGTGCTCGCGAAAGAAGCGGACGATCGCCTCGGCGTAGTCCGGAAATCGGGGCGGGACGAGGTCGTGCTTGGCAAGTAGGTCGACCGTCGCCCGAGCGTCGTAGACGACCGGATGGTTCAGGTAGGAGATCGACTGCGGCGGGATGTCCTCGAACATCTTGCGGACGCGCTTGATCCGTAGCGAGCGTTCGACCATGCCCGCGGGGACGCGACCACGCGTTGGCCGGCCGAGGTACAGCTCCGAGAGCAGCTCGACCAGATCGTGGGCGGTGAGCGGGTCGGGATCGACCAGGTGAAGCGTCTCGCCGAGGGTGTCCTGATCGCCCGCCGCCGCGACCATCGCTGCGACGACGTAGTCGACGGGCACGACGTTGAACGCGGCGCTCGAGCGGCCGAACTGCGGCATCGGCTGGCGCATCCGCCCTGAGCGGCTCAGCGCGCGCAGCACGTAATAGGGGCCATCGAACTTCTCGGTTTCGCCCGTCTGTGAATCGCCGACGACGATCGCCGGCCGCAGGATCGTCGTCGGAACCTGATCGAGCTCCTCCCGCACCCAGACCTCAGCCTGGAACTTCGTCGACTCGTAGTGATTCTTGAAGTCCTGGCCCATCACGAGCTCGTGCTCATAGACGACACCCGTGCGCTTCCCCGCGACGTACGCCGTCGACACGTACGCGAGGCGCTCGAGGTGTCTCGCGGCCCGGCAGAACTTGAGGACGTTTCCGGTGCCGTCCACGTTGACGCGCTGGGCGACCTCGAGTGGCACCGCGAGGTCGTAGATCGCGGCGAGGTGAAAGACCCGGCTCGTGCGCTTGGTCAGCCGCTTGTAGGCGTCGGCGTCGAGGCCGAGCTGGCGGTCGGTGATGTCGCCGGCGACGAGCTCGATCCGCTTCGGATCAAGCGACTCGGCAACCGCGACGGCGGTATCGAGCATTCGCGGCTCGACCAGCGCGACGACCTTCGCCTTCGGGTCCGCCGCAAGCAGTGCCGCGACCAGCCTTCGTCCGATGAACCCGGGAAATCCGGTGACGAGCTCTGTCATCTGCTCAGCGGAAGCTGAAACGCGGAAGTAGGCGCGGGATGTTCCGCTTGGTTTCGCAGCCCTTCGCGCTGTCGCGATCGGCACCCCCGTCGCACACGTCAGTGCCGGTGCCGCCGTCGAGGTCATCCTCGCCGCCGCGGCCGTAGAGCTTGTCGGCGTTCTCCGCCCCACGCATCTTGTCGTTCGCGTTCGAGCCGTAGAGCCGGTCGTCGTTACCGCCGCCGTCCATGAGCTTTGGCGCGATGTCGGGTGTCTTCGTCCGCAGGATGTCGTCGTGGGTGAAGCCGAGCAGCGTGTCGGCGCCCCCGGCGATGATCACGTCGTCGTTGAAGCCGCCATCGAGGATGTCGATGCCGTCATCGCGAATGCGCCCCGGCTTTCCGCCAAAGCCCTCGATCTTGTCGTCGCCAGCGCTGCCGAGGACCTTGTCGTTGCCGGGCCCGCCGATGATCAGGTCGTTCTCCTCCTCGCCATAGATCCGGTCGTTGCCGGGACCGCCGATGAGGATGTCGTTGCCGCGGCCTCCGCAGAGGATGTCGTTGCCCTTTCCGCCCTTGATGACGTCCCTACCGCGGCCGCCGTTGATCAGATCCCTGCCCCCCTCGCCGAAGATGCGGTCATTCGACTCAGGCCCGATCACGCTCGCGTTTCCGTTGCCCAGATGGAAGTTGTCGCCTGGCTTGAGGCGGTCCTTCCACTTGGTGCAGATCGCCGCCTCCTGCGCGGAGACGGGCGCGGGGTTGAGCACGAGCAGGGCCGCAACCGCCGCAACCAAAACCAGAATCCCGCGGGTCGGCTTCACCGGTGCAACGCTACCTAAGTCGAAGGGTCACCTCGCCCGAGCCGAGCGCGACCCGATCGCCACCCCCGACCTCGACGACGAGGTTGCCGCGGTCGTCGACACCAGCTGCGACGCCATGACCATCGTCGCCGCCGGAACCGGTCCAGGTGATCGTGCGCCCGGTCAGCGCATCGCGAGCGCGGAAGGCGCCGAGCGTCTCGTCATGGGGCGCTTCGACCCAGCGCTCGAGGGCACCACAGACCGCCTCACGGGCGCGGTTGACCGTGGCGCCGTGGCCGACCGATGTCGCCGGCCAGCGCAGGTCCGTCGGGAACTCATCCGCCTCGATCGAGAGGTTGAGCCCGATTCCAATAACTGCCCAGTTCGGTGGCCGCGCCTCGATCAGGACGCCCGCGACCTTGGCCTCGTCGATCCAGATGTCGTTCGGCCATTTGATCCGAGCGCTGACCGGCGCGAGCGACTCGATCGCCTCGCAAACCGCGACCGGTACCGACAGCGGCAGGAGCACGTGCTCGAGCTCCAGCGGCTGCAGGACAGCCGAGAACAGCAGCGCCTTGCCGGGCGGCGCCGACCACACCCTGCCGCGCCGTCCGCGGCCGGCCGACTGCTCAGCAGCGGTCACGATCGTGCCGCTCGGGGTGCCCTCCTCGGCCAGCCCGCGAGCGATGTCGTTGGTCGAGCCCGTCGACTCGAGATGGATGTGGGGCTTGCCGAAGTTGGTCACGGATCGAGGTAGTGGGCGAAAAGGTATCCGTCCGGCGGGGGTCGTAGCTTACGAACATATGTTCGACTCCAGGCGAAGCTCTTCGACGGCCGTCGAGCCCGAGCCCGAGCTCGCCGCGGATCTTCCCCTCGAGCTGATCGAGCGCCAGATGGAGTCGCTGGCGGCTCGCATCACCGCCGCTAGCGCGCGCTGGATTGAGCTCGTCGGGGAGTTCGATCACCGTGAGGGATGGTCGGGCAGCGGCTGCCGCTCGACCTCGGAATGGATCGCGTGGCGATGTGCCGTGTCACCGCGGGCGGCTCGAGAGAACGTCAGGGTGGCGCGGCGGCTGCGCGCGCTGCCGCTCGTCCGGGCCGGATTCGAGGCGGGTGAGCTGAGCTACTCGAAGGTCCGTGTGCTCACCCGGGTCGCCGACGGCGAGAGCGAGGAGGACCTGATCGAGCTCGCGCGTCACGCCACCGCCGCCCAGCTCGAGCGGATGGTGAGAGCCGCCCGACGCGTCGCCGCAATCGAGGCCGACGAAGCGCAGCGCACAGCTTTCGTGCAGTGGTCCTGGGATGACGACGACGGATGCCTGCACGTGAGCGCCAAGCTGGGGCCAACGGATGGCGTGCTCTTTTTGCGGGCGCTGGAGTCGGCTCAGGCGTCGCTACACGAGCTGAACCTGGGCGAGGCCGAGGAGCTCGCCGACGACCGCGGCCCCGCGGGGCCGCGAAAGGCAGGCGCACCTCCCTTCCCCACGAACGCCGAGGGGCTGGCGGCAATGGCCGAGAACTCTCTGGCCCGATCGACCGTGGGCAACTCGTCAGCCGCCGAGCGCTTCCAGGTCATGGTCCACGTCGACGCCGCCACCCTGGCTTGCGATGAGCCAGGGCCTCGTTTAACGCGCGCCGGCACCTGCTCGGTCGGTGGTGGCCCGGGAATCGCGGCCGAGACCGCTCGGAGGCTCTCTTGCGATTGCTCGCTGGTTGCCGTCGGCGACGACGCTGAAGGCGAGCCTGTGGAGGTCGGGCGCCGCACCCGCTCGATACCGCCGGCCACACGACGGGCGCTCGTTGCCCGCGACGGGCGATGTCAGTTTCCCGGCTGCGAGCGCCACCGCTTCGTCGACGCCCATCACATCCGCCACTGGGCCCACGGGGGCGAGTCGACGCTCGGCAATCTGGTCCTCCTCTGTCGGTATCACCACCGACTTGTTCACGAGGGCGGCTTCTCGCTCACGCTCGATCGCCTCGGCGCGCGAACCTTCACCCGCCCGGACGGTGTCGAGCTCGAGCCCTCACCACGGCAGGCGTTACCCCGCGCGGCACCAGCCGCAGCGCCCAAACGACGCGCCGGGCCGCTTCTCAGTGGCGCGGGTGAGCCGATCGACCTGGCAGCGTGCGTTGACGCGGTGCTTCAGGCAACCCGGCGGCCCGCGAGGCTGACGCCGACGCCCGCTTGAGTCGGCGCCGGCGCGTCTCGCAGGCCATCACTGAGTCGCCTGGGCCGCTCGCGAGTGCGATGTCGCGGCCCGCACCGCAATCGACGACGTCCGGCCCCTCCCCCGCCGCTGAGAGCAAGTCGTTGCCGCCAAGCCCGAACATCCGGTCGGGACCGTCGCCGCCGAAGATCAGGTCCGTTGCGGCTCCCCCAGCGATCACGTCAGCGCCCATGCGCCCGGCGAGAGAGGTCGGAGATCGCCAGGGCCCTTCGAATCCGCCACCGCCGGCGAGGCTGATCACGTTGTCGCCCTCGCCGGCGTCAAGGCGCAGCGTCGCCGCCGGATTGCTGACGACGTCGGCTGAGAGCCCTCCGTCGAAGTCCAGATCGAGCACAGCTGCACCGCCCAGGACTCCGCCTGCGACGCGGTCTGAGGCGGGCCCGAGAGCGATTCCCATCTGGCCGCGACCGAGACGCGCATCCACGACGACACCCGGGGGCAGCGGGGCCTGCCGCAGATCGATCCCAAGCGCTACGGGCTGACGCGGGCGGGATGGCCCAACGATGATCGTGCGGGTGTCACCACGGCGCGGCAGCGAACCGCTGCAGCCAATCGGTCGGCTCCTGCCGTCGGCGACGGCGATCACGTCCGTCTCGGGGCGGATCAGCACGACCCCCGGAGCACGCACCTTCAGCACGCCGCTCCCGTAATCGAAGTAGCAGCTGATTTGCGATGGACCAGCCGCGGCATCCGACGGCGCGGCTGCAACGGCACCGAGCGCCGCTGCGAGAAGAGAAACGATGATCGCGACCCCCCTAACCCGGGTCCTCACCCTCCTCCCGCGTCGTGAAGTAGGGCCTCGACGAGGCCCTCGACGTCATGGCGGTCTGCTTCGACATCGACGTTCATCCCGAGGTCACGCACGGTTTGGCTGGTGATCGGTCCGATCGAGACGATCCGGGCCGACGCCGGGAAGTCATCGCCAAGTGCTTCGACCAGATTGCGGACGGTCGACGACGAGGTGAAGGTCACGTAGTCGGCCTCCTGAGCCATGGCGACAGCGGCGGGCTCGGGCTGCTCGCGAACGGTCTCGTAGAGGGCCACGACGTCGAGCTTTGCACCTCGGTCGCGCAACCAGTCCGGGATCACATCCCGTGCCTCGGCTGCGCGGGCGACGAGAACCGGGCGGCCGTTGACGTCGACGGCCTCAAGTGCCTCGATCAGGCCCTCGGCGACGAACCGCTCGGGGACGATGTCCGCGATCACCCCTCGTTCTGCGAGAGCCCTGGCGGTTCCCGGACCGATGGCCGCAATCGTCGCGTTTGCAAACGCGCGCGCATCGCGCCCGGCAGCGGCCAGCGCGTCAAAGAGGAAGCGCACGCCGTTGGGGCTGGTCAGGCAGATCAGGGCGTAGGTATGAATGCCTGCGACCGCGTCGACGACCTCGGCGGTCTCGAGGCGCGGCTCGATCCTGATCGCGGGCAGCTCGACGACCTCGGCGCCGAGATCTCGAAGCGTCGCGGCAAGCCCACTCGCCTGCGCGCGTGCCCGGGTGACGACGACGCGGCGGCCGTGCAGCGGCCTGCGCTCAAGCCACGCAATCGCGTCGCGGCGGGCGGCGACCGGGCCGAAGAGGAGGATCGCGGGGGCTCGCAGCCCGGCATCGGCGACTGCCGCCGGTAGCTCCGTGAGCGTCGACGAAACCGTTCGTTGGCCAGGGTGCGTACCGCGCTCGATGGCGGCAGCCGGCTCGGACGGGTCGCGGCCGGCGGCGGCCAGGCGCTCGGCGATCACGGGGAGATTCTTGACGCCCATGTAGAGGACGAGCGTTCCCGGAAACCTTGCGAGCGCCTCCCAGTCGAGCATCGTCTCGGGCTTGGCGGGATCCTCGTGACCGGTGACGAACGCGACCGCCGATGCATCGTCGCGGTGAGTCACGGGGATGCCGGCGTAGGCGGGCGCCGCGATCCCCGCGGTCACCCCCGGGATGACCTCGAAGGCGACGCCGGCGTCGGCAAGCGTCTCGGCCTCCTCGCCGCCGCGACCGAAGACGAACGGGTCGCCGCCCTTGAGGCGAACGACGCTGCGCCCGGCACGAGCCCGCTCCACCATGAGCGCCTCTATCTCCTCCTGCTCCATCGCGTTCGCGCCCGGTGCCTTGCCGACATACACACGCTCGGCGTCGGCGCGCGCGCCGTCGAGCGCGCCGGCGGGGATCAGGCGGTCGTAGAGAAGGACGTCCGCCGCGGCGATCAGATCGAGCGCCCGGCGGGTCATCAGCCCCGGATCGCCCGGACCAGCGCCCACGAGGTAGACGACGCCCGCTCGCGCGCTCACGCCTCTGCCTCCATACGCGCCTTCGCGAGGATGGCCGCCGCGCCCGCCTCGACCATGCGCGCGACCAGTTCCTCGCCGAGCGCCGCAGGTTGAGTCGGGTCGCCCGCAATGCGATCGCGCACCCACGCGCCGCCATCGGCAAGTCCGACGTATCCGCGCAGCCCGAGCTCCTCCCCCTCGAAGCGCGCGCAGATCCCCACGGGGGTGTCGCAATCCGCCTCGAGTGCCCTGACCGCGGCACGCTCGGCGGTGAGCTCGATCAGCGCCTCCGCGCTCGTGATCGCGGCGGCCGCCTCGGCAGCCTCCTCGTCGTCCGCGCGCGCCTCGATCGCCAGCGCACCCTGTCCCGCAGCGGGCGTCATCTGCTCGAGCGTGAACTCGAAGGCGATCTCCGCGGCCCGATCGAGGCGAGCCAGCCCGGCCGCCGCCAGAATGATCGCGCCGTAATCACCGTCGGCAAGCTTGCCGAGACGCGTGTCGACGTTGCCGCGGATCTCGCGCACATCGAGATCGTCGCGCAGGGCGAGTAGCTGCGAGCGACGCCGCAGGCTGGCCGTGCCGACGACAGCTCCCGCGGGAATATCCGCGACGGAGACCGGAGGTCCGATCAACGCGTCGTGGACGTTCTCGCGCCCGGGAACACCAACGAGGGCAAGCCCCTCGGGTCGCTCGGTCGGGAGGTCCTTCGCCGAGTGGACAGCGAGATCAGCCATACCGTCGAGGACCGCGAGCTCGACACCCCTGACAAAGCGCGCCTTGTCGCCGACCGCAGCGTCGTCGGTCTTTACCGGCACGATCTCAGCGTCGCCGATCGCCTCGGCAACGAGCCGCGCCTGCACGAGCGCGAGCGCACTCGTGCGAGTCGCGATCCTGAGACTCACGGCGCGCGGCGCGAGTTCCTGTTGCGGCGCTCGCCAAGATCGGAAACCTCCGCTCCGGACGACTCGAGCGGCTCGCTGCCGGGGTCGAGTCCGAAGAGCTCACGAAGGGCCGCGACCTTCACGTATGCATCGCGTTCGGAGGCGCTGCGACGCAGCCGCAGGGTCGGCTCGTGAAGCAGGCGTGAGGCGATCGCACGAGCCGCTGCCGCAAGGCGCTCGCGGTCCGCGTCGGTGAGTCCCTCCCACCGCCGATCGTTCTCATCGAGGACGCGCTCGACGATCTCGTCGGCGTGCTGGCGTAGCGCGGAGAGAGTCGGCGCGACCTCCTGACCCGCGAGCCAGGCGTCGTAACGAGTGAGCTCGGTCCGCAGGATGACCTCGACTCGGCGGGCCTCCGCCTCGCGTCCGGAGGTATTTCGCTCGACCAGCGTCTGCAGATCGTCCATGTCATAGAGGCTGACCCCCGCGATATCGCGACAGGTCGGCTGAATGTCACGCGGGACGGCAAGATCGATGAGCAACAGGGGCCGGCCGTCTCGGGCGGCCATCACCTCGATGAGCCCGTCGTACTCGATCACCTGATGGGGCGAGCTGGTGGAGGTGACGACGATGTCCGCGCCCTCCAGCTGGTCGGGCAGCTCCTCGAATCGCACCGCGCTTCCGCCGAAGCGATCAGCAAGGCCGATGGCGCGGTCGTAGTGGCGGTTGGCGATGAAGATCGCGCGAACGCCCTTCGCGGCGATCGCGCGGGCCGTGAGCTCGGCCGTCTCGCCCGCGCCAACGACCAGCACCCGGCGATCCTCGAGCTCACCCAGGGTTCGCTGCGCCAGCTCGACAGCCACCGAGGGGATCGACATCGCGCCCTCGGAGATCGCGGTCTCGCTGCGCGCGCGCTTACCCGCGGCCAGCGCGCTGCGAAAAAGACGGTTGAGGATCGGGCCAGTTGCACCCTCGACCAGCGCCAGCTCATACGCGCGCTTGACCTGGCCCTGCACCTCGCTCTCACCGACGATCATCGAGTCGAGCCCGGCCGTGACTCGCAACAGGTGCTCGGCCGCGGCCGTTCCGCGCTGCGAGTAGAGGTGTGCGACGAGTTCCGTCGGCTGGATCCCGGCCTCGCGCGCGAGCGCGCCGAGAGCCGCCGACTCGGCCCCCACCGCATCGGCGACGTAGAGATAGAGCTCGGTGCGGTTGCAGGTCGAGATTGCCGCCGCCTCGAGAATTTCCTCGCGCTCGGTGAGATCGGCGAGCACCCCGACGGCGCGTCCCTCGGTGAGTGCCATCCGCTCGCGCATCTCGAGCGGCGCGGTCTTGTGGGAGACGCCTAGTGAGAGGAGCTCAGCCATCGGCCTTCCTTTGCTCGGCGATCTCGGCGAGCTCGCCCAGCTCGCGGTCGATGCGGGCCAGGCGCATGGACATGATCGCGACGTAGATCAGCAGCAACGCGAGGAAGACCATGTACGCCCCGGCGACGTACTTGCCCGCCTCGTCGAGCGGAAGCGCGGGCATCAGCCGGTGCCTCCGGTCGCCTCGACCGGCTGTGGCGCGATCCGGGAGGCGGGACCGGTGGCGCCCTCGGCGTCGAGAGCGCGTCGCAGGCGGCCGATCCGAGCGCGCGACGACTTGGCGGCAAGCTCGAATCGCACGAGCGTCTCCCACAGGAGCGCCATTCCGGCGAAGCAGATCAGAAAGGTGGCCATCATCTTTGGCGGCAGGCCACCTTCACTGGTCGCGAAGACGCGCGGGTGAATCAGGGTCTCGGCGAGGCGCACCGCGATGAAGTTGAGCGGGACGAACGCACCCGCCGTGACCGCGAAGACCGACGCGTAGCGGGCCTGGCGCTCGCGGTCCTCGATCGCGTAGCGCAGCGGGTAATAGGTGCAGTAGAGAAGAAAGACAATGAGGAAGCTGACCAGCGTCGGCTCGTCCCACACCCACCACTTGCCCCACGAGGCCTTCGCCCAAATCCCGCCGGTGATCAGCGCACCCACGCCGAAGATCACCGAGATATGGATCGAGACGTAGGAGCGCACGTCCCACTTCGAGTCTCCGGTTCGCAGGTGCAGGATCGCCTGGACCGCCGCCACCATGAAGCCGATCAGCGCGCAACTGGCGATCGGCACGTGCAGATAGAAGATCTTTTGGATGAATCCCTGGTCGGCCTCGTTCGGCGTCCAGAAAAAAACCAGGGCGAAGCCCGTCGTGATCGCGATCACGGTCAGGACCGGGAGGATGCGGGGGGCGCGAAAGCTCATTCGCCAAAGGTCTGAGAAGCGGCCATCCGGTCAGTCCTCGAGCACGAAGTCATAGACCGCATAGCCGATCAGGCAGAAGACAACATCGTAGAGAGCGAGCACTCCCACCCACTTGCCGAAGTCGTCGTATGAAGGGCCTCCCGCAGCGAGCAAATCCTGCGCAGCGCCCGAGGCGCCGATCATCACCGGGATCAGCAGGGGCAGGAGCAGCAGGGGCGCGATCAGGTCGCGAGCGCGCGAGTTGACCGCGATCGATGAAACGAGCGTGCCGACGACCGCGAGCCCGAGGTTGACCAGCGCGAGCACGGCGGCGAGACCCGCGACCCCGCCGAGGCCGTCGAGGAAAAAGAGCGCGAACAACGGCACGGCGATCAGCTCGAGCGCGACCAGGTAGACGAACAGGACCGCGACCTTCGCCGCGAACAACGCGGTCGCGTCGACCGGAGCGAGGCGGATCAGGTCGAAGCCGCCCTGCTCGCGCTCGCCGACGAAGACGCGGTTGATCGCGAGGATCGCGGCAAAGAGCACCGTCGCGAGCAGAACGCCTGCGGCGAGTCCGCCCTCGAGGCTCTCGCGATCCAGCCCGAAGCGAAAGAGAACGAAGGTGGTCGCCGCGAACAGGGCCATCGCCGGGACCGACTCGAGCGTGCGCAGCTCGGTCCGCAGGTCCTTGGCCAGGATCGCCCGGAAGGCCCTCACGCGCGTCCCTCCACGATGGCGCGGGCGCTGTCGAGATCGAGGCCGGTGCCGGCGTGAGCGACCGTGCCGTCGGCGCGAAGGGCCAGCACCTGATCGGCCTCGGCGATCGCCGACTCGATCTCGTGGCTGATCACGACGCGCGTGCGCCCCGGCGCCGGCCCGAGGAGCTCATCGACGATCGCGGCAGCGCCCAGGTCCAGGTGCGAGCGCGGCTCGTCGAGCAGCAGGACCGCCGGGTCGTGAATTAGCGCACGGCAGATCGCGGCGCGCTGGAGCATCCCCGCCGAGAGATTGCGGACGAGCTCCGTGGCGCGATGGCCCAGACCGGCATGGTCGAGCAACTCGGCGATTCGACTCTCCGGGGACTCGACCCCCTGCAGGCGGGCGTTGAACTCGAGGTTCTCGCGCACGCTGAGCTCGCGGTACAGCAGCGGCTCGTGGCCGAGATAGCCGATGCGCCCGCGGACCTTCCACGCCTCGCGCGGCAGGGGTGATCCGAACAGCTCGACGGCACCGGCTGTCGGGCGCAACAGCGTGGCGAGAATCCTCAGCAGCGTGCTCTTACCCGCGCCGTTCGGACCGATGACGCTGAGCGTCTCACCCGAGGCAAGCTCGAGCGAGACGTCACGCAGGACCGAGCGGTCGTTGTAGTCGCGGCCGAGGCCGCGCAGCGAGATCACCCGCGCGAGAGGGCCGACGGCCAGTCCGCGAACCACAGTGCGATCGATTTCATAAGCGCGCATACTGTCGAACATCGAAGCCTCCGCAGCTCCAGCCCGCACCACCGTCGCCACCTACGCCACCTATCGCGAGGCGGAGCGCGCGGTCGACTTCCTCTCCGATCAGGAGTTTCCGGTCGAGCGCGCTGCGATCGTCGGCACGGGACTGAAGACCGTCGAGCAGATCGCGGGCCGACTGACGACGGGCAGGGCTGCGGTCCTCGGCGCCAGCCAGGGCGCCACCGTGGGCCTGCTGTTCGGCCTGCTGTTCGGCCTCTTCTTCGAGGGCCCGGCGTTCCTCGGCGTCGTCGCCTACGGCCTTGTCGCGGGGATCATCTTTGGGGCTGCGTTTGGCGCCCTCGGCCAGGCGATGCAGCGTGGACGCCGGGATTTCGCCTCGGTCACCGGCATGCAGGCCGAGCAGTACGAGCTCCAGGTCGACCACGAGGTCTCGGCGAAAGCCAAGCAGCTCCTCCTGGAACTGCCCGACTCCTAGGGCCTCGCGATCGAGCACCATCGCGTCGCGATCATCGGCGCCGGGTTCTCCGGGATCGGAATGGCCGCCCGCCTTCTGAAGGAGGGCATCGACGACTTCGTCGTGATCGAGCGCGCCGACGAGGTCGGCGGCACCTGGCGCGACAACACCTATCCCGGCTGTCAGTGCGACATCCCCTCGGTCCTCTACTCGTACTCGTTCATGCCGAACCCGAACTGGACGCGGGCCTACCCGCTCCAGGCCGAGATCCGCGACTACCTCAACCGCTGCGCGCACGAGCTCGGCGTGATGGACCACATCCGGTTTGGTTGCGAGGGACTCGGCGCTCACTGGGACGACGAAGCGCGTGTCTGGCGCCTGCAGACCTCGGAGGGAGAGCGCACGGCCGACGTCCTGGTTGGCGGGATGGGCGGGCTCACCGAGCCGGCCTATCCCGAGATCGCGGGCCTCGACTCATTCGAGGGGACGATGTTTCACTCGGCGCGCTGGGACCATGACCACGAGCTCACGGGCGAGCGTGTCGCGGTGATCGGCACGGGTGCGTCGGCGATTCAGTTCGTCCCCGAGATTCAGCCGCAAGCTGGCAGGCTGACCCTCTTTCAGCGCACCCCCGCCTGGGTGATGCCCGACCCGGATCGCGAGCTCGGCGAGCGCGAGCGGAGCCTCTACAGCAGGTTTCCGGCGACCCAACGCGCGATGCGTGCGCTCACCTATCTCTCGCTGGAGGCCACGGTGCTCGGGACGATCGTCGATCGCCGCCTGATCAAGTGGGGCGAGCGGATCGGCCGACGCCATATCGCCAACCAGGTCGCAGATCCCGAACTGCGCGCGAAGCTGACGCCGCAGTACACGCTCGGCTGCAAGCGGATCACGCTCTCGAACACGTATTACCGCGCGCTAACCGAGCCGAACGCCGAGGTCGTCACCGACGCGATCACGGAGGTTCGCCCCAACTCGATCGTCACCGCCGACGGCAGCGAGCACGAGGTCGACACGATCATCTTCGGCACCGGCTTCAAGGTGTTCGACAACCCCAGCATGGCGATGATTCGAGGGCGCGGAGGCGTCAGCCTGCTGGAACAGTGGAAGGGCAGCCCGCGCGCTTACCTCGGCACCGCCGTTCCCGGCTTTCCCAATCTCTTCTTCATCGTCGGGCCCAACAGCGCCGGCGGGTTCAACTCGATCGTCTTCACGAGCGAGGCCCACATCAACTACGTCGCAAGTTGCCTGCGCGAGATGGATCGCCAGGGCGCTGGCACCGTCGAGGTCAAGCCGGAGGTCTACGAGGCCTTCAACCGCGACACGGAACAACGCCTCGCCGCCAGCGTCTGGAACCAGGGCGGCTGCGCCAGCTGGTATCTGGACGAAAACGGCCGCAACGGGATCTGGTGGCCGACGTTCATGGCGCGTCTGTGGCAGCGCACCCGGCGATTCGACGCCGCCAACTACCTGGCGACACCGGCCTGAGGACGCTCAGCGGCCCTTGCGCAGTGTCTTCGCGCCGACCCTGGCGAGGGGGCCGATGCCCTCCCGCAGTCCCTGCAGGCGGGTCGCCCCACGGCCGTAGAGAATCCGCGCCGACGAGCGCAGAGCAGTCCCGAGATCGTCGTCATAGGGCTGCCACCAGAAGTCGCGGGTGAGGCCCGGCTCGTAGGCGACGTGCTTGATGTTCGAGCACTCATAGAGGCCGAACTTCGAGTGCGAGCGGCCGAGGCCTGAGTCCTTGACGCCGCCCCACGAGCACTGCATCGCGCCGTGGGAGTAGGAGTGGTCGTTGATCCAGACCATGCCCGACTCGATCCGCCGAGCGATCCGCTCGCCCTTCGCGCGGTCGGTCGTCCAAACCGACGCCCCTAGGCCGAAGTTCGAGTCGTTGGCGCGCTCCACCGCCTCCGCCTCGTCTCGCACCACGACGACGGGCGCAACCGGACCGAAGATCTCCTCCTTCATGATCCGCATGTCGTCCTCGACGCCGGCAAGCACGGTCGGGGCGATGAAGCGACCCGGGTAGCCACCGACCTCCCGCGGGCCGCCGGTGAGCCGTTCGGCTCCAGACGCGAGCGCGTCGTCGACCAGCTCGGTTACGAGATCCGCCTGCTGGGCCGAAACCATCGGTCCAACCTCGGTCACCCAATCGAGGGGATCGCCCACGGTCAGTCGCTCGGTCTCGCGCTGAACGCCAGCGAGAAACTCGTCCGCCACCGACTCGACCACGTAGGTGCGCTCGATGCCCGAGCAGGTCTGGCCCGCGTTCGCGAACGCGCCCCACACGCAACCCGAGACCGCATTTGCGAGGTCGGCGTCGGCGCAGACGATCTGCGGGTCCTTGCCGCCGAGCTCGAGCACGCTGCCCTTGAGCCTGTGGGCGCAGATCTCGCCGACCTTGCGGCCGACCTCCACCGAGCCCGTGAAGAAGATCTTCGCCGTGGACGCCTCACAGAGCGCCTGGCCGATCTGCCCGCCGCCGTGGACGGTGCGCACAAGTCCCTCGGGGAAGCCGGCGTCGTCGAAAACCTTCTGAATCCGCTCGCCAAGCAGCGGCGTCAGGCTCGCCGGCTTGAGGACGACACCGTTGCCGGCCATCAGCGCCATGGCGACCTCGCCGAAGGGGATCGACCACGGGTAGTTCCACGGCGCGATCACGCCGACCACGCCGAGCGGCTCGTAGGAGAAGAAGCTCTTCTTGGTCTTCAGAAAGACCTGCGGGTAGCGGATCTTTTCGTCGGCAAGGATCTTGGGCGCGGACTTGGCGAGCCAGTGCAGCGCGTCGATCGTCGGGATCAGCTCCATCACGTAGCTCTCGACGATCGGCTTGCCCTGCTCGCGCGTGAGCAGGTCAGCGACCTTCTCCATGTCCTCCACGAGCACGTCCGCGGCTCGGCGCATGTAGCGGGCGCGATCTGAGAGCGAGAGCTGTGCCCAAAACGGCTGCACCTCGGCCACGTCGTCGACGATCGCCTGGACCTCATCGGGCTCGATCGTCGTCACCTTGCCGACGAGCTCACCCGTAGCGGGGTTGAAGGACTCGAGCTGACCCATGCAGCCGAGTCTATGAGCGCTTGCGCCGCGCCCGCTCCAGCCGCTCCGCCAACTCGGCCTCGAAGCCGCGGTCGGTTGGCTCGTAAAAGCGCTCGCCCTGGACCTCTGGCGGGAGCAGCGGCTGGTCGGAGATGCCCTCGGGCTCTGAGTGCGCGTACTTGTAGCCCTGGCCACGCCCAAGCGCCTTCGCGCCGGGGTAATGAGCATCGCGCAGGTAGTCGGGCGGCAGCTTCGCGCCACGGTCGCGCACGTAGGCGCTTGCCGCGCCGATGGCGGTGACCGCCGCATTGGACTTCGGCGCCAGGGCCAGGTACGCGGCAGCCTGCGAGAGGTTGATCGCACACTCGGGCAGACCAACACGGTCGACGGCCTGGGCAGCAGCGGTCGCCACCAGCAGCGCCTGCGGATCTGCGTTGCCGATGTCCTCCGAGGCGAGGATCACCATCCTGCGGGCGATGAAACGCGGGTCCTCGCCGCCCTCGAGCATCGCCGCCAGGTAGTAGATGGCCGCATCCGGATCGGAGCCGCGCATCGACTTGATCAGGGCCGAGGCGTAGTCGTAGTGCTTGTCGCCGCCCTTGTCGAAGCTCACCGCTCGCCGCTGCAGGGCGTCCTCCGCGGTCGCAAGGTCGATCTCCTGGGCTTTGGACGCGCGCACCGTTTCAACTGCACGCTCGAGCGCACCGAGCGCGGTCCGTGCATCCCCGCCGGATCGCTCGGCCAGAAGCGCGAGGGCGTCGTCGGCGATCGAGGGGGCGTCGGCGATCCCGCGTTCGGGGTTGGCGAGCGCGCGACGCAGGAGCTCGGCCACCTGGTCGGGTTCGAGCCCGCGCAGCTCATAGATCTGGCTGCGCGACAGCAGCGCGGAATTGACCTCGAAGTAGGGGTTCTCGGTCGTCGCGCCGATGAGCGTCACCAGACCCTCCTCCACCGCGGGGAGCAGCGCGTCCTGCTGGGCCTTGTTGAAGCGATGGATCTCGTCGAGAAAGAAGATCGTCGGCTGGCCGTTGGCGCGCCGGCGTTCGGTCGCACGCTCAATCACCTTGCGGACCTCGGCGCGGCCGGCGTTGACCGCGGACTCCTCCTCGAAGGCACCCCGGGCAGCGCGAGCAACGATCCGCGCCAGCGTTGTCTTGCCCGTCCCGGGAGGCCCGTAGAACACCATCGAATGCGGCTCGCCGGTCTCGATCGCTGTCCGCAGGGTCGAGCCGTCTTTGAGCAGATGTTCCTGGCCGATCAGCTCGTCCAGGCTGCGGGGGCGCATTCGCACCGCGAGCGGCGCATCAGCAGCGGGCACCGGCGTGCGCGTGGCCTCGGCGGGTTCCTCGCCCGCCTCGAAGAGCCGATCGCTCATCTGCCTCGCACCTTCACGACCGGGCGAGTATGCAGCAGTAACCTGAGCGCATGGGTGAGGGAACGGCGCTTGCCGAAACCGACCTCGGCGTGGGCGCGGTCGATCTGCTCTGCGAGCTGATCGCGCTCGACACCGTCAACCCGCCCGGCAACGAGGACCGCGCGCAGGACCTGCTGGCCGAGCGCCTCAGCGATGCGGGCTTCGAGGTGCAGCTCCTAGCCGCCGAGCCCGGCCGCCCGAATCTGGTGGCCGACCTCCCGGGCGAGAGCGACGGCCCAACCCTGACGCTTCTGGGTCACGTCGATACGGTCCCCGCACAAGCCTCGGAGTGGAGCTTCAGCCCGTGGGCCGGAGACGTCGTCGACGGAGAGGTCCGCGGTCGCGGCGCCCAGGACATGAAGGGTCAGGTGGCGGCCGAGGTCGCAGCGGCGATCTCGCTCGCCGCGTCCGGTTGGCGTCCGCGGCGTGGTGCCCTGAAACTTGTGCTGACCGCCGATGAGGAGATGGGTGCGGCCGTCGGCGCGCAATGGTTATGCGCAGAACAGCCGGAGGCGGTCCGAAGCGACTACGTCGTCAACGAGGGCGGAGGTGCCGCCTTCGAGCTCGGCGAGCGGCGCTTCTACACGCTCTGCGTCGGCGAGAAGGGTGTCAACCGGTTTCACCTTCGCGCCCGAGGACGCGCCGGCCACGCTTCGGTCCCCGCACTAGGCGACAACGCCCTGCTGAAGCTCGCGCCTGCGCTGACGCGGTTTCGCGAGCAGGCCCCGATCGAGCCGACGCCCGCCGGGATCGCGTTCCTGAGCGCGCTGCTCAGTGAGAACCTCGAGGGTGCGGGGGCGCCCCAGCTCGAGTCCGCACTCGAGCGGCTGCGATCGCTTTCGCCGGCGCTGGCCAGCTACGTCGCCGAGCCAATGCTTCGGGTCACGTTCGTGCCGACCCGCGCGTCGGCCTCCAACAAGGACAACGTGATCCCGTCGCAGGCCGAGGTCTTGGTCGACTGCCGGGTCCCGCCCGGTGGGGGCACGGAGGAGGCCGAGGACCGGCTCACCGAGCTGCTCGGCCCGCTTCGCGCGGAGCTCGAGGTCGAGTTCGCTGAGTCCGTGGTCGGCAACAGCTCGCCGCCCGACGCGCCGTTTGCCCAGACGATCGCGGCGACGCTCGCGGAGATCGATCCCGATGCATCGCTCGTGCCGATTGTGATGGCCGGCTTCAGCGACAGCCACTGGTTTCGCAAGGCGTTCGACGCCGCCACGGTCTACGGCTTCTGCCCGCAGCGCAAGCTCGGGCTGTTTGACGCCGCGCCGCTGATCCACAGCGCCGATGAGCGCGCAGCCGTCGACGACATCGCGATGGCCGCGACCTTCTATGCCGACCTCTGCCGAAAGGTGCTCGATGAGTGAAACGACCTCGACCAACGGGACAGGTGCCGAGCCCGAGTCCGAGCCGCTGCGGCTCGGCGGAATGGCCCTGCGCAACGGACTGCTGATCCACGGCCCGAGGACCTGGGCCGTCGCCGCGCGCAACCGCGACGGCGATATCGAGGTCGCGTCCGGGCCAAAGCCGAGCCTGGCGCGCGGCAAGCTCGCAACGACGCCGATGCTGCGTGGCCCCCTTCGCCTCGCCGAGGCGATGGCGGTCCTGCCGCTGGCGCGAACCCGCCTGCGCTCGGCGCGCCTGCCCTTCGAGGACCGTGGGGTGATAGTCGCGTCGCTTGCGAGCCTCGCAATTACGGGTCTGCTGCGGCGCATGCGGCCCGCGGGTGTCGGGCGCGAGCTCGCCGTCTCAATCATCGGAACGGTCCCGGCGCTCAGCGCCCTGCGTGATCCGGCCCTGGCGTCCTACCACGCCGTCGAGCACAAGGCGATCAGCGGCTACGAACAGGGGCGCGCGCCGGAGGAGGTGCCGAAGGAGCACGAGCGCTGCGGATCGAATCTGATCGGGCCGATGATGCTGTTCTCGATTACCGGACAGGTGCTGACTGAAAGGTTTGCGCCGGACGCGGGTCCGCTTACGCGCGGCCTCGCCGCGGTTGCCGGGATCGGCGCCGCCGTTGAGCTCTTCGCCTACGCGGAGCGCAACCCCGATTCAGCGCTTGGTCATGCGGTTCACGGGCCCGGCTACGAGATCCAGCGTCTCGTCTCCACTCGTGAGCCCACGCCCGAGCAGCTCGAGGTGGGGATCGCCGCCCTGGAAGAGGTTCTACGGGCGGAGGATGAGGCTGCCGATAGGGCTTGAAGTGACAGCCTTCCTCGGAGTCGACACCTATCAGGAGTTTCTCGACAACATCCTGATCCCGTGGGCGCCGCTCCTGCTTTTCGCGGTGATCATCTGGCTGATGTGGCGGACGCTGAGGCTGATGCCGCGGACGAAGCCGCAGGAGATCAGCCCGCGCTCGCGCAGCGCGGTCGTCTGGAAGGACGTCGCCGGGGTCGACGAGACGAAGGATGAACTGCGCGAGGTCGTCGACTTCCTCACCGACCCGAAGCGCTTCAAACAACTCGGCGCGAGGGTGCCAAAGGGCATCCTTCTCCACGGCCCGCCCGGCACCGGAAAGACCTTGCTCGCGAAGGCCGTCGCCCACGAGTCCGGGGCTCAGTTCTTCGGACAGTCGGCGTCCTCCTTCATCGAGATGTTCGCCGGCCTTGGGGCCGCGCGTATCCGCCGCCTGTTCAAGGAGGCTCGCGAGAACGCGCCGGCGATCATCTTCATCGACGAGCTCGACGCCGTCGGCGCCCACCGCGGCTCCGACATCTCCGGCGAGCGCGACCAGACCCTCAACCAGTTGCTGGTCGAGATGGATGGCTTCGACTCTCGCGACAACGTCATCGTGATGGCCGCTTCGAACATGCTCGAAAAGCTCGACCGCGCACTGCTGCGGCCGGGCCGCTTCGACCGTCAGGTTTTCGTCCCGCCGCCCGACATGACGGGCCGCAAGGAGATCCTCGAGGTTCACACGCGGGGCAAGCCTCTCGCCCAGGACGTCGACCTGGAGCGGGTCGCGCGCCACACCTCCGGTCTCACCGGCGCCGACCTCGCGAACCTTGCCAACGAGGCGGCGATTCTCGCCGGTCGCAACAAGCGGGAATTCGTCGCGCAGGCGGACTTCGAGAACGCGTTCGAGCGTGTCGTCGCCGGTCTGCAGTCGCGCCGGGTTATCTCGCCACACGAGAAGCGGGTTGTCGCCTGGCACGAGGCCGGGCACGCGCTCGTCTCGGAGCTCCTGCCCACCGTCGACAAGGTCCAGAAGGTTTCCATCGTGCCTCGCGGCAAGGCGCTGGGCTACACGCTCAACCTCCCGCAGGAGGACCGCTACCTGAAGTCCCGCGAGGAGCTCATCGACTACATGTCGGTGCTGCTCGCCGGGCGTGTCTCCGAGCAAATCACCTTCGGCAAGGTGACCACCGGTGCCACGGACGACCTCAGCCGCGTGACCGCCATCGCCCGGTCGATGGTTCACGAGTACGGGATGGGTACCTCGATCCGTTCCCATCAGGTTCCCACCGATGATCTCGCCACCTCGGAGGCGTTGCGCCAGACCCGCGACCAGGAGGTCAGCGCGATCGCCGAGGAGGCCTACCGCTGTGCACAGGAACTCCTCATCGACAACCGCGATCTGCTGGACGTGATCGCAGAGCGCCTGCTCGTCGACGAGGCGATCGACCGCGACACGATCCTGGCGATCATGGGCGAGGAGACGAAGGCGTTTGACTCACCGGCCCCCGCGCCCGCTGCAGCCGCGCGCCCCGAGGCGCTCGTGTCTGAGCCCCCGCCGGTCGATCTCGGCCGCCCCTGAGCGCCCCGTAGACTCCGCGCCCGATGTTCGGGTTGATCGATCATGTTGGCATCGCCGTCGAGGACCTCGACGCTGCCCTCGCTCTGTACGAGGGAGCATTCGCGATGCCGCTCGCGCACCGCGAAACGGTCACGGAGCAGGGCGTCGAAGCGGTGCTTTTGGACGTCGGCAGCTGCCATGTGGAGCTCCTGGCCCCGCTCGGTCCCGACACGCCCGTGGGCAAGTTCCTCGCGCGCTCCGGCCCCGGCCTGCATCACGTGGCCTACCGCGTGGACGACATCGACGCGACGCTCGCCGAACTCGAGCGCCAGGGCGTGCGGATGATCGACACCGAGCCGCGTACGGGAATTCGAAACAGCCGCGTCGCCTTCTGTCATCCGAAGGCCACCGGCTCCGTTCTGACCGAGATCGTCGAACCAGCGGAAGGACACTGACCACGACATGGCGGAAGAAAAGACCAGAGTTGAGATTGGCTTCGGCCTCGGCCAGGTGCTCTCGGTGAAGCTTGACGCCGCCGAGCTCGCCGACCTGCGCGAGAAGGTTTCGACCGGCGGTGGCTGGGCCGACCTCAAGACGCAGGAGGGCACCGTGGCCCTGAACGTCGCGACCGTCGTCTTCATTCGCGTCAACGACGACACTCACACAATCGGGTTCTCGGGCTAAACGGGCGCGCGATGCTGGATCGCGCAAAGCGCGTTTGGCCAAACCTCTCGCAGAACCTGGGGTTCATCCCGGGCCTGATCGTCGCGGCGTTTGCGCTGGTCGGGATCGTCCTGGTCCAGGTGGACGGCTCGCTCGACCTCGATGGCGTCGATTTCGTCTTCCAGGGAAACGAGGCCGCGGCACGGACGGTGCTGTCGGTCATCGCCGGATCGCTGATCACGGTCGCCGGCCTCACCTTCTCGATCACGATCGTCGTCCTGCAACTGACCTCGAGTCAGTTCAGCCCGCGGATCCTGCGCTCGTTCTTCGGCGACCGCGTGACCCAGATCACGATCGGCACCTACGTCGGGATCTTCGTCTACTCGATCCTCGTCCTGCGCGCGGTCGGGACGTTCGGAGAGGACTCGTTCGTCCCACGGCTCAGCATCACGCTCGCCAGCCTGTTCGGCATCGGCGCCGTGATTCTGCTGGTCGTCTTCCTGCACCACGTCTCGCAGCAGGTCCAGGTCTCGCACGTAACCGCCACCGTCGCCCGGCGCGTGCTCGAACGCCTCGGCTCTCTGTACCCGCAGGCCTTCGATAACCAGAGCGCGATCGAATCGCCCGACGGGCTGTTGCGGGAATGGCGCGCCTCCGCGCCGGGCCTGGTCATGCCCGAGCGGCCCGGCTTCGTCCAGCGTGTGGACATCGCGAGTCTCGGTGAAAAGCTGGCTCCCGACGTCACTCGGGTCGCGGTACTCGTCTGCCCCGGTGACTTCGTGAGCGTCGACCAGCCGCTCGCCGAGGTCTGGCCCGCGGAGGCTGCCGAGCGGTGCGAGAGGGCGATGCTCGAGGCGGTGACGGTTGCCAACGAGCGCGACCTGACACAGGACATCGACTTCGGCGTGCGCCAGCTCGCCGACACGGCGATCAAGGCGATGTCCCCGGGCATCAACGATCCGACGACGGCGGTCACGTGTGTGGACTACCTGCGCTCGATCCTGGTTCGCCTCGCCGGCCGGGCCGAGCCGGAGTCCGTGGCGCGCCCGCAAGAAGGACTCACCCTGATTGCGCGCCATCGCGGCTACGAGGAGTACCTCGACGCGATGCTGCAGCTCAACCGCTACGTCGGCGGTGACGCCTGGGTCATTGACCACATGCTCGCTGCCCTCGCTGCCTGTGCCCGAACCGCCACCGAATGCGGAGCGTCAGACCGTGCGAGCGCCGCACGCGCGGTGGCCGCGACGATCGCCGAGCAGGGCGAGAGGGAGGTCGGAAACGATCGCGACCGGGCAGCGATCAGGGCGCGGATCGAAGCGCTCTAATCCTCGACGACGACGCGGTAGCTGTGACCCGCCGCGATGAGACGATCGGCAAGCACCTCGCCCATCGCTGAAGCAGGCGTGAGCACTCCAGCCGCGTCCGGAAGATCGTCGAGCGCCAGGCACAGCGCGCTCTCGCCGAGCATCACCGCCGTCGCCTTGTAGCCCGGGTCGCCCTGAACGCGGATCTCGCAGCGAAGCCGTTTGCCGCTGCTCGTCGTCGCGTGAATGTCGATGTTGAAAAAACCGCGCTCCCTGGTTCGCTCGTTGGGTCCCTCGCCGGGGTCCGGCAGTACGCGGTCGAGCAGCTGGCGAGCGCCCGGCGTGGCGAGGCCCGCGAACATCCCGGCGATGCCTCCGGTGACTCCCGCGGCCTTGGCGAGGCCGAGCGGGCCGCCGCCGGTGAGCATGAGCTCGCGATAGCGAAACTGGCGTCCGTAGGCGTGGCCGGCGAGCGCGTTGCTGCGCCGCACGACGCGGGTGTTGACGCTGCCCATCACAAAGGGTGCGAGCCAACCGCCAAGGCGGTCGTCCTTTAGCGGCTTCATGGGATCACGCTCCGAGCCGAGATCCGGCTCGGCATCACGATCCGGGCTGAGCGCGTAGGGATCAGCCAGGACTCGCCGGCTGGACGTGTCCTTCTTCACCGTGTCGATCGCGGTCCGGGCCGAATCGATAGTTCCCCCGCTCGCGCCACCCCTCATCGCCTTGACGACGAAGGACGTCTCCTCGAGCTCCCCGTGACCGCCCTCCTGCGCCGCCTCATGCAAGAGCAGCGTCCCGATATCCGACGGGATCGAGTCGAAGCCACACGTGTGGACGATCTTGGCCTTGCTGGCACGCGCCGCGGCATCGGCGGTATCGATCGACCAGCGCATGAACAGGACCTCGCCGGTGAGGTCGGCGTAGTGCGTGCCCGCCGCCGCGCACGCCTCGACGAGCGGCTTGCCGTACTTGAAGTAGGGCCCGACTGTGGTGGCGACAACGCGCGTGGACTCCGCCAGGGCGGTCACCGCGTCGCGATCCTGGCTGTCGGCGACCACCAGCGGCCAGTCGACGCCCAGCTCTTCACGCGTCTTCGAAAGCTTGGCCTCCGAGCGGCCGCCGAGTGCGATCCGCACGTCCGCCGGAGCGCTTTCGGCCAGGTACTTGGCGGTGAGCACACCGACAAAGCCGGTTGCCCCGTAGACGACGATGTCGTGTTCGCGCTTTGAATGGGTCACACCAGCAACCTAACCCCTCAGTCGACAATTGCGACCACGCGCGCGGGGGCACCGCTCGCGCCGGCGATCCGCAAGGGAAAGCAGGCCACCCGAAAACCCGTGTCGGGCAAGGAGCAGAGATTGACCAGCCGTTCGATCTGGGAGTACTCGAGGTCGACCTGGTGAGCCTCCCAGAAGATCTGGGGCTCGTCGCGCTCCAGCGCCTCGGCGGCCTGCATGTAGAGCGGCCGGTCCCAGCCCCAGGCGTCGATGCCCATCACGCGAACGCCGCGCTCGTGAAGCCAGCGCGTTGCCTCGGCGCTGACACCGGGGCCGTGGGCGAGGTACTCGAGCTGTCCGTAGTAGCGGTCACAGCCGGTCCAGACCAAGACGATGTCGAGCGGCTGAAGCTCATGACCGATGCGATCGAGCTCGGCCTCGATATCGGCGACGCCGATGGCGTCCCCGTCCTCTCGACCCGTCATCGCGAGCCGCACGCCGCGCTGGAAGAACCACTCAAGCGGGAGTTCATCGATCTTGCGGGCGGGCTTGCCGGCTACGTGTGAGTTGTAGTGCCAGGGGGCGTCCACGTGGGTGGCGCTATGGGTGCCGAGCCGCTTGAACTCCTCGGTGGCCCAGCCCTCCCCGTCACGCAACAGTCGCGCCGGCACGCCGAACATGGCCTCGATCTGAGCCGCTCCGCCTGCGTGGTCCAGATAGTCGATCTCGACGCGAAGCGCCTCCGGGATCTCCTCGGAGTCGGGCAAGATCGGGGCGGTGAGATCGACAAAGTGCATCAGCCGGACCCTAGCCGGGTAGAGGGGTCGGTCCATGGCACGCCTTCGCCGCGTCGACTGCTCGTCCTCAGGAATTCACCGGGTCCGCCGTGGGCGCGGGTTCAGCTACCAGGAAAAGGACGGGACGACGGTTCGCGATCGCGAGGTGCTCGAGCGGATCAACGAGCTTGTGATCCCGCCTGCCTGGGAGGACGTCTGGATCTGTCCACACGCCAACGGGCACATCCAGGCAACCGGGATCGATGCCCGCGGGCGCAAGCAGTACCGCTACCACGACGCGTGGCGAATCGCGCGCGACCGCGAGAAGTACGAGGAGATGGAGACCTTCGCCAGGTCACTGCCGGCGATGCGCGAGCGCGCCGAGGCCGACCTCGCGCGGCGCGGCATGGTGCGCGAGCGCGTTCTCGCCTGCTCGGTGCGGCTGCTCGACCTCGGGTTCTTTCGCATCGGCAGCGAGCGCTACGCCGCCGAGAACGAGACCTACGGCCTCTCGACGCTGCTGCGCCGCCACGTCAGGATTGAGAAGGGGGTCGCCGTCTTCGACTACTCGGCCAAGGACTCAAAGCGCCACCAGCAGGAGATCGCCGACCCGGCCATCGTGCGGACGATCAAGCCCCTCAAGGATCGCAATGGCGGTGGCCGAGAGCTGCTGGCCTATCGAAACGGCCGCGGGCCGTGGATCGACGTAACCGCCGCCGACATCAACGAGTACCTCAAAACGAGCACGGGCGGTGACTACAGCGCCAAGGACTTCCGTACCTGGAACGCGACCGTGCTGGCGGCCGTCGAACTGGCGATGAACGGCGCGGAGGCGAAGACGAAAACGGCGCGAAAGCGCGCGGCGACCGCGGCCGTCAAGCGCGTCTCGGCCTACCTCAACAACACGCCCGCGGTATGTCGCAAGGCCTACATCGATCCCCGGATCTTCGACCGCTACGACAGTGGCGAGACCATTCGCCGATCGCTAAAGCGGATGGTCGCTGACCAGGATCCGGGGGAGTTCGTCGACCGCGAGAAGATCGAGCGCTCGGTGCTCAGGCTGCTGAAGTAGACGCGAGCGTCTCCCAGAGGCGTTTCTCTGCCTCGAGAACGGCCGCTGCGTCGCGGTCGACTCGAGCCCAGACAGCAGCATCCGGCTGGTCCTGCTCGCTCGCGCTCTGCAGAGCGGCCGCGAGATCGGTCCAGCACGCCGACGCTTCAGCCGCCAGCGCCGACTCGCCCTCATAACCGGCCTCGACGAGAAAGCGCGAGTACATGAGCCGAAAGTTGCCTCCTCCGGTCCCCCGGCGCTCGATCACCTGGTAACCGAATCGCGCGCTCCACTGCCAATCCGAGAGCTGCTCGGGCCAGTGGCCGACCTCGCCGACGAAGCTCGTCAGGCCCGGCATGCCCTCGATCGGGGCCATCGTTGGCTCGAGCATCTGCCTGGCGGCGCGTGCGATCGCGCGGGGTACCGCCTCGCGCGGATCAAAGAGCTCTGATCCCGGTGGCACTGAGACCATCTGGCCATCCAATGGAAAGATCGGGTGGCTCCCGTGGCGAGCCTGCGCCAGGTTCTCGAGCCGGGTCTCCTGGAGATCCTCAAAGCCGGTGTCAGAGAGGTAGGCGACGTCGTCGTCGTAGCCCGCGAGGACGACGGCGTGACCCGGGAAGTGCGCCGAGCGCCCGTAGTGGTCGAGGTAGTAGAGGTCGGTGATCAGCAGCGACGGCCTTCCCGAATCGACCTGGGCCTGCGCCGCCCGCCAGGAGGCGTCGGCGTCCTCAAAGGTCTGAAGTCGCAGGGGCAGCCCGGTGAGCTCGAGAAAGGTCTCCTCGAGGCGGGCGACGCGGCCGTTGAAGAAGCGCGACGGCGACTGGCCGTCGACGGCAACGTAGTAAAAGCAGGCACCCGCGCCGAGCCCGAACGCCATCTCCTCAGTCAGGTCCACCCCGGCGTGGCCGAGCAGGTTGCGCAGAGCGGTCGAGCCGCAGTGGTTGCCCGGGACGTGGCGAAAGCCCTCGACCATCGTGGTCGTCATTCAGTGACACCCCCGAGCTTCAGGTATGCGGCCCGGGCGCGAAAGCTGGCGCCCATCTCGGACGTGAGCTCTTCGAGAAATTCCTCGCGGTAGGTGGAGTCGGTGAGCATCGCCACCGCAAAGTAGAAACCCGAGAAGGCGGCAAGGCCGCCGGCGACCTTCAGCAGTTCCTCGGTCAGCTGGAAGTTCTCACCACCGACGGAGAAGCTCACCACCGAGCTTCCGGCCGTGTCCATCCACTCGAGGCGCAACGCCTCGTTGACAGCGAGCAGGCCGAAGAGGACGAAGAAAGCTCCAATCGTGAGGCTGACGATCAGCACCTGCACGCCCTGGCTGACGAATAGGACGAGGCCGACGTTGAAGCGCTGAGCCCTGCTCAGCTCCGGACCCTCGCCCACCTCCGTCTCGAGGCGCCGAGCCTCGCGCGGGACGCGCACCAACAGGAAGGCCGAGCCCAACAACACGAACAGTCCGATGACCGCTGCGTAGTCGAACGTCGCCATCTTCCCGAACATGTCCCACATCTCCTCGGTGGTGAACGAGAGAAGCGCAAAGATCGCCAGCAGCGGCACGGCCTTGGCGAGAAGACCGAGCGAGGACCGCACCTGCCCCGCCAGCCGCGAGATGACCCAGCGCAGGATCGCCAGCAACCCGTAGACGAACACCGCGTAGATCAGCAGCAGGATCAGCAGGTTCGCGGCGATCGTCGAGACGGCGCTACCAAGCTGCCCGCCGAAGATCAGGGGCAGCAGGGCGGGCAGGATCACGAAGGCAGCGAGCTCGGTCCTGCCGAGCCGGTCGGGGATCGCTCGAACCGGACGGCCCTGGACCATGTTGAGCAGGGCCACCGCGACGAGCATCAGCCCAAGCGCGCCGAGCACGGCCAGCACGTTCTGCCACCAGGTCCAGTCGAGCTGTCCCGCCCCGAGCAGCTCGCCCACGAAGACGAGGCCCAACAGCGGCGCGGCGCGGTTGAACACATCGGTGGACGCCGAGAAGCCCTCGACGAACATCGGCAGGCCGGCACGGCGGAACTGCCGCTCATACGCACTTCGTTGGTCGGCGGCACTCACCCGCGGGGATTCTGACCGTTTCACCGATACTGGCGGCGGGTAGCAAGCAGACCGGTCCACCAGGGAGAGAGAACCGTGACCATCGCTGTGATCATCGTCGTGTGCATCGTGCTCGCCGTGCTGGCGTTCCTGCTGCCGCGCGCGTCGTGGTGGCCGCAGAAGGGTGTCGACAAGACCCTGGGAACTGCTCAGGATACGGCCGGCAAGCTTCCGGGCAAGGCCGGCGAGCTCGCCGAGAAGCCTTTCGAGTCCTCACGAAGGGCGGCCAACAAGAGCGCGGCCAAGGGTCGCGAGGGCCGCTCGAAGACACCACTTTAAGCCGGTGATTGCGCTCCTCGCCAACCCCGACTCGGGGTCGGGCGAGGCGGGGGAGGTCGAGCGTCTGCTGCGCGCTCACGACCACAACGTGACCCGCTTCGATCTCGACGACGCCGACGATGTGGTCGCCGCAAACCCAGACCGCGTCGTCGTTGCGGGCGGCGACGGCTCCGTCGGTTGCGCCGCGGCGGCTGCAGCCCGCGCCGGCGTGCCGCTCGGAGTCGTCGCGGTCGGCACCGCGAACGACTTTGCCCGGGCCTTGGAGCTCCCGCGCACGCTTACCGATGCGATCGAACTGGCCGCCGCTGGAACGCGGACCCGGCGGCTCGATCTCGGGCGCGTCGGCGACCGGCCATTCGTCAACGCCGCCTCGGCCGGACTGTCCCCGGTGGCAGCCGAGAAGGCCCATGGGCTCAAGCGCGCCCTCGGCCCGTTCGCATACACCGTCGGGGCGCTGCGGGCCGGCCTGTTTGCAAAGCCGGTGCACTGCACGGTCACGGTTGACGGGAAGCGGTGCTTCGAGGGCGACGCCTGGCAGGTGATCGTCGGACTAACGGGAGCCTTCGGCGGCGGCGCCGAGGTTGATGCCGATCCCTCCGACGGCCGGCTCGACGTGGTCGCGATCGAGGCGGGCTCGCGGATCAAGCTCGTCGCGCGCGGCTACGGCCTGCGAGCCGGGCGGGTCGAGGAGCAAAAGGGGGTCTTCACCGCAAGCGGACACACGATCGCTGTCGATCAGCTCAACGGCGGCGGTGCCGGCTTCAACGTCGACGGCGAGCTGATCTCCGACGCGCATCTGGAGTTCACCGTGGAGCCCGACGCTTTCGAGTTGGTGGTCGGCCCATGAGGCCGCCGTGGACCCGGGAGGAGCCGCGTTGGCGCCAGGCGCTGCGCCGCTACGGCGGCGTCGGTGCGCTCGGCGCGCTGGGGGTTGGCTGGTATGCGGCCGACAGCCTGCGCCACCGCCGCGAGGGCGCGTTCGGATATGAGATCGGCACCGATCTCGAGGTCGAGTCCGAGGACTTCTTGCGCGCGAGCGAGGCGCTCACAGGTGCGCCGATCTCGAAGGGCAACGAGGTCGAGCTGCTGATCAACGGCGACCAGATCTTCCCCAAGTTCCTCGAGACGATCGCCTCGGCGGAACGCACGCTCAACGTCCAGACCTACGTCTACTGGCGCGGCGACATTGCCGCCGAGGTCGCCGGGGCGATCCGCGACAAAGCGGCGTCGGGCGTTCGCTGCAACGTCATCCTCGACGCGCTCGGTGCGGTGCAGATGGATCACTCGCTGGTCGCGGAGATGCGCGACGCCGGCGCCCGGGTCGTCCTCTTTCGACCCCCGAAGCCGTACGCGATCAAGCGCCTCGCCAACCGCACCCACCGGCGCGTCCTCGTCGCCGACGGCACGGTCGGGATGACCGGTGGCGTCGGCATCGCGGAGGAGTGGACCGGCGACGCAGAGGGGCCCGACCACTGGCGTGACTCGCACGTTCGCGTTCGTGGCCCGGTGGTTCGTGGGATGCAGGGCGCGTTCGCCGAGAACTGGCTCGAGGCCACCGGCGAAGTTCTGGCGGGCGATGAGTACCTGCCCGCGCTGGAGCCGATCGAGGGTGGCTGTCGCACGCAGATCGTCCGCTCGAGCGCGAAGGTCGGCGACACGAACGCCGAGGCGCTGTATTACCTCGCGATCGCGTCAGCGCGTGAGACGCTCGATCTCACAGCCGCCTACTTCGTCCCCCGTCCGGCCTTCACGGACGCGCTCTGTTCCGCGGCCGAGCGCGGGGTCGCCGTCCGCATCCTGGTCCCTGGCCCGCACATCGACAAGGGCTTCGTGAGGGTCGCCGGGCGGGCTGCATATGACCAATTGCTCGAGGCGGGTGTCCGTCTCTTCGAGTTCCAGCCCACGATGCTGCACGCGAAGTCGCTCTGCATCGACGGTGCCTGGTCATCGGTGGGAACGATCAACTTCGACAACCGCTCCTTCCAGCTTCACGACGAGATCACCCTCGGCATCTGGGACCACGCATTCGCCTCGGCACTGACCGACGCGTTCGAACACGACCTCAGTCGCTCGGAGAAGATCGATCGCTCCCGCTGGGATGACCGCGGCCCGCGCAGGCGGATCGCCGAAGCGGCGACGACGGTGCTCCGCCGGGAGCTCTGACCGCCCTATCCTGCGGCGCGTGCTGCAGCGCATCAGGCCCAAGCCGCAATCGAAGTTGACGAAGCGCCGTGCCCTGCTTCCCGGCCGGCGCGTGCGGCCGCGCAATCGTGTGCTCGCGGCCCTCGGCCTGGCCGATCAGGCGGTGCTGCGCTTCCTGCGCACCCGCGGCCATGCGGAGCCCGCGGAGACCGTGATGAAGGCGCTCGGCCATGCCGGCGAGTTCGGCGCCGTCTGGGCCGGAATCGGCGCCGTCGGCGCGTCGATTGACCACCGTCGCCGTGGCCAATGGCTGATTGGCGGTGTCACCGGCCCGCTGGCCATCGGCGTCAATTACGCCATCAAGGTCGCGGTCGGACGCCAGCGGCCTCTGATCGAAGAGCATCCCCCGCTCGCAAGGGCCCCGACGAAGCTCTCGTTTCCCTCTGCGCACGCCACCTCCTCGGTCGCCGCCGCGACAGCGCTCGGCCGGGTCGAGCCACGCGCGCGTCCGTACCTCTTCGGTCTGGCAACGGCGATCTGCATCGGGCGTCCCTATCTGGGAATGCACTACCCGTCTGATGTCGTCGGCGGGGCGGCTCTCGGTTTCGGGCTCGGCATGGCGGTTCGCGGGCTTGGTATCGCGCCGATCGAGGAGCGCCTGTTCGAACTTGCGATCGACGCCAACGAGTCCTCGCGGGTGACACCCGGAGAGCAACCCGAGGCGGCTCAGCCGGACCTCGGCCCCGCCGCCGCGTGAAGGTCGGCATCGTCGGCCTGCCGAACGCAGGCAAGTCGACGCTATTCAACGCGCTCACGCGAGCCGGTGCCGAAACAGGCGACTACGCGTTCACGACGATCGATCCAAACGTTGCCGTCGTGGGCGTTCCCGACGAGCGGCTCGAGCGTGTCGCCGAGACCGTCCGCTCCAGCGAGGTCGTGCTCGAGACGATCGAGTTTCACGACATCGCCGGCCTCGTCCCCGGCGCCGCGCAGGGGGAGGGTCTCGGCAACCAGTTCCTCGCGGCAATCCGCGAAACGGACGCGATCTGTCATGTCGTGCGTTGCCATCACAGCGGCGGCGTCCCCCACCCCGAGGGTCGAATCGATCCACTCGACGACATCGAGCTCATCGAGACCGAGCTATTGGCCGCTGATCTCGAGCAGGCCGAGCGCCGACTCGAGCGCGTGATCAAGCAGGCGCGCTCGGGCGACAAGGAGGCTGTCGCCGAGCAGGGATGGCTCGAGGCTGTCGTCGATGCCCTCGGATCCGGGCGCCCGGTTCGCGACGTGCCGCCACCGGATGCGGCCAAGGACGCCCCGCGCCGCCTGTTCGCGCTCACGTCGAAACCGATGCTTTACGTCGCAAACGTCGACGAGGGAGTTGACGAGGTCCCGGAGGCGGTCGCCGAGCACGCCACGCGAAACGGCGCCATCGCCGTCCCGATCTCCGCGCGGATCGAGGTCGAGCTGGGAGACCTCGGCGATGACGAGGAGGCCGCGGAGATGCGCGCGGAGCTCGGAGTCTCGGAGTCGGGGCTCGCGCGGTTGATCGGCGCTGCCTTCCAGCTCCTCAACCTGATCGTCTTCTTCACGGCCGGGGAGGACAAGGAGGCGATGTCGCGCAGCCTTCGCCGTGGTTCAAGCGCGTGGGAAGCGGCGGGAACGATTCACGGCGAGATCCAGCAGGCATTCGTGCGCGCCGAGGTCGTCGGCTGGAAGGATCTCGTCGAGGCGGGGGGCTACGCGGCAGCTCGCGACCGCGGCCTGCTGCGCACCGAGGGGCGCACCTACGAGGTGGCCGACGGAGACGTGATCACGATCAAGGTCTAGTACCGGGGAGTCCATATGTCCGAGCCGTTCATCGTCAATGTCGCCGACGCCGAAGCGCTCTCGTTGCCCGGTGCGGGCAGCTACGTGCGCTTTGAGACCGACGCCGCGCCTTTCGAGAACTTCGGGATCAACGTCCACGTCCTCGAACCGGGTGAGCCCAATTGCAGGTATCACCGCGAGGACGTCCAGGAGTCGTTCCTCGTGCTGTCGGGCGAATGCATCCTCATCCTCGATGAGGTTGAGCATCGTCTGCGCGCCTGGGACTTCGTCAGTTGCCCCGCCGGCGCCGCCCACGTCTTCGTCGGCGCGCGGCGACCGGCCGTGCTCGATCCTGATGGTCGGCGCTCGCACCGGCCAGGAAATCGCGACCTATGTGCCAAGCCCGCTTGCGGCGCGCTACGGGGCCTCTGTGGCTGCGGAGACGACCGACTCCGAGGCTGCCTACGCCGACTGGCCCGACAACTTCACATCGGGTCGGCTCGACTGGCCACCGCCCGGGCTGTGAGCGAAGCTCAACCGCCTGCGGTCGTCACCCGGCGCGGCGGCGTCGAAGACATCGAGGCGATCCTCAAGAACGTACGCGCGGGCTTTGACACCTACATCGAATTCGCGCCGGCAGGCTGGACGCCACCAAACCCCCGCGTCGACCGTGAGCGCACGCTCGAGGTCCTGGCCGACGCCGACACCGCGCTGGTGATCGCGGAGGTCGACGGCGAGATCGCGGGCCACGTCGGGCTCACGCCCGCGCGTGACCGACCCCCTGGCGGAGCCACCCAGAACGAATGGCGCTCGCGCCGCAAGGTTCCGGGGATGGTCCACCTCTGGCAGCTGTTCGTGACGCCCGCGTGGTGGGGTACGGGCGTCGCCGACGTCCTGCATCGCGAGTTCATCGCCGAATCCGGTCTGCGTGGCTACAGCCACGGTCGCCTCTACACCCCCGCCGCGCACGAGCGGGCCCGCCGCTTCTATGAGCGGCGGGGCTGGCGCTCGCTGCGCGAGCAACTCAACCCCGAGCTCGGCCTGGCTCTGGCCGAGTATCGGATCACGCTCGGCTGAGGTTCGGCGCTACTCGAGCAATTCGTCACCGCGGCTCGAGACCGTCACGTGAATCGCCCCGGGCTCGACCGCGTAGTCGAGGACCGCGAGCGCCCGCAGCCGGTCGAGCACGAACTGAAACGCCTTTGCCTGGCGTGGCGATTCGTAGTCTCGGCGAACGTCGAACGACCATCCCGTGGTGTGCAGCGAGTACTCCTCGGTTGCCTGCGGGTTGTTCGCGATGAGCAGCTCCTGGTAGCTGCGGTCGCGGACCGCGCTCGTCACCTGCAGCGGTGTCGCCGATTTGGCCAGGTTGCGCACGACCCCGCCGATGTACGTGAGCGTCGCGAGTGCCCCCGGGCGTAGCGCGCGATAGAGCTCAGGCGACTGATCGAGCTCGGCCGCGAACTGGCCGATATCCGAGTCCGGCTCCCAGCCGAGGACCGGATCGTCTGGCAGCGGCGCCAGCTCACCGTCGTCCTGGGCGTCGGCGATGTCGTCCGGCTCTGAGAAGACCGGCGTCTCGTTTGAGGGGTGATAGACCTCCTCCAGCGTGGCCTTGTTGGTCGCCAGCTCAGCGGTTGCGGCGAGCGCGTCGGGGTCGTCACGCCAGGTGCGCAGCATGTCGCGCGAGGCCAGCACCTTCCAGAGGTAAAGCGAGGACTCGTCGCCGAAGCCGGCGAGCAGGTCGTATGCCTTCGCGTGCGAATCGGGGGAGGAGTCAAAGAAGACGCGGGGATAGCTCAGCTCCTCCGCGCTCACCAGCGACCCGATCGGGCCGTCGGACTCGTCGCCCGCGTATGCGCGTAAGACGGTCTCGAGGTTGCCGATCCCCATGTGGTAGGAGACCACGCCGAGGTCGGGATCGCCAAAGCGCTCCTGGGCGATCGCGAGATACCGCGCCGAGCCGTCGATCGCAGCTTCCGGGTCGAAGCGCTGATCGATCTGCCTGCGCTGCGCGAGAATGCGCTCCGTCTCCTGGGGCGAATCCGCGCGTGAGAGGCGCTTCGTCAGCGCGACGCTCTGCGGCAGGTCGACGGACATGCCAAGGAAGTCGGTGGCCGTTGACGGGATGATCTGCCCGAGTCCGGCGGCCGATTCGGGAGTTGGGCCGGCGATCACATCGGGACGGCCCGCGCTCTCGAGGAAGATCACCGCCTCGAGCATGTCCGCATCGACATCGTGCTCTGTCGCTGCCGCCTCGATCTGTGGGCGCCACTGCGCCGTCCGCTCGGCGGAGGCGACGACTCCTCCCGGGCTCTTCGCGAAGATCACGTGCGATGACCCGAGAGCGGCCTGGCGCTCGAAGTCGGCGACCCGTCCCGCCCTGTATGCGAACGGATCGTTCTCTGGCGACGCGGCGGCGCTAACGCCCCCGGTGATCGATTCAACCTGTACGTCGAGGGGGTCGCGATCGCCAAGGCCGAGCGCGATTGCGATCGCCGCAATCGCCGCCGCGATCGCGACCAGGGCGAAGATCCCGGCCGCGACGCGAACGAAGAAACCCCCGCCTCGCACCGGCTCGTCGTGCATCCGAAGCCATGTTAGGTTGACGCCCGTGCGAACCGAGGCACGCTTCCCCGGCCTCGACCAGGGGGCAGCGCACTACGAGAGCTTCTATCTGAAGGCCACGCGCCCGGGCGGCGGCCAGGGCATCTGGATTCGCCATACGGTGCACAAGCGCCCCGGCTCCAGCCTCGAGGCGTCTGTGTGGTTCACCCTCTTCGACGCAGAGGCGATGGGCCCACGCGCGACAAAGGTGACCGTCGACGCTGAGCAGGTGAGCGGCGGAGGCGACAGCTACATCGAGGTTGGCGACACCGTTTTCGCCAGCGGACTGGCCAGGGGCGCGGCCAAGTCCGGCGAGCTCGAGGCGAGCTGGGATCTTCGCTTCGAGCCCGGCCCGCCGGCGTTTCGGCACCTGCCGTACTCGTTCTTGTACTCCGCCCCACTGCCCAAGACGAAGCTGCTCTCGCCCTACCCCGACGCCCGATTCAGCGGCACGGTGACCGTCGACGGAGAGGTCCTCGCGGTCGACGGCTGGCCCGGCATGGTCGGGCACAACTGGGGCTCCGAGCACGCCGAGCGTTGGATCTGGATGCAGGCAAACGAGTTTCGTGAGAGCGACGGCTGGTTTGACGCGGGGCTCGGGCGGATCAAGCTCGGCCCCTTGACAACGCCCTGGATTGCAAACGCGATGCTCTGTCTCGACGGTGTCGAGCACCGCCTGGGCGGCCTCGACCGGATCCGCTCGACCCGGGTCGAGGAGGAGCCGACCGAGTGCGAGTTCGAGCTCACCGGCAAGGACATCAAGGTCCGCGGCCGCGTTGCCGGCGAGCCGCGCAGCTTCGTGGCCTGGGTCTACGCCGACCCGGTCGGGCCGCAGCACAACGCCCTCAACTGCTCGATCTCAGATCTCGAGCTGACGGTCGAGCGCAGGGGCGAGCCGATGCGCCGGCTCGAGTGTGTCGGTGCCGCGGCCTACGAATTGGGCACGCGGGACACGAACCACGGGATCGAGCTGCAGCCGTACCCGGACGGCTGACCCAGGCGGGCTAACGATGCTTGAAGCGCGCCCAGGTCGACATCAGGCCGAGGCGCGAGCGCAGGGTATCGCCGGTGACGGTGGTCGATTCGCTCGATCCGACTATCCGCGCCTTGACGATGCGCGGCGACGAGCCTTTCTTGATCACGTCGATCTTCTTGAGCCTGCCGCTGAACAACCCACGCAGCTTGGTCTCCATGTCGTCGTCGGAGTAGGTCTCGGTCCAGTTGTGAACCGGTGAGAGATCGTCGTAGGGATCCTTGACTGACTTCAGGTAGGGCACTGGGCTCCCACCGGCGAACCCGAACTCGGCATCCTCAGTTCGTCCTCCCGAGGTCGAGAAGTAGTAGGTGACGGCAAGGTCGCCCTTGTAGGTGACGACCTCCTTGGCGGTGTCGGCGACGGCCGCGTTGGTCGCCTTGGTCTCAGACCCCTTACCCCCGTAGACCTGGCTGCGGGTGTCGGCGTAGTGATCGAAGACGCCACCACGCGAGGTGGCGAGGCCGTAGGTGCGGGCGACAACGGCCTGAGCGCGCAGCGCGTCGGCCGGCCAGGACGAAGGTGACTCGTTGGCGACGACGCCGCGGACGTAGTCCTCGGTGCCGAGGAGGTTGATGACCAAGAGCTGGCCGCCGTCCTCGTGGGCGACGAGGCTGCCGCGATAGGAGCCGTAGCCAGAGATCTTCAGCCCACTCGACGCCTTCCCTTCGCCACCGCAGGAGGCGAGCCGGTCGCCACTCGAGTCGCGCAGCTCGACCCCGCCGCCGGCGGCGACAAAGGTGAACTTCTTGCGCTTCTCGAGGCGCTTGCCGCACGCCTTGCCCGCGCCGCTGAACTCGACGGAGCCCGACTGCCCGAGCAGCACGCGCACACGCCCCGACTCTTTGCCGAGGTCGGTCCCCGAGTAGTAGTGAGAGAGGATCTTCTTGTAGCGGACGCCGTTCTCTGCAAATCCGTAGGCGCCGTACTGGGACAGGCCCACACCATGGCCGAAGCCATGGCCCTTGACGGTCCATTTGGCAGCGGCCGACGTCGCGGCGAGGCAGAGCCCTGCCGCGACGGCGAGCACAATCGTCAATGTTCGCTTGGCGAAGCTCATTGGTTGCGGATCCCCTCCCCTCCCGGACGATACCCTGCGAGCCGATCTAGATGGAGGCGAAATGAGCGACGACGAGCGCGAAAAGAAGGTCCTTTCGGAGGTGCCCACCCAGCTGCTGATCGGCGGCGAATGGCGCGACGCGAGCAACGGCGACAAGCTGGGAGTCGAGGACCCCGCCACCGGCGACACGCTCGTCGAGATCGCCAACGCCACCCCCGAGGACGCTCAGGCCGCGATGAACGCGGCCGCAGACGCTCAGGCCGAATGGGGGGCGAGCGAGCCGAACCTGCGCTCCGAGATCCTCCACAAGGCGTTTGAAGCTCTCAACGATCAGGCCGACGATCTCGCGCTGCTGATGACGCTGGAGATGGGCAAGTCAATTGCCGAGTCGAAGTCGGAGATCACCTACGCCGCCGAGTTCTTTCGCTGGTTCGCGGGCGAGGCGCTGCGCGTCGACGGCAACTACAAGGTGGCCGGCAACGCGGCCTCGCGAGTGCTGATCATGCGCCAGCCGGTCGGGCCGTGCTACTTCATCACTCCCTGGAACTTTCCGATGGCGATGGGCACGCGAAAGATCGGCCCGGCGATCGCCGCGGGCTGCACGATGATCGCCAAGCCCGCACAGCTGACCCCGCTATCGATGCTCAAGCTCGCGGAGATTCTCGGCGAGTGCGGGCTGCCCGACGGCGTCCTCAACATCCTCACGAGCTCGCACTCGAGCGACGTCTCGGAGCCCGTGATCGGCGACGATCGCTTGCGCAAGCTCTCGTTCACCGGATCGACCGAGGTCGGTCGCAAGCTGATCGCCCAGGCAGGCGAGAAGGTTCTCAACGTCTCGATGGAGCTGGGCGGCAACGCCCCGTTTGTCGTGTTCGAAGATGCCGATCTCGACGCGGCGGTCGAGGGCGCGATGATCGCGAAGATGCGCAACATCGGCGAGGCCTGCACCTCGGCCAACCGCTTCCACGTGCACGAGTCAATCGCCGGGGAGTTTGCCGAGAGGCTCGCCGAGCGTATGGGCGCTCTCAAGCTCGGCAGAGGCACCGATGAGGAGGTCGACGTCGGCCCCCTGGTCAACGCCGACCAGCGCGACAAGGTCGCTGAGCTGGTCGCAGATGCCGTCGAGAAGGGCGCCAAGTGCCTCACCGGCGGCAGCGCCCCCGAGGGCGCCGGGTACTTCTACGAGCCGACCGTGATCAGCGACGTCCCCGATGACGCGCGGGTGCTAACCGAGGAGATCTTCGGCCCGGTCGCTCCGGTCAAGGGCTTTGCGAGCGAGGAGGAGGCGATCGCGGCGGCCAACGACACCGAGTATGGCCTCGTGGCCTACCTCTACACCAGCGATCTCAAGCGAGCGCTGCGCGTCAGCGAGGCGCTCGAGACGGGGATGATCGGCCTCAATCAGGGCATGGTCTCCAACGCCGGCGCCCCCTTCGGTGGCGTCAAGCAGTCCGGCGTCGGGCGCGAGGGCGGTGACGAGGGCATCCACGAGTACCTCGAGACCAAGTACGTCGCGGTCAATCTCTAAGGCGGGGTATAGCGGACGCCCGAACCCGGACACCCGGCAATTGTCTGTCCGAAGTTAGGCAGACCCGGGACTTATTCAGCGAGAACGACCACAATCGATGGGAATGGCACCGATAGAAGCGTTGCGGCGAAGCGATCCTCGGATCGGCACCGGAACAAGTGAATGGCGGCGACGCGGCCTGGAAGTTGCGCTTCGCATGGGAGTGTGTTTTGAGCGCCACGCCGTGCGATCGACGAGAACGCTCTCGCTACGTCGCAGAGCTTTGCGTCAGCGCCTCGTCTTCTCGAAGCACCGAACGTCCCGAAATACCCCCTGAGAGGTAGTACCTGGGACGTTCACCCGAACGTCGGAGAGATGCTCCCCCTGCCTAGCGACGATTCCGCTTCTCGTCCATTTCGGTGCTCCCAAGAACCCTCTCCAGCCTGAGGTGTTCGGCTTCACAGGTGGCGCGCTGGCGTGACGAGGGAGGCGCATTTGTGCCGAGTGTCCGGGTTCGGGCGACCGCTATACCCCGTCAATCTCTAAGGCGAGAACAGGACCGCCAGGACCTCAGCGAACCTGTCGAAGCGCTGAATCTCGCAGCCGTTGGTGCGATTGAAGGAGGCGGCGATCTCCTCGCCGCGCAAAGTGCCGTTGACGGTCAGCGTGTCCGGGCCTCCGTAGACCTGGGTGCACGCCTGGTCGGCCGATGTTGGCGCGGCCGGATCCTCCGGCAGGGCAGCGATCGCCGCGCACGCTGCATCGTCGCCCCCCGGACAGGCGAGCGTCGCCTCCCGGGCTGGGGCCCCGCCGGGCCCATCGGCATCGACTCGAAGCGTGAGATCGGTTGACGAGGTGGCGGCCGAAGTCGATGTCTGGTCGTCACTGCCACAGCCGGCGCAAAAGAGCAGTGCGACAACAGCAGATACCGCTATTCGCGTCACGCGAGGAGGGTCGGGTCAAAGTTGGCCCCGGAGAGAACGACGCCCACCCGCTCGCCCTCCTCCGGGCGGTAGGCGCCCGAGGTCAGCGCGGCGAGGGCAGCCGTAGCGCCCGGCTCGGCCGCGAGGCGCGCCACAAGCCAGAGCCGGCGCTGGGTCTCGGTGATCGCCTCGTCGGTGACGAGGATGGACTCCACCTGGTTGGCGCGCATCGTCGCCCACGGCACGGCGCCGATCCGCCTGGCGCCGAGCGAGTCGGCGGCCACGCCACCCACGTCGACCTCCACCGGCTCCCCGACCTCGAGCGCTCGATGGTAGGCCTGTGAGGCCTCGGGCTCGACCGCGATCACGCGCACACGATCGCCGTACCAGGCGGCAGCTCCTGCGCAGAGCCCGCCACCGCCGACGCCCACGAGGACGGTGTCAAGACCGGGCGCCTGGCGGTCGAACTCACGCGCGCAGGTCCCCTGGCCCGCCACGATCAGCGGGTGGTCAAAGGCGTGGAGCTCGAGCGCTCCCGAGCCCTGCGAATGCTCGCGGCAGGCGGCGAGTGCATCGTCGAAGACGGCGCCCGCGACGACCACCTCCGCCGGGCTTCGTCGCAGACGCTCGACCTTCGCCGGTGGCGAGTTGTCGGGGACGAAGATGGTTGCCGGGTGACCGAGGTCGGCTGCCGCGCGCGCCACGGCGAGCGCGAAGTTGCCGCCCGAGGCAGCCACCACCCCGGCCTTCGGCACGTCGGCGGCGAGCATCGCGCTGAAGGCACCGCGCAGCTTGAACGAGCCGGTCCGCTGGGCCAGCTCGAGCTTCAGCGTGAGCTCGAAGCCAAGGTCGAGCGCGTCGGGCTCGAGGACCACCACCGGCGTCTCGCGGGCGTACCCGGCGATCCGCGCCGCCGCGGCCTCGACCTCGCCGGGGCCAACCGGCGCGGCGATCTGTTCGCGCAACTCAGCCGTGAGGACGCGCCAGCTTCTTCTGATCGAGAACATCGTCGAGGATGGACTCGTCGACGCCTGCCTCGCGCGCGACCTCCCGGACGGTCCGCCCCGATGCAACCGCTTCCTTGACGATCTCGGTCGTCTTGTCGTATCCGATGTGCGGATTGAGACCGGTCGCGGTCTGAACATTCGACTCGGCGTGGCGCTCGAGCATCTCCTCGTTCGGCTCGATGCCGCTCACGCACTTCTCGTTCAGCAGCCTGCATGCGGCCGCGAGCAGCTTGATCGAGTCCAGCAGGTTGCGTGCGATCAACGGCACCCGGACGTTGAGCTCGAACTGGCCCTGGGTACCGGCTATCGCGATCGCTGCGTCGTTGCCGATGACCTGATCTCCGACCTGAATCGTCACCTCCGGGATCACCGGGTTGACCTTCCCGGGCATGATCGAGGAGCCCTTCTGAAGCTCGGGAAGGCGGATCTCGGCAAGGCCGGCGCGCGGCCCCGAGCCCATCAGCGCGAGGTCGCCGCTGATCTTGATGAGCGAGACGGCGAGCACCTTGAGCGCACCGGAGAGCTCCACCAGGGCATCGCGGCTGGCATTGCCCTCGAAGGTGTCCTCGGGAGCCGAGATTTCGACGCCGGTCGACTCAGCCAGCTTTGCCCGCACGCCGGCGGCGAACTCGGCGTGGGTGTTGATCCCGGTCCCGGCAGCGGTACCCCCGAGCGGAATCTGACCGACGCGTCCGAGGGTGTCGCGGACGCGCGCGCCGCCGAGACGAACCTGCGCCGCGTAGCCGGCGAACTCCTGGCCGAGCGTCACCGGCACCGCGTCCATCAGGTGCGTGCGCCCGGACTTCACGTGGTCGGCGAACTCCTCAGCCTTGGCGGTCAGCGCGGCCTCCAGGCCTTCGATCGCAGGCAGCAGATCCGTGGTGACCTCGCCGAGGGCAGCCAGGTGGACGGCTGACGGAAAGACGTCGTTCGAAGACTGGCCGCGGTTGACGTGATCGTTGGGGTGCACGTCGTCGCCGGCGAGCTTTGCGATCACCTCGTTGGCGTTCATGTTCGAGGATGTGCCCGAGCCGGTCTGGAAGACGTCTACCGGGAACTGCTCGTCGTGTTCGCCGTTGCCGATCGCGTCGCCCGCCTTGCCGATGCGCTCGGCGATCTGCTCATCGAGCTCTCCGAGCTCGGCGTTGACGCGCGCTGCGGCCGCCTTGAGACGGCCGAGCCAGTGAACGACAGGGGCCGGGATCGGATGTCCCGACACCGGGAAGTTCTCGACCGCCTTGGCGGTCTCGCCGCCCCACAACTGCTCGCTCAACTGCGCCTCCATCATCGATACAAGGTCAGGTCCGAGGCTATCGGCTACGCGGGCCTGTGCCGCTCGCGGAAGCGGCGTGCCTTGGCGCGGTTGCCGCACTTGCCGATCTCACACCAGGTCCCCGAGCGGTTGCGCGAATGGTCATAGAACGCCCAGCGGCAATCCTCGGCCGGACACGCCTTGAGGCGGCGCCAGGTGCCGTCGTTCATCGAGTCGTGGACGATCGACAAAAGACGCGCGATCGCCGAGTCGACGCCGCCGCAGCTCGTGACCAGCGCCGCGCCATCGGCGTCAAAGCGCAACGCGACCGCCGCCGCGGCCGACTGCTCGTTGAGCACGGAGAGCGCGTCGGCAGGGGCCCCATCGCCCGAGTTGTTCGCATCGAGCAGTGCGCGCAGTGCCTCGCGCACGGCGACCAGGCGCGCGCGGTCTTCCTCGTCGACCGCCGCCTCGCCCCCCTCCAGCCCGTGCGCCGCAAGCCATTTGTGGGCCTCGGAGCGATCGGCCAGGGAGTCGAGACTGTCCTCCACGTCCAGCGTGTTGACAAAGGCCCGCACAAGTTCGAGTGGAACCGGTGCGGTCTGGTCTGTGGGCATAACCAGCATTTTAGCTGTACCGGTTACTTCCTGCTATAACTACCTAATAGGAAATGGGGGTTACGCCCCCACACACACAACAGCGCCTCAGGAGGTGCACGATGCAGCCCACACTCGCAACACTGTTCATCACCGCCGAGCGAGCCGCGCGCGAGCGCGACGCCCGTCACCGGCACCCGGTGGCGCGCCGCAAGCGCCGTACCCGCCGCTGGTTTTAAAGCCGGCGGGTCCGGAGGACATTCTCATCGCCTGGTAAACAAGGCCGCGGATGAGCAGCTCTTTCCGCCCGGTCGATCCCAAGCAATCCTTTCCCGATCTCGAACTCGGGGTGCTCGAACGGTGGCGCGCGGACAGCACCTTCGAGCGCCAGGTCAACCAGCGCCGGGAGCAGGGCGCGCCGATCTGGAGCTTCTACGACGGCCCGCCGACGGCCAACGGCAAGCCCGGCTCACACCACGTCCTGGCCCGTTCCTTCAAGGACGTGTACCCCCGCTATCAGGCCATGCGCGGCCACTACGTCCCGCGCAAGGCCGGGTGGGACTGTCACGGCCTGCCGGTCGAGCTCGAGATCGAGAAGGAACTCGGGATCTCATCGAAGGCGGAGATCGAGGAGTTCGGCATCGACGCCTTCAACAGCCGCTGTCGCGAGTCGGTCCTGCGCTACGTCGATGACTGGAACCGGCTGACCGAGCGCATCGGCTTTTGGATCGACCTCGACGACCCGTATGTGACGATGACCAACACATACATCGAGTCGGTCTGGTGGGCGCTGCGCCAGATCTGGGATGCGGGTCGCCTCTATGAGGGCCACAAGGTCGTCCCCTACTGCCCGCGGTGCGGGACCGCGCTCTCCTCCCACGAGGTGGCACAGGGCTACCGCGACGTGGAGGACCCCTCGGTCTACGTGAAGCTGGAGGTGCTCGACGTTCCGCCCAACGACGCGATCCCCGAGTCGCCGATCGAGGTAGGCGACCAACTGCTCGCCTGGACGACGACTCCCTGGACGCTGATCTCCAACGCCGCCCTGGCTGTCGGCGAGGGGATCGAGTACGTGCGGGCGCGCAGGGACGACGAGGTGTTCGTCCTCGGCCGCGACCTGGTCGAGCGGGTGCTCGGCGAGGACGCCGAGATCATCAGCCACTTCCCTGGCGCGGCGCTGGCCGGAATTCGTTACCAGCCGCCGTTTGGCTTCATCTCCGACTACGGCCCCCGCGGGCACACGGTGCTGCTCGGGGACTTCGTCACCACAGAGGACGGCACTGGGATCGTCCACACCGCTATCGCCTTCGGCGAGGACGATTTTCAACTCGGCGAGCAGTACGGGATCAAGCTCCAGAACCCCGTGCGGGCCGACGGGACCTTTGACGAGCGCGTCACCGACTACGAGGGCCGCTTCGTCAAGGACGCCGATGCGGACATCATCGAGGCGCTGCGCGCAAACGGGCGCCTTCTGCGCTCCGAGGTCTACGAGCACGCCTACCCCCACTGCTGGCGCTGTGGCACGCCGCTTCTCTATTACGCGAAGTCGAGCTGGTACGTCCGCACCACCGACGTCCGCGACCGGATGCTGGCCGAGAACGAGAAGATCGGATGGCGTCCCGAGCACGTCAAGCACGGGCGCTTCGGCCGCTGGCTCGAGGGCAACGTCGATTGGGCGCTCTCCCGCGAGCGCTATTGGGGCACCCCGCTGCCGGTCTGGGAGTGCACCTCCGCCGACTGCGACGGCAACTTCTGCGCCGGCTCGATCGCCGAGCTTCGTGAGCGTGCCGGCACGGTTCCCGAGGATCTGCATCGCCCCCACATCGACGAGGTTGTCATCCCGTGCGATCAGTGCGGCGGCGAGATGCGCCGCGTTGAGGAGGTGATCGACGCCTGGTTTGACTCTGGCGCGATGCCCTTCGCGCAGTTTCACTATCCGTTCGAGAACGAGGAGGAGTTCAAGGAGCGGTTCCCGGCCGACTACATCTGCGAGGCGCAGGATCAGACGCGCGGCTGGTTTTACTCGCTGCTCTCCGAATCGACGCTGCTGTTCGACGAGTCGAGCTACCGCAACTGCGTCTGCCTTGGCCTGATCTCAGACTCCGACGGTCAGAAGATGTCGACGAGCCGCGGCAACGTGGTCGACCCCTGGCAGGTCATCGACACGCATGGCGCCGACGCCTTCCGCTGGTACTACCTGAGCTCACAGCAGCCCTGGGCGGGCTACCGCTTCTCGCCCGACACGGTCGGTGAGTCGCTGCGCCAGTTTCTGCTCACGCTTTGGAACACGTACTCGTTCTTCGTCCTCTACGCGAACGCCAGTGATACGACGATGTCGAGCCTCGAGGGCTTCGACCCCCAGCGCGACGGCAACGACCTCGACCGCTGGGCCGTGTCCCGTCTCGAAAGCCTCAAGGGCGAGGTCATCGAGCGAATGAATGACTTCGACTGCACGACGGCCGGCCGCGAGATCGCGACGTACGTGGATGAGCTGTCGAACTGGTACGTGCGGCTCTCCCGCAGACGCTTCTGGGACGCCGACAACGGTGCGTTCATGACCCTCCGCTACTGCCTGGTCGAGCTCGCGAAGCTGCTCGCGCCGTTCGTTCCCTTCGTCTCTGACGAGATCTACGACAATCTTTCAGCGGATCCCGAGTCCGTCCATCTCGCCGACTATCCGGCGCCGCGGAGTGAATGGATCGATGGCGAACTCGAGGCTGGCGTGGAGGCGGCCCTGCGAGCGATCGAGCTCGGCCGGGCGGCCCGGGCCGACGCGAAGGTGAAGAACCGACAGCCGCTGCGCCGCGCGGTCATCGTCGCGACGGAGACCGAGCGGGCCGAGATCGAGCGCCTGGCCGACCTCGTTCGCACTGAGCTAAACGTCAAGGAGCTCGAGTTCGTCTCGGAGGAGGGTGAGCTTGTCTCGTATGAGGTCAAGCCGAACTACCGGACGCTCGGCCCGCGTTTTGGCAAGGCGATGCCCCAGGTTGCCGCGGCGGTACAGGCCCTCGACCCCGCCCATGCCGCCGAGGCGGTCCGCGGCGAGCGACGCCTCGGGATCAACTTCGACGGTGCCGAGCACACGCTCGAGCCCGACGATCTGACGCTCGTGATGCAGCCGCTACCGGGCTATGAGGTCGAGCACGAGGCGGGTCGCGCCGTCGCGCTCGCACTGGAACTCGACGACGAATTGCGCCTCGAGGGGCTTGCGCGGGAGATCGTGCACGCGATCCAGAGTGCGCGCAAGCAGTCTGGCCTCGACGTCTCAGACCGCATTGAGCTCCGCCTGGCGGGCGACGAGGAGCTCGTCGAAGCAGCACGCGCGCACCAGGACTACATCGCCGGCGAGACGCTGGCGACCTCCGTCGCCTACGGAGGCGACGGCCTGGAGATCACCGTCTCTATCGAGGGGCGGGAGCTGCGTATCGGGATCGAACGGAAGAGCTGAAGACGAACGGTCAGTTGACTTTGACCTTCATCGTCATCTCCTCGTGGATCGTGCAGATGAGCTTGTAGGTCCCTGACTTGGAGAACTTCTTCTTCAGGTTGACGCCACGGTCGTCGGTGATCGGCGAGGAGAACGCTCCGCCGGGTCCGCGCTTTTTGACGACGTTATGCGAGTCGTCGCCGACCCACTTGAACTTCACCTTCGTCCCCTTGGAAACGCTGAGCTTCGTCGGGCTGAAGAAGTCGTCGGCAACCTGAACGGTCTTCGAGCCGCGCTTGGCGGTCGCGGAGGTGACCGCCACGCCGACGGCGAGGACGAGAACGGCGACACCGATGATCCCTGCCAGGCGACGCATGCTCAGACGAGCGCCGGCTCGAGCTCGGCCTCGAGGCGGCGCTTGGGCAGCGCTCCCACGACCCGCTTGGCCTCAGCGCCGTCCTTGAAGAGGATCAGGGTCGGGATCGAGAGCACCTCGTAGCGTCCGGCCGTCTGCTGGTTGTCGTCGACGTTGAGGCTGAGCACAGTCAGCTCACCGGCACGCTCGGCGGCGATCTCCTCGAGGATCGGATGGACGACTCGGCACGGTCCGCACCAGGGAGCCCAGAAATCGACGAGCACGGGGCCATCGGCTTCAAGAACATCCGCCTGAAAGCTGGCGTCGGTCACGTCGGGGAGCTTGCCGGTCACAGTGAGTCTCCTAACCCTCGTATGGGCGATTAGATGCGGTTTGCAGCTGCTTCAAAAAGTATAGTGCGTGGTGATTGCCGGCCGGACCTTAATCGTTGGATCGGCCACCGCGCAATCGCATCTCAGGTACCCGCCGCGCCGCCTCGAACACGATCGAGCCGGTCATCTTCGACTGGCCCACCCTGCGGTCGCGAAAGACGATCGGGATCTCGACGACCCGGAAGCCCGCCCTGATCGCGCGGTAGGTCGTCTCCACCTGAAACGCGTACCCGTGCGAGGCGACCGTCTCAGGATGGATGGTCCGCAGCACCTCGCGCCTAAAGACCTTGAAGCCGCCGGTGAGATCCCTCACCCCGATCCCCAGCACGGTGCGGGCATAGGCGCTGCCGCCGCGGCTGATCAGCCTGCGGAGCGGCCCCCAATCGGTGACCGCGCCGCCGTCGACGTACCGCGAGCCAAGCACGACGTCGGCATCCTCGGCGGCCGCCAGCAGCCGCGGCAGGTCGGCCGGATCGTGCGAGAAGTCGGCGTCCATCTGCGCGATCAGTTCCGCGCCACCGGCGAGGGCGCGCTCAAATCCCGCGGTGTAGGCGGGTCCCAGGCCCTCCTTGGCGTCACGGTGCAAGACCTCGACATCGTCGCGCTCGCGCGCAAGCCGATCGGCGATCTCCCCGGTGCCGTCGGGCGACGCGTCGTCGACGATCAGCAGCCGCCTCTTCGCCGGGAGCTGCTCGAGGGCCGCGGCGGTGATTGCTGCGAGGTTTTCTGCCTCGTCGTAGGTCGGTATGACAAGCCACACGGGCGCAGTCCCTTGCATCCATCGCAATCTAGAGCCCAACTACAGTCCAATCCATGGCGCCAACGCCCAGAAACGCCGAGATCGCCGACGCGCTGATCGAGCTCGGCGTGCTGTACGAGCTCGACGGGGCAAATCGCTTTCGCGTGATCGCCTACAAGGAGGCGGCGCGGGTGATCCGCCAGAGCCCTGTTTCGGTCGGCGATCTCGCGGTTGCCGGCAAGGCGACGGACCTGCCTGGGATCGGCGACACGCTCCAGGAGAAGATCGCCGCGCTCGTGACCACGGGTGAGATCCCGGCGGCGGCAAAGCTGAAGGCGAAGTTTCCGCCCTCGTTGATCGAGGTCACGCGGATCCCGGGGCTCGGAGCGAAGACCGTCCGCAAGCTCTACGACGAACTCGACATCACCAGCCTCGATGAGCTGCGCGCCGCCGCCGAGCAACAGCGCATCCGTGCGGTCAAGGGGCTCGGCCCGAAGGCTGAGGAGAACGTTCTGGCATCCCTCGCCAAGCTCGGCGCGGAGGGACCAAGCGAGCGCCTGCTGCTGTCGCACGTCCTCTCGGTGGCGGAGGAGCTCGCCAGCGCGCTCCGTGCCCACCCCGCGAGCGAGGCCGTGGAGGTCGCGGGCTCGGCGCGGCGCCGCGCCGAAACCTGCAAGGACATCGACCTGATCGCAACGGCAACCGACCCGAAGGCGCTCGCGCAGGCGCTGACCGAGCACGAGCTTGTCGCGACGCACGGCTCGGCGGGCGCGGCCGGCACGAAGGTCGTCACCCACAACGGCGTGTCCGTCGACCTGCGCATCGTCGCCCCTGACGCGTATGGAAACTTGCTTCAGCACTTCACCGGATCGGCTCAGCACAACATCGACCTACGCGAGCGGGCGGTCAAGCGGGGTCTCTCGGTCTCCGAGCACGGAATCCTCGAGACGGAGTCGGGCGACGTCGCCAAGTACGCGACGGAGGCTGAGGTCTATGAGCGTCTCGGCCTCGCCTACATCGAGCCCGAACTGCGTGAGGGCAACGGCGAGATCGCCGCGGCCGCTGCCGGCGAGCTGCCCGACCTGGTCGAGCTCGGCGATATCCGCGGCGACCTCCATTGCCACACGACCCTCTCAGATGGCCGTAACACCCTCGAGGAGATGGCCGCAGCGGCGAAAGGGCGCGGCTACGCATACCTCGCGATCACCGACCACTCAGCGAGCCACGGGTTTGGCAACCATGTGACGCCAGAGGCGCTCGCGGCGCGAATCGACGAGATCGCCGCGTGGAACGCTGAGAACAAGGGGCGGTTCAAGCTGCTCGCCGGATCCGAGGTCAACATCGGGACCGACGGCTCGCTCGACTACGACGATGAGTTGCTCGAACAGCTCGACTGGGTCATCGCGAGCGTCCACTCGTCGTTTCGGATCTCCGCGAAGAAGATGACGGAACGAGTACTTGCCGCCATCGAGCACCCGCAGGTCGACTGCATCGGGCACCTCACCGGTCGCCTGATCGGCAAGCGCGAGCCCTACGACATCGACGTCGAGGCGATCGTCGCGGCGGCCGCGGAGAACCGCACCCTGATCGAGATCAACGGCAACCCGAACCGTCGCGACCTCAGCGAGGGTCACGCCAGGCTTGCCGTCGATGCCGGTGTGAAGATCTGCATCAACAGCGACGCTCATGGCGTCGACACGCTCGACAACACCCAATACGGCGTTGCTACCGCCCGTCGGGGCTGGCTCACCGCCGCGGATGTGGCGAACACCCGCACCTGGGCGCAGATGCTCAAGCTCCGAGGCCGAGGCACCTAACCTAGTTCGATAGACTAATTACCCGTGGTAACTAATTCACGGGTCAACACGGCGGAGCTGGCAGCGCGGTTGCGGCTCGCGATCGTGAGGACATCGCGACGTCTGCGCCAAGACGCGCTCGGCGCCGAGGGGACCGGGGAGCTCAGCCCGACGTTGACGGCATCCCTCGCCAGCATCGAGGTCCACGGCCCGCTGACACCGAGCGAACTTGCCGCACGCGAGCAGGTCAAGCGCCCGACTGCGACGCGGACCGTCGCACGGCTCGAGGAGCTCGGCCTGGTCGCACGGACCGCAGACCCCTCCGATGGGCGCGCCTGCATCGTTGCCGCGACGGCCGAAGGGCGGGCGTTGATGAAACGCCTGCGCACTCGCAAGAACGCATACCTCGCGAGCCGAATCCGCCACCTTCGGGCCGAGGAGCTCGCGACCCTCGAGCGGGCCGCGGAGATCCTCGAGCGTCTGCTCGAGGATGAGAAGCCCGGGCTTGGCGAGCGCAGAGGCCGCGCTTGAGCGCCGCGCTGCGCCGCTCGCTCGGCTCGCTCGAGATCCCCAACTACCGGCGGTACTTCTTCGGCCAGATCGTCTCGCTCAGCGGCAACTGGATGCAGATGGTCGCCGAGATGTGGCTGATCCTGACGCTGACCGGCTCTGGCGTCGCGGTCGGAGTCACCGCGGCCCTTCAGTTCCTTCCGATCCTCGTCTTCGGCGCCTGGGGTGGTGTGATCGCCGACCGCTTCTCGAAGCGGCGCCTGCTGATCGTCACGCAGACGATGATGGCCGTCCCCGCGCTGGTCCTCGCCGGCGTCACGGCTGGGGGCGTGGTCGAGCCGTGGATGGTCTTCGCGCTCGTGTTCGTCCGCGGCGCCGTCAACGCCGTCGACAACCCGACTCGCCAGAGCTTCGTGATCGAGATGGTCGGAGCCGAGCGCGTCGTCAACGCCGTCGGCCTCAACAGCGTTCTCATCCACTCCGCGCGCATCGTCGGCCCAGCCGGCGCGGGCATCCTGATCGCAACGATCGGGATCGCCCCCTGCTTCGCGCTCAACGCCGCAACATTCGCGGTGATGATCGTCGCCCTGCGCGGGATGGATCGCGCACGGCTGAGCGATCCCCCCAGACCCGAGCGCGGCAGCGAGGGCGTGCGCGCGGCCCTCACCTACGTGCGCGGTGAGCGTGAGCTGCTGATCCCACTGCTGATGATGGCCGTCATCGGCACCCTGGCCTTCAACTTCCAGGTGCTCCTGCCGCTGCTCGGCCGCTTCACCTTCGATGGCGGCGTGGGCGCCTACACGCTCCTCGCGATCGCGATGGCCGTCGGCTCGATCTGTGGCGCACTGGTCACGGGAGCGCGCGGCCGGGTTGGCGAGCGACTGCTGATCGGCTCGGCGCTCGGGTTCGGGGTCAGCGCCTTCGTTGCCGCCGCGGCGCCGACCATCGAGCTCGAGATGCTGGCGCTGGCGCCCCTGGGCTTCGCGAGTGTCACGTTCGCCGCCGGGGTCAACTCCACGCTTCAGCTCGCGGCCGCGCCGGCCATGCGCGGGCGGGTGATGGCGCTGTACTCGGTTGTGTTCCTCGGCTCCACGCCCATCGGCGGGCCAATCGCCGGCTGGCTGGCTGAGATTGGAGGAGCGCGCGCCGGGCTCGTCCTGGCCGGTATCGCCGCCACCTCCGCTGCGCTCGGCGGCTGGCTGGCGTTCAATCCGGGTGCGTCAGCCGGGCTCCGCGGACGGTGGAGCGGGCGGCTTCGGCGAGGGCGGCCGATCGCGGTAGAGGCCGGGGGTCCGGATCAGCTTGACGGGCTCGAAGGCATGGGAAGGCTCCACGTAGAAGCGGACTCCGTCGCGCTCCTCGATCGCTTCAACAGCGGCTTGACGACCGCGCCAGGCGAGGGCGGTGGCGATGGCATAGCCGGCGCCGATCGCGGCGACCTGCGGCCAGAACCAGCCGGCGACTCCGACCAAAAGCGCAAACGCGGCAATCGGCCACAGCCTCATCAGGGCAAGCCGAACCGGGCTCTCCGCCGGCAGGCTGGTCGCCATCCGCGCACCGGCGAGCACGCGGCCGATCGCGTCCGCCGTCTGCGCTGGGCGCCCGAGCCAGGCACCGATCATGGCGGCCACCAGCCACCAAACGAGCGCGACCGTGAGCGCGACCTCGTCGACCTCCCGGTTGGCAATGAGTACCGCCACCGCGGCCAGCGCGGTCGCGACTCCGGCGACAAGGAGGACCGCGGCGCGAAGCAAATCGTTGAACTGCATCAGAGCCCCCGCAACAGGTCGAGGAGATCTGCTGGCGAGTCGACCACGACGTCCGCCTCGCGCTGAATCTCCACGGGTCCCTCGTCGGACGCGACGCCCACGCAGACCGTCGATCGCAGCGTTCCCTCAGCGGCGAGTTGCCTGAGTCCGCCAAACGCGTCCAGGTCGGTGCGATCGTCACCTGCATACAGCGCGGCTGAGGCTCCCGCCAGCTCGATCAGGCGGCGCACCGCGACCCCCTTGTCGACCGCGACCTTCGGTCGCAGTTCGAGAACGAGCCGGCCGCGGTGGAGGTCGAGGCCTGCCTCCTCGGCCAGGGCGGCGATCTCCTGCACCTGCGCCTCGGCCGTGGCGACGTCCGCGGCACCGCGCCAATGAAGCGCCTGGATCGGACCCTTGTCCTCGAGCTGAACGCCGGCTCGGGCGAGCACGGCGCGATCCAGGCTCGAGGCGAAATCCGCGGCCAGCCCCGCGCTCTTGCCAACGCGCGAATCAAGCGACGGCTGGGTCTCTCCCGGCATCAGCAGCTCAAAGCCGTGGTTGCCCGCGTAGACCAGCTGATCCAGACCGACGATCCGCCTCGCATCCAGCGCGTGGCGGCCGCTGATGCAGGCGACGAGGAGATAGCGCTCGGCGAGCTCGGCGAGGACCGCCGCGGTCTCGGGCGGCACCCGAGCCGCGTCATGGTCCTGGACGATTGGAGCGAGGGTCCCGTCCACGTCGAGCAGCAGGCAGGTGGAGGCCGGGTCCGAGCGAAGGTCTTCGAGGGTCATCGGCGGCCTAGTATCGCGGCGGATGGCTCACAGCCGAATCCTCAAGCTGGCCGCCATCGCGACAGCGGCCGGCGCCTTCAGCGGCAGCTTCGGGGTCGGCGGTGGCACCGTGATCGTCCCGCTTCTCGTCATGTGGCTCGCATACGGAGAGCGCGAGGCGGCCGGAACCAGCCTCGCCGCGATCGTTGTGATCGCGCTGTTCGCGACCCTCGGTCAGGGCGCGTACGGAAACGTGGACATCGCCAAAGGAGTTCTCATCGGCGTCCCGGCTGTTGGCGGCGTGGTCGCCGGGGCGGCCCTGCAACAGCGGATCTCCGAGCGGACGATCTCGCTGCTCTTCGCCGCGCTCCTCGTCGTCGTGGCCATCGAGTTCCTGGTGGGCTGATGGAGTACGTGCTCGCAGCGATGCTCGGGTTTGCCGGCGGCGCCGTTGGCGGAGTCCTCGGAGTCGGCGGTGGAATTCTCTTCGTACCGGCGCTCGCGATCTTCCTGGACGAGCCACAGTTGCGCGCCGAGGCCACATCGCTGCTGGCGATCATCCCGGTGGGCCTGTTCGGTGCCTGGCGCCAGAACGGGTTTGGCAATGTGCGCATCCGCGACGGCCTGTTGATCGGCGTCCTCTCACCGCTTGGCGTCCTCGCGGGCGTTCTGCTCGCAAACGCCGTCGACGAACGCACGCTCGAGGTCGCGTTTGCGCTGCTTCTGCTCATCGTCGCGGCCCAGCTCGTGAGACGCTCCGAGCCGTCGCGGCAATGATTTCGCTTAGGCGCGAAGGCCGCTCTCGAGTGCGCCTTTGATCGAGGCGTCAAGCGAGTTGATCCGATAGAGCGCGAGCGCTTCCGGCGTCGCGAATCCCCGAGCGCCCTGGCGGGCAGGCCCGGCGTCGGGGCCATGGTGAGAGAGGACGCAATTGATCAGCGCCAGGCGGCGATCCGAGGGCAGCCCTGAAGCGGCGGCACCGACGATCTCGGCGCCGATCGCGAGGTGGCCAAGCATCCGCCCCTCCTCCGTGAGGCCGAACTCCGCCCCGTAGGTGTACTCGCGAGCCCGCCCGACGTCGTGGACGATCGCGGCCGCCATCAGCAGGTCGGAGTCCAGACGCGGGTGCAGCACGCAGGTCTCGAGCACCAGCGTCGCGACCGCGACGGTGTGCTCGATGAGCCCCCCGAGATAGGCATGGTGTGCCGACCGAGTGCAGGGCGCGCGGCGGAAGTCCGCCGCCAGGCCGCCACTGAAGACGATCCCGGCGACCACGTCGCGCAGCGGGCCGTCGTGGATCTCTCGGGTCAGATGCTCGAGGAAGCCATCGAGCTCCTCCACCGATCGGTAGGCGGTGGGAAGGAACTCCTCGGAATCGAAGCTGCCCGGCTCGAGGCGACGCACGTCGTCGATCTCGACCACGATCTCGCCACGGAAGCGCTCGGCCTTGCCGCGGATGCTGATTGCATCGCCAGCTTCGAAGCGCAGCCCGATCCTGTCCGCGTCGCGAAAGACTCGAGCGGCGACGGCGCCGCTGCGATCGCGCAGCCGCAGGGAGAGATAGGAGCCGCCGTTGCGAGCCGTCAGCCGCTCCTTCTGCACGCAGGCGTAGCGGCCCTCGAAACGCTGCCCGGGGCGGAGGTCGGCGACCTCCGGGTGGATCTTGGCAACGGCGGCTTCCATTGCTTCGATCTTGCTGACCGGCGCGGACGCAACCAATCGCTCGCTAGGCTCGATCGGGTGGAAGCGCTGAAGTGGATGACCGATCCGCCCGAGCTTCGCTCGCCGGTCATGGTCGCCGCATTTGCCGGTTGGAATGACGCGGCCAGCGCCGCCACGACGGCGCTTGAGGCTGTGGCTGGCTCGCTCGGCGCCGATCAGGTCGCCGAGATCGACCCCGAGGACTTCTACGACTTCCAGGTCACGCGGCCGACGATTCGGATGGCCGAGGGGCTGACGCGAGAGGTCGATTGGCCCGCGAACAGCATCCTTGTCGCGGTCGCCCCCAACGCGGAGCGCGACATCGTCTTGGTCAGCGGGATCGAACCGAACCTGCGCTGGCGCTCGTTCTCCGAAGCAGTTCTCGACGCCGCGCAACGCCTCAACGTGGAGATGGTCGTGACGCTCGGCGCCCTGCTTGCCGACGTGCCCCACACGGCCGCGGTGCCGATCACCGGGCTCGCATCGGACCCCGAGCTCGTCGACCGGCTCTCGCTGTCACGCTCGAGCTATGAGGGACCGACCGGGATCGTCGGGATCATTCACGACGCCTGCCGCCGTAGAGGCATCACCTCGGCCAGCCTCTGGGCTGCGGTTCCCCACTACGTCGCCGCGGTCCCGAACCCGAAGGCGGCGCTGGCGCTGCTGCGACGGCTCGAGGGCTTCACGGGAGTCGCCATCGAAGCGTCAGAGCTCGAGGAGGCGATGGGCCACTTCGAAACCCAGGTCGACCGGGCGGTCGCGGCCAACCCCGAGATCGAGGACCTCGTGCGCCGCCTCGAGTCCGAGCAGTCAGACGACGAGGACCTCGGCACCGAGGACGTCCCCTCAGGCGACACGATTGCGCGAGACTTTCAGCGCTTCCTGCGCCAGCGCACCGACCAGGACTAGGCGGTCAGGCCTCCGAGGCGGGGCAGATCAGGCGGTAGTCGCACCACGAGCAAATCTCGTGCGACGGCCTCGGCTCGAAGTCTTGGTCGTTGATGCCCGCGGCGACCTCGAGGACCGTGCGCTCGACACGCTCGGCGTCGTCGGGCTCCGCCTCGATGGAGACGCGCTTGTCGGCGAGCACGTACCAATAGCTGCCGCTTTCGGCGTTGATTCGCCAGGCCTCGCGCGCCGCCATCCGATAGACAGCGAGCTGGACGTCGCCGCTGAGCTTGGGTCCCGAGCCCGGGTCGCCGGTCTTGTAGTCGATGAGCTCATAGCCGCCGTCGGGATGGCGGTCGACGCGATCGACGCGGCCACGGAGCTGGTGCGGGCCGATCGTGAAGGCGAAGTTGCGCTCGAGCCAGACGGGACGTGAGGTCGAGCGCTCGTGGCGCTCCTGATAGCGAGCGAGCGCGGCGACGGCGCGATCGCGGTACTGAAGCTCGTCGTCAGAGGAGCCAAAGCCCTGGCGCCTCCAACCGACCTCAAACAGCGCCAGCAGCCGGTCGAGTTGCCCGGGGTGGCCCGCGAGCGGGGCATCGGCACCACCGGCGACACGGATTTCCTCCGCGTGAAACCGCTCGAGGACGTTGTGCATGAGGATCCCGAAGCGCTGGTTGATCGTCGGCTCCTGTGGGATCGCGAAGACCCGGGCGAACTTGTACTTGAGCGGACAGGTGCGGTAGAGGTCGATATCGGAGGCCGACAGGCCGAGCCCCTCCTGGCCCTTGCGGCGTGGCAAGAACGGCTCGAGGGAGGGCTCACGCCTCGCTGCGACCTGCGCGCGCCGGGTGCTGCGTTCGCGCTCCTCGCCGAGCAGGTAGCGGTCGAGGGCGGACGCGTCGAGGGCGAAGCGCTGCTCCGGCGACGCCACGCGGCCGAGCAGCTCGTTGACCGCGGCGATGGTCTCGCCGGCCGACTCCGATCCGGGCGACTGAATGAGCGCAGCGAGCTTGATCAGCTCCAGATAGCGCGCGACGGCGGTGTTGACGTCGTCGGCTGTGTCAAGCCGCATCTCCGACAGAGCCGAGCCGGCCAGCCAGGACGCCTCGAGCGCCTCATCGCGCAGCATTCGGTAGGTCGAATGCAGGCCCTCGGCCGGCCCAAAGAGCTCCTCCTCGTGGAACTCCTCCTCTCCCCCATGTGCCTCCATCGCGCCCCGGTAGATGCGCGATGGAGCCGACGTCTCCGCGCCGGGCCGCTCCGGCCACGCCATCACCAAGGCTTCTCGCGCCCGCGTGATCGAGACGTGGGCGAGCATCGCGCGACGCCGGGCGCTCAACTCATCGCCCGGTTGCGGGAGCTCCTCGGCGATCAGCTCGTCGGGAATCCAGCCGTCCTCCCACGAGTGCGCGTCGATGGCGCCGCTTCGCAGGCCAAGGAGGTAGACGTGGTCGAACTCCAGGCCCTTGACCTGCTCGGGCTCGGCGACGAGGACCGCTCCGGCGACCGGGCGATCGGTGTCGTCGTCGCCGAGCTCGCCCGCGTCGGCGACGGCGGTCAGATGGCGGACGAAGTCGCGAACCGACCCGCGCGGCTCGCGGCGCGACCAGTCAGCGGCGAGCTCGGCCAGGTGCGAGAGGTTGACGAGCCGTTCCGCGGTCTCTGGACTGGCGGCGAAGAGCTGGTGGCGGCGGAGGCCGACCCGCTCGACGAGACGGCGGACGAAGACATCCGCGCGCATCTGCTCGAGCGCGTTCGCCGCGGCGCGATGCAGCCGCAAGAACGACTGAATTCGGTCGCGCGCCTCGGGCGGCAGCTGCGGGCTCTCAAGCGCCGCCTCGAGCGCGGAGACCATGTCGAGCTTGCGCCGCCTCGCGATCGTCGTGACCTTGGCGAGGTCGACCGAACGCAGGTCGACGGGCGGCCTCGTGAGAGCGCGGACTACGGCCGCGGCATCGGTTGGATCCGCGAGCATTCGCAACCACGCGAGCGCGTCGCGCACCTCGGGGCGCTGGAAGAAGGCGGCGTCGCCCGCGAATCGAAACGGCACGCTGCGCTCCTCGAAGGCAGCGGCGATCAACCTGCCCTCGCGCCAGCCCGAGCCCGCGATCACGCAGATCCGCTCCGCCCGGACCTCGCCCGCGGCAAGGAGATGCTCGACCTCCCTCGCAACCGCCTGCGCCTGGGCGCGGTCGTTCTCACAGCGCCAGAAGCGGTTGACGCCGGGCAGGCGCAGCGGGCTCTCCAAATCGATCCGCTCGAGGTCGGGGTGGGCAGCGGCGAACGCCTCACGGGCCGCGACGCCGGCGCTGCGAAAGCGCCTGGTCGCCTGACCCGGGTCACATGCGGCGGTCAGGTTGCCGTGCGGAGCGACCGCCTCGATCAGGCGGCGGTGGGCAACACCGGTGTCCTCGAGCTCATCGACGAGGACGGCGATGAAGCGGCCGGCGATGTCCTCGCGCACGTCGGCTCGCGCCGAGAGCAGCTTCGCGAGCTCCAGCACCAGGTCGCCACCATCGAGGCTCCCGGACTCGCGCAGGATCCGGTCGTGGCGGGCGTAGAGGTCGGCGAACTCGATCTCACGCTCTGCACGCTCGCGCTCGGCGGCGCTTGCAGCGGCTCGCTCACGGGCAACCGCCCATTCGCGCAACTGGGCCGGGGCCACCGCCTCGCGCTTGAGCACGTCGATGCGCCGCAGCAGCCGCGCCAGCAGCCCGGCCGGGTTGCCGCGAATCTCGTGGCGGCGCAGCGGCAGGTCGTCGATGCGGTCGAGCATGATGGCGAGGCGGTCCGCAGGACCAACCGTTGTGAAGAACGGATCGAGACCAGCCTCGATCGAGTGCTCGCGCAGGAGCGCCTCGGCCGCCTCCTCGTAGGTGTGGATCCACAGCGCCTCGTGCGGGCGGTCGAGCAACGCCTCGGCGCGATCGCGCAGCAGCGACCGAGCAGCGCGCGACCGGGTGAGAACCAACACCGATTCTGGCGTTGCTCCCGCCTTTACGAGAGCCTCCAGCCGCAGGGCGACCGCCTCCGTCTTCCCGGAGCCTGCGGCGCCGCCCACCAGCAGGGGACCGGGCGCGTGATCGGCCACCAGGCGCTGAGCGGGTGTCGCCTGTGAAACGGAGGGAGAGGGCACGTTCCTAGTGTCTAGCATGGCCCTCGATGGCTGATCCGCTGGCGACCGGAGTCGAGCCGGCCGCCTGGTTCGAGGCTTGCCGGCGAATGGTGGCAGCGCAGCGCGAGCTCTTCGATCGCACCGACACGATCCACGAGCGCACCGAGTACGACGGCGTCGGTGAGGGGGGCGATCGCAGCCTGGTCATCGACCGCGCCGCCGAGGACATCGTCTTTGCCGAGCTCGAGACCATCCACCAGGGCGGCGTCGACTTCACCGCGATCTCGGAGGAGCGCGGCAGGGTCACCTTCGGCGACGCTCAGGCGCCACTGCGGGTGGTGATCGATCCAATCGACGGCTCGCTCAACGCGCGGCGAACGCTGCCTTCGTTCGCACTCAGCGTCGCGGTTGCGACCGGCCCCTCGATGGCCGATGTCGCACTTGGCTTCGTGCATGACTTCGGCGCCGGCGAGGAGTTCACCGCGGTCCACGGCACCGGCTCCTGTCTTGACGGCGATGAGCTTTTGGCTCGAGGACCTGGATACGGACTTGAGGTGGTTGGACTCGAGTCGAGCAAGCCGGAGCTGATCGCGCCGATCGTCGAGGGCCTTATCGGTAAGGCCTATCGCTGCCGCTCGGTCGGTTCGCTCGCGATCAGCCTTTGCTACGTCGCCGCCGGCCGTTTCGACGGGATGATCGCGGCTCGTCCCGCGCGTTCGGTGGACGTGGCGGCGGCCCAGTTGATCGCGCGGGAGGCTGGTGCCAGCGTTCAGTTTGGAGACGACGGCCTCGCTGCAGCCCTCCTTGATCTCGAGGCGCGGTTCGAGATCGCCGCCGGGCTCGATGACGAGATGCTGGAAACGCTTCGAGAGGTTCAACGCGCGGCTCCAGCGCCCTGATGATCGATTGGCGCCTCGCCGAGCGAACGGCTGATGCAATTCTGATTCTGCCGCCGCGCGGCGACGCGAACCCGGCCTACTCCTCTGCCGCGATCGCTCGCGCCGCGACCGCGGGGATCGAGGCCGCGACGGCCTATGCCGGCCTCGGCACCCCCGCCAACCCGCCCGCGGGTGAACTGATCGGGCGCAGGGAATGGTCGCGCAACGCGCTCGCCACCCTGCGCGCCGCGGCGAACCCTGTCGAGCGAAGGCTCGCGACTGAGGTCGACGCCCCGGGGCCTCTGGGCCCGGCCCTCCGGCGTGCGGTCGGCGCCGGGCTGGCGATCGAGATCGGCGTGGCCGCCGGATATGCAGGTGGCAGGGTTCTTGGCCAACTCGACTTCGCCCTCTTTGGTCCGCCGCGACCATCGCGCCTCTTGTTCGTCGGAAGGAACCTTGAGCGTGCGCGGGAGGCGCTGGAGGCCGATAGCGACACCTTCTTACGCTGGGTCGCCCTGCACGAGGGCACGCACGTCGTCCAGTTTCAGTGCGTCGCATGGCTCGAGGACCATGTTCGCCAGCTGGCGAGCGATCTGATCGAAGGGGCCGTCTCAGATCTCGACACCGGCTCGCTCGGGCGCGCGGGTCGCGAGCTGCTGCGCTCCCCACGTGAGCTCGTCCGCGCACTGCTTCGAGGCGAGCTCGCTCGTCTACTTGCCGACGAGCAGCGCCGTGCTCAACTCGACCGGCTGCAGGCGACGATGTCGGTGATCGAGGGACATGCCGAGCACGTGATGGACGCGGCGGCGGTCGAGCTTGGCGACGACCTGGCCGAGCTGCGCAATCGCCTCGATCGTCGACGCGCGCGCAGCGGCGGGCTGAGCGCCTTGCTCGGGCGGCTGCTGGGACTGGAGGCGAAGCTGCGCCAGTACGAGGTCGGCAAGGCCTTCTGCGACGAGGTCACCCGTAGCGGTGGCACCGAAGCCCTGGTCGCTCTCTGGGAGTCGCCCGCGCGGCTCCCGACCCTCGCTGAGCTGGAACAACCCCGGCTTTGGCTCGAACGGACGGGAATCGCTCTTTCAAGCGGTGTGTAACCCCTCGAGGTCGGTGGAGTACAAACACCTGTTCGACTTGATAGAGTTGACATCCTTAGAAGTAAGGAAGTTAGAAACAAAGCGATACCCGAGGGGTTGACACAGAACATGGCCACCACCGCCAAGAACACCAAGAGCACCAAGAGCCGCAGCACCCGCACCGCCGGTGCGACGCGGACCAAGCCCAAGACCACCACCACGACCAGCCAGCGCACCGACGCGTCGCAGGTCCGTGAGGGCGTTACCAAGGCCCGCAACGGCGCGGTTTCGATTGCCGTCGCCACCGCCGAGCGCGCGATCGACGTTCCTGTCGGCGCCGCACTGATCATCCGCGAGCGCGTCGAGGACGTCCTCGAGCCGTGGACGACCGACAGTGCCCGCGAGCGCGAGCTCAAGAGCCTGCGCACCCAGGTCACACGGGAGCTCAACAAGGCTGAGCGCCGCGGCGGTCAGGCTCGTCGCAAGGCGACCACCCGCATCCGTTCGACCCGCAAGGACGTCGAGCGCGAGGTCAAGGCCCGCCGTCGCGAGGTCGAGAAGACCGTGAAGCAGAACCGGACCAAGGTCGAGGCCCAGCTCAAGAAGGCCCAGAAGACGGTCGCCGAGCGGGTTCCTGCCATTTCGTAGGTACCGCTTAGCCCGAGACGCCGTGGAGGTTGACGCGTCTCGGTGAAGCTGTCCACTCCGGTGGGCAGACAGCAACCTCTCCTCCCGATCGACCGGCCAAAGTGGCCGGTCGATCTTTTTGTGGGAGGGGGTTGTCAGAATGTTGGGGTGGCACTTCCGACCAACGAACAGATCACCGAGGCCCTGCGGGCCGTTATCGACCCCGAACTGCGTCGGTCCATCGTCGATCTCGGCATGGTCCGCTCCATCGACGTTTTCGAGAGCGGCAAGGTCGAGGTGGTCGTCTCCCTGACGACCGCCGGCTGCCCGATTCGCTCGCACTTCCAGCAGGCCGTCGCCTCGAACGTGGCCGCGCTTGATGGGGTCAATGAGGTCAGCGTCGGCTTTGACGTCCTCTCCGACTCCGAGAAGGCCACGCTTCAGCAGGCCCTGGGACGGCCCGGGGGTCTTCCCGAGGGCGCGCTCGCCGCGGTCAAGAACGTGATCTGCGTCGCCTCCGGCAAGGGTGGCGTCGGCAAGTCGACGATGACCGCGAACCTCGCGGCGGCTCTCGCCGCCGAGGGCCACAGCGCCGGAGCACTCGATGCTGACGTCTACGGCTACTCGATCCCGCGCATGCTCGGCGTCGACCAGAAGCCTGACGTCAACGCCGAGCGCAAGATCATCCCGCCGCTGGGCCCAGCGGGCATCAAGGTGATGTCGATCGGCTTCTTCTTGGAGGCCAACGCCGCCGTTGTCTGGCGCGGTCCGATGCTCCACAAGGCCATCCAGCAGTTCCTCGAGGACGTCGCATGGGAGGAGCTCGACTACCTGCTCTTGGACCTACCGCCCGGCACCGGCGATGTGTCGATGACGCTCGCGCAGCTGCTTCCGCAGGCGCGCGTGTTGGTCGTGACGACGCCACAGCCCGCCGCGCAGACGGTCGCTCGTCGCGCCGCCGACATGGCCGGCAAGGTCGACCTCGAGGTGCTCGGGGTGATCGAGAACATGTCGGGCTTCACGACCCCCTCCGGTGAGCGTTTCACGATCTTCGGCGAGGGCGGTGGCCAGCAGCTGGCCGACGAGCTCGAGGTGCCGTTGCTCGGCAAGGTCCCGCTTTCTGAGGAGCTACGCGTCCACGCCGACACAGGAACGCCCCTGGTGCTCGCTGAGCCGGACGCTCCAGCCTCGGTCGCAATTCGCCAGGCCGCACGTGGAATCGTCTCGATGACCCCACAGGCCCTGCCGGTGATGCAGGCCGCGGCGCCCGCCGCCCCGGCCCTCGTTCCGATCGGCGGCACCGAGCTCCCGGTCGTCCAAGTCCAGGGCTGAAGCCGCCGCCCACGAGCGGCTCGCCCCCCCGCCCCCCGCGCGCCCCCCGCCGTCGTGAAAATCCGGCCATTGCCGGATATGTGGCCCCCGGGCTACGAAGATCCGTCAATGGCCGGATAGTCGCTGGGCCGTACGGCGCAGGATCTCCTCGACGAAGCGTGGCTGGTGTGCCACCTGGGCATGGGAGAAGCGAAGCGGTGTGAGGCCGGCCGCCGTGTGGGTTTGGTCGCGACGGGCATCGATTGTCTGCCGAGCGGCGGTGCGGTGGTACTTGAATCCATCGGTCTCGACGACCAGGCCGATGTCTGGGAAGTAGAAATCGACGCGATAACCGTTGACCCACTCCTGAGTGAGCGGACGGCTGAGGCCCGCGCGCCGCGCAATGGGCAGCATCAGGCGCTCGAGGTGAGAGTCCGTCAGGGTCAGGGTTCGGCGCTCAACCGCCGTCCGCAAGCGGGTCACTCCCGGCCCGTCTCCTACCTCGTCCAGCCTGACAACCACCGCGTCGGGCGTCAGCAGATCGCGACGATCAGCGGCTCCCAGGAGGTTCTCGAGCTCGTCGAGGCCCGTGGTTACCGCAACGTCGATCAGCGTCCGGATCGGATCGCTGACCGCGATCCCGCGCACGACCTCGATCTCATCGTCTGCGATCTGCGTCCGGCGGTGCACCGCGATGCCGGGACGGGCGATCGTTCGCCGCGGCGAAACCGAGACCTCGAGCGGTCTGCGGTCGGCGAGCAAGCTTCCAGAAGGCAAGCGCGGCGGAGTGACTGAGCCACGAGCCACTGCCGCACGCCAGTAGGGCAGCCATGCGGTAGCCGTCACGCCCGACCCCAGACCTGCCGACGGCGTAGACACCGGCAAAGATCCTGTGGAGCCGCCTTCGCCGCAGCATGTGCATGACCGCCCCGGACGAGACCCCGCGCTCGAGCAGCTGGGCACGAGTGACAACGCCGTGCTGTTCCTCCGCGAGCGCGAGTGCGTAGTCCCAGGGCGATTGCTGGATTGTGTGGGCCACCGACGCGAAGAGGCGTCATTGGCCGGATTTTCGCCCCCCCGGCGCGGGGGGTGGACGGGGTTACTTGCCGCCGAAGTACTCGGCGTTTATCGCCGTGAACTTCTGCCACTCGTCCGGCAGCTGATCCTCGGCGAAGCAGGCGTCCACAGGACATGCCTCGACACAGGCGTCGCAGTCGATGCACTCGTCCGGATCGATGTAGAGCTGTTCGACGTTTTCGTAGTCGGGCTCGTCCGGAGTCGGGTGAATGCAGTCGACCGGGCAGACCTCGACGCAGGAGTTGTCCTTCTGGCCGATGCAGGGTTCGGCGATTACGTAAGCCAAGCTCTGGTGCCCTTTCCGTTGTTCGTGGTTTGCGGATCCGGGGTCCCGGAATCGCGCATTCTAGAGTCTGTGGAGATGATCCTCGTGACGGGCGCCACCGGAACCGTCGGCAGAGCGCTCCTCCCGCGTCTGCTCGAGCGTGGCGAGGAGGTGCGCGTGCTCGTGCGCGACCCGCGCAAGCTTGGCCGGATGCGAGTCGAGGTGCGGATCGTGCTCGGCGATCTAACCGACTTCGACGATCGGCGCGTCACCCGTCAGGCGCTGCGCGGCGTGGACACGGTAATTCACCTCGCCGCATCGATCCGCGACCAGGAGGCGCCCGTGGAGGAGCTCAACGGCCTCGCGACCGCACGCTTTCTACGCGCGTCGGAGGCTGCCGGAATCGGCCGCTTCACGTTCTTCTCGGCGATCGGAGCGACGGAGTTTCAGCGGACACGGTTCTTCCGAGCCAAGGCGCTTGCCGAGCGGGCCGTGCGCGAGTCAGAGCTGGCGACCACGGTCTTTGCCCCGTCGATCGTCTACGACCGCGACGACCCGTGGGTGACGATCATGCGCCGCCTGGCGTTGTTGCCTTTGCTGCCTGTCTCCGGCGAGGGCAAGGCGCGCTTTGAGCCGATCTGGGCGGGGGACGTCGCGGACTGCATCGTCGCGGACCTCGACCGCGGCGACGGCTCGCGTCGCCACGAGCTCGCCGGGCCCGAGCAGCTCGACTACGACGCAATCGCTCGCGTGGTCGCCGCGGCTTCGGGGCGTAAGCGACCGATCATCCACATCCCGCTGGGCGTGGTCCATTTCGGTCTGACGTGGTTGCAGCGCATCGTCGGCAACGCCGCATTTGCGACCTGGGAAGAGGTCGAGCTGATGGAGGTTCCGATGGTCGCGGCCAACGGACCCGCCGACGTCCGCGCGCTCGGAGTCGAGCCGCGTCGGATGGCGGACGTGCTGGCCGGCTGAGCCCGGCTAGTCGACGACCTTGACGGTGTTGCAGTCCTCGTCGACGTTGTCGATGGAGTCGACCGTGGCGATGTCCTTGCCCGTGCCGCAGATGATCCGGTCCTTCTCGCCGTCGGCCGCCTTGATCTTGTCGGCGCCGCCGCCGGAGTGGACGAAGTCCTTCCCCGAGCCAAGCTTGAGGAAGTCATTGCCACCGTCACCCTTGAGCATGTCGTCGCCCGGGCCGCCGAACACCTTGTCGTCGCCCGCGCCGCCGGTCACCTTCGGATCGTCACCGGCGCCGCCGAACACCTTGTCGTTGCCGTTCTGACCGCGCACCGAGTCGACGCCGTCATTGCCCTTGACCGTGTCGTTGTCGCGGTCGCCGTTGGCGTTGTCGTTGCCCGGGCCGCCGATCACGAGGTCATTGCCGATCTGCCCGAACAGGCAGTCGTCGCCCCCGAGACCTTCGATCTTGTCGACACCGCCACCGCTGAGGATGCCGTCATCGACTCCGGTTCCGGAGATCGTCTCGTCGGCATCGGTGCCCTTCGTGAGGATCACCTGCTTGCCGAGGCAGAGCTCGGTGCTCGGCCCGGGGATCGGCGTCGGGGTCGGATCGGGATCGGGAGTGGGGGTGACCGGATCGACCGGCAACTCCACGGCTCCGATGTCCGTGCCGTCGGCTGCGTTGGCCGGCGGGCGATCGACCGTGCGGGCGACGCCGCGTTGATCCGTGCCGAGACCGTTCGCGATGCCCGTGTCAATCACGGGGCTAGTGGTCGCTGGTGCCCGGGTCGGCGTGGGGCCGCCGTTGGCGCCCAGGGCACCGAGCTGCGGGTCGCCGGAGAGGTTGGGCTCACCGGCAATGTCGATGATGTTGGCGCCGGCGCGAGTTCCGATCAGGCTGTATCCCGAGCTGACCGGAGCGTCCCCGCTCGCAATGTCGGCCGCGAACGTCGCCTTTGTGACCTGGTCAGATTCCGTCGCGCTGTTGCCCTGCACGATCGTCGAGCGGATTCCGAGGGGGACGGAGGTGTAGATGCCGCCCCCCTCGTCGGCGCCGGTCGTGTTGCCGGCGATGGTCGAGTTGTCGACGTCGTGAGCACTGACGACAGCGGTGATCTTTCCGGCACGGCGCTGATCGATGCTGATTCCGCCCCCCGAGTAGTCGGAGTCGTTTCCGACGACGGTCGAGTTCGAGACGAAGAGACTGCCGCTGCCTGGGGTCATCGCGATCCCGCCGCCGCTTTCATTGGCATGGTTCCCGGAGACCGTTGAGTTGACGACGTTGAGGTCGCCCGACGCGGCGCCAGCAGCGCCGGCCTTGTCGTCGCAGGAGTACGTGGGGTCGACAGCGACGCCGCCGCCGTCCCATCCCGCATGGTTGCCGGTGATATGGAGTCCTCGCAACGTGAGCGCCGCCAGGACGGCGCTGTCGTTGCAAGAGCCACCGACGTCGGTGCTGAGGATTGCCCCCCCAGTCTCTGGGAAATCGTCGGCCCTGCCGCCGCGCAGGGTCAGCCCGGAGATCGTCACCTGCTCGTCCTGGGCGACGAAGCCGAAGATCTTGAAGATCCGGTCAACGCCCTCTCCTTGCACCTGGGGCGCAACCACCGTCAGCTGATCCGCCCCCGGCCCACGGACGTCGACCCCGTCATCGGTGATCTTGAGAGAGTCGCCTGCGAGCTGGATCGTGCCGCGCACATTCGCGGCGAACTCGATGACGTCGGGCGTCGTCGCTGGGCTATTGGCGTTGGCGTTCGCGGCCCTCGTTGCGTCGCGAAGGGTGCAGAAACCGTCGCCGGCGAAGGGGACACCCTGGCAGCTGCCATCGCCATTGTCGGCGAGCGAGTCCACCGTGAACGTTGTGGCGTTCGCCGCCGGCGCGACAACCGCCGCGGCTGCGAACAACCCGCCGGCCGCCATGGCGACTCGCTTTGCCCGCTGTGCTCCTCGGCGCTCTTCTCGGCCGATTACACGCGTGCGATCCCGCCGAAAACTCCGTGCTGACATACCCGCTGGCCTCCTTTGCCTTGCCGGCACTCCCTGCCGACCCCCGGGAGGCTAGATCAGCTTGACCTCGTAGTCAATGTCCCTTATCCAATCTTCAGACGTCCAGCCACTCACCGACCGATGCGAGTCGCCCACGCAGGTAGAGCTCGCGGCACTCGCTGCGGCGGGTCTTGCCGCTCGTCGTGCGGGGGATCGTGCGCGGCTCGATCAGGCAGATCGCCGCGAGGTCGAGGTCAAGTCTCTCCCGCACGCCCTGTCGGACAGCGTTGTAGACAGCTGCAAGATCGCTCTCATCGGCGCGAACCTCGGCGACGAGGGCCGGCCGTTGTCGGCCGCCCGCCTCGATTAGAAACGCGGCGGCGCAGTTGTGGCGCAGCGCAGCAGACGACTCCTCCGCGACCGCTTCAACATCCGTTGGATAGAGCGCCCGTCCGTCAATCACCAGCACCTCGGTGATGCGTCCGGTGATGTAGAGCTCCTCCTCGTTGAGAAACCCGAGATCCCCGCTGCGAAGGAAGGGGCCTCTGTCGCTGCCCGCGATTCGCGCCCCGAAGACGCTCGCGGTCTCGGCCTCACGCTCCCAGTATCCGAGACCCACACTCGGGCCTGAGATCCAGATCTCGCCGATCGTCTCGTCCGGGCATGGCTCGCGCGTTTCCGGGTCGACGATCACCACCTGAGCCCCCGGCCGGGGAATCCCGCAGCTGGTCAGGCGCCGCGCTCGCCCCTCGCCGGCGGCTTCGTATCGGCCCTGCTCGAGCGCGTCCGCGTCGGCATCCAACGCCGCTGCAAGCGAATGCTTTTCGCCGCCCGAGACCATCAGCGTCGCCTCCGCGAGGCCGTAACACGGATAGAAGGCGGCGGGATCAAAGCCGCACGGCGCGAACGCCTCGGCGAAAGCCGACATCGTCTCGGCACGTACCGACTCCGCTCCGTTGTAGGCGGTCGTCCATGAGGAAAGATCGAGTCCCTCGCGCGACGCGGGATCGCTGCGGCGGACGCAGAGGTCGAACGCGAAGTTCGGGCCGCCGCTGGCACTGGCGCGGAACTTGGTGATCGCCCGAAGCCAGTTGAGCGGATCGACGAGGAAGGCGAGCGGCGACATCAGGGTCATCGGCCGGCCCGAGTGCATCGGCGAGAACATCCCGCCGATCAATCCCATGTCGTGATACGGCGGCAGCCACATCAGGCCGCCGCGGTCAGCTTCGAGGTCCATCCCCTCCGCGATGAACTCGCAGTTGTCGAGGACGTTCGCGTGGCTGACCATCACGCCACGCGGGACGCTCGTTGAGCCGGAGGTGTACTGCAGAACCGCGACGTCGTCGGGTCGTGATGCGACCGGCTCGACCGCCTCCGGACCGCCCGCGTCGCTGGCGACGAGGCGCGGCGGTTCGTTGATATCGCCCTCGGCAAGCACCTCTCGGATCGACTGCTGCAGCGCCTGAGGACTGAGGATCACGCGGGGAGTCGCGTCGGCGATGATCGTTCGGATCCGCGGGCCGGCGTGCTGGCGTCCGGGGTCGGGAGGCGGGCAGGGGACCGCAATCGCGCCCGCGTACAGGCAGCCGTAGAGCGCCTCGATGAAACCCAGACTCGGCTGGAAGACGACGAGGACGCGTTCGCCCTCGAGGCCACGCAGCTGAGCGGCAATCTCGCGCGCGCGGCTGATCGAGGCTGGCGTATGTGTGCTCGCCGGCCGGCTCGAGCTCGTGGTCGAGGAAGGTAAAGATGCGGTGTCCAGGGGATGCCGCTGCCTTGGCTTGCAGCAAACCCCCGAGCGTTTGCATGCTCAATCGACGGTCTTGACCGTGTTGCAGTCCTCGTCGACCACGTCCTTCGCGTCGACATGGGCGATGTCCTTACCGGTGCCGCAGAGGACCACGTCCTTGTCGCCGTCGGCGGCGAAGATCTCATCCCCACCGCCGCCCGCAAGCACGAGGTCCTTGCCGGAGCCAAGATGGATGATGTCATTGCCACCGTCGCCCTTGATGTAGTCGTCTCCGGAGCCGCCGGTGATCTTGTCGCTGCCGGCGCCACCGGTGATCTTCCGGTCGTCTCCGGCACCACCGTTGACCTGGTCGTTGCCGTTCTGTCCGCGGACGTCGTCGGACCCCGCGCCACCATTAACGACGTCCCCATCACGGTTGCCTTGGACCTTGTCGTTGCCGTCGTCGCCGTCCAGCGTGTCGGCTCCTCCCTGCCCAAACAGGCAGTCGTTGCCCGACAGACCGGCGATGGCGTCGACGCCTCCCGAACCGAGGATGCCATCATCGGCGTCCGTGCCCTTGAGCGTCTCGTCCGCATCGGTGCCCTTGGTCACGATCACCTGCTTACCGAGGCAGGCCTCGGTGGCCGGTCCGGGGATCGGCGTCGGCTCGGGGTCGGGCTCGATGATCGGCTCGTCGGGCGGGGGTGGATCCGCCGCAACCTCAACGGCACCGATATCGGTGCCGTCGGCGACGTTCGCCGGCGGGCGGTCGGCGGTGCGCGGCAGGCCGCGTTGGTCGCTGGTCAGCGCGTTCGAAATGCCAAGGTCGATCACCGGGCTCGTCTTCGCGGGCAGCAGCGTCGGCGTCGGTCCGCCGTTGTTGCCGAGCGCGGGCAACTGCGGGTCGGCGCTTATGTTCGGCTCACCGGTGACGTCGATGACCGTGGCGCCATCGCGCGTTCCGATGTCGCTGTAGCCCGCGCTGATCGTCGCATCGCCGGTGGCAAGATCGGACGCGATCGTCGCTTTGCCCGTCACCTCCGGCTCGTCCACCACGTTGCTGTGAACGATCGTTGAGCGCAGCCCGAGATTCGCCTCCGTGTAAATGCCGCCGCCGGTACCGACACCCAGATTGCCCACGACGGTCGAGTTGCCAACGTTGTGAACGGGCTCGGCGATCGTCTTGTTGGTGGGGCCCGGGTTCGCTGCGAACGGAGCCACGCTGATGCCGCCGCCGGCTCCACCGGCCTCGTTGGCCGCAATGGTCGAGTTCGACACAAACAACGGGCCGCTATCTCGGCCCATCGCGATGCCTCCGCCCTCGTTCCCGGCGACGTTGTTTGAGATCGTCGAATCGATGACGTTCAGCGCACCCGTCTCGCTCGAAGGCGCCCCAGCAGCCTTGTTTTCGGATTCGGTGCACGTAAACGACTCCACCGCAACGCCACCACCAGCCCGGTCGGCCGTGTTGTCGTCGATGTGCACCGCTTTGAGGGTCAGTGCGGCGGCCCCCGAGCACGCGGCGTTGCTGCTGTAGATGGCCCCGCCGGGGCCATCAGTCCGGTTGCCCCCCGATAGCGTCAGCCCGGACATCGTGACCTCGTTATCCGGGCCGCTACCGAAGCCGAGCATCTTGAAGATCCGATCTGAGGGCGGACCCTGGACGGTGAGTTTGTCGGCCCCTGGCCCCTGGATGTGCAGCGCATCGCCGCTGATCTGAATCGAGCCGGTGACCAGTTGGATCGTGTTCAAGCCGCTGGCGAACGTGATCTTGTCCGGCGTCGACCCCGGGGAGTTCGGGGTTTGGTTGGCCGCGATGATCGCGTCGCGCAAGGTGCAGGAGCCATCGCCCGGGCCAGGGGGGTTCGCAGGAAGTCCCTGGCACTTGCCGTCGCCGTTGTCGGCATGGGAGTCGACCACGAAGTCGGACGCGTTCGCCACCGGTGCGGCCACCGCGGCCGTGGCGAGCAGCCCGCCTGCTGCCACGGCGATCCGCTTCGCCCTCAACGCCCCCCGGCGTTCGTTCCGCTGGATCGCGCGCTCGCGCTCGCGATAAAAGCTCCGTGCTGACACTCCGATGCCCTCCTTTGCCTGACGGCAATCCCTGCCGACTGCGAGGGAGGCTACCCCCGCCGAAGGGTTTGTCAATCAGCCTCCCGTCCAGGCAAGCAGGCGGCTCAGCCGGTGTCCAGCCACTCACCGACTGCGGCGAGCTGCCCGCGCAGGAAGAGCTCGCGGCATTCGCTCCTCCTGGTCTTCCCGCTCGTCGTCCGTGGGATCGTGCGAGGCTCGATCAAGGAGATCGCCGCGAGATCGATGTCGAGGCTGTCACGCAGGCTGTGACGTATTGCCACGAAGACGGAGTCGAGATCCGCTGTCGGGTCACGGACCTCGGCGACGAGTGCAGGTCGCTCGCGCCCACCGACCTCGATCATGAACGCGGCACCGCAGTTGTGGCGCAACTGCGGTGCAGCCTCCTCCGCCAGGGATTCGAGATCGGTCGGATAGAGCTCACGGCCGTCGATCATCAGGACCTCGGCCACGCGTCCCGTCACGAAGAGCTCGCCCGCATGGATGAGGCCGAGATCCCCGCTGCGCAGCATGCGCTGCGTCTCTCCGGCGATAGACGCACCGAAGACGCCCTTTGTCTCAACCTCGCGACCCCAGTATCCGCGGGCAACGTTCGGGCCGCTGATCCAGATCTCACCCACGACGCCGTCGGGGCAGCGCTCGCGCGTGTCCGGATCGACAATCGCGATCGTCGCCCCCGCCCGCGGGCCGCCGCAGCCGGTTAGGCGTACGGCGCGCTGTCCCGAGGCGGGCTCGAATCGACCGAGCTCCAGCGCCGCCGCGTCCGCCTCGACGATGGTGACGTCGCCCTCGCGCGGGCGGCCGGTTACGAACAGGGTCGCCTCGGCCAGCCCGTAGCACGGATAGAACGCACTGCCGGAAAATCCGAAGGGCGCGAACGTGTCAGTGAACGCGTCAAGCGTTTCCGGCCTGACCGTCTCGGCGCCGTCGTATGCAGCCTCCCAGGAGGCGAGGTCGATGTCTGCGAGGTCCGCGCTCGCAGCGCGGCTGACACAGAGGTCGTAGGCGAAGTTCGGGCCACCACTTTCCGTGATCGAGTGGCGGCCAATCGCACGAAGCCAATTCAGTGGATCGGCCAGGAACGTGAGTGGGGACATCAACGAGATCGGGCGGTCGGTGTGCAGCGGCGAGAAGAGGCCGCCGATCAGGCCCATGTCGTGGTAGGGGGGCAGCCAGATCAGGGTCCTTCCTTCGCGATCGAGATTCATGGTCGAGCCGATGAACTCGCAGTTGTCGAGGACGTTGACGTGGGTAATCGCAACGCCACGGGGGACACCGGTCGAACCCGACGTGTACTGGAGGACGGCGACGTCAGCGGGATCCGTCGCGACCGGCCGGCCATCACCCGTCGCCGCATCGGTCGCAACGAGCCGCGGGCAGTTCTCGCCGAGGACCTCGGCGATCGAGGCGTGAAGCGCGGCTGGGCTGAGGACGACCCTTGGCGATGCGTCGGCGACGATGGTTTGCATCCGCGGGCCGGCGAACTGACGGCCGGGATCCGGCGGCGCACACGGCACCGCCACGCCGCCCGCGTACAGGCATCCGTAGAGCGCGTCGATGAAGTCGAGGCCCGGCGGGAACACGAGCAGGGCCGCCTCGCCCGCGAGGTCATCGAGTTCCCCCGCGATGGACCGAGCGCGGCCGTCCAGAGAGACGTACGTGTGCTCGCCCGCTGGGTTCAGCTCATCGTCGAGGAAAGCGAAGATGCGGTGTTCCGGCCGCTCCTCGGCCTTGGCGCGCAGAAGCGCGCCGAGCGTCGTCGCCTCGGACATCGCCGCAGTATGTCGCTGTGCCGGGGGTGGACGGGCTACCCACAGCCGCAAAAAGAGAGAGAGGCCCGAGCCAAACGGCCCGGGCCTCTCTGAAAACGCTCGCCGGGAAGGCGAGTGACTACATCATGCCGCCCATGTCCGGCATACCGCCGGGCATGCCGCCTGCGCCATCCTCCGGCGGCTCGGCCACGATGGCCTCCGTCGTGAGGATGTTCTTGGCGATCGAGGCCGCGTTCTGCAGCGCCGACCGGGTGACCATGGTCGGGTCGATGACGCCGGCCTTGACCAGGTCGCCGTACTCGCCGGTGGAGGCGTTGAGACCCTCACCAGCCTTCAGGCCCTGGATCTTGTTGACGACAACCGAACCCTCGAGTCCGGAGTTCTCCGCGATCTGGCGGATCGGCTCCTCGAGCGAGCGGCGGATGATCTCCGCGCCCGTGGCCTCATCGGCCTCGAGATCCTTGGAGTCGATTGCGGAGACCGCGTTCAGCAGCGCAACGCCGCCGCCGGGCACGATGCCCTCCTCGAGCGCCGCGCGAGTCGCCTGCAGGGCGTCCTCGACCCGGTGCTTCTTCTCCTTCATCTCGGTCTCGGTGGCAGCGCCGACCTTGACCACTGCAACACCGCCCGCGAGCTTCGCCAGGCGCTCCTGGAGCTTCTCGCGGTCGAAATCGGAGTCGGTGTTCTCGATCTCCTGACGGATCTGGGAGATACGTCCCTCGATCGCCTTCTTGTCGCCGTTGCCGTCGATGATCGTCGACGTGTCCTTGGAGACGACGACGCGACGAGCGCGGCCGAGCTGCGAGATCTGCGTGTTCTCGAGCTTCAGCCCCATCTCCTCGGTGATCACCTCGCCACCGGTGAGGATCGCGATGTCCTCGAGCATCCGCTTACGGCGGTCGCCGAAGCCCGGGGCCTTGACCGCAACGCCGGTGAAGGTGCCGCGGAGCTTGTTGACCACCAGGGTCGCAAGCGACTCGCCCTCGACGTCCTCGGCAATGATCACGAGCGGCTTACCCGCCTGCATCGTCTGCTCGAGAATCGGCAGGATCTCGCGAACCGAGCCGATCTTCTGGTTGGCGATGAGGATGTACGGGTCCTCGAGCACCGCCTCCATCCGATCCTGGTCGGTGATCATGTACGGGGAGATGTAGCCCTTGTCGAACTGCATTCCCTCGGTGAACTCGAGCTCCATCCCGAAGGTCTGGCCCTCCTCGACGTTCACGACACCGTCCTTGCCGACCTTCTCGATTGCGTCGGCGATGATGTTTCCGATCTCCTCGTCAGCGGCCGAGATGGCGGCGACACGGGCGATCTGCTCCTTGCCTCCAACCTCCTTGGACTGCTTGTTGAGGAGGTTGTCGACGACCTGGTCGACAGCGGACTCGATCCCGCGTCGCAGCGCGAGCGGGTTTGCGCCGGCGGCCACGTTCTTGAGGCCGTGGCGGACGACGGTCTGCGCGAGCAGGGTCGCCGTGGTGGTTCCGTCACCGGCGACATCGTTGGTCGCGGTCGCAACCTCACGGACCAGCTGTGCTCCCTGGTTCGCGAAGACGTCCTCGATCTCGATCTCGCGAGCAATCGTCACGCCGTCGTTGGTGATGGTCGGCGCGCCGAACTTCTTGTCGAGGACCACGTAACGGCCCTTGGGACCGAGTGTGACCTTGACCGCGTCGGCAACCGCGTCGACGCCTTCCTGCAGCGACGCACGGGCCTCAGCGCCGTACTTGAGCTCCTTGTGAGCCATTGAAATCTCCTTCTCTCTCTAAGTGCCTTAGACGACCTTGGCGAGGACGTCGGACTCGCGCAGCACGAGCAGGTCATCACCGTCGACCTTGATCTCGGTACCGCCGTACTTGCTGTAGAGGACCTCGTCGCCCTCGGCGACGTCGAGCGGAATGCGCTTCTCGCCGTCCTCGTCCCAGGCGCCGTCGCCAACGGCGATTACGGTGCCCTTCTGCGGCTTTTCCTTTGCGGTTTCGGGGAGGACGATGCCGCTAGCGGTCGTCTCCTCCTCTTCGATCGCCTTGACGATCAGGCGATCGCCCAGGGGCTTCAAGTTCATCCGGTCTACCTCCGTAGGTGCTTGGATTTGCGCTTCTTACAAGTCTTGGTGGTGCGAATTGGCACTCTGGGTGTGAGAGTGCCAAACGACTCGAGGCGAGTGTAGCGGTCGCGCGCAGGGCGTCAAGTATCTGAGCCATGAACACTTAGATTCGGAACTGTTCGCAGACACGGGGAGTTCATGGCTAACGCACGCATGCTGAGCCGCCGATATACGGGCTGAGTGGCCACCTACCCGATTCAGGCTGAAGCGGTCTCGCCCGAAGCGCTTCGTCATGCGCTTCTGGACGCCGCGATCGACGCGGTGGTGGTGGTCGGCGAGGACGGACGCATCGTTGAGTGGAACCCCGCCGCGACGTCGACGTTCGGGCTCCCCCGAGACACCGTCCTTGGGCGGTCGTTCGCGGAAACGCTCATTCCCGAGCGCCTGCGCGCTGAGTACCGCCGGGGTTTCGAGCTCAACGTTGCCAGCGGCGCGACGCACCGCCTCGGTCAATGGATCGAGTTCGTCGGTCAGCGAGCTGACGGCACTGAGTTTCCCCTCGAGGTTGCGATCACGCGCATCGAGGAGGGAGACGACGTCTTCTTCGTCAGTCACCTACGCGACATCTCGGTTCGACGCCAGCGCGACCTGGAACTCGCCGAGGCGAGCCGGTCGCTGGAGGAGGCCGAGCGCCGCCACCGCAAGCTGCTTGAGAACCTTCCCTCGATCACCTATCGCGCCGGACTCGGCTATGCCGGCGGCTGGGAGTACATCTCGCCGCAGGTGGAGGACGTCCTGGGCTACACCCCCGAGGAGTGGATGGCCGATCCTGATCTCTGGGAGCGCGCGATGCATCCCGACGACCTCGAGAGGGTGATCGCCGAGGAGAATCGGTGCGCAGCCGCGGGAGTCGGGCTCGACATCGAGTATCGGCTTCGTCATCGCAACGGCGACACCGTCTGGGTGCGCGACAAGGCCTCGGTCGGCGAGCTCGTCGCAGACGGCAAGCAGATGGTCGAGGGGTTGCTTTCGGACATCACCGATCGCAAGACGGCCGAAGCGAAACTGCGCCACCTTGTCGATCACGACGATCTCACCGGGCTCTTCAATCGGCGTGGATTCGAACGGGAGCTGAGCGCCCGGATGGCAAGCGGCGAGCTTGGTGGCGGCGGCGCGATCGCGGTCATCGATCTCGATCACCTCAAGCGGGTCAACGACTCCCTCGGTCACGCCGCCGGCGATCACGTGATCCGCGAGATCGCGGCCATGCTGCGAAATCGGATGCGCGACACCGACCTCTTCTCACGGCTGAGCGGCGACGAGTTCGGTCTGCTGATGCCAGGCATCGACACAGGGGATGCGCGCGAGCGGGTGCTCGAGCTGCTCGATCTCGTCCGACGGCGCGAGGGCTCGACGGCCATCACGGCGAGCGCCGGGATCGCAATGGTCTCCGAGGTGGAGGGGGTTGAGGCCGCCGACCTGTTGATCGCCGCCGACACGGCTCTCTACGAGGCGAAGAACGGCGGCCGCGACCGCCTCGCGGTTTTCAGCGGAGACAACCGCGAGACACTGCAGTGGGTCGGCCGCGTCCGCACCGCGGTCGAAGAGGAACAGCTCGTCCTCTACGCACAGCCTCTGGTGGACCTGAAGACGGGCGAAGTCTTCGCCGAGGAGCTGTTGGTACGGATGCTTGCCGAGGACGGCCAGCCGATCCCGGCGGGGCAGTTCATCCCGATCGCCGAGAGCTTCGGCTTGATCCGCCGACTCGACCGCTGGGTCGTCTCTCAGGCACTCCAACTTGCGGCCGGAGGCCGGCGGGTCAGCGTCAACCTCTCGGCCGCTTCGATCAACGATCGGCGCCTTGTGAACATGATCGAGTCGGAGATGCAAACGCTGCAGCTCGATCCAGAGCTGTTGATCTTCGAGATCACCGAGACGGTGGCCACGCCTGCGATCGAATCGCTGCGCGACTTCGCTTCCCGTATCGAGCGCCTCGGCTGCAACCTCGCACTCGACGATGTCGGCACCGGCTTCGGGTCGCTCACCTACCTGCGCCACCTGCCGTTCGGCTACCTCAAGATCGACGCCGAGTTCGTTCGCGGGCTGACCGAGTCGGATGCCGACGCCCGGATCGTGACATCGCTCGTTTCGATCGCCCGCGGCTTCGGTATGCGCACGGTTGCGGAGGGAGTCGAAAACGAGCACCTGCTCGAACGTCTGGGCGACTTCGGCATCGACTACGCCCAGGGCTATCACCTTGGTCGACCCGCACCCGCCTAATCGGAGGCGAGCAATCTCACGTTCAGCAGCGCGGCGATCCCCTCGGCACCGCTTCGCATCACCCTGTCGTGGTTGCGCCTGAACACCGGGCGCGCGATGGGGGCCAGAGCGTTCATCCAGCGCTTTGTCGTCCGCACGTTCCACTCATAGACGACCGCCGTGACGCCGTCGTGTTCGAAAAATCGCCAGCGACCAGTGCCCGCAAGCTCGCCGGAGACCTCAGCCTCGATCAGGTACGGGCGGTCAACGGTCTGCGTTAGCGCCTCGAACACGAGGGCGTACGGCAGCCTCGAGCGCCACGTGAGCCGCGAGTGCGAGCCCACGCCGGTTTCATCGCCAGGATCGATCTCGACGACCGCGTCGAGCCCGTTCCACCATGTCGGCCAGGCGCGCTGGTCGTAGATCGCCTCCCAGACCCGCTCGCGCTCGCACTCGAGCAGCCACGTGGTCAGAAAGCGGTAGTCGGCCACGGCCGCGGCCCCCTTGCCGCTAGTTGCGCGAGGCTTCGCCGTAACCGGGAGGCGGCTCGTGAACCTTCGAGAAGCGAACGACGGTGATGGTCTCGTCGACGCTGATCTCGCGACCATAAATCTGTCGCATAAAGCCGAGCGTCTCCTCCACACGCCGAAACTCCGGGTTGTCGTGCTCGATATCGCGCGGCGACAGGTCTGAGGCCTTCTTGACCTCAACGTCATCGATCACGGCGGTGAAGAGCTTTTCGCGCGGGCTGTGCTGGTGGCCGATCGTCACCCACAGCAGCTGGCCGCGCTCGTACTTACGCGACTTGTCGCCCAGGCGAATCGTCGCCGTCTTGCGCCCGCGCCGCAACTGGTCGGCGAAGGCGGGCGAGAAGAAATTGAGCGCGTAAAAGCCGTGGGCCATCGAGGCCGCAGCCTACCGTCCTTCAGCCTCCGCGATTGGAGAACCCCTCCTCACCAACGAGGGGCACGAACCGGCAGGGGGCGATCGTCTTCGACTCAACGCCGTCGGCCCTTGCCACGAACACAGTGAGGACATCGGCGTCGCCCTCACTTACCGGCACGACGAGTCGACCACCCTCCCTCAGTTGCGAAATGAGGCTCGCGGGTGCCGCCGGCGCGGCGGCGTGGACCGCGATGGCGTCGAAGGGCGCGCGGTCATCCGCACCCATGCTCCCGTCGCCGACCCTGATCTCGATCCGCTCGGCGCCGTCCACCCCTGCGAGATTCGCGCGCGCCCGCTCCGCGAGGCCCGCGAGGCGCTCGATGCTCAACACCGATCCGGCGAGCTGGGCCAAAACGGCAGCTGAGTAGCCCGATCCGGTGCCGATCTCGAGCACGCGCTCCCCACCTCGGAGGGACATCGCCTCGCAGATCGCCGCAACCACCCAAGGCTGGGAGATGGTCTGCTCGGACTCCAGCGGCAGCGCCGAGTCCGAATAGGCGCGCCCCGCGAGTCGTTCGTCGATGAAACGCTCACGCGGTACCCGCTGCATTGCCGCCAGCACGCGCTCGTCGGAGATCCCGCGCCGCCGAAGCTGGCGGTCGACCATGCGCTGGCGCTGACGGGCGAAATCGGTCAGAAGATGTAGGCGCGCAGTCTTCGGGGCTCGAGCACCGTGACCCGGCCGCGACCGACGCTGACAACACCGGCGCGCTCGAGCGTGGCGAGGAAACGGCTGACGCTCTCGCGAGAGGTGCCGGCGAGCTGGGCGAGGTCGGCCTGGGTCATGCGAACCGTTATCCCGTGGCGGTCCTCGGGCACGATCTCGTCGGCCACCAGCCTGTCGAGGACGCCGGCGACGCGACTCGGCACGGTCTGGAATGACTGCCTCGAAACTCGTTCGTTGGTCTCGCGCACGCGCCGGGTGAGCGCGACGATGAGCTTGGCAGCGATATCACCGTGGCTTGCGATCACCCGGCGTACGTCCGAGGCGGGCAGGCCGAGCAGCTCCACCTCGGTGAGAGTCTCGACGCTGGCGGAGCGGACGCCGCCGTCGAGCATCGCGAGCTCGCCGAAGATGTCGCCCGGGCCGAGGGTCGCGAGCGCGATCGCACGGCCATCGGAGTGCTCGCGGGTGACGCGGAGATCGCCCTCGCCGACGATGTAACAGGCGTCGGAGCGATCTCCCTCGTGAAAGATCCTCACGCCCTTCTCGAACGAGCGGGGGATCGCGACCGACCCAATTCGAGTGAGCTCATCCTCCGAGAGCTCGGCGAAGAGGGGAACGCGAGCGATCAGCTCGGCGGGGTCCGGCGCCATCGGTCCAGTATCCCGCTTACACCTGACAGCGCGGGCACCAAAAGGCCGTGCGGTTGTCGTCGCCCTGCCCGCGCGAGAGGACCTCGCCGCCGCAGCTCGGACAGCCCTTGCGGTGGGCCTTGTAAATCGCGACCGGGCGTCGTCCCTTGGCCATCGAGATCTCCATGACCTTCTGGTTCTCGTTCACCACGCCCAGAAGCTCCTCATCGCTGAGATCGGAAACCTTGCGCCACGGGTTCACGCGCGCCCGAAACAGCGCCTCGACGCGGATGACGTTCCCCAGCCCGGCGATCAGCTCCTGGTCCAACAACGCGTCGCCGATCTCTCGCATCGCAGCGCCTGAGCGCAGGCGGGCGGCCGCGACCTCGGCGTCGAATCCCGGCCGCAGCGGGTCGGGACCCAGCCGCCGCAGCGCCGGGTCGTTGCGCAGCTTTGATTCGGTCACGATCCGCAGGATCTTGCCGCCGTTTTGCGAAGCGATCCCACGTCCGTTCGCCAGCCGCAGCCACGGTTTGCCGTAGGGGAGACGGCCGTCGGCGGTGATCCACCAGCGTCCGTTCATCCCGAGGTGGCTGTGGAGGACGAGGTCGCCGGAAAAATGAGCGATCAGGTGCTTGCCCCGGGCCTCGGCTAGCTCCAGCGTCAGACCCTCAAGCTCCTTTGCGCGCAGGTGCAGCGGGGAGCGCGGGTTGGGGGCATCGGCGAGAGCCATTTCCTTGCCGCCGAGTGCAGCCTGCATCCGCCGCGCCGCGCGATGGATCGTGTCGCCCTCGGGCACCGAGTATCTCCGCTACCCGGCGGCGACCAGCTTGCGCGGCTGGCGGCTGAAGCCAGCCGCCACGATCTGCTCCTCGAGCCCCGAGCCCATGACCGGTTCACCGTCCACGCGCTCGATCCCCAGCTTCGGGATCAGCTTCCCCTGCGCTGCGGTCGCCAGCTCGGTGATCGCCAGCGTCAGCGCCTCGCCCTCGAGCTCGACCAGGCGAACGATTCCCTTCCCTCCTCGCTCGACGTAGACGATCGGGTTGCCGTCGCGCAGCAGGACGTAGGCGCCCGCGGTCCGGGCCGGGCGGCGGCCCTCGGCACGCTTCGGCCACGGCAGCGCTGCGCCGTAGGGCTGGGCTGGATCGGTGGCGGCAAGGATCAGGTACTCACCCTCCTCGCGGTTGGGCAGGCTGCGCAGGCGCTCGACCGCACCGGCAAGCGCGAACTGCGCCCCACCCAAGCCTTCGACGAAGTATCCGCGCCGGGCAGTGCCGAGCATCTCGAGGTTCGAAAGCTCGCCGTAGAGGCTGGAGAACCCACCGGGAACGCCCTCGGCGAGGACCGTCTCGCGGGTGACGATGCCATAGCGCTCGAGCATCAGCTCGGCCTGGGCGCGCGTTTTCGGCCCCTCGGCGGGAGCGTTCCTAAACAGGGACTCGGTCAGCGACCAGCGTCCGACGATGGCCTCCTGGGCAGGGCTGCGCCGCGATGCGAACCGGCGAGCGGGCCGGCGGTCGCGGCCGACCGCGGTCAGCCGGCGGGCGCGCAGGGGTGCGAACGCGTCGTTGGTCACCTCACCGGCCCAGACCAGGTCCCAGAGCGCCGTGTGGATCTCCTCGCGCTCAAACGCGAGCTCGGCCACCAGGTCTAGCCAAAACGAGGGAGCCTGCTGGAGGCGCTCTCGAATCGCGTCGTGTGCATCGCCCTCTGGACGTTCGAGCTTCACGTTTGACGGCGGCGGGCCGGCAAGGCGGACGTCCTCGCGGTAATAAAGCGCAACGCGACCGCTGCGGCCGAGGGCACCGGCACCGATCCACACGACTTCGCCGCTGGTCGCAAGCTGGTCGAGCCACGTCGGGCTGTAGGCGCCCAGGCGCCGCGGGAGAACATCGCGCTCCCAGACCTCTGGCGTCAGCGCGAGGCCCTGAAGCGGCACCAGCGCCTCACGCAGGCGGTCGATGCCCGCGCCGGCCGGGCGGTGGACATCGACGTTCTGCCAGGCCGGCAAGAAGCGCGCGAGCTCAGCCTGGTCGACCGCCTCCGCCTCTTGGCGAAGCGCGGCGACGCTGGCGCGGCGCACCCGCCGCAGGACGTCGGAGTCACACCACTCACGCTCGCTACCACCCGGAAGGAGCTCGCCGCGAACGAGGTCACCAGCGCGCTCGAGCTGCTTGAGCGCCGGCGTGACGTCGAGACCCAGGCGCCGCGTGATCTGCTCGGTGGGAAACGGACCGTGCGTGCGGGCATAGCGCCGGACGATGGTGAGCATCGCGTCCTCGACCGGCGTGAGAAAGGCCTCCGGAAGCCCTCCGGGCGGCGGTACACCAAGGGCGTCGCGGTAAAGGCCGGCATCCTCCGCCGCGATCCAGCGCTCCTCGCCTGCGATGCGCACCGCGACCGCGCGGCGTTCGCGCGCGAGCTTTCCGAGCATCGACTCGGCCGAATAGCCCTCGGCCGTGCGCTCCTCCAGCTCCGAGACGGAGAGGTCGCCGAGGCGGCGAAGCACCTGCTGCAAAGCATCACGATCCTTGGCGAGAGCATCGGGGTGAAACAGCTGAAGCGAGCGTTCAACTTCCTCGAGCGCGTCCGGGTTGATCAGTTCGCGCAGCTCGTCGGCGCCGAGGAGCTCTGAGAGCAGGTCGCGGTCGAGGGCAAGTGCGGCGGCGCGTCGCTCGGCGTTGGGCGTGTCGCCCTCGTACATGTAGGTCGCGACGTAGTCGAAGAGAAGCGACGACGCGAACGGGGAGGCCGACTGCGTCTCGACCTCGACCAGCGTGATCTTTCGCGACTGCAGGTCGCGCAGCAGCTCGATCAGCGCCGGCAGGTCGAGCACATCGCGAAGGCACTCGCGGTAGGTCTCGAGGATCACCGGAAAGCGCGGGAAGTCCTTGGCGACCTCGAGCAGCGACTGGGACTTCAGCCGCTGTTGCCAAAGCGGCGTGCGCTTGCCGGGGTATGCGCGCGGGAGCAGCAGGCTGCGCGCCGCGTTCTCGCGAAAGCGAGCGCCGAAAAGGGCGGAGCCGCCAAGCTCGGCGACGACCAGGTCCTCCACCTCATCCGGTTCGAGCAGGACCAGCGCGGCGTCGGGCGGCTCGTCGGCGTCAGGAAGGTGAATGACGATCCCGTCGTCGGACCAGATCGCATCCGCCTCGAGATCGTGCTCCTCGCGGATGCGCCGCGAGAGCGCCAGCCCCCAGGCGGCGTGAACGCGTCCGCCGAACGGTGAGAGGACACAGAGGCGCCAGTCGCCGATCTCGTCGCGAAACTTCTCAACGACAAGCGTCTCGTCGGAGGGAACGACGCGGGTGGCTGCCTGCTGTTCGCGCAGGTACGTGACCAGGTTGTTGGCAGCGCGTTCGTCGAGATCGTTCTCGCGCGCGAGAGTCTCGGCGTCCTTCGAGACCGCTTCGCGGGAGAACGCGCCGATCGCGCGCCCCAGCTCCGAGGGGCGGCCGACGCCGTCGCCACGCCAGAACGGCACCGCGCCGGGAACGCCTGGCGCGGGGATGACGATCACCCTGTCGCGGGTGATGTCCTGAATCCGCCAGGTCGTCGCGCCGAGGAGGAAGGTCTGCCCGGGCCGCGCCTCGTAGACCATCTCCTCGTCGAGCTCGCCGACCCGTCGACCGTCGGGAAGGTGGACGCCGTAGAGGCCGCGATCGGGGATCGTGCCGGCGTTGGTCACCGCGAGCTGGCGCGCGCCCTTGCGGCCGCGAACCACGCCTGCCGTGCGATCCCAGACGACGCGGGGGCGCAGCTCGGCGAACTTCTCCGAGGGGTAGCGGCCATCGAGCATGTCGAGGACGTTCTCGAGTTGCTCGCGCGAGAGCTCGGAGAACGAATCGGTCGCGGTGACCAGCTTCTCGATCGCGTCAAGTTCCCACTCGCGGTCGGCGACCATCGAGACCAGGTGCTGAGCGAGCACGTCGAGCGGGTTGCGCGGGATGATCGTCTCCTCGATCTCTCCCGTTCGCATCCTGCCTGCAACGACCGCGCACTCCAGCAGGTCGGCGCGAAACTTCGGAAAGATCCGGCCCTTCGAGATCTCTCCCATCTTGTGCCCGGCCCGGCCGACTCGCTGCATCCCGCGCGAAACCGACTTTGGTGACTCGACCTGGATCACAAGATCGACGGCTCCCATGTCGATGCCGAGCTCGAGCGATGAGGTCGCCACGAGGCAGGGGAGCTTCCCGGACTTCAAGAGCTCCTCAACGACGAGGCGCTCCTCGTGGGCAAGCGAGCCGTGGTGGGCGCGCGCGATCTCCTCCAATATCTCCGACGCCTGATCCGGTGCGTCGTTGTGGAGCTCGTTGAGACGCTTGGCCAGGCGTTCGGCGCCGCGGCGGTTGTTGACGAAGATGATCGTCGAGGTGTGCTCGCGAACGAGCCGCAGGAGCTCGGGATAGATCGCTGGCCAAATCGAGCGCGGGTTGGCCGCGGGGTCGACCGTCGACTCGAGGCCCACGGGATCGATCGGCCCTTCGGCTGACCCGCCCGTCCCCGGAGGCGAAGCCGAGGAGATGGGCGGAACGTCGGGGTGTTGCATGTCGTCGACCGGCACGACGATCTCGATGTCCATCTCCTTGCGGACACCTGCGTTCACGATCTCGCATTTGCGTTTGGGCCCGACGAGGAACTGCGCGATCCGCTCGAGTGGCCGCTGCGTTGCCGAGAGACCGATCCGCTGTGGCTCGGGGTTGCCCTCCAAGGCGGTCAGCTCCGACAGACGCTCGAGCGTCAACGCCAGGTGAGCGCCGCGCTTGGTCGGGGCGACGGCGTGGATCTCGTCGACGATCACCGCCTCGACTCCCGTGAGGATCTCGCGCACCTGGCTGGTCATCATCAGGTAGAGCGACTCGGGCGTCGTGATCAGGATGTCCGGCGGCGTGCGCTTCATCGCCTGGCGCTCCTTTTGCGGCGTATCGCCGGTGCGCAGGCCGACGGAGACATCCGCGCCGATGCCCTGCAGCGGAGCGCGGAGGTTGCGCTCAACGTCGTAGGAGAGCGCCTTGAGTGGTGACACGTAGACGATCTTTGTGCCGGACCCGAGCTCCGCCGGCGTCCGCGAAAGCTTGTCGATTCCCCAGAGGAACGCGCTGAGCGTCTTACCGGACCCGGTTGGCGCACAGATCAGCGTGTGCGCCCCCGATGCGATCGTCGGCCATCCGGCCTGCTGAGCCGGAGTCGGCCGCTCAAACGAAGCGTCGAACCAGCGCCGCGTGCGGTCGCTGAAGCCAGCCATTGGATCGATCTTGGAGTCCGTTTTCGTGCTCATCGCCAACCTCCGATCATACGCAGCCCCCAGGCTGGCTCGGGCGGGCTGGCCGGTGCTACGACGACTTGCGGATGGCTCGGCGCAGGGCCTTGTAGGCCGGCTTTGGCTTCGCGTGCCGGTCGAGGAGCCCGAGCGAGCTGAGCCAGCGGCTGTCCTCGACGCGAACGTCGAGCAGGCGGTGGAAGATGATCGCGTGAGCCCCGCCGCGGGTGAGGAAGCCATATGCGCGTGCTGCCCGGCGCGCCTGTCCTCGGCGGCCGTATTCGCTCGAGGCAAAGCCGATCTCGGTGACCCAGATCTGGCGACGCCCCGCCACCTCAGCGATCTCCGGCCAATCGTCGGTGAGGCTGCGGAGGTTGATGACCGAGCGCGGGTAGAAGTTGACGCCGAGGGGGACCATGCGGTCGACGTGCCGGTACAGGCGCCGCGTGTAGGCGAGGTGGTCCGGGTCGCCCGGTGAGGGCGCGGGACCGATGATCGCCCTCGGCGCAACCGCGTGGAGAAGGTTCGTCAGCTCGGCGGCACGCCTGGGTCGCAGGTCGCCAAACAGTGGGATGTTCGGCTCGTTCCAGGCCTGGATCTTCGACCCGGGATAGCGGTCCAGGAGTGCGAGCGCCAGCCGTCTGTAGTCGTCCTCATGGCCTCGGCCGGGGCCGCAGGTGTGCAGGACGAAGTTCGTTGTGCAGTTCGGCCGAGCCCATTGCGGCGCTGCGCTCAGCGCGAACAAAACGCGGACGCCGCGAGCTTTGAGAGCTGCGAAGGCCGGATCGAGCGCGGAGAAGTCGTATCGACCCGGTTCGGGCTCGGTCAGCTCCCAACTGACCGGGACTCGGGCGATCCCAGAACCTGCCGCTGCGGCGCGCTCGGAGTGGTGCGCGAACGTGTGGGCCGCGTCGTTGAAACCGAAGAGCGGCGGTTTGCTGGCGAGCGCGGGTGTCGCCAGCACGAGCGACGCGGCGATCGCCGCCACGACGCTCCTAGAAGTCGAGGTCATCCTTGATCTCGGCAAGTGATGGCGCGGTCGCGTCGCGTTCGGACACCTTGGGGTCGGCTATCGGCCACTCGACCGCTACCGAGGGATCGTCCCACGCGATTCCGGCCTCGGTCGCCGGGTCGTAGGGCGCCGAGAGCTTGTAGTGGACGTCGGCGATGTCGCTCAGCACGCAGAACCCATGAGCGAACCCCTTCGGCACGAACAGCTGGCGGTGACGCTCGTCATCGAGCTCGTGACCTTCCCACCTGCCGAACGTTGGCGAGCCGCGGCGCAGATCGACGGCGACGTCCCAGATTCGCCCGCGCATACAGCGCACGAGCTTCGCCTGCCCGGGGCTGCGCTGGAAGTGAAGGCCGCGGAGGATGCCCTCACTCGATCGCGAGTGGTTGTCCTGGACGAAGTCGCAATCCACGCCGGCCTCCCGCCAGGGACCGGCGCTGAAGGTCTCGACCAAGAAGCCTCGCTCGTCGCCGTGCACGACCGGCTCGAGCAGGACCACGCCCTCGAGCTCGGTCTCCAAGACCGCGGGCATCAGCTGCCGTACCGGCGCTGGTAGTACTCGCGGTACTCACCCGAGAGGATCGGCTTCCACCACCACTCGTTGTCGCGATACCAGGCAACGGTTCGCTCGATGCCCTCGTCAAAGCCGACAGCCGCCTTCCACCCGAGGCCCTCGGTCTTGTCGGCGGACAGCGAGTAGCGGCGGTCGTGGCCGAGGCGGTCGGTGACGTAGGAGATCAGCGACTCATCGCGGCCGGTCAGCTCGAGGATGCGCTTGACGACCTCGATGTTGGGCTTCTCGTCGGGCCCGCCGACGTTGTAGACCTCGCCGGCCTCTCCGGACTCGAGCACGGTGTCGATCGCGCTGGCGAAGTCGTCGACCCAGAGCCAGTTGCGCACCTGCATGCCGTCGCCGTAGACGGGAAGCGATTCGCCGGCGAGCGCGTTGAGGATGCAGAGCGGAATCAGCTTCTCCGGATACTGGCGAGGGCCGTAGTTGTTCGACGCTCGCACGATCAGCGCGTCGGAGTCATAGGTGTTGCGGTAGGCGCTGACCATCATGTCGCCGCCGGCCTTGGACGCCGAGTAAGGCGATGACGGATCGATGGGCGAGCTCTCCGTAAAGGAGCCCTCGTCAATCGAGCCGTAGACCTCGTCGGTGGAAATCTGCAGGTGCCTGATCTGAGCCTCACGCGCTGCCTCCAACAACACGTAGGTGCCAAACACGTCGGTCTGGATGAACTCGCCCGGCGCCTCGATCGAGCGGTCGACGTGGGTCTCGGCGGCGAAGTTGACGATCGCTTCGCAGCCATCGACCGCGCGCTTGACCGCCTCGGCGTCGACGATGTCGGCAACCACCAGCTCGAGGCGCGACTCATCCAGGCCCTCGAGGTTCTCGCGCCTGCCGGCGTAGGTGAGCTTGTCGAGCACCCGCACCTTGAACTCGGGATGCGTCTCGAGGCGCCGGCGAACGTAGGCCGAACCGATGAATCCAGCGCCGCCGGTGACGAGGATGTTCATCGCATCGCCCTTCCCAGCGCGTCGCGGCTCGTGCGCGCCGAGAGGTACTCCGCGAGGCCCCGACGCCAGTCGGGGAGCACGATCGCGTCGCTCCGCTCGCTTCCCAGCAGCGACAGCGCCGGTCGCGGGGCGGGACGACCGAGCATCTCGGTGGTTCCCGCCATCACGCGGGTGTCCATGTCGGCCTGATCGAAGATCTCCTGCGCGTAGTCGAACCACGAGCAGCGCCCGCCGCCGGCCATGTGGTGGATCCCGTAGGCGTCGCTCTGCGCCAGCTCTACGAGCGCGCTCGCGAGGTGCGGGGTGTAGGTCGGGCTCGCGACCTGATCGGAGACCACGATCACCTCGGGCTGCTCGGCGCCAACCCTGAGCATGGTCTCGACAAAGTTCGGCCCGCCGACTCCGAAGAGCCACGACGAGCGGACGATGAAGTGGCGCGGGTTCGCGATCTGCGTCGACGTCTCCCCGGCCTGCTTGGAGCGCCCGTAGGCAGAAATGGCCGCTGGGAGATCGGACTCGACGTATGCGCTCCCCTTCTGGCCGTCGAAGACGTAATCGCTCGAGACGTAAACAACGCCTGCGTTGTACGCGGCGGCCGTCGCCGCGACGATGCCGGCAGCGGTGTCGTTGACCCGCATCGCGTCGCGCTCGGCCGTCTCGGCGCCATCGACGTCGGTCCACGCGGCGCAGTTGAAGACGACGTCGGGACGCAGCTCGGCGATCGCATCCTCGACCGCGGCAGCGTCGGTGATGTCGAGCTCGGCCCGGCTGAGCCCGGCCACCGACCAGCCGCGCTCGGCAAGCGCCGCCACCAGGTCCTGGCCGAGCATCCCGGCGGCGCCGGTGACAAGCGCCCTCATGGACAAGGCGCCTCAACGGCGGCGCGACTCGGCTTCGCTTCGCTCCGCCTCATGGAATTGTGATCTCCGAGCGGTCGCCGACGATCATCTGCAGCGTCTTGGGCATCGCTTCGCCGCGGACGATCTTCACGTCCTTGCCGAGCAGGCTCGCCTCGATCCGCGCGGGCAGGTTGCGGACGCTCGCGCCTGCGAGCAGGATCGAATGCTCGACCTCGGATCCGATCACCTCGACCCCCTCGCCGATCGACGTATACGGGCCCACGTATGAGTCGACGATTCGCGCGCCGGCTGCAATTGAGACGGGACCGCGGATGACCGCTCGCTCGAGCACCGCCCCTTGCTCGATCGCGACGCGGCCCTCAACCCGGCTCGCGTCGTCGAGCTCAACCGCGATCGAACGCTCCAGATCCTCGAGCACGAGGCGGTTGGCCTCGAGCATGTCGGCAAGCTGACCGGTGTCCTTCCACCAGCCCGCAACCGTGTGACTGTCCACCCGGGCGCCGGTGTCGATCAGATGCTGGATGGCGTCGGTGATCTCGAGCTCGTTGCGAGCCGATGGCTTGATCGCCCGCGCGGCATCGAGGATTGCCGGGGTGAACATGTAGACGCCGACCAAGGCCATGTCGCTGGGTGGATCCTTGGGCTTTTCGACGAGGTGGACGACCGAGTCGCCGTCGAGTTCGGCCACTCCGTAGTGCCAGGGATCGGGCACCTTGGTCAGGAGGATCAGCGCCTCGGGCTCGTTCGCTCGGAACCTATCGACGAGATCGGTGATCCCGTCGCGCAGAAGGTTGTCGCCGAGATACATGACGAAGGCCGAGTCGCCGAGGAAGTCCGCCGCCGTCAGCACGGCGTGAGCGAGGCCCTCGGGCCGGGCCTGCGGGATGTAGGTGATCGACGCCCCGAACGCCGAGCCATCGCCGGCCGCCTCGCGGATCTCCTCACCGGTCTCCGGTGCGATGATGATCCCGATCTCCTGGATGCCGGCGTCGACGAGCGCCTCGATGCCGTAGAAGAGCACGGGCTTGTTGGCGACCGGCACCAGTTGCTTCGCCGAGGTATGCGTGATCGGTCGCAGGCGCGTGCCCGCGCCGCCCGACAGAATCAGGCCTTTGAGTGCCTCCATCGGTGGGAGGCTAGCGTCGCAAGGTAGAACTCAGCGGCGTGCGCGACCTCGGACGAGATTGTGTGTTGAACTACTCGATGAAAGCTACGACCGGAGGTTTAGGGTTCTGATGGAGCGAGCAGGAGCGCGACGGCGTGTGGCCGTCCTATCCGTATTGATCGGGGCGCTCGGCGCGCTCACGTTTAGTCCAGCGGCGCAGGCGAAGGCAAAGGCGCCGGCTGACTTCTTTGGTGTGAGTCCCCAGACGACGGTCTTCGGCGGTGACGTTGACCGGATGGGCGTCGCCAAGGTGGGCGTCATGCGCATCATCATCAACTGGGCGGCGGTGGATCAGACCGCGGCGCCGGACGACAACGACTGGACCGGCCCTGACTCGATCATGCTCGAGGCCGCGCGCAACGGAATCGAGATTCAGCCCTTCATCTTCGGTACACCGAGCTGGGTCGCTCAGGGACTGGACAATCAGAAGTGCACCGGCGATGACTGCGTCGTTTACGCGCCGAAGTCGAAGGCGGCCCTCGCGGCCTGGGAGAAGTTCGTGAGCGAGGCCGTCGCCCGCTACGGCCCGGGTGGAACGTTCTTTCAGCTGAACCCGGGGGTTCCGCAGAACCCGATCACCGATTGGCAGGCCTGGAACGAGATGAACTCGGAGACGTTCTACGCGCCGAAGCCGAGCCCGAAGAAGTACGCGAAGCTGCTGAAGGCATTCGCGGCCGGCGTAAATTCTCAGGACCGGCGCGCGAAGGTCGTACTCGGAGGCATGGCCGAGCTGGCCGGCTCCAAGCAGGCGGTCGATGGTTCCGGCTATCTGGCCGATCTCTACAAGGTCAAGGGCGCAAAGAAGTCCTTCGACGGCGTGGCGATCCACCCGTACGGCGCGAGCGTTGGCAAGATTGCTGACCAGACCGACCTCTTCACCGACGTCATCAAGAAGGCGCGCGACAAGAAGGTCGGTCTCTGGGTCACTGAGATCGGAGCCGGCTCGGATAAGGGCGGAAGCTCGCTCAACCGCGGCACAAAGGGCCAGGCGAAGCTCCTGAAGGCGGGCTACAAGTACTTCATCAAGAAGCGCAAGAAGCTCAACGTTCAGGTCGTCGACTGGTTCAGCTGGCAGGACTCGCCGGTCGAGATCTGCGTTTGGTGTACGAGCTCGGGTCTGCTCGCGCTTGACGGCTCAGCGAAGCCGTCGCTGAAGGAGTTCGTGAAGCTGACGGGCGGTTCGACCGGCTAGTAGGTCGCGCCCAGTTTGCGGTGATCCCAGGTCGCGGTTCGCTTCGCCTCGAAGCGGATCGCGACCCGTTTCACCGCCTGCGCCTCAAGAGCAGCGGCGGCATCTCCCTCGATTGAGTCGATGCCCTCCGCGTAGCGGACCGCCAGCTCCTTGCCGAACTCGGCGACCGTCGCCGTGTCGCGAATCAGCTCCGCCTCAGCCTCGATCTGGATTCCGCGCAGCTCGGTGTACTCGGTCCCGGCTTCAATCAGGAGCGTCGCGCGCGGGTCGCGCTCGAGGTTCCTCACCTTCTGGGACTTCGCAAAGGTCCAGATCCAGATCTCACCCGAGCGAACGGTGAACCACATCGGCATCGAGTGTGGCCAGCCGCGCGGGCCGATCGAGCTGACGACAACGACGCGCTCTTGATCAAGCAGCTCGGCCTGCTCATTGGCGCTCAGTTTGATCTGGTCGCGGCGGCTCGGCATTGGCCGGGCGCAGCGTAGTCGCTAGCCGTCGAGGGTCAGCTTCAACCGCTCACGAACGCCGATCTTGCCGCTCTCGAGGCGCAGCAGCACCCTCGGGTTGACGCGGACCTTGCCGCGGCGGTTGAGCTGGCGGCGGGCAACGCCACGCGCGTTGACTTCGAGCTCGGCCGTCCCGTCAGCATCGATCTTCACCGGTCCCGCCGGTTGGACGCGCTTGGTCTTCGCGATCTCGACCGTGCCCGCGTAGTTGGCCAACACCGTCAGTGTCGCGCTGCCGCGTGAGCGCTGAGCATCGATGTCAATGACCGTGAGCTTGGCCTCGGCAGGGGGCGGACCGGGCGCGGGCGGGTTGATCGTGACCGCATCGCCGCACGTGGTCGTGGGTGACGTGTTGTTGGCGTCACCCGAGTAGGTCGCGATCCAGCGGTAGGTGCCGGCCTGGGTCGGGGTGAAGTCGGCGGAGGTGTAGGTGCCGTCGGTCGCGACGCTCTTGGTGTCGGTGAAGGCGGGGGCGTCCGAGCAGGTGGCGTCGTTGGGGCCGTAGGCCTTGAAGGTGATCGTGCGGGTGCCCGAGGGGTTGACGAGACCTGAAAGGGTCGCGGTGTCGCGGATCTGGGTTGTCCCGGCCGGGCCGCCCGCCGAGGCGTTGGTCGAAAGCGTCGGCGTGGCCTTAGTGATCGTCGCCGACTCGTTGGCGTCGTTGCAGGCGCCGCTGACGGCGTTGTTGTTGTCGTCGCCCGAGTAGGTCGCGATCCAGCGGTAGGTGCCGGCCTGGGTCGGGGTGAAGTCGGCAGAGGTGTAGTTGCCGTTGGAGGTGACGGTCTTGGTGTCGGTGAACGCGGGGGTGTTCGAGCAGTTGGCGTCGTTGGGGCCGTAGAGATTGAAGGTGATCGTCCGGGTGCCCGAGGGGTTGGAGAGGCCCGAAAGGGTGGCGGCGTCGCTGATCTGGGTGGTGCCTACGGTCCCGCCGGCCGAGGCGGTGGTCGAGAGCGTCGGGGTCGCCTTGGAGATCGTCGCCGACTCGTTGGCGTCGTTGCAGGCGCCGGTCTTAGCCTCGTTGTTGTCGTCGCCTGAGTAGGAGGCGATCCAGCGGTAGGTGCCGGCCAGGGTCGGGGTGAAACCGCCGGACGTGTAGGGGCCGCTGGTGGTGACCGCAACGGTGCTTGTGAAGACGGGGGTAGCTGAGCAGGTGGCGTCGCCCGGGCCGTAGAGATTGAAGGTGATCGTGCGGGTGCCCGAGGGGTTGACGAGGCCTGAGAGGGTGGCGGTGTCGCTGATCTGGGTGGAGCCCAGCGTGCCACCCGCCGAGGCCGTGGTTGAAAGTGTCGGGGTCGCCCTGGCGATCCTGATCGCGAAGCTCTGGGTGGCATTCGGAGCGAAGAGGCCGTTGCTCGCGGTGACGCTTGCGTTGTAGATGCCGGGGGCGGTCGACGGCGTGCCTGTCAGAGCGCCGTTTGACGCAAGGCTCAGCCCCGGCGGCAGCGCGCCGGCTGTCAGGCTGAAGGTAGACCCGGGTTTGGTCGGAGCGGCCGTGAAGGCGTGGTTGTAGGGACTGCCGATGGTTCCGTTCGGCGGTGACAAACTCGTTATCGAGGGGGCACCACCGCCCGCGGCGTCGCCCCAGCACGCCAGTGTGCCGTCAGTCTTAACCGCGCAGGCGTTTGTGGACCCATGGGAGACGGCGGTATAGGAGCCCGTGGTCGGATGGTTGAGGCGCCCCTGGCTGGAGGCCCCCCAGCACGTCAATGATCCGTCCGTCTTCACCGCGCAGGCACTCACATAGCCGGCGCCGATTGCCTTGTAGCCAGTGTCGGTCGGCATCCCAGACGGTATTTGCGTCGTCCCCCAACACGCAAGGCTCGTATCCGTCTTGACGCCACACGTGTAGTCCGCACCCGCGCTGATGTCCGTGAAGGTGGTCGCCGGCGGAGTCCCGGCCTGGCTAGCCCCCCAGCAGACCGCCACCCCGGCTGTCGTCAGAGCGCAGCCATGGCGGGTCCCCGCCGCGATCTGCGTGTAGGTCCCGACGGCAGGGGGGGTCGCACGATTGGCGTCGTTGTAACCCCAACACGAGATCTCACCTGTGGTGCTTAGCGCACAGCTGAAAGCGGAGCCGGCCGCTACCTGCTTATACGTCCCCGCGGTGGGGGCAGAGAGCGCGCCGAAGAGGGAATTACCCCAGCAGGCCAGCGAACCATCCGTCTTGACCGCGCACGCGTGCTGGTCGCCTGCCGAGACGTCGGTGTAAGTGCCGGCGGGAGCATTCTGTTGACCCTTGCTGTTGTCCGGGCCAAAGCACGAAAGCGTGCCGTCCGATTTGATCGCACAGTCGAAGTTGGCCCCGGAGTCCATCTTCACGCCGGGCGCCGCCGCTGATGCCTGAGGAACGGAGATCGCCAAGCCGAGGAGCACCGCCAAGACCGCGCCCACGCCGACCGCTTTACCCCTGCCTGCTCGTTCCATCGAACCCTGCCCTGTCCGCCCGCCCTGCCTGGCGGACCTCGATGCCTGTGCCTATCCGTGGCGCGAACGGGAAATGTACGCGACTAGGTGACGATCCGCCAGAACGACATCCGTCCAGTCAGATTCGGAGCTCGCCGATCGCCACTCGGCCCCTTGGTCAGCTTGATCTCGTCGCGGCGGCTCGGCATCCGCCGCGCGGCCTAATCGTCAGCGCTTGAGACGCAGTTCCAGCCGCTGGCGAACCCCGGTCTTGTTTGCGTCAGGCGTCTCGAGAACCGCCCGCGGGTTGACCTCCAGCTCGCCGCGGCGGCGAAGCTGACGTGCGGATCGCCCGGATGCTCTGACCTTGAGCTGGATGTTCTGGTCGGCATCGACGTCGACTGGATCCGTCCCCCGGATTCGCTTCGTTTCGACGATGCGCACGGCCCCGGCGCGATTGGTCGAGACCGTCAGGATTGCGGTGCCACTACCGCTGTTCAGCTCGACCGACTCGATCTCGATCCGCGGCGGCTTTGCATGGACGGTGACGGACTGGGCCGAGTCACCACATGCGCCCGAGCGGCTCTCGTTGTTCGCATCACCTGCGTAGGACGAGACCCATCGATACGTGCCGGGTTCGGTAGGTGTGAATGCGTCCGACTCATAGCTCCCGTTGCCCGCCACCGTCTTCGTGTCGTCGAACACGGGGGCGCTCGAGCAACTGGAGTCGCCGGGGCGGTAGAGGCGGTAGCTGATATCGCCGGTCGCCGCATAGGCGCCGCTGATCGTTGATGTGTCGCGAATCGGCTCGCCGACCGTGGTCGCGGTGGGATGCGGTTCCGCTCAGGGACGGGACGGCCTTGGCGATGACGGCGCCCTGCTCGGCGTCGTTGCAGGCACCTGCGAGGGCCTCGTTGTTGGCGTCGCCTGAGTACGAAGCAACCCAGCGGTAGGTGCCGGCAGCGGTCGGCGTGAACGCGGCCGAGTCATAGGTCCCGTTGCCCGAAACCGCCTTCGTGTCGGAGAACACCGGTGGGCCTGTGCAGTTGGCGTCACCCGGGCCGTAGAGATTGAAGGTCACCTGACCGCCGGGGTTGAAACCCGAGCTGACCACGGCGGAGTCGTGGATCGAGGTGGTGATCACGCCTCCCGACCCGGCAGTGGCATCAAGCGCGGGAGAAGCCTTTGCGATCGTGATCGAGAACCCCTGTGTGGCATCGGGTGCGAACAAGCCGTTGGTTGCGGTGACGGTGCCTGTGTAGGTGCCCGCCGACGATGGCGTACCGGTTAGCTCTCCGGCCGGGCTCAGGGATAGGCCAGGTGGGATCGAGCCTACGGTCACCGCAAAGCTCGACGGTGGTCCCGCCGCGGGGCCGGCGGTATACGCGTGGGAATAGGCGCCTCCGACCTGTGCTCCGGTGGGAGGGGCACTCGCGAACGTCGGTGGGCCCCCGCTCGCACCGTCGGCATTGCTACCCCAGCAGTTCACAATCCCGCTTGTCTGAACCCCGCAGGAGTGCTCCACTCCCGTCCCGATCTGGGTGTATGTACCGCCCGGAGGTGTGGTCTGGCCGCTGGAATTGAGGCCCCAGCAGGCGATCGTGGCGTCGGTTGCGAGCGCACATGCGTGGACGCTTGTCATCGCGATCTGGGTGAAGGTTCCCGCCGGCGGTGTGGTCTGCCCGCTGGAATTGAGGCCCCAGCAGGCGATCGTGGCGTCGGTTGCGAGCGCACAGCTGGACGCGGTGCCGCTTACGACATCGGTGTACGTGCCTCCGGGCGGCGACGCTCGGCCATTGCCATTGAAGCCCCAGCACCCAAGGGTGCCGTCAGTCCTGATCGCGCAGGTGACCCCGGGGCCGACGCTCACGTCGGAGTAGCTCCCCGGCGGTACCGGGTACTGGCCGCTGCCGTTTGAGCCAAAGCAGTCGATTCCGCCGTCGGTCCTGATCGCACACGAATGAGCGGACGTGGCCGCGACCTGCGTGTAGGTCCCGGCCGGGGGGGCCGCCTCACCGCTTGCGTTGAAACCCCAGCACGCCAGAGCGCCATCGGTCTTGAGCGCGCAGCCGTAGCCGACGCCGACGGCGACCTGCGTGTAGGTACCAGGCGGGGGTGTCGCTTGACCGCTGCCGTTCTGACCCCAGCACGCAAGCGTGCCAGCCGTCTTGATCGCGCAGTTGCTGTAACCGTACGGGTAGATGGCGGGCCTCGAGAAGGCCCCGGCGGGTGGGTTGGACTCGCCGGAAGAATTGATGCCCCAGCAGGCGAGCGTGCCGTCGGTCTTGATCGCGCAGGAGTGCCCGCCCGCTGCCGCGACACGGGTAAACGTTCCTGGGGCCCCAGCAGCCTGGCCGTCGCTGCCCACGCCCCAACAGACAACGGCGCCATTGGTTCTGATCGCGCAGGTGTGATTTATCCCCTCAGCGACCTGGGCGAACGTCCCCGATGGGACGGCGGTCTGGCCGCCTGCATTGTCGCCCCAGCAGGCAAGCGTCCCGTCGGTCTTGATCGCGCAGGAGTGGAATTGGCCGGCGGCGACGTCTGTGTAGGTGCCCCCGGGCGGGGTCGCCTGGCCGGAGCTGTTGGCACCCCAGCAGGCGAGGGTGCCGTCGGTCTTGAGCGCGCAGCCATGGCTGGCACCCATGCTCACGTCGCTGTAGGTGCCCCCCGGCGGGGTGGACTGGCCGGAGGCATTGCTGCCCCAGCAGGCGAGCGTGCCGTCGGTCTTGATCGCGCAGTTGGCGACGGCGCCCCCGTCGATCCGGGTATACGTGCCGCCCGGCGGGCCAGCCTGGCCGAAGGTATTGATTCCCCAGCAGGCGATGGTGCCGTCTGTCTTGAGCGCGCAGCCATGCACGGTGCCCGCGGCGACCTGGGTGTAGGTGCCGGCCGGAGGGGTGGCACGCCCGCCGCCATTATCGCCCCAGCACGTGAGCGTCCCGGTCGGCCTCACCGCACAGGTAAATTGGCTTCCGACGGCGATCGAGCCAGCCACCCGCGCGTTTGCCGACTCGGCCGACGATGACGGGTTCGCGGACGCGACAGGGGTAACGATTGCCGCCGCTGCGAGCACCCCGGCCGCGGCGACTAAGAAGTGTCGGCCATCCATGGCCGGTGCGAGCCTATCCCGGCGAGATGGTCCGGGTCAACTAATCGCTCAAGGTGCTCAGATCCACGCGGTCTTCGTCCGAGAGCTTCTCCAGATGGGCCTGCATCGCGAATGCGGCGGCGGGACGCAGCGCTTCTGCCACGTCCGACCAGGCCGCGTCCAACAACCGCTCCCGCGAGCGCTCGCCCGTCCCAAGCAGCTCCAAAAGAAGGCGCTCGCGCATCAGCCGATGCTCCGTGTACTCGCCGATCTTCGCCTGCGGATCGGTGATCAGCTCGCCGTGTCCCGGCGCGAGCAGGTCGAGGTCGAGCGCCGCGAGCTTTGCGAGCGACTCCATGTAGTCGGCGAGCGAGCCGCCCATCTCCTTAGGTGGCACGATCGCCGAGCCGTGGCCGAGGATGAGGTCGCCGCAAAAGCAGACGCCTTCGGCGTAAAAGCTGACGTGATCGTGCGCGTGACCCGGGGTGAGGATGCGCTCGAACGGAACGTCGATTGCCGGCGGGTAGCCGAGCGGCTCGACGCCCTCGGAGTGATCGAGGTGGCCGTGGGTGAGCAGGTAGCCCGAGATGCCGCCGCGCCTTTCTCCCTCGGCGCGAATCCTGTCGAGGTGGCCATGGTCGGCGGGCCCGGGGTCGATCACCCAGCACGGATCGCGGCCGACGACATATGTGTTGGTGCCCTCGAGCGTCATCGGACCTGGATTGGGGGCGACGAGGCGCTCGAAGTCGACCATCGTCGGTCGCGATTCACTCATCGCGACGTGGTGCTCGGTCCTGACATGGGCGAGACGCTACCCGCCAACTGCGCGATACTCGCCGTGTGGCCGAGGAGCGGATCGAGGTCTTGCGCCGGTTCTGGGACGGCTTCAACGAAGACGGGATGCCGCCGACCGAGGTGTGCGACGAGCGAATCGAGATCATCAACCCGCCCGAGTTCCCGATTCGCGGGAGCTTTCTCGGTTACGAGGGCGTTCGCAAATGGCGGGAGGCCGGATTCGATGTCATCGATGAGCTGCGGGTGGAGATCGACGAGCTGATCGATGCAGGGGACGGGGAGACGGTAGTGAACCTGTTGCGGCTGCGAGGGGTCGGCGCCCACACCAGGATCCCGATCGACGAAACTTGGGCCGCGGTGTGCACCGTCCGTGGCGGGAAGCTCGTGCGCGCTGAGGGCTTCATCAGCCGCCGCGAAGCCCTGCGGGTGGCCGGGCTGCGCGAGTAGCGCGACGGAACGCGCGTCAGGCGGCGGCGACGGCCTTGAGCACGGCCTCGCGGGCCTCGCTCGGCTCCAACACGACGAGGTCGCCGACGCCCTTGAGGACCTCGCGGGCGAGCCACTCGCTTGAGCCGTAGGGCAGCTCGACGACAACGGCGCCGTCGGAGAGCTCCTCGACCACGGTGCGCTGTTCGCGCAGCCAGCGCGCACGCTCGGGGGCAACCCAGACCCGGGCGATGCCAGCGGTGGTCACCTCTCCGTGAACCAGCCACTCCTGCTCGCCGAGCTGCTCCTCGACGCCCTCGCGCGGCTCGAACTCGCGGTCGGTGATATCCGCCTCCTTCATCCGGTCGAGGCGAAAGTGGCGGGTGCCGGAGCGCCCGAGGTCATAACAGCCCAGATACCAGCCCTCGGGCCCCTTGACCAGCTGGTAGGGCTCGACCTCGCGCTTGACGAAGTCGTCCTCGTTCTCCTTGTAGTACTGAAGCTCGAGCACCCGATGGGTCTGGATCGCCTCGTTGACGGTGCGGACCACTGAGGAGTCATCGCGACCGGGGGCGATCTCCAGGCCCTCCTGCGACGGATCGTGGCCGAGCGCCTCGACGATCTTCGTGCGTGCGCTGAGCAGGCCGGTCTGCGGAAGGTGGTCGCCAAACAGATCGATCGCCGCCACCAGCGCCTTGGCCTCGAGCGGCAGTAGTCGCGCGGGGCGGGCGAAGTTGTCGCCATAGGTGTCGGGGTCGACCTCGATCCGGTCGCCGACGATCTCGGCGTAGAGCACGTAGGTGCCGCCGCCGAAGTTGACGACGTTGAGGACGTCGAGGTCCTCGCGCAACTCGTCCATCGAGATGTTGAGCTCGTCGAGCACCTGCTTGGTCGGCAGGCTGCCCTCGTCGCGCGCGGCGCCGATCAGTGAGCCGGCCAAGGTGACGAGGCGCGCAAAGCGCTCGGGGCGAATCACCGATTCAGAGCGACCGGTCGAGCCACGCGCCGTGCCGTTTCGGCGGCCGGTTCCATCGGCGAGCGGGCGGCTGACGGTCTTTGCGACACCGAACTCCTCGACGTGGCGGTCGCGCAGAAGTTCCAGCCGTTCATTCGCCTCCTCGGCGAGCTCGGGCGGTGACAGCAGCGTCGCGTTCTCGCGCCAGGAGAGCACCCAGGAGATGAGCTGGCGGCCGGAGGCGTACTGGGTTTCGAAGACCACTCCGCGCCCCTTGCCCTCACCGCGCTTGGCCTTGCGAAACGTGCCGTGGCGACCGAAGTCGCGCTCGACCAGCCAGGCGATCCGCTCACGCAAAAAGACCTCAGCCGTGCCCTGGATCTCGCCCATCTCCCAATCGGCGCGCTGGGCGTAGTCGCGTCGGTCGAAGTCCTCCGGCGAGGAGAAGTCGTGCTCGGCCTTGGTCGCGTAGGAGACCTTGCCCTCGATACGCGAGAGCCTGAAGACGCGTACCTCATCGCGCTCGTGGCTGTGACCGATCAAATAGAACTGGCCCTCGCGGAAGACGAGGTGGTACGGGTTGACCTTGCGGTCGGAGACCTCGTCGCGCTGAAGTGAGTAGTAGGAGAACTCGACCGTCTTGCGGCGCGAGATCGCCGTCTCGATCTTCGCCAGTCGCTGCGAGAGCTCGCGGCCACCGCCGGCCGCCGAGAGCTTGACGTCGATCGGGGCCTCGTCCTCTTCCACCAGCGGACTTGGCCGCCCCCACGAGACCTGCTGGAGGGCAAGTCGCAGCGGCTCGGCGTATGCGAACTCCCCGTCGAGCAGTCCGAGCGCTGTCCGCAGCGCCGCCAGCTCGGGGTCCGTGAACTCGATCGGACGCAGGTAGTAATTCTCCGGCGGCAGGGCGTAGAGCTCGGCCTCGAAGAATCCCTCGGCGGGTTTGTCCACCTGCAGCGAGATACCCAGGCTCTCGAGCTCGGCTCGGTCGGCATAGAAACGCCTCGCGAACGCATCCTCGTTCATCGAGCTGTAGCCCTCGACCTCGCGCTTGATCTCGAGCGCCGAGACGGGTCGGCGGTTCGCCATCAAGAATGAGATGAGCGAGAGCTGACGGATCAGTTTTTCGGTGTCCTTGGCCAACGGGTTGACGAGGATATTGCGCGATCGAACTCGCCCCGTCTGGGCTCAAGTCGCAAAGCGCGGGGTTTTATCGGGGTTTGTGACCTCTGGCGGTCTAGGATCCGCGTGTGCTCGGCGCTGAGACCGTGATCGGTCCGCTTCTCAAGCTCGTCGTGACCGTCGCGATCCTGGCCGCAGTCGGCGTCTTCATCGTCAAGCCCATTCTGGAGACGACGGAGGAGATCAGCGGCCAGGTCAACGAGTCCGTACGCAACTCGATCGAGCAGAGCAACAACGCGAGCCAGCAGGCGAGCTACGAGTCGGCTCGTAGCCGCGCCACGTCGTATGCGCAGAGCTTGCAGAGCAGCTGGCCGGCGGCGGCGCGCGAGATCAAGCGCTGCATCGCCGGGGCCAACACGCTTGGGCCGATGGAGCGCTGCGCCGCGACGGCCCAGCGGATCGTCCATACGGTTCAGTCCGATCGCAATTTCGCCCTCTCCTACGCGACCAGCCTCGACGCCCAGGGCAAATCGGCCGGCGCCGACCGCGTTCGCGGATGCGTGCGCGACGCCGGCTTCAAGCCCGCCGCCATGCAGCGCTGTCGCGACCTGGCCGACGACCTCCTGTTCGGCTGAGATGTTCGGCGCCGCCACCGTCATCAACCCGCTCATCAAGATCGTCACGACCGTGGTGATCCTGGGTGCGGTCTACCTCTTCATCGTCAAACCGACGATCGACACCACCAGCGATGTCTTCGACCAGACGTTCGGCGCGTTCGATGAGTTCGAATCGCTGCCCGCCAGCATTCAGGACGAGATCAACGATGCCTTCGAGGGCGCCGATGGATCACGGGTCGACGGCGAGCGCCTTCGCGAGTGCATCAGCAATGCGATCGGCCCGAACGGGGCGAACCAGAATCGCATCGATCGTTGCCTCGATCGCTTCGGACCCTAGAGGCCGCTCAGGGCACTTCTCGTCAGGCCGCGTCGCGGGTACGAAAGTAGGCCGCGGAGTCAATGCCGCGATCGAAGCGCGACCAGGTTGCCCCCTCGGGTAGTTCCCGTTCGATGCGGTCGAAGCTGCCGAGCGTGCCGCCGAGATTGTCCATCGCATGGACCAGGGTGGCCTCTCGCGTGGCCGGGACGACCGGCGAGCCGAGCTCGAGCTTGCCGTGGTGGGAGAGGATGATGTGGAGCACCGCCTGTGCCAGCTCGGGATCGAAGCCGTCGATCGACTCGATGAGGCGGCGAATCAGGTAATAGCCAAGCGGGATCTCGCCGAGCAGGCGACCGGCATCGGTCAGGTCAATTGCCAGCGGGTCCTGGTTATAGGCCTGGGTCTTGCCGATGTCGTGAAGTAGCGCCCCGGTGACCGCGACGTCGCGGTCGATGCCGGGAAAGGCCGCCGCGGCTGCGCTCACCGCCTGGGCGACCGAGATCGTGTGGTCAAGCAGGCCATGGGTGTAGGCCTGGTGGTAGTACTTCGCCGCCGGCGCCACCCGGAAGCGCTCGTAGATCTCCGAGTCGGCACCGAAGACGCGGTCGAGCAACTTCCGCAGCGACGGAGTCTGGATCGTCTCCAGCAACTCTCGCAGGCGACCTTCGAGCTCCTCGATCGAGACCGGAGGACCCTCCGCGAGGTCGTCATCGGCGTACTCGCCCTCGTCGGCAATTCGAGCGGTACGGACGGTGATCTTGCCGCCGTAGCGGGGGTGGATCGAGAACTGACCCTCGATGAAAAGCACCGCCCCGGGGGCGGTCAGCTCGAAGAGGTCGTCGACCTCCTCCCAGCAGACCGCCTCAACCGTGCCGGTCTTGTCGGCCACCACGAGGCGCAGGAAGTCGTCGCCGCTGCGACGCGTTCGCCGTTCGCGTTCGCGGACCGCGAAGACCGCGGCGACCGAGTCGCCCTCGCAGAGGTCGCGCACAAAGCTGCGAATCAGCGGCACCGCGGTTGGCGCCGTAGGCGCAGCTCCCAGTGGAGCCTGAAGTGCTTCCAATTGGCCCGGATTTGTCATCCGCATTCAAAGTAATAAGAGGGCCGGACGGCGCGGCTCTCTCCGGGCGGTGGATTGCAGCGGGTCAGTCGCGCTGGGAGTAGTGCGGCGCCTCGGCACGGTGCGCCGGGTCAAGTGCCACCGGCTCGTCAGGGGCCGTCTCCACCTGGGCGGCATTCGCCGTGCGCTCGAGCTCGGCCGTGAACTGGGCCCCGAACACGACCGCGACATTGGTGAGATAGAGCCAGAGCAGCAGCACGATGCCCCCGGCGAGGCTGCCGTAGGTCCCCGAGTAGGAGCCGAAGTTCGCGACGTAGAAGCTGAACGCGATCGACCCGAGCAGCCAGAGCACGGTGGCGACGATCGCCCCGGGAAGGATCCAGCCGAAGCCCTCATGGCTGGCGTTTGGTGCTGTCCGGTAGAGAAAGCCGATCAGCAGGACCACCGTCGAGAAGATCAGCGGCCACTTCGCGATCGAGAAGATCGTCACGGCCGTGTCCCCGACCCCGACCTCCTCACCGATTGCGGTGACGAGCGGGCCGGTGAGCACGAGGCTGACCAAGACGACGGCAACCGCGATCGTCATCACCAGCGTGATCAGCAGCTGCAGCGGCCGGCGCCTGATGAACGACCGCTCCTCGTCCACTCCCCAGATCTCGTTCGCGACGGTGATGAACCCGCCGATGTATCCCGAAGCCGACCACAGCGCCCCCGCGATGCCGATGATCAACGCGACGCCGGCCTCGCTCGAGTTCGCGACGATGTTCTCGATCGGCGGCTGCAGGGTCTCGACCGCGGACTCCGAGCCGAGGTCCCCGATGATCCGCAACAGTCCCCCGATCGAGTCCGGCGATCCGACCACGCCGAGTAGCGAAACCAAGACGATCAGCCCGGGGAAGATCGACAGCACCGAGAAGTAGGTGAGCGCCGCGGCGTGATGGGTGAGGTTCTTCGAGGAGAAGGCCTTGCCGGCGTCACGGAGGGCATGCCACCAGGCGCGCGCGGTCATCTGTGTCGGTCGCTCGACCATCTGCGTAGATCATTACCCCAACGAGGCCGCTCTACCTCGACGGGGGGTGGCAAAGACACCCTCATGGGGGCTGGACGACGAGCGCGCCGGAGCAGAAGATCGGCGCTATGAGAATCAAGAACGTGCTCCGAGGCGGCATCGCGGCGATCAGCATCGTCATGGTCGGCCCCCCATCCGCATCCGCGGCGATCACGTTCACCCAGCCGGAGAACAGCGTTTCGACGCCACGGTTCGAGCTGGACTTCGCCAACAGCACGTTTGAACCCGAGCGGGTCGACAGCGTCAAGTGGCGCGGTTCAGCTGGCACGCTCGGGCCCAACCTGGTCGCCAACGGTGGCACTGGGTGCAACGGCGCCGGGATTCGCGAGTTCTGGGGACAGTCCTACGGCGATACCGACTTTGCGACGCCGAATCCGGTCGTTAGCGGTGTGATCGGGACCTGGTCACCGGTCAGCGGTCGAACGCTCGAGCTCAACACGTCGACACCGACCGCTTGTTCTGGCGACACGGTCGCGACGCCGGTACGCACCCGCTACTCCTTTTATGACACGGGCTCAACGGCGGACATGATCCGAGTCGAACGGCGCTGGAGCTTCAGCGCCGCGAACCCGACCTACAACGGGGTCGGGATGAGGGCCTACACGCCGCGACTGCCGTCCGGCACCTACAACCAGGTCGTCCATCCGAATGAGGCTGGGACGGCCCTGGTAACCGACGGTCTTGGGTGTAACGGAGGCTGCGGAACCGGCGCGGCCGACGACGACTGGAACGGGACCTGGCTCGCGTTCAACAGCGCAGCCTCAAACGCGGGCGTCGTCGTCTTGCGCGATCCGTCGAACGCCACAACCGCCTCGGGGGTGCGCCTGGTGCGCGACAGCGATGGGTTCTCCGGCTCGAACAACTCCGGCGTGAGCATCCTCAGAACCGCTTCCAACCAGAAGGCGCCGTTGACCGAGGTCGAGTACCTCTGCTTCTACGACGTCACCTCGTGGCCACTGGCAAATCGGTCCGCGACGCAGCTTCCGCCCGGCTGCGAGCCTAAGCCGGTACCGATCAACACCGCGCTGCCGTCGGTGCTCGGCAACGCCGGCAACCCACAGCCCGGCGATGTCCTCAGCGCCCTCAACGGCTCCTGGGACAACTCCAACGGCACCTTCAGCTTCCAATGGTCACGCTGTGAGGGCGACGTCTGCCTGCCGATCTTCGGTGCGACCGACCGCAACTACACGGCGACGATCGACGACTTCGGCCGGCGTCTCAAGGTTGCGGTCACGGCCACCGCGTCCGGCGGCGAGACGGACACCGCCTCGAGCACCTTCGCCGGCTCGATCAGCGGCCGCGTCTACGTCGGCAACAGCTCCCCCGGCAATCGCCTCGGCGGGGCGCCGGTGCAGGTCTGCGAAGCCGCCGGGACGGTCTGCCGATCGACCGTGACCGACGGTGAGGGCTTTTACAAGATCCAGCTCCCGCACTCGGGCGACTGGCGGATCAGCGCATTCCCGCCGGCGGGCTCGGACGCCATTCGCGCGACGCGACCGACGCCCACGTCCGTCGTCGACGGACAGGAATCCACGGGCCAAGACCTGATCCTCCTGGCGCCGGCACCTCCTCCCTCGAACGTCAGCTTTTCCGGCTCCGGCTACCGCTCGTCAACCTCGGCCGGCGTGCCGGTCTTGCACTGGCAGGAGCCGGTCGTGATCCGCTACAAGGTTCCAAGTTCCGGTTGGACCGTCGACGGATCGATCGAGTACCCGGGCGAGGATCCGACTCCGCTGAGCCCCGGTCCGTTCGTGCCGGATCCAAGCCCGCCCTGTCCGAGTTGCGGTCACTACGAGTTCTCGGTTCCGCCACAGCAACCCAAGCACGGGCCGGGCACGATCGTCTTCAACCCGAAGCCGCCGCCGGATGCGCCGCCGCCGCCGGACGACCCCGACGACCCGAACACGCCTCCTGGAAGCTCCGCCTTCCCCGTCTACATCGACCCGAGCGGCTACGTGCGCACGACCACGGGGGAGCCGATCATTGGCGCAAACGTCGTCCTCTATCGGTCAGAAACTCGCGGTGGCGACAAACAGGTCGTCGCAGATGGATCGGCGGAGATGTCGCCGATGAACCGCAAGAACCCCGACGTCACCGACAGCGGCGGCCACTTCGGCTGGGACGTGATCGCCGGCTACTACAAGGTGAGGGTCACAGCCGACGGCTGTTATGCGCCGAGCGATCCGAGCAAGTTGTTCGTCGACACCGACGAGATGGAGATCCCGCCGCCGGTCACAAACCTCGACATCCGCCTCGAGTGCCCGAACCCTCCGACCGGGAAAGCGGCGCTGACGCTTCCGAAGAAGGCCGGCAAGGTCAAGGTCGACAAGAAGGGCAAGTTCAAGATCCGCCGTGCGACGGTCGGTTGCCCGACAAACGCCTCCGGCCCCTGCGAGATCTCGCTCGGCGTCACAGCGAAGACGCCGAAGAAGTCCAAGAAGAAGCTCAAGCTCGGGAACTCGAGCTTTGAGCTCAGCGCCGGTCAGTCGGGTGCGCTGAAGGGCAAGCTCTCAAAGAAGGGGGCGAGGCTCGTAAAACGCGCTCGCAAGATCAAGAAGGCGACGATCAAGATCGCGGTCGCGGTGCCCGGCGGGGAGGCTGCCACGGCGACCTCACGCGGAACGCTGGTGGCAAAGCGCTGACGCGCCGGCGGTCCTCAGAGGATCTGGCCGTCGACGAAGCCGGCGAGCAAGACGGTGAAGGCGACGATCTCGCCGACGATCAGAGCGCCCATAAACCCGTGCACCGCGATCGCCGAGGGCGTCGGGTCACGAAATTGGTTATCGGTGTCGCGGCGCCAGCCGTGGTAGGCGTAGCCGGCGACCGCGCCGAGGAAGAAGAAATAGAGGACACCCGCGGCGATCAGGTCGACGAGCTCGCTCCAGCCGCTGTACTCGACGAAGCTCGCCACCAGCAGCGTCGCGAAGCTGTAGAGCAATGCGGCGCGGTGAGCCGTGTCGACGTAGGGGTGGGCGAGGTGGTCCTCAGAGCTCGCCATCTGGCGGTACTTCCAAACCCCGAGGAACAGGGCGATGAGAAACATCAGCCCGGCGCCGAGCATGACCGCCTTGGTGTCACCGGCGAGGGTCACGTCCAGCGATCCTAGCCCGCACCGCTGGTGAGGCGACACGGAATGGCGAGGGCGGGAATCGAACCCGCGACACCACGATTTTCAGTCGTGTGCTCTACCAACTGAGCTACCTCGCCCGCGGCGCGTAAGGCTAGCTGCCGTCACCGGGGATTGACACGTCAGCTCCTACCGTCTGACATGCTGCGAGTCGAGGATGATTCGCAGGCGGGAGTTCTTGATTTCGGCTGGTGCGGGCGCCGGTGTGCTCGCGTTCGGTCCGTCGCTTTGGAAGCGGACGATGACGGCTGCGGCGGCGGCGCAGGTCGGCCCTGGACCGTACGGCGCGCTGCTTGATCCCGACGCCAACGGCGTGCGCATGCCATCCGGGTTCACCTCCCGAGTAATCGCCCGGGGCAGCACCCCCGTCGAAGGCACCGGCTACACGATGCCGATCTTTCCCGATGGCGCGAGTACGTACGCGACGCCCGATGGCGGCTGGATCCTGGCGGTCAATTCCGAGGTCCCAGGCAGCGGCGGCGCCTCCGGCATCCGCTTCGACAAGTCGGGCGTTGTCACCGACGCCTACCGGATCCTCGAGGACTCATCCACCAACTGCGCGGGCGGCCAGTCGCCGTGGGGCACATGGCTCTCCGGCGAAGAGGTCGATTTTGGCTACATCTGGGAGTGCGACACCACAGGAGCGACCCCTCCCGTCCGGCTTGATGCGCTCGGGCGCTTCAAGCACGAGGCGGCCTGCGTCGACCCTGTCGAGGGACGCGTTTACCTGACCGAGGACATCGGCGATGGCGGCTTTTACCGGTTCACGCCGACCGCGTATCCGGACCTGACGGCCGGCACGCTGGAGATCGCGACGGTCGCTGGAGGTGGGGCTGTCACCTGGACCAAGGTCCCGAATCCGACGCCCGCGGAAGGCGAAACGCCGACGCGCTCGCAGGTGCCCGGGTCGACAGCGTTCAATCGCGGTGAGGGCATCTGGTACGACGCCGGCGTCGTCTACGTCGCGACCACCAACGACGACACCGTCCATGCATACGACATCGCCAAGCGCTCGATCTCGATCCTCTACCGCAAGGCCGACACCCCCGACTCGCCGCTCGGCGGCGTCGACAACGTCACCGTGTCGCAGTCTGGCGATGTTTTCGTCTGCGAGGACTCCTACGACAACGATCCGGACGCGATGGACGTCTGCATCATCACGCGCGAGGGTCAGGTCGCACGGTTCGTGAAGCTGACCGGGGCCGAGCACTTCCTGCCCGGCGTCGCCCAGTCTGAGATCACCGGGGTCTGCTTCAGCCCGAACGGCCAGCGGATGTACTTCAGCTCACAACGCGCGGGCGGCCCCGGCGCTCTTTACGAGGTGAGCGGACCGTTCCGCCTCGACCGGCCGGGTGGCGCGGTCACCAGCAGCGCTTCGAAGGTCGTCGGCTCAGCGATCGGCGTCGAGTTCGCGCCCAAGGCCGCGCTTTCGCTGCTGACTGGCGCCGGGCTGCCCATCGCGCTCACCCTCGACTCGCCCACCAAGGTCAAGGCCAAGCTGATCGAGGCAAGGCCCAAGCGCGGGGCCAAGCCCAAGGTGATCGCGAAGACGAGCGCGCGCCTCGGGCGTGGGCACGGTCAGCTGAAGGTCAAGGTCAAGGGACGCAAGGCTCGCCGGGAACTGCGTCAGCGCCGGCGCCCCCTCAAGGCCGTGCTCGAAGTGAAGATCGGTGACGGCAAGACCCGTCGCAAGATCAAGCTGACCGTCTAAGCGTCTTTCGTCGCGATCCGCCGCCAGTCGCGGCTTTCGCTGCCAGGCCGGTACGCGCTCGCGAGCCGCTTGGCGATGATCCCCGGCAGACCGAGCGCGGAGCTGCGCTCGAGCAGGGCTCGACCGTCGCCCCGGTGGAAGCCGGGGGTCTGCCAGCCGTCGCCGTCGAGCTCGAGCGTCTCGAGTTGTTCGCGGCGCTGCTCGTAAGGCAGGTCCAAAAGCGGCGCGCCGTCGTAGTGCAGGAGGTCGAAGAGCTGCAGCGAGAAGCGGTGCGGACCGGTGCCCAGCCTTGGTGACTTCTTCGTCAGGCGCTTGGCAACCGCGTCCGGCAGCGGCAGTCCGTCGCGGTCGAACGCCGTCACGACGCCATCGAAGATGGCCGCGCTGGAGCTCAGCTGGCGGTTCAGCCGACGGGCCTCCGGAAACTGCGCGCTGACATCGCCGTGCTCTGCGTGCACAAGGCGCAGCTGCCCTGGTTCGGAGTAGGCGAGGACGCGCAGGCCGCTCCACTCGACCTCGTATGCCCACTCCGCCTCCTTTCGGGGTACCTGCTTGCCAAGGCCCGCGCGCATCGGCTCGAGCCCGTCCGGCAACGGCTCCCAGCCTTCAGGCGGCGGATCCATGCGATGGATGAGCCAGTTCTTGGCCTCCTTGCCGGCCTGAAAGAGCGCGAAGCGATTGTCCACCCGCTCACCCCGCAAAACGACGACGAGCTTTCTCGGCTCCCACTCCTCGGTTTCGTAGGTCCCCGTGTCCCAGATCGACATCGTCCCCGCGCCGTAGTTGCCCGCCGGAATCTCGCCATGGAAGTCGATGTACTCGAGCGGATGGTCCTCCGTGTGGACGGCCATGTGGTTGCGGTCGGGATCGAGCGGCAGTCCGCGCGGAAGCGCCCACGAGGCGAGGACGCCGTCACGCTCGAGCCGCAGATCCCAGTGCAGACGGGTGGCGCTGTGTTCCTGGATGACGAACCGGTTGCCTTCGGCATCGCCGCCAGCCTGCCCGCCGCCCGGCTCCGGGGTCTTGCCGGCCTTGCGCTTGGCACGGTAGGTGTCGAGGCGATCGGCCATCGCCCCAGATTAGGAGGCGAAGGGCGGCGGGGGCGATCCTTCCGCGAGCGCAGCCGCGAGCTCGTCGCGCGAACTGATCCCGAGCTTGCGGTAGGCGCCCGAGAGGTGCATCTCGATTGTTCGGCGGGTGAGGAACATGGCCTCCGCGATCTCCCGATTGCTCAGTCCCTCCGCCGCCCTCCGAGCCGTTTGGCGCTCCTGAGGTGAGAGCGCCTCGGCGCCACGTATCGCCGGCCGGCGCGGGCGTGCTCCTGAGGCGCGTAACTCGTGAAGCGCTCGCTCGACGCCGGCACGTGAACCGCAGCGCTGAGCAAGATCCATCCCCTCGCGCAGCGGCTCACGGCATTCGCGGCGAGCGCCCGATCGCCGCACCGCGGCGCCGAGGCCGATCAGTGCGAGGGCATGGTCAAGCGCCGCCTCCGAGGTGCCCAGCGCCTCGACCGCCTCGCGGAGGATCTCGATCTCCTCCCCCTCGCCGGCGACATCCGCCTTGGCGTGCAGGGCGATTCCGATTGCGGCCGGCGCCTCGTACGCGCGGGCCAGCTCAAGCTCCTCCTCCAGCAGCTCTTGCGCCTCCTCTGCACGCCCCAGCGAGCCCAGGGCGCGCGCCGCGCCGCTGCGCCACGGAAGCGTCCAGGGACCCACCCACCCGGTCATCTTTGCTCGGCGCCCCGTATCGAGGTAGCGGGTCAACGCCAGTTCCGCGTCGTCTCTTGCCAGCGCGAGCCGGGCGCTGGCAAGGCTCGCGTAGCTGAAGGTGGCCACCTGGGGCGTCGCGCCGTCAGCGAGCAGCAGCTCGAGGTCGCGCTCGGCCTCGGGCCCCACCTCGGCTCGCTCGATGGCAACGAGGGCGAGCGTCGCGGTCGGAAACGGGCGGCTGATCAGCCCGCTCTCAGGGAGCAGCTCCAGACCCTCGACCGCGTCGGCCTCGGCGCCGGCGAGATCGCCGGCCAGGTAGCGCGAGTAGGAGCGCGAGAAGAGGGCGCTCGCGTAGCCGACCAGCGACCCGCGACGGCGTGAATCGGCGACCCCCTTTGACCATTCCGCGTTCGCGACCGCGAGGTGGCCGGAGAGGGTCAGGGCCGCAACTGCGGAGGTGTAGGACGGATGCTCAGCGCCGAGGTCGGCAAGCAGGGCACCGTCGCCGAGCGCCCGCTCGGCAACTTCCTTGACGTTCGCGGCTGAGCGTGAGGCCGTTCCCGCGGCCCCGGCAGCCAGAATGGTCAAGACCGCACGCTCGGCTGGCGTCCGCCCAACCTCGGCGTCCAGGGACCGTAGGCGTTCGAGCTCGGCGGCGGTCATGGTCCCGGCGACCCACCTGGCGTTCGCTCGCTGGGCCTCGAGGAAGAGCCGCATCTCGCGGCCCGAGTCGAGACTCGCCAGCGCCCGGTCGCAGGTCTCGATCGCGTCGCCGAGGGCGCCGGTTTGCATCTGGGCGGTGCAGAGGGCCAGCGCCGCCTCGGCCCGGGAGTCACCATCCTCGGCGAGACTCTCCGCCTCACGCAGTTGCTCGACCGACTCGGTCCTTCCGAGCCGGAGCCCCTCGATGCCAACCTCCAGGAGCAGCTTGCGGCGCAGATCGGGCTCGAGCTCCTCCGCGAGCGCGCGCTCAAGAAAGCGCGTGCCCTGCTCGGCGGCTCCCCGTTGGCGCGCTCGACGGGCGGCGAGCACGAGTGCCTCGATCACCTCCGCGCCCGGGGGCTCGATCCGCAGCTCGACCTTCAGCATGTGCGCAGCCGCTCGCTCGCGAGTCTGGGGGTCCATGGCCAGCGTTTGCGCAGCCTCGAGGTGAGACCGCGACCGAGCCGCAGGCGCGATCGCGGCGTAGATCGCCTGACGGACGATCGGGTGGGCGAAACCGAGCGGCGCGTCCGGGTCGAGTAGCCCGCCCTCGACCAGGCGGTCAACCGAGCCTCCGAGGCGCCCGCGCTCGACTCGGGCGAGTCGCGAAACGAGTCGCAGGTCCGTGCCGTCGCCGAGCACCGCCATCGCCCGGATCACCCGAGCATCCTCGGCGGGCATTGCGGCGATCCGGTCGAGCACGTTGCGACCGATCTCCTGAGGCGCCATCTTTCCCACCGCCTCCGCCGCGATCCCGTTCTGCGCGCGGATCTCCCGGAGGAGCTCGCGTAAGAACAGGGGGTTTCCCCCGGTGGCCCGTGCGCATTCGCCCGCTAGGGCCTCATCGTCCCGGTCGAGCCAGCTGACCAGAAGCCGGCCGACACCGGCTTCGCTCAACGGCGCCAACTCGATTACCGTCGCTCGTTCGCGCCGAAGTCCCTGTCCAAGCTCGGTACCCGCGTCGGTCTCGCGGTCGCGAACCGCGGTGACCAAGCACAGGGAGAGCTCGCCAACCCGTGCCGCGAGATAGGCGAGGAACGAGAGCGATGCCTCATCGCACCAGTGGGCATCGTCGACCACGAGCAACAGCGGTCGGCGAGCGCTCAGGTTTGCGCACAGCCAGTGCAGCCCGTGTAGTCGCGGAAAGACCTCCCCCGGGGCAGAGTCCTCTCCGGCGCTCTCGAACAGGGGGCGGGCAAGGGCGGCCGCTCCCGAGAACAACTCGCGCCGCTCGGGCTCGGAAAGCGACTCGAGCAGCGGCGCGAAGAGTTCGATCACGACGCCGAAGGCGAATCCCCGCTCGATCTCCCTGCCGCTGGCACGAAGCACTTCGAAGCCCGCCGCGTTCTCTCCGTTGATCGCCGCCCGAAGCAGCGCGCTCTTGCCGCAACCCATCGGGCCCTCAATCAGGACCGTGGCCCCTTCGCCGCGCTCAGCCCTGCCCAGCTCATCCGCGATGGCCGCCAGCTCGCGCTCGCGCTCGACCAGCGCCGGTCTCGCGGCGCCCATCTCGGGTTTCGGGCCTGCCCTGTGCGCCTCGTCCACTGCCGACCCTCAGGCTATATCCCTCGCGGTCAGGGTCGGGCTTCGGCCGCGATCAGGTTGATCATCGCCTCCATAAGCCCGAGTGAGCCGGACTTGTGCAGGGGCTCGTTGAGGTTGCCGCATTTCGGGCTCTGGATGCATGAGGGGCACCCGTGCTCGCAGGGACACTCGCCGACCACCCGCGCGGCGTCCGCTACCAAGCGCCCGAACTCGTCGAAGCCACGGCGCGAGATCCCGACCCCGCCAGGGTGGCCGTCGTAGATGAAGATCGTCGGCAGCCCGGTCTGAAAGTGGATGTTGGTCGAGAGACCGCCGATGTCCCAGCGATCGCACATCGCCAGCAGCGGCAGCACGGCGATCTGGCTGTGCTCGGCGGCGTGGAGGGCCCCCAGCAGCACATCTGGCTCCAGAGCGTTGGGTCCCGCCAGTGCGTCGTCCAGGACGTACCAGAGCGCCTGGGTCGGAAAGTTCTGCTCGGGGAGGTCGAGGGCGACGAGGTCGATCACCTCGTGATCGGTGAGGCTCTTGCGTTGATAGCCGATTACCTGCTCCGTCACCGACACCTCGCCGAAGCAGAGCTCGAGTTCGCCGCCCGGGCCGATGTGGCGCTGCGCGGCGACCGAATCGATGAAGACCATCGTCTCCTTCCTCGGCTGCGTGTACCAATCGTCGTCGAAACCATCCACGAGCGCACGGCGCGAGTCGAGGTCGAGCTCGAGGACCTCATAGGAGCGGCCGAGATGCAGGTAGATCGCTCCAGGGTGAATGGTCGTGAACGCCCGCTCAGCCTCGACTCGGCCGAGCATCTCCCCAGAGGCGCGCTCGACAACGGCGATCGAGTCAAGCGAGGCCGATCGCAACGAGATCTCGCCCGCCGGGAAGCCCGCTCCACGTGGCAGGTAGCGGCCGTCGCGCCCGACGCGGAGCTTGCCCGCACCGACCAGAGCGTCGGCGCGGTCGCGCCAGCGCTCGCCCAAGATCGCATCGTCGGCGCCTCCCGGCTGCGCCTCGGTGCCGCCAAGCGGGGCCTCGAACGCCGCCGCGAGCAGGTGGGCGGTCTGGATGCGCTCATTGGTGTGGTCGAGGATCGCCGCCTCAACCGGGCGCGCGAGGAACTCGTCGGGGTGGCGGCAAAAGAACTGGTCGAGAGCGTCCTCGCCCGCGACATAGAGTGCGATCCCCTCCGACCGACGCCCCGCGCGGCCCCACATCTGCCTGAGGCTGGCGACCGTGCCGGGGAACGTCACGCAGATCGCCGCGTCGAGCTCGCCGATGTCGATGCCCAGTTCGAGCGCGTCGGTGGTGACGACCGCGAGCAGCTCGCCCGAGCTCAGACGCGCCTCGATGTCACGGCGCTGCTGGGGCGTGTAGCCGGCCCGGTAGGGCGCGATGCGCCGCGCGAGTTCGGGCTCACCGAGGTCCTCCAGGCGCATGCGCGTGAACTTCTGAATCAGTTCGATGCCGCGGCGACTGCGCAAGAAGCAGATCGTCCGCGAGCCGTTGATCACGAGGTCGGCAAGCAGCTCCGCGGTCTCGGAGAGAACCGACCGCCGACGCATCGTGTCCTCGTCGATCACCGGCGGGTCCCAGATCGCGATGCGGCGCTTTGCCCGCGGCGCGCCGTCTGAGTCCACCAGGACGAAATCGGCGCCGGTCAGGCGTTCGGCCAGCTCGACCGGATTGGCGATCGTCGCCGAGGCGAAGATGAACCTTGGATCGGAGCCGTAGACACGCGCGACTCTGCGCAGGCGCCGCAGCACGTTCGATACGTGGGAACCGAAGACACCGCGATAGGTGTGGGCCTCGTCGACCACGACCCAGCGCAGGTTGGTGAGGAAATCGCCCCAGCCCTTGTGGTGAGCCAGCATCGCCATGTTGATCATGTCCGGGTTGGTGAGGACGAGGTTCGAGCGGCGGCGGATCGCGCCTCGATCTTCCTTTGGCGTGTCGCCGTCGTAGATCGCGTGGCGCAGTGATGCGAGCCCCAGCTGGGAGAGCTTTCGCGCCTGATCCTGGGCGAGCGCCTTCGTCGGGTAGATGTAGAGGGCGCGCGTCTTCGGATCGGCGACGATCGCGTCGAGAACCGGGAGGTTGAAGGACAGCGACTTGCCGGACGCGGTTCCGCTCGTGACGATCACGTTGCCCACGCGTGCCGCCTCCAGCGCCTCGAGCTGGTGCGAGTACAGCTCCGTCACACCGATGCGCTCGAGTGCACCGGTGAACTCTGGCGCCAGGTCCGCAGGCAGCGGGACCGTGCGCGGCTCACGCGGCTCATCGACACTGGTGGTGACAAGCCGCTCATCGATCTCGCCGGCCTCGAGCAGTCGCTCCCATGCCAATGGCGGGGCGGAGAAGATGTCGGTCGAGCTGCTCACGCGGGCCCGGTGATCGCGGCCGCGACGTGCATCGCGTCGAGCGCCTCGATGTCGTGAAGGCGCAGCATCTCGGCCCCCTGTGCGACCGCGAGGGCGGTCGCACCCAGCGTTGCCGGGCCGCGTTGGGTGGGCGCGATCCGCTCCTCCCAGGAGCCCGCGGTGATCGCGCCAAGGAAATCCTTGCGCGAGAGCGCGACGAACAAAGGCCTGCCGAGCTCGCGCAGCTCGCCGAGCCGACGCAGGATCTCGATGCCGTGGTCGGTGGTGAGATCGAAATCAAACCCAGGATCGAGCGCGATTCGTTCCGGGTCGATGCCGGCGTCGGCGGCGCGATCGATCGCATCGGCAAACCAGCGCTTGAGGTGCTCGACAACGTCGGCGTAGGAAGGCGCGGCACGATCGACCCGCGGCGGTCCCTCGATGTGCATGAGCACGTAGCCGCAGTCCATGTCGGCGATCCGTTCGAACATCTCCGGCTGACCGCCGCCGATGTCGTTGATCGCCGCAGCCCCGGCGGCGACGGCTCGAGCTGCCACCTCCGGCGAGAAGGTGTCGGCCAACACGGGCACGCTCGTCGCCTGCGCCAAGCCCTCGATCGCGGGGACCAGGCGCTCGGCCTCGGCCTCGGGTTCGACCGGCGGTCCGCTGCGGGCGGCGACCGCGCCGACGTCGAGCAGCTCGAATCCCGCCTCGACCAGCCGCAGTCCGTCGGCGATCGCCTGGTCGGGAGTGCCGCTGCGCGCGCCCGCGAAGAACGAGTCGTCGGTGACGTTCACGATCCCGGCCGCCTGGGGCGGTCCGAACTCCAGGACGCGGCCTGCCACTCGCCAATCGCTCACCGCGTCTAAGTTAGTCCTCACGTGCCCCTGCGCTGCGTCTACACAGACCTCGACGGAACGCTGCTCGGACCCGGCGGATCGCTGTTCCGCGACCCCGACGGCAACTTCAGCCTGCGCCAAGCGCGGGCGCTGGAGGCGTGCGATCGGGCCGGCGTGGAGGTGGTGATCATGTCCGGCCGCCGCGAGGTCTCCGTGCTGGCCAACGCCCGCATGCTGGGGCAGACGTCGTACATCTCCGAAGCGGGCTGCGCGGTGATGATCGACGGCGAACGCACCCTGCTCACCGGCAGCTGGACCGTCGACGATGACGGGTCCCCCTCCGAGAAGATCGAGGCGGCGGGAGTGCCGGACGCCCTCTTCGAGCACTTCGGTGAGCGGCTCGAGTGGCACGCTCCCTGGCACACGGGCCGCGAGTTCTCGCTGTTGATGCGCGGCGCCGTCGACGTCGCCGAGGCGAACGCTGTGATCGCCGATCTCGGCCACGACGATCTTCGCTTTCTCGACAACGGCGCGATCGGGCGCAGGATCGAGGGCGTCGACGAGGTGATCCACGCCTACCACGTCGTTCCCGGCGGGGCGAGCAAGGGAGGGGCAGTGACGTTTCATGCCCGTGCGCGCGGCTACGCACCCGAGGACTGCATCGCGATCGGCGATTCGATCGAGGATCTCGAGACGGCCGCTGCCGTTGGAACCTTCTTCTGCGTCGCAAACGGACCCAAGCGCGACGACGGCCTGCGCGCCGTTTTGTCGCGGTTTCCGAACGCGGCGGTGACCGAGGCTGAGATGGGCGACGGGTTCTACGAGGCGGTCATCTCGACGCTCGCGATGCGGGGCTAGACTCGGTCTCGATGACCCAGGAGCACGCGACCGTCGCCGAGGAGGAGTACCTCCAGATCATGTTCTGGCTCGAGGAGGCCGGGCTGCCGATCACCGGTGCAAACATCGCCCGGGCGATGCAGCTCTCCCCGCCCACCGTCCACGAGATGATCGGCAGGCTCGAGCGCGATGGCTATGTGAGCCGCGCCGACGACAAGTCACTCAGCTTCACCGATGACGGGCGCAACCACGCGCAGGCGATCGTCCGTCGACACCGGCTGATCGAGCGCTTTCTCACCGACGTCCTCGGGATCCCTTGGGACGAGGTTCACGAGGAGGCCGAGCGGCTCGAGCACGCGATGTCGCCGGTGCTCGAGGAGCGCATGCTCGCCGCGATCGGCGACGCCACGACCTGCCCGCACGGTCACCCCATCGTCGAGGGCGCGCGCGAGAAGGGCGTGCTGCTGGCCGACGTGGCGGAGGGTGCCGACGTCATGGTTCTGCGCTTCGAAAACGAGGCCGAAGAGCTCCTGCATTACCTCAAGGACTCGGGGCTGCGACCTGGCCTCAAGGGGATCCTCGAGAGCTCAAACGACGATGAGGTGATCGTCGCGTCCGGCGACGAGCGCCACTCCGTAACCCGCAGCGTCGCCGAGACGGTCTCGGTCCGCGCCGATCCGGCACCTGAGGCGCGCGCCCCGTTGCCCGAGGCGCTCGTGCTCTCCAGCGACCGCTACGGGCGCTAGGCCTACGCCATCCGCGCTGAGCGCGGGCTAAGCGGGGCTGGCGGTGCGAACGGAGTCGAGTGCGCGAACCAGCCGGCCGACGCCGTCGGCCACGCGCTCGGCAGGAACGCTCGCAAAGGAAAGTCGCAGGCTCGACTGACCGCCCTCGAGCAGGAAGTCCGGCCCGGCGACGAAAGCGACGCCCTCGGCCTTCGCAGCGTCCAAGGCCGCAACCGTGTCGTAGTCGTCGGGAAGATCGATCCAAAGGAAATAGCCCCCGCCGGGCACGACGAACTTGGCGTCCGGTAGTTGCTCTTCGAGGGCATCGACCAGCGAGTCGCGGCGTTCAGCCAGCGCCTCGTTGACAAAGGCGATGTTCTCGGCGAGCGCGCCCGATCGGCAGAGCTCGAGCACCATCGACTCGGCCAGCATGTTCGGCGAGATGTAGTGCTCCGACGCGCGTTTGGCGAGCGTCTTGATGTGCTCGGGCGGTCCTGCGAGATAGCCGACGCGAACGCCCGGGCTGACCGTCTTCGAAAACGACGATGAGTGGATGACGTGGCCGGAGGTGTCAGTCGAGAGCATCGTCGGCGGAAGCTCATCGGCGCCGAACTTGACCAGTCGATAGGGGTCGTCCTCGAAAATCCAAAAGTCGTGCTTGGCGGCGAGCTCGACCAGCCGTTCGCGCTTGGCCGCCGAGAGCGTGCAGCCGGCCGGGTTATGAAAGTTGGGGATGATGTGGGCGAGCTTGACCGGGCCGGCCTCGAGCGCCGCCTCGAACGCGTCGAGATCGATGCCGTCGGACTCCAGCGGCACCGGGACGAGCTCAGCCCCCGTGCGGCCGAGCAGCAGCAGTGTGCGGTCATACGACGGCTGCTCGACGATCACTCGCTCGCCCGGCTCGACCATGTAGCGGAAGAGCAGGGCCGCCGCCTCCATCGAGCCGTTGGTGAACATGACGTTCTCGGCCTCGAGGCCGTGGAACTCGCGCGCGACCCACTCGCAGAGGCCAGGGTGACCAATGCCCGTGCCGTAGGAGAGCGCCTTCTCCCAGTCGGATTCGAGCGCCGCGGCAACGGCCTTGCGCACTGCCTCAACGGGCAGGATGTCGGCGCTCGGAGCGCCGCGGGCGAAGCTGATCGTGTCGGCGGCCATCGGTTTGCCGACGATAGCAACGGCGAGGGGCTCTACCGTTGCGCCCGTGGACGACCTCGGCGACCTGCTCGCCCTCGCGGAGGACCTTGCCCGGCGAGCGGCGGAGCTTCAGTTACAGCGACTTGGTTCGGGCTTCCGCGTCTCGACAAAATCAACAACCACGGACATGGTCACCGCCGTGGATCGTGAGGTTGAACGGCTGATCGTCGAGGGCATCCTCGCCGCGCGGCCCGGCGACGGCATCCTCGGGGAGGAGGGGGCCGATGTCGAGGGATCGAGCGGTTACCGGTGGCTGATCGATCCGATCGACGGCACCACCAACTACCTCTATGGCCACCCTGGGTTCGCGGTCTCGATCGCCTGCGAGCTCGACGGTGAGGCGATCGTGGGCGTGGTCAACGACCCGCTGCACGGCGACGTCTTCACCGCGACTCTGGCCGGCGGGGCGACGCGAAACGGCGAACCGATCCGCTGCTCGCAGGAAACCGATCTCGCGAAGGCGCTGGTGGCGACCGGCTTTGGCTACGACCCGGCGCGGCGACGCGCGCAGGCGGTGGTGGTCGCTGAGCTCATCGGCGAGGTCCGCGACATCAGGCGGATGGGCGCCGCCGCTGTCGATCTCTGCTCGGTCGCCTGCGGGCGCGTTGACGCCTACTACGAGCGCGGACTCAACGCGTGGGATCTCGCCGCCGGTGCGTTGATCGCAGCCGAGGCGGGCGCCGTGATCACTTCGATCGACCTGGCCAGCGCCCGGCCAGACTCCGTTCTAGCGGCGCCGCCCGCACTCTCGGAATCGCTCAGCGAGTTGCTCGTGGCGGCTGGGGCACACGAGCACGACTGAGCGATCCGCACGATCAGCGCAGCTTCACCTTCGCCGTCGCCATGGTCTTGTTGCCGGCCGCGTCGGTGGCTGTAGCTCTGATCTTCACCGTCGCTCTGCGCGCGGCCTTGAGCTTTCGCTTCAGGCGCTTCGCCGGCTTCAGCTTCAGCTTCGTCGTCGTCTGAGCGGAAAGCTCGGCCCGAACCGTCTTCAGCTTCAGCTTCTTCGCGCGCTTGGTTGTGCTGCCCGACTTGCCCTTCAGCTTCGCGGTGCCCTTGATCGCGACCGAGCAATCCTCGTCGCAGGTGACCTTCAGCTTCACCGGCTTGGCCAGCTTCCGGGGCTTAGCGGACTTCAGCTTGAGGGCCGGGCGCTTGGTATCGGCGGCGGGCCCGTCGGGTGTCGTCGAGTCCGTTGGAGGCGTCTGCGGTGGGGGCACCGGCGAGGGGGAGGCCCCAGCCTCGCGCACGAAGGTGCGGGATGCAGGCGTCGGGTCAATGTTGCCGACGACGTCGGTGGCCCGCACCTCGAAGGTGTGCTCGCCAACCGCGAGCGGGCCGACGGTCTGTGGCGAGACGCAGGCGCTGAAGATCCCGCCGTCGGTCCGGCACTCGAAGGTCGACTCCTCGGACGAGCTGAAGGTGAAGGTGGCCGTTTCGTCACTCGTCGTCGAGCCGTTGGCGGGCCCGGAGTCGATCGTCGTCTGCGGCGGCGTGGTCTCGGCGGGGGCACGCCACACCTCGCGGCCGTTCTGGCCGTCGTCGGCCGAGAAGAAGAGCAGCGATCCAGCGGCCGTCAGCCGCGTAGGCGCGCCGTCGCCGGCCCCCGACTTGATATCCGCCGCCATCACGGTGCCCGCCCCTGTGCCGTCCGAGCGCCACAGCTCCATCCCATGGATGCCGTCGTTGGCCTGGAAATACAGCGTTCCGTTGAGTTCGGTGAGGAGCTGCGGAAAGCTGCCGAAACCGTCGTTGATGTCCTTGACCAGGACCGTCCCGCCCTCCGTGCCATCCGTCTTCCACAGCTCCTGGCTGTGCGTGCCTGGGGTGGTGTTCTGCGGCCCGTCAAAGCCCTGGAAGAAGATGGTTCCATCGATCTCCGTCAGCTCCGCCGGGTCGCGGATCGTCTTCACAAGCCTCGTGTTCGGCTCAGTGCCGTCGGTCTCCCAGATTCCCCGGGTGAAGTCGCCGTTACTCTCGGCGCCGAAAAGCAGCCGATCGGGATTAAGCCCGACTCCGGGCAGCTTCTCGAACTGGTCCGGGTTGGAGCTGTCGCCCGGATCGGGATCGATGTTCTTGACGATTGTCGTGTTGCCAGCGGTGCCGTCGACCGACCTCCACAGCTCGCGCCCGTTGATGCCGTCATCGGCGGCAAAGATCAGCATCCCGTTGAAGTCGGTCAGCGAGCCCGGATTGCTGCTGCCCACGCCTGGCGCGATGTCCTTGACGATCTTCGTGCCGCCAGTGGTCCCGTCGGATACCCAAAGCTCGGTCCCCGTGGCGCCATCGGCAAGCGTGAAGTAGAGGGTGCCGTTGACGTTGGTGAGATGTTCCGGCGGATTCGGCGAGTCCAGGTCCTTGATCAAGACCGTCCCGGCTTCTGTGCCGTCGGACAGCCACAGATCCCAGTGGTCACCGAAGAAGCTGGGGCCTCCCTTCGCAGCAAAGAAGAGAGTTCCGTTCACGTCGGTGAGGTTCGTCGGGTAGCTGTGTGCGGCGCCGACGAAGGCCGTGTTGATGTCCTTGACTAGGACCGTCCCAGCCTCGGTGCCGTCGGAGCGCCAGAGCTCGGATCCAGTTTCGTCGGGCGTGTTCGCCTGGAAGTAGACGAATCCCCCCATCTCGGTCAGACCGGTGGGGATGCTCGACTTGGGTGGAACGCCGGGTGGGTCGGCAGCGATGTTCTTGAGCTCGAAGGTGCCTTCCGGGGTGCCGTTCGAACGCCAGAGCTCGATGTCCTCGCCATCGTAGGCGCGATAGAGCACCGCGTCGCCGAGGGCGGCGAGCTCAGTCGGCGGGAAGGTGTCGCCCGGGTTGACGTCCTTGACCATCGAGGCGCCGGAGGTCGCGCCCATGGCAGCCGGCACGCAGACGAGAGCGACCGCGAACGTAAGCGCCGCGACACCTCGCGCGACCATGCTGCTGCTGGGTGCGGGTGTCCCTGCCTCCATGATCCTCCATCGTCGTCCTGACTACGCGCCGTCTTCACCCCAACGGCGGCGGCGCGCTCTTGGGTCTCTCGCAGAGGCGAGTGGACCCTCTCTTCGACCATAACGCGGGCCCCGCCGGCCCACAACCGAAGACTTATCTCAACCCCACCGTGGGTGATGGGCGCGGTTCAGGCGCCCTTCGCGTTCTTGACGTTCATCTGCTTGTAGACGAACTTCGTCGACTGCTTCTCGATCTTCTTGCCGAAGTCGGCGTATGGAACGTGGACGTTGCTGTTGAAGCTGGTCAGCTTCGCGGCGACCCCGTTGCTCGCAAGAGCGTCGCGCGTCTCCACCGACCACGAGTACGGGACGACCGGATCGCCTGTGCTCGCGAAGAGGATCATCGGGGCGCTGTTGGAGTCGACGAAGAGTCCCCCTGGCAGACCGCCAGAGATCGAGGCGACCGACTGCACAGCCGACGAAGGGCCGGCGTTGCCGCTCGAGCCCGGGTCGTCCTCGAGCACCCCGACGCCGCAGGCGAGGATCGCGCCTGCGGACTCGCCACCGATCGCGATGCGCTTCTTGTCGATGGCGAGGTCCTTGGAATTGACGCGGAACCAGCGGACCGCAGCCTGACCGTCGTGAACGGCGTCGATAGCCGCCGCGTAGCACTCCGGTGTGACCCCGTTGGCCCCGGTGCAGCCGCTCGGGGGACCGTTGAGGCGGTAGTTGATCGACGCCGTCACATAGCCCTTGCGCGCGAACTCCTTCGCCAGCGTGGGGGCCGGGCCCTCGGACTTGTCGCCGCCGGTGAAGCCGCCGCCGTGGGCAAAGATCATGACCGGGCGGCCCTTGAGCAGGGTGTCCTTGCGCGGCTGGTAGAGGTCGAGCTTGAGCTCCTCACCCTCTCCGTTTTCATCAGCCGGCGCCTGGCCGTAGGTGATGTCACGGGTCACGTCGACCTTCTTGAAGACATCGTCGCGATAGCGCTTGTCGCCCTTGGCGAGCGCGGTGGCACCGAGGCCCAGAACGAGCAGGGCCGTCAGCAGGACGGTTAGCGTCACGCGAGTCCGCGGCATTGTCAAAGCTCCTTCATCGCCTCGACGGCGAGCTGCGCGGTTTCGGTCGGACTCTTTCCGACCCGGACCCCCTTGGCCTCCAAAGCTTCCTTCTTCGCCTCGGCCGTTCCCGACGAGCCCGAGATGATCGCGCCAGCGTGGCCCATCTGCTTGCCCGGAGGGGCCGTGAACCCGGCGATGTAGGCGACGACCGGCTTCGAGACCGACGCCGCGATGAACTCAGCCGCGCGCTCCTCCGCGTCGCCGCCGATCTCGCCAACCATGACGATGCCCTCGGTCTCGGGGTCGTTTTCGAAGAGCGTGAGGATGTCGATGAAGTCCGAGCCGACGATGGGGTCGCCGCCGATTCCGACGATCGACGAATTGCCCATTCCGGCCTGCTTGAGCTCGTTGCCGATCTGGTAGGTCAGCGTTCCCGACTTCGAGACCACGCCGATCTTGCCGGCGTCGAAGAACTGCGCGGGAATGATCCCGACGTTGGCCTTGCCGGGCGAGAGGACGCCGGGGCAGTTCGGCCCGATCAGCCGCGTCCCGGCCTCGCGGGCCTTCCAATAGACGCGCAACATGTCGAGCACCGGGATCCCCTCGGTGATCGCGATCACCGTCTCGATTCCCGCGTCGATGGCCTCCTCGATCGCCGGCGCCGCGAACCGAGCCGGGACGAAGATCATCGAAGTGTTGGCGCCACGCTCCGAACGCGCCTCGGCGATCGAGTCGAAGACCGGGACACCGTCGACATCCTGGCCGCCCTTGCCCGGCGTCACGCCAGCGACGAGGTCGGTCCCATAGTCGCGGTTTCGCAGGCCGTGGAAGGTGCCCTCGCGGCCGGTGAGGCCGGAGACGCAGAGCTTGGTGTCGGAATCAACAACGATCGACATCAGGCAAGCTCCACCACGCGGTCGGCTGCCGCGAGCATCGTCTTCTCGTTGTGGAGGTTCTCGAGCCCGGCCTCGGCAAGCAGCGCGAGCCCCTCCTCGGAGTTGGTGCCGTCGAGGCGGACGACCACGGGCATCGTGATCCCGATCTGCTTCGAGGCCTCGATGATCCCCTTGGCGATCTCGTCGCAGCGGGTGATCCCGCCGAAGATGTTGAAGAGGATCGCGGTGACGTTCTCGTCGGAGGTGATGACCTCGAGCGCATCGACGATGGCCTCTGCCTTCGAGCCGCCGCCGGCATCGAGGAAGTTGGCTGGCCTGCCGCCCGCCTGGGCGACGACATCGAGAGTCGACATACAAAGACCGGCGCCGTTGCCGAGGATGCCGATGTTGCCGCCGAGCTTGACGTAGGTGAGGCCCTTCTCCTTGGCCATCGCCTCCTGCGGGTCCTCGGCCGACTTGTCGGTGAGCTCGGCGAGTTCAGGATGGCGATACATCGAGTTGCCGTCGATCGTCGCCTTCGAGTCGAGCGCGATGACCTTGCGATCGTTGGTGACGATCAGTGGGTTGATCTCCAGAAGCGTTGCGTCCTCGGCGGTGGCGACATCGGCGAGCTTGACCAGCATCTCGGCGACCTGGTCGGTGACGTCGTCGTCGATCCCGGCGTCGATTGCAAGCTGTCGCGCTTCGTCGGTCGTCAGGCCGGCGACCGGATCGATGTGAGCCTTGACGAGCGCGTCGGGATCGTTCTCTGCGACCTCCTCGACATCCATGCCCCCCATCCGCGAGACCATCGCCAGGAGCTTCTTCTCGGAGCGGTCGAGGATGATCGAGGCGTAGTACTCGGAGGCGATGTCCGAGGCAACCTCGATCCAGAGGTCATGAACGGTAAAGCCGCGAATGTCCATCCCGAGAATCGCCTCGGCATGCGCGCGCGCCTCCGACTCGTCCTTGGCCACCTTGATCCCTCCGGCCTTGCCGCGACCGCCAATCGCGACCTGGGCCTTGACCACGCAGGGGTAGCCGATCTCGCCTGCCGCGGCCACGGCGTCATCGACGGTCGTCGCGTGACGGCCGTCTGGCACGGGCACACCGTGCTTGGCGAAGAGCTGCTTGCCCTGGTACTCGAGTAGGTCCATTGGGGTAACGCCCGCAGCGGCGGGCGGCGCCGGAGACTACTCAATCGCCGGTGTCTACAATCCCGCGCCGCATGCCGCTCCCAAAGCTCAAGGACATCACGTGGGTAACCACTGACTGCTACGGCAGCCTCATCGATTGGGAGAAGGGGATTCTCGAGGCCTTCGCCAAGGAGGCCAAGCGCGACGGGTTCTCCTACGACGAGCAGCAGTTCATCTCGCGCTTTCTCGAGGTTCAGGCTGAGATCATGAGCGGCTCGTATGAGCTGTACGCCGAGGTCCTGCGCCGCACAGCGGTCAAGGTCGCCGGTGAGATCGGCTGGGAGCTCGAGCCCTCCCGGGCGCAGTTTCTGCCCGATAGCGTCGCCCGCTGGATGCCGTTTCGCGAATCCAACGCTGCGATGGACCGGCTCAACAAGCGTTACCAGCTGGGGATCATCTCGAACATCGACGACAAGCTTCTCGGCGTCTCGCGCCGCCACCTGCGCACCGAGCTCGAACTGGTCGTCACCGCGCAGCAGGTCCGCAGCTACAAGCCGGACCCGGCTCACTTCAAGGAGGGCGCACGGCGCATCGGCGGCAAGAAGGGCTGGGTCCACATCGGCTCCGGCTACGAGGCCGACGTCGCACCGCTGCTGAAGATGAACGTGCCCGTGATCTGGGTCAATCGTCACGGCGAGAAGCTCGAGGGTCGCAAGAAGCCGACGGCGGAGGTCAAGACCTTCCGCGACGCGGCGAAGAAGCTCGGTGCCGGCGGCTGAGCCGGCACCCTCCGGAACGCAACCGCCAGCTCCCCCGGATCCGGCCGACGACGCGATGGTCGCTCGCGCGCGCGAGCGGTTCGCAGGTGAGCGTCGCAAGCTCGACAAGCGCAGGCGCGATGGTGAACGCCGCGGCGCGCTGCCGAATCTCATCGTCATCGGTGGTCTCAAGTGCGGGACGACGAGCCTGCACCACTACCTGAACCTGCACCCCTCGATCGCGATGTCACGGCCGAAGGAGCTCAACTTCTTCGTTTCCGAGCTCAACTGGGAACTGGGCCCCGAGTGGTACGCAAGCCACTTCGATCGCGATGCCGCAGTCCGCGGCGAGACCTCCCCGCACTACACAAACCTTCCCCGCTTCACCGGGGTCCCCCAGCGAATGCACGAGCTCCTCGGTGCGGGCGCCCGGGTCATCTACATGGTCCGCAACCCGATCGAGCGGATGCTCTCCCACTATCTCCACAACGTCGGTGGCGGCTATGAATCGCGTTCGCTCGAGGAGAGCCTCAGCGACCCAGGCTCGGCCTACGTCGCGCGCAGCCTCTACGCGATGCAGCTCGCGCCGTACCTCGCCGCGTTTGACCCCGAGCGGGTGCTCGTCGTTGCCAACGAGGATCTCGCCGCAGAGCGCGAGGCGACGATGCGCCGCGTCTTCGAATTCTGCGGCGTCGACCACTCCTTTCGCAGCGAGCAGTTCTCGCGTGAGTGGGAGACGGGCAGCGGCAAGCAGGACGGGGGTTTTCGCCTGATGGACCGCGCCGTGCGCCTGCCCGGGCTGCGGGCGCTCGATCGCAACTTCGACCGTCTGCCCGAGTCGCTTCGCTGGATGGTCGAGCGGCTGGTGCACGATCCCGGCCAGGGCGCTTCCGCCAAGCCCGAGCTCGATCCACAGCTGCGCGCCAAGCTCGTCGAGCTCGTCGCCGACGATGTCGCGGATCTGGAGCGCATCACCGGGCGAACGTTCGGGTGGCTCGAGTCATAGGCTCGGGCAATGGCGCTGGGTCTTCCAGAAACGATCAGAGCCTGCCTGTTCGATCTCGACGGCGTGCTCACCCAGACCGCAAAGGTCCATGCCGCGGCGTGGAAGCGGATGTTCGACGCCTTCCTGCAAAGCCGCGACGGCGACGGCTTCGACGCTTTCACGCAAAACGATTACGACAGCTACGTCGACGGCAAACCGCGCGCCGACGGGGTGCGCTCGTTTCTGCGGTCGCGCGGCATCGAGCTCTCCGATGCGGAGATCGCTGAACTCGGTGACCGCAAGAACGAACTGGTGCTCAAGCTCATCGAGGACCAGGGCGTCGAGGTCTATGAGGGCTCGGTGCGCTACGTCAAAGCTGCGATTGACGCCGGCCTGCGGCGAGCGGTGGTCTCGTCGTCAACCAACTGCAGACAGGTGCTGGAGTCGGCCGGCATCCTCGACCTCTTCGAGGAGATCGTTGACGGGAACGTCGCCGAGACCGAGAGCCTGAAGGGCAAGCCCGCGCCGGATACGTTCGAAGCCGGCGCGCGAATGCTCGGCGTCGACAGGGCCGAGGCCGCGGTGTTCGAGGACGCGCTCGCCGGTGTCGAGGCGGGACGGGCCGGCGACTTCGGCTTCGTGGTTGGCGTCGACCGCGTCGGTCATGCGAAGGACCTGGCCGATCACGGCGCCGACACAGTCGTCGCCGACCTCGCCGAGCTCTTGGAGTCCGCTTGATCCGCCAGGGCGCCTTCGACGTCGACCCGTGGCTGGTTCGCGAGAGCACGCTGGATCTCGACTTGCTCGCCCAGGCGGAGTCGGTATTCGCCCTGTCGAACGGTCACATCGGCATGCGCGGCAATCTCGACGAGGGCGAGCCGAACGGGCTCCCGGGCACCTACCTCAACGGCTTTTACGAGAGTGTGCCGCTGCCCTACGCGGAGGCTGGCTACGGATACCCGGAGTCCGGGCAGACGGTGGTCAACGCGACCAACGGCAAGCTGATTCGCCTGCTGGTCGGAGACGAGCCGTTTGACCTGCGCTACGGCCACCTCGAAAGCCACGAGCGCGTTCTCGACCTGCGCGCGGGCACCCTGCGCCGCGAGGTGACCTGGACCTCACCCACCGGCGACCGGGTCAGGATCACGAGCACGCGTTTGGTCTCGCTCGCCCAGCGCTCGATCGCGGCAATCGACTACACGGTCGAACCGGTCGACAAGTCCCTTCGCGTGGTCCTCCAGTCCGAGCTCGTCGCCAACGAGCCGCTGCCGATGCGTGCCGGCGATCCTCGCTCCGCGGCGTCCGTCGATGCTCTCGAGCCCGAGTTCGACGCCGCCGACGGCCTGCGCGGCGTCCTGGTCCACCGAACGAAGCGCAGTGGTTTGCGCATAGCGGCGGGCTACGACCACGTCGTTGAGTGCGAGGCGGACCTACGCACCGCCGACCATTCCGAGCCCGATCTGGCCCGCACGACGGTCTCGACGGTGATCGAGCCGGGCAAGCCGCTGCGCCTGACGAAGTTCGTCGCCTACGGGTGGTCGCGACAGCGCTCGATGCCGGCGTTGCGCGACCAGGTGGCGGCGGCGGTGATCGAGGCCAACCACACCGGCTGGGACGATCTCCTGCGGCTGCAGCGCGAGACGCTCGACGGCTTCTGGGGGCGGGCTGACGTCGAGATCGAAGGGGAAGCCCGCCTGCAGCAGGCGCTGCGCTTTGGGATGTTCCACGTGCTTCAGGCCGGTGCGCGCAGCGAGGGCCGCGCGATTCCGGCAAAGGGGCTCACCGGCTCTGGCTATGACGGTCACGCCTTTTGGGACACCGAGACCTACGTGCTGCCGATGCTCACCTACTCCCTGCCGGAGGCGGCCCGCGATGCGCTTGTCTGGCGCCATTCCACGCTCGACAAGGCCTGCTCTCGCGCCAAGCAGCTTGGCCTCGAAGGGGCTGCCTTTCCCTGGCGGACGATCGCGGGCGAGGAGTGCTCGAGCTATTGGCCGGCCGGAACCGCAGCGTTTCACGTCAACGCGGACATCGCCAACGCCGTGGCGCGGTACTGGGCGTCCACGGCCGACGACGAGTTCGGCGAAGAGTGCGGAATCGAACTGCTGATTGAGACGGCGCGCCTGTGGCGATCGCTCGGACACCACGACGTATCGGGTGCCTTTCGAATCGATGGCGTCACAGGTCCGGACGAGTACAGCGCCGTCGCCGACAACAACGTGTTCACCAACCTCTGTGCGCAGAAGAACCTGATCGACGCTGCCGACGCGGTCGAGCACAGGCCTGCGCTCGCTCGTGCGCATGGCGTCGACGAGGAGGAGGCCGCCGCCTGGCGCGACGCGGCCGAGGCGATGACGATCCCCTACGACGATGCGCTCGGGGTCCACCAGCAGTCCGAGGACTACACCCATCACGCGCCCTGGGATTTCGCCTCGACACCCCCGGACGCCTATCCGCTCTTCCTTCACTACCCCTACTTCGACATCTACCGAAAGCAGGTGCTCAAGCAGGCCGATCTCGTGCTCGCCCTGTACCTGCGTGGAGACGCCTTCACCGATGAGCAGAAGGCGCGTGACTTCGCCTACTACGAGCCGCTCACCGTTCGGGACTCGTCGCTTTCGGCCTGCACCCAGGCGGTGATAGCGGCTGAGGTCGGTCACCTCGATCTCGCCTTCGAGTACATGACCGAGGCGGCGTTGATGGATCTCGACGACCTCGAGCACAACGCCGCCGACGGGATCCACATGGCCTCGCTTGCCGGTGCCTGGATCGCTGCCGTGGCGGGCTTTGGCGGCATGCGCGACCACTGGGGCAAGCTGAGCTTCAAGCCCAGACTGCCCTCGCAGCTCACGCGGTTGCGCTATCGCCTCGCCTTTCGACACCGCGTGATCGAGGTCGTTGTCACCCAAAAGACGGTCACCTACGCCCTGCGCTCGGGCGATCCGCTGGAGATCACCCATTACGACGAAGTGCTCGAGGCGCGCGAGGGCGAGACGATCGAGCGGCCCATTCCACCGCTGCATGCCGGACCGGCGCCGAAGCAGCCGACGCACCGCGGACCGCTCGGCGCGCGCGGAATCGGGTAGAAGGGCCGCAATGAGCCTCGACCTCGACCGACCGGTTCGGCGGCTATTGCCCGACTGCTCCGAGACCACGATCGCCGCTGAGCTCGCCGGGCTCGACCTGGTTGCCCAGGCACGAGACGATCGCCCGTACGTCATCACCAACTTCGCCCTGACGCTCGACGGCCACGCGACGATCTCCGGCAGGTCCGGGGCGATCGGCACCGACACCGACACCGCCATGCTCGTCGGCCTGCGCACGCGTGTCGACGCGGTCATGATCGGGGCCGGGACCATGCGCGCGGAACGCTACGGCCGCGTCGTCGGCGACCCGGCCAAGCGAGAGCAGCGCGAACGCGACGGATTGGCCCACGACCCGCTGATGGTGATCGTCTCGGGTCGGCTCGAGCTGCCGTGGGACGCGCCGCTTTTCACCGAGGGGCACGGCGAGATCGTTATCGCGACGGTCTCCGACGAGGAGCCGCCTCCCACCGAGACAGCGCTGGATGTGGTGCGCCATCGCGGCGATCTCGACCTGGCCGCGCTACTCGCTCACCTGCGCGCCGATCGCGGCGTGAGGTCGCTGCTCTGCGAGGGCGGCCCGCGTCTTCACGGTCAGCTCGTGGACGAAGGCCTCGTTGACGAGCTCTTCGTCACCCACGCGCCAAAGCTCGGCGGCGGTGTCGGGCCGGGTCTGATCTCCGGGCTTGAGGAGTCGGAGCGCCCGCTCGACATCGGCTGGCTGCTCGCGGAGCCGCAGACGGGTGAGATGTTCGCGCGGTACCTGGTCGCCGGCGACTGAGGCTGGCGGCTAGAGACAGGGACGGGCTCGGAGCGTTGCCCTGCGAGCCGCGAAGCGCACGCTGAGCACCCCTCGCTTCCTGGCGAAGTCCCAGCGGTCGCGGTCGAGCAACGCGCCATCGAGCTCGATCGCGCAGGGAACGAAGGGGCGCCTCAGGGTCGCGAGCGTTGCCTCGAGCTCGTAGGTCCGCTTGGTCTTGCCGCGGACCTCGAGAGTCCAGCCGCCCGTGTCCTCGCTGGAGCGAAGCTGCTCGCGGCGATAGAACCACGACCTGCTGTTCCCCCGCGGGAAAGCAAGGAGGCGGAGCTTGCGACGGGCGTCGGCAAGGCTGACGAGGCCGTTGACATCGCGTCCGTAGGGCGCCAGCGTGTCGACCTTCGCGGGCAGCAGCGCCAGGGTCGCGCCAGCGCGGACCATCAGCGGCAGTTCGTCGAGCGGCGCGGGAACGTTGGTGTTGCGGCGTCCACGCAGCAGCTTCAACTCACGCAGGGCGACCTTCCCCGACCCCGGGCGGTAGACGGCCGACCGCCAGAGGTCCACCCAGCGGCCGCGCGGCAGATAGACGGAGCGGCTGGTCGCGCCAGCCTCGAGCACGGGGGCGGCGAGCAGGTCGGGCCCGAGGAGGAACTCGTCGTTCGTCGCGAGGGCGCGAGAGTCGCGCGGGTGGACCAGGCCCAATTGCCGCATCGGCGGCATGCCGGTGGCGCGGTAGGTCGCCAACGCGGCGGTCAGGTACGGGTAGAGCTGGGTGTGAAGCTTCGCGTAGCGGCGCCAGTTGTCGAGCTGGTCGGCATCGATCACCTGCGGGCGGGCCTTCGACGGGACAGCGACGCCGTTGGCCTGCGTGCGCATGACCGGCGATACGGCTCCGAGCTGGACCCAGCGGGTGAGCAGCTCCGGTGTGAGGCGGTTGGCGCCGAGCGCGAAGAACCCGCCGATGTCCGAGCCCCAGATCCCGATGCCAGAGGCGCCCGCGGACAGCGCCTGGGTGAGCGTTGAACGCAGCCCGTCGAAGCCGAAGCTGGTCGTCGGGTCGCCGCCCCAGACGACCTGCGCGCAGCGCGCGGAGCCGGTCCAGCCCGAGCGCTGGTAGCGGACGATCGGGCGATCCTGCTCCGTGATCGCTTCAAACGCGCCGCAGTGGTACTGGGTCGCGTACGGGTTGTGAACGCTCGTGCCGGGGACGTCGTCGCCCGAGATCGAGTCGAGCGGCGTGTATTCGCCAAAGTCCTCCATCCAGCCGTCGTAGCCGACGTTGATGGCCTCGTCGAGAAGCTCCGCGTATCGCTCGCGCCCGGCGGCTCTGAGGAAATCGAACTGCCCGACCAAAAACGCCTGGTCGACATCGGCTCCGTAGCGGTAGAGGTAGGGGTTGCCGGAGGAGTCCCTCGTGAGCGCGCCGGAGTCAGCGGCGCGGTCGAAAGCCGGCTGATAGCTCGAGCAGATCATCGGGTTGAAGTAGGTGGTGATCGCGACGCCGGCACCGTGAGCGGCCGCAACCCGGCCCCGCTCGGCGTCGCCCTGGGGAACCTGGTCTCCGCATGGCAGGTAGTGGGTGTAGGTCTGCAGCGCGGAGACAGGGGCGTCGGCGGCGTGCAGGCGCTCGAGCTCAGCGCCGGCATCGTCATCTGCCTGATACCACGGACCGAGTAGCCACGGGGAGGCCGGTGGGGGCTGGCGACCCGTCGCGGCCGTGAAGCGTCGCAGCGCGTCTGCGGGCCTCGGCCCGGCAAAGAAACGCAGCGAGAGACGGTCGACGGCTGAGACGATCGGGGCTCCGCTCTCGCCCTCAGGAGCGCTCACGACCTCGACACTCCAGGCATCGTCCACCTCCGATCCCAGGTGGAAGTAGCTGGTCTGTGGGTTGTCGACCAACACGCCATAGCCGGCGCTCGACAGCAACCAGGGAACCGGGTAGTACGTCGCGTCGGTATGGCCATCGCGCAGGCCCCACGGCGGAGCGACGAGGTTGATCAGCGGGTACTCCTCGGCCTGGTAGGGGCCGTCGGAGACGTAGTTCTCGACGGTCGATCCGCTCTGATCGACGGCGTTCGATCGCTCCCCGAAGCCGAAGTAGCGCTCGTTGCGACGAGCGACGAACCCAACGCCGACCGCCTCCGGCGCTGGCGAGCCAGAAACCGCTGCCTCGAGGCCGATCTGCCCGGCGCCCACGCGTGAGATGCTCAGCTCGATCGTTCTGGCGGCATCGGTGGTTGCCAGCTTGGCCGTGTAGCCCGACCCAGATCGCCGCGATGTGATCACCCTCGTTGCGTGCTGCCAACCCGCCGCGGTGCGAAAGCCGAGGGGGCCGCCGGAGCCGACGCCGGAGCCGTCGAGCTCGGCGAGAACCGTCCTGTCATCTCGGCCGCTGAGTGTGAGTCTCCAGGGATCGGCGGTGACCTCTGCCCGAAGCGCCCCCGCGTCCACGACGGTTGCAGCCTGCGCTTGTGCGGCGAGCGCGCCGGCAAGCACGGCCGTGACGGCTACGAGCGTTCTCACACCGGGCTTGCCGGCATGTAGGTGCCGTGTACGTCTGGGATCAGTCCAGCGCGCTCGGACTGGCGCTCGCCGCGGCGCAGCATCCGTAGCGCGAGGATCGCTGCCCCGAGCAGCGCCGCGCTGCCGAAACTGATCTGGACGCTGAGCAGACCCTCGCGCGTCCAGTAGACGTCCTCGAGCTGCAGGAGCAGCGCGGCCTCATCAAGCGTCAGGCCGATCCCGGCCCCGAACGGAATGGCGAGGAACTCCTCCAGGCGCTGGTCGGAGGTCACGAGCCCGGCGCCACCGGTGGCGAAGGCGAGAGCGATCCCCGGGACGAAATGGTGGACGTGGCGGCCGCGCACGCGGACGTTTCCGGCCGGCCACCAACCCCCGCGGATGCCCCAGGTCGAGAAACGGACGGCGATGAAGGCGCCCGTGAAGCCGCTGAGGATGTTGAAGAGGACGGCCTCGCGCTTGCTCGCTGCGGCAAAGGCCTCGCGCGCGACGGTGACCGTGTCGTGCGTGGCAAGCGTCGCCGTCTCGAGCGCGTGCTCAGCGGTCTCGATTACACCGGCGGTGTCGGCCGCCGCATTCCGGCGCCGGACCAGGCGCAGGAACTGGTCGCCGATGACGGCGCCGGTTGTCGCCGCGGCGGCGAAGCCGAGCGTCAGCGTCAGCGCATCGGCGCGGCGAGAGGGCGTTTGACGGAAGGGCCAGGCGATCCGTGAAGGCTAAAGGCGCACGACGTTCCCGGCGGCGATTCCGCGGGTTGTGCCACGAAAGTCGAGCACCAGGGGCGCCTCGTCCACGACACGCTGGAAGTCGATCTCGCCGTGCGCGGTGACGACGCAGGCGATGTCGCAGCTGCTGAGACCATCGTCAAGCGCCACCGAGCTGAGGCCGTGCTCCTTCAACTCCGCGACGTGGGGGTCGTGGTAGGCGACCTCGGCGCCGAGCTCGGTGAGCAGGTGGATGATCTTCAGCGCCGGGGCCTCGCGCATGTCACCGACGCCCGCCTTGTACGAGACGCCGAGAAGCAGCACACGCGATCCGCGGACCGGCTTGCCGACATCGTTGAGCGCCCGCCCGACGCGATCGACGCAGTAGTGCGGCTGCTGCTCGTTGACCTTGCCGGCGAGCTCAATGAACTCGGCGGGGAAGTCGTACTCGCGGGCCTTGAAGGCCAAATAGAAGGGATCGACCGGCAGGCAGTGCCCTCCCATCCCGGGCCCCGGCTCGAAGCGCATGAACCCGTAGGGCTTGGTCGAAGCAGCGTCGATCACCTCCCAGAGGTCGATCTGCATCCGGTCGCACAACACCGCGAGCTCGTTGACCAGGGCGATGTTGACCGAGCGGAAGATGTTCTCGAGCAGCTTCGTCATCTCCGCCGCCTCGGGCGTCGAGACCTCAACGACCTCGTCGCAGATCGTGGCGTAGAGGTCGCGGGCCCTCGTGCGGCACGCCTCGGTGAGGCCGCCGACGACCTTCGGCGTGGTGCGAACGTCGTAGTCGGTGCGACCGGGGTCGATCCGCTCCGGGGAGAAGGCGAGCTGGAAGTCCTCACCGGCGGTCAGTCCTGACTCCTCGAGGATCGGCAGCAGCCGCTCGCGGGTGGTGCCCGGGTAGGTGGTCGACTCGAGCACGACGAGCTGGCCCTTGCGCAGGACGCCCGCGAGCGCCCGCGCGGCCTCCGAGACATAGGAGAGATCAGGCTCGCGCTGGTTGGCAAGGGGCGTCGGCACGCAGATCAAAACCGCATCGCACTCCGCCAGGGGCGCGGCCTCGGTAGTTGCGAGCAGGCGGTCGCCGATCGCGGCGATCCGCTCATCGGGAACGTCTTCGATTCGGCTGTGCCCGGCCGTGAGTCCCTCGACCGTGCGACGGTCGACATCGAGTCCGACAACGTCGTGACCCTGCTCTGCGAAGGCGACGGCAAGCGGCAGGCCGACGTAGCCGAGGCCGATGATTCCTACTTTCATGCGCGCGGAGTCTAGGCGGGCGGCGCGGCGAGCTGTGCCAGCACGCGCGCGTTCGGACTGCTTGAGCCGGTGGCCTCAGCCGTCGCCTCGAGCGGGATCAGCAGCTTTGTGGCGATGAGGGCCGCCGCGAGGGCGACCTCCGAGTCATCAGCGGCCACGACGAGGTCCGGCGGCGATGCCTGAAACTCCGCCTCCAGAGCCGTCAGAGCGACGGCAAGGAGCGCTGTGGCCCCGTTGTGGTCGGGGGTTGGCACACCTGCGTAGTTTGAGTCCACGACGACTTTCACGCCCTATCTCATACCAAGTTGGTCAAGAAAGTGGCTTGCCACTGGGGTTCCCCGCCCGGTGCGGTGGGTAGTCTTTTAAGCGATGAAGGCGATACTTGTTCCGTGGTCGCTGGGGGTGAGTGCCGCGAGGCACCTCGCCTGGTACGTCAATTACCAGGTCAATGGCGAGACTCGCCCGGCGTCCAGCATCGTCAGTTCACAGACGCCCGCTGCGTAGAGCCCGCACGGCGCGCAGCTCGAGCACCTCGTCCGGAATCTCATCGATCGCCGGCCGGGGGGACTCCAGCACGGCTGTGGGCAGCTGCGTTTCGGTGGCTCCGCCACCGTCGTCGGGCTCGATTCGCCAGACCGCCGGGCCCTCGTGTCCCGTGAAGGCCGAACCGATCTCACTTCCGCGGATCACGACGCCGGCACCGTCGTCGATTCCGTAGCCACGGATCCCGCGCGCGGCAGCCTGATCGAGCAGCGTGTGGCGGCGGTCGGTGTCGCGGTGGTAGTGGACGCTGAGAACTCCGGGAACGAGCCCGAGTCCCGGCACGAGCTTCGGCGTCCCGGCCGATCGGGTGACACCCCACTCAAACCAGCACATCGCGCCGGCGCTTTGGCCTGCGAGGACCACACCACGTCGCCAGCACTCCGTGAGGACTCGATGGATGCCGTGAGCACGCCAGACGGCGAGGAGGTTCAGCATGCTGCCGCCGCCGACATAGATCAGATCCTGCGCGAGCAGGTGCGCCCGGAGATCAATCGCCTCGGTCTCGAGGCGAAACAACGAGACGTGCGAGAGGGCGCAGCGTCGGTCGGCGAAGTTCGAGCGGAACGCCGCGATCTGATCGGTCGGGTCTCCGCTCGCCGTCGGCAGAAGGCACACCCGCAGCGGCTGATCCTCGGCGCCGGCAAGGCCGAGCATGTGGTCGCGGATTGCCTCATTGCCCATTCTGCGCGAGAACTCATGCCCGCCGAGCGCGAGAATCGTCCGCTCTGAGAGCGGCCGATCGGCCCCCATCAGGCCTCGGCCACAGCGGGCACCTGGGGGATGGGGCGCAGCAGCGGCACCGAGTCGGCGTCGTTGAGGTAGCGGGTCGCCAACTGCGTGGTGACGACGTGCCCGTGGCGAAGTCCGACCCGGTAGGCCCGCGCGCACGGCCGCGAGGCGACCACCTGGGCAACGTCCTCGCCGACGAAATGAAGCGCGGCGCCATCGTCCGCTGCGTAGGCGGTCGTCATGCCCTCGCGCAGCCAGCCGTGGAGCGCGTCGCGGCGCGTCGGCTCGCTGGAGTAATGCACAGTGTTCGTCCACGGCAAAAAGCCGAGGCCCTCGGTGCGCACCGGGGGTCCATGAAAGGTCGAGACCCCCTCGGTGAACCAGCAAAGCGAGCCGGCACTCAGACCGCAGAGGATCACGCCACGCTCCCAGCACTCGCGCAGGATCTCGTCAATCCCGTGGGCGCGCAGGACGCCAACCAAACTGGTGACGCTGCCACCGCCGACGTAGATCAGGTCCTGGTCGAGCAGGTGCTCGCGGGGCTCCTTCGGCGCCCTCTCACGGCGAAACAGCGACAGATGCGACGGGATGCAGCGCTCTGCATCGAAGTGGCGGTAGAAGCGGACGATGTAGTGGTCGGCGTCGCCGCTGGCCGTTGGCAAGAAGCAGACCTTTGGACGCGGCTTTCCGGTGAGGTCGAGCACGAACTCGTCGAGCAGGGGGTTCCCCGCTTCCATTGAAAATCCGCCTCCTCCGAAGCTGACGATTTGGCGCACAGCTGACCCTCCACGCGTTTCACCGCTGGCAACTCTGAGTGGAGAATTCTGCGGGCACGGATGCGCCCGGTCTTTGTCCAGGTGTCGAGAGTTCCTCGGGGGACCCTGGACCGTCTGGCCGACGCCCGTGCGGCGAGCCGACGCCCAGTTGCATCCATTTCTCACCGGTCATAGGATGGTTGCTAGTGAGAGCGCTCGCCCTCAGCCTCGCGGTCGCCCTGATGCTTACCGGCTGCACCGGCATGGGAGACGGCGAGTCACAACCACGCTCTGACGGAGCGTTGGCCCAGACACTCGCTGACATCGGCGGCGGTGGCTCACACGGTTCGCTCGGACTCGCCTGGGCCGATCGCCGACTGGTGGAGGCCGCGGGGTACGACGACGGGCTGATCACCGCGGTCCTCCAGCCGAACGCCGATACGGTGCTCGAGGGAGCGCGGTTTCTGCGTCGCCACTACGAATTCGATCCGCTCACAGCCGAGCGTTTCGTTGCGCTCGGCGGCTCATACGCGTTTGGCTTACGCCTCGATGGGGTTGACGGCCGCGGGCTAGCCAGCGAACTCCTCGGGGACGGCGGGACCTCGCGGCTGGCGAATGGCCTGCAGATGATCGAGATCGGCGGCTACGCAGTTGTGCCAGACGCGCTGCTTGCCGCGGATGTGAACGGACTTGGCGCCTACGACGCACTCGGAGACGACCTATCCGTACTCGCGATCTCCGACCGGGCGCAGGACGCACTACTTGGCCAGGGCGATCGGCTGCTGGATGAGCCGGTCTATGCCGCCGCTGCCCGCTGCCTTGGCGACGTGGTGGCCGCTCGCATGATCCCCGACAAGCACTTGCTCGGCACGGAGGTCGGCATCGAGCTCGCCGCGATCGGGATTCGCCACGGGGGCCTCGTCTTGTGCACACTTGGCGGCAGCGCCGAACGTGCGACCGAGGTTGCGGACAACCTCGAGTCTGCACTCGACCCGACGGCGCGCGATCCGGTGACCCGCGAGCCCCTTTCAGACCTCGTCGCAAGCGTCTCTGTCCGCCGCGAATACACCTACGGCGTTGAGACCGTCCGAGCCGAACTCGAGCCAACGCCCAGATCCGATCCCGAGTGGCTTCTCGAGACGATCTCCACCGGCAGCCTCATCGCGATGATCAACGGTCAAAGCGTGAGCCCCCTTCCCTAAACACCACGAAGGAGAACCTCATGAGAACGAGCATCCAGATCGAAGGCGTCGATTTCGTCCCGATCCCAGTCGACGATTTCGAACGAGCTCTCGAGTTCTACGGCGAGACCCTCGGACTGCCGTGCATTGATCGCTACGGGCGCAAGCCTGGCGCCGAGTTTCAGGCCGGCAATCTGACCTTGGCCGTGATGGAGGCCTCGAGCTTCGGGCAAGAGTTCAGACCCAACTCGATGCCGATCGCTTTTCGCGTCGACGACGTTGAGGCGGCGAGGACGGCGCTAGAAGCAGCTGGCGTCGAGTTCAAGACCGATGTTTTTGACTCCGGGGTCTGTCACCAGGCGATCTTCGTTGACCCAGCCGGCAACCCTCTCGACTTGCATCGTCGCTATGCGCCGCCAAAGGAGAAGCCGGGGGTCTGAGCGACCCCTATTGCATTGAGTAGCTGAGAATCAGCACTCCTGTGGTGGTCACTGCGTGGTTGAGCAGGCTTAGGGGCCGAGGTGGCGCGAACTCTCGGAACAAACGCTTGCCGGTGCCCATGAGCAGTGGATGCACGAATAATCGGTACTCGTCAACGAGATTCAACGCTATGAGTTGCTCGACCAGGACACCGCTGCCGAGAACGACGATCGTCCCGTTCCCCGTGGACTTGAGAGCCTCGACCGACGGGCCCAGGTCGACGTCGAGTCGCGCGGAGTTCGACCACCCAAACTCAGTGAGGGTGCGCGACGCCACGAACTTCTGGGTGCTGTTCAGATGCGCGGCCATCGGGTTCGAATCGGGCTGAGTCGGCCAAAACGCGGCCATCTTCTCGTAGGTCTTGCGGCCGAGCAGATACGCGGAGGTCGCTGCCGACCCCTCGACTCCTGCCCTTGCCTGCACGTCGTCGAAGTACGGGCCGCCCCAGCCGCCATGCTCGAAGTTCCCGTCGCGATCCTCGTCGGGAGCACCGTAGCTCTGCATGACCCCGTCGAGGGTCACGAATTCAACGACTGCCAGCTTGCGCATGATCGGTAGTGAGACCGCAAGAGCAAGGCAAAGTCATCGCTAGAGCTCCACCTCGTCAGCCGTGCGCGGCCCGCCCGCGCTGCCTGTGTTTGGCGTGCCTGCCGGCTCGATCAAAAGGACACTCGCTTCTTTGTCGGCGCGCGGGCAATGCTCGACTCCTCGAGGTACGACGAACATTTCCCCGGCTGCCAGCTCGATGTTGCGGTCGCGAAGCTGAATCGTCAACTCCCCACTGAGGACTAAGAAGAAGTCGTCCGTATCCGGGTGGCTGTGCCAGACGAACTCGCCCGAAGCCTTGACGACTTCGAGCTTGTAGTCGTTGAGTCGGCCAACGATCTTCGGACTGAAGTACCCGTCGATGCGGGCCAGGCTCTCGGCGAGATTGACCTTGTCGTCCATGTTCTTCTCCTCTGTCGCAGTCGTCGGCCTAGCACTCTCACGGGCTGGTGCTCGACCGCGACTTTTGAAGGCGAGCGAGCGCATCCTCCGTCTCCAGCACCTCGGCAAACTCGTTGTGGAGGCTGGCGAGGGAGACTCGATGGACCACCTCCGCTGCGATGGTCTCGCCGGACGGCGCCTGGCGATCGAACGTGGCCATCGCGTCGGCGAGCACCCAAGTGTCGAACCCGAGATTCGCGGACATGCGCGCGGTGGTGGAGCAGCAGTGATCGGTTGTGAGGCCGGCAAATGCCACCGCTTCGATGCCCCGCTCGCGCAGTCGGTCCTCTAGCTCTGTCCCAATGAACGCGCTGTTGACGTACTTGGTGAAGACCGCCTCGCCGTCGCGCGGCAACGCCTCCGCTTTGAAGTCGAATCCCCGCGTTCCCGGAATGAACAGCCCATCCCGCCCCCGGCTCGCGTGGCGAATGTGAAGGACGGGGGCTCCGTTACGGCGCCACCCAGCCAGTGCCTGCGTGATGTTCCGCTCACATGCGCGGTTGTTGCGCTGGCCCCAGGCTGGGTCGTCGAAAGCCCGTTGGGCATCGATGACGATAAGGGCCGGGCTGCTCACCAAAAGATCCTGATCTAACGTCCGTGATGACGTTGCAGCTACCTTACAGGTAAAGCCGTATGACCGGTGAGAACACAGCAGAGCCTCAGCCAGGCGGTCGCGAGCCCGCGCCGGGCGGTCTGGCGTTGGTTCAGGCCTTCGTCAACACGGCTTGGGACCTCGCGGACGAGCGCAAAGGCGAGGCTCTCGCGAGCCCCGACGCGCTGCGGGAATGGCTGCGGGCGCGGGCGCTCCTCAGGGGGTCGGCCCGCCTTGACAATCACGATCTCAAGCGCGCCTTAGCGGTCCGGGAAGGGTTGCGCGCGCTCGCGTTTGCCAACAATGAGCAACAGCTGGATGAGGATGCGATCGACGCCATGCAACGGGCGTCGCGGGACGCGACGACCCATATTCGCATCGAGCCCGAGGGGCCTCGGTTCGTCGGCGGTGGCGAATCAGTTCTCGACGCCGCGATCGGCGAGATCTCTGCGATCACTGCTCGGGCGATGATCGATGGCACCTGGGGACGACTCAAGGCCTGCCCCGGGCGGCATTGCGGCTGGGCCTTTTACGACCATTCGCGCAATCAGAGCGCTCGATGGTGCTCGATGAAGGTGTGCGGGGATCGGCAGAAAGCCCGCGCCTATTACCGACGAAAGGTTGGGCACACGCCTTTGGGCTCGCTTCATTAGGTGCACTGATCCGACGCCGGGCACTTCTAATTGCCGCGGCGAGGTGCACCTGCGAGCTTCCCCGACATCAACCAGGTCACCTCGAGCGGATCAGGGTTTACTCCATTCGACTGGGTGCTCTTGGCTGGCGCAGCCCTCGGATGGGGAGCCTCGTTCCTCTTCATTGAGATCGGCCTTGAGCACTTCAGCCCGGGGGCGATCGCATTCCTGCGGGTGTTGTTCGGCGCCTCGACGCTGGCGCTCTTTCCTGCCGCGCGACGCAAGGTCGAGTCGAGGGACCTGCGGCCGATCGCCTTGCTCGGAGCGACCTGGATGGTCGCTCCATTCCTGCTCTTCCCCGTCGCTCAGCGGTCGATCGACTCTTCGCTCGCCGGCATGATCAACGCTTCTGCCCCGCTGTTTACGGCGGCGATCGCTGCCGTCGTGGTCCGATCGCTTCCGACCCGTATGCAGGCGGTAGGACTGGTCATCGGTCTGGTCGGCGTGGTTGCGATCAGCGTGCCGTCGGTTGAGGGAGCCTCGGGCGCAGGCGGCGTGGCCCTGGTGACGCTCGCGACGTTTCTCTACGGCTGTGCCATCAACCTCACATCCCCGCTACAGCGTCGCAACGGAGCGCTGCCGGTTATCTGGCGGGCGCAGCTCGCCGCACTGGTGCTCCTCATGCCCGTTGGAGCACTCGGGATCGCTAACTCAGAGTTCGCGTGGTCGAGCCTCGTCGCAGTAGTCGCCCTCGGCTCAATCGGCACCGGCGCTGCCTTCGTCTGCTTCATCACCCTAGCCGGGCGCGTCGGGCCGACCCAGAGTTCGATGGCCGCGTACTTCCTGCCGGTTGTCGCTGTTCTCCTCGGGGCGGTGTTTCTCAACGAGTCGATCCACCCCGAAGCGCTCCTCGGAACCGCGTTGGTGCTCGCTGGCGCATACCTTGCGAGCCGCGCGACGCGAACGCATCGTTGCCAGGGCCCAGAACCGGGCTTGTCGCCCTCTCCACACGCCGCAGCCCAGGAATCTCCCTGACGCTGGTCAGGCGATTCGGCTGGCGGGGCCGTGGCTGGCGCCCTACCTGCGCTTGCGCTCGTAGCTCTTGGCGTCGTAGCCCGAACGTCGCTGAGGGCCTCCTATAGGACTAACTCCGCGACGTTCGAGAGATGGGGCTGGACTTGTGGAGTGGGCCGTGCAGGGATCGAACCTGCGACCTTGAGATTAAGAGTCTCCTGCTCTACCAGCTGAGCTAACGGCCCGGGGGCGGAATGCTAGCGGCGCCTACGGGGTCGGCGTGACCGGTGTGGCGCCTGTCGGGGCGCCGCCCAAAGAGCCGAATGGGTTGTCGAGCGGAGTTGTGGGAGCGCCGGCCTCGCCGCCTCCCTGCTCCTGCGCCTCCTGTGCCTCTGCGAGCTGCTCCTGGTAGGCGATCGCCTGCTTACGCAGCTGGTCGAGCGCCTTCTTGAGCTGCTTGGCCTGGGTGGAATCCGAGGCGGCCTCGACGGCGAGCTCGGCGGCCTTGTCGCCAGCGTCGAGCTTGTCGGCCGCGTAGAGATAGAGGACGAGGGAGTAGTAGGCCGTTGCGCTCTTCTGGGCGTCGGCGACGATCTGCTGGGCCTGCGCGGCGTTCTCCGCGTCGCCAAGAACCACGAAGACCTGAACGACCCGCGAGGCGGCATCGACGTTGACCTTGTCCGGATTCGTCTGGAGGTAGTCCGCCCACGCCTGGGCACCCTTCTCGAGATCGGCGCGTGCCTCCTCTGATACCGATTGCTGCCCGGTCTGCTCGTCGACGGTGATCCCGCTCGAAGCCGACTGGTAGTAGGCGGAAATCAGCGCCGCGTAGGCGTCGCCGTTTTCGGGATTGGTCTGGATGTCGTCCTCGGCGTCGGAGATCTGCTGCTCGAACTGCGGATCGTCGCTGTTCGAGCCACCGCCGATGCCGAGCGCGTCGAAGATGCCGCCGGAGACCTCGCTGCCAATGCCAAAGCCGACAAACGAGATAAAGAAGATGAACGCGAGGAAGCCGAAGACGATCTGGACGACGCGCCGGCGCTTTCCGCTCTTGAGGTCAAAGATCATCGAGACGAAAGCCTAGATGAGTCAACTTCGTCCTCGTCGGTGTCGTCCTCGTCGGCGTCCTCCTCATCAGCACCGAACCTGTCTCCAGGTTTGCCCAGCCAGCGCGCGAGGAGCAGCGAGGCCTCGAAGAGCAGATACAACGGCGCCATCGAGATCAGCATCGTGATCGGGTCGGTTCCCGGCAGGAGCATCGCCACCACCGCGATGATCAGAACCGCGTAGCGGCGGTTCTTCGCCAGCTGCTGCGGTGTCACGATCCCCAGCCGAGTGACAGCAAGCACGCCAATCGGGATCTGGAACAAAAAGCCGACGCCAATCAGCGTCGTGATGAAGAACCCGTAGTACTCGCTACCTCGGATCTGGACGTTGAACTGGTCGACGTTGAAACCGAGAAGGAACTGCAACGCCGGGGGCATGACGACGAAGTAGGCGAAGACGACGCCGGCAATGAACAAGACCGGCACCGCCAGCAGCATCGGCAGCAGCACCTTCTTCTCGGTGGGGCTGAACGCCGGGAGGACGAAGGCATAGACCTGGTAGAGCAAGAACGGCAGTGCGATCAGGATGCCGCCGTAGAAGGCCAGCTTGATCGTGGTGAAGAACGGTTCGGTCGGGCTGAACGTGAGCGGCTCGAGGTCCCGCGGCAGCGGCTCGTTGGCGATATCCAGCAGCGCGTGGTTCTGCCAGAAGCAGAAGACGATCGCGAGCAGCAAGAAGACGCCCGAGACGATGATCCGGTTGCGAAGCTCGTCGAGATGCTCGACCAGCGTCAGCCGGTCGTCAAAGTTCGCTCGCTTGGCACGCGGCGCCACGGGCTTGCGCGAAATCCTGGAGCCGCTCGCCTAGGAGCGGTTGTCCGCGACGACTTCGGCCTCGACGGGCTCGCCATCGTCGTCGACAGGCTGCGGCTGCGAGGTGGCAACCTCGAGCTCAGCCTGGTCGTCGTCGTCGTTGTCGCCGGAGATCGAGTCCTTGAACTCGCGCATGCCCTTACCGAGCGACTTGCCGAGGTCCGGCAGGCGCTTGGGGCCGAAGATCACGAGCGCGATGATCAAAACGATCGCCAGCTCGAGTGGTCCGATATTTGGCATCGCCTGGAATGCTACTCCGAGCGATCAAAGTTGAGGTAAAAGCGCGAGGGCGTTGGCTCGGCCTGACCCTGGTATTTCGAGCCGGCCTCGGTTGAACCGTAGGGTCGCTCGACCTCGGCGTCCATCCTCATGAACGAGATCTGACCGATCGGCATCCCGTGGTAGATCGTGATCGGCAGGTTCGCCACGTTGGAGAGCTCCAGCGTGAGGTTGCCCTCGAACCCCGCGTCGACGAAGCCGGCTGTGCTGTGGATCAGCAGGCCTAGGCGCCCGAGACTCGACTTGCCCTCAAGGCGCCCGACGATGTCGTTTGGAAGCTTGACGCGCTCAAGGGTCTGGCCGAGGACGAACTCGCCGGGGTGGAGGATGAACGGCACGTCGCCGTCAACCTCAACCAGCTCGGTCAGCTCCTCCATCGGCTGGCGCACGTCGATGTACGGGTAGCGCGCGTTGTGGAAGACGCGGAACTTGCCGTCGGCGCGCATATCCACGCTGGAAGGCTGAATCAGCGACTCGTCGTAGGGGTCGAACTTGATCCGTCCCGCCTCGACCTCGGCGCGAATGGTCCGGTCGGAGAGCACCATCGGGCGGCCAGTCTATTCGTGCCGAAACTAAAGGAACCCGGCGGGCAGCCCGATAAGGCCTGCGAGATGGCAGAACGCCAGACCACAGACACCAACCGACCGGAGCTTTCAGGTCACCAGATTGCTGCCCTGCACGTCTGCCCGGTGTGCGATTCAAGGCTCGTCTACCCGGTTGACTGGGCGCCCGCCGAGCAGCAGCGCTGGCAGGTTGACCTGCGCTGCCCCGACTGCGAGTGGACCGGTGGCGGCAGCTACGCCCAGGAGATCGTCGACGCGTTCGACGAAGAGCTCGATCGCGGCACCGAGCAGCTGCTCGGCGACCTGACCACGCTCACGCGGACCAACATGGAGGAGGAAGTCGACCGCTTCATCTCCGCCCTGCAGGTCGGCTGGATCCTCCCCGAAGACTTCTAGGAGTAGCGCTCCACGACACCGTCGGCGACGAGCGTCAACAGCTCGTGCTGCTGGGGATCGAGGCCGGCATCATCCAGCGCCAGCTTTGCGGCGTCCACTCGCTGGCGAGCGTCGGCGCGGACCACCTCCAACGCACCGGTCGCCCCGATGCGATCGCAGATCTGATCAGCAGTCTCCGCGTCAAGAGCTGCGAGGTCGAGTTGCGCAAGCGACGGATCCTGGTCGCGAGCGACGATAAGAGGCATCGTCACGGTCCCATCGAGAAGATCTGTGCCACGCGCCTTGCCGGTTCGCTGCGCCGGGCCGGTGATGTCGAGAACATCGTCGAGCAGCTGAAAGGCGAGACCAATCTCGCGGCCAAAGACGATCAACGCTGCGGTTGAAGCATCGTCGTGCTCGCCACCGATCACGCACGCGCACTCGAAAAGGCGGGCCGTCTTCAGCCGGCAGCGGTGCAGGTAGCGGTCAGCATCGATCGTCAGGTCGTAAGCGTCGCGCCTCTGCGCCAGCTCGCCCTTGGCAAGACCGACCGAGGCGCTGGCCAAGAGACCAACCTGGCGCTCTCCGACGTCCGTCAGCTCGGCAAACGCTCGAGAGAGCAGGAGGTCGCCTACCGCGGTGGCGGTTTCGCGACCGGTTCGCGCAACGACCGTCGGCAGCCCGCGGCGAAGCGGCGCGGCGTCGAGGACGTCGTCGTGGACCAGCGTTGCCATGTGGACGAGCTCGATCGCCGTTGCGGCACGGGTCGCGCCGTCGCCGGCGGTCGGCCCGGCACAGAGCAGGACGAGCATCGGGCGCAGCCGCTTGCCACCAGCGGCGAGCGTCGCCGTGGCCTCGCTCGCGAGCCGGTCGTCGCCATCACCGACGATCTGCTCGAGCCGTGACTCGACCGCACTCATACGCGTGGGGAGCCAGGACGCCGCGGCGTCGAGGACGCGAGTGACGGGGGGCGGGACGTCGGAGCCGGTCAAGGGCGGACCCCGGAGTGGATCGCGATGATCCCCCCGGCGAGCACCGTGTACCGAATCGACTCGAGGCCCGCGCGGTCCATGATCAAGGCAAGTCCCTCAGGCGGCGGGAACCGCTTCACCGATTCGGGCAGGTAGGTGTAGGCGTCGCGGTCGCCGGCGATCGTGCCAAGCAGCGGGACGAGGCGATCGAACCACAGCGCGAAGAAGGTCGATAGTGGGGGCCGGGTTGGATTGGTGATCTCGAGGATCACGAGCCGACCACCGGGCTTGAGGACGCGCGTGAGCTCCGCGATGCCTAGGTCGAGGTCGGCGAGGTTACGCACGCCAAAGCCCACCGTTGCGGCATCGAAGCTCGCGTCCTCGTAGGGGAGCTCGAGCGCGTCCGCCCAGTCAAAGCGCGCGGCCGCACCGCGGGCGGAGGCCTTGTCACGGGCGATCGCGAGCATCTGCTCGGAGAAATCGCAGCCGATCACCGTTCCCTCGGGACCGACACGACCGGCAAGCTCAAGTGCGAGGTCGCCGGTGCCGCAGCAGACGTCGAGGGCGCTGTCGCCCGACCCGAGCTCGGTCCTCTCGGCGGCGCGCTCGCGCCAGCGATGATGAAGGCCGACGGTCATCGCCGAGTTCATCAGGTCATAGACGCCCGCAATGCGGTCGAACATGCCCCGCACCTGCCCCGCGAATTGATCGCCGTCGGTCCGCGACGGCGCGCTTGGGCCACGCCTCACTGCAGTGAGGCTAAGAACTTGACCAGGTTGTTGAACTTCTCCGGCTGTAGACACGAGGAGTCGTTCGCCCCCGCGGTCCCGCACGGAGCGAACACCGGCATGATTCCGGAGGGGTTGATCATCGTCCGCTTGATCGCCTGAGCGGGCAGCCTTGCGCCGATCTCCGTGAGCTCAGGGCCTGGTCCATCGTTTCCGTTCTCACCGAACTTGTGACACGCCAGACAGCCGGATTGCGCGGCGACCTGCTTGCCGGCCTCGAACTGCGGCGGGACCTCGAGGTCGATCTGCGTCGGCGACCCGGCGGAGGCGCCCAGGTAGGTGAGGAAGGCCATCGCGACGATCGTCATCACGCCGGCGGTGGTGGCGATCGGCCGACGCCACGGCACCCGCTCGGGGTTGCGGTCGTAGAACGGGAGCAAGAGCAGCAGGACCATGCAGATCGTCGGAATGCCGACGGTCGCGATCGGCACGAGCTCCGGCGGCTTGATAACGCGCAGGAGCTCGAACAAGAAGAAGAAGTACCACTCGGGCCGCGGCACATAGGTGGTCGTCGTCGGGTCGGCCTTCGGGCCCTGCTCGGCACCGAGAATGAGCGACATCGCGACGATGACGAGCGCGACGATCAGCATCATCGCCGAGTCCTTGAAGATCGCGTACGGGAAGAAGGGCTTGCCCTTCTTCTTCATCACCTCGTACTCGAGGAGATATTCCTCCTTCTCAGACGTATTCATGAGCTCTCGCGCTCCTCGTCGCTGGAGGCGCCTGCACCGTTGCCGTTGCCCTCAGCGGGAGGGGGACCGACCGTGTGCTCGCGCAGCGACTTCGGCTTCGTCTCGGCGCGCATCCATGGCGGCGCGGTCGTGCCGAGCTTGACCACGAGATAGAGGTGCGCACCGATCAGGCCGATGATCAGCCCAGGAACCAAAAGCATGTGGACCGCGTAGAAGCGCGGCAGCGTTGTCCCCCCGAACTCAGCGCCGGCGCGCAGGAAGTCGGCGAGATACGGACCCATGACCGGGCCGGATCCGGTGATGTTCATGGCCACGATCGTCGCCCAGTAGGAACGCTGATCGAACGGCAGCAGGTAACCGGTGAGACCCATCACCATCGTCAGGATCAAAAGCACGACGCCGATCACCCAGTTGAGCTCGCGGGGGTACTTGTAGGCGCCGAAGAAGAACGTCCTACCCATGTGGAGGAAGATCAGGATGATCATCACCGTCGCGCCCCACTTGTGGAGGCCGCGGACGAACTCCCCGAGGAAGACGTCGTTCGTGAGGTGGGTGATCGAGTTGTAGGCCTGCGTCGACGACGGCACGTAGTACATGGCCAAGAAGACGCCGGTCAGCGCCTGCACCACGAAGGCGAACATCGTCGCCGAGCCAAGTGTGTAGAACCAGTTCGTTCCCTTCGGGACCTTGCGCAGCAGCATCCCGGTGAGGAACGGGGTGGCACCGGTGCGCTCGTCGACCCATCCGACGACGTCGATCCCGCCCTCCTTTGCCGTCCCGACGAGGTCGGGTCGGTTGTCGGGCTTCTCGTCCGTCTTGGCAGTGCCGTTGGCTCCGTTCGCTCCGTTGGCGCGCGCACCATTGGTCCGGGTCCCCGGCTTGGCCGGCTTCTGCAACGCCTTGGGAAGTGGGATCTTCGGCATCAGGGAGCCGGCGGCACCGTGAACCGCGGCGGGTAGAGGTACTCCCAGATGCCCCCGGTGAACTCCCCGGGATCACGAGCGCGGACGGGCTCGAGACTGTTGGTGACGCTGTAACGCGGACCGATCTCGAGGATGTCGTCTGTGACGCGGGTCTGGAAGCGATCGAGCGGACGCACCGGCGGGCCGCCGATGACCTCGCCCTCGAAGCCATAGACACCGCCGTGGCAAGGACAGATGAAGGTTCCTGCGGCGCGCACGAACCGGACGGGGCAACCGAGGTGGGCGCAGCGATTTGAGATCGCGATGAACTCGTTGGGATCTTCGTCGAGGTCCGCGCTGCCGCGGCGGACATAGACGGTGGTCTTGCCCGAGTCGCCGACGCCGTCGACGATCGTGATCACCGCCTGGAGGTAGGTGTCGCTGGTGAAGTCGTCGACCGAACCGACTCCCTCCCAGGTCTCCTCGGGGCGGTCGAAGATGGGCGCGATCGCGAAGCCGACGGTCGGCAGAGCCACCGCGGCGACCGCGGCTCCGCCCAGGGCCTGACCACCCAGCGCGAAAACGGTACGCCGAGTCATCGTCTCGCCTTCGAAGTAGCCCGCGGGCTTCGGCTTCTCCGGCGCAGCTTTCTTGTCGGACTGCTCAGCCAACTTGGGCCGGGAAGTCTAGTCCAGCGGCAGCCTCGCCTAACGCTTGCGTAAAGCCACCATGGGCCGCGGCCTGCTCGGCGGCCGCCCACAGGCTTGCCGATGCGGCCTCGGACCCCGTGCGAAGCTCGCCCTTGGCGGCCTCATAACGGTCGCCGGGACCCGCGGCGATCGCTGATGTCGTGGCCAACCAGAGCGCCGTGGACTCCTCGGCGGCGCGCTGCGGTGATGCGGCGCGGTCGTGAACGCGCGCCGCGAGGCTGATCAGGTCGGAGAGCTCGCGGATCGCCTCGAGGTCGCCCAGCGTTGCGAGGCGCTCGAGTCCGACCGCGTAGAGATAGTCGCCGGCGAGAAGGTCGAGGTCGGGGTCGGCACCGGTCACGACGCGGCCCTCGTCGTAATGAAGCTCGTACCCCTCTCGCACGGCCTCGACGATGAACGCGTACTCCGCGCCGTCGTGCATCGTCCGCGGTCCGGCTGCCACGAGCAGCCCGAGCAGAGGCCGGCAGCCGTCGCTGGGATCGCTGACGTGCTCGCTGATTACGGAATCGTCCTCGCGCAAGAGCGCCGCGAGCCCATTCAGCGCGTCAGCGGGCTCAGCCATCGAGCGCAACGGCGAAGGCGTCGGCGGCGGCGGCGCATGTGTGCTCGATCGCCCCATCGTCGTGAGCCAGAGAGACGAACCACGCCTCGTACTGCGACGCCGGCGGGTAGATGCCACGGTCGAGCAGTTCCCGGCAGAACCGACCGTAGGCCGCGTGGTCGCAGGCGGCGGCACCCTCGAAGTCGGTCACACGCTCACCGGTGAAGAACGGGGTGACCAGCCCGGGCACCGAGACAACGTCGACCGGGCGCTCCCCCGCCGCCTCACGCAATCCGTCAGCGAGCATTGTCGTTCGCTGCGCGAGACGGGTGTAGGCATCGGCGTCGAGTTGCTCGAGCGTCGCCAGGCCTGCGGCAACGGCCAAGGGGTTGCCCGAAAGCGTTCCGGCCTGGTAGACGTCGCCGGCCGGGGCGACCAGCGAGAGCAGCTCGCGGCTACCGCCGTATGCCGCCGCGGGGAGGCCGCCGCCGATCACCTTTCCCATGATCGTCAGATCGGCCTCGACGCCGAGCAACTCCTGGGCACCTCCGCGGGCCACGCGAAAGCCGGAGATCACCTCGTCGAGGATCAACAGCGCGCCGTGCTCGTCGGCGAGCTCGCGCAGGGCGCCGACGAAGCCGTCCAGCGGTGGGACGAGGCCCATGTTGGCCGGCAGCGGCTCGGCGAGGATCGCCGCGATCTCGTGCTCGGCCAGGGCCGCCTTGACCGCGTCGAGGTCATTCCAGGGCACGACGATCGTTGCGGCGGCCTGTGCCTCGGGTACGCCGGGGCTCGCCGGGATCCCCTGGGTGGCAAGGCCGGACCCGGCCTCGGCGAGGAGGCCATCGACGTGACCGTGGTAGGCGCCGGCGAACTTGATCAGCTTCTCGCGGCCGGTTGCCGCCCGCGCCAGGCGCACCGCGCTCATCGCAGCCTCAGTTCCTGAATTCACCATCCGGACCATGTCGACCGAGGCGAAGCGGGCGCAGACCTCGGCGGCGAGCGCAACCTCGCCCTCCGTCGGGGCGCCGAAACTCGTGCCGCCGGCCGCGGCCTCCGTGACGGCGTCGACAACGCCCTGTTGTGCGTGGCCGAGGATCAGCGGTCCCCAGGAGCAGACCCAGTCCACATAGCGGTTGCCGTCGACGTCGATCAGCTCGAAGCCCTCGCCGCGCTCGATGAAGATCGGGTGGTCACGGCCGATCGAGCGCATCGCTCGAACGGGCGAGTTGACCCCGCCTGGCATCAGCCCGAGCGCCTCTTTGAAGAGACGCTCAGATTCCGCCGTGCTCACGCTCCCAGTTCGCGTAGTCGTCGGTGAAGTAATGCAGGCGGATCTTCTTGTACTCCGTCGACGAGTACAGCGTGGCACGGTCTGAGCCGTGAAGTGAGTGCTCGTCGGCGATCGACTGCAAAATCGCGTCGCACTCCTCCTTCGAGCGGCCGTGGGCCATCGTGAAGACGGAGTAGGGCCAATCGGCGTAGGTCGGACGCTCGTAACAGTGGGAGATCCCGCGCACGGCCGACATCTGCGTGCCGACCTCGAGGATCTTCTCGTCGGGGACCTTCCAGACGCCCATGCCGTTGGCCGAGAAGCCGGCGCGGCGGTGATAGAGGATCGCAGCGACACGACGGAGGATCTTGCGGTCGATCATCCCGCGCAGATGGTCAAGGAAGGCCTCGGTGCTCATCCCAACCTCGGCGGCTGCCGCGTCGTAGGGGCGATCGACGACCTCCATCGGCCCCTGCAGCGCCCGAATAACTGCGATGTCGGTGTCGTCGTAGGGCTGGCGCTCGAGCTCGCGAGGCGTTGCGGCTTCCGCGACGGCGGCGAGGGCATCGGTGCCCTTCTCCATCTCCAGGTTCATGTTGATCTTGAAGAGCTTGAGCGTCGGCAGTTGGCGGATCGACTCGGCGCCCGTCAGCTCTTGAAGAACCTCGAGCGTGCCCTGGAGGCCAAGCTCGGAATCCGGCGGCGTCGCGATCGTGAACCAGAGGTTGAACTCGTGCGTGCGCAGGTAGTTGTGCGAGACACCTGGGTGTGAGTTGATGACCTTCGCGGCGCGCTGGGGGTGCTCGGCATCGACCTTGGCCGCGACGAGCATCGAATCAAAGCCCAGCGCGCGAGTGTCGAAGATCGGCGTGATCTCACGGATGATCCGCTCGCGCACCAGACGCTCGGTGCGGGTCATCAGGTCGTCGACGTCAAGGCCGTGCTCGCCAGCCAGCGCGGCGTACGGCTCCGCTGCCAGCGGGAAGTTCGACTGCAGCAGGTTCATCATCCGCTTGTCGGTGTCGTCGAGCGGGATCGCGGCGCCGTCCTTTCGCGAACGGGCCTTCGACTGCGGTGTCTTCGCTGCCGAGCTCATGCGGAAAGCCAACCTGCCGCCTGCTTGGCGTAATAGGTGAGGATCACGTCGGCGCCGGCGCGTCGGATCGACGTCAGGGCCTCCAGCGCGGCGGCGCGCCCGTCGAGCCAGCCGTTCGCCGCGGCGGCCTGGATCATCGAGTACTCGCCCGAGACCTGGTAGGCGGCGATCGGCATCTCGGTCTCGTCGCGCACGGTGCGAATCACGTCGAGATAGGGAAGCGCGGGCTTGATCATCACCATGTCAGCGCCCTCCTCAATGTCCAGCCGGACCTCGCGAAGCGCCTCACGCGCGTTGGCGGGATCCATCTGGTAGCCGCGGCGGTCGCCGAACTCGGGTGCCGACTCGACGGCTTCGCGGAAGGGGCCATAGAAGGCCGACGCGTACTTCGCCGAGTAGGCGATGATCGCCGTGTCGGGATGACCCTCCTCGTTGAGCTGGTGGCGAATCATGCCGATGCGCCCATCCATCATGTCCGAGGGCGCGACGACGTCCGCGCCTGCCTCCGCGTGTGAGATCGCTGTCTTGGCGAGCAGCTCGAGGGTGATGTCGTTGTCGACGTCACCGTCGCGGACAAACCCGCAGTGGCCATGCGAGGTGTACTCGCAAAGGCAGACGTCCGTGATCACGGTCAGGTCCGGATGTGCCTGCTTCAGCGCGCGCACCGCGAGCTGGACGACACCCTCGTCGTCGTAGGCGCCCGTCCCCGTCTCGTCCTTCGCGTCAGGGATCCCGAACAGGATCACCGCCTCGACGCCCACCGCCAGCAGCTCCGACGCCTCGGCGACCAGCTCGTTGATCGAGAAGCGCTCGACGCCCGGCATCGACTCGACAGGGTCGCGAACGTTCTCGCCGGTGACGACGAAAAGGGGCTGGACGAGGTGGCGCGGCGAAAGGTCGGTCTCGCGAACGAGGTCGCGAAGGGCCTTCGTCCGCCGCAGCCGCCGCATGCGCGTTGCGGGAAAGCTCACCCGTGAGATTCTAGGGGCGCGCCGCGCGCTCGCCGTTTCAGTCGGCCTCCAGGCCCGCTGCGGCCGGCATTGTGGCCGACAGGAGAGGCGCGGGCTCTGAGTCGGAGTCCTGGTCACAGACGAAGACGAAGTCGATCACCCCGGTGTCGATCGACGCGTGCACACCCTCGACCTTCCAGCGCTCGTCGATGGTTCGTAGGCGCTCGATCTCACCAGACGCCGCGATCGTGCCGACCACCGAGCCGCGGATCGTCCCGTCGGCATCCTCGGCCGATGCCGTGAAGACGATCTTGTCGTCGCTCAGCGGCGTTGCGTCGCTGAAGCAAAGCGGCGTGTTGCCGAGCTCGCCGAGGTCATAGGAGCGGATCGCCTGGAGCTCGTGCGCGTCGATTGCCAGATCTCCGGATAGCGACTCCATCACCTCGCTCAGGGAGAGCTCGGCGACGATGTTCTGCCCGCCTTCGTTGCCACGGTGAAACAGCCAAAACTGATCTGCGAGAACGGCCGAGCCCTCGATGTTGAGGGGGCCGATCTCCCCGCGCAGCATCTCGTACAGAGGGTGCAGGTCGATGACCGCCGGCTCGCCGTCCAACGCGCCGTCCGCCGCAAGGCGCCAGGCGAAGCCACGATCGCGGCTGCCGTCGTCCTCGGAGCCCGAGCCGAGCCCGAGGACCGCTCCATAGGGGGCACCGCCGAACGGGGGCAGGAGGGAGAGCGCTTCAACGTCGGGCTTTGAAGCTCTGGGATCGCCATCGTGCTCAGGGAGCACCTGGCGGAGCTCGCCAGGCTCGGTCGAGGAGATCACGAAGACCGCGAGCTCGTGCTCCTCGTCGCCGATCACGTAGGCGAAGTCACCGCGGCGTACGACCGCCGATGCCGAGGTGATCCGCGGTGGGCGCTCGTCGCCGTCGGCGCGAGTGACATCGAGGTGGCGGACCGTGCGCAGCGCCAGCGGCGGCAGGTCCTCGGGTGTGGCTTTGAGGTCGTCCACGGTCTCGAGGCACCCGATCTTAAGAAGTTCGGGGAGCCGGCGATCACTCCGCCGGCCCCCCAAGGACCGCTCGGGCCTCAGCCCTCGCAGCCGCGATCTTCGTCGTCGCCTTTGCCGCCCTCGCACATGTCGTCGCCGCCGCCGCCGAACATGGAGTCGTCGCCGTTCTGACCGCGCAGGTCGTCGTCGCCGCCGTTGCCACGCAGCACGTCGGAACGCTGGCCGCCGCGCAGATCATCATCGCCGGTCCGACCGTTGATCTCATCCTTGCCGTTGTTGCCCTGGATGGTGTCATCGCCGCTGCCGCCCTTGATCTCGTCCTTGCCGCCGCGGCCACAGATGACGTCGTCGCCTCCGCGGCCACGAATCTTGTCGCTGAACTTGCTCCCGAGAATCACGTCGGCGCCCTTGGTGCCCGTCGCAACTCCATCTGCGGCAATCACCGTCGGCGTCAGGCCCTGGCACATGCCGCCCTCTGACGGGGTCGGCACCGCACCCTTTGTGCAGAGCTCGGCCGGAACGTTTCGGAGGCGGAGATTGTCGACGAAGACACTCGTGTCGTAGATCGCATCCGATGCGTCGTAGACGCTCAAAAACAGCGGATGGCCGCCTGCCGTAATGGGAGTGGTCGCCCGGATGATCGGCGTCGCGCCGTCATAGGTCGTGCCGATCGCGTTGTCGGCGGACGTACCGGTCGAGTTCACCGTCGGTACTCGACCGTTCTCGTCGATTGCAAAATTTCGCTGCGCCTGCACGTCGCCGGGGCCCGCCACCCGGAAGTCGGACTGGTCGATCTCGGCGACGAAACCGTCGTTGAACTCCGAGCCGATGAACTCCGGAAACTCCTCGGACAACAGCCGGAAGTCGAAGGTGAGGCAGTTGGTACTGGCCGGCACCTGAAGATCCAGGCGCAGTGTGACGAGGTCGAACACCTGGCCGTGGCCGCCGCTGCCGCCGCCGTTATCGGTGCTGGAACTCGTCGAGCTGTTGGCCGCATCCGCGGCATCGACGTCGCCGCTGCCCAAGATCGTGAACGCGTCAGCGTCCAGCGGGAAAGTTGCGAGGTTCGAGTCACCTGAACCCGCCGGGTTTCCGTTCGGCGGGAGGGTCACGAACTCAGCCCCGATCACCGAACCAGGCGGTGCGGACTCGATCAACCCTGCAGCGACGGCGTTTGCGTCGCGACTCGGCGTCACGGCTCCGCTCGCCTCTGCAGCTGTCGCCGCCGATACGACGACCACGCACGCGGCCGTTCCCAGCGCTTGTCGCGCCCTTTGCAAACTCACGGTTTGCCTCCTGTTGTTGCCTGAAGCCTCGCGGCAGACCCCCCGCCACGCCACGCCCCCGCACTATTTGTGACCCGAGTACGGCCCACAAGTTGCGAACTCGGGGGGCTCAGCCCCCGAATCGCCGCAGCGCGAGCCGCGCTAGGGCCGCATAAGCGATGACGATCACCACGAGGTGAACCAATGGCAAGCCGACCGAGGGCCCTGCCGAGTCGAGCGCGCCGTTCATTGCATCAAGGGCGGGATCAAACGGGAAAAGGGCCCGTACGGCCTCAATCACGTTGAAGAGCGCGGAGCTGACGGTGCCGGAGGGAACGAGCGAGAGAAACGCGATGGGCAGCGAGACCATGAACGCGAGCAGCGAGCTCGCTCGGACCTCTCGCGCGGCGGCGCCGATGGCAGCGCCGAAGGCGGCAAACGCGGCTCCGCCGGCCGCAATGGCCAAGAGGATCAGCGGAAAGCGCTCCCAGGAAACTGAAACGAGGATCGTTAAGGCTCCCAGCAGGAGCAGGGTGATCGCAAACGACGCGATCACGCCCAGGGTGAGCTTCTCAACCAGCAGGCCGGTCGGGCCGACGCTTCCCCTGGTGACTCGCGCGAACGCGTTCTCCTCGCGCTCGAGCGCGAGGGATCCGGCCACCAACAGCACGGTCACGAACATCAGGGTGACCGTCGCCGCAACGGCGATGGCGAAGACGTCGAGCGTGGAGGACTGGCCCGCCACGACCTGCTTATCGACGGTGATCGGTTCGGCGATCGCGCCGAGGAGCGGCAGCGCGAAATCGAGGTTCTCGCCGGCGAGGTCCGCGAACTCGATCACGCGATCAAGCGCCTCCGTCGCCGTGGATCCCGGCGGCAGCTGGGCGCTCACCTGAGTGAGAATCGCCGAGGCCTTCTGCAGGCCGAGGATCTCAGCGTCGCCGAGGATCGGAACGCTGAGCGTGCCGCCGGCGACGATCAGGTCGAGATAGTTCGCTGCCTCGTCTGAGATCCGGCTCGCGAGGATCAGGTTCGCCTCGGTGATCAGCGCCTGGATACGGTCGTCGACGAGGCTTGCCTTGACCGGGTCGTCCTGGTTGACCAGCACCTCGACCTGCGGCTGCTGGGGGTTGAGCGTTGCCAGCGAGTTGAGCTTGTCGAGCAGGTCCTCCGGGAGTATCAGCGCCGCGATCACGTCGCCGTCCTTGACCTTCTGCTCCGCTTCCTCACGCGAGTCGACATCCACGCACTCGACCCGTTCGCAGAGTTGATCGCGCGCGAGGTCGCGATCGATCGTGTTGTCGCCACTACCGACGTCGAACTCTGCGCTCTCGGAGACCTCGTTGAGAAAGGCCACGCGCGGCTTTGAGTTGTCCGCGGAGAGAGCGAACCCGATCAGCACCCCGAGGACGACCGGATAGGCGATCAAAAGGCCGACGATCAGCGGCGAGCGCCGCAGGATCTGCAGGTCCTTGAGGAGCAGCCAGCGCATCAGCCGGTCAGTGCCCTCGCTCGGCAAGGAAGCGCACGAACGCCGCCTCGAAGTCGGCGACGTCCCCCGGTGCCGCCTCGTGGAGCTCGGAGGCGGTGCCGGTGAAGAGGACCTCTCCGTCGGCGAGGACGAGGAGGCGATCACCGTAGCGCTCGGCCTCGAGCAGGTGGTGAGTCGAATAGATCACGGTCGTGCCCGCGCCGGCGAGGGCGAGCACGAACTCCCAGAGGCGCTCGCGCTGGCGCGGGTCGAGCCCGGTCGATGGCTCGTCGAGCAAGAGGACAGACGGCGAGGCAAGCAGCCCGACCGCGATGTTCACGCGCTGCTGATTGCCGCCCGAGAGCGTGCCGATCTGGTCGTCGCGGCGCTCGCGCAGGCCGGTCTGATCGAGCATGCGCTCGACCGCATCCTCGACGTCGCCAACTCCCTCAAGCCGCGCGAACAGCGTCAGGTTCTCGACGACGGTCAGCCGTCGGTAGAGCCCGGTCGACTGCGGCACCCAGCCCACCTTGCCTGCGATGGCGACCTCGCCACCGTCCGGCTCGCGAATCCCGGCAAGGATCGAGAGCAGGGTCGTCTTGCCAGCGCCGTTCGGTCCAATCACAGCGAGCAGCTCCCCCTTGGCGGCCTCGAATGAGACATCGCGAAGGGCGGCGCGACCGCCGAAACTCTTGCCGACGCAGTCGACCTCGATAGCCCCGCTCACGCCCCGAACTCTAGGGTGGTCGCATGAAGGTGCTCTTTGTCGGGGACGTTGTCGGCAGCCCCGGCCGGGCCGGGCTGCGTCGCGCCATGCCGGGACTGCGCGACCACCACCAACCCGACCTCGTGATCATCAACGGCGAGAACTCGGCCGGGGGGCTCGGCATCACCGAGAAGACCGGTGCCGACCTCTTCGCGATGGGGGCGGACGTGATCACCCTCGGCAATCACGCATTTCGCCACCGCGATGCCTTCGGCTACCTCGACCGGACCGACGCGGTCATCCGTCCGTCGAACTTCATGGCCGGCAACCCGGGCCACGGGCACACGATCGTCGAGGTCGACGGCACCCGGGTCTGCGTGATCAACCTCATCGGTCAGATCCAGCTGCGGGCCGCCCGCTCGCCGTTTGCCGAGGCTGACGTCCTCCTCGACCGCCTCGAGCGCGACGCCGACGTCTTCTTCGTCGACTTCCACGCCGAGGTCACCTCGGAGAAGGTCGCGATGGGGTGGCACCTCGATGGGCGCGCCGGTGCCGTCGTCGGAACCCACACGCACGTGCCGACAGCCGACGCGCGGGTGCTCCCAAAGGGCACCGCCTTCATCTCCGACGTGGGCATGACCGGCTCTCGCGAGAGCGTTCTCGGGGTGCGGTGGGAACAGGCGCTCGAAGGCTTTCGCACGCAGATGGCAGTTCGCTTCACGACGGCCGAGGACGACCTCTGGATCAACGCGGTCGTTATCGATATCGGGCCCGACGGACTCGCGCGCTCGATCGAGCAGGTCCTGGAGCCGGCTCCCGTCTAGGTCAGAAGTTGTCCGGCGTGATCGTGGGCTTGGTCGTTCCGTAGAGCCACTGCTGGAAGTACGCGTCGAGCCTTGCAAGCTCGAGGCCGCTGAATCCCGAGCGCTGTTTTGCAAATGCAATGAACTCAGGCGTATCGATGTTGCCGTAGGAAAACTCGACCTGAAGGGCGCGTGCGAACCCGTCGAAGTCCGCGTGGCCGATGATCTCTCGAAAGCCCGCGAGCGTCATCGCTCCGCGGGTGTAGGTCGGAAACGACGGCGAGAACATCTTTGCGGGATCGTTGTCGAGCACGGCCGGGGCGATGCTCCAGTCGCTCGCCGACGCCCCCGCGTACTCGTCGTCGAAGCGGTCCTTGGGGGAGTTGGCGTTGGCGCCGGACTCGAAGGCAAACAACCAGTCCGAGAACTGGGCCCAGCCCTCGTTGAACCAGAGGTCGTTCCAGTCGTGGAGGGTGACCGCATTTCCCCACCACTGATGCGCGAGCTCGTGCAGGTACGTGCTGGCCGATGTCGGTGCCACCGAGAAGTGCGACTTGGTCTGAACCTCGAGCGCATACCCGACGCCCGGATTGTTGTCCCACACCGACCCGTAGGAGTCCAGGGGATAGGGCCCGTAGTGGGCTCCCAGCGCGTTGAGCATCTCCGCGTTGCGAGCCGTCATCGTCGAGATCTGAGCGCTCGCCGGCAGCGCGCTCGTCGCGATCGTGTCGTAGATGGGCAGAGTGCGGCCGGTGAGCGCCTCGGTGATCGTCGACTCCGCGTACTGGTCGGGCAGCGGTGTCGCCGCCGTGCTCGCGGTCACGAGATAGGTCGCGGTGGGTGAGCCCTCGCGCCAGCTCCAGGTCGTCGTCCCGTCGCCGTTGGCGACCCTACCCGCCAACTCGCCGACACCCAGGGCGGTGTTGGAACTGGGGACCGTAATCGCGGTGTCGAAGCTCGCCTTGTCGGACGGATGGTTGTTCGACGGAAACCACGCCTGGGAGCCCATCGGCTCGCCGACGACGAAGTAGCTGCAGCCCGGCGCGGGACACGACGGACTGGGAATCCAGCCCTCATCGGAACCGTCCGGGTCGGTGAATACCTGCGGGGTGCCGCGATACTCGACGCGCACGGTGAAGGTGGAGTTGTTCGCGATCCCGGCCGCGGGGTCCACGACCAGCTTCATCGGCTGCGTCCCGCCCCCGGCAAGCACCGGCACCGCGTCGATCTGGCTGAACTCCGCGGCGGCGCCGTTGACGAGAACCCGGTCGACCGCGAGGTCTTGGAAGTCGAGGCTGAGCTCCGACAGATCCTGGGTCGCCGCCGCCCGCATCGTCAACACCGCCCGATCGAAGTTGTTTGCGACCGGGTCGTAGTCGAGGTCGATGTCGTAGTGCTCGGCGTCGTAGCCACCGTTGCCGATCTGCGGCAGCAGCGGATCGTTGAGCGATCGGGCTCCGGGTTGAAAGTTCGGCGCGGTCGTCGAGGGCGGGTCGGTGCCAGGGGGGTCCGTCGTCGTTGTCGGCTCAGGTGCTGTGATCACGACCGAGGCGGCATCGCAACGGCGGGGGCCGCGCTTGCCGTACTTGGGCACGCAGACCTCGAGTTGATGGGGGCCCGACTGGAGGCCGCCGGGGACGCTTCCGCGGAGCGTGAAGTCCTCCCTGCCCACGAACCGGGGTGTCCGGCGGCGCTCGAGGCTGACGACGGCCTGGGGAGTACGAAGCCGAAGGTGCAGCCGAGTCGGCTTTTTCACCTTCCCGACCTCGCGCACAGTCGCGACCGCTGAGACCGATTGCCCTGCGGCAACCGCGGTCGGCTGAGCGACGACCTCCCTGACCGAAAAGCGCGGCTTTGCCGAGGCGGGAGCCGCGAACGCAAGCAACGTCGCCAAGGCGCAGGCCGAGACTGCGATCGTCCTCATCCGAGAACGATCGCAGGTCTCGGTCGTCCGCTACCCGGCTGCCGGGGCCTCGTCCTCGCCCGGGGCGTCGTCGCCGCCGCCGAGATCGTCGTCGGTCGTCGGTTCCTCGACCGGGGTCTCCGGGGTCTCTGGGGTCTCCATCTCGTCCTCCTGTGGGAGTGAATAGATGTCCGCCGTCTACCCAGACTCGGGCTGGCGAATCGGCCCCGAGCTTGCGGCCAGCATCGCAACGAACAGCCCGGGCAAAAACCACGGGATGTAGAGGTAGAACCAGTGGTCGACCGCGAGCTGCAGGCCGATCAGAATCGCAGCTGAGAGCGCGGCGACCTGAGGAATCGAGCGACGCCGCGGAACAAACGCGAGCGCTAGCGCGAGGATGGCGACCGCCGCGAAGATCGCGGTCTGCAGCCACTGCATCCCCTCGACCTGACCCCAGATGCTGAACGGCGAAGTTCGGTCGACCTGGGAGACGACGGTCCGGTCGAAGAAGGTGGCCAGTCCCGGATCCAGCGCCGGGTTGGCCAGCAGCACGACCGCGATCGCGATGAATCCGCCGGCGAAGATCAACGGCGGGCGCAGCGCCCCCCGCCAACCGCGCGCGAAGAGTGGCGCCAGCCCACTGGAGCCCGCCGCGTACAGGGGAAGGAGCGCGAGCGGCGCGAACTTCGTCATAACGGCGAGCGCCAGCAGGGCGCCGCGGGCCAGCGGGCGCGCGAACAGCGCGAGCGACCAGGCAAACGCCGCGGCCAGCAACGAGTCGTTCGAGTTGGCCTGGAGGGCGAAGGCGGTGTACGGAAACGCGGCCCACGCGAACGCCAAGAGCGTTCCGAGCCTGCGGCCGCGTTCGCCGGGGGCCAGGCGCAGGCCGCAGACGAACAGGCCGAGAAGCGTGGCGAGGTCGAAGGCAATCGCCGCCGCGTGCGCGGACGGAAGCTCATCCCACGTCCCGCCCCACGGCAGTGCAAGCTCGAACGGGACGTACGCGTAGTAGTTCGCCGGGCCGTAGGTGTCACCGAAGCGGTTGTCGTCGGGAAACTGGCCCTCACCCCAGATCGTTTCGCCGTGTGTGAGCCGGTCGGCGCCGATCGTCCCCGCGTAGCCGACGTCGATCACACCCGAGTCCGCGATGTTGATCGTGACCCGGAACGCGATCAGGACGATGACCGCGATGCCGAGCCATCTCCACGGCAGCGAGGGGCGCAGGCCGCCCGTGCGCTCGCCGCGCAGGCCGATCCACAGCATGCGCGCGAAGAGGTAGACCAGTGGCGGGTAGGCAAGCGGGACCGAGATCCCGATCTCGCCCTCATTGAAGAACGCCTGGGAGACCCCAAACGACAACAGGACGAGCAGGTCCAGGTGTGCGATCCGCCCTGGCCGGCGGAAGTCGAAGAGCCCAAGGAAAAAGATGAGCGCGATCGGGATCCAGACGTATGGAGCATTGAGGACGTGGCCGAACTGGCCGGAATTTCCGCGCGCCATCGGCCAGGCGACCTGATAGCCGGTCCACGCCTCGGTGACGGCGCCGCTGAAACCGTCGACCTTCACCTGGGCTACCTCGACGTCCTCGCGGTCCTTGTAGCCGACCTGCCAAACCGCGTCGTCGGTGACCTGGATGGCGGTGGTGAGCTGTCCGTGGCTGGCGATCATCTCCGCCACCACCGGATGCGCACCGGCGGTGCGCAGCGCCTGCTCGCCAGTTACCTCGAAGGTCTTGGGTGCATCTGGGACCGACGCTGGCGGAGATGGCTCCTGTGCCGAGGCGGGGCTCGGCACAGCCAGGCTGAGGGCGGCGACGAGCGCGAGCGTCGCCAGCCCGATCAGTCGCCTGAGTCCCCGAACGTCCACAGCTTGTTGCCGATGAAGTTGACGGGTGTCACGAGGGCGACCGCGAGTGCCTGGGCGGCGAGCTCCGGCATGTCGAGGGAGCTGACGAAAAGCTCGAGCAGGACGAGGTTTATCGCCAGGCCTACAAGGCTCACAACGAAAAATCGCGCCGCCTGAAACCCAGCATGCCCCTCGCCCGCAGCGAACGTCCAGTGCCGGTTCCACCAGAAGTTGTTGGTGACGGCCACGACGAAGGCGCCCACCGCGGCAGCGATGTGGTGGGCGTGCGCGAAATGGACCAGCAGCGCGAAAACGGCGAGGTTCACGACGTAGCCCGAGGCGCCGACGAAGCCGAACTTGAGCAACTCCATCCAGTTCTGCGGCTTGCGTGTACCGAGGTGAATTCGTCTAACGACGTTGCCCTGCGGCTGATCGACGGGGCTCATGCGAAGTGCCCGAGAACGAGCTCGGCGACGTCACTGATCGCCCACTGCTCGCGGCGTTGCTCGATCCCGTCCTCGAAGCCAAAGAGCAGAAGCGGTCCGAGCGAATCATCGGCGTGCAGCGCCCCGTGGCTACCGCCGGGGCAGTGCGTGATCCCGCCCCAGTCGACGAACTCGAACCCTTCCGCGGCCGAGATCAGAATGTCCCCTGCGTGCGGAGCTGTGAGCGCCGCCCACAGGCGCGCGAGCGCGTCGGGATACTCGGCCGACTCGAAGCGCGATCGCGAGCCGGAGACCTCAGCAGCAAGTGCTGCGGGATCACCGTCGAGATCCCAGCGCTCACCTCGCAGGTCGACGACGGTTGAGCCCGGGCGGAAGCGCAGAACCTTGCCCCCGCGCTCGACGACCGCCTCCGAGCGGCGCGGCGGCGGGCCGTTCACGTTGCCGCGCAGCACCGGATCGCCCTCGTGCTCGAGCCAGGCGAAGAGATCGACGCCATCGAGGGCGCGCAGGCGCTCGCGGACATCAAGATGAGCGGCTGGCGAACGCTTGCCGGCGAGCACGTAAACGGCTGCGGCTCGCGAAGTTGGGCTGACCGCGAGCTCGGCCGTCGAGGGGTCCGCCTGATTGGGCTCGAGCACACGCCAGGCCTGGCCGAGCTCGGCGGCTAGATCGAGCTCGCGATCGACCGCGCTCTGAGCGTGGTCTGCGACGACGATGACGGCGTGATCTGAGAGGAAGCGATCGAGTCCTCCGCAGGCGTCGACAAGCTCAGCGAGGGCGTCGTCGGCGCGGCCGATCGATTCAACCTGTCCGTCGGGACCGTGCTTGTGGGAGTGGTAGTCGTTGTCGGGCAGCGAGAACAGCATGAAGTCATAGAGGTCTTCCTCGGCGAGCTCCCGCCCGCAGCACGCCGAGTACTCATCCCGCGTCCCGGGGCGGGCGAGTGTCGGCTTGCAGGGAACGCGTCGGCTCGAATAGAGCTCGCCGTAAAAGAGCTCATCGGGGCCCCAGGTCGCGTGGTGGAAGGTCGCGGCCACCGCCACGCGGCGGAGCAGTCCCTCGAGGCCGAGCTCGTGACGAGTGCGCCCGCGGTAGATCAGAAACGGCGTGCAGGCAGTCCGGACGCCGTTGTCGGCAAGCGTCTCGAAGATCGTCTCCACCTCATCGGAGAGGTGGGACATGTTCATGTTGTAGACGGTGTCGTAGAGCGAGCGAAAGAGGCCAAAGGCGCGCGTCGCCTCGAACGAACTTCCGTACTCGACGTAACGGCGCTCGGCGCGGTGGTACCAGTTCATGCCGCTGATCCAGTGGCCATCAGGACGTCGTCCCGTCGTCATTTCCGAGCAGCAGACTGGGGTCACAGAGGGGAACGAGGAGACACAGTCGTCGATCAGCGTGCCGCGGTCCAGCAGAGCGCCAAACGTCGGCGCGACGCCCTCGGCGACGGCCTCCTTGAGCTTGTCGGTCCGCAGCGAGTCGACCATGCAGAGGACGAGCTTGCGGTTTTGGTTCGCGCTCACCGCAGGGTCCGAAGGCCCTCGTACTTGGTCGCCGCGCGGCGGCGTCGACCAAGCCAGAGGTAAACGACCGCTGCTAACGCGAGGAGGCCGATCGGCCCGAAGAGCAGGGAGAGGCCAGCGACGGCAAGCGCCGCCAGCACGACCGTGACGGCGATTACGCCGCCGCCCTCCGCTCGCTGCGCCGCCGCGGCGGCGAAGTCCACGACAACGAGGAAGGTGCCCGCGGCAAGCGCCGCTCCGACCGGCCACCCCGGCCAGGCCGGGTGATCCTCGGTCGCAAGCGATGCGCCGAACAGGATCGCCGCTCCGACCGCAGCCATCGCAAGCAGTGCGTAACCAAGGACGTCGCGCCGTCCGGGGGCGCCGGCGAGCATCCCGGCGGCGACCGCGAGGCCGACGCCCTGACAGGCGGCAATGAAGAGGTCCATCGGCGCATGAGCGTACTGCTCACCGGCTCGCGATCAGCGCATGCGCGAGACTGCCGGGGATGCGACGCGAGCGCCGTCATGGGCCGTGGCCGCCGCCCAGCGGCGGGGCCTTCCGGGCCACCTACGCGGACGCCGCGCGAAGGCCCTTCTGGCTCGACAGCCCGCAGCGCCCGCAGGTGCGACCACCGCTCGATGGGTTCGCCGAGGCGGAGCTGGCAATTGTCGGCGGTGGCCTCAGCGGACTCTGGGCGGCGGTGCTGGCAAAGGAGCGCGATCCGGCGCGGGAGGTTGTGCTGCTGGAGGCCGGGCGCATCGCCGACGCCGCGAGCGGGCGCAACGGCGGCTTCTGCTCGTCCTTCCTCACCCACGGCATAGCCAACGGCATGGCGCGCTTCCCCGACGAGATGCAGACCCTCGAGCGGTTGGGACTGGAGAACCTCGACGCAATCGGCGAAGCGGTCGCGCGTCATTCGATCGATTGCGCCTTCGAGACACCAGGCGACCTGGATATCGCGATCGAAGACCACGAGCTGGAGTGGCTCGTCGAGGAGGCGGAGGCGCTTGGCGCTTTGGGGCATGAGGTGGAGCTTCTCGATCGCGACGGGGCCGGCGAGCAGCTGCGCTCGCCGCTCGTGCGCGGCGCGCTCTGGCGCAAGAGCGGGGCGGCGCTGGTGGACCCAGCACGCCTGTGCTGGGGTCTGGCGCGGGTGGCTGAAGAGCTGGGCGTGCGCATCTTTGAGCGCACGGCCGTCGAGGCGGTCGAGCGGCGCGGTGGCGGGGTCGCTCTGCGCACGCCCGGCGGCGAGGTTGACTCGCGGAGGGCGCTACTGGCCACGAGCGCCTTTCCTGGTCTCGTCGGCGCGATCCGGCGAAGGGTGGTTCCAGTCTGGGACTACGTGCTCGTCACCGAGCCACTCACCGGCGATCGGCGCGAGTCCGTCGGCTGGGCCAGCCGCCAGGGCGTCGGTGACGTCGCCAACCAGTTCCACTACATGCGGCTGACCGCGGACGACCGGATCCTGTTCGGCGGCTACGACGCGATCTATGACTTCGCCGGCACGGTGGCAGGCGGAGACGAGCAGCGCGAGCACAGCTTCGACCTGCTCGCGGGACATTTCTTCACGCTCTTTCCGCAGCTCGAGGGGATCCGATTCACCCATCGCTGGGGAGGTGCAATCGACACCTGCAGCCGCTTCTTCGCATACCAGGGGACGGCACTCGGCGGGCGGGTTGGCTACACGGTCGGCCACACGGGTCTCGGCGTGGGCGCGAGCCGCTTCGGTGCGGAGGTCGCGCTCGACCTGCTCGACCGCCGGGAGAGCGAGGCGACGCGATTGCGCGCCGTGCGCTCGAAGCCGCTGCCGTTCCCGCCCGAGCCGCTTCGGTGGGGCGTGATCGAGCTCACCCGCAACCGCCTGGCGGCCGCTGACCTTCGCTCGGGCAAGCGCGGCCTGTGGTTGCGGACGCTCGACCGCCTCGGGCTCGGGTTCGATTCCTAGCCGTAGGTTCGCGTTCGCTTGCAGCCCGCGATCGAGACCTTCACCGGGCCGTCGGTGATCACCTCGAGCTTGGCGCGGCAGTCAATCCTGGCGCGACGCGGGTGCACCACGACCCGTCGAAGATTGGTCGCGGTGATCGTGATGGAGTTTGTCTTCTTGATCTTGGGAGGTGGCCCCCAGACCTTGCGGCGCTCGGTGTAGGCGAGTGGTCCCAGGTTGCCGCCGGTGAGGGCGCCGGGGCCGGTCTCGGTCGACCCCGGCACGGGATCGCCCTTGCCGAAGCCCCCGGAGACCGCGTCCACCTCGCCCAGTGGGGCGTTGCCCGAGGTATCGCGAACGCGCAGATTCGAAAGCCAATACGCGTGATCGGCCACGGTGTCGCGGTTGGCGAAGTCCATCGTCGGGTTGACGACGTAGGTCACATGCGCCGGGTTGCGAGCGACGCGCTTTGCGCCGAGGAAGTCCGCCGCTGGACCGTATTCGTCGTTGACCGCGAGCGCGAAGTGGTCGGCGCTGGTGAAGACATCAAACGCGTAGCGATAGCCGAGGGCGTCGAACGTCTCCGACTGCGCTACCGGTCCAGGCAGTGGGACGAGTTCGTCCTCGGCGCCGTTCCAGATCAGAAAGGGCACGTTGCGAACCGACGCGAGCATCCGGTTCGTGTTCGACCCGGGGCCGCCTGGGACCGGGGCGTTGGGTGGCAGCCAGATGCCCTGTCCGGGCGGGCCGACAACCGGCTGTCCGGCAGCGAAGAGGTCGGGGTACTGGGTCGCGAACTTGTAGGTCCCGTAGCCACCCATCGAGTAGCCGGAGATCGCGGTGTGGCCGGGGTCGAGCTTGTAGCGGCGCGCGACATCGGCCCACACCTCGAACGTGTCGGCGCCGGCCGCGCCGTAGTACCAGCCGTCGGTGCCGCGCCCGGAGGGCGTGATCACGATCGAGCCTGACCCGCGCTCGCCGAACTGCGACTGATTGTTGGAACCCGTGAACTGGTTGTGATTCGCGCCGAGCGAGTGCAGCAGCAGCGTCAGCCCGTAACCGCGCTTTGGCTGCGGCTTTGTCGGCAGGTAAACGGAGTAGGGCAGCAGCCTCCCGAGGAGCTGGCTCGAGCAATCGTCGTTGCCGGGGCACTCGAGCGCGTAGTCGGCGCCCTGACCGAAGTTCGACCGGCTGCTCAGGATGCGGTTGATCGGCCCGCTCGCGGGTACCCCGCCGGGCTTGCCCGAGAGGTTGTCTCGAGCGCGCGCCTCAAGCTTGCGGAAGTTCACCGTGGCGTAGAAGGCGGAGATGTCGCCGCTCGCAAGCTCGTGGGCTTGGTCGTGGTCGCGCCACCAGGCGGGGTCGGCGAGGACGTTCGCGGTATTGCCGATCTCAGGGAGCGCCTCCGCGTAGCGAAACGCGACGTTGAAGAAGGCGGGTGGGGCCGAGAGTCCTCCGCCACCGCCCGGCGTGGTCTCGGTGGCCTCATCGCCGGGCACCATGTACCCGTCGCTGGCGGCGTCCCACAGGCCCGTGCCTGCCGCCATCCGCATCTTGCGCGAGCCGGGATCCCAGGCCTCGTGCGGAACGACAATCTCCACCTGAGCCCGGCGCTTTGCGACCTTCACCTGCGGCGCAGGGGTGATCGGCTGCGTCGATCCCGCGGCGAGCAGGTCGGCCTCGCGGCCATGGACGGTGAGGAAGTGCTCAGCCGGCGCGGCGACGTTCGCCCCGTGTGGGAACGCCTGGGGCGACCGTGAGGACCCGAGTGCGATCGTCGTGGCGACGAGCTTTGGATCGGTCATCGAATTGAACGTCAGTCGGAACGCTGTCGCATCCCCGAGCGTCTTGACCCGCAGCTCGACGAGGTCGGCCACGTTCTGGACGTAGGCGTCCGCGGTTGGGTAGTCGTAGGTCCCGTTCCAGCGCGCGAACGTTGCTCCGGCGCGCGGGTTGGCGGAGTCGGCGCCCGCCCGCGCCCCGCTGTCGTCGTAGAGGAAGTCCTGGTAGAGGAACTCGCCTTTGCGATAGGCGCTGGCACCCGAGACGAGCAGTGGTCTGGCCTCCCAAACGCCCGCGTTGCGCAGTTGCGGGGCGGTCGTTGGGGGCGCGTAAAGAACGTCGGGTCCAGGGCGCGGAGGGGGTCCCGAGTAGAGCGAGCTCGCCGAAGCCTCGGCCGTCGCTGCCATGAACGCTCCAAGGGCCGCCGCAACCGCGACCACGCTCGCCTGCCTCCTCACACCCACAAGCTAGCCCAGGCGCACGGCGCGGGCCGCACTGCGCCAGACTGCTGGCATGTCCGACGGTCCGAGTCGAAAGCGACGCGTCGAGCGACCACAGCATGCCCCCGCGCCACCGCATCGGCGCTCCCATACCACCGCTCGCGATCTCGAACGCTATGCGTCTTTGTTTGCGGCGCGCACACGCGTGATGCGATCGAGCGCGATGCGAGACCTGATGGAGATCACGGCGCGCCCGGAGGTGATCTCGCTGGCCGGCGGCCTCCCGGACACCTCGACCTTCCCCCCCGAGAGCTTCGCCGCGCAGATGACCAAGATCGCGCAGGAAAGCTCTGCACAGGCGCTGCAGTACGGGCCGACGGAGGGCTTCGCCGAGACCAAGGAGTGCATCCGCGAGCTGATGCGCGCCGAGCGCATGGACCCCGACGCCGGCGACATCGTCGTCACCACGGGCGGCCAGCAGGCAATCGACCTGGTGGCGAAGACCCTCGTCGACCCGGGCGACATCGTCATCGCCGAGGCCCCGACCTACCCGGGCGCCGTTCCGGTCTTCTGCTCATACGAAGCACAAACGCTGCAGATCGAGGTCGACGAGCAGGGCATGCGCCTCGATGCGCTGGAGGAACTACTCGACCGGCTCGCGGCTGGCGGCCGCCGACCCAAGTTCGTTTACACGGTGCCGAGCTTTCAGAATCCCGCCGGGGTGACGATGTCGCCAGAGCGACGCCGGCGGCTGGTCGAGATCGCCCGAGAGCGGGAGCTGCTGCTGGTCGAGGACAACCCCTACGGGCTGCTTCGCTACGAGGGCGAGCCCGTCGAGACTCTCTACTCGCTGGATGGCGGCGACTACGTCATCTATCTGGGGACGTTCTCGAAGATCCTCTCGCCGGGGATTCGCCTCGGCTGGCTCTGCGCTCCACCGCCGGTGGTGGAGAAGGTGGTGCTCGGCAAGCAGGCATCGGACCTCTGCACGTCGACCCTGACGCAGTACTTCGTCCGCGAGTACTTCGCGGAGGGGCGCTGGCACGAGTACATCGAAGATCTCTGCGACGTTTATCGCGAGCGCCGCGATGCGATGCTCGAAGCGCTCGAGCGCCACTTCCCGGCCGGTGCGAGGTGGTCGCGGCCCGAAGGCGGGCTCTTTTGCTGGGCGACGTTGCCGTCCTACATCGACACGACCGATCTTCTCGCGAAGGCTCTGCGCGACAACGTCGCTTTCGTTCCCGGCGCGGCTGCCTACGTCGACGGCCGAGGCGGCTCCTCGATGCGGCTGAACTTCTCGGCCTCACCCCCCGAGGAGATCCAGGAGGGCATCCGCCGCATCGGCGCCGTGATCTCCGAGCAGGTCGAGCTGTACGAGTCCATAACTCAGGAACACCAGATCCCCCGCGCTTCCGCAAACCCCGGCACCCCCGGAGGCGAAGCCGACGGGGTGGCCGGGCAGGTATTCCCGTTCACCAAGCGCCCGCCGACGCGACGCCAACGATGAGGGTTGCGGTTCTCAAGGGAGGTCGAGGACTCGAACGTCAGGTCTCGCTGCGCTCCGGAGCAAGGGTCGAGGATGCGCTCACCGCGCTCGGTCACGAGGTGATCGCGATCGACGTCGGCGCCGACCTCGTCTCGCGGCTGCGCTCCGAGCGGCCCGACGTGGCGTTCGTAGCGCTGCACGGAGTCGGCGGTGAGGACGGCACGGCGCAGGAGTTGCTCGAGATCCTCGGCATCCCGTACACCGGCCCGGGTGTGCGGGCGTGTATGCGCTCGATCGACAAGGTCGCGGCCAAACAGGAGCTGGTTGCCGCAGAGATCCCAACCCCCGAGTGGGCCGCGTTCAACGCGCTCGCCTTCCGCGAGCTGGGGGCTGCGGAGACGCTCGACGAGATCGGAGAAAGGCTCGGCTACCCGCTGGTGATCAAGCCCGCCTCGGGCGGTTCGTCACTTGGGGTTCGCTTCGCCGCCTCCGCGGAAGAGGTTCCGGCTGCCCTTGTCGCAGCGTTCTCCTACGACGACAGGGTGATGCTGGAGCGCCACATCGATGGCCGTGAGCTCGCGGTGTCGCTGATCAACGGGATCGCGCTTCCATCGGTCGAGGCGCGACCGCGCGAGGAGGACCGCTTCACCTATGAGGCGCGCTACGAGATCGGCCGCACGGAGTACCTCTGCCCCGCCGCACTCGGCGCGGCGGAAGGCCTCGTCCTCGACGCCGCGCTGCGGACCTGGGACGTGCTCGGCTTTGACAGCTTCGGGCGCGTTGACATGATCCTTGCCGACGACGGCCCCTATGTGCTGGAGGCAAACGCGATCCCCGGGCTCACCGACACTTCGCTGCTGCCGATGGCGGCCGAGGCGGTGGGCATCGACTTCGAACGCCTGTGCACCCGCCTGCTCGAGCTCGCCCTGGAACGCGCCGCCGTCGGCGAGCCGCTGGGCAACTAGGCACGCATGAGCGCACCGCCGGCGGTTTCCGCTCCGCCCGTGATCCAGACGGCCGCCTGGCTGACGCGACCCATCGAGTTCCTCGATCGGGCCCGTCGCCGTCACGGCGACATCTTCAGCGTCAAGTTCCTCGGCTTCGAGACGCCGATGGTGATGATCTCCGATCCCGAGGCCGTCGGCGCCCTCTACAAGGGCCGCGAGAACGGATTGCCACCGGGCCGCAGCTTCGCGCTCGAGCCAGTGATGGGCTCGCGCTCGGTGCTGCTGTTGGAGGGACGCGAGCACCTGTCGCGCAGGAAGCTGATGCTTCCCGCCTTCCACGGTGAGCGCATGCGCGCCTACGAGGGCCTGATCTCGGAGGTGGCACGAGCCGAGGTCGACTCGTGGCCGATCGGGTCGGCGTTCCCGATCCACCCGCGGATGCAGGCCATCACCCTCGAGGTGATTCTTCGTGCTGTGTTCGGGGTCAGCGATGCGTCGCGCATCGACCGACTCGGCGGGCTGCTGGGCGAGATGCTCGCCGACCTCGCATCGAGTCGCCTGCAGTTTCGCGTCCTCTTGGCACGGCGCTTTGCGCGCACGGACCCGATGGAGGAACTGCGTCGCAAGACGAAGCCGGTGGACGACCTGCTTCAGATCGAGATCACAGAGCGTCGCGCCGACCCCGCCCTGGGCGAGCGCACCGACATCCTCTCGATGCTCGTCGCTGCCCGCTTCGAGGATGGGGAGGCGATGAGCGACGGCGAGCTCCGCGACCAGCTGATCACGCTGCTTCTGGCCGGCCACGAAACCACGGCCACCGCGCTCGCGTGGACCTTCGACCTGCTCCTGCGCAATCCCGTCGAGCTCGAGCGCCTGCGCCAGGAGCTCGCCGGCGAGGGGGAGGACTACCTACGAGCAGTGATCTCGGAGGCGCTGCGGCTGCGGCCCGTCGTACCGCTCGCCGGGCGCCGCCTGCATTCGCCGGTGAAGGCGGACGGCTACGAGCTGGACGAGGGCACCGACGTCACGCCGGCGATCTGGCTTGCGCACACTCGCCCCGACGTCTATCCCGAGCCGCTGCGGTTTCGCCCCGAGCGCTTCCTCGAGGGATCCCCGCAGCCATACACGTGGATTCCGTTCGGCGGCGGAGTTCGGCGCTGTCTGGGCGCGGCGTTCGCGGAGTTCGAGATGCGCGTCGTTCTGCGAGAGGTACTCAGCCGGTGCGAGCTGCGCAGCGTTCGCTCGGCGCCGGAACGGATCGCGCGGCGAAACATCACCTTCTCGCCACGGCACGGCACGCCCGTCGTGCTCGAGTCGCGCGCCTAGCCCTCCTCGGAAGCGAAATCCTCCGGGGAGACCTCGTCGAGGAAGTCCTTGAAGCGCTCGACGACCTCCTCCTGGTCTTCGACCTCGTGCTCGAACTCGATCGAGGACTCATCGATGACCTCCTCCGCGGCAAATATCGGCGCCTGGCAGCGGACCGCCAGGGCGATCGCATCGGAGGGGCGGGAGTCGATCTCGATCTCCGATCCGTTAACCGAGATCGTGATCGAGGCGTAGAACGTGTTGTCGCGCAGCTCGGTGACGGAAACGCGCTCGCACTTGGCCTCGAGGTTGTCGAGCATGTCGTTGAGAAGGTCGTGGGTCATCGGCCGCGGCGTCTGGGCCCCCTGAAGCTTCATCAGGATCGCCGCCGCCTCGGGGTGGCCAATCCAGATCGGCAAGAACCGGTTGCCGTCAACCGTCTTCAGCAAGACGATCGGCTGTTTGCCGACCATGTCGAAGCTGACGCCGTAGATCTGCATCTGCTGCATGGGGGTGATTGTCCGGCCCTGGATCGCGTGTAGAGCAGCGAATGTTCGCGCTCCCACGGCTGATTATAGGTCTGGTCACACCCGGCCCCCGCGGCGGCACCGCATCCGAGCGGGGCTCGGCGTGTTGAAGCATCCGAGGTAATCCTCAGGCGGGGGGCCTGAGCAAATCCACAACTCATCAGGAGGTGGGACCGGATGAGGATCAAAAACCTGCGCCCGAGCCCGGGCGTGCTCATCGGCGTGGTCGCTCTCGTCTTCGCAATGACGGGGGCCGCTGTTGCCGCAAACAAGATCCAAACCAATGACATCGCCAAGAAGGCGGTTACCGGAAGTCGAATCGCGAAGGACGCGGTCAAGAGCGGCAAGATCGTCGACGGCAAGGTGAAGGCCCGCGATCTCAAGGACGGTGTGATCCCAGACGTGCCGACGCAGGCATACGGGCGCGTCAACAAGAACGGCACGAACGTCGCCCCCGGCGGCGGCGCGGTCGGAATCAACGGCGTGGCTCACGGCGGCGCCGGAGTCATCTGTTACGACCTCGCTGCGACCCCCGTATCCGGGAGCGCGACCGTTGTCACGGACTCCACCTCGGCTGGATCGACGATCAGCATGCTGATCGGCGCCGGCGCTGGGTGCGTGGCTCCGTACACCGATGCTCAGACAACGACGGTTGCCGCACCGTCGGTCTCGGGCCCGGCCCCGTACCAAGAGGGCTCGGCCGCGAATCGCGACGTTTACGTCGAGTTCGTCGGCGGCTGACCTGCCAACCGGCCCGAGCGGGGCGGTGCGTTATGCGCCGCCCCGCCGGCCGGGGGCATGGGCGATCCTGGATTCGAACCAGGGACCTCGTCCTTATCAGAGACGCGCTCTAACCAACTGAGCTAATCGCCCGCGAAGACCTATCGGGCATTCTAGGGAGCCGATGCCACGTCGTCCCGACATGCCAGAGCTTCGCCGCGAGGCCCTCGACCCCGACCCTTTCGTTCAGTTCGAGTCGTGGTTTTCCCAAGCGAGCGACGCCGCCCCGCTCCCCGAGGCGATCACCCTCGCCACCGTTGACGCCGACGGCCTACCCGATGCAAGGATGGTCCTGCTCAAGGGCGTCGGACCCGACGGTTTTCGCTTCTTCACCAACTATGGGTCCGCCAAGGCCGCGCAGTTGGACGAGACCAGAAGGGCAGCGATCGTCGCCTACTGGCGTGAGCTCGACCGCTCGGTTCGCGTCCGCGGCGAGATCGAGCGGCTCGGCGCCGGCGAGTCCGATGCCTACTTCGCCACCCGCCCCCGTGGGTCGCAGCTCGGCGCGTGGGCGTCGCCGCAGTCGCGGTCGATCGCGTCACGGGAGGAACTCGACGCGCTTCTGGCCACGGCGGAGGAGCGGTTCGGCGCCGGCGAGATTCCCAGGCCCGAGCACTGGGGCGGCTACCTGCTGCGGCCGCAGACGATTGAGTTCTGGCAGGGCCGGGTCGGGCGACTGCACGACCGCTTTCGCTACGCGCGTGCCGGCGACGGCTGGACTATCGAGCGGCTCGGTCCCTGACGCCGGCGGCGCGGGCGAATTCGAGAAGCGTCTCGAGGTCGTCGAACTGGATCTCCGCGCGCAGGCCCTTGCTGGTTGAGCGCACCCGCACGCCGGTGCCGAGCGCGCGCTCGAGCGCGTCCTCAGCTCGGGTGAGCGCTGCCTGTTGATCCGGGTGCGGCACGACCTTTGACGAGCGCACCACCCCGGACTCGTTGGCGCGGCGCTCCGTTTCGCGCACCGACCAGCCCGCGGCGACCGCGTCGCGCGCCAGGCGACGGCGGACGTCCGTGCCCTTGGCGATCAGGATCGCCCGGCCGTGGCCGGCAGTGAGCCTGCCTTCCGACAGCAGGTTGAGCACGTCGTCGGGAAGGTCGAGCAGGCGGACCAGGTTCGAGATCGACTCGCGCGAGCGGCCGAGACGCCGGGCGAGCTCCTCCTTGGTGAGGCCGAGGTCCTCGACCAGGGCTGCGCACGCACGCGCCTCGTCGACGGGGTTGAGGTCCTCGCGCGCGACGTTTTCGATCAGCGCCGTCTGCATCCGTGTCGCCTCATCGTCGTCGCGAATCAGCGCCGGGACCATCTCCAGGCCGGCGGCGCGGGCGGCACGCCAGCGGCGCTCGCCGGCGATCAACTCGAAGCGACCGTCGGGGAGCGGACGCACGAGGATCGGCTGGATCATCCCGGCCTCGCCGATCGACTCCGCCAGCGTCGCAATCGACTCCGCATCGAATCGCTTGCGGGGCTGGCTGGGATTCGGCAGCACCATCGCGGTCGGCAGCTCGCGGTAATCGGGGTCGCCAACACCGGTCTCGGGCAGGATCGCTGCGAGCCCGCGGCCGATGCCTCTCGCCGCCGTCACGCTGCCACCGCCTCGTCGCGCGCTTCGCGGGCCGTGAGCTCGGCAACCAAGGCGGTATATGCCTCCGCGCCCCGCGAGCCCGGAGCGTGCTCGGCGACTGGCTTTCCGTGGCTCGGAGCCTCCGCGATTCGCACGCTTCTCGGTATCACCGTATCGAACACCTGTTCGGGTAGATGGCTTCGCAGCTCAGCCTCGACATCCTGGGCCAGACGGGTGCGCTCGTCGTGCATGGTGATCAGCACGCCGGTCAGAACGAGTGTGGGATTGAGGCTGCGGCGAACGAGCTCGAGTGTCTCCAGAAACTGCACGAGACCCTCCAGAGCGAGGTACTCGGCCTGGACCGGAACGATCACTCGATCTGCGGCGCAGAGGGCGTTGACGGTGATCGGCCCAAGCGAGGGCGGGCAGTCGAGGACGGTCATCGCAAATCGCTCGCGCACCGGCCCGAGGCCCTCGCGCAAACGGTGTTCGTAGCCCTCGATTCGCGGCAGCTCGATCGAGGCTCCGGCGAGGTCGCGGTTCGCGGGGACGATCCACAGGTTGTCGGGCCCGGCGGGACGCGCTGCAACCGCGACCGAGGTCTCACCGGTGAGGCACTCATAGACGGAGGGCGAAAGGTCGCGATCGAGCCCGACGGCCACGGTCGCGTTGCACTGAGGGTCGAGGTCGGCGAGGAGGACCTGGCGACCCGCGGCGGCGGCGCATGAGGCCAGGTTGACGGCGGTCGTCGTCTTGCCGACGCCGCCCTTCTGATTTGCGATCGCGTAGACGGCGCCCATCCCGACCGACCTTAGCGCGAGGTGGAGACCGCCTAATCGCGTCCGAAGGGCCGCTTCTTCGCGATTCCCGCACGACGCGGCAATCCCTTGGGTGTCGGACCCGTCTTGACCACCACGTGGAGATGGCGGTGTTGCGAGCCCGCCCGGTCGCCGACGGCGGCGATCTGCAGCGGACGCATGGCCAACCGCTGCGGCCGCGCGCTCGAGCTCGGCCTCCTCGCCGGGATCGCGGCGGCCCTTCCAGGCAACCAGGCGCCCGCCCTCTGCGAGCAGCGGTGAGGCGAGCTCGGCCAGGGTCGACAGGCGACCCACGGCGCGAGCGGTGACCACCTCGTAGGCACAGGCGCCGCCATCCGGAGGCTCGCTCTCAGCCCAGGTCTCCGATCGCGTGGCCAGGGCGCGGGCGTTCTGCAGCCCCGCTGCGGCGATTGCGCGCTCGATGAAGCTGGCCTTGCGCCCGACCGACTCGATCAGGTCAACCTGCGCTTCAGGCATTGCCGCCGCGAGAACGAGGCCCGGAAACCCGGCGCCGGCGCCGATGTCGGCGATGCGCTCAGGCGCTCCGATGAGCTCGAGCCCAGTCAGCGAGTCCTCGACGTGAACGCGCCAGTAATCAGCGCGCTTGACAGAGCTCAGCGAGGCCTGGTCGGCCGCGAGCAGGTCGAGAACGGGTTGGAGCTTGCGGCGGAGGTCCGGATCCGACAAGCGTCAGTCGTCGTCGCTGCCCACCAGGGGCGCGACGATCACGCAGCGATCGGGCTCGTCGCCCTCGCTGAAGGTCTCGATCCCCGAACGCTCAGCAAGGCGATCGTGCACGACCTTGCGCTCGGTCGCCGTCATCGGCTCGAGCTCGATCTCCTTACCGCTCTCGAGAGCGCGCTCGGCGGCCCGGTCGGCCTGACGTTCGACGGTCTCGCGGCGGCGCTCCCGATAGCCCGAGGCGTCCACCGAGACCCGCTTTCGATCGCCGCGTCCGCGAAAGGCGATTCGGTAGCAGAGCAGCTGGATCGCGTCGATGGTCTGCCCGCGGCGGCCGATCAGGACACCGAGATCCTCTCCGTCGATACGCCCGGAGATCGCGTCGTCGCGCTCCTCGACCGCGATCTCAGCGGAGAGGTCCAACGCGTCGACGATCTCGTCGAGCACCGCCTCCACGCGCTCAACCGGCTCATCGGGGAGGAAGTCCGTCGCTGCGCCGCTGTCGCTCATCGCCGCTTCTTTCGCTTTCGCGGCGGTGGTGGCGGCGGGGCGGCGGACTTCTTCTTGCGCTCCTCCAGCTCCTCGGGCGTGGGCGGCTTCGGCATCGGCATGATTTTTTGGACGACCACCTGCTGGCCGAGCGACCAGATGTTGGTGGTGATCCAATAAACGCCGAGACCGGCCGGCTGACTGGCAATAAACGGGGCGAAAAGCAGTGGCAGCGCCAAGAAGATGTAACGCTGGGCGCCGGTTGCGGTCTGGGTTGTCGCGGTTGTGTAGAGGAACGTCATCACGGTGGTGACGATGAAAAGGACGATGAGGATCCACATCTCGACGCCCTGGGGCTTGTCGAGGATCGTTTCGACGAAGAGAAAGCCCTGGCCGGCGCCGCTGGTGATCACGTCCTGGCTGAACGTGTCCGAGCGCAGCAGCTCGTAGACGGCGATGAAGAACGGGATCTGAAGCAGGAACGGGAAGCACGAGGCAAGCGGGTTGACGCCGTGCTTTTTGTAGAGGGCCAGCATCTCGCGCTGCTGGCGCTCGCGGTCGTCCTTGTACTTCTCCTGGACCTCCTTCAGCTCCGGTGCCACCAGCTGCATCCGCCGCATCGACTTGATCCCCTTGAGTGAGAGGGGAACGGTCGCGGCGCGGACCGTCAGCGTCAGGAAAACAATCGAAAGCCCCCACCCGAAGCCGATGGTCTCGGCGAAGAACGTGATGATCGCCTCGGCGAGATCGACGAACGGCTGCAGGAAGAAAATTACGGCGAGCGTGCTCACGCGACCACCCCGGGTTCAGCGTGCTTCTCGCAGTCGTGGACATGCGAACGGAAAAGGCGGCGATCGGCGAGCTCGTCGACCCCTCCCGCACTCCACGGGTTGCAGCGCACGATCCGCCATGACGCAACCAGTGTGCCGCGCACGATGCCGAGCTCCCGGACGGCCTGGACGGCGTAGCTGGAGCAGCTCGGGTAATACCTGCAGCGGGGCTTGAGATTTGGTGAGATCAGCCACCGGTAGAGGTGCACCGGGAGCAAAAAGGCCTCGCGAACCGCACCAATAAGCCGCTTTGGGACCGTTTCACGTGTTACGGAAGGGTCGCGTTTCACGTGTTACGCCCCGATTCCCGCTTCAGCGATCAGCTCGCGGAGCGCCGCGTCGACGCCGGGCGTGCCCTCACGCTCGACCAGACCTGCAGAGTCTGGCCTCGCTACCAAGACGAAGTCGTGATCGGTGGGGAGCGCCTCCTCGCCGATGCCCCAGAAGGCCTCGCGGAGCGCCCGCTTGACCGCGTTGCGCTCAACCGCTCCGCCCACCTTCTTGCTCACAGAGATCCCGAGCCTGGTCTGGTGCTCGTCATCAGCGGCCGCGGGCGCCTCCGCCGAGCGGGGGAAGGTGTAGAGGACGAGGAAGCGGTTCGCGTGCGAGCGGCCATCGCGGTAAACCCGGTCGAAGTCACCGCTGCGCGAGAGACGACCGCGCTTCCGACGCTCGGTCATCAGCGGACCGTGGTGCTGGCCGCGGACATCTAAGGGGTGAGTCGCTTGCGACCCTTGGCCCGCCGTCGCCGGATCACGTCGCGGCCCGAGCGGGTCCGCATGCGGCCGCGAAACCCGTGGGTACGGGCGCGCTTGCGCTTCTTCGGCTGCCAGGTCCGCTTCATCGGATCGGCCAGTCTACAGAGCTGACTCGGTTTCTTTCCCGCGAATTGCGGGGTGGACCTCGGGCGGCCACCACGCTCGAATGTATGGTCGCTCGCCGTGTCCCCTCCGCAACCCGAAGACGATCTTGGCGCGCTTTGGCAGAGCGTCCGGCGCCAACTCGAGAGCGAGTTTCAGGCATCGACCTTCGATCTGTGGTTCGACCCCATCCGCGCGGTCTCGCGCCAGGGCTCGACCCTCTTTCTGAGCGCATCGCCGTCGGTTCGCGCGTGGGTCGAGCGCCGATACGGAGAACGGCTACTCGCGGCGGTCGCCCGGTTGGCTCCCGAGATATCGGCGATCTCCTTTCTCGACGCCGGCGCCGCCACGACCGCGCCAGAGAGCCGGCCGAGCTCGCAACCGCTCGACTCCGGCCACACCTTCGAGCGCTTCGTCATCGGTCCCGGCAACCGCCTCGCGCATGCGGCGGCGCTCGCCGTCGCCGAGTCGCCGGGTGAGGCCTACAACCCCCTGTTTCTGCACGGTCCGCCCGGGCTGGGCAAGACGCACCTTCTTGGCGCGATCGTCGAATACCTCGAGCGCCACCACCCCGAGCTCAACATCCACTACACGACGGCCGAGCGCTTCACCACCGAGTTCGTCGCCGCACTGCGCCGGGAGGGTCCCGAGGCCTTCAAGGCCCGCTATCGCCAACTTGACGCGCTATTGATCGACGACGTTCAGGTGCTCGAGGGCAAGCAGCACACCGAGGAGGAGTTCGTCCACACCTTCAACACGCTGCATGCCGCCGGCAAGCAGATCGTGCTCTCAAGCGACCGGCCGCCCGAGGCGCTCTCGCGGCTGGCCGAGCGTCTGCGTGACCGCTTTGACTGGGGGCTGCGCGTCGAGCTCGAGGCGCCCGATCTGCGCACCCGAATCGCCGTCCTCTGGCGCCTTGCATCCGACTCGAGCCAGCTTCCCGAGCCGGGCATCCTTCAGGAGATCGCTGCGAGTGTGCCGTCGAACGTCCGCGCTCTCGAGGGAGCGATGACACGGGTGATCGCGCTCGCCTCGCTCCTGCGCGAGCCGCTATCGCCTCCCCTCGTGCGCCGCGCGCTGGGCAAGCCTGCTCCCGGCGTCGCCGCCCCCACCTCCGAGCCACCAACTCTGGCGGCTATCCAGGATGCGGTCTGCAGCGTCTACGGCGTTCCCAGGGGCGAACTCCTGTCGCCGTCACGCTCCGAAAAGGTCGTGCGGGCACGACAGATGGCGATGTACCTGGCTCGCGAGCTGACCGCGCTTTCGCTTGCCGAGATCTCCCGCGGCTTCGACCGCGACCATTCCACGGTCGCGCACGCGATCCGGGCCGTCGAATCCAAGCTCGAGCCCGGTTCGGAGACCTCGTTGCGCGTCCACACTGTCCACGCCGCACTCGGGACGCGGCCCGGCGTCGCTGACCCGTCCACCCTCAACCGCCATGATCCCCCTCCCGCGTAGTCGTGATCCACACCCCGACCCGCACGATCAAGCGCGATGTCAACCTTTTCCCCAACAATCCACAAGCCTGATACATCTGATCTAGGTAGGAAGATGAGAGATTCCTGATGAAGCTTTCCGTTCCACGTGATTCGCTCTCCAGCGCGTTGCAGCTGGTCGGCCGCGCGGTTTCGACCCGCGGCGCCCTGCCGTCCCTCGGCGGCGTCCTCGCCGTCGCAGGCGAGAGCTCGCTGACGCTGCGTGCCACCGATATGGAGCTCGCCCTGACCACTGATGCCGATGGGGCCAAGGTCGAGCGCGAGGGCACCGTCCTGCTGCCCGGCCGGTTGTTCGCCGACGTTGTTCGCAGCCTGCCACCGGGCGAGGTCGAGCTCGAGCTGCGCAACGAACAGCGCGACGTCGAGATCGCTGCCGGCGGCGCGCGCTTTCACCTCCGCACGCTGCCGGCGGAGGACTTCCCACGCCTGCCCGAGGTGGAGGGTGAGACGGCCCGTCTACCCGCGGGGCCTCTCGCGGCCACGATCGACCTGGTCGCCAGGGCCGCATCGCGCGACGAGGTTCGCCCGATCCTCACCGGAGTTCTGGTGCAGACCGAGGGCAGCCGCCTGACGATGGTCGCAACCGACTCCTACCGGCTCAGCGTCAAGCACACGGCACTCGAGGCGGAGGTCGCCCACAAGCTCGACGCGAACATTCCGGCGAGGGCGTTGCGAGAGCTCGCCCGGATCGTCGCCGCCGATGGTGCCGAGGAGGTCGAGATTGCCCTGCCGCGAAATCAGATCGTCTTCCGCGTCGGCGCCACGGTGCTGTCCTCGCGGTTGATCGAAGGGCAGTTCCCGAGTTGGCGTCAGCTGATTCCCGAGAGCTTCGAGCACGACGTGCGACTGCCACGCGCGGAATTTCTCGAGATCGCGCGCCGCATCAGCCAGCTCGCGCAGCGCAATGCGCCGCTGCGCATGGCGTTCGAGGAGGGCCAGCTGACGGTTGCCGCGGAGACGCCCGACATCGGCGACGCAAGCGAGGCGATGCCGGCGCCGTACTCGGGCGAGCCGCTTGAGATCGCCTTCAATCCTCAGTTTCTGATCGAGGGTGTCGAGAGCGTGGACACCGAGCAGGTCGCGATCCAGATCAGCTCGCCGCTGCGGCCGGGCCTCCTGCGCCCGGTCGACGGTGACGAGTTCAGCTACCTGGTGATGCCGATTCGCCTGAACGCCTAGGAGCGATCGCGTGCGATCGCTCAACTAGTCGCGCTGCCGTGGTTGTCGAGTCCGTAACCGTTCTCGGCTTCCGCAATCTGGCGAGCACGGAGGTCTCCCTCGGTCCTGGGGTCAACCTCCTCTGGGGCTCCAATGGGGCCGGAAAGACCAACCTGCTCGAGGCGACGTACATGGCGTTGGTTGGGCGCTCGTGCCGAACCCGAGATGATCGCGAGACGATCGCCTTCGGGGAGTCGCTCTCACGAACCGAGGCCGCTGTCGGCGCCGACTCGCACCGACGTACCTTCCTCTGCTCGATCTCGCGGGCGGAGGGTCGCCGGCATCTGATCGATGGGACGCCGACCACCGCGCAGAGCGCTGAGCAACGGCCGCCGGTGGCGGTGTTCATGCCCGACCGTCTCGCGCTCGTCAAAGGGCCCCCCGCGAACCGGCGCAACCACCTCGACGGGTTCTGGACCGCGCTCTGGCCGACTCGCGCCGAAACTCGCCGGCGCTACTCCCGCGCGCTCGCGCAGCGCAACGCGCTTCTCGGTCGCATCCGCGCGGGGGGCGCGTCGGCGGCGACTCTGGACTCCTGGGACGCCGAGCTCGCGACGGCGGGAATCGAGCTGATCGCCCACCGCGCCGAGGCAACGGCACGGCTGACGCCCGCCTTTGCCGCTGCCGCGGACGCCCTCGGCCTCGCCGGCGACGCGTCGCTGGCCTACCGCCCACGCAGCGAAGCGGCTGACGCGGAGGTGCTCGCGACCGAGCTGCATGAGCGCCGTGACGGGGACATCGCCCGCGGCTATACCGGCTGGGGTCCCCATCACGACGAGCTAGCGATCGAGTCGGCGGGCCGTTCGGTGCGCCGCTACGGGTCCCAGGGCCAGCAGCGCGCCGCCCTGCTGGCGCTCCTGTTCGCCGAGCGCGACGCTCTGATCGCCGACGGCCGCCCCGCGCCGCTGATGCTGCTCGACGACGTCACCTCAGAGCTCGACGCTGAGCACCGCGGCCTGCTCGTCGATCATCTCGCGCTCGGTGGCGGTCAGGCCCTGATCACAGCCACGGAACCCGACCACCTACCGGGTTCCTCCGAGCGTCGCGAGATCGCGATCCGCGCCGGTCGGCCGCTGGGCGACGCCGGGGCTGAGGCTGCGTGAAGCGCGGCAAGCCCCAGGCGATTGCCGACACGATCCGCGAGATCAAGCGCGAGGCGCAGCCCGCGACCCTCCTCGCCGCGGTGCAGGCCACCTGGCGAGCCGCGGTCGGTGCGCAGATCGCCGAGCAGGCGTGGCCGGTCCGTGAACGCGATGCGACGGTCACGATCGAATGCCGAGCGGCGACCTGGGCGCAGGAGCTCGACCTGCTGCAGGACGACCTGCTGGCACGTGTGAACTCAGAGCTCGGAGAGGCTCGCGTCAAGCGCCTGCGCATGGTGGTCGGAGATGGCACGGCGACCGACACGGTTTAGTGCGTAATTTGCAGGTATTTCGTCTCGAAACGCAATGCTTTCCGGGTGCCGTCGCTGCTATCCTTATGTGAACCGGTACCCCCCAACCCCGCCCCGTCGGAGCCCCTCCTTATTCGGGCCCAGGCGGCCGGGGTTTCTCATGACATCGACCGAAGGGCCTTACTGAGTGGCAACTGAGGCGGGAGCCGACCGCGACCAGGAAGCGGCGGCACCGAACAGCGAAGAAGCAAACGGCTACACGTCGGGCAACATCACTGTCCTGCGTGGGCTCGACCCTGTCCGCAAGCGGCCCGGCATGTACATCGGCTCGACCGGACCGCGTGGGCTGCACCACCTCGTCTACGAGGTGGTCGATAACTCGGTCGATGAGGCGCTCGCCGGGCACTGTGACGACATCCAGCTGGTCCTCCACCCGGACAACAGCGTCACCATCTCCGACAACGGCCGCGGGATCCCGGTCGACGAGCATCCAGAGGAGAAGCGTGCCACCGCGGAGGTCGTGCTCACCGTTCTCCACGCCGGCGGCAAGTTCGGTGAAGGTGGTGGCTACAAGGTTTCAGGCGGCCTGCACGGAGTCGGCGTGTCGGTTGTCAACGCCCTCTCGGAACGGCTTCACCTGAAGATCTCCCGCGATGGGTACGAATGGGAACAGGATTACGTCCGAGGCGAGCCGCAGGGCGACCTGACCCGCGGCGCCAAGAGCGACAGGACCGGCACGGAGATCACGTTCCTCCCCGACGCCGAGGTCTTCGAGACGATCGAGTACGACTACCCGACCCTCTCCGAGCGCATGCGCGAGACGGCCTTCCTCACACGCGGTCTGCGAATCGACATGATCGACGAGCGGGGCGCCGGCGAGAAGGACTCCTTCAAGTACGACGGCGGGATCGTCGACTTCGTCAAGCACCTCAACGCGAACAAGGACGCGCTTCATCGCAAGGTTGTCTTCCTCGAGAACGAGGCCGACGACGGCCAGGTCGAGGTGGCGATGCAGTGGAACTCCTCCTACCAGGAGTCCGTGTTCTCATTTGCCAACAACATCAACACCCACGAGGGCGGCTCGCACCTCTCCGGCTTCCGCTCGGCGCTCACGCGAACGCTGAACGCATATGCGCGCAACAAGGGCATGCTCAAGGAGAAGGACGAAAACCTCAGCGGCGAAGACGTCCGCGAGGGCCTGACCGCCGTGATCTCGGTGAAGCTGGCCGAGCCGCAGTTCGAGGGTCAGACCAAGACCAAGCTCGGCAACCCGCCTGTGGAGGGACTGGTCAAGGAAACGGTCAACCGCCTCCTGGGCGAATTCCTCGAGGAGAACCCCGCCGAGGCGCGCAAGATCGTCACGAAGTCGGTGGAGGCCGCGCGCGCTCGCCACGCTGCGCGCAAGGCCCGCGATCTCACCCGACGCAAGTCGGCACTCGAGAACTCGACCCTCCCCGGCAAGCTCGCCGACTGCACCGTCCGCGATCCGTCGCTGGCCGAGATCTTCATCGTCGAGGGCGACTCGGCCGGCGGCTCCGCCAAGCAGGGGCGCGATCGCAATACGCAGGCGGTCCTGCCGCTGCGGGGCAAGATCCTCAACGTCGAGAAGAGCCGGATCGACAAGGTCCTCTCCAACGAGATGATCCAGGCGATGATCACCGCGATCGGGACCGGGATCCGCGAGGAGTACAACCGCGAGGACGCCCGCTACCACAAGGTGATCGTGATGACGGACGCCGACGTCGACGGCGCCCACATCCGCACCCTCGTGCTCACCTTCCTCTACCGCGAAATGCCAGACCTGATCGAGGCGGGCTACATCTACATCGCCAAGCCGCCGCTCTACAAGATCAAGAACGGAAAGACCGAGACTTACATCGAGAAGGAGTCCGAGCTCGAGGCGCTGATCCTGCGCGACAAGCTCGAGCACTTCGCGATTACCGACGCCGAGGGTCAGGATCACAAGCTGACCGAGTCACGCTGGCAGCGCTTCAACCGTCGCTTCAAGGAGTACGAGGGTTGGGCGGACTCGCTGCAGGCGGAGTTCGGCCATGCCGTCGTCACCTTCCTGGCGGAATCGCAGATCCTCGACTCCAGCGTCGCGTCGGTGGCCGAGGTTAAGAAGCTGCTTGACGCGCCCGACCCGGAGGGCGAGCCCTTCGACACCGAGGTCGTCGAGGCGAACGACGAGGCCATCGTCGTCAAGGCTGTCGCGCGCCGCGACGGGCTCGCGCGTTTCCACGCGTTGCCGACGGCGCTGTTCGCCTCCAACGACTACCGCAAGCTGGTCGAGGTTCACACCGAGCTTCTGCGCCAGGTCGGCCGGCCTCCGTTCAAGCTCGCGCTCGGAGAGCGCACCGCCGAGGCGGAGTCGTTTGACGAGCTGCGCCGGAGGGTGCTCGAGCTCGCGCGCCACGGCGTCGGCATGCAGCGCTTCAAGGGCCTCGGCGAGATGAACGCCGAGCAGCTCGCCGAGACGACGATGAACCCGGCCACGCGGACCCTGCAGCGGGTGACGATCGAGGACGCCATCGACGCCGACCAGATCTTCACCGAGCTGATGGGAGACAAGGTGGAGCCGCGCAAGGCGTTCATCGAGAAGCACGCCAACGAGGTGAGGTTCCTCGATGTCTGATGGGGGCGGCAATCTCGACGCGCTGACGGGGCGCATCGAGGAGCGCGAGCTGACGACGGAGATGCGCAGCTCGTACCTCGACTACGCGATGAGCGTGATCGTCGGGCGGGCGCTGCCCGACGTGCGCGATGGCTTCAAGCCGGTCCACCGTCGCGTTCTCTACGCGATGCACGACCTCGGCCTGCAGCCGAACCGGCCCTACCGGAAGTGCGCCTTCATCGTCGGCGAGGTGATGGGTAAGTACCACCCGCACGGCGACTCCGCGATCTACGACACGCTCGTTCGCATGGCGCAGGAGTTCTCGTTGCGCTACCCGCTCGTCGACGGCCAGGGCAACTTCGGTTCGATCGACGACGACCCCGCGGCCGCCATGCGCTACACCGAGGCCCGCCTCGACCGACTTGCGACCGAGATGCTGCGCGACATCGACTCGGACACGGTCGACTTCGGGCCCAACTACGACGAGTCGCAGTCCGAGCCGCTGGTGCTGCCGGCGCGCTTTCCGAATCTGCTGGTCAACGGCTCATCCGGGATCGCGGTCGGGATGGCGACGAACATCCCGCCGCACAACCTCAGCGAGTCGATCGGCGCGGTAAAGGCGTACCTGACCAATCCCGAGATCGACCTCGCCGGCCTGATGGAGCACATCAAGGGGCCGGACTTCCCCGGCGGCGGGATGATGAGCATGGAGGGCATCCGCGACGCCTACGCATCGGGCCGGGCGTCGATCAAGGTCCGCGCCCGCGCCCACATCGAGCCGCTCAAGGGCGGACGCGAGTCGATCATCGTCACCGAGCTGCCCTTCCAGGTCAAAAAGGGCGGCGAGGGAGGCCTGATCACGAAGATCGCCGATCTCGTTCGCGAGAAGAAGATCAACGGGATCTCCGACCTTCGTGACGAGTCCGACCGCTCCGGCATGCGGCTCGTGATCGAGCTCAAGCGCGGCGGCGATCCGGCGGAGGTCGTGCTCAACCAGCTCTACAAGCACACCCCGATGCAGAACACCTTCGGCGTCAACATGGTCGCGCTGGTCGACGGCGTCCCGAAGACGCTCTCGCTCAAGGAACTGATCGTCCACTACGTCCGCCACCAGCGCGAGGTGGTCACCCGCCGGACGCAGTTCGAGCTGCGCCGAGCCGAGGCACGCGCTCACATTCTCGAGGGACTGCTGATCGCGCTCGACAACCTCGACGCGGTGATCGAGCTCATACGCGCCTCGAACGACACAGACGTCGCCCGTGATGGCCTCATGGAGAAGTTCGAGCTCTCCGAGATCCAGGCGCAGGCAATTCTCGATATGCGCCTCGCCCGGCTCACGGCGCTCGAGTCCGACAAGGTGCGCTCCGAGCACGCTGAGCTGATGGAGCTGATCGGCGAGCTTCGCGCCATCCTCGGCGACCCAGCCCGCATCGACGCCCTGATCGTCGATGAGCTCAACGAGGTCGACGCTCGCTACGGCGACGAGCGGCGCACCGAGCTCATCTACTTCGACGGCGACATGAACATCGAGGACATGATCGCCGACCAGCAGATGGTGATCTCGCTGACCCACTCCGGCTACGTCAAGCGCCTGCCGCTCGTCACCTACCGCCAGCAGCACCGCGGCGGGATCGGGGTGATGGGTATGGACATGAAGGAGGACGACTACATCGAGCACCTGCACATCTGCTCGACCCACGACTTCCTTCTGTTCTTCACCAACCGCGGCAAGATCTACCGACTCAAGGTCTACGAGCTGCCCGAGGGATCGCGAACCGCGAAGGGCCGAGCGTTGGTCAACATGCTGCCGCTGCGCGACGGCGAGCGGGTGATGGCCGTGATCCCGACCCGCGACTTCAAGGAGGCCAAGTACCTGGCGTTCGCAACCGCAAAGGGTCTGGTCAAGAAGACCGAGTTCCTCGCCTACAACACGCCGATCCGCGCGGACGGGATCATCGCGATCAAGGTGCGAGACGGCGACGAGCTCGTTCAGGTCCGCCTGACCTCGGGCGAGGACGATCTACTGCTCGTCTCGAAGTCCGGCCACGCGTCGCGCTTCTCCGAGTCGACCGTTCGCGCCATGGGCCGCGACACGTCGGGCGTCAAGGGGATGAACGTCGCGGCAAAGGTCAACGGCGAGCCCAACCGCGTCCTTGCGATGGACGTCGCACACAACGACTCGGAGCTCTTCGTCGTCACCGAGAACGGCTACGGCAAGCGCACCGCAGTTGCGGACTACCCGGTCAAGGGGCGTGGGACCAAGGGTGTGCTGACGATCAAGATGACCGCGAAGAAGGGCGGGCTCGCTGGTGCGCTGATCGTCCGCGAGCACCAGGACCTGCTGTTCATCTCGCAGAACGGGATGGTCCAGCGCACCCGGGCCGGCGGGATCTCGCAGATGGGTCGCGCGACGCAGGGCGTCAAGGTGATGAACATCAAGGACGTCGACCGGGTCAGCGCTGTCGCCCTGGTGGTCGAGTCGACGGCTGACGCCGGCGACGTTGCCACGGAGGCCGAGCAGGTCGCCGAGGCGGCGGCCGAGGGAGCGAAGCCCGCGGCGGAATAACCAGCTCCCTCCCCGCCTCCGCGTCTGCTTCAATCGAGCGACCAGAGAAAGGAGGTGGTCCTAACTTGAGTGACAGTAATTTCGGGACGCTGGAGGTGCGGGGCCGCTAGTCGGCAGCTTCGTTCGCCCGGCCGGTGACGGCCGACGCGGGCAAGCAGCGTGCGAGCCGCCTGGCGGAATCCAACCCCAGGCGCCGGCGGGCAGCGGAGATCGGGAGACGTCCCACCCGGTCGCGACAAATTCGCCTCCCGCTCAAAAGTCGCACCTTTGGAAGGGCCGTCCTACGGGGCGGCCCTTCGCTTTTCGGAGCTCAGGCAGCGAGCAGGTAGGGCTCCCAGGCGAGCGGTACCCGCGGCGCCGCGATCCGGATGAAGACGTTCGGGCCTGGTGGCCTGGGCCGCGTCGCTGGATGCATCTTCGCCTGGTGTGGTGTGAGGTTGCCCTTCTTGCGGTTGCATGGCGCGCAGGACGCCACGATGTTCTCCCAGACCGAGAGGCCGCCCTTGCTGCGGGGGATCACGTGGTCGACCGTCATTCCGGTCGATTCATGGCCGCAGTACTGGCAGCGGTACGCGTCCCGCGCGAGCACCGCCTTGCGGGTGATCTTGCGACGGTGCACATCGCGCGGTACCCGCACGTAGCGAACGAGGCGAATCACACATGGCCGCTCGAGCTCGAGCCTCTCGGAATGGATCCTCCCCTCGCCAGCCTCGAGCATCTCGGCCCGGGACTTGAGCACGAGAACGGTGGCGCGTCGCGTCGTGCAGACGTTGATCGGCTCATAGCTCGCGTTCAACACCAGCACGCGCCCCCCAGGTCTGCGACCTCCGTTCGCCGCCCCCGCTGGGGAGCGGCCTACCACCTCGGGGTCAGCGAGGACCTCCATGATCGCCGGAATTGTAGACCTGCGAGAACCCGGCCTACCCGGGAACGCCCGACGCGTGCGGCGGATAGCTGCCGAGAACGCGAACATTCTCAGCCTTCTCACGCAGCGCGCCGACCGCGGACGCGACCCTCTCGTCGTCCAACGAGCCCTCCAGATCGCAGAAGAACATGTATCGGCCGAGGCCTTGGCGCAGCGGGCGCGACTCGATGCGCGTGAGGTTGATCTCTCGGCTCGAGAACTCCGTGAGCGCCTCGACCAGGGCGCCAGGGTGGTCAGCGCCAAGCTCCGAGAAGCTGAGCGTCGTCTTCCACGGCCCCCCACCGCCGGGCGCGGTGCCCGCAGGTGCGAGCCAGACGAAGCGGGTGACGTTGTCGTCCTCGTCCTCAACCGACTCACGCAGGACGACCGCATCGTAAATCGCGGCGGCTGACGGCCCGGCGAGCGCGGCCCAGGGCTGGTCGCTCTCCGCCACCGTTCGCACGGCCTCGGCGGTGCTCGATGCGCTGCGGACCTCGGCGCCCGGAAGCTCGGCCCGAATGAAGCGACTGCATTGGGCGCTGGCCTGAGGGTGCGAGTAGACCGCCTCGATCGAGTCGAGCGCGAGCTCACGCGCGGCGATCAGGCTGTTGGAGATGGGATGGTCGTGCTCGCCGACGATCGCCACCGATTCGGCCTCGAACGCCAGCGCGTCGAGCGTCGCACGGACGCTTCCCTCGATCGAGTTCTCGAACGGCACAAGGGCGCGATCGGCACGGCCGTCCTCAACGGCCGTAATCGCCTCGTAGATCGTCGCGCTCGGCAACGGCTCGATCTCCGCGCCGTCGCTCGCCGCGCGAAGCGCATCCTCACTGAAGGTCCCGGCCGGGCCCAGGTAAGCCACTCGCATGGCGGCGACGCTACTAGTCGAAGATGACCGTGTAGGTCGCGGTGTTGTTCGACGAGTCGACCTCGCCGGGCACGGGGAGCACGTCCACAACGAGGGTCATCGGTGTGTTGGGCTCTGGCAGGTCGGAGAGGCCGAGGGTGATCTCGGTATTCCCGCCCGAGTCGAGGCTCTCGATCGACTCCTCGCCTTCGAGCGGGAGCGCGCCACCGGTGAGGCGGTAGCTGACGGTGACGCCCTGCTCGGCGGAGTCGCCCTGGTTTTCGACCTGGACCTTGATGTCGGGCGGATTGTTGCCAAGCGAGACGGTGTTCTCAGCGCCGGCCGTCATCACGGTCTTGTCGATCTCGGTGCTGAGCAGCGCGAGGCCGTGGATGCCGGAGCCGTCACCCGCCGCAAAGACGTTGAGGGCGTTGACGACCTGGATGTTGTCGAGCCAGCGGTCGATCGGCTCGGGTAGGAAGACGCTCTCGGGGATGTCGGTGTTGACCTCTTCCGCCGCGAGTGTGTCGACGATTTCCTCACGAGCGCGTGCGTAGAGCACGTCGCTGGCGAGAAAGCCCTTCATCGCCACGACAATGTTGTCGATGGCTGCCGAGCGCTCAGGCGTGGCGGCGAGGGCGGTCGAGATGTTTTCGGAGATCGTCCCGAGCCCGTCGCTGCGCAACCTGAAGGCCTCGACCAACCCGGTCTGCGCATCGGCGAACTCATCGGGGGCGCCGATGCCCTCGAGGCGCTGCAACAGCGTCTCGGCCGTTCCCCGATCGGTGGCGATCTGCGCCTCGATCTGCTGCTCGTCGACGTTGTTTGGCGGCTCGTTGATGCGCTTGAAGAACTCCGTCGAGAGCTGGTTCGAGTTGACGACGATCGACGAGAGGTCGGAGGCGTAGTTCTCGAAGCCGCGTTCCTTGCGCGCGTTGAGGCAGCCCCTGACCGCTAGCAACAGCAGAATGATCGTGAGCACGCCGACGCCGAGGGCGATCAGCCTTCGCGTCATCATCTGGCGCTGACGCTCGGACCCCGGGCGGCGGGGTCCCGAGCCGCGTCCTGCGGGTTGTAATTCGTCCTCGTCGAGGAAAGCCACGGTTGCCTAGCTCGGGGTTTCGGCAAAAGTCAGTATGAAGGCTGGTGCCGACGGCAGGAGAAGTCGCCGTCCTGGCGAACGGTGAGGGTCGTGGGTGATCAGCTGGTGATGGAGCGGTTTCGCCTCCTCGAGCGCATTGGCTCCGGGGGGATGGGAACGGTCTATCGGGCCTTCGACGAGCGCCTTCAGCGGCAGGTAGCGGTCAAGAAGCTGAACGCCGCCGATCCCGACCGGGTCATGCGCGAGGCCCAGGCGGCGGCGCGTCTCAACCACCCCGCAATCGTCACCCTCTACGAGCTCGGCGAGCACGACGGGCACGCTGTCCTCGTCTCCGAGCTCGTTCCCGGTCAGACCCTGGCCGCTCTCGAGACCGCCGGCGACCTCTGCGACCGCGATGTGGGCGAGATCGTCGTGGATCTCTGTGAGGCGCTGGTTCACGCCCACGATCGTGGCGTCGTCCATCGCGACATCAAGCCCGAGAACGTGATCGTGCGTGAGCCGGGCGGGATCGGTCGCCGAGCGAAGCTCATGGACTTCGGCATCGCGCGGATCTCCGGCGCCCCGACCGTCACGGCGCATGGGGAGATCGTCGGAACTCTCGCCTACATGTCGCCCGAGCAGGCTGAGGGCGAACTGGCGGGACCGGCATCGGACATCTACTCGCTCGCGCTGACGGCGTATGAGTGTTGGTCGGGCGCGAACCCGGTCGCCGGCGCGAACCCGGCGGAGACCGCTCGCCGCATAGGCGAGCCCGTGGCGCCGTTGCACGCGGGGCGCCCTGATCTCCCGGAGGGTCTCACCGACACGATCGACGCGTGCCTTGACCCCGATCCCGAGCTGCGTCCGTCGCCGTTCGAGTTACGCGAATGCGTTCTCGCGGAGCTGCCCGATCTCGACGACGAGCACTCTCTCCCGGCCCCTTGCGAAGGCTCCTCCGCCGAGCGAGCTGAGCGCCATCCGGTTGCGCTCGCAAAGCTCGCCGTGCTGGTCGCGAGCGTCGCGGTTGCGGGCCTGATCGCGGGTCCGCTCGCTGCGCCGGGGCTCGCGCTGGTTCTCGCCGTTTTCGCCCTGCCCCTCCTTTTGATCGGCGCCACGTTCGCCGGGCTGGCGGTGTGCGCCGCCCCACTGCTTGGCGGGATGGGCCTCGGACCGGCGGCCGCCGGTCTTGGTGCCGTCGCCCCGACGCCCGTGGCGCGGGCGATCCTCGGCGCCGGTGCATGGGCCTGGCTGTGCGGCGGCGCTCTAGCGATCGGCGCAGGAGCCGACCTCGGCATCGCTGCCAGCGCTCCTCACACTTGGATCTCCGACGCGTCGCTGGCCGCCGAGACGATCCTGAGGCCGTTGGTCAGCATCGACTCACTCGTTGGCGCATCAGTCTTCGCCCTCGCTGCGGTTGCGCTCGGTTGGGCGCTGGAGATGCGCCACGCATCCCTTGCGCTTCTGGCCGCAATGCTTTGGGCAGCGGCCCTGAACGCGGCCCTGTCGATCGTCGGCGACGGGTCCTTGGCCGGCCGGCCAATCGTCGTTGTCGCCGCCGCAGGGGTCGCCGTGGCCCTCGAGTTTGGCCTCCTGAGGTCGCGAGCCGACGGCGAGGAGCCGACCCCTCAGCAGGCACCGCCCACGCACGATCTACGGGCGCGACTTGCCGGCAGGCTTGCGTAGAGGGCCCGCCGGGCGCCGGGCTGACCCGTTGCCGGGGCGCAGCCCCGTAGGATTTCCGTAGTCCGCTGCGGGGTCCCACCCGGGCTGCGCGGTGGCCAGACAAGGCAACCATGAGTGTCCTTCGCAACCTTGAGCAACGCATCGAGAACCTCGTCGAGGGGGTCTTTAGCCGTGCCTTCTCGTCTCAGGTGCAGCCGGTGGAGATCGCGCGCAAGCTCGCGAAGGAGATGGATGCGCATCGAACCGCCTCCGTATCGCGCGTCTACGTGCCCAACCAGTACACCGTTTGGCTGTCCACCGAGGACCGCACACGGCTCGAGGGCTACGAGCGTTCGCTCGAGCAGGAGCTGTCGGCCTATCTCCTCGAACACGCTCGCCGCCACGACTACGCGCTGCTGACGCGCCCGGCTGTTGACCTCGAGTCCGACGAGCGGCTGCGGCTTGGAGAGTTCGGGATTCAGACCCGATTGGTGAAGCCGCCGGAGCGGCAGGGCGAGGCGCCTGAGCAGGGCGAGCAGGGCCACACGATGGTCTACAGCATCCCGCCCAAGGACACGAAGTCGCGCAAGCGCCGTCCGGCCGCCCACCTCACCGAGACGAAGGCGATCGTGTCGCTCGACGACCGTCGTTACGTCCTCGATGGCCCGACGGCGACCCTCGGTCGCTCGCGCGAGTGCGACTGCGTGCTCAACGACCCGAACGTCTCTCGCCGTCACGCCGAGCTGCGTCGGGGACCAACGGGCGACTGGGAGATCGCGGACCTCGGCTCGACCAACGGCGTCAAGGTCAACGGACGCCGCCTCGACGCGTCGCGGCTGCGTCCCGGCGACGAGGTGGTCATCGGAACAGTCCGCTTCACATTCGACGTCGAGCAGTAGGCGCCGCACGTTTTGGACACTGAACCGATTGCGGTAGCGCTCAAGTTCGGCTTTCTCGCCGTTCTCTACCTGTTCTTGCTCTGGGTCTCGCGCAGTGCGCTGCGCGAGCTGCGCAAGACCGGAGCGCCGGCACCCGAGGCGACTGGTTTGCATCCGATCGGCGGCGGCGGCCGGGCCCCGGCGACCGACGCGTTCCTCGTTGTCGTCACCGGCGGCGGACTCAAGGTCGGTGAGCGCTTCGATCTGTTCGGCGGACTGTCGATCGGCCGCTCCGATGAGGCCGACATCCGCATCGACGATCGCTTTGCCTCGTCGGTGCACTGCCGCCTTTACTCGCGCGGAGCGTCGTATTACGTCGAGGATCTGAGCTCGACGAACGGCACCTTTCTCAACGGGTCGCAGCTGCATGGCGAGTCCGAGCTCCACGATCTCGACGCGATCAAGATCGGCGACACCGAGTTTCGTTTCGAGCTCGACGTCCCCGGCGCCGGGGGTGGCGGCTGATGTTGCGGGTGAGCGAGCAGGCGTTTCGGTCTGACACCGGCCGTCAGCGCACCGCGAACGAGGATTCCTACTTCGCCAGCGCCCCGCTGTTCGTCGTCGCCGACGGCATGGGTGGCGCGCAGGCGGGCGAGGTCGCATCGCGCATCGCGGCTGAATCATTCGAGGAGGCCGAGCGCACCGGCTCCGAGCCGGCGGAGAAGTTCCTTCGGCGGATCACCGAGGCGGCGAACAAGCGGATCCATGGCCTCGCTCAGCACGACTCGAGCCGTTCGGGGATGGGGACGACGCTTACGGCGGCGCTTGTTCAAGACGATGAGGTCGCCTTCGCGCATGTCGGCGACAGTCGCGCCTATCTCTGGCGCGACGGCGAGTTGAAGCTGCTCACCTCCGATCACTCGCTCGTCGAGGAGTTACGCCGGCAGGGCAAGCTCACGGAGGAGCAGGCGGAGGACCATCCTCAGCGTTCCATCATCACGCGCGCACTCGGCCCGGAGGCCGCGGTCGAGGTCGACACCTTCACCCGTCAGGCACGCCCCGGCGATGTCTTTTTGCTCTGCTCCGACGGTCTGACGACGATGGTCAAGGACACGCGCATCGCCGAGCTACTCGGTGAGACGGAAACCCTCGACGGCGTCGTGCGGGCACTGGTCGAGGAGGCAAACCACGCCGGTGGTCGCGACAACATCACCGTCGTCGCATTCAACCTCGAGGGCGTTAGCGACATCGCTCCGGATGACCCGGGCGCGACGCTGATCGGCCCGAGCTCTGAGGACGCCGGAATGTCGGCAGAGCGGATTCGAGCCGCCGCCGCCCGCCGGCAGAGCGCCGAACAGGCCGCATCGCGACCGCGGCGTCGCTGGAAGACGGCGGCGAAGGTCCTCGCGGTCCTGTTGATCCTCGCTGGCATCGGCTACGGCGCGTACTACGGGCTGCGCCAGGTCTACTTCCTCGGGGTGGACGAGGGCGGTCGCGTCACGCTGTACCGGGGCCTTCCATACGACCTGCCGCTTGGCGTAGAGCTCTACTCCGAGGTGTACTCGGTTCCCGTGCAGGCGGCTTCGGTTCCGGAAGACCGCCGTGATTCGGTCACCGATCACGAACTTCGCAGCCGCGACGACGCCGTTGATCTGCTCGACGACCTCCAGGCCGCGGCGACGACGCCGTCGCTGCCGACCACCCCGACCACTCCGGGTGGAGCCAACGGCGGCGGCGGCGGCGGTCAGACCGGTGGGCAGGCCGGCAATAACAACGCCTCGAATCAGAACAACAACGGATCCCGCGACAGACCCGGCCGAAACGACGGCCGAAACGACGGCGGCAACTGAGCGCGATGAGCGCCCGCAACAGAGAGCTGCTGGCGCTGGTGCCGGTGGCGATACTGGTCTCGGCCGGGTTCGCCGCCGTCTTCATCGTCCGCCAGAACGCGGTTTCGGATGTCAGCCTCATCTACGGCGGATACTTCCTCGCCCTCTGTCTGGCGGCGCACCTGTTCCTGCGCTTTCGCCTCCCCAACGCCGATCCGTACCTGTTTCCGCTCTGCGCGCTGCTCGCCGCGATCGGCCTCGTCGTCATCTACCGAATCGACGACCAGCTCGCGTTCGACCAGGCGTCGGTCTTCGTCTTGGGCCTGTTGGTCTTCTGCCTGACGATCATCTTCCTGCGCGACTACCACGTGCTCCAGAGGTATCGCTACGTGATTGCCACGGCAGGGATCCTCCTCTTGCTCGCGCCGCGGCTGTTCTCCCCGGTCAACGGTGCCTACCTCTCGGTGAACCTCGGCGGAATCTCCTTTCAGACTTCTGAGCTGGCCAAGCTCTGCATCGTCGTCTTTTTGGCGAGTTACCTGGCCGAGAACCGCGAGATGCTCTCGGTCGCCGCCCGCCGCTTCCTCGGGCTCACCATTCCTCCGCTGAAGCATTTCGGGCCCCTGCTGGTGGTCTGGGGCGCCGCCATGTTCATGCTCATCTTCATCCGCGACCTCGGCAGCTCGCTGATGTTCTTCGGAGCCTTCCTCGCACTGCTCTATGTCGCCACCGGGCGATTGTCGTATGTGCTCGTGGGCCTCGGGATGTTCGCGATCGGCGCCTACGCGCTCGGCAACAACATCTCGCACGTCCACGACCGGCTCGACATCTGGCTGGACCCTTTCGCTCGCAATGCGCCCGACGGCGCCGGACAGATCCAACAGTCGCTGTTCGCACAGGCGGATGGAGGTCTTTTCGGGCAGGGCCTGGGTGAATCGCTGTTGAAGCTGCCTGGCCCGTTCGCGCCAGACTGCCAGGCGCCGTTTCCGGAATGCGGCAGCATCCTCCCCGCACCGCACACCGACTTCATCTATGCGGTGATCACGATGGAGCTGGGGCTGTTCGGCGCCTGCGCCGTGATTCTGATCTACGCGCTTATCGCCTCACGTGGGTTCAAGACAGCCGTGATGGCACCAGACGGCTTCTCGAAGCTGCTGGCCGCGGGACTGACAGCGATCTTCGCGCTGCAGGCCTTCGTGATCATTGGCGGCGTCACCAAGGTGATCCCGCTGACGGGCGTCACCTTGCCATTCGTGTCGTTCGGTGGCAGCTCCGTGGTCGCCAACATGGTCCTGTTGGCCCTGCTGCTGTTGGTTTCCGACCGGGCGCGCCGCCCGCCGAGCGATACCTCCGTTGATCCGCGCGACCTCGACGGGCTGGTTTCGTGAACGGCCCGATCTTCCGCATCTACGTTCTCATCCTGCTGCTATTCGGCACGCTCGTCTTCTTCACCTCGAAGTGGGCCGTCTTCGATGCGGAGTCCCTGGCCGACCGCGACCAGAACCGGCGACCGCTGATCGAGGCGCAGCAGATTCCGCGCGGCACGATCACCACTGCCGATGGCGTCCTGGTGGCCGAGAGCAAGCCGCAGGGTCGCGGCCGGCGACCCGTGTACGTGCGGACGTATCCCCAGGGCTCCCTGTTCGGCCATCCAGTCGGCTACAGCTACGTCGACCTCGGCAACAGCGGCATCGAGGAGTCCGAGAATGATCTGCTCACCGGCGAGGAGAATGAGTTCGCCTCGATCATCGACCAGCTGCGCGGCCAGGTCTCAGAGGGCGCCGATGTGAGGTTGACCATCGACGCCGACCTTCAGCGCATCGCCACCGACGGCCTGCAGAATGCGATCGCCTCAAACGCTCTCCCGGAGTTCGGTGTGGGAGGCGCGGCGGTGGTGCTGAACCCTCAAACCGGCGCGGTTTTGGCGATGGCGTCACAACCGGGTTACGACCCCAACTCGATCAACCGCCCTGGCGAGTCCGAGCGACTCAACGGCGATGAGGACGCACCCCTGGTGAACCGCCCGACGCAGTCGGTGTATGCGCCCGGATCGACGATGAAGGTCGTCACAGCGGCCGCGGCTCTCGACTCCGGCGAGTTCGATCCCGACACCGTGCTCAACGCCGACTCCCCGAAGGAGATCAGCGGCATCGATCTGGCCAACTCCGGGGGCGCCAGCTTTGGCGATATCGACATGACGGCGGCGCTCACCAACTCCGTCAATACCTACTGGGCGCAGGTCGGCGAGCAACTCGGCACCGAGACGATGGTGCAGTACATGGAGCGCTTCGGCTTCTACACGGTTCCTGAGCTCGATTATCCCGACACCCAGATGGAGGAGAGCGGCGTTTACAGCGGCGGAAAGCTCGTGCGCAGCGACTTCGACGTCGGTCGCGTCGCGATCGGCCAGGGCGGTGCTGAGGGCCAGGTTCTGGCATCGGCGCTGCAGATGGCGGAGGTCGCCGCGACCGTCGCCAACCAGGGAACCCTGATGCAGCCGAGCTTCCTACTCGAGGTCAAAGATCCGGACGGCCGCGTTATCGACGAGCTTGGCGAGGGCGATGAGCAGTCCGAGGCGATCTCGGAGGAGTCGGCGGCGCAATTGAGCGAGATGATGACCAACGTGACCCGTGAGGGCACGGCGTCGAGCCTGACCGTGTCGGGGGTGGAGTTCGCCGGCAAGACCGGCACAGCGGAGCGCAACGTTGAGAGCAGCCTCAACCAGCCCTGGTTCATCGGGTTCGCGCCCTCCGAGGACCCGCAGGTGGCGGTGGCGGTCACGATCGAGAGTTGCACCGGGTGCTTCGGCGGTGAGGTTGCCGGCCCGATCGCAACGTCGCTGATGGAAGCGGCACTGGCCGGCGGATGAGCCTCACGCCGAAACAGCGGCTGGCCGGTCGCTACGTCCTGGTGGCGCGCCTCGGAAGCGGCGGCATGGCTGACGTCTGGTTGGCCGACGACGAGATGCTCGAACGCCGTGTCGCGCTGAAGTTTCTGCACGAGCGCTTCGCTCAGGACACGCAGTTCGTCGAGCGCTTCCGCCGCGAGGCCCAGTCGGCCGCCGGCATGCAGCACCCGAACATCGTCGGCGTCTACGACCGTGGCGAGGCCGATGAGCGCCACTTCATCGCGATGGAGTACGTCGAGGGCGCCTCGCTCAAGGACCTCATCGGACGCGGCCTGTCGATCGGTGAGGCACTCGAGATCATGCGCCAGATCCTCGCCGGTGCAAAGTTTGCCCACGAGAACGGGATCATCCACCGCGACCTGAAGCCGCAGAACGTCCTCGTCGACCGCGAGGGACGCGCGCGGGTTGCCGACTTCGGCATCGCCCGCGCCGGCGCATCGGAGATAACGCAGACGGGCTCCGTGCTGGGGACGGCGCAATACCTCTCACCCGAGCAGGCGCAGGGGCTGGATGTGACCGTGGCCTCGGACCTCTACTCGATCGGGGTGATGCTTTACGAGTCGCTGACCGGACGGGTTCCGTTCGAGGCCGACACGCCGGTGGCCGTCGCGCTCAAGCAGATCTCCGAGCAGCCCCGCCCACCGTCTGAGATCAACCCGCAGGTGACGCCGGCGCTCGATGCGGTCGTCCTCAAGTCGCTTGCCAAGGACCCGGCCTTCCGCTTTCAATCGGCCGACGAGTTTCGTGCGGCCATCGATGCTGCCGAGCTGGACCCGAGCAGCTCCACCGCCCTTGCCGTTGTCGCGGCGGCGGCTATCGACGAGACCGAGATCGATGCGCTGATCGCCGAGGACGACGCCCGCCGCCGCCGCAACCTTGGCGTCGCGCTGGGGGCGCTGCTGGTCCTCCTGATCGCCGCCGGCATCATCGCCTTCGCCGCCACACGTGGTGAGAAGGTCAACGTGCCCGCGGTCATCGACGAACCGGTCGACGAGGCGCGCGCGCTGCTCGAGGATCGTGGCTTCGAGGTGGTCATCACCACCGTCGAGAACTGCTCGCCACCCGACACGGTGACCGAGCAGCAGCCGCTCGCCGGCTCCGAGGTCGCCGAGGGGTCTCGGGTCACCCTGACGACAAGCCTCGGGATGGAGGTCAGGGTCCCGAGCCTGAGGAACCTCGCGGTCGGTGAAGCGGAGAAGCAGCTTGATGAGGCGAACCTCTCCTCGAGGGTCCAGAAGCGCTCCTCGCGCGACGTGGATGCGGGTGACGTGATCTCGACCTCGCCGCCGGCCGGCGAGGAGGTCCCCTGCGAGTCGACCGTGACGTTGTTCGTTTCCACCGGCGCAAACTTCATCGACCTGCCCAGCTTCGTGGGTCAGCGCGAGGCAACAGCCACCGCCCAGGCGGAGAGGCTCGGCCTGATCGTGGACACGGAGACGCGCGATGCCGATGAGCCTGAGGGCGAGGTCATCGATCAGGATCCAGCCGCTGGCGCGGATGGTGTTCTTCGCAACGACACGATCACCCTGGTGGTCTCAAGCGGCGCCGGCGCGACGACGATCCCCAACGTCGTCGGCCAGTCCGAGGCGGCGGCGCGTGGACGACTATCGTCGGCCGAGCTGGACGTCGACGTGATCACCCAGGACACCGACGTGCAGTCCGAGGACGGCCGCGTTCTCGATCAGTCACCCGACGGCGGGACGCGTGCGCAAACGGGAACCACGGTGACGCTCGTGATCGGCCGCTTCGTCGAGGCCCCTACCACCACCTCGACAACGACCAGCACAACATCGTCCTCGACCACGACGACCACAAGTCCCTGATGTTGGTGGCTGTGATTCGCGGCGGGCGGTCCTCTGAGCACGAGGTCTCCCTGCGGTCCGGAGCTTCGGTCGCGGGCGGCCTGCGCGAGGCTGGACATGAGGTCGTCGACGTTGTCATCGGCCAGGACGGGCGCTGGCTCGCAGAGGGGGCCGAGGTTGAGATGCGGCCAGCCGGCGGGCTGCTCGGCTGCGATGTCGCGTTCCCGGTTCTTCATGGCCCGTTTGGCGAGGACGGGACCGTGCAGGGGTTGCTCGAGTCGCTTGATGTCGCGTACGCCGGGCCGAACGTGCTCGCGGCTGCCGTGGCGATGGACAAGATCACCTGCAAGCGGCTGCTGGCCTGGCTGGGCCTGCCGCAGATCGAGTTCTGCGAGGTCGGTGAGGACGGCTGGCGCGAACGCGCCGCGGCGATGACTCGGCCGTTGTGGGTAAAGCCCTCGCGGCTCGGATCGAGCGTGGGGATCTCGCGGGTGATGAGCCCCGAGAGCGAGCTCGACGCGGCGATCGAGCTCGCGGCGAAGCACGACCCGCGCGTGATCATCGAGGCCCACGCGGGCGGGCGCGAGGTGGAGTGCTCGGTGATTGGCAACACCGGTCTGGGCGCGGCCTCGAGCGTCGAAACATCGCTGCCGGGTGAGATCGTCGCCAAGACGTCCGAGTGGTACGACTACACCGCCAAGTACGACGAGGGCGGGATGGAGCTGCTCGTCCCGGCCCCGATCGGCGACGACGGCGTGGCACGGGTGCGCGAGCTCGCAGCCAGGGTCTTCGAGGCGATCTCCGGCACAGGGCTCGCGCGCTGCGACTTCTTCGTGCGCGATGACGGCGAGATCTTGGTCAACGAGATCAACACGATCCCCGGTTTCACCGAGACCAGTGTCTTTGGCAAGCTCTTCGAGGCGACCGGCCTCGGATACCCCGAGCTCTGCTCGCGGCTCGTCGAGCTCGCGGTCCAGCGCCACGAGCTCGAGCGGGGCTACCGCTTCTAGCCGCCGAGCTCCACGTCGCCGACCTCAGGCCGATAGCGGTCATCGTCGGAGGCTGGAGCCAGCTTGGTGAACCACAGCAGGAAGTAGCTGGCGTCCTCGGTGGGCTCCAGCGGGATATTCGTCTCGGTGTCGCCGTTGGTGATCGCCCCGATGGGCGTCCCCCACCCGTCGAGGTCCTCCGGTGGACCGGAGGCGGCAGCGTAGACCTCTGCGTCCCAGCCCGGCTCCGGGGTGCGCACCGTCATCGACCCCGGTGACACGGCCTCCTCGGTACTGACGTAGATCCCAACGCCGTCCTTGAGGCCGCCGAAATCAGTGGTGTCGTAGTGCTCGCCCACCCAGGCCGTCGTCGGGTTGTTGTCGACCGCGAAGCCGGTCTCCTCGGGAAGCTCGCCGTCGCCCCCGATTGGGTCGAAGTCGGTCGCCTTTTCGAGCGCGACCGCCGAGGCGTCGGTGGACGAGTTGTTGCCGCCACCTCCACCACCCCGTTGGCGGTCACTGCCGCTGATCCCTGCGATCAAAAGCGCGGCCGCGGTGGCGGCGAGCACGAGCAGGATTCCCGCGATCGACACGCGACGCGGCGTGATCACCCGCCCGGCGCGACCCGGCGAAACCGAGTCGAGCACCGTCGTGACCTCGCCCGTCGACCGGCCGCCGCGCGCGACCTCGACCTCGAGCGCGCGCTCGAGATCGTCAAGCATCTCGTTCATGTCGCTGTAGCGCTTGTCGGGCTTCTTCTCGGTCGCCCTCTCGACCACCACCGCGAGAGCCGAGGAGACGTTTCGCCGGCGCCGCTGGACGTCGGGCATCTTCTCGTTGACGTGCTTCATGGCGACGCCGACGAGATTGTCGGCTTTGAACGGAACCTGACCGGTGAGCATCTCGTACATGACGACGCCGAGCGAATAGATGTCGGAGCGCGCGTCCACCGGTTGGCCCATCGCCTGCTCAGGTGAGACGTAGTCGGTGGTCCCGAGGACGCGGCCGGTCTTGGTCAGGCCGTCCTGCTCGAGCTCGCGCGCGATCCCAAAGTCGGTGACCTTCGCCCGTCCCTCTGAGTCGATCAGGACGTTCTGCGGCTTGACGTCACGGTGGACCAAACGCCGAGCGTGAGCGGCGCAAAGCCCGCGTCCGACCTCGATCGCGTACGCGGCGGACTCGTCGAGGGGCAAGCCGCCGGGGGAAGCGTCGATGCGGTGCTTGAGGGTCTCACCGTCGACGTACTCGAAGACGATGTAGGGCCGCCCGCCATCCTCACCGGCGTCGATCACGGCGACGACGTTGGGATGCGCGATCTGGGCAACAGCGCGCGCCTCGCGGCGAAAGCGCTCGATCTGGTCGGGCTGATCGGAGATCTCGCGGTGCAGAACCTTCGCCGCGACCCAGCGCTCGAGCGTCTCGTCGCGCGCCAAATAGACGGTCGACATGCCGCCGCTACCGAGCTTCGACTCGAGCCGGTAACGGCTCGAGAGCACGGTACCGGTGAGTGCTCCCGGACTTCCTGTCGCCGCTTCGCTCATCGCCTGACTATTTTCAACCCTGGACTTGACTCAGGGTTTCATCGAACCCCTCCCTTGCATGATGACCATCGGACTGGGCGTCAGGCGATCTGGCGAACGAGCTCGACCAGGTTTGGGTCGGCCTTCTCGGGAGAACCGGAGTCGAATGGGGGCTGCGGGTCGTACTCGATCCCGAGCTGGATCCCCTTGGCGAGGTCGTCCCCGAACTCGAGCGCGGTGAGCTGCAGCGCCATGTCGATGCCCGCGGAGACCCCGGCAGCGCTCACGTACTTGCCGTCGACGACCACCCGCTCGGCCACCGGCTCGGCCCCGTAGTCCGCCAGCTCATGGCGGTAGGCCCAATGGCTCGTCGCGCGCTTGCCGTCCAGGAGGCCGGTGGCGGCGAGGAGGAGTGAGCCGGTGCAGACGGAGGTCGTCCACCTGGTCTTGGCATCGGCGGTGCGGATCCAATCAAGAACCTCGTCGTCGTCCATCAGCGCCCGGTTTCCGTCGCCCCCCGGGATGAGGAGGATGTCTGGGTCGGTGAACTCGGTGAGGGCGGCGTCGGCGCTGATGGCGAGGGCGCCGGTATCGGTGCGCTTCAGCCCCGCCTCCTTGGCGACGAACCGAAGATCCGCGTCGGGTAGGCGCGAGAGGACCTCGTAGGGCCCGATCGCGTCGAGGGCAGTGAGCTTCTCGAAAACGAGGATGGCGATTTTCATCTGAGCATCGTCACGCTGCCGGGCCCGAGCCACAAGAGGCAGAAATGCCCATCTTCGCTAGATTTCTGCCAATGACGCCGATTCCGCACCGCGTTGCACTGCTCTGCATCGAGCCGGTGATCGCGTTCGACATGTCGACACCGGCGGAGGTCTTTTCGCTTGCCTGGACGCGGTCCGCGCCGCTCTATTCGACGATCGCCTGTGCGACCCAGCCAGGGGCGATCGCGACGACTACCGGCTTTGCCGTCGACGGCCTCGCCGGCCTTGAGGCCGTCGAGTCCGCCGACACCGTGCTGGTCCCTGGCTACCGCGGCCTGGAGCCGCCCCCGGCGGCCGCGCTCGAGGCGCTGCGCCGAGCCGCCGCTCGCGGGGCCCGGATCGCATCGATCTGCACCGGCGCGTTCGCGCTTGGCCACGCCGGACTCCTCGACGGCCGTCGGGCCACGACGCACTGGTTTGCAGCGCCGGAGCTCGCGCGCCGGTTCCCCGACGCCGAAGTCGACCCCGATGCCCTCTACGTCGAGGACGGGCCCGTGATTACCTCGGCAGGCCTCTCGGCGGGCATCGACCTCTGCTTGCACCTGGTTCGCTCAGATCACGGCGAACGGATCGGCTCGCGAGTCGCGCGCCTGATGGTCGCCTCGCCACACCGCGACGGCGGCCAAGCTCAGTTCATCGAGCGGCCGCTGGCCGCCACCCCTTCGGATGGATCGCTGGAACCTGTCCGCAGCTGGGCCCTCGCGCACCTCTCCGAGCCACTCGACGTCACCACCCTCGCGGCCAGGGCCGCGGTCAGTCCCCGCACGTTCGCCCGCCGCTTCGTCGCCGAAACCGGGACGACCCCGCTGAGATGGCTGCACACGCAGCGCGTCCTCGAGGCCCGACGCCTCCTTGAGCACACCGACCTATCGATCGAGCAGGTTGCGTCGGAGTCGGGCTTCGGCTCTGCCCCGTCGCTGCGCGAGCACTTCCGCCGGGCAACCGCCACCACGCCGACCGCATACAGGCGCACGTTCGCCTCCCCAACCCCCCAGTCGAGTGACGAATCAACCACCCAGGAGGGGGCTAAGGCGACACTCGACAGGGGACGCAGGTACCGGGGTGACGGGCGTCAGGCCCGCTCGACCACGCCGGCTTGATCCGTGACGGTGCCGATCCGCTTCGCGGCCGGGTAATGGCCGCGCAGTAGCTCCAGGGCCGCGTCTGAGTCATCGGCGGAGACGACGCAGACGAACCCGCAGCCCATGTTGAAGACCGCGTACATCTCGTCAGCGTCGACATCTCCGAGCTCGGCGATGAGCTCGAAGATCGGCGGGACGTCGAGCGGATCGGAAATCTCGTAGCCGACGGGAGCGGTGAGGCGAGTGAGGTTGTTGAGGCCGTCGCCAGTGATGTGGGCGAGGCCGCGAACCGAGATCGGCGACGCCAGCAGCTCGAGGATCGGGCGCACGTAGATCTCGGTTGGCTCGAGCAGGATCTCGCCAAGCGGCCGCCCGAGGCGCTCGTCGTCGAGGTCGACCTGTGAGAACAGAACCTTGCGCGCGAGGGTGTAGCCGTTGGAGTGAAGTCCCGTCGACGGGAGGCCGATGATCGCGTCGCCCGGCTCGGCGCTGCCGCCGTCAACGATCGCATCCAGCGCCACGAGCCCGATCGCGCTGCCGGTGAGCTCGGTGCCGGAAACGATGTCGCCGACCTGGGCAATTTCCCCACCCGGGATCTCGACACCCGCCAGCTCCGCTCCACGCCGAAGGCCGATCCCGATCGCGCCGCACGTCTCGGGACTCGCCTCGCGGCAGAGGATGAAGTCCAACAGCGCGATCGGTTCCGCCCCGACGCAGATCAGGTCGTTGACGTTCATCGCGATGCAGTCGATGCCGATCGTCGAGAAGTCGCCCATGCGCTCGGCGACGAGCATCTTCGTGCCCACGCCGTCAGTGCCGAACGCGACGCCGAGGTCGTCGGTGACGCGCAGAACGCTCGCGTAGTGGTTGGGGAGCGACACCACGCGCGAGGGCTTGCCGGTGTCGATCAGCTTGAGGCTGCGGACGAGGGCCTCGACCGAGGCATCGGCGCCACGCTGACTCACTCCCGCCTGCGAGTAGGCGTCCTGTTCCTCGGTGCTCATCGGCGCATTCTGACCGCGACCGCGGCTGCCAGGGCGAGCCGGTAGGCGGCGTAGGGCCACAGGGCGCGGTCACGCTCAACGAGGCCGATCAGCCGCTGCGATGCGAGCGTCGAGACGAACGAGGAGCCGACACCGACGGCAATCGCCCCGGCGAGGTCGCCGGAGACCCCGCGACGACGCAGGCGCGCGCCCTTGAGCACAGTCGCGCCGACGATCACCGGCAGCGCGACCATCCGGGAGAGCAGGTTGGCGTGCTCACGGTCAAAGCGCCGCGCGCGCGCAGCGCTCAGAGTGGCCCCGTTGCGCGAGACACCGGGCACGAGCGCCGCGGCCTGTGCGAGTCCGAGCGCGAGTCCGTCGACCGCGCCGGCATCGCCCGGCCCGCGTTCCTGAGGCTGGGTATCGGCCACCACCATCGCGACGGCGCCTACCGCGAGGCCGACCGCGATCGAGCCCGGACCGCCAACGCGGGACTCGATCTCGCGCTCGAGCGTGTAGCCGGCGATCGCCGGCGGTAGGAAGGACAGCGCGATGAGCGCTGCCCTGCGCGCGTCGAAGGCAGCGGCCTCCTCTCGGATCTGCCGGCGCTGGCCGATCAGCAGGGCCGCAGCCGTCCCGGCGTGCAGGGCGATCTCAAAGCTCTTGCGGGTCTCCGGGTCGATCGCATCCCAGTCCCAGCCGGCGAACCGCGGAAAGAGCGCGAGGTGGGCTGAGCTCGAGACCGGCAACAGTTCGGTCGGGCCCTGGATCACACCGAGCGCGGCCGCCCTGGCCGCGGTGAGCGACGCGGCCTCGGCCCGGCGCACTACCCCTCGGCGTCGGGTTGCGGCTCGCGCCGGCGGCGGATCAGCCAGTAGACGATCCCGAACAGGATCGCCGCGATGACGACGTAGTCGAAGTAGTGCAGGTAATCGCGCCACTCCTCCCAGTTGTCACCGACCTCGCGGCCGAGCAGGCCGAGGGCAAAGACCCACGGGATGCAGCCGATGAGCGTCAGGATCGTGAACCGCCAGAAAGGCATCCGCGCAACGCCCGCCGGCAGTGAGATAAACGTGCGGATGATCGGTAGGCAGCGGGTGACGAGCACCGTCACGTCGCCGTGGCGCTCGAACCAGCGATCGGCCTGAGCGAGGTGCTTGGGGCTGATGTGGATAAAGCGGTTCTTCTCGAGCAGCTCGAGGCGGCCGTAGTAGCCGACCGCGTAGGCGATCCAGGAGCCGACGACGTTGCCGAGCACTCCCGCCGCGACGATCCCGAAAAGCGTCATCTCGCCGTCCGAGACGCTGAAGCCGGCGAAGAGCATGATCGCCTCGCTCGGTACGGGGATGCATGCGCTCTCCAGCGTCATCAGGATGAAGACGCCGATCACACCGACCGAGTCGATGAAGTCGGTCGCAACGTCGACGATCGGATCGACGATCGCGTCGGTGAGCCCGGCGACCGGGATTGTGAGGCTGAGCGGGTCCATGCGGAGCGGACACGTTACCCACCGGCGCTGGCTTTACCGCCGTAAACTCGCCTCGATGTCGCGTGTGACCGATCCGGTTTATCGCCGCCGCGCACTCGAGTTCGTCGCGGATGCCCTACTCGCGGCGCTCGCGTTCGCGCTCGCGTTCGTCCTGCGCTTCCTCGACGACGGTGGCAACCTGCCCGAGCGCTACGAGACGATGCTCCTTGGCTCAGTAGCGTTCGTCGCGGTCGGCAAGAGCCTGGTTCTCGAGGCTCTGGGTCAGCATCAGCAGTGGTGGCGCTACTTCCGCCTCCCGGATCTTTGGCCGCTTTTTCGGGCGCTGTTCGTGGCAACCGTGGTCCTCGTCCTGGTCTTCGTGCTCGCGAAGCCCTACGCGGACAGCCTCCCGCGGTCGGTGATCATTCTCGACTTCATTCTCTCCTGCGCGCTGCTCGGCGGAGCACGCCTCGTTCGCCGCTCGCTGGCAGAGCGTCCGGAGCGCCGCCGCAGCGACCGCCGCAACCGCAACGTGCTCGTCATCGGCGCCGGCTCTGGCGGCCAGATGGTGGTCCGCGAGCTCAAGCTCAATCCCAACCTCGGCGCCCGCGCGATCGGGTTCATCGACGACGATCCGCGCAAGCGCGGGATGCGCACCGAGGGCCTGAAGGTCCTGGGCACGACGAATGAGATCGGCGCGGTGCTCGATCGTCATTCCCCGGACGAGGTGGTGATCGCAATCCCGTCGGCGCCCGGCGTGCTGCGCGGGAAGGTGGTTGCCGAGTGCCGCGAGCGTGGCATCGAGGTGCGGACGCTGCCCACCGTGTTCGAGCTGCTTCGCGGGGGCGTGCAGCTGACACGTCAGCTGCGCGAGGTGAAGGTCGAGGACGTCCTCGGCCGCGATCCCGTGGTGATGGAGCTCGACCGGGTCGGCGCCTACCTCGAGGACAAGCGAGTTCTCGTGACTGGCGCCGGCGGCTCGATCGGCTCAGAGCTGGTGCGCCAGATCGCCCGTGTCCGCCCAAAGCTGCTGATCCTGCTCGACCACGCGGAGGACAACCTCTTCGACATCGATCGCGAGATGACCGCGCATTGGCACTTCACCCGGGTGGAGGCGGTGTTGGCTGACTGCCGCGAGGGCGACCGAATGCTGGAGGTCATGCAGCGCTTCAAACCCGAGGTCGTCTTCCACGCGGCGGCGTACAAGCACGTGCCGCTGATGGAGTCCAATCCGCTCGAGGCGCTGCGCAACAACGCGATCGCGACCCAGGTCACCGCAAAGACCGCAGCGGCCTGCGGAGTCCAGCGCTTCGTCCTGATCTCCACCGACAAGGCGGTGAATCCGCAGACCGTTATGGGGGCGACCAAGGCGATGGCTGAGTGGGTCGTGCAGGCCGCCAGCGGCCGTCATCCGCAGACGCGATTCACGATCGTGCGGTTCGGCAACGTTCTGGCCTCGTCGGGGAGCGTCGTGCCGATCTTCCGTTCCCAGATCGAGCAGGGCGGGCCGGTGACCGTCACGCATCCGGAGATGTCTCGCTACTTCATGACGATCCCCGAGGCCGTCCAGCTGGTGATCCAGGCCGGCGACCTCGGCGCCGGCGCCGGCGAGGTGTTCGTCTTGGAGATGGGCGAGCCCGTGAAGATCCTCGATTTGGCGCGCAACATGATCGGACTCGCCGGCTATGAGCCCGATACCGACATCGCAATCGAGATCGTTGGCGTCCGCCCCGGGGAGAAGCTTCACGAGGAGCTCTTCAACGGGGACGAGCGCCCGCAGGCCACCAGCGCCGACCGGATCGTCCGCGCGGTCCGTTCCAGCCCGCTCGATCCCGACTGGGTCGAGATGACCGTGAGCCGACTCGAGGGCCTCGTTGCGTCGGGAGATGAGGCGGGCCTTGCCGAGAACGTCGTCGAGCTGATGGGAGGGGGCGGTGGCCCGGCGCGCCACCCCGCCCTCTGATCGGCAAGACTTCCGCCTCAATCCATGACCGACCTGATCGATCGGATCGGGCCCTACGTCGGCGTCGCCGCCTTCCTCGGGCTCGCCTTCCTCGCCTTCCTCGTCATCCAGCAGGCTCGTGAGGTTCGCCGCCTGCGTGAGTGGGCCGGGCGCGCCCCCGAGCGCGCTCAGGACGCGAAGGACGCCTCAGCTGCGCTCGCCGAGGCCAAGGGCGAGGAGGTGCCTGAGCCCGAGATCGAGGAGGCGCCGCCCAGCCGCTTCGGGATCTGGTGGCACGGCGTGCGCGACTGGATGTCCGAGCGAGCGGCGGCGGTCGACCGCAGGATGCCCGTCGCCCCGCGATACCTGCTCGCGGTGGTGGCCGCCGCGGTAATCGCCGCCGCTGTGCTCACTAGCGGTTTCGGGCTCTTTGGCGGCGACGGCTCGTCCGGCGGCGGCGGTGGCAAGGCGGACAAGCCCGCAAAGATCGAGGTCGCGGTCCTCAACGCCACGCAGGTGGAAGACACGGTCACCGGCGAGCCGATCGCCGGTGTTCAGGGGCTCGCGGGCGTCGTCGCAAAGCAGGTGATCAAGCCCGCCGGCTTCGCGATCGGAGTCAAGGAAGACGCGGCCTCCGGCTTCGACAAGAGCGTGATCATGTTCGAGCCGGGCAGCGAGGCAGATGCCGACGAGCTTGCGGCTGCGGTCGAGGGCAAGCTCGGCGAGACCGGGGTGGCTCCCATGATCGGTGAGGTCCGAGATCTCGCTGACGGGGCCACCCTTGCCTTCGTGATCGGCGCCGACGACGCCGACTTCGGCGGCGGCTCGGACGACGCCGCGACCGACACGGCGACCTCCGGCTGACCGGGGGGCAGATCGGTGCAGGTCCCTGAGATCTTCGACACCGTCACCGGCTTCGTCGCGCTCGCGGCGGCGATCGGTGTCGCGATGTTGCTCCCGCTCTATCTCTCGCAACGTCGAGACGTCCGCCGCCTGCGTGAATGGGTGGCCCGCGAGCCCGACTACGCCGGCGCCGATGTGGCGGAGAGCGAGCGCCGTCTCGATGAGGCTGAGGCCGAGCTCGAGGAGATTCTCGGCGAGCCCGCTGCAGACGACGTCACCGAGGTCCGACCGCCACCCGCGACCGGCGAGACGCCGGTCCCGGCCGCAACCCGCGTCACGCACGACCGCCCGGCGCTCGAGCGGATCACGATGGAGCGAGCCGCGCTCGCCCCACATCCGCGGTGGCGGCGCTTCGTCGCCACCGCCACCCGCCCGCGTGTGCTCGTCGCGATCGGTGCCGCCGCCCTTCTGCTGGGCGCGGGCGCGATCTTCGCCTCACAGCAGTTGCTCTCCGACGACGAGGGCCCGGGCGGTCCACGCATCGGGCGGGTCGTACCGGGCGACGTCACCGTGGCTGTCCTCAACGGCACCTCGGTGGGCGGGCTCGCCGGCAAGGTCGGCTCCGACCTCGAGGCTTCGGGCTACGTCCTCGGAGTCGTGACCAACAGCGAGGACATCTACGAAAAGACCGTCGTGATGTATGCGGACAAGCACAAGCCCGCTGCGCAGAAGGTTGCGGGCGACATCGGGGTGAAGGAGGTCGAGGAGCTCGACCGCGGTCTGCGCGACGTCGTCGGGGACGCCGACGTCGTCGTGATCGCCGGCGAGGACCGGGCGTAGCGAGGCAGGGACTTGGACCGCCGTCTATTGAGCACCGGGCTGTTCTTCGTCCTGCTCGCTGCGACGCTGATCAGCGCGATCCTCGTTGTCCGCGCGCGAACTCCCGACCTCGTCCTCGAGGTCACCGATCCACCCGCCAACAAAGACGTTGTGTTCAGTCCGATCGGCGGGCCCCCGCCGCACCAGGTGAAGATCACCTTCTTCGTGCGCGAGCCCGACGACGGTGCGATCGTGGGAATTGTCGACGGCCGCGAGCGCCTCATCCGAACGCTCGACTCCAGCGTCGCGCTCGCGAGGCGCGAACCGGTGACGTACATCTGGGACGGGCGAACCGATGCCGGCGACTTCGCCGCACCGGGGCGGTATCGCCTGCGCGTCGACCTGCCGAGTGCCGATCGCGAGATGGTCTGGCCGCGTCGCTTCACCGTCATCTCCGGTCCGGCTGAGCCGTGACCGCCTCGCTCGCAGAGCTGATCGGCATGCTCGTCGCCTGTGGCGCGGCCGCGGCCGGGCTCGCGCTGACCAATCGACGACACCGGACGATGGCGATCGCGATCGCGGTGATCGCCGCACCGGTGCTGGTGATCGCCGACGTGTGGAACGAGCCCCGCGTCGTCGACTTTCGCGACGAACCCGCCCAGCTTGCCGCGGCGATCGTGGTGACGGGGATTGCAGTTGCGGCGCTGACGGCCGCGATCCGTCGGCGGCCCGAGGTGCTGCCGATCGCCGCGATCGCGGTGCTGCCAATCCGGGTGCCGATCGAGATCGGTGGCGAGACGGCCAACCTGCTGGTACCGCTCTACTTCGTGATCGCAGCCGGAGTGTTGGCCCGCGTGCTGGCGGATCGCACCCAGGCGCTCGGGCAAGCGCACGGGTTGGGCGATCGCTGGTCGACGCGCCTGCGCTACGCGCTTGCCGCGACTCTCGTGCTGTATGCAATCCAGGCCACCTACTCGGAGGATGTGTCCAACGCGGTCGAGACCGTCGGCTTCTTTTTGGCTCCGTTTGCCGTCCTCTTTTGCCTGCTCAGTGAGATCGAGTGGTCGCGCGCGTTGCTACGGCGGGTGCTCGTTGCGGTGGGCGCCGTCGCGCTTGTCTGCGCTGCGCTCGCGATCTATCAGTACTTCGCGCGTGACCTCTTCTTCAACCCGGAGCTCATGGACGCCAACGAGCTGCACGTCTACTTCCGCGTCAACTCGATCTTCTTCGATCCCAACATCTACGGCCGGTACCTCGCACTCGCGATCGCCGCGCTCGCAGGTGTCATCGCGTGGGGCGCCTCCCGCCGTGAGATGGCGGCCGCGGCAACGGTTGTCGCAGTGGCCCTGCTCGCGCTTGCCTTCAGCTACTCGATCACCGGCTTTGCCGCCCTGCTTGCAGGGCTCGGGGCGATCGCGATCCTGCGCTGGGGTGTTCGCGGGCTCGCCGCTGCCAGCGCGTTCGGTGCGATCGGCCTCGTGGTGCTCGTCCTCGCAGGCGGCGCTCCGACCAGCGACATCGAGGACGTGCGCAGCATCGACTCCGGCCACGCCGACCTGATCGAAGGAGGCATCGAACTGGCCGAGGATCGTCCACTGTGGGGTTGGGGCTCAGGGTCATTCGGGCGTGCGTTCTATGAGCGAATCGAGCGGGCGCGGACGACCGTCTCGCACTCCGAGCCGATCACGGTGGCGGCGGAGCAGGGCGCGATCGGGCTCGTCGTTTACGCGGCGCTTCTCCTCACCTCGCTGATGGCCCTGCTCGGAGCCGGCGCCCGGTCGTCGATGGCTCGCTCGGTCGTGGCTGTGTGCTTCGCGGTGATGGTCGCCGACAGCTTTGGCTACACCGGGTTCACCACCGACCCCGCCACCTGGGCCCTGTTGGCGCTCGGCATTGCCCTGCGCAATGCGGTAAATCCGCCCGAGACGCCCGCCACCATCTCGCCGTAAGTGTTCGATTACCTGCGCCGCCTGGCGACGACCGGCGCCGCCTACACAGCCGCGAGCATCATCTCGAAGCTGGTCGCGGTCTTTTTGCTGCCGGTCTACACCGGCGCTCTCTCTCCCGCCGATTACGGAGCGGCAGAGGTGATGCTCGCCTCGGTGATCGCGATCTCGATCGTGGTGCGTCTTGGTCTGATCGAGTCCCTCCTGCGGTTCTTCTACCTGCCTGACGTCGATCGCGCGGAGGTCATCCGCACCGGCTTTGCGGCGCTGTTTTGGTCGACGACTCTGATCGCCGTGATCTGTCTGGCTCTCGCCGAGCCGATCACCGAGCTCATCCTCGACCGGCCGGACGCTGAGCTCGGCCGACTGGCCGTGCTGGGCCTCTGGACGCTGACGCTTTGGGAGTACGCGCTCACCCTGCTTCGCGTCGACGAGCGCGCCCGCGCCTACTTCGCCCTGACCCTCCTCAACGTCGTGGCCACGATCCCCGTGACCGTCTATTTCGTCGTCGTGCGCGACGACGGCGCGGCGGGAATCCTGATCGGCACGTTTGGAACCGGCGCCGTCTTCCTGGCCTGGCAGCTGTGGCGAGAGCGCCACCGGCTTGCCCTGCGATTTCGTCGGCCTCTGCTGCGGCGGATGATTCGCTTTGGGCTGCCGACGATGCCCGCCGAGCTCACGCTCTACTCCCTCAACTTCATCGACAGGATCCTCATCGTGCGTCTCGCAGGCCTCGCCGAGGCGGGCCTGTATGCGCTGGCGATCAAGTTCGCACAGGCGATCAACGTTCTCGCCCGAGGCTTTCAGCTTGCATGGCCGCCGCTGGCGTACTCGATCGCCGACGACGAGGAGGCGCGTCGCGCGTACAGCCTCGTGTTCACCTGGTTTGCGGCGGTATGCGCGTTCGCCGTCGCCGGCCTCTGGCTGCTGGCGCGCTGGATCGTCGACCTCCTCGCCGCTCCCGAGTACTTCGCCGCGTACGAGGCGGTCGGGCTTGTCGCGACCGGCATCGCCCTTTACTCGCTCTACCTGGTCTTGGTCGTGATCCTGGGCCGGACCGGCCGGACCGAGTTCAACCTGCCGGCGACGATCGCGGGCACGATCGTGAACATCGCTCTCAACCTGATCCTGATCCCGTCGCACGGGATCGTCGGGGCGGGGATCGCGCTGGTCGCCTCCTACGCGGTGATCCTCGCGCTGATGTACGTGCTCACGCAGCGGCTCTTCCCGGTCCCATACGAGTGGGGCCGCCTGGCACTGCTCGTCGGGGTCACGGCCGCAACGGTTGCAACGGGCGAGCTGCTCCTCCCCGACCACGGCTTCGGCGGCCTGGCGCTACGCGCGGCACTCTGGCTGGCCCTGCCGGGGGTCCTTCTCGCTTGCGGATTTCTCACCCGAGAGGAGCGGGCAGGGATCCGCACGATGCTCAGCCCTCAGGCGATCCGCGAGCGAATGCGAGCGGCCGACGTCGAGCCGCACCCGCCCGACTCCGCGGCGGGGTCCTCCGCGGAGATCTACGAGGCCGTGCGGCGCGACGAGGATCGGTTGTAGGCGTCGGCCGCCTCGCGCATCCCCTCGCCTCTGCCCGGGCGCAGCGCCTGGCAAGCGTGCAAGAGGTACAGACCAGGGGCGCGGCGAGGCAGAAACATGGCCGCGACCGCACGCGCCAGATACGGCCACGCGAGCAGCGGCCGGCCGACAAGCGCGGCGAACGTCCCATGGTGCTTTCGCAGATACCGATCACGCCCGCGGTGAAACTCAACGACCCGCCGGCGCTGGGCCTCAACGTCGCTCGCAAGCTGCTCGTGATGGACGGCCTCCGCGCCGGGGACGTGGAGGATCAACCCCCCCGCGTCATGGAGGCGCTTGGCGAAATCGGTCTCATCCGAATAGACGAAGAACTCCGGGTCGAGGTAGTCGACCTCGCGCGCCGCCTGGCGCCGAACGATCATCGCGGCCGACTGCACCCACCCGACCTCCCTTGTCGTCTGCCGGCCCGACTGCACGACCAGCCAGCGATGCAGAAACAAGGCGCTCGCGAGTGTTGTAACGAGGCCCGGCAGCCGCCACGCGCACGGCTGCGGACGCTCGGTCGGGTCGAACAGCTGCGCGCCCGCTGCGACCGCGCGGGGCTCGGCCCGCAGGGCGGCAATCAACGCCTCGACCGCACCTGGCCGCAGCTCGGAGTCCTCGTTGAGCAGCAGGCAGAGCTCGCCCCTGGCCTCGGCGAGCAGCCGACTGTCAAGGCTCGCCTTTCCCTCACGCTGTTCACTGCGCAGTAGGCGCAGCGGCGGCCCGGTCGCCTCGGAGCTCCGCGTCCAGGCCTCCGCCGCCTCTGCGGATCCGTCGTCTGATGCGTTGTCGAGAAGGAGGATCTCGCTCTCGAGATCGCTCGGCGCATTCGCGGCAATCGAGCGCAGACAGGCGAGCAGCAGCTCGCGCCCGTTGGTGTTGACGACGCAGTAGGAGAGCTCCACAGGAACAATCGTCAACGATGCGCATCCAGATCGTCGACCCGCCGGCGTTCACGCCGCCGTACGACCGCGCTCTTTGCGCTGCGTTGGCGCACGCCGGGAACGATGTCGAGCTGATTACGAGCCACTTCGAGTACGCGCCGGTGGCGCCTGCGCATGGCTACCGCGTCAACGAGCTCTTCTACCGTCGCTCGACTCGCAGGGGACTCGAGGCACCCGGGCGCCGCGGGCTGCGACTGGCCGAGCATGTCCCCGGCATGCGCCGGCTGCGCGCACATGCCGCAAGGGCCGACGTCGTTCATCTGCAATGGCTCAGCGTGCCGGACATCGATCGCTTCCTGCTTCCGCCGCGACCGCGCGTCTTCACCGTCCACTACCCGCTTCCCACCTCGCGCTCGGCGCGCAAGCGCCAGCGTGGGCTGCTCGCTCGTATGGATGCGCTCGTCGCCCACTCCGACTACGGCGCGGCCGAGCTCCGCGATCTGGTCGGTGATCCGGCACGGGTCCACACGATCCCGCACGGTGCCTTCGAGCATCTCACCCACCAGGCAGACGAGGTGCCGCTGCCCGGCGAGCTTGCCGAGGTAGAGGGCCCGGTGGTCCTGTGCTTCGGCCTGATCCGTCCCTACAAGGGAGTCGACGTCCTGCTCGAAGCATTCCGAGAGGTCGAGGGGGCCGAGCTGTGGATCGTCGGGATGCCCCGCATGGACATAGCACCGCTCGAGCAGCTGGCGGAGCGCTGCGCGGCGACGGTCCGCTTCGTGCCGCGGTTCATCACCGAGCGTGAGATTCCCGCGTACTTCCGCCGCGCCGACCTGGTCGCGCTGCCGTATCGCGCGATCGAGCAATCGGGCGTGCTCTACACCGCTTTGGCCTTCGGCAACGCGATCGTCGCCAGTTCTGTCGGCGGCTTCACGGAGATTGGCGCTCGCGATGGTGCGCTGCGCCTGGTGACGCCGGGAGACGCCGGTTCTCTGGCGGCGGCGCTGACCGAGTTGCTCAGCGATCGCGACGCTCGGGAGGCCCTGGCGGCGCGGGCAGCCCAGGCCGCCACCACCACGTACTCCTGGCCGCGCATCGCCGCGCAGACGCTCGATCTCTACCGGGGACTCGCAGCGCGATGAGCCTCCTCGAGGTCGTCTTCTGGCTCGCGGTGGGCGCGATCGTCTACACGCATGTCGGTTATCCGGCGCTGCTGTGGTTTTTGAGCGGCTTCCTCTACCGTCCGCCCCCACCGACGCTCGCCGAGCTCCCGTCGGTGTCGCTGGTCATCGCCGCACACAACGAGGAGAAGGTGATCGCTGCGAAGGTTCGCGACGCGCTCAGCCTCGACTACCCGCGTGAGCTCCTGCAGGTCATCGTGGCCTCCGACGGCTCGATCGATCGCACCGTCGAGCTCGCCGATGCCGCAGGGGCCGACCTGGTCCTCGAGCTGCCGCGTACAGGCAAGCTCGCGACGCAGAACGCGGGAGCTGCCCATGCCTCGGGCGATCTGCTCGCGTTCAGCGACGCCAACGCGCTCTGGCGGCGCGACGCACTTCGCAAGCTGGTCGCGGCGTTCGCGGCCCACGACGTTGGGTACGCCTGTGGACAGGCGCGGTTCACCGGCCAGGGCGGCTCCAATCAGGAGGGTGCGTACTGGCGCTACGAGCTGTGGATTCGGCGGCTCGAATCGGGCCTCGCCGGGATCACGGCCGGCAACGGCGCGATCTACGCGGTGCGGCGCTCCGCGTACGTGGCGCTTGGACCGGCGTCCAGCCATGACCTCGTCTTCCCGTTCCTGCTGCACAAGCGCCGCCTGCGCTCGGTCTATGTCCCCGATGCCGTCGCCGACGAGAAGATGGTCGCCAGCAACGAGGGCGAGTTCGCGCGCAAGCGACGCATGATGCGTGGGGTGTACGACGAGGTGATCGGCGACGGGATGCTGTCACCTCGTGGCTATCGGCCCCTCTACGCATTCGAGATCTTCAGCCACCGCCTGCTGCGCTACGCCAGCCCGCTGGCGCATCTGATTGCGCTCGCCGCGAACCCGTTCCTACTTGGCGAAGGCTGGGTCTACACGGCGACGCTGATCGCCCAGCTGGGCCTGCTCGCCGCCGCAGCGCTCGCACCCATGGTCTCCGCGAAGCCGCTTCGCCTGGCGCAGTACTACGTCCTGACCACCGCGTCGATCGCGCTCGGCCTCTACGACCGGGTCCGTCTCGGCACGCCTGGCGCGTGGGACCAGGCGGAGGGAACGCGATGAGTCGGGTTCTCGACCTAGTGATCGCCACCATCGCGCTGGTCGTGACCGCCCCGCTGCTGGCGCTGGCGGCGATCGCGATCAAGCTCGACTCCCGTGGCCCGGTCTTCTACCTCGCACGCCGAGTGGGCCGCGATGGCCGGGACTTCGACCTTTACAAGCTGCGAACGATGCACACGGGCAACGATCCGGTCGGCGTCGGCACCCCGGTGTTTGCGGATGACCCTCGCGTCACGCGGGTGGGTGCTTTTCTACGGCGGTTCTCGCTCGACGAGATCCCGAACCTCGTCAACGTCGTAAGGGGCGAGATGGCGGTGGTCGGGCCGAGACCGACGCTCGCCGCGCAGGTGGCTGAGTACACGCCGCGCCAGCGCCAGCGCCTCGAGGTCAAGCCGGGGATCACGGGCTGGGCGCAGGTCAACGGCCGCGCCGGCATCCCGTGGGCTGAGCGGATCGAGCTCGACGTTTGGTACGTCGAGCACCGCTCGATCGGCCTCGATTTGAAGATCCTCGCCCGCACGGCCCGCTTGCTCGTCACCGGCCACGGCCTCTACGGATAACTTCACCGCATGGCGCGAGCAGAGGTGATACTTCGCGACTTCCGCTCCGACGATGCGGCCGCGGTGCATTCGTGGTTCAACGACGAGCGCGTCACCGCCGACCTCGTTGGCAGCCGCGACTCGTTCACCCTCGACGACGCGGCCGGCTGGGTCGAGCGGGCGACGGACGCCTCAAGCGACCGGAAGTGGGCAATTACGATCGATGGAGACGACACCGCCGTGGGCTTCGTTGCGCTCTTCGGCCTGGACCGCCAGCTCGGGCCAGAACTGGCGGTGTTGGTGGGCGACCCCTCGGCATGGGGCAAGGGCGTGGCTCGCGAGGCGGAGCGTCAGGCCTGCAACCGCGCGTTCTCCGAGTACGACTCCCACCGCATTCACGCCGAGATCCCCGCGACCAACGAGGCAGCGCAGAAGGTCGTGACGTTTTTGGGCTTCCGCCGCGAAGGGGTGATGCGCGCGGCGATCAGGCGCGGCGACGAGCGCATCGATAATCAGGTCTGGGGCCTTCTGGCCGAGGACTTCACCGGGTGGGACTAGCGACCGCCGAGCTTGTCGGCGACGGTGGCGCACTCGCGCGAAGCGACGATCTCTTTCGCTGCGCGACGTACCTCGAGGCCGAGGGCGTAACGCACACTTTGCGACTGAGGTTCGCGGGTGGCGAGTCCCTGGTTCCGCTTTGCGTTCGCCAGATCGACGACGACCGCATCGACGCGATCTCGCCCTACGGCTATCCGGGCGGTCTCGTCCGCGGCCTCCCGCCAGCCGCCGCGGAGATCGACTGGAGTTCGACGGGTCTTGTCAGCATCTTCGCCCGCGAACGGTTGGGCGCCGAGCCCTGGCTCGCGGACCCGTCGCCCCGAGGGGCCGTGCGTGTGCACGACCCCTCCCAGCCCCGCGAGATCCGACCGCGACTCGCCGAGCAGGTTCGTGCCAACGAGCGCGCGGGGTGGGTGACCGAGGTCGTGGCTGGGCCGGCCGCTTCAGCTTCCGACCGGGCCGCATTCGCGGCTGCCTACGGCCAGACCATGCGGGGCGTTGGGGCCGCGGAGCGCTACCTCTTCGCGCCCTCCTACTTCGACGCGGCCCTCGCTTTCGAGCGCAGCTGGCTGGTAATCGCCCGCGGCGACGGCGCGGTGGGAGCCGGCGCGATAGCTGCCGTGAGCGACGGCTTCCTGCATTACTTCCTCGGCGGTACGGCCGACTCGGCCCGTGAGGCCTCGCCCTTTAAGAACGTCGTCGTCGCGATGCTCGACCTGGCCGACGATCTCGGGCTACCGCTCAACCTCGGCGGTGGGGTCAAGCCAAAGGACGGCCTGGACGAGTTCAAGCGGGGCTTCGCAAACTCCGGGCGCGAGTTCACCACCCACGAGATCGTGTGCGACCCCGTCGCGTACGCGGCGCTGAGCGAGGGCACCGACGCTGGCGGGTTCTTTCCCGCCTACCGCGCCTAGGGCGTCGAGACGCCGCCGTCAGGCGGGTCCGTGGGATCGGTGGGTGCGGTTGGGTCGGTCGGCGGCGCCGTGCCGCCGAACTCGTCGATGCGCGCCTGCACCATTCGCCGAATCGAGGGGATGTCGAGCTGCAGCCTTTCGCCGGGGCATTCCGTGAGGCCGACGTCGCGATGGCCGATCACCCTGTTCAGCCGGACCCTGCGACCGGCCGGGTAGCGACTGAGATCGCCACCGGCGGACTTCACGGTCGTCTTCCCCTTCGCGGTCAGGCCATGGACCGAGAGCTTCCAGGCGAGGTACTGGATGATCGCCGTACGCGCCTGCGGGGTGATGGGGGTGGTGCTGTGGTCTCCGATCGAGGAGATGCTCGTGGTCGTGGCGTTGAAGCCCTGGGCGTGCGCGCCGACGATCGCCTTCTTGAGTCCGCCGGCGCGGCCCGCGTAGAGCGTCCCGAAGCGGTCGACGAGGGCGTTGTAGCCGATGTCGTTCCAGCCGTTGGCGTTGCGGTGATAGCGGCAGATGCCGAGCACCACGTCGGGTGCCTCTGTGGCTGTGTAGCTGTTCGCCGTCGCGGTGTGGTGGATCACGGCGGCTTGGACGGTGCCCTTGACAGGACCGGTTCGAGGCTTGCACCCGCCCTTCGCGAGCGCCGCCCCCCAAGCGCGGCGACCGACGACCCGCGGGCGCGGCGCCTGTGCCTCGGCGTCGGTGCCGCGGACCAGCGTGGTCGCGGAGATAAATGCCGAGTTGATCGCCTGGCGGGCCTTGGTCAGCAGGCCCTCGGCCGGCGTGGTGGTGCCCGAAACGTTCACGTAGTGCACCGTTCCACGCGGGCGGAAGTGGTGCGTCCGCAACTGCAACTGGTCTGCGCCGCCGAAATAGACCGGGTTGCCGTCGGAGGTCTCAACCCACTCGGTCCACTCGCCGCCGTCGCTGCGAGCGCGCAGCTCATAGGGGCGCATCTCACCCGCGAGCCCGGCGAGATCGAAGTGCGCAGGGGCGTTCAGTTTCGCCGAGACGAAGTGGGATGTTCGCTTGGCCGCTTCACGGTCAACGCCGCCGAGTCGCTGCTCGAAGTCGACCCCGCCCGGCCGGTAGGCCTGGGAGGAGAGGGCGGGAGCCGCGACGTAGCCGCAACTGATCGCGGCCGCAATCGCCAGCAGATATCGAAGCTTTGCGCGCACCAAGGTCTTCAACACCCTGGCAAGTCGAAGGATTCGGGGTGGGTTTCAGCCCGAGAGCTGAATCGGAACGTTCTCGGGCCCGCGACCGCGATAGGTGTCGCGGAAGTCGCGAATCGCGTCGATCGTGGCGTCGCCGTCGAAGGTCTTGCAGGTCATCAACTGGGTCCATGCGGTCACGGCGACCTCGTCGGACATCTCAGGGTTGGGAAAGAACAGCATCCCGTCTGGGCTCTCGTCGAAGACGCCCTTGAGCGCGAGCTGGTCGTCCTCGGACAGGTCGGGCGAGTACTGGATCTCGATCCTTCCGTGCTCGAGCGAATGCACGAAATACCACGGTGGTGGGAAGGTCGAGTACGCACCATCCGCCAGCTGCTCGGGGTTGTGATCGCCCGAGGTCGGCGGACTCGTGTCGTACTTGGGGACCTCGCTCTCCTTGTTCACGTGCTGGTTGCCCTGCTCTTCGAGATCGAGCTGAAGCTCGCATCCGGCGGCCTTCGCGGCCGCTGTCAGGTCGCCCTGCGCCAGCGCTGGCGGCGGTGTTCCCTCGCGACCATCGGGCTCCTGGCCGTGCAGGAATCCGCTGAGGGTCTCGATGTGAGCGTTAGCGGGAAGGTCCGCGGAGGGATCGACCTTCTCGTCACCGCCGGTGAGCACGATCACCAGGCCGACGACAACGGCGAGCGCGAGGACGCCGGCGGCCACATAGCCGAGCAGCAGCCGTCGCCGCTCGGCGGCCGAGGCGGCCTTCTCGGCGGCGAGCCGCTCCGCGCGGCGCCTGTCGCGTTCAGACTTGGTCGACATGGGCCGATCAGCCTAGCGCTGGGGCCTTATCCGTTTCATAAACCTCGGCGACGAACGTCGCCAGTTCGTCGTCCAGGCGCCCGGGCTTGAGCCGCCACTCGAGAATCGAGTCGGCGTTGACCAGGCGTGCGTTCGGCATCTCGGAGACGAGCATGTCCGAGTCGATGAACGGATGCAACGGATCCGACGGGTGACCGATGACGAGCGCAGGAAGCCCAATCAGCTCACGCTCTGATTGCGGCGGGGCTGTGCGGCCAAAGAGCAGACCCTCGAGGACAGCCTCCGAAGCCTCGGGCGGCCGGCGGGTCCAGTCGAGCAACAGGTCCACGAGATACCGAGAACGGGGTACGCGCCCGGTGACCTCGGCGACGGCCCGCAGCACCGGCTTGCCGAAGCGCAGGGTCACGAGGACCGGCAGGAAGATCAGGCCCGCGGCAACGAGAGCGTTGTCGAGGACCGGCATCTCGATGAACAGCCCGCGCGCCGCCTTTGGATGGCGCACCGCCATTTCGAGCGCCGCGTTGGCGCCAAGCGAGGTGCCGCCGACCACCGGCCGATCGAGGCCGAGCTCGTCGATCAGGGCGGCGAGCTGGTCGCCAAAGTCGGGCATCGAGTACTTGCGCTTCTCGTAGGGCATGTCCGACTGTCCGTGGCCGAGCAGGTCGACCGTGATCACGCGGATCCCGCGCCTGGCCATCTCGGGCGCCACGTGGTCGAACATGTGGCGGTTCATCAACAGCCCGTGAGCGAGCACCAATACGCGGTCGCCCTCGCCGAACTCGGCGTAGGCGATGCGATGCCCGCCATAAACGAAGCTGCCCTCGCGCATGCAGGCAAAGTTTAAGGTGCGTGGTCGGTCGGCCAGCCGCTACTGGGAGGCTCAGCCGCCGACGTAGGTGCGGGCATCGGTCCCCGCCGCGGCGCGCTCCCACGGGCGAGATGCGTGCAGCGCCGCCAACACGGCGCGGGTCCCCGAGGCACGGTTGAGCGCTATGAAGTGAATCCCCGGAGCCCCGGCGCCAAGCAACTCCTCGCACTGGCGCGCGGCGTAGGCGACGCCGAGCAGGCGCTCGGCCTCCTCGTCGCCACCGAGCGATTCCATGGCGCGCGAGAGATCCGTGGGGATCTCGGCATCGCAGAGCTTGCAGATCCGTGCCACCTGCCCGTAGCTGGAGATCGGGATTACGGCGGGAATGATCGGCACCTCGATTCCGATCTCGCGAGCCGCGGCAACGAAGTCGAAGTAGACGTTGTTGTCGAAAAAGAGCTGGGTGATCAGAAACGCGGCGCCGGCGTCGACCTTCGTCTTTAGGTAGCCGAGATCGGTCTGCATGTCGGGGGCCTCCGGATGGACCTCCGGAAAGCAGGCGCCGCCGAGGGTGAAGTCGTGGCTGTCACCGATGAACGAGATCAGCTCCGTTGCGCTGGAGAGCCCGTCCTCGGGCGGCGAGAAGTTCGACTCGCCCCGCGGCGGGTCGCCCCGCAGTGCCATCACGTTCTCGATCCCTGCCTCGCGGAAGCGATCCAGCAACGCACGCAGGCCGTCGCGGGTCTCGCCGACGCAGCTCAAGTGTGCCATCGCCTCGAGTCCGAACTCGTCCTTCATCCGCGAAACCATCTCGACGGTGCCGTCGCGAGTGGAACCCCCGGCGCCGTAGGTGACCGAGACGTAATCGGGCTCGAGCGGCTTCAGCATCTGCACGGTCTCGAGCAGCATCGCGTGTCCCTCAGGTGTCTTCGGGGGGAAGAACTCGACCGAGAAGACCGGGCGCTTGCTGGCGAGAAGCTCGTCAATCCGCATTGAATGTGATGGTAGAGCGCCTAGACTGGTCTCAATGCAGTCCGGCGACCAGTCGGACCCGGTCATCGAACTGACCGGTGTCGGCAAGCGGTTCGGTAAGTCGGTCGTACTCGAGGACGTCAACCTCAGCGTTCCGCGCGGCGAGACAACCGTGCTCCTCGGACCGTCGGGCGCCGGCAAGACGGTGACGATCAGCCACATCATCGGCCTGATCCGCCCCGATCGCGGCACCGTGACCATCGACGGCCGCAATCTCGCGCGCCTCGACGACGCAGAGCTGAACTCGCTGCGCCAGGAGATGGCAGTCGTGCTCCAGGGAACCCTTCCGTTCACCTGCGGCCTGTTCTTTTCGCTCAACGTGTTCGAGAACGTCGCCTTCCCGCTCCGCAAGCGCCACCGCTGGTCGGAGGAGCTCGTTCGCGAGACCACGCTCACTCACCTCGGGATGGTTGGGCTGCGCGACCGCGCCGATGCGATGCCCGATCAACTCTCGGCGGGTATGTGCAAGCGGGTCGCAATCGCGCGGGCGCTCGCCCTCGAGCCCAAGATCCTGATCATCGACGACTTCGACTCCGGCATCGACGGCGTCCGTCTCAAGCTTCTGAGCCAAATGCTCTCCGATTACGCCGACGACAGCGATGCGACCCTTCTGGTGTCGACCCACAGCATGAGCGCGGCGCGGATGATCGCCGACCACATCGCGGTGATCCACGAGGGCACCGTCGTCTCGGCCGGCCCGGCGGTCGACCAGCTCGCGTCGTCGGAGCCGCTCGTTCACCAGCTGGTCACCGGCTCCACCGAGGGGCCGATCAAGCTCCGCGACGTCTGAGCGCGATCTTCGCCGTCGCCTGAGCGGTCGGCTTGACCGCCACGTAGTCGATGTCGACGTTCGGCGGTCGGGATGCGCAGAAGGCGACGATCTCGGCCACGTCCTTGGCGACAAGCGGCTCCAGCCCGTCGTAGACCGCCTGGGCCTTGTCGCGGTCGCCATCGAAGCGGACGAGGGCAAACTCCGTCTCCACCAGCCCCGGGGCGATCTCCGTCACGCGGATGCCGTCCTCGAGCAACTCGAGTCGCAGCGTCTGTGCGAGCGCGTGGACGGCGTGCTTGGCGGCCGTGTAGCCGCCGCCGCCCTCGTAGGCCTCGACGCCGGCAACCGAGCCGATGATCTGGATGGCCGGCGCGTCGGCCTGCCTCAGCGCCGGCAGGAGCGCACGGGTCACGCGCGCGACGCCGAGGACGTTCGACTCGAACATCTCGATCCAGCTCGCGTCGTCGAACTCGGCCACCGGCTCCAGCCCAAGCGCGCCGCCGGCACTGTGGACGACGAGGTCGAGCGTGTCGATGGTCGCCGCGACCGCGTCGATCGAAGCCTGGTCGGTCACGTCCAGGCGCGCAGCACGCCCGCCGACCTCGGCCGCCAGCGCCTCACAGCGCTCCAGGCGCCTCGCCGCGGCGATCGTCTCAAACCCCGCCTCCGCCAGCGCCCGCACGCTCGCCTCACCGATGCCGCTGGAGGCGCCGGTTACGAGAGCAATGGGGCGCGCGCCGCTCACGCCAGCGAGGCTAGCTCAGCCGCCCACCCACCCCCGTCGAGTGCCGCATAAACCACCGGATGGGTGGTTAACCCGGCACTCGACAGCGAAAGGGCGTTAGCGCCCGACGCGCAGGACGTCCGTTGCCTGCTCGCGGATGTCGGCGGCGCAGAACGGGACGCGGTTCCACCGCTTGCGCGAAAACGCCTTCGTGTAGTCGGCCGCGTGTGGCGACTTCTGATTCTCGGATTCGCTGTAGGTGACGAAGCTGAGCTGGCGCACCGGGCAGCCGCGCTTGGCCCAGGTCATCGCGGCGATGAAGCTCGTGCCATGGGCGACGTTGGGATAGCCCGCCTCGGGATTCCAGCTCACGTTGATCGCGTTGAACACGCCCAGCGTGCCGGGGCCGCCGTGGATGGGTATCTGCTTACCGGCTCTGGTCTCGTACTGGAACTTCCGCAGCGCCCCGTCGAGGGGAATGCCGGCGCCCGCGAGATCCTCGATCGCGTCGCCGAGGGCCCGCTCGACCAGTGGGCTGTCGGTGTTGAGGCCGCTCGGCGTGTTGACCGGGTCGGAGGGATCGAACGGGACGTCAAAGATCGATTCCGAGCCCTCCGCGTAACCGCTCGAGACTCCGGTCGGCAACGAGGTGAAGTTCGCGAGCAGGCGCGAGACGAACCGGCGAAAGAGGATCGCCCCGCTCGAGTCGAGATTGTCGCGTCCGTCCCACGCGGCGAGCACCGGGCACGCGGCGCTGGCGTCGACGGGGCCCGTGCTCGATGAGACGCTCGGATTCGCCTCGCAGAAGGCGACCAGCTCGTCGCGCCAGAGCTCGCCGGCGTATTGGCGATTATTGAGCGCAACCTTGGCGAGGTTGCGAAGGGTGAAGCGCTTGCCGCGCAGGCCGTCGCTGCCGGCCAGGCGCTCGATGATCATGGTCAGGCCAAGGCGGGTTCGCAGCGATCGCGTGGTTTCCTCGTCGCCGATCACCCGCGCGTAGCCGGTCAGCGGCTCTTCTGGGTTCGAAAGCCAGTGGCTGTCGTTGCCGTTCTCGACGTAATCGCGACGGAAAAGGCGCGGTAGCTCGTCGGGTCCGAAGATGCCGGGGACGACCGCGTCGGGGTCGTCATCCCAGCCGCACTCCGAGCGCGAGCCGTCAAGCACGGGGATACCGGTCAGCGGGAAGACGGCAAGGCCGAGCGCACCGGAACAGTCCGTCGCCTTCGAGTCCGGGACGTTGGGCACCGCGCCATCCATCGAGTAGTAGGCGGTCCCCTTGCGATCGGCGGCGATGCTGTTCACCCAGGGGATGCCCTGGATCTCGCGCTGGATCCGGTCGTACTCGGCGACCGACTTCGCCCGGTCGGTCTCGAGGAAATGGTTGAGGTAGCGGAAGTTCTCGTAGTTGACATCGCCGAGCGCGTATCCCTGCGTCGGCGTCCAGGGAAACAGCGGCAATCCGAGGATCGATGTGAACATCGGCCCGTACTCGGTCTCATAGAGAGTGCGGGAAACGTCCTCGAGGCCGCCGTCGGGCTGCAATGCCTTGACGGTGAGCTCGACCGGCGTCATCGCCTTGACCTGGCCGTCGACGATGTAGGAGTGCGGGTCGCCCGGAACCAGGGTCAACTGAAATGGAGTGAACCGCCACGCTGAGGCGACCGTGTGCGACCAGGCGAGATGGCGGTTCTGGCCGATCAGGACCGCCGGCACTCCGTACAGAGCGGCGCCGCTGACGTCGAGCTTGCCTGGAAGCGTGGCCTGCGCCTGATAAAGCCGCTCCGCGCCGTCCCAGGGAAAGTGCGGATTGCCGAGGACCATTCCCTTGCCGCTGCGCGTGGCCTCGCTGCCGAGGCCGATCGCGTTCGAGCCAATGTCGATGGGAAAGAAGCCGTCGGCCTCCCCGGTCTCGAGCTGGGTCAGAGCTTCCTGCTGGCTCGCCTGGGCGGTAGACGTGTCGGCCGCCGGCGCCGCCGCGCCGATCCCTGTGATCGCGGCGCCCGAGCTGGCCAGGCTGCCGAGCTGGTGAAAGCGGCGGTAGGCGTCAAGCTTGGTGATCGGGCGGACCCAGCTGGCGCCGCGACAACGCGGGTCCGGGATGCGATCGACGCCAACCTTGCGCAGGTAGGCGTTGTATCCCTTCACGTATCCAGCGACGACGCGCTTGAGCTGAGGCAGCGGTCCCTCGGGCGGTGGACGCGCCATCAGGTCCTCGACGATCCCGGACTCGTTGACGCGCGCGAAATAGAAGTCGGAGTCGAGGTTGCGATTGACGGCCCCGTTCCCGGAGAAGCGCCAGGTTGCGTCCGGGCCGAAGTAGCGCGAGCGCTCTGCCGCGACCGTCACGTAGGAGTCGGCGATCGTGCAGATGTTGTCCTCGGCGAACGCGTAGGCGTACCCGTAACCGATGCCCTCCCATGTCTTCGCCTTGATGTGGGGGACGCCGTACTTGGTGCGCGTGATCTTCGCCGAATACTTCGATTGCTTCGCCGCCGCGGCTGGGGTTGCGATGAGGCCGCAGATGAGCATTGCGACGAGGACGACGTAGCGCTTCATGAAGGAGCGGACCCTAGTCGCGGGCGAAACCTCGGGCGCCGGTTCGGGTAACGCTGGAAATGTCCGAGCAGAATCCAGAGAAGGCCGTCGATGCCTACCGCGAGGAGAGTTTCCTCCTCGCCAAGCCGGAGAAGCGGCTACTGCGCTGGATGGCGGCCCGCCTGCCGCGCTGGATCCTGCCCGATGACCTCACGGCTCTGGGCGTTCTCGCGGCGCTCGGCATCGCGGTCGCCTACCAGCTCTCCAACGAGTCGCTCGACTGGCTCTGGGTTGCGAGCGCGCTGCTCGTGATCCAGTGGCTCGGGGACTCGCTCGACGGAACCCTCGCCAGGGTCCGCGGGATCGAGCGACCGACCTACGGCTACTACCTCGACCACCTCGTCGACGCGATCGCAACGGCGGCGATAGGTATCGGCCTGGGGCTCTCGCCGCTGATGCTCCTGTCGATCGGGACACTGATCGTCGTCGCCTATCTGATCCTCTCGATCAACGTCTACCTCGAGAGCTTTGCCTTCAACAGGTTCTCGATCGGCTACGGCTACGTGGGTCCGACCGAGATCCGCCTGATCCTCATCGCGCTCAACACCGTCGTCGCCCTGGGCGCGGGGCTTGACTTCGTCCTCGTCGACCTCAACCTGACCGTCTTCGATCTGATCGGGCTCGGGATCGCCGGCACGATGATCACGCTGCTCGTTGGTCGGGCGTTACGCAACCTGCGTGAGCTGGCCAAGAGGGAGCCGCCGGCGAAACGGCCTGACGCGCGTTTTTCCGCACAATGCGGGATCGTTTCACCAGACCCCCTTGACGGCGAAAAGAGCCGGGAATAGATTCGCCGCAGCGGTTCGGGAGAGAGGAAGACGGAGACGGAAGCTAAGTCTCCGAGCCTCTCAAAGGAGACTCGCAAAGCTTTGATCGTGCGAAGGCTACGCACGAGGCAGGCAGCGCTGAGTCACCCCCGAACTGCTTTTTTTGTGCTTCAACGAATCAGTCCGAGGTTCGCCCTACTTTCAAGAGCGCGGTGATCAAGTTGCCGTCGGCTCGTGATGGCCTGCCGCCTCGAGCCGCGCGACCGGGGCGCACGGGGGAGCGAGCGCGCCGAGGTGGACCCCGGAAGGCACCTCCGGCATAGCCCGCCCGCTTCCCACTCGAACTCAGAGCAATCAACGGCCCGCGAATACATCCGCGGGAGGGTGCGGCGCGTACCATTCTCTTGATGGCGACGGTTCCGGATCTCGATCCCGCCGCCGTAGCCGAGGTAGGAGAGCGTCTGCGGACCAACATCCGGCAGGCGGTCAAGGTCGGCGACGGTGTTGTCCGCGACGTGCTCGTCGCGCTGTTCGCCGGCGGCCATGTCCTGATCGAGGACTACCCGGGGGTCGGAAAGACGGCTCTCGCTCGCGCGCTCGCGCGCTCGATCGACGCCGAGTACGCGCGCGTTCAGTGCACCGCAGACCTTCTCCCGGCCGACATCGTCGGTACCAACGTCTTCAACCAGCGCGAGAGCCGCTTCGAGTTTCACCCCGGCCCGGTTTTCGCCAACGTCGTCCTCGTCGACGAGATCAACCGCAGCTCGCCGAAGACGCAGTCCGGCCTGCTCGAGTGCATGCAGGAGCGCCACGTCACGATCGATGGACACCAGCACGAGCTTGCGCGGCCGTTCGTGGTCGTCGCGACCCAGAACCCGGCGGAGTACGAGGGAACGTATCCCCTACCCGAGGCGCAGCTCGATCGCTTCATGGTTCGCGTCTCGCTTGGCTATCCGTCGGCCGCCGACGAGGCGGAGATGCTCGAGCAGCACGCCTTCCACGATCGCGTCCACGACCTTGATCCGGTGACCGACGTCCCAACGGTGAGCGCGGCGCAGGCAGCGGTAGCGGCGGTCCACGGCAGCGACGCCCTGCGCCGTTACGTGGTCGCTCTCGGTGAGGCGACACGGACCGACACCCGCGTCGAGCTCGGTGCCAGCCCGCGCGCCGTTCTCATGCTGTTTCGTGCGGCCAAGGCGCTCGCCGCGCTTGACGCCCGCGATCACGTACTCCCCGACGACGTCCAAGCGCTTGCGCCGGCCGTGCTCTCTCACAGGCTGCTCCTCGCGCCGGAGGCCGCGCAGGGCGACGCGACCTCGGTGATCACGGACGCGCTGAACCGCGTCCCGGCGCTCTGACGTTTCGCGATGCCCGGGGCGCTGACCGCAGCGGGCCTCGGCGCCGGAATGATCGCGGCGGGCCTCGGGTTCGGGACGCCGGCGCTTCTCGTCCCCGGAGTCGGGCTGGTTTTCCTGGGAGTCGTCTCCTTCGTGTGGGTGGAACTGGCGACGCCACGCCATCTGATCCGCGCTCAGGGCCCGACGCGGATCGTGGAGGGTGAGTCGTTCGAGCTGCGGATCGAGGCGTCGGGCGCGCGCGTGCCGCCACCTACGGCGGAGCTCACCGACCCCGTGCTGCGCCAACCCATAACACTCGGGCCTCGGTGGACGGGACGGGTTGCGACCACGGTGTGGATTCGCGGTCGCGGTCGCCGACGCCTGGAGCCGAGCCGGCTCGAGGTGCGCGACCCGCTGGGGCTGCGCTCGAGGGTCGTGTCGAGCGACGATCCGGGCGAACTGCTCGTCCTGCCTCGGATCGAGCCGGTCATGGCCGCCAACGCCACGGGGGGCGGGATCCGCGCTGGTACCACCACCGGCATCGAGGAGGGCTCCGCCGCTCGCCAGCTTGATGCTCGCGCCATCGAGCTCGAGGTCGATGGCCTCCGCGCTTACCGCGAGGGAACTCCGGCGTCACGGATCCATTGGCCCGCGGTCGCCCGCACCGGCCAACTCGTCGAGCGGCAGCTGATCAGCGGCGCCGAGTCGGCGCCGATCGTGGCCCTCGACGCCAGCCGACCCGCCAGCCCCGCGGCGCTCGACGCGGCCGTGCGCGCGGCCGGCTCACTCTGCGTCCATCTCGCTGGCCACGGCGGGTGCGCCGTGTTGCTGAGTGGACAGCAACGCGCAACCGAGATCGAGGCCGACATGCGCGGATGGCCGGCGCTGCACTCGCGTCTCGCAATTCTGGGGCCATCCAACGCGCAGCCCGTGCTGTCGCGCGTGTTGCGATCGGGCACCGTCTTCTGGGTCACCGCACATGCGCGCCCAGTGATCCCGGCTGCGCTGAGCGGGTCCGGAGGCGCCGCACGGTTTCTGGTTGCACCTGTCGAGGGCAACTCTCCAACCGCGGTGTTCACAGTGGCCGGATGCGCAGGGTGGCGGATTGGGGCTCGCTCACGAGCGTCGGGGATGGCGGCATGAGAACGCGCGTCGGCGCGGCCAGTTCCGCGACCGAGATCGCGCTGTTTGGGGCGCTGGCGTTCGTCGGCTTCGCACAGTGGTCGCGTCTCGTCGCCCAGTCGCCGTTGATCAAGCTGCTGTTCGCGCTCGCGTTGATCTGTGCCGGGGCGCGTCTACTCCTCGCGCTGCCGAGGGGCCCTGACCGCGGCCCCGCGTCCACGCTGGCGGCAGCGGGGATCTCTCTTTTCACGCTCGTGCTTGCCCTGATGCTCGCCGGGCTTTCGGCGAGGCTGCTCTTGCCCGGCAACTGGGGCGAGCTCGGCGCCACCATCGGCGACGGCATTCGCGGGATCGAGGATTCGCCCGTTCCATACTCGGGCTCGAGCACCGCGATCCCGCTGGTCCTGACGCTGGCCGGCCCGGCGATGGCAGCCCTTGCCGCCGCGATCGGCTTCTGGCCGGCCGCGGATCGCAGCCGGCGCCGGCTCGGCGCGCTGATCCTCCTCGTCGCGTCGTTTGCCATTCCGATCACGCTCTACCCGCCGGGTGGACAGCTGTTCTGGGGGCTGGTCGTACTGGCGTTGTCGGTGTCGTGGCTGTGGATCGCCCAGCTGAGCGGGGCCCGTCGCAATCTCGCTCTGGCCGTCGCCCTTGCCGCCGGCGTGCTGGCGATGCCGGTCGCGGCCCGCGCCGGCGACGAGCCCATCCTCGACTACCAAAACTGGGACTGGTTCGGGGGGTCTGCGTCGGTGTCGTTTCAGTGGAACCACGAGTACGGCCCGCTCGACTGGCCCCGTGACGGCGCGACGATGCTCTCGGTAGAGACCAGTCGACCGCTGTATTGGAAGGCAAGCGTTCTCGATCGTTTTGACGGCTACCGCTGGAGCCGCGCTGACGTCAATGACCCGACCGCCCTGGCCGAGCGCAACGCACGTCAAGAGATGCCGGTGGGGGTGCTCACCGACCTGCACCCGGGGTGGGTTCAGGAGGCGACCTTCCGCGTCGAGGGCCTGCGGACCGACCTCGTGATCGGCGCCGGGGTTCCTCTGGCGGTCACCGAGGTCGATGTGGCCGCCAGCGCCGACGGCACCCTGACCCACAAGGGCGGGACGCTCGATGGAGGCAGCGAGTACTCGGTCGTCACCTACGACCCCAACCCGACGGTCAACCAGCTCCAGTCAGCACCGGCTCGCTATCCGGAGAAGCGTTTTGCCGCAACCACGCTGCTCGCACTGCCGAGTTCGACCGGCCCGCCGGAGACGATGGCGATGCCGCTGTGGGGGACGACGAACCCGGCGATCGAGAACCGGGTGCTCGCCTCCCCCTATGCGGAGGCCTACTCCCTGGCCCGGGCCTGGACCGAAACTGCCACCACGCCGTACGAGGCGCTCACCGCGATTCAGACCCGGCTCGGCGAGTACGCCTACACGCCCGAGGTCCCGATCAGCCAGTACCCGCTGAACTCTTTCCTTTTCGACGACCAGGCCGGCTACTGCCAGCAGTTCGCCGGCTCTCTCGCGCTGATGGCTCGGATGGTCGGGATTCCGGCACGGGTCGTTTCCGGGTTTGCCCCCGGCACTCCCGACAGCTCGGATGGCTCGTACGAGGTGCACGATTACGACGCCCATTCGTGGGTCGAGGTCTTCTTTCGCGGGATCGGCTGGGTGACCTTCGACCCGACGCCGGCCGCCGCCCCGGCCGAGTCGCAGCGACTTGGCGGCGAGGAGCCTGAGCGCCGCGGCGCGGCTCTGCTCTCCGAGGGCGGCGAGAACGGTTTGCAGGGAGGGCGCAGCTCGGCCGACGCGGCCGGCGCAACCGACCAAGCCACAGAGGGCGGCACGGGCGCGGCGCTGACGATCGCGCTCCTCGGACTCCTCGCCGCCGCGCTCGCCATCGCGGTGTTCTCCTACCGGCGCCGGCGCGTGCCGATGGGGGATCCGGCCGAAGCGCAGATCGCGGAGCTGCGCGCCGCGCTCGATCGCACCGGCTGGAACCTGCGCGGAGGCACAACGCTCCTGCAGCTTGAAGAGCGGATCGCCGATGCGGGCCGACGTCCGATCGTCGATTACGTTCGGGCCCTGCGGCGCAATCGTTTTGCCCCGGATGGTTCACCACTACCGACCGCCGCTCAGCGCCGAGCCTTGCGCAACGCGCTGATCGCAGGGGGCCCGGCGCGACGGCTGCGGGCCTGGATGCTCGTGCCGCCAGGCGGCCCGCGCCCCCGGCGATGAGCGCCGCTTCGTCGCTCGGCGGCGTGCTCGAGACGTCGCTCTATCACGACGCCGCTGATGCATCGGCGATCGAGGACTTCTACGGCGGGGTTCTCGGCCTCCCAGCGGTCTCCCGATGGCCCGGAGGTACTGCCTATCGAATGGGTCCGGGGGTTCTCCTGCTGTTTGCGCGCGAGGCTCTGGCCAAACGCGGTTCGCCCATCGCAGCTCACGGGACCGAGGGACCGGGCCATGCCTGCCTCGTCGTCGACGGTCCCGTGGCCTACGACACCTGGCTTGAGCGCCTGCGAACCCACGGGGTCGAGATCACGCACGAGCATGAGTGGGACGGGGGCCTGCGGTCGCTGTACTTCAGCGACCCGGCCGGCAACTTGCTCGAGATCGCCGACGGCGACCTCTGGCCGCGCGACTAGCCTGACGGCGTGGCAGGTTCGGAGCGCTGTCTCAGCGAACGCGAACTCAACCGCGCGGTCCTCGCGCGCCAGTTGCTGCTCGAGCGCTCCAAGGCGAGGATCCCGCAGGCGGTGGAGCGAGTCGGCGGGATACAGGCTCAGTACGCGCCGTCGATGTACATCGGTCTTTGGACCCGGCTCGAGAACGTGGAACGCGAGGCCGTTACGCGCGCCCTCGAACGGCGCACGATCGTGCAGGGAACGCTGCTCCGCGCGACTATTCATCTGGTCTCCCCGCGCGACTGGTGGATGTGGTCGGCAGCCACGCGCGAGCGTCGCCGAGAGCAGTGGCTGCAGACGCGCAAGGGCCTCGCGACGGCGAAGAGGCTTGAGCAGACCGCGCGAACCGTCCGTGCGCGAATCGGCGACGGCGTGATCGACCGAAAGGAGTTGCAGGAGCTCGTCGGTCTGGGCGCCCCCGGAATAAGTGCGATCAACGCCTGGCTGGACCTGGTTCGGGTGCCGCCGTCGGGAACGTGGGACAAGCGACGGGCCGACCGCTTCGCAGCTTGCCAGTGAGTGGATCGGGCCCGACCCGGCGCCGAACGGGCTCACGGCGACCGCCGCGCTTGTCGAGAGTTACCTGCGAGCCTTCGGCCCGGCGTCGGCGCCCGAGGTTGCCGACTGGGCTGGACTCTCGGTCGGGTCGGTGAAGGCAGCTCTCGGAGATCTGACGCTGCGCCGGTTTCGTGCGACGGACGGGACCGAGTTGATCGATTTGCCGCGACTCCCGCTCCCAGACCCCGAGACGCCGGCCCCCCCACGCCTGTTGCCGGTCTGGGATGCGACGCTGCTAGCCCACGCCCGACGCGCGCAGATTCTGCCCGAGGAGCACCGTACGACGGTGTTCAATGTGAAGACCCCACAGTCAATCGCGACGTTTTTGGTGGATGGCCAGGTCGCGGGCGGGTGGCGATTCGTGAAGGGAAGGGTCGTGCTGGAGCCATTCGAAAGGTTGGACGCGGCGAGCCGACGCCAGCTCGAAGAAGAGGGAGAGCGCCTCGCTTCGTTTGCGGCCTGAGATGAGTCGCGCGGCGATCGCGGTGGCAGCGGTTGCGACAACACTTACCGCGACAGCCGCCCTCGCTGACCGGGACGACGAGCCCCGGGTCCGGGTCGCATCGACCGGGAACAACTCAGAGCTCGTAAAGACGCTCGCGATCACTCGGCGCGGCCAACCGCGGGTGGTGATGTCGATGGGCCCGAAGGTGCTCCCTGAGCTCGCGGTCGGCGACCGCCTCGAGCTCACAGCGGAGGTACAGGTCACGACCAACTGCAACTACAAGAGCCCTCGCTGCGTGGGGCCGATCTATCACTACAACCCCAAGGTGATCGCCCGCCTGGTTCTCGCTGCGGGCCCCGACGCCGTCGAGGGTCCACGGACGCTGCAGATCGGCCGTGCCGAGCGCGAGACCTGTACCCAGCGCAAGCCCCATCGCGAACACCACTGCGTGCTCACCTTCACCGGCTCAAAAGTCGATCTCGACGCGCCATCGCGGCTCCCGTGCGCGCTCGAGCGCTGCCACGTCAATCTGGTCGCGGAGGCTCGTCATCCGCGCGCGCACAGCGGTGATCTGATCATGGTCGGAGGCCAGCGCCCCAACGGCCACATCCCACAGGACCGCGGGCGGATCAACGCGATCCGCCTCCGTGGTGCGCGGCAGGCCGACTTCACGACGCTGCGAACGAGCGGACCGCTGCGGTCTGAGTTGCGGCCGGACTTCCAGCGCCGGGTCGTTTACTCACGTCGTCTCGACAATCTGCGCGATGGTGAGCAGCTCGCGGTGGCGGGCAAGATCACCCTCGACATCTCGCACCTGCGCTACGCGCTGCGTGACAGCACCCGGCTGATACTCGCCGAGTCGCCGCTTGACACCCGCCAGAGCGCCTTCGTCAAGCACCACGCGCTTATGCGCGGTGAGGTATCGGAGAACAACGGCTCCAACTGCACACAGGACGAACGTGCGTGCACCAGCCGCAAGGTCGGGGTGATGGAGATGCGTCGCGATGTCGTCCGCGGCGGTCGTCCGGTTGCGCTCTATGTCAACCTGGTCACCGTCGTCGGGCCGAAGGCCGCGAAGGCCCGGGCTAAGGACCGCGTCAGGGTCAAGGGCGGTGGCGGGATCGCGGTGACGCGCTTTCCGCCGCGGGTGAACGGCTGACACCGCTAATGGAACTCCGCCACGGTGTCGATATAACGCTTTGTGGCCGCAATCGGGATCCGGGAGTCCGTATCGGGTGACCTTTGCGCACCCACGCCGGGCCTGAGCGGCGCGCGCAGCCAGAGGACGCTTTGGGCCGCCGGAGCCTTTGTCGCCGTGCCGGTGGTGGGCGCACTGCTCTGCTTTTCGCACACGCGCCTTCTCGGCGTTTCGATGGCGGCTGCGGCCTGCATCACCCTTGCCTCCGTCGCAATCGAGATGCGCCGGTATCCGCTGCATCTGATGCCCGTCGCCAGCTTCTTCGCCAGGGCCGCGGGGCCGCTGTTCGGGTTCTCGGTCGTCTGGCTCATCGCTCTCGCTTTTCAGCCGGTCGCGATGCGGTCGCTGATCGCGCCCCTGCTGGGTAGCTGGCTGATCCTCGCGGTGGTCGGCGTCGTGATGGATCGTCTACGCCGGCGGTCACGCATTCGCATGGCGGTCATCGGAGACCCCGAGTTCGCCTTTTCCCTAGCGCGCGAGCTGGGGCTCGCGAAGCTGTGGGGTCATGAAGTGGTCGGATGGATCGGCCCGAAGCCGGCTGGCGATGACGAATCGATCGGGTACCTGGGGCCGGTGGATCGAGTTGCGGAGCTCGCAAGAGCGATGGCGCTGGATCTGATCATCTTTGACGTAAGACAACCGGCGGGCTCCGGCTCCGAAACTTCGGTGGCACTTCTCGAAAGGCTCTCGTCGGCGCTGATGTTTTCGCCCACCCGGCTGATGGGCGCTGACCGCTTCTTTGAGGAGCATTTCGGTCACGCACCGCTCGCGACGATGAACGCGGTTTGGTTTCAGTCGATGTTCCATCCCCGGTTCAGGGCCGCATCACCCGTCTTGAAGCGGCTCAGTGACGTACTGATCGCAGGCGTCGTGCTCGTGCCCGCCGCACTGGTGATGGCGCTGTGTGCGGTGGCGATCAGGTTGAGTGATCGAGGGTCGGTGCTCTACCGCCAACGACGGGTGGGCGAGGCGGGCAAGGAGTTCGACGTCCTCAAGCTTCGGACGATGAGGGTGGATGCCGAGGGCCACGGAGCGCCTCAGTGGGCAAACCAAGACGACCAGCGCGTGACCGCCGTAGGGCGGGTGTTGAGACGGCTGCACCTCGATGAGCTTCCGCAGCTCTTCAATGTGCTCAAGGGCGAGATGTCCTTGGTCGGGCCACGCCCTGAACGACCTGAGTTCATCGCGCAGCTCAAAGAGCGCCTGCCCTACTACGACCGCCGGCTTGCGATCAGGCCGGGACTGACCGGATGGGCACAGGTCCGGATCGGGTACGCGGGGTCGGATCTGGGCTCCGCCTGGAAGCTCGCTCACGACCTTTACTACCTCAAGCATCGTTCGGTCGCGTTCGACGCGCTGATCATGCTCGAGACCCTGATCACCCCGATCCGCGACGTCCGGATGGCGGGCCGCACGGCGAACGGCCTTTTCGTCGGGGTCGACCCGACCCGCAATGGGGAGATCGTCTCGCTTGCCTTCAACGATCCGATGGGCTTGGGATTTCGCCGACCTCCCCGTGTTCACCGCCACCAGGGAGGTGGCGGAGCGAACGCGAGCATGCGCGCCGCGCTGGTGGTCAGCGCAGCGATCATCTTCGCCGCGCTCGCCGGAACGATCTCAGAGGACACGCGAGTCAGGGGGGCCGGAGCAGGCGACGGCGCAATCAAGACCGATGCCGCTGATGTGGACCGTTCGAAGTCCGCCCCGAGTTCGGCGGGTGTGTCCTCGACCGCGCCTCCAGCACCCGCTGCGAAGCCGCCGTCTGAAGAGCGCAGGGCTGATCAGGGGGCGGACGCCGTGTCGCCGGCCGCGGCCGATCCCCCGCAGAGCGTGCAAGCGTCCCTTGCCTCGCAGCCGGCCTCGCCCGTCCTCCCTCCGGTGCAACTGCTCCAACGCCAGGGTCAGAGCCCGTCCGCCAGGGCCCGCTGGCGAGACCCTGGGCCAGGTCGCCGCGATCACCGGCCTCGCGTCGGACGATGCATCCGCGATCGCCGCCGAGGCCGACGGCGCGCTGCTCGATCTGGCGCTTGGCGACGAACAGCCGCGCTCAAACAAGACCTCGCGCCCGACAGCAGCGAGATACGAGCAGCTTCGTCAGCTTCTGCGGGAGGAGCTCGGCATCGGCCCGAGTCCGAACCTGCAGAGCTTTCACGAGCAGCTGCTCGGTGCGCCGTGAGGCGACGGGAGGGCGGGCTAGCCCGTTAGGCGTCGTTTGGAGAGCGTCGTACCCGGGTGTAGGGTCGAGCCACCACCTCGGTGCAGACGTCGAAAGGGGATCCGATGACTCGCAAACCAGTTCTGACCCATGCGGCGGTCGGGCTCGTCGCGCTTGCGCTCGGAGTCGCTGGGACTGCGGGTGCCGCCAAACTGCTGACCGGCGGCGATATCAAGAACGGCAGCCTTCAGGCCAAGGACCTGTCGAAGAAGGCGCGGAAATCGCTTGCGGGGAAGGCGGGGCCTGAGGGTCCAGCGGGACCGGTCGGTCCGCAGGGCCTCCAGGGGCCGGCTGGACCGGGCGGCTCGGCCGGAGCCGATGGCACGAACGGCACACCCGGTGCCTCCGGGGTGGCAGGACCCTCGATCTTCGCCTCGGCGATGCCGTCGACCAACGGACACCAGCCTCCGGGATCCGGAAACAACCTGGGCGACGACGCGTCCGCGCGGATTCCTGTTCCCCCGGGAAGCGCCTTCACCGCAAAAAGCTTCACCGCGTCGACCGCCACCAATGTCGGCGTCGCACCGCTGGTGATCTCGTTCCGGATCAACGGAGTCGACACCGCGCTCACGTGCACGATTCCGGTTGGCCAGAATCAGTGCAGTGCCGGGGCGGCGACTGTCGTGGTGCCAGGTGGATCGGCGATCAGCATGCAGACAACGAACTCGGGAGCAACCCCGAGCTTCGTCGGGTACTCGTTCCGCGCCGAGTTCTGAGAGGCTGGCGCGCGGGGACGCAAACCCCCGAGCGAGAATTGAATCTGAACGGTGGCGATGAGAGCAGTTGTCTGTCAGAACGCTGAGCTCAGCGTCGAGGATCGTCCCGAGCCGGTCCCCGGGCCGGGGCAGGTTCGCATCGAGGTCCTGCGCTGCGGGATATGCGGTTCCGATCTCCACGCCCGCCACGGGGTCGACGACTGGGCGGAGCTTGCAGCGCGCGCGGGGTACGACCGGTTCGCACGCTCCGATCAGGAGGTGGTCTTCGGTCACGAGTTCTGCGGCGCGGTCGCGGAGTACGGACCGGGGTGCCGCAAGACGACCTCGACCGGATCCCCGGTCGTCGCGCTCCCGCTGCTGCGAGGCGCCGAGGGCGTCGACACCGTTGGCCTCTCGGTGCACGCGCCCGGGGCCTACGCCGAGGAGATGCTCGTCGAGGAGTCGCTGATGATGGCGGTGCCCAACGGCCTCGCGCCGGATATCGCGGCCCTGACCGAACCGCTGGCGGTTGCCTGGCACGCAGTCAGGCGCGGCGAGGTGAAAAAGCGCGACGTGGCGATCGTGATCGGCTGCGGGCCTATTGGCCTCGGCGTCATCTTGATGCTGAAGGCCAAGGGCGTACGAACGGTGGTCGCAAGCGATTTCTCGCCGGAGCGAAGGCGCCTGGCCAAGGCGTGTGGTGCCGACGTCGTCGTCGACCCGGCCGCGGCCTCGCCATTCGAAGCCACCGAGCGCAAGGGCCACCTCAACGACATCCCATCGGCGCTGGAGCTCGCCGTCGGCACCCGGGAGAAGCTCGAGCGCCTGCCGTTTGGCTGGTGGCACGCCTGGCGGCTCGGTGAGGCACTCGGCGCGGCGCCGAAACACCCGGTGATCTTCGAGTGCGTCGGCGTGCCCGGCGTGATCGGCGGCCTCATCGACGGTGCGCCTCTGTTCTCTCGCGTGGTCGTCGTCGGCGTTTGCGTCGGGACCGATCAGTTCACGCCGGCAATGGCGATCAACAAGGAGATCGATCTGCGGTTCGTCATCGGCTACACGCCCCTCGAGTTCCGCGACACGCTGCAGATGCTCGCGGAGGGCAAGGTGGATCCGCGACCGATCATCACCGGCACGGTGGGCCTCGACGGCGTTGGCGACGCGTTCTCCGCCCTCGGCGATCCCGAGGTCCACGCGAAGATCCTGATCGACCCGAAGTTGAAGACGGCCAGCCTCTAGGCATACCCACGAGGCCGGTGGGCGCGCGTCAGGTGCTCTCAACCTTAGGTGGAGTTCGCTCAAGCCCCGGAGAGGCAATGCCGATTATTGGGAGACAAACGCCTCCCCGGCACCCAGTCGCACGATGCCCCGATCCCGCCAGCAGCCCCAGCCCCCACCGCGCAGCCTCGAGCTAACCGTCTCAGGCCGGCGGCGCTGACCCTCGCGGGGGGACACGCTCAATGACCACCGGCGTCGAACACTCAGACGAGACCTCGGAGCAGGGAGCGCCGAGTCCCGCGCGCCTCGGGCTTCAGGCCCTGCGAACGGCTCAGGCCGATCAGTACGCCGGTGCTGATCGCGAGAACGCCGCACGGCTTGTGGCGCTTCTCTGCCTGCTGATCGGAGCACTCAGCTTTGCGTTCTTGCCCCTCGAGCCCCCCGACGCGCGAGGATGGCTCGGCTGGCCGCTGGCGATCTTCTTGTCGTTTCTGAATCTCGTGGTGGCCCGCCGTCTGCTGCGCGCGGATCCGCCGCCTCCCTTTCGCAGGCTGCTCGCGCTCAGCTACGCGGGGCTGATCCAGGTAGCCGTCTTGATCTGGCTAACCGGGGGAGCGGGCAGCGCCTATCAGTCGCTGCTGCTGTTGTGGGTCGGAGCGGGGATGGGGATCCATCCGCCGCGTCGGGCCTTGGCGTTCTTGGCCGCGACCGCCGTCGTGGCAGCGCTGCCACTCCTCTATGAGGGGTGGAGCAACGAGGCGGTGGCCAGCATCGTTTCGAGCCTGCTCCTCTGGTCGGCCCTGGGGCTCGCGATGATGGTGTTGATGGTCGGGGTGCGCGCGCAGCGTGTGCGACTCCGCGCGGCCGAGCTCCTCGAAAGCGGGCTCGCCCGCGAGGATAGCCTCACGGGCCTCGCAAACCGGCGTGCTTTCGACGAAGCCCTCATGGCCGAGATGGCGCGCTCTGAGCGAGCCAACTCCAAGCTGAGCATCCTGCTGATTGACCTCAACCACTTCAAGGCAATCAACGACGAGCTCGGTCACCTTGAGGGCGACCGATGTCTGGCCGCCACCGCGACCGCGATCGCCGGGCGCATCCGAGCCGGTGATCGAGCGTTTCGGTGGGGTGGCGACGAGTTCGTGATCCTGCTCCCCGATACCGATCATTCTGCGGCCGAGGGCGTGGCAACCGCCATCTCCACGACGGTTCTCGACAGCTGCTCGGACTCGAAGGGAAGACCTCTGTCGGTCTCAATCGGAGCCGTGGAGGCCGACGGGAGCGTCTCGGCGTCCGAGCTGCTTGAGCTTGCCGATCTGCAGCTGCGCTCGCAAAAGCGCGTCCGGACCAAGGTGGCAACCGGTCAGCGGTTCGCCCCTCAGCGGCCGTTGGCGTAACCCCGCGCCGCACCGCGACGAACCGCAGCCCCGCTCACCTACATCCGCACCCCCCGCCAGCGCAGCAATCGGCCTTGTCCTCGGCGGCACAGCACGAGCGCTGCTCCGTCGCCGGACAACAGCCGGGTTCAGCGACAACGTCGGCTTCAACGGGAGAAGGCCCGTCCGCGACCTTCCCGGCGAAGAAGCGCTCCAGGTTCTCGGGCAACTTGAACTCTGCCGCCGGCTCGTAGTCACCGGCCGTTTCGCCGTGGATCTCGCGCAGAACCGCGTCAACGATCATCGCGACCGGGGCCTGGGTGTACTCCCTTCCCTCATGGACCCAGACTCGACAGGCGGTGGACTCGCCGCACCCGTCGGTGCACGCCTCGGAGCGACAGGGACTCTCCCGAAGCTCGAGCGCGATATCGCGACCGTTGACCCGCACCGTCGGGGAACTGACGAAGCGCAGGGCCCGCGCCTGCTCTGCGGTGGCGACGTGGACCTTGTTGACCTCGACCTCGGTCCCGCGCGCCGCGAGGACATCGCGGACGACCTCGAGCGCCGAGTCGAGGCTCGCGTCCGTGCCCTTGCAGCGGGCACAGCTCTCCAGATCGAGAAAGAGAAAGTCGATCCGCAGTCGGTCCGTCGGTCTCGTGGTTTTGGTTGTAGCTGCCATCTCGTTCAGGCCGCCAAGCAGTTGGCCCACGCGTACAGCGTGTTGCTGCCGGTCGCGACCATCCCCCGCACGTCCCAGCCGCGACCTGGGATCGCGTCGCTCGGCGCGTTGACGATGATCGAGTTGGCCTCGTCCTCGAGCCACGCGTATCCACCGCCGATGACAGCCCGGCCGCTCGGGCAGGTGACGGAGACAGATTGGGGCGAGCCCGCGTTCACAACGACGCCCGCCGAGGTCACCGTCGACAGGGCCTTGAGCGCGTCCGCCCCGACGCTGTCGGGTCGCATGGCGTCCGCATGGACGCTGCCGCTGCCTAGGTCAAGGACCGAAATCCCGCCATCGACGATCTGCGAACCGTTGACCGACTCGTCGCCGAGGTCCGCATTGGTGACCGTCCCGTTGGCGATCTCCGCGCTGGCGATCGCATCGGGCCCGATCAGTGGGTTCGGGAAAGTCCCCGTCAGGTCGCCGCCGGCGGGACCGGTGGCCGGCCCGGGAGGGCCTTCCGGCCCCTGCGCGCCTTCCGGCCCTCGCTGCTTGGAGATCTCCTCCACCCGCTGCTGCAGCTGGCTGAGGCGCTGCTTCAGCTGTTTGACCTGTTTCTTGACGCCCGGATTGGCCTTCGTGGCCGGGTCGGCTCCCGCCGCGCTCACGGCCACGACGACCGAGAGCACCAGCGCCGCTGCGCCCAGCGCCAGATAGGGCCTCAGATGCTTCGTCCGCGTCATTGGAAAACACTCCTTCGCTCGACTTCAGCTCCTGGAGCGCCATCGGCGCCTCCGGGATGCGTTGCACCTGGGTAGACGGGCCGCGGGCCGGGTCGATGCATGGAGCGCGCATGCTGAATTTGGCAGCGCTACGGTTCGGTGCATCGATTGGGTGGGAGGCCCGTCTACATGGATGTGAGGACCGCTACTTCGCAGCAAGGCATCGAGACCGGCGCCGACTGGCAGGAGCTTCGAGCGCGCCTTCGGTCCTTCGTCGTCTCACGCGTCCCGCCTGACGCATCCACAGACGACCTCGTCCAGGACATCTTGCTGCGCTTGCACCGCGGGCTTCCTCGGCTGCGCGATGCCGAGCGGCTTGACGCGTTCGCCTATCAGGTGGCGCGTAACGCGATCGCCGACCACTATCGCAAGCGTCCTCGTGAGCAGGCGGTCGCACCAGCAGTGCTCGAGGAACTCGCCGATGTGGTCAACGAGGAGTCCGGCGAGACGTCGGACCTTGGCCGGGCGGAGCTCGCTCGCTGCCTACGACCGCTGATCGAGGATCTCGACCCGGATCAGCGAGAGGCCCTGCTACTCACCGACCTCGGCAAGCTCTCCCAAGCGGAGGCAGCTCGTCGTTTGGGCCTGTCCGCTCCGGGCATGCGCTCACGTGTCCAGCGCGGGAGATCGCAGTTGCACAAGGCGCTTGCGAGGTGCTGCAGCGTCGAGCTCGACGCTGCGTCGCAGATTGGCCGGGTCGAGCGAGTTGGTCCCTGCGCATGCCCTGAGTGAGCGTCAGGGCATCGCCGGACCCCAGCTGGGCCAGTTTTCCTGACGATCAGGAGTGCTGATCACGTGGACCAGGTTCGATCCGTCCGCGTTCATCACGCAGATGTCCTGGTTGTAGTCCTTTGGGGGTCGCGGGCGCGTCCCTTGGTTCTCGCACATGAGGAGGATCTGCGTCCCATCGGGCGAGAACCACGGCTTGTGACCACCAAACTCCCTTGTCGCTGGCGCGATCGTCTGCCGGCGTTTCCCGGACCGGCGGACCATCTGAACGGTTCCGTTGGGGGCGTTGTTGTAGAGGACCCAGCGTCCATCGGGTGACCAGGTTGGGTGCTCGGATGAGAGCCCCCAGGGCGTCAGCTGCCGAACCCGACGCGTTCTCGTGTTGACGACGAAGATCGCCTGGCTGAAGCCCCCGTCCGCCTGAATGCGAATTCGCCCGAAGGCGATCTGTTCGCCGGTCGGGGAATAGCGAGGCTCGACGTCGAAGCCCGGCGAGCGCATCGGCAACCGGCGCTTACCGCTGCCGTCTGCGCGCATCGTCCACAGATGGGTCTCGAAGTCAGGCGAGTTGAAATCCGTGCTCGGGGAGTAGTCGTAGACGATCCGGCGACCGTTCGGCGACCAGGAGGGAAGCTCGTGGATGCCGTGACCCGACGTCAGCACCTCGGTGCCGCTTCCGTCGGAGGCTGTCGTCGCGATCTGGACATCACCGTCGCGCTCGACGAAGTCGAAGGCGATCCGGGATCCGTTGGCGCGCCAGTCGCTCCCGAATCCAGGCCGCTGGTCAAGCTCGGTGATCTCAGTTCCGTCGGATGAGGCGCGGAGAAGCGGCTCGCTTTCACCCGTCCTGAAGTTGTCGAGACGGAAGGCGATTGGTCCGTTGGCACCGGGGAACGTCGCGCCTGCTGGTAACGCCGACACGAACACCGCGGCGACGAGAAAGGCTACGGCGAGTAGAGCCCTGCGATACATGAACTTCAAAGATCTTCGACGCGCCGTCTATCCGGCGAGGTCGTATTCGATCTGCGCCGTGAACGGCTCGATCGCGTCGCAGACGACCAACTCGAGGTAGTAGTAGTAGTTCTCGTTGTCGACCTGCGCCGGATCGATCTGGGCGTCGAAGGCGCGCATGACGTTGTTCGCAGCACCGCCCGTCTTCGCGATCGCGATCACTTCGTAGCCGTCGAACTGCGGCGAGAGGCCGTCGGCCACCTGCTTGCGCACGAGGTAGAGATGAGCGTCCTCGGCCGAGTTGTCGTTCGCGTACATGCGAAGCCGCTTCATGGCAGCGCCGTTCGGGATCTGGACGTTCGCGAGGAAGCTCCCGGTCTTCGCGTTCAGGTCGCCCCGGTTCTCACCACCTTGTTTGCTCGGGACGAACGCACCGCACGCGGAGCTGCCGTTGTTGTTGTGGGTCGAGTCCTCGACCGGCACGAACGCAGCTGCGGCGAAGCTGGCGGTGTCTGAGGCGAGGCTCAGCGCGAGCTTCGGCGCCGTGACCGCGCCGTCCTTCAGTTGCCCCTCACCCACAGCGCCCGGCTTGAGCTTCGCACTGCCGACGGCTCGCTTGGCGATCTTCGACCCTGTTACGGCGCCCCGCTTCAGATCCTTGGTCCCGATTCTTCCGGCGGCCCAGGCGGCACCGCCTGCGAGAACCGCGAACACAGCGATCGACGCCATCACGTTCGCGTAGGTCAGGTGCGACTTGATTCGATGCAGCATCGCGAAGCTCCGTCCAGTTCCTGAGCGCTCCGGACATGCTCGCCGCTGGCGCGGCCCGCGTCAAGGTCGGGTTGACCGCGCCCGTGCCAGGACGTAGGTTCGAATGTGCGCAGGCGCCCGGTTGCGTTTCCACTGCGTCCAAGTCGACACTGGAGGTTCGTCGTGTCCGTTCGCCCGTCTCGAGTCACGAGGCTGTTGTTCTGGTTGCTGGTGGCGGCCTTCGTCGTCGGCGCTCCAGCGCTTGCCGGCGCCAAGCCGGCCAAGAGCACCAGCGGCGTCATCTACGCCGGCGCCAACCATGCCGAGGGCTCAGACATCTATGTCTCCGGCGACTTCAAGGACAAGCTCCTGGGGCGGGGAGCGATCGTGTATGTCGTCCAGGCTGAGAGCGGTCCGGCGCCGGACTCGGTCCTGGTCAAGGCCGACAAGATCACCATCTACACGACGAAGGGCTCGTTGACTGGCGCCGGTCAGGCAGTCCAGACGTTTCACCCCGACGGCACGTCAACGATCAGCGACGGCACCTTCAAGCTGACCAAGGGCACGGGGGCCTATAAGGGCCACAAGCTGAGCGGCGACTTCACCGGAACGTTCACCGACGGCGTCTACACCTTCGACTACACCGGCAAGTACAAGTAGGCAGCCCTCGAGGTCATCGCTTCCGGGCCGGAGTCTCAGCCGGTGAGGCGAGCGACGAGAAGACAGACGTCATCCCTTTCGCTCGTATCGTGGACCGCGCGCAGGAGCGCGCCGGCAAGAACGCCAGGGGTCTCGGACGCGTGCACGGCGCTCTCGGCCAGCAACAGTTGCATTCCGGAATCGAACCCGCGATCCCGGCGTTCGACCAGGCCGTCCGTGTAGAGGATCAGCGTGTCGCCTGGCGCCAGCTGGCGCTCCGCCTCCGCGCGAGCCCCGCCCGTGGGCTTCGGTGTCGCCAGCGGGTGTGAGCGCCCGTCCCAGATAAAGCTCGGATCCACACCCGGCCTCAGGATCAACGGTGGTAGGTGGCCGGCGCTCGCATATCGCAGGCGACCCAAGTCGCGATCGAGCAGGCCGCAGAAGAGGGTCGCCAGCCGACCGACCCCGTGGCGGTCCGAGAAATCGTCAAGTGCATCGAGCACTTCAGCTGGCCCTAGACCGGTTGCCACAAATGCGCGCACGGCGCTGCGCAGCTGTCCCATCTCCGCGGCGGCCCTGATGCCGCGACCGACGATGTCACCCACGATCAAAACGACGGTGTCCTCTTCGCCGGAACAAAAGACGTCGTACCAATCGCCGCCGACGTCGGTGCCACTGCGCCCGGGGCGGTAGGCAACATCGAGTTCGAGCCCGCTGATGTCCGGGAGCCCCTTGGAAAGCAGTCCGCGCTGGAGCTCGAGCGCGATGTCCTGCTGGTCCTTTCGCGCCTTCAGGAGCTCCTGTTCGTAGCGACGACGATCCGAGGCGTCGAACACCGTCATCCGGACCAGCGCATTCCCGGTCGCGGGATCCCCTCGCAGCACCGAGTTGATCAGCGCCGGCAGCCGCGATCCGTCCGCGCGGACCAACTCAACCGCTATCTCACGAATTGATCCCTGCATCTGCAGCAGCGGCAGGAAATGTGTCTCGTGATAAATCCGGTAGACTCTGGCGTCCCGGTTCACGTTTGCCGTCACGGGGACGGCAAACGTGGGCTTTCCGAGAGTGGGGCTAGGGGGACCGCTGGTGGTTCGGCGCAGTGCCGCAAAGCGGGTCCTTGTCCGAGCGGGGCTACGGAGACCGGGTGGCTCGAGCGCGAAACTCCAATCCTGCAGCCTTGAGAGCTTCGGGCAGTTCCTGGTAGAGAGCAAAGCCGATCACCAGTCGATCACGAAACGTCCACACGTGGGGTCCGCGAACTTCGACTTCCGCCCCGCTGGTGAGGCCTCGGCCAACGCCGTGAACGAGGGCGATGACCGCGTCATCGGCCTCGATGAACTCTTCCGGCTCAAGGGTGAAGGACTCGAATGCCTCCCAGTAGACGCTGAAAAGGTGCCTGATCCCCTCGAATCCGGTGTATGTCCCGCGATCCGGACTGCGTGACTCGGAGAAATCGAGCTCAAAGTCAGGGTGCACGTCGTCTCGGAGCGCGTCGACGTTGCGCTGGTTGAACGCGCGGTACCCACGGCGCACGATCTCGACGTGGGCGTGCGACATCGTTCGTTTCAGTATCGCGCAATCCTTGGCGCCAGAGCGAAGTATGGGACTGCCGTCGCCTGCAGGCAGCTTTCTGCGCTCTAGCCGTTTGCTTCGGCGGCGATTACGCAGCGATCCACCGACACCCGCGTCCCGGGGGTATCCCCGGGGTCCATCGCCTCGAGTGCTTGCTCGCTCGTGCGCATGTCCTCTTCAGAGTCAAAGCGCTGAATGACGACAGCCGTGCGCTGCTCGGAGTCGTGAAGAAACTCAACTCCTGTGGCCGTGACGCCCTCCGGCGGCCCCCCTCGCTCGCCGACGCGAGCCTGAATGTTCTCGGCCCATTCCGGATCGACATCCGTGAACCGGACAACCCGTACGTGCATCGTGACCTCCCGGAGTTGCTTTCAGCCCGACCCTATCCCACCAGGCAGCCCTGTCACGCCACGGCGGTTGACTTGGCGAGCGGAGGGCGTAGGCTGCCTTTGGCATCAGGGCCGCCGCTGGGCGCACCCGCCCGAACGGTGGCCGCTTTGAAATGGGGGTCGCGCGGCTATGTCCAGGCATTGGCTAGTAGGCGGGTTGGTCGCGGTAGCAACGCTGGCTTTCGCGCCGGCGGCGAACGGTGCGACTCTCTTTTCGAACCTCGCCGGTAGTGGGGGCGACAGCAGCGGCACCGGCCTGGTCGGCACGACGACGGAACGGCTCGCACAACCATTCGTCCCCACTGCGTCCGGCACCGCCCGCCTCGCGGGGTTCTACGGTGTCTCGTACCTCGGCGCCCCGGCGACGGTGTCGATTTCGATCCACTCGAACAACGCGGGCCAGCCTGGGACGGCGCTCGCGACGGGCGCGACGACCGTCATCGACGACACCTCGGACCCCGTCCCGACGTGCACGGCGCTCACTGGGTCTCCGACGTTGGCGGCCGGCACGACCTACTGGGCCGTCTTCCGGATCCACGACGCGAACGACGCGCTCTGGGCGCGAGCGTCACAAGGCGGCGCGTCGCCCAGGATGAGCACTGATAGCGGTGCCACCTGGGCCGCGGCATCCGGAGCAGCGCGCTCGCTGCTCGTCGACGACGCCCAGACCTGCCAGCCCGACATCAACTCGAACCCGAATCCAAGCCCGGACCCGAACGCCGAGCTCGGCGACATGTACGCCAAGCCCGGCGGAACGAGTTTCCAGACGCTGGTGATCTCCAACAGCGGTGTCGCGCTTCTCCAGCTCAACAGCGGAACCTTCAGCGCACAGAGCCCCGCGAACCCCGCGGGCATGTTCAAGCTCCTGGACGGCGACCCGAACCCGAACGCACATCCGCCCGGAGCTCCCTTCACCTTCCCTAAGACGCTCGGCGCCGGGACCACCGGCATCATCCTGTACATCGCCTGCGTACCGCCGCTGGGAACGCCCGACGGCGAGTACAGGACCACATTTACGCTGACCTCGAACGACCCCGACGAGGGATCGATCTCCTGGCCGGTGTGGTGTCTTCTCGACAGCACCCCGCCGTCGATCGAGTTCACGCAGAACCCCGACGGGCGCGACGGCTGGTTCGTCACGACCCCCGCACCGCTGCAGATAGGGGGCGTCGATCCGGAGTCGGGCAACCGCGTCAAGCGCATCTTCTGCAGCGATAACGGCACGCTCTAATCTCGACGCGCCCGCGTCCTTCGCCTCTACCGAGCTCCAAACGGAAGGGGTCCACGCCCTTTCCTGCCAGGCGACCGACGTCGCCAACAACACGAGCGCGCCCGGCGCCTACACAACGACCGTCAAGGTGGACGCGACGCCGCCGGAGACGACGGGGGGCGACGGACCGCCCGCGGTCTCCGACCAGCCAGCCGCAACATTCTCATTCACCGGTAGTGACGGCACGTCCGGACTTCAAGAGTTCGAATGCCGGATCGACGGCGGGCCCTACGAGCTCTGCACGAGCCCGGCGAGCCGCAGCGGACTCGGCAACGGGTCGCACACCTTCGACGTGCGCGCACGCGATGTGGCGGGCAACTACGACCCGACCCCGGTCGCGTGGACGTGGGTAGTCAACGCTCCCGCCCCGCAGGCCGTCGATGACGTAGCCGATACGACCGCTGGGGTTTCCCTCGACATCGACGTACTCGCAAACGATGTCGAGCCGCGCGGCGTCGCGCTTCGCGTCCTGCTCGACGGCGCCACGAGCGAGGATGGGCGGATCGGTTTCGGTTGCCGGTTCGAGAGTCCACTACGTCCCACGCGCGGGATTTGCGGGAACCGACCGGTTCAGCTACCGGGCGGTGAACGCCAACGGTGTCGTGTCCGAGACCGCGACGGTCACAGTCGAGGTCGCACCGAAGTCGGGTCCCGGCGCGACCGATCGTGCCGCCTGCGATGCGGCAAAGGCCAAGCTTGCGAAGGCGAAGGCAAAGCTACGAAAGCTCAAGCAGCGCGGGGCATCGAAGAAGTCAATCGACAGGGCAAAGGCCACCGTCAAGAAGCGACGTAAAGCGGTCAAGGCCGCTTGTACCGGCGCGTAGAAAGTTTGAGTGCCTGGCCGCGGAATTCAGCACCTCGACCTTGCCGTCAGCGACGTCGATCGCTCGCTCACCTTCTACATGGACGTCCTCGGGCCCCTGGGGTTGAGCGAGGAAGAGCGCTATCGGACCTACCGGGGCACCGAGGAGGTCGTCTATCTGAGCTTCGGAGATGAATGGCTCGGCCTCCGCCCTGCGGATGGCGGTGCCCACCGCTACTACGACACCGGGCTCGAGCACCTGGCCTTCGAGGTAGACACCGCCGGCGAAGTGGACGCGGCGTATGAGCGTTGCCTACAGCGGGGCGATCAGGTCCACCATCCCCCCGAGGAAGACAGCGATATCCCCGGCTACTACGCGTTCTTCGTCTTCGACCCTGATGGATTTCGTATCGAGGTCTTCGCTTCCGGGTCGGAGTGGTCGACGCGCATCCACGGGCAGGCGGAGCCGACGGGCAGATAACGGCGATCCCGTTGCCGAAATCTGCCCGCCGATTGGAGAAGGATCTAGCCGGCTCGAACCGGCGAGCTCACCGTCGTGCGCTAACCGAGACCCCGAGCTATGGCGACCACGATCAAAACAAGCGCGCCTATCCCCAGTGCCTTTCGCAAGCCGTTGACGCCGTTCGCAGCCTCCTCGTAGGCCCATACGGTTAACGCGACGTAGGAGATTGCGCGGGCAAGATCGTCGATGGCACTGCCGTCATCGGTGAGCCGCGCTACAACAAGCGCCGCCAGCGCAACCCAAAGTGGTGGATTCGGGAACTGGGCGACGGTGTAACCGCGGATCTTGAGGTCTCGCTGGATGGTCGCAAGCCTAGGAGAGCGCCGAATGCTCCGAGCGAAGGATGGGCGCCACGCGCGCGCGCGGCTGCTCTAACCGCTCGCTGGCGCCGTCAGCCACCGAAGGGGGTGAACTGGCACGATCCGGCGCCGGTTGCCGTGTTGGTGCTCACGGCCGAAGCCAGCAGCGTTCCGACTAGCTGGTCGCCACCCGCTGAGATCCCGAAATCTGCGGTCACCGGGTTCGTCGCCGCGGACGAGTCGGTGAGCGCTGGCGAAACCGTGGCTGGAGAATCGGCCACATCGAAGTCGATATCGCCAACACGAACCGCGTTGTTCACAGTCGTTGCATATTGCAATCGCGCGGCGACATATGTCGGACCGCCCGTGACCAGAGTTTCGCAACGGCCGAGGATCGAGATAGGCCCGTCGGTGCAGAGCGTCTGAGTCGGCGCGCCGGCGCCGGTCTGCTGGATGGTGATTGGCCCCGGCCGACAGAGGTCTACGGGTCCGGCTGGACCCTGGGGCCCCGCCGGCCCTTGCTGTCCCTCCGGTCCTTGAAGCCCCTGGGGTCCGGCGATCAGCGATTGCGAGTCGAAGTCGGCGCGACTCAACGAGCCGTTTTTGACCTTGACCCCGGTAACCGCATTGTCAGCGATTTCGCTCTCACGCACGGCCCCCGGCCTGATCTGCTTCGAGTCGACGCTGTTCTTACCCAGCGCCCACGCCGTCGGCACCCCGATGACCGCGATGCACAGCGCCACGAGCCCGACGTGCTGCTGACCTACGTACCTGCGAATCCGCGCGGCCATGGGTCCTCCTTGAGGTCGACGGTGCTGTTCGACCCTAACGCCCGTGGAGCGACTTCGGAAATACCTAGTCGGCTGGCTCGCACTCCACCGGATCGGCGACAACGATGTCGGAGCCGGGCTCATAGCTCAGGGTGAGGCTGGCTTCCGCGTCCGATGCGGTCAATGTGAGCCCGTCGCCGGATGGCGACGCATTCACGGCGACGAAGGGAGCATCGGATCCGTAGCGACTGCAGACGCCTAGTCCCTCCTCCTCCGCATAGCCCGAGCCGACGCCAGTGTCGAGCTTCGACAGAGCAGCAGAAACTGCCGCTGCGAGCTCGCCCTTCTCTTGCAAGTTGCGGGCGAAGAAGTTGTCGTTGGTCTCGGCGTAGCCCGAGGCCCCCTCATAGGCGGTGTTCAAGATGCTCTCCAGTTTTGCGACCTGAGTTTGGTCGAAGGTGGAGGCCGCGGCGACATCAGCTGTGTCGGGAGCAGCACCGGAATCCGAATCGCCGCCGCAAGCAGCGATGCCCAGGGCAAGAACGACAAGCGCGGTTCCCGCAAAGCTCTTCATCGCTGCAGGTTAAGGCAAGCGTGGCACTCGGCAGGACTGCTGCCGATGGAGCTAGCCGAGCTCGAACCGGCGACCTCCTGATTGCGAACCAGGGCGCCTTTGCGCGAGCCAAAGCCGCGTTTCTGGATCTATCAAGCGGGGTGCCGCCCATGTGGGCCTTTAAGGGTGAGCGACATGCGTGTGGATACCTGCGCATGCCGCTGGATTTGGGCACCAGAACGTGTCTAGCGCCCAATGAGTGTCCGATGTCATTGAGTGCAGACGCGGCGGCGCGCTCAAAGCGCCATGCCGATCGGCTGTTCAAGCAGGAAGCGAACACGCGCAAGGAACCGCGCCCCGTCGGCGCCATAAAGGATTCGGTGATCGCAGGCGAGCGTCAAGTCCATCTGCCTCGCGGCCGTTAGCCTGCCATCGCGAGCGACGGGCCGCTCGCAGATCTCTCCGACACCGAGAATTGCCGCCTGAGGCGGACTGATCACGGGGCCAATTGACGTCATCCCAAACATGCCGAGGTTCGAGATCGTGAACGTGCCCCCCGACAGCTCCGGCGGCGTGATCGTGCGCTCGCGGACCTTCGTCGCGAGCTCCCGAGCCTCGTTTGCGATCTGGGCGAGTCCCTTCGCGTCTGCGTCGAAGATCGTTGGCACGACCAGGGCGTCATCGGCCGCGACCGCAATGCCGATGTTGACTCGCTCGTAGAGTTCAAAGCGACCGTCGCGGTAGGCACCGTTCGCGCGTGGGAACTCGCGCAGCGCGAGTGCGCAGGCTTTGACGATCATGTCGTTAAAAGAAGGCACGATCGCGCGCTCTGTTGCTGTCCGTTTCAGGGCGGCACGCGCAGCTACGCAGGCGCTCATGTCGACAACGGTCTGCAGGTAAAAATGAGGCACGGTTGCCTTCGATTCGGCCATGCGGCGAGCGACGGTCCCCTGGAGGCGAGTCGGAGCGACGATCTCGACCTGCCCCTTCGCGGTCGTCTTCGTGTCAGCTTGCTCCCGGTTCGGCGCCGGCGGTAGCTGGGAGAGAGGAGATCGCAGCGTTGGTTCCACCGGCGCCGAGCCTGGAGCAAGCGCGCGCCTCACATCGCTCATCCGAATCCGTCCGCCTGGGCCTGTTCCCGACAGGAGGTCGAGATCGACCCCTGCCCGGCCAGCCATCCGGCGGGCCAGAGGTGATGCTTTCCGAGCCTCACCGGTCATCGTCCTCGGATGCCGCTGTTCTTTCATCGGCATTTCCGCGGGTGGCGGCAATTCGGCCTCGCTCTCCGCATTGTCCGCCGTAGTTTGGGCTGGCTCCGTCTCCGCGGCCGGGGCGGGCACGCTGCCCGTCGCCTCATTTCCGATACGCGCGATGACGGCCCCGATCGGCAGCGTCGCCCCCTCCGCCGCGACGATCTCCACCACCACTCCCGCAGCATCGGACTCGAAGATCATCGCCGCCTTGTCAGTCTCGATCTCGACCAGCTCCTCGCCGAGTGCGACCGGGTCACCCACCGACTTCAGCCATTGGAGGATCGTGCCCTCCTCCATCGAGTCGGAAAGCCTCGGCAGCAGCACCTCGGCCGTCACCGCGTGTCCACCAGGTCGAGGGCCGCGCCGATGATCGCCTCTGAGTCGATCTCATAGTGCTCGTAGAGACTGGCCGGATCGCCCGACTGCCCGAACTCGACCACGCCGAGCGAGGTGCTCGGAACCCCGAGAGCGGAGCCGATAAACCCCAGCGTGCTCGGATGGCCGTCGAGCACGGTGACGATGGGCCAATCCGGGCGGAAGATCTCACCGAGAAAGCCGGCCCCATCTGAATCGAATCCGCGATCCGCCCGCGCGGCCCGATGCAGAAGGTCGGCGCTTGTTACGCAGACGACATCAGTCGGAATCCCGCCGGACTCGAGCTCGTCGGCTGCGCCAATGACCTCGGGCATCGCCGCACCCATCCCGGTTACCGTTATGCCGAGGCCTGCCCCGCCAGCCTCGCGCAACCTATAGCCGCCCGAAAGCACGTGTTCTCGCCGCCGTTCGCGCTCCCCGGGATCCTCCGGCACCTTCGCGAGCGCCTGCGCGAGCGGCCGGGTTGACAGCCTGAAGTAGCTCGAGGTTCCTCGCGCGTGCCCGAGCGAGCCGAGGGCATGCAGGAAGGTCCACTCGAAGTCCTGGCCGAAGGCCGGCTCCCAGGCGACGCACCCCGGCTGCGCGACACCGATTGTCGGGGTGACAACCGACTGATGCGCGCCACCTTCCCCGGCGAGCGTGATCCCTGAAGGCGTTCCGACAAGAATCGATTGGCCGCCGGCGTAGACGCCGAAGGACCAGGGCTCGAGCGCGCGGCCGACGAACGGGTCGTAGAGAGTCCCGATTGGCAACAGCGGCTCACCCTCGATGCGCCAGGTGACGCCCAGCTCAGCGAGCAGGCCCACGAGGTTGGTCTCAGCGATCCCGAGCTCGATATGCCGTCCGTGTGTGGTCTCCCGCCAGCGCACCAGCGTGTCGGTGTCTTCGGCGAACCAGTCGACACGATCACCCAGAGACCAGATCCCAGCGTGGTTGATCCACCCGCCGAGGTTCGTCGAACTCGCCACGTCAGGACTCACCGTGACCACCCGATCCGAGACGTCAGGTGCGGCGCGACCCAGCTCGGTGAAGAAGCGGCCGAAGGCCTGCTGCGTGGACTCGCTCCCAGAGTGAGTGCGACCGAGCTCGGTCGGGACCGACGGCGGCGAGGACTCGGCTATCGGCTCGCGCTCCAGACGCTCGGCACGCCGCGCACAGAGCTCCGCCTCGGGGCTTCCGGGCGAGAAGGGGGCCCAGGGGTCGTCGGACGCAGCACCGAGACTCGCGGCGAAGCTGCCGAACTGCGCAGCGCTGAGCAGCGCGGAGTGATTCGCGGGGTGCCCCTCACTCGGTAGGCGCCTGCCCTTAATGGTGTATGCGAAGATCACGCACGGCCGATCATGTGCCGCGTCGGCCTCGGCTAGCCCCGCTCGCAGCGCGCTCAGATCGTGACCGCCGAGGTCTCGGATAGCGCTCGAGAGATCGTCATCGGAGAGCTCGGCCACGAGCCCGGCGAGCTTCTTCGATCCGCGGCCACTGCCCGGGACGCGCTGGCGCAGTTCCTCCGGGGATGCCCGCAGCAAGCTCTGGTACTCCTGGTTGGGCATCCGGTCGATGCGCTGTCGCAGTTGGTCTCCCCCCTCGCGCGCGAAGAGCCGCTCGAGGAGACGCCCGTACTTGATATTGATCGTGTGCCAGCCGGCCGCCTCAAACATCGATCGCAGCCGGTCGGCAGCGATCTCGGGGACGACCCGGTCGAGGCTCTGGCGGTTGAGGTCGACGATCCACAGCACCTCCCCGAGTTCGCGGGTCATCGGGTCGAGCAGCGCCTCCCAGCAGGCCCCCTCATCGAGCTCGGCGTCGCCGACGAGGGCGATCTGCCGACCGCCGACTGGGACCTCGAAGTGGCCAGCCACATACCGATGGGCCAAGGCTCCCCAGATCGTCGCCGTCGCCCCGATTCCCACGGACCCAGTCGAGTAGTCGACCGGGTCGGGATCCTTGGTGCGACTCGGATAGCTCTGCAACCCACCGAACTCCCGCAACCGCGGCAGATACTCGGCCGGCAGGCGGCCGAGCAGGTAGTTGATCGCGTGGAGGACCGGCGATGCGTGCGGCTTGACCGAGACACGGTCAGGCGCCTCCAAAAAGTCGAACCACAGCGCGGTCATGATGCTGACGATCGATGCGCTCGACGCCTGATGGCCTCCCACCTTGACCCCGGATCGGTTCTCTCTGACCTTGTTTGCGTGATGGACGATCGCGGTTGCAAGCCAGAGGACGCGGGTCTCGATCCGCCGCAGGACCTCGAGGTCTTTGTCATCCATTTCGTGGCACATCACTGACAGGATTTCGCAGCGCCCCCGCGGATCCACTGGCCGTTCGCGAATTGCAGATCGCGGCCGAGACGTCGTTGGCAATCGTGTGCCCGAATACTGAGTCGAGCGCCTCCTTGGCCGCCACGTCGCGCATCCGGCGCCCGACGACCACGGCGAGCTCGACCTCCCGGTCGACCGACGATGATCGGCTCGTAGGGCCCGATCACGACCCAGGGACTATCGCTTGGCCGCGCGCTTCCAGATCGCGGAAGAAGTCGATCGTCTTGCGCACGCCCTGGAGCAACGGCGTGGGGGCGGTGTTCAACCCGGCGGGAGCATCGGAAGAGGGATGGACTGCCGCCGCGAAAGGCAACGGAGCACCACTTGCGTGGATGGAGGCGCCGGGCGCGACTGCTGCGATCGTCTCCACGATTTCGCCAACGCCGACCGTGGCACCCGGTAGGTCAAAAACGCCCGCACCCTCGAAGTCGCTGGCCCGAGACGCCGCGATAAATGCAGCAGCGATGTCTGGGGCGTATTGCATTGTGACTTCCCCGGTGAAAGGAATCTCAAATTCCGTGCCTCGGGCTGCGGCAAGCATCGCCGAGGTCGGGGCCGACGTCACCCCCTGGTCTCTTCCGGGGCCGTAAACGGTGTGGGGTCGTAGGCCGATGCTGGACAACCCGTGTTCCCGCCAGAAATAGTCGGCTGCTCCCTCACAGGCGAGCTTGTAAACCCCGTAAACGGTGGAGGGATGGCTCTCTCCCGCCTCGGTCGCTGCGGCGATGGAGGAGGCGTAGACAAAGGGGAGCGATTGGCCGTCCCGCGCGGCGAACGCGTCGAGAAGATTGACCGTTCCGACGACGTTCACAGCCGCTCCGAGAGGTGGATCGGCGCGGCAGAACGGTGCCTGCAGCGCGGCGAGGTGGATTACCGAGCAGGCCGCGTGCTGCTCAAGCGCACGTTGCAGGGCGACGCGATCGGCAATGTCCACCTCGACCCAGGCGATCTGCTCAAGCTCCGTCTCGTCGACCAGGAGCCTGAGGCGCCGTTCGTCGCGGCGGAGGTCCAGCGCGACGACCGACACCCCCTCGGCCAGAAGCTGCCGGATTGTCCAGGACCCGATGCAACCGCTCGCACCGGTGACCAGCGTCGCGTTCCGCATGTTCATGCGCCGGGCACCGTCTGAGCCGGTCAGGTCGCCGTGGCGGCGCGTACCAACGAGATCTCGTCGCTGAGCACTCTCGAATACAGGTTGATGTCGGTGCCGAGGGCGATCATCCGAAAGCCCAGCTCACGCATGGAGCGCGCGGTCTCGACGTTCGCGCAGAGAACGCCGGCGCTGATACCGGCCTTCTCGCAGGCGGCCACGACCCGTTCTTCGGCGTCCTTGATCCGCGGATCGTCGATCTCGCCGGGGATGCCCATCGAGAGCGAGAGGTCGTACTCACCGACCCAGAGCACGTCTACCCCAGGCGTCGCCGCAATCTCCTCGACGTTCGCGAGGCCCTCCATCGTCTCGATGAACAGGATGACCATCGTCTCGGCATCTGCCGCGGCGATTGCCTCAGGCACCCCGTTGGCGACCTGATCTGGGTAGACCAAGCCAAATCCCCGCCCGCCCTCGGGGCGCGCGAACCGCGCAGCTTCGACGACGCGCGCCGCCTCGGTCGCATCCGCGACCATCGGAACCACAACGCCCGCGGCGCCGGCATCCAGTACTGCGGAGACCTGGTGGCGGGCGGACCCCTGAACACGGACGATTGGCGAGATCGACTCCGACCGGGCAGTGGCGAGAAGGGGCAGAACCTGAGGAACGCCCCACCCCGTGTGCTCGAGGTCTATGAGGACGAAGTCGGCCCCCGCATCCGAGAGGATCCGCGAAACGCCGTGGGTGTTGAACTCGAACAGCATCGTCCCGAGGACCGTCTCGCCTGACTGGAGGCGGGCGCGCAGCCCTACTGAAGTGGACCCACCTGCCCCATCTGACGACCGGTCGAGAGCGCCGTGCACCGGGGAGGAAGTGCTGCGCGCGACCGGATAGTGCTGGACTGCGACGCCGCGAGCCGAGCCACCGATCGCCTGGTAATGGTGGGGACGATCGGCGCTGAAGGTCACCATGTCGCCCGGCTGCACACGGGCGACATCCTGGCCGGCGGCCACCTCAATCTCGCCCTGAATCCCGAGGAAGTGCTCGATCACCCCGCTTCCGTGCGACTCGGAGTTCCGCTGGACGCCGTCCATCATCGTCACCACGTAGATCTCGACCTGGCCGTTCATCTGCCAACCGGCCATCAGCCGCGCCTCGTAGTTGTCCTCCTCGAATGTCACCACCGATTTCTCGTCGTGGCGAACGACTTCGAACGACGCCTCGCTTCCGTCGGAGTCGACGAGGAATCCAAGTGGGATGTTGAGCGCGGTGGCGAGGGCCCAGAGGGTGTCGAGCGAGGGATTGCCGGATCCGCGCTCGAGCTGAGAGACAGTCGACTTCGACACCTTGGCGGCCCGCGCGACCGCCGAAACCGAGATGCCGCGTCGCTGGCGCCACTCCCTCAGCTTGGAGCCGGCCAGACTGGACGGATGCGAGCCGGGCGCTCCGGGGCTGTTCATCGATATGCGTTCGCTATACAGGTCAAAATCACACTCTGTGCCGACAAACGTCGGGTATGGACCTATTAAATCAGACAGGTCCGGCCAGTCAATCCTCCACCGGAGGCCCCTAAGTTCGAGATCTTGACAGAATCGATTGATTCAGACTAAGATCGTGCGATCTATGAACCACTCGTCCCCCCAACCCCAGGAGAAGAGACTGTGAAGCCTGATTTCGACGAGGCCGACCCCGCGGCGTCCAATCCCTTCTCCGCGATGAGCCGACGCCGGCTGTTGCAGACCGGCGCTGCCGGGGCGGTTGCTTTGTCGGCCGGCGGGCTTCTTGCAGCATGCAGTTCGGGCGACGATTCGGACTCCGACTCGACAGGCGGCCCATCCGGCTCACCCCAGCGCGGTGGAAGCCTGACCGTGGCGATGGTCGGCGGCACGCCGGACGACACGCTTGAGGCTGACGCCGCCTACAACTTCCCCCAGGTGATGCGCAACTTCGCGCTCTATAACGGTCTCGTCGCTCTGGACGCCAGTGGCGGAGGAATCTCGAACGTGCTGGCCGAGGAGATCAGCTCGAACGACGACGCGACGGCTTGGACGATCCGCCTGAAGTCGGACATCACCTTCCACGACGGCAAGCCGCTCACCGCCGACGACGTGCTGTTCACGTTCAACCGGATCGCCGACCCGAAGCTCCTCCTGACGGGAATCACGGCGCTGGCGCCAGTCGACCTCAAGAACGCGAAGGTGGTTGACGACCTGACGTTGGAGCTGCCGATGAACACTCCATACGCGACCTTCGTCGATCAGATCTGCAACAACTACTACTTCGGGATCGTGCCGGAGGGATACGACCCAGCCAAGCCGATCGGTACGGGCCCGTTCAAGTTCGAGTCCTTCACCCCCGGCGAGCAGAGCGTGTTCGTCCGCAATCCGGACTACTTCAAGACCGACCTGCCGTATCTCGACGAGCTCACGATCATCGATTCGTTCGGGGACGCGACCGCGGCGCTGAACGCGCTCAAGTCCGGCGCCGTCGACGTGTTCGAGAACGCCCCGCCGGAGCTCTCCAACCAGGTCGCAAGCGACTCGAGCCTTCACACCTTGATCTCGGCACCGGGTCTTTGGGTCCCGTTCACGATGAACACGAACGAGCCGCCGTTTGACGACGAGCGGGTGCGCCAGGCATTCCGCCTGATGGTCGACCGGGAGCAGATGCTTGCCTCCTCGGTTGCCGGTCTCGGCGTCGTCGCCAACGACGTCTACGGCCTGCATGACCCTTGCTACGACACCTCGCTTACTCGGGAGCAGGACATCGAGCAGGCCAAGGCCTTGCTCGCGGAAGCCGGCCATGAGGGCCTCGAGGTCGAACTTGTCACCGCCCCGATCGCGGCGGGTGCGGTCGAGGCCGCTCAGGTATTTGCTCAGCAGGCCAAAGAAGCGGGCGTCACGGTGAACCTGCGCAAGACGAGCGTGAGCACCTTCTTCACCAACTACACGAAGTGGCCGTTCGCTCAGGACTTCATCGCCTATGACCCGATCATCAGCCTCGTTGCGCAGACGTCCATCCCGGGCGCGCCGTTCAACACCACCGGGTTCGATGACCCCGAGTTCAACGACCTCTTCGATCAGGTGAACTCGACTGTCGACGAATCGGGGCGCTGTGATCTCATGCAGCAGATGCAGCAGATCCTGTTCGAGCGCGGCGGCTACATCATCCCCCAGTTCAACAGGACGCTCGACATCTTGTCGACGAAGGTGGGCGGGTTCGCCGCGGACGCTGGCACGGGCATCCCGCTCGGCAACGGCGACTGGGAGAACGCGTGGGTCTCCTCGTGAGATGAGCGCACAGCCGCTCTTCCCGTCCGTCGGCATCCCAACGTTCCTTCGCGCTCCGCTGTGCACCGACACCAGCGAGCTCAGTGCCGCCGTCGCGGTGCTCGGTGTGCCGACGGATGAGGGCTCGCCGTTCCTGCCCGGCTCGCGCTTCGCTCCGCGCAGCGTGCGCGAGCACTCAATGCGTCTGTGCGCGGGCGGCGCCGGCTACTACGACGCCGACCTGAGGCGAACATTCCTGGAGGACGAAATGCGCGCCGGGAGGATCGTCGATGTCGGCGATGCCGTGATCCTCCCGACGAACGTCGCGGACACCTTCAGCAACATCACCACGAAGGTCCGTGAGATCGTCGAGACGGGGGCGATCCTCGTGGCGATCGGCGGAGATCACGCGATCAGCTGGCCGCTCGTCGCCGGATTCGACAGCTCGCCCATCCACGTGATCCAGTTTGACTCGCATCTCGACTTCGAGCCCTTCGGCCACGGGCTCGAGTTCACCAACGGCCACGCCTTCCGCCATATCTCCGACAGTCCGGACGTCACAAGCCTGAGCCAAGTCGGCATCCGCGGGATTCGCAACGGCCGCGAGCCGATGGAGGAATCGATCGCCGCCGGCAACCGGGTGGTCCTGATCGAAGAGTTCCGCGATGGCGGCCTTGAGGACGTGCTCGCCTCGATCCCGGCCGGAGACCGCTGTTACGTAAGCATCGACGTCGACGTGCTCGACATATCGCTGATCCCGGGCTGCGTCTCGGCCGAGCCGAACGGCATGACCTATGCGGAATTGCGGGACGCACTCGGCCTCGTCGCCAAGCGCCTCAACGTCGTCGGCCTCGACTTCGTCGAGGTCAACCCGCTTCTCGACGTCGCCACCGGCGTCACCTCATACCTGGGAGCGCACACGATCGTGGAGTTCCTCGGGCGCATCTGCGCGCGGGGCGAAAACGGATAGCCGAGGAGAGTCAGCGCATGCGACATGGAGATATCAGCTCGAGTGCGGATTGCGTCGGAGTCGCGGTCGTGAACTACAAGATGCCTCGCCTCCACACGCGGGCTGACGTCGAGGCAAATTGCCGTCAGATCTCGGACATGATTCAGGGCATCAAATCCGGCCTGCCGGGTCTCGACCTCGTCATCTTTCCCGAGTACAGCACCCACGGGATCATGTACGACCGCGACGAGATGTTCGAGAACGCGGCGGAGGTGCCCGGGTTCGAGACGGAGATCTTCGCCGCTGCCTGCCGCGAGGCCGGCGTATGGGGAGTGTTCTCCCTCACCGGCGAGCGTCACGAGGATCACCCCGACAAGAACCCGTACAACACGCTGATGCTCATGGATGATCACGGCGAGATCGTCCAGCGGTACCGAAAGATTCTTCCCTGGGCACCGATCGAGGCGTGGTATCCGGGTGGCGGGACGACGGTAACGGAAGGTCCGAAGGGCCTGAAGATGAGCCTGATCGTCTGCGACGACGGCAACTACCCCGAGATCTGGCGCGACTGCGCGATGAAGGGCGCCGAGCTAATCGTGCGCTGTCAGGGATACATGTATCCCGCGAAAGAGCAGCAGATCATGGTCTCAAAGGCGATGGCATGGATGAACAATGTCTATGTCGCGGTCGCTAACGCCGCCGGATTCGACGGCGTGTACTCGTACTTCGGGCACTCCGCGATCATCGGGTTCGACGGCCGCACCCTGGCCGAGTGCGAGACCGAGGAGATGGGTGTCCAGTACGCCGAACTCTCGATGTCGTTGATTCGCGACGCACGGGCCAATTGGCAGTCTCAGAACCACCTGTTCAAGTTGCTGCACCGCGGCTACACAGGGGTGCAGCAGTCAGGAGACGGTGACAAGGGAGTTGCCGAATGCCCGTTTGAGTTCTATCGCGAGTGGGTCCAGGACCCCGCCGCCGCCCAGCGCAAGGTCGAGGAGCTCACGCGGTCGACTCTCGGAACCGAGGACGCGCCGGTCGAGGCCTTGGCGGTCACCTGATGCGCTTCGGCCTATTCCTCATGCCGCTGACCGCGGAGGTCGAGACGACTCGCGAGATCCTCGTCAGGGCTGACGAGGATCCGCGGATCCACTCGATCTGGTTCGCGGAACCTCACGTGCTCGCTTTCGCGGAGTACAACTCGGTCTTCCCCTACACCGAGGACGGGAAGATGCCCGACGACTACACGGTTGACGGCGAGATCGACGGGATGCTCGGCCTCGCCTTCGCCGCTGCGTTGACGAAGAGGGCGCGGCTGGGGATCGGAGTCTGCGTCGTGCCGCAGCATCAGCCGGTGACGGTGGCCAAGGCCGTCACGACCCTCGATGTGCTCTCGGGCGGGCGCTTCGATTTCGGCGTCGGGATCGGATGGCTGGAGGAGGAGTTCCGAGCGGTGGGCGCTTCGTTCGAGGGCCGAGCGGCGCGGACCTCCTCGCACCTGGAGGTGATGCGGACGCTCTGGTCGGAGTCCGGCGAGGGGGTGGAGGACCTGCCGCCGGATATAGCGGGCGCCGTTCAGGAGCCGTACCCGATCCAGCAGCCGCATCCGCCGATCTACTTCGGCGGCAACAGCAAGCCGGCCATGCGCCGGGTGGCGTCGCTTGGCCAGGGTTGGCTGCCATGGGAGCTGACCCCTGAGGAGGCGGCGGAGAAGATCGCGACGCTGACCGAGTTGCTCTCCGAGCGCGGCCGCGAGCGCAGCGAAATCATGGTGACTGTCGCGACCGAGGCGCCGCTGGCGGAGATCGACTTCGCCGCGTACGCGGCCTCCGGCATCGACCAGCTGATCAGCGTGATCCAGCCCAAGAGCTCGACGGACGAGGTCGATCAGCTCTTCGACCGGATCGAATCGGCCCTTACCGCGGTGGCGGCAGCGGTGTGAGTCTGCCCTCCACCGCATGCGAGGTGGTCGCCGCCGGGCTCGACCATCCGGAATGTCTCGTCGTCGGCGAGGACTCTGTTCTCTACTGCGGCGGGGAGGCGGGCCAGATCTATCGCGTGGCCGGAGACGGCGCGGAGCCGGAACAGATCGCGACCGTCGCGGGCGAGTGCGGCGGGATCACGCTCGACGGCGACGGCAATCTCTACGAGTGCAACATGAGCCGGGTGGTCAACCGGATCACGCCCGCGGGCGAGGTCGAGGTCTACTCAGACGGCACCGACGACCTGCCGATGGTCGTCCCCAACTTCCCCGTCTTCGATGACGCCGGCAATCTGTTTGTCTCCGACTCCGGCGACTGGGAGCTCTGCAACGGACGCATCTACGTGATTCGGCCCTCCGGCGAGACCGAGCTCGCCTTTCCTGACTACCTCGCCTTCCCCAACGGGATGGCGTTAGACCGCGAGGCGGGCTGGCTTTACATCGCGCAGTCGAGCGTCCGCAATGTGATCCGCCTGCGCGTGGTCGACGGCGAGATCCAAGGCCGTCCCGAGATCTACGCGTCGCTGCCGAAGTACGCGGTTCCGGACGGTTTGGCGCTGTCGGAGGCTCGCAACCTCTATGTCTCCTACTACGAGCCAAGCGCGATCCTCATCGTGAAGCCGGATCGGTCGGTCGAAGTCCTGATCGAGGAGGCGGTCCACGGCCTGTTCAACCGGCCGACAAACATCGCCTTCGCACGCGAGCCCGGTCGCCTGTACTACGCGAACTACGGCGGCTTCGAGCTCGGAGCACTGCCTGTGTCCGAGCCGGGGATGGCTCTGGCGCATCCGAAGCTTGGGGAGCTGGCATGATCGTCCCCCAGACGTCCTCGATCGCCGAGGAGTTCGCGCTTGCGAATCCCCGGTCGCGCGAGCTGTACGAGCGTCAAGGGGCACTCGTCCCGGGCGGTGTCACCCACTCGACGCGCCATTTTCAGCCCTTCCCGCTTTTCATCGAGAGCTGTCGCGGCTCGAGCAAGTGGGACGTTGACGGCCACGAGTACATCGACTATTGGGTGGGCCACGGCACGTTCCTGCTCGGCCACGCGCACCCGGTGGTCAACGAGGCGATCGCCGAGCAGCTCGCCGACGGTTTGCACGCGGGCGGCGAGACCGAGCTCGGCCTCCGCTGGGCGGAGGCGGTCTGCGAGCTGGTCCCATCCGCCGAGGCCGTGCGCTTCACGTCGTCCGGGGGCGAAGCGACTCAGCTCGCGCTGCGCGCTGCGCGGGCACACACCGGCCGCTCCAAGGTGGTCAAGTTCCGCCACCACTTCCACGGCTGGCACGACGCGGTCGCGACCGGGATCTCGCCGCCGTGGGACCTGCCGATGGCGCCGGGCATCTCGCCCGGGACGCTCACCGACACGCTCGTCCTGCCGCAAAACGACATCGGCGCGGTGCGAGCGGCGCTCGACCAGGGCGACATCGCGGCCGTAATCCTCGAGCCCGGGGGCGGCTTCTCCGACACGGTCCCGACCGAGTTCGGATACCTCGCCGAGTTGCGCGAGGCGACCCGCGCCGCCGGGACGGTCCTGATCTTCGACGAGGTGATCACGGGCTTTCGCTACGCGGTCGGCGGAGTGCAGGAGTACACGGGTATCACTCCCGACCTGACGACGCTCGGCAAGGTCGTGGCCGGCGGCGTCCCCGCCGGGGCGCTCGTCGGCCAACGCGAGGTCATGGAGGTCTTCGGGAGCACCGGGGACCCGGAGCGCGACCGGCGTGAGCGCATCCCCCACTACGGGACCTGGAACGCGATGCCCCTCGCAGCGGCTGCCGGGGTCGCGGCCCTCGGCGTGGTCGCCGACGGCGAGCCGACCCGGGTCGCCAACCAGCGCTCCGCTCAGCTTGTTGACGGCCTCAACGAGGTGTTCAAGAGCTCCGGGCTGGAGGCGGTCGCCTACGCCCGCAGCTCGATCTGGAAGACATATTTGGGCGAGCGCCCGAAGTTGCTCGACGGCGACCTCTCCGATGCGGCGGCCGATGGAGAGCGACTAGCCCAGGGGTGGGGACCCATCGGCGACTCGCTGCGCCACGCCCTACTGCTCGACGGGTTCGACGTGATGCGTACGCAGGGCTTTACTTCCGCGGCACATACCGAGGATGAGATCGCCGCGACGGTCGAGGCGTTCGGGCGCGCGATCGAGCGGCTCCGGGCCGCAGGTCAACTTTGAGGACTGGGCCGTGGTAGGGCATCTGCTGCTGCGTCGCACGCTGCTCGGCCTGCTGACCCTCTTCCTCGTCTCGATCCTCGTCTTCTTTTCCACTCAGGTGCTGCCTGGCAATGCGGCCACCGCAGTTCTGGGGCAATCGGCGACGCCGTCGCGCGTAGCCGTGCTCGAAGAGCAGCTCGACTTGAACCGCCCCGTCGTCGAGCAGTACGCCTCCTGGCTCGGGGGGCTCGTGACCGGTGATCTGGGCCAATCGCTCAGCGGGAGCACCCTCACGGGATCGGAGGGCCGGCCGGTCTGGGACCTGATCTCGCCGAAGCTCGTCAACTCGGCGATTCTGATCTTTCTCGCTGGGGTGATCGGCAGCCTGCTCGGCGTGGCCCTCGGAATCCTCGCGACGCTTCGGCGCGACAGTTGGTTCGACCGGATCACCTCGGCAGGCGCCCTGACCGTTACCGCTCTGCCCGAGTTCATCATCGCCGTCGGGCTCGTGATCCTGTTCGCAACCGGCGGTTTTCAGATCCTGCCCGCGGTGTCCACACTCGAGCCAGGCACCTACGCGTGGAGTCACCCGGACCTGCTGGTGCTCCCGGTGGCGACGCTCGTGATCGTGATCGTTCCGTACATCTTTCGAATGACCCGGGCATCGATGGCCGAGGCGCTCGAGTCCGACTACGTAGAGATGGCGAAGCTCAAAGGCCTTGCCACCTGGCGGGTCAATCTCCTACACGCCGTGCCCAACATCATCCCGCCGGTGATTCAGGTGATCGGGCTCAACTTTCTCTATCTCGCAGGCGGGATCGTCTTGGTCGAGGTTGTCTTCGACTACCCGGGGATCGGACAGGGCCTTGTCAACGCCGTCTCACAGAGAGACATCCCGGTAATCCAGGTGATCGTCATCATCCTCGCCGCGTTCTACGTGGTGATCAACGTCATCACCGACGTCATCGCGCTGCTCGCATCGCCGCGTCGAAGGCTTGCCAGCGGCCGATGACGGCGCCAGCAACAAGCCGCCGCGCCGCCCTCCGCCACTCTGGCGCGGTCGCGACCCTGTGGACCGCGGCGAAGACGCCGCGCGGGGCGATCGGTCTGGCACTGACCATGTTCGTGATCCTCGTCGCGGCGATCGGCCCGCTCGTTGCTCCGTACTCGGGGCAGGAATTCGTCACGACGCCCTACGCCCCGCCGGGAGTCAACCCCCCGTTCGGCGGCGACGCGCTCGGACGCGACGTGCTCTCGCGAGTGCTGGAGGGCGGCTGGACGCTCCTACCCGTCGCGTTCGCGGCAACCGTCTTCGGTGTGGTCCTGGGCGCCGCCGCGGGCATCTCCGCCGCCTACCTCAGGGGCAGGGCTGACGGAGTGATCATGCGCAGCGTCGACGTGCTCCTGGCGTTCCCGCAGCTTGTACTCGTCCTGCTGTTGCTGAGCATAGTCGGACCGAAGCTCTGGCTCATCATCGTCGCCGTCGGCCTCGCCCACGCACCACAGGTGGCGCGGGTGTTACGAGCGGCGACGCTCGATGTCGCGGAGCGCGACTACGTGAAAGCGATCGAGCTGCAGGGCGTGCGCCCGGTCAAGGTGATGTCGAGGGAAATCCTGCCGAACCTGACCACGCCTCTGATGGTGGAGTCCGGTTTGCGTCTCACCTATTCGATCGTGATCATCGCCGGACTCGCATTTCTGGGTTTCGGCCTCTCCCCGGACACTCCCAACTGGGGAACGATGGTCAACGAGAACCGGCTCGGACTGGAGACCAACCCGTGGGCCGTGATCATTCCCGGGCTGTTGATCGTGCTCTTTTCGATCGGGACGAACACATTCACGGACGCGATCGCGCGGGTGACGATCGGAGTCGAGCGTCGTCCGCAAGAGCTCGCGGCCGAGCTCGACGACGAGTCGTGGGTCGAGACGGTATGAGCGCCGCAATCCGGTTGGAGGTGAAGGGCCTCGAGGTCGCACTGCGCCACACCGGTGCCAACATCGTCGACGAGGTTTCGTTCTCGGTGAAGGCAGGCGAAGTGCTTGGCCTGGTTGGCGAGTCAGGCTCAGGCAAGACGACGATCGGGCTGGCAATGCTGGGCTACGCCCGGCGCGGCGTAGAGATTCGGGGTGGCGAGGTTCGACTCGACGGCGTCGACCTGCTGAGCCTCGGTCGCCGTGAGCTTCGCGCCGTCCGCGGAGCCAGGGTCGCCTACGTCCCGCAGGACCCCTCCTCCGCGCTCAACCCCGCCCGACGAATCGGCTCCCAATTGCACGAGGTGATCACCGCTCATCCGGATGCGGTCACCGACCCGAGAGGCCGGATCGCGGAAGTCCTCCACGAAGTGAAGCTGACCGACGACTCCGCGTTTCTGCGCCGCTATCCGCATCAGCTCTCGGGCGGCGAGCAGCAGCGCGTGGGACTGGCGATGGCCTTCATCTGCCGGCCGGCGCTCATCGTGTTGGACGAGCCCACGACTGGCCTCGACGTCACCACGCAGCGGCACGTCCTCGAGACGATCCGCAGCCTTTGCAGCGCGTACGGGGTGGCCGCGGTCTACGTGAGCCACGATCTCGCGGTCGTCAGCGGTTTGGTGACCAACGCGGCCGTCCTCTACGCCGGTCGGGTAATCGAACTGGGGCCAACGGCAAGCGTGTTCGGCCAGCCCCTCCACCCCTACACCCGGGGCCTGCTGGCGGCGGCGCCCTCCCCCGAACGCTCGCGCGTCCTCGTCGGCATCGAGGGTCAGCCGCCGCGTCCGGGACGCCGGCCCGTGGGTTGTTCGTTCGCCGACCGCTGCCCCCTGGTAATCGATGAGTGCCGGCGTGAGATGCCGCCGCCCGTTTCCATCGGCGAGCAAGTCGTTCGCTGCTACCGAGCCCAGGTGATCGAGCCGAGGGCTCCGAGCGCAGCCACGGTCAAGGTCGCCGCGCTCGCGGACGGCGACGAGATCCTCTCGGTACGTGGCCTCGACGCCTTCTACGGAGACGTCGAGATCCTCTCCGACATCAGCCTCGGGGTGGGCGAGGAACGGTGTCTCGCGGTGATCGGCGAGTCGGGCTCCGGCAAGACGACCCTCTCGCGCTGCATCGTCGGCATGCACCCAAATTGGACGGGCACGATCACCTACCGCGGCACGGAGCTCGCCCCGCGGTCACGCGACCGGGACAAAGAGGCCCACCGGCGGATCCAATACGTCTTCCAGAACCCCTACACGTCGCTCAACCCCCGCAAGACGGTTCGCCAGATCTTCACCGAGCTGCTTCAGCACCACTTCGATCTGTCGTTCGCCGAGCGATCCAAGCGCGTGTCGGCCGTCCTCGACGAGATGGCGCTCGGACCGGAGTTCGAGTCGCGCTATCCCGACGAACTCTCTGGCGGCGAGCGCCAGCGCGTCGCGATAGCCCGAGCCCTGATCGTCGAGCCGGACGTCCTGGTTTGCGACGAGGTCACGTCGGCGCTCGACGTCTCGGTGCAGGCGGCCATTGTCGAGCTGCTGCGCCGGCTGCAACGAGAGCGGCACCTGGCGATGATCTTCGTCACCCACAACCTGGCCCTCGTGCGCAGCATCGCGCAGACGGCCGTGGTCTTCCAGGAGGGGCGGATCGTCGACGCCGGCGACGTCGATCGCGTCCTGGATCACCCCAGTGACCCGTACACGATTCGCCTGATCGACGACGTGCCGAAGCTGGCCGAAAGCCGTGCCACGTACGAACCTGCAACCCACTCATGAGGAGCATCACGTGAAGGACTACGACAACTTCATCGACGGGCGGTCGGTCGCCTCAACCGGCGAGCGCATCGAGGTCTCGAACCCGTCGACCGGGGACGCCTTGTGCACCGTTCCCGATAGCACGACGGCCGACCTCGACGCCGCTTTTGGCGCGGCGAAGGCCGCCCAGCCTGCGTGGGCAGCGCGGCCGGCGGTCGAACGCGCCGCAGCCCTGCGGGAGATTGCCGCGGCAATCCGCGAAGACGCCGATTCACTCGCCCGCGGAATCGTCGAAGAGCAGGGAAAGACTCTCGGGCTCGCGGAGGTCGAGGTCGGTTTCACCGCTGACTACATCGACTACATGTCCGAGTGGGCGCGTCGGATCGAGGGGGAGATCCTGCAGAGCGACCGAGCTCGAGAGACGATCCTCCTCTTCCGCAAGCCAATCGGTGTCATCGGCGGAATTCTGCCATGGAACTTCCCGTTCTTTTTGATCGCCCGCAAGGCCGCGCCGGCGCTCGTCACGGGCAACTCGATCGTGATCAAGCCGAGCGAGGAAACGCCACGCAACGCGGCGCAATTCTGTGAGCTCCTTGAACGCACGAGCCTGCCGCCGGGCCTGCTGAACGTGGTTCATGGGCGTGGCGCTTCAGTTGGACACGCCATCGCGTCGTCGCCGGAGATCGGGATGGTCACCTTCACAGGAAGCGTCGCGACTGGCTCGGCGGTGCTGGCGGCGACCGCTGCAAACATCACGAAGGCCAACCTGGAGCTCGGAGGCAAGGCACCGGCAATCGTCGCGGCCGACGCAGATCTCGACGTTGCCGTCGAAGCCGTCAAGGCATCGCGTCTCATCAACAGCGGTCAGGTCTGCAACTGCGTCGAGCGGGTCTACGTCCAAGACACGATTGCCGACGAGTTCACCGAGAAGCTCGCCGCGGCGATGAGCGCTGCGACATTCGGCGACCCCGGGGCCGACGAATCCGTCGACTACGGACCGCTGATCAACGAGGCAGGCTTCGACAAGGTGGACGGCCTGGTCAAGAGCGCGATCGGCGCCGGTGCGACGGCGGTGGTCGGCGGTAGTCGCGGAGAGGGCGACGGCGGCTTTTTCTACGAGCCGACCGTCGTTGCGGACGCCAGCCAGGAGATGGACATCGTGCGCAACGAGATCTTCGGCCCGGTCGTGCCGTTGGTCAAGTTCGGCGATCTCGATGAGGCGATCTCGTGGGCAAACGACTCCGAATACGGGCTAACGTCGTCGATCTACACCCGCGATCTGAACGTGGCGTTGAGGGCATGCCAGGACCTCACGTTCGGCGAGACCTACATCAACCGCGAGAACTTCGAGGCGATGCAGGGATATCACGCCGGCTGGCGCAAGAGCGGAATCGGAGGCGCGGACGGCAAGCACGGCCTCGCCGAGTTCCTACAGACGCAGGTCGTCTATCTGCAGGGCTATTGAGCCGAGCTACTGTAAGCGCAGTCGGCGCTTCAACAATCTCTCTCGGAATACTAGGAAACGCTATCGATAATCCGGTCGGCTAAGACGCCCGGGGGTGCGGACCGAATCGCCAATATGGCGTGCTGCAATCTAAGTTCGAGCCGTCGCGTTCGAACCGAATCGTCCGCCGCGAATCGCATAAAGCCAGCCGTATGCGAGGCGGCGGTCGCAGACTCACGTAGGTCGGAGATCTCTCGCTGGCCCCACGACTCAGACCTACCTCTCAACAGGATCAACACGTCCATTGAACCCTCGAGCGCCCACCGCGCGCGAGCCATCCCGTCTGCGACATCCGCATGGGCCGCCGTCACACATACGTCTGCATCACAGGCCCTTGGCCCGACTCGGTTCAGCACTCTATGTCCGATCGTGCCGTAGCCCAGCAACCATCCCAGATCCTCCCCGACCTGATTTCGGGTACCGAGCGCTAGGACGATTTCATACCGCGAGTCAGGGAGCAACGACTCCGCAACCGCCATGCCGGCATCGCCGACTCCGTCCAGAATGATCCGTGTCCTGCTCATGAGAGCCCTTGACAGAGTACGCGCTGAGAGCAACCCGCGCCGATGAGTGTTGCGTGGCTGCGTAGCGTCTCGGCCGGGGCACCATTGGGCGCTTGTACAGCGCTTTCGTCAGGTCGCCGATGGGTAGAGGCGGTCCTCAGACGAGAAAGCCACACCGCTGAGCCCAATGGATCCCAGTGTTCCACTGCCGCCTTCGAGCGAGAGCGACGGGTACGTGATCGCCGCGCTACTTGTGCGCGACAGCGGCGCTCGTGGGACCGGCGAGTGGCACGACTTCTGTCTCTTTGAATCCGGCCTCTTGACACCAGCCGGCGAAGTCGCTGCCTGTGAAGTCGAACCCATCCCCGAACTCGATCAGCATGTTGAGCGACATCAACAGGCCGAACGCGTTCTCGCGGCGCGCGTCGTCGATGATGTTCTCGATGGCGATGAACGCGCCCCCCTCAGGCAGCGCGTCGTAGGCGGCCCTGATCAGGTCCTTCTTCTTCTCCAGATTCCAGTCGTGGAGGATCAGCCCCATGGTGATGACGTCAGCGCCGGGTAGGGGATCGGCGAAGAAGTCACCGGCGACAGCCTCGACGCGGTCGCTCAGCCCGGCCGCCTCGATCCTGCGGGTGGCGATCGGCTCGACAACCGGCAGGTCGAAGCTCGTGCAGCGCAGGTGCGGGTGGCGATTGGCCACAATGACCGAGAGCTGGCCGGTGGCACCGCCCACGTCGCAAAGCGTCTGATACTTCGAGAAATCGAACTTCTCCGCCAGCGCCATGAACGGGCCCGCGGAGATCCCCGCCATCGCGTTCATGAACTGCTCGAGCCTGGCCTCGTCGCTGTAGATCTCGTCGAACGTCGCCGTGGCCGCGTGCTCGACCTCGTTCTGCGGCTCGCCGGTCTTCAGGGCCTCGGTGAGATCGCCCCAGAATCCATAGAGACGCGCGTTTGCCATCTCGAGGATCCCGCCGGCGTAAGCGGGGCTCGCCTTGTCGAGAAAGACCGCCCCAGCCTCGTTGTTGCGATACAGCCCGCCGCTGCCATCACCCTCGCGATCGAGGAGCCCAAGGGCAACGAGCGCATCGGGGAAGTCCGGGATTGCGCGGGAGTGGAGACCGAGGGTCTCGGCGAGTTGTTCGCCGGTCATCCCCTCGCTGCCGAGTTTGGTGAACAGCTCGAGCTCGACCGCGGAGAGCAGGGTCTTTGATCCGAAAAACCCCATACCGACCTGCATGATGTGCGAAGGATCGACTTGTGTGGACACTCTTTCCCCGGCTTTCGGTACTCCAGTGCGTACCGTATCCAGGTGGCCCGGTGAGCGCAAATCTCAGCCCGGATCGAAGCCGCTGGACGGAGCGGCGGTGTTCCCTCGTCTTTGGCGCGCGCACCGAACGACACACCCTGCCGTTAGCAGGTCGTTCTCTGATGTAGCTAGCCGGGCTCCCACCCGCGCTGCCTCGGATCCAGCCGCGGCGGATGCCGTGGATGGGTGCGGATGTCGGTGGATGTGGGCACTAGAACGTGTCTAGTGCCCAATGGATCCAGTGTTCCGCTGCCGGTTGCACGGGAAGGAAGCACTTTGGCGGGGCTGTCGGAAACGGCGTGACGGCTCGCATCTCGTGTAGTGATCGCGTTTCGGCCACCTCGACTTGAATCGGTCGGGTCAGCGGTTAGGGTGACGAGGAGGAGAAACAGGGGCATGAAGCTGAACAAGGGGGGCGACCGAGTCACCGCAAGGACGCGGACTCCAATCCGGCTTGCACTGGCGCTGCTGACATTCAGCGCAGGCCTGCTCGCGGTCTCCGAAGCGCAGGCGATCGGGGTCGCTGCGACCGACCACGTCTCCCAGGGCGCGATCAACGGCAACGGCGCCATCATCGTGAACTTCGCCGGCGCCTCCAACGACGGCTCGCGGGTCTTTTTCCGTTCCGGCGAGCAGCTGGCGAGCACCGACACCGACGCCTCCAACGACGTCTACATGCGCGAGGGCAACACGACGACCCACGTCTCCCAGGGCGAGATCAATGGCAACGGCGCCTTCACCGCGACCTTCGCCGGCGCCTCGAGCGACGGCTCGCGGGTCTTCTTCCACTCCAGCGAACAGCTGGCGAGCACCGACACCACCGACGCCTCCCAGGACCTCTACATGCGCGAGGGCAACACGACGACGCAGGTCTCGCAGGGCGCGATCAACGGCAACGGCGCCTTCACCGCGACCTTCGTCGGCGCCTCGGGCGACGGCTCGCGGGTCTTCTTCATCTCCGACGAGCAACTGGCGAACACCGACACAACCGACGCCTCCCAGGACCTCTACATGCGCGAGGGCAGCACGACGACCCACGTCTCGCAGGGCGCGATCAACGGCAACGGCGCCTTCGCCGCGTTCTTCGCCGGCGCGTCGGCCGACGGCTCGCGGGTCTTCTTCGACTCCTTCGAGCAGCTCGCGAGCACCGACACCACCGACGCCTCGCAGGACATCTACATGCGCGAGGGCAACACGACCACCCAAGTCTCCCAGGGCGCGATCAACGGCAACGGCGCCTTCGCGGCGGACTTCCGCGGCGCCTCGAGCGACGGCTCGCGGGTCTTCTTCCACTCCAACGAGCAGCTGGCGGGCACCGACACCACCGACGCCGCCCAGGACATCTATATGCGCGAGGGCAACGCGACGACGCAGGTCTCGCAGGGCGCGATCAACGGCAACGGCGCCGTCAACGCGATCTTCTCAGGCGCCTCCAGCGACGGCTCGCGGGTCTTTTTCCGCTCCGACGAGCAGCTGGCGAGCACCGACACCGACGCCTCCAACGACGTCTACATGCGCGAGGGCAACACGACGACCCACCTCTCCCGGGGCGCGATCAACGGCAACGGCGCCGTCAGCGCGGGCTTCGACGGCGCCTCGAGCGACGGCTCGCGGGTTTTCTTCGTCTCCAACGAGCCACTGGTCGACACCGACACCGACGCCTCCCAGGACCTCTACATGCGCGAGGGCAACACGACGACCCACGTCTCGCAGGGCGCGTTCAACGGCAACGGCGCCTTCACCGCGTTTTTCGAAGGCGCCTCCAGCGACGGCTCGCGGGTCTTCTTCACCTCCAGCGAGCAGCTGGCGAGCACCGACACCGACACCTCCACCGACCTCTACATGCGCGAGGGCAGCACGACAACCCAGATCTCCCAGGGCGCGATCAACGGCAACGGCGCCGTCAACGCGTTCTTCTCCGGCGCCTCCAGCGACGGCTCGCGGGTTTTCTTCCGCTCCGACGAGCAGCTGGCGAGCACCGACACCGACGCCTCCCAGGACATCTACGCCGCCACGATCGACTCGACCCCGCCGCAGACGACGATCGACTCCGGTCCCGCCGAGGGCTCGACCACCAATAACCCGACCCCGGCGTTCGCGTTCAGCTCCAACGAGGCGCCCTCGACCTTTCAGTGCCGGCTGTATGCAACCGGCGCCCTGGCGCCGGCGTTCAGCCCCTGCTCGGGGCCCGGCGATGCCCACACCCCGCCGACCCCGCTCGCCGACGGCAGCTACAGCTTCGAGGTTGCCGCCACCGACGCGACCGACAACACCGACCCGACCCCGGCGACACGCAGCTTCACGATCGACACGACGACACCCCCCGACACCGAGGTCACCGACGCCAAGCTAAAGCTCAAGAAAACCCAGAAGCAGGGCAAGAAGGTCAAGGTCAAGCTTCAGGCCTCCGCCGGCGAGGCGGTCGAGCTGCTCGTCAAGGGCAAGATCAAGCTCAAGGGCAAGGCCAACAAGACGAAGGCTCTCAAGGGCAAGGCGGTGAAGCTGAAGGCGCAGCGCAAGTCCGCCGCGGCCGACCAGCGCGTCAAGCTGGTCCTGAAGCCGGCCAAGACGAAGGATGGGCGAAAGGTCTCGCGAGCGCTTGCCGGCGGCAGGAAGGCCAGCGCCAAGATCACCGTCCGCTTCAGCGACGCCGCAGCCAACGAACAGACCCTCAAGGCCAAGGTCAAGCTGCGCTGAGCGCGCGGCTGCTCGAGCCGCGAGCATTCTCCGATGGAGCTAGCCGGGCTCGAACCGGCGACCTCCTGATTGCGAACCAGGCGCTCTCCCAACTGAGCTATAGCCCCGTGTCGGGCGAGTCTAGCGCTGGGCCTGGGTGGCGGCTCGCAAGAAAAAGTGCCCACTGAAGCCAAGCGATCAGCCGATTTAAGCTTCTAGGACTTGAGTTTTCGCCTTCGTTTGACGCTGTTCTTCGTGCTGATCGTTGTGCTGCCTATGGCGGCACTGGCGGTCGTCGTCGCGCAGGTCGCGTCGGACTCGGCCGACGGCAAGAGTGACGCCCGGCTCGACGGCGGTCTGCGAGCCGCCACCACCCTGTACGGGCGGGCCCAAGATGAGGCACGCGCGGCGGCCGAGGAGGCCGGCCACGCGCTCGCGGCCCAGCCGACCCAGATGGCTGCGCTCGAGAGCGGGGGCGCATCCGAGTTGAGCTCGTTGGCGAGGTCGCTCGTCGGCGGTCCCATCGTCTCTGTCCAGCTCGCTCCGACGGGTGGACCAAGCGCTGAAGCCGGGCCCGACGACAGCGTGGCGAAAAGCACGGTGCGACTTGTTGACGAGACCGACTCGGCGGTTGGGACGATCACCGTCTCCACGACAACGGCCGACGAGTTCGTGGACCTGGTCGAGTCGGCAAGTGGCGCGGACGCGGTCCTCCTCAGCCCTGACGGCCAGGTCCGGGGCTCGGCGCTGATCGACCCGGGCGCTCTACCGGACAGTGGTGAGGCGACGGACCTGGACCAGGAGGGGACGGACTTCCGGCTGGCGGCGACCGAGCCGCTGGGATCCGAACAGCTGAGAGTCGGCTTGCTCGCTCCCGCCGGCGACGGTGGCTTCTTCGCCTCGCGCCCGATGATCGCAATCGCACTGTTTGCCTTCTTCGTCCTCGCGGTGATCGCGGTCGCGCCGATCCTGCGCTCCCTGCAGGGATACGTAGGCGAGATGCTTGCGGCGGCGAGGCGCCTCGGTTCTGGCGACTTCTCCCAAAGAGTTCCGGTAGCCGGCAATGACGAGATGGCTGAGCTCGCCCGCGAGTTCAACAAGATGAGCGACCGGCTTGGCCAGCAGATGGATCAGCTGCGCCGCCAGCGGCTCGAGATCGAGGACTCGGTCCGCAGGATCGGAGACGCTTTTGCTTCGGGCCTCGATCGCCAGGCGCTGCTGGGGATCCTCGTCGAGACCGCGGTCAGTGCGTGTGATGCCGATTACGGGATCGTGGAGCTCAGCGGCCACCTCGGCGCTGAGGCCGAGACTGGCAAGGCGAGCGGCCCCGTCCATGAGGCGACACTCGAGGCTCAGCGCAGGGCACTCGCTGAACCGGAGCCGGTGCAGGTGGCAGACGGCAGCGCCCACGCATTCGCGACTCGTCTTGGCCAGATCGGGTCCGGCGGCGATCCAGTTGGGACGATGACGGTCGGGCGGGCCGACAGGGCGTTCACCGCGGCCGAGCGTGAGGTCTTCCTCTACCTCGTCGGACAGGCGGCCGCGTCGGTCGAGAACATCGCCCTGCACGAGCTCGTCTCCGAGCAGGCGGTGACGGACGACCTCACCGAACTCGCCAACAACCGGGCGTTTCGCGAGCAGATCGCCCGCGAGGCGGCGCGCGCGGTTCGCTTCGATCTCGACCTCTCGCTCTTGATCTTGGACCTCGATGACTTCAAATCGGTCAACGACACCCACGGCCATCCCCAGGGCGATGCCGTGCTGTGGACGATCGGTCGCATCTTGCGTGAGGAATCGCGTGGTATCGACCAGCCCGCCCGCTACGGAGGCGAGGAGTTCGTCGTGGCTCTGCCGGAAACCGACGAGCAGGGTGCGTTCGAGCTTGCCGAACGTATACGCGAGCGAATCGAAGCGACCGCGGTCGACCTGGTTGACGGCCAGGGGGAGATCTCGGTCACCGCAAGCGTCGGCCTCGCGACGCAGTCCGGGGCCGAGGTCGACGTGCGAAAGCTGATCGGTGCGGCCGACGGAGCGCTGTATGAGGCCAAGCGCGCTGGCAAGAACCGAGTCGTTGTCGCCCAGCCTCTCGCGAAGCGCGTTGAAGCAGGTGCGGGCTCGCAGGCAAAGGGTCCGGGCCGCTGGTGGCGAAAGTAGCGGCAATCGCGCGTGCGACGATCTTCGCGTGACAGTAACCTTTCAAGCGCCGCATAGCCATGGGAATTCTTGACGATGCGATCCGAGAGCACCTCGATCTGAAGCGCCGCCTGGGCGCCGAAGAGGACGAGCTTGCGCGCCTGGAGGGCGAGGCGTTCGGCCCTCCGAGCCGCCCTGGCGAACCCGATTTCCCCGAGCAGCCTGTAACCGGCGAGAGCGCCGAGGTTGAAGCCCTCGAATCAGCCGAGGACGAGCCCAGCGGTTTCGACGAGCCAGAACCGGTGGCCGAGGCGGCCATCGAGGACGCCGTGGAGGTCCCAGAGCCTCCACACGCAGTCGAGCCCGAGCCGGTTGCGCCGGAGCCCGAGCCGGAGCCCGAGCCGGAGATGCCAGCCGATGATGAGCTCCCGGATGCCGCGGTCCCACTCGCGCGCGAGCTGCGTGCGATCGTCGACCCGCCCCCCGAGACAGGGGAGGCCGCGATCGCCGCGGACGACGATCTGGACCTTGACCTTGACCTGGAGCTCGACGAGCCCGAGCCGGTCGCCTCCGAGCCGACCCCAACGCCAGCGAGTGAGCAGCCGCCGGTCGAGTCATTCGACACGGTCGAGCATCACTTCGAGGGGGCGATCGAGGACACGGGCGACGTCGAGGTGGTCGAGGGCGAGATCGCGGAGGAGCCGCTTACCGGCGAGGACGAGCAGATTGCGGGCCGCGAGGAAGACGGCGAGGAGGACGAAGACGTGCTCGAGGAGACCCCCGAGTTCCTACGCGATCAGCCCGAGGATGACGAGCTCTGGTTCGAACAGGGCTCACCCAAGGACTTCGATTTCTAACTAGTCGAGCACCTTCCACTTGGCCTTCGCCGGAGTGGGATCGACGTTGCCGGCCACGTCAGTGGCGCGAACGCGAAACTTCTTCTTTCCCTCAGCGAGCCTCTTGTACTTGGCCTTGCCGCGATCGCAAGGCCGAAAGCGCTTGAGCCGCTTTGCAACGCCCCTGCCCTTCAGCGAGCATTCAAAGCCCGAGCCGGACTCGCTCGAGGTGAACACGAGCTTTGCCTTCGTCCTCTCGGTCTTGGCCTTGGGCTGCTTGGTGATGGTGGTCTGCGGGGGTTCACCGTCGACCGGTGTCGCGACAGGGACCGGTCCCCAGCTCGGGTGATCGTCCTCGGAGGCGGTATCCGAGGTGATGTTGGTCTGGGCGAGCCCGTCGCTCGATCGCATCGTGAAGATGTCCGAGTTGCCGTCGGAGCCGTCATCGCGGTTGTAGGCGATCAGCGTCCCGTCGGGGGAATAGGAGGGGTTGCCGAGGCTGGCACCGGTCACGGAGCTCGTCAGGTCGATCGTCGGACCGCCCGCCGCGCCGATCGTGAATATGTTGGGCTCGTTGGCGGCTGCGGCTGAGGCGACGTTTCTGAAGGCGATCCGTGTCCCGTCGGGCGACCAGCTCGGATCAGTGTTGAACATGGGGATGTTCGCCGTGACGTTGACCAGGCCCTGACCGGTGGAGTTGATCGTGTACACGTCGAGCTCCTGCGCGGTGCTTGCGTCGAAGGCGATCTTCGAGCCGTCGGGCGAGAACTCCGGGCCGCGGGGGAATGGGAGCCCGGCCGTGCCAGCCACCAGCGCCGCGCCGGTGCCGTCGGCGTTCATCACGTAGAGCTGCGGGTCGCCGTTGTCGAGCTCGCGAATGAAGGCGATCTTCGATCCGTCCGGCGAAAAGGCGGGATCTGTTTCATCATCCGCGGGGCTGTTGGTCAGGTTCACCTGCCCGGTTCCATCGGCGTTCATCACCCAGACGTCAGGTCGAAACGTGCCCTGGGGGACTCGCTCGAAGACGATCCTGCGCCCGTCGGCCGAATAGGAGGGGTCGTAGCTGCCGACCGAGGCACCGCGTCTTGTCTGCACCTTCGCGGGATTCGCGGTCAGATTCGTCTTGGCGGTGCCATCCGGGCTCATCGTGAAGACGCTCGAACTCGACACTCCAGAGAGCCCGGGCCCCTCATAGGCGATCTTTCCATTGGTTCCCGGGAAGGTGGCCCGCGCAGCGGCCGGCAACGCGACGAGTGCAACGAGCGCGGCGAACAACGCGAATCGGCCTGCCATGGGCTTGAGCCTAATCCGCGACGACGCTGGACGCAACGCCGCTAGGTGGTGATGTAGCCGCGCGTCTTGGCCGCTTCGACGACTCGTTCAATACCGACGAGGTACGCGGCCTCGCGCAGATCGAGCTTCTCCTCCTTCGCGCGGCCGGAGACCTCTCGGAACGAGCGGCGCATGATCGTGCCGAGCTTGTCGTTGACCTCACGCTCATCCCAGCGAAAGTGCTGGAGGTTCTGAACCCATTCAAAGTAGGAGGCGACGACACCGCCGGCGTTCGCCATCACATCGGGAACGATGTAGGTCCCGTTATCGCGCAGGATCTGGTCGGCGGCGGGAGTGGTCGGGCTGTTGGCCCCCTCGATGACCATCTTGCACTCCATCCGGTCGGCGTTGCCCTCGTGGATCATGCCGCCGAGCGCCGCGGGGATGAAGACGTCGCATGGCACCGCGACGAGGTCCTCGGGCTCGATCGACTCGACGCCCTCGAACTCCGTGATAGCGCCGCCGCCCGAGATGTGCTCGTGAAGCTGGTTGGCGTCGATGCCTTCGTCACTGCGGATCGCACCATGAGCGTCGGAGACGGCGATCATCTTTGCGCCGAGTTGCTGCAGGATCCGCGCTGCCCAGGAGCCGACGTTGCCAAAGCCCTGGACGACGAAGCTCGTGTCAGCCGGGCTGAGTCCGATCGAAGGGGCGGCCTCGCGGAACATGTAGACGCAGCCGCGTCCGGTTGCCGCCTCCCGGCCGAACGAGCCCTCGAGCGCTATCGGCTTGCCGGTGACGATCGCCGGGGTGTGGCCGTGGAGCTTTCCGTACTCATCCATGAACCAGGCCATCACCTGCGCGTTGGTGCCCACGTCGGGGGCAGGGATATCGCGCGTGGGTCCAAGCACCTTTTCGATCTTGTCCATGAATGAGCGGGCGATCCGCTGCAGCTCCGATTGTTCGAGCGTGTCGGTCGGGCAGTTGACTCCGCCCTTGGCGCCGCCAAACGGAACGCCGGCAACGGCGGTCTTCCACGTCATCAGGGAGGCGAGTGCGCGGACCTCGTCGACGTCGACCTCGGGGTGAAAGCGGATCCCGCCCTTGTACGGGCCCCGGGCGCCGTTGTGCTGAATGCGGTACCCGGAAAAGACATGGGTCTTGCCGTCGGAGAGCTTGACCGGGATCTGGACGGTGACCTCGCGGTACGGGGTCCAGAAGACGACGCGGATGTCGTCAGGGAGCTTGAGATGGTCGGCAGCGAGGTCGAAGTAGTGGCGGACGATGTCGAGGTTTGAGACTTCCGCGGGCCTTGCCTCTTTCCCGTTTTCGTTGTCAGCCACCTCCGCCGTCTTGTTCGGGTCGGTCCGCTCGCCGACCGCGACGCCGCCTTCGCTCTCGCTCATCCATTCCTCCTCGTTGAGTGCCCCGATGCTCGCATACCCGGTTGGAGTCGGCTGCATCAGCGCGAAATTGGGTGCCCGGCTGTAGATTCGGCAAATGCACCAAGGAAGGATTCTGGTGAGATCAAGCCGCCTGTCGGTTGCCGGCGCCCTTATTGCGGCTGTGCTTGCGGTCGCAATCCCCGCTCACGCCGCGCCAGCGCAGAACCTCAACGCCAAGCCGGCGCAGAACCTCAACGCCAAGGTGAAGGCGCTCGCAACTGGCCTATCGGAATTCTCGGGGAGGGTCAGCTCGACCGACCCGGATTGCGTCAAGCGACGCAAGATCAAGATCAGCACTCCGAAGCAGCGTCTCGGCAAGGTCAAGACCAATAAGGAAGGGCGCTTTCTGATCACGCGAAAGAGCGTCCGCTCCGGGACACCGGTGACCTTCGCTTTGAAGGCACGACGCGGGGAGTGCATCCCGCTCGTCGCGACGCTCACCGCGCCGTAGCTTCAAGCAGCTGAATTGACACAGAGTGCGCACCACGAGTGCGCTCTGCCTCGGCACGGTTCGCTCATGGACGACGAGCCCGACCGACTCGCGATGGAGGTGGCGATGCGCGACCTACTCGAACGCGGCGACCTGCCTCAGCCCGACGAGGTCCTCCCGCACGAAAGCGGCGGCATCGTCTGCCTTTGGCACGAGCAGAAGGTGGCGATCGTCGTCGACCCCGACGAGCCGGAGGGGGAGATGACCTTCCCCGTGTGATCGAGATGGAGTTCGCGGACGGCTCCGCCAGTCGGTCTCAGAAACTAAGGAAGGCCTCTCCCTCGGAGATCTCGGGCGGATCCACCGCCGCGTTCACGTTCTCCTTGACCCATGCAGCGGCACGACTCGACGACTCGCCCGTGCCGGACTTGTCCTCGCACGCCGTCACCGTCTTGATGCCATCGTCGCTGCGAAAGGCCGCGTAGCTGATGAAACCGGGTGTTCCGGTGATCACTTCCTTGACGTCATCCTCCCGCTGCTCCATGGCTTCGAAGAGCTCCGATGCGCCTGGGCCGGAATAGCTGCGAACGACGATGTGCATTGCGCCTCCTTGGTTGCAGGATCCCGCGCGTTTCCGATCCTAACCCACGAAAAGCAACCATCGAGATGGAGCCAGCGGGGCTCGAACCCGCGACCTCGGCGTTGCAAACGCCGCGCTCTCCCAACTGAGCTATGGCCCCTTGGTCCGATTCTAGGCCGAGATCAGACCGCGGATGCGCCGAGGCGCACCTCGGCGCGAGACCACGCGCACCTCGGCTCCGCGGCGCGGAGCCAGGGTGATTCCCCTGAGTACGACCTGATCGAGGCCAGGACGCGCCGCCGCCAGCTCAACCCGTTCGAGAACCACCCGCAGTACCTCCGACATCTCGGCCTGGGCGAGTGCGGCGCCGACGCAGCGACGAATGCCGCCCCCGAACGGAAGCCACGAGTACGACTCGGCGCCCTCCTCCAAGAAGCGCTCTGGGCGAAACTCGCCGGGACGCGGATAGAGGTCGGCTCGGTGGTGGACGAGCGCGATCCCCGGATAGACGCGCACCCCCTCCGGCAGATCCCACCCCGCCACGGTGCGCGGAGCCTTGAGCGTGCGCTCGACTGCGTCGATCACGGGCCGCATCCGCAGCGTCTCGGTGACCACCGCGTCGAGGTAGTCATCGCCGTCGCCTCCGTCCAGCTCGTTGAGCAGACGATCGTGCACGCGCCGCTCGTGGAGCAGCAGGTCGAACGCCCACGCGAGCCCGGTCGAGGTCGTCTCGTGGCCGGCCGCCAGCATCGTCATCAGCTCGTCGCGCAGCTCGACATCGGTCATCGGCTGGCCCTCCTCGTCGTGCGCGCGCATCAGAACCGAGAGCACATCGGTGCGCTCGTCGAGGTCGGGTTCGCGCCGGCGCCGGGCGATCTCCTCGTAGAGCAAGGCGTCGTTGGCCTGCAGGCGGCGCCTGATCAGCCCGCCGAGGCTGAAACGGCCGAGATCCTTGCGCGCCCACCCTGGCGCAAACGTCAGCGGACCGAGGTCGACGACGGCGAGCATCGTCTTTCGCAGGCGCGCGATCCGCTCCGGCTCGTACACGCCGAACACCGCGCGGCAGATCACCTCGAACGTGAGCGCTCGCATGCGCTCGCGGATCGCAAACGTGGTGCCGACCGGCCAGCGGGCCACCTCGGCCTCGGCCACCTCGCGGATCATTGGCCGCATCTCCCGCACGTTCGCGCCGTTGAACGGCGGGAGCAGCAGGCGACGCTGGCGCAGATGCTCGGGTCCGTCGAGGACCAGAACCGAGTGATCTCCGAGAGCGGCTGCGAACGGTGCGTTCGCCTCGCCCGCGTGCAGATCGGACTGATTGCCCGTGAACAGCTCGCGGATCGCGCCCGGATCGGCGACATAGACGCCCTTGCCGAACACGAGCAACGGCACCGTGAACACGTCCCCGAACTTTCGTTGCCATCCGAAGAGCGTGTCCAGCGGCCGCAAGGCGAACCGGGCGGTGTTGACGGCCGCGGGTGTCCTCGGTCCCGGTGGCAGTGCCACGACGCCAGCCTACTTTCGCGGATTGCGAAGCGCGCCGATGAGTGGCAGCGCCAACATCACGATGATCAGCGCCGCCGCGACGGTGAGCACGTTCACTCCCTCCTCGATCGTGACCGCGACGGTCATCGCACCGAACAGCCCGACGAAGATCAGGCCGCCGATCAGGATTGCGTCACGGATCCCCGGATCCATAGGTCCTCAGAACGCCGGCCGTCTGGGCTCGAGCGCGGCAAGGCCGCTGCTCCGTATCAGTGCCGCGATCAGCGCACCGGCTGCGGCCCCACCGGCAAGCATCGCGATCGAGACTCCGGGATCGCCGGGGAACGCTTCCCCTGCCGTGTCGCCGATGGCCGGTATCGCCTGCAGCCCAAACCAGACCGCCGCGAGCAACAGCGCCGGCAAAAGGACGAACGTGACGAAGAACGGGATGAGGACCCAGCAGACGATCCGCGCGCGGGGATGCAAGATGCTGTGGGCAGCGATCACCGCGGCTATCGCCCCGGCTCCGCCCGTCGCGACGACCGTGGTCTCACCGATGACCTCGCCCGCAGCCGCCGCCGCGAGGGCACCGAGCACGTAAACGCCAACCAGCCCCGCTGGTCCGATAGATCCCTCGACGCTCTTGCCAAACAGCCATATAAACAGCCCGTTCACAGCCAGCTGAAGAATCCCCGCCGTCAGGACCGAGGCGGCGAGCGCGGCGAGCGGCCAGGCCATGCCGTCGAGGTTCGGCTGCCACCCCGAGATGGCGAGACCGATCAACAACGCGATCAGCGCGACCGTCGCAAAAGGGGAGCGCGGGCTCTGGATGTTGTCCTTGAGCGGAATCAACCCGCGTCAAGCCTATTGACGGCGCAGAGGTGGCTCGGCGAGCGGCGGTCAGCCGGCTGTCGCTCGCGCGCCCACAGCCGGTCCGCTTCCCACGTGCGGGACGCGGACCCGCCGGCCGCGCATGTAGCCGTGCACGTACACGAGTCCTGAGATAACGGTGAGGGCCACCATCAAGTGCACGAGGACCTGAGTGGCGGCGCCTGCAGGGCCCACGACCAGGAGGACGAAGACGACAAGCGCCTGAAGAACCGTCTTTGCCTTTCCGAGCCCGTTCGAGGCGATGATGACGCCCTGTCTTTGGGCTGCAAACCGCATCACGGTGACCAGCAGCTCGCGGGCGAAGACGACCGCCACGACCCACATGGCCACCCGGCTCGTAGCCGCCAGGCCAACGAGCGCGGTCCCGACGAACAGCTTGTCGGCAATCGGGTCGGCGAGGGTTCCGAACCGCGTCACCAGGTTGCGCGTGCGGGCGAGGTAACCGTCCGCGAAGTCGGTCGTCATCCCCACCCCGAAGATGAGCGCCGCAATCGAGGCGTCGACGTGCGGCTGCATGGCCAGTGCCAGAGCCGGGGCCAGCAGGATGCGCCCGGCGGTTAGCAGGTTCGGGACGTTGATCTCGATCACCCCTCCGACAATCGATCCCGTTCGTGGGTCGCGACGCGTTCCGGTTGCCTCGGGGCGGTTCGACCGAAAGGGAACGGCCGAAAGCCGACCAGCATGCCTCCGGCGTAGACGCCGGCGAACGCGATCAGAACGCCGGCGACGTCGTCGCTCAGGTAATGCCAGCCGAAGTAGATCGTCGCCACGGACGTCAGGCCGACGTAGATCCAGAGGCCGATGCGCAGGAGCCGCGGGGCCCCCGTGAACTGCGCCACGAGCGCGGCGGTCAAAAGGACGGCGATGTGCAGCGAGGCAAAGCCCGCGATGCTCTGAACGGCGTCGGTCGCGTGGGGGTTTGCGAGCACCTCCTGGCGATGCTCGAGCAACGAGACCTGGAGCTCAGACACTCCCGTGGTTGGTAGGTCTGAAAACAAGCCCGGGCGCGCGTAGATGGGACCAAGGCTTGGGACCAGGTAGTAACTGAAGACGCCCAGCATCCAGACGATCGTCAGGGAGCTGACGTACCAAAGCCCAGCAGCGACTCGAGACGACAACACCAGCGCCACGCCGAGCGAGACGGGAACGAACGTCAAGAACAGGAGGTACACCGCGGACAGCGCTTCGGCGGAAAACCCGGTGCCGAGTAGGTCGTGCAGCAAGGTCGCCGGCTGGCTCCCGAACATCACGGCCGCGTCGATGTCCAGCAGAGATCCGTCCTTGAGCGATCCGTCGGTGACGAACGGCAGAAAGCTCTTGAGATTCCGATACGAGAGATACGTGGCGTAGAAGCCGATAATGCAGACCAAGACGATCAACCCGCGACGGCCCCACCAGCGTTCTGAGAACAGGCGAGCGAACGCCTGGGTCAGGCTCATATCGGATGAGCGAGCCTGACGCACGGCACGCGGGATCAGATCGAGCAGTACGAAGAGGGCGACGATGAGCCCGATCAGGGCCAGCGGCGATTTCACGTAGCGCGCATCAGGATCGCGAATCGGCAAACCCTCGATGCCGGCGACGGTGAGCATGATCAGAACCGAAGGGATTCCAATCGCCAGGGGCACCAGAAACTGACGCGGCCTGATGTCTTCAGCCGCGGTATCGGGATCGAGATGACGACGGTGCGTCGACGAGAGGGAGGTGGTCACAGGCAGAAACGTGCGCGTTTTCGGAGCGTGCTAGCGAGCCGACTGGACTGAGGAGGCTAATCGAACCCTCGACGCTCGTCGCCGACGGGCCCACCGTCTGCACGCTCATCGAGCCGGAGAACCTAGGCTTCCGCCCCATGTCGAGCGATCGAGAGCTTGGATGGAGGCTCGTCGTGGCGCCTCCGCTGGTCGCCACGATGACCGTTGTGGCGGCGTTGATCGCCACCGCCGAGGCGGGATTCACGTTTCGGGATCCCGACCACGTTGCCGCTCTGTACGTCGTCGAGGTCTGGGCCGGCGTCGCCCTCCTGGTCTTGCTCGACGTCTACCTGCGCGCTCGGCGACGCACCGGCATGCGATGGCCTCCGCGCAGCGAACTTGCCGCGGTGAGGCGAGAGCGCTGGACGGCGAAGCGCTGCGCCATCGTCGCGCTGACGATCGTCGCCTTCTATGTCACCTACCTGGCGTATCGCAACCTGAAGGCCTCGCTGCCGCTGCTACGCCCCGGCGACATCTTCGACAGCCAGCTGGCCGATGCCGACCGCTTTTTGTTCTTCAACCATGACCCGGCGGCCCTTCTGCACGACTTGCTCGGGACCGGCTTCGCCGCCCACTTCCTCTCGACCTTCTACATCGCGTTCATCGTCTTCTTGCCGCTATCGCTCGGGCTCGCGCTCGTTTTCGTGGAAAGGCTTCAGGTCAGCCTCTTCTACGCAACGGCGATGTGCGTCAACTGGGTGCTGGGCATGGCCAGCTACTTCTTGCTTCCCGCGCTCGGGCCGATCTACTACTACCCCAGCTGGTTCTCGGCTCTCCCGCACACGGAGGTCACTCGCCTGCAGGAACTGCTCATGGACGATCGGGTGGCCTTCCTGGCAAGCCCTGACACGGGTACCCCGCAGGCCATCGCAGCGTTCGCGTCGCTGCACATCGCGATGAGCTTCACGGCGCTTCTTGCCGCGTACATCCTGAATCTGACGCGTGGCATGAAGGTCGCCCTCTGGACGTGGCTCGCGCTGACGTTCGTCGCGACGGTCTATCTCGGTTGGCACTACATCGTCGACGATTTCGCCGGACTGCTGATCGGCGCGCTGGCGCTCGTGATCGCCGGTCTGCTCACAGGCTTCAACCCGTTGGCTGAGCGCCCGGGGGCGCGTGGGTCGGTCGGGGGCTTGGAACTCCCAGACCGACCGAAGGAGCTTCATGGCGAACGAGTTCAAGCGAGGCGACCGCGTTGAGTGGAACTACCGCGGTACGACGATCACAGGCCGCGTTCTGCGACGCCTGACCAAGCGCACGGAGATCGGGGGACAGGTTGCCGCCGCCTCTCCTGAAGACCCCAGGTACGTCGTCCGTATCGAGTCATCCGGCAGGGAGATCGCGCGCCGGCCGGCCGCGCTTCGACACGTCGGCTAGTGGCGGTTACGCGGCGCGTGCGGCGGCAACTTCGGCCGCCGCCTCGTCAGCGTGGTAGGAGCTGCGGACCAGCGGCCCGGCGGCAACCGACTCAAACCCGAGCTCGAGCGCAGCATCCCGCAGGCGATCGAACTCCTCAGGCTCCCAGTAGCGGACCACCGGCAGGTGGCGCTCGGTCGGCCGCAGGTACTGGCCGACGGTGAGGATCTGAACTCCGTGATCACGCAGCACGCCGAACGTCTCGACCATCTCGTCGAATCCCTCCCCGAGCCCGACCATCAATCCCGACTTCGTCACGACCTCATCGCCGCCCATCTCCTTTGCCAGGCGCAGCACCCGGCAGGAGCGCAGGAAGTTGGAGCCGCGCCGCGCCCGCGGATACAGGCGGGGCACGGTCTCGACGTTGTGGTTGAAGACATCCGGCCGCTCGTGGATGACCTTTGCCAGCGGCATCTCCTGACCGCGGAAGTCGGGCGTGAGCAGCTCGACGGTGCACTCAGGAGCCATCATTCGAATCGAGCGGACGACCCCGACGAACGCGGAGGCGCCGTAGTCGGGAAGGTCATCGCGGTCGACGGACGTGATGACCGCATGGCGCAGGTCCATCTTCTTGACCTGCGTCGCGACGCGCAGCGGCTCAAGCGGGTCGTTCCAGGTCGGCACTCCCGTCTGGACATTGCAAAAGCCGCAGCGGCGGGTGCAGACGTCGCCGAGGATCATGAACGTGGCCGTGCCGCGCTCCCAGCACTCGCCGATGTTCGGGCAGTTGGCCTCCTCGCAAACGGTGTGGAGGTTGTCGGCCTCGATCGCCTTCTTCAGCTTGCGGTAGGTCGTCCCGCCTGGGGGTGGCACCTTCAACCAGCTCGGCTTGCGCTGGCGAAACGGCAGTCCCTCGATGTCGGTCGCGCCGCCGGGGTTGGCGCGCGAGCGTGTGACGTGGATGCGCTCTGCTGTGTCGCTCATGCCTGACTCAAAGTTAGTGAGGCCTCGACCAGCTCGCGGTCGTAGGCGGCTGCGAGGTGTTCGGCAACCGTCGTTGCGAACGCACCGAGATCCTGCTCGGCACCCAGCTCGCGCCCAAGCGATGTCATCCGGCAGGCCTCGATCCCGCACGGCACCGCCCACTCGAACGGCTGCAGGTCGTTGTTGACATTGATCGCGAGTCCGTGGGTGCTGATCCCCTTGTGGATATGAATCCCGATCGATCCGATCTTGCGCGCGTCCCCGGCGGGCGGGGGCTCGGCACCGACCCAGACGCCGGTGAGCCCGGCGAACAGGCGCGCCTCGACGCCATGGTCGCCAAGGGCGCCGATCATTGCCGTCTCCATGCTCGCGACGAATGCATGGACGTCGTCGCGGTGGGCGAGCCCCGAAATGTCGATGATCGGATAGGCGACCAGCTGTCCGGGCCCGTGGTAGGTGAGCCGACCGCCGCGGTCGGTGTCGACGATCTCGATGCCCTGCATCCGATACCAGTCCTCGCCCATGGGGAGCTCGTCCGATGTGGTTCGCCGCCCGCGGGTGTAGACGGGGGGGTGCTCAACCAGCAGGAGGGTGTCCGGCACACTGGCGGCAGCACGCTCGGCCGCGATCGCGTGCTGCAGCTGTTGGGCCTCCTCGTAGCCGACGAGGCCCATCCGGATCACGCGCAGACTTCGCCTCTCAGCCACGTACTCAGTGTGTCACCACGGCGCGATCGAGCCGCTCACGCGCCAACTCGTACGCCGCGGTCAGTGGGACGATGCCGCGGTCCTCGGCAATCGCCAGGATCCTCGTCATCGTGTCCTCGATCCCAGCCGTGTGGTCGCGAGCCCAATCCTCGTCGAGCCCGCAGTGCTCGCGGTATACGTTCACCAGTCCGCCGGCATTGGCGATGAAGTCGGGGGCATAGATGATCCCGCGCTCCGCGAGACGCTCCGCCAGCCCCTCGTGAGTGAGCTGATTGTTCGCAGCGCCGCAGACGATCCCGGCGCCCAGCGTCGAGACGGACGCCTCGCCGATGACCCCGCCGAGCGCACATGGCGCGAGGACGTCACACCGCGCGCGCATCGCCTCCGCGGGCTCGACCCATCGCGCTCCAAGACGCTCCGCAAGCACGCGCTTGGCCGGGTCGGCGTCGGCAACCGTGAGCTTGGCCCCGGCCGCGGTCAGCCGCGCCGCGAGGCGAGACCCGACGTGGCCGAGCCCGACCACGACGATCCGCAGGCCGTCGAGATCGGGCGCCCCGCGCCGGTAGGCGATGCACGCGCGGATCGCTGCCTCGACGCCCATCGCGGTGAACGGGCTCGGATCGCCACTGCCGCCATCTTCCGGCGGCAGGCCGGTGACGTGGGAGGTCACCCCGTGGATGATCGTCATGTCTTCGGTACCGGTGCCGACGTCCTCGGCCGTGATGTAGCGGCCATCGAGCGACTCGACAAGATCGGCGAAATCGAGCAGCATCGCCTCGCGCAGATGCGGATCGAACGCACCGCCGGCCGGTGCGTTGATCACACCCTTGCCGCCGCCGAGGTCGAGCCCAGCCGCCGCCGCCTTGTAGGTCATGCCCGCCGACAGTCGCAGGGCATCACCAAGCGCGTCGAGACCGGCGCCGTAGGTCCACATGCGTGCGCCACCGAGCGCCGGTCCGAGCGCCGTCGAGTGAATCGCGACGATCACGTCGGCGCCGCTGCGCTCGCCGCGCCGCACCACTACCTCCTCGTGGTCAAGCACCACCCGCGCCGGTGCCGGCGGAAGCGAGGTGCGACCGCGGTGGCGCACACGCTCGATCACGCTCACTCGTACTCACCCCCTTCGAGCCGCCGCTTGACGCTGGAGAGAAAGCGCGCGGCGTCTGCTCCGTCGAGGACCCTGTGGTCCCACGACATGCACAGGTAGGTCATCGGCCGGATCGCAATGGAATCTCCGTCCGGACCCTCGACCACGACGGGCCGCTTGACGATCGCCTCGAGATCCAGAATCGCCACCTGCGGCTGATTGATGATCGGCGTCGCGAGCACCGCCCCAAACTGACCGGGGTTGGTGATCGTGAACGTCCCACCGTGGACTTCGTCAGGAGCGAGCCGCTTGCTTCGAGCTCGCCCCGCCTTGTCGGCGATCGACTCCGCCAGGCCCTGAACGCTGAGCGTCTGGGCGCGGGGAATCACGGGAACGATCAGGCCGGCGTCGAGAGCTACTGCGATGCCGAGGTTCACGTCGTCGTGGTGGACGATCTCGTCACCTTCGAGCGACGCATTCAGCACCGGGAACTCCTCGAGCGAGCTCACCGCCGCCCGCGCGACGAACGCCAGGTAGGTCGGCACCGCCTTGCCGGCGGCCTTGGCCTTGAGCTCCACTCGCCGCGCAGCCACCCGCGACATGTCGACCTCGACGATCGTCGTGCAATGCGCAGATGTCGCCCGACTGGCGAGCATGTGCTCCGCGATCGCCTTGCGCATCGGCGTTAGCGGCACGCGATTGCCACCGGCCTTCTCCGCACCCGGGTCCGGGTCCGGCTTGTACGGCGACTCGCTGTGAAGCACGGGCGGGACCTTCTCGGTCGCGGAGGGGGTCCTCTCGGTCCCGTTCCCCACATGGGCGAGCACGTCCTTCTTGCGGATGCGCCCGCCGATACCGGTGCCCTCGACCGAGCTGAGGTCGATCTCGTGCTTGTCGGCGATGCGTCGTACGACCGGCGAGATGAACCCGGAGCGATCCCCGCCTTCCTGAGTGGCGGGCGCCACGCCGGTGTCGTCAGCAGCGGGTTGCTCGCCGGTGTCTTCGTCTGGGTGGGCTTCACCCGCCTTGGCGCCGTCGTCGATCTGCGCGATCGGCTCGCCAACCGGGACCGTGTCCCCGGCCTCGGCGACCAGTCGCGCCAGCCGACCACTGGCCGGCGACGGGATCTCGACGTCGACCTTGTCAGTCGTCACGTCCGCGATCGTCTCGTCGGCCTCGACCCAATCCCCGGGCTGCTTGCGCCACTCGAGAATCGTCCCCTCGGAGACCGAGATCCCCATCTTCGGCATCAGGACCGCAACCAGCGTGTCAGTACCTGAGGAGCTCATCGCAAGCCTCCTTCATGTCCTCGAGCTGCGGGAGCACAGCCTGTTCCAGGGGCGGGCTGAACGGAATCGGCACGTCGGCGGCAGTCAGCCGGCGGACGGGTGCGTCGAGGTCCTCGAACGCCTCGGCGGCCACCAGCGCGGCGACCTCGGCCCCGACGCCGCACGACTGGGTCGCCTCGTGCGCGACCAGAACCTTGCCGGTCTTGCGCGCGCTCGCAAGAATCGCCTCGGTGTCGAGCGGGCACAGGCTGCGCAGGTCGATCACCTCGATCGACTCGTCGAGCGCTTCGGCCGCGTCGAGCGCGAGGTGGACTCCGGACCCGTAGGTGATCACGGTCATCTCCTCGCCCTCGCGGGCGACGCGGGCCTTGCCCAGCTCGACCACGTACTCGCCCTCGGGAACCTCGCCCTTGACATAGCGGTAGAGACCCTTGTGCTCGAGATAACAGACTGGATTCGGGTCGCGGATGGCCGCGGCCAACAGTCCCTTAGCGTCGTCGGCCGTTGCCGGTGCGACGACCTTCAGACCGGGCGACTGCAGAAACCACGCCTCCGGATTCTGCGAGTGAAACGGCCCGCCGGAAAAACCGCCGCCGGAGGGCAGCCGCACGACCATCGGGGCGGCGACGCCCTGGCGATAGTGGAGCTTCGCGGCGACGTTGACGAGCTGGTCGAAGCCGCAGGCGATGAAGTCGGCGAACTGCATCTCGCAGACCGGCCGCATCCCCTCGACCGCGGCGCCGACCGCCGTGCCGATGATCGCGTTCTCGGCGAGCGGCGTGTCGATGACGCGATCGGCGCCGAACTCTTCGATGAAGCCATCGGTGACCTTGAAGGCACCACCGAAGTGGCCGATGTCCTCACCGAGGCAGAGCACGGATTCGTCGCGGCGCATCTCCTCCCGCAGGCCGTCCGAGATCGCTTCGAGATAGGTGAGCTCCGCCATCAGGCTGCGCTCCAATGCGACCAGGGCGCCTGACCGTCGCCCAGCGGGGTTGCCTCGTCGGCGAAGACCCCGCGGTGAGCATCAGCGGGGTCGGGCATCGGCGACTCGAGCGCCGTCTTGGCGCAGTCATCGACATAGGCCTTGACCTCGTCACGAATCTCAGAGACCTCGTCAGCCGAGAAGCCGTGCTCGTTCACGAGCCGCTCCGAGTAGCGGTCGATCGGGTCCCGGTCGGCCCACTCCTCGCGCAGCTCGCTTGGCACGTAGCGCATGTCGTCGTGGGCGCCGTGGCCGTGCATGCGCATCGTCCGGCACTCGATCAGCGTCGGGCCGTCGCCCCTGCGGGCGCGGTCGGCCGCGGCGCGGGATGCGTCGAAGACAGCCTCGACGTCGTTGCCGTCGACGAGCATGCCGGGAAATCCGTATGTCGCGGCGCGCTCGACCGGGTCGACCGCGAACTCCAGCTCGTTCGGGGTGGAGTAGGCGAAGCCGTTGTTCTCCAGGACGAAGACAATCGGCAGGTTCTGGACGGCCGCCCAGTTCATCGCCTCGTGCCACTGGCCGTTGGCGGTGGAGCCGTCGCCAAAGTACGTCATCGCCACGCGCGGCTCGCCCCGCAGCTTGAAGGCCATCGCCATTCCCGCTGCGACCAGCGCCATGTCGGGGAGCATCGAGACCATCCCGACGCAGCCCAGCTCGGGGTCGCCGAAGTGCATGTTGCCGTCCTTGCCACCCGTCGGCCCGCCGGAGCGACCCATGTAGTTGGCGAGGTAGCGGTCCGGGGTCAGGCCCCGAACGAAGTGAGCGCCGAGGTCGCGGTGCAGGATGCACATGCGGTCCTTCGGGCCGAGCACGTAGGAGGAACCGACGCTGATCGCCTCCTGGCCGCAGCCGTCATAGAAGCTGCCAGGGATCTTGCCCTGTCGGTAGAGGGTGATTGCGCGCTCCTCGGCGGCGCGCATCATCGCCATGTACTTGAGGAGGTTTGCCCGGTCGGCCTTCGTCAGGTGGCCGGGGTCGGCTACGAACGCGACATCCTCGCGTTCCGCGCCATGGCTGCGGCGGTCGCGCGCGTGCCCGCGTACGACTACGCCATCGACTGGCTTCATCTCTCCGCCCTTCGTGTCTGGCCGCCCTTCGGGATCTCCTCGGGGAATCGGGCCTGGCTTACGTCGCTTCGGGATCTCCTCCGCGACGCCTTATGGACGATGGGTGCTCGGGGTTCCGCCCAGGCTCCCTATGTCTTGTCGACCACGCGAGCTAGTGGCTCGTGCGAATCGGCACTGAAAATACTAACGCCCGGCCGGACGTCTCTCAACCCCGCTCGGCGCGCTTGCGCACATTGCGGAGAATTGCGCGGGTCGCGAGCATGTGGCCGCGGCTTCCGATCACCAGCGTCCGATAGAGCTTTCCCTTGGCGCCCGGGAACTCAGCTCGCGTTTCGGCGCTGAGGCGAACCGGCCCGGCGGCGGTCTCGGCCGCGTAGAAGATCAGCGCGTAGCGCGAAAAGCGATGCTCGCCCATCAGCGCGAGTACCGCAGGGGCGATCGAGCGCGCGACGATGAATCCTGGGATCGTCGAGCCGATTCGCCCGGGTGGTCCACTGGTTGTGTCCGCAACGCAGCCGAGAGCGCGCGCGGCGACCGGTCCGAGGCTGAGGCCACCCGTGTCGCCCGCCGTCTCGACCAGTGCTTCCCACACACGCTCCGGCGAGGCGGCCACGTAGGTTGAGTGCTCGTCGATGTATGGGAGCGACTCGAGCGGGACGTCGATGAGTCGCTGAGGTATGGCGGTCTCCGGACTACAAGGCGAGGCCGAGCGGCTCTTCCAACAGAGCTCGCACGCGGGCGAGGAACTCGGCGCCGTCGGCGCCGTAGAGGATGCGGTGATCGCAGGCGAGGGTGACGCCCATCAGCTGCGCGACGGAGACCTCGCCCGCGCGGATCACCGGGGTCTCGGTGATTGCGCCGACGGCGAGGATCGCTGCCTGCGGCAGGTTGATCACCGGGTGGAAGTTCGTCACGCCGAACATTCCGAGATTGGACACGGTGAACGTGCCACCCGAGAGCTCGGGCGGGGTGATCTTCCGGTCACGGACCTTCCCGGCGAGCGCTCGAGCCTCGGTCGCGATCTGTCGCAGGCCCTTGCGATCGGCGTCGAAGATCGTCGGCACGACGAGTGCCTCAGCCGCGGCCACCGCGATCCCGACGTTGACTCGCTCGTAGAGCTCCCACCTGCCATCTCGGTACGCCCCGTTCGCGCGAGGAAACTCCTTGAGCGCGATCGCGCACGCCTTGACAACCATGTCGTTGAACGACGGGATGACATCGCCGTCGCTCGCCGATGCCTTCAATGCAGCCCGGGCGTCGAAGCACCGCGTCATGTCGATCTCCGACTGCAGATAAAAGTGCGGCGCCGTGGCCTTCGACTCGGCCATCCGCCGGCTGACGGTCTGCTGCAGCTTGGAGAGCTCAACTACTTCGACTCTTCCCTTTGCCGTTTCGGGTGACGACGGCTGGACTGTGGCGGGCGCCGACGCGGGGGTGGCCCCGCCGCCGCCCTGCGCAGCTGCCTTCTCGACATCCGCCTTGACGATTCGCCCGCTCGGTCCTGAGCCTTGGAGCGTCGAGAGGTCGACGCCCTTCTCCTCCGCAATTCGCCGCGCAACCGGACTGGCCTTGACTCGACCGTCGCCTGTTGCAGCCGGCACGGAAGCCGGCTCCGAAACCTCTTCTTGCTGGGTGGGGGAGGGAGCGGCCTCCGACGAGGTGGGGGAGGCGGGTGCGTCCGAGGGGGAGTCCGACGAGGTGGGGGAGGCGGGTGCGTCCGAGGGGGTGGTGGAGGGGGTGGCGTCCGAGGGACGGTCCGGAGCATGGACGCGAGGTTCCTGCGGAGCATGGATAGCGGAGCCCGTCCCACGGTCGCCATTCCCTTCACCACTCGCGGATGCCTCACCCGCATCCCCCACACGAGCAATCACCTCGCCAATCGGCAGCGTGTCGCCCTCACCGGCCAGGATCTCCACAAGCGTCCCGGCGGCGTCCGACTCGAACACCATGTTCGCCTTGTCGGTCTCGATCTCGACCAGCTCCTCGCCGAGGGCAACCTCATCTCCCACCTGCTTCATCCAGGTCAGGATCGTCCCCTCCTCCATGGAGTCCGAGAGGCGCGGCATGACGATGTCGGTCGCCACTACTTGGTCCCTTCAAGCGTCGCCCGAGCAGCGCTGACGACGTGCTCGGCGTGGGGGATCGCAGACTGCTCGAGTCGCTTCGAGTACGGCATCGGCACGTCGGCTCCTGTGACCCGCTGGACGGGGGCGTCGAGGTAGTCGAAGGCCTGTTCGGTGACGAGCGTCGCGATGTTCGCGCCAACGCCGCCATGCGGCCAGCCCTCCTCGACGACGACCAGCCGGTTGGTCTTCTTGACCGAGTCGACAATCGTGTCGAGATCGAGCGGTCGCAGCGTCCGGGGGTCGATCACCTCAGCCTCGATCCCGTGTTCGCCGGCCAGCGTCTTCGCCGCCTGCTGGGCGATGTGCGACATCCGCAGCAGACCAACGATGGTGACGTCGGTGCCCTCGCGGCGGATCGCAGCCTCACCGAAATTGACGATGTGGTCATCGCCGTCGGGCACCTCGCCGCGAGCTCCGTAGAGGGTCTCGTGCTCGATGAAGATGACCGGGTTGTCGTCGCGGATCGCCGCCTTCAGCAAGCCCTTGCCGTCGGCGGGCGTCGACGGGCAGGCGACAAGAATCCCGGGGATCTGGAGAAACATCGCCTCGAAGCTGTGCGAGTGCGTCGGCCCGAGCTGGTGTCCGCCACCGCCTGGCATTCGCACGACCATCGGCACCGTCGTCTGGCCGTTGAACATGTACGGGATCGCGGCGGCGTGGTTGATGATCTGATCGAAGGCGAGCAGCGAGAAGTTGACGGTCATCAGCTCGACCACCGGGCGCAGTCCGCCCATCGCGGCGCCGACGCCGGCGCCGACGATCGTGTTCTCCGAGATCGGCGTGTCGCGCACACGCCGCTCTCCGAACTCGTCGAGCAGCCCCTCGGTCACCTTGAAGGCGCCCTGGAACACCGCGACGTCCTCGCCCATCACGAAGACGGCTTCGTCGCGCCGCATCTCCTCCGCCATCGCGTCGCGCAGCGCCTCTCTCATCCTCACGGCGGCCACTAGCTCACCATGGTCCCTGCGTGTCGCCCTCTTCGTCCTCTTGGATGAACTCCTCGCGATCCTCGAGCGCGTCCGCGCCTTCGCGGTCACCCTCGGTCTGCCCGGGCTCGCGACCAGCGCTGGACGCGGCCTGTCCCCCGTAGGCGGCACCGGCCTCGGCGAGCCGGCGGGCTTCGCCTTCGAGCTCGGTGCCCTCGCGCTCGCCGGCGAACGCGGTCGGCGCGCGCTCGTCGATCGCGTACCAGCCGGGAACCTGATCGCCAACGACGTAGAGATGGTCGTAGAGGGTGTTGAGCTCGGGCTCGGGTGAGGCGTCTGCGAACTCGACCGCCTCGAGCACGCGCGCGTCGAGGCGCTCGCGCATCTCCGCCCGCTGGTCGGCGGTGATCACGCCCTCCGACTCGAGCCGGTCAGCAAAGATCTCGACCGGGTCCTTCTTGCGCCACTCGGCGACCTCCTCCTTCGTCCGGTAGACCTCGGGATCGGCCGCCGAGTGCCCGCGGAAGCGGTAGGTGAACGCCTCAACCATGGTCGGCCGCCGTTCCTCGCGGGCGATCCGGATGTGCTCGGCGACCGTCTCGCGCATCGCAAGCACGTCCATCCCGTCCGCTCGAATACCGGGGATGCCCAGGCCCTCCGCCTTCTTCGAGAAATCGGTAACGGCCGAATGTCGCTCGACCGAGGTGCCCATCCCGTACAGGTTGTTCTCGAGGATGAAGACGACCGGCAGTCGCCAGAGCGCGGCCAGATTCATGGTCTCGCCGAAGTTTCCGGTGTTCGAGGCGCCGTCGCCGAACATGCAGACGGTGACGTCGTCGGTGCCCTTGTAGTCGCTCGACAACGCGAGGCCCGCGGCCAGAGGCAGGTTGCCACCGACGATCCCGTAGCCGCCCATGAACCTTCGCTCGCCGTCGAAGACGTGCATCGAGCCGCCGCGGCCGCCGGAGGTTCCGTCGACGCGACCGAAGAGCTCGGCCATCACGTGGTTGGGATCCGTTCCCCGGGCGATGGCGTGCCCATGGGTGCGATAGGTCCCGATGAGGTAGTCGGCTGGCTCCATCGCCGACGTCGTTCCGACGATCGTGGCCTCCTCGCCGATCGCCAGGTGCAGGAAGCCGCCGGCCTTCGCGCGCTGGTACTGGCGACTCGCCTCCTCCTCGAAGCGACGGATGAGCGCCATCGTCTCCAGCAGCTCGATCGAAGTGTCGGCGTCGGGCAGCGAGCGGGCGGAGGCGCTTGCGCCTCCCGCCTGTGCTGACTTGACCGCTTCCTCAGCCACCCATGCTCAACATAGCGCCCTACGCATGTCCGGCCGCAGCTGCGGCGGCATCCTCGAGGCGGTCGTCTCCCCAGAAGACCTCGTCGCCGACCAAAACGGCCGGGACGCCCATCACGCCGCGATCACCTGCGACTTCGGTCGCCTCGCGCAGGCGCAGCTTGATCGCGTCACGAGAAATCGCAGTCTGCAGCGAGCGCGGGTGGAGCTCCGAAGAGGCCGCTGCGATGAAGACGTTGTCCGGCTCCGTCAGGTCGCGGCCCGCCGCGAACGCCTGACGGTAGGCGGCAAGCGAAAAGGAAACGACGCGCCCGATCTCCTTCGCGAACGTGGCCGCCCGCATCGCGGTCAGCGAGTTCGCGGGCCACGGATCCGGCCACCGGATTGGCGGCAACCCATAGGCCTGCGCCCGCCGCTCTACCTCGCGTTCGCCAGCCTCGCGCTCGGGGGTGAGTGCCCAGGATCCACGGTCGAAGCGCTTGAACAGCGCGCCCAGCAGGATCGGCTGCCAGACGGGTTGTTCGGCGCCGGCATCGTCGAACACGCCTGAGATGCGCTCGGCGGCGAGGTAGGCGTACGGGGAGGCGAGGTCGTAGAAGAAGGTTGCGCGGTCAGTCACGACGACTTGCGCACATGCCACTGCACCGTGGCGGCGGCGACCTCGTTGCCGTCGCCGTCAGTGAGCGTGACCTCGACGGGGAACGAGACCTTGCCCTCGCCATCGAGCGCCGCGAGCAGCTCAGCGCCGTCCGCGAGCGTCGCAGTCGCGTCAATCGGCCCCTTCGCGAGCTTCGTGTACTTGATCTCCGCGCTCGCGGCAAGTGGCCGGACCTCGGCCAACCGCTCCGCGAAGGTGGCGACGAACGCGCCGCCCGACGCCGCCTCGGCCGCGGCGAACAGCCCGGCAGCGTGCTGGGTGCCCACGTGATTTCGAAGTCCCGCCTCGTCGGGCAGCCGAACCGTTGCCGTTCCTGGGCCAAGGTCGGTGACGTCCAGCCCGAGGTGTTGGTTGAACGGGACGGCGGCAGCCATCCCGGCTCGCAGGGCGTCGTAGTCCATGTCGGCTACTGGTGAATTGCCCAGCCGTCGACCGAGCGGGCGGCGTCGAGGATCGCCTCGGAGATCGTCGGATGTGCGTGGATGATCCGCGCCAGCTCCTGGTACCCGCCCTCCAGGGCGATCGTGTCGACGAGCTCGGCGATCATGTCGCAGGCACGATTGCCGACGACGTGGGCGCCGACGATCTCGCCGTACTCGCCGTCGACGACGAGTTTGACGACGCCGTCGCGATCGTCGTAGACGGCCGACGCGCCGACGCCGCCGAGCTTCATGCGCCCGACCTTCACGTCCTTGCCCGCGTCCTTGGCCTGCTGTTCGGTGAGCCCGACGCTCGCGACCTGCGGATGGCAGAAGGTGGCGCCCGGGACGAGCTCGGGGTCGAGCGGGTGAGTGGGCGTGCCCGCGATCGTCTCCGCCACGATCACGCCCTCCTCCTGAGCCTTGTGGGCGAGCGCTGGCCCGCGGACGAGGTCGCCGATCGCGTAGACCTTCGGGTTCGAGGTCCGCTGATACTCGTCGATCTCGATCTTGCCGCCGTCGCCGACCTTGATGCCGGCCGCCTCGATGCCAAGACCCTCGGTGTCGGGAGCCCGTCCACCGGCGATTGCCAGGTATTCGACCTCGATCGCCTCGTCGCCAACCTTCGCCTTGACCGAGCTCTTGCCGGCCTTGACGTCGGAGATGGGGGTCCCGGTGAGCACCTTGATGCCCTGCTTCTTGAAGACCCGATCGACGACCCGCACGACGTCCTTGTCCTCGGCGGGAAGGATCTGGGGCAGCATCTCGATCAGCGTCACCTCGGTGCCGTAGCGGATGTAGGCGGAGGCGATCTCGGCCCCCGAAGCGCCCGCGCCGACCACGCCGATCGACTTCGGAAGTGCCGGTAGCGACCACGCGCCCCAGGTGTCGACGATGCGGTCACCGAACTCGACGCCGGGGATCGGCATCGCGACCGAGCCGGTCGCGAGCACCACCGCGCCGGCCTCGTAGGTCGTGCCGTCGACGACGACGTTGGCCTTCTCGTCGAGCGAGCCCTTGCCCTCGATGCTCGTCACCTTGTTCTTGTCCCAGAGCATCTTCACCCCGCCGGAGAGCGTCTCCGAGACCTTGGTGCGACGTTCGCCGAGCGCCTTCCAGTCGAGCGCAGCGCCCTCGACGGTCACACCGAGATCGGCGCTGTTGCGCGCGTGGTCGAAGACCTCGGCGGTGTGCAGCATCGTTTTCGCCGGGATGCACGCGTAGTTGAGGCAGCGGCCGCCGGGCTTGTCCATCTCGACAACTGCTGTCTTCTTGCCGAGCTGGGCAGCGCGGATTGCGGCGTGGTAGCCCCCCGGACCACCGCCGATGACGATTACGTCGAAGGAATCAGGCATGCGTTCGACTCTATAAGACGCAGGTTCAGCCGCTCGGCGGTTCGGCTCCCGGGCGCTGCGGCATTTGAATCCTCGCCATCGCCTTGATCATGAAAAAGAAGAGCGCGCCGGAACCGGCGAGCAAGCCAGTCGTCACCAGCGCTTCCGCCAACGACATCGCCTGAATCAAGAAGAGCGAGCTGGCGATCATCACGATCACCATCAGCGCCTGGAACCCAAGCACGGCCCAGTAGCGCGCTCGCCACAGGCCCCACGCCATCACGCCCATCAACACAACGACGGCGATCACCGAAGCCAAAGGCGCCTCGTCCTTTCCCTGCTGGATGCCGTCGCTTCCATATCGCATCACCTCAATGCCGGCCAACCAACCGGCGAGGCTCGAGGTCGCGACCACAGCTGAGACAACTGCGGCGACCGTGACGACCGTGGGACGCTCCCCCTTTTCCAGCGGTTCGAGTTGTTCACGAGCCGCCTCGTTCTTGGCCTCGGTCCGCGCCGCCATCAGCTCGCGTTTGGCGGCGAGCTCGGCTCGGCGCTCGTTCGAGCGCTGTTTGCGCTTTTGTGTTGCGGAGCGCTTTCGCTCGCGGTCGGCCATGGCCCGCAGGCTAGAGCGCAGCCCGAAGCGCCCGCGCCGCAACCTCGGGGTCGTCCGCGTCGCGGATCGCGCGGACAACGACGATGCGCCGCGCACCGGCGGCGACGACATCACCGACGTTCTCCGTGTCGATTCCCCCGATCGCAAACCACGGGGTCTCGGCCGGCGAGGTGGCGGCATGCTCGATCAGCTCCAGGCCGGCCGCGGGGCGCCCCGCCTTCGTCGGGGTCTCCCATACGGGGCCGGCGCTGACCTGGTCGGGGCGAGCGGCCCCCGTCGCTGCCAGCGCAGCGTTGAATTGATCCGGACTGTGGGTCGAAAGTCCGACCAGCGCGCCCGGGCCGGCCGCCGCGCGTGCAGCCGCGACCGGCTCGTCGTCTTGGCCGACGTGTACGCCATCGGCGCCGCAGCGTTCGACCAGGTTGGGCTCGTCGTTGAGAAAGAACAGCGCGCCGTGTTCGCGCGCGGCACGTGCGAACGGCTCCGCGAACGCAATCAGCTCCTCAGCGCAGCGCGGCGCCTTCTCGCGCATCTGGATGACGTCGACGCCACCTGCAATCGCGGCCTCCAACAGCGGCCCTGGATCGCGGCCCGCAGGTTGGGCTTCGCAGACGAAGTAGAGGCGGGCCGCGGAAAGGGCACGCCCACGTGCGTCGAACATCGCTTCATCGAAGGACTGATGCAGCACCAGCTCGGTCACTTCATCGCCGCGAAAGCGCGCGATCCATGCGCCACGCGCCACCGTCTTGATGCCGCTTGCGGGCCCCTCCACGGCGATGCGCGTGCCGGCCACCGCCAGGTCGCGACCGACATTGCGGATCTCAGTCGCTTCCCAGCGCACACCGTCCAGGGTTGAGGTGAGGTCGGCGTAGGCGTCGCGAGCGGCCCCGCGACCGCGGTCGACACCCTTCCACGGCGCATTGGAGCGGCTGCGATCGACGAGGACGTCGGCGGCAGCGAACTCAAGCGCCTCGTCGATACGCCCGTCGCCGAGGCGCTCGAACCAGGCGCGGATGATCTCGGTTCGGTCGCGGGTCACTGTGGGGAGTATCGTGAACACCCAACGGGAGCCCTGGAGTACCTGTGGGGCTGAGAGGGCGGCGACGGGCCGCCGACCGTCTGAACCTGATCCGGGTAATGCCGGCGCAGGGAGGTGAGAGGTCCGTCCGCCCGGGAGTGTGAACCGTGGCAACAACTGACGCAAAGCGAGCCGAGCACGACGTGGTGATCGTCGGCGCCGGCGTGATCGGCATGGCCTGCGCCTGGCGAGCTGCCCAGCACGGACTTGACGTTCTCGTGCTCGAGCGCGACCACCCCGGCGCGGGAGCCTCGAACGTCGCGGCCGGGATGCTGGCGCCGGTCGGCGAGGCGAGCTGGGGCGAAGACCGCCTGCTCGAGCTTGCGCTCGCCTCGCACGAGCGCTGGCCGTCGTTTGCCTCCGAGCTTGCCAGCGCCAGCGGCCTCGAATCCGGCTTCCTCGAGCTCGGCGCCCTTCACGTTGCACTCGATCGCGACGAGGCCGCGGAGTTGCGCAGGCGCTTCGAGCTGATGCGCGACCATGGCCTCGCCGCGGAGTGGTTGTCGCCGTCGCAGTGCCGCGAGCTCGAGCCAGGCCTCGCCCCGGGTGGCTTCGGCGGCATTCATGCCCCGCACGAGTCCGCCGTGGACCCGCGGACGCTGATCGATGCCCTGGTGACCGCCGCCGAATCTGCGGGTGCCCGGATCGAGATCGCCGAGGTCACAGAGGCGCTGATTGACGCCGACCGCATCGTGGGCGTGCGCGTGGCGGACGGAACCGAGCACCGTGCTGATGCGGTCGTACTCGCCGCGGGCTCGTGGTCGGCGGCCGACTGGCTTCCTGAGGCGGCCCGCCCTCGCGTACGGCCGGTGAAGGGTCAGATCCTCACACTCGAGGGCCCGGCGAGTGAGCCCGCTTGCGCGCGAATCCTGGTCAGCGAACGGATCTACATCGTTCCGAGAGCGGACGGGCGACTCGTGGTCGGCGCGACGGTGGAGGAGCTCGGGTTCGACACCAGGGTCACCGCGGGGGGAGTTCACGAGCTCCTGCGCGAGGCGTATCGAGCTCTCCCGCAGATCGCCGAGCTCGAGTTGGTTGAGACGATCGCCGGGCTGCGGCCGACAACGCCCGACAATGTGCCGCTCATCGGATATGGGGCGATCGACGGTCTCGTCCTGGCGACCGGCCACTTTCGAAACGGCATCCTCCTCGCGCCTATCACCGCGGAGCGCATCGTCGGGCTGCTGGCAGGCGATCGCATTGAGGTGGGGCGGTGACGATCGAGCTAAACGGTGAGCGCGTCGAGCTGGACTCGGCGACGACGGTCGCGCTAGCGGTCAAACGCGTGGGTGCTGCGCCTGAGCGCGCCGGAATTGCGGTCGCCGTCGACGGCGAGGTCGTACCGCGTTCGGAGTGGGAGCGGACCGAGCTGCGTGACGGCCAGCGCGTTGAAGTGGTGGGGGCGATCCAGGGTGGCTAGCTGGGAGCTCGGCGGTCGCGAATGGGGCTCGCGCCTGATCGTCGGCACGGGCGGATTTCGCTCGCTCGAGCAGATGGAAGCGGCCCTGGTGGCGTCTGGCACCGAGATCGTCACCGTCGCGCTCCGCCGGGTGGACCCGGCGGCTCAGGGGTCGCTGCTTGAACTGACCGAGCGCCTCGGACTTTTCTGCCTGCCGAACACCGCCGGTTGCTACACCGCTCGCGACGCGGTACGCACCGCCCACCTTGCCCGCGAGGCGTTTGAGACCGACTGGGTGAAGCTCGAGGTCATCGGCGACGACCGCACGTTGCTTCCCGACGCCCCCGAGTTGTTGAGCGCCGCTGAAACCCTGGTCGGCGACGGCTTCACGGTGCTGCCGTACACGAACGATGACCCGGTCCTCGCCGCCCGTCTCGAGGCGGTGGGCTGCGCAGCGGTGATGCCGCTCGGTTCGCCGATCGGCTCCGGCGCCGGGATCCGCAACCCGTACAACATGAGGATCATCGTCGAGCACGCTTCGGTGCCTGTGATCTGCGACGCGGGGATCGGCACGGCCTCGGACGCCGCGCTTGCGATGGAGCTCGGGTGCGACGGCGTCCTGCTCGCGAGCGCGGTCTCGCGCGCCGCCGACCCGCAGCTGATGGCGACGGCGATGCGAAAGGCGGTCGAGGCCGGGTATGCGGCCCGCCGGGCCGGCCGCATCGCGCAGAGGCTCTATGCAGAGGCCTCGACGTCCACCGAGGGGCTACCCGAGCTCTAGGGCCTCCCGCGCCGATGCTTGCGCGGCTTCACGGTCCATGTGAACGCTGTCGCCTTGTCCTCGACATTTCCGGCTGCGTCGGTGGCGCGCACCCTGAACGTGTGCTTGCCGGTTCGCACGCGAACCTTCTTCGGCGAGTCGCACTTTCGGAAACGCCTGTCGTCGAGCCGGCACTTAAAGCTCGTGCCACCTTCGTCAGAGGCGAAGTGAAAGCGCGCGCGATGGCGGCGGGTTCTTTTGCGCGGATGCTTGTCGATGGTGGTGGTCGGGGCCTTGGCATCGGCAGGCGAGCGGCGCCTGATCGTCACCGACTTCGACGTCATCCCACCGCTGCTCGTCGCCGTGCATGTCAGCGTGACGCCCGAGTCGCCCGTGTCGCGGTCCACCGTCACCGGGCCGCAGCCGTTTGTCGTCACGGCCGACTCGCGGTCGAGCACCGTCCAGGTGACCCGAACGTCGTTCGTGTAGAAGCCGTCGCTGCCGTCGGGAGCGGCCGGGTTGATGGTGGCGGCGACCTCCGGCGGCGTCTTGTCGCGACCTGGATCAGTCTCCGTCAGGGTCGCGAGCCCGCGCTCCGCTGCGCAATTTCGGATCAGTGCGACGTTGGCCCCGCCGTAGAGGTTCTGGTCGGAAACGATCATCGCCTCGATGTGCTTTTCGAACGCGGTGTTGTCGGCGATGGGGACCAGGTTCTGCTGCGAGTCGAGGACCAGGCGCAGCGCCTTGTCTCGCGCGGTCGGATTACCGCCGAGCCCCTCGAAGATGCACGTCATCCCGGCCGCCCAGTAGCGACCGTCGTCGTGAACCTCCTCGGGCGAGTTGGAGTACCTACCGATGTCTGCCCCTGAGCCCTCGTCGGTACCGTCGATCCAGCGCAGGCAGCCGCCGCCTGGGTTGCCGGGATCGACCGGGTTGTATGAGACCGCGTCCCAGTCGGCGACGCAGTAGCGACGGGCCGCCTGATGGCTCGGGTCGCCCTTTTCGAGGGTGATCATCGCGGCGAAGAAGTCGCCGAAGCCCTCGCCCATGGCGCCCTGCTCGTCGCCGGATCCAAAGCCCGGCACTTGGTTGTCCTGGATCGCGTGCCCGTACTCGTGCAGGACAACCTCGGAATCCTCGGCGTCGTCGACGCCGCCTGTGCCGAAATAGACGCTCTCTGTCGACGGCATGTAGAAGGAGTTGTCGGCAGGCCCGGCGTTGACGGTGACCTCGATCGGGCGGTTGTTGACGTCGGTGAAGCCGAGCTCCTGAATCTTTGTCTGCGCGCGGTCGATCGCGTAGTAGGCGTTGACAGCCTCGAACCTCGTCGCGGCATCGCCGCGGGGGTAACTCCCCGGCGCGTACGCCGGCGAGCCGAGGATCGAGACGTAGCTGCCCTCCAGCGAGGCGGCGGAGTTCAAGTTCTCGAGCGTGACGTTCACCTGCTCGGCGTCGGCGCTGGCGTCGTCCTCTTCCAGTGGCGGCAGCCCCCCGCTCAGCGCCGTATTGCCACTGGTCTGGACGGGATTGGGATCGAAGACCGAGCCGGGCGCGCTCGCATTGCGGATGTCGTTCCAGGTGCGCAGGATGGCCCCGGTCTGGGCGTCGACCATCGCGTTCAGGTCCGCGCCGACCGAGGTTGAGGACACGTGCCATGCGAGTACCGGCGGCGACCCGTCCGGGTAGATCACCAGCTCCGCTGCGGGGGAAGCGAAACCGGTGGCGGCCATCGCATCGGCCGCGGAAACCGACGGTGTCGTCGACAGCGGTGGCTCGGCGATCGTGCTCGCCTGGACCATGTCGAGGCCGCCGCGGGGACCGAAACGAACGGCCAGCTGACCGTTGAAGACGGGAACTCCGTCCACCTCCTGTCGGAGCCGAACGACCTTGCCGGCTGGGGTCGTGACGACGTCCATGCGCTCGAGCTCGTCTCGGTCGATGCCGAGCGCGGGGGCGAGCTCGGAGATCCTCGCGTCGCCACAGCCGCTCAGCAGGGTCGGGACGCCCGCGTCGGCGAGGGCACGGCCGTCGCAGGTGACGGCAACGGCCTTCGACGGGGCGAGGAGCAGCGGAAGGACGAACAGGCCGATCAGATGACGCGGTCTCATCGACCGGATGGTTTCAGCTTGGCGACGCCGATGCGCGGGTAGAAGGATCGTCATGGCGAAGCTGGTGCTGGGACCCGTGCTGCGCTACGTCGGGGAGACGGAGGCGGTGCTCTGGGTCGAAACTGACGAGGCCTGCCAGGTCGAGATTCTCGGCCACAGTGAGCCGACCTTCTGCGTGCATGGCCATCACTACGCACTGGTCATTGCGGAGGGACTCGAACCAGGGTCTCGGACCGAGTACGAGGTCGCCCTCAACGGCGAGGTGCGATGGCCCGAGCCCGACACCGAGTATCCGCCGAGCGTGATCCGGACACTCGGCGACGGGGGGCCCCTGCGCCTGTCGTTCGGCTCGTGTCGGGTCTCGCTCCCGCATCACGCGCCATATGCGCTGCCAAAGGACGACCACCCGGACGGTCGCGAGTTCGACGCCCTCTATTCGCTCACCGAGGAGATGCTCGATGGCGACCCGGAGCAGTGGCCGCTCGCGTTGCTGCTGCTCGGAGATCAGGTCTACGCGGACGAGGTCTCGCCCGAGACGCTGGCCTTCATACGCAAGAAGCGCGACATTCGCAAGCCACCGGGCGAAGAGGTCGCCGACTTTGAGGAGTACGCACGCCTTTACCGCGAGTCCTGGGAAGACGCCCACATCCGCTGGCTGCTCTCGACGGTGTCGGTCTCGATGGTGATCGACGACCACGACATCCACGACGACTGGAACATCTCGCAGGCCTGGGTCGAGGACATGCGCAAGCTCGACTGGTGGGCTGAGCGGGAGTGCTCCGGCATTGCGTCCTACTGGCTCTATCAGTACGCCGGCAACCTCTCACCGGAGCGCCTGCGCGAGAGCAAGTTGCTCGCCTCGGTCCGCGAGGCCGACGACGGCTGGGAGGTGCTGCGCGAGATGGCTGGCGAGGAGCGCGGGGCCGGCGAGGGGGAGCGCTGGAGCTACTGCCGTGATTTCGGGGGCACCCGTCTGATCGTCCTCGACTCGCGAATCGGCCGTGTCCTCGACGAGGACAACCGCTCGATGCTCAACGACGACGAGTGGGAGTGGCTCGAGTCACACCTCCAGGGCGACTTCGACCATCTGCTGATCGGTACCTCCGACCCGCTGATCCTGGCGCCCGCGCTCCACTACGCAGAACGCTTCGGCGAAGCACTCGCGGGCGGCGCGTGGGGGCAGATGGCGGCGCGGCGCGGGGAGAAGATGCGACGCAGCGGCGATCTCGACCACTGGCCCGCGTTCGGTGATTCGTTCGAGCAGTTGGCCGACCTGCTGGCGCGGGCCGGCGCCGGTGAGTTCGGCAAGGCGCCGGCATCGATCACGGTCCTCTCGGGCGACGTCCACCACGCCTACCTGGCCGAGCTCGCGTTTCCGCGCTCGGCCCAGGTCAAGAGCAATGTCTGGCAAGCCGTGTGCTCGCCGTTTCGCAACGCGCTCGACGACCGCGAACGCAAGACGATCGATCTCGGCGATACGCGCGGCCCGGTGATGGCTTTCAAGGCACTCGCAAGGCTCGCTGGGGTCAAGCCGGAGAAGGTGCGCTGGCGCCTGGTCGAAGGCCCCTACTACGACAACCAGGTGGCGACGCTCAAGATCGAGGGCCGCGAGTGCGCGCTGATGCTCGAGCGCACGATCGGCGACCCGGAGACCGACCACCGCGAGCTGAGAACGTCGTTCGAGCGGTCACTGACCTAAACGTCACTCACAGTGGATCCCACGGACGGGCCATCCAGGTTGAGCAGACCCACTCCCCCTCGCTTGGGTAGGCCGTCTCCGCAACGGCGGACCGATGCTGGAAGGCGCTGAGTCCGCAATTGACGGTTCGCAGCTGCCATAGCCGCTGGGTCTGAGCGGGCGTGAAGTCGTCCTCTAGGAAGCTGTGGACGAAGAGAAAGCGCAACAGCAGTCCGTGGCTGACGGCGAGAACTCGCTGGTCGCGGTGGGCGAGGAACAGCGCCTTCACGCGCTCCACTCGAGCGATCATGTCGGCGAAAGACTCAGCGCCATCGGGTGCGGCGCGGGGGTCGTCCGGGTTCGCGGCCATCCGCGCGGACCACCGAGCCAGTCTCTGTTCTTCACCGTTGAGCCTGTAGTGACCATCGCCCTCGCGCAGCTCGATCAGGTCCTCGTGAATCTCGACCTCGAGACCGAGCTCGGCAGCAATCGGCTCGGCGGTCTCCCGGGCCCGTCGAAGCGGGCTCGACCAGAGCCGGTCGATTCGCAGGCCGCCAAGGTGCTTGGCGGCAAGCGCCGCCTGCTCGTGGCCCCGGGCGGTGAGGAGATCGCCGTCCGCGTCGGAGAGGTCACGGCCCGGCTCCGCGTTGGACACCGACTCGCCGTGGCGGATGAGGTGGGCGATCACGTCGGTCGGAGCGTTCGCGTCAACAGTGGGGGCGCTGGGAATCGAACCCAGACCAGCAGATTAAAAGTCTGCAGCCCGACCTTCGGGCCACGCCCCCGAGCATACGTCGCACTTGTTCTGAGTCTGCCGCAATTGTCCGCCTGCCGGGACCGGGTTTGTCGATCAGCCTCAGCCGAGCGAGTAGTCGCACACCTCGTCGAGCACGACGCGACCGGCGATCTCCGCCGTCTCGGCGCCGACGGGGCGGGCGTAGATCACCGACCCCTCGCCCTGGCGAATTTCGATCTCGCGACCGAGCTGCGCCGTGAGCCGGAGGGCGGCCGAGCCGGTCGCCTCGTCCTCGTCGATCCCGCCCTCGGCGACAAACACCCGCGTTCGCATGAGACCCGCGTCCTCATCTAGCCACGCCCACACCGCAACCCACTCATGGCCTTCCGGGGGGCCGGTCAGCGCGTTGACCTGATCGGGCGAATCCAACTGCACCAGGTCCCACGGCGGTCCCCACTCGGGATTCGCCACAACCCTGACGAGGTCCCCGTCGAACTTCACCGGCACGTCGCCCGCGGGCGGCCGCAGCATCGGCACGTCGTGGCCGCGCTCGCGCAGGAGCCACGCGGTGCCGACGAGTGGATGCCCCACCAGCGGGAGCTCGACCTCCGGTGTGAAGATCCGCATCTCGCCACGCCCGGGCTCGTCGACGAAGACGGTCTCGGAATAGCCGAGATCGGCGGCGACCGCCTGGCGCTGATTCTCGGGCACATCGCCCTCAAAGAACACACCGAGCGGATTGCCCCCCGTGCCGTCGGCGGCGCAGAAAACGCGCAGGACCGTGAGCTCTGCGGCCACCGCGTTAGTGGCGGAAGTGCCGGCGGCCGGTGAAGACCATGGCGACGCCGGCGTCATCGCAGGCGGCGATGACCTCGTCATCCCGCTTCGAGCCGCCCGGCTGGACAACGGTGGAGGCGCCGGCCTCGATCGCGCCCTTCGGTCCATCGGCGAACGGAAAGAACGCATCGGAGGCGACGACCGACCCGCGAAGCATGTCGGGAGCCTTTTCACTGAATGCGGCGCCGGCCTTTTCAACGGCCAGCCGGACCGAGTCAACCCGGCTCATCTGCCCGGCCCCGATCCCGACCGTTGCGCCTCCCTTGGCAAACACGATCGCGTTAGAGCGCACGTGGCGGCAAACCTTCCACGCGAAGAGCACGTCGTCCCACTGCTCCTCGGGCGGCTGCGCCTCGGTCGGAACGGTCATCGTCTCGCGGGTCTCGTCGATGCGGTCGGCGTCCTGTGCGAGCAATCCGCCCCTCACTCGCTTGAGATCGCGCTCACGCGGCTCGTAGGCGATGTCCTCGACGTCGAGGATCCGGATCGTCTCCTTGCGGGTCAGGATCTCAAGCGCGTCCTCCTCGAAGCCGGGCGCCAGCAGCACTTCGACGAACTGCTGCGACAGCCGCTCCGCCAGCGTGGCGTCGATTCGCCGGTTGAAGACGAGCACACCCCCAAACGCCGAGAGGGGATCGCAGGCAAAGGCTTTCTCATAGGCCTCGAGCGCCGACGTTGCCACGGCGACGCCACAGGGGTTGTTGTGCTTGACGATCACGCACGCCGGCTCGTCGAACTCCTCCAGCAGCCGTCGGGCCGAGTCGAGATCGAGGACGTTGTTGAACGACAGGTCCTTCCCGTGCAGTTTGCCGACGCCGCTGAGGACGTTCTCCTTGATCGAGGTGTCGGCATACAGCGCTGCCTTCTGATGCGGGTTCTCGCCATAGGACAGGTCCAGCAATTTCTCGAACGACACCGTGAAGTGACTCGGAAAGACCTCGTAGCGCAGACCGAACCAGCGCGAGATCGATGCGTCGTACTTCGCGATCTGGGCGAATGCCTCATTCGCGAGCCAGTGGCGCGTCTCCGCGGAGACGTCACCGCCCGAGTCGCTCATCTCGGCGATGACGGCGTCGTAGCTCTCAGGAGTCACGACGACCGCGACGGCGTCATGGTTCTTTGCCGCGGCGCGGATCATGGTCGGGCCGCCGATATCAATGTTCTCGACGGCCTCGGCCTCGGTCACCCCTGGCACAGCCACCGTTTCCTCGAACGGATAGAGGTTCACGCAGACGAGATCGATCGGCTCGATTCCCTCTTGGGCGAGAGTCTGCATGTGGTCGGCGAGGTCACGGCGCGCAAGCAGCGCGGCGTGCAGTCGCGGGTGCAGCGTTTTGACCCGCCCGCCGAGAATCTCCGGCGAGCCGGTGAACTCGGAAACCTCAGTCACCTCGATTCCAGCCTCGCGCAAAGCTGCAGCGGTACCGCCGGTCGACAGGACTTCGATGTCGAGGTCGCGCAGAGCTCGGGCGAAGTCGACGACGCCTGTTTTGTCCGAGACCGAAACCAGCGCGCGCTGAACGCGGATCGGTACGCCGACCGGCGCGGACCCGCCCTCCTCGGTGATCGCAGACTCGACTTGCATGGCTCGCTTCGAGTCTATGCGTCGGATGAGCGCTGGATCACGCTGAGATCCGCACAATCCGCGGATCCTGATCGTCGAACGAGACCCGGCCGGCCGCGATCATGCGCACGGCCTCCGGCAGTAACTCGTGCTCGACCGCGTGAATTGCCTGCTCGAGCTCGGCCCGATCGCGCGATGACGGAACGGGCACCGCACGCTGCAACAGCACCGGTCCGGTGTCGACCCCTTCGTCGACGAAATGCACGGTCACGCCGGTGACGCGAACCCCGTAATCAAGCGCCTGTCCGATCGCGTCAAGTCCGGTGAACGACGGCAGCAGCGCAGGGTGCACGTTGATCACCCGACGCGCGAAGCGGCGCACGAAGGAAGCGGAGAGCAGTTGCATGTATCCCGCGAGCACGACGAGATCGACCTGACGCTCCTCGAGCCAGTCGCCGAGCGCTCCATCGCGCGCCGCGCGATCGGCGTGGTCAGCGGCCGCGAATACAGCCGTCTCGACGCCTGCACTCCGAGCCCGCTCGAGCGCTTGCGCACCCGGCTTGTCCGACCCGACGGCGACGACCTCGGCTCGGTCGCGCCGTTGGATCTGATCGAGGATCGCCTGCAGGTTCGTCCCCGTGCCCGATGCAAGGACGCCGATCCTCAATGCGCTCACCGAGCGGACACTACGAGAGCTTGCACCGGTTGGGATCCTGCGACACCGAGGTTCAGGCGGCTCGCGCCGTCAGCGCCAGCTTCGGAAAGCGCCCGCCGGTCGAGCGCAGCATGCCGCCGTCGATGAGGGCATCGACCTCGCGCAAGAGGTCCTCGGCGCGCCAGTCGTGAAAGTCGCCGTATCCCGGCAGTTCGTCGTATCCGTTGTTGAGGACGACCTTGCTGCGCCCTCCTCGCAGAACCTCGACGGTTCGTGTGCGGCCGATCGCGGGCTCAGCTGTGCGGACCACCTCCAGGATCGCTCGTTCGATCGTGCCGCGCTCCGCATCGCTGGCGCTTGACGGCCGCGCCGCGGCGGCTGCGGCTGTCGGTGCGGCGACGATCCCCAGCGTGCCGTCGCAGACGTCACAGCAGCGTCCCGTGGACTCGGGAGCGACGCGATCGCCGAAGTGGCTGAGGATCGCCGCGCGGCGGCAGCTGGCGCCCTCAACGTAACCCCAAACTTCGCGGTACTGACGCCACCGGTGATTCTTTGCCTCGGGGTCCTGAACCTGGTTGATGAAGAAGACGTGCAGTCCCTTGTCGCGGTTCTCGGCAAGCAGCACGCAGCGAGACGGGATCCCATCGCGGCCGGCGCGGCCAGCCTCCTGGTAGTAGGCCTCGAGCGACGACGGCACCACCTCGTGGATCACGGTTCGAACATCGGCCTTGTCGACGCCCATGCCGAAGGCGTTGGTGGCGACCACCACCGGGGTCTCACCGCTCATGAACGCGCGCTGAGCTTCCGCCCGCGGTTCGCGCTCGAGCCCGGCGTGGTACGCCGGCACCGGAACGCCAAGCTCGCGCGAGAGCCATTTCGCCGTCTCGTCGGTCTTCTTCCGCGTACCCGCGTAGACGATCGCCGGCAGACCGTCGGGCTCGCGCAGCAGCGCGAGCGTCGCGGCCCGCTTGGCGCGATCCGATCCGATCGCGACGACGTCGTAGGACAGGTTGGGGCGGTCGAACCCGGTCGTGAGCCTGACGGGGTCCTGCAATCCGAGCCGCCGGGCGACGTCGGAGGCGACTTGCGGGGTTGCCGTCGCGGTAGCGGCGAAGATCGAGCGAGCCCCTAGCTGATGGGCGACGTCGCCGAGGCGGAAGTACTCGGGCCGGAAGTCGTGTCCCCACTGGCTCACGCAGTGTGCCTCGTCGACGACGAAGAGGCCGATCTCGGCCTCCGAGAGACGATCCGTGAACCCCGGTGAGGAGAAGCGCTCGGGTGCCACGTAGAGCATGTCGATCTCACCCGCGAGCGCGCGCTCGAGCGCGTGACGGTTGGACGCGGCGTCGCGCTGCGCGTTGATCAGCTCGGCCCTTCCGCCCAGACCCTCCACCTGATCGGTCATTAGCGAAACGAGCGGTGAGACGACGACGCCGAGCTTGCGATCCAGCACCGCTGGTAGCTGGTAGCAGAGCGACTTGCCGGCGCCGGTGGGCATCACCAATAGAACGTCTCGGCTGGACACAGCGGCCTGCACGGCCTCGAGCTGGCCGCGGCGAAAGGCGCCGTGGCCAAAGCGCTCGCGCAGGGCGCCGGTCAGTTGCTCCTCGGTCAGCATCCAGTCGGGCTCAGCGCGCGCCCTGCACTACCGGGAGCGGCTCGAGCGCGAACTTGCCGTTGGCGTGGCCGCCGTCGCCGAGCGGGTACTCGCCGGTGAAGCACGCGTCGCAGTGAACCTCGCGCGGGGTGCCTACTGCCTCGTAGACGCCATCGAGCGAGATGTAGGCGAGCGACTCGGCGCCAAGTTCCGTGGCGATCTCCGCCTCGGAGCGGCCGTGGGCGATCATCTCCTCGCTCGTCGACATGTCGACCCCGTAGTGACAGGGATAGCGGATCGGGGGCGCTGAAATCCGCAGGTGCACCTCTGAGGCACCGGCGTCGCGGAGCATGCCGATGATCTGGCGTGTCGTGTTGCCGCGGACGATTGAGTCGTCCACCACGACGACACGCTTGCCCGACACGATCTCGGGCAGTGGGTTGAACTTCATTCGCAGGCCGTGCTTGCGGAGCTCCTGGCCGGGCTGGATGAACGTCCGCTGGACGTAGCGGTTCTTGATCAGTCCGTCGTCCTTCGGCAAACCCGACTCACGCGCGAAGCCATTCGCCGCAGGATTGCCCGAGTCGGGCACCGCAATCACCAGGTCGGCGTCGACGGGCGCCTCGCGCGCGAGAATCGCCCCCATCCGGCCGCGCACCTCCTGCAGGACGCGGCCCTCGAGGCGCGAGTCCGGTCGCGAGAAGTAGATGTGCTCGAAGACGCAGTGGGCCTGTCGCTCCGACGCGACCACCTGGGTGGACTCGAGGCCGTCTGCGGTCAGCGAGACCGCCTCACCCGGCGAGACCTCGCGAATCAGCTCGGCGCCGATGATGTCGAACGCGCAACTCTCCGACGCGACGCACCAGGTCCCGTCGCCGAGCCGACCGAGCGACAGCGGCCGAACGCCATACGGATCGCGAAAGGCGACGATGGCCCGCTTGGTCATGACCACGGTGGAGTAGGCACCCTCCAGTCGCGGCATCACGGCAGCCACCGCCGCCTCGATTGGGCGGACCTCCTCGATCGAAAGCAGCGCCGCGATGATCTCGGAGTCCGATGTTCCCCTGAACGTGATCCCCTTCTCGCGCAGCTCGTTGTAGAGCTCGACGGCGTTGGTCAGGTTGCCGTTGTGTGCGAGCGCGACCTCTCGGCCGTCGTCGCGCCAGACCGGCTGTGAGTTGTCCCAAGAGCCGCCGCCGGTGGTCGAGTAGCGGACGTGACCGATCGCCATGTCGCCGTCAAGAGCTCGGAGCTTCTGCTCATCAAAGACCTGCGACACGAGTCCGGTGTCGCGAAGCGTCGTGATGTGCCCGCCCTCGCAGGTGGCGATTCCAGCCGACTCCTGTCCGCGGTGCTGAAGCGCGTACAGCGCGAAATACGCGAGACGCGCGACCTCGTGGCCCGGCGCGTAAACGCCGAACACACCGCATTCGTCGCGAGGTCCATCGCGGTCCTCAAGGGAGCTCATTGAGCCTTCTCTTCGATCCCAAGAAGTCGTGGCAGAGGCAGGCGGCGCCTACCGGACAAGGCTAGCAACGCGTCCGGATTCGCCAGGGGCCGCGAGTGGGCAGTTCGTCCATGCAGAGGACGCTTGTCCGTGCGATCGTCGATCATCGTGAACATGAGACGCGGGTTCGCTGCAATATTCGCCGCCGTGCTGCTCGGGGCGGGCGCGACCACGGCCGCCGCCGCGCCAGGCGACGTCTACGTCGCCGACAACGCGGCCGGGCCCGGGGGGAGCGGCGCGATCTTTCGTGTGAACCTCACGACTGGTGAGCGCACGGTGGTCGCCTCAGGGCCGCCGCTCGTGCGGCCTGCCGACATGGTGTTCGACCCCGACGGCCAGCTGATTGTCACCGATGAGGGCGCCGAGGCCATCTATCGCGTCGACCCGCTCACGGGCACCGCGAGCGAGGTCGCCGCCGGAGGGCAGCTGGCCGATCCTTGGGGGGTGACCTTTGGCCCGGGTGGGCGCCTGTTCGTCGCCGACGTCGGCTTCGCGACCCCGGCGGCGGTGATTTTTCGGATCAACGCCGAGAACGGCGCGAAGATGCAACTGGCGAGCGGACCACCGCTCGTCGATCCAGTCGGGATCACGCAGGCGCCGGACGGCACGCTGACCGCAACGGACCTCAACGTGCTCGGTGGTGGCGACGACGGTGCGGTTTACGGGGTGGACCCGGATACCGGCGCCGTGACTCCATTGATCTCCGGTGCGCCATTGGCCGATCCATGGGGGCTTGTCGCGAGCGTTGACGGCAAGGTCGTGATCGCCGACGGCGGCGCAGCAGGTGGGTCCGGGGCCATCCTCCTGCTCGATCCAGCGGTGCCGAGCGTGAGCACGCTCGCGACATCGCCGGACTTTGTCGAGCCGTCCGACGTCGCCTTGCTCGGCAGCCAGCTCATCCTCGTTGCGGATCGCGACGCCGGAGCGTTGTTCCGAGTCGATCCAGCGACCGGCGTCGTCGCAACGATCGCCTCGGGTCCGCCCTTCGTCGACCCCGTCTCCGTGCTCGCCGAGCCGCCAACCTGCGGCGGGCGTCTTGCGACCATCATCGGTACGCCGGGCCCCGATCGCATCATCGGCTCACGGTTTGCCGACGTCATCAGCGGGGGTGCCGGCAACGACATCATCCGTGGCGCCAACAACAACGACGTGATTTGCGGCGATGACGGGAAGGACCGGATCAACGGCAGCAAGGGCGCGGATCAGCTCTTTGGCGGAGCTGGCAGGGACCGCCTCAACGGCGCTCCTGGGCCCGACCTGTTCGATGGGGGACCCGGTCGCGACCGTTGTGACGGCAAGGGCTCCAAAGACCAGGCGACGGGCTGCGAGCGCATGCTTCGCATCCCGTGAGTGCCCGCAGCTGAGCATTCGCCACCGCGAGGATCTACACGGAGCTCAGACTGCGGGATAGGCGACGTCGAGGCTGTCCCCGAGTGACCGCCAGGCGCGCTCGGCGGCCGCGAGCGCAACGTCTACAGGACCGATCCGAAGCCGATCGCCGGTGGCGGTTCCGATAACCGCTGCGTTGGCGAGAGCTTCGATGGCAGCGCGATCACCGGCCACCAAAAAACCGCCGACACCCTCGCCGAAGAGCCCGACCTCGTGGTCAGCGGCGACGTCGACATCGACATCGACACCGACGCCGCCGGCTATCGCCATCTCGGCTAGTGCGCAGGCAAGCCCACCGTCGCTGATGTCATGCGCCGCGGTCACCGAGGCGGCTCGGACGGCATCGCGGACGATGGCGATCGCGTCGGCGACGGCGTCGATCGAAACGTCCGGCAGTCCGGGCCGAAGCTCACCGCGGAGTTTTGCCAGCTCCGATCCGGCCAGATCTGGGGCGAAGGGACCGATCAGGGCGATGGTGTCGCCCTCGCGCAGCGCCAGCCCCCCGGCCCGTTCGGGATCCGGCAGCTCACCGACCATCCCAACCACAGGGGTGGGGTAGATCGGCCCGTTCTCGGTCTCGTTGTAAAGGGAGACGTTGCCGCCGACGACCGGGACCGCGAGAGCCTCGCAGGCGTCGGCCAGCGCCGCCGTCGAGCGATCGAGCTGCCAGGCGACGGTCGGCTTCTCGGGGTTGCCGAAGTTGAGGCAGTTGGTCAGTCCGAGCGGCTCAGCACCCGCGCAGGCCAGGTTTTGCGCGCACTCCAGCACCGCCTCGATCGTGCCGACGTACGGGTCGCAAGCGACCCGGCGGCCGTTGCCATCGATGGCGATCGCGATGGTGGCGTCCGCCTCGCCCAGATGCAGCACGGCGGCGTCGGCGCTCTCCGGTCGCCGCACGGTGTGTGACCCGACGATCGAGTCGTACTGCTCGAAGGCCCATCGCTTGCTGGCGATGCTGGCCGACGCCAGCAGCTCCAACAGCAGATCGCTCGGATCAGCCTCCGGCGCTGGATGCTGGGCCTCGCGGTTTCCGTAGATCCATTCCTGTGGCTCCTCGGGCGCGAGGTCGTAGAGGGGGCAGTCGTCGACGAGCGCGACAACGGGCATCTCACCGACGACGTCGCCGTCGCGCAGGACACGAAAAAGGCCGGAGTCGGTGACCTCGCCGACAACCGCGCCGGCGACCTGCCAGCGCTCGCACATCGCGAGCACCTCGTCGACCCTGGATGGCTCGACTACGGCCAGCATCCGCTCCTGCGACTCCGAGACCATGATCTCGAACGGCTCCATATCGGCCTCGCGAAGCGGCACCTGGCCGACATCGATGTCGATCCCGGTACCGCCGGCGGAGGCCATCTCCGCGGCGGATGAGGTGAGACCGGCCGCGCCCAGGTCCTGGAGTGAGACCAAGAGGTCGGCGCCGAGCAGCTCGAGGCAGCACTCGAGCAGCTTCGATTCCTCGAACGGATCGCCGATCTGGACGGTTGGACGCTTTGAGTCGTCGCCGGTCTCGAGGTCCGCGGACGCGAGCACGGAGGCGCCGCCGATGCCATCGCGGCCGGTCGACGCACCCATCAAAACGACGCTGTTGCCAACCCCTGCCGCCGCCGCGCGCACCATCTCGTCGGCTCGCGCAAGACCCACGCACATCGCGTTGACGAGGCAGTTCTGCTCGTAGGGTGGCTCGAAGTAGACCTCGCCGCCCACGGTCGGCACGCCAATCGAGTTGCCGTAATGGCCGATTCCGGCGACCACCTGCTCAAACAGGTATCGCGACCGCTCGGTGTCCAGCTCTCCGAAGCGCAGCGAGTCGAGGATCGCGATCGGCCGCGCTCCGAGCGCGAAAACATCCCGCAGGATGCCGCCGACTCCGGTTGCAGCACCCTGGAAGGGCTCGACCGCGCTCGGATGGTTGTGCGATTCGACCTTGAAGGCGACGGCCCAGCCGTCACCGATCGAGACGGCGCCAGCGTTCTCACCGGGACCCATCAACATCCGAGAGCTCTCGGTGGGCAGGCGCCGCAGCAGCTTCTTCGAGTGCTTGTACGCACAGTGCTCAGACCACAGGAGGCTGAACATCGCGAGCTCGACGCCGTTGGGCTCGCGACCGAGCTTGTCGATGATCAACTCGAACTCGGCGTCGGTGAGGCCGAGCTCGCGGTGCTTGGACAGCGTTGTGGTCGGCTCGCTCAACGGACCCGGCAGACTAGATAGTCCGCTTGTCGGCACGCAGGAAGACCATCGCGTCGGGATCGCGCTGGTGCTGTGGCATCGGATGCACGTCGTCTTTCAACTGCCGGTGGCGACCGCGTCGTCACACGCCTCGGCGTGTTGTGATCGGCGTATGGGTGCTCCGGCCCACATGCGCGTCGCTGCGCTCACAATCGCTCTCCTTGGCTTGTTCGCAAGCCTGGCGGCCCTCGCTGCGCCAGCAATGGCGACGAAGGCGCCGATCGTTCCCAGCACCACAGCGGCGACCTACGCAACGACCGGCGACGACTCCGAGCGGCTTAAGGCGATCCCGATCTCGAGGAAGCCGGGCAAACTCGATCGCGTCGCGATGTCGATCGCGCCAGACCAGTTCAACCCGATCGCGGTCGGTGATCGCCTGCGCGTCAACGGCGAGGTGCAGGTCTCGACCACCTGTGTCGAGGAGGGTTCGCGGTGCATCGGCACCCACTACGACATCAACCCAAAGATCACCGCTCGCATCGTCCTCTCGCCCGGACCGCAGGCCAGGGGCGGGTTTCTGCCGCTCACTGGAGTTCGAACCCAGCAGTGCAAGCAGCGGCGTCCAAATCGAAACCACCACTGCACGCTGACGCTCCCGAGCGCGGAGACGACCGTCTCCGACGTCTCGGCCCTCCCGTGTGCGCCTGAAGCCTGTTACGTGAACCTGATCGTCGGTGCGACCAGCCGCAAGGCCAAGCGCGGAAACAAGGTCGTCCTTGGAGGCGACCAGCCCGACGCGACGGTCGAGCAGGACAAGGGCCGGCTCAACCTCGTCCAGGCCCACGCAACCGTCCCTCAGCCTCAGACGGGACAGACCAACGCACTTGTGGATTCGACTCTGCCGTTGACGATCGGTGACAGCGAAAAGCGGCGCGTCGTCTACTCCCTGCCGGTCGTCGCTCCGCAGCAGGGCGAGATCCTGACCTTCGACACGAGCTTTGTCACTGGGATCAGCGCCCTGCGCTTCAACACCTTCATCTCCTCGCGAGTGATCCTGGCCGAGACGCCGACGGCGACGAAGGCGAAAGGCCTGGCCAAGCGCGCCACGGCCTACAAGGGACAGGGAACCGAGTCGAACGGCTTCAACTGCACGCTCGGCCCGAGCGGCTACGCCAACCCGTGCACAACGGTCAAGGCCGGAGCCCTGCAGATCACCCGAAGGTTCAAGACTCCCGCCTATGGGGAGGAGCCGACCACGCTCTATCTGAACGTTCTCGCGGGCGCAAAGCCGCTGCTCGCGGAACGCAAGGTCACCGACGATCAGGTCGTCTCGCTCGGCGCGACGGACCAGGGTCTGATCGCCGCTCGCTACGGGCCCTAGCGCACCGCGACAGTTCGGGATAGGGTCGGTTATCTCGTCTCCGACACAGGATGGTGTGCCATGTATGCAAGGCGCTTTGCTTTGGTCTCGGCCGTCACGCTCTTCGGCGTATTGCTCGCAAGCGTGCCGTCGAACGCCACCTTCTCCGGTTCCAACGGGCGAATCTCGTTCAGCAAGTTCTCTCACAACACGCTGCAGATCTGGACCGCCAACCCGGACGGCAGCGATGCAAAGCAGGTGACCGACTTCGGCTCCAACGCCGGCGCGGTGATCTCCGACTGGTCTCCCGACGGCGAGCTGATCGCCTATGAGTCCAATAAGGATGTCGACGGGCGCAGGCACTCCAACCAGATCTGGACGATGGATGCGGATGGAAGCAACCAGACTCAACTCACCCGTGGACCGGGCTTTCACGGGTTCCCCGGCTGGTCTCCGGACGGGACGAGAATGGCGATCGACTCCGACTGGGGCGACCCTGATCTCAACGGCATCTGGGTGATCCCCGCCTTTGACCCGGGTGGCGTCACGGTCGCGGACGCGACCCGGATCACCGACACGCCCCGCAGCGCCGACTTCGACACCGAGCCGCAGTACTCACCCGACGGCGAGACCATCATCTTCACTCGCTTCAAGGCGCCGCACAGGTCGGCGATCTGGCAGGTCAGGACCGATGGCTCCGGCCTTGACCGCCTAACCAAGTACAAGCGAAACGCGTCTGATCCGGACTTCTCCCCGAACGGGAAGAAGATCGTCTTCGACTCAGGCGACGTCGGTCAGCCCGGCACCAAGGGCGACATCTGGGTGATGCGCGCCGACGGCTCGCGCGAGCGCCCGCTGACCGACACACCGCCCGTGGGCGAGGCCGAGGACGAGTTCACCCTCTCGCAGAACCCGGTCTTCTCGCCCAACGGCAGGCGGATCATGTTCACGCAGTTCAATGGCCAGTTGCTTGAGATCCATGTGATGAAGGCCAACGGCTCCGACCGCAGGATGCTGTTCAGGACCACCAAGTTCCTCAACAAGGTCGACTGGGGGGTGCACCCGTAGGCGCAGCCGCGGGAGCTTGGTCAGGCTGCTGGGATGGGCGCGGGGACCCGAGTTCGCTCGGGCGCCTCAGCGCCCTTCTCTTCGGCTCGCTGGCGGCCGGCATCGGTGACGACGCCATATCCGAGCTTGACCAGAAAGTCGCCGGCGATCGCCTCGTATTGAGAGATCTCCTCCTCGGTCATCCGCTCACGCCACATCCCGACGCGGTCTGAACGCGGGGGCTCCTTCGCGAGCCTGTGGCTGTCCATTCGCGCCTCGGCGGTCTGGTTCGGGCGGTTCTTGCGCGGGAGCTCCCGGGCCTTCTCCTTCAGCCGCGTCTCGGCCCGCTCGTGGTAATCGAGCATCACCGGGTCGAACTCGAGCTCGATGAAGTCGCAGATACGACGCAACTGGCCCTCGGTATCGGCGACGATGTCCTCGAAATGGACCTCGGTGTAGTGGTCGATCGTCGGGGCGATCTTCTGGGCTCGACGGATCCTGTTGCGCCACAGCCGCGCGGACTGCTCGTAGTCCTCGGGACCCCAGTTCATCCGCATGTGCGAAAGCGAGACATCACGCCCATCGCGGATGATGTGGACGAAGCGGGCCTCGGGGAGGACACGCTGGATCCGGCGCATCTCCTGCATGTAGCCGGGCGTCTTGTCGCCGTAACGGCTCTTGCCCTCGCGCTCGGCGTAGAGCATGTAGAAGGCGCGGATCGAGTCGGCCGCCGTCACCGGGTTCAGCGCGGTGATGCGCTCGCGCAGCTCCTGGCCGTCGAGGTGGAAGTCGCCCCAGCGCTTGTGATCGATCGCCAGCGTCGCCGCATCCTCGCCGGACTGCTTCGAGCGCTCGAAGGCCTTGATGAGCTTGGGGACCCAGTGGGTCTCGCCGGGAATCGCCAGCTCGGGATGCGAGTCGAGCATCAGGCGCAGCAGCGTCGTTCCTGAGCGGGTCACGCCGCACACGAACGGTGCGGGGGGCGGCTCGGGCGATCGGCCCTTCAGCCGGCGCTTGGCAAAGACGATGCCTGCACGCTTCTTATATCGATCAATTTGGTCGGAAAGGCCCATGGCGAAGGCGCAAGCTACCGATGTGCGCGCACAGAGGTAAGCAGTTCGCCGATCCCACTCACCGTCGTTGCCCACCGCCGCTCGTTGTCGCGGACGTCCACCGCGCCCGCGGCGAGATCCGCTCGCAGCTCATCGTCGGCGAGGCGCTCGATCGCCAGGCGCAGCTCGCCAACGTCTGGGTCGAGCGCCGGGATACCCGACTTCGCGGTGCCATTCGGGTGCGAGGCCACGAGCAGGCCGTTGCGTCCGTCGCTGATGGCCTCATTCATTGGCGGAGCGTCATTGGTGATCACAGGCTGGCCGAATGCGATCGCCTCATACAGCGGCAGCCCGAGGCCCTCCCAGCGCGCGGGAACCAGGCAGACGTCGAAGCTCGCGAGTTCGCGCAGATGCCCGGCGGTCGGTTGGTCGCCGAGGCGCAACTCGATCCGCGCGTCGCGCTCGGCGGCTTGCTCAGCCGGGCGGACCTGCTTGCGATCGACCTGCGCCTTGACCACCAGGCGCAGGCGCTCGTCGGTCGTTGCCTCAAAAGCCTCGAGAACGGGCTCAACCGGCTTGCGATGGCCGAGAAATCCGCCAGGGAACACGAAGCGCACGAGCCCGTCCTGACTGCGCTCGACGCCATCGCCCGCAGCAATCAACTCGGGATGACAGCCCCACGGCACGTACGGCGTTTCGAGTCCCATGTCGCGGTAACGCAGCTGCTCCGCGCGAGTCATCGAGTAGATGACGTCGAACGCCTCACGGGCACCGTCGAGATGCTCACGGGTGAAGTGTTCCCAGACGAACCTGCCGATCGTTCGGACACCCCGCTTGCGAAGCTCGGCGAGCTCGGCGAACTGGTAGTTCTGATCACACAGAACCACGTCGATGCCATTCGCGTCGACCCAGTCCAGGTACTCGTCGCGAGTGACCTCGAACGATGCCGTCTCGGTGATCCGGGGCTGGTCCCACACGTCGTCGCGGTCGAGTGCGCCAGGCCGCGGCCCCTTCTCCTTCTTCGGCCGCGCGAGCACAAAGCTCTCGTGGCCGAGCTCGTCGACCGCCGAGCGCAGTTGCCGGCCGACAACGGGCTGGCCCCGGTTGAACCACTTGCTGACGAGGCCGACGTTCATGACTCCCGCGAGATGCTCCGCTTCGCGTCCGCTCTCACCGGGTCTGGAGCAGACTTGCGAGACCTTCCTTGGTCCGATCCCAGCTGCGGTCGGTCTCGCGCAACCGAACAGCGCCCTCGGCGAGCTTGGCGCGCTCCGCGGCGTCTCCGAGCCGTTCGATCGCCGCGGTCAGCTGGTCGAAGTTTGGATCGAAGGCCGGGATTCCCGATCCCGCTTCGCCCCACGGCACCGACTCGACGACGATCCCGTTGAGCCCATCGATCACGACCTCGTTCATCGGCGGTGAATCGTTGGTGATCGACGGCATGCCGACAGCGATGGCCTCGTAGAGAGGTAGTCCGAGCCCCTCCCAGCGCGACGGCGAGAGACATACGTCGCACGCGGCGAACTGGCGCATGTGTGCCTGGGTCGGACGGTCCTCGAGCTCGATCATCACGCGTTCATCGCCGCCGGCGGCCTTCTCGAGCTTGCCGGCCTTGCGGTCGACCTGGCCGCGGATCAGCAGTCGAAGATGGTCGCCGCGAGCCTTCGTGAACGCCTCGACAATCTCCGGAAACGGCTTGCGCTTGCCCATGAAGCTGCCCGGCACGACAAACCGGACGAGATCATCAGTCGCGCGATCGGCCTCGCCCTGGGCGGCCAGGTCCAGCAGCTCCGGATGACACCCCCAGGTCAGCAGCGGGCTTTCGATCCCGAACCCGCGATAGCGCTCCTGCTCGGCGCGGGTTAGGGAGTAGATGACGTCGTAGGCCGCCTTCGCCGGCTCGGCGTCCTCTGGCGCGAAGCTCTCCCAGACGAACCGGCCGATGGTCCGTACGCCGCCCTCGCGCAGCGCGGCGATCTCGTCGAACTGATCGTTTTGGTCGGTGAGTACCACCTCGATCTGGTTGGCGGAGATCCAGTCGCGGTACTCGGCGACCGGGATGTCGGCTTCCTCGGAGTGCGTCACTCCCGGCTGATCCCAGACCGGGTCCTCAACGCGCTCCATCTGCGCGCGCGGTCCCTTGCCCTGCTTGGCGAGGATGAATGTCTCGTGACCGAGCTCGTCAAGCGCCGAGCGGATCTGGCGTGAGACCACGGCCTGCCCGGAGGCAAACCACTTGGACACGATGCCCACGCGCACGGCTACGCCGCAGCTTCGATCTGCTGTGTGGCCTTCTCGACGGCATCGAGGCCGATGGGATAGCCGAGCTGGGCGAGCAGGTCGCCGGCGATTGCCTCGAACTCCTCGCGCTGCTGGGGGGTCATCTGCGTGCGCCAGCGTGCGACGCGATCGGCACTCGGCGGCTTTGTGGTCATCTCATGGGTCGCCATGCGGCGCTCGACGCTGAGCTCCTTCGCGCGGCCCTCTGCAGGCAGGGCGCGCGCCATCTCCTTGAGCCGGTCGGCGGAACGCTCGTGGTAGTGAAGTAGCGCGTCATCCCAGGGCAACTCGATGAAGTCACAAACCCGGCGCAGCACCGGCTCGGTGTCGAGAATCAAATCCTCGTAACGGATCTCCATGTAGTGGCGGAGCTTGGGCTTGTCCTCGCGTGCCTTGGTGATCTTCTTCTGCCAGCGCTTCGCGATGTCACCGGCCGTCAGGTCGCGCACGGTCCGGTCGAGCACCGAGAGGGCGACGTCGCGACCATCGCGGATCACGTGGACGAACCGCGCCTCCGGAATCGCGCGCTGAATCAGCTTCATCTTCTGGACGTAGGTGGGCGTCTTCTCGCCCCAGCGCGGCTTGCCCTGCTCCTCGGTGTAGGCGGCATAGAAGGTCCGCACTGCGGGCCCGGGCTTGACCTCCGGGAGTTCGCGCAAACGGCCGAGCATCATCTCGTCGCTGAAGCCGAAGTCGCCCCACTCGCGCGCCGACTTCATCGCCTCGAGGACGGATTCTGGTGTCGCGTCGTCTTGACGCGCGGCCTTGATCAGGTCGGGAACGAAGTGCGTCTCCGGCGGGATCGTCAGATCTGGATGCGCGTCGAGCATCATCCGCAACAGGGTGGTGCCCGAGCGGTTCATCCCAACGACGAACGGGATTGCCGGTCCTTGAGCCTTCGGCTCGCCGCGAAGCCGGTCGAACAGGCCCATCAGGCGCCGCGCTCGCTTCGCGTCTTCGAGCGCGCCCATTCCTCGGGCGGCAGCCATTTCTCCTTCGGCGTGGCGGTCTCGTAGCCCAGCTCTTCCAGGAGGTAGCCCGCGGCCTCCTCGAACTCGGCGTTGCCGTCGGCGGTCATCTCACGCTTCCAGACGGCGACGCGGTCGGTGTCAGGGGGCTTCGTCGTCATGGCGTGCGCCGCGACGCGTTCACCCGCTTCCCGCTTCGGGCGTCCCTTCTTCGCGGGCAGTGCCCCGGCCATCTCCTGGAGACGGCCCTCGGCACGTTCGTGGTAGGTGAGCATCGCCGGATCGAAGTCGATTTCGATGTGCTCGCAGACTCGGCGCAGGACGCCTTCGGTATCGGTGAGCAGGTCCTCGTAGCGGACCTCCATGTAGTGCTTAACGTCCTCGGAGTCGATTCGTGACTTCACGATGCGCTTGCGCCAGCGTCGCGCCATCTCCTTCGGGGGCACCGGATCCTTGCCACGCTTGGCGATCCGCGTGTTCTGCGAGATCCCGGCGTCGCGACCATCGCGAATCACGTGGATGAATCGCGCCTCGGGAAGGGTGTTCTGAATCTTCTTCATCTTGCGCACGTAGTCGGGGGTCTTGTCGCCCCAGCGGCTCTTGCCGTGTTTCTCGGCGTACAGCGAGTAGAAGGCGCGGAGGGCGTCGGTGGTGTTGAAGCGCTCCACAGCCTGGAAGGCCGCAAGCAGATCCTCCTCCTCGATTCCAAAGTCGTTCCAGCGCCGGCGCTGGTCGTGGACGATCGCCCTGGTCATCGTCGAGGGTGAGTAGCGCAGCTTGCCCGACGCCTGGATGAACTGGGGGATGAAGTGCGTCTCCGGCGGCACTGCGATCTCCGAGTGGGAGTCGAGCATCATCCGCAGAAGCGTCGTTCCCGAGCGGCCGACGCCGACAACGAACGGCGCGGGGAATGCAGGCTCGGAGGCCTTGCTCGCGCGGCGACGGCGCAGGTATCGGATCGAGTAGTCGTAGGCCATAGACGGCTCGTCAGGATAGGAGGTCGTAGCCGAGCTCGCGAAGCAGCGGCCCCGCGACATCCTCGAACTCACGCCTGTCGTGCGGGCTCATTTCGGTCCTCCAGGCGCCCGTCCGCTCGGTCGTGGCGGCCCGCTTTGCACGAGAGTGAGCGCTCGCGCGCTCCTCGGCATCACGCGCCTGACGAGCGCCTCTCGCGTCGAGATCTCCCAGCTCGCCGAGACGCTCGGCGGCGTTCTCATCATGGCGCAGCATCGCCGAGTCGAAGTCGAGTTCGATGAACTCGCAGATTCGGCGCAGGTGCGGCTCGGGGTCGGCGACGAGATCCTCATAACGCAGCTCCTCGTACCTGCCGTCGAGCTTTCGCGCCTGCTCCCGGGCATCCTCGATCCGCCGGCGCCAGAGGTTGGCGGTCTTGGCCATCGGCTTGTCGGCGCCCATGCCGCGCTTGCGGCGCGAGAGCGCGACGTCGCGCCCGTCGCGAATGAGGTGAATGAACCGGGCTTCCGGGAGCACGGTGGCGATCGCATCCATGTGCCTCACATACGCGGGAGTCTTCTCACCCCACCTGGGCTTGTTCTGGGACTCGGCGTAGAGCGAATAGAACGCGCGCAGGACGCCCGTGAGATCGCGGCCGGCAGCGCGTCGGCTGAACTCCTGCGGATCGAGGCCGAAGTCAGACCACGTGCGCGCCCCGATGATCGAGCCCACGGGCTCTTCAAGATCAATGAGCTCCGGAACGAACTGGGTCTCGGGACCGATCGCGAGCGCGGGGTGCGCGTCGAGCATGAGCCGAAGCAACGTCGTCCCCGACCGCCCAACGCCAACGACGAACGGCGCGGGCGTGTTCACGCTCCGACGGTTGCGGCCCTCTTGGCGAGTGACGCAAAGAGCGCCAACCCGTCGTCGGACCCGGTCAGCGGATCCACCGCGTGCTCGGGGTGGGGCATCAGCCCAACGACGTTGCCGCCCTCGTTGCAGACGCCGGCGATGTCACCGACCGAGCCGTTTGGGTTCTGGCCGGGGGCGTAGCGGAAGACCACCTGATCGCTGGCCTCGAGCTCGGCGACAAGATCCGGCGGCGCGAACCAGCGACCGCTCATGTGCTTGACCGGGACCGACAGACGTGCGCCCGCCTCGCAGCTCGCGGTGGCGGCGGTCTCGGCGTTCACGACCTCGAGCTCGACCTGGCGACAGAGGAAGCGAAGGCCGTCGTTGGGAAGCAGCGCTCCGGGAAGCAGGCCGGCCTCGCAGAGAACCTGAAATCCGTTGCAGATCCCGAGCACCGGCCCTCCCTCCGCGGCGAATCGGGCGACGGCCTCCATCGCCGGCGCAAAGCGCGCAATCGCGCCCGCGCGCAGATAGTCGCCGTAGGAGAAGCCGCCGGGGATAACCACCGCGTCGATCCCGTTGAGGTCCTCGCGCTCGTGCCACACGAGCTCGGCATCTCCAACCCGTTCGCACGCGAGGACGGCGTCGCGCTCGTCGCAGCTACCGGGGAACTGCAGAACCCCGAACTTCATTGGTCGGACTCCGCCACCCCCGGAGGCGAAGCGGAGGACGTTTCGAGCTGGATCTCGAAGTCCTCTACGAGCGGGTTCGCGAGAAGCTGCTCGCAGAGGCGCTGCAGGTCGGCACTGTCCTCGGCCTCGAGCTCGACGAGCCGGCCGACGCGCACGTGCGAGACGCCCTCAAAGCCAAGCGCGGGCAAAGCCCGTTCGACAGCCTTGCCCTGCGGGTCGAGGATGCCCTCCTTCGGGCGAATCAGAACGCGAGCCTTCACGGGGCGGAATCTAGCTAGCCCAGCCGTCGTCTCGCGCGACCCATGAAACCGGCGAGTCGCGAGCGGGGTGGGGGCGGTGTGAGGTCGAGCGGCTGCGGATCGGCCTCGAGGGCAGCGATGTCGCCGTAGCCGGCGTGTTCGAGCTCGGGTTGCATCTCGAGCAGTGCGACAGCCCGCGCCCATCGGGGATCGTCGGCGAGATGCACCCTGGCGTCTCGGCGGATGTTGGCAACGGCCCACCCGCTGACCTCGGCGGGAACAGCGCGGCCCTCGGCAGCGTAGATCCGCGCGAGCTCGCCGGCGGGGTCCGCGCGCAGGTTCTCGAGACGAACGCGCACGTAGCGGTCGGCGAAGAGCCGGCGTCCGGCCTCGTCGGTGGCCTGGAACGCGAGCTTCCAAACGATGAGCGGGCGCAGGAAGTCGGGGATGTCATTTGGGAGCTCGAGCGCGCGCAGGCTCCCGCTCGCCGCCTCGGAGATGCGCCGACTCGACCACAGGCGCCGGCCGGTGCGAGCGGTGAAGAAGGTGTCCGCATCGGGGTAGATGTCGGTTCGCCGTCTGCGGCCCAGCAGCATCGATGCGGTCACCGCGCGCGGATCGCGGGTCAGATGAATGACGCCTGCATCCGGCGCGATACGAGCGAGGTCGCCGAGCTTGTGATGCAGGCGGGTTTCCTTGATCGCGACGTGGGGCGCCGACTCGAGCAGCGATGCGAGGAACTCGCCGATGAAAGGCGGCAGCTCGGAGTCGAGCTCGAGCTCCGGCGCGCGCGGCCCTCCCCAGTTGAAGAGCTCAGGCTGCATATCGGGATAGCGGTCGGCCATGAACGCGTCTCGTCGCTCGCGCGTCGCGGCGAACGCATCGTCATCGCGCGCGCCACTGCCTCCGCCGATCGTTGGCGCCTGCTCGCGCAGCGGCTCGTAAAAGCAGGTGAGCCCGGGGTCCTCACGCAGCGCGTCGTAGAGGATCGTCGTTCCGGAACGACGCAGTCCGAGGACGAAGAGACTCATCGGTTCAGGGTAGGCGGCGCGCCCGGGCCGCGCCCTCGACTACAGGGAGCGACCGGTGATGCGCTCGTAGGCCTCGACGTACTTCGAGCGGGTGACGTCGACGACGTCCCCGGGAAGTTCGGGACCGGGCGGGGAGTGATCCCATCCGGACTCGTCGAGCCAGTCGCGCACGTACTGCTTGTCGAAGGAGGCCTGGCCACGCCCTGGCGCGTAGTCGTCGGCGGGCCAGAATCTCGACGAGTCGGGGGTGAGCACCTCGTCACCGAGCACGACCTCCGCACCAGGCGACGAGCCGAACTCGAACTTGGTGTCGGCGATGATGATCCCACGCTCGGCAGCGTGGTCGCGGGCGTGCTCATAGAGCTCGATGGTGACCCGGCGCAACTCCTCCAGGAGCGATCTGTCACCGATGATCTCCGCGGCGCGATCGAAGTCGATGTTCTCGTCGTGGTCACCGACGTCAGCCTTGGTCGCCGGTGTGAAGATCGGCTCGGGCAGCTTGTCGGACTCCTGCAATCCCTCCGGCAGTTCGATCCCGCAGACCGAGCCCGTCTGCTGGTACTCCTTCCAACCTGAACCGGTGATGTAGCCGCGGGCAACACACTCGACCGGGTACATCTCCAGGCGCTTGACACGCAGGCTGCGCCCGGCGACCTCCTCGGGAACATCCTGCGAGATGTAGTGGTTAGGGACGATGTGGCCGGTGGTCTCAAACCAGAACACCGACATCTGAGTCAGAACCTTGCCCTTGTCTGGGATCGGCGTCGGCAGGACGACGTCGTAGGCGGAGATTCGATCGGAGGCGACCATCACGATCTCGTCGCCATCGGCGTACATCTCCCGGACCTTGCCGGAGGCGATCAGTTTCAGGTCGTCGACGCTGGCAGTGCTCACGGCGGCGATGCTAACAACGATCGCGGCGGCTATGGGTACCGCATCGGATACCCCCAGCCGGTATAGTTGAAACATGGCTGCAAATCGCGATACCTCGGTCGGTTACGTCAGCGACAAGGAAGCGATCATGCGTCGGCTGGCCCGGATCGAGGGCCAGATCGGCGGCCTGCGCCGGATGGTCGACGAGGAGGCCTATTGCGTCGATGTCCTCACCCAGGTGGCCGCGGTCACCAAGGCCCTCGAGGGCGTTTCGCTGAAGCTTCTCACCGACCACACCAACCACTGTGTGCGCGATGCCGTCGCCAGCGGTGGCTCCGAGGCCGATGCCAAGGTCGACGAGCTGCTCTCCGCCGTGGAGCGGTTCGCGAGGACGCGCTGACTCTCGCCCCGCCACAGGTCCCGCTGCCGCGGACACTGCAGACGGCTCGCTTTTTGGCGCGACCCATCCCCTTCTACGAACGCTGGCGCGGCGAACTGGGCGCGACGTTCAGCGCCCGGCTGCTCGGTCCGGGCGACGTCGTCTTCCTCTCCGATCCGGAGTCGATCAAGCGCCTATTCACGAGCGATCGAATCAACACGATCGCTCCTGGACGAAACATCGTCCTGCGCCCGCTGCTGGGGGCGCAATCGCTGCTGCTTCAACAAGACGAGGAGCACATGCGCCGGCGCAAGCTGATGCTGCCGCCGTTTCACGGCGAGCGAATGCGCGCCTACGAGCACACGATCGCCGAGGTCACACGGGCCGAGATCGCCCGCTGGCCGCAAGGGGAGGCTTTCCGGATCCACTCGAGCATGCAGGCCATCACGCTCGAGGTGATCATGCGCGCGGTCTTCGGGATCAGCGACGCCAACCGTCGAGAAGCGATGCGCGACGGGTTGCTCGCGGTTCTGGCCGAGGCCGCCTCGCCGGCGGCGATCGGGTTGACGGTTCCCGTCCTCAAGGAGCTCCCGCATTACCGCCGGTTCGCCTCCAGAGTCGCGGTCACCGACGAGCTTCTGGCCGAGGAGATAGCCGAGCGCCGTGCCGATCCGAGGCTGGAAGAACGCGACGACATCCTCTCGATGCTCGTCTCCGCCGAGTTCGACGACGGCACGAAGATGTCCGACCGCGAGCTCCGTGACCAGCTGATGACGCTGCTCCTCGCCGGTCACGAGACGACCGCGACGGCGCTCGCCTGGACATTCGACCTGCTCCTGCATACGCCGCCAACGCTCGACCGGCTCGTCGCGGAGCTCGACGGTGACTCCACGAAGTACCTGGAGGCCGTCATCGACGAGTCGCTGCGCGTCCGCCCAGTCGTGCCGATGACGGGGCGCCTGCTGCGCGAGCCGGCGACGCTCGGTGGCTACGACCTCGACGCCAACACGGTCGTGTTTGCCGCGATCTACATGGTCCACACGAATCCCGAGGTCTTCGCGGATCCGTTCGCCTTCCGGCCGGAGCGCTTTCTCGAGGACGCCCCCGAGACCTACTCGTGGATCCCCTTCGGCGGTGGCACCCGGCGTTGCATCGGCGCAGCGTTCGCCGAGCTCGAGCTGCGGGTCGTGCTGCGAGAGGTATTGAGCTCGGTGGCGCTCGAAGCCGCCGATCCGAGGCCGCAGCGGATGATGCGCCGCAACGTCACGCTGACGCCGGCCGACGGCACGCGCGTGATCGCGCAGCCTCTCTAGTCGCTTGGTCTAGCCGCCTGCAGTTTCGCGAGTGGCGGGGCATTGCAGCGAAGGGTGCGCGAGGCACCCGCCGAACGTCGCTGAGCCCCTCGCATACGACGTACTCCGCGACGTTCGGCGCTCGTGGGACGCCCCCACCCGTACTGGGCCCTCTGCCGCCGCGGCGTTTAGCCCGCGATTCGGTCGAGCCGGGCGAGCAGCTCGGGCACGTGCTTTGTGTAGGCGCCGTAGTCGAACACCGCATCCAGGTCCAGTTGCGGCGCCTTCGCACCGATCAGGTCGCGAAACTCGGTGCCGGTGTCCCATGCCTTCTGGGCGGCCTCCTGGACGGTCCGGTAGGCGTCGTCGCGGCTCATCCCCGATTCGATCAGTGCGGTCAGCGCGCGCTGGCTGAACAGGGCGCCGTGCGTCATCTCGAGATTTGACTGCATCCGATCCGCGTGGACGACCATTCCCTCGACGAGCCGCGTCGAGAGGTGTTGCATGTAATCGAGGAGGATCGTCGCGTCGGGAAGGATCACCCGCTCCGCGCCCGAGTGGGAGATGTCGCGCTCGTGCCAGAGGGCGACGTTCTCGAGGCCGGCCTGCGAGTAGCCGCGCAGGACTCGGGCCAGGCCGTTGACTCGCTCGGCGGTGATCGGATTGCGCTTGTGCGGCATCGCCGATGAGCCCTTCTGCGCGCCGGAGGCAAAAGGCTCCTCCACCTCGCGGACCTCGGTGCGCTGGAGGTTGCGTATCTCTTGGGCGAAGCGCTCCAGCCCCGCACCGGCAAGCGCGACCGCCTCAAGCACCTGGGCGTGACGGTCGCGCGGGACCACCTGAGTCGAGATGTCCTCCGCGCGCAGGCCGAGCTCTTCCATGACGGCGACCTCCACCGACGGCGGTGTCGAGGCGAATGTTCCAACCGCCCCCGAGAGCTTGCCGATGGCCGCCTGCTCGAACGCCGCACGCAGGCGCTGGAGATTTCGATCGGCCTCGAACGCAAACCCCGCGAGGCGCAGGCCGAATGTGGTGGGCTCGGCGTGAACGCCGTGGGTGCGCCCTACACACAGGGTGTCGGCATACTCGCGCGCCTTCGCCACCAGGGCGTCGCGGTAGGCGGTCGCGCCGCTGACCAGGATTAGCCCCGCCTCGACGAGCTGTAGAGCGAGCGCAGTGTCGAGGACGTCGGAGGATGTGAGCCCGTAGTGAATCCAGCGGCCCTCCTCTCCGATCGACGCGGCGACGACGTCGACGAAGGCGGCGACATCGTGATTGGTCTCGCGCTCGCGTTCCTTGACCGCTTCGACCGAGAAACCGGCGCGTTCGCGACAGGCCGCCGCCGCCTCGGCGGGAACCTTCCCCTCGGTCGCCCAGGCGTCCGTAGCCGCCAGCTCGACCTCGAGCCAGCCGCGCATGCGTCGCTCGTCCGACCAGACGGCGGCGATCTCGTCTCTCGAGTACCTGGAGATCACGTTTACGTATTGATGATGCGTATCGCCAGGAGCCCCGCGTTCTTCGCTCCGTCGATCGCCACACATGCCACCGGAACGCCCGGGGGCATCTGCACGGCCGAGAGCAGAGCGTCGAGCCCGCCGAGGCTCTTGCCGAGGATCGGAACTCCGATCACCGGCAGATCCGTGTGCGCCGCGGCCACACCCGGCAGCGCGGCGGACATCCCGGCGCCGGCGATGATCACCTTGAGGCCTCTCATGCGGGCGGCGTGGCAGTACTCGCGAACCTTTTCCGGGTCGCGATGCGCACTCATGACGCGCACTTCGTAACGGATACCGGCGTCCTGGAGGGCGGCGCCGGCGGGCAGCAGCTTGGGCTTGTCGTTCTTCGAGCCCATGATGATTCCCACTCGCGGTGCGTCGACCTCGATTTCCTCGAACGCCGCCTCGACCTCCGGCATCGGCTCGAGCGGGGTTGGGACCACGGTCTCGGTCTCAGTCTCGGTCTTGGGGTCCCTCTGCATTTCCACTTCCTCGGATCTCCTTGTCTGTTGGTTAGTTGGGGGCCGCAGCGTCTGTCGCGCGCGCGGCGATATCGGTGCGCATCTGCTTGCCGTCGAACTGGATCTTCCCGGCGGCAGAGTAAGCACGCTCTCGTGCCTCCGCGGCGTTGGCGCCGAGCGCGGTCACGTTGAGCACGCGACCACCTGCGGTGACGACGCCCTCATCGGTGCGTGCCGTACCCGCATGGGTCACCTCGACACCATCCGAGGCGACCGACTCAAGGCCCGCGATCAGGTCTCCCTTCGACGAGCTCTCCGGATAACCGGCCGAGGCGAGGACGACGGTTACCGCCCAGTCGTCGGCGAACTCGGGCTCGACGCCCGCAAGGCCGCCGGACTCACGGGCACGCTCGAACAGCTCGAGCAGGTCCGAGCGCAACCGCGGCAGTACCGCCTGGGTCTCCGGGTCACCGAAACGGCAGTTGAACTCAAGAACCTTCGGCCCGGCCGTGGTCAGCATGAGTCCCGCGTAGAGGACGCCGTGAAAGGGCGTGCCGCGGCGAGCCAGCAGATCAACGATCGGCTGGTGCACGGCTTCGACGATCTCTCCGACGGTCGCCGGATCGAATCCCGGCACGGGCGAGTAGGAGCCCATGCCGCCGGTATTCGGGCCCAGGTCGCCGTCGAAGATTCGCTTGTAGTCCTGGGCTGGAGCGAGTGCGACGACGTTCTCGCCGTCGCACAGCGCCAGCAGCGAGAGCTCCTCGCCGTCGAGGAACTCCTCGAGAACGACCTCCGTTTCGCCGAAGCGCCGCTCGACGAAGAAGGTCTCGACCGCGTCGCGCGCCTCCGCTTCGCTCGAAGCGATGATCACCCCCTTGCCCGCGGCCAGGCCGTCCGCTTTGAGGACCAACGGATAGGTGGCGTTCGCGAGCTGCTCGAGCGCTTCCTCGCGGCTGCGCAACACCCAGTGGCCGGCGGTTGGCACCCCGGCCTCCGCCATTGCCTCCTTCGCGTGGACCTTCGAGCCCTCCAGCTGAGCCGCAGCGGCGCTCGGGCCGAAAGCGGCGATTCCCGCCGCCTCCAGCGCGTCGACGAGCCCGTCGACGAGGGGCGCCTCCGGCCCGACGACGACGAGGTCGACCCCCTCGGCCCCAGCGGCGGCGACCATCCCAGCGACCGAACCATCCGTGTCGACGAGGCGCGCGTCGTCAGCGATCCCGGCGTTGCCCGGCGTGCACAGCAGCTCGGGAGCGCGCGGCGACCGCGCAAGCGCACGGACGATCGCGTGCTCGCGCCCGCCAGATCCGACGACGAGAACCTTCACAGCGCCTTGGTGAACTCCTCCGCGTCGATCGCGGTCAGCGTCTCGTTCATGACCGAGCCGCGTGATCCCATCTCGATCGAGAGCTTTGCCATCGTCTTCTCGTCGGGCGCCTCGATCACGGTGATGAAGTCGTACTCGCCGAGCGTCGCCCATTGATGCAGGACCTTGACGCCGATCTGCTCGACCTCCTTGTTGACCTCCTGAACCCGCGAGGGGTTGTCCTTGATCGTCTTCACCCCGTCTGAAGTCAGGCGGGTAAGCATCACGTAGGTGGGCACTGGAATCTCCTCTCGTTGGTGCGTCCCCCAAACTGGACCGATCTTCCTGGATGATCGCCTATATGGGACATCCGATAGTTGCCGCCCTCTACGACCGCTTGCTCGCGAGCGCCGAGCACGCCGGGCTCGCCGACCGCCGGGCGCGAGTGCTTGCCGAGGCACGCGGTGAGGTTCTCGAGATCGGCGCCGGCACAGGGCTCAACCTGGCGCGCTACCCATCGACCCCAAAGCGCTTGGTCCTCGCGGAGCCGGACCGGCACATGGGCAAGAGACTGCGCGAGCGCGTCAACGCTGATCCGCCTGCGTTTCCGGTCGAGGTGATCACGGCTCCGGCGGAAGAGCTCCCGTTCGCCGACGAGAGCTTCGACACCGTCGTCTCGACGCTTGTTCTCTGCACGGTCACGTCGCCATCGCGCGCGGCGGAAGAGATCGCCCGGGTTCTGCGACCCGGCGGGCAGCTGCTCTTGATCGAGCACGTCCGCGATCCGAAGTCCCCGCGCCGCGCCCGTATGCAGGATCTGCTCGAACGCCCCTGGGGGTGGGTTGCCGGCTCCTGTCATCCCAACCGAGATACCCGCGCAACGCTCGCGGCTGCTGGATTCGACACGACGATGATCGAATCCGGGGAGTTCGACGCCGCCGGCCCGCTTGTCAAACCACTGATCGCGGGATCGGCCCGGCCGCCCGACGGGTAGAGGGTCGGGATGAGGAGGTTCGAGCGACTTGTCATCCCGGCTTGGATGCTGCCACTGCTGGTGGCCGTGCTGGTCGTCCCGGCGGCCGTCGGATTCTCGATCGCCGGACCGCCGCTGGGGCTCGCGATCGGTGCTATCACGGTGGCAGCGCTGCTCTTTGCCGCGGCGAGCCTTCGCTACGACGAGCCAATCGAGGTCGCCTCCTCCAGCGACCGTCGCTATCGGATGCTCGTCGTCGCGACCGAACCGGTTGCCGAGCCGCAGCTAGTCGAGCGGATCGCCGCGATCGCCGCGGAGGGCCAGAAGCTGATCGATCCCGGCGCGCATTCGGAGCTCCTCATCCTCGCCCCGGCGGTCCAATCGACGCTCGACCGGTGGGCCACGGACGTTCGCGCCGCACGCCGGACCGCGCGTCAGGTTCTCGCGATTTCGCTCGGAGCGTTCGCCGCCGCCGGCATCGACGCCGTCGGCAAGGTGGGCGACGGCAACCCTGTGCAGGCGATCGAGGACGAACTGCACGCATTCCCCGCACGGGAGGTCGTGGTCCTCAACGGCCCCGGGGTCGGACCCAGCGAGGTGGCCGAGGTCCGTCGACGGCTCGACCGCCCGGTTCGGGAACTGCAACCCAGCAAGAGGGTGGCGAGTTCACCCCCTTGGGGTCTGGACTGACCGACTTTGCGCGCTCATCCTTCGAGGACGATGAATCGAGTTCTGGCAGGTGTTGCGTCGGCGCTGGCCGTTCTCCTCGCCGCTCCGGGAGCGGCGCTGGCGGGCGATGGCACCTTTCGACCGGCACCGGAGCCACAGGTTCCGGTGGGGAGTACCCCGACGGCAATGGCCATCGGCGATTTCAACCAGGACGGTGATCCGGACGTGGCCGTCGTCAACCGCGACTCCGCGGACGTCAGTGTCCTCACCGGTGCAGCCGGCGCGAGCCTCACCCTGGCTGCGACCGTGCCGGTTGCGGCCACTCCTCAGGCGATCGTGACCGGCGACTTCAATCAAGATGGCGACCCAGACCTGGCGGTCTCGAGCGGCGCCGCAAACGTGGTCACGGTCTTCACCGGGGGTACGGGCGCCGGCTTTACCACGGCGACGGTGGCCGTGCCGAACTTCCCGGTCGCGATGACGATCGGCGATTTCGATGGCAACGGTGATCCCGACATCGCCGTTACCCAGACGCAGTTTCAGGGCCGCCTGGCCGTTCTCGTCGGCGTCGCGGGCAGCTCGAGCTTCACCCTCTCCCCGACGACCTCCTCGGTCGGAGATTCCGCGTTCGCGATTGTCGCGGCTGACTTCAGCGAGGACGGCGATCCCGACATCGCGGTGGCGAGTTTGCTGCTGAGCAAGATCAGCATCCTCCTCGGGCAGGCAAACAGCGCCACCTTCGCACCGTCGCCTGAGGCCGAGAGTTTCGCCACCGGCAGTTCTCCGCGGGCCATCGTTGCCGGCCGCTTCGATCCCGGGGTGGACCCCGATCTCGCGGTTGCGAATCAGGGCAGCGACGACGTCACCATCCTCGCCGGGGCCGTGTCCCCTCGCTTTTCAGCTCCACTCACAGTTACTGTCGGCGACGAGCCCTCCGGCATCGCCGTCGCGGACTTCAACGCTGATGGCGACTCTGACCTCGCCGTCTCTAACGAAGCGAGCGCCAGCCCGACGGGGAGCGTTTCCATCCTCCTCGGCAGCACCGCAGCTACGTTCACGCCGGGCCCTGGCTCCCCGGTGCTCGTTGGGGCCAGGCCACTCGCATTGGCGGCCGCCGACTTCAACGCGGACGGCCATCTCGATCTTGCAACCGCCGACGGCGGAGCCGACACGGTGAGCATTCTCCTCGGCAACGGCGTGACCCCGCCCCCCGGCTCGGACTCCACACCGCCCGAGACGACGATCGACAAGGGGCCGAAGGCCAAGACCGAGAAGACGAAGGCAAAGATCCGCTACTCAGCGAACGAGCCGGCGACCTTCGAGTGCAAGCTCAAGGGCAAGGGCGTTGACAGGAGCCTGCGGTCTTTCACAGACTGCGCCGCCGCCAAGGTCAAGTACAAGCGACTCGATCCCGGCAAGAAGAAGTTCCAGGTCCGCGCGATCGACGCCGTGGGCAACGTCGACCCGAGCCCGGCCAAGCTCAGGTGGAAGGTGCTGCGATGAGCCTCAGCATCGCCTCGCGCCGATAGTCGAAGATCCGCTCGACGTCCCGGCGCACAAACAGGCGCAACGCGAGGGCGCCGATTGGACCGAATCCGATCCGATAGCGGACGCGGTCGCGAACCACGGTGGCGTCGTCGCCATCGGCCTCGAAGGTGTGGGTGTGGTGCCAGAGGGCGTAGGGACCGCTGATCTGCTCGTCGACGAAGCGATGCGGCGGATCCCAGGTCGATATTCGCGTCTTCCAGCGCACCGGGATCCCGTGCAACCGCAGCCGGTACTCGAGGAGCGCCCCCTCACGCATCTCAATCGGCCGCGGGGTGACCACACGGAAGTTGAGAAAAGGCGGCGTGATTCGTTCGAGATTGAAGGCATCGCAGAAGAGCTCGAACGTCTCGTCGATCGGAAGCTCGATCCGCTGCGTGCGCTCGAGGACCTGCTCTTCACTCACGCGAGCAGCTTGCGGAAATCGCCGACCGTGTTAGCCCACGCGAGGCGCTCTCGCGAGGCTGCCACCCCGGCTTGGAGTTGCTCGAGTCGGCCGGGCTCGGCGATGGCCCGGATCGCGTCGCGCAGCGAGCGCACCTTCGGTGCGTAGGCCGAGACGCCCGACTTCGCCTTGCCGCGCCGGCGGGCCGCGACCAGCAACCCGTTCTCGCCATCGCGGACGACCTCGTTCATCGGCGGGTTGTCGTTCGTGATCACCGGTAGGCCGAGTGCCATCGACTCATACAGATGCAGGCCGAGTCCTTCCCAGCGACTTGGCGCCACGCAAACGTGCGCCGAGGCGAAGAGCCGCAGGTGTTCCTCGGTCGGAAGGTCCTCGATCAATACCTCGACGCGGGGATCGCGCCGCGCTCCCCGATCGATCGTGTCGAGCTCACGCTCCACCTGGCCCTTCACCACGAGACGAGCGTCATTTCGTTCGAGCCCCCGGAAGGCCTTGAGGATTTCCTTCACGGGCTTTCGCTTGCTGAGGAAGCCGGCGGGATAGAAGTAGGTGAGCTCATCGCGCTTCTCGGTACCGCCGTAGCGCAGCAGGTCAGGGTGAATCCCCCAGCGCACGCGGGGGCTCTCGATGCCGAACCCCGAGTACCGCTCCTGTTCGCAGGCGGTCATCGAGTAGACGACATCGAGCGCGTGCTTGGCCGGCTCGACGTGCTCGGCCGAGAAGTGTTCCCAGACGAAACGCCCTGCCGTCCGCACACCTGAGTTCCGAAGCGCCGCGATCGAGTCGAACTCATAGTTCTGATCGAACAGAGCGACGTCGAGTTCGTTGGCGCGCCCCCAGTCGACCATCTCCGTCGCGGGGATCTTGTACTGCGAAGCGTCCGTGACGTTCGGCTGGTCCCAGACACCGGAGTGGTCGATGAAGGCGGGCCGGATGTTCTTCGCTCGCGTTGGCCGCGCGAGCACGAAGGTCTCGTGGCCGAGCTCGTCGAGCGCCGAACGGATCTGGCGCGCGACGACCCCCTGCCCTCGGTTGAACCAGTAGGCGCAGATCCCGACTCGCATCGAGCGGAGGCTAGAGCGCGGCTAAGCCGTCGCGGTTTCGGCCGCGACCGAACTGCTGGCCTTCGCGAACGTCAGCTCGCCGTCCGCGGAATCGACCCGCACGAGGTCACCGTCCGCGAACTCGCCTTCGAGCAACTGCAGCGCCAGCTTGTCGACCAGCTCGCGCTGGATCACACGCTTGAGCGGACGGGCGCCGTAGGTCGGGTCGTAGCCGAGGTTGCCCAGCAGCGCGCGGGCGTCGGCGGTGAGCTCGACCTCGATCCCCCGCTCGCGCACACGACCCGCGAGAAGCTCGACCTGGAGGTCGACGATGCGGCTGATGTCCTCGCGGCTGAGCCGGTGGAAGATCACCGTGTCGTCGATGCGGTTGAGGAACTCGGGCTTGAACGTGCTCGCGAGGACCTCCTCGATCTGCTCGCGGATGCCCTCGTCGACCATCGCACCGGTGATCCGGTCCGAGCCGACGTTGGAGGTCATGATCAGGATCGTGTTGGTGAAGTTGACGGTGCGACCCTGGCCGTCGGTGAGCCGACCGTCGTCCATGATCTGCAGCAGGACGTTGAAGACGTCGGGGTGGGCCTTTTCGATCTCGTCGAGCAGCACCACCGCGTAGGGACGGCGGCGGACCGCCTCGGTGAGCTGACCGCCCTCCTCGTATCCGACGTAGCCGGGCGGGGCCCCGACGAGCCGGGAGACGGAGTGCTTCTCCATGTACTCGGACATGTCGACGCGGACGATCGCCTGCTCGGTGTCGAACATGAACTCGGCGAGGGCGCGCGCGAGCTCGGTCTTTCCGACACCGGTCGGCCCGAGGAACAAGAAGCTGCCGATCGGCCGGTTCGGGTCGGACAGGCCGGCGCGTGAGCGCCGCAGGGCGTTCGCGACCGCCGCGACGGCTTCGTCCTGGCCGATGACGCGGTCGTGGAGTCGCTCTTCCATGTGGATCAGCTTCTCGACCTCGCCCTCCATCAGCTTTGACACGGGTATCCCGGTCCAGCGGCCGACAACCTGGGCAATGTCCTCTTCGCTCACCTCCTCGGTCAGCAGTGACCCGGCCTCGTCGAGCTCGCGGCTGCGCTGCTCCTGGGTGACGACGATCTCCTCGAGCTCCGGGATGTCGGAGTACTGGAGCTTGGCCGCTCGCTCGAGGTCGTTCTCACGATTTGCCTGCTCGAGCTCACCCCGTGCCGCGTCGAGGCGCTCGATCGCACTCTTGCGGGCATCGATGGCCTGTTTTTCGGCCTGCCAGCGCGCCTTCATCTCACTCGCGGACTCGTTGAGGTCGGCCAGCTCGGACTCGATCGCCTCACGCCGCGCCTTCGATGCGTCGTCCTTTTCGCCCCTGAGCGCCTCCCGCTCGATCTCGAGCTGGAGGATGCGTCGATCGACCTCGTCGATCTCGACTGGGGAGGACTCGATCTCCATCTTCAGCCGTGAGGCGGCCTCGTCGATCAGGTCGATCGCCTTGTCAGGGAGGAAGCGGTCGGCGATGTAGCGCTCGGAGAGCGTCGCCGCGGCGACGATCGCCGGGTCGGTGATGCGGACACCGTGGTGAAGCTCGTAGCGCTCCTTGAGGCCGCGAAGGATCGCGATGGTGTCGTTGATGTCCGGCTCGCCGACGAGCACCGGCTGGAAGCGACGCTCGAGTGCAGCGTCCTTCTCGATGTGCTTGCGGTACTCGTCGAGCGTGGTCGCGCCGATGCAGCGCAACTCGCCGCGGGCGAGCATTGGCTTCAGCAGGTTCGCCGCGTCCATGGCACCCTCGCTGGCGCCGGCTCCGACAATCGTGTGGAGCTCGTCAATGAAGAGGATGATCTGGCCCTCGGCGTCCTGGACCTCCTTGAGCACGGCCTTGAGCCGTTCCTCGAACTCGCCGCGGTACTTCGAGCCGGCGACGAGCGCGCCGACATCAAGAGCGATGACCCGGCGATCGCGCAGCGACTCGGGGACGTCGCCATCGACGACGCGCTGCGCCAGCCCCTCGACGATCGCCGTCTTGCCGACGCCGGGCTCGCCGATGAGGACCGGGTTGTTCTTCGTGCGGCGCGAGAGGACCTGGATCACGCGCCGAATCTCCTCGTCGCGGCCGATCACCGGATCGAGCTTGTGCTGTCGGGCGTCGGCGGTCAGATCGCGGCCGAACTTCTCCAGCGCCTCCGCCACCTCCTCGGCATTCGGCGATGTGACTCGGCTCGACCCCTGCGTCTCAGCGACAGCGCGGGCGAGCGACTCACGGTCCGGGAGAAGGTCGGCGGTCGGCGCCCGCTTCGCGGCGAGCGCGAGCAACAGGTGGCCGACGCTGATGTACTCGTCTCCAAGACCCGCCATCTCCTTTTCGGCGCGCTGCAGCGCCTCGCGCAGGCTCTTCGCCGGCTGGACGTCGGGGGTCTCGGACCCGGTGACGGTCGGTAGTGCGGCCACGGTGGCGCGAGAGCGATCCGTGATCGAGGCGACGTCGGCGGAGAGCTTGCGCAGCGCGGCGGGAGCGAAACCGTCCTCCTGCTCAAGCATGGCCAGCAGCAGGTGCTCGGCGCCCACCTCGCTGTTGCGATGGCGTGCGGCGATGCGTTGCGCCTCGGCAACAGCCTCGTGGGACTTGATCGTGAATCGGTCCGCCTGCATGCGCTCGATTCTAGGGGGTTGCGAGACAGATAGCAAACAATCTCAGTCGAAATGACTTAGATCTATGAAAAATGCTTGATTTGGGTTGCGAGGCGTTCGTGCCGATGAATCCCTGAATGACGCGCATGGTCGAATCGACGCAGGGGTCCACAACGGGCGCGAACGATGAAGCCTTCGAGCGGCTGCGTGCCGCTGAGGAGCGCTTCCGCCTGGCTTTCGAGCACGCCCCGATCGGCATCGCGCTCGTCTCCCCGGACGGAAATTTCATGCGCGTTAACGCCGCGCTCTGCGCGCTCACCGGCTATGCGAACGATGAGCTAGTCAAGAAGACCTTCCAGGAGATCACCTATCCGGATGATCTCGACCTTGACCTCGAGTACGTCCGTCAGATGCTCGCGGGCGAACGGCGTGAGTACACGATGGAGAAGCGCTACTTCCATCGGGATGGGCACGTCGTCTGGGTTCAGCTGAGCGTTGCGCTTGTCCGCGATTCGGAGAACAAGCCGCTGCACTTCATCTCGCAGATCCAGGACATCAGCGAGCGCAAGCAGCTCGAGGAACGGCTGGTATTTCTCGCCGACCACGATGAGATGACCGGTCTCGCTAACCGACGTCGCTTCCGCGAGGAGCTTGAGAGGGCTGTGGCCTTCGCCGAACGCTACGGCCATCCCGCCGCGATGCTGTTGCTCGATCTCGACAACTTCAAGGCCGTCAACGACAGCTTCGGCCACCACGTGGGGGATCGCCTTCTCGTCGCCGTTGCCGAGCGGCTTGGAGCGCGACTGCGCCGGACGGACGTCGTAGGTCGCCTGGGTGGCGACGAGTTCGCTGCGTTGCTCCCGCAGGCCGAGATGGGTCAGGCGGTCCGGGTCGCCGAGGAAGTGCTCGACGCGGTCATCACAGCCGCTTACGCGCTCGACGGCCACGTCGTGACTGCGAGCGCGAGCATTGGTGTGGCGCTGTTTCGCCCGGGTCTCGGCATCGACTCCGAGGATTTTCAGATCCGTGCCGACGTGGCGATGTACACGGCCAAGCGCGAGGGTGGCAACAGGGTGTCGATTCTCGACTCGGACGCGAACCCGCCACCGCCGGGCTCGACGATCTAGTCACGGCCACGAGCCACTAGGGTCCGTTTGGTGAGCGACTCCGACCGGCTCGAGAGATACGCCGCGCTGGTCGTGAAGGCAGGGGTGGGGCTGCGCAAGGGCCAGCGCCTGCTTGTCCATGCCGAGGTCGAGAGCGCGCCTCTCGCCGAGGCGATCGCCGCCCATGCCTATCGAGTCGGCGCCGCGTATGTCGACGTCCTCTACTCCGATGCCCGTGTTCGCCGTGCCCTGGTGGCTGACGGGCCAGACGATGCCATCGGCGCCACGCCGCCGTGGATGGTCCACCGCTTCGAAGACGCGCTCACCGACGGTTCGGCGATCGTCGCCATCGCCGGGGCGGCGCACGCCGAGCTGTATGCCGGCCTCGATCCCAGCCGACTTGGCCGCGCGCGCTTTCTCGAGATCGACAAGATCTGGATGGAGGCGGTCAACGAGCGCAAGGTGCCCTGGACGATCGTGGCCTACCCGAGCGAGGAGTGGGCTCGCGAGGCACTGGGCGAGCCCGACGTCGAGCGGCTCTGGGAGGCGATCGCTCATGTCCTGCGCTTCGATCAGCCTGACCCTGCGGCCGCGTGGCAGGCACGTGCGGATGAGCTCGGCGCACGGGCGGCGGAGCTGACGGAGCGCGGGTTTCACGCCCTTCGGTATCGGGGCCCGGGAACCGCGCTCGAGGTGGGGCTGATCGAGGGATCCCGGTGGCTTGCCGGCCGCGAGGAAACGCTCTCCGGCCAGCGGCACATCGCCAACCTGCCAACCGAAGAGGTGTTCACGAGCCCCGACCGACTCCGCGCTGACGGGACCGTTCGCAGCACGAAGCCGCTGGCAATGGGAGGCGGCGTGGTCGAGGGCCTCGAGATGGTCTTTCGCGACGGGGCCATCGTCTCCGTAAAAGCCGAGAGCGGAGCGGAGCTGGTCGAGACAGAGATCGCGATCGACGAGACTGCCGGCTACCTCGGCGAGCTTGCGCTCGTCGACACCTCATCGCGGGTTGCCGACACCGAGATCATCTTTCAGAACACCCTCTTTGATGAGAACGCCGCGTCGCACATTGCCTATGGCGCCGGCTTCAGCTGGGCGATCGACCATCTGCCCTCAGACAGCGGTGCCGCTGAAGCGATCAACCAATCGAAGGTCCACACCGACTTCATGGTCGGTGGGCCGGAGGTGGAGATCGACGCGGTGGAGCGCGGCGGAAGCGTCGTACCGCTGCTCTACGGCGGCGAGTGGCAGATCTAGCCCGCTAATCGCGAAGGCGATTGACGAGCCACGCCCCTGCTGCTGTTGCAACTGCCGCAGCCGGCAGTCCCCGAACACCGGCGATGCGCGTGCGCTTGTCCGCCAGAGCGAGCGCGAACGTCGCGGCGTCTCCGGCGTCGGCGGCCGCTACTCCCACCGTTGCTCGCCTCAGCGCACGCCGGTCGCCGAGAGCGCCCAGCTGCCAGGCGCCGAGCACCAGGTCGCGTGACGCCGCGATCCTGGCCAGCGCCAACCCTGAGCCTTCGAGCGTGTCGAAACCAAGCGCCCTGCCTGCGTGGCGGGGCGCAATCCAGAGCCCGGCTCCGATGGAAAGACGCCCCGCCGCCAGACCGATTGCGACGAGGCGATCCAGGCCGTGAACGGGCCCGGGCTCGAAGCTCTTTGTCTCACCCGGCATGGCCGCGGACCCTAGCGGGCCCTCTCAGCCGGGACGAGAACCCTTGATATCGCGTTCGATCGGGATTGAGGTGCGCCGCTTGGGCGTGTCGTACGCCCCGTAGGGAACGATCTCGGTGCGAAGCGAACGACGTACTCGCTCGAGCTCTGAGGACATCCGGCGCTCCAATTCCGCGGCGCGCTCGCGCATACGCGCAACCTCCGCTCGTGCCTGTTCGAGCTCTCGCTCGAGGGACAGGACGGTCTCGACGCCGGCGAGATTGAGCCCCCCGTCGGCCGTCATTTCCTGGATACGCCGCAGGCGCTCGACGTCCTCGTAGGAGTACAGGCGGGTGTTCTTCGGCGAGCGCTTGGGCGAGATCAGGCCGCGCGACTCATACATGCGCAGAGTCTGGGGGTGCATCTCGGCGAGCTCGGCCGCAACCGAGATCATGAACACGGCGCGCCGACGGTCGAACCCGCCCTCCGCGGGGGTGCGTCTGCGGTTTGGGTTGGCGCCCATGACACTCAAACTTTCGCCGAAGCCGCGGACGCGTCGCGCAGCAGCTTCTCACGCGGGTCGTGGTCGTTGATCGCCTCCGCGAAGGCATCGAGAGCCTTGCGCTGTTCATCGCTGAGCTCCTTCGGCATCTCGATTCCCAGGCGATAGAAGATGTCGCCGCGGTTGCGACCGCCCGGCTTCGGTGGGCCCTCCCCGCGCAGGCGCTGGACCGTGCCGTGCTGAGTTCCCGCGGGAATCCTGATCCGCTTCGAGCCGCTGAGGGTGGGGACCTCGACGGTGGCTCCGCGAAGCGCCTCCGCGATCGTGATCGGCACGGCGACCTCAAGATTGCCGTCGTCGCGCTGTTGAAACACGGGGGAAGCCGCAACCCGGGTGACTACATACAGGTCGCCGGGTGGGCCCCCGCGCGGACCGTCCTCTCCTTTTCCCGCGACGCGGATACGAGTGCCGTCGTGGACGCCGGCGGGAATACGCACGCGATAACGCTTGCGCTGCATCGTCAGTCCCGAGCCCGAGCACGACGGACACGGGTTCTCGATGATCTGCCCGGCGCCGCCACATTGTGGGCATGGCTGGCTGATCGAGAAGAAGCCCTGGCTTTCGGAGTCGACCCCGCGGCCGTTGCAGCGCGGACAGGTGATCGGCATCGTCCCCGGCTTCGCACCGGTGCCGGCGCAGTTCTTGCACGTCGACTGCTTTGGGACGGTGACCGTGACCTCGGTTCCGTCCATCGCCTGTTTGAAGCCGAGGCTGACCTCGGTCTCGAGGTCCCGACCGCGGGCAGCCTGGGCTGCGCCCTGGCCCCCGCGGCGAAAGATCGTGGAGAAGATGTCGCCGAAGTCACCGAAGCCACCGGCTCCAGGGCCACCCATGCCGGAGCCGCCGAACATGCGCCCGCCAGCGTCGTACTCCTTGCGCTTGGCGGGATCCGCGAGCGTGTCGTAGGCACCCTGAACCTCCTTGAAACGCTCCTCGGCCTGGGCGTCATCAGGGTTGCGGTCCGGGTGGTACTGCCGCGCCAGCTTGCGGTAGGCCTTTTTGATCTCCTCCGCGGAGGCGCCCCGGCCAACGCCGAGAACCTCGTAGTAGTCGCGGGCTGCCATCGGCGGCCTACTCCCTGACGATCACGCGCGCTGGGCGCAGGACGTCGCCGTCAAGCCGATATCCGCGCTCGAGGGTCTCGACGACAGTGCCGGCGTCCCCGTCGCCAGGGCTGGTCGAGATCGCTTCGCAGGTCGCAGGATCGAACTTCTCACCGATCGGGTCGAAGGGCTCAACACCGGCCCGCGCAAGTGTGTTCTGAAGCTCGGCGTGGACCAGTTCCACGCCGCGGGCCAGAGCCTCCTGGCCGCTGACCTCCTCCGACACGGCCGGGTCGCGCCGCGGATCGATCCCGGCGGCGATCATCGCCCGCTCGAGGTTGTCCACCGATGGCAACAGCGCGCCCGCGAGCTTGCCCCGTCCGCGCTTCTCGGCTTCCGCCGCCTCGCGCTGGGCGCGCTTACGGTAGTTCTCGAAGTCGGCCTTGGCACGTTGGGCGAGAGCGAGATACTCATCGCGCTCCCGCTTGACGTCCTCCAACAGTGCATCGAGGTCATTGCTGACCTCGATGCCTGAATCACCGCCCGGCACCTCCTCCGCTTCGTGTCCGGGGGTGCCGGGGTCCGCCACAGGCTGCGGCTCCCGATTCTCGGTCTCCGTCATCGCCTACGCCCGGTCCTCGTCGACCACCTCGGCGTCGACGACCTCATCCTCGGCGTCGCCCGCGCCGTTGGCGGGCGCTTCGCCATTGGCGGCCTGTTGCGCGGACGCCTGCTGGTAGATCTGCTCGGACACCTTGTGGAAGGCAGCCTGTAGGGCGTCGGTCTTCGCGGTGATCTCCTCGGCATTGTCGGACTCGAGGACCTCGCGAACGGCCTTGATCGCGTCCTCGATCTCGGCCTTCGCCGCGTCGTCGACCTGGTCACCGAGCTCGGCGAGCTGCTTCTCCGAGGTGTAGGCCGCGTTCTCGGCGACATTGCGGGCCTCCGCCAGCTCGCGCTGCTTGCGGTCCTCGTCGGCGTGTGACTCGGCGTCCTTGATCATCTGCTCAACCTCGGTGTCGGCGAGTCCGGAGCCGCCCTTGATCTCGATCGTCTGCTCCTTGCCCGTGCCGAGGTCCTTGGCGGCGACGCTCAGAATGCCGTTGGCGTCGATGTCGAACGTGACCTCGATCTGCGGCATGCCGCGCGGCGCCGGCGGGATGCCGGTCAGCTGGAACTTGCCCAGCGACTTGTTGCCGCTGGCCATCTCGCGCTCGCCCTGAAGGACGTGGATCTCGACCGACGGCTGGTTGTCGTCCGCCGTCGAGAAGATCTCCGACTTCTTCGAAGGGATCGTCGTGTTGCGCTCGATCAGTCTCGTCATCACGCCGCCCTTGGTCTCGATGCCGAGGGTCAGGGGGGTGACGTCGAGCAGGAGGACGTCCTTGACGTCGCCGGAGAGCACGCCAGCCTGGATCGCAGCGCCGATTGCGACGACCTCGTCCGGGTTGACGCCCTTATGCGGATCCTTGCCGGTCAGCTCCTTGACCTTGTCCTGGACCGCGGGCATCCGGGTCATTCCGCCGACCAAAACGACGTGATCGACCTCCGACCCGGCATCGGCAAGGGCCTGCTTGACGGGTCCGACCACGCGGTCGAGCAGGCTCGACGTGAGCTCCGCGAGCTTGGCACGCGTCAGCTTGATGTCGAGGTGCTTGGGCTCGTTGTTGATCGCGGTGATGAACGGGACGCTGATCTGCGTCTCCTGCGTGGTCGAGAGCTCGATCTTCGCCTTCTCGGCCTGCTCGTACAGGCGCTGCAGCGATCGCTTGTCGTTGGATACGTCGACGCCCTGGTCGCGCTTGAACTCCTCGACGAGCCACTCGACGATTGCCTTATCCCAGTTGTCGCCACCGAGGTGGTTGTCGCCGGCGGTGGACTTCACCTCGAAGACGCCGTCACCGATCTCGAGCACGGACACGTCGAAGGTGCCGCCCCCGAGGTCGAAGACGAGAATCGTCTGGTCGGCGCTCTCCTTGTCGAGCCCGTAGGCCAGCGCGGCCGCGGTCGGCTCGTTGATGATTCGCTTGACCTCGAGGCCGGCGATCTTGCCGGCGTCCTTGGTGGCCTGGCGCTGATCGTCGTTGAAGTAGGCGGGAACCGTGATCACCGCCGAGTCGACGGCCTCGCCGAGCTTCGCCTCGGCGTCGGCCTTGAGCTTCTGGAGGATCATCGCCGAGATCTCCGGCGGGGAGTACTGCTTGCCGCGAACATCGACACGAACGTCCCCGTTGGGTCCGGCCTCGACCTTGTACGGAACGATCGTCTCCTCCTCCTTCACCTCGGCCTCCTTACGGCCCATGAAGCGCTTGATCGAGAAGATCGTGTTCTCCGGGTTCATCACCGCCTGGCGCTTGGCCACAGTGCCGACCAGCCGCTCGTCGGAGTCGGTGAAGCCGACGACAGACGGCGTCGTGCGGCCACCCTCGGCGTTTTCGATGATCTCTGGCTCGGACCCCTCGAGCACCGCCATCGCGGAGTTCGTGGTCCCGAGGTCGATTCCGATGGTCTTTGCCATCTGTCGTTCTCCTTGCAGTCTCGCCAGCTAAAAAATCTAAGTCGGAAAGTAGCAGATGTGCAAACACAAAAAAACCCGGTCACCTCGTTCGCTTCGCGTCCGGGGTGCCGGGTTCGCCCCTCGGGGCAAGGGACCTGTGTGCGCCGGGCTAGCCGGTCTGGTCGCAGTCCGTGGGCGCTGCGGGGTCCTCGACCGTGGAGGGATCCACCACCGGGCCGGCGCCGACCTGACCGGCGTAGGCGGCCACGAACTTGGAGACCTCAGCCGCCTCGGCGGGCTCGAGGATCCCGCGTGGCATCCGTCCTTGAAGGCCGCAGATGACCGCGCGCATGACCCGGGTCGAGTTGCCCTCGACCTGCTCGGCGCTGTTGACCGCCGTCGGGACGAGGAGCTCGTCCAGGTTCGGGCCGACGACGCCATCCGTACCGGCGGCGGCGAGCGTGTGACAGGCCCCGCAGTTTGTGTCGAACAACTTCTGCGCGTCCTGGTCGGCGGAGGCGACCTGGACCGTCCCGGCACCGTCCCCGCCCTCCTTGCCGAGAGCGATGATCGGGATCGCCAGGAGGCAGATCGCTGCGAAGAGTCCGAAGATCACGAATGGCCGCTTGCTCATCGGTGGGGAAAACTACCGGCTGGCGCGGTGCTGTCGCCACCACGGGCACATTCGCCGCAAGCCGCACTCCTCACAACGCGGCTTCGGCCGGCAAACGCGGCGCCCGTGCGTGATCAGGTTTACGTGCAGTTCGTAGGCATCCTCGGGGGCGGTGATCGCCAGCATCTCGTCGTGGGCGAGCTCGAACGAAGCGCGCTCCGGAAAGAGGCCGAGACGCCCTCCGACTCGGTAGACGTGTGTGTCCACCGGAATCTCGGGCCGCCCCAGCGCGAAGATCATCACGCAGGCCGCGGTCTTTCGCCCGACCCCGTCGAGGCCGACGAGAAAGTTGATCGCGTCGTCGCGCTCGGCTTCCTTCAGCCACTCGAGTGTCGGCCTCCCGTTGTCCTCGGGCAGCTCGCGCAGGACGTGCTGGATCCTGGGCGCCTTGCTCGGTGCGAGGCCGCCCGGGCGGATCGCCTCTTCGACCGCGTCGACCTCGGCGTCACGGACGTCGATCCAGGTCGGGAGGGCCGCGCGCAGTCGTTCGTAGGCGACGTCGCGATTGCGGTCGTTCGTGTTCTGGGAGAGGATCGTGCGGACCAGTTCGGCGATCGGGTGCCCGTGTGGGTGGTTCACCGGGCGCCCGTAGATCTCGCGCAGCCGGTCGCGGATCGCGAGCACCCGCGCCCGGCGCGGTCGCCTCCATGCGGTCTGGCCCGCCATCGCGCTGAGCATATGACGCGTGGTTGACCGGGCTCTAAAATCGCGCGGATGATGCGCGCGGTCGGTCGGAGGGTCGACGAGGTTTTACCGAATGGCTGGTTGGACGCTGGCTTTCAGTTCCTGCTCTTCATCCTCGCCTACAACGCCTATCAGCTGGTCCGCGGCATCACCGACTCGGGAGCCGTTGCCGCCTACGTTCACGCCGAGCAGATCATCGGCATCGAAAAGTCGCTGGGAACCTTCTTCGAGGCCGGCTTCCAGGACGCGCTGTTGAACCACGCCTCGTGGCTGGTCGACGTCGCGAACTTCACGTACCTGAACTCCCATTTCGTGGTCACGACAGGGTTTCTCGCCTGGCTGTATCTGGCCCGCAACGAGCACTTCTACTTCGTGCGCAACATGTTCATGGTGGCGATGGCGATTGCGCTGGTCGGCTACGCGCTGTACCCAACCGCGCCGCCGCGGCTGTTTCCGGGCGAGGGCTTCACGGACACGATCGCCCAGTTCACCGGTGGCGCCCAGGACTCGCAGACGGCGAGCCTGCTCGTCAACAAGTACGCGGCCGTTCCGAGCATGCATATGGCCTTCTCGCTGATGGTCGCGGCCAGCGCGTTCGCGCTCGTTCGTCAGCGGACGATCAAGGCGCTCTGGGCGCTCTATCCACCTCTGGTGTTCTTCGCGATCGTCGCCACCGGCAACCATTTCTGGCTGGACGCCGCCGCAGGAGCCGCTGTCGCTGGGACGGCCGGCGCCGTCGCGCTCCAGCTCGGTCGCCTGCGCCCCGCGGCGTGGGCGTGGCGCGAAGCCTGAGCAACTAGATACCGTCCTCTCGGTGGAGGGACGGCCACAACCACGGACCGCCGCGCAATGGCGGGGTTTCGCCCGCGATCGGCTGATCGAATCTCGGCTTACCCCGAATGCGATCTCGATGACCGGGCTGATCCTCCACGTGCCGGCGGTGATCCTGATCATCAACGAGCATTTCGTGCTCGCCGGCCTGGCGTTCATCGTCGGTTCGATCATGGACACGCTCGACGGGCGCTATTCGCGCATGTCGGGCAAAGGGACGATGTTCGGTGCCTTTCTCGACTCAACGCTGGACCGGATCGAGGAGGGGGTTGTGCTGACCGCGGTGGCGTACCAGTTCGCAGACAGCGGCGATCCCGTGCCCGCCGCAGCCTGCGTTGTCGCGGTCCTCGGGTCTTTGATGGTCTCCTACACCCGCGCTCGGGCGGAGGCGCTGGGGGTCGAGTGCAAGGTCGGTATTGCCACCCGGCCGGTCCGAGTGGTGCTACTTTCCATCGGCCTCGTATTCGGCGCGCACGAGCTGATCGACAGCGTCGATTTGCTACCGGCGTCCATCTATGCGATGGCCGGGCTGACGGCATTCACGGTCGGCCAACGTGTTTGGCACGTTCGTGGCGAGCTCAAAGCGCTCGAAACGGTCGAGGCGCCAGACGACGAGGTGTAACCAACCGGTCAATCGCGGGTTATTCGCCCCTCACCCGCCCAGAGAGGATCTTCTTTCGCATGAGTGAGAACAACGGCCACGCCAACGGCGCTTCTTCGTCCACAAACGGACGCCACAGCGACGACGGCAAGGTGCGAGTCGCGATTGTCGGCGTCGGCAATTGCGCCAACAGCTTTATCCAGGGCGTCGAGTACTACAAGAACGCCGACCCCTCCGAGTCCGTCCCCGGTCTGATGCACGTCGACCTCGGCGGATACCACGTCCGCGACATCGAGTTCGTCGCTGCCTTCGACATCGACTCGGAAAAGGTCGGGAAGGACCTCTCCGAGGCGATCTGGTCGGGCCAGAACGACACGATCAAGTTCGCCGATGTCCCCGAGATGGGGATCAAGGTCGAGCGCGGCATGACCCACGACGGCCTCGGCAAGTACCTCAAGCAGAAGATCACCAAGGCTCCCGGCCCGACGGCGGACATCGTCGGGATCCTCAAGGAGACCAAGGCTGACGTGCTCGTGTGTTATCTGCCGGTCGGTTCGGAGCAGGCGACCAAGTGGTACGTCGAGCAGGCACTTGCCGCCGGCGTCGGCTTCGTCAACTGCCTGCCGGTGTTCATCGCTCGCGAGGACTACTGGGACGCCCGCTTCAAGGAGGCCGGCCTCCCGATTATCGGCGACGACATCAAGTCGCAGGTCGGCGCCACGATCGTCCACCGCCAGCTCGCCCGCCTGTTCCACGAGCGTGGCGTCCAGCTCGAGCACACCTCGCAGCTGAACGTCGGCGGCAACATGGACTTCTTCAACATGCTCGAGCGCGAGCGTCTCGACTCGAAGAAGATCTCTAAGACCAACGCCGTCACCTCGGTGATGGGCACCGACCTGCCTGAGCGCGACGTGCACGTCGGCCCCTCGGACTATGTGCCGTGGCTGACCGACCGCAAGTGGGCCCACATCCGCCTCGAGGGCAAGGCCTTCGGTGACGTGCCGCTCACGGCGGAGCTCAAGCTCGAGGTCTGGGACTCGCCGAACTCCGCCGGCGTCGTCATCGATGCGGTGCGGCTGATCAAGCTGGCGCTCAACAACGGCATCGCCGGTCAGTTGGACGGCCCGTCGAGCTACCTCATGAAGTCCCCGCACAGCCAGCGTCCGGATGACGAGGCTCGGGTTCACACCGAGGAGTTCATCGCCGAGCACGCTCGCACCGAGACGGCCGCAGCGAACGCCGAAGCAGCCGCCGAAGCGGCGAAGTCCGAAGTCTGAGTCCAAGACGAGCTGGCGCTGCAGAGGCAGCGTCGCCGTCGGATCTTGAACCGATCGGCGTTCGCCTGCGCTAGGGCCTGTGCAAATAGCCAACCTTCCCCCGATGTGAGGGAAGAGAGGGAGTAGCGATGAAGCACAGGAGCATGCGGCCGAGCGCCGCGATGATTGTGGCGGTCCTGGCAATGGTTGCCGCCGTCGCAGGAACGGCGTACGCCGCGGTAACGATCACAGACAGCTCGCAGATCAAGGGCCGCGTGGTCGGGGGCAAGGATCTCCAAAAGGGTTCGGTCGGCGGCGAGGTCGTCCGTGAGAAGAGCCTCGTCGGGGTTGATGCAGCCACGCTCGAGGGCGAGACTGCCAGCGACCAGAAGGTCCGTTGGTTCTTGCTCAACGAGGGCGGACAGATCGAGGCTCAGTCGGGCGGATTCACCGTCATCGACGGGTACATCACCAACCAGAACGTCTACGTCGACGCGGGTGACGATCTCACCGACAACGGAATTCTCGCGACGGTCGCGCTTCAGAACGGCGTTAACGTCGACGGCGCTGACGGCGACGCCGAGCCCAACTTCGCGGGCGAGGTCAGCGTTGCACGCTGCCAGGTTCCTGGCATCGTCGAGTGTGCGCCAGCGGGTGCGAAGAACGTCAACGCTCTCGTCGTCAGCCCGCGCAACAGCGACGGCACGGCGACTTCCGCAAGCACGCGCAAGCGCGTCTACGTGACGGTCACCGAGTAGTCGTACCGCGTCCGTTCTCCGCCGCGTCCCCAGCCGCAGCGCTCACGAGCGCTGCGAGCTGGGTTCGCGAGGAGACGTCCAGCTTTCGGAACGTGCGGGCCAGATGACCTTCAACGGTTCGCACACTGAGAAAGAGCGAGTCCGCAATCTCTCGGTTGCGGCGTCCGGCCGCGACCAGCTCAGCGATCTCGCGCTCGCGTGAGCTCAACTCCTCGAGTTTGAGCGGACCCGCGGCAGGGCGCTCGGCCCGGGCGACCCTCATACCGAGCCGACGCAGCCACTGCGCGGCAGCGTCGGCGTAGTGCCCGGCGCCGAGCTCGGCGAGGTCATCGCGGGAGCGCTCGAGCGTCGTTCGCGCTGCCGCGCCCTCGCCGCGTGCATGGAGCGCGCGACCGGCAAGAATCCGGGCCCGCCCGGCATCGATCGGAAGTCCGGCCGCGACAGCCATCTCGGTGGCCTTCTCAGCATCGGCCAGCGCCTGTGTCGCGTCGTCTCGCGCCAGACCAACCTCGCTTCGTGCCCGAAGCGCGTCTGCGGTGCGACCGCCGATGCCGAGGCCGGCGGCGGCGCGCTCGGCCTTGGTCGCCCAGCGACCCGCCTCGTCTGGATGGTCGAGCGCGAGCTCGGCGCGCGCCAGCAGTTCGTAGCCACGGGCGCGAAAGCCGCGCTCGATCCTGGGTAGATCGCTGCCGCCGGCGCGAGCGAGGATCTCGTCGCGCGCCGACGCCGGCTGGCCGGCGGCCAGACGCGCCTCGGCCAGATAGCACGCGGCTGTTGCCGAAAGCGGATCGTCACCTGCGCCCTCCAGGGCGAGCTCGCCGAGTCGAACGGCGGCCGGGAGGTCGCCCGCGATCAGCGTTCGCCAGCACTGCAGCGATCGCGCCCAGGCGAGAAAGATCGGGTTGCGCGTGAGGATCGATGCCTCAATGGCCGCGTCGAGTTGGATCGAGGCCTCGCGCAGGCGGCCCTGGCTGACCTGCGCGAGAGCCTGCGTTGTGCGCATGAGCGTCGGCAGATGTCCCTGGCCGGCCGCGAGTGCAGACTCGATCGTGCGGTCGAGCAGCGAGATCGCGGCGTCGAAGCGCTCCATGTAAACGGCGCCGAGCGCGGTCCAGGTGTGCGCGTTGAGGTGGCCGGTCAGCTCGCGTTCGTCGAGTGCGTCGATCAGCTCCAGCGCGCGATCGAGCTCGAGCCGGGCCGCAGCGACGTCGTCGCGCATGTAGAGCGCGGCCGAGTGCAGGCCCGTGGCGGCAGCAACCATCGCTGCGTCGTCGCGCCCCCGCGCATCTTCGAGAGCGGCCCGCACCCAGTGTTCGAACCCGTCCTGGTCGCCCGTGAAGAACGAATCGGCGGCGAGCTCGAGCTTCAGCGTCGTCGCCTCCGGCGAAGTCGCGTCGGTGAGCGCGGTGAGCGCCGCCTCGAGCTCGCGATGGGCCTCGCCATGACGCCCGAGCAGTTGCTTGACCTTTGCCGCCGACGCAATCACCCGGGCACGCAACGCGGCGTCGTCGAGGGGCATCAGATCGAGTACTTCGCCGAGGTCGGCGAGGCTGTCCTCGTAGCGTCCGCACGCGGCCAGCGCCCGCGCTCTTGGAAAGAGAAGGCCGAGCCTTCGCTGCGTGTCGGAGTCGGCAACGAGCCGAAGTGCTGCCCCGAACCAGTGAGCGGCGGCAGCCGGGGCACGCGCTGAGGCATCGTTTCCGGCTTCGGTCAGCGTGGCGATGGCGTTCTCGTCGCCTGTTGAGGCTGATCGCTCGAGGTGCGTGGCGCGCGCGGACGCGACCGCGCCTCGTTCAGCGAGCGCCGCCGCGACGCATGCGTGGGCCGAGAGACGCCATCCAGCCGGCGCCGATGCGTAGACGGCCTGGCGCACAATCGGGTGCCGGAACGTGAAGGTGCGCGGTGTTTCGGCGGTGCGGATGAGGTCACCGGCGAGCAGCTCGTCGAGTGTGGTGAGAAAGTCCTCGTTCTCGAGACCGGCAGCCGTCGATGCCAGCTCGGGGTCGAATCCCTCGCCGACCACAGCGGCGCCACGCAGGAGCAGGAGCGCCGATGACGCAAGCGCATCGAGCTCACGCTTGATCGCGGCGGCGACGGCCGCCGGCACATCGCCGGATTGCGGGTTCGCATCAGCTGCTGTAAGCGCACCGGTCGCTGTCAGGTCGCGGGCGAGTTGCTCGAGATAGAACGGGTTGCCCCCGCTGCGATGCCACAACGCGGCCGCCACGTCCTCGTTGCCGAGATCGCCGAGCAGCTCGAGCGCCGACTCGCCGTCGAGGGGTCCGAGGCTGATTCGGTCTGCAGCGCCGAGCTCTGTGCGCAGACGCTCGGGCGCGGGAGCCGGACGGAGCCCGATCGCGAGCAGGAGCGGCCCCCGGGTTGGATGACGAATGAGGTGAGAGAGCAGCTCGACCGAGGCCGAGTCGGCCCAGTGGGCATCGTCGATCACGAGCAACACCGGTTGGCGCGCGGCGAGTCCGTCGAGCAGCGCGCGCACCGCACGGTGGGAGCGATAGCGCTCCTCCTGTGGGCCCGGTCTGCCCCCGCTGGCCAGTTCGGCGAGCGCCGGGAAGATTCGCGCGAGCTCGGTGCGCCCCTCGGCGTCGGTCGGGCGGATCAAGCGCGGGTTGACCGAGGCGAGGTAATCGTCGAGGGCATCGAGGAACGGTGCGAAGGGGACGTCCAGCTCGCCCTCGTTGCCGCGCCCCTCGAGGACGAGGAAGCGCCGCTTCTCGGCAGCGGCCGCGAGCTCAGCAAGCAGACGGGTCTTGCCGATCCCGGGTTCGCCCTCGATCGCGATCACCGTCCCGCTCTCGAGACCGTCGAGAGTCGCCCGCATCCGCTCGACTTCCTTGTCGCGCCCGACGATCGGTCTCATCCGCATCCCCTCTGGGCTGGCACCTAATCAGGTGTTTCCACCTATACCGCTTCGCTTCGCGTAATGCGAGCTTTGGGCAGTGCAATTCGTGGTCAGCCATCGCCATGCGCCCGCGGAGTGCGGCGTCGCGTTCGCAGCCTGGAGGGGATTCGAGAGCCCGTTGCGGCACACGCGCACCCTTGCAAGCTGCGCCAAGCAGCCGGCAACGGACCTCGACGAGCACCTTCTGATCTGGACGGTTGAGGCCGAGGACGAAGCCCAGGCCCTGACCTTCCTGCCGCCCTGGCTCGCGGAACGTACGGAGGTACGAAGGGTGGAGGAGGTGTCGATTCCGTGATCTCCCCGAGGCTGATCGCGGGCGCTCTTTGCGTGCTCGTCGCGCTAACGGCTGGCGCTGACCGAGCATCAGCGAACGCGCGCGAGTTCGCCGGCGCGACGCCAGACGGCGCCAGCGTCTTCTTCGAGACCAATGACAGTCTCGTGGCCGCAGATGCCGACCCTGGTGACATCGATGTCTACCAGCGCGTGGATGGAGCGACGAGGCTGATCTCAGGCGGTGGGCTGAGCGGCTTCGACGCTGAATTCGCTGGCGCGTCGGCCGACGGCGTCGTGGTCTTCTTCACCACACAGGCGTCGCTGGCGGCTGGCGACACGGACAGCTCCCGCGACATCTACCGGCGCCAGGCAGGAACCACCTCGCTCGTGTCATCCGGTCAGATCAACGGCAACGGGGCCTTCGACGTCAGCTACCAGGGCGCTTCGACGGACGGCAGTCGCGTCTTCTTCACTACGAACGAGAAGCTGACCGCCACCGACAACACCGACTCTGCCACCGACATCTACCAGCATTTGGGCGGTATTACGACGCTCGTCTCGTCGGGTGTCGTCAACGGCAATGGCGCCTTCGATGTTCTCATCCGACAGGTGTCGGCCAACGGGTCACGTGTGCTCTTCACCACCGACGAACAGCTGGTTGCCGCCGACACCGACTCGACCCAGGACGTATACGAGGGCTCCGGCGGCGGCGTCACCTCGCTGATCTCGGCCGGCCAGATCAACGGCAACGGAGCCTTCTTCGTTCAATATCTGGACGCCTCGGCAGATGGCGCTCGGGTGTTCTTCGTCACGGAGGAGCAGCTCACCCCAGACGACACGGACGCGACATCTGATACCTACCAGCGATTGGGCGGGACAACCTCGAAACTGGTCGACGGTGCCGCGAACGCGACACTTCGCAGCGTCTCGCCCGACGGCTCTCGGATCTACTTCGAGACGACCGCACAACTCGTCGCTGGCGACACCGACAGCGCCAGCGACCTGTACGAGCGGGCGGGCAGCACCCATACGCTGATCACGCCGGGGATCGGCAGCTTCACCTTCCGTGCGGTCTCGGTCGACGGCAGCCGGGTGTTCCTGACCACCAGCGATCAGGTCGTGGCGGGGGACACCGACGGATCGACCGACCTGTATGAGCGCCACGGCAACTCGACGTCCCTGGTCTCCTCCGGCCAGGTCAACGGCAACGGAGCCTTCAATGTCATCTTCAACGGGATCTCTGCCGACGGATCACACGCCTTCTTCAACACCAGCGAGAAGCTGGACGTGGACGACACCGACTCGGTCACCGATGTATACGAGCGCTTCTCGGGGACGACGTCACGCGTCGCCGGCCAGATCAACGGCAACGGCCCCCTTCCTGTGAGTTTCGAGGGCGTGTCCGCGGACGGCGCGGCCTTCTTCAGCTCGGACGAGCGGTTGACCGCCGACGACGCGAACCCGTTCGAGGACGTCTTTCAGCGATCCGGCGGCGCCACGACGCTGGTCTCAACGGGTGCGCCGATCCCGGTCCCAACCGCGGAGCCCTCCATTCTTGGCACCTCAGTCAACGGCGAGCGGGTGTTCTTTTCGACAGACGAACCACTTGTCGGCGCCGATACGGACAGCGTGCTCGACATCTACCAGCGGTTCGCGGGTCAGACCACGCTGGTGTCAGGCGGCGCCGTCAACGGCAATGGGCCCTACAACGCAACCGTCGGAAATCGGTTCTTCGCGTCCGACGATGGCACGACCGTGTTCTTTGAAACGCACGAGTCGCTCGTCGCGGGCGACACGGACTTTCAGTCCGACGTGTACTCGCGCTCCGGCGCGAGCACGAGCCTCGTCTCGGTCGGGCAGATCGGCGGTAACGGTGCCTTCGAAGCGGTCATCGTCGGTGCCTCCGCCGACGGCAGCAAGGCCTTCTTTTCGACCGACGAGCAGCTGACCGCCGATGACACCGACGGCAACGCCGACTTCTACATGCGATCCGCCGGGTCGACGACGCGCGTGTCGGCGGGGCAGATCAACGGCAACGGCAACGCGACCATCGGCTTCTCCGGGACATCGGCGGATGGAAGCCGCGCGTTCTTTGCGACGACGGAGTCACTGGTGACCGCGGACACCGACACCACCCAGGACATCTACGAGCGCTCCGGCGGCGTCACCTCGCGGGTCTCGGAGGGCCAGATCAACGGCAACGGAAACTTCGTCTCGGTGTTCGCCGGTGCGTCGGACAGCGGAGCGCGCGTGTTCTTCACATCGAGCGAGCAGTTGGCTACCGGCGACACCGACAACAGCGCCGATCTCTACGAACGCGCCTCGGGCGCGACCACGCGCGTATCGACCGGGCAGATCAACGGCAACGGCGCCTTCAACGTCAGCTTTGCGGGAGCATCGGCGGACGGATCGCGCGTCTTCTTCACAACCGCGGAGCCGCTCGTTGCCGGCGACGCAGACGCAGCACAGGATGTCTACCAGCGCTTCGGCGCGACGACGACACTCATCTCCGCCGGCCAGGTCGTTTCCGCGGCCGCAGCCACCTTTGCCGGGAGCAACGAGGATGGCAGCCGCGTCTTCTTCCACACGGCCGAGCAGCTGGTCGCACAAGACACGGATGGCCATGGCGATGTCTATGAGTGGACGCCGGCCCAGACGAGACAGGTTTCGACCGGCCCCGCGGGTGGCAACGGCGCGTTTGCGGCCGGGTACCTCGATTCATCGAGCGATGGCACAAGCGTCTTCTTCGCCACCGACGAGCCGCTGGTTGCCGCCGACACCGACGCCGCCCGCGACGTCTACGAGCGCTCGAACGCCAACACCACGCTGATCTCCGCCGGCCAAGTCAACGGTAACGGGGCACACAACGTGGACTACGCGTCCAGCGACGAGACCGTTGCGGCGGATTCTGGACAGGCGGTCTTCCTCACGGAGGAGTCCCTTGTTCCGGGCGACCCGGACACAGTCACGGATCTCTACGAGCGGATAGGCGGGCGGACGCGTCTGATCAGCTCGGGTAAGGCCGCCCCTCCGAGTCCGAGCATCAGCCTGGTCACGACCAGTCCTGCGCGCGACGCTTCACCCGAGGTCGGCGGCGCTGCAGAGGCGCTATCGGTGATCACGGTCTACGCGAACTCGTCATGTGCCGGGAACTCCGTTGCGACCGGCAGCGCGGCGCAGCTCGCGTCCGCGGGCATCACGGTGCCCGCCCTACCCGACGCGGAGAACACCTACTCGGCGACCGCAACCGATCCCACCAATCATGTGTCCCCTTGCTCCAACGCTGTGTCGTTTACCGAGGACTCGACCGCGCCGGACACCACGATCGACGGCGGGCCTGGTGTCGGATCGGTGATCGACGACCCGACCCCTACCTTCGGCTTCTCTGCAACCGAGGCGGGATCGAGGTTCGAATGCCGGGTCGACGACCGCGCGTTCGGCGCCTGCTCGGGGCCCGGCACAACGCACACAACAGAGGCTCTGGGCGATGGACCGCATTCGTTCGAGGTGCGCGCGGTGGATGGGGCGGGCAACGTCGACGCCTCCCCGGCTGTCCGCGGCTTCATCGTCGATGCTGCGGGCGTCCCGGCGGGTGATGCGGATCCGCCCGAGACCACGATTGAGAAGGCGCCGAAGCGCAAGTCGGCGAAGCGAAAGGCCAAGTTCGCCTTCGCCTCGAGCGAGTCGGGCTCGCGCTTTGAGTGCCGCCTGGACAAGGGGGACTTCGAACCCTGCAAGGAGAAGGCCAAGTTCAAGGTCAAGCCTGGGAAGCACCGCCTGGCGGTCCGCGCGATCGATCGAGCCGGGAACGTCGATGCGACACCGGCGAAGGCGAAGTGGAAGGTGAAGCGTTGAACGTATCCTGAGACGGTGACGTCCACCGACCGGCTCACGATCGCGCAGGTGACGCCGCACCCTTGGGGCGCGCGCAACGAGGTCAACGAGTTCGTCGAGCGCGTGTCGGCAGAGCTTGCCGAGCGCGGGCATCGAGTCGTGATCGCCACGTCTTCCGGCTCACGGCGCGCGGTCCGCGAGTCGCGCCGAGCGGTCACCGACGCGCACGATCGACCCGCGAGCCTGTTCGCGGCTTCCCATCCCAGGGTCCTGGCTCTGGGAACCGGCATCCCGCTGCCCCGCGGACCACGCCCTCGCGCCGCGCCGCTACCTGTCGATGTCAGTCGCGCACTCGAAAGCCTGCTCGGTGGAGTCGACTTCGACGTTGTCCATGTCCACGATCCGTTCGCCCCCAGCCTCGCCTCTGCGGCGCTCCGTCACTCGCGTTCGCTCAACGTTGGCTCATTCCACGAGCCGAGCGAGCGAACTCTTTCGACCCAGGTCGCGCGTCCGCTGGTCGAGATCTTCTTGGGTCGCCTCGACGCGCGAAGCACGAGCTCCGCCACAACCGAGGCGCTTATCGAGCGCTTCTTCCCGGGAACCTACGATCGGGTTGAGCCGGGTGCCGACGGCGATGTCGACCCTTGGTGGCCGCGGCGTGATGGCGGCGAGCTGGGGGGTGCCGCGGGACCGTTGCGGATCGCGTTCTGCCTGGACGAGGAGAAGGGCGCGTTGCGTCTGTTTCTCCGCGCAATCCGCCGGCTTGGGGTTGAGCCGGGTTGGGAAGCCGCGGTCTGGGCGCCGGAGCCGGGCGAGGTTCGCCTCTCGCAGCGGTTGCGCGACCGGGTCCGTGTGGTCGGCCCGCGCGACTGCGAGCCTGAGGCCCTTATCGCTGCCGGCGACGTCCTGGTCGCCGCATCGGGTGGTCCCCGCCTCGCGCCCGGGCTCATCCGAACGGCGTTGGCGACACGCACCGTTCCGGTTTGTTCGCAGCTGCCGCTGTATACGGAGCTGACGCGAGATGGTGAGATGGGCCTTCTGTTCCAGCCGGGCGACGCGATCACGCTGGCCGGACAACTTCAGCGCCTGGTTGCCAGCAGCGCGTTGCGCCGGGAGCTGCGTGGCAAGGCCCGTGGGTCGGTGCGTGACTGGTCGGGTGTTGCGGACCAGGTCGAGGAGATCTATCGCCGCACGTGTGCCCGTCGCCACGATCCCCGCGGCAAGCCGGAGGTGCGCAGGAGAATCTCGCGCCGGCGATCCATCCATGTCGACCTGCACATGCACACCGATCACTCGTCTGACTGTGCGACTCCGGTTGAGACGCTCCTCGCCACCGCCCGAGACGCTGGGCTGGGCGCGATTGCGATTACGGACCACAACGAGATGTCCGGAGCCTTCGCTGCCCAGGAGGTTGCCGACGAGTACGGCGTCAAGGTGATCCTCGCCGAGGAGGTCAAGACTGCCGAGCAGGGTGAGGTGATCGGGCTCTTTCTGTCGGAGAAGATCGAGCGAGGGATGACGATGGCCGAGACGATCGCTGAGATCCGGCGCCAGGGCGGGCTCGTCTACGTCCCGCACCCCTTCGACCGCCTGCACTCTGTACCCGACTACGAGCACCTGCTCGACATCGTCGAGGAGATAGACATTCTCGAAGTCTTCAATCCTCGAGTCGCGCTGACGGCATTCAACGAGGAGGCGGAGCGCTTTGCCGCCAAGTACCGGATCGTGCCGGGAGCCGGTTCGGACAGCCATGTCGCGCAGGGACTGGGCAGCGTGATGATTCGTGTGCACGACTTCGACGGGCCCGAGGAGTTTCTCGAGTCGATGCGCACAGCCGACATCGTGCGCAAACACAAGAACTTGATCTACGTGCAGGCGCTCAAGTGGCTTCAGACAGGCGGTGGCCGAGGTGGCCGCCGGGCCTCGGTGGCGGTCAGCAAGCGCTGATGCAGGCCGGTGGCCCGGAAGGAGGGCGGTGGGGTCCGTCAAATAGGACCAGGCGCCCCGACAGCGGCGCGCCTCCGCTACGCCCTGAGGGCTCCGCCATTGGAGCATCCGGCTCGGTAAGCGGGCCGGAGGGAGCCAGCTTGCCGACGACTGACGACGAGATCCAGGAGAAGTACCTAGAGCGCGCAATCCGCGAGCTCAATTCGCTCACGCACCGTCTTCAGGAGTGCGACCACTGTCCCCGCGGAAACCTGATGCCCGTTCTCGGCTCGGGGCATCCCCAGGCCGATGTGATGCTGGTCAAGTACGCGCCGACTGCCGCTGAGATCGAGGAGGGCGTTGCCTTCTACGGTCGATCGGGCAACGCGCTGATGAAGAGCTTCAAGCGACTCGGGATCGATCCGCTCGCGGTCTACGGCACGCTGTGCGTCAAGTGTCCGGTCTCGGATCCGGCACTGGCGGCGGGGGAGTGCGTCGACCACCTGATCGAGGAACTGGCGATCGTCCAGCCGCGCTGCGTCGTGGTCATGGGCGAGCGCGCGGTCGAGACGATCAACGACCTCGAGATCCCAATGGCGCGGGAGCTCGAGGCGGTGCCAGGAGAGATTCGCAAGCTAACCCCGTCGATCGACGCGCTGTACGTCCCCGACATCGACGACTCGCTCGACTCCGAGGAGCCGAAACGGGAGTTTTGGAAGGCGTTTCGTGCCCTCGGCGACTGGTACGCGGATCTGCCGCCGTACTAGGGCTGCGGAGCCGCCGCCTCAGCGACGGTGGTCATCGCCTCAACGTTCGCGCTTGCGAGTCCACGGACGACTGTGACGTCGAGCGCGGCGTAGTCAGCAAGCGCAACCTGGGTTGAGTCGCGATCGGCGGCGGCGACTCCCACCGTGCCCTCCGGCTCGCCGAGGCGATCGAAGTGGTTGCGATAGCCATCGTGCAGGTCACGGTAAAAGGACTCTTCCTTGGCGAGGCGGGCGACCGAATCGTCGCCGACGGCTACACGGACATAGCCGAACACCGGCGGTGTGCTGCCGCCGCCGGCATCGACGTTTTCGCGAGCCGCGGAGGCGAAGTCGGGCGTCATCCAGTTGAAGAAGACGCCGTCGTAGTCAGACCCCGCGAGCTGGCACATCTTCGGCCCCATCGCTGCGAGCACGATCCGGACTCCATCCAACTCCGTCCGTAGATCGCTGATCGCATCGCGCATCTTTGTCAGCGGTTTCGCCGAGAAACCCGCGCCGACACCGAGCCAGAGTCGTGAGCGATCGATGCCGAGGCGATCGATGTGACCGGCGATGTCAGCCGGGGAGTGGCGGTCGAGCGCCATGACCGCGACGCCGAGGTCGAGGTCGGGCGCTGCGTCGCCAAAGACCTTGAGCGTCTCCAGTCCGAGCGCGCCGGGATGATCGTTCGACCACATCGAGCCGTAGCCGAGCTGGGCACAGCGTTCGGCCAGCGGTGCGGCCACCTGCGGGTCGAGGCCCGCCGCGACTCCGAAACCGCGCTCGCTCATGCCTTCTCGAAGCTCGCCACGGCCTCGACGTGCGGCGTTTGCGGGAACATGTCCACCGGCTTCACGCGCCGCAGGGTATATCCGCCTTCAACGATCTGCGCTGCGTTCGGCGCGAGCGTGGTCGGGTTGCACGAGACGTACACGATGCGCTTCGCATCGGTTTCGAGCAGTCGACGCACGATCTTCTTCGACAGCCCCGAGCGCGGGGGGTCGACGATCACCGTGTCAGGGCGCCCGGCGCGCTCGAGCAGGGGGGCGATGCCCAGGCGGGCATCGGCGCAGACGAACTGGGCGTTCTCGATGCCGTTGGCGGCGGCGTTGACTTCGGCGTCGGCGATCGCCTCAGGGACGCCTTCGAGCCCCCAGACCTCACCAGCTCGCTTGGCCAGCGAGAGCCCGATCGTTCCGATCCCGCAGAAGAGGTCGAAGAGGCGCTGGCTGCCGTCGAGGTCGGCGAAGTCGCCTGCGATTGAGTACAGCCGCTCGGCCATTTCCGTGTTGGTCTGCATGAAAGCGGTGTGCGAGACACGAAAGCGCAGACCGCAGAGCTCCTCTGTGAGGTGCTCCTGGCCGAGGACTCCCGTCGGTCCGTCGGTGCCCCCCGAGAGCCCCTCGATCACGGTGTGAAGATCGACGGGCGGGCGAGGGATCTCATCGGGCGAGGTGACGAGGCGGGTCTGGATCTGCCCAGTCCGCCGGCCTTCGCGAACGACCAGGTTGCGCAACGTTCCCGAGTCTCCGCGGCTGTCGTAGGCGGTGAGGCCGCTGTCGTGCGCCCAGGACCGCACCGCGTTTCGCGCCGCGTTGTTGGCCTCGGAGGCGAGATGACAGTCGTCGACGTCGACGATCTCCGACCAGCTTCCCCGGCGGTGGAAGCCGAGCGTGATCGCGCCGGGGCGCTCGCCGAACGAGTATTCGAGCTTGTTTCGATAGCGCCAGGGTGCGATTGCGGGTTCGATTGGCTCGAGCTCGTATCCGTCGAGGTGGCCGAGACGGCGCAGAGCGTCGTCGACCTGCGTCGCCTTCTCGGCCAGCTGACTCTCGTAGGGCAGGCCCTGCCACGGGGCGCCCGGGCACGGCTCGCCGTCGTGGGTGCAGGTGTCGGCAATGCGATCAGGGCTGGGGCTGAGCAGCTCCAGGGTCTTGCCCTCCGCGTATGAGCGCTTGGTCTTTGTCAGCCGAACGCGAACGCGATCACCGGGGAGAGCGCCGTTGACGAACACGACGAAGCCGTTCGCGCGTGCGATGCCGCGGCCGCCCTGCGCGAGCGACTCGACCTCGAGCTCGAGCTCCTGTCCGGTCCTGGGTTTTGCCTCGACGGTGTCCATCGCTGGACCGTCGAGGTTACGGCGCTGTTGAGGCGCCCCGCTTTATGCGAGCTTCTTCTCGATCTCGTCGAGGATGCTCTTGCGGGCCTTGCCCCTCTTCTCCTGGGTACGCACCTTGCGCAGGTCCGCCTTGGTCATGTCCTTGAGTCGGGATTTGATCTGCGGCGCGGTGAGCTGCTCGTAGGCGGTGATCGGTGCGCCGGGAACGCCGGCGCGTCGGCGCAGCTTGTCGGCCTCGGCCAGCGGCCGATCGGCCGCGTCGCGTGCAACGCGGGTGACACGGTCCGCAGCGCTCTTCGCGGACTTGCGAGTCGTGGACGTGCGGGCGTCGACCTCTTTGCGAGCCTCATCGACCAGCCGCTCTAGCTCCTTGATCAACTCGTCGGTGGCCTTGCGACCGCGGCTGACGAGGTTCGAGACGAGCTCCTCAGCATCACCGCGGGTCATGCGACCGCGCTTGACGGCGTCGTCGACGACCTCCTGGATGCGGTCGCGCGAGATGTTGACGTTCGACTCGAGCGCGCCACGCGTCTGCTCGAGCGCGTCGCGAAATGCCTGGACGCTCTTGTCCGAGCGTCCGGCGGAGGCACGACTTGACGAGGAGGAGCGCCGGCCGGACGACCGCGAGGCGGCGCTGCGAGCGGAGCTGGATCGGCTGGAGGACGCGCGGCTTGCGGCGGCACGCTTTGGCTTCGCGGTGCTCTTGGCCTTGGCCGTGGATTTTGCCTTCGGCTTTGCAGCAGCACGCTTGCGGGTGGATGAGCTGGACCTCTTCGAACCGCCGGAACTCGTCGCCACTTGCTTCTCCTCGTATTGGGTGACCGCTAGGAGTGGACTATTCCAGTTTGAACCGAGCCTCGACCGGGGCATGGTCGGAGAGACGGATCGCGCGGTCGTTTTCGCTCACCTCTCGCCGGTCGGGTGGCCAGCGGATCGGCCGGCCTGCGGTCTCGAGGCCGGCGACCAGCAGGTGGTCGAGCCCGTCCGGAGCCGTCGCGCCGTGGAGTGCGTGGCGGCGCTCAAGCTCGCCGTAGACGGAGGTCTGATCGGGTCGCAGATTGAGATCGCCACCGAACAGCAGCGGTGTCGCCTCCGCCCACTCACTCGCCTGGCCCGCGGCTTTCAGTACCTCGCGCTCGGCCTCGGAGCGTCGGCCAGGCCCGGCGCTCGCGTGAAGGTTGGCAACGCAGATCTCGCTGGGCGGATCGCCCACGAGCATCCGCGTAAAGGCCATCATCCGCCGCTCCGGCTGTGGGCCGGCCGTGAGGACGAGCTCTCGCCGCTCGAGGATTTCGCCTCGCACGAGGGTCAGGTTCGAGCCGCCCTCGTTCGACGCGATCAGGTCCGGGTTGAGTCGTGCGAGCGCCGCGCGAACTCGGCCGAGCGAGTTGCGTGAGGTCGCGACGGCGTGCCTTTCGGCTCGGCAGGCGGCAGCGAGAACACAGCTCCAGCGCGGCGGGCATTCCTGAAGCAGGGCGACGTCCCAGTCGGCCGCCCGCGATCATCGAGGCGAACTCCGGCGCGAGGTCGCGGTTGACCTGGAGGTGAGTGCCGTTGCGCTCCGTGGTTCGCAGCAGTCGCGAACGCCAGGTGAAGAGCGACGGGTCCGGCGGATGGTCGCGACCGTGAAAGAGGTTCCAAGTCAGGGCGCCTAGTTCCATGCAGTCATAGAATGCCCGCCTTGAACGCCCCGCCCACACACCTGATCACCGGTGAAGAGCTCGATGCGGTCACGCTCGCGCGGCTGATCGAACGCGCAGGTGAGCTGAAGGCGGGTCGTGACGCCGGTGCCGGTTCCGAGGCCCTTGGCGACTCGACGGTCGCGCTGTTTTTCGAGATGCCGTCTACGCGTACGCGTGTTTCGTTTCAGGTCGGCGTCGCTGAGCTGGGTGGCCATCCGCTGCCGCTGCGAGCCGACGAGCTCCAGCTTGGCCGTGGCGAGTCGATCGCCGACACTGCCCGTGTCCTCTCTCGATACCTCCACGCGATCGTGATTCGCGCGCGCTCCCACGACACCGTTGAGCAGCTTGCGGCGGCGTCGGATGTTCCGGTGATCAATGCGCTGACGCCTCTTCATCACCCCTGTCAGGCGCTTGCCGACCTGCTGACAATTCGCGAGCGCTTCGGCCAGCTCGACGGTGTGAAGGTGGCTTACGTCGGCGATGGCAACAACGTCGCGAGGTCGCTGGCGATCGTGGGTAGGACGGCCGGGGTGGAGGTTCGGGTGGCAACGCCACCGGGATACGCGCTGGAGCCCGGGCTTGCCGCCCTCGACACCAACGACGTCAAAGAGGCTGCGACCGGGGCCGATGTGCTCTACACCGACGTCTGGGTCAGCATGGGTGACGACGAGGACGAGGCGGCCACGCGCCGCGACGATCTCGCCTTCTATCAGCTCAACGAGGACCTTCTGGAAGTAGCGTCGGAGCGCGCGATCTTCATGCACTGCCTCCCCGCGCACCCAGGAGAGGAGATCTCCGAGGGCGCCCTCTACGGCGAGCGATCCGCCGTCTGGGATCAGGCGGAGAATCGCCTGCACGCGCAGAAGGCACTGCTCGAGCTGTTGATCGCGTAGTCGCTGCGTTCGACCGCGCGCCGAGCACGCCCGAAAGGGGTATCCGTCGGGAGGGTCCGGACAGATCCGTCGCTCGGCGAGACTTAGGCCGTCCCTAGACTCCACGGGCCCGGCCCCGTGGTGTAACGGTTAGCACATCAGGTTTTCAACCTGGAAGCGCGGGTTCGACTCCCGCCGGGGCTACTAGCCGTGCAACCCGAAATCGAAATTGGCCCACTGACGCTGCAGACCTTCGGGCTGATGTTCGCGTTCGGGTTCATCGCATCCGGGCTGCTCATTGCCAAGCGCCTGAAGGAGCTCGACCGGCCGGTCGACTGGGCCTACGAGCTGGTCTTTGCGGCCCTCGTCGGCGGCATCGTCGGTTCGCGACTCGACTTCGTCATCCAAAACTACGACGAGCTCTCTGACGACCTGCTCGGCAATCTCTTCTCCGGCGCGGGCTTGGTCTGGTACGGCGGCGCTATCGGGGGAGCGATTGGCGTGCTGCTGTGGGCGCGGTGGCGCAAGATGCTCAACCTCGGACTGCTCGACATGTGCGCTCCGGCGCTCGCGCTGGGCTACGCCGTCGGGCGGATCGGCTGCCAGCTCTCGGGTGATGGCGATTACGGGATCCCCTGGGACGGGCCGTGGGCGATGGCCTATCCCGAGGGCACGGTTGCGACCGACGTGCCGGTCCACCCGACGCCGATCTACGAAACAATCGCGATGGGGCTCGTCGCGTACACGCTATGGCGCCTTCGCGACCACCTCAGGCCCGGCCTGGTGTTCGCGCTCTACCTGATCCTTGCCGGGGCCGAACGCTTTTTGATCGAGTTCATTCGCCGCAACGACGACGTGGCACTCGGTCTCACCCAAGCGCAGCTTTTGAGCGTCGCGATGGTCGCCGCCGGGGTGATCTGGATCGTTATCAAGGCGCGGCGCGGACAGCTCCTAAACGGTCCGCAGCATCCCGCCGTCGATGGGGATCGACGTCCCGGTGATGTAGCCGGCCCTCTCTGAGCACAGAAACGCGACCAGATCGCCGTACTCGCCCGGCTCACCGAGTCGCCCTGCGGGGATTCCCTCCACCGCGCCCTTCTCCATCTGCTCGCGCCCGCCCCAGTTCGAGGCCAGGCGGTCGGTCGCAAACCGGCCGGTGGCAATGTCGTTGACCGTGATCCCGTCGCTCGCGACCTCCCGGGCAAGGGTCTTGAAGAACCCGACCAGGCCGGGACGGTGGGCGTTGGAGAGCGTCAACCCGTCGATCGCCTCCCGCGTCGAGCTCGAGCCGACGTTGATGATCCGGCCCCACCCGCGTTCACGCATTCCAGGCAGCACGGCCTCGACCAACACGCGCGGGGCAAGCTGCAGTGACTCATAAGCGTCGCGCCACTCGTCGATGCCGGCGTCCAGCGCTCGGCCGACGGGCGGCCCGCCGGTATTGGTGACCAGGATGTCGACGGGTCCGACCCGCTCGGCGACCGCGGCCGGCAACTTTGCCAGCCCGGCGAGATCGGCGGTGTCGGCCGCAAAGGCGATCACGTCGCCGTCGATCTCCGAGGCTGTTTGCTCGAGCTGCTTGAGCGAGCGGCTGGCGATCGCAACCCTCACGCCCTCGCGCGCCAAAGCCTCCGCGATGCCCCGGCCGATGCCCTTGCTCGCGCCGAGGACCAGCGCGGTCCTCCCATCGATTCCGAGGTCCATAACTCGACGGTAGCGTGCCGACCGTGACCTACTCAGAGGATCAGCTCAAACGAGACTTCAGGCGCTCGCGCTGGTTCGGTGTCGGCGGTGTTCTGATCCTGATGGCTGTCGTCGCCGCCCTCGCGCTCACGTTCGGCCAGGACACCGCAAACCCGACCGGTCTCTACATCGCCATCTTCGCCCTGGTTTTCGGCTTTGTCGGGCTGATGCTCTCATCTCCAGCGCCGCGACCTCGACGCCGCCGCGACTCGAGCTACGGCCGAGGCCGCCGCGCCCGTCTCGAGGGTTACCGACCCGGCGATCGCGAACTCCGCATCTCTGCTCGAGGCGCTTGCGGTCGCCCCCATCGATCGCGAGGCGATCGAGGCCGCGACCGAATCCTCGTGGGAGATGGGACGCGGCTCGATCTCGGGCGGAGCGATCATCGTCGTCCTGATCGCCATCGGGGTGGTCCCCTGGCAGCTGTTTCAGTTCCCCTGGGCCCTGGTGGTCGTGGTCCCGATCATCATCTTCTACTCCGTCTATCTGCTCTTGAATGTGATGGGACCCGACGGCAGCCTCGCACCCGCGTACTCGCTATCTGGGCCCACGATGAAGCCTCTCGGGCTCGAGATGACGGAGGTCCCGAGCGTCAAGCTTTCACCGCGCCCGATCGGGCGGGGAGCGCAAAAGCACGTCGTCGGCACGGCTGTTTATGAGGGCAATCGCCACGGCCGCGCCGTCAGGTTGCGACTCGCGACCAAGACCACCACCGAGGTCGGCGGTGTCTATCCGGATTTTCAGATTCGCAACCGCGAGGGCCGCTTGCGACCGGCATCCGGCTCGCCTGCCACGGTCGAGACGGTGATCGGGCCTCTGTCAGCGTCGCCGCTTTGGCGAGGGGTGAACGTGCGTGGAAACGAGGGCGGGATCGTCGTCGAGCGCAAGGACAACCGGGGCAGCTGGATGTGCGATCTCTGGCTCGCCGAACGGCTTGCCGATGCGCTTTCTGAGCAAAGAACGCCCCAATTTTGATCCGGGCGGGCCATGCCCGCGTTAGTAGGGGCCGACGGGGGAGCGACCCGCCTCCCGCGACTCGAAAATATGGGAGTTCACACAGATGAGCACTTCCACCCGGAGGAAGACCAGCGCCATTGAGCGGGTCACTCGTGACCCGGTCTCACGACGCAAGTTCTTCCTACTCACCGGTGGTACCGGATCGGCAGCCGCCTTCCTGGCGGCGTGCGGAGACGACGAGGAAACGACGTCGACTGCAGCTGACTCCACCACGACGGACATGGATTCCGACATGGCCTCGCAGTTCGGCGAGGGCGATCTCGGAATCGTCAACTACGCACTCACTCTCGAGTATCTCGAGGCAGCGTTCTACGCGGACGTCGCGAAGAGCGGTCTGTTCAAGGGCGACGACCTCGCTCTGATCAACGCAATCGGTAAGGCCGAGCAGGAGCATGTCGACGCGCTCACCGCGACGGCAAAGCAGCTGGGTGGCCCGGTTGCCGATGCGCCGAAGGCGCAGTTCCCGCTCGACGACGCCAAGTCGGTGCTCGAGCTGGCGGCGACGGTCGAGAATCTCGGTGCCGCTGCCTACCTCGGACAGGCAGCTGCAATTGAGAGCCCCGACATCCTCGCCGCAGCCCTCTCGATCCACTCGGTCGAGGGTCGTCACGCGGCCGTGCTCAACGTCCTCATCGGACAGGAGCCGACCCCGGACGGTGCGTTCGCCCAGCCGGCGGACATGCAGGAAGTCCTCGACAGCGTCCAGCCGTTCCTCGCGTAGGCACGCGGGACGTCAGAAAGGAAACACAGATCATGCAAGAGCAGATCAAGACTGCAGGCGCCCCGGAGCTGGCATCGATTGAGGTCGAGAATCTCAATCGGAGCACGTTCCTGATGCGCGGCGTTCTCGCCGCCGGCGCTCTGTACGGAACCGCAGCGATCTCCCCGCTCGTTCGCAATGCGTTCGCGCAGGGATCCAGCGGTGACATCGACATCCTCAACTACGCGCTCACGCTCGAGTACCTCGAGGCGGCCTTTTACCAGGGCGCCGCGGACACTCCCGGGATGAGCTCGGAAGTTGCCGGCTACGTGAAGACGTTCGGTGACGAGGAGCAAGAGCACGTCGACGCACTGACGGCGACCATCAAGGACCTCGGCGGCAAGCCCGTCGCGGCCCCGTCGGTCGACTTCGGTGACGCGTTCACGAGCGTGGACAAGTTGATCCCGCTCGCGATCACGTTCGAGGACACCGGCGTCAGCGCCTACAACGGCGCGGCACCGATGATCGAGTCGAAGGACCTGCTGGCTGTGGCCGGCGGCATCGTTCAGGTCGAGGCCCGCCACGCGGCGACGATTCGTTTCGCCGCCGGTGAGGACCCGTCCCCGGACGCGTTTGACCCGACCCTGACGATGGACGAGGTCCTCAAGGCCGTCCAGCCCTTCGTCAAGTCGTGACGTTCCGGTTCGCATCTGCGCTGCTCGTCGCGGCCGGACTCGCCATCGCCGGGTGCGGTGGCGATGACGGCAGCGCGGGTGCGACCGCGTCTTCCTCCACGACGACGACCGCCGCGTCGTCGCCCGTGGAGATGACAGACAAGGTCGAGATCGTCGACTTCACGTTCGCCCCGGAGACGATCGAGGTCCCCGTTGACACCAAGGTCACCTGGACGAACTCCGACACGTCGCCGCACACGGCGACCGCTGACGACGGATCGTTCGACACCGGCGACCTCGACAAGAACGACAGCGCCGGCATCACCTTCAACGAGACGGGTGAGTTCACGTACTACTGCCGATTTCACCCGAACATGAAAGCGACGGTCGAGGTCCGGTAATTCGGACCTCGGCAGAAACGAGAGAAAGATATGCCGAACATCGGCCCCATGGAAATCGCGATCGTGCTGATCATCGCGCTGGTCGTCTTCGGACCCTCGAAGCTCCCCGAGCTCGGCAAGTCCGCCGGCAAGGGCTTCCGTGAGTTCAAGGACTCGATCACGGGCGACCACGACGACGAGGACGAAAAGCTGAGCCTGACCGCGATGGATTCGGCGACCGCCGAGCGCGTCGACGGTGAGGTCGTCGCCAGTCGCTCATAGCCGTGGCGCGTCTACGAGCAAGCAAGACAGGCCACGCTGATGAACTCAGCGTGGTCGACCATCTCGACGAGCTGCGAACGCGGATCATGGTTTCCGCGTTCGTGCTCGTCGTCGCGGTTGGCCTCTGCTTTTGGCAGAACAACCTGCTGCTCGCGGTCGCGAACACGCCCCTGCCTGGAGACCGTGAGCCGCTGACCTTCGGCGTCACCGAACCGTTCTTCACGACGGTGAAGCTGTCCCTCTACGGCGGGATCCTGCTCTCGCTACCGGTGCTGCTCTACCAGGCCTACTCGTTCATCCTGCCGGCGTTCAAGCCAGGCGAGCGCAAGGTGGTCCTGCCGCTGTTGCTGATGGTGCCGGCGCTCTTCATCGGCGGCGCGGTCTTCGCTTACTTCGTCGTCATGCCCGCGGCTCTTGACTTCCTGCTCAGCTTCAACGCTGACGAGTTCAACATCGAGATTCGCGGCAGCGAGTACTACGGCTTTTTCATCCTCAGCCTGATCTCGGTCGGGATCCTGTTCCAGATCCCCGTCGGGACACTGGCGGTCACCCGTCTGGCGATCGTCACGCCCGAGCAACTCGCCGCCAACCGCCGCTACGCGGTGCTGGCAATCGCCGTGGCGGCGATGCTCCTGCCCGGGACCGATCCCGTGACGATGGTGCTCTCGATGGCTCCGCTCTATGTCCTGTTCGAGGTCTCGTTGGTCCTCGCCCGCAGGTTTGGACGCCCGCCCGCCACAATTTCTCCATGGCCGGCCGCTTCGTCTGGATCTCCTTAGTCCTCAGCCTCGCGCTGCCGGCCTCGGCCGCAGCCTCGGTCGTGTACGTAGGCGACAGCCTCGGCGTGGGCACGGTCCCGTATCTCGAGGCTGAGCTTGATGGCGTCGCGATCAACGACGACAGCGACATCGGCCGCCCAAGCGGCGCAGGCGTCGCGATCCTGCAATCGCTGATCTCACCCGACGACGAGGTCGTCGTCTTCGACCTCGGCACGAATGACGATCCCGGTAGTCCGGCGGCACTCGCAGGGTCGCTCGCCGCCGCTCGGTCGATCGCCGGCAGTCGCTGCTTGGTGATCGCGACTCTGAACCGCCCGCCGCTCAACGGGATCCCGGTCGATGGTCTCAACCGCGCCGTCAAATCATTCGCGGCTGCCGACGGCAACGTCGCACTCGTCGATTGGCATGCGCGCGCCGAGGCCGCGCCGTCGCTGCTGATCGCAGACGGCGTCCATCCGAGCCCGGCCGGCTACGCGCTTCGCGCGGAGCTTGTGGCCAGGGCGATCAGCTCGTGTGCGGCGGGTGCGCCCGTTGGCGACGGTGGGGGACGCCGGCCTGAGCGAAACGATCCCGACGCTGATCGCGCGGATCTCATCGAGCAACCGCAGCGCGAAGGCCGCGAGAAGCCGGTGAGCCCGATCCGCGACCTCGCCAGCGAGATTGCGAAGTCGGTCGCCGTCGGCGCCGAGTTCGGCTGAGCTCTCCGCCTACTTTCCGATCGCCTTACCGGTGGCGGCCGTCACCGCCTCGTTTTGTGAGGTGCTCACCGCCACCGACACGGCCAGCTTGCGCCTATCGGCGAAGTACTTGCGCGCCTTGCGAGTCAGCTTCAGCTTCACCTTCTCGGTCTTGCCGCCGGCGATCGACTTGAACTTGCCCTTGGCGACCTTGAACCGTTTCTTCGCCTTGGTCGATGTGACGACGACCTTGCCGTCAACGCAAGCGGCATAGGACTCCGGGCAGGAGATCTTCGCGATCAGCTTCGAGCCCTTGACGCGAAGCTTTCGCTTGGCGAGCTTCGCTGTGTCGTTCTCGATCCCGACGAAGTCCGCTGCCAGGTCATATCCACGTGGAAGGAACTTCGGTGCCGGCGCGCCCACGAGGCCCTTGAGCGCGCCCGGCTTCTCCAGTACTGGGATGCGCAGCTCGAGATCGGAGACCTCAACCGGCTGCTGGCCATCCGAGGGCCGTCCGTACGTCGCGAGCGGGCCCGAACCCGAGTCTGACGCGAGCAGCTCGAGTTTCGGGGCGTGGCCAGGCGCAAAGGTCCAGCCGTTCGGATGAAGCTGGAACACCTGCTTGGTGGGTCCGCCGTTCGCCGGGCGCCAGAGACCGCGGTCGACAAGCATCTCGGTGCCGTCCGGGGCGACGTCGAGCAGTCGCGCCGCCACCTGGGAGGTCTCGCCCTCGAGTGTGAACTTGGCGATGACAGTCGCCGAGCCCATCATCGTGAAGCCTCCGCTCGGAGCCGGCTTGAGCTCATAGACGGCCGCGCCGGGGGTATCGGTCGACGCGGTGGTGGCACAAGCGCCGCCGCCACTGATCGGGTTGAAAGCTCCGTTCGTCGTCGAGTCAGCTGCGATCGTCTGCTTCTTCGCCGAGTCGTAGCGGATCTCACCCGGCGCGATCGTTGCCCAGCTCGAGGAGGTATGCGGGCCTCCCGACGGCGCGCTCGCCGGGCACGTCTCGGTCCATGCCTCCACGCCCTGCTGGGGCTCGGGGCCCTGGCCCTTTATGTAGTGGGCGAACCACAAGTCGATCCTGGCCTCGAGCGCCGTGTCGACGTCGGCCTTGTTCTGGCCGCGCTGGTGGCCAAAGTCGCCAAAGAACAGCGCCAGATCGGAATCCGGGTACTGAGTCTTGGTCCGGTTGTAGTAGCGGATCGTCTCGTCGGCCGGGAAGAGATCGTCGGTGAAGCCGCTCGACATGAGCATGGGGGCGGGCGGGATCGAGTGGTCGATGTAGTACGACGAGTGATGTTGTGTGAGCTCGTCGACGATCGCCTGGACATCGGCGCCGTAGGGCTCACCCATCTCCAGTCGCGACTGCCACGAGATCAGATCAGCCGTCGGGTCGGCGCCGGGTGCGGCGTAGAAGCCGGGTGCGGCAAGCCCCGAGAGGTAAAGGCCGGTCACAAACGATTGCTTTTCGACGCCAAGCCGGCCCTGATAGGGAGCGTCGGCAACGTAATCGAGCGTCCCGCCGTTCGGCGCCAGGGAGTAGGCGAGATCCGTCCAGGGGATGTTGGGAGCGGTCGCGGCGACCTGCATCGGCTTGCCGCCCGGGCTCGTCCACGGGACGAGGCTGTAGTCGGGCATCACCATCCGGTTCTTGAGGGCGCCGAGAGCCATCGACATGCCGCCGCCATAGGAGCCGCCGATGGCGCCGATCTTCTGTGGGTCGATCAGGTTCTCGTCGGCGAGCCTGCCGGCGAACTCCTGCGCGTCGCGGACCTCGTAGCGGTTGTCGATCAGCCGCACATAGCCGCTCGCACAGCCGCTGGGGTCGGCAGCCTTTGAAGCCGGTGAGCCGCACGACTCGCGGAAGCCGCGGTCGGTCATGGAGAAGGTGGCGTAGCCCTGGTCGAGCCAGTGCTGCATCGCGGAGAGGCCCAGCTTGCCGCCGCCGTAGCCGTGAAACATCATCACGAGGGGGTAATTGCCGTCGGTCGCGCCCGGTGACGCGGGCGGGAAGGCGACGTTGACGTCGATCGGGACGCCGTCGAACGCCTTCGAGGTTGAGCGCGGAGAGGTCGAGCCGCAGAAGCGGACGCCGTCTGCTTCGGTCGTGCAGGCGACGTCGCCGCCCAGCACGCTCGCGATATCCGCCTGTGCCGCCGCTGGCGCGATCAGCGCGCCGACGCATCCAGCCAGCACGAAGAGCTTCCTACCACCGCTCAGCCGCATCTTCTCTCTCCTCTGTCGACGCGGCGCCCACGCACCGCCCAAGGCTCAAACAATAGCCTCGGTGGCTAGTTGCGCTTGACCTGCGATCCGCCGACGATCGCGTCGGAACCGTCCGGGAAACGCACCCAGGCCTTGTTGCCGCCGTCGTAGTCGGGCGCCCAGAGGATCATCGTCGCCTCGTCGCGTTCATCGGCATCGGCGGGCCCGATCGAAACCGAGTCCGACCCCTCCTCATCGAGGCCGCGCCAGATCCGCACGAAGGGGTTCGATTCCCATTCCTCACCGATCGTCGACGGCTCGCGGTGACCGGGATGGATCCGGGTTTCCGGGGGCAATGTCATCAGTCGCTCCATGATCGAGTGCTTGAGGTCCGCGAACCCCGTCGCGCCCGGAGCTCGCGTGCCACCGACGGTGCCCTTGAAGATGACGTCGGCGGTGAGCACGTCGGTGCCATTGATGGCCAGGGCGCAATGGTCGGCGCAGTGTCCGGGCGTGTGGATCACCTCAATGCGCAGGTTGCCGGTCTCGATCACGGCACCGTCGGTGAAGGTCTCGTCGACCTTTTCGTCGATCAGCTCGTCGGTGAGCTCGTGGGCGACGATCGGAACTCCGAAGCGGTCGGCGAGCTGGCGCGCGCCGACGACGTGGTCGTAGTGGTGGTGGGTGAGGAGCAGCTGGGTGATCTCGATCCCGTCGCGCTCGGCAAGTTCGGCCAGGGGATCGGTCACCGAGTTGGAGTCGACCAGAACACCCTTGCCGCCTGCCTCATCGAAGACGAGGTAGGCGTTTGAGAGCCAGTCCGATTGCTCGACGCGAACGATCACTTGGCCACCTTTCAGTTGAATTCGATGACGCTGCGGATGCCGTCCTGGGCCTCCATCAGCTCAAAGCCTCGATTGACGTCATCGAGCCCGATCCGATGTGAGATGAACGGGTCGACGTCGATGTCGCCCGCCAGGTAACGGTCGACGAGCTCCGGCACGCCCTGACGGCCCTTGACGCCGCCGAAGGACGACCCGGCGACCCGGCGACCGGTGATCAAAAAGCGCGGGATGACGTCCAGTGTCTCGCCCTTGCCAGCCACCCCCGCCATCGTCGCGAGGCCCCAGCCCATTCGCGCAGACTCAACCGCCTGGCGCATGACCTTCACGTTGCCGGTGGCCTCAAAGGTGTAGTCGGCGCCGAACCCGTCGGTCTCGGAGAGGACCCACTCGACCACGTCCTCACCGCCGAGGCGGACCTCGGTCGCGCCCTGGCCTCGAGCGAGCTCGAGCCGGTCCTCGGAGAGGTCGACGCAGATGATCCGGTCGGCGCCCTGCAGGCGACATCCGGCGACTGCACCAAGGCCGACCATCCCGGCACCGAAGACGACGCAGGTCGAGCCCTCGCGCACCTTCGCGGTGTTCATCGCTGCACCGAGTCCGGTGGACAGTCCGCAGGCAAACAGGCAGGCACGGTCGAGCGGCGCCTCAGGATTGATCTTCGCGAGGGCGATCTCGGGCATCACCGTGTACTCAGCGAAGGTCGAGGTCCCCATGAAGTGGCGGATCTCATCGCCATCACGGCTCAGACGCGTGGTCCCGTCGGGCAGATAACCCTTGTTCTGCTGTTCGCGGATCGCCAGGCAGAGGTTCGTCCGCTCGTCGACGCAGTGGATGCACTCACCGCATTGCGGGCTGAAGAGGGTGACGACGTGATCGCCCACCGCGAGGTCGCGAACTCCTGGCCCGACTGCCTCGACGACGCCGGCGCCCTCGTGTCCGAGGACCGTCGGCGCATAGCCGGAAGGGTCGACTCCTGACGCTGTGTACAGGTCCGTGTGGCAGACGCCGCAGGCCACCAACCGAACCAGCACCTCACGCTCACCGGGATCCGCTAGCTCGAGCTCTTGGACAACGAGGGGCTGGCCGAACTCCTCCAACACCGCCGCGCGCATCCTCATCCGCTCTCACTCCCAGGTCGACAGCGCTTGCGATCGTATCCAGCCACAATGCTCGCGGGCGGTTAGCTCAGTTGGGAGAGCACTTCCCTTACAAGGAAGGGGTCGCCGGTTCGAGCCCGGCACCGCCCACTCCCAGGGCCTCGTGTCTTTCGCTGTTCTGCGGGTAGGGTTCTTCGCAGATGGCGAAAGTGATGTTCATTCCGGTGAGCGTGATCAGCGGTCTGATCGCCGGATTTCTCGGCCGAACCCTCTTCGATTTCATCTGGGGGCTGTTCGACGACCAGGAGCCGCCCGCAGCCGGCGATCGAGAGATCGAGCTGCCGAAGCTCGCGGGTGCACTGGTCGCGCAGGGGGCGATCTTCAGCGTGACGCGGGGGCTCGTCGATCACCTCGCGCGGCGCAGCTTCTACAACGCGACCGGAGCCTGGCCCGGCGAGGAGCGCCCGGACGAGGCCTGATCGGAGCTGCGACTCGCCTCGAGCAGCAGCTCCGCGATCATCTCCGGGTCGTCCCAGGTCGGCGTGTGGCCGACATCCGGCAGTTCCACGTAGGCCGAACCGGGGGGCATCCGCTCCGGCCTTGGCGGTGATACCAGCTGATCCAGCGTTCCCCACGCGATCGTCGCGGGAACCGTGACCCGCTCCGGCTCCTCGAAGACGTGTGAGCGCATTTCGTCGTTGGCCGCGTCGTACCCGGGGGCCTCGAGCCAGTCGCGGATGAGCGCTCGGCCCTCCGCCGCGCTGAGGCGCTGGGGATGGCCGACGGTGGTGCGAAGAAACCGCTCTCGCATGTTCGCCGAGGCCAGTAGCCCGCTGAACAGCGGGCCCAGGCGATGGGCCAACCCGCGTGCGTCGAAGCGCCGGGGTCCGAGCGCGTTGCGCCAGAGCCCGGCGGGGGAGATCGCGCAGACGCTTAGCGCGTGACCGGACTTGGCGAGTTCCAACGCGACCCATCCTCCGAGCGAGTTGCCGGCGACGTGAAAGCGATGGAGGTCAAGATCGGAGCAGTGAGCGGCGATCGCCGCGGCGAGGTTTGCCGCTGTCGGCGCCACGCCATCCGCAAGGATGTCGGATTCCCCGAACCCGGGCATGTCGATCCCAACGACGTCGCGTTCAGCCGCGAGACGTTCTGTGACCGGATCCCAGATCCGACGCGAGCCACCGAGCCCGTGGATCAGGACTAAAGGTGGGCCGGAGCCCGTTCGCGAGTACGCGATCGCCATCGGTTGGATCCTGCTCCCTTCCTCATAGCTTCATTGTCGGCCTTGACGAGCACCATCTGCAGGTCGCGGATGCGCCGCTCGCGAAAGCCCGCCTCCGAGAACGCTAGATAGAAGTTCCACAAACGGTCGAAGCGGTCGTCGTAGCCGAGCCCGCGCAGACGGGGCGCCGCGGCGTTGAAGCGCTCACGCCAGAGCTCGAGCGTGCGCGCGTAGCTGGCCGTGATGTCGTCGCGCGACCGGACCGGCAGCGAGTTGTCGGCGCCGAGGCGCTCGATGAGCAACTCGGAGGGGAGACAGCCGCCGGGAAATACATGCGTGTTCGCGAAGCTGCGCGAGGCCTTCTCGACCTCGTAAGCGTCGTCGTCGATCACGATCGCCTGGAGGAAGACGATGCCCTCGGGCCTGGTGAGCGCGGCGCACTTCTCGAAGAAGGTGGGGAAGTACTGCCACCCGACTGCCTCGATCATCTCGATCGAGACGAGCTTGTCGTAGACGCCGGTGAGATCGCGGTAGTCGGTGAGGAGCACCTCGATGCGATCGTCGAGCCCGGCGGCGCGCACGCGCTCCGTTGCGAGAGCGTGCTGCTCGCGTGAGATCGTGGTTGTCGTGACCCGGCAACCGCGAGTCATTGCGGCGTGGATCGCGAGCCCACCCCAGCCCGTGCCGATCTCGAGCAGGTGGTCGTCGGGGGTGAGCTCGAGCCGCTCGCATATCCGTTCGAGCTTGGCGAGCTGGGCGTCCTCGAGGGTCGTGGTCGGGTCGTCGAAGATCGCGGATGAGTACTGCATGCGCTCGTCAAGGAAGGCCGCGAACAGAGAGTTGCCGAGGTCGTAATGCGCGGAGATGTTGCGCGCGGCGCCGGCGCGAGTGTTTCGCGGGACCATCCGCCCGAGCCGCTGCATCACCAGCAGCGGCAGCCGGAACGCCCGCCGCCAGCGGTCGAAGGCGGGCATCGTCCGCGCGCCGATGCGGATCAGCGAAACGAGATCGTCGGACGTCCAGAGGCCGTCGATGTAGCCCTCGCCGAGGCCCGTGCTTCCGCGCAGCGTCCAGCGATAGGTGCGCGGGTCGTGAACGACCACGCGGGCGCGCAGCTCAGCGTCGGCCGGACCAAAGGTGCGCACGCGGCCCGCTTCGACGACGTCGATGCGGCCGACTCGCAGGCGCGAGAGGATCGCGAACAGAAACAACCGGGCCAGCCGGGCGGTCACGAGGAGCGCTCCGGATGGGCGAACCAGGGAGCGCCCTTGAGCCGTAGCCGCAGCGCCTGCCAGTAGATCCGGGCAACGACCTGGGCTGTCATCGCCGGATAACGGCGCAGCATCCTCGAGGCGACCGCGGGCACGAGTTCGCGCCGCTCGAGCGAGAGAGTCGCGTCGAACGCGAGACGATCGTCCTGGTAGCTCGCGATGTGCACCGAGAGCGAATCGTCGGGAACGGTCGTGCGCCACTCGTAGACGTGGTCCATCGCCATCAGCGGCGAGACGTGAAACTCCTTGGCGACTCGTCCGCGAATCACTCGCGAGTCGTCGGAGCCGCCGATCACGTAGGCATGACTCTCGCCCCACGGCGTGTTGTTGACCTCGGCGACGACGGCTTCGACGGACTCACCAGCCTCGTCGAAGCAGAAGAAGAAGCTCACGGGGTTGAAGCAATGCCCGAAGTAGCGAAGGTTGGCCAGCATCCGCACCGGACCGGCCGGGCGCTCACCGCGCTCGGCGGCGACGAGATCGCGGACGCATTCATCCAGCGGGCGATCGGGGTCGCCGAGGTGATCGGAGCGCTTGAAGCGAGCGAGGGCCGGGCGACGCGCCGACCAGCCGCGCAGCGGATCCAGGACCTCGGGCAACTCCGCCAGGTCCAGGTAGGTCATGAAGATCGGGTAGCTGAACGAGTGCTCGATCGGATCGACTCGGCGATGGCGAACCGTCCCCTCATAGAGCGCAGAAGCAGGATTCACGCACGCCGCCAATCTCAGGTCGGCCGAGCTCGGTGCCCGCGTGTCGTCCAGCAGCGTCTCGCAGGCGCGGAGCGCGCTCCAGCAGCCGTCCTCGTGAAATCCCCAGCGCCAGTAGGCGCCGCAGTAGTGGATCCGGTCGACCCCGCTGATCTCGCTCCATCGCGCCTGCGCGGCAACGCTCGCGCGGGTGATCTCGGGATGCTCATAGTCGATCCGCTCAATCACGTGATCGTCCTCGATTCGGTCCTCCAGATTCAAGCTGACGAAGTAGTCACGCGCAGCGTCGAAACGCTGGAGGTTGTTCATCCAATAGGTGACCGCCGTGCGCTTCGCCGGGGGCCCAGTCGGGTCGTCGAGATGGAAGTTCCAGCTGGCCCACGCGCGCCGGCGCTTTGGCATCAGCGAGGCGTCCGTGTGCAGGACCGCCTCGTTTGCCTGGTAGGCCATCGCTCCCAGGATCTCGCTCTCAGGTGGCGTTGGCGCATCCAGCATTCGCAGCGCCTGGTCGGAGTGGGCGGCGATGACGACCTCATCGAAGAGCTCGGGCTCGTTCCCGTCGGCGGTGACGATGACCCCGTCGGCACGACGCTCGACCGCGCGGACCGGCGTAGCGCTGAGGACGCGTCCGCCGAACTGCTCGAGCAGACGCTCGACATACACGCGCGATCCGCCCGGGATCGTCTTCCACTGCGGGCGACCAGCCAGCTGAAGCTGACCGTGGTTTTCGAGGAACTCCGCCAGAAAGCCCAGAGGGAACTCCCAGATCGCCTCCGGGTCGGCCGACCAGACGGCGGAGATCTCGGGTATGACAGCCCGCTCGCAGAACTCGCGCGAGTAGCCGGAGTCGCGGAGGAACTCGCCGACGGTCGGTGCGTCGGCGCGCCCCGCAAGCGGCCTGACCTCGCGGTTGAAGCGCAACTGATCGCGGATCAGCCGCCAGAAGCCGGGGCGCAGCAGATTTGAACGCTGAGCGAACAGGCCCCGGCGCGTATTGGCGAACTCAAAGCTTCCATCGGCGGACGCGATCGACATTCCCATCTCCGAGTCGCAGGTCTCGACGCCGAGCTCGCTCAGAAGGCTGGTGAATTGCGGGTAGTTGCGGTCGTTGTGGACGATGAATCCGGTGTCGACCCAGACCTCTCCGCGCGGGTCGTCGACGCGGACCGTGTTCGTATGACCGCCGATCCGATCGCTTGCTTCGAAGACGGTCACGTCGTGTCTGGCGTCGAGTAGTCGCGCGGCCGTGAGGCCGGCGATTCCAGTGCCGATCACGGCAATTTTTGACGGGGCGACCATGTCCTGCACTACGCGCGAAGGGGCGGCCCGGATCAGATGCGGGCTCGGTCGCGGCCGTCGTTTGACGCCGTCAGCGCGCACGCTGTCGCTACTGTGGCCCGCTGATGAAGCGGCGAGAGAGGTTCGCGCCGACGGCCGCGATCGCGTGTGCGGTGCTGATGGCGTTGGCAGCGCCCGCGGCAGCCGCTGACGATCCGGCCGCTCAGTCGCCGTTCGGCGGCCAGCCGGTACCACGGCTGACCGAGCCGAGTCGCGACCTTCCACGGCCGCCCGGCGCAGCCATCTCAGCGGCCGAGGCGATCGATGCGGCCTCGAGCAACGCCACGATCCGAGAGGAGCGCTCGGCCACGCCGGGCGCGCAGGCGGTTGCTCTGATCCGTGGCGCGCGCTGGCAGGTCGAGTACCGCGCCGGTGACGATCTCATTGCCTACGCGATCGTCGATGGCGACGGGCACGTTGACGAGGCGTGGCGCGACTTTCAGGTGTCGACGCCCCTCGCACGTGGCTATCAGGGATTCGATCGCCCAGAAGGTCAACGCTCCGTACGTGTGGATTGCGCTCTGTCTGCTCTTCGTCGCGCCGTTTTTCGACCCACGGCGACCCCTTCGCCTGGTCCACCTGGACCTGTTCGTGATCCTCGGCCTCGGGGTCTCGCTGTTCTTCTACAACCGCGCCGAGATCACCGCTTCGGTCGGGCTCATCTATCCCGTTCTCGGCTATCTGCTGCTGCGCGGATTGATCGCGGGCTTTCGCCCACGCCAAGAGGCTGGGGCGCTGATTCCGTTCGCTTCGGTTCGCTGGCTCGCTTTCGGCGTGTTCGCTCTGCTGGTCGGACGTGCCGTACTCAACATCGTCGACTCGCACGTGATCGACATCGGCGTCGCTGGCGTGATTGGCGGCGATCGCATCGGCGGCGGACAGGGGCTTTACGAGGGAGCGTTCTCGCCCGGCCTCGATCTGCGCGGTGACGTCTACGGGCCGGTCAACTACCTCGCCTACCTGCCGTTCACCGCGATCTTCGGCTGGGATGGCGTGTGGAACGCCGACGTTCCGGCCGCGCATGCCGCGGCGATCGGGTTCGACCTCGCCTGCGTCGCCGGGCTCTGGGCTCTCGGGCGGCGGTCTGCGCGACGGGGAGGAGGGCCGCGCGCTCGGTTGGGCGCTTGCGTTCGCGTGGGTCGCGTGCCCGTGGACGCTCTACACGATGAACGCCAACGCAAACGACGCGCTGATCGCGGCGCTCGGCATCGGTGCGCTCATCGCGGTGCGCTCGGCGCCAACACGCGGAGCGTTGCTGGGGCTGGCCACGGCGGCCAAGTTCGGCCCCGCGGCGCTCGCGCCGCTGTTTGCAACCGGCGAAGGCGAACGCCGCTGGCGCGGCGCCGTGATCTTCTCCGTGGCGTTCGCGATCGTCTGCGTTGTTGCGTTCGCCCCGTTCATCCCCGACGGCGGTGTGCGCGAGCTTTACGACCGCACGCTCGGCTACCAGGCGACGCGCAGCTCGCCGTTCAGCATCTGGGGCCAGGCGCCCTCGCTCGACTGGCTGCAGTCACTGGCGCGCGTGGCGGCAGCGGGGCTTGCCGTCGCAGTCGCCTTCTGGCCGCGCCGCAAGACGGCGCTTCAGATCGCTGCCCTCGCGGCGGCGGTGACCATCGCGGTCCAGTTGACCGCCGGGCACTGGTTCTACTTCTACGTGGTCTGGTTCTTGCCGTTTGTCCTGGTCGCGGGCTTCGGCTCGCAGCAGCGGATCACCGCCCAGAACGGAAGCGGGCGCCCGTAGGCGCCCGCTCCTTCCCGCTGTCTGTCTGTCCGAGCGCTACTGGATGAAGCGCGTTCCGCGAACCGCGTTGAGGACCCGCTTGGCCTTCCACGGATCATCGAACGCGCCGTCCGGCGAGATCGCATGCGCTGAGTTGCGCGCCAGCAGACCGAAGGCGCCAGCGTGGCGAGCCTCGACGGTGGCGATGGTCAGCGCCGCCTTCAGCACCTTCGGGTTCTTGATGTTGAACCCCTGGCCCAGGTACGCGTGCACGCCGACGTTCTCGAGCGCGTAAGCGGTCGCGAGGAACTCGCCGGTGTTGGTGGTTGTCGTGCCGAAATCGAACTTCGGCTCCTTGACCGCCTTGCGACCCAGGACGCCCTTCAGCGCTTCGACGTGAATGTTCTCGTCGATCGTGGTCCGCTTGAGGACGATCTTTGTCTGACCGCTCGCGAAACCGTTCGCGGTGGCCTCGTTGTAGAACGCGGCCTCGAGGTACTCGAGGGTCAGGGCGTAGTTGAGGATGCCAATGTCGCCGGCGCCGAAAGCGTTCGGCGGACGACCACCCTTCTCGAACGTTCCGGCGAGCGCCGTGCCCGGTGCGAGCGCCCCGAGCAGCGCGCCGCCGCTGATCGCCGCGCCTCCTGCGAGGCCCGCCTTCTTGAAGAAGTCGAGGCGGGTATCGCCTGTTTTCTCGAGAACTTCCATGGCCTCGGCGGCCTTCTCGCCAATGGCGCCGTCGGCGTCAATCGCCTCGAGCTTCAAACCGGTTTCCGCAGAACTCATGTGACCTCCTGGGTCGTTCAGGAATAGAGACGTTCCGACCTCCCTACGGGGAGAAGGGAGCGTCGGATCAGCGGAGGTCAGGAACCGATGGTGGTGCGAAGCTCGCCGAGCTGCGGCGAGCTGACGACGAGTTCATCACCCGGCTTGAGCCAGACACTCGGATCGCGGGCGCCGCCGACTCCGGCCGGCGTCCCGGTTGCGATGACGTCCCCTGGCTCGAGCGTCATCAGTCGCGAGAGGTGCGAGACGATCTGCGGGATCGAGAAGATCAGTCCGGCGGTGGTGTCCTCCTGCATCCGCTCACCGTTGAGATCCAGGGCAATCCCGATCGCGTCATCGGGACCGGCCTCGTCGCGAGTCACGAGCGCCGGCCCGCATGGAGCAGAGCCGTCGAAGACCTTGCCTGGCATCCACTGGGGCGTCGCGAACTGCAGGTCTCGGGCCGAGAGGTCGTTGAGCAGGGTGTAGCCCGCCACGTGTTCGAGCGCTTGCGATTCGTCGATCTCCTTGGCAACGCGGCCGATTACCACCGCCACCTCGGCCTCGTAGTCGACCTTCGAGCTCGCGCCGGGCAGCGACACGGTTGCGCCGTCAGGCCGCAGCGCGTTGCGGAACTTCGCAAAGAAGGTCGGACTCGGTGGCGGTTCGGCCCGGGCCTCGGCGGCGTGCTTGGCGTAGTTGAGGCCGATCCCGATGATCTTCTCCGGGTCGGGGACCGGCGGGGCGAGGATCGCGTCCGCCAGCGGAAGTCCCACGCCCTCCACGTTGGCGAGCTCACCGAGGCGGTCCGCGGCGAGCAGTTCTCGGAGTGTGGAGCCGCCGCCGCCGAGCGCATCCCAGGCGTCGATAACGGTGTTCTCGCTGATCAGTCCGGCGCGTGGTCCGCGCTCGCTCTCATAGGTGACGACTCGCACGGCAGCTGACCCTATCCCTTCGGCGCGGAGCGCCTATCATCAGCCGCCGGGCTATTCCCGGGGGCGTAGCTCAGTTGGTTAGAGCGCCGGCCTGTCACGCCGGAGGCCGCGGGTTCGAGTCCCGTCGCTCCCGTTCATCGCAAGCTCAGTAGCGGCGCTGGTTTGCGGTCGCACTCGCGGGGGACTTCCGAGTGGGGCGGCTTGTACGCGGAGAGCGCGGTTAAGTCGCCCCGCGCCCGGCGCCAGCGGCATCCCGGAGCCGTGGTGGTGGTTGTGTACGAGCGCTTCATGATGCGTTTCAGAGCCGCCTCGTCAACGTCGGCGAGCCTCTTGATGTAGAGACATGACCTCGAGGTCGAGTGCCTTCCGAGCTTCGCGAGATCCTCTGCGTGGTCGCCGTCCATGCAGTAGATCGTCGTCTTGCCCTTACGAGGTGAGAACCCGATCGCCGGCCAGTCGCGCTGGCTGCCGTCTGCGTAGCCGACGCTGTACGTGTCGAACCCGATGATCGAGTCGCCCCACATCAATGGCGGGTGGCTGGTGATGTCCGTCAGCATCTCGACGAGTCGGCCAGCGTCGGCTCGCTGATCGGGATCGGCAATCGCCTCGATGAACGCATCGACGTCGGCGTCGGTCGCCCGAGTCTTCGGCTCCGCCATCGATCCGAACTATGCCTGTGAACGCGGCCGCCCATCGCCCAAGTGCCCGAACGTCGCTGAAGGCCGCCTATAGGACTAACTCCGCGACGTTCGGCGCAAGGGGCGGGTTGACTAGGTCGTCTCGAGCTCGATCCACTCGTTGTCGAGCAGGCCCGCCAGCTCGAAGATCTTTCGCACACGTTCCTGAGCGCCCTTGACTCGCAGCGTGTCGCCGCGCTCTGCGAGCTGGCGCGCGGCGGCAACCATGGCCGCAATCCCCATCGAGTCGACGAATCCGCACGCGCGCATGTCGACCTCGACGTCACCGCCGTGGTCAAGCGCCTCGCTGAGGACCTCGCGCACCTCAGGTGCTGCCGCAAGATCGAGCTCGCCGAGCAACGTCACCACGGCGCCTCCCTCCTTGCCAGAAGCGAACAGGGCCTTGAACGATCCCGGCTTATCCCCATCCCGGGTCGCGAAACGCGGCCTACCTTCAGGCTTTTTCGAACGTCTTGGCACTTCCCCAGTCCCCAAACTCGGATGCGGCAACAATCTTGTCAGACGCGCCTCAAGCGTGCGGCGCCTCGCCGGCCGGTGGCGGATCGGCTGCGCTCAGTCGGGCTGAATGACCGAGAGGATGTTGCCGGCGGGATCTTTGAACCAGGCGATCGGGGGCCCGCCGCCGCGCATGATCCCGAGCTCGTCGAACTCCATCCCCTCATAGCGTTCGAACTCGACGCCGCGGTCGCCAAGCTCGCGGACCGCATCCTCGATCGCGCCTACCGGGAAGTTGAGGATCGTGAAGCTCGCCGGCTGGTGGTCGGTCTTGGGGTAGACGAGGGTGGGCCGGGCACCGCCTGAGAGATTGAGGGTGAGCATCCCGTTGTCCTCGGTCACATCGATCCCGAGTACCTCTGAGTAGAACTCCTTGGCCTTCGGGATGTCGTCGGTTGAGAAGCCGCTGAAGGCCTCGCTATCGGACAGCATGCGATCTCCTTTTGTCGTTCATCTATATAGACCGATGGCTAGACGCAAACTCATCGGGTAGGCGCTGGATATGGAGAAAGAGCCCCAGGACACAGAGCACGACCAGAAGACGGATCCCGCCCCCGACAGCGAGGGCGAAGGCGCCGACGAGTACGCAGAGCGCCAGCAGACCGAGGAGGAAACACGGGGCCACGGTCCCGCCGACGACGAGTAGGCAGGGAGCTAGGCGCCGGCCTCGGGAGGCGCGTCGCCCTCGTCGCCCTCACCAAGCGCCTCGCGGGCGATGAAGTCCTCGACGAGCAGCAGGTTGTCGGCTGAGCGCTCGACGACGTTCAGCAGGTCGTTCATCAGGGAGACCTCCTCGACCTGCTCCTTGACGAACCACTGCATGAACTGCTCAGCGCGGTAGTCGCGCACCTCGCGCGCGAGCTCAAAGAGGCTGTAGATCTCCTCGCCGACGCGCTTTTCCTGCTCGAGCGCCATCCGCACGGGCGAGACGTCGTCGTCGAATCGGGTCTGAACGCCCGAGATATCGGGAATCCGAACCTCCTCATCGACGTCGAGCAGGTAGCGGATCATCATCATCGCGTGGCTGCGTTCCTCGACCGCCTGGCGGTAGAAGAAGGTGGCCAGCCGCGGCAGAGTCTGGGCGTCGTAGTGGACCGCGGCGCCGATGTACTGCATCGAGGCGCCGAACTCGTTGGCGATCTGATCGTTGAGGGCGGCGGCGAAGGACTTGTTGTCAGCGGCCATGGGCGGACCGTACTACCTACGCCCTATTCGGCCCACCTAAAGCCGATCTCGGACTGAGAGGGGTTCATCGGGCTCGTCGGTAGCCCGGCCGGGACGCTCGGGTCGTTGTACCCGGAGGGCGCGATGTCGTTGGGCGTCGAGGAGTGAAACAGCGACGCGAGATACTGAATCTGGCCGCGTCCACATTCGACCTCACCCTGGCCGCCGCCGTAGACGGCGATCCCGTTGGTCTCGCAGTACTCATAGATCTCAAGCAGTTCCTTGAGCGAGCCGAAGCGCGAGGGCTTTGAGTTGATCGCCCTGCGAGCCATCGTCTTGACATCGTCGAGTGAGTGCAGCGGCGCGTCGAAGGTGACGCGGTCGGCGTAGGGCTCGAGCACCGCGGTCGTCTCGTCATTGAGATCCGGGTCCTCGATGTAAGCCTCGGGAAACTTCTCGGCCACCGCCGCGTAGAGCTCGGGGTCGGTGTCAACGTCGACCGGGGTGCCTCTGTAGAACCCCTTCAGGTCGAGCACGCGCACGGTCGCGAGTCCGGCGATCTCGTCGATCAGCTTCTGGTCCCAGTCGTTTTCCGGATCGAGCTTGAACTCAAGGTCCGGGTAGCGCTGCAGACGCTTACGAATGGCACCGGTCGAAGACTTCTGGCCTTCGTCGCCGAAGCTGCCGAGTCGCGTGGAGCAGACGAAGTTGAGGGGCTGCGGGTCGCGTTCGACGACCTCCCAGAAGGCCAGTGCGTTCTGGCGCAGCGCCAGGTCGAGCGCCGCCGACTCATAGGCCCAGCGGCGGTAATGAAGCGACGGCTCACGCTCGGGCGGCGTCCCGTTGAAGAGGTCGGCCGAGCCGAAGAGCTCGCAAGCTTCGGCCAGGGTGGAAGGGCTCGTCAGGTCGAGGATGGGTCCCGCATCGCGGTGGGCGATGTGGTCGAGGACGTCGTAGACAACGTCCTCGCCGATGCCTTCATGGCCTTCGCCCCTGAGGTGGATGACCGTCGAGGGGCGGGTGAAGTCGCCGTACTCGCGGTCGTGGCCGGTGAGCTCGTAACCCTCGATGTGGATCGGCAGGTCGGCGAGCCGGTTCCATGCAGCGCTCATGGGCGGCGAGGGTAGCGGTCGATGCCCGGCGCCTCAGTCCGCTTCGGCGACCGGGACCACGATCACAGGATGCTCGGAGAGGTGCAGAAGCTTGTGTGGCACCGAGCCGATGAGAGCACCCTTGATCGGATGCTCGCCCTGGGTGCCGACCACGATCGCGCGTGCGTCGTGGCGCTCGGCGAGCGTCAGAAGCGCTTGCACGGGACGCTCGGCAACCAATTCGAGCGTCCCCTCGAGCCCGGCCTCGCGCACGCGGTCGATCGCAGGCGCCGTGACCCGCTCGCCGAACTTGCGGACCTCGTCGCGGTGTACGGAGAGCTCCTCGCCCGGGCTGCCGGGCTCGTAGCCGAACGCGATCACGATGCGGTCGCCGGTCGCGGCGGCGAGCGAGATCGATTCTTCGAGCGCCGTCTTCGCGCACTCGGAGCCGTCGTAACCGACCACCAGTGCCTTTGCGTGGTCACTCATCGCGGCTGGATCCTCCCGCATCGGCCTCGGTCTCCGACATGCCGATGGCCTCCACCTTGCCTCCGCCGGCAGCGACCGCGGCGGGAACATGCTCAAACGGGCGCCGGGCAAAGAACTCCTTCGCAGCGGTCGGACCAGCCAGGCGCCAGAGGACCATCAGCAGCAGGCCGAGGCCGATGAAGATGATCGCGATCGCCAGCGGCACGCCCAAGCCCAGAAACTCGCTGCCGGAGTAGGACGCCTTCGGGTCGGCGAGGTCGCCGATCGATTCATAGAGCAGATAGAAGAGCGCCAACGCGCCGGTGACGGGTGCGATACCGATGAAGACGAAGTTCTTCACCGACTTCGTCAGCTGATGGCGCCAGTAGACGGCGCATGCGATCCCTGTCAGCCCGTAATAGAAGGCGATCATGAGCGAGAGCGCCGAGAGCGAGTCAAAGAGGAAGTTCTCGGAGATCAGCTTGCCGGGCACATACCAGAGGACACCAAGCGCACCGACGACGATCGTGCCGAAGGCGGGGGTCAGAAAGCGGGGATGGATCTGAGCGAATTGGCGCGGCAGGGCCCCGGCCGCGGCCATCGAAAGCGAGGTACGCGACCCGGGCAGGATCGTCGTCTGGGCCGAGGAGATCCCGGAGATGATCACCGCGATCACGACCAGCGTCCCGAGCCCCGATCCGAGCGCCTTGTCGGCGACTGCGCCGAGCACGCCGGCATCGTCGTCGAAGTTCTTCACCTTGCCGAGGCCGGAATACGCAATCAACGCGATCGCAACCGAGATGTAGGTGACCAGCAGAATGACGGTGCTCGCCAGCCCGGCGAGACCTGGAGCGCGAGAGGAGTCCTTCGACTCCTCCGAGAGGTTGACCGCGCTCTCCCATCCCCAATAGATGAACACCGCCAGCAACACCCCGCTGATCAGGGCCGAGTACTCGAGTCCAAATGGCGAGAGCCACGACAGCGACGGATCGATCGAGCTCGCCGGCACCTTGCCGAGGATCAGGCGGCCGATGATCGCACCCGCAAAGAGCAGCAGGATTGCGACCTGACCGAGGGTGAGGATGCGCTGCATCCTCGCCGAGATCTCGGTGCCGATGACGCAGATCGTCGTCATCACCGCGATGATCGCGACGGCGAGGATCGCGACGGCGAGTTCGTTGCGATACAGGGGCTTGCCGCCGGATTCGAATCCGAGCAGGTCGTAGATGTAGTAGGCCGACACGTCCGCGAGCGAGCCGACGACGAGGATGCCGGTGGTGCAGATGGCCCAGCCGCCGATCCAGCCCATGTACGGCCCGAGCGCCCGCGTCACCCACGAGAAGGTCGTCCCGCAATCCGTATCGACGCGGTTCATGTAGAAGAACGCCGCCGCGATGAAGAACATCGGGATGAACGAGACGAGCAGGACCGCCGGCGCCTTCACCCCCACCGCGACAACGATCGATCCGATCACCGCGGCCAGCGAGTAGGCGGGTGCCGTCGAGGCCAGGCCGATCGAGAGTCCGTCCCAGAACCCGATCGCGTCCTTCTTCAGCCCCTTGTCAAGGTGTTCCGCTGCCGGACGGCCGGATTCGTCGGCAGCGACGCTCGCGCTCTCCATGCGCGGGCAACCTATCTAGTTGCGCTCAGGCGCGGTATTCAGGGTTGGGAAAGTCGAAGCGACAGCCCGCGTCCCACTCCTTGGGCTGGTTGCCGTGGGCGGGGATACCTCCCGCGTCCTTGAGCAGCCGGGCCAGGTGCAGCATGTTCCACGCGGCGAAGGTGGTGTTGCGGTTGGTGAAGTCGTTCTCCGGTCCGCCTGAATCCTCGTCGAGGTAGGAGGGACCGGGTCCGGCCTCGCCAATCCAGCCCGAGTCAGCCTGGGGCGGGATCGTGTAGCCGAGGTGCTGCAGCGAGTAGAGGACGTTCATCGCGCAGTGCTTGATCCCGTCCTCGTTGCCGGTGACGATGCAACCGCCGACGCGACCGTAGTAGGTGTACTGGCCGCGATCGTTGAGTTCGCTCGAGTTTCCGTAGAGCCGTTCGATGACCCTGGTCGCGACCGATGACTTCTCGCCCAGCCAGATCGGCGTTCCCACCACGAGGATGTCCGCGGCGAGGACCCGCTCGAAGATCTTCGGCCACTCGTCAACCTCCCACCCCTGCTCGGTCATGTCCGGCGAAACTCCGGTCGCGATCTCGTGGTCGATCGCTCGGATCGTGTCCACCTCGACATCGTTGGCGCGCAAGATCTCCGCTGACCGCTCCATCAACCCGTGCGTGTTGGACGCCTCAGGGCTGCGCTTGAGGGTGCAGTTGATGTAGAGCGCTCGCAGGTCCGAGTAGTCCGTATCGCTCACAGATCTCCTCCTTAGACGCGGATGGTCGAAGGGAAGTCTGGCGAAGTCGCTGAGCGTTACAGCGTCAGCAGCCGCGGCAGCCGAGCTCGAGCGCCCAGTAGCCGACGCCGTTGCGGTCGCGCAGGCCGATCCCGATGTCGTTGAACGAGCCCGCCAACATCGTGTCTCGGTGCGGCGCCGAGCCGAGCCACGCCTGAATGATCCGGCGCGGCGTCGACCGCTTGCCCTTGCCGTAGGCGAGGTTCTCACCCCACTGCCAGCCGCTGGTTCCCGAGGTGTAGCCGTATCGATGGACGTAGTGGTCGGCCGCGTTGCCGCACGCGGTGTGCGAGAGGCCACAGGTGGCCACATCGCGTGACTTGCGCCCAGCGGCGCGTTCAAGCGCCCGCGAGGAGTTGAGTCCACCGACTCCGGCCTGCGACCGCGCGTGATTGATCAGGCACTTCATGGCCTTTTGCTGGGCGTGGTCTGAGATACGGGGGTTGTCCTGTCCCGCGCACTTGGCGCGGGGGGCGACCATGCTCGCGGATGCGCTCGCAGGAGCAAGCAGCGCGGCGACGGCCGCGGCGGCGAGCAGCAAGAAGCCGCCCCGTTGCAAGAAACCACCCTTCATCGAGTGCGACAAGATAGTGAACGTTTCGTGAGTATGCAATTAAGAACCCATCATCCCTGCTCAGGCGGACATTTCGAGCGACACGTGGTTCGCCATATGCCCAAGGGCCTCGATTCCAACCATCAGATCGGCTTCCGGGGCGTCCTCCGCGGACGCGTGGCTGACCCCGGCGGTGGTTGACGAGAAGATCATCGCGGCTGGGATGACCCGGGCCACCTCGGCCGCATCGTGCAGAGCGCCGCTGGCGATCGCACGGTCGGTCCCACCCACGGCGGCCACCGCCACCCGCGCCGCCGCCGCCAGTTGCGGGTCGAACTCGATCGGCTCGATGCGCCACACCGGGCGCTCGGTGAGCTCGCACCCATGCACCCCCGCGGCCTCTGCCGCGGCAGCCCGCGCCGCGGTGAGCATTCGAGCCAGCGGCCTGGCCTCTGGATGGCGCAGATCACAGCCCAGGACCGACTCACCGGCGAGCGCCGTGATGATTCCCGGCTCGAGGGCAAGCTCGCCGGTTGTCGCGACGCCGCCCTCGGTGGACGGGATTTCTGCGATCGCGAGGGCCGTCGCCGCCGCAGCGAGACCGGCGTCGCGGCGGAGGTCCATCGGGGTAGTGCCCGCGTGCCCCGTCTGGCCGCTGAAAACGAAGCGCAGCCGTTCCACCCCAGCGGTCCCGGTCACGGCCGCCGCGGCCAATCCTTCGCTCTCGAGCACCGGGCCCTGCTCGATATGGAGCTCGAGATACGCGCCAAGGCCATCGCGCCGCTGGCCGGCATCGAGGAGGCGGCCGATGTCGACGTCGTTGTCGGCGAGCACCTGTGCGATCGGCGTGCCCTCGGCGTCGGCGAGACCCGCGAGCTCGGCGGGGTTGAGGCTTCCCGAAAACGCCGAGCTGCCGAACAGACTGCGACCGAAGCGCGCGCCCTCCTCGTCGGCCCAGTCGACGAGGACGAGATCGCGTGGCGGGGGATCGTCGGCTGCCGACCAGGCGCGAAGGACACCCAGCGCGGCGATCACCCCGTAGGCGCCGTCGAGCCAGCCACCGTTCGGCACCGAGTCGATGTGCGATCCAACTGCCAGCGCGGGCGCAGCGCGGTCGCGTCCTGGGAGGGTTGCCCACAGGTTGCCGGCGGCATCGACCTCCGGCTCAACTTCCAGATCGGCGAGGCGCTCGGTAAGCCACCTCCTCGCCTCCCGCCAGGTCGGCGACCAGCACAGCCGCTGCGCGCCATTGTCGTCGGAGGTCAGCTCGGCAAGCTCGCGAAGCTCGGCGATAACCCGCGGAGCGTCGATCGCCGCGATCGCCACTCGCTCAGGCGCCCGGCGAGCGCCGCAGCGCCTGTGCCAGGCAGTGGGCACCCCCGCCGCCCTTGGTGAACATCGAGAGGTCGGGATCGAAGACCTCGAGGCCGAGCGAGCGCATCTGGTCGTTGAGTTTGGCCGACCCGGCGGTCGAGATCACCCGCTCGTCGCCCAGCGAGATCGCGTTAACGCCAAGCTCGAAGGCGTCGGCGGTCGAGACCTCGAGGATCTCGAACCCCTTGTCGCGCAGCCAGGCGACGAGGCCGCCCGATGCCGAGTCGACGCAGACCGCAGCGAGCTTCGGCGCAAGGATCGAGACGAGCACGTCGATGTGAACGAACTGGCCCGGGATCGGCTCGATCCGTACCTCCCAGCCGTCGCCCTCGAGCCACTCGGCGAGCTGACGGGCCGCTTGGATCTGAGTCCGCTCCTCGCCGTTTCCGATCAGCGCGACCCCCGGCTCGACGATCGTGACGTCCCCGCCCTCGATCGCTCCGGCGGAGATCATGCCGCGAATCGGGATCTCGCTGTCTTGGTAGAAGCGGATTACCGGCGCGTACTCGCCACGGCGCCACTGCTGGTGCAGCTGGGTGACGACAGCGCCCTTCGGGGTCATCACGCTCGAGTCGCGCGCAAAGACCTGGTAGGGGAGCCATGGGTCCGGCTCGAGCCGGTGCACGGTCACACCGGCGCCTTCGTAGATCGAGACAAGCTCACGGTGCTGGCTCATCGCGAGCTCGTGGTCGAACTTCTCCCCGCCCTCGAGCGTCGCCTTCGAGATCGCGCTCGTCGGCAGCCACTTGAAGTTCTCCGGGGGCCCGAGCAGGACGTCGTGAAGCAGACCGGTTTCCGAGTCCGCGCCCCAGGGGAGATCAGGCATCGGCGACCACCCTGATCGTCTTCAGCGTCCGGTCGCTCGCGCCGCGGACGAGACCGCCGTGGGCGACGCTATTCGCGATGTACTCCAGGGTCGGCGCGGTCAGCCGTTCTCCGGGGAGGACATTCGGCACGCCGGGAGGGTATGCGGCGAGCGACTCCGCGGCGATTCGGCCCTCGGCCTGATCGAAGGGGACCACCTCCTGCCCCGCCAGGAAGGCCTCGCGCGGCGAACGCTCCGTCGGTCCCCATGGCGGCGGCTGGGCGAAGGGCGGGAGCTCGTCGCGCTCCTCCTCGCCAATCCGCTTGGCCGCGTGCTCGAGAGCCGTGACCAGGCGCTCGCCGGTGCGCTCGGCGTGTTCCCCGATGCCGAATACGGCAACCACCACGTTCTCGGAGAAGAGCTCGAGGTTGATGTCGTCGTCCTCGCGCATCAACCGCGCGACTCGGTGGCCGGTGGCGCCGAGCCCGCGCACGTCGACCACGAGCCGCGTTGGGTCGTGAGCGAAAACGCCAGCTCGGCCTACGATGCGCTCGTCGAGTACGTCGAGACCCGGAACCGCTCGGATCCGCTGGCGCAGCTTGGCCAGTGACGTGACCGTCTCGGCCAGCAGCTCCTCGCCGTGGACGACGGCCTGGCGGCGTGTCGCGTCCAACGACGCTGTGAGAAAGGCGTTCGGACTCGTCGACTCGATCAGGGTTACCGAGCGATCGACGATCCGGTCGTCGACGCGGTCCCCGCACTCACCCACGTGAAGGATCGCCGACTGAGTGATCGACCCGGCAATCTTGTGCGTTGAAGAGAGGACGATGTCGGCGCCGCAGTCCAGCGCCGAGGCTGGCAGGTCCGATGAGAAGTGAAGGTGCGCTCCCCATGCCTCGTCGACCACGAGCGGCACACCGCGGGCGTGTGCAACCTCCGCGAGCGCTACGACGTCGGCGACCGCTCCGAAGTAGGTCGGCGAGACGATCATCGCCGCCACCGCGTCAGGGTTCTCGTCGAGTTGCTCCGCAAGCGCCTCAGGGGTAAGGCAGTGAGCGATGCCCAGCTCCGGATCCAGCTCCGGCTGGACGAAGGCGGGCCGCAACCCCGAGAGCACGAGACCGTCGATCACGGAGGAGTGGACGTTGCGCTGGACAACGACCTGCCCGCCCCTGTGCGCGAGCGCGATGCAGGTGGCGTGGTTGCCGCTCGAGCCGCCGTTTAAAAGAAACCAGCTGCGCCGAGCTCCCCACGCTTCGGCCGCCAAGCGCTGGGCGTACTGAAAGGGGGTCTGGGCGGGGTCGGGGCCGACATCGATGCCCTCGATCCCCGCCGGGATATCGAGCCTCAGCACAGCATCACCGATCGCCTCGCGCAGCGCGGGGTCGGCGCCGACCCCGCCCTTGTGGCCCGGAACGTGGAAGCGACCGGGATCGCGGTCGGCGTAGGCGATCAGCGCGTCGAGGTAGGGCGTCTCGTCCTGATCCACCCGGAAGACGTTACGGAAGGCGTCTCGAAAGGTGCGAGAGGTTCACATGGTCCGCGGGTCAAGCAGGCTGAGCAGGCCGAGATTAGGTGGTTTCACCTATACCGCTGCCGACCGCCAACTGCGAGCGTTGGGACCGTGGTGTCCTGGAGAAACTCCATCGCGCTCGGTGTCGCAACGCTGCTCTGTGTGGGTACGGGGGGCCCTGGAACCGCCTGGGCCGCCGAGGGTGACCTCAGCTTCGTCAGCTGCCTCGAGGACACCGGGGCAACCTCCACCTGTCCGAGCACAGGCGGGATCAACGGGCTCGACGGCGCTGCGGGCTCGGCGATCTCGCCGGACGGCAAGCACGTCTATGTCGCCGGGTTCTTCGACAATGCCATCGCCGCCTTCTCCCGGGACCCGGCCAGTGGAGCGTTGTCGTTTACCGAGGTCGAGATCGACGGAGTCAATGACCCCGGCGATGTTGGAGGGACCGTCGACGGGATGATCGGCGCGACCGGCGTCGCTGTCGCTCCTGGCGGCGAGCACGTGTACGTAACGAGTCAGACGGACAACTCGGTGGTCGTGTTCTCTCGCGACGCGAACGACGGGCGACTGTCCTTCGTCGAATTCAAAAAGGATGGCGTCGCCGGGGTTGATGGGATTGCCGGCGCCACGTCAGTCTCGATCTCGCCTGACGAAGAGCATGTCTACGTGGTTGGGCCGGGCGACCACGCGGTCGCAGCCTTCTCCCGCGATGAGACCACCGGCGCCCTGACCTTCGTGGAGTTCGAGCAGGACGGGGTCAATGACGGCAGTGACCCCGGCGGCGTGGTCGACGGGCTTGCGGCGGCCCAGGACGTCGCAGTCTCCCACGGGGGCCAGCACGTCTACATCGCGGGCCGCCTGGACGGCGCGATCGCCTTTCTCTCGCGCGACGCGAACACAGGCAGGCTCTCGTTCGCCGGTTGTCTCGAGGACGCCGGCGCGCCCTCAGGCTGCCCGAACACGGGCGGCGTCGATGGCATCAGCGGGGCGAATGGGATTGCGGTTTCGCCTGACGACCGGCACGTGTACGTCACCGGCGGCTTCGACGACGCGATCGCAACTTTCTCCCGAGACGCGGGCACGGGCGTTCTCACCTTCGTAGGGCTGGAGGAGGACGGTGTCGGCGGCGTGGAGAACTTCTTCTTCGCGACCTCCCCGATCGTTTCGCCGGACGGCAAGCAGGTCTACGTGCTCGGTAGCAACGACCAGGCGCTGCTCGCGTTCTCGCGGAACCCCTCGACGGGAGACCTCACGTTCATCGAGGACGAGGTCGACAACGTCGATGATCCGAGCGATGCGGCCGGCGCCGTGGACGGGCTCAATGGCCCGTTTGAGGTGGTCGCCTCGCCCGAGGGAAAGTCCGTCTACGTCACGGGCTCCGGCGAAGACGCGATCGCGCTGTTCGCTCGTGAGCGGGATCTGACGCCACCGGACACCATCGGTCTGACCGGGCCTTCCGGGACAACCGATGACAACACGCCCACCTTCGCGTTCAGCAGCGACGACGCCTTGTTCACCGCAGGATTCGAGTGCAGCCTCGATGCCGCCGCGTTCTCCCCGTGCACGAGTCCGCAGACGACGAATCCGCTGGCTGACGGCGCGCACCGCTTCCAGGTACGAGCGATCGACACCGCGAAGAACGCCGACCCGACGCCGGCAGAAGCGAACTTCATCATCGATACCACACCGGATTCACCGCCTGCCAACCCGCCGGTCACCCCACCAAACGACCCGGTGGACACGACCGCGCCGGAAACCACGATTGCCAAGGCCGCGAAGAAGACGAAGGACCGCACGCCGACCTTTGCCTTCACGTCCTCCGAAGCGGGATCGACGTTTGCCTGTCGGATCGACGGCGCGGCTTTCAGCCCCTGCCATTCGCCCCTGACCACGAAGAGGCTCAAGCTCGGAAAACACGAACTCGCCGTGCGCGCGACGGACGCGGCCGGCAACTCCGACCAGACCCCTGCCACCACGAAGTTCAAGGTCAAGAAGAAGAAGAAGCGGCGCTAAGACGGGAGCCAGCCAGCGCCGCTGCTACCTTTGCGGCGTCCTCCATGGACGACCTCCCTCGAAGTACGAACCAACGATCAGCCGGCTGCTGCGCAGCGGGCTGGCTGCAGGGTGTCTAGGCAGTGACCGCTCTCTTCCTGGTCCTGCTCGTCTTCCTCGTACTCCTCAACGGGCTGTTCGTGGCGGCCGAGTTCGCCCTGGTGCGGACGCGCAAGGGCCGGATCGAGGCGCTCGCCAAGTCGGGTGAATCCGGCGCCGAGGAAGCGCTCGAGCAGCTCGACAAGATCGACGAATCGCTCGCGGCCTGTCAGTTCGGGATCACGCTCGCCTCGATCGCGATCGGCTTCCTCGGCGAGCCGGCGATCGCCGACGCGCTCGAGCCGCTGCTCGGCGAGAGCACCGGCGCGCACGCGGTTGCCCTCGCGCTCTCCTTCATTATCGCCACGTCGCTGCACATCACCATCGGTGAGCAGGTGCCGAAGATGTTGGCGATCACGCGGCCCGATCCCGTGGCGCGCCGGCTCTCGCGGCCACTTGCGGCGTTTCGGACGATCACCGCGCCCTTCACCTACGCGCTGAACAAGACATCCAACGCCCTCGTGCGCCTGTTCGGCGTTGATCCAAGCGACCTTGGTGAGAAGCACACCTCGGCGGATCTCAAGGAGATCATCCAAACGTCGGCAAAGGGCGGCAGCCTCGATCCAGGCGAAGCGGTGATGCTCGGCGGCGTCTTTCACCTCCATGAGCAGCAGGCCCGCGAGGTGATGACCCCGATCCCCGCCGTCGTCACAGTCAACTCCGACGAGATGGTCGAGGAGGCCCTGCGGCGGTGCGTGAGCTCCGGGCATACCCGCCTCGTCGTCGTCGAGGACAACAACCCGGACAAGGTTCGCGGCATCGTTCACAACAACAGCCTGGTCCGGCTCTACATGAACGCAGGCGCGGACGCATCGCTTGAGCCGGCGATCCGCGCGGTGCCGGTCTTCCCCGAGACGAAACCGCTCGACGACCTGCTCGCCGAGCTGCAACGCCAGCGCTCGTCGATCGGGATCGTCTCTGACGAGTACGGCCGCACGGTGGGCATCGCGACGATCGAGGACATCCTCGAGGAGGTCGTGGGCGAGATCGAGGACGAGACCGACGCGCGCACCACCTCGCTGCGCCGGCTCACCGACGGCGACTGGTACGTGCGCGGCCACGTTCCGCTCGGCGACCTCGAGGACGCCGGCATCGACCTCCCGGTTTCCTCCGACGCCTTCAACTCGATCGGCGGCTACGTCTTCTCAGAGCTCGGACGCCTGCCCAAGCGCGGCGACAAGGTGATCGCCGACGGTTATGAGTTGCGGGTCGAGTCGGTCCGCGACAATCGCATCGTCGCGGTACGGATCCATTCGGTCACGACTGAGCACGTCGCGCTCGGTCAGGAAACGACCGAAGCCGACTAGCCATCAAGGTCGGCCCCTTCCGTCCGTCCCGGCGCATAGCGTTTCAGCGGTCCCGATGTGGCTTGTCAAGCTCACCGATAAGCAGCTCGAGGTCCTCAGGGCGATGCTCCGCTCCGAGCCTCATCTCGGGCCTGCGCTTCGGGGGGCGCTCGAGTCGATGGAGCTGGCGCGCTGGGACGAGCTGCCCGACGCTCAGTTGCCGTGGCAGAACGTCGCCGAAGAGGCCCGCCGCCAGGGAGTCTCTGAAGCGGAGGTCGTCTGGGACCTCTGCGGAACGCATCGCGAACCGGCCGTGCGCCGCGCAAAACGCGCTGCCTAGTACTCGAAGAAGCCTTCGCCCGACTTGCGCCCGAGCTTGCCGGCGTCGACGAGCTCGTTGATCAGGGCGGGCACGACGTCGGCGCCGCTGCCGGCTCCATGCTCGTCGAGGCTGCGCCCGATTGCCGCAGCGACATCGAGGCCGACGAAGTCGAGCAGCCTCAGCGGGCCCATCGGGTGGCCGGCGCCGAGCCGCATGCATGCGTCGACGTCGTCCGCGCTCATCCCGGTTTCCTCCATGAGTCGCACCGCCTCGAACAGGTACGGAAACAACAGCCGGTTGACGACGAAACCGGTCTGATCGGGCACCTCGATTGCCGTCTTGCCGAGTGCGGCGCACCAGGCGAGCACGCGCTCGCGGACACCTTCGCGCAGGTCGTCGCCGAAGCAGATCTCGATCAACTCCATCCGGGTTACCGGGTTGAAGACGTGGAGGCCGAAGAAGCGCTCGGACGCACCGCTGGCCGCGCCGAGCTCACTGATCGAAAGCGAAGAGGTCGTGGTTGCCAGGTCGGCTTGCTGGGCGGCGGCGGCGACCTTCAAATGGAGCTCGGTCTTGGCCTCGGGATCCTCGGCGATCGCCTCGACGACGAGGTCGCAGTCGGCCAGGTCAGCCGGGTCCGTGGTCACCTTGATCCGCTCGGCGACGCCGCCGTCGAGCTTTCGAGCCTCGGTTTGAGCGATCTCCTCGGCGCGCCACGCGGATGCATCGCTGCGCGCCAAGAGCCGCACGTGACTGAGCTGACTAGCGCTGGCCGCAATCCCGCAGGCGATTGCCCCGGACCCCGCGACGGCGGGGCGCGAGTAGGCCGCTGAACCGAGCTTGTCGTCGTCGCTGTGATCTCCCATTCGGCGGGTTACTATCACGCCCGCCGCGATGGCCGAGGTCCTCTACTACGCGATCCCGTTCTTCGTCTTGCTGCTCGTGCTCGAGTACCTGTCGTTTCGCCAGGTCCGCGATGAGAACGAAGGGCTGATCGGCTACGACCCTCGCGACACGCGCACGAGCCTGACGATGGGCATCGGCAACGTCGTCATCAACTTCGGCTGGAAGTTCGTCGTGCTGGCGGCCTACGTGGCGATCTACGAGCTGACGCCGCTACGACTCGATCCGGGCGACTGGTGGGTCTGGGTACTCCTCTTCTTCGCCGACGACTTCTCCTATTACTGGTTTCACCGCATCTCCCACGAGAGCCGCGCGTTCTGGGCGAGCCACGTCGTTCACCACTCGAGCCAGCACTACAACCTCTCGACCGCCCTGCGCCAGACCTGGGTGCCGATGACCTACTTCCCGTTCTGGCTTTGGTTGCCGGCCGTGGGCTTCGAGCCGTGGATGGTGCTGCTGGCCCAGGCCTGGTCGCTGATCTATCAGTTCTGGATTCACACCGAGAAAATCCGCAAGCTTCCGCGCTGGTTCGAGTCGGTCTTCAACACACCCTCACATCACCGCGTTCACCACGGCGTCAACGAGCAGTACCTCGACCGAAACTACGGCGGGATCATGATCATCTGGGACCGCCTCTTCGGCAGCTACGAACCCGAGGGTGAGCGCGTCCGTTACGGGCTGACGACGCAGCTTCGGACATTCCGCCCGGTGCGCGTTGCCTTCCACGAGTACGTCGCGATGTGGCACGACATGAAACGCGCGAACGGGGTTCGAGACAAGCTCGGCGTCGTATTTCGCGGGCCCGGCTGGACGCCCCCGGGCGTGGCCGAAACCGAGGCGACGCGGGGATAGTTGACACGCTCGCTATTCTGCCGGGCTGAGCCGCGGGGGTCCGGCCTTGTCTTAGAACAGATAGCCAGGGAGGCCCCGCAAGTGAACGGATTCCGCAGGACGCTGCTCGCACTCGCCGTAGCGTTGACCGTCGTCATTCCAGCCGCAGCTTTCGCCGCTGCGCCGAGCAACGACAACTTCTCCGCCTCCGGGGTGGCCGCATTCCCCGCCGAGGGCGCTACATACGTCGGCACGAACTTCGACGCGACGGCCCAGTCGTTTGAGCCTGACCACGCGTCGTCTGGTTTCGGCGCGGTCCATTCGATCTGGTATTCGTGGACACCACAGGTCGGCGGAACCGCACGTCTGCACACCTGCGACAGCGCCTTCAACACGCGAGTGGCCGTATACACCGGCGACAGCGTGGACACGCTTACGCCGGTTGCAGCCAACGAAGACTCCACCGGTCCGACCTGTGCCGGGACCGCGTGGGCGGAACTGAGCTTTGCGGCCACCGCCGGCGTCACATACCGGATCGCGGTGGACACCTCGGGCGATGTCACTCCTTCGGGGGCGTCTGATCCCGCTGGCGCGACACCGACGGGCACGGTCAGAGTCGTGTTGACGGCGCCAACCGGCACGACCCCCGAGCAGCCACCGGCCGAGCAGCCACCGGCCGAGGAAAAGACCACTCCCGGGACGCCAGTTGCACCGAGGGTGGTCGAGGATTTCCGGATCCTCCGCCTGATCGCCAGCTGTGGTGACGACACGCCGAAGGGCAACGACCAGTGCCGCAAGGGGCCCTTCGAGTTCAAGACCGCGATCTCGGCGAGCAACATGCTGCGAAAGCTCGCGGCAAAGGGGATTCCCACCCTGCTCAAGGACACCTCCAGGGTCGGATCGAAGGGCGCGAAGACGCCAGATCAGCAGAGGGCCCTCCTCGAGAGCGGCACCGGCGGCGAGATCACCTTCGCTGATATCGAGCTCGAGAACCCGGACGGCAGCGACGTCACCCTCCAACAGGGTCAGCGCTACAACATCTCAACCGATCAGACCGTCACCCTCCGTTACTCGTACTTCGATCTCGCCAAGGACAAGGCGGCGATCGCCGACGAGAAGGCTGAGCTGCGTAAAGAGGCTGAGCGTCAGGCGGCTGGCAATAAGCCAAAGTCGAAGTGCCTGCCAATCGCCGCGGGCGAGTCCGACAAGCAGATCCTCGACCGCTTCCCGCCGGATGCGAGCGGCTTCCGGTCCTACCTGAGCATGTTCGACGGGCTCGCCAAGCTCGGCTGCCAGATCGAGATCTCAAAGCTCGTGCGCGGCAAGCCGTCAGCCCCGCGCAGTTACGTCAGTGGCGTCTCGGGGCGCGACGCCAAGCGCGACACGATCTCCGTGGTCCTTGCTCAGCCGGGCAGTCACGACTTCATCTTCTCGATCCGCGAGCAGACGTCGCAGTGGCTGGCCAATCAGTACAAGAACAGCATCCCGCTGGGGACCGACGGCAAGCTAACGACCAGCAAGACCCAGGTCAACCGCTTCACCGTCCAGGTCATCGAGCGGGCGAGCGGCAGGTTTGTGCCGGGGATCGATGTCACCTTCGACGGGAAAACTCAGACCACCGACGGGAACGGCGAGACCACCTTCTCGAGCCTCATCCGAGACGAGGGCTCCTACCGGCTCTCCGCGGAATACAAGGAGATGGAGGGCTGGCGGACGATCCGCGCTACGAATCGCGGCTCGCGATCGTTCACCTCGCTAGCCGGCCGCAACATCAAGGCGTCGCAGGGTCGCTACGTCGGCAACAGTACGGAGCAGCTCCAGTTCGCCGCCGCGCTGCCCGTGCTCCCGGCGAACCTGGGCAGCGGCGACGTCGGTGAGGTGGTTTCCATCCCGCGGGTTCAGCAGGCGACGGTGACCACATTCGACTCCGCCGGCAGCCCGGTGACCGGTCAGCACAACGTCGTCGACGTCCCGAATAACTCCAACGTCCTGGTTGGCGCCGGCCCGGGGCTGCTGGCGCTCGGGGGCGGGACATCCGCACAGGTTGCGGGGCGCGCGACGCCATCGGCGCGAGCGGGAATCCCGAACCCGCTTGAGTTCCTGGCGGGCATCGTCGGCGGGGTCAAGGCCGCCATTGACGCTGGCTCTGCCAACGTCCGCTCTGCACTCACCGGGGCGAATCAGGCGGCGATCGCAGCGATCGCCCAGGCGCTCAACGCGTCCGGCTCGAACCTGATCTCCGACAAGGGCCTCGGCGTGATCTCCGTCGGCGGCGGGAACCTGATCGGCCAGGCCGGCGGCAACCTGATCTCCGACAAGGGCCTCGGCGTGATCTCCGTGGGAGGCGGCAACCTGATCGGTCAGGCGGGCGGCAACCTGATCTCCGACAAGGGCCTCGGCGTGATTTCGACCGGCGGGGGCAACCTGATCCCCGTCTTCGGTGGCAAGGTGATCTCGACGGGGGGCCTCAACTAGGAGCCGAGATCACCCACGTCGAGTACTACGCGATCGACAACTCGGCCGGTGCGTTTACCTTCGGCCTCGACAGCTATCTCCCGGCGCTGGGGATCTCTGCGAGCCACGGAACCACCACGTCCACGACTGCGTCAGGGATTGTTCGAACCTTCACGCTGACGCCACCGTCGCCGATCTCGGTCAATAGCCACGACTACGGGTTCGAGCTGCGAGCAAGCTCAAGCACGACCGGCGCCACCATGGCCTTCTACGGCGCTCGGGTGTTCTTCGACCTCCCCTGAACGGCTAGCCTGGGCGGGTAACCTGTTAGTCAGTTCCACCATAAAACTGACTGACGATCGCGGAGCCCGAAGGGCAAAGCGGAGTTGCGCCGCTGTTGAGGCGCCTGATTACGATCGCGGAGCCCGAAGGGCAAAGCGGAGTTGCGCCGCTGTTGAGGCGCCTGATTAACACGGAGGAAGCAAATGGCTGGCAACGGGAAGTTCTCAGGGCGCGAGGTAGTCATCGTCGAGGCGGCCCGTACCCCCGTCGGGCGCGGCCATCCGGAGAAGGGCTATTACAAGGACGTCCACCCCTCGACGCTGCTTGCCAAGACCTACACCGAGGTCATTGAGCGCGCCGGGATCGATCCCGCTGAGGTGGAGGACGTCGTCGCCGGTTGCGTGCAGCAGTTCGGCGAGCAGGCGATCAACATCGGGCGCAACGCCTGGCTCGAGGCCGGGCTGCCGATCGAGACGCCGGCGACCACCGTCGACCGCCAGTGCGGCTCGGCTCAGCAGGCGATCAACTTCGGCGCCGCCCTCGTTGCCTCCGGGGTTCACGACGTCGTCATCGGAGGCGGCGTCGAGCACATGGGCCACATCTCTTTTGCCGACTCGCTCGAGGTGCAAAAGGAGCACGGCTTCGCGTTCAGCCCGCAGCTGATGGAGCGCTACAACCTCGTCCCGCAGGGGATCTCGGCGGAGATGATCGCCGACAAGTGGGAGATCCCTCGCTCCGAGCTCGACGAGCTTGGCGTTCGCTCCCACCAGCGCGCCGCAAAGGCGACCGAGGAGGGGCGCTTCGACCGCGAGATCATCCCGTTTCAGGTCAACGGTGACACCTATACGACGGATCAGGGCATCCGCCCCGACACCAACCTCGAGACCCTGTCGCAGCTGAAGACGGTGTTCAAGGAGGACGGCAAGGTGACCGCCGGTAACTCGTCGCAGGTCTCCGACGGCGCCGCGGCGGTGCTGCTGATGACCCGCGAGAAGGCCGAGGCCCTCGGGCTGACCCCGCGCGCGCGGATCGTGGATCAGACGACCGTCGGCGTCGACCCGGTGATCATGCTCACCGGCCCGATTCCGGCAACTCAGAAGATCCTCGAGCGCAACGGCATGAAGATCGACGACATCGATCTGATCGAGGTCAACGAGGCATTCGCGTCCGTGCTCGCCGCCTGGCGGCGCGAGCTCGATCCCGACATGGATCGCGTCAACGTCAACGGCGGCGCGATCGCGCTCGGCCACCCGCTCGGCTCGACCGGCGCGCGGCTGATGACGACGCTCCTGCACGAGCTCGAGCGCACCGACAAGACCACGGGTCTGGTGACGATGTGCTGCGGCGGCGGATTGGGCACCGGCACCCTCATCGAGCGGATCTAGGTCTCGGTCTCGTCCTTGCCACCGCGGTCCTGGCGGGCTGCGGCGGCGGGGATGAGACAACGACCACGTTCCCGCCCGGCGTGGCGCGGCCGATCGACAAGGTCGAGTTTTTACGTGAGGCCGAACGGATCTGCGAGTCCACCAACGCCCGAGTCCAAGCGGCAGCCGACGATCTGATCGGCGGGCGAAGCGAACCACCACCGGCTGAGGTGCGGCGCATCGTCACTGGGATCGTCATCCCGGCACTCGAAACCGAGGTCGACGCGATCTCCTCGCTCGGCGCCCCCGCGGGCGACGAGCAAAAGGTGGACGCGATCATCGCGGCCGTGGAGGCTGGGATCGACGAGTTGAGCGCCGATCCGCTGTCGGCGCTCGACGGACCTCCGGCCGGGCTACGGCGTGCTGGCCGCCTTGCTGCGGACTACGGCTCGGCGGCATGTGACGTGCGCCAGGACGGCTGATTTCCCGGCTACGCTGCCGCGTCCACTCCCCTCAAAGGAAGGACCCAATGAGAAACCGACTCCTGATCTGCACCGCGCTTGCGTGTGCCGCGTTCGCACTCGTCCTCACCGGTTGCGGCGGCGACGACGACTCCACGACCACCACCGAGGCCGCATCGGGTGCCACGGGTGGCGAGAGCGCCGCCCTCACCGTGGATGAGTTCGTTGCCGAGGGCAACGCGATCTGTGCGGCAGGAAACGATGACCTCGATGCCCTTGCCAACGAGACGTTCACCGCAGAGCAGCCGACCGCGGATCAGATCGAGCAGTTCGCCGGAGTGCTTGTCGTCAATGTTCAAGGCCAGATCGACGCGCTTCGGGCGCTATCCCCGCCCGAGGAGCTCGCCGGCGACGTGGACACCTTCCTCAGCGACGCCGAGGAGGTTCTCGGCCAGGTCGAAGCCGATCCGGCGCTCCTCGAGACGTCGGACTCCAGCGATCCGTTCATCGACGTCAACGCTCAGGCCGAGGAGCTCGGCTTGATCGAGTGCGCCGGCTGATCTAGCCGGCGAGCCGCCCACCGACGAACTGCGCCAGGCCGGAGAGTCGTCGGTGAATCGCGGTGAATCCGCGCTCTTCGAGGGCGGCGACGATCTCGTCGCCCTCGAAGATTCGCATTCCGGTCGCCCTCTCCACGAGTGGCTTCAACGGCCTCAGGGTCAGCTCTCGTCGAACTGAGGTCAGCAGCGCGATTCGCCCGCCCGGCTTCAGCGTGCGGCGGATCTCGTCGAGTGCGGCGAACGGCTCGTCGAAGAGATGGAGCGCCGCAAAGCAGCAGGCACCGTCGAAGCTCGAGTCGCGAAATGGCAGCGCGGTCGCGTCGCCGCGGACCAGGACGAGATTGCCGGGATCCTCGCGGCGCAGCTCCTTGCCGCCTCGGGCGAGCATCGTCTCTGACGCGTCCACTCCTGCGACGAGTCCCTGAGGCCCTACTGCGCGCGCGAATCCGCGGGTGAAGTTGCCGGGTCCGCAGGCGAGGTCGAGCACGGTGTCGCCCTCGGACAGGCCAAGCAACAGCCGCGCGATTCGCATCTCCTCCGTCATCCCCGGGCCGGTCAGCCCGAGGGCGACGCGGCCGAGAGCCGGGCGCCAGTAGCGCTCGTAGATGGCCGGCACGACGCGTGTGAGCATCAGGTCCTGGGTGCGTCCCGTCGAGACGAGGTCGGCCTCGAGCAGGTCCAGGTAGCCCTCAGCGACGATGCCTCGCTCGCGGGCGAGCGCGGCGGCGCGCTCGTCGAGCAGGCCCGTGATTCGCTCGAGCGCGGTGGCCGCCGCCGGGCCGGCGCTCAAAAACTGCCCCGAGGCTCGCCCGAATGCCCGGCGAGCTCGGTCAGGCGCGCGATCTGCTGCTCGCCCTCAAGGCGGACCCGGTGATCGGCCGGGAGGTTCGCGATGAGCCGCTTGATCCGGTTGCGGATCTGTAGGGCGAAGTGGGGGGTCGCCGGCCCCGCGAGCGCGCGGATGTCCTCGACCGTGATCTCGCGTCCACTGAGACGATCCGGCCGCTCGTTCTCGCTCATTTCGACTGATCTCCTTGGCCGTCTCGTCGGTTGCCGCGCGACTCCGGTTCGGATTCGCCGACGTTCGCGGTCGAATCGGGGGCTCCAGAGCCTGACGTTACCGGGGCGACTTCGGCCAGATCGTCGACCTCTCCCTGAAGGTCCACGGATAGCGCAGAGGTGTCGCCGATCAACCAGATGTGGTTGTAGAGGGCGCGGGTTGGATCCTCGTCATAGCCGGGTTTCAGGTCGAGCAGATAGGTCTGAAGTGGATCGGGTAGATCCGCGCCCTCGGGCGCCACCAGGAGCGGTCCCCAGGTGCCGCTTGCCGATAGGGGCGAAGCGACCGCGGCGTCCATCGGACGCTCGGAATTCGCGAGAACGAAGCCGTGTCCCGGATCGTTGATGTTCCAGCCGAAGCCGCCGTCCGTGTAGCGAGCGAACGCGACCGAGTTCTCCGCCTCGCCCTCCACGCCGACCCGCTTCGTCCCAGGGGCTATGCGAGCGATGTCCTTGAACGCACGTTCGGAGATCGCGCTCTCCGGGCCGAGGACGTAAACCGGGATGCCGTCATTGCGGCGCAGCGCGGCTACCGTGGCCGCCGGGACGTCCTCACGACCGCTGAACAGCACCGGATCGCCAGAGCGTGCCGCCCAGGCGGCTGCCGGCATGGCGTATGCAGGATCGTCGGAGCTCGCGATCAGAATGTGCTCAGGCTCGTCGGCAAGCCGCTCACGCAGCTTCGCGAGCTCGGCAGCAAGCGCTGGGGCGCCCTCGGCGGGAAGGTCGAGCGTCTCGTAGCCCTCGGGGCTCGCAGCGGCGCCGACGACGAACACCTGTCGGCCGGCGGTCGCATCCGACCCCTCCGGCGCAAGCGCCCGCAGCGCTGATCCAGTCAACGCCGGCACCGCACCGGCTTCGGTGAGCAGGATCGGGCTGCCCACGGGGTCGGCTACCAGGGATGCCGCGGCGACCCCGGCCTGCCACTCGCCCGCGTCGACCAGCGTGACGGCGTCCGGCCCTGGGAGGCTCCCGGTCGACGGCCATACGGCAAGTGCCACGGCTGCTGCATCCGCGGTCGGGTCGGCGCCCGCGACGCGAGTCGTGTTCTTGGTCGCAAAGGTTGGAAATCCGAGGTCATCGGTCTCCTCCGGCACGGGGACCTGCTCGACGATCACGTTCGGCGCGGGCGCCGGTGAGCTTGGTGCGGGCGGCGCGGAGTCGTCGGAGATGTCGGTGGCCGCGTAGGCGGCGACGGCCACCGCTGCGATTGTGATCACGGCCATGGCGGTCACCACACGGTGCGTCGCAAACCAATGGCGGACGTCGGCGAGGAAGTAGCGAATCGAGCGCAGCACGGACGGGGAGAACCGTAGTTCAAAGCCCCCTTGATCGATATGCTTCCAAAACCGATTGACTGGTCAGTCAGTCGGCCAATCCAGCTTCTGCAGGCGATCCAGGAGGTACTTCGGTCGTGGACTTCGCGCTCAACCAGGACCAGCTCGAGCTCAAGGCGGAGATGCGGCGCTTTGCGCGCGACGTGATCCGGCCCGTAGCCGCAAAGCACGACGCCGAGGAGTCCACCCCCTGGGAAGTGATCAAGGAAGCGCGCGCGCGTGGACTGCACGGCCTCGACAACCTTCAGCGCATGGGTCAGGACCCGGACGGCATGTTCGGCGTCATCGGCGCCGAGGAGCTGCACTGGGGTTGCGCGGGGATCGCGCTTGCGATTTCCGGATCCGGCCTCGCGGCCGCCGGTATCGCCGCATCGGGCACCCCGGATCAGATCGCGCGCTGGGTACCGGAGTGTTTTGGCGTCGGCGATGAGATCAAGCTGGGCGCATACGCGGTTACCGAGGCCGGGGCTGGCTCCGACGTCAAGGGGATGCGGGCCACCGCCAAGCGCGACGGCGACGAGTGGGTCCTCAACGGAACCAAGGTCTTCATCACCAACGGAGGCATCGCGGACGTGACCGTCGTCGTTGCCAATACGGCGCCCGAGCTTGGACACCGCGGTCAGGCCTCCTTCGTAGTCGAGAAGGACACACCGGGGCTGAGTCAGGGTAAAAAGGAGTCGAAGATCGGCATCCGCGCCTCCCACACCGCAGAGGTCGTCCTGGACGACTGCCGGATCCCCGTGGAGAACCTCCTCGGGGGTGAGGAGAAGCTCGCGCGCCGGCTCGACCGCGCTCGCAAGGGGGAGGCGTCACGCGGATCCAACGCGCTCGCGACGTTCGAGTTGACGCGCCCACTCGTTGGAGCCTCAGCGCTCGGTATCGCCCAGGCCGCATACGAGTGGACGCTCGAATATCTCGACGCCGAGCCACTCGAGGCCGACTTTCTCACCGCCGGTCTTGATGAGAGCTCGACCGCGGGCATGCCGCCTCTTGCCCGCCAGGGCAACCAGCAGATCCTTGCGCAGGTGGCGACCGAGATCGATGCCGCGAGGCTTCTGGTTCAGCGCGCCGCCTGGATGGGCCGGAATGGCATCCCGCTGCTCGGCGGTCAGGGCTCAATGTCGAAGCTGAAGTCCGGTCAGGTTGCGGTCTGGGCCACGCGGACGCTTATGGACCTCGTCGGCCCGTACGCCTACACACGCGAGTGCCCACTCGAGAAGTGGTTTCGCGACGCCAAGATCTACGAGCTCTTCGAGGGCACGGCCGAGATTCAGCGTCTGGTGATCTCGCGCATGCAGGTTGCGGAGTACCGCGAGCGCATGATCGAGGCTGCGGCGATCGCCGCCGAGGGCACTGAGCCCGCGCTCGGCGGCTCGGTCGCGGCAGCCGCCGAGTAGCCACAAAACGAGGTTTCGCCGACACAAACGGCTTGCAAGAGCGCTTGCGGCCTGCGATCTGGCTTGCACGCGCGCACCACTTCGCGGAGTCGCGGCAGCGGTTCGCCATCATTTTCGGTGCCTCCGTCCGGGGCCAGCCAGTTATGGGAGTCGTCGCCAACGCCAACAACGTCATCCGCGCCGCGCTCGTTGCGGCGATGCTTGCCGTGATCGCGATCGCGGGAGTCGACCGAGCCGGTGCCCAGGATCTGCAGTCTGAGCTGAACCAGCGCGAGGCCGAGCTTTCCGAGGAGCGCGAGCGCAAGGGCGTCCTTTCCAGCGAGCTCGCCGAGTACAACGACCAGGTCGATCAGCTTGCGGGAGAGGTCGCGATTCTTCGCAACCGCGAGGCGATTGTGGTCTCCGAGCTTCGCCAGGTGCAGGCTCGGCTGAACGAGGAAAAGCATCAGCTCGAGGTCTTCCGCTCGCAGCTTCGCCGCTCGCTGAACGTCCTTCGAAATCGACTCGTGGGGATCTATCGCTCCGGCCAGGCGGACTTCGTGACGGTGATGCTCGAATCCGACGGGTTCGACGACCTGCTTTCCCGCTATGAGTACCTGCGTCGCATCGAGGAGCAGGATTCATCGATCGTCAGCCGGGTGCGCGATCTGCGCAATGGCACGATCGAGACGGTCGAAAGGGTCACCGACAACCGTGACGAGATCGAATCCAAGAAGGCCGAGCTCGTGCGAACGCGCGTTCAGCTCGAGGCCCGAGAGGCGGAGCTGGCCGCGGCCCGCGATACCAAGGCGGCGGCCCTCGAACGGGTCGTCTCCCACGTTGACCATCTCGAGGACGACGTCTCCGACCTTCAGGACCAGATCCAGCAGCAGCTCCAGCAGGCAAGCGCCACGCCTGGGGTGACGCCGCTTCAGGCGGGGCCGATCCAGGGTGCCAGTGGCGGTTGGATCTGGCCGGCGAACGGGACGCTGACATCGCCGTTCGGCTACCGCTGGGGACGGATGCACGAGGGGATCGACATCTCCCTGGCCGAGGGCACGCCACTTCGCGCGGCGAAGGCGGGCAACGTGGTGATCGCTGCATACACCGGTGGTTACGGCAACTACACCTGTATCGACCACGGGGGCGGACTCTCGTCGTGTTACGCGCACCAGTCGAGCTATGCGGTCAGCCCCGGCGACTCTGTATCTCAGGGCGAGGTGATCGGCTACAGCGGCAATACCGGCTCGTCGACGGGCCCCCACCTGCATTTCGAGATCCGCGTCAACGGCAGCGCCGTCGACCCGCTCGGCTACTTGTAGCCGCAACCGCGCCTAGCCCGAAAATTTGAGTGGAAACCGGACCCCGGTCTGGCGTAGGCTTTATCGCGGATGCATTCGGGGTCCCGCGTCAATGCTGGCTCGGGGTTGCCGGCGTGTCTCGTTTTCAGACGAGATGAGTTCAATAGCGCAAAGACAGCCAAGGACAGGCCGCCGGAAGTCAAACCTGCGGGCCTACCTCGCGGGCACGGCCGCGACCGCGGCGCTGATCGGCGCCGTCGTCATCGCGTTCGCTTCGCTCGGCGCGTACGTGGCGTTCAACGGCCTCCCGGTAGGAGGTAGCGAGGCTGATGTCGAGGCCAGCAGCGTCGCCGTTGACACCCCGGCCTCACCGCCGCGAGCGAGCGGCCAGCGCACGTCGCAGAACACGGCAGGCGCGGAGATTCGCCGTTCGCAGACGGGCGGCGCCGCCAACGGCGGCTCGGCCGCCAGCGCCTCGCAGGCCTCCGGCTCAGTGGATCCGGTAGCCACCCCAACGCCCGCCGGTACAGGCCCGACGGTCGGCGCCGGGGGCTCGGCGGGCACGGCGTCCCCGACGTCGGCGCAGACCGGTCCCTCCCAGAACCCGCCCGCGTCGCAGAGTCCGTCCTCCCAGGTGACCGCCCCGGGTGCGGTCGGCGGGACCGTGGGCGCAGTCGAGCAGACGCTTCAGGAGGCCGGGGTCGAGGTGCCGATCAACGGCTCGGGCTCGGCCGTCGATGCGGTCAGCGGTGGCCTGGCCGGCGGCAACTAACGCGGCTGCCTGATCGGGTCGCGCCCTCGCCCGTCGAGACTGCGCGCGACCCAGCGCAATGCCACCCCCTGTAGCTCCCCGTCGTGTTGGGCGGAGCGGTGATGACCGCCGGGCATGATGATCAGCTTTCGGGGGTCCGCAGCACGTGCGTGCAACTCGGTGGAGAACTCGCTCGGGATGCGCTCATCCCCGGCAGCGTGGATCAGAATCTTCGGCTTTGCGCCCATGAGCTCGATCGCGTCACGGATGTCGTGCTCAGACAGCCACGCCTCGAGGTCGCGGCGGGCGCGCTCGCCGGCGCGAAACTCAAGCGTCCCGTCGCGAAGACCACGAAGCAGATGAGTTTCGCCGGCCGGGCAGATTGCAATCGCCGCCGCGATCGCACTGGCCGTTGCCGCCGCGTGAAGCGCGACGAACCCGCCCATGCTCGAGCCCCTGACGCAGATCCTGGTGGGGTCGACGCCGTCCCACTCGCCGAGCACGCGGGCCATTCGGCTGCAGTCGGCGACGATCTCCGGCGAGGCCTCGTCGTCGCCGCTGCCGTGACCGCGCTGGTCGTAGGCGAGCGCCGCCCACCCCGACGCGGCGCAGCGGCGGCCGAAGTCGGCGTGGTTTTCCTTGCTCGAACCGGCGCCGTGGACAATCACCATGCCAGGCCACGGAGGCGCCGTGCTCGGCAACCAGGCCAAATACGGACGCCCCTCCGTCTCGCCCTTCGCGCTCGGAGCCTCGGGGGCCTTGAGCCATCGCTTGCTCACCGCCATGACCGTACCCGTCACAATCACCGCCCCTATGAGTGACTCAGTTGCAGCAGCCGAGGTTGGGCCGATCGCGAGCTCGGGCGTTTACCCAATCGGGTCGCGGGTCAACGAGCTTGGGCACCTCGAGGTGGGGGGCTGCGACGTGGTCGAGGTCGCCGCCGAGTTCGGTACCCCGGCCTACGTCTACGCGGCGGTGGACCTCCGTGCTCGAGCCGCCGGCTATCTCGAGGCCTTCGAGGCGTCGGGGGAACGCTTCGAGGTGATCTATGCCAGCAAGGCGGCGCCGATCTCAGCGATTGAGCGGCTCCTTGCCGACCGGGGACTGTCGATCGACGTCGCCTCCGGAGGTGAACTTCACACAGCGCTTGGGGCCGGATTTGATGCGGCTCGCATCCACATGCACGGCAACAACAAGAGCGAACATGAGCTGCGTTATGCGGTGGACTCAGAGATCGGCCACGTGATCTGCGATTCGCTCGATGAGGTGGCGCGCCTCGAGCGCATCTGTGCCGAGGCGGGCCGGCGCCAGCGTGTGCTCATCCGGGTCACGCCGGGCGTCAGGGTCGAGACCCACTCCTACGTCCAGACCGGACAGCTCGATTCGAAATTCGGGCTCGGGCTGGCGGACGGCCTTGCCGCCCAGGCAGTCGAGGCGGTTCTCGCCGCCGATCACCTTGACCTGGTCGGGCTCCATGCCCACATCGGCTCGCAGATCTTTGAGCTCGAGCCGTATGTGAAGGCGATCGAGGCGTTGGCCGAGCTTGCCGACCCGGCGTGGTGTGAGCTCCTCAACGTCGGCGGCGGGCTCGGGATCGCCTACACGGCGGCGGACGAGCCGCCCTCGATCGCCGAATACGTCGCGCTCAAGGTTGCGGCGATCCGCCGGGTCTTCGATCCCGTCCCACGGATTCTGGTCGAGCCCGGCCGCTCGCTGGTTGGCAACGCCGGAGTCACGCTCTACAGCGTCGGCACCGTCAAGGATATTCCCGGGGTGCGGACCTACGTTGCGGTCGATGGTGGCATGTCGGACAACCTGCGACCGATGCTCTACGGCTCGCGTTACGAGGCGCTGATCGCCAACCGCGCCGCAGCCGCGCCGGATACGGTGGCGACGGTTGCCGGAATGCATTGCGAATCCTCCGACATGATCGTCCGCGACGCGCGCCTAGCCGCACCGAAGGTAGGCGACGTGCTTGTCACTCCTGCGACCGGCGCGTACGGGTATGCGATGGCGAACAACTACAACGCCGTTCCACGGCCGCCGGTGGTCCTCTGCGAGGACGGGGACGCCAGGCTCGTCGTCCGCCGCGAGACCTACGAGGATTTGACGCGCCGCGATGTCTGAGCTCACTCGCATTGGTGTGCTCGGGCGAGGGACCGTCGGCGGCTCGTTCATCGAGCAACTGGAGGAGCGCGCGTTTCAGGTCGAGGCGATCTCGGGCAAGCGTCCAGAGCTCGCCGGCGTGCTGCGTCGATCCGAGGGCGACTTCGAGGAGATCCTCGCCAGCTCCGACATCATCGTCGAGCTGATCGGCGGCACGGACCCCGCTCGCGATTACGTGCTGCGCGCGATCGAGGCGGGCAAGCACGTGATCACCGCCAACAAGCAGCTCATCGCCCGCCACGGTGACGAGTTGTTCGCCGCCGCGAAGATCCACGGTGTGCAGCTGCGCTTCGAGGCCGCCGTCGCGGGTGTCGTGCCGGTCATTCGGGTCATTCAGGAGAGCCTGGCCGCGACCCGGATCGAGAAGGTCTTCGGAATCGTCAACGGGACGACGAACTTCATCCTCAGCGAGATGGCCGCAACGGGCGCGGCCTACGCGGATGCCCTTGCTCGCGCGCAGGAGCTCGGCTTCGCCGAGGCCGATCCGACCGAGGATGTCGGCGGTGCGGATGCCGCCGCGAAGATGGCGATCCTCGCCCGCCTTGCCTTCGACACACCGGTCAGCCTCGCCGACGTCCCATACGAGGGGATCACCGAGATCGAGCCGGAGGATCTCGCGTACGCGCGAGAGCTGGGCCTGTCGCTGAAGCTGCTCGGGATCGCCGAGCGCCGCGGAGACGGAATCAGCGTCCGGGTCTTTCCGTGCTTTCTCAACGCCGACCACCCGCTTGCGCCGATCGAGGGATCGTTCAACGCCGTGATGGTCGAGGCACCCGCGATCACCGAGATCACGATGTCCGGCCCGGGCGCCGGCGGGCCGCAGACGGCCACCGCCGTCCTCGGCGACCTCGTCTCGATCCTCTCGGGCGACGCACCGGTCGACCAGCCGAGTACGCGTCTGCCCGTGATCACCGAGGTCAGCTCTTCGTTTTACCTGCACCTGGAAGTCGCCGACCGCCCTGGGGTGCTCGCGCAGGTTGCCGATGTCCTTGGGCGCAACCGGATCTCGGTCCGCAGCGTCGTGCAGCGTGGCCTCGGCGACGATGCCCGCCTCGTGATGGTCCTCCATGAAGCTCCCGAGCGTGACTTCTACGCGGCGCTCGGCGAGATTGGCGACCTTGAGTTCCTTCGTGCCGCGCCGCGCGCGATCCGGGTCGTCGAAGAAGTCTTCGCCTGAGCTGATGCCGGCGGGACTGATCGAGCGCTACCGCGACAGGCTCGCCCTTGAGCCCGACGCCCCTGTGATCACACTCAATGAGGGTTCGACGCCGCTCGTTGAGGCCCCCGTGATCTCCGAAAGGGTTGGCGCGCGTGTCCTGCTCAAGCTCGAGGGGGCCAATCCCACGGGCAGCTTCAAGGACCGCGGCATGACAGTCGCCGTCTCTCATGCTGCCGGTGTCGGTGCCGAGGCGGTCGTGTGTGCGTCGACCGGCAACACCGCGGCGAGCGCCGCCGCGTATGCGGCGCGCGCGGGGATGCGGGGCCTCGTGATCGTCCCCGAGGGCAAGATCGCGATCGGCAAGCTCGCCCAGGCGCTGATTCACGGTGCTCGCGTGATCGCCATTCGCGGCAACTTCGACCAGGCGCTCGAGATCGTGCGCAAGCTCGCCGAGAAACATCCCATCGAGCTCGTCAACTCGGTCAACCCGTATCGGATCGAGGGACAGAAGACCGCCGCGTTCGAGGTTGTCGAGGAGCTCGGTGGCGCTCCCGACGCGCTTGCCCTTCCGGTCGGAAACGCGGGCAACACGACCGCATGGTGGCGAGGCTTCACTGAGCTGGGCGCGAGCCCGATCGTCTACGGCTTTCAGGCTGCAGGGGCCGCGCCCCTTGTGCACGGTGCGCCGGTCGCCCAGCCGGAGACGATCGCCTCGGCGATCCGGATCGGCAATCCCGCCCGGTGGGAGGAGGCGATGGCCGCCTTCACCAGCTCGCGAGGTCGGGTCGAGGCCGTCAGCGACGAGCAGATCCTTGACGCGTACCGGCTGCTCGCCTCGCAGGAGGGAGTTTTCTGCGAGCCGGCGTCGGCCGCGTCGGTGGCCGGAATCCTGGTCCACGGGCTTCCGGTTGCCGATGGCGACCCCCCCGAGACGGTCGTCTGCGCGCTCACCGGGCACGGCCTCAAGGATCCGGACACGGCGCTGAGCAAGGCGCCCGCCGTGATCGGCTGCGACGCGGACCTGGCGGCCGTCGAACGCGTCGCGTTCGAATAGCGCAGACGCCCCTGACCACTCAACCTTCTCCTTGGATGATCGGATGGGGGACAATCGGACTGCATGGAGATCGGGGTAACAGAAGCCGTCCTACTGGCACTGCTGGCTCTCGTCTGCGTCGCGTCGGGTGTTGCCGTGTGGCGGCTGCGTGCCACGACGCGAAAGCAGCGTGAGCTTCTCGATCGCATTCCGCAGACGGCGCTGACCGCGTTCGATCGCGACCTCCGGGTCACCTACACCGGTGGCGCGGCGCCGGGTATCGATGGTGCCGACGATGTCGATGTCGACAGCTCTCTCCTCACACAGCTGCCGCAGTCACAGCGTGAGCCACTCCTCGCTCATTTTCGCGCTGCGCTTCGCGGCGAACAGCGCTCCTTCGAGTACCGATCTTCACGCACAGGCCGCGATCACTGGGTGCGGGTTGTTCCGGTCGCCAACGAGAAGGGTTCGGTCACCGGGGGCCTCGCGGTTGCGCTCGACGTCTCGGATCGGCGCATTGGCCAACCCGGTTCGCTCGGACGACGCACGGGGGTTACCGCGATCACCGACGTAACACGCGAGCTCGCCCGCAGCACCGACCAATCGACGGCACGCGCGGCCGTCTGCAAGGGTGCCCGCCGAGTCGCCGACGCCCCCGTGGTTGCGCTGTTTGAGCCAGATCCGACCGACCCCACCCGGCTCGAGGCAACGGCCTCCGACGGCGCCGATCTGCGCGGCCTGACAGTCGGGCTCGACCCCGACGCCACCGACGGGGCCGCCCACGCTTTTGCAACCGGCGAGGAGACATTCGCCGCAGAGGGGTCCGATGAGGTTCTCGATGCCGTCTTCGCGCGGCGCGCGCGGATCCGCTCGATCCTCTGGCATCCGGTCATGCGCGATCGCGAACCGGTCGGGCTGCTTGCCATCGGCTGGCGGGAGCCGGTTGCCGGGGTTTCCCTGCGTGTGTCATCGATGATTGAGCTCCTAGGAGCGGAGGCCGCTGTGGCGATTGGGCGAGCCGACATGTTTGGTGAGCTCGAACGTCTCGCGCGCACGGATGAGTTGACCGGACTGCCGAACCGTCGTGACTGGGAAGAGCGCCTTCCGAGCGAGCTGGCTCGCTCCGCCCGAGCCGAGCAATCCCTGTGCGTTGCCATGCTCGACCTCGATCGGTTCAAGGACTACAACGACAAGCGGGGTCACCAGGCCGGCGACAGGTTGCTGACCGACGCGGCGGCAGCCTGGCTTGCGGTCCTTCGCCCCTACGACGTCCTCGCGCGCTACGGCGGCGAGGAGTTCAGCCTGATGCTTCCCGACGTTGAAAGCGATGATGCCGTGGCGCTGATCGAGCGCCTGCGCGCCGCCACTCCCGATGGCGAAGCCTGCTCCGCCGGCGTGGCTGAGTGGGATGGGCAGGAGAGCGCGGAGGACCTCGTTGGCCGCGCGGATGCCGCCCTGTACGCGGCGAAGCGAGCCGGACGCGACCGGGTCGAACTCTCCGTACGCGTCTGATTCGCTTTCGGCGCTCTCTGCGCACCAGGCGTGATCACGAGTACGTCACCGTCAAGAGGTGGATCCGCACTGGCTCCTGTCGCTGCTCACGCCGCCGCGATGTGTGGCCTGCGCCGGTGCGACCGGCTCCGGCGAGCACCTCTGCCCGCCCTGCGTGGCGGCGCTTGCCGCGACAAGGCCAGGATCCCTCGTCCTGCGGCTCGGTGGTGAGCGTCTCACGGTCAGCTGGGCGAGCGAGTATTCCGGTGTGGCGCGTGACCTCGTGCGGGCGCTGAAGTTCGCTCGCCGGACCTCGGTCGCAACGACGCTCGCGGCGGCCATGACGCCGCTGGTGTCGCACGAGGCCGTGCTGGTGCCCGTTCCCGCCGCACCATGGCGTCGCCGCGTGCGGGGCTTTGATCCCGCGGAGGAGATTGCGCTCGCCCTCGGCGAGGCAACCGGGCGGGATGTTGCTCTGTGCCTGCGCCGACGAAGCAGCCGCCGCCAGGTGGGTCGCACTCGGGCGGACCGGCTCGCCGACCCTCCGCGCGTGCGTCTGGCCCGCTCTCGACCAGCTGCCGTGGTGCTCGTCGACGACGTCTTTACGACGGGGTCGACCCTCGCCGCGTGTGCGCGAGCGCTCGGCGCGAGCGTGGCCGGTGCCGTTGTCTTCGCCCGAACTGCGGGCCCGGGTTGCGTACGGGCGTAGCATTCAGGGACACGCCAGCTCGACGAAGGGAGAGATCGTGCGAATCGAGGTCAGGGGCCGCAACATTGAGGTCACCGATGAGATCCGCGAGGCCATCTTCAAGCGCTTTTCACGGGTGTCGAGGCAGGTGTCGGACCTGGCGACGCTTGAGGTAGAGCTGCTCGAGGAACGCAACCCGTCGATCTCCGACAGCCAGATCGCCGAGGCGACCCTCTATCTCAAGGGCGCAACCCTGCGGGCGCGCGAGTCGTCGCCCGAAATGCTGCACTCCATCCACGAGCTCGCCGAGGACATCCGCCGCCAGGTGAAGCGAGATCGCGAGAAGCGTCGCGGCCGGTCGAGCTCCCGCAGGAGGATCGGGCGCTTGCGGCGCCGCGAAGCCTGATCTGAGCGCGGCCGCAGACCCCGCGCTCGTTACCCTGAGTGGTTGATGGCGGGACGAGGACTGATCGATAAGGCGCTTCGGCTCGGCGAGGGCCGCAAGCTCAAGGAATACGAGCAACGGGTTGAGCAGATCAACCGCTACGAGCCCGAGCTCGAGCTCCTCGACGACGCCGGGATCCGCGAGCGCGCCGACGAGTTGCGCAAGCTCGTTCGCGAGGAGGCCGAGACGCTCGATTCGGTTCTCCCCGAAGCTTTTGCGCTCGTTCGCGAGGCTGGCAAGCGCGCCATCGGCCAGCGCCACTACGACGTTCAGCTGATCGGCGGCATGGTCCTTCATTCCGGCGCAATTGCCGAGATGAAGACCGGTGAGGGCAAGACCCTCACAGGCACGACCGCAGTCTTCTTGAACACGCTCGGTGGAAAGGGCGTTCACCTGGTCACCGTCAACGACTACCTCGCTCGCCGCGACGCGATGTGGATGAAGCCGATCTACGACGTTCTCGGTGTCTCCGTCGGCGTGATCCAGTCGGAGATGTCACCCGCGCAGCGACGCGAGATGTACGCCTGCGATGTCACGTTCGGAACGAATTCCGAGTTCGGGTTCGACTACCTGCGCGACAACATGGCCTCGAGCCTCGAGGAGTGCGTCCAGCGCGAGTACGCCTTCGCGATCGTCGACGAGGTCGACAACATCCTCATCGACGAGGCGCGCACCCCGCTGATCATCTCCGGGCGCCCCGAGCAGGCGGCCGATACCTATTACACGTTCGCCCGGCTCGCAAAGCAGATGGCCGGCGAGGAGATGACGGTGAAGCTGAAGTCGCTCGGCGAATCGCGCGACACGTCCGAGGCCGAACACGACTACGAGTACGACGAGAAGCACAAGACCGTGGCGCCGACGGAGCGCGGAGTCGACAAGGCAGAGAAGTTCCTGGGCGTCGAGAACCTCTACCTCTCCGAGCACGGCTCGCTCGTCAACCACCTGATCCAGTCGCTGAAGGCGGAGTCGCTGTTCAAGCGCGACGACGACTACGCGGTGATCGACGGCGAGGTCAAGATCATCGACGAGTTCACCGGGCGGATTCTCGAGGGTCGGCGCTGGTCGGACGGGCTTCACCAGGCAGTGGAGGCCAAGGAGGGCGTGCGGATCCGCGAGGAGAACCAGACGCTCGCGACGATCACTCTTCAGAACTACTTCCGTCTCTACGAGAAGCTCAGTGGCATGACCGGGACCGCCCTCACCGAGGCGACCGAGTTCATGAAGATCTACGAGATCCCTGTGATCGAGATCGATACGCACCGGCCGATGATCCGCGCGGATCACAACGACCTGATCTACAAGACGAAGACGGGCAAGTGGACGGCGGTCGTCGACGAACTCCGCGAGCGCCACGAACGCGGCCAGCCGTGTCTCGTCGGGACGATCTCGGTCGAGGTTTCGGAGATGCTCGGCACTGAGCTCAAGCGGTCCGGAATCCCGCACGAGGTGCTCAACGCAAAGCCCGAGTACGCCGAGCGCGAGGGCGAGACCGTTGCGCAGGCCGGCCGCAAGGGCGCGGTCACGATCGCGACCAACATGGCCGGGCGCGGCGTCGACATCAAGCTCGGCGGCGATCCCGAGCAGCTCGCGATCGACGAACTGCGAAAGCTCGGGGTGACCCCCGAGAACGAGAGCTGGGATACCGAGCTCGCCGAGCACACGGAGCGCTTCAGCGTCCAGACCAAGGCCGAGGGCGACGAGGTGCGTGAGCTCGGCGGCCTCTTCATCTGCGGTACCGAGCGCCACGAGTCGCGACGGATCGACAATCAGTTGCGAGGTCGTTCAGGCCGCCAGGGCGACCCCGGTGAGTCGCGATTCTTCCTCTCGGCGGAGGATGACCTGATCCGCCTCTTCGCAGGCGAGCGGATCTACAAGATCCTCGACCGCCTGGGCCCCGTCGATGACGACGGCAAGGAGTACCCGCTCGAGGCGAAGATGCTCACCAGGACGATCGAGAACGCCCAGAAGAAGGTTGAGCAGCAGAACTATCTGATTCGAAAGCGCGTCCTCGAGTACGACGACGTCATGAACGAGCAGCGCCGCGTCGTCTACAAGTACCGCCGCGAGATTCTCGAGGGGCGCGACATGTCCGACGTCGCCCACACCGAGCTCGAGGATGTCGTCGCGCGGACCGTCGAGACCTACACGCCGGGAGAGATCTTCGAGGACTGGGATCTCGGCGGGTTGGAGGGGCACGCACGTGGTCTTTGGCCGATAGGTGTGTCGGTTGCTGAGATCAACCCGCAATCTGCCAATCGTGAGCAGCTGACCGAGGCGCTGACCGAAGACGCTCTCGCGGCGTATGACCGTCGCGAGGAGGAGTTCGGCGATGAGCTCATGCGCTACCTCGAGCGCCAGATCCTGCTCCAGATCATCGACAACCGCTGGCGGGAGCACCTCTACGAGATGGACTACCTTCGCGAGGGCATCCACCTCCGCGGATTCGCCCAGATCGACCCCCTCGTCGCGTACAAGAACGAGGGCTTCAAGATGTTCGAGGAGCTCATGGCCTCGATCTGGGAGGAGTTTGTCCGGGTCATCTTCCACGTCGAGGTCAACATCGAGCCGGCCCAGGCCCAGCAGATGTTCGACGACGAGCAACGCCGCGGCAACGTCCAGTACTCCGGCGGGGGTGGCGAGGAGCGACCCTCCGCCATCAGCGAGGCCCGCGCGGGGGTCGTCACCGCTCCGGGCGATCCGACGGCTCCGGCGGAGGAGCCAGCCTCGGGCAACGGCGGCGGTGTGAACCCGGCGACGGTCGTCAAGAGCGACGTCGAGAAGATCGGCCGCAACGATCCCTGCTGGTGCGGTTCAGGTAAGAAGTTCAAGAAGTGCCACGGCGCCTGAGCCGTCTGGGCTTCTTTGCGCTAGCCCTTGCGGCGGTTCTCGCGGCAAGCGGCGGCCAGGCGGTCTCAGCTGACCCGACCGTGACGATCTCGGGCCGGGCATACGCCTTCAACCACATGGACACCTACATCGCCGGCGCGACGATCCGCGTCCGCGAGCTGCCGCGGCTATCGGCCACCACCGACGCCAGCGGTGACTACTCGCTCAAGGTCCCCGACGACACCAACATCACCCCGTACATCGAGCCCCCGCCCGGCTATCACCAGATCGATCTCCAGACCTTCCACGCGCGCGGCAAGCCGATTCGCAACGCGAACTTCCAGACGCCTGCCGACGCCGAGTACAACGGACTAGCGGCGCTGCTCGAGGTGCCGCTCGGGCCCGACGGCCGCCCCGAACAGTGCGTGATCGTCACCACCGCCTCGGCACGCAACGTGCGCGGCGTCGACTACGAGACGTTCCATGAGCGGACGCCGCACGGGGTCGCAGGTGCCACCGCGCATGCTGAGCCAGCGCTGCCGTCGCCGATCTACTTCAACGAGAACGTGATCCCGGATCGCACTCAGACAGCGACCTCCGATGACGGCGGGATCATCTGGACCGAGGTCCCGAGCGGTGCCTATCGCGTGATCACCGGGAGCGTCGCCAACCGCTTTGCGAGCTTCCTCGCGAGTTGTGAGCCTGGACGCATCGTCAACGCCAACCCGCCCTGGGGGGCATACGAGCTCAAGGGCGACGAGAGGCCGCTCTCCGCTGGAAGTGCGGCCGGCTCGGTCGTGAGGATCGGTCGCGGCACCCGCGCGGGTAACCGCTTGCTCATCGTCAGCTCGCGAACCGCCGAACGGCTCCAGGCAAAGCTGGTCCTACGACAGGGCGGGCGGCGAGTCGGTCGCACCGTGACGACCGGCTTCGGGGTGGGCGGCGACAAGACCCCGTTTCGCGTCGCCGCCAAAGCAGCGCGCGGGCCAGCGCGTCTGAAGGTGACCCTCACCGACGCGGGCGGCGACAGGGTCACGCAACGCCTGCCGGTTCGCCTGCCAGCCCCGCCCGGCGATTGACCGGCGCCGAGACCGTCGAGCGGCTGCTCGCCGCACTGCGTGCCCGCGACGGCGAGGCTGTCGCGAAGTTGCTGCACCCCGAGGTCGTCGCCACCGGCGACAAGGGCACTTTCGAGGGCGTCGACGCGGTGGTCGGCTGGGCCAAGCCATCGGACGACGGACACCTGGTCTCCAGCGTCGAGGTCGACGAGATCCGCGCGGTCGGGGTCGATCGCGTCGCGGTCGCGGCGCGCCGCCAGTGGCGCTGGAAGGAGGATCTGGATGAGATCGCCGACGAGTCACCGTTCGGGGTCCTCTTCGAGCTCCGTGACGGCCTCGTCTACCGCTGGCGCCAGAACTTCCCGTCGATCGTCGACGCGATCGAGGCGATCCCGGCTTGAGCTCGCAGGACGGCCTCGCAGTTGACGCGGATGGGGTGTCGCGGTGCTGGTGGGGGGCGTCGGCAGCGGATTACATCGCCTATCACGACAAGGAGTGGGGACGGCCTGTCACCGACGACAGTGGCATCTACGAGCGCCTCACCCTCGAGGCGTTTCAATCCGGACTCTCCTGGCTGACGATCCTCCGCAAGCGTGAGAACTTTCGCGCTGCATTCGATGGCTTCGACTTCCACCGTGTGGCGCGGTTCGACGCCGCCGACGTCGCCAAGCTGATGGCCGATGCCGGGATCGTTCGCAATCGTGCCAAGATCGAGGCTGCGGTCGCCAACGCCCGGGCAACTGCCGACCTGGTGGCCGCAGGCGAGTCCCTGTCAGCGCTCGCGTGGTCATTTCGCTGCGGTCGCGGCCAGCCCCCAAGCGCGACCGACGACCTCCCAGCAACCACACCGGAGTCGAAGGCGCTCGCGAAGGAGCTGAAGCGGCGTGGCTTCCGTTTCGTCGGACCGACGACGGCGTACGCCCTCATGCAGGCGGTGGGAATCGTCAACGACCACCTCGCCGGATGCGTGGTGCGCGACGATGTCGAAGCTGAACGTATGGCCGCGATCGAGGCGACCTCGGCGTAGTGGGGGCAGCAGGTCACCGGCTCGGTTTCGCGGTCAAGGTCCTCGGCGACGGGGGTCTGCCGTCGCACGACGCGCGCCGCTGGCAATCCGAGCCGCACCTGCGGGTCTCGCTGGGGAACCTGCGGGCGATCCTCGACTACCTGGACCGCCACGACATCCGCATGTACCGGATGGCGACAGCGCTGGCGCCCTATTCGAGCCATCCGGAGCTGCCGCAGTTTCACGGTCAGGTCGCCGAGTGTGAGGCTGAGCTTGCCGCGGTGGGTGCGCTCGCTCGCGACCGGGACATACGCCTCTCAACCCACCCCGGTCAGTACACCGTCCTCAACTCCGAGCGCGACGAGGTCGTTGCCGCGGCGGTCGCCGAGCTCGAAGTGCAGGCGGCGCTGTTCGATGCGATGGGGCTGGGACCCGAGTCCGTCGCGGTCGTTCACGTCGGGGGGACGGCCGGGGGCCTCGACGCCGGACTGGACCGCTTCGCGCGGGGCTACGCTCGCCTCTCGACCGCCGCGAAGGCGCGGGTGGCGATCGAAAATGACGACCGCAGCTATCCGATCGCGCGCGTCGCCGAGCTCGCAAGGCGACTCGGCATCCCGGCGGTCTTTGATCCGCATCACCACCGTTGCCTGGACCCTGACGGGATCGACGACCGCGAAGCTGCGGCAATGGCGCGCGCAACGTGGCGAGGGCGCGCCGTGCCGAAGATCCACTTCTCCTCGCCGCGACTCGAGATTGGCGAGCGCAAGCGCAAGGTTGGTCGCCGGGTCGAGCGCACCCCGGTGCTCCCGGACCTGCGCAATCACGCTGATCTGATCGATCCCATGGCGTTCGAGCTGTTCTGTCGCGAGGCCCTCAGCGGCCACCGCACCGACGTGATGCTCGAGGCAAAGGGCAAGGACCTCGCGCTGATCCGGCTGCGCGAGCAGATGCTCGATCGCGGGCACGGCTGGACGCTCGGGCACCTGCGCTTCGCACGGTGAGCTCTAGCCGAATTCAGCGCCCCCGCCACCGCAAAATCCGGCCATGGCCGGATTACGATCACTCGGGCGACGAGAATCCGGCGATAGCCGGATCTTGTCGCCTAAGCTGAGCGGGTGGCTGATGCACCGCAAACGGAGGCCGTAGGGCCGCGGATCGAGGCGATCCGCCAGGGCTTGACCCTGCTCTCGGACTACCTTTGACCCAGCCACTCTCGAAGCACAGATAGCCCGGCTCGAGGGGGAGATGGGGGCGCCGGGCTTCTGGGACGACCAGGAGCGAGCGGCGAAGACCTCCGCCGAGCACGCTCGGCTTCAGCGCCGTCTCGAGACATTCCGCGGCCTCGAGGCCGAGGCCGCCGACCTCGAGGAGCTCGCCGAGATGTCGGACGAGGACCCAGACATAGCTGCCGAGCTCGGCTCGCAGCTGACGTCGGTGGAGGCGCGTCTCGGTGAGCTCGAGGAGGCGCGGCTGTTCAGCGGTGAGTACGACGCCGGCGACGCGGTGGTCACCGTTCGCTCCGGCGCCGGCGGCACAGACTCACAGGACTGGGCGGAGATGTTGCTGCGCATGTACCTGCGCTGGGCCGAGCGCCGCGAGTTCAACGTCGAGATGGCGGAGGCCTCCGAGGGTGAGGAGGCGGGAATCAAGTCGGCGAGCTTCATCGCCAAGGGCGAGAACGCCTACGGTCTCTTCGCCGCTGAGCGTGGCGTCCACCGCCTGGTGCGGATCTCACCGTTTGACGCGCAGTCGCGTCGGCACACCGCTTTCGCGCAGGTTGACGTCGCGCCGCTACGTGGACGACGAGGTGTCGGTCGAACTCGACGAAGAGGACATCCGCGTCGACACCTACCGCGCTTCTGGCGCCGGCGGCCAGCACGTCAACAAGACCGATTCGGCTGTCCGCCTCACCCATATCCCGACAGGAATCGTCGTCCAGTGCCAAAACGAGCGATCGCAGCTTCAGAACCGAGCGACCGCCATGAGGATGCTTCGAGCGCGGCTGCTCGAGGAGGAAGAGCGCAAGCGCGCCGACGAGCTCGCCGCCGCCCGCGGCGAGCAGAAAGCGGCCGAGTGGGGCTCGCAGATCCGCAGCTACACGCTGCACCCGACCACGCGCGTGAAGGACCACCGCACCGGCCATGAGGTCGGCGACGCCAACCGCGTTCTCGACGGCGACATCGACGGCTTCGTCCGCGAGTACCTGCTGCAGAGCGCGCGATAACCGCAAACCAGGGTGGGTCCTGAGCAGCGCCGATACCGTTAGGGGGTGGTTCGCGTTGCCGTTGGAGTCTCGGACGATCTCGATCCGGTCGAGGCGTTCTCCACGGCCGCAGGCACTGCATCGGCCCAACTGGACGCGCCGTGCGACCTCGCACTCGTCTTCGCCTCGGCTGAGCATCTTCCCGATGCCGAGGCGGCGCTTCGCTGCGTCCACGATGAGCTTGAACCGGCCGCTCTGATTGGATGCGGAGCCGGCGGTGTCCTCGGCGGGGGACGAGAGCTCGAGCGGGGTCCGGGCGCCGTGGTCTGGGCCCTCGCCGCTCCCGATGCCACCATCGCCACCCACCACCTGCAGGGGGAGACGCCCGAGCCCGAGGAGCTCGGCGAGGCGATCATCCTCCTCGCCGATCCCTACACGTTCAGCGCCGAGGCCCTGCTCGCGCGACTCAACGAAAGCCGCCCGGGAATGCCCGTTCTCGGCGGACTCGCTAGTGCTGCGGCAGCTGGCTCGGCGCCGCTCTTTCACGACGGCGAGGTTCTGCGCGGCGGGGCGGTGGCGGCGGCCCTGACCGGCCTCGGGATGATCCCGTGCGTATCGCAGGGGGCAACGCCGATCGGGCCCGAGATGACGATCACCGCCGCTCGCGGAAACGTGATCGACGAGCTGGCGTCGCAGCCGGCAATCGAGCGCGTGCGCGACGCAATCGCGAAGCTCGAGCCGCGCGAGCAGCTACTCGCAGCTCAGGGCCTGATGCTCGGGATTGTGATCGACGAGAACCAGCCCTCATACGACCGCGGCGATTTTCTCGTGCGGCCGATCCTCGGGGCGGACCCGGAGGGCGGCGCGCTCGCTATTGGCGAGCGTGTCCGTGTCGGCCAGACGGTGCGCATGCACGTCCGCGATGGCGCCACCGCCGCCGAGGACCTTCGCGAGGCGCTGCGCGCGCAAACCGAGGCCCTCGGATCCGAGGGCGCCGCCGGCGCGCTTCTGTTCAGCTGTAACGGCCGCGGCTCGAACATGTTCGACGTCCCCGACCACGACGCGGCGGCGCTCGACGACGCTCTCGGCGCTCCGAGCGGCGGCTTCTTCTGTGCTGGCGAGATCGGACCCGTGGGCGGTCACAACTTTCTTCATGGGTTCACCGCAACGATCGCCGTGTTCCCGAGGGGATCGTGAGCGCGCCACTTTCCGATCTGGTCGCTCGCGCCCTTGCCGAGGACATCGGCGCGGGCGACCTCACCTCCGAGGCGACGGTCCCCCACGACCTTCTCGCCCGAGCGCGAATCGTTCAAAAACAGGCGGGCGTTGTCTTCGGCTTCGACGCCGCGCGCGAGGCGTTCATGCAGGCTGGGGCGACGGCGTTTGAGCCGCTGGCGGATGAGGGTGTGTGGCGCGACGACATGGCAGCGGAGATCGCTGCGATCGACGGGCCCGCCCGCGCGCTGCTCGTCGCTGAGCGCACGGCGCTCAACTTCCTCTGTCACCTCTCGGGTGTGGCCACGCTCACAGCCCGATACGTCAAGGCGGTCGCCGGTAGCGGCGCGACGATCCTCGACACACGCAAGACGACCCCCGGGCTGCGGGCGCTCGAGAAGGCGGCGGTGCTCGCCGGCGGGGGAAGCAACCACCGGATGGGCCTGGACGACGCGATCCTCATCAAGGAAAACCACGTCGCGAGTGCCGGTGGGCTCGCGCGAGCCGTTGAGCTCGCTGCAGCGGCACGCCCTGATCTCACGGTGGAGGTCGAGGCTCGTAATTCGACTGAGGTCGCGGAGGCCCTCGCTGCTGGCGCCGATCGGATCCTGCTCGACAACATGACCGAGACCGACCTGCGCGCCGCGGTTGCGGCGCGCGACGAAGCGGGCGGCGCGGCGCAGCTTGAGGCGTCAGGGGGGATCTCGCTCGCCAACGTTGCCAACGTCGCCACCACCGGTGTCGAGTTCATCTCGGTCGGGGCGCTGACCCATTCGGCGCCGGTGCTCGACCTGAGCATGCTCCTGGACACTGGATAGGGTTTTCGTCGTGGCCCTGAGCAAGGAAGTGCGGGAGCGGCGTGAGGCGCTCGTCATCGAGCACATGGAGTCCGAGAACCGTCACGAGTTCGACGTCACCATGGCCACGTTCGAGCACCCGCGCTACGAGCTGGTTGCGACCGGCGACCTCTTCGACGGCGAGGCGGAGGTCGACCGCTACTTCGACGAGACACGCACGGCTTTTCCGGATCAGCGAAATGAGCTGATCGCGCTGCACCATGCCGACGAGGCCGTGATCGTCGAGGCGATGCTTTTTGGCACGCACCTCGGCCCGTTCCGCGGCCTGCCGCCCACCGGGCGCCAGTTCGAGATGCGCTTTGTGGCGATGTTCCTCTTCGAGGGCGAGGACAAGCTGGTGTGTGAGCGCGTGTATTTCGACTCGGCGACGATCCTGCGCCAGCTTGGGATCGCGCACGATCCATTGACGCTTCGCGGCCGCGTGGCAACGGTCCTCAACCACCCGCTCACCATCGGCGGGGCCGTCGTCCGAGGACTATTGCGGCGATGAAGCTAGCCGCGTGGCGGGTGATCGCCCCGGCAGCCGCGCTCGCGACGGCTGCGTCGCTCGCGTCGGCGACCCAGCCCGCGAACGCGTGCGGCTGCGGTATCGCGATCGAGGCCGAGGTCAACTCGGAGGCGGGCCTGGTCATTGCCAGTCCCGGCAAGGAGGAGATCATCCTCACCCTGGATCTCGCGAGCGCGAGCGACGAGCGTGCGGCGGTTGTGCTGCCGGTCCCCGCCAGGCCCGAGGTTGCGGCGATCGACAGGGGCGATCCGCTCGCTTATCTCGAGGAGGCAACCCGTCCGCCGCCGGAGGTGGGGTCCTCCTCATCCGGTGACGACGACGGAGCTAGCGCCGGCGCGGCTCCGCCAGTTGATGTCATCGGTCGTGAGGAGATCGGCGGCTACGACGTCACCCGCCTCGCGTCAAGCGATCCAAGGGCGCTGGATGAGTGGCTCGACGACAACGGTTACGAGGTGCCCGATGGCGCCCGCCCGATCTTCGACTCATACATCCGCCAGGACTGGAAGTTTGTTGCCATCCGCCTGGCCCCCGACAGCGATGGCCGCCTCAAGCCGCTGCGGGTTTCCTTCAACGTCGCCATCCCGATCTATCCGATGCGCCTCTCCCAGCTCTCGTCCAGACCGATCGACCTCACGCTCTACACGCTGGCTGACGGCCAGCGCCAGGTCGAGGGGCTCGAGACCGTGTGGTCGGGCCCGGTGACCGCGCTCGATCCGCCGCCGCCCCCCGAGCTGGCGGAGCTCTTCGAGAAGGGCAGCTTCGTCACGCGGCTCGAGGCCGACGACGCCGAGCCGCAGAGTTTCGAGACCGACCTCGTGATCGAGCCCCTGACCGAGACGGAGGCGGCAGCGGCCGCCGGCGAGGATGCCCCGCCGGTAGTAGGGACTGAGCCGTCCCAGACGCCCGCTGAGGAATCGGCGACCGAGCGTCCAAAGGGCGTCGGGAGACGTTCAGTCTTCGGCGTCGTGATCGTCGTCTCGACCTTGATCTGGCTTGCGCGGCGACGTCGCGAGGGTGGCGGAACCTAGGAGCCACCGAGTGTCGTCTCGTCAGCGGCGGGCGGCTCTTCCAGAAGCCGCTGCTCGAGTCCGCTAGCACGACGAGCGGCCCGCGCCTCGCTTTCGCGGGCGGCTCCCGTACGGACTTCCGCGGCGATGCGCGCGAGCTCGATCGAGCCCAGCCAGCCGCGCAGAAACTCGGAGGAGCGCAGCCGTGCGAACTCGGCAACCAGGGCCGGCGAGGAGGCGAGACGTGGACGCGTCGCGAGCACGGCCAGGCCATGCCAACCCTCGATCACGACCATCTCGCAGGGCTCCGGAAGGGCGCCGGCGAAGTCCTCGATCGCCGTCAGAACGCCGTTACGCGGGCCGCCCTCGTGGGTAGCGTTCCAGAGCCCGGCGTTGATTCCCGGCGAGCCGAGCGCCGAGCGGCCGGGAGCGATACCCGCTCGGGCCGCGTCGTGGCGATGTTCGACCGGAATCGTGCTCGGGTCGTAGTACATGTCGCGGCGCCCGTATGGCCAACCGGCGTCGTGTGCGACGACGAGGGGCAGCGGCTGGCTGGCGGCCGCCGCCGTTTCCGCCAACATGGCGAGCTCGGAGCTGACGGTGTGCCAGTTGTGGTCGCCGTCGATGAGGGCCGCGTCCACCGCACCGACCGTTCGCAGAGCGGCAAGACTCGCCTGGCGATGGAAGTTAAACCGGTCGCCGTGCTCGAGCTCGGCGCGGGCAACGTCAAAGCGCGGGGCCGGGTCGATCGAATGGACGACGGTGCCGGTCGGTGCCGCCCAGGCGAGAAGACGTGTCGTGGTATAGCCGCGTTCGGCGCCGATCTCGACGACCGTGCTGGGCCGGGCGGCGTCAAGCAGAGGGCGGATCACCTGCTCCCAGAATGGATGCATCAGACCGCGACCTCTTCGAACAACGACGTGATCTGAGGGAAGGTGACATCTAGCGAGTAGCGCTCGGCGACCGTCGCTGTCGCCGCGCCGCCAAGGGTTTCGCGGTGCCGAGTCGGGTCAGCCAACACCTCCAGCGCCCGCTCCGCGAACGCAGCGTCGTCGAAGAAGTCGCACAGCAGGCCGTTCTCTCCGTCGCTGATGACCTCCCGAACCGGGGCCGTGTCGGAGCAGAGCATGGTTGCTCCGCAGGCCATCGCGTTCAGGCACGACCAGCTCAGCACGAACGGTGTCGTCAGATAGAAGTGCAGGTCCGAGAGGCCGAGGAGACGGGCGAGCATCTCCGGGCGAGCGTTGCCGACGAAATGGATCCGATCGAGGTCGTAGTTGTCCTGGGCAAGGACGTGGTCTTTGAACGAGCGCCCTCCTGTGTGGCGAAGATCGCCGCCGTAGGCCACGCGGTCGGAGCCGACGACGACGAAGCGCACGTTCGGATCTGCGTCGCAGATTCGCTTTGCCGCTTTCATGAAGACGTCGAACCCGCGCATCATCTCGAACCCGCGCGAGACGTACGTGACGAGGCGCTCATTATCGCCCAGGCGCAGGCTGCCGACACGACGCTCCGTGCCGGCAGCGGCCGGCTTCCAGACGCTCGTGTCGATCCCGTCGTGGATGACGCGGATCTTCGGCCTGTAGGCCTCGGGCAGCAGCTCGTGCTGGTAACGCGTCGGCGCGTACCCGGCCGCGCAGTACTCCATGTCGAGCAGGATCATCGCGTTGCGTGCTGGGCTGCGAAGGCGGTCGACCTCGTCGACCGGAACATCAGGTCGGAAGTCGAGATCGGAGTCCTGCGGGCGGTAGAAGTACTCGAAGTAGTTGACCACGGGCGCGTCCGGCTACAGCTCGCTCAGGAACAGGGTCGAGCCCCAGCCCAGAGTGCCCGACGATCAGGTCGGGACGGATTGCCGCGCTCACCGGCTTCAGCGCCTCGTAGACCCCGGCTGCGTGCCAAATCCCGTTCTCGAATGTTCGCGAGAGGTAGTGGGTCTTCTCCGTGGCACCGCCCCTGGGCCGGTACTGGACGTTGTTGACGCCGCCCACGGTCCCTGGCGGTTTCTCGGAGACGAAGGTACACGGTCCACCCGCGCTCGGCGACCAGGCGGGCGGCGATGTGGCCGAACTGGGCTGGGAAGTTTCGATGAACGAAAAGGACGTGGATGGACGCAGGCTAATTGCGCGATTGCCAACACGGGCCCACGGGTCGTGTTAGGGTCGCTGGCGGGTTCGTCGGGGGGTCTAGATGAACTCGACCCAAAGACGGTTGCGCTCGTACCGGCAAGGACGGCCGTCGTCCGCGTTGCCGACGCCGGCGCTCGCTCGCGGGGCGAGGGTCCAACTCGACGGCGAGCGCGTCCGGTTCGACCTGCCGTGGCTCGATCTGAAGGCGACGGTCTCAGTGCCCAAGCGTCCGCTCGGATGGATTGTTGTCGCTGACGACGATCCGGGTGGGACCCCGCTGCAGGCGCTCGAGCGCAGCGACTACGCGACCGTGCGGGTGGCGCGGCCCCGAGCCGGCGAGTGGTCCGACGCACTCGCCGAGGCGGCGCGTCGGCTGGCGCGACTCCCCGAGGCGCGCGGCCTTCCCATCGCGCTCGCCGGCGCCGGCGAGCACGGAAATGCCGCGGCGCTCGCGGCCACCCACGCACTCGGCCCGCTTGCCGCCGCCCTGATTCGCGACCGCGAGAGACCCGGGCCGATCGTGCTCGTACCGACGCTCGAGCTCGAAGGGCCAGGCGCCGACCCGCAAGCGTTCCTGAAGGCGGCGCTTGCTGAGCCTGCGCCGACCCTCAACCACGCCGCCCGTCGCCGGCTCCAGCAAGGTCTGCGGCGCGGTCTCGCCGGCGAGGCGCGCGGCCCTGCGCGACGTCACCTTCGCCGCGCGCTGGCCGTGCTCGCGAGCGCGCTCGCGTTCACGCTCGGCGCTGGCCTGCTCGCGGCGCCGGCTCAGGCGACCTTCACCGCCAGCTACGTCACGGCGACCGGGCAGCTCAGCCTGACCGATGCCGGGACCAGCGCGGGGGCGACGCTCGACTGCGATACGAGCGTCTCGACCCTGCCGACCAACTGGGAGGTGAACCTTGATGACGGCGGGGGTCCCGACACGCTCTCCGGGCCGGGGGTCGGCGGGCGTCTCAACTGCCATGAGGTGGTCTCGATCACCGTCTCGGCCGGCGGGGGAGCTGACGCCGTCCAGCTTGCCCCGGTTGTCTTCAGCGAGTTCACCAACCTGATCGACGGCGTGACGATTGACGGCGGCGCCGGGAACGACACTCTCAGCGCCGTCAACGACCGCGCGACGACGATCGCCGGCGGCACCAACAACGACAGCATCACCGGCAGCGGCGTCGCCGACTCCGTCGCCGGTAACGCTGGCGACGACACGATCGCGGCCCAGGGCGGTAGCGACACGGTCGACTACTCGGGCTCCGCGGGCGCCGTGAACGCCAACCTTGGAGCAGGGACCGCTACCGGCGAGGGCACCGACTCCCTCTCAGGGACCGAGAACGCGATCGGCTCAGCGTCGGCTGACACGCTGACCGCGGTGGCCGGGGGCAGCTCACTGCTCGGGGGGTCCGGCGGTGATTCGCTGGTCGGCGCCGCCGGCGTCGACACCCTGTCCGCGGAGGTCGGAGACGACACCGTCGACGGCGCCGGCGGCGCCGACACACTCGACGGCGGAACCGACCGCGACTCGCTGCTCGGCGGCACGGGAACGGTCACCGACACACTCGACGGCGGGGCGGGCGTCGACACACTCGACGGCGAGAACGGCGCCGACTCCGTCCGCGGTGGCACCGAGGACGACGTCCTGCTGGGCGACGATGTATCCAACGACACGCTCAACGGCGAGGCCGGTAACGACACGGCCGACTACACGGGCGCGGCGGCGGCGGTCGACATCGACCTCAACGCCGACTCGGCCAGCGGCGCCGGGACCGACACCCTGACCCTGATCGAGCACGCGATTGGCTCGGCACAGGCCGACACGATCGACGGCGACGGCGTCGCCAACACGCTGACCGGGCTCGCCGGCGCCGACACGATCAACGGCAACGCCGGCAACGACAACATCCAGGGCAACGGCGACGCGGACTCGATCAACGCCGGCGGCAGCATCGACACCGCCGACGGCGGGGGCGGCAACGACACGGTGCTCGCGTCGACCGGCACCGATGGGCTTTCCGAGAGTCTGATTGGGGGAACAAACGACGACAGCCTCGTGGGCACCTCGAGCCCCGCGACTTATTCGGCCGGTGATGGTGCCGACACCGTGGACGCCGGCGACTCCGATGACAGCATCGTCGCGGGGCCGGGCGGCGACAGCGTGGATGCCGGTTACGGCGACGACACGATCGTCGGTGATGCGGGGGCCGACTCGCTGCTGGGCGGCACCACAGGCATCACCACTGACGATGACCTCATCTTCGGCGGCACCGAGAACGACACGATCGACGGCCGGTTCGGCGACGACACCCTCGGCGGCGAGGCTGGTGACGACAGCATGATCGGCAACATTGGTGCGGACTCGATCGACGGCGGACTTGGCTCCGCCGATACCCTGACCCAGGGGTTCGTCTCCGACCCGGTCCTCACCGACAGTTCGCTCGTTATCGCTGGGCCAGTCAACGACACCCTTGCCCAGATCGAGCGCGTTTCGCTGAGCGGCAGTGGCCTGATCGACGCGGCGGCTTGGACGGGAGGCCCCCTGACCCTGAGCGGCTCCGGTGGTGTCGACACGATCCGCGGCGGTTTGGCCAGCGATTCGATCGACGGCGGTGGGGATGTCGACCGGCTCGAGCAGACATCGAACATGGACCAGACGCTCACCAACACGCTGCTCACGGGTAACGGCAGCGACACGCTCTCGGGCATCTTCCGGGTCTCGCTCACCGGTGGCGCCGCGGGCAACGCCCTCGACGCGTCCGCCTGGACCGGCAACGGCGTCACGCTCGACGGCCAGGACGGCAACGACATCCTGAGCCCGCCCGCCGGTGGCGCCAACTCGGACTCGCTCATCGGCGGAGCCGGGACGCTCGACCGCGTCGCGGTCACCCGTGATTCCAACCTCACGCTCAGCGACACGCTTCTGTCCGGCGGCTCAGACAACGACACGCTCTCGGGTGTCGAGCGCGCCTCGCTCGCTGGCGGCGGCGGCGCCAACGACCTCGACGCGAGCGCCTTCAGCGGCGCGGTCACCCTCGATGGCGGAGATGGCGGCGACACGCTCGCGGGCGCCGCCGGAAGCGATCAGCTCACCGGCGGCAACTTCAGCGACCGGCTCGAGCAGACCGCAAACGCGAACCAGACGCTCACCGCCACGCAGGTAACCGGCGACGGCACCGATTCGATCTCGGGGATCGAGACCGCGTCGCTGACCGGCGGCGCCGGGGCCAACGCCATCGACGCCTCGACGTTCCCGTCGAGCTCGAACTCGGTGACGCTCGCCGGGCTCGATGGCAACGACACTCTCACCGGCACCGTTGCCGACGACTCGCTCGCCGGCGGCGCTGACGCCGACCGAATCGTGCAGAGCGCCGACGCGGGCCAGGTGCTCACGGATACGCAGGCGACCGGGGCCGGCACGGACACGCTCTCCGCAGTCGAGCAGGCCTCGCTCTCCGGCGGAGCCTCGGCCAACAGCCTCAACGCTTCCGCGTTCAGCGGCTCGGTGACGTTGGCGGGGCTCGGTGGGGACGACTTCCTGCTCGGCACCGCCGGCAGCGATTCCCTCGACGGGGGCACCCAGACGACCGCGGACTCGACCACGCAGACCGTGAACGCGAACCAGACCCTCACCGACACTCAGCTCACCGGCGTCGGCACCGACACGATCGCCAGCCTCGAGGTCGTCACGCTGAACGGCGGCGCTGGCGCCAACGACCTCGATGCGAGCGGGTTCAGCGGACGGGCCGAGATCCACGGCGCGGCCGGCAACGACACGCTCGCCGGGGCGGCGGGCAGCGACGACCTCTTTGGCGAGGGCGACACCGATGTGATCGAGCAGACGAGCGATGCGGCCTCGCAGGTCCTGACCAACGCTCAGCTCACCGGCGACGGCACGGACGACCTATTCACGATCGAGCAGGCCTCGCTCACCGGCGGCGGCTCGCCCAACCTGATCGACGCCACAGCGTTCACCGCCGGACCGACCACCCTCGCCGGGCTCGCCGGCACCGACCAGCTCGACGGCAGTCCGCAGGCGGACTCGCTCGATGGTGGCGCCAACGCCGACACTGTCGACGGCAACGCGTCCGGCGACACGCTGCAACCGGGCGCGGGCGCCGACTCCGTCCTCGGTGATGCCGGAACGGATCGGTTGAGCGAGACGGCGGACGCGAACATCACCCTCGCCAACGCCTCGCTCGTCGTCGGCGCCGAAACCGACACGCTCGATGGCGCAATCGAGGTTGTCTCGTTGACCGGCGGCGCCGGGGCCAACGCGATCTCCGCCGCCGGCTTCACCCTCGGCGGCGTCACCCTCGATGGACAGGGCGCCAACGACACGCTCACCCCCGGTGGATCGGCCGCGAACTCCGATTCCCTGGTCGGAGCGGGCGGGACAGACCGGGTATCCGAATCCCGCGACGCGAACCTGACCCTCACGGACGCCCTGCTCTCCGGCACCGACAGCGACAGCCTCTCCGGCGTCGAGCAGGCGTCGCTGACCGGCGGCGCGGGCGCCAACGACCTCGACGCCTCAGCGTTCGGCGGCGCCGTCACGCTCAACGGCGGCGACGGTGTTGACACGATCGCGGGGGCCGCGGGCTCGGACTCGCTGCTTGGCGGCAACCTCGCCGACCGGCTCGAGCAGACCAGTGACGCCGCCTCGCAGGTGCTCACGAACACACAGCTGACCGGCGACGGAGTCGACACACTCAATGCGATCGAGGCACCATCGCTGACCGGCGGCGCCTCGGGCAACGCCATCGACGCCACCGGCTTCACCCTCGGTGGCGTCACCCTCGCTGGCCAGGGCGGCAACGACAGCCTCACCGGCGGCTCGACCGACGACCTGCTCGACGGTGGCGCAAATACAGACCGCGTCTCGCAAACCGCTGACGCCGACCAAACGCTGACCAACGCGCTGCTCGTCGGTCAGGGCCAGGACACCCTGACCGCGATCGAGAACGCCTCCCTGACCGGCGGGGCGTCGGCCAACAACCTGACTGCCACGGGGTTTACCGCGGGCGCGGTGACGCTCGATGGTCAGGGCGGCGCGGATTCTTTGCTCGGATCGAGCTCCAGCGATTCGCTGCTCGGCTCGGGCGAAGACGACACCCTTCAGGGCGCCACCGGTAGCGACATTCTCGACGGAGGCACCGGGAACAACACCGCCGACTTCTCCGACGACCCGGGCGGTACAGGGGTCGTGGCCGACCTCGCCACCGGTCAGGTCCAAAACGCGTCGACCGACACCCTCGCTTCGGTCCAAAACATGATCGGGACCTCATTTGCGGACGTGCTGACCGGCGACGGGGCGGCGAACACCCTTACCGGGGGCGGCGGCGCCGACACGATCACCGGCGGCGCGGGCTCCGACGCGCTCCTGGGCAACGCCGGCAACGACACCCACAACTCGCAGGACGGTGGTACCGCCGACGCCAATGACTGCGGCGCCGACACAGACGTCGCCAACGTCGACGCTGTGGACACCACCGTCGCCTGTGAGACCGTGAACCTGCCCCAGCAAGCGCCACCTGACGACCCGCCTTCAGACACGCCGCCGGGCGACACACCGCCGACGCCCGCGGATACGAAAGCGCCCCGGGTGGAGATCTCCGGCAAGGCCAAGCAGAAGAGCTCAAAGCAGATCAAGGTCGACCTGAGCTGCGACGAAGCCTGCTCCATCGAGGCCGGCGGGACGATCAAGATCCCCGAGCCGAAGTCCGGCGGGAAGCTGGCAAGCAAGAAGCAGAAGTTCGACCTCAAGGGCGCGTCAGCCGAGCTCACGGCGGGTCAATCGGCGACCGTGAAGCTGAAGCTCACCGGCAAGGCGAAGAGGCTGCTCAAGAAGGTCATCAAGAAGAGGACATCCACGGCCAAGGTGAGCGCCGGGGCGGTCGACGCGGCCGGCAACTCCGCGACGAGCACGACCCTGAAGATCAAGGTCAAGAAGTAGGCGCCCCATGGCGATCGGGTTAGTGGCGAAGAGAGGACTGGCCGTACTGGCGGTGGGCGTCGCACTGTCGGTGGTCGCTTGCGGGGGTGACGAGTCGGATGGCGACGCCGAGTTCATCGCCGCGGCCGACGCGATCTGCACGGAGCTCGCCCAAAGCGAGCTCGCCGCGTTCGCGGCGACAGCCGGTCCCGAGGCGTCGCTCGACTATCTGGAGGAGATCAGCGATCAACGGTCCGAGACGCTCGAGCGCCTCGATGCGCTCGGGGTCCCGCAGGAGTCTGCGACCGCCTTCGCCGACTATCTCGCCAAGCTGGGTGAGGCGCGCGCCGCGGTCGAGGATGGAATCGCAGCGGTGTCCGCGGAACGTCCTGCGGATCTCGCACAAGCCCGGGTTCGGGCCCGGGAGCTACGCCTCGAGGCGAATCAGATCGGGGCTGGGCTGGGATTCATCACCTGTGCGGGGGTGCTCAGCAGCGACGAGCAGGGACAGATCACGCAGACGCTCGAGCTGTCGATCGACCCCGAGGCGGCGAGGGAGCTGTGCAATGAGCGGAGCACAGACGCGTTCATAGCGACCCGGTTCGAGTCGGTAGCAGCCTGCACGAAGGCCCAGTCCGCTCCCTCGGTGGTCGAGGCGGTCACGGTTCTAGATATGCACGGCGTGAGCGACGTCTCGGCCAACGTGCTGTTGGAGCTCGGCGCCGCGGACGGCGAAAGTGTCGAGTACGAGGCCTCGCTGGCCTATGAGGACGAGGTTTGGAAACTGAACTCGATCGCCCCCACGTCCCCCGTGGGCTGAGGCGGTCGGGACGAAGCTACTTCAGCAGCCGTGACAGCCGGCGGTCCTTGAGCACCTTGCCGTCGGTCTGGCACTCCGGGCAGTAGTTGGTCTGGTGCTCGGCGAAGTAGACGGCCTCGATGGTCGTCTCACACCGCGGGCAGGGCTCACCCTCACGGCGGTGGACCTTCAGCGGCATCGGCAGCTTGTCGGGCACGGTGTCGCCGACGACCTCCTCGTAGTGGTCGATCGCCTTGCCGAGGACGTTGAATCCCTCGCGCAGTCGCTCCACCTCATCCCCGTCGAGGTCCGAGCCCTTGCGAAACGGCGCCAGCTTCGCCTCCCAGAGGATCTCGTCGACCCAGGAGCGCCCGATGCCCGCGATCGCGCGCTGGTCGCGCAGCAGGGGGTGCAGCTGGCGCGGCTGGTCGATCGCCTTCGCCACCGCCTCCACCGCGGGCAGCGGCCAGGCCTCGGGCCCGAGGGTCGACACCATCTCGTCGGCCTCGACGCCGCCGACCGGGTAGAGCTTGACCCATGCGCGCTGCTTGGTTCCGAACTCGCGCAGGCGCAGCTCGCGCCCGTCGTTGAGCCGGATCAGCACCCGCGAGGCGCGGTCCTTCAGCGAGGCACGCTTGTCGAACACCTGCAGGCGCCCGGCACTCATGAGGTGCACGAGGAGCTCAAGCTCAGCCGGGGTCTGACCCCTCGGGGTCTGACCCCTCAATGAGAACTCAACAATTGGCATCTTGCCCACGCGTCTCGTTCCGGTCACCGTCATGCCCTCGAGCGCGGCGAGCATCGGGTTGAGGGTCTTGACCGCCACCATGCCGGGTGCCAGCGTCGACTCGACCTCGGCGCCATCCAGGGCGGTCGCGAGACGCCGCGCGGTGATCTCGACCTCAGGTAGCTCAGGCATCCCTTACGAGTAAACTGTGTGGCGGTTCATTCGCCCGGTTTGAGGTTGGCCAGAGGGCCAACACGGGCCGGCGAACATACGAAGGAAGGCCGAGCATGCAAGAGCTGCCGACACTCCAACGCAACCCGGGCTCCGAGCTGAGCGCCGAGGAGATCGCGCGAATGAGCGCCGAGATTCGCGCGCTCGCCGCCGAGCACAACGCGGTGATCCTCGCCCACAACTACCAGGTGCCCGAGGTTCAGGACATCGCCGATCACATGGGCGACTCGCTCGGCCTCTCGCGCGAGGCCGCGGCCACCGACGCCGACGTGATCGTCTTCTGCGGCGTCCACTTCATGGCCGAGACAGCCTCGATCCTCTCGCCCGACAAGACCGTCCTGATCCCCGACCCGAATGCCGGCTGTTCGCTCTCGGACTCGATCAACGCGGATCAGCTGCGCGCCTGGAAGGCCGAGCATCCCGGGGCCGTCGTCGTCATGTACGTGAACACGTCCGCCGAGGTGAAGGCCGAGACCGACTACTGCTGCACCTCCTCCAACGCCGTCGCCATCGTCGAGCACATCTGGAGCGAGCACGGGCCGGAGACCGAGATCCTCTTCGGTCCCGATATGTGGCTCGGGTCGTTCGTGGCGCGGGAGACCGGCCTCACCGAGGACCCGGAGCGCTACGCGCGCTTTCACGTTTGGGACGGTGAGTGTCACGTCCACGCCGGAATCCGCCCCGACGACATCACGGCCACCAGGGCCGAGCATCCCGACGCCGAGTTTCTGATCCATCCTGAATGCGGTTGCTCGACGCAGGCGATGGAGTACGTCGCCTCTGGCGACATCGACGCAGAGGGAGTGCACATGCTCTCGACCTCGGGGATGCTCGCGCATGTCGAGGCCAACCCGGATGGAGAGTTCATCGTGGCCACGGAGACCGGGATGCTCTACCCGCTCCACCAGGCGGCGCCGGGAGCGCAACTGATCGAGGCCAACCGGATGGCGTTCTGCAAGTACATGAAGATGATCACGCTGCCGAAGGTGCGCGATTCGCTGCGAGACCTGAAGGTCGAGGTGAAGGTCGACCCGGCGATCGCGGAGAAGGCCCGAATCCCCATCGATCGGATGGTCGCGATCGGGTAGCTTCCGCCCCGTGGTCGAGGTCATCGCGCGACTAGTTCTCGGCGGGGTCCTGGCAGGGGCGAGCGTTGCAAAACTGGCCGGGCCGGCCTCGAGCCGCGCTGCGATGGCAACGTTCGGGATCGAAGGCGTTCGCCTGCAGTCGGTCGCCTGGGCGCTGCTGATTGCGTGCGAGCTCGGCCTCGCGGCTGGTGTGATCGCGGGATCCGCGACGGCCGCCTACCTCGCCGCTGCGCTGATGGCAACCTTCGCCGCGACCATGATCGGCGCGATCCTGAGAGGTCGCGCCGGCGCGCCCTGCGCCTGCTTCGGCGCGCGCTCGACCGTCGGCTGGACGTCGGTGGCGCGCAACGGATTGCTTGCCGTCGGATTCGCCGCGGTGCCGTCGCTGCCCGGAGGCGACCTCTCGACCGACGAATGGCTCGGACTCGGCCTTGGGCTGGCGCTGCTCGCCTGTGCGGGTCTCGCCGTCGCGGTGCTCGCGCTGGCCCGCGAGGTTGGTCTGCTGCGGCTGCGCCTCGGCCCCGGCTCTGCTCTGGAGGTGATTGGCGAGGGCCCGGAGGTGGGAGCGCGCCAGGCCGTGATCTCACGCTTTGAGATCGGCGCCGACACCGAGCTCGCGCTGGCCGTCTTCACCTCGCGCGACTGTCACGTGTGTCACGGCCTGGCCCCGGCGGTTGCCAGCCTCGCCAACGACCCGATCCTCTCGGTGCTCAGCTTCGAGGAGAGCGACGACGCCGCGGTGTGGTCGGAGCTCTCGATTCCCGGCAGCCCCTACGCGGTGGCATTCGACACCGAGGGCCGCGCCTTGGCCAAGGGGACCTTCAACAACCTCGCACAGCTCGAGAGCGTTGTCGCCGCAGCGGAACGCCGTCGCGCGGACCGCGAGCTTCGTCGAGGCGCTTGGTGTCTGACAGGCCGGTGCCCGACTCGGGCCGCGTCGGGCGGGCGCTCGAGTCGCTGGCCGGCGACACCTCCAGGCGCGGGTTTCTCGCTCGCGTCGGCGGCGCGCTGACGACGCTCACCGCCGGCGGCCTGGTCGCCCAGGCGGTGAAGCCGGGCGAGGCCGAGGCCTTCCACTTCTGCGGACACACCTATACGACCGCCTCCTGCGTGCACCCGCTCGGCCCGGAGCTCCCGAGGATCGATCGCCGCGGCTACCCGCTCCGACCAAGCGACGGGATGCCGATCGACAACATCGGTCGCCCGGTGAACGCGATCGGAGAACCCGTTGACGCGAGCGGAAAGACGCTTCGCGACCCCGACGGGCGTCCCCTGCCGCCCGCACCGCGAACGAAGATCTGCGACCGCACGGCCGCGATCTACGGCTTCAAGCCGTACCTCGACGGCAGCTGGTATCGCTGCTGCAACGGGAACGTGCGCCGCCTGCTCGACTGCTGCGGCTATATGGACAAGCGGATCAACGGCGACGCTGCGCTCACGGGCTACTGCTACTCCGGTCGCAAGGTCTTCTGCGTCCATTACTACGACACGAAGGTTCCCTGCTGATGGGCGGGCTCGAGATCGTCCTCGCCATCGCCGCCTTGCTCGCCGGCCTCGCCGGAACCTGGTCGCCGTGTGGCTTTTCGATGATCGAGACGATTGGTCCTGCCGGTCACGACGGCGGCCGCCCAACGACCCTCGCCGCTTGCATCGCATTCACAATCGGCGCGCTGACCGGGGGCGTAGTGACGTTCGGTCTGCTGGCTGCCCTCGGCGGCGTGGTTCAGGGGGCGAACGAGGGAATCGCGTACGTCGCTGCCGCGGCACTGGCGTTGGTGGCAGCAGGCGCCGAGCTGCGCGGCATGCCGATCCTGCCGCAGCTGCGGCGACAGCTTCCCGAGCACTGGCGGCGCGTGATGCCGATGCCGCTCGCCGCCGGCCTCTACGGCGTTCTCCTGGGGCTTGGCTTCACGACCTTCGTGCTCACGTTCGGTGTCTTTGCGCTCGCGGGAATCGTGTTTGCCGTCGGCGAGCCGGTCGCGGGAATTGCGGTCGGCCTCGCGTTCGGGGCTCGGGCGGGCGCTGCCGATCGCGCTGATCGCGCCGATCGCCGATCGCGAGTCTGGGATCTCGATCACCGAGGCGATGGCGGAGCGTCCGGCGATCTATCGAGGCGTGCGCTTCGGCGATGGTCTCGCGCTCATCGCGACCGCAGCGGCGTTACTTCTCACGGCTTCGGCCGATGCGGCGCAGCCGGGCCCGAATCCCGGTGCCGATCCGGCGGTTGGCGCGAACGGCCTCGTCTTTCAGCGCCCCGACGGCAGCGGCTATCTGCGTCGCGGCGGCGAGGAGCTTCGCCTGCCCGGTCACGATCCGGCAATCGGGAGCGGCCGGATCGCCGTGATCGCCGCGGGCAGGATCCAGATTCTGTCGGCGTCCGACCTGACGCTGCTCGCGACCATTCCGGCATCCGGGGCGGACGCGGTTGCGATCTCCGGCCGCTGGGTCGCTTGGCGCTCACACCAGGGTGGTCGCGACTACATGCGGGCGCGCAAACTCGCGAATCCCGCGGCGCCCGGGCGTGTCCAATCTCTCGGCACAGCTGGGCGTCGGGCGCAGCTCGGGCGCCCGAGCCTCGACGGCAACCGCCTCGTTTACGCCCGTGCACAGCAGACCGAGAACCTGATCGTCAAGCGCATTCTGGGCAAGCGCAAGGCGAAGTCGACAGTGCTGCGCTCGCGCGTGCTCGGGCTCTCCAATCCCAGCCTGCACGGCAAGAGACTCTTGTACGTGCTGGGAACCCGCCGGGGCGACCGGCTCAAGATCAAGTCGGTGGGGGGCAAGGGCCGCGGCCGGACGCTCCTGTCGCGCCCGCGCGGCCAGCTCTGGTCGACCGCGCTCAGTGCCAAGCGGGCCTACGTAACGGTGATCTCAGGGACGAAACCGCGCCAGAAGATCGTCTCCGTGCCGCGCTAGTAGCGACGCGCCGCTGGCCTACTCGTAGGCCAGCGCTTCCAGCACGTCCATCTTCGATGCTCGCCGCGCAGGGCCGATAGCCGCGATCACGCCGGCGATTCCGGCGAGCACGAGCATCGTGATCAGCTGGCCGATCGGGATCGAGAGGACGAAGCCCTCGTCGGCCAGCGGACGGCTGACGACCACCGCGAACAGGACGCCGAGCACGGCGCCGAGCACCGCGCCGATCATCGCCGTGATCACCGCCTCGTAGCGGACGATCCTGCGCACCTGGCGCCGCGAGGTGCCCACCGCGCGCAGGAGGCCCAGCTCGCGGGTGCGCTCATGAATCGAGAGCGCGAGCGTGTTGACGATCCCGAACAGCGAGACGATCACAGAGAGCGCCAGCAGCGCGAAGACGATCCCTAGCAGCGCGTTGAGCTGCTCGCCGATCGAGTCCTTGAGCTCCTCCTGATTCTCGGACTTGACCGTCGGAAACTGCTCTGTGAGCAACTCGTCGATGTCCGCCCTCACCGTCGCGACATCGGCGCCGGGCGAGAGGTTGAGGAACACGTTGGTGACGGAGTCGGCCTCGCCGAACGCCGGCGCGTTGACGTCGGACGCCGCGTAATCGCCCATGAAGTCAGTCGTGTCCTCGAACGTGCCGGTTACCGAGTACTCGAGCACCTTGCCCGAGGCGGTCTTCGCCGAGAAGGTTTCGCCGACGCCAAAGCCGTTGTTCTCGCCCCACTTGTCGTCGATAACGGCATCGTCCGGACCGAGGCCGGTCAGCAGCTCCTGCGAGCCCTCCTTCCAGTCGAGGCTGAGGACCTCGGCTGCGGTGGCAGGGTCGACCAGCGTCAGATAGCCCTTGCCGGCCCCCTCGACAACGTCCTGCGTATAGCGCAGGGGCGATGCAACCTCCACGCCGTCAACGCCTGCCATCGCATCGACCGTCTTTGCCGGGATGTCCGAAAAGCCGTCGTCGTTGGAGAGGATCAGATCGCCCGTGAAGGTCTTGTCGATCGCATTGTCGATCGAGCCGCGCAGGCCTGCGGCGAAGACCGCCACGAATGAGACAAGCGCGAGACCGATCATCAGCGCGGCCGCGGTGGAGGCGGTCCGGCTGGGATTGCGAATCGCGTTCTCGCGCGCGATCCGTCCCGAGACGCCGCCGATGCGCTCGAGCGGCCCGCCGACGACAGCGGCCAACGGCACCACCAGCCGGGCGCTGAGGGCGGTGACTCCGATGAACACGGATGCGGCGCCGAGGCCGATCAGGGCAGCTCCAGACCCGAACAGGCCGAGGAGCATGAGCACGACGCCGATCACCGAGAGCACGACGCCAGCGATCTCGCGCCGACGGCGTTGCTTTGGCGTGGCGATGACCGCACCCTCGCGCAGCCCGGTGACCGGAGCGATCCGAGTTGCCCGGAGCGCTGGAAAGAGCGCCGCAAGCAGGGTCAAACCGGTCCCGAGGACGAGCCCGACGATGATTGTTCGCGGTTCGATCACGGTGCCGGTCGCGGGCAGGTCGATCCCGAGCGCTTCGAACAACGCCTTGATCACGGAGGCGAACCCGATGCCGAGACCAACCCCGACGGCCGCCGCGAGGAAGCCGATCAGCAGGGCCTCGACGATCACCGTGGAGAGGATCTGCCGGCGGCTTGCGCCGAGCGTCCGCAGCATCGCGAACTCGCGGGTCCGCTGGGCGACGGTGATCGAGAAGGTGTTGAAGATCAAAAAGGCGGCGACGAACAGCGAGACGCCGGCGAAGATCAGCAGGGCCGTCTTCAAAAAGCCGACAAACTCGTTGACGTCGTCGCGTTGGTCGTCGACGTTCTCGGCGCCGGTTCGCGCCTCGAGCGTTTTCGGCAGTTCGGCCTCGAGGTTCGCCGCGAGCTGCTCGGGTGATGTCCCCTCCGCGGCAGCAACGACGATCTCGTCGAGCTCGCCCACCTTGCCGGTGAGGCGCTGCGCCTCCACGAGCGTGAACTCGCTCAGCGTCGCGCCGCCGAACGAGTCGACGTCGCCGAGCGTGGCGATGCCGACCAGCGAGTAGGTGTTGGCGGCCTCCTTGCCAACGATCTCGATCCGATCGCCGACCGCAAAGCCCTCGTCGTCAGCCGAGGCCTTGTCGATGACGACCTCGTCGTCGGCGGTGGGCGGACCACCCTCGACATAGGTGAGCGGGTCGAAGCGCTCGGGCGGCGCTGAGAAGCCAAAGCTCGGAGCGCCCCCGCCCCCGCGCGGCTTGCCGTCGGAGCCGATGATCGCGACCTGTGAGTCGGCGATCGTGCCGGCTGCCTCGCCGACACCGTCTACCTGGCGAACCTGCTCCAAAACGCTTTCGGGAAACGGCGGCACCGAACCGTCATCGGTCTGGACCACCTCACGCGTGTGAACGACAGCGTCGATGCCCTCGTTGGACTGGGTGAAGATCCGGTCGAACGACTGGTTGATGGTGTCCGTGAGCACGTAGGTGCCCGCGACCATCATCACGCCGAGGACGATCGCCAGCGACGTCAGGACGCTGCGCAGCTTGCGCTCCCCCAGGTTGCGAAGCGCAATTGCCGTCACTTGCTGACCTGCTTCATCAGGTCGAGGACCTCCTCGGGCGTGCCCGCTCGGTCGTCGCGAACGATCTTGCCGTCGACGAGCACCAGGATCCGATCTGCGTTGGAGGCGGCGACGGCGTCGTGGGTGACCATGACCACTGTCTGGCCGAGCTCATCAACCGCGCGGCGCAACATTCCCAGCACCTCCTGGCTCGACTCTGAGTCCAGGTTGCCGGTCGGCTCGTCGGCGAAGATCACGGCCGGAGCAGCCAGCAGCGCACGAGCGATCGCAACGCGCTGCTGCTGACCGCCCGACAACTCCGACGGCCGGTGGTTGAGGCGGTCGGTCATCCCGACGGCGGCCGCCAGCTCCTCGAGTCGCCCGGGCTCGGGGTCGCGACCGGCGAGCTTCAGCGGCAGGAGCATGTTCTCGCGGGCGTCGAGAACCGGCAGGAGGTTGAAGAACTGGAAGATGAACCCGACATTGTCGCGACGAAGCTCGGTGAGCTCGGCGTCGTCGAGATCGCTGAGGTCAACACCGTCGACAATCACCGTGCCCGTGGTCGGCCGATCGAGGCCCGCGAGGCAATGCATCAGCGTCGACTTCCCCGATCCGGACGGGCCCATGATCGCCGTGAACTTGCTCTTCGGAAACGCGACGTCGATGCCGTCGAGCGCTCGGACCTCCGCCTCGCCCTCGCCGTAAACGCGGGTCAGCCCGGATGCGCTGACGATCGATGTGGCTGCGGGTGCGGAGGCGCTCGACTGAGACACGGATTGAACTCCTTGGTCGGGAAGCGCCTATTAAAACCGGTCAACCCGGCGCAGCGAGGACCGACACCGGTACGTCGGCGATTCCCACCGCCCGGTAGATCGTTGCGCTTGGCTTCGCGAGTAGCCACCCGCGCCCGTCGCGGGCCAGGTAAACGATGTCGTCCTCGATCGAGGGCTCGCGATCGGCGAACTCGCTAACGATGCCGGCGACGACCTTCGCGCTCTGCCCGCTCACCTCGACGCGAAGGCCGGTGATCTCGGCGCTCCCCCAGACCGGGAGGCCGCGGGGATCGCGATAGCCGATGGACGCGCTCACCGATGCACCGCACGAGCCTCGGTTCACCGGCAGCTCGACCGCAGCGAGCGCTCCGGGGACGAACAGCGCGCAAATCGCCTCACCGTCTCTGGCGTTCAGCGCCGCGATGTAGGTGCGGACGGCGTTTGCCGCCGCGCGCTCCAGCGCGTTGACGCGTGGGTCATCGGTCGCCGACTCCGCCGGCCCCGTGCCGTCGGGCTCGCCGGAGGCGGTCGGCGCCGGCACCGTCGACGGCGTTGCCGTCGTCGAGGTCTGGGCCACTGAGACGGTGACGGTCGACGCCGTTGGCGGCTCGTCATCGCCGCAGCCGATCGCCATGGCGACGACGATCGCGGCGATCGAGCTGGCAATCGCGTTGCGCATCCACCCATTTTGCGGGGATGCACGCCCCGCTGTGGCGTCCGCGCCCTCACATACCTTCCGCAGCGGTGGCCTCAGCCGAACCGCTCAGCAACGCTAACCTCGCGCCCGTGACGCATCTGAGGCCGGTTCCCGACCCGCAGCCGCCTGCGATTCGCGACGAGCGCGCTGACGCTCCGACCATCGCGGAGCTCGAGCGCTGGGCGACCGTTTTGCGGATGGAGTGCGTGCGGATGCTGGCGGTTGCCAAGTCCGGACACCTCGACTCCTCGCTCTCCTCGGCGGACATCCTCACGGCCCTCTATTACCGCGTCCTGCGCCACGACCCGCGCGACCCGGAATGGGCCGAGCGCGACCGCTTCGTGCTCTGCAAGGGCCACGCCGCGCCGATTCAGTACGCCGCGCTCGCCCACCACGGCTACTTCCCCCTCGAGGATCTCATGGGCCTGCGAAAGATCGGTGCCCACCTGCAGGGTCATCCGGACATGAACAAGACCCCGGGTGTCGAGGTCTCGACCGGGTCGCTCGGACAGGGACTCTCGATGTGTCTTGGGATCGCGCTCGCGCTGCGACTCGACGGTCTCGACGAGACCGCGCACGTCTTCGGCGTGCTCTCTGACGGGGACTGCCAGGAGGGCCAGACCTGGGAGGCGGCCACGGCGGCGCCGCACTTTGGCGTCACCAATATCACCGCGGTCGTCGATTACAACCACCTGCAGACCGATGGCACCACCGAGGAGGTCATGGACACAGGCGACGTCGCAGCCAAGTTCGAGGCCTTCGGCTGGGACACGGTCGAGATCGACGGGCATGACATGAACGCCGTCGTGGACGCTTTGGAGCGAAGCCGCGGTCTTGACCGGCCGGCGGCGATCGTCTGCCAGACCAAGAAGGGCCGAGGCGTATCGGCGATGGAGGGTCGCTTCGGCTTCCACGGTAAGCCGCCCAGCCCCGAGCTGGCCGCCGAGGCTCTCGACGAGCTCGAGGCGCGGTTGCAGGAACAGACCGCGACACTTGAAGGCGGCAAATCGTGATCGCAGAGGCCGAGGCCAAGACGGAGCCCCTCGCGACCCGCCAGGCCTACGGCGACGCGCTCAAGGCCCTAGGCGGCGAGTACTCGGATGTCGTCGCGCTCGACGCCGATCTCTCCTGCTCGACGATGTCGACGAAGTTCGCCGGCGAGTACCCGGAGCGCTTCTTCAATTGCGGCGCCGCCGAGGCGAACATGATGTCGATGGCCTGTGGCCTCGCCGCGACCGGCAAGGTGCCCTACGCCTCCACCTTCGCGATCTTTGCCTCGGGCCGCGCCTACGACCAGGTTCGCCTCGGGATCGCCCACAACGAGCTCAAGGTCCGTATCGGTGCGTCGCACGGCGGTGTCTCGCTGGGCGAGGATGGTGCCTCGCATCAGATGATCGAGGACGTTGCCCTGATGCGCGCGATGCCGCGCATGCAGGTGGTGGTGCCAGCCGATTACAACCAGGCCTACCGCGCGGTCATCGACAGCTACGAGGCCAACGACGAGCCGATGTATCTGCGCTTCGGCCGTCCAGCGACGCCCATCATCTACGACGAGATCCCGGCGACGATGGGTAGCGGCGTCGATGTTCTGCGCGAGGGCAAGGACATCACCCTGATCGCCACCGGCCACATGGTCTGGCGGGCGCTCGACGCTGCCGAGACGCTCGAGGCCGAGGACGGCGTCGAGGCCGAGGTTGTCAACGTCTCGATCATCAAGCCGCTCGCTTCGGCGCCGATCCTCGAGTCGATCTCCAAGACCGGAGTCGCGGTCACCGCCGAGGAGCATCGCGTCGCCGGCGGGCTCGCCGACGCGGTTCGCACGGTCGCCGCGGAGCAGCACCCGGTTCCGATCTTTGCCGTCGGCATGGGCGACGAGTTTGGGCTCTCCGGTACCGGGGAGGCCTGCATGGAGCACTTCGGGTTGACGGCAAGCGGCATCGCCGACCGCGCCCGCGAGGCGCTGTTGCTGAAGCCGATCGTCTCGCGCCCGCCGCTGTTCGGGCCCGAGTGGACCTGAGCGCTTCCTAGGCCGGAGCCGCTTGCGGTAGCCCAGGTCGACGTTTGCCCGTCTATTACCGGTAAACGTCGAACTCGCCGCCGTGGCGTGCAACCCACGTCCCAAATCCCCCAATGGCGCCGAGCCGCTGAACCGGTTCTCTACCCTCCCCGGTCCGGATCGCCGCCCGCGATTCGCACGTTTCGATGCAGGGAACGCCGCCCACATCCTCGCCGCAGGAGTGAGCCAGGCGTCGAAGAAAGAGGGCCACGCAGATGCCACTCCTCACACGCAGATCGTCAAAAACCCGTAGCCGCGATGGCGGCAGCCACAGCCGTCGTGAGCCGCGCGACCAACGCGCGCCGCGCTCGAGCGGGCAGCCGCCGATCATCTCGGTTGACGACGCGACCGTCGTTTATCCGGGCGGCCACGTAGCCCTCGACCGGCTTACGCTCGAGATCGACCGCGGCGAGTTCGCCTTCATCACCGGCCCGACCGGGTGCGGCAAGTCGACGCTGATCAAGGCGCTGATACGCGATGTCGAGCCTGCTGCCGGCACCGTTCGTATCGCCGGCAAGGACATCAACGAGATGCCCCACGACCGCACGCCGTACCTGCGGCGCCGCATCGGGACCGTCTTTCAGGACTTCAAGCTGCTGCCGAACCGCACGGTGTACGACAACGTGGCGTATGCGCTGCAGGTGATCGGCGAGCCGCGCTCGCAGATCCGCCGCAAGACGCCGGAGATCCTGCGCCTCGTCGGGCTGCAGTCGAAGATTCACAGCTATCCGGACGAGCTCTCGGGCGGCGAGCAACAGCGCGTCGCGATCGCTCGCGCTTTCGTCAACCACCCGCCGCTTCTGCTGGCCGACGAGCCGACCGGCAACCTCGATCCCGAGACCTCCATTGGGATCATGCAGCTTCTCTATCGGATCAACCGCACCGGCACCACCGTTCTCGTCGTCACTCACGACCGCGAGATGGTCGACAAGATGCGCCGCCGCGTGATCGCCCTCGAGGAGGGACGCTTGATCCGCGATCAGGCCGGAGCCGGCTACCACGACGAGTCCACGACGGAGTTCGCCGCTCGCATCCGCGCCGAGATGGGCGTTGGCGAACCGTCCGGGTTCGAGCACTAGGCGATCGCGATGGGCCGAATCTTTTTCTTCTTCTCCGAGGCGTTCCGAGCGCTGCGCCGCAGCGCCGCTCCGAGCATCGCCGCGATCGTGACGATCGTGATCACGACGCTTCTTCTGGGCGTCCTCGTGCCGGTGCTTCACGCCAGCGAATCAAAGGCCTCCGAGGTTCGCGAGCAGATCGGCCTCAAGGTCTTCCTCTATCGCGACGCCACGCAGACGGCGAAGGACGAGCTCGAGAAGAGCCTCAACGGGCTCCCGCACGTCACCGGCGTCACCTATTGCTCGCCGGCGTGCGCGAAGAAGGACCTGTTGTCGCGGCTCTCCGGCGACCTGGAGGGCTCGATCGCCGAGCTCAACCAGAACCCGCTGCCGCCGGCGTTCGATCTCGACCTCGACAGCCCCGACAGCCTCGAGGCCGTGCGCGCCTCGCTGTTGCCCACGAATGCTTCAGGAAAGCCGACACCGATCAGCCCGGCCATCGACCCTCCGATCGGCGAGAGCCGAGAGGAGGCGAACAAGATCCGCGAGGTAACCGGCGCGGTCAAGATCGTCCTGCTCTTGATCGCAGCGCTGCTGCTGGTCGCTTCGCTGCTCCTCGTGGCCAACACGATCCGGCTCTCGATCTATGCCCGCAGGCGTGAGGTCGAGGTGATGAGACTGGTCGGAGCGACCAACTGGTTCATCCGCTGGCCCTTCATGATCGAGGGCGTGATCGTCGGTCTTGCCGGCGCAGGATTCGCGGTCGGCATACTTCTGCTCGGCAAGGTAACGATCGTGGATCCGCTCGCCGACGACTTCGCTCTCGTAGACAACCTCTCGACCATGGGGTTCGGACCCCTGGTCGCGATGCTCGTCGCCGCCGCAGTGCTCGTATCCGCGCTGGGCAGCGGCATAACTCTGCGCCGCTTCCTCAAGGTTTGAGCCCGGATCGCCGGCGCGGGTTCAGCGCCGGCGTCCTCTTGGGGCTGGTGGGTGGGCTCGCCGCTGCGATCCTGGCCGGCCTGATTGGCGGCTGGCTTGAGTTCAGGTCCGACCCGGACCCGGTTGCCCAGGCGCGCCAGGTGATCGAGGACAACTACTTCGAGAAGCCCAAGGCGTCCGAGCTCGACGAGGCATCGATCGACGGCATGGTCTCGTCGCTTCGAAAGCGCTACGACGACAAGTTCTCCTACTACTTCACCGCGAAGGAGCTCGAGCTGTTCCAGGAGCAGACCTCCGGCCAGTTCGCCGGCGTCGGCCTCAGCGTCTCGGAGGTCAACGACGGCCTGCGCATCAGCCGCGTCTTCCCGGATACGCCCGCCGAGGAGGCGGGGCTGAGCGAGGGCGACGTCATCACCGATGTCGATGGCAAGTCGATCGCCGGTACCTCGTCGGAGGTCTCCACCTCCCGGATCCGCGGCCCGATCGGGACAAGCGTGGAGGTCACGGTGCGGCCGGTCGAGGGCGGCAAGCCCGAGCGGATCACGATGAAGCGCGCCAATGTGCGGATTCCGGCGGTCGATGCGGCCATCGAGCGCGATCCTGCGGGCAAGAAGATCGGCTACGTCTACTTTCACACCTTCAGCGAGGGCGCCCACGGCGAGCTTCGCCAGGCGATCGAGGGCCTCTATCGCCGTGGCGCCGAGGGCCTAATTCTCGACATGCGCGGCAACGGCGGCGGCCTGCTCAACGAGGCCGTCCTGTCGGCCAGCATCTTCGTCGAGGACGGCAACATCGTCTCGACTCGCAGCCGAACCCAGGGCGACCAGGACTACGCTGCCGTCGGCGATGCGATCGAGCCACGCCCGACGGTGGTCCTCGTCAACCGTGACACCGCCTCGGCCGCAGAGATCCTCACGGCGGCACTGCAGCAGAACGACCTGGCGACCGTGGTCGGCACCCGCACCTTCGGCAAGGGTGTCTTTCAGGAGGTGATGCAGCTGCCGGCGGGCGGTGCGCTCGACCTCACGATCGGCCAGTACCTGACCGCCGACGGCACGTCGATCCTCGGCGAGGGCGTCAAGCCGAACATCAGGGCCGAGGATGACCCTGACACCCCCAACGACGGCGATCCGGATACCCGGGGCGACGATGAGGCGCTCGACCGGGCGCTGGTCGTGATCGGGCGAAGCGTCGCCGAATCGGGCGAGTGAACGCGTTCGTCGCGGTGGTCCGCAAGCGCGGGCGCTTCCTCGTCGCCGAGACGTTGTTCGAGCCTGGCGGTCAGTTCGGTCTGGCGGGCGGGCCCGTGCGAGCAAGCCCTGGGCAGATGGTCCTCGCCGAACGTCGTGGCAACGGCGCGCGGGTGCTTGCCGATCTCGGCGATCCCGAGGTCGCGCGCGATGTCTCCTCGGCGCTGATCGCCGAGCGTCTACACGAACCCGGTTTCGACCCTGCGCTCGAGGACGAAGCGCGTGATGCGGCCCGCAGCGCCGACAGGGTGGACCCCACGCGACGCGACCTCACCGAGCTCGACACCTTCACCGTTGATCCCGTCACCGCGCGGGACTTCGACGACGCCGTCTCCGCGCAGCCGGAGGGCGACGGTGTCCGCCTCTGGATCCACATCGCCGACGTCGCCGCCCATGTCCGACCGGGCTCCGACCTCGATGCGGAGGCTGAGCGGCGAGCCACCAGCGTCTACGTCCCAGGAGCGGTGGAGCCGATGCTGCCGCTGGCGCTGTCCGCCGACGCGTGCAGCCTCGCGCCGGGGGTCGAACGCCTCGCCGTGACTGCGGAGATCGTCCTCGACGGCGCGGGTGAGACCCGCTCGGCGAGCTTTTACCGCAGCCGGATTCGCTCCGATCACCGTCTCTCCTACGACGAGCTCGATCGCTACTTCGCGGGGGCAGAGGCTCCTCCCGAGCTGATCGCGGCGCCGCTCGAGCTCGCTCGCCGTGCCGCAGCCGCCCTGCGCGAACGCCGGGGCGGCGCCGCGCTTGAGGTATCCACCGCCGAGCCCGAGTTCGAGTTCGACTCAAAGGGTCACGTCGTTCGGGCTGCAGCCGTCTACCAGACAGAGGCCCACGGCCTGATCGAGCAGCTGATGATCCTCACCAACGAGCGAGTTGCCGAGCTGTGCGAGCGCCGCAAGGTGGCGACGCTCTACCGCATTCACGAGGCGCCTGATCCCGCCAGGATCGAGGCGATGGTCGAGAAGCTTGCGGCGCTCGGGATCGCGACGCCGCCCCTGCCCGAGACGATCTCGCCAGCCCAGGCGGCGATGATCGCGGGCGAGGCGAGCCGCCTCGTCAGCGCCGAGGCCAGGCGGCGTGGACACGGCCGCGCCGCGTATACCTCTCTTGTGCTCCGCTCTCTCAAGCAGGCCTCCTACTCGGATCGCAACGTCGGCCACGCCGGCCTTGCCAGTCCGGCGTACAGCCACTTCACATCCCCGATTCGGCGCTATCCGGATCTGATCGCCCACCGGGCCCTGCTGAGCACGCTCGGCGCCGGCGAGGACGAGCCCGAGCGCGCCGCAACCCACGAGGCCGGATGGTGGTGCTCGGAGCGCGAGCGGGATGCAACGCGGATCGAGCGCGACGCCGACAAGGTCTGCTCGGCATTTCTGCTCGAGCGTGAGCTCTTCGAGGGCGGGCCGAAGCGCGAGTTCGAGGGAGAGGTCTCCGGGGTCATCCGCGCGGGAGCGTTCGTCGCGTTCGCCGGCGATCTTGGCCAAACCTATGAGGGCTTTCTGCCGGCGCGCCGTATCCGCGGTGAGCGCTTCGAGCTGAACGAGACCGAGACCGCAATCGTCGGCTCGCGCAGCGGGCGTCGCCTGAGGCTTGGCGACCCGGTGACGGTCCGAGTCGACGGGATCGAGGCGCCTCGAGGCCGCGTCGACCTTCTTCCTGCCGGCGAGATCGGGCGCACGTAATGGCCAAGAAGGGCAAGCGCAAGGCGGCGGAGGGCGACGTCGCGACCAATCGGCGGGCGAGCCACAAGTACAAGCTCGTCGACCGCTTCGAGGCGGGCATCCAGCTGACCGGTAGCGAGGTCAAATCACTGCGGGAGGGCAAGAGCCAGATCGGCGACGCGTACGCGTTGATCCAGGACGGCGAGATGTGGCTTCGCAATGCGCACATCCCGACATACGAGCCGGCCAGCGACCAAAACCACGATCCGGAGCGACCGCGCAAGCTCCTGGTGCACCGCTACGAGATCGAGCGGCTGATCGGCCGGATGGAGCGCAAGGGGCTGACGCTGATCCCGACGCGCGTCTACTTCAAGGGGCCGTGGGCGAAGGTGGAGATAGCCCTTGCGACGGGCAAACAGCAACACGACCGGCGTCGCGAGATCCGCGACCGCGACGTTCAGCGCGACGTTGAGCGCGAACTGCGCGATCGCCAGCGATAGATCATTCGGCCTGGGGCGGAGGATTCGTTGCGGTGCGCGGAGAACATCGAGCGACCGAAAACGTTTGATCGCTGCGCGAAACGGCGATCAGTGGCACGATTGGCGCGATGCGTTCATTCAGGCTGGAGCGCAAGAAGAAGAAGAAGTCGGATTCTGAGCCCGAGGCGGTTGCCCCCGGCGAGACCCCGGCTGCGCCGGATGCCGAGGACCGCGAACCCTCGCCCCTAGAGGCTGCCGCGGCTCACCTACAGGCCGCTGACGAGCCCGCTCAGCCTCCCGAAGCTCCGGGTGTGATCAGCGGCGATGCACCGACGACGCCAGCCGAGGCGATGGGCGCTGGGCCCGAGGAAGCCATCACCCCGCCGGACGAGTCCACCCCGCCGGACGAGTCCACCCCGCCGCAGGAGCCCACCCCGCCGGACGATTCTGCTTCGCCCGAGGAGCCGACGCTGCCCGAGGAGCCGACCTCTCCCGAGGAGCCCACCCTGGCCGAAGAGCCGACGGCGCCGGACGACCTGCCGACAGAACAGGTTCCGGTCGCGCCGTCGGAGGGGCCAGGCCTGGCACCCACCGCAGAATCTCCCGAGCCGCCGGCCGAGCGCACCGGTTCGATCCCGCCGCCGTCGGCGCCGCCCGGCCTGCCCGGCGCAACGACACCCCCTGCCACCCCGGCCGTGCCGCCGCGAGAGCGCATGACGCAGCAGCGTGCAGAGCGCCAGCAAAAGCAGAAGGAGGCCCGAGCCCGAAAGCAGGCTGAGAAGGAGCGCAAGCGGGCCGAGCGCGCCGCGCGAAAGGCCGCCAAGGGCGCCAAGGAACCGAAGGGGGCCAAGGGGGCCAAGGGTCCCAAGGGCGCCAAGGGCTCGACCCCCGCAGCTCCCGTGACCCCGGCAACTCCCGCAACCCCCGCAACTCCCGCGACCCCCGCAACCCCGACCTCGAGCAAGGCCGGGCCGGCGGCTGCGCCTGCCAAGGAAGGGTTTTTCGCGCGCCGCCGCCGCCAGCGCGCTGAGCAGCTCGCCGCGCGCCAAGCCCAGAAGGCAGCGGCCCTCGAGGAGCGCAAGCGTGCCGTTGCCGCTCGCCAGCAGCAGCGCCTGGAGCAAAAGCAGGCTCGCGACGCTCAGCGCCGCGCCAAGCTTGCCGCCAAGCAGTCCGGCAAGGGGCGTGCCCCCGCCGCGCCTCCCACACCCACCCCCGGGGCCGCCCCGCAGACGCCCGCCCCCTCGAGTGGTCCAGCGATCGAGCCGCCGGGTGTCGTCGCAGAAGGGGACGCCACCGAATCGATGGCAGCGCTCCCACCACCTGTCCGCAATCTCGCCGACTCGATCTCCGCGCCGTCTGGCCCTGCCTCTGTCGAGCCCGAGGTCCCGCCGCCACCGGCTGCGCCCGATGTGGAGGAGATGGCGGAGCCGACGGTGTCCGATACGCCTGTCGAGCCGACGCCGGACCAAGAGTCTGAGCCAGCAGCGCCACCGCCAGATCCGGCCGAGCGCGCACTGCGCGAGGCGGCCGAGCGCGAGGCGCTTGCAAGGCTCGCCGAGGCCGAGCTCCGCAGCCCTGTGGCCGAGCCACAGGCGGGCGAGGCTGAGGCCAAGCAGGCGGTCGAGCGACGTGCGGAGGAAGTCGAGCGGATGCAGGCCGAGGCTGAGCAGCAGATCGAGCAGGCTCGAGTTGACGCCGAACAGAAGGTGCTCGAGACGGCTGAGGCGACGCGTCAGGCTTCCGAGGAGCGCCAGCGCGCCGGCGAGGCCGCTCACCGGCCAAAGCGTGAGGAGCTCCTCGCCGAGCTCGAGCGCGCGGAGCGGGAGCTGCGCGACAGCCGTGCCGAGGGCGAGGAGCTTGCGAACGAGCTCTCTCAGGCAGAGCAGCGCCTGACCGCGAGTCAGCGCGAGACCGTGCAGGCGCTCGAGCGGGCAGCCGCGCGCCTTCAGGAGCTCGAGACGCGTGCCTCGGACGCTGAGTCACGCGCGGAGCACGCTGAGCGGCTGGTCGCGGCAAAGGCCGACGAGCTCGATCGCACCGATCGTCTGCGCGACATGCTTGACAAGATCGCTCAGGCCGAGGAGCGCGTCAACGTGGCCGAGGAGCGTGCGCGCACGGCCTTCGGCAGGGTCAGCGAGGCCGCGCCGCCGGTCGACACCTCGAAGCTCGAGGACGAGCCCCGGCCCGAGCCCTCAAGCGCACCGGAGCCCCCGAGCCCACCGCTGGCGGTGGAGCCGCCCGTGCCGGAGCCGCCTGCGACCCCCGATCCGAGCGCGAACCCAGTTTCGGCTGACGACATTCTCGGTCCTGCCGAGGCCGCCCCGCCGTCTGGCGATCCGGTTGCGACCCTGAACAACGCAACCTACGACCAGCTGCGCGGGCTTGGGATGTCGGTCACGCAGACGGGTCGCCTGCTCGCACACCGCGAACGCGTCGGCTCCTTCTCGTCAGTCGAAGAGCTTGCCGAGATCGCCGGGTTCTCCGCCGACCTGGTCGACGAGATCAAGCAGAAGCTCGGCGCCGCCTAGGACGCCTGGGCCTCGTACTTCTCGATCAGCCGCAGCCAGATCTCGCTACGGGTCGGGAACGCCGGTACCGCGTGCCGCAGGCGCTCGACCGGAATCTCGGCGGCGACAGCGATCGTGGCCGCGTGCAACGACTCGGCGATCTCCGGCCCGACGAACGTCGCACCGACGATCACTCCCCGCGCCTCGTCGACCACGATGCGCGAGGTGCCGACCGCGTTGCGGCCGATGAAGCTCGCCCCCGCGTTGGCGGCGGTCTGCACGTCGACGGCGCGGACCTCCATGCCGGATTCCTTCGCCGCGGTGGTCGTCAGGCCGACGGCTGCGAGTTGGGGCTCGGTGAAGACGACGCGGGGCGACCCACCCAGGTCGGCCGTGGCCGCAACGTCGTTGCCGAGGATTCGCTCAACGCAGATCCATGCCTGGTACTTGCCCATGTGGGTCAGCAGTGACCGGCCGTTGACGTCGCCGATCGCGTACAGCCAATCCGATCCGCCGACCCGCATGTGGTCGTCAACCTCGATGTAGCCGGTCTCGCTGACCGCAACACCCGCGGAGGTGAGGCCGAGCTCGCTCGTCCGCGGTTTGCGTCCGACGGCGACAAGGATCTCATCGCCGTGAAGCTCGCCGCCGTCCTGGAGCGTGAGCGTGACCTGTCCGCCCTCGCCGCGAGAGACCGCGGTGGCCTTGGCCCCGGTTCGAATCTCGACGCCCGCTCCCTCAAGCGACTCCCGGATCTGCTGACTCGCAAACTCCTCCTCGTTGCCGAGGATCCGCGGGCCCGCCTCCACCAGCGCGACGCTCGAGCCGAGGCTGCTCCACGCCTGAGCGAGTTCGACGCCAACAACGCCGCCGCCAAGAACCAAGAGCCTGCCCGGCACCGACTTCGCGACCGTCCCCTGACGGTTGGTCCAAGGCACAGCCGCGTCGAGTCCTTCGATCGGGGGGAGCGCCGCCGTCGTGCCGGTTGCAATCACAACCGCCCTGCGAGCCTCAAGGCGCTGGTCCCCCACGATCACGGTCCGCTCGCCGTCGAGGGTTGCGCGCCCGCGCAGCAGCTCGATGTCGCGCTCCTCGAGCCAGGGGATCATCCCCGAGTCATCGAGGTCGTGGATGACCTCGTCGCGCCTAGCGAGCACGGTGGCGGCATCGAGCTCGCCCGAGATCAGCTCGCGTGCACCCGGGACTCGCTCGACCTCCGCGAGCAGCTCTCCAGGTCGCAGCAGTGCCTTCGACGGCATGCACGCGTAGAACGAGCATTCACCACCGATCAGTTCCTGTTCGACGATCGCCGTCTTCAACCCCGCGTCGGCGGCACGCCCCGCCGCAACCTCACCCGCGGGGCCGGCGCCGATGACGATGACGTCGAACTCGCGCGACTTCATCAAGCGTCGGCGAACGTCTTCTCGAGGTGCGTCTCGTAGACGCCTAGCGCGAGCAGCGCGACGAGCCCGAGGTACACCACGGCAACGATCGCGCGTGTGCGCTTCGGGATCGCGTGAAAAGCCTGTGACTCCGGCGAGTGTCGGTTCTTCCACCGCCGGTAGCTCTCATAGCCGCCGAGGAGCAGGATCAGGATCAGGATTGGGTTCGGGAAGACGAAGGTCAGCGCCACGAGCCCAGCGAAACCGACGAACCAGACCCAGGGCGAGAGTGCTGCCATCGCGCGACCGCCATCGAGCGGTAGTACCGGCAGGAGATTGAAGAGGTTGAGGAAGAAGCCGACGTAGGCGAGCGCCTGCCAGAACTCTTCACCTGTGACGAGCCAGATGACGAGCGGAATCAGAGTTCCGATCGTTCCGAGAACCGGCCCAGCGAGCCCAACGCGAGCCTCCGCAGCCGCGTCCTTGCCCATTGACTTCGCCATCACGACCGCACCGAGAAACGGAATGAACATCGGTGCGGAGGCCTTGATGCCCTCGCGTCGCAGCTGCCAGACGTGGCCCATCTCGTGGATCAAGAGCAGCAGGACAAACCCGATCGCAAACTTCCAGCTCCAGATCAACGCGTACGCGGCAATCGAGACCAGCATCGTTGCCGAGGTGCTCAGGATCTTGATCTTCGGCAGGATCAGTAGCAGCGCCTTGAGCTTTGACGCGAGCGCGATTGCGCCGGCGCCGATCGGCAGAATCCAGCGCTTCAGCTTCTCGCGCCAATCTCCGCGGCCGGATCCGGGGTGGACGGGCTCGTACTCCGGCTCTGGTGGAGGCGGCGGGACCGTCGCTGGCGTGCGCCATACGGGTTGCGGTGAAACGTCGTCACTCATGCGCAAATGAGGTTAGAGCGCGGTCAACCTGGGCTAAGCTTGATGTCGTACATAGCACGGGGGCGACTTGGATTCGACATGGTCGGCTCGTGCGAACGGTTGCAGGCCGAGGTTGCCGGAGGCCTCGTTAAACACCGGCAAAAACCATAATTGCGGACCATGAGTTCGCCCTCGCTGCTTAGTTAAATCTAAGTAGGTGAGGCATCGGCCCACCCTCGCCCACGGGGTGGGACCCCGGTGTCATTAGTGGGCTCGCCCCGAAGGCCCGCCTTCGCTGACGGGGGACATTTTTGAAGGCTTTGCTTCCCGTAGTGCCCGCCGGCGCGGACCCCGGGAAGCGAGATTCAAGCGCCGGCTAAGCCTGTAGATGCTTTTCGTCACGCGACCGTGGACGAGGTTTCGATACCTCCGCCTCCATGGAAATTCAAGCGCCGCGTCGATCCTTCGGCGCGGCGCTCGTGCTTACCGCCGGAGCGATCGCGCGACCTCGCGGGCGCAACGCACGCCGCTCTCGACCGCCCCCTCGAGGTATCCCTGATTGGTCGTTGCGGTGTGTTCGCCGGCGAAGTGGATCGCTCCCTCGCGCTTGCCTGCGAACCCGTAGTACTTGGTGTACTGCCCCGGCATGAAGGCGGCGTAGGAGCCTCGGACCCAGGGATCGGCCGACCAATGGTCGGTGAACGCCCGTCCGGTGTATCCAGCCTCGAGCCCCGGCAGCCTGGTGCCCCCCTCGTGTGTGAGGCTCGCGAGGTTGCGCTCCACCTCCGCGGCGGCCGTCGCTGCGTGCGGACCGTTCGCGATGAGGCCGGCGCCGCCCGAGCGTCCGCCGAAGTAGGTGGTGAGGATGCTCTGGACCCCGCGCTCGCCGAGGCTGCTCTCCCACGTGAGCAGGGCCGGATCGTCGTTGTACATGTAGCCGTTCCAATGCCCGTAGGCCTGCAGCCGCTGCCTGAACTGCATCGCGACCTTCGCGTTGGTTCCCATCCCGAGCTCGGCAATGCAGCGCCGCTTTCGACGGCTCAGGCCGGAGCGAGAGAGGTCGACGTCGCGCAGGGTCGTGAAGGGGAGGGCCAGGACGACCCGATCGGCACGCACGGCCTGGGCGATGCCGCCAAAGTGCAAGACGAAGCCGTGGCCCCCGGCGTGCGAAAGCGACTCAAGCGGCGTGCCGAGCTCGATTGTCCCGTCGGGTAAGCGCGCGGCAAGGCCATCGACGATCTGATCGTTGCCTCCGCGCACGCGGTAGCGCTCATCGGCGCCGGGCGTGCTCTCCACGTACTCGGAGAGGAGGTTGAGAGCGCTCAGCCGGTTGGCATCGAGGCCGAACTCGCTTGCCATCTCGACCGCCACATACCGTCCGAGTGGGCTCTCGGTTCCACCCCCTCCGAGGGTCCGGTCGAGGAAGTCGCTGACCGACAGTTCGTCAAACGCGACTCCGGCTGGGTTGTGAGCGGCGGCGGAATAGGAGCCGACGCGTTGTGCCACTCGCTCCAGCGCGCGTACCAGCCGCCGCCGGGGCGTGAGCAACTCGCGCCGACGACGCAGCTCGCCATCGAGCCAGAATCGCGGGCTTCCGGGGTTCGCAACCGCGTAGAGATCCACGAGACCGAGGTCGAAGCGACGCGCGAGACCGCGCATGAGTCGATGGCGGGAGTCGATGAACTCGCCGCCGTGCTCCGCCGTCTGGCCGTCGGCCCAATCGCGTGAGGTCCAGCAGCGGCCGCCGATCCGCTCGGGGTTTGCCTCATAGACGGTGCAATCGAAGCCGCGTCTGCGCAGGGAGTAGGCGCACGACAGCCCTGCGAGGCCGGCCCCGACGACGACGATCCGGGGAGCCGTCGCCCGCGAGACCGCACGAACGACCGGCAGCGGGACGAGACTGAACGCAGCGGCACGCCCGCCGTTTTCGAGCAGCTCACGTCGCGAGATCCCAGAGCGCTGCACCATGGAGCGCGATCAACCATAAGGAGGAAGCGATGCCAGGCCAAACGAGTCAGGAGTCCAAGGGCAGGGCGCTGCGCGAGCTCCACGCCGGCGAGCCGTTTGTTATTCCCAATCCGTGGGACGCGGGCTCGGCGAAGATGCTCGCCGCGCTGGGCTTCAAGGCGCTGGCGACGACGAGCGGCGGATTCGCATTCACGCTCGCTCGGCTCGACGGCGGCGCAACGCTCGATGAGGTTTGCGAGCACGTGGGCTTGGTCAACGAGGCGACCGCGCTGCCGGTCTCGACGGACCTTGAGAACGGATACGGACCGCGCCCGGAGGATGCAGCCGAGGCGATCAGACGGGCGGCGGCGGCAGGCGCCGTTGGCGGCTCAATCGAGGATTTCGATCCAGAGGCCGGCATCTACGACGAGGGATTTGCCACCGAGCGCGTGGCGGCAGCGGTCGAGGCCGCGCGAGCGCTGGACTTCCCGTTCACGCTGACCGCGCGAGCGGAGAACTTCCTGCGCGGCAATCCGGACCTCGACGACACGATTGCGCGCCTGCAGGCCTTTGAGGCAGCTGGGGCGGACGTCCTCTACGCGCCCTGGCTGAAGACGACGGCGGATATGGAGGCCGTCTGCTCGGCGGTGTCGAAGCCCGTCAACGTGCTCGGTGTGCCCGGTGGGCCGGCCATTGCCGACATCTTCGCCGCGGGGGCGCAGCGAATCAGCGTCGGCAGCCTGCTGACATGGGTGGCCTACGGTGCGGCAAGCGAGGCCGCGCAGGCGCTGGCGGACGGCGAAATCGATGCGCTGGGCTCGCGATTTCGAGCGAGCGATGCGCTTGGCGGCTAGTCCGGGAAGGCGGCGCTGAGCTTGCGGCGGCTTCGCATGGCCCAGGTCGTCGTGATCACCGTCCGCACGACGGGACCGAGGAAGGCGGGCTTGTAGTCGAAGTCGATCGTGTACCGGATAGAGGTCCCGGTGCCCGTCGGGGTCAGCTCGATTCGGCCCAGGTGGTTGAAGAGCGGGGCGTCGTTGATCACCTCGTACTCGATCAGGCTTGGCCGGTCGTGGGTGATGATCCGCTCCTCGAGCACCGCCGAGCCGGGCGGCTGCATGCGCCGAACCATCCCGAGTCCGTTCGGCTCGCTTGGATCGCTGCCCGGCTCGAGCACCTCGCCCTTTCCGGGCCAGAGCTCAAAAAAGCTGTCAGTGAGGTAGGTGAAGACCGCGTCGGGTGATCCGGCGACCTCCGCGGTCAGGGTGGCGCGATTGCGGGCGTTCTGGGATGGCATGGAGCGCAACCCTACGCCAGGCAACGTCCGTCAAGATTCCCGGGTGGCGAAGCGCAAGCGCAGAGAGAGGGCGCCGGTCGAGACCTTCGACTATGCCGATCCCGAAGGGAACGTCCTCACGCTGCGCGGCGAGCTCAGCCCGGGCACGATTCGCAAACTCAGCGAGCGCCAGGGTCGGGCGGCGGCGTCGACCGACGACGAGTGGCACCGGCGGACCGAGATGCTCTTCGAGCGCCTCGCCGTGAGCTGGGAGATCGCCGGCCTGCCGCTCGACGATCAAAAGATGCTCCTGGGCCGCTACCGGATGGCCGGCGCCGAGACCCAGCAATGGGTGCGGCGGACGATCACCGAACACATCGACTCGCACATTCCCGAGCTCGCGCCATGAGCCATGGGCTCGATCGCTCGTGGCTTGGCGCCCACGCTGAGTCGATCACCGCAGGTTTCGAGGACGAGCTCGATGCGCTCGTCGCCGTCTCCTCGCCGTCGGGCGACATCGATGGGGCGGAGCGGATGTGTGCCGTCGTCAGCGAGATGCTTCCTGGCGGATCAGCGATCGAGCGGCCGGAGTGCTCATCCCCGGGGTTTGCACCGGATCTGCTCGCGACGCTCCCCGGCAATGGCGAGCGCAGGCTGCTGCTGCTCGGGCATCTCGACACCGTTGTGGCTCATGAAGAGCACCGGCCACTCGAACGCGCCGACGGGCGACTGATTGGGTCGGGGACGGTCGACATGAAGGGTGGCGATGTTTTCGCGCTCGGTGTCCTGCGAGCGCTCGCGGCAGTCCCGGATGCGTTCGCCGAGATCGGCCTGCTCATGGTGGTCGACGAGGAATGGCGGACGGGTGGCTTCGGGCATGGCCCGCGATTCGCCGGCTGGGACGCCTGCCTGTGCTTCGAGGGCGCCCAGCTCGGCCCGGGTGGGAAGGAGGCTCTGGTCGCAAAGCGCAAGGCGGCCGCGACGATCCTCGTCGAGGCCCATGGGGTCGCGGCGCACGCCGGCTCGGCTCACGCCGACGGGCGCAACGCACTCCTGGCACTCGGTGAGGTCGCCGCGCGTGTGGCCGCGGCGGCGAACCCCGAGGGACCCGGACATCTCTCCGCGGTACCGACGGTGATGCGGGCGGGAGGGGCATTCAACGTCGTCCCATCCGCGGGCGAGCTCGTGTGCGATGTGCGCGCCGATTCCCTCGAGGAGACGGCTTCGGCCATCGACGCGATCCCGGCCGAAATCGACGGCGTCAGGATCGATGCGCAATGGGTGCGCCAGTGGCCGGGGATGGACACCCGCGAGCTCGTGTCCGCGCGCCTAGTTGCGCCCGCCGAAGCGTTCCTCGGCGCGCCTCTGGTCGCGTCACAGCGCGGCGGCGCCAGCGATGCGAGCCACATGGCAGGTCACATCGCGCTCACGGTGGACGGCCTCGGCCCTCACGGCGGCCATGCGCATCACCCGGACGAGTACGTCGACGTAGCCTCGCTGGGCCTGCGGGCGGAGATCGCACTCGCGGTTGCTGCAGCAGCCCTCGGCGCTATCTGACACCGCGCGATGTCATAGTTGGCGTGTGAGCTCCAGCGACAGGGGCTATTTCCCCGCCGGCGAGTCCGTTTTGCGCCGTGTTCACGGTGAGCGTGCGGTTGGGTTGAACTACGGCCAGCGCGCGCTGATGATTGGCGCGGCGCACCCGGTCAACTTCATCGGCACCCAGGCCAACACACGCTCGGGGAACCGTCCCTTCCTGCGCCTTGTTCACACCGCAAAGGTCTTCGAGGCGATCTTCTTCGGCACGGAGGCCGAGGCAGACGAGATGCTCGCGATCGTGCAGCGCATGCACGACCGCGTCAACGGCAGGCTTCCCGACCCCGCGGGGCGCTTTGAGGCTGGAACGAGTTACAGCGCATACGACCCAGATCTGATGCTCTGGACCGTCGCGGTGATCGCCGACTCGGCCGAGGCCTTTTACGAGACCTTCTGCCGCAGGCTGTCTTCGCGGGAAAAGGATCGCCTCTGGGTGGACTACCTGCGCTTCGGCGAGCTCTTCGGGATGCCGCGCGATGCAGCCCCCGCCACGTACGCCGAGTTCCGCGAGTACTGGGACGACATGTGGGCCGGTGATGAACTGCATCTCACCGACGAGGCGCGCCGGGTTGCCATGGCGATCGCGTTCGAGATACCGATGCCCTGGCACCTGCACCCCCAGCGCGAGGTCCACAACCTCGTACTCACCGGCACACTGCCGCCGCGGGTTCGCAAGATGTTCGGCTTGCGCTGGACCCCGTTTCACGAAGCGGCGTTTCGCGCGATCGTTGCGGCTGCTCGCGGCGCACGGCCGGTGACGCCAAAGCGAGTCCGACGCGGGGGGAACATCGGCTCGTTCGAGATGGTCGCGAGGACGGAACGCTCGCTTTTAGCCTCGGGCCGCGCGACGCTCTCGAACGTCAGCTCTGTGTAGCGGCTCCCTACACGCGCCCAGCCGCCAGCAGGCGTCGCAGGAACTTCTTCGTCTCGGGCTGCTGGGGGTCGCCGAGAACCTGCTCGGGCGGGCCGACCTCGCAGACGCGCCCCGCATCGAGAAAGCACACGCGGTCGGCCACCTCGCGGGCGAAGCTCATCTCGTGCGTGGCGATGAGCATCGTCACTCCCTCGTCCTTGAGCGTTCGGACCGTCTGCAGGACCTCGCCGACGAGCTCTGGGTCGAGCGCCGAGGTGACCTCGTCGAGCAGCATCGCGCGGGGTCGTGCGTTGAAGGCGCGAGCTATCGCAACGCGCTGCTGCTGGCCGCCGGAGAGTCGATCGGGGTTGTCATGCTCGCGACCGCCCAAGCCGAGCCTTTCGAGCTGTTCGAGCGCAGCAGCCTCGGCCTCCTCGCGCGGGACGCCGTGGCCCTTGACAGCACCGAGCACGACGTTCTCGAGCACGCTGAGGTGGGGGAAGAGGTTGTAGGCCTGGAAGACGAAGCCGAGCTTGCGCCTCACCGCCACCGCGTCGACGGACGGATCCGTGACCACCTCCCCGTCGAGGAAGATGTCGCCGTCGTCGATCTCCTCCAGCAGATCAACGCAGCGCAGGAGGGTCGACTTACCGGAGCCGGAGGCGCCGATCACGGCTACGGCCTCGTGCTCGGCGACCTCCAGGTCGATGCCGTGCAGGACCTCGCGATCGCCGAAGGCCTTCGTCACGCCCCGGATCTCGAGCACGGGTGCCATCAGTGCGCCACCTCCGTGTAACCCCACCGCTCGAGCAGCCGGGCCAGGGGGATCGTCACCGCGAGATAGAGCAGGGCCGCGCCGAGCAGAGGGGTGTAGTCGAACTCCGAGGCGGCCTGGATCTGGGCGACTCGAAACGCCTCGCCCGCAACGCCAAGAATGGAAATCAGCGCGACGTCCTTCTGCAGCGCGATGAAGTCGTTGAGGAGCGGGGGCCCAACCCGGCGAACGGCCTGGGGGAGGATCACGTGACGCATTGCCTGGCGCTCGGTCAGGCCGATCGCGAGCGCAGCGTCGCGCTGACCTCGGTGGACGGACCGCAGCCCGGCTCGATAGACCTCGCTCACGTACGCCCCATAGGAGAGGGTCAGAGCGATCCCGCCTAGCACCACCGGCTCGGTTGGCAGCCCGCTGAGGTTGAGCGCGGGGATGCCGAAACCGATCAGATAGACGAGCAGAATCACCGGGACGCCCCGGAAGACGTCCGTGTAGACGGTTGTCAGCAGTCGCAGCGGGAACAGCGCCGGCGCGCGGCTGATCCGCATCAGCGCCACCACGAGCCCGAGGATCAGGACGCAGACCTCGACCACGCAGAAGACGCGCACATCGAGCCAGAAGGCGCTGAAGATGTCGGGAAATGACTCCTTGAAAACCTCGGCGTCGAAGAATGTGTCGCGCACCGACGTCCAGCCCGGGCTCGTGAGGACGAGGGCGCTGAGGCCGCCGAGGACGACGATCGTCGAGATCGCGGCGATCGCGGCGCCACGGCGTGCCTTCGCGCGCTTCGCCGCGGCCCGCTCGGCGCGGCGGTCCGGGCGGTTGGTGGGCGCCTCGGCGGTCTCGGTCAGAGCTGGGCGCTTACTGGAGGACCGGTGCGTCGGCCGCGTCGCTCATCCACTCCTGCTCGATGTCGGGCAGCTCGCCGGAGGCCTTGAGCTCGTCGATCGCCGCCGAGACGCAGGCGGTGAGCGACGAATCCTTCTCCAGCAGAGCGCCCCACTCATCGCCAGCAGCCGACGACTCGAACTGGCCGACCACGGTCGCGGTGGGCACCTGGACAGCGGTGAGATACAGCGCGGTCGGCGTGTCGACGACGACGGTGTCGACCTGACCGTTCTTGAGGGCCGAGACGACATCGTTGGAGTTGTCGAACACCTGCGGATCCTCGGACGGCGTGATCACCTCGTTCACGGCGTCGAGGCTCGTTGTGCCGATCTGGACTCCGATCTTGGCATCGGCGAAGTCGGCAAGCGAGGTCGCGGAGGCGAGGTCGGAGTTCTTGAGCGTCACGATCGCCTGGTTGGCCTCGTAATACGGGCTCGAGAAATCGACCTGCTCGGCGCGCTTGGGCGTGATCGAGATCTGGTTGACGTCGAAGTCGAAGTCCTTGGGGCCGGGGGCGTAGGAGGCGTTGAACGGGACAACGGTCCACTCGACCTTGTCGGCCGTGTACCCGAGCTTCTCGGCGATCGCGTAGGCGGTCGCGCTCTCGAAGCCCTTGCCGTTCGTCGGGTCGTTGTCCTCGAAGTACGGCGGATACGCAGGCTTGTCGGTCCCGACCGTCAACGTGCCGGCCGTCTTCGTCTCGAGCGTGTCCGGCGTGCAGTCGGCGAGCGCCGTCGTTTCGGTCCCGGCAGCGGTGGTCGTTTCCTCCTTTTCGCCGCAGCCGACGATCACTGCAAGGGCGAGGAGTGCGACGAGACAAGTTGCGATACGGATCTTCGACACGGTGGGGCGACCTCTCTGAGCGGCGTTGATGCGGGATGATCCTACGCGGATGAGCAAGTGGACGGCGGGTGAGATCCCCAGTCAGACGGGGCGAACGGCGGTTGTGACCGGCGCCAACAGCGGCCTCGGGTTGGCAACGGCGCGAGAGCTTGCCCGTGCAGGCGCGCTCGTCGTGCTCACCGCACGCGACCGGTCGAAGGCCGAGTCGGCCCAGGATCTCATCCTTGCCGAGGTGCCGAGCGCTCAACTTGACGGGCGCGTGCTGGATCTCGCTGACCTCTCGTCGGTGCGAGATTTCGCAGCCGCGGTGGCGACGGACCATCCGAGGCTCGACCTACTCGTCAACAACGCGGGCGTGATGATGCCGCCGCGAAGCGAGACCGCGGACGGCTTTGAGCTGCAGTTCGGGACCAATCACCTTGGTCACTTCGCGCTCACCGGCTTGCTGTTGGATGCGCTCTCGAGCTCGCCGGCGGCCCGGGTCGTGACCGTTTCAAGCGTCGAGCACCGGCCGGGCGGGATCGACTTCGATGACCTGCGATCCGAGCGCTCGTACTCGCCGCGGGGCGCCTATCAGCGCTCGAAGTTCGCCAACGTCGTCTTCGGGCTCGAGCTCGATCGTCGACTCCGCGAGACGGGTTCGTCGGTGATCAGCGTCCTTGCGCATCCGGGTTACTCCGACACGAACCTGCAGCGGACGGGACCGACCGGCGCGATGCGCGCGATCCTCGAGGTCGGCAATCGGCTGCTTGCCCAGGGCGCCGACCAGGGCTCGCTGCCGCAGCTCTACGCGGCAGCTGCTCCCGGCGTCGAGGGCGGCCAGTTCATCGGGCCCGATGGCTTTCAGCAGCTGCGGGGCTCGCCGAAGTTGGTGAGGCCGGTCGAGCGTGCCACCGACGAGGAGCTGGGCAAGCGCCTCTGGCAGGTTTCCGAGGAGCTCACAGGCGTCTCGTATCTCAGCCGGTGAAGGACGTCTTCTCCCAACTCGGGCGCGTTGGCCTGCCCGCCCCGGTCGCGGAGCTCGCCACGCGTGAGTGGGACGCCGTGGTGGTCGGCGGCGGGCACAACGGGCTCACCGCGGCCGCCTACCTGGCGAAGGCCGAAAAGCGGGTGCTCGTGCTCGAGCGACGCGACCAACTGGGCGGGGCAGCGACCCTGGAGCGGCCGTTCGAAGACGAGCGTTTCGTGGTCAGTCCCTGCGCGTACGTGGTCGGGTTGCTCGACCAGGTCGTGATCGACGAGCTCGACCTCGGGCGCCACGGCTATCGGGTTACGCCAGCCGATCCCAACCTTTGGTGCCCATTCGCAGACGGCAGCTCCTACGCCGGGTTCATCGATGGCGCGCAGACGAGGGAGTATCTGCGGTCGCAGGGCTTCGCCGACGCCGACATCGACGGAGTCGCGCGGTTCAACGCCGTGTTCGACCGGATCCGCGACCTTCTGCGCGGCGAGAGCGACGACCTCTGGCTGCGTGCGTCACCGGGGCGAGACGAGATCGAGGCGCGGCTTGGCGGAGATTCGGAGCTGGTCGACGTCGTCTTCGAGGAGTCGATCGCATCGATGCTCGACCGCTACGTCGGCGATCAGCGCCTCAAGGACGCGATTGCTTGCCAGGGAACGATCGGGACCTTTGCCGGGCCGCGAGATCCAGGAACCGCGTCGATCCGGCTCATGCACCATCAGGGCGATCTCCAGGGCCTCGGCTCGGTGTGGGGCTATGTGGACGGCGGCCTCGGACGCGTCTCGTTTTCGATCGCCGACGCCGCCAGGGAGGCCGGGGCCGTCCTCGCCGCTGGGGTGCCGGTTGCCGCGATTCGACCGGGCGAGGGAGTTGAGCTCGAGTCGGGCGAGACGATCCGGGCTCCGGTGGTCGTTTGCAATGCGGACCCGAAGCGGCTGCTGGGAATGTTGGATGCGGGGGGCTCGGAGCTACCCGACGACTACCGCGCGAGGCTCGCTGACTGGGACGTGAGCTCGCCCGTGCTCAAGCTCAATGTCGCGCTCGATCGCTTTCCGACCTTCACCGCTGCGCCGGCCGGGCTGGAGCCTCATCGGGCGATGGTCTCGATCACCGACGGCGTCGACGCAGCCCAGGCCGCGGTCGAGGCGGCGCGCCGTGGCGTGCCGGCGATCGGGTTCTGCGAGCTCTACTTCCAGAGTGCGTACGACAGCTCAGTCGTACCCCCGGGCAAGGAGGTGATGAGTGTGTTCTGCCAGTACGTGCCGTACGAGCTGGCCAGCGGCGATTGGGACTCGCGTCGTGACGAGATCGCGGCGATGGCGTTGGACGCGATTGAGGCCCACGCTCCCGACGTCCGCGATTGCGTCGACGAGATCCAGGCGATGGGACCACCCGACATCGAGGAGCGGATAGGGCTCAGCGGCGGGCACATCTTTCAGGGCCAGGCGCTCCCGGATCAGATGTGGGACCGTCGCCTCTCCGCGCGCACGCCGATCCGAGGCTTGTTTTTGTGCGGCGCTGCAACTCACCCGGGTGGGTCGGTGATCGCATTGAACGGCCGCACTGCCGCACGCGAGGTCCTCGCGGAATAGCCTCGCCGACGGCGTGGACCACCACACCGTCAATCTCATCTCAATTCCGCTGTTCACCGGCGCGATCGGCTACCTGACCAACTGGAGCGGGGTCTGGATGCTGTTCAACCCGATCCACTTCAAAGGGATCCGAGTGCCGGGACTGCTCGCGGTCGCGAGCATCCTGCCGCGCAAGATCGCCCAGATTCCGGGAGTGGCTCACGGCGGCATCGGCTGGCAGGGAATCATCCCCTCGCGTGCGGCGAAGATGGGCTCGATCGCCGTCGACAAGGGGATCGCCAAGCTCGGCAGCCCGAGTGACTTCTACGAGCAGCTCGAGCCCGACAAGATCGCCGAGCACATTCTCGACACGGCGCGCGAGGACATCCGTGAAGTCACCGAGCGGATCCTCGAGCGCGAGCATCCCGACCTATGGCGCGATCTGCCGCCTCAGCTTCAAGAGCGCGTCCACCAGCGCGTGCAGAAGCAGCTTCCCGAGATCGTCCGCGACGTCACCGACGACATCGGCGCCAACATCGAGCACCTGATGGATGTGAAGCTGATGGTGATCCGCCGAATCGAGGAACGCCCGGAGCTTGCCAACCGGATCTTTCAGGACGTCGGCAAGAAGGAGCTTCGCTTCATCATCAACTTCGGCTTCTTCTTTGGTGCCGCCCTCGGCTTTCCGATGGTCTTCATCAGCGAGGCGCTGCCGTACTGGTACGTGCTGCCGATCGGCGGCGTGATCATCGGCTACGTCACCAACTGGATGGCGCTCTGGATGATCTTCGAGCCGGTCGAGCCGCGGAAAATCGGGCCGTTCAAGATCCAGGGGCTGTTCATCCGCCGCCAGCCCGAGGTGGCCGACGTCTACGCGGGGATCATTGCCGACGACATCGTGACGCTCGAAAACATGGGCGATGAGCTCCTCAACGGGCCGCAGTCCGACCGCACCCGTTGGATGATCGAAAGCCGCCTGCGCCCGGCGGTCGACCGCTCGGTCGGCTCGGCCCGGCCAGCGGTGCGGATCGCCGTCGGTGCCCGTCAGTACGACGCGATTCGCGAATCGATTGCAACCGAGGCCGTCGAGTACACGATGACCCCGCTCTCCGACCCGGCGTTCAACCGCCAGCAGTCGACTGAGGTCCGCAAGCTGATCGCTGAGCGGATGCGCGAGCTGCCGCCCACCGACTTTCAGGACCTGCTGCGGTCGGCGATGAAGGAGGACGAGTGGTTGCTTCTCCTTCACGGCGCCGTGCTCGGCTTCCTCGCGGGCCTCCTGCATCTGGCCATATTCGGGCCCGGCTGAGGAATAACTCCCGCGAGATGCTCCGCGTCGCGTCCGCTCCCGCGGGGACGCACGCTGTCGAGGGAAGGCAGGTCGTAAACGCGTCAACCTGCGCTTCGCGCCTACTCTCGGCGCTTCTATGCGGCGGCTCTATCTGTTGGTGGCGGCGGTCATCCTCGTCGACACGATGTTCTACGCGGCGATCACGCCGCTGCTTCCCGAGTACTCGGACGAGCTTGGGCTGTCGAAGACCGGTGCCGGGATTCTCAGCGCGTCGTACGCGGCGGGCACGCTCGTGGCCGCTCTGCCGTCCGGCTGGCTCGCGGCGAAGATCGGCTTTAAGAAGGCGATGCTCATCGGACTCGCGCTGCTCGCCGTCTCGAGCGTTGTCTTCGCGTTTGCGCAGTCCGTGGTGCTGCTCGACGTCGCGCGCTTCGCGGAGGGCGTCGGCGGCGCGTGCGCATGGACCGGCGGCCTCGCATGGCTCATCACAGCCGCTCCGATCGAGCGGCGCGGCGAGCTGATCGGAGCGGCCCTCGCCGCCGCGATCTTCGGGATTCTGCTCGGCCCGGTGATCGGCGGCATCGCGAGCGTCGTCGGTCCCGAAATCGTCTTTAGCTCGGTCGGGGTGATCGCCGCCGTCCTCGCTGCGCGCGTGCTCGCATTCGACGCGCCTGTCCCTCGGCCGGTGCCGCCGTTGCGCAGGGTCGCCGCGGCGATCCTCACCCGACCGGTGCTGTTTGCGTTCTGGCTAGTGATCCTGCCGTCGATGCTGTCGGGCCTCTTCGACGTGCTCGTGCCGTTGCGCCTCGACGCTCTCGGCGCCAGCGCCGTCGCGGTCGGAGCGGCGTTCTTCACCGCAGCAGCGCTGGAGTCCTTCACCGCGCCCGCGATCGGCCGGGTCTCTGACCGGCGTGGGCGGATGCTGCCCATTCGCATCGGCCTGATCGCCTCGCCCCTTGCCGCGCTTGCCTTGCCCCTGCCTGACTCCATCTTCATCGTCGCGGTCGCTCTGGCCGTTGTCGTGCTTGCGATGAGTCTGATGTGGACGCCAGCCATGGCCCTCCTGTCGGACAATGCGGAGGTGGCCGGGCTCGATCTCGCGTTCGCGACGGCCCTGGTCAGCCTCGCGTGGGCCGGTGGCCAGGTGATCGGCGGATCGCCGCTGGTGGCACTAGCCGATGCGACCACCGACGCCACGGCCTACGCGGTGATCGCCGGGCTATTCGCCATGACGCTTGCTGTTGTGCTCGCCGGCGGCGCGAGCCGCCAGCGCCGTCCGGCTTAGTAGTCACCTGCCTGGGTACGGGGGACGGGCATGGGAGAAGGCGTCACCGAGGTGGAGGACAAGGAGGAGCGCGGGGGCCTGCGGCGTGCGATCACGCCAAAGCTGCTGCTGATCTTCATCGTCGGCGACATTCTCGGCGGCGGTATCTACGCCCTCGTCGGCGAGGTGGGCAGCGAGACCGGCGGTGCGATCTGGGCGGCGTTCGTGCTCGCACTCGTGATGGCGGCATTCACCGCCGGCTCCTACGCGGAACTCGTTTCGAAGTTTCCCCACGCTGGTGGCGCGGCTCTGTATGTCAACCGGGCATACAAGGTCAAGTTCCTCAGCTTTCTCGTCGCCTTCGCCGTCGTGGCCTCGGGAATCACCTCTGCGAGCGCACTCGCCCGCGGCTTCGGCGGTGACTACCTCGGCGAGTTCATCGACGTCAAGGTCATCTTCGGCGCGCTGGCTCTGCTGGCCCTGATCACGCTGGTCAACCTCCGCGGGATCGCCGAGTCCGTGAAGCTCAACGTGGGATTCACATTGGTCGAGATCGGCGGTCTGTTGTTGATCGTCCTGATCGCGATCGTCGCGATCTTCCAAGGCGACGCCGAGCCGAGCCGTGCCTTCGAGTTCAAGGAGGGCACCAGCATCATCGGCGCCACGCTCGCCGGAGCGGCGCTCGCCTTCTACGCGCTGGTCGGCTTCGAGGACTCGGTCAACGTGGCCGAGGAGGTCAAGGACCCGAGTCGCACCTACCCAAGGATTCTCTTCATCGGCATCGGGATCGCAGGCGTCATCTACTTCGTCGTCACCGTTGGCGCTGTCTCGGTCGTCCCGGTCGGCGACCTTTCGCAGTCGAGCGGCCCGCTCCTGGAGGTCGTCAAACAGGGTCCGCTCGGGATCCCGGAGAAAGTCTTCTCGGCGATTGGGCTGCTCGCACTCTCCAACGGAGCGCTGATCAACATGATCATGGCCTCGCGTCTGCTCTACGGCATGGCGAGGGAGGACGTTGTCCCGAAGCCGCTCGGCGTCGTCAGCGGCCGCCAGACCCCTTGGGTGGCAATTCTGTTCACCACTGCCATCGCAGCGGTCCTCATCATCACCGGCGACCTCTCCAAGCTCGCGGACACCACGGTCGCACTGCTCCTGGTCGTCTTCACAATCGTCAACGTCACCGTTCTCGTCCTGCGGCGCGAGAGCGTCGACCACGATCACTTTCGCGTTCCGTCGATCGTGCCGGTGCTCGGCGTCGCCGTGTCGATCGCCCTGCTGACCCAGATCGAGGGTGAGACCTGGGTGCGCGCTGGAATCATGATCCTGATCGGCGTCGTCCTCTGGGTGGTCAACCTGATCGCCCTGCGAGCCACGGACCGTTCCCGCACGACGGGCTAGCCTGCGCGGCGATGAAGCTGCGGACCCTGGTCATCGGTGTCGCCGTCGCCGCGCTGTTCGCGCCGGTCACCCAGGCCGCCGCGGCCGACGGCTTTCGCGCCTATGCCTCGTGCGGATCGAAGGGAAAGCACGCCGACCAGTTTTGCTTTGCGGGCGACCACCCGGTGGCCGTCTTTAGGGCGATCGGCCAGGGCGACGTGGAGTACAGGGTCTGCGCGCGCCGGGCCGGCTCGAAGAAGCGCTGCTATGACCGTCATACGCGACGCGCGGGCCAGCGCTCGAGAACGCGCTTCGACGTCGACGGTGCCGGCAAGTACAAGCTCGCCTTCTTCGCTGGAGGTCGCGCGGTCGACCGCGAGCGGATCGTGATCCGCGAGCGCGCGGTGTTCTCGATCGGGGATTCGCTTGGCGAGGGCACGAAGCCGTACCTGCCGGGAGCGCTGCGCGGCTGGAAGGTCAGCCAGTCCGTCGCTACGTCGCGGTTCGTTGATGAGGGTGTGGCGATCCTTCGACGCCGGGGCGGCCTTCCCGGGGCGATCGTCTTCGCCCTCGGGACCAACAACGACGCTCACGACGTCGGGGGGTTTCGCTCGGCCGTCAACTCGGCTCTCGACATCGCGGGCAAGACCCGCTGCGTCGTCGTGCCGAACATCGTCCGCCCGCCGGTTGGCGGCGCAAGTTACTCGGGCTTCAACAGCGCGCTCCGCGAGATCGCTCGCGCCCACGACAACCTGCGTGTCGTCGATTGGGCAGGACTGGTTGCCGCCAACCGCGGCTGGCTCGCCAGCGACGGCGTCCACGTCAACGCGACCGGCTACATGGCTCGCGCGCGGGCGATTGCCAAGCAGGTCGAGCGCTGCTGAGAAGATGGGCTGATGAGCCAGGGCGAAACCCTTCAACTGACGCCGGGCGAGGCGGTGACCATCGTCAGCTCGACGCCTGAAGCGCTCGTCGTCGAGGCGACCTACGAGAAGTCCCGACGACCGCCGCCGATGCACACCCATCCGACTCAGGACGAGCTGTTCGAGGTGCTCGAAGGCTCGCTCAAGCTCCGCGCCGGTCGCGAGCGCACCGAACTGGCCATAGGCGAGACGTTCGCGATCCCCGCTCGCATGGCCCATCAGATGTGGAACCCATCGGCGGAGCCCGCGCGGGTGCGCTGGACAACGAGTCCCGGGGGGCGCACGGAGGAGTGGTTTCGCGCGATTGACGCGCTCGTGCGCGAGTCGGCGTCAGGGGAGCCGAGCGCGCTCGGATTCGCCGTTTTACTCGATGAGTTCTCCGACACGTTTCGCCTGGCGGTCGCGCCTCACCTGCTGACGGCGCCGGTCGTGAAGGTCATCGGGGCCGCGGGCAAGTTGCGCGGCCACCGCGTCGGCGGCCGGTCGTCCTAGCTCATGGAAGGCGCAGCCGTTCTGATCGTGACCGCGGCAACTTCCTGGGAGGGAGTCGAGGCGGTCGATGGCGACCGCGACGAGCTCTCGCTGCGACTCGGCCGGCGCGAGATCGGCCATCTACACGGCGACGGCACCGCTCACTTCGCCTTTCCGAAGGCGGTCTGGCAGCAGCTATTCGACCAGGGGCGGATCGGCTACCACCCTGTCTTTCCCGGAAAGCCCGGTTTCGGCGCTCGGCAGATGACGACCCAGGATGACGTCCGCGATGTGATCGCGATCCTGCGGATGAACTACGAACGCGCGGTCGAGCGCCACGGTCTGCCCGCGTGAAGTTCGGCGTCGGCTACTTCCCCACCGACGAGGGGGTCGAGCCAGCGATAATCGCCCGGCTGGTCGAGGAAAGGCCTTTCGAGTCGCTGTTCTTCACCGACCACACCCACATCCCGGCATCGCGCGAGACGCCCTATCCGGCCGGTGGCGAGCTGCCGCGCGAGTACTCGCGCATCTACGACCCGTTCGTTGCTCTGACCGCCGCAGCCGCGGTCACCGAGCGGATCAAGCTGGGCACCGGAATCTGCCTCGTGATCGAGCGCGACCCGATCGTCACCGCCAAGGCGGCCGCCAGCGTCGATCGGATCTCCGGTGGGCGATTTCTGTTCGGCGTCGGGGCCGGCTGGAACCGCGAGGAGATGGCAAACCACGGGACCGATCCGAATCGGCGCTTCGCGATCATGCGCGAGCGCGTCGAGGCCATCAAGGAGATTTGGACCAACGACGAGGCGAGCTATCACGGCGATCACGTCGACTTCGACCGGATCTGGTGCTGGCCGAAGCCTCTGGCCGATCCGCATCCGCCGGTGATCATCGGCGGCCACGGCAAGCGGGTCCTGGACCGCGTCCTCGCCTACGGCGACGAATGGATGCCCAACCGCATCGGCGACGACGCGAAGATCTCGGCGCGAATCGCGCGCCTGCGAACGGCAGGAGAGCAAGCGGGCCGGGGGCCGATCCCGACGACGCTCGCCAACGCAACCACCGAACCCGATGTTCTTGAGCTCTACGAGCAGGCGGGCGTTCACCGCGCCGTCTTTTGGCTCAGGCAGGGTGACGCCGCCGACTGCGAGCGCCGCCTCGACCGCCTCGCGGGGGCCATCGAGGCCTACGGCCCGGCCTAGGACGGTGAGCCGGGTGTCCTCCGATGACGCGCAGGCGCTCCACGCGCTCGAGGGCGTCGATCTGGGGCTTCCCCCGGGGCTGGACGTCACCTGGCTTGGGGTCTCCGGGTATCGACTGACCTACGAGGGCACCTCGCTGTTCATTGATCCGTACGTCTCGCGCGTGCCGCTGCGCGCGTTTTTACTGCGCCGCCCGACGCTGCCCGACCCCGAAATGATCGAGCGCTACGCCAGCGCTCCCGGGCCGGTCGCCGGCGTCCTCGTCGGGCACACGCATTTCGACCATGCGGTCGACGCACCAGCGATCGCCCGCCGCTTCGCCGCCAAGGCGTACGGGTCGGCATCGCTTGTCCGGCTGATGCGGCTGCACGGGCTTGAACACCTCGCTGCCGAGGTCGTTCCACATCGGCCATACGAACTCGGGCCGTTCGTCGTCCGCTTTGTCCCCAGCCGCCATTCGAAGCTGCTGTTCGGGCGGAAGGTGCCCATGGATGGGCCGCTGACGTGCGATCACCTTCACGGCCTCGCGCCCGGCGCCTACAGGTGCGGCGCGGTCTACGGCATCCGGATCGACGTTGGCGGCATCTCGCTCTACCACCAGGGGAGCGCGGACCTGAACGACGGCGAGCTGCGGGAAGGTCCGGTCGACGTCTTTCTGGCCGGCGTCGCCGGGCGGGGCGTTACCCCGCGCTACTGGGAGCGCGTCCTGCCGCGCCTCGATCCGCGGATCGTCGTTCCCACTCACTACGACAACTTCTTCTCGCCGCTGGGCCAGCCGCAGGACTTCGTCCGCCGGGTGGACCTCGCCGACGTGCCGGGCGAGGTCCAACGCGTCGCGGGGTCGGCCGAGGTCGCCGCCTTACCGCGCGTCGACGCTCTGAGGCACTAGAGCTGCGAGGCGTCGAGATCAAGCCCGAGCAGCGAGCGTCCGGCCAGCTCCCAGGTGGCCGAGCCGACGAGCATGTGCTGGGTGGCGGCATGGACGTCGCGGAAGCGACGCTGCAGCGGGCTGGTCTCGTAGATGGCGCTGCCGCCGCCGAGCCGGTAGGCCTCGTCGACCGCAGCGGCCGCGGACTCCACCGCGTGGGTCGACGCGAGCCGGAGGCCCGCCCGCAGCTCCACCGAGATCGAGCCACCGCTTTGCGCAGCGTCCCAGCACTCTCCGACTGCCTCGAATAGCAGCGCCCGCGCCGCTCGAACGGTCGCCTCGGCGCGGGCCAGCCCGGACTGAGTCGCGGGACGCTCGGCCAGCTTTCGAGTGCTCAGCGTGGGGGTCTTCGCGCCCGCGAGTTCGCCAACCTCATCGAGTGCGCCGCGTGCGGTGCCGAGCGCAACCGCGGCGATCGAGGCGGCGAGCAGACCGAACGGGGGGAACGCGTAAAGCGCCCCGGTCTCCCGTGGGCGGTCGCTGATCAGCGACGCGGTTCGCGCCGCCGGGACCGCCACTCGGTCCGCGGCAATGTCATGGCTCCCGGTCGCGCGCAGACCCGAGACGGACCAGGTGTCGAGTACCTCGACCTCGGAGCGGGGGACCAGCGCGAGACGGATGTCCGGACGACCGCTTTTGAGAAGGCGTGGCGCATCGCCGTCGTGGACGATGCAGCCCGCCATCAGCCAGTCGCAATTGTCGACGTTCGAGCAGAAGCGCCAGCGACCCGTGACCTCGAGCAGATCACCATCGGCCAGCGCGCGCCCGCTCGGGGCGAACACACCTCCGACGACGCTGGTGGGATCGCCGTAGACGGCCCGCGCGTGGTCTGGCTCGAGGTAGGCACCGAGCATGCCCGCCGTGGCGCAGACGGCCACACACCAGCCAGCGGCGGCGTCGCCCTTTGCGAGCGCCTCCGCCACCGCGAGCAACTCGGTCGGCTCGGCCTCGCCGCCTCCGAGCGAGGCCGGCACACAGAGCCGGTAAAGGCCCGCCTCGGCGATCTCCGTTGAGAGCGATGCCGGCAAACGTCGCTCGCGCTCGGCCTCGTTCGCCAGCTCGCGGGCGCGCGGCGCCAGCCGCTGCGCGGCCTCGCAGAACTTGCCTTCGAACGACATCAATGAGAAGCTTGACTCACAGCAACGGACGGCTGGGACGCCGTCTCGCAAAAGACGATGACGTCACCGACTTGGGGGGTGCTCTGCGCCCGCCGTGAGAGCATCCCGGTGGCGTCTTCGTCGTGAACAGGACCGAAACGCCTAGAGATCGAACCAGGTGCCCGTTGGACCAAGGTTGACGATCCGCGTAGGGCCCACCTCGGACTCGGTCTTCCAGCTCTCGTGGATGTGACCGCAGACCGCGAGGGGTGGCCGCTTATGTTCGATCGCGTTCAGGATCGCGGTGCTGCCGAGATGGTCACCGCTACCGGCGATGTCCACGTGGCCCCGCGGTGGGGAGTGGGAGATCAGCACCGCTTCGTCCGGGCAGCCGTCGAGTAGCTTGCTCGCCTCGTCGTCGGAGAGGTCGAAGCTCCAGTCCCACGGCGTAACCGGGACCCCGGCGCCCAGCCCGAAGAACGTGACGCCGGCGACCTCCGTGGCCTGGCCGTGCAGGACCGTGGCCGCCTCCCACCCGGCGGTTGCGGCGCGCAGGGCATCCTCGGTCTCGTTGTTGCCGGGGACGAGCAGCGTGGGCTTCGAGATCGCGGCGAGTGCATCGATCGTCTCGCCGAGTCCCTCGTGAACGGACGCGAAGTCGCCGGCTCCGACGACGACGTCGGCTTCGGCGCTCATCGCGAGGAGCTCGGCGGCCTGGCCGAGGTCTCGGTGCAAGTCTGAGAAGGCGAGCAGGCGCATCCGCGGAAACTAGCCGGAGATCGTCTCGGGCGGCCGGTGCGAGTCCTCGAGCTCGGCGGCGCGCGCAAGTGTCGAGGGATCGAGCTGGGCGTCGACCAGCTCGAACTCCTTCGCGAGCTCGGCGATCACCGCATCCTCGACCGCCTCCAGCGACGTCGGGCCGATCTCGTCGTCGATGGCGCCCGTCGTCTGCGGGTCCCACTCGAGGTCGAGCGCCGAGTAGACCGCCTCGAGCGTCTCGCGGACCAGCGCGGAGTCGCTGACGACGATCACCGCGCCGCAGTGCGCGCCACCGCGGATCAGCCGTTGGCCGATCCCGACCAGTTTGGTCGCGCCACGCGCATTGACGCTCCAGGCGCCCGGGCAGTACTCGCCGGGGACCTCACCCACGCGAGCGTCGACGCCGAGGCCCGACAGGGCGCGAACGATCAGCTCGGCCAGCCACCGGAAGCGTTCGTGAGTGCCGGCGACCGGTCGCTCGGCCGGGGACGACCAGGCAATTGCAAGCGTCCCTTCGTGAAACAGGGCTGCGCGTCCTCCGGCGAGGCGGACGACCGGTTCGAAGCCGAGCTCGTTCGCCGCTGCGACCGCGGTGGGGAACCCGGGTGCGGCGCGGTCCTGCTTGGAAAACGCAAGTTCTCGAGCCGGTCTGTGAAGACGAAACGTGGCGCCGATCTCGCCAGCCGCGACGCGACCGAGGAGCGCCTCGGAAACCGCGGTCCCATATGCGGGACGCGTGGGGAAGCCCTCACGCACCAGCCTGAGCAGGGGTTTTTGGGAATTATGAGCGTTTCCTTGCAAATGTGACCGCCGTCACACACAAACAGATGTTCGGCTGGCAACCTGTCCCGTTCACACGGAGCAGCCCCGGCTTGAGCGTACTGCGCTCCCGGGGCCCGCGAAGCCGCCCGGCCAACCACCCCGACGTATTCGAGGCGAAGTCCGCCGACCGGGCGCACCGAACGGAGGTAACCCGTGTCACGCAGGAACAAGCTTGCTGCAATTTCGTGCGCGCTCGTGCTCTCGGCAACCAGCATCGCTCAGGCCGAGCGCACCCCGGACATCAAGGTTCTCGACCGGCCCTCGGACCGGCTCGAGCAGACCATCAACATCCACAAGGTGAACGCCTCGGTGGAGAGGCTGAACGCCAGCGTCAACAGGGCGAAGAAGCTCGCCAAGCGCGAGCCGAAGTTCGGCCTGGCGCCGGGTGTCTCGCAATCGACCCTTGACGCGATCGCGTCGTGCGAGTCGGGCGGCGACCCAACCATCGTCGACGCCAGCGGCACCTATCACGGGCTCTACCAGTTCGATATGGGTACCTGGGCGTCGGTTGGAGGCTCGGGTAGCCCGGCTGCCGCGTCGCCCGAGGAGCAGAGCTATCGCGCGTCGCTGCTGTACAGCCGCGCCGGCTCCTCGCCGTGGCCTGTTTGCGGCTGACGCAAGCAGCCTCACGTAAACGTCCCGCCCTCATCTGCCGATAGTTGGCAGGTGAAGGCGGACGATTTCGTTCTGGTCTCGGGGATGCGCGAAACGCGCAGCGCGCTCGAACGCTGGAACGATGACCCGTGGCCGGTGCTGCGCGTTTGGGCCGGGGGCGCACTCGCGGTTGCATCCGCGCTGCTGTTTGCGGTCTGGGTCATAGCGGCCTATTCCCCGGTCGACCTGACCCGGCTGCATATCGCGGGGCTCACCGACGACCCAGAGTTCGACGACATCGGTCATCTCCTGGTCCGCAACTCACTTGTGCTGGCCCTGCACGCGTTCGCGTGCGTTGCGGGCTTCATCGCCGGCAGCTCGCTCGTGCTGGCCGCTGAGCACAAGTCCGGGATCTCGAAGGTCGTGCACGAGAAGGCCCGGCCGATTGCTTTCGCCTGGGTCACCCTCGTCACCGTCTTCTCGCTGATGACTCAGGCCTACGCCCTCGGCCTCACAGGCGCTCAGCTCGCAAGTCAGCTGGCGATCTCGCCCGGCGTCTTGGTGCTGACCATCCTTCCGCATGCGATCCCGGAACTGGTCGCGCTCTTCATGCCGCTGGCGGCCTGGACGATCGCCAGCCGGCGCGACGAGTGGCGCGATCTCCTCGCGGCGACCTGCGTGACCGTCGCAATCGCGATCCCGGTGCTGGTCTGTTCGGCGCTGTGGGAGGTCTTCGTTTGGCCGGAGATCCTCGACGCGGTGTCACCGGCCTACTGAGGGTCTGATCCTGGCGGGAAACGCTGAGCGCCTGCCCGGCCTGCGAGGATTCGCGCCATGGCCGACGAGTTGAGCGACGAGGTCGAGGCGGAGGTCGCCCCGGCTGGGCCCGGCGAGCTTGGGCGCCAGCCACGGGAGGCGATCGAGGCGGCACATGTGCGGGTCCCGACCCGCGGCAACCGACGGCTAGAGGCGCTGCTTGAGGGTCTAAATGCCGATGACGAGGTGCGCACGTGGTGGCACCTGGCGCAGGTGCAGTCCGAGCGGCTGCGGATGTCCGACCATTCCTGGGTTCATATGCAGGTCGTCGTCAACATCGCCCTGCGACTGCTGCGGCTCCTGGTGAAGGGCGGCGTCCAACCGGCGATGGTCAGCGACCACGGGATGCGCGACCGCGACGCTGAGGTCGTCGTCGCGGCGGGCTCGCTCCTTCACGACATCGGCATGTCGATCCACCGCGCCGATCACGAGGCCTTCAGCCTCTTTCTTGCGGAGCGCAAGCTGCGAGAGCTGCTCGGCGAGGTCTATCGCGACACGGCCGAGCGCACCGTCGTCGTTGCGGAGGCACTGCACGCGATCATCGGCCACCGCCGCCGGGGCGAGCCGTACACGGTCGAGGCCGGCGTCGTTCGCGTCGCGGACGCGCTCGACATGGCACACGGCCGCTCGAGGCTCCCGGTCGAGTCGGGAGCGATGGGCATCCATGCGATATCCGCCGCCGCGATCGACCGGATAGAGATCCTCGCTGGTGAGGACCGCGCGGTCCGGATCGAGATCACGATGAACAACTCCGCGGGGATCTTCCAGGTCGACGACCTCCTTGCGACCAAGCTCCGGGGCACGCCGCTGGCCGACCACGTCGAGGTCGTCGCTGCGGTCGAGGGCGAGTCCGAGAAGCGGCTGCTCTCCGAGTTTCGGATCGGCTAAACGCGGGTTTAGACGCCCGCGCCCGAGCCGCCGCGACCCTCGCCCGCCGCGAAGCGGGCTGCACCAGACGCGCCGACGATCACGGAGTCGCGGCCGAGCTCTGCCTCGCGCACGAGACCCTCGGCAAAGGGCATCCCGATCCCCTCGAGAGCCGCCATGCGGTCGGAGAGCATCGTCTCTTGCGGAAACTGCGCCAGACCCTCGGCGATTGCCAGAGCGCGATCGAGGTGGGCTCCGGCATCGACGATCTCGGTGACCAGACCCCACGAATGTGCCTCGTCCGCGCCGACGATCCGCCCCGTGAGGATCATGTCGAGCGCACGGCCCATGCCCACGATGCGCGGCAGTCGCTGCGTGCCGCCGTCAATGAGGGGAACGCCGAACCGGCGCTCGGTGAAGCCGAGCTTCGCGTCCGCGGTTGCTATTCGCAGGTCGCACCACAGCGCCAGCTCGAGCCCACCCGCCAGACACCAGCCGGAGATGGCCGCGATCGTCGGCTTCGACGGCGTCAGCCGGGTGAACCCGAGCGGTCCGTCGGGCCGGTGATCAAGCCATGCCGCGACCGCCTCGACCGGATCGGTTCCCTCGAACTTCTGGGCACGCTCAGCAAAGGCCTTGAGGTCGGCACCGGCGCAGAACGCCTCCGGCCCCTCGCCGGTGAGCACCAGCGCCCGTGCCTCGTCATCGCCCTCGAACCTGTGAAAGCTCTCGAGCAACTCGGCCGCGGTGTCGTCGTCGACAGCGTTGCGGCGCTCGGGACGAGTGATCGTGAGGACGGCGGCGGCGCCGACCCGCTCGTAGGAAGTGTTGGCCACAGGCGCCAAGCCTATGGCGAAATCTCGCTTACGACCTGCCGCCCCTGAACAGCAAGCGGCCCCGAGAGAGCGGACGCGAAGCGGAGCACTCTCGGGAGTTGTTGAGGAACTAAGGACGCCGGAGGCGTTCTAGTTCCTCGCGGGCGCGGTCCTTGCGGCTGTCGAGACGTCCCTGGACGATCGAGGCGACGATGACGAAGGCCGCGAAGAAGATCATCACGCCAAAGGCGAAGTAGGTGACGACCTTGTCGTCGGTGCGTCCGTAGAGACCGACGCCATCAGCAGCCATCGCGACCGGCGCAAGCGCGAGTACCGCGACAAAGGCGAGCCCGAGCACGAGGAGTGGGCGACGAGTGCGTGACACAGGTCGAACTCTACCGCGACGACTAGTCATGCCGATTTCAGGTTGCGGGGCTAGGCTCCCGCGTCGATGTCGTACCTCGAAGCGATCATCCTCGGCGCGATCGAGGGCGTCACGGAGTTCCTGCCGATCTCGAGCACCGGCCATCTGACGATCGCCGAGAAGCTGATGGGGTTCGAGATCGACGCCCCCGACATCACGGCTTTCACAGCGATCATCCAAGTGGGGGCGATCGCAGCCGTCGTCGTCTATTTCTGGGACGACCTCTGGGGCATCGTCACCGCACTCGCGGGCGGACTGACGAATCCGGCCCGGCGCGAAACGCGTGACTTTCGCTTCGGCCTCGCCGTGGCGGTGGGGTCGATCCCTATCGCCGTCGTCGGTCTCCTGCTGCGAGATGTCATCGAGGGCCCGCTGCGCAGCCTCTGGGTCGTCGGCGTCGCCCTGATCGTCTGGAGCTTCGCGATGCATACGGCCGATCGCCGCGCGACGGCGACACGCGGCGAGGCCGACTTCGACATGAAGGATGCGCTGGTCATGGGCATGACCCAGTGCATCGCGTTGGTGCCTGGCGTATCTCGGTCTGGCGCGACCATCGTCGCCGGGCTGTTTCGCGGCCTCGACCGCGTCACCGTAACCCGGATGTCGTTCTTTCTAGCGGTACCGGCGCTTACGGCCGCGGGCATCCTCCAGGCGGTCACCGAGGCCTCGGAGATCTCCAACGGTGTTGGCTGGGGGCCGACCGTCACCGCGATCATCGTCAGCTTCTTTGTCGCCTATGCCTCGATCGCGTGGCTGCTGCGCTACGTCGCGCGCCACGACTTCGAGCTCTTTGTCTGGTATCGGATCCTGCTGGGCGTCGTTGTGCTCGGCTTCGTCGCCACCGGCGTGACCGGGGCGACGTAGACATCGCCGACACTACGATGGGTGTAGCGATGAGCTCCAAACACGGCCTCGTCCGCATCGCCGTAATCGACGACGACAGTGGTTTCCTGCGCGTCCTCGGCCTCCGTTTCGACGCGGCGGACTGGGAATATCGCGTCCACGGTTCGAGCATCCTCACCGAGGACCTCGTTGCCATGAAGTTGAACGCGGTCGTCGTCAACCCCGCGGTTCTCGGCCCCGCTTGCTGGGACTTTCTCGAGCGGGTCTGCCAGACGCTGCCAGACCTCGCCGTCCTCGTCTGCACCCAAGGGGCGACGGTCGCGCAGCGCGTTCGTGGCCTGCGTCTTGGCGTCGACGACTGGATCAACAAGCCGGCTCATCCCGAGGAGGTCATGGCCCGGATCGAGGCGGTCATCCGTCGCCGGCGCCGAAGCCGCCCGCGCGACGAGAATCTGTTTGTCTCGGGCGAGTTCGAGATTCGCTCGAATCAGTTCCAGGCGTACGTCTCCGGCGAGAGCCTCGAGCTGACTCGACGGGAGTTCGAGCTGGTTCAGGTCCTCGCCGAGGCCTCAGGGCGCGTGATTGAGCGCGAGGAGATCTACCAGCGGGTGTGGGGCTACGCGATGGCCCATGGCGATCGCTCCGTCGACGTCTTCGTCCGCAAGCTACGGGCGAAGCTGCAGAAGCTCTCCCCGCGCTGGGAGTACATCCACACGCATTTCGGAATCGGCTACCGGTTCGAGCCGGTTCTCGTCGACCCTTCGCAGATCCCGCCGGACGCCTTCGGCAAGGACATTCGGGTCGCCGGCCAACCCGAATCGACTCACGTCAGCAGTTCCGCGTAGCGCCCCGGCTTACCGCGCCCCTTCACATTCTTCGCTGGATCGAATAGGTTCAGCGATCGGAGTCTCGTTGCGAGGGAACGCACGACAGCACGCCGGACGAGGGACCCCAGGCAGGCGGAGGCGCCTTGGTGCTCTGGCGTTCTCTGCTGCAGCCGTCAGCTTGGTCGCGGCGGCGATCGCGTTCGCGGCGACCGGGGAGCTCAGCTACCAGCAACGCATGCCCGAGTACGATCTCGGCACCACGACGGGGATCGCCGCGTCGCCCGACAGCGCCAACCTTTACGTCTCCGGAAACGACTCGATCACCGTCCTCGCCCGCAACCCGGCGACCGGCACCTTCACCTACCTCGAGACCGAGACCGACGGCGTCGATGACCCGGGCGACGCCGGTGGGACGGTTGACGGCCTCGACAGCACGACGGGTGTGGCGGTTTCAGCCGACGGCAAGAACGTCTACGCATCCGGCTGGCAGAGCGACAACGCCATCGCCGTATTCGCCCGCGACACGCTAACCGGCAAGCTCAGCTTCGTCGAGGCGGAGCGTGACGGGGTCAACGACCCGAGTGATCCCGGGGCGACCGTGGACTTCATGTTCCGCCCCGAGGCCGTCGCGGTGTCCCCCGACGGGGGCAGCGTGTACGCGACCAGCAGCTCCGACAACTCGGTGGTCGGTTTCGAGCGCGACCCGCTCACGGGCAAGCTCAGCTACCTCGAGGCCGAACGCGACGGCGTCAACGACGGCAGCGATGCCGGCGGCACCGTCGACGGGATGAACTCGGGCGCCTCGGTCACCGTCGCCCCCGATTCGGAGGCGGTCTACGTCGGCACCGACGGCGATGACTCGGTGGCCGTGTTCAAGCGCGACACGCTGACCGGCAAGCTCAGCTTCGTCGAGGCCGAGTTCGACGGCATCGACGACGGCGGCCCGGGGGGAGTTGTGAACGGGCTCAACTCGACCAACGCGGTGTTGGTCTCGCCCGACGAGGACGTCGTCTTCGCGGCCGGGAGGTTGGACTCTGCGATCGCCGTATTCGACCGCGATACGGCGACGGAGGAACTCGACTTCGTCGAGGCCGAGGTGAACGGGATCGACGACCTCACAGACGCAGGCGATCCGGTTGACAATCTCGGTTTCCCGACCGGGCTCACCATGTCACCCAACGGCAACAACCTCTACGTGTCCGCCTCCACGAGCGCGGCGACCGTTGTGTTCCGCTACATCGCGGCTACGAGCGAGCTCAGCTTCCACGAGGCCGAGGTCGATGGTGTCAACGACCCGGGCGACGCCGGCCCGGCGGTCGCCGGACTCACATCACCCCAGGCCCTCACGCTCACCCCTGACGGCGACCACGTGTATGTCGCCGGTGCCAACGGCGACGGGCTCGCCGCCTTCGATCGCGAGCCGCCCGGCAACCCGACTTTCGGCTCGCTCAGCTTCCTGCACCGCGAGCCGCAGTTCAGCCTTGCGAGCCCACGCGGTGTCGCCGTCTCGCCCGACGGTAAGCACGTCCTCTTTACTTCGAATGGGGACGAGTCGGTGCGTTCGTTCGGCCGCGTTCCGGCTACCGGCGCCGTCACGCTCGTCGATACCGAGACCGAGGGAGTCAACGACCCGAGCGACGGCGCACCTGCAGCCGCCGGGCTTGACGAGCCGACCGCCGTCACCGTCTCTCCCGATGGTGCTTACGTCTACGTCACCGACACGAGCACCTACTCGATCAGCACCTTCGGGCTCAACCCAACCACCGGTGAGCTCACCTACATCGAGACCGAGGCCGACGGGGTCGACGACCTCAGCGATCCGGGCCCGACCGTAACCGGTCTCTACGAGCCTTGGGACGTGATCATCTCGCCAGACGGCGCCAGCGTCTACGGACTTGCCAACAGCGACGACGGGATTGCCGCCTTCGCGCGAAATCCAGCAACCGGCAGGCTGACCTTCGTTGAGGCGGAGTTCGACGGCGTTGCCGGGGCGGATGGGCTCAAGGGCGTTCAGGGCGCGGAGATCAGTCCCGACGGAAAACACATCTACACCGCCGGGCGCGACGTGTCGGAGGCCGGCGTCTTCTCCCGCAATTCCGCGACGAGCGCGCTCACCTTCGTCGAGGTCGAAAATCAGGGCATCAACGACCCGACCGACGGCGGTGGGACTGTGGACGGGCTCGACAGCGGCCCCGACGACGTCGCCGTCTCCCCCGACGGCGGTCAGGTCTACTTCCTCTCAAGCTCGGCGATTGCAGTCTTCGATCGCGATGCGACGACGGGCAGGCTGAGCTTCGCCGAGGTTGAGCGGGACGGCGACGACGACCCGGGCGACGACGGCGCGATCGTGGACGGGCTCTCGAGCGGGCAGGCGCTTGCCGTCTCCCCCGACGGCGGTCAGGTATACGCCGGGGCGCAGGGTAACCCCGGAACCCTGGTCACCTTCACCCGCAACCGAACGACGGGCAGGCTGAGCTTCCTCGAGGTCGAGCGTGAGGGGACGGACGATCCCAGCGATGGCGGCGGCCGGCCCTCCGGGCTCGATCGGATTGAGGACATCGCAATCGCTCCGGATGGAAGCCACATCTACCTCGCCGCCGGGGATAGCAACAGCCTCACGATCTTCGACCGCGAGGACGACCTCGTCGCCCCGGAAACAACGATCACCTCGGGGCCAGGGGAGGGTGAGACAACGGCGGACTCGACCCCGTCGTTCGGATTCGCCTCAAACGAGGCGTCGGTGACCTTCGCGTGCCGGGTGGACGGCGCCGCCCCCGCGCCCTGTCCGACCAGTCTGCCCGCCCTCGCCGACGGAGCCCACACGTTCTCGGTTACAGCCACCGACAGCGAGGGCAACACCGACGCCACCCCGGCAACACGCAACTTCGCGGTCGATACCGTCGCCCCGGAGACGACGATCACCGCCGGCCCCAGCGGTGCGACCACGTCCTCGAGCCCAAGCTTTACGTTCGGATCGACCGAGCCGGGTTCGAGCTTCAGCTGCAGGCTCGATGACGAGGCCTTTGCGCCGTGCACCTCGGCGAAGTCCTACGGCGCCGTCGCCGACGGTGCGCACAAATTCAGGGTCCGTGCGACCGACGTTCCGGGGAACACGGACCTGACCCCGGCGCTTCGCGAGTTCACCGTCGACACCGAGGTCGAGGGCGCCGGAATCGATGCGAAGAAAAAGCAGAAGCAAAAGGGTAAGAAGATCAAGCTGAAGGTCGACGTCGTGGCGGCGGAGGATGCAACCGCCGAGGGCAGCGGAAAGATCGTGGTCGGCAAGAAGACCTACAAGCTCGCCGACCGGAGCAAGGACATCAAGGCCGGATCCGAGAAGACGCTCAAGCTGAAGCCGAAGAAGTCAGGCCACAAACGCAAGATCGCGAAAGCGCTGGCTGCCAAAAAGAAGGCAAAGGCGAAGCTAGAGATCACGCTCACCGACGCGCTCGGCAACGTCTGGGTTGAGACGCCGAAGGTAAAGCTCAAAGCAAGCTGACCCCGCTGCCTGCGTTCTCCGCCCTTCACAGCCTTTTCACACCAGCGCACCTTCGCTAGCTCAGTCTGAGGTCGAACGGTGCGGCAGTGCTCGTTAGCCGCGCCTGGGGCGATGGCCCGTTCGTGTGCTGGGCCGCCCCCGCCTATATCGAAGAAACAGAAGGAGACCAAGGAACGTGATCTCTAAGCAGTGGCTGTTCGCCGCGTGCGCGAGTGCCCTCATTTCAGTCGGAGTTGGCGCGTGCGGCGGCGACGACGAGCCATCAACGAGCGGAGCCAGCGGCGGCGAGATTTCCGGAAAGATCACCATCGACGGATCGTCGACGGTGGAGCCGTTCGCCCAGGCTGCGGCAGAACTCTTTAACGAGGAGAACTCCGGCGTCGACATCACCGTCGGCGCGGCCGGCACCAGCGGAGGCTTCGAGAAGTTCTGCGCCGGGGAGACCGATATCTCCAACGCATCGCGGCCGATCGAGACCGAAGAGGTCGATGCCTGCGAGAAGGGCGGCGTCGAGTACAGCGAGGTGCAGGTTGCAAACGACGGCATCTCAGTGGTGTCCAACCCGGCGCTACCGATCGCCTGCCTGACCACGGATCAGCTCAAGCAACTGTGGGCCGACGACGCGGTCTCGAACTACAGCGAGCTCGGCGATGATGCCGACAGCGGCGAGGCGATCCCGGATGCGAGCATCAGCCTCTACGGTCCGGGCACCGACTCGGGCACGTTCGACTACTTCACCGACGCGATCAACGGTGAAGAGGGCGCGAGCCGTCAGGACTATCAGGCGTCCGAGGACGACAACGTGCTGGTCCAGGGCGTCTCTGGTGACCAGGCCGGCCTCGCGTACTTCGGGTTCTCCTACTACGAGCAGAACACGGACGCGCTGAACCTCGTCTCCGTCGACTCGGGTGACGGGTGCGTCGCGCCGAGTGCCGAAACGATTCAGGACGGCTCCTACACGCCGCTCTCGCGTCCGCTGTTCATGTATCCGAGCGCCGAGTCGGCGGCCCGCCCAGAGGTGGCCGCGTTCCTCCAGTTCATCTCGGACAACTACGAGTCGATCGCCGAGGCGGCGCTCACCGTGCCGATGTCCGACGAGCAGGCCACGGAGGCTCAGTCGGCCGTGACGAAGGCGATTGGCTAAGGCCCCTCGAGGGGCGCCGGCCGAAGCACGAGCACACGGTGGAAGCCAGCACTCAAGCAGTAGGCGGGACGCCGGGGGCAACGGTCCTCGGCGTGCGCCGCCGCCGTCGCGGCGAGGATCTGATTCGCATCCTCCTGATGCTCGCTGCGGCGATCTCCGTCCTGACGACGATCTTGATCGTCGTTGCCCTGTTGACGGAATCGATCCCGTTCTTCAAGGAGGTTGGGACCGCCTTCTTCAGCGACGGGACCTGGTCGCCGCTGTTTGCCGACCCGCAGTTCGGTATTCGCCAGCTGCTGATCGGGACGCTGATGATCACCGGGATCGGGATCCTGGTCGCGGTCCCGATTGGTATCGGGGCTGCCGTCTATCTCTCCGAGTACGCGTCGCGACGGACACGGAAGATCATCAAGCCGATCCTCGAGGTGCTCGTGGGCGTGCCGACGATCGTCTTCGGCTACTTCGCGCTGACGTTCATCACGCCGACCATTCTTCAAGACCTCCTTTCGCTGGACGTGCAGGTCTTCAACGCTCTCGCCGCCGGGCTGATCATGGGCTTCATGATCGTCCCGACGATCGCCTCGATCTCCGAGGACGCGATGTCGGCGGTCCCTCAGGGGCTTCGCGAGGGCGCCTATGGCCTCGGGTCGACCAAGCGACAGGTCGCGACCAAGGTCGTGTTTCCCGCGGCGATCTCCGGGATCATCGCCTCGATCGTCCTCGGGATCTCGCGCGGGGTCGGCGAGACCATGATCGTCTTGATCGCGGCTGGGCTGGCGCCGAGCTCGAGTCTCAACCCGCTTGATCCGCACGCGACGATCACGGCGTTCATGGGGGCGACGGCGAAGGGCGACAACCCCGCGGGGACGATCGGCTATCAGTCGATCTTCGCCTGCGGCCTGACGCTGTTCGTGCTCACCCTGGTCATGAACATGATCGCCATTCGCTTCGTCCGCAAGTACCGCGAGGTCTACGAGTGAGCGCCGCCTCCGAGGCCGCGGCCGGCGCCGTGCGCACCCAGTTCGAGACGGGGCGCTCGACGAGGTTCTGGGAATGGGCATTCAAGGCCTGCCTGGTCTCATGCATCCTCGCCTCGCTGGCGGTGCTCGTCGTGCTGTTGGCGCAGGTGTTCACCGAGGGCGTCGGCTCGCTCAGCCTGACCTTCCTCACCGACACGCCATCGCGGATCGACCCATCGAGCTCCGGCATCGGGCCGGCCCTCGCCGGAACGCTGTGGCTGATGGCGGTCTGCACCGTCTTCATCATTCCGGTGGGCGTCGCGAGCGCGATCTACCTCGAGGAGTACGCCAATCGCGAGCGCTGGTTCAACCGCGCGATCGAGGTCAATATCCAGAACCTCGCCGCGGTCCCGTCGATCGTCTACGGCGTACTTGGACTCGCGTTCTTGGTTCGTGGGCCGCTGTCGCTCGGGCACGTGCTGTTGGCGGGCGGCCTCACCCTCGGGCTTCTGGTCCTGCCGGTGCTGATCGTCGCCGGACGCGAGGCGATCCGCGCCGTGCCGCCCTCGATCCGCGAGGGTTCGATGGCTCTTGGAGCGACCAAGTGGCAGACCATCTGGAAGCAGGTGCTGCCTGCAGCGCTGCCGGGAATCGCAACCGGGGCGATCCTGGCGCTGTCGCGGGCAATCGGCGAGACAGCACCGCTGATCGTCATCGGAGCTGCTGCGTTTGCGACGAGCGCGCCGTCGGGCATCTTCGACGACGTCACGGCGCTGCCGATCCAGATCTTCAGCTGGATCTCCGACCCCCAGGAGGAATACAAGGCTTTGGCAGCCGCAGGAATCATCGTGCTCATGGTGATCCTGCTGGCGATGAACGCGGTCGCGATCTGGCTGCGAAACCGGTATGAGAAAAAGTGGTAGGTGACTAGCTTGGAAGGCAGAGTCGTGACCGAACCGAAGAAGACGCAACGAGAGCGGACCTCTCCCGCGATAGGCCTGGCCGGGACGAGGCCCGGTACCCATGACGGGGGAGGCACGAAGGAGGCTTTCAGCCAGCGCGAGGCGGTGTTCGAGCTCGACAATGTCACGGTCTCCTACGGCGGGAAGCCCGCGGTCTCAGGGGTATCGATGCCGATGTACCGCAACGCAATCACCGCGCTGATCGGTCCGTCCGGCTGCGGCAAGTCGACCCTGATTCGCTGCCTCAATCGCATGAACGACCTGATCCCTTCGGCGACGGTCGAAGGTGAGGTCCTCTACCACGGGGAGAACGTCTACGCCGACTACGTCGACGCGGTCGAGGTCCGCAAGCGGATCGGCATGGTCTTCCAAAAGCCCAACCCCTTCCCGAAGTCGATCTACGACAACATCGCCTTTGGTCCACGCATCCTGGGGATGAAGGGGGACATGGACCAGATCGTCGAGGACGCGCTGCGCGGCGCCGCGCTTTGGGACGAGGTCAAGGACCGCCTGGAGACGAACGCCTTCGGGATGTCGGGCGGGCAGCAACAGCGCCTGTGCATTGCCCGCTGCCTGGCGGTTGAGCCGGACGTGATCCTCATGGACGAGCCGTGCTCGGCCCTCGATCCGATCTCGACCGGCAAGATCGAAGACCTGATGCTCGAGCTCAAGGAGAAGTACTCGATCGTCATCGTCACCCACAACATGCAACAGGCGGCGCGTGTCTCCGACATGACGGCGTTTCTGATCGTCAAGCTCGATGCCGAGGAAAAGCACCGGCAGGGTCGCCTGATCGAATACGACGTCACCGAGAAGATCTTCACCAACCCCTCCGACCAGCGCACGGAGGACTACGTGACCGGGAAGGTGGGCTGATGGCCAACGGCGTCCGCATCCAATATCAAGCCGAGCTCGAGCGGCTCGAGGAGCGCGCGCTTGACGGCCTCGACCTCGTGGCCCAGCAGCTCGAGCGGGCGGTGGAGGTCGTGGAACACCGCGATTCCGAGCTCGCCGAGCTGATCATCGCCAACGACGACATAGTCGACGGCCGCTATCTGGAAATCCATCAATCGATCCTGACGCTGCTTGCGACTCAGGCGCCAGTCGCGACAGACCTGCGCCTGATCTCCGCCCTCCTTCATCTCATGAAGGCGATCGAGCGAATGGGCGATCAGTCGGTGAACATCGCCAAGCTGATCCCGCTCACGGGGCACAATCCGCCCGTCGACGAACGCATCGTCGGCGACGTGATGACGATGGGCAAGCAGGTGCGTGTTCAGATCGCCCAGGCCAAGCGCGCGTTTGCCGAGCGCGATGTCGAGATGGCCCGCGACCTCGTTCGCCAAGACGACGTCGTCGACAATCTCAACAAGGAGATCTTCAGGATCGCGATCGAGATCGGCGACGACGTCGATCGGCGGGAATGGGCGATGACGATGATCCTCGTCGCTCGCGCGATCGAGCGCATCGGTGACAACGCGGTAGACATCGGCGAGCAGGTGGCCTTCATCGTCACCGGCCTCTTTCGCGAGTTCCAAGACGCGTCGCACCCTGGCGAGCCGATCCCACACTGAGCGAACGCCGTGTTCTTTGCCATGATCGCCCGATGCTCTGCGCCGCGGTCGACATCGGCTCGAACACGACGCGCGTTCTTGTAGCTGAACCGCAAGACGGTCAACTGCGCAAGGTGATGGAGCAGCGGGCCTACACGCGCTTCGATAAGGACTCGCGTCGCAAGGGCAAGGTGACCGACGAGAAGGTCGCGGAGCTCGCCGAGGTCGTCACGACGCAGGTGAAGCTCGCGGAGGAACTTGGGGCTGAGGCTTTCCGCATCGTTGCCACGGCTGCGATTCGCGAGTCCAAGAATGCCGACGCGGTAGCGGAGAAGATCGCCGAGGCTGCTGGGCGCCCGGTGGAGGTGCTCAGCGAGGCGGAGGAGGGGAGGCTGGCCTTCATCGGCGCAACGAAGACGCTCGGTCATCCGGTCGAGGGCGAGATCGGTGTCGTCGACGTCGGGGGCGGCTCCTCGGAGATCATCCTGGGAACGGTTGGCGACGGAGTGCGGACGGTCCGGTCGTTCAAGATCGGCTCCGGGTCGATCGCCGATGAGTACCTCACGAACGACCCCCCGTCGGCTGCGCAGATTCGCGGCCTGCGCGACCACATCGACGACTTCTTCGAGGGTGTCGAGGTCGACCACCCCGACCAGGCTGTCGCAGTCGGCGGTAGCGCCACCTCCCTCAGGACGCTCGTGGGCGCCGTGCTCGAGTACGAAACGCTCGAGCGCGCGGTCCGCGTTCTCACCGGCGATCCCGTGGCGGAGGTGGCGAAGAAGTTTGAGCTCGACCCGCGCCGCGTGCACATCCTGCCGGCGGGCGTGCTCATTCTCGAAAAGCTCTCCGACCTGCTCGGACAGCCGCTGCAGATAGGCAAGGGCGGGCTCCGCGAGGGGATCATCCTGGATCTCCTGCACGACGCCGCGAACGGCGAGCCGGCGGCTCTGGCCGCCTAGCCCGCGGAGGCCGACCGTGGCGAAGGCGCGGCCAGTTGGGGAGCTGCGCCCCGAGGCGACGTTCGCTGCCGCGGCCGCGAAGGTCGTCGCGATTCGCACCGCTGAGCTCCGAGAGCATTCCCATGGCGTTCTCGACCTAACCAATATCGAGCCGGTCCACGACCTCAGAGTGGCGACGCGCCGGCTGCGTGTCGTTCTCGAGGTGTTCGCGCCCTGTTTTCCCAAGAAGGCGCGCAAGCGTGTCATCGCCGACCTCAAGCGACTCGCCGACGCGCTCGGTGAGCGGCGCGACCGCGACGTTCAGATCGAGGCGCTCAACCATTTTGCCGGTGACCTCGACGACAGCGATCGAGCCGGTGTCCTCGGTCTGATCGACGCGGTCGCGGCGGAGCGTCCGGCCGCCAACAAGGCCCTCGCCCCAGTGGTCTCCGAGGCTTGGATTGGCGACCTCTGCGATCGCCTTGCGGATCTCGTCGCCGACGCGAAGAGGAGGGCGGCGGCGTGAGGGCGAGGAAGGTCAAGGGTCTGGATCCGGGCTCGCCCCTTCTCGCCAACGCCTCCCGGATAGTTGCGACCCGGCTGGCGGAGCTCCGCTCGTTCACACCCGCGGCGCTCGCCCCCGACGCCTCGCAGGCTCAGCACGACATGCGGATCGCGGCGAAACGGCTGCGCTACGTGCTCGAGACGGTCGGAGTCTGTCTCGGCGAATGCGCCGAGATCGGCAGGCGAGCGGCTCGCGACCTTCAGGACGTACTCGGCGAGATCCATGACTGCGACGAACGCTTCGCGCTCGTCGAGCGACACCTGGAGGCGACCGCGGCCGACCGCGGCCTGGAGCTTCTGCTTGCCAACACGGCGGAGAGCCGCGACGAGCTTCACGCTCGCTTTGTCCGGCTGTGGACCGATCTTCAGGCCGACGGCACCTGGGATCGCCTCGCCACGGCCGCGAAGGCCGCAGCAGCGCACGACTAGAGTTCAATCCATGGCGGGGTGGTTGAGAGCTTCACTGAGTGCGAGCCTGCTCCTCGCGGTGCTCGCGGCCGTCCCTTCGACGGCAAGCGCCGAGTTCACGCCGGGCGCCGGCTCAATTGGCGATCCGTTCTTTGTGAAGGCTGGCAACGGCGGCTACGACGTTGGCTTGTACGACCTCGACCTCGACTACCGCCCGGCGTCGGGCAAGCTCGCCGCGACGGCGACAATCACGGCAACCGCGACCCAGGATCTGAGCTCGTTCAATCTCGACTTCAGAGAGCTGAATATCGACAGCGTCCTCGTCGACGGTGCCAAAGCGTCCTACACGAGGCGCGGTCAGGAACTCGTGATCTCTCCCACCGCCGGCATTGGCACCGGCTCAAGCTTCACGACGGTTGTCGTCTACCACGGCCGACCCCGCAATGTGATCGACCCAGACGGCTCGAAGGACGGTTGGATTGAGACCGATGACGGCGCGTTCGTCGCCAACGAGCCACAGGGCGCCCCGACCTGGTTTCCCAGCAACGACCATCCGACCGACAAGGCGATGTTTGCCTTCGAGATCACGGTCCCGCGAGGCCTCGAGGCCATCGCCAACGGCGAGCTGATCCGCACCGAAAGGAGGCACAACAAGACCAAGTGGATCTACCGGACGACAGAGCCCATGGCGACGTACCTATCGACCGCGACGATCGGCGAGTTCCGTATCGACCGCACCCGCGTCGCAGGCATGCCGTCGGTTGTTGCCGTCGACCCGCGAGTCGCCGCGAAGTCACGCTCGGCCCTGCGCGAGCACGGACGAATCCTGCGGTTGTGGGCGGAGCTCTTCGGCCCCTATCCCTTCGGCCAGACAGGTGTGATCGTCGACTTCGCGCCCGATGTCGGTTACGCGCTGGAGGTACAGACACGATCGCTCTTCGACCGGGCTGCCGACGAGGCGACGCTCGCCCATGAACTCGCTCATCAGTGGTTCGGCGACTCGGTCAGCCTCGAGCGCTGGCCCGACATGTGGCTGAACGAAGGATTTGCCACCTGGGCCGAATGGCGCTGGGGCGAGGAGCAGGGTGGCCCCACCACCGCGACGATCTTTCGCCAGCTGAACGAGACACCCGCCTCCAACACCGCGCTGTGGGGATTCCCCCCGGCGATCATTCCTTCGCCGGCGCAGCTGTTCGCCGAGCCCGTCTACGCGCGCGGGGCGATGGCGCTCGAGGCGCTTCGCCAGCGGGTCGGCGACCGCGACTTCTACGAGACATTGCGCGATTGGACCGCGGCAAATGCCCACTCCAACGCCAACACCGACGACTTCATCGCCACCGCCGAGGCCCGCTCAGGCCAGCAGCTGGACGACCTGTTCGAGCGCTGGATCTTCACCCGCGGCAAGCCCTGAGTGCCGTCCGGCGCAACCCGCGGCCCAACCTGCTCGAGAAAGTCGCCTGAACCAGCGTCGGCGCTACCTTTCGTGGGGCGTCGTGGACAGCCTGAGAACCGAGATCGATGAGCCGATTGCCGAGGTCTCGGAGCCGGTGCCTGCGATCGCGAGGGCCGATCCCGACCTTGCCGACCCTGAGCTCTACTTCAACCGCGAGCTCTCCTGGCTTGATTTCAACGACCGCGTGCTCCAGCTCGCCGAGGATCCCGGCACGCCCCTGATCGAGCGCGCCAAGTTCGCATCGATCTGGGAGTCGAACCTCGACGAGGTCTTCATGGTGCGCGTCGCAAATCTCCAGGACCAGGTTGAGGCGGGCTCGACCGCGCGAGCAGCCGATGGGATGCTCCCGGCGGAGACGCTGAGCCTGATTCGCGACCGAGTCCTCGATCAGCGCGAGCGTGTCGGCCGCGTTGTCGAGCAGGAGTTGCGGCCGGCTCTCGCCGAGAACGGAGTTCGGATCATCACCCCGGGTGAGGCATCCGAGGCGGAGCGCGAAGAACTTGCACACCTGTTCGAGCGCCAGGTCTTCCCCGTTCTGACCCCTCTGGTGATCGGGCGCGGCCGGCCCTTCCCCTACATCTCCAACCTCTCGCTCTCGCTGGTCGTCGCGCTGCACGATCCCGAGAAGGACAACGAGATCCTCGCCAGGGTCAAGGTCCCGAAGGAGCTGCTCGGACGCTTTATCGACATCGGCGACCGCCACACGCTCGTCCCACTCGACGCACTGATAGCCGCGAACCTCGGCTCGCTGTTCCCCGGGATGGAGGTCGTCGATCACTCGCTCTTCCGGGTCACGCGCGATACCGACTACGACGTGTCCGACGAGGCCGACGACATTCTGCAGGCAGTCGAGGAGGAGCTTCGCCGGCGACGTTTCGGCGAGGTGGTCCGCCTTGAGATCGACGCCGATATGAGCGAGCGGCTGCGCGACCAGCTGACAGCTGCGCTCGATGCTTCGCCGGATGAGGTCTACGAGATCGATGGCCTGATCGACCTCGGCGACATGATGGAGGTGGTCACCCTTCCCGGCCATGACGATCTCCGCGATCCGTCCTACACCTCGGTCACGCCGCCGCGCCTGCTGCTCGGCCCCGAGGGCAAGGAGAGCGATCTCTTCACCGCGATTCGTGGTGGCGACATCCTCGTCCACCACCCATACGACTCCTTTGCGACCACGGTCGAGCGCTTTGTCAAGCAGGCTGTCTCGGATCCCAACGTGCTCGCGATCAAGCAAACCGTGTATCGCACCAGCGCCGACTCGCCGCTGGTGCCGGCCCTGATCGAGGCGGCCGAGCGTGGAAAGCAAGCGGTCTGCATGGTCGAGCTCAAGGCGCGCTTCGACGAGGGCGCAAACATCCGCTGGGCGAAGAAGCTCGAACAGGCTGGGGTTCACGTCGTGTACGGGATTCCGTCGCTCAAGACCCACGTCAAGTGCATCCTCGTCGTGCGCCGCGAGGGCGATGGTGTGCGCCACTACGTGCACATCGGGACCGGCAACTACAACCCCAAGACCGCGCGAATCTACACCGACCTCGGCCTCTTCACGAGCAATCAGGAAATCGGCGCCGATATCGCGGAGATGTTCAACTCGATCACGGGTTATGCGCGCCCGCGCAGCTACCGCCGGGTTCTGGTCGCGCCGTTCAACCTTCAGAGCGGGCTGCTCGAGGAGATCGAGAAGACGATCGAATCCCACTCGTCCTCGACGCCGGCGCGGATCCGGATGAAGATGAACTCACTGCTCGACGCGCCCTCGATCAGGGCGCTCTACCGCGCCTCGCAGGCGGGCGTAAAGGTCGAGATCAACGTTCGCGGGATCTGTGCGCTGCGCCCCGGCGTGCTGGGGGTCTCCGAGAACATCGAGGTCAACTCGCTGGTCGGGCGCTTTCTCGAGCACTCACGCATCTATTCGTTCGAGCGCCACGACGAGGAGCCGAGCATGTACATCGGCTCGGCCGACCTGATGCCCCGCAACCTCTACAACCGCGTCGAGCTGATCACGCCCGCGCTGGACTCCAAGGTTCGCGCTGAGCTCTGCGACATCCTCGATCGCTCCCTCGCCGACAACACGAACTCGTGGCGATTGGACTCCGGCGGCGAATGGACTCGGCGCCGACCTGGCGATCGCCCGCGCAACGTTCAGACCGAGTTGATGGAGCGCCACACCGACCGCTCCTCGACAGGCGCCGCTGTCGAAGGCCCGCCGGCCTAATACCACGGCGGGCGGCGATGGTCGAGCACCACGACGCCGAGGGATACTGGCTGCGCGAGGCCGCCGAGCCCCCGCTCGAGCCCCCGCTCGAGCGGGAAATCGAGGCAGACGTCGTCATCGTCGGCGGCGGCTACACCGGGCTCTGGACGGCATGGCACCTAAGCAGGCTTGATCCGGCAACTCGCGTCGTGATCCTGGAGGCCCGCCGCTGTGGTCACGGCCCGAGTGGGCGCAACGGCGGCTTTGTCAACGGCCTCTGGTTCAGTCTCCCGAAGCTGCGCCAGCGTTTCGGCGACGAGCGAGCGATCGCAACCGCGAGGGCAGCGCAGGCCTCGGTTGATGCGATCGGTGAGTTCTGCAGCGAGCAGGGCGTCGATGCCTGGTATCGCCAGGCGGGTTACATGCAGGCGTCGACGGCGCCGGCCTGGGACGGTGCCTGGCACGCGGTGGCATCGGCATGCGCGGAGCTCGGCGAGCCGGAGGCCTGTCGCCCTCTGTCGCGCGCCGAGGTAACGGCGCGGTGCGCGTCACCACTGTTTCGCGAGGGCGCCCTTTTTCCCGGCGCCGCGACCGTACAGCCCGCTCGCCTCGCGCTCGGTCTCGCCGCGGCCGTGAAGGCTCGCGGCGTGCGGGTGTTCGAGGCCAGCGCGGTGACGGATGTGCGACGGCGAGACGGGGTGGTTGTCGCCGATACGGCCAGCGGACGGGTGCGGGCCGGCTGTGCGGTCCTGGCGAGCGGCGGCTCCCTCGCCCGCTTCCGCCACACGCGACACCGCCTTACGCTCACCTCCAGCCACATGGTCATCACCGAGCCCGTCCCGGATTTGCTCACCGAGCTCAACTGGACGGGTGGCGAGAGCGTCACCGATTCGCGGGCGATGATCCACTACTTCCGCACGACTCCCGACGGGCGCATCGCGTTCGGCTGGGGCGGCGGGAAGGTCGTCTACGGCTCGCGTACAAGTGGTCGCGCCGAAGTCGACGCCGATTTGACCTCGCAGATCGAGGGCCATCTGCGGCGATTCTTCCCGGCACTCGAGAGACGACGGATCGACCACGCCTGGGGGGGACCGATCGACGTCTCCCCAAGCCATCTCCCAGTCGTCACCGAGGTCGAACCGGGAATCTGGGCAGGCTTCGGATACACCGGCCACGGCGTCGGCCCGACCCATCTCGTCGGGCGGTCGCTCGCCTCGCTGGTTTCTGGCCGCGACGACGAGGCAGCCGGGCTCCCCATCGTCGGCTCGCCGGTGGTCCGCGTTCCCCCTGAGCCCTTTCGCTTCCTCGGCGGCACCGTGATCCGCCGCGCGATCCTCACCAAGGAAACGCGCCAGGAGCAGGACCGTCGCCCCGGCCCGGTGACTCGAGCGCTGGCCGCGATTCCCGAAAAGCTCGGAATCCACGTAAGCCGTTGAGGGTGGTGGCCACGCCGGCTTCGACCGCCGGGAGCCGACCTACGATGGATCAGTGTCCGTGAAGCGAACGATCGCCCACCTCGACATGGACTCGTTCTACGTCGCGATCGAGTTGCTGCGCCATCCGGAGCTCGTTGGCAAGCCGGTGATCGTCGCCGGGAGCGGGCCGCGCGCGGTCGTGACCACGGCGAGCTATGAGGCACGCCCGTATGGAGTCGGCTCGGCGATGCCGGTGGCCCATGCGAAGCGCCGGTGTCCCGACCTGATCCACCTGCCGGTCGACCACGCGCACTATCGCGAGCGTTCGCGTGAGGTGATGGCGCTGGTCGACGAGCTCGGCGTCCCCACCCAGCCGGCTTCACTCGACGAGGTCTACGTGGACCTCTCCTCGCTGCCGGATCCGGTTTCGCAGATGAGCACGCTCGTGCGCAGGATTCGAAATGAGCTCAACCTGAATGCATCGGTTGGAATGGGGCCAAATCGCCTGGTCGCCAAGGTCGCCTCAGATGCCGAGAAGCCGCGCGGCTTCGTCGTCTTGACCCGCGAGCAGGCGGCAAGGCGCTTCGCGCCCGAGCCTGCGCGCCTGATTCCCGGGATCGGGCCCAAGACCGCCGAGCGACTCGAGGCACTCGGCGTGAGGACGATCGGCGACCTGCAGGCGTATCCCCCAAACGAGCTGATCAGCAGGTTCGGTCAAAGCCACGGCCGCGGCCTGCACGAGCGTGCCCACTTTCGAGACGACTCGCCCGTGGCCCGCGGCGAGCTGAAGTCGCGCTCGATCGAGACCACCTTCGACTACGACATCGCCGAGCTCGCTCGGCTCGAGGAGGTGCTCACGGAGCAGTCGAAGCGCCTCGGGGCCGAGCTGCGCGAGCGCAGCCTGCGCGGCCGGACGATCGGGATCAAGGTGCGCCTCGACGATTGGACAACGGTCACGCGCGTGCACACGATCGAGGCGGCCACCAACGACGGCGAGCTGATCGCCTCCACGGCGCTGTCCCTGCTGCGCGCGTACGCGCCGCCGCGCCCGGTGCGGCTGATCGGGGTGAAGGTGGCAGCGTTCGCGGACGAGGCGGAGCCGGCGGCACACGGCTGCGAGCCGGAGCCTCTCACTCTGTTGCCGGCCGCCTAGTCGTGCCGGTTCGCGTCAGGACGAGGCGTCGTCGCGTATCGGGTCGGACTCGCCGGCATGCTCGGCCTCGAGCTGCGCCGCTACTGCAAGGCCCAAAAACAGTGCGATCGCGCTGAGAAACGCCCAAAGCATCAGCCCGATGAAGCCGGCCAGGGGCCCGTACGTTTGCCCGAACCCGTCGCTCGCACCGATGTAGACGGCGAGCAAGCCGGTGAACGTGAACCAGAGCCCCACCGCCACTGAGGAGCCGAGGACCAGCCAGGAGAACTGCGGTTGGTGGCGATGTGGGGAGACCATGAAGAGCACCGCAACCGCGCTGGCGACGAGCGCGGCTCCGAGCGGCCAGCGGCCGATCGACCAGGCTGTCTGAGCAACGTCGGTCCAGTCCTTCGCCGAGCCGAGAGAGTCGCCGATTGCAGATCCGAATACGACCAGCACGAAGGCCGCGACCGTAGCCGCGCCGGCGGTGAGCCCGAGCCCGGTAGCGACGAGGTACTTGCGCACCGTGGGCCGGTCACGCTCGACGCCATAGATGCGATTCGAGCCCCGCTCGATCTGCCCCATCGCGCCGGCGGCAGCGACAATCGCAGCCAACAGGCCGAGTACCAGGGCTGCGTCGCCAGCGTTAGCTTCGCTGCCCTGCTTGAAGGCCTGGGTCAGGATCTGGCCGGCCGGGCCGGGAGCGATGTCCTCCGCCGTCTCGGTGAGCACGGTCGTGAAGGTCTGCTGGTCAAGGACCCGAGCAAAGCCGACGACGGCGATCACCGCGGGCAGCAGCGTGAGGATGAACTGAAAGCCGAGCGCCCGGGAGTGGCTGAAGCCGTCGGCGTAACGAAAACGGACGAAGGACCGCTGCAGCAGCTTGGCGAGCCCCACGTTGCGCAGCGTCTCGATCGCGTCCTCCCCCTCGAGATCGAGATCGCGCGTAACCGGGACGGTGGCGGCCGTACTCACCCGCGCATGATCACATCGGGGTGCAAGTTAGGCCAGCGCGAACAGGGCGCCGTATGCAATCGCGCCGGCGAAGGAGCAGGCGCCGACGATCATCGCCGAGCGCTCGTCGCCGCGCGAGAAGAACACGAAGGCGCCGATCAACCCGGCGAAGGGCAGCAGAAAACCGCCGATGCTTGCGGCAACTACCTGATTTCTGTACTTGCGCGGGTCGACGTCGTCGTTCACGCGCCGCAGTCTGCCAGTGAGGCGGTCCTTGAGTGTCGCCGCCCATTCGGGGATGATGGCGCTCCCCTGCGAGAAAGAGGTGCTGGCGATGGACCGAGAACGACTTCGCGAGGTCCAGGGACCGATCAAGCAGAGGTTTCGCGACGATCCGGACACCGCCCGGATCACCCTCACGGCCGAGGGCTCCCTGGACGCTGGCATCTCATGCTCTGTGCAGACGGGTCGCGAGCTGGTCCGTGCCGGACTGCATCCGGACACTGGCGGTGACGTCACGCTCGCGTGCTCGGGGGACATGCTGCTGCAGGCCCTGGTGGCCTGCGCCGGGGTGACAATGCGCTCGGTCGCAACCGCGATCGGCGTCGACGTGAGCGGATCAGTGCACGCCGAGGGCGAGCTCGACTGGCGCGGGACGCTCGCGATCGACAGGGAGGTTCCGGTCGGCTTCGGCGAGATTCGGTTGCGCTTCGACCTCGTCTCGGATGCCACCGATGAGGAGCTCGCGACCCTGGAACGCCTCACCGAGCGCTTCTGCGTGGTCTTTCAGACGCTCTCTCGGTCGCCGGCGCTCGCGGTGGAGTTGCGCCGGTCAGACGCGGAGCTCCTGCACTAGCGTCGTCACCGGCCTGGGTTGGTCGCTCAGAGTCGCCGCGATTTCCTTGCGAGACCCGATCTCGAGTTTTCGATAGGTGTTTCGCAGGTGGAACTCGATCGCCTTAGCGGTGACGAAAAGTGCCTGAGCGATCTCGCGGTTAGTCAGTCCGTCCGCGGCCATTCGCGCGACTCGCAGCTCAGCCGGCGTCAGGGATTCCACGCCGCTCAGGTAGCGGCTTCGAGGCTTGCCACCGGCGAGCCTGAGCTCGTCGGCTGCCTGGCGTTCCAGGGCCAGCGCCCCGAGGCGCCGACTGAGATCGAGTCCGCTGCGAAGGACATCGCGCGAATCGGTCCGCTGTCCAGCGCGCCGAAGCGCCGCGCCCAGGTCCACCGTGGCCCGGCATAGCTCCAACACCGATTCGGACTGGCCGAGGGTGGCCACGGCGTTGCGCAGGTGTGCGATTCCCTCCTCGCTGCCAACCGCGAGACCGAGCGCGCGCAGAGCGATCCCTGTAGATCGCGGCGAGCCGTAGCGCTCGACAAGTCGAAGCTCCTCGCGCGCGAGCTCCACACCTCGCGCTCGGTCGCCCAGTCGCGCCGCGGCTACGGCGGCACGCGATCGCCACTCGCCGTAGAAGGCGGGATTTGGCATCGGCCAGCCCTGTCCCCACGCCTCGAAGTCGGCAAGCGCAGCTTCGGCGTCGCCCCTCGCGAGCGCCAGCTGCCCACGAGAGCCCAAAAACAACAGCCATGGCATCTGCGTTTGCCAGCGCTCCTCGTCGAGCTCCGCGACGGCAGCGGCGGCCTCGTCGAGTTCGTCGCGTTCGATCAGGGCCATCACCAAGATTGCGTAGGCCGCCGGCAGGTATTGCTCCCAGCCGCTCGCCTGGGCCGCGATCGCGGCGCGCTCGTCGGCGATCGCCTCGTTGATCGCCCCGCGGCCAAGAAGCGGATGACCGCGGCAGTAGCTCGCCGTTGCGAACCCGGTGATCGAGCCGGTGCGCTGAGCGACCTCAATTGCGTCGGTCAGAACCTCCTCGCTGCGCGCGAGCCGATCCGCGAGTGAGAGCACGCCGGTGATCGCGTAGAGCGCATTCCCGTCGGCCCCCTCGTCAGCAAGCAGTTGGCCGTCGTCCAAAGCTCGCTCAGCCAGAGCGACACCCTGCTCGCGCGGCTCGCCGAGCATCGCGGATGTCAACCCTCCCATCGAAAGAATCGCGCGCTCAGCAGCGCTCGGTTGGCGGTCGCCAATCGATTTCACCGCAGCACCGATCCGCGCAATTATCGTCGGCCCGTCATCTGGCCGGGCGAGCATTGCCACGTCGAAGAAGCCGGCCTCGTTGCGACGCAGCAATTCCGGGTCCTTGACGCCATCAACGTCCGCACCTGCCTCGAATGCGTCGGCTGCGTCGGCCAGGCGACCCTGCCGGTAGAGAGCGGTCCCGAGCGCATGTAAGGCCTCCGCACGCTGATCTCCGACATGGAGCTCGGCGGCTACTCGCAGGGTGTCGCTCGCCTCGGCCGCCCCCGCGAGCAGCTGTGCGCGGCCCAACGCAAGGGTCACGGCAGGTTTGCGTTCGCCCGCGGGCTCGACCAGGGCCCTCTCCAGATACTGCTGGGTCGATTCCGGCGCGCCCCGTGCCGCCGCCGCTCGCGCGGCGTCGAGCAGCGTCTCGACGACCCACGGGTCGCCGTTGCGTTGGGAGGCGAGGAGATGGGCGGCGACGATCTCCGAAGGCGCTCCGGCGGCTGCGAGTCTGCGCGCGGCCTGGGCGTGGGCCCGCTCGAGAGACCGTTTGCCGATCTGGGTGACCACGGCGTTGGCAACCAGGGGATGAGCAAGCTCCAGGCGGTCACCGCCCGCCAGGATCCCGGCCCGGGTGAGGACCTCGCTCGCATCGGTCGCCGCGTCGACATCGAGGCCCGCCAGGTTCGCCGCGAGGGAAAGCTCGGCATCACCTCCCAGTACGACGACGGCCTTCGCGAGCTCACCGGCGTCGGGCCCGAGACGCGCGAGGCGCAGCGCGGTTGTTCGGCGAACGGCCTCAGGCGCCATCGACTCGAGCGCTCGAGCACCGTCTGCGTCCGGGCAAACCCCCCTGGCGATCAGCTCGGCAAGAAGCTCGTGGAGCAGAAACGGATTACCGGCCGACGTCGTCGCGCACGCAGAGCAGAACTCGTCGCCTGCGTTCGGCAGATGATCGCGAACCAGCGTTGCCACGGCGGACTCGCTGAGGGGTCGAGGATCGAGCAGCGTCGCCGACTCGATCGCGGCGAGTTCCGCGAGAAGCTCGGCTCTCTCCCCGGCCGGCTCCTCGTCACGGACGGCCACAACCAGCGTCAGAGCCAGGTCGTCGATTCGACACGCGAGATAGTTGATGAACTGAAGCGACGCTGGGTCCGCCCATTGTGCGTCGTCGATCAGGATCGCCAGAGGTGAGTCCGCTGCGATGTTTGAGGTCAGCCAATACAGGCCGTGAAGCAGGGGGGAGAGCTGTCGCTCCGGCGAGTCCCCCGCATCGGACCCAGAGAACAGCGGCTCGGCGAGTTGGGCCGGGCCGGTGAAGAGCGTTTGGCGAACCACGTCGTCGGTCTCCATGAGGGTGCGCTGAAACAGAGCGAGCGGGACGCCGAACGAGAACTCCTGCTCCAGGGGCACGCAGCGAGCGAAGGCGACGTCGAGTCCTTGATCGGCGGCCCTGAGGCGAGCCGTCTCTAGGAGGCGTGTCTTGCCTACACCGGCGGCCCCCGTGATGAGTACGAAACCGCCCGGGGCGGTTCGCGCCGAGTCAAGCGTCGCGCCGAGCGCGGCGATCTCCCTTTCGCGTTCGAGCAGCAGCGGTTGACCCGCGTGGGCCACGCCCCCCTTCGAGGCCACCGTTATCCCCATTCGCAGATCAGTCTAAGAGAAAACTAGGGCCTTGTCCCTAGTGACACAAGATGGGATCCCCCCTAGAAACGCCTTTCGAAGGGGCATCACTCAAGGATGAGGAGCAAAGACGTGTCGGGTTTTCGGAAGTGTCTGGGGTTTGTCGTCATGGTGGCCGCGCTGCTGGCGAGCACAGCCAGCGCTGCAAATGCGGCGCCCTCCATCACCGGAACCGTCACCGGACCCGCTGGGGCGCTGCTCGAGGGCATCTGCGTCAGCGCCGACGACCTCGAGTTCGACGACTTCGGCTACGACGAGACCGACGTCAACGGCCAGTACTCGATCGATGATCTGCCGACCGACACCTACACCGTCCAGTTCTCGGACTGCAACGACACCGTCGGAAACTTCCAGCCGGAGTTCTTCAACAACCAGCGCACCTACGACACCGCGACGCCAGTCTCGGTAACGGCCGGCACGGCCACGCCGAACATCCACGCGCAGCTCGAGGCCGGAGGTTCGATCTCGGGGACCGTGACCGCCTCAGGCGGCGGCGCCTTGAACAACATCTGCGTCGACGCGGAGGACACGAACTTCGACTTCAACGACTACGCGGAAACCAACGGCTCCGGTCAGTACACGATCGACGATCTCCCGACCGCCAGCTACAAGGTCACGTTCTCGGATTGCAACGACAGCGGGAACTTCGTGACCGAGTTCTACGACAACAAGACGACCTTCGCGGCGGCGAACCCGGTCTCTGTCACGGCGGGCCTGAACACGCCGACCATCGACGCCGCGCTCGACGCCGGTGGGGCGATCACGGGCACGGTCACAGGGCCCAGTGGAAGTCCTCTGCCCTCCATCTGCGTGCAGGCCACGAGTGGAGCCGACCTCGACGACAGCGAGACCGATCTCACCAACGGGAGCGGCCAGTACACGTTGGACGACCTCCCCGCCGGGAGCTACAGAGTCTTGTTCACGGATTGCATCTCGCCCACTCCCCTGGCGTTCGAGTGGTACACCAACAAGGCCTCGTTCGCGACCGCGAACACCGTCTTGGTGACGGCTGGCGTGACGACGCTGAACATTGGCGCTCAACTCGACCCAGCCGGAACGATCACCGGCACGGTGACGAGGAATGGCGCGAACGCTTCGGGCATCTGCGTCAGCGCCCTTGACCCCGGCAACGAAGCGATCCACTACGCCGAAGCCACGACGTCGAGCACCGGCACATACACGCTGCCCGGTTTGCAGACCGGCACCTACAAGGTCTTCTTCGACGACTGCGGACCTGGAGGCACCGACGCCAAGTACTACAACCAGCAATCAACCTATGCCACTGCCAACGTGGTCATCGTCACGGCGCCCTCAGCCACCAGCGGGATCAATGCTGCTTTCGGGGGTGCCCCGGCGCCGACGGTGACGATCATCTCTGGCCCGACGGGATCGACCAGCGAGCGCCGGCCGACGTTCGCCTTCACGGCATCCGCCGGCTCGACGGTCCAGTGCTCGATCAGCACTGGTGCTGCGAGCTACGGGCCATGCAGCGGCGCCTCGAGCCATCAGCCGGCCGCCGACCTCGCCGATGGCAGCTACACGTTCAGCGTGCGGGCGAGCAGCGCCGGCGGCGAGGCCGTCGCAACGCGCTCGTTCACCTTGACGACCGCCTCGACGACGCCGACAACGACGACGCCGACGACGACGACGCCGACGACGACGACGCCGACGACAACAACGCCGACGACGACGGACCCGACGGCCACCGATGCCGCCTGCGATGCCGCCGAGGAGAAGCTGGCGAAGGCCAAGAAGGCGCTGAAGAAGGCGAAGAAGTCCGGTAAGGCCTCGAAGATCAAGAAGGCCAAGGCCAAGGTCAAGAAGGCCCAGGCTGCGGTTGACAAGGATTGCTGAGCAGCCGGGTGGTCACCTCACCAGCGCGAGGTGACCACCTTCTTGCGCGTGTAGAACTCCACCGCGTCCGTGCCGTTGGCGTGCAGGTCGCCGTCGATCGAGTCCTTCCAGCCTGAGAACGGAAACCAGGCGACCGGGGCGGCAACGCCGACGTTGACGCCGAGCATGCCGGCCTCCGCGCCGTAGCGGTAGGCACGGGCGGCGCCGCCCGAGGTGGTGAAGATCGACCCGGCGTTGCCGTAGCGCGAGCCGTTGGCGAACTCGAGCGCGCCGTCGAGATCGTCGACGCGGACGACCGCGAGCAGTGGCCCAAAGAGCTCCTCGCGGGCCAAATCGGAATCGGTATCGGAGGTCTCGACGATCGAGGGACCGATCAGCGAGCCGCCCGGGCCGGCGTCGCGGCGGCCGTCGAGGACGACCTCCTCGTCGCCTGAGGCGGCGGCCTCGACCGCGGCGTCGATCCTGTCGCGCGCGTCCGGGCCGACGAGGGGGCAGACTTCGACACCCTCCTGGTCGCCAGGACCGACGCCAAGACCGGCCGCGGCGGACACCAGCGCGTCGAGCGAGCGGTCCTGCTCCTCGCGTGTACCGACGAGCACCGCGACGGACCCCGCGAGGCAGCGCTGGCCGCCGGCGCCAAAGGCCGAGGACATGATCGCCGGCACGGTGACGTCGAGATCGGCGTCGGGCATGACAATCAGCGAGTTCTTCGCTCCGCCCAGCGCCTGAAAGCGCTTGCCGTTAGCAGAGGAACGCTCGGCGATGTAACGCGCGGTCGACGCCTGGCCGACGAACGAGATCGCGTCGATCTCGGGGTGGTCGAGGAGTCCGTTGACCGCGTCGTGGGCACCGTGGACGAGGTTCAACACACCGGCCGGGATCGCGTCGACCGAATCGATCAGCTCGAAGATCCGCTCCGACGGACGCGGGTCGCGCTCGGATGGCTTGAGGATGAAGGTGTTGCCGCAAGCGATCGCGTACGGCAAGAACCAGAGCGGGATCATCGCCGGGAAGTTGAACGGCGTGATCGCGGCGACCACACCCACCGGCTGGCGCACGAGCTCGACGTCGACGCCGCCGGCGACCCCCTCGAGATTCTCGCCCTTGAGCAGGTGGGGGATCCCACAGGCCGCCTCGGTCGACTCGATTCCGCGCACCACCTCGCCGCGGGCATCGTCGATGGTCTTGCCCATGTCCTCGGTGACGAGCTGCGCGATCTCTTCCTGATGCGCCCACAGCGCCTCGCGCAACGCCATGACCGCACGCGCGCGCTTCTGCGGGGCAACCGCGCGCCATGCCGGCTGCGCCTCACGAGCCGCGCGGGCGGCGGCGTCGATGTCGGCGGCCCCGGAGAGCGGGACCAGCGCCGTCAGCTCACCGGTTGCCGGATTACGGTCCTCGAGAGTCTCACCCGACGCGGCCTCTACCCAGCCGCCACCGATGTAGTTGCGAAGGGTCCTCGTCGCCTGTTCGGTTTCAGTTGCCATACGGATACCACCAGTCCTTCGCTTCGATCTCGGTTTCGATGTGAACGTGTTTGGTCTCCTGGAAAGCTTCGAGCCCCTCGCGGCCGAGCTCGCGGCCGAGGCCGGACTGCTTGAAGCCGCCAAACGGGCCCGCGTCATTGTCGGTGAGCGGATCGTTGAACCAGACGGTGCCGGCCTTGAGCTCGCGCATGCAGCGCAGCATCGTCTTCATGTCCTCGGTGTAGACGTTGGCGCCCAGCCCAAAGCGCGTCGAGTTGGCGAGCTCGATCGCCTCATCGAGCGATCGCACTCGGACGATCGGCGCGACCGGGCCGAAGGTCTCCTCGCTGAGCAGGGCGGTGTCAGCGGCCGCACCGGTGACGACGGCGGGAGAGAAGAAATGTCCGCGCTCATGCCCAGCCGTGTCGCCACCTGTGAGCAGCTCGGCGCCGGCACCGACAGCGGCTTCGACCTGATCGGCGACCTTCAGCCGCTGGGCGGCCGACACCATCGGCCCGACATCGGTTGATGGGTCGAGCGGATCGCCGATCACGAGGGTTCGCGTGTGATCCTTGAACGCCTGCAGGTAGTCGTCGTAGATGTCGTCCAGTACGTAGAAGCGCTCCGCGGAGGTGCAGACCTGACCGGCGTTGAGGAACGCGGCCCAGGCGCCACCGCGCGCGGCGACTTCGATCTTCCCGGCGACGTCAGAGCAGACGATGAACGGGTCCTTGCCGCCCATCTCGAGGTTCACACGGGCGACGCGTTCGGCACAGACGGCGGCGATCCGCTTGCCAGTTCCCACCGAGCCGGTGAAGGCGACGCACTCGATCCTGTGGTCGGCGACGATCGCTGCGCCCGTGTCGCCCGCCCCGGCGACGAGGTTGACGACGCCTTGCGGGAGGTGGTCGAAGCACTCGGCCAGCGCCAGCGTCGAGAGCGGCGTGATCTCCGACGGCTTGCACACGGTGGCGTTGCCGGCCGCAAGGGCGGGCGCGAGCTTCCAGCCCAACAACAGCAGCGGATAGTTCCACGGGACGATGCATGCGACAGGGCCGACGGGGTCCTTGACGACGAGGGCCAGCTGACTCGCCTCAATCGGCGGAATCACCCGGCCGGCGGAGTCGCGGCCGACTTCGGCGTAGTAGTCGAACGCGGCGGCGGTCCAGCCGATCTCGTCGGCGTTTTCCAGCAGCGGCTTACCGCCCTCGAGCGTCATCAGCTCCGCGAGCGCCTCGGCGCGGTCACGCAAACGGGTGGCAACCTCATGCAGGAGCTCGCAGCGCTCGAGCGCCGGCGTCCGTTCCCAGCCGCGCTGTGCACCTGCGGCGGCGGCGATCGCGGCGTCCAGTTGCTCGGGCGATGGCGCTCCGACGCGGGCGATGATCTCCTCGCTGAACGGATTCTCGACCTCGATCTTGGCGCCGTCGCCAGTAACGAGCTCGCCGTTAATTAAAAGATCGGTCGCGATTCCGCCCATACGGACAAGGCTACCGAGCGCTTTGAAGCCAGATGAGCGGGTATTGCTGCAGCGAGTTGTCCGATTCGGGAAAAAGTGAGCAGGCCGCGCGCCGCGATGAGTCCGAGGAGGAGCGCCTCGATCGCAACCTGATGGAGCTCCTTCAGGAGCTGCGCGTTGCGAGCCTGGGAGTCCAGTTTCTGTTCGCGTTTCTGCTTGTCGTCCCGTTTCAGCAGGGCTGGGCTGACGTAACCGACTTCGAGAAGCGCATCTACTACATCGACTTGATCCTCACGGCCACAGCAGGGATCTGCATGATGGCCCCGGCGGCGCGGCACCGCCTCCGCTTTCGTGATCTCGACAAGAAGTGGATTGTCGAGTCATCGCATAAGTACGCCGTCGCCGGGATGGTCTTCCTCGCACTTGCCATCGCAGGCGCCATCCTGCTGATCTCCCACGTCGTATTCAGCGAGACGCTGGCGATTGTCGCGACCACGTTGATCTTTGGCGCCAACACCTGGATCTGGTTCGGCGCCCCGCTGCTGCGCGGCGCCCGTAGCGGCGACTAGCCCTTCGAGATCCCGAGTGCTGCCGCGCGGGGCGCCCCCGGCCCGTCGTCCTGGTCCGGACCCACGGAGGCGAGATTCTCGGCACGGCGCTGCTGCCAGATCGTGAAGCCCATCGCAATCGCGGTGAGCAAGAACAGCATCGTGGCCAGCACGTTGACCTCGACGGGGATTCCCCGCTGTGATGCGCCGTAGATGTAGAGCGGGAAGGTGACCGTGGTTCCGGAGTTGAAGTTCGAGATCACGAAGTCGTCGATCGACAGCGCGAAGGCGAGAAAGCCGGCGGCGACGATCGCGGGAGCGAGCAGAGGGAGCGTGACCGTGCGGAAGGTCGTGAACGCGCCCGCGCCGAGGTCGCGGCTTGCCTCCTCCAGCGAGCGGTCGAAGCCGATCAAACGCGACCGTACGACGATGACCACGAATGAGATCGAGAACATCACGTGGGCGATCACCAGGCTCTGGAAGCCGAGGTCGATGAAGTTCACGAACGGCGGCAGCAGGAACATCGACAGCAGTGCGGCACCGATCACTACCTCGGGGGTCGCCGTCGGGATCACGATCAAAAAGTTCGAGGTCTTGCGACCGAAGAACTCGTAGCGAACCAACGCCATCGCGATCAGCGTTCCCAGCGCGGTCGCGATGATCGTCGCCACTACCGCCAGCTGGATGCTGGTGATCATCGCGTCGGTCAGCTCCTCGATCGCGAACGGGTCCTTCCAGTGATCGAGGGTGAAGCCCTCCCAGGTGAAGTTGTAACGACCCTGAGGATCGTTGAACGAGAAGACGGCGATCACGCCGATCGGGATCAGCATGTAGAGAATCGCGAAGCCGGCGAAGATGTTGAGGGCGTGATCCCTTAACCACTTCACGCTTTCTCAGCCTCCTCGCCCATCAGGGCCTCTGAGCCAGCGAACTTGATGTAGACGATCACCAGCGCGAGGATGATCGCCAGCAGCACGAACGAGAGCGCGGCCGCAGCCGGGTAATCGGTGACCACCAGGTACTTCGACTGGATGACGTTTCCGATCATCGCCTGGTTTTGCGAACCGAGGAACTCGGCGTTGATGTAGTCGCCCGACGCCGGGATGAACGTGAGCAGGACGCCCGCGACGATTCCCGGCCCGGTCAACGGGAGGGTCACCTTGCGAAAGGCGGTGGACGCGGAGGAGTACAGATCCTTCGCCGCCTCGATCAGGCTCCGGTCGAGCCGCTCGAGGCTGGCGTAGATCGGCAGGATCATGAACGGCAGGAAGTTGTAGGTGAGCCCGGCGATCACGGATGCCGAGGTGTCCAGCACCCTCCCTTCGTCGGCAACGAGGCCGACGGTTCTCAGGCTGTCGACGACGAAGCTCTCGTCTGAGAGGATCGTTTGCCAGGCAAGGGTCCGGATCAGGTATGTGGTGAAGAACGGGGCGACGACCGCGAAGAGCAGCAGGCTCTTGTACTTGCCACCTCGAAATGCGATCGCGTAGGCCAGTGGATACGCGATGAGCAGCGCGAGCAGCGTCGCGATGCCGGAGTAGGTGAACGACCGGATGAATTGCGTGTCGTAGGTCGAGAGCGCGTCGCTGAAGTTGCTCCAGTTCCAGGCGAACTCATACCCGGTCGTCGAGCTGCCCTCATAGAGCGCGATGCGCGCCATGAAGTACATGGGCACGACAAAGAACAGGACCAGCCACAGCAGCCCTGGGCCCAGCAGCCCATACGGAACTAGACGCCGACGTGTCATCCGATCATTTCGATTAGCCCTGGAGGACCGCCTCGAACGCCTCCGTGACGACTTCCTCGTCCTCCGGTGACTGCTGGATCGTGCAGTCGACGGTGAACGCTTCGTCCGGGAAGATCAGCGGGTTGGAGGCCAGCTTGGGATCTCGTTCCTCGAAGATCTCCTGGACGCCCGCGACCGGAGTGATGTACTGGACGTACTCGGTGATGTCCGCCGCCACCTCGGGGTCGTAGACATAGTTCATGAATGCGAGCGCGGCGGCCGTATTCGGGGCCCCAACCGGGATCTCCATGTTGTCGGTCCACAGCATGCAGCCCTCGTCAGGCATCAACCACTCGATGTTCGGGTTGTCGGCCTGCAACTGGACCGCATCGCCCGACCAGCCGATCGCCGCTACGACGTCGCCGCGGGTGAGATCGTCGGCGTAGTCGTTGCCCGTGAAGTCGCGGATCTGTCCGGACGACGCGGCCTGCTTGATCTTGTCGATCGCGTCGAGCCAGTCCTGGTCGCTTGCGCCGACCGGATCGATCCCGTCTGCCTTCATCACAAGCGGCACGGTGTCACGCAGCTCACTCAGCATCGTGACCTTGCCCTTGTACTTCGGGTCGAAGAGGTCGTTAACCGAGGTGACGTCGGGAGCGAGGTCCTTGCGCACGATGATTCCGGTCATGCCGCTCTGCCACGGGACGGTGTAGTCGCGCTCCGGGTCGAACGACGGGTTCTGCAGGCTCGGGATCAGGTTCTCGGTGACATTCGGAAGCGCTTCCTTGTCGAGCTTCTGGATGTAGCCGAGGTCGTACATCTTTGACGCCATCCAGTCCGTCGGCGTGATGATCGAGCGCCCACCAGACTCGCCCTGAGCGAACTGCGGGCGGAGCTTGCCGAAGAACTCCGTGTTGTCGTTGATGTCCTCGATGTACTTGGTCTCGACGCCCGTTTCGCGCTCGAAGTTCGAGATCGTCTTCTTGTCGATGTAGAGCGGCCAGTTCGAGATCGTCAGCTCACCCGAGGGTTCACCACCCTGAGCGGTTGGGATGTCGTCGGTGTTGACGTCGTCGCTGCCACCCTCGAGTCCTCCGCCGCCGCTTCCACAGGCCGCGAGTACGAGGGTTCCCACCAACACCGCCACTGCGGTGCTCACCTTGCTCAACATCTACTCAGTCGCCTCCTCGGCTTGTTGCGGAGTCGGTGCCTCGTCCGAATCCTTTACGACGTGTATGTGCTCCGGAGCCCACGACAGGCGAACCGATGCGCCGCCACCCGGGAGCCGGGACCGTTCAGCTTCGTCCGCGTTCGGGACGAGCACCGTCATCGGCACGTCCCCGGCGAGCCTGACCACGATCTGGGTCGAGGTACCGAGATACACCGAGCTCTCGACCATCCCGTCAACGGACGGCCATCCGTCGGGCGCCGATGACTCGCGGGGGTCGAGCCGCAGCTTCTCCGGCCGGACGATGGCGTGGCAACGCTCACCGGCGCCAAGCCCGTTGGTGGGGGCCTCGATCTCCACGCCGGCATCCAGCCGAACCCGTGAGCCGGCGCCGTTTGAAGAGACCACCTCGGCGGGCATCAGGTTCGAGACGCCGATGAAACCGGCGACGAAGGTGGTGGCGGGGCGCTCGTACACGGACTCGGGGTCGGCGCACTGTTCGATCTGACCGCGGTTCATCACCGCGATCCGGTCGGACATCGTCAGCGCCTCCTCCTGGTCGTGGGTGACGTAGACGAACGTGATCCCGACCTCACGCTGGATTCGCTTGAGCTCAACCTGCAGGCCCTTGCGCAGCTTCAGGTCGAGGGCCCCGAGCGGCTCGTCCAGCAGAAGGACCTTGGGCAGATTGACGAGCGCCCTGGCGAGAGCCACTCGCTGTTGCATGCCGCCGGAGAGCTGCGCCGGCTTCTGGTTGGCGCGATCAGCGAGCCCGACACGCTCGAGTTCGGCCTTGACGCGGCTCGCAATCTCTCCCTTCGCAATCTTCTGACGCTTGAGGCCGTAGCTGACGTTGTCGGCGACGCTCATGTGCGGGAAGAGGGCGTAGCTCTGAAAGACGGTGTTGGTCGGCCGCTTGTGCGGAGGCAAACCGGCAACGTTGGTGCCCTCGATCAGGACCTCGCCTGCCGTCGGCTGCTCGAACCCGGCAACCATCCGCAGCGTTGTCGTCTTCCCGCAACCGGACGGGCCGAGCATCGTGAAGAACTCGCCCTGGCCGATCTCGAGATCCATCTCGCGTACGGCGACGAAATCGTCAAAGACCTTTGAGACGCCACGCAGATGCACGCTGGGTTCGCTCAAGCCGCTCCTCTCCTTGGACTGGCACAACCTACACGTCAGGGAATCTCGGTCAAGCTATGCACCCATTGGTGCCACCGCAAGTGCGAAAAGTCCCAAAACGTCCAACACCACTTGTACAAGCTGCACATAGCTTCGTCAAGATCTTGAACCGAATCCGAGTTGCCTTCCCCCCGTTGTAGGGGTACCGTTGTACGGAACGGCGGGGACGTATGGACCGTACGTCCTAGCGAGCTACGACAAAACCAGAAGGAGAGGGCAGATGGCGTCAGCCGACACCGCGATTCGGGGAGCCACCGATTTGCAGGAGGCCGCAAAGCGCCACCTGTGGATGCACTTCACGCGGATGGGCGCCTACGACGGCGACCACGACGTACCTGTGATCGTCAGCGGCGAGGGCCCGTACGTCTACGACGAGCACGGCAAGCGCTACCTCGACGGTCTCTCTGCGCTGTTTTGTGTGAACGCCGGCCACGGGCGAACGGAGATCGGCGATGCGATGGCCGCCCAGGTCCGCGAGCTCGACTTCATCACCATCTGGAGCTACGCGCATCCGCGCGCGATCGAGCTCGCCGAGCGGGTTGCCTCGCTCGCTCCGGGTGACCTCAACCGGGTGTTCTTCACCAACAGCGGGTCCGAGGCCGTCGAGTCGGCGATCAAGCTCGCCCGCGCCTACCACCAGCGCACCGGAAACCCGCGCAAGATCAAGTTCCTCTCGCGCGACGTCGCCTATCACGGCACCACCCTCGGCGCGCTTCAGGCGACCGGGATCACCGCGCTGCGCACGGACTTCGAGCCGCTCGTCCCGGGCGGATTCAAGGCGCCGAACACCAACAGCTACCACTGGCCCGAGGATCGCGATCCGCTCTGGGCGGCTGACAAGATCGAGGAGGCCATCGAGTGGGAGGGCCCGGAAACGGTCGCCGCCGTGATTCTCGAGCCGCTCCAGAACGCTGGCGGCTGCTTTGTTCCGCAGGACGGCTACTTCGATCGCGTGCGTGAGATCTGCGACCGCCACAACGTGCTGCTGGTCTCCGATGAGGTCATCTGCGCGTGGGGTCGACTCGGCCACTACTTCGGCTGCGAGCGCTATGGCTATCAGCCAGACATCGTCACCACGGCGAAGGCACTCACCTCGGCGTACGCGCCGATGGGGGCGATGATCGCCACCGACCGGGTCTTCGAGCCGTTTGCTCACGGGACCGAGTCGTTCACCCATGGCTCGACCTTCGCCGGCCATCCGGTCGCGGCTGCTGCTGCCATGGCGAACCTCGACATCTACGAGCGCGAGGATCTCTGCGGTCACGTTCTCGAGAAGGAGGGCGAGTTCCGGGCGATGCTCGACGGGCTGCGCGACATCCCGATCGTCGGCGACGTGCGCGGCGCCGGCTACTTCCATGCGATCGAGCTGGTCAAGGATCAGACGACCAAGGAGAGCTTCAGCGACGCGGAGTCGGAGGACCTGCTGCGCGGCTTCCTCTCAGGCGAGCTGTACAACCGCGGCCTCATCTGCCGCGCCGACGATCGCGGCGACCCAGTCATCCAGCTGTCGCCGCCGCTGATCTGCGACACGGAGCAGTTCGAAGAGATCGAGGCTGTGCTGCGCCCGGTCCTGACCGAGGCAGCGGAGCGGGTCTCCTAGGGGCTGCGAGGTCCCGCTGCTTTCGAGCTCATGCTGAGACTCCAGTCGCTACTGGACGACTGCCACCTCGAGCTGGCGGTCGCCGCCGATCACGGCGCCAACCCGGTGCGCTGGGTTCACATCTCCGAGCACGAGGACCCCACACCCTGGCTCTCCGGCGGCGAGTTGCTGCTGACCACCGGTTACAACCTCGGTACGCCTGCGAAGCAGCGCCGCTATGTGGAGCTGCTCGCAGGAGAGGGCCTGGCAGGGCTTGGCTTTGGCATCGGGTTCGACCACAAGCGAGTTCCGAAGGCAATCCTCGATACCGCGGCAGCGCATGACCTTCCCGTCTTCGAGGTCCCCTACGAGATGCCGTTCATCGCAATCACCGAGCGCGCCGCCGCGACGCTCGTCAACGATCAGTTCGACGCGCTCGAGCGCGGTGCCCAGGTGCACGAACGCCTCGAGCGACTCGTCCTCGAGGGGGGCGGACTCGAGCAGATCCTCGCCGCAACCGGTGCGGCGATCGGGGGATCGGCCTGCGTCGTCGACCGCGCCGGGGCTGAGCTCGCGCACAGCGACGCGTCCGGATTCGCCGAGAGTGACAGGGAGGCGATCGCGGAGCTGACCCGTGAGCTTTCGAGCACTGACACGGTGGCCGCTCCGGTCACGCCTGAAGCCAAGCCGCTTGCCGGTCGCGCGCTCGCCGTTCCTGTTCCCGGCCGCCGCAGCCGCGTTGCCGTCGCCTGGCTCATCGCCGTGGCCGAGCGGGACCCGCTGGGCAACTTCGAACGCCTCTGCATCCGCCAGGCGGCGATGGTTGTCGGCCTGGAATTGATGCGCGAGCGTGTGGTGCGCGAGACGGAGAGGCGTCTTGCGGGCGATCTGCTTGCGGACGCGCTCGGTGAGCGGCTGGGTACCGACGAGCTCAGCGGGCGCCTGCGCCCATTCGGAATCGCCGCTGAGGCCGCCGTGTTGATCTTCGACCTCGACGACCCGCCGGCCGCCGAGGCCCAGCTGGAATCGGCGCTTTCGGATGCCGGGGTCTCCGCCCTCGTCGCCACGAGCGCTGCAGCTGGGAGGCCGCTCCTCTGCGCGGTCGTCGACGCTCACGATGCCGATCCGGTTGCCACCGCCCGTCGCGCGCGGGAGGTGTTGGCGGGCGGACCGGGGCGCAACGGCGTGCGCGTCGCCGCCAGCCGGCCTGCCGCGGTCGGTGGATTGCGCCGGGCGTTTCATGAGGCGCGCTGCGCGCTCGAGGCGACTTCGCTCGTCGAGGGAAGTGCACCGGAGGTCGCGTCGTATCGCGATCTCGGCGCCTTCACCCTCCTGCTCGCGCTTCAGGACGACGACGCGTTGCGCCTTTACAGCGACGGGCTGCTCGACCCGATCGAGCAGACCGAGGGTGAGTACGGCGGCGAGCTTCTGCGCTCGCTCGAGGCGTTTATTGAAAACAACGGCAACTGGGAGCGGGCCGCGCGCCAGCTCTACTGCCATCGCCACACGCTGCGCTATCGAATCCGCAAGATCGAGGAGCTGACCGGCCGGGACCTCGGCCGAGCCACCGATCGGATAGAGCTTTGGTTGGCATTACGAGCAAGGGAGCTAGTGAGATGACGGTTGTCGGCGTGCCAACGGAGATCAAGCCCGACGAGTACCGGGTCGCGATCACCCCCATCGGCGTTCGGGAGCTCTCAGAGCACGGTCACGATGTTGTCGTCCAAAAGGGCGCCGGCGAAGGCAGCGCGATCTCCGACAGCGACTTCGAGGCGCAGGGCGCGCGCATCGTGGCCACCGCCGAGGAGATTTTCGAGGAGGCCGAAATGGTCCTCGGTGTCAAGGAGCCCCAGCCGCAGGAGGTCGGGCTGCTGCGCGAGGGCCAGTTGCTGTTCACGTATCTGCATCTTGCGCCCGCACCGGAGCTGACCAAAGGACTGTGCGATTCGGGCGCGACCTGCGTGGCCTACGAGACGGTTGAAGATCGCCTGGGCCGGCTGCCGCTGCTTGCGCCGATGTCGGAGGTGGCGGGAAAGATCGCCACCCAGGCCGGAGCGTTCATGCTCGAGCGCCCACTCGGGGGCCGCGGGATCCTGCTCGGCGGGGTGCCCGGCGTGCCGCCTGCGAACGTGATGATCATCGGTGGCGGTGCCGTCGGCATGCACGCTGCCTTCATCGCGATCGGGATGGAGGCCGACGTCTTCGTTTACGACGTCTCGCTCGACAAGCTCCGCGAGCTCGACGTTGCCTTCGGCGGTCGCGCCTCGACCGTGTTCAGCTCGACGCTCTCGATCGAGGAGAGGCTCCCGGACATGGATCTGGTCATCGGCGGTGTCCTGGTTCACGGCGCGCGAGCGCCCCACGTGATCACGCGCAAGCAGCTCGGCCTCATGAAGAAGCACGCGGTGATGGTCGATGTCGCAATCGACCAGGGCGGCTGCTTCGAAACGTCGCGGCCGACGACCCACGGCGACCCGACCTACGAGGTCGACGACATCATCCACTACTGCGTGACGAACATGCCCGGCGCGGTCCCGATCACCTCGACCTATGCGCTCACCAATGCGACCCTCCCGTACGTGCTCGCGCTTGCCGACCTCGGCATCGCCGATGCCGCCTCGCGCGATCCGGGCCTGCGGCTCGGTATCAACGTCGCGAAGGGCAAGGTCACGCATCCCGCGGTTGCCCAGGGTGTCGATATGGAGTACACGCCGCCCGAGGACGTGCTCGAGATCGGTGAGCCGAAGACGGCCGTCCCGGGTTCGGACGGTGCTGGCGCCACGGCGGCCCGCGCAATTCCAGCCTCCTAAGGGGATCCCGATGGCCACGATCACCGGCTCCAAGGTTCAGAACTTCATCGGCGGGGAGTTCGTCGACGCGAACGCCTACGAAGACGTCATCAACCCGTCGACCGGCGAGGTGATCGCCCAGGCCCCGGTGTCCGATGCCGGGGACGTCGACCGCGCTGTCGCCGCGGCGCGTAAGGCGTTCGAGACGTGGGGCGTGAGCACCCCGCGCTCGCGCTCCGAGGCGCTGCTGAAGCTCGCCGACGCCATCCTCGAGAACGGCGACGAGCTCTCCGACATCGAGTCGGCCGACGCCGGCAAGCCGCGCCAGGCGTTCGTCGACGAGGAGCTCGAGCTGTGCGCCGACAACCTGCGTTTCTTCGCGGGCGCCGCGCGCAACATGGAGGGCAAGGCGGCGAACGAGTACGTCGAGGGCTTCACATCGATGACGCGGCGCGAGCCGGTCGGGGTCGCCGGCCAGATCACCCCCTGGAACTACCCGCTGATGATGGCCATGTGGAAGATCGGTCCGGCCTTTGCCGCCGGCTGCACCAGCGTGCTGAAGCCTGCAGAGAACACGCCGCTTTCGACCTTCAAGTTCGCCGAGATCGCCGCTGACATCCTGCCGCCCGGCGTCCTCAATGTCATCGGTGGACACGGTGATCCGGCGGGCTCGGCCCTCGTCACCCACGACGACGTCGACATGGTCTCGCTGACCGGCTCTCCGGGGACCGGGAAGTGGATCGCCAAGGCCGCGGCCGACACGCTCAAGCGCGTCCATCTCGAGCTCGGCGGCAAGGCCCCAGTGATCATCTTCGACGACTACGACCCCGAGCTGGCGCTCGAGTTCATCGCGACGACGGCGCTGTTCAACGCCGGCCAGGACTGCACGGCGGCGACGCGGATCCTCGTTGCCGACAAGGTTTACGACGATGTCGTCAGCGGCCTCGCCGAGCAGGCACAGAGCTTCGTCATCGGTGACCTCGAGGATCCCGTCACGACGCTCGGGCCCGTGATCTCAGAGGTGCAGCGCGAGCGCGTCGGCGGCTTCATCGAGCGCAAGCCCGACCATGCCGAGGTCGTCACGGGCGGCCGCAAGGCCGACCGCGCCGGGTTCTACTACGAGCCGACCGTCATCGCTGGAGTGGAGCAGGACGACGAGATGGTCCAAAACGAGATCTTCGGCCCGGTGATGACCGTCCAGCGCTTCTCAGACGAGGCGAAGGCGATCGAGTGGGCCAACGGAACTCGCTACGGACTCGCCGCCTCGGTCTGGACCCGCGACGTCGGCCGCGCCTTCCGCGTCGCCAACGCGATCCGCTTCGGCGCCGTCTGGATCAACAACCACATCACGATGGCCTCCGAGATGCCCCACGGCGGATTCAAGCAATCCGGCTACGGCAAGGACATGTCCGCCTACTCGGTGGAGGACTACACCGTGGTCAAGCACGTGATGCTCAACCTTGAGCTACCGCAGTAGCCCGCGCGAAATACGACGCGACGAACCCGCCGCCGCTCCGCCGCTCCGCCGCTCCGCGGCGCGGCCGCGCCGCGCCGCTGGGCCGCATCGGACCCGCCCGCCCGCCGCTGGGCCGCATCGGACCCGCATAGCGAGCAGTAAGCGGCCCACGGGCCCGGCCTCTCTGCGCCACCGGGCCACGGCCCACCCGCAGCCGCCGCCCGGAGCGCGGCTAGCGCGGCGGCAGGAGCAGCCCGAGCTGGCGTGACTGCGCGACGAGCTGTCCGTCCGGCGTCCACATCTCGCCGTCCTCCTCAAAGAAGCCGTCGCGCACCAAGCTGGTCTTGAAGCGGCCGAGCAGCAGCGAGTCGGGGAGGGGGAGGGGCGCGCGGAAATGGACGGTGAGGTCGATCGTCGGCGCCGGATGGAGGGCGTCCAGCATCGGCCACGGCGCCGGAAACCAGGCGTCGGCGAGAACCGCGATCACTCCGGCGTCCAGAGGCCGCCGCTCGCGCAGGCCGAGCCACCCACCCGCCTCACCGCGGTCGGCGCCGCTGAACGGTGGCTCGCCGAAGCGATGCTGCATCGAGAGGCGCTGGGTGAACGGCGGCGGGTTCTCGCGCGGGAAGTCGCCGGCAGGGAGGTCGCGGTCGCGGTCGGGGGAGGACGCTCGTCGGCCACGGGCGGCTCCGCGTCGGGCATCGGCGCGTTGTCGCGCTCGGGTCCCTCCCACGCTTTCGAGTAGGCGCCGAGCGCAAGCGCGATCAGCTTGCCGTCCTGGGAGAGGCGACCACTCACCGTGCTCAGCGAGCGTCCGGCCCGCTCGATCGTGGCGCTCACCTGCACCGGCCCGTCAGCGGGCGGGCGCAAGAAGTGGGTGGTGACCGATCGGGCGCTGCGCTCCGCGTCGTCCACGGCAAGCTCGAGGCCGCGCATCAAGATCGCCATCACGTAGCCGCCGAGCGGCCCGCGCGGCGTGTGCCAGCCAGGGGTGATCTCCCCGTCCCAGATCCCGTCGCCAGCGGGGGTGAGCGCGATGTCGTCATCGAAGCCGGTCACGGGCGCGGCACGATAGCTTCGCCGCATGATTAGCGAGTCCGAGCGGGCGCTGGCATGGCATCGCGGGATGCTCGAGACGCTGTGCGATGTGATCGAGCCGTGGGAGCACGGGGAGGTCCTCCTGGCCAGCGACTATCCGGATTACTGGAACTACAACGTCGTCCAGGTTCACGGCGATCCTGGCCTCAGCGCCAGCGAGCTGATCGCGGTCGCCGACGAGAAGCTCGCTCGCTTCGAGCACCGGCGGGTGGACTTTCTAGACGCCGAGGCCGCCGAGGCGGTACGGACCGGATTCGACGCGGCCGGGTGGGATTCGACGCGGTTGGTCTGGATGCTCCACCAGGGTGAGTTGCCACCCGGGAGCAAGCAGGAGGTCGAGGAGGTCGATTACGACGCCGTCCTCGACCTACGCCGCGAGTGGAGCGCCGAGGACTTTCCAGGCATCGATCAGGAGAACCACCTTGCGACCGCGAAGGCGGTGCATCTGACCCGCAACGCGAAGGTGATCGCCAGCCTCGAAAACGGCACGCCGGTCGGCTTCGCCCAGCTGGAGTACATCGGCGGCGGCGCGGAGATCGCGCAGGTCTTCATCTCGGCGAAACACCGCGGCTCGGGTCGCGGTACCGCGCTCACACGCGCTGCGATTGAGGCCGCAATCGAAAAAGTCGACGACCTCTGGATCGTCGCCGATGACGAGGACCGCCCGAAGCAGCTCTACGAGCGGCTCGGGTTTCGGCCCGCCTGGGCCGCGACCGAGTTTCTGCGCCTACCGCAGAGCTAGGCAGACGCCCGCGCGCGCCGCCATGGCCGCCTTGCGCGCTTTCTGTCCTTGAGGATTCGGTGCGCGGCGTTGTGGCCCGAGCACGCGGTGACGCCTCCGCCGGGGTGGGTTCCGGCCCCGCAGAGATAGAGGCCGTTCACCGGCGTCGCGTACTGCGCCATCTCGGGGTGTGGGCGCATGAAGGCCATCTGATCCAGCCCCTGTTCTCCCTGGAAGATCGAGCCGCCCTGTAGCCCGAAGATCCGCTCGAGGTCCGGGGGCGCGAGCACCTCGTACTCGAGAACGGCGTCCTTGAGGTTCGGTGCGAACTGCGTGAGCTGCTCGATGCAGGTCTCGCCGTAACGCTCGCGATCGCCCTCCTTCCACTGGCTCTCCTCGGACGGGCCGTACTGGGTGAACATCGTCATCACCCAGCGGCCGTCGTCGGTAAGCGTCGTGTCGACCGCCGACGGCAGCTCGGCCTCGACGTAGGGATGCTCGGCGGGCTTGCCGAGGCAAGCGTCCTGCCAGGCGCGCTCGAGGTAGTCGATCGACGGGCAGATGTTGACGCCGGCCGTGCGCATGAGCTGCTGCTCCTCATCGGTGACGCCCTCGTAGACGGGCGGCTCGGAGAGCAGCAGGTTGACCTTCACCGAGGCGCCGCGGGTCCGGTAGCGCGCCATGTCCTCGCCGATCTCGTCGGGGAAGTGCTCGACGCCGGCGAGGTCGAGCACGGTGGTCTTCGGGTGCGCGCCGGAGGCGACGATGGGCGCGCGCAGCTCCGTGCCATCGGCGAGCGTGACGCCGACCGTGCGGCCGTTGACCACGTCGATCGACGCGACCTCGGCGTCCGTGCGGATCTCAGCGCCCGCCGCGCGCGCCGAGCTCGCGATCGCCTCGCTGATGGCGCCCATGCCGCCGATGACCTGGCCCCAGGCACCCTCGATGCCGCCGCACTCGCCGAGCGCGTGGTGCAGCAGGTTGTAGGCCGTCCCGGGGGTGCGAGGACCGGCCCAGACGCCGACCACGCCGCTCGACGCGGTTGACCCCTTGAGGCCATCGAGTTCGAAGTAATCGTCGAGCAGGTCGCCCACCGACATCGTGAAGACGCGAACGAGCTCGTGGATCTCACGCTGGCTGAACCCGGCCATGCGGCCGGCCTCGCGCAGCAGCGCGACCAGGTCGCCCGGGGCCTTCGACCCCAGGGCAGGCGGCTCCTTGAGCATCATCGGCTTGACAAAGCGCGCCGCACGGTCCATCAGCGCCTCGAACTTCGGATAGTTCTCGGCGTCGTGGCTGGAGTAGCGGGCGATCGACTTCGCCGTCTCCTCGACCTCGTTGAAGAAGAAGATCGGACCGTCCTCGGTCAGCGATACGTAGGCGGGATCGAGTGGGATCGCCCTGTAGCCGAAGCGCTCCAACTCGAGGTCGCTGACGATCTTTGGCTGCAACATTGAGACGACGTACGAGCAGCGTGAGACCCGCGCGCCCGGCCAGAGCTCCTCGGTGACGCAGGCACCGCCGAGGACGTCGCGACGCTCGAGGCAGACGACATCGAGCCCGGCCTTCGCGAGGTACGCCGTCGTGGTGAGCCCGTTGTGGCCGCCGCCGACGACGATCGCGTCATAGGAGCGCGGACCTCGTCCTGGCGCACCTCCATTGCTCGAAGAGGACACGGGCGGGGCGGACTTCGTCGCGGCTTCCATGACCGCACGTTACCATGAACGTGCAGTTGACTACAAGGTCAACTCAACGGATCTGAACCAAGCTGACCTGCAGCTGGTCGAGCCGTGTGTCCGGCGTGCAGTCGACGTCTCCGCGGATCTGAGCTGTGACGTCCAGGGGGGTCCCGGGGTTGATCAGCCCGAACGGACCATCTGCGTCACGGCCGAGGAGCTGGAGCGGCGTCGTGGAGTTCACGTTGCCCTCGGGGCTGACGAACACACGTGTCTGCTCTCCATTGACGAAGAGAAATACGTCGGGTTGGCAGGACTGAGCGGCGTTCGTCGTAGCGACCGTGAACTTGCCCTCCGCCGTGACGGCGATGACATCGCCCGCGTTGGGCGTCACGGAGGTCGTCCCGGTGAGCGCAAGCGGCGAGAGGGTGGTGGTGGTGAGGCCGCCCTGCGGCCCCGCCGTCGCCGAGCCGGCGACATCGGCGTCGATCTTCGGAATCACCCCGGCGACGATGTCGTCCGCGGTGATCGAACCGTCCTGAATGTCGGGCGCAGAAATCGTGCCGTCCTGAATATCGGCGGCGGAGATCGTGCCGTCCTTCACCTTCTTGCCGGTGACGGCCTGGCCCGCCAGGTCCGACGTCTTCACCGCGCCCTTTGCGATGTTCTTGCTCTTCACGTCGTTGCGACCCAGCTCACTCGCGGCGTAGACGGTGCCGCCGCCGATCGCAAGAACCAACGCGAGCGTCGCGACGACGTTTGCGTAGGTGAACCGCGGACCCTCGTTCATTCGTGCCTCCTTCGTGGGTACAACCCGACGTTATTCACCGGCGGATCACAGCGTCCAGCGCGACCGCGCGACCGGCGTGGATCGAGACAGGGTTGAGCTCGATCAGTGAGAGGCGGAACTTCAAGAGCAGCTCGCCCACCCTCTCGGCCACGCTGGCGACGGCCTCGATGGCCCCGGGTTCCCGAGTGAGCACGTTTGCGCCCCGCAGCTGCTCAAGTGCCCGACGGATGCGCTCGACGTTCGCGGGCAGGGGGATGATCGCCACGTCGTCAAGCGCCTCGGCGAGCGCTCCGCCGAGGCCGACGACGAGTGCCGGGACGACGCAATCGCTTCGCGCCGCCACGATCACCTCCAGGCCCGCGGGCCGCATCGCCTCGACGAGGAATGAGCTCGATCCGTTCTGAGCCTCCGGGAGTCTCGACAGCCGCTCGAACGCTGAGCGCAGGTCGTCCCCGTCAGCGAGCCCGAGAGCGAGCCCCCCGGCCTCGGCCTTGTGCTGAATCGCCGGGCCGCTCAACTTGAGCGCCACCGGCCAGCCGATCGTCTCGGCAAGAGCCAGGCACCCGCCGAGCTCCAGGGCCTCGGCCCCCTCGGGGACCGCCACTCCGCCAGCCGCCACGATCCGCTTCGCCTCAGCCTCACCGATCCAACCACCTTCAATCGCCCCCGGTCCCCACCGATCCGCGGAGGCGGCCGCCTCGGCGATCTCACGCAAGCGGGCGGGGTCGCCCGCGGCCCGAGACAGGGCGGCCGCGCAGGCGAGCGCTGTGCGGAGGCCGGCGATCGAGGGCACCCCATGCTCGCCCAGCTCGTAGGCCGCCTCCTGGTCGAGCAGGTCAGGAAGCGTGGACGCGAACAGCGCGGCGACGCCCGATTCGAGCGCTCCGGCGGCGAGCCCCTCCCGGACGGCGGCCCACTCGCGCTCGTGCTCCGCGGAGAGTCCGCGCGGGTGGTCGTAACAGAGCAGCAGCAGGTCGACCGCGGGATCCTCACCAACCGCCGCCGCGATACGACGCAGGCGGTCGGCCTGCGCCCAGATGAGCGACGTGTAGTCGAGCGGGTTGGCGATCGTCGCCGCCGCCGGCAGCAGGTCGGCGAGCGCGCGGGCCGTCGAGCCTGAGAACTGCGGGAGCTGCACCCCGACCCGCTCGGCCTCATCGGCCGCCAGGCCGGAGTCACCACCGGAACACGTCAGCACCGCGACGCCCGCGCCACGCGGTCGCGCCCGTGGCTCGGCCATCGCCCGCGCTAGCTCGAGCAGTTCGTGCGGGTCGGCCGCCCAGGCGCCACCCGCGTCCTCGACCAACGCTCTGAAGATTCGCTGATCACCGGCGAGGGCACCGGTGTGCGCCGCCGCGGCCCGCATACCCGCCGCTGAGGAGCCGACCTTGAGGACGGCGACGCCGACCCCATGCTCGGCGCATACCGCAAGCGCGTTGGCCAGCTTGGCGCCGTTGCCGTCGGACTCCAAGAACAGCGCGACCGAGCCGACGTCACCGGCCTGGGCCAGCGCCGCGAGCCAATCGCTCGCGTCGAGCACGGTCTGGTTGCCGGTCGACACCAGGGTGTGAAAGCCGATGCCTCGTCGCGAGCCGATCGCGTTGACGGCGACGTTGCCGCTCTGCGAGACCATCGCCACCCGTCCGGGCCGAAGCTCGGGCACCGAATCGCCCCAAAGCGGCGCACGTGCTGCAACCGCGACGACCCCGTTGCCGTTTGGGCCGCAGACCGGCAGACCCGCGGCGAGCGCCGCCGCCCGCAGCTCGCCTTCGAGCTCCCGACCCGATTCCACCTCGCCGAAGCCAGCGGCGAAGACGATCGCGCCGCCGCACCCACGCGCGGCAATGTCTGGAATCAGAGGTGGGACCAGAGGAGCTGGGATCGCCACGACGACGGCATCGACGGGCTCGGGAAGATCCGCGATGGTCGGGACGCAGGGGTGGCCGTGCACCTCGGAACGCTTCGGGTTGACACCGTAGATCGCTCCTTCGAAACCCGCGCGCGCAAGGTTTGCGAAAACGGTGTCCGCGTAGGAGCCGGGCCGATCATTGGCCCCGATGACCGCGACCGACCGCGGCCGCAACAGGGGCGCCAGACGTGTGCCTGCTCGCCCGCCGCGGGACGCGAAGCGGCGGAGGTGACCGAAACGCCCGCGCGTCTAGTGGAGGATGCGCTCGACACCGCGGCGCTCCAGCCCCCGCGCAACGATCAGCCGCTGGATCTCGCTGGTCCCCTCCCAGATGCGATCCACCCGCAGCTCGCGCAGCAGCCGCTCGGCGACGTTGGAGCGCAGATAGCCACGCCCGCCGAAGGCCTGAACGCAGCGGTCGGCGCAGCGACAGGCAGCCTCGCTTGTGAACAGCTTGGCCATCGACGCCTTGTGATGAACGAGCTTCGGATCGGCGCCCGCATCGGCGAGCTCGGCGACAGTGAAGGTCAGCAGTCGCCCGGCTGCGGCATCCGCGGCGGAGTCGGCAAGGGGAAACGAGACACCCTGGTGGTCGAAGACGCGCGCGCCTCCCTGCTCGCGGGCGGTCGTCCAGGCGACGGTCTCGTCGAGCAGACGCCACATCGCGCCAACGCAGCGCGCGGCGATCCCGAGCCGCTCCTCGGTGAACCACGAGCGCTGCAGGTCGTTGCCGTTACCGACGCCGCCGATCACCTCGGTGTCCGCGATCTCGACGTCGGTGAAGCGGATCGTCGGATGGCCATCGGGGTAGTTGTGGGTGAACGCGGGGTCGTCGACGATCTCGATCCCGGGGAGCTCGGCGTCGACGACAAACAGCGTCGGCAGCCTGTCGGCGCCGTCGACCAGGTTGGCCATCACGATGTACACGGCCGCGTGGTCGCCGCCGGTGACGAACCACTTCTCACCGTTGAGCCGATAGCCACCGTCGGTGTGTTCAGCCGTTGCTGCGATTCCCGACGGGTCGGAGCCCGCGTCGCGCTCGGTCACCGCGTAGGCGTCCTTGAGCTCGCCGCGCAGAGCCGGGCGCAGCCAGCGGTCGATGTGCTCAGGTGAGGCGTGGGCCCAGACGTTGTAGGCCTGCGGGACGTGCCAGTGGATCGCGTTGGTGGAGCGGCCGTACTGCTCCTCGACGGTCGCCCACTCGCCGCGAGTCCAGCCCTGCCCGCCGTGCTCGACAGCGTGCATGCCGCCGTCCAGTCCTGCGGCTACAGCGGCCCGCTTGATCTCCGCGATCGTGTCCGCCCCCAGCTTTCCTCCCAGGGATTCGGCCTCGTCCTCGAGGGGGATGAGAACGTCCTCGACGAATCCACGAGCCCGCGTTTGCAGGTCGAGCGCGGGGGGTGCAGCCGTCGCGATGCCCATCTTGCACGCGAGGCTAACATGCGATTAACTACAAAGTCAATGACGCCCTCTAGCCCCCAGCTCGACCTCGATCCTCGCGACGTCGCGAGAACGTTGATGCCGGTTGAGCGGGCGACGATGCTGCCGCCGGCGGCGTTTGCCGATCAGGGCGTGTTCGAGTGGGAGGTCGACGAGATCTTTCGCGGCTGGATCTGCGTCGGGCACGTCTCTGCGGTCGACGAGCCAGGCAAGTTCGTGGCCCGCGAGATCGGACCCGACAGCGTCGTCGTCATTGCCGGGGAGGACGGGGTCCCGCGCGCATTTCTCAACGTCTGCCGCCATCGCGGCGCCCGCATTGTCGAGGAGCCTCAGGGCCAGGTCCGCAAGCGCCTGCGCTGCCCCTACCACGCCTGGTCATATGACCTCGACGGATCGCTGCGCGCCGCGCCCCACATGGACGGCGTCGAGGATTTCGACTTCGCGTGCAACGGGCTACTCGGCGTGCGCTGCGAGGTGATGGGCGGGCTCGTCTTCATCGATCTCTCCGGGGAGGCGCCCGAGATCAACGAGCACATCGGCGATCTGCTCGGACACCTGGAGCGCTACCGCCTGGGCGAGCTTCGTCTCGGCGGGGAGACGACCTACGACGTGGCCGCGAATTGGAAGGGCATCGCCGAGAACTACAACGAGTGCCTGCATTGCCCGGGCATCCATCCGGAGCTGAACGCGCTGAGCCACTACATGAGCGGTGACGACGTCGAGGGCGAGGGCGGCTGGTGCGGCGGTTCGATGACCCTTCGCGAGGACGCTCCGACGATGGCCCTGGAGGATGCGGGGCACACCGCAAACCGGCCGCCGATTGCGGGTCTTCCCATCGACGAGGTCGACAAGGTCTATTACTTCGCGCTCTTCCCGAACGCGCTCGTCTCTCTGCATCCCGACTACGTGATGGTGCACACGCTTTGGCCACAGGGCCCCGGGCAGACGCACGTGACCTGCGAGTGGTTCTTCGAGCCGGCGACGATCGCGCGCGATGACTTCGACCCGAGCGATGCGATCGGCTTCTGGGACATGGTCAACAAGCAGGACTGGTACGTGTGCGAGCTGACGCAGAAGGGGGTGGGTACGCGTGGCTACGTCGCCGGGCGCTACTCGGCCGAGGAGGTTGACGTCCACGCGTTCGACCTGATGGTCGCCGAGCGCTACATGGAGGCCCTGCGGGCCGGATCGGAGATTCCAGCGTGAACGAGATTGCCGCACGGCTCGGCGAGGTGGGTCTGCCCGAGCCGGTGGCCGAGCTCGCCAAGCGCGATTGGGACGCGATCATCGTCGGCGGTGGCCACAACGGCCTCACCGCCGCGGCTTACCTGGCGAAGGCCGGTCAATCGGTGCTCGTGCTGGAGCGTCGCGAGCGGCTCGGCGGCGCGGCGACGCTCGAGCGGCCCTTCTCCGACGACCGGTACGTCGTCAGCCCGTGTGCCTACGTGGTCGGGCTGCTCGACCAGCTCGTCATCGACGAACTTGACCTCCACAAGCGCGGCCTTCGCTACTGGGTCGCCGATCCCAACCTCTGGGTGCCGTTCGACGACGGCAGCTCCTTCGCGCAATGGCTCGACGACTCAAAGACGCAGGCGAGCCTCGAGGGGCTCGGCGTCTCGGCGAAGGACATCGAGGGCTACTGGGCCTATGAGGAGCTCTTCGACGACGTCCGCAAGCTCCTGCGAAAGGGCGACCGCGACACGTGGGTCGGCGACACGCCGACGCGTGAGGAGATCGAGGCGATGCTCGGCGGCTCCCAGGAGATGATCGACCTCGTGTTTGAGGCGTCGATTGCCGACGTGCTCGACAGCTACATCTCCGACGAGAGACTGAAGACCGCGCTGTTCGGCCAGGGAATCATCGGGACGTGGGGCGGACCGTACGAGCCGGGGACCGCGTCGATCAAGCTGATGCACTACCAGGGCGACCTCGACGGTCAGGGCCCGGTCTGGGGCTACGTCGAGGGGGGGATGGGGATGTGCTCGTTCGCGATCGCCGACGCCGCGGCGGAGGCCGGCGCGGTCCTCGCGTGCGGCGTCCCGGTCGCGCGGATCACGCCGGGTCAGGGCGTGTCGCTGGAGGACGGGACCGAGCTTCAAGCGCCAACGATCATCTGCAACGCCGACCCGAAGCGAATGGCTGGACTTCTCGATGGGGTGGAGCTCCCAACCGACTTTGCCGACAAGCTCGAGGCCTGGAAGATCCGCAGCCCGGTGGTCAAGTTCAACGCCCGGCTCGACGAGCTGCCCCACTGGACCGCCGCCCCCGGCGAGAGCTGGCCCGCGCAGGCCACTATCGACGCAACCGGGACGATGGCCGAGGCGCAGGCGGCGTTCGAGCGCTGCGCGGCCGGCGAGCCCGCCGTCGCCTTCGGCGAGATCTACATTCAGACCGGCTACGACCCGAGTCCGGCCCCGGACGGCAAGCATCTGATGAGCGTCTTCGGCCAGTACGCGCCCTACGACATCGCCGACGGCGATTGGGACTCAGCGCGCGACGGCGTCGCCAAGCAGTTCATCGAGCTGATCTCGCGCTTTGCCCCCGATCTCCCGGATTGCCTTGCCGAGCACGAGGTCCTCGGCCCGCCCGACATCGAGGAGCGGATCGGATTGACGGGCGGCAACATCTTCCAGGGCGAGGTCACCCCAGACCAGATGTGGGAGGGCCGTTTCGCGGCACGGACCCCCGTCGCGGGCCTGTACATGTGCGGGGCCGCCACCCATCCAGCGGGCAGCGTCATCGCGCTCAACGGCCGCAACGCCGCGACGGCGGTCCTGGCTGACCAGGGCGCCGCCGTCGCGAGCTGACGGGCGCTACTTCAGCACGCGGATCAGCTTCTTGTTGACGAACTCCTCGATCCCGTAGTTGCCGAGCTCACGGCCGAAGCCAGATCGCTTGACGCCGCCAAATGGCAGCTCGGCGGCGTCGAGGCCGACTCCGTTGACGTAGACCATCCCGGTGTCGAGGGCGTTCGCGATGCGAAGCGCCTGGTCGGAGTCATCGGAGAACACATAGGAGCCGAGCCCGAACGGCGTGTCGTTGGCGAGCTCGATCGCCTCCTCCTCGGAGCCGACGCGGTAGACGCTTGCGACCGGGCCGAAGAACTCCTCGCGATAGGCGTCGTTGTCCGGCGTGATGCCAGTCAGCACGGTGCTCGGGAAGAAGTTGCCATCCCGGTCACCGCCAACGACGACCTCGGCCCCCTGGGAGACCGCACGGTCGAGCTGCTCCTGCAGGGTCTCCGCGGCCGAGTCGGATGAGAGCGGCCCCATCGCGGCATCCTCAGAGGTGGGATCGCCGGGCTTGGTCGCGCCCATCTTCTCGCTGAACTTCTCGAGGAAGTCGTCGTAGAGCTCGTCGGCGACGATGAACCGCTTCGCGGCGTTGCAGGACTGGCCGGTGTTGTCGAGGCGTCCGGCGACCGCGGCATCCACCGCGTCGTCGATGTTCTCGGCCCCGAGCAAAATGAACGGATCCGAGCCGCCTAGCTCGAGCACGACCTTCTTCAAGTTGCGCCCGGCCGTCTCGGCAACCGCGGCACCGGCCCGCTCGGATCCGGTGAGCGAGACGCCCCGCACGCGCGGATCCTCGATCGCCTTCGTGATCTGATCATTGGAGACCAGGATCGTCTGATAGGCGCCCTTGGGGAAGCCGGCATCGTCCATCATCTTCTGGATCGCCTGCGCCGACTCCGGGCACTGGCGCGCCGGCTTCAGCAGAACTGTGTTGCCGACGACGAGGTTCGGACCTGCGAAGCGGGCCACCTGGTAGTAGGGAAAGTTCCACGGCATGATCCCCACGAGGGCCCCGACCGACGTCTTGCGGACCACGGCCGTGCCCTCGCCGTCCTGAAGCTCGATCGGATCGTCGGCGAGCAGCTTCTCGGCGCGCTCGGCATAGAAGCCATAGATGTCTGCGCAGAAGTCCACCTCGCCCAGGGCCTGCTCCATCGGCTTGCCCATCTCGCGGACGATGATCTCGGCGAGTTCCTCGCGACGCTCGGTGTGGAAATCGGCGACCTTCTGGACCATTGCAGCGCGGTCGGCGATCGACGTCTTCAGGCCCCAGTCTCGGTGTGCATCGTCGGCCGCGGTGATTGCCGCGTCGAGGTCTGAGTCCGAGATCTCCGGATACTCCTCAACCGTCTCGCCGGTTGCCGGATTGATAACTGCGTATTTGCCCAACTTGCTCCACTCCCATGCGCTTGGATGGCGTTCTCGCTGATGATTAGATCCTATGTAAGGTCGCCTCATGGCGACCGACGCTCGCGAGCGCATCCTCGAGGCCGCCTGCGACCTGATCGCCAGCGACGGCATTGACGATGTCCGCATCGCGCGCGTGGCGACAAAAGCCGGCGCGTCGACGGCGCTCGTTCATCACTACTTCTCCACTCGCGAGGAGCTGCTCGAGCAGGCGCTCGTGCACTCTTTCGAGACAGCGGGGGCCGAGCGTTTCGCCGAGGAGCCCGGCGGCGAGCCGAGCCCGAGCCGCGGCCTCGCGCGAGCGATCGAGGCGTGCCTGCCGCTGCCCGGGGCGCAGGAGCGCGACTGGGCGCTGTGGGTCGAACTCTGGCTGCGCGCGGTGCGCGGTCCGCAGCTACGCCCGCTCGCCGCCGATCTCTACGGCCGCTACCGCGAGTGGTTCGCGACATTCATCCAGGCGGGTCTGGACAGCGGCGAGTTCACGTCCGAGCGCAGCGCGGCCGAGCTCGCCGACCTGGCGGTCGGGCTCGTCGACGGGCTCGGGATCCGCGCGATGGTGCGCGATCCGGAGATGGACCTCGACCGCGCGCGGCACGTGATCGCCGAGCATCTCGCGACGGCTCTGGGCGTCAAGGCCGACGCCCTCCTTGTCACGCAATAGCACTGAGGAGTAGGTTTTCTGAACGGCGGTTCAGGAAAGGGCCGTCGCCATGGGAAGGAGCCAGGCACGGGGTGAGCCCGCGTCCGCAAATCGACCACATCCGCCGGCCGCAGCTGCTGGCTGCGGCTGCCGAGGTAATCGCCGCGCGAGGCTTCGCGGCGACGCGGATCGCTGACGTCGCCGAGCGGGCGGGCACGAGCCCGGCGGGCGTCCTCTACTGGTTCGAGTCGCGCGAGGAGTTGCTCGCGGAGGCGTTGACCGCCGCCGAGGAGCAATTCGCCGAACGCCTGCGCCAGAGGCTTGGGCGCATAGAGCGGCCCTCCGAGCGCCTGATCGCCCTGATCGAGAGCTCGGTCGGTGGCGACGACGACTGGACGCTTTGGATCGAGCTCTGGGCCCGGGCGTTGCGCGACCCCGGCCTCGCCGAATCACGCCAGCGCCTCGACGATCACTGGCGTGCCCTGATCGCGGAGGTCGTGCGCGAGGGCCAGAACGCCGGCGACTTCGCCGGACCCGATCCCGATCGGGCTGCGATCGAGCTTTCGGCGCTCATGGACGGTCTCGCCGTCCAGGTCGCATTGTGCGACGGGTCCGTCTCCGCCGCACTGATGCGCGCGATTTGCATCGAGGTCGCGGAGCGCCTGCTCGAGACCGAATTGGTCCTCTCCGAGGAGGTGGCGGCTTGACCGACCTCTCTCGCCGCCAGCTGCTGCAGGCCGGCGCCGGGCTGGCGCTGGCCGGGTACGGGCTTGGCGGTTGCACGGTCGCGCGCGAGGTCGACCGCTCGGCCGCGGGACGGATCATCAAGCCGAAGGTGGACGGCGACCTGCTGATCTACAACTGGGCGCAGTACATGGACCCGAAGCTGAAAAAGGGCTTCGAGGAGAAGTACGACGTCAAGATCTCTGAGGTCAACTACGACAACCTCGAGGCCATGGTCGTAAAGCTGCGATCGGGCGCGCAGTACGACCTGATCTGGCCCTCGACCGAGTACGTCGCCCGCCTCAACCGCGAGGGCCTGCTCGCCCGCTTCGATCGCGGGCTGCTGCGCAACAACGACAACATCCTCAGCTTCTACGACAACCCGTGGTGGGATCCGAACGACGAGCTTGGCGTTCCCTACACCTACTACACGACCGGAATCGCCTGGCGCGCGGACGTCGTCACCGACATGCAGGGGTCCTGGAACGACCTGCTCAACCCTGCCGGCGATGGGCGGATGTTCATCCTCGACGACTTTCAGGAGGCGATCGGCGAGGCCAATCTGATCAACGGCTTCGACCTCAACACCACGGACTCGGCGGAGCTCGAGGTCTCGAAGCAGACGCTGCTCGAACAGAAGGACAACGCGCGCGGGTTCTCCACGAACAGCGTCCAGAACCTGGTGTCGGGCGCCGCGGTCATCCACCAGGCGTGGAACGGCGACATCGTCAACGTCCGCAATCAGGTCGACGATCCGTCTCTCTACCGCTACGAGACCTGCTCAGAGGGTGTGCCCGTCGGCACGGACCTGATGTGTATCCCGGTCAACGCGCGCAGCCCGGGCACGGCGATGCTGTTCATGGACTGGCTGATCGAGCCCGAGAACGCCGCGCAGAACGTGATGTGGAATGGCTATCCGCAGCCGGTCGAGGGCGGCCAGCAGGCGTTCGCGGAGCTTGCCAAGGACGAGCCTTCAATCGACGTCGATCTCGACGCACTTGGCGACGGTGGGTTGGAATACCGCCTCGATGACGCGGCCGCGCGGCGCGAGTGGACCGACGTCTTCACAGAGGTAAAGGCGGCATAGGGGTGGCAGCGGGGCGCTTTTGGGATCGATTTTTGGTTCCGGGCGGGGCCTGGCTGGTGCTGCTCTTCCTGGTCCCATGCGGGTTGGTGCTCGCGCTCTCGTTCGGTTACGTCGACGGGCTCGGGCGTGCGGTCTACTCAACCGAGCTCGGCAACTACGCCGATGCGTTTGATCCCGTTTACGTGCCGGTGCTGTTGCGTTCGGTCCTCTACGCGGCGCTGACGACGGTGCTCTGTCTCGCGATCGGCTATCCGGTCGCCTACTACGTCGCTCGTTACGGGGGGCGCTATCGCAACGCCCTGATCGCGTTGCTCGTTCTGCCCTTCTTCGTCAACTACCTCGTCCGCACCTACGCCTGGGTGGCGCTGCTCGCCGACGAGGGCCTGGTCAATAACGGCCTCCGAGACCTCGGGCTGATCGACGATCCGCTGCGCTTGATCAACACACCGTTCGCGGTAATCGGCGGGCTCACCTACGGCTACCTGATCTTCATGATCCTGCCCGTCTACGGCTCGATCGAGCGGCTCGACAAGTCGGTCGTCGAAGCCGGCAAGGATCTCTACGGCACGCCGTTTCAGACGTTCAGGCACGTGACCCTGCCGCAGACCAAGCAGGGGATCCTTGCCGGCTCGGTGCTCGTCTTCTTGCCGTCGGTCGGCGACTTCGTCTCGGCGCAGCTGCTCGGCGGTCCCGACACGTACATGGTCGGCAACCTGATCCAAGATCAGTTCTTCGCGGCCAACAACTGGCCGTTCGGGGCGGCGCTGACCGTGGTGATGATGCTCTTCCTGTCGATCTGGATGGTCGGTTACCTGCGCTCGGCAGCGCGTGACGTTCGCGGAGCGACGGCATGAACAAGGGATTCGATCGGCCGCGCTTCCTCAAGGTCTTCACCTTCTTGGTCTACGCCTTCCTCTTCACCCCGATCGCCGTCGTCGTTCTCTTCTCGTTCAACTCGATTAAGTCGCTGAACGTCTTCGAGGGGTTCTCGTTGCAGTGGTATCGGGAGTTCCTCGAGGACGAGTCGTTGCGCGAATCCCTGTTCACATCGCTCGAGATCGCCGCGCTCACGGCCGTCGCGTCGACGATCATCGGCACGCTGCTCGCGATTGGACTGGTCCGGTCGCGGGCGCGCTGGGCGCCCGGAGCAAATGTCCTGATGTTGGTGCCGCTTGTGGTGCCCGAGATCGTTGCCGGAATCTCGGCGCTCTTGATCTTCAGCCAACTGGGGATTGCGCTCTCGTTCTGGACGATCGTCCTCGCCCACATCACCTTCTCGATCTCGTACGTGACGATCGTCGTGCGCGCGCGCATGATCGCGATCAGCGAGGAGGTGGAGGAGGCCGCGATGGATCTCGGCGCGACGCGCTGGCAGTCGGTCCGGCTCGTCTTGATCCCAGCCCTCTGGCCGGCGGTGCTCGCGGCCGGGCTGCTCACGTTCGCCTTCTCCTTCGACGACTTCGTGCTCTCGTTCTTCACCACCGGCGAGGACCTGCAGCCGCTGCCGGTCCGGATCTGGTCGGCGATTCGCTTCGGGCTCTCGCCGACGATCAACGCGATCGGGACGCTGATGATGGTCGTCTCGCTGACGACGATCGCGCTCGCGGTGGCGATACCAAGACTGTTCGGCCGGCGCGAATCCGGCTTCAAGGTGCTGACCGCGTCGGAGGGATAAGAGGATGAGCGAGGCGATCCGGATCGAAAACGTGACCAAGCGCTTCGGCGAGCGCGTCGCCGTCGACGACGTCAGCCTCGAGATCGAGCAGGGCGAGTTCTTCTCGTTGCTCGGACCCTCGGGCTGCGGCAAGACGACGACGCTGAGGATGCTCGCCGGTTTCGAGGTCCCGACCGCGGGGCGCATCATGCTCGAAGGTGAGCCGGTCGAGAACGTGCCGCCATACAAGCGCGACGTCAACATGGTCTTTCAGAGCTATGCGCTCTTCGAGCACCTCAACATCGCCGACAACGTCGCGTTCGGGCTGCGACGCCGCAAGGTTGAAAAGGACGAGATCAAGCGCCGCGTGGGAGAGGCGCTTGAACTGGTCAACCTCGCCGAACGGGCCAGTGCGCGCACGAACGAGCTCTCCGGTGGGCAAAAGCAGCGCGTGGCTCTGGCGCGGGCGCTCGTCAATCGCCCGAAGGTCCTGCTGCTCGACGAGCCGCTCGGCGCGCTCGACCTCAAGCTCAGAAAGCAGATGCAGATCGAGCTCAAGCAGATCCAGCGCGAGGTGGGAATCACGTTCGTCTACGTGACCCACGACCAGGAAGAGGCGCTCTCGATGTCGGACCGGATCGCCGTCATGCAGTCCGGGCGCGTCGCGCAATGTGGCCCGCCCGAGGACGTCTACGAGCATCCAAGCGGCGAGTTCGTCGCCGGGTTCATCGGGATCTCGAACCTGATCGAGGGAACGGTCGCCGACAGCACCCAGGTGCGCCTGGACAACGGGATGCGCCTGTCGGTCGCACTGCCGGAGGACTGCGGTACCGGCGACCGGGTGAACCTCTCGATCCGCCCCGAGAAGATCGCGATCGACGAGGAGGTCACCTCCGAGATGGTTTCCCTCGAGGGGACGATCGAGGCTCGCGTCTACCTGGGGGTGATGACCCAGATCACGGTCGGACTGGGCGACGGAGCTCGGCTGGTCGCCCTCGAGCAGGCCTGGCACAGGGCGCGCGCCGACGATCGCTGGGAGCCCGGGATGCAGGTAAAGATCGGCTGGAGTCCCGAGCACTGCCTGGTTCTGCGCTAGTCATCGGCGGGGGCCTGGCCGGTCTCGCCGCCGCTCGTGAGCTTGCTGCACGCGGGCTTGAGATCGAGCTTCTCGAAGCACGCTTTCGCGTCGGCGGGCGCGTCTGGTCGTGGAAGCTCGGCAACGGGGCGGTGATCGAGATGGGCGCCGAGTTCATCCTCCCCGGCAACACGGAGATCGCGGCGCTCGCTGGCCAGCTTGGCTTGGGGTTGTGGGACAAGGGGATGCGATACGGGATACGTGAGCCGCGTGGCGGGCTAGGTGTCAGTCCCGAAGAGCTTGCGATCGGTGTGGCGGCGGTGGCAGACGCCGAGCTTGAGTCTTCGGCGAGCGCACGCGAGCTGCTCGACTCGCTACCGATCGCGCCGGGTGCACGCGAGTCGATCCTCGCGCGCGTCGAGATTTCATCCGCCTGCTCAGCCGAGGAGGTGCCCGCCACGGCCATGCACGGGCTCGCACATATCGGCGACGAGCCGGCGCCCAGCATCGCGCACGGAAATCAGGGGGTCGCGCTTGCGCTGGCGGACATGCTCGGTGAGCGAGTGCGGTTGGGCGATGCCGTTACCGAGATCAGCTCAGGAGATGGCGGAGTCCACGCCACGACGGCCTCGGGCTACGAAACGGCGGCCGAGGCCGCGGTGATTGCCATCCCCGCCAACGTGATGGGATCGATCAACTTCGACCCGCCGCTGCCCGCTGACAAGCAAGAGGCGCTCGCCGGCGTGCGCTACGGCCACGCTGCGAAGCTTTTTGTCCCGCTGGCGGAACCGGTCGCGCCGAGCGCGGTGATGAACGTGCCGGAGCGTTGGTGGTGCTGGACGGCGACCGGGGAGAACGACGAGCCGACGCCGGTGGTCAGCTGCTTTGCGGGCTCCGATGCCGCGCTCAAGGCTCTCGATCTTCGATCCGGCCCGGGTCAGTGGGTGGAGTCGCTGCAGGAGCTTCGACCCGACCTGCCGCTGCTCGCCGACGGGGCGGTCATCTCGACGTGGTCGGATGATCCGTGGGCTCGCGCTGCGTACTCGGTTTCGCCAAGCGCGGAGGTCACAGCGGCCCTCGCCGAGCCGGTGGGACCCCTGGTGTTCGCCGGCGAGCACACGGCGGGGCCGTACGCGGCGCTGATGGAGGGTGCCGTCCGCTCGGGCCGCCGGGCGGCGGAACAGATCCTGCGCCGCCACGAGCCCGAACGTCGCTGAGGGCCGCCTATAGGACTAACTCCGCGACGTTCGGCGCAGGGGGGTGCCCGGTCGTGGCTGGATGCGCCCCCCGGCGTACATCGGCAATTCGAGCTCGGCGCCGGCGCGGTCGAGCTGCTCCCACATGCGCGAAACGCCCGCGGTTCCCAGTCGTCGCACACGGTCGACCGCCTCGAGGTCGAGGACGTCGGTGATCAGCTCCTCCGTCGTCCCTGCCTCGACCCGGACCAGCCCCTCCGGGTCGATCACGAGACTGCGACCGAGCCCTGCGGGAGACGGAGCGTTGACATTGACGACGTACATCTGATTCACAATTGCGTTTGCGCGCGCGGTGATCATCTCGGCGGCGCGATCGCTCGTCGTCGTCAGCGTCGGCTGGAGCACAACCTCAGCTCCCATCCAGGCAAGCTGCCGGAACGTCTCGGGAAAGAACCCGTCGTAACAGATCGCCAACCCCGCACGACCGATCCCGTCGAGGTCGAAGACGACAAACCGGTTGCCGGGGGTGGTCTGCTCGTGCGGCTGCCACGGAAAGGCCTTGCGGTAGGACGCGGCGATCTCGCCACGCGGCGAGATCGCAACCGCGGTGTTGTAGATGCACCCGTTGTCGCCACGCTCATAGATGGAGCCCGGCACGAGCCAAAGACCGGTCGCAATGGCAATCTCACCGAGTCGATCGGTCAGTGGGCCGGGGATTTTGACTGCGACCTCGCCAGCCCACCCCGAGCTCTCGTCGAGCGGTCCTGGGAGGGCGGCGAGATGAAGCTCAGGCAGCAGCAGTAGCTGCGCGTGAGGAGTTACCCGCAGGACGGCCTCCGCCTGCTCCGCCAGCCCTTCGAGCGCCGCGTCCGGGTCGCGAGGCGTCGACGCCGTTTGCAGCGCCGCTATCGACAGGGTTCTCATGGCTCAGCCGTCGATGACCCGTTCGAACGCGCTCGTGATCTTCTCGCCCTGAGCTCCGTCAAGGACCGGCTCAAAGGTGCAGTTTCGCGTGTAGGACTCAGTGGGGAAGATCAGCTGATTGCGTGCCAGTTCGGGGTCGCGCTTGCGCAGGATCTCTCTGACGCCGGCGACCGGCGTGACGTAGTTGACGTACTCGGCGATATCCGCCTGCACCTGGGGGTCGTAGACATAATTGATGAACGCCTGCGCGGCCTGTGGGTCCGGGGCGCCCACGGGGATCTCCATGCTCGTTGACCACAGCATGCACCCCTCCTTGGGCATCACGAACTCGACGTCTGGATTCGTTCTCTCCATCTGTACGGCGTCCCCGGACCACCCGAGTGCGATCGCGGTGTCGCCGGTTTCGAGTGAGCGGATGTAGTCGTTGCCGGTGAAGTCTCGGATCTGTCCGTCGTCGGCCGCGGCCTCGATCTTGTCCACGGCCTCCAGCCACTGATCGGTGGTCGCCGTATCCGGGTCGATGCCCATGCACTTGAGCGTCATCGGGACCGAATCGCGCATCTCGGTCAGCATCGTTACCTTGCCCGCGTACTGCGGATCAAAGAGGTCGCAGATCGAGTCGATGTCCGATGCCAGGTCGGTACGGACGATGAGCCCCGTCATCCCGCTCTGCCACGGAACCGTGAAGTCTCGGTTCGGATCGGCTGCAGGCTCTCGCAGCGCCGGAATCATGTTCTCCTCGACGTTCGGGATCGCTGCCTTGTCGAACTCATAGAGGTAACCGAGGTCGTGCATCCGCGCCGCCAGCCAGTCGCTCAGCGTGATCAGACTCCGTCCACCCGACTCCCCTTGCGCGAGCAGCGGGCGCATCTTGCCGAAGAACTCGTTGTTGTCGTTGATCTCCTCGATGTACTCGACGTCGATGCCGGTGTCGGCCTCGAACTCGGCGACCGTCCCGTTCTTTCCCGGGTCGATGTACAGCGGCCATTGAGAGATCTGCAGCTCGCTGCCTGGTTCGCCGGCAGGGATCACCCCCGGGCCGATCTCGGCACCCCCGATGTCGTCGTCGCCGCAGGCCGCGACCGACAGCGCGAGAACGAGGGCGACTGCCGCCGCCGAGATGAGCTTATTTTGAATCAGATTTCAAGAATATGCCGGTCCCGATGCCGCTGTCAAGAGGGAAAACCGGCGGACGTCATGAATAACCTTCAAGGATGCGTCAAAAGGACCAGGGGCTTCGGCGCGAGCAGCTGCGTGCCGCGGCCCGTGCCGTCATGCTCGAACGCGGTGCCGTCGGCGTTCGGGTCAAGGACATCGCTGAGCGTGCCAGCCTTTCGCCGAGCCTGGTCCTCTACTACTACCCGGAGCTCGACGACCTGCTTCTCGATGTGTCGCGCGATGCGATGCGTCGCTACGCGGAACGCCGTACCGAAGCGGTCGAGGCGGTCGAGGACCCCGCGGCTCAGCTGGCGCTTGCGATCAGGCTCGGTGTTCCGACCGGACCGGAGGACGACGAGAGCCGGCTGCTCTACGAGCTCGACGCCCTGACCGGCTCGAGCCCGTTGTTCGCCACCATGTCGGCTGGATTCTTCGACCGCCAGGCGATCCTCTACGAGCGGATCGTCGCGCGCGGTGTGGCCACCGGAGCCTTCGTGGTCAGCACTGATCCGGAAACGATCGCGCGCGGCCTCGTCGCGCTCGAGGACGGGCTTGGCCTTCAGGTCGTCCTCGGTCACCCCGGCATCGACGGTCCGATGGCCGAGCGGATTCTGCTCGATTGGGCGCAGGCAGCGCTCGGGGCGAGGTTTCCCGCGGCGCCGCGACATATCTCGCAATCTTCCCTGTAAACGCCCGAAATCGGCGGCGGATGGGTAACACTCATCTCGAGTGATGGATTTCCGCAACATCTACGAACAGGGATTCGTCCGGGTTGCCGCGTGCACGGCTGGCGCCGTGATCGTCGATCCACCTGCCAACGCCGAGGCGGTGCTGCGCCAGGCGCGCGAGTGCGCCGACGAGGGCGTGGCGGTCGCGGTCTTTCCAGAGCTCAACCTCACGGGCTATTCGATCGAGGATCTTCTGCATCAGGACACCGTGCTCGACGCCGTCGAGGAGGCCCTGACGCAGGTGGCGGCCGGATCGGCAGACCTGCTGACGGTGCTGGTGGTGGGCGCGCCGCTGCGCCACCGCAACCGGATCTACAACTGCGCGGTGATCGTTCATCGCGGCCGGGTGCTCGGGGTCGCGCCGAAGTCCTACCCGCCGACCTATCGCGAGTTCTACGAGGGCCGCCAGATCGCTCGGGGAGACGAGCGGGGCGGTGAGATCGATATCGGCGATGCCCGCGTCCCGTTTGGACCCGATCTGCTGTTCGCCGCCGTCGACGTGCCCGGGCTGGTCATCCATGCAGAGGTCTGCGAGGACATGTGGGTGCCGATCCCGCCGAGCGCCGAGGCAGCGCTAGCCGGGGCCACCGTGCTTCTCAATCTCTCCGGCAGCCCGATCACGGTCGGACGCGCCGAGGACCGCAAGCTGATGTGCCGCTCCGCGTCGTCTCGGTGTCTCGCCGCCTACGCCTACTCGGCCGCAGGCGAAGGCGAGTCGACGACGGATCTGTCCTGGGACGGGCAGACGATGGTCTACGAGAACGGAGTCCTGCTCGCCGACACCGAGCGCTTCCCAGACGGCGATCGACGCTCTGTTGCCGACGTCGACCTCGACCTGCTCCGCCAGGAGCGCATGCGCATGGGAACGTTTGACGACAACCGTCGCACGCACGCGGCGCGCTCCGATTCCTTTCGCCGGATCGAGTTCGAACTCGATCCCCCGAAGGGCGATCTCGGGCTCCTTCGCGAGCTCGAGCGGTTCCCGTTCGTTCCGGCCGACGAGAGTCGCCTCGAACAGGATTGCTATGAGGCCTACAACATCCAGGTGGCGGGATTGCAGCAGCGCCTCCGGGCGATCGGCGATGACACGAAGGTCGTGATCGGGGTCTCGGGTGGGCTCGATTCGACCCACGCGCTGATCGTGGCCGCGAAGGCGATGGATCGAATCGGCCGCCCGCGCAGCGACATCCTCGGCTTCACGCTCCCCGGCTTTGCCACGAGCGCCGGCACCAAGGGCAACGCGAACGAGCTGATGAGCGCCCTCGGGATCACCGCCTCGGAGATCGACATCACGGAGACGGCGCGGTTGATGCTGAAGGAGATCGAGCATCCCTACTCCCGTGGGGAGGAGGTCTACGACGTCACCTTCGAGAACGTCCAGGCTGGCCTGCGCACCGACTACCTCTTCCGGATCGCCAATCAGCGCGGCGGGATCGTCCTCGGAACCGGCGATCTCTCCGAGCTCGCGCTGGGCTGGGCGACCTACGGCGTCGGCGACCAGATGAGCCACTACAACGTCAACGCCGGTGTGCCGAAGACGCTGATTCAGCACCTGATCCGCTGGGTCGTCAGCTCGAGCGAGTTCGACGACGACGTCAACACGCACGCTCACGGCGATCCTCGACACCGAGATCAGCCCCGAGCTCGTGCCCGGCGAGGAGCTCCAGTCGACCGAGTCGAAGATCGGCCCCTACGCCCTTCACGACTTCACCCTCTTCTACGTCCTGCGCTACGGCTTCAGGCCGTCGCAAGATCGGCTTCATGGCCTCTCACGCCTGGGGAGACCTCGACCGCGGGGATTGGCCGGCCAACTTCCCCGAGGAGGACCGCCGGACCTACGACGACGCCGAGATTCGCAAGTGGCTCGAGGTCTTCTGCAAGCGCTTCTTCGGCTTCGCTCAGTTCAAGCGCTCGGCGCTTCCGAACGGCCCGAAGGTCTCGCACGGCGGCTCGCTCTCGCCGCGGGGCGACTGGCGGGCCCCCTCGGATACCAGCGCCGACGCTCTGGCTGCGCGACCTCGAGCGCTGGGAGATCCAGGCGACCTAGGGCGCCGCGACCGGCGGCGGGGCAGCACGATTGCCCGCTGAACCCTCGTCCTGCGTCAGCCGGTTGGCGAAGTAGACCGGAATGATCGACAGCAGGATCACGAACACGGCGACGACGTTGACGATCGGCAGCTGGTTGGGCCGGGAGAAGTTGTTGAGGATCCAGATCGGCAGCGTCGCGTCGCCTGCACCGATGGTGAACGTCGTGACGATGATCTCGTCGAAGGAGAGCGCGAACGCGAGCAGCGCACCGGCAACCAGAGCGCTGCGAAGGTTCGGCAGGGTGACCATGCGAAACGTCTGCCAGGGCGTGGCGCCGAGATCAGCCGAGGCCTCCTCGAAGGACGCGGACATCCGCCTCAGCCGCGCGATCACGTTGTTGTAGACGACGACAATGCAGAAGGTTGCGTGCGCGATCACGATCGTCAGCAGGCCCAGGTCGATCCCGAAGATCTGTGTGAACGTCGAGTTCAGCGCAATGCCGGTGACGATCCCCGGCAGCGCGAGGGGCAGGATCACGAGGAACGAGATCGTCTCGCGGCCGAAGAAGCGGTGGCGGGCGACCGCAAGTGAGGCAAGCGTCCCCAGGATCAATGCGACGCCTGTCGCGAGTAACCCGGTCTTCACCGAATAGAGCAGAGCCTCACGCGCACCCGTGTTGTCCAGAGCTTTCTCGAACCACTCCAGGGTGAAGCCAGGCGGTGGCCACTTGAACGTGCGCGCCTCGCTGAAGGCGTAGACCCCGACGACGAGCAACGGGATGTAGATGAAGGCAAGCGTCAGCCCGGTGCCAATGCGCAGCAGTAGTTGTGAGCGACCGGAGAGCCTCATAGATGGTCGAACGCTCCGAATCGCCTGGCGATCAGCAGGTAGATGATCATGATCGCGATCGGGACCATCGCGAAAGCCGCCGCCAGCGGCAGGTTGACGGTGAAGTTGTCGCGGACGATCGTGGCGATGAACTGGTCGCCTGAGCCGACCAGGCCGGGCGTGATGAAGTCGCCCATGGTCAGCGAGAAGGTGAAGATCGAGCCGGCGATTACCGCGGGGAAAGCGAGCGGCAGGATCACGCGGCGGAATGTCGTCGCGGGCTTTGCGCCCATGTCCTCGGAGGCGCTCAGAAGCGTGTTCGGGATGCGCTCGAGCCCCGCGTAGATCGGGATGATCATGTACGGAAGCCAGATGTAGCTCATCACCAGCCAGACCGCGACGAGTCCGTAGCCGGGGCCACTGAGCCCCAGCGGATCGAGTGCCCAGTTGAGAACCCCCTGCTCGCTGAGAATCCCGCGCCAGGCGAACGCCTTCACGAGATAGGCCGACCACAGGGGCATGAGCACCGCGACCACGAGGAAGGCACGCATCCGCGGCTTCGCGACCTTCGCCATGAAGAACGCGATCGGGAACGCGAGGATCACGTCGGTGACCGTCACGAGGGCCGCGATCAGGACCGTGCGCGCGGCGACGTCGCGATAGACGCTTCCCTCAGCGATCTCCTTGAAGTTGTCGAGCGTGAACGACTGCTCGATCTCGCCGCTGAGCTCCCCGAGACTCCAGAAGCTCGTGATCAGCAGAACGGCGAGCGAGCCGAGGTAGCCGATAACCAGCCACCCAATCGGCCCGGCCAGAAGCGTCCCCGCCTGGAGGCGGGGACGACCGTGGAAGAGGTCGGCGAGCCGATGGCCCGCCGACCTCTTGCTCACGTGGGCTGCGTCGCTCAGCCCTTGACCTCGTTCCAGCCCGCGACCCACTCGTCGTAGGTCTTGCAGACCGAACCACGATCGTCACCGCAGTCCGAGACGGGGGTCCGCCAGAACTCAATCTGGTCAAAGAACTCCTCGTCGTCTGCGTGGAACGTCTCGCAGTGCGTGGGCTCAGCCGTGAACTCACACGACTTCTCATTCGACGGTGCCTCGCCGAACCACTCGGCCACAGCGGCGTTTGCCTCGGGGCTGATGATGTGATCGAGCCACATGTACGCGCAGTTCGGATTAGCGGCATCCGAGCTGACCATCCAGGTGTCCGACCAACCGGTAGCGCCCTCTTCGGGGAGCACTACTTCCTCCGGTGATCCGTCGGCGTTCAGCAGGTTGGCAATTACCTGCCAGGTGGTGCCGACCGAGGAGTCGCCGTTTGCGAACGCGCTGATCTCCTTGGTGTAGTCGGACCAGTACTCGCCGACGTGCTCGCTCTGAGCCTTCAACAGCTCGATCGCGGCGTCGAACTGCTCCTGATCGAGCTCATACGGATCGGTGATTCCGAGATCCGGCTGATGCTCGCGCAGGTAAAGCGCAGCGTCGGCAATGTAGATCGGGTTGTCGTAGGCCGTGACCTTGCCGCTGTACTCGCTGGCGTTGTCGAAGACGACGTCCCAGGACGTGGGCGCCGGCTTGACCTCGTTCGGGTCGTACATGAGCAGGTTCGAGCCGCGGCCGTGCGGAACGCCGTACATCTGGCCGTCGACCGAGTTGAACGGCTGATCCTTGAGCGCTTCGTATACGTCGGCGTAGTTCGGGATCAGGTCCGTGTTGACCGGGGCGGCGTCGTCACCCTCGATCAGGCGTGTTGTCGCGTCGCCGGAAGCGGACACGGCGTCGTACTGGCCGGTGCGCATCAGCTGGACCATCTCGTCGGAGCTGTTGCCGATCTTGACGTTGACCTGACAGCCGGTCTCCTTCTCGAAGTCCGACACCCAGTCGACCTTGGGATCGGTCGAACCGTCCTCCACGTATCCGGCCCATGCGACGAGGTTCACCTCGCCCTCGCCCTCCCCGAGCTCGGACGCCATCTCCGACGACGCCTCTTCACCGCCGTCCTCGTCGTCGCTGCCACAACCGGCTGCAAACGCGAGCATGAACACGCACAACCCAGCGATCACCATCCAGGGGACCTTGGCGGGGCTACCTCCCTTGTTACTCATCCGAGTCTCCTCTCGTAACCGCGGCCTCGACCGCGACCGTGTGTTCCGGTCGCCAACCGACGACCACCTCCCGGCCAACCTGTCCGAGCGCCTGTGCTGATGACGTCTCGAGGTTTTGCCGGACAACTTGAAGCTCTCCCCCCGCATCGAGTGCGACGAGGTAGCGGGTGATCATTCCCGCGTAGGCCACGTCGCGCACGCGGCCCGTCTCGGTCTGTAGCCCGTCGGTGGCGTCGCCCGATTCGACCACCCGGACCTTTTCCGGGCGCACCGTGAATTCTCTGCCGTCGCGCTCGAGCAGATTCGAGACGCCGACAAAACCGGCGACGAACGGGTTGCCGGGCGTCTCATAGACCTCGGCAGGGGTGCCGATTTGCTCGATGCGCCCCTCGTTGAAGACGGCGATCCGGTCGGACATCGTCAGTGCCTCTTCCTGATCGTGCGTGACATAGACGAAGGTGATCCCCACGTCGCCCTGGATTTGCTTGAGCTCGACCTGCATCTGCTCTCGCAGCTTGAGGTCGAGCGCGCCAAGGGGCTCGTCGAGCAACAGCACGCGCGGCCGGTTGACGATCGAACGGGCCAGGGCGACGCGCTGGCGCTGGCCACCGGAGAGCTCGGACGGCTTGCGATCGCCGTAGCCGGTCAGGCGCACCATCTCGAGTGCTTCCTCGCGGCGACGGGCGCGTTCCTCCTTGGCAACGCGCTTGACGCGCATTCCGTACTCGACGTTGTCGGCGACCGTCATGTGCGGAAACAGCGCGTAATCCTGGAAAACGGTGTTGACCTCGCGGTCGTACGGCGCCAGCGATCCGACGTCCTGACCACCGAGCTCGATCGTTCCCGCATCCGGCAGCTCGAAGCCGGCGATCATCCGCAGCGTGGTCGTCTTCCCCGATCCGGACGGCCCGAGCATCGTGAAGAACTCGCCGTTGGCGATCTCCAGATCGATCGATGCGACCGCGACGACGTCGCCATAAACCTTGCGCACACCCTGGAGCCGGATATCGGCCGGCGAAGCTGACGCGGGGCTCACGAGGCTGACGCTATCCGAACCGACACAGGCGCGCCACTCTCGGGACGCAAAAGAACGCCGCCGTCGCCCGCCGGTTGGACCAGGGCCCTTCAGGTGACCAGGCGCACCAGCGCTGTGACGGCCGCTGCGAGCAGCACGACCCCTAGCGTCGACATACGCATTCCCAGCGCGACGGCCGCAGCCCCGACCCCGGCGATTCGCGCGTCCAGCTCGAATGAGCCACCCTCGGGAGCACTGAGGGTCTCGACGACAACGAGCGCCGCAAGCAGCGCAGGGGCGATCAGTGAAATGACGCTCTGGAGGGCCACGGGCATGGGCTTGGCGCCGAGCACCACCGGCCCGGAAGCCCGGATCGCGGCCGTCGCGACGGTCAGCACCGCGATCGTCACCCACACGTCGGTCACCGGGCGCTCCTCAATCCGAGCAGCGCCGTCGCCGATGCGGCGATCACCGGTACGCCGGCCGGGGTGAACGGGATCAGGCATAGCGCGACCAGGCTTCCGAGCGCCGCGACGGTCGCGGGGAGGCCGGGTCGCAACTCACCCTCCACGAGCAGACAGAGAAAGAAGGCGGGAAACAGGGCATCCAGGCCGAGCGCAGCCGGATCGCCGATCAGGTCGCCGGCGAAGACGCCGACCGCCGTCCCGAGGACCCACATCGGATACGACGGCGTTGTCGCTCCGAGCATGAAGCGCCAGTCAAATGCGCCGCCGCCGCGACTTGCCGCGGCCCAGGAGAAATCGATCATCGCCTGGCCGATCGCCGCGCGTCGCAGGACGCCGCCTCTCAGCGACGGCGCCAGCGCGATCCCCATCGGCACGTAACGAGCGTTGAGCAGGATGCCTGCCGCGATGGCAGCTCCGGCGCCGCCACCGGCCGCGAGCACCGCGGTTGCTGCGAACTGTGCCGACCCGGCGAAGATGAGCGCCGACATCACGATCGGCGCGACGTTGCCCATCAGCGGCTGGGCGAGGACCCCGAATGAAAGCGCGAGGAGGAAGCTGGCGACCGCGTAGGGCACGCCGAGGCGCAGACCCTCGCGGTACCGCTCGCTCGCCCGTTCCACTTGTTTCAGCCGCGGTTCAACGCGGCGACGTTAGGCGTTACAGGCGGGCGGGGTGTCGAGCCTGGAAGCCGCGGGAAGAACGCATCTGCTTGCTCCAGCCGGGTCCGTCGCCGACGGTCATCGAGGTGTCGAGTCGCAGGCCGGCGATGACCGCGTACATGTGACCGCCGTTGGCGTAGGTGGTGATCCACTTGCCAGAACCGCCCTTGCCCCAGCCCTTGCCCACGAAGGAGCCCGATGGCATGGCGTACTCGAGGAGCCCGGCGCCGGTGAGGGCGTAGGAAACCGAGCCCGAGCAGTCATAGCAACGGTCGATACGACGCCCGTGGCCGCCGCCCAGGCAGTAGGGCTTGCCCTTGACGATCTCGTTCGCAGCCTCGATCGCGCGCTTTACCTTGCGCGGTGCGCTGGCCGGGGGAATCGCGAAGCCGTTCTTGAGCTTGGCCTTCGCGCCTGGGGTTGTCGTGCCGGACGTGGGCGGCGTCGTACCGCTTCCGCCCATGCCAACTCCACCGCTACCGGTGTCCGCGCTTGCGGCCGTCGGGAGCGCCATGCTCGCGGCCACCGCGCCGACGGCGATCGCCAGGCGTAGTCCGTTTCGCGATCCTGGGCTCTTACTGGGCCCGAAATCCTTGTAGGTCAACGTGCGCTTCTCCTTCGTCGGCCTACGGGGTTAGCTGACGGGCTAGCGCTGAAAGAGCCTGCGCTCCCACCTCGGTGGGTTCGCCCCAACATCTGGTTCCCCCGCTTTCCGTCCTTCGTATCGGACGGAAACTCGGCTTTACCGATTACTGAGTTGCGGCAGCCTACACGTTTCGAGAGCAAAGTGCAAAGACCTGCTCACAATAATGTGTAGAAACGCTTACAAATGACGGAATCTGGCTTGCGAAAGCCAAATTCGTCAACTCAGGGTTCCGGATTCTGCTCCGCCCAGGCGACGATTTGCTTGCTGTCCCGGATGATTTCACCCGAATCGGTGACCAAGACAGGCACCTCACGCTGACCGGTCAGTTCCTCGACCTCGCGGCGGCCATCCGTCATCACGTTGAGAAATCGGGGACCAAACCCGAGGCCGTGGACCTTCTCAACCTCGGGATCGTGGCCGGCCTCGCGCAGGGCGTTGTAGGCGTTTGCGCAGGGATGCCCTCCCGGGCGCGGCGTCTGAAAGGTCCCCCAGCAGATGTAGAGCTTCATCGCCCGACCCTATCGGCCCGAGCCGAGTTCGACCGACTGATTCCAGGTGCCGCGGTCAAAGAACGGGAGGTCGGGAGAGGAGGCGGCGCCCTGTGCGGAGACCTCGTACATGCGGCGTGGTTCGCGCCACGCGTCCGGGTCAGCGCTGTCGAAGCGTGCGGTGAGCGCCTTCGCGGTCGCCGCGGCGGCTGTCGCATATGCCCGGGCGCCCATCGTCCTCAGCGCGAGCGATTCCCCGTTGGTGATGTCGAACTGGTGTGAGAGGCCCGTTGAGCCGGCCAGGTCAGCGGCCGCGTCCGCGTCGGCCATCGACTCGATCGTGATCGCCTCGAGGCGGTCTTTGAACTCCTCCCAGATCGCCACGCCGGGGTCGACGGTGCCCGCGGCGTCGGTCGCCGCGTAGTTGCCATCCCATCCGAGCAGTTCCGCGAGCGCCCCACGGCCGGGCGGCTTGGCGAGGTGCATCGCCTTAGCCAAGCGCTGGCGGTTGGCGAACGGAAACTGCTGGGCGGTGGTTCCAGAGGTCTCGGCAATCGCGGTCGAGCGCTCGTAGCTCGGGTTGCGCGCGACCTTCGCAACGAGCTTCTGGAGGATGCGGACGCGGTGGAGGGGCCCGGCCACGCGCTCGAGTGCCTCGGCGTCGCCGTTGGTCCAGCCGGAGGAGGGCAGGTTGTTCCAGTTCGCCAGCCAGCCCTGCTCGGGATTGACCACATGCGGATTGCGTTTGCGCGGCAGATAGCCGCTCCACTCGGCGCGGCCATCGCCTGGGTAGGGCAGCCGCTCATCCCAGCGCTGCGGGCGCAGGGGGTGTAGCCCCGGATGCCAGAAGCCGATGTTGCCGCGGTCGTCGGCGGCCATCACGTTCTCGTTCCAGGTGACGTTCAGCATCGCCCTGTCGGCGTCCGCGATTGTGGTGGCGTCGTTGAGATCGGAGAGCCCGACGATCGTCTCGAGCTCGCGCTTCCACGCCGCGAAGCGGCGGGCGAGCACGACGCCGTCGCCGCTGTATTCGACCGGCCCGTGAACCGTGCGGCAGATGCGCTGCGTCACCGACCCCGAGGGGGCGCCCGGTGCGGTGACGAGATCTGGCAGGTCGGTTGCCGGCGTGTTGTATGTGAAGACCTCGTCGCGGCACTCGAGCTGGCGCTTCTTGCCACGGAACCGGTAGGTCTCAACACCCGTCAGCTTCTCGACGTAGAGATCGTCGTTGTCTGAGAGGCCGGAGGTGAAGCCCCAGGCCAGGTGGTCGTTGTGACCGATGCCGACGAGTGGCACACCGGCCGCGCTCACGCCCCGAAGGTCGGGCTGCGCCGGGGAGTGAAGCTCGAACTCAACGAAGAGCTCTGGAATTGAGAAGCCGAGCTGGGGCCCGTTGTAGAGGTAGGCGCGCTTGCGCTCACGGTCGCCGATGGCCCACATGAACGAGCCGCCGTGCGGGAGGATCGAGGTGAGTCCGGCGCCCGGCGCGCCGGCCGTCTCGGTCTCGACCGGAATCTGGGTGGCCGTGTTGCTCACCGACGAGAGGTCGGAGGCGGCGAGATACTTGCGCGAGCGCTTGAACGCTCGGCGCTCCTCGGCGCGCGTGCGCCCCGGATCCGAAGCAAAGCGACCCTCGGCGGCCGGGATCGTCAGCCGCGGGCGCTTGGACTGAACCGGCAGCAGCCGGTTGAAGTCGGCGGCTCCCAGCGAGTCGAGATCGGTCGCATTGTCGAACTCACGTCCGTTGCTCGACGGCACGGTTCGAGCGAGGAACACCCCGATCCGCGCGGTGTCGCGCAGCGTCCACGGCTCGATGGGCAGATCGCCGAGCGCGACGAACTCGCCGGGCATGTCCGGGGAGCCGGGCGACGACACATGGTCGATCCATGCGTTGATGCCGTCGCGGTAGGCCTCGGCGCGCGCGAGCAGCGGCGCGGGGATCTTGGCCAGCATGTCGTCGATCTCCGTGTCGGTGTAGTAGTCGCGGCGGGCGATCAGGTCGTCGTCGAGGTAGGTCGAGCCGAGCACCTCCGAAAGGCGCCCGCTGGTCGCGCGGCGAAAGAGCTGAAGTTGAAACAGGCGGTCCTGCGCGACGGCGTAGCCGACACCCCACCAGGCGTCGAAGTCGGAGCCAGCCGTGATCGCCGGAACCCCGTACGAGTCGCGCGTGATCGAAATTCCCGCCCGAGGCGTCTCGATCGTCCCCGGCTGGTCGAACATCTGCGACTTGTAGGTGAACGAGTTGAACAGGCCGATCTGATCGGTCAGGTGTGGCGAGCCGGTGCCGTCGGCCACGCCGGCGATCGACACATAGCCGCTCTGGCCTGGCGCGAGCACATCCTCGGACTGAAGCACTGAGGCGCTTGCAGGGGCAGCAGCAGCGATGAGCAGGGCGATGGGGAGGAGGGCGAGTCGGCGCACGGCGCGCAGGCTAAGACCCGGCGGCTCGGGGCGCGCCGGTCGGATAGGTTGAAGCGCGATGGAGCTGGCTGGCAAGACCGTGTTGCTGACCGGCGCGACAGGTGGCCTCGGTCGCGCGATCGCCGTCGCGCTCGCCGAGCGCGGCGCAAAGTTGATTCTCAGCGGCCGCCGACAGACCGACCTCGACGAGCTGGCCCTCGGGCTCCCGGGTGGACCGCACCGCACCGTGGTGGCCGACCTTGCCGAGGAGGGCGAGGCGCTTCGTCTGCTCGAGGCGACGGGCGACGTCGACGTGCTCGTGGCGAACGCTGGGCTACCGGGTTCTGGTGAGTTAGACAGCTTCAGCCAGGAGCAGATCGAGCGGGCGCTGCGGGTGAACCTCGAGACCCCGATCAGGATGGCCCGCGAGCTGGTCCCCCGGCTCGTCGACCGCGGCGCGGGCCATCTGGTGTTCATCTCGTCGCTATCGGGGAAGGCGGCGACCGCCCGCGCGTCGATCTACTGCGCGACGAAGTTCGGCCTGCGGGGTTTCGCTCTTGCCCTGCGAGAGGACCTGCGCGATAGCGGCGTGGGCGTTTCCGTAGTGATGCCCGGGACGATCCGCGACGCGGGCATGTTCGCCGACTCGGGCGCTTCCGTTCCGGCCCTGATGGGCACGGGCAAGCCCGAGCAGGTCGGCGCCGCGGTCGTCAAGGGAATCGAGCGAAACCGTGGCGAGCTGAGCGTCGCCCCGATTCGCCAGCGGGCTCTCACGAGCATGGCGGCGAACGCGCCGGAGATTTCGGGCAAGCTCGCCGGCGCGACCGCTGCAAAGGTCGCCGGCGAGATCGCCCGGGGGCAGACGGAAAAACGCTGAGTTCGTTCAGGTGATGATCGTGATGACACCCGGCGCCTCCGAGGGGCAGATCGACGCTGTTCGCGAGCGGCTCGAGACAACAGGCGTCCATGTCGTCGTGATGCCAGGCGAGCTGACGACAGCGATCGGGGCAATCGGCGATCCCGAGGGCGTCGCCGAGCTCGGGCTCGAGGGCATGTCGGGCGTCGACCGCGTCGTCCCGATCTCGCGGCCGTACAAGCTCGCGAGCTCCGAGCTCAGCCATCATGCGCCAACGGTCCTGAAGATCGGGGGCAGGACCATCGGCTCACCGCAGGCCTTCTGCCTGATCGCCGGGCCGTGCACGGTCGAGTCGCGCGAGCAGACGCTCGAGGTTGCCCGGGCTGTCAAGGCCGGCGGAGCTTCGATGCTGCGCGGTGGCGCCTTCAAGCCGCGGACCTCGCCGTTCGCCTTCAAGGGCCTCGGCGCCGAGGCCCTCGAGATCCTCGCCGAGGCGCGGGCTGAGACCGGGCTGCCGATCGTCACCGAGTTGCTCGATTCGGCGCACGCCGACCTGATTGCCGAGCACGCCGACGTCGTCCAGATCGGGGCGCGAAACATGCAGAACTACGCGCTCTTGGAGGTTGCCGGCAAGCTCGGCAAGCCGACGCTGCTCAAGCGTGGCTTGAGCTCATCGCTCGACGAGCTGCTCCAGGCCGCCGACTACATCCTCAAGGAGGGCAACGAGGCGGTGATCCTCTGCGAGCGCGGCATTCGGACGTTCGAGACCGCAACCCGGTTCACCCTCGACCTCGGCGCCGTTCCCTGGCTGAAGCTCCACTCGCACCTACCGGTGGTCGTTGACCCCTCGCATGCGGCGGGCGACCGTCGGCTCGTCGAGCCGCTCTCTCGCGCGGCCGCGGCGGTGGGAGCCGACGGGATCATCGTCGAGGTCCACCAGGACCCCGAGCACGCGCTCTGCGACGGCCCGCAGGCCCTCTTTGCGTCCGACTTCGCCCGGTACGCCGCGGACGTCGCCGCGCACGCGAGCCTGGTTGGTCGCGAGCTGGCCTAGCGTTGCGATACTGAGACCATGAGCGATTCCTTCTCGGCCAAGAGCACGCTGTCCGTCTCCGGTAACGAGTACGAGATTTTCAGGCTCGATGCGCTGCAGGAGAAGTTCGACGTCTCGCGTTTGCCCTACTCGATCAAGGTGCTCCTGGAGAACACTCTGCGCCTCGAGGGCGGCGAGTCCGGGGTCGAGGCCAAGGATGTGGAGACCATCGCGTCTTGGGACGCGGCGGCCGAGCCGAGCGAGGAGATCCCCTTCCAGCCCGCCCGCGTGCTCATGCAGGACTTCACAGGGGTACCAGCGATCGTCGACCTCGCTGCGATGCGCGACGCGATGGACGAGCTTGGCTCGGACGCTTCGAAGATCAACCCCCTGGTTCCCGTCGACCTCGTCATCGACCACTCGGTCCAGGTCGATGCGTTCGGCAACGCCCGTGCCTTCGACATCAATGCCGACCGCGACTACGAGCGCAACCGCGAGCGCTACGCGTTCTTGCGCTGGGGCCAGCAGGCGTTCGACAACTTCCGAGTCGTACCGCCCGCGACTGGCATCTGCCATCAGGTCAACCTCGAATACCTGAGCGAGGTCGTCTTCAGCCACGAGTCAGACGGGGTCACGCAGGCCTATCCCGACACCCTCGTCGGCACCGACTCGCACACCACGATGGTCAACGGCCTCGGCGTCCTCGGGTGGGGGGTCGGCGGGATCGAGGCCGAGGCGGCGATGCTTGGCCAGCCGATCTCGATGCTGCTGCCCCAGGTTGTCGGTTTTCGTCTCGACGGCGAGCTCCCGGAGGGCGCGACGGCCACCGACCTCGTCCTCACCGTCACCGAGATGCTGCGCGAGCGCGGCGTCGTCTCGAAGTTCGTCGAGTTCTTCGGGCCGGGTCTTCACACCCTTGGCCTTGCCGACCGCGCGACGATCGGAAACATGTCGCCGGAGTTCGGATCGACATGCGCGATCTTTCCGGTGGATCGTGAGACGCTGCGATACCTGGAGTTCACGGGCCGGCCGACCGAAACGATTGAGCTCGTCGATGCCTACGCCCGCGAGCAGGGGATGTTCCACGACGAGGACTCTGAGGATCCGACCTTCAGCGAGACGCTCGAGCTGGACCTGGGCTCGGTCGAGCCCTCGATCGCGGGGCCCAAGCGCCCCCAGGACCGGATCGCGCTTGCGAACGCAAAGCCGGCGTTCATCGAGTCGCTTGCCGAGTACGACGAAAACGCCGCGACGGCGCTCGGCAACGGGATCGACAGGGCGTCCGCCGACTCGTTCCCGGCCTCAGACCCTCCGGGCGAGGAGCACGGCAGCGAAGCCGGCAAACCTCACGCGTTCGAGCCGACGGGTGAGGGCGACAGCACGGCGGCGATCGCCGAGCACCACGCGTCACCCGTGGTGGTCGAACTCGAGGACGGCGGCGAGATCGAGCTCGACCATGGCAGGGTCGTCATCGCCGCGATCACCAGCTGCACGAACACCTCCAACCCGTCGGTGATGATCGGCGCGGGGCTGCTCGCCAAGAACGCCGTGGAGAAGGGGCTCGCGCGTCAGCCGTGGGTCAAGACCTCACTGGCACCGGGTTCGACCGTGGTCACCGAGTACCTCGAGCGCGCCGGGCTCGACGAGTACCTCGACAAGCTCGGCTTCAACCTCGTCGGCTACGGCTGCACCACCTGCATTGGCAACTCGGGCCCGCTGCCGGAGGAGATCTCGGAGGCGGTGAACGAGAACGACCTCGTCGTCTGCGCTGTGCTCTCCGGCAACCGCAACTTCGAGGGACGGATCAATCAGGACGTGCGCAACAACTACCTCGCCTCGCCGCCGCTCTGTGTCGCCTACGCCCTCGCCGGCCGGATGGACATCGACCTCCTCAACGACTCGCTCGGCGACGACTCCGACGGAAACCCCGTCCACCTGGCGGACATCTGGCCGAGCTCGGAGGAGATCAAGGCGACGGTCGCCGAGGCGGTACGCCAGGAGATGTTCGAGCGCTCCTACGCCGACGTCTTCACCGGCGATGAGCGCTGGCGCGAGCTCGATACGCCTGATGGCGACCGCTACACCTGGCCTGACTCGACCTACGTGCGAAAGCCATCGTTCTTCGAGGGGATGGATGCTGAGCCGAAGGAGATCGAGCCGATTCAGGGCGCCCGCGTCCTCGCGATGCTCGGCGACAGCGTCACGACCGACCACATCTCTCCGGCCGGTGCGATCAAGAAGGCGAGCCCGGCGGGTGAGTGGTTGATCGACAACGGGGTTGAGCCGCGGGACTTCAACTCATACGGCTCGCGCCGTGGCAACCACGAGGTGATGATCCGGGGCACGTTCGCCAATGTCCGCCTGCGCAACAAGCTCGTCGAGAAGGAGGGCGGCTTCACGCGCACCTTCCCGGACGGCGAGGAGACGACGATCTACGAGGCGGCGATGAGCTACGCCGAGGAGGGAACGCCGCTGGTCGTCTTCGCGGGCAAGGAGTACGGCTCGGGCTCGTCGCGCGACTGGGCGGCGAAGGGCACAGCCCTCCTCGGGGTCCGGGCGGTCCTCGCCGAGAGCTTCGAGCGCATCCACCGGTCGAATCTGATCGGCATGGGGGTGCTCCCACTCCAGCTGCCGGACGGTGAGACGGCGCAGTCGCTGGGCCTCACGGGAGAAGAGGTCATCGACGTCGGCGATCTGGACGAGGGCCAGGCGAAGACCGTCGAGGTGACGGTGCATGGAGCATCGGGAGAAAGCTCTGCCTTCGAAGCGAAGGTCCGCCTCGATACCCCGAACGAGGTCAGCTACTTCCGCAACGGCGGGATTCTTCACAGGGTTTTGCGCGACCTCCGCTGATCTTTTCGATCGTGATTTTTCCCCATTGACATCGGGGTCCGCGATGGAAGAGAATGGCGCTTCAGGGAAACTTGCGAGACTCACTCCCGGCCAGTCCCGCCTCCGGGAGTGATCGCGTCGGCATCCCTCCCTGGCTACCGACGCGCTGGCGGTGGCGTGGGCTGTGTGGACCCCCTGCCTCCCACAGCCCCGCCCCGCCGTGTCCGCGTCCGGGCGCACGTGAATTTGCTTGAGCATTCTCGAGTTCGATGGTTTCGCGCCCTCGATCGGGGTATATGAGGTGTAAGGGGTTAGGTCTAAGGGGGCTTCAGCGTGGGGCGGGTCGCGTGACCCCCTTCGCGGTCCCGCCCCACCTTTTATTCCCTCGGGCCCCCTTAGGCGGCCGTTCGGTACTTGCGATCGATGTAGTGGATCGCGATCACGCTCCCCACGGGACCGACGGGAGTGAGCGTCGCGGCAAGCAGGGTGTAGGGAACCTCGTGGCGGATCGCCGCGAACCAGATGAGCAGAGCCAGGGCGATGAAGCCGAGCCCGTGCGCCAGGCCAAAGAAGGCGGTGGCAGCCTCGGCGCCCGGCGCGAGCCAGACGACGAGCAGCGCCGCGAAGAGCGCCAACTCGACGTAGGACGCGAGCTTGACGAACTCATAGAGCCGGCCTGGAACCGGCGTGCGCAGGACGGATTCGCTCTCCGAGCTCATCCGCCCGAGCGTACAAGTGCCCCCACCCCCGTCGCCCCCACTCCCGTCGATTGCCGCATAAGCCACCTCATGCGTGGTCAGCGCGTCAACCGACGGAGGTTGCGGCGGATCCGCGCCACGACAAGCTCGGGCCGACTGCGGATCTCGTTGCGGGTCTCGCGGCGCACCGTCAGGCCGCGCTCGGCGAGCCATGCATCCTTTCGGCGGTCGCGCTCGAAGGCCCAGGGTGACGAGTGCGTCGAGTACGCGTCGACCTCGACCACGAGTCCGTACTCGCGCCAGTAGAAGTCGACCTCCCAGGGGCCGATCTTGGCGTTGGTCTCGGGCTCCGGGAGGTCTGCGCCGCGGATCAGTGTGAGCAACTGGCGCTCCGGACCGGAGCGAGTCCGCTGCGGCCCGTGTCCCTCGACGAGCATCCGGCGCAGGCTGGCAACGCCGCGCTTTCGCCCAGCCTCATTCACAGCCCGGAGAAGTCTCGATCGATTCGTCAGCCCCAGCGCGAACGCTTCGGCGACCGCGGATTCGAGTTCATAGGCGGTCGTGCACGAGCCGAGGTCGATCAGAGTCCGGTCGGGCGCGGTGATTGAGATGCCGTCGAGCGTCTCGATCTCGCCGGGTTCCATCTTTACGGTGCGATGGAGGCGGATCCCGGGATGGATCCCGGCGTTTCTCTGCGTGACCGTCACGTCGACGGCGCTGCGGCGGGCGGGGTGGGGGAGGAGCTTGTGCAGCTGCGCGGCGGTCCTGTGGCTCGCACACGCCCCCGATCCGCATGCCAGTACCGCCGCCTGCTCACGCGCGCGGGGCGCCTCGAAGGGCCCGAGTAGATAGACGCCCCTGAAGAGACTCTTGAGTTCGCCGCGATCTATCGCGCACTCGATCTGGCGCCGGCTCAAGCCGAGCTCGAGCGCCTGATCTCGCGAGACCACACCGTGCTGGCGGCCAGCCAGCTCCGCCATCAGCCGTCGATTGTCGCGCCGACCACCCATGAGGTGGTTGAGGCGTCAATCGACGGGGGTTCGCCCCCCCGGCGTTAGCCCTCGAGGGCGGTGAGGACGATGCGCTCCTGCTCGAGGCGGTGTGCGACGGGGTAGCCCTCGCTTGGCGAGGAGCGCTGCGGGCGGCCGACGTACTGGTACTCGACGCCGTCCGGCGTGAGCTCGGGAAGGCGGCGGGCCATAACGCTCCAGGCGCCCATGTTCTTCGGCTCCTCCTGGGCCCAGACGATCTTCTTGAGGTTCGGATACGACTCGATGACCTCGCGGATCTCGTTTCGGGCGAAGGGGTAGAGGAGCTCGACTCGCGCGACGGCAACGTTGGGTGTGGTCTCGCGGCGGTCGTGACCGTTGATGTCGTAGAAGACCTTGCCCGAGCAAAGGACGAGGCGGTCGACCTCCTCGCGGTTTCGCTCCGCGCTGCGCGGGTCGTCGAGGACGAGCCTGAAGGCGCCGGTGGTTAGGTCCTCGAGCGAGCTCGCCGCAGCGCGCAGGCGCAGCAGGCCCTTCGGCGTGAAGACGACCAGCGGCCGCGGCTTCGCGAGCCGCGCCTGGCGGCGCAGGAGGTGGAAGTACTGCGCCGCGGTGGTCGGATTGGCAAGGCGGATGTTGCCCTCGGAGCCGAGCTGGATGAAGCGCTCGATCCGCGCACTCGAGTGCTCTGGGCCGGCACCCTCGTAGCCGTGCGGCAGCAGCAGCGTCAGACGCGTGGTCTGGCCCCACTTTGATTCTCCGGCGGCGATGAACTGGTCGACGATCACCTGCGCGGAGTTGACGAAGTCGCCGAACTGCGCCTCCCAGAGGATCAGCGACTCCGGCGAGGCCGCCGAGTACCCGTACTCGAAGCCGAGGCATGCGGCCTCCGACAACGGACTGTTGTGCAGCTCCATCGGAGCCAGTGCGCCCGAAAGGTTCTGGATCGGCACGTAGCGCAGGCCGGTGTTCTCATCGTGCAGCGCCATGTGGCGATGCGAGAACGTGCCGCGTTCCGTGTCCTGGCCGGTGAGGCGGATGTGCGTGCCCTCGGTGAGCAGCGAGGCGAGCGCGAGCGCCTCGGCATGGCCGTACTCGATCTCGCCGGACTCGAGCTTGTCGATCCGCGCCATCAGCGGCTTGCGCAGCTTGCGGTGGATCGTGAAGCTGTCGGGTACCCGCAGAAGCTCCTCGTTGAGCGTGCGCAGGCGTTTCTCGGAGACGGCGGTATCGACCTCGGGGCTCTTGGTCCGGTCGAGCTCGCCGGTGCCGAGCGCTGTCGAGCTCGGGTCCTCGTAGTCGCCCGTCTCCATCTTCGCTCGCAGGCCCTTCAGCGTCGCCTGCAGCTCGGAGAGCATCTCCTCGGCACCGCCCGCGACGTCCTCGGTGGAAACGACGCTTTCGCCGATCAGCCGTTCCGCGTAGATCTCGGAGACCGGCGGGTGCTCCTTGATCTGCGCCGCCATCTTCGGCTGGGTGTACGCGGGCTCGTCGGTCTCGTTGTGGCCGTAGCGGCGATAGCCGATGATGTCGATCACGACGTCGCGGGCGAACCGCTCGCGGTAGGCCATCGCCAGGCGGACCGCCGCGATGCACGCCTCGACATCGTCGGCGTTGACATGAATGACCGGGCAGTTGAAGCCCTTCGCCATATCGCCGGCGTAGGGGGTCGAACGGTCCTCCTGGGGATCGGTGGTGAACCCGACCTGGTTATCGGTGATCAGGTGGATCGTTCCGCCGGTCGAGTAGCCGGCGAGCGACTGCAGATTCAGCGTCTCGGCCACGACACCCTGGCCCGGGAAGGCAGCGTCGCCGTGGAGCAGGATCGGCACGGCGACATGGTGGTTGTGGTGGAGCTTCGGTCCCGAGTGCTCGGTCTGAGCGGCGCGGGCGCCGCCGGTGACCACGGGGTCGACGAACTCGAGATGGCTCGGGTTCGGATACAGCCGCATCTTCACCTGGTCGTCGTCGCGCGTGTTGAACAAACCCTCGGCGCCGTGGTGGTACTTCACGTCTCCGGTGCCCGAGTGGGGCATCGCGGTGATCGCCTTGACCTGATCGAGGGCCTTCGCGCCCTCGAACTCGGCGAGGATCGACTCGACCGAGCGGCCGAGGTTGTGGGCGAGGACCGAGAGACGGCCTCGGTGAGCCATGCCGATCACGACTTCCTCCGCGCCGTTCTTGCGGGCGATCGTCGCGATCTCATCGATCATCGGCACCGTCACGTCGAGTCCCTCGATCGAGAACATCTTCTGGCCCAGGTAGGTCTTCTGCAGGAAGCGCTCGAACTGGAAGACCTCGGTGAGACGCTGCAGCAGCGTGCGCTTCTCGTCGGCGTTGAGCGGCGTGCGGTGCCACCCGGTCTCGACCATCTCGCGCAGCCACATGCGCTGCTCGTGCGATGAGAGGTGCTCGATCTGGTAGGCGATCGTGCTGCAGTAGGCGTCACGCATCCGCGGCAGCGCGTCGAGCAGGTTCTCGCCCTCGACGCCGATTCGCAGGATCTCGGCGGGGATCCGCGCCATCAGATCCGGGGTCAGATTCAGGTTCTCCGGCTCGAGCGCTGGATCACCCTTCGGCTCGCCTCCGAGCGGGTTGACGTTTGCGGCGAGGTGGCCGTGGGTGCGATAGGCCTTCAGCAGAGACGTCGCTGCCTGGACCGCCTGAAGAATCTCGCGGTCCGGTTCGGCGCTGACGACGGCGCTCGGCGGCGCGACGCCACCCGCGGCCGAGAGCGGAGGAGCCGACGCCGACGCCGGATGGGCGTTGGTGACGGCGTTCGTGGCGATGTCGAGCGCCTCCGCTACGCGCTCGTAGAACTCCTCCTCGCCCTGAAGCAGCTGGTCGATGTGGCGCAGAAAAGAACCCGACTCGGCGCCCTGGATGACCCGATGGTCGTAGGTGGACGTCATCGTCATCACCTTGGAGACGCCGAGAGCCTTGATCCGGTCGGCGGTGGCGTGCGCCCACTCGGCCGGATACGCGATGGAGCCGGTGGCGATGATCGTGCCCTGGCCGCTCATCAATCTCGGGACCGAGGCGACCGTTCCGAGGCCGCCCGGGTTGGTCAGAGAGATGTTCGTGCCCTGGAAATCGTCGGCCGTGAGCTCGTTCTCCCGAGTGCGGGTGATGAGGTCTTCGTAGGCGGAGTGAAAACTCGCGAAATCGAGCGTGTCGGCGCCCTTGACCACAGGCACCATCAGGCTGCGCCCGCCCTTGCGCTCAACGTCAACTGCGATCCCGAGGTTCACGTGCGGGTTCTCGATCACCTGCGGCTTGCCCTCCACCTCGGCGTACGAGCGCGCCATCACCGGCCACTCGCGCCCGGCCTCGACGATCGCCCAGGCGATCAGATGGGTGAACGACACCTTCATGCCGCGCTCCTTGAGCGCCGCGTTGATCGCCTTGCGCTTCGCGTCGAGCGTGTCGACGGCGACCGTGCGGAACGAGGTGGCCGTTGGCGTCGAAAGCGATTCGTTCATCGCCTTGGCGAGCATCGCCGCGGGGCCGCGCAGCGGCTTGGTCTCGCCGTCGGCCAGCTTGGCTGGTGCGCCGGCACCGTTGCCCGCCGCGAGCACGTCGGCCTTTACGACCTTGCCTCCCGGCCCCGAGCCCGAGATCGAACCGAGGTCGACACCCTGGGCAGCCGCCATGCGACGAGCGACCGGTGAAGCCTTGGCGTCGCCGTTGTCGGCGACGGGCGCCGAAGTGCCGGAAGATCGTGCTTCGTCAGGCCCGGCCGCCCCCGGACGCGAAGCGGAGGAGGCGGGCGGAACGTCAGTGCTCATCTCCGCGAGCGCCTGACCGACCTGAACGGTGTCGTCGGGGTTGACGAGAAGCTTTGTGATCGTGCCCGCGGTTGGGGCTGGCACCTCGGCATCGATCTTGTCGGTGGAGACCTCGATGACCGTGTCGCCCTCGGCGACGGTCTGGCCTTCCTCGACATGCCACTCGAGGACCGTGCCCTCGGTGACCGACTCGCCCATCTCGGGCATCGAGATGGTCACTGAGGTCCCGCCCGTCTCCTCCGCCTCGGGGGTGGTCGGGTCGGCTGCAGCCTGAGCTGCCGGCGTCTTCACCTCGCCGGGCTGGGACGAGCCGGACGCGACATCGTCGTCGCCCAGGTCCTCGTCGCCCTCGCCGCCGCCCATCACCAGGCCTTCCTGCTCGTGAAGCGGTGAGGGATCACCTCCGTTCGTGGCGGTCCCGTTCGGGTCGATCTGAGCGAGAACCTGACCAACCTCGACGACGTCGTCGGGCGCCGCCAGGATCTTCGTGACGACGCCGGATGCGGGCGCGGGGACCTCGGCGTCGATCTTGTCGGTTGAGACCTCGACAAGAGTGTCGCCCTCGGCGACCTCTTGGCCCTCGGAGACATGCCACTCGAGAATCGTGCCCTCGGTGACCGACTCCCCCATCTGGGGCATCTGCAGCTCGACTACGCCTTCGCTCACGTACTCCACTGAGTCTATGCGGTTGGCACTGGCGGAGGTGAACCCTTCGTCGCCTGCAACGACTCAGACGCGGTAGCGCTGAAGCGCCTCCTCACGAGCGATCTTGTGGTCGACGATCGGGGCCGGATAATCCTCGCCGATCACGCACCCGACCTCGCGCTGGATGTCGTCAGGCATCTTCCACGGTTCGCGCATGTATTTGTCCGGCACCCCGTTGAGCTCGGGGACGTATCGCAGGACATAGGCGTTGTCGGGGTCGTAGCGCTCCTGGTGGCGCGCTGGGTTGTAGATGCGCCGAAACGCCGGCGCGGGATCGGTGCCGACCGAGGCGATCCATTGCCAGTTGCCATTGTTGTTGGCCTCGTCGCCGTCGATCAGAAGGCGCATGAAGTGACGCTCACCCCAGCGCCAGTCGATGCCAAGATCCTTGGTGAGAAACGAGCCAACGACCAGTCGTGCGCGGTTGTGCATCCAGCCCTCACGCAGTAGTTGGCGCATACCTGCGTCGACGAGCGGAAAGCCCGTGCGCCCCTCACACCACGCCTCGAAGGGGCGCTCCGCGTAGCTCCAGCGGATCGAGCCGCGATAGCGGTCCTGAAACTCAGACTTCGCGTTGCGCGGGAAGTGGTGGAGGACGTGATGGTGAAAGTCGCGCCAGCAGAGCTGACGGTGGAAGGCCTCCGCCGCCTCCCCGCGCGGAAGGCGTTCCTCGATCACGCGCACGGACACGCAGCCGAAGTGCAGATAAGGGGAAAGGCGGGAGGTGTTGTCACGGCCCAGCGCGTCGTGATCGTCTGTGTAGTTTCGGATTGGGCCGGCGAGGAAGCGATCGAGCGTCTTTCGTCCCTCGTTCTCACCGCCGCGGGCCGCGTCGGTGACCTCCTGGATCAAACCGAGTGAATCAAGCGGCGGGACCCGCCCCTTGGCAAGTTCCGTGGGCAGCGGCGGGAGTTTGCGTGGAGCGGTGAGCACGTCGCGCCGGGCGGTCTTGAGCCAGTTGCGGTGAAACGGCGAGAAGACCGAGTACGGCGCGCCCGCCTTCGTCTCGATCGCGCGAACGTCGATCGCATTGAGCCCCAGATGGGAGACAAGTTCGAGACCCGTACGGCGCACGTGCTTGGCGCGCTTGCGAGCGAACGGGCTGACGTCCTGGGTGACGTGGACCGTGTCGGCGCCGACCTCCTCGGCAAGCCGCGCGAGCACATGCTCGGGCTTGCCGCGCCGGATCACCAGCCCGGAGCCACGCTTTCGCAGCTCCCCGTCCAGATCGCTGAGGCACTCGAGAAGGAACTGAGTCCTCGGACCGGAGGCGTGACGACCGTGCAAGAGGCGGTCGTCGAAGCAGAAGACCGGAACCACGTGCTCGTGGAGATCGAGGGCGGCGCGAAGCGCCGGGTGGTCGCGCACCCGGAGGTCGCGGCGAAACCAGACGATGCCCGTCGAGTTCGCCCCGGTCAGCGCAGCCTCGCGACCAGCACAACCTCGTTCGCGGGTGCGTCGATGACGTCCTCGCGAAGAAAGTCGAGCGCGATCCCGCTGTGATCGCAATACGCGCAGGCGAGCGCCTCGCGTGGACGCAACTTCGGCGCCGGCCAGACGGGAAGCGCACACGCTGGACAGGCGAGCGCGCCATGTGCGAGGAGCTGGCGGCCGTCGGCAACGAGACGTTGCTCACCGACCGCCGCGCCGCCAACCCGCCCGAGCTTGACATCTGGCTCGCCACGGTCGCCGGGGTCGGGGGCGATGAAGCTCATGGCACCAATAGTAGGCTCCGCATTGCGTGTCTACGGACCGAAGAGGAGAGGGATGAGTTACTTCGTCACCGGAGCCACCGGCTTCATCGGACGCAATCTGGTCGAACTGCTTCTCGAGCGCGAGGGGACCGTCTACGTCCTTGTTCGCGAGGGCTCGAAGGGCAGGCTCGAAGAGCTCCGAAACCGCTGGGGCGGTGACCCCGACCGGATCGTGCCGGTCGTCGGCGACCTCTCTGAGCCGCGGCTGGGCGTGTCCGACGAGGACATCGCGATGCTCAGCGAGGCTGGCGTCGACCACCTCTTTCACCTCGCTGCGATCTATGACATGACCGCCGACGCGGAGTCGCAGAGGATCGCGAACGTCGAGGGCACCAGGCACATGGTCGAGTTCGCCGACGCCGTCGAGGCCGGGCGCATCCACATGGTCAGCTCGATTGCAGCCGCCGGGCTTTACCGCGGCACCTGGCGCGAGGACATGTTCGACGAGGCGACCGACGTCGACAACCATCCCTACTTTCAGACCAAGCACGAGTCCGAGGCCGTCGTGCGCGACGAGTCGACGCGGCCGTGGCGGGTCTACCGGCCGGGGATCGTCGTCGGCAATTCCGAGACCGGCGAGATGGACAAGGTCGACGGGCCCTACTACTTCTTCAAGCTGATTCGCCGGATTCGCAGCGTCGTCCCGCAGTGGATGCCGATGCCTGGCATTCAGGGCCGGGAGATCAACATCGTTCCCGTCGACTACGTGGTTCGCGCAATGGACCACATCGCCCACCAGGAGGGGCTCGACGGCAAGGCGTTCTCGTTGACCGATCCGAACCCGCCGACCGCGGGCGAGGTGATTGACATCTTCGCCGACGCCGCCCACGCGCCGAAGTCGAGCGTGCGCCTCCCGGCGGGGGCCATCGAGACCCTCGAGCCAATTGCGAAGCTCGCCGTCTCGGCCACGCCCCTGGGCGACACGGCGCTCGATTGGGTCCTCGCCGATTTCGGGATCCCTCGCTCGATCCTCATCTACGTCAACTACCCGACCCATTTCGACTCGCGCCAGACCCAGGCAGCGCTCGCCGGGACAGACATCAGCGTGCCGCCGCTGCAGGCGTACGCAGGCAAGCTCTGGGACTACTGGGAGCGCCACCTCGATCCGGATCTCTTCCGCGACCGCACGTTGATCGGCGCCGCCCGCGGGCGGGCCGGCCTGGTCGGAGGACTCGCCCAGATCATCGAGCACCAGATCCCGGACGAGCTGATGCGACTTGGCCGCCGACTCCAGGGCAACGTTTCCCTCGAGGGCGCTGTGCGCGGCAAGATCGTGATGGTCACCGGTGCCTCATCGGGGATTGGGAAGGCCGCCGCCCTGAAGATCGCCGACGCAGGTGGCACGGTCCTGCTCGTCGCACGAACGCCCGAGAAGCTCGAGGAGACCCGTGAGCAGATCGAGGCGGTCGGCGGCAAGGCCTTCGTGCACCCGTGCGATCTCTCCGACTTCGACGACATCGACCGGATGGCGGAACAGGCGCTGGCACAACACGGCCACGTCGACGTGCTCGTAAACAACGCGGGCCGCTCGATCCGCAGGTCGATCGCGCTCTCATACGACAGACCGCACGACTTCGAGCGCACGATCCAACTCAACTACCTCGGTGCCGTCCGGCTGATCCTCAAGGTGCTGCCCAAGATGCGCGAGCGCCGCTCGGGCCAGATCATCAACGTCAGCTCGATCGGTGTGCAGACCAACATGCCCCGGTTCTCGGCATACGTCGCCTCGAAGTCCGCGCTTGATGCGTTCAGCCGCTCGATCGCCTCGGAGATCGTCGATGACAACGTGAACGTCACAACCATCCACATGCCGCTCGTGCGGACCCCGATGATCGCGCCCACCAAGATGTATGACCGCTTCCCGACGATCACCCCGGAGGAGGCGGCCGACATGATCTGCGAGGCGGTGATTCACCGGCCGAAGCGGATCGCGACGCCGATGGGAACCCTGGGGCAGGTGCTCTACGCGCTCAACCCGAAGTCGATCGACTACATCCTCAACACCGCCTACCACCTGTTTCCGGACTCAAGCGCCGCCAAGGGCGAGGGTGGGTCGAAGAAGCCCGCGGCCCGCGGCCCAGGCACCTCAACCGACGAACAGGCAAACAGTCGCCAGATCCTCTTCGCGAACCTGATGCGCGGGGTTCACTGGTAGGTCGCTGCCGCGGCGGTCTGAGAGCCCTTAGGCTCTGCGGCACTGGGGACGGTGTCGGTGACGGAGGTCTCGACCAAGCCGGTTGAACGTGCGCGACTGCTGCGCAGGCTCACGGCCGCGCGGCTCGTGTTGATCGAGGCCGGAGGCGGCTTTGGTAAGAGTGTGCTCGCAGGTCAGCTGCGACGCCGGGTTGAGACCGCGTCGGCGGTGATCGAGCTCGAGCGCGACACCGACGAACCCGACCAGCTCGTCGGTGCGATGCGGCGCGGGCTGCGCCGCGCCGGCCTGTCGGACATTGCCACCGGCCTCGACGGTGCTTCGGCGGATGAGCTGGCGGCCGCGCTGGCGCGCTCGCCGGAGCCGGTGCTGTTGGTGATCGAGGAGATCCAGTACGCGGGAGGGGCTGCCGCGGAGGCTCTTGCCGGACTCGCTCGGGGACTTGATCGGGGCCACCGGCTGCTGCTGATCGGCCGCCGCTTCGATCCTCGTCTGGCCAGCGTCCGCACGTCGACCGACGCGACTTACCTCGACGGCGAGGAGCTCGCCTTTGACGACGAGGAGCTGAGGGAGCTGCTCCGCGCCCAGTTCGGGCGTGACCCGACGCCGGGGGAGGTCGGTGCCGTACGGCGTCTGACGGCGGGATGGCCCGCAGCCGCCGCGCTCGCCGCCGCCGGTCTTGAGCGTGGCGACGGGACGTTGCCAGCCGCAGGCAAGCGGCCGCTGACCGGGCTGATCGATGGGCTGCTGGACGTCGTCGAGCCGGATGCGCGCGAGCGCATCGCGCGCCTTGCCCATCTGCCACTGCTCTCCGAGCGGGTTGCCGCGGCGTGCGCGGGCGAGGGGGCGCTGGCGGAGCTGGTCGACGCCGGCCTGCCCGTACGCAGCGGTCGCCCGGGTTGGCTGGAGCTCCCGGACCCGATCCGCGACGAGCTTGCGCGCGAGGTGACGCTCACGATCGATGCTGCGCGCGCCGCTGCGAGCGTGTACGCCGACTCAGGCGAGCTGGCGACCGCGCTGGCGCTGCTTGCCCGGATCGACGATCCGGTGGGTGTCGCTGAGCTGATTGCCGGGAGTCGGTGGCAGGACCTCGCGCAACTCGAGCTTGCCGAACTGCGCGCCGTCCTGACGACGCTCCCTGGCGAGGTCCTGGCCGCGCACCCAGCGGCGCTCGTGCAGGTCGCGCGCGTCGCGGAGCAGGACGGTGACCTCGAACACCGCGCGGAGCTTCTCAATACCGCACTCGAGTCCGCCACCGACCCGCGTGAGCGCCGCGAGATCGAGGCCGAACGGGTGGCCACGATGGCAATGGTCGCCCCCGGTGACTCGGTCGAGCGCGATGCTGAGGCGATCCTCGAGGTGGCCGACGGCTCGGAGACGCGCGCTCGCGCCCGCGCGATGACGGCGATCGGCCGGGTTGCAGCTTGGCGCGGGGACCCGGCGGGGATGCTGCGGGCCGAGCGCCACCTGTCCGAGGCCGCTGCGCTCTGCCGGCTCGCGGGCGAGACCGAGTGGCAGGCGCGGACGCTGGTCGGGCTCGGCTACCGGGTCGCGTTCGCGCGCGGTGAGCTCGAGCTCGCCGTGAGCCAGATGAGCGCAGCGCTCGCCTTGCTGCCCGAGTCCGACAGCGAGCGAGCGACGGCGGCGACCTTCCAGGCCGATGTGCTCGCCTATGTCGGACGCTTCGAGGATGCGGCCGCGGCGATCGGCGAGGCGATGTCGATTGGCCGCAACCTCGGCGACAACCGCCTGCGCGCGTACGCGGCGTGGACGGGGATGACGCTCGCGTCGCTTCGCGGCGACGTTGCCTCGACTCAGCAGCGGATTCGCACGGTCGAGCTTCATCCCGGCGAGTGGTTCAACCATCCAACCGGGATCGAGTTCCTCGCCGAGGCGGCTCTGGCTCTCGCTCGCACAGGTGCGGCTGATGGCGCGGCGGAGTACGCCAAACGGGCAACCGAGCGGGCAACGGCAGCGGGACACCCCGAGATCGCGTGGCTGGCGGAGGGCGCCGTGGCGGCGCGCTGGGGAGACCCTGAGCAGGCCGAGGTCGACCTGGTTCGCTTTGCCGAGTCTCCGCAGCAGGCACCGCGTGATGAGTGGCGGACGCTGCTGTTTCGAGCCCAGGCGGCGGCGCGCCGGGGCGACCCGCAGGCTTCAGGGCTCGCCGCTCAGGCCTTTGAGGCTGCGGGCGAGCTCGGCCGGCCCGACCTGCCAGGCCTGCACGAACCGGACATCGCAGGGTTGGTGGTTGAGATGGCTCGGGAGGCGGGTTCGGAAGCCGCGACCGTAGCTGGAGGCGATCGGACCCGATCGCATCTGGTCACCGTCCTCGGGGGATTCAGCGTCACCCTCGGCGGCCGCGAACTCGATCCGCCGGCCGGCCGGCCGTCGACCCTGATCAAGCTCCTGGCCCTGAGCGATGGGCCTGTGACGCTCGACGAGGCGATCGAGCTGCTCTGGCCTGACACCGACGGCCCGACCGGCCGCCGCCGCGTGCGCAATCTGCTCAACCGCCTGCGAACCAGCTGCGGCGAGCTCGTGGTGCGTGATGGCGAGACGCTTGTGCTTGCTGGCGGAACCGAGGTGGACGCGCGGATCTTCGAACGGGATGCGATCGCGGTCGCCGCTGCCGATGCGACCGCGCGCCCGGGACTCGCCCGTGGCGCGCTCACCCGCTACGTCGGCGAGCTGCTGCCACAGGACCGCTATGAGTCCTGGGCAACGGCCCCGCGCGAGCGACTGCGGCGGCGGACGCTCGAGCTGCTCGATCTACTCGTCGAGGATGCGTCGGAACGCGGCGAGATCGACGAGGCGATCCGTCTCCTCGATCGTGCAATCGCTGCCGAGCCGCTCGACGAGGACCGCCATCTGCGCGCGGCCGAGCTCCTGCTCTTTCAGGGCCGGCGCGGAAGCGCTCGCTCGCTCGTCGAGAGGGCAGCGGCGATCCGCGAGGAGCTCGGTTTGGATGTCTCGCCGCGGATCGATCGGCTGCGGGCCGCAACCAGCGGCGTCTGACAGCGGGAATCGAGCGGTTGGACGCTGGTTGGACGGCACTCGACGACCATCGCCATGTGCTCGTGACGCTGGTGATCCGATTGCTGCCCGAGCGGCTTGTCGATGGCGAGTTCGTCGGCGAGGTCGAGCACGTCGGCCACGGTGGCCAGGCGGTCGTTCGCGACCTCTCGGACCTCGTCGGCTTTGCTCAGCGCGCCGCTGCGAGCGAGCCGACAGGCGCTAGCGTGACGCGAGATGACGGAGGGGCAAACGCGAACTCGTAAGCATTGGGGCTGGGGTTACGAGGATCAGCAGTTGTCAGCCGCCGATCTCACGGCGGCGGCGGCGGAGATCCGCGAGCGACTCGGATTTGGCGAAGAGGCGGAGCAGCCGGTTCCGCTCGAGTCGATCGCGCTCGCGCCGCCAAGGCTGAAGCCGCCCGGCTCACTCGCCGAGTTCGTCAGCGACGATCGACGCGAGCGCATCACCCACGCCCTGGGCAAGGCCTACCGCGACGTCGTCCGAGGCTTTCGCGGGGAGGTCGACCAGGCGCCTGACCTCGTGGCCAGACCACGCGACGAGAGTGAGCTCGAGGCGGTGCTCGGCTGGTGTGCTGACGAGCAGGCGGCGGCGATTCCGTACGGCGGTGGCACCAGTGTCGTCGGTGGGATCGAGGCGCGCATCGGCGACACCTACGCAGGTGCCGTCACGGTCGACCTCGGGGCGCTCGACCGCGTGCTCGAAGTCGACCCGGTGTCTCGTGCGGCGCGGATCCAGGCCGGCGTCCTCGGCCCGTCCCTCAACGAGCAACTGGGCGAGCACGGCCTGACGCTTCGTCACTTCCCGCAGTCGTTTGAGTACTCGACGCTCGGTGGCTGGATTGCCACCAGGGCCGGCGGGCACTTCGCAACCGTCTGGACGCACATCGACGACTTCGTCGAGTCCGTCCGGGCGATCACGCCGAACGGTGCCTGGGAGAGCCGCCGCCTGCCCGGGTCTGGCGCCGGCCCGAGCCCCGATCGCATGCTGATCGGCTCAGAGGGGGTCCTGGGCGTGATCACCGAGGCCTGGGTTCGCGTTCACGAGCGGCCTTCGCACAAGCGCGCAGCGGGAGTCGCGTTCCCGTCGTTTGCGGCCGGGGCCGAGGCGGTTCGCGCGCTCGGTCAATCCGGTCTCAACCCGGCGAACTGCCGGCTTCTCGACGAGAACGAGGCGGAGCTCACTCACGCTTCCGCTGACGGCAGCGCGATCCTGGTCCTCGGTTTCGAGTCCGCGCACCACCCGGTCGACGCGCTGACCGAGCAGGCGCTCGAGCTCTGCCGCGACCACGGCGGCGTGGTCTCCGAGCGCAGCGAGAGCGAGGGCGCGAGCGGCGACGCCACCGGGGCGTGGCGTCACGCCTTCCTGGCAGCGCCCTACCTGCGCGACACATTTGTTGCCTGCGGCGTCCTCTCGGAAACGTTCGAGACGGCGATCACCTGGGATCGGTTCGAGCAGTTTCACGCCACGGTTCTCGAGACCGCCAGGCAAGCCGCCGGCGTCGAGGCCAAGGTGATGTGTCGCTTCACCCACGTCTATCCCGATGGGCCCGCGCCGTACTTCACGATCCTCGCGCCGGCCCGTCGCGGCGCCGAGGTCGAGCAGTGGGACGAGATCAAGCAAGCGGTGTCCGCGGCGCTCATCGACGCCGGCGGGACGATTACGCATCACCACGCCGTGGGCCGCGATCATCGCCCCTGGTATGACCGCCAGCGCCCGGAGCTGTTTGCCGAGGCATTGCGAGCCGCCAAGCGCGCCGTTGACCCCCGCGCAATCCTCAACCCGGGCGTGCTGATCGACCCCTGAGACCGCGCGAAGCGGCCTAATCTTCTGCGGTCATGCCCCCGTTGATCCGGGCGTTGCGCCCGCCGGAGTGGATCAAGAACCTGCTGGTTTTCGCCGGCCTGCTGTTCTCTGGGCGCCTCGACGAGAGCGCTGCTGTCGTCGACGCGACGCTGACGTTCGTCGCCTTCTGTGCGATCGCCAGCGCGGGATATCTGCTCAACGACCTTCGCGACCGCGAGCACGACCGCCGCCATCCCGAAAAGCGAGACCGGCCGATCGCCAGCGGTGTGGTGGCCCCCGGGACCGCGGCCACGACGGCCCTCGTCCTCGCTCTCGGCGCGTTGGCTCTCGGCTTCGTCGTCGATACCGAGATAGCCGGGCTCGTCGCGGTGTATGGAGCGATCACGACGGCCTACTCGATGATCCTCAAGCGCCTGGTGATCATCGACGTGATGACCATTGGCGGACTGTTCATCCTCAGGGTTATCGCGGGCGCGGTGGCCGTCGGCGCTCAGGCGTCCGAGTTCCTGCTCGTTTGTACCGGCTTTCTTGCGCTGTTCCTTGGCTTCACGAAGCGCCGCCAGGAGGCGATGCTCGAGGAGGATGAGGCGGCCGAGGCCGGCACCCGTCCGGTGCTCGAGCACTATTCGCTGCCGTTCTTGGATCAGATGATCGCGATGGTGACCGCGGCGGCGATCATCAGTTACGTCATCTATACCGTCGATTCGCCGCGGGTCGGTTCGAAGATGCTCGCCACCGCACCATCGGTTCTGTACGGCATCTTTCGCTACCTGTACCTGATCTACGACCGCCGCGATACCCGTTCCACGGCGGCGATCCTCACCGAGGATCCGGGCATGATCTTCGCCGGCGTGACCTGGATTGGTGTCGCACTGGCCACGCTGTACGTCGTGGACTGACGCTCGCCGGCGCTGCCGAGCCGTTTAGGATGACCGTACGGCGGCGAGTTTCGAGAGTGAACGCCAGGACGCGGCCGCACCAGCGGAGAAGCCCGGGCGTCTCGCACAGGTCCTCGCCCATCCCGGGAGCGGACCGCACGAGCGCATTCCGAGCTCCGAGCTCGTCGAGTTTCTGGAGATCGCCGAGCGCCGAGTCAAGGCGATCGAACAGGCTGCCGACGCGGCAGCCACGCATGTCTCACGGGAGCTCGAGCGGTTGCTCGAGCGGCTGACGGCCGGTGCCGACAGCGATGCCGAGCGGATGCGCGCGACGGGCGACGTGGTCGTCGGTCACGCTCGAGCGGTTGCCGAGTGGAGCACGGGCGTGCGGCGCTGGCTCGAGAGCGAGTACGCGACAGACCGTGGCCGACCATCCGACGGCGTTGTGCTTCTGGCGAGACGAATGACGATCGCCGGGATCCCGGAGGCGAGGATCGAAGCGCTACTGGCCGGCCTCGGCGTTGCCGATCCGCAGGCCGCCGTGCGCCATGCGCTCGATGGCCCAATTCATTGAGTAGGGTTCCCCGGCGCTCATGGACCTGACGCTTACGGAGAACGAAACCGCCTTTCGCGACGAGCTTCGCGCCTGGATCGAGGAGAACCATCCCGGTCCGGCACCGCAGGGTGGCGACCAGGTGCAATACGAGTTCGAGCGCGAGTGGCAGCGCAAGCTTCACAGCGGCGGCTGGGCGGGTGTTTCCTGGCCCAAGGAGTACGGCGGGCGCGGCGCGACCCTCATCGAGCAGTCGATCTTCGGCGCCGAGCTGGCACGCGCGCGAGCACCCCGCCCTGCGAACGTGCTCGGCCTCGTGATGGGCGGCCCGGTCGTGATCGCCCACGGCACCGAGGAGCAGAAGGAGCGCTTTCTCGAGCCGATCCTTTCGGCGGAGGAGATCTGGTGCCAGGGATTTTCCGAGCCGGAGTCGGGCTCGGATCTGGCCTCGCTGAAGACGAAGGCGGTCAAGGACAACGGCGGCTGGCGAATCACCGGCCAGAAGGTCTGGACGACGTTCGCCCACGAGGCGAAGTGGTGCATGCTCGTCGCCCGGACCGACCCCGATGTCCCCAAGCACAAGGGCCTCACCTACTTTTTGATGGACATGGAGCAGGACGAGGTCGAGGTTCGCCCGCTGCGCCAGATCACGGGCGAGGCCGAGTTCAACGAGCTCTTCATCGAGGATGCCTACGTCGCCGACGAGAACGTTGTCGGCGGTGTCGGCAACGGGTGGATGGTCGCGATCACGACGCTCATGAATGAGCGAGCGGGGCTTGGCGCGTCGGCAGCGCTCGGCCTTGCGAATTCGCTCGAAGAGCTGATCGATCTTGCAAAGGAGCGCGGCGTCTTCGACGATCCGATGATCCGCGACAAGATTGCGCGGCTAAAGATCGGGATTGAGGGCCTTCGCCTGGGCGCGATGCGGGCGCTGACGGCGACGATGAAGGTTGGCATCCCCGGACCCGAGGGTTCGATCGCAAAGCTGCAGTGGTCGTCGACCAATCAGGCGCTGACCGAGCTCGCGCTCGAGATCGGTGGGGTGGATGCGCTGTCCAAGTCCAACCCGTGGGCGTATCGCTTCCTGCGCTCGCGCGCGAACTCGATCGAGGGCGGAACCTCGGACGTGCTCAAGAACATCGTCGCCGAGCGGGTCCTCGGCCTGCCGAAGCTCAGGTAGGAGGGCTCTTTATGGACTTTGCCTTCAACGACGAGCAGCGCGAGATCAAGTCGACCGCGCACGAGTTCATCGCCAGCCGCTTCAAGCCAGAGAAGGTGCGAGAGCTGGCCGAATCCGACAGCCCGTACGACGACGCGTTGTGGAAGGAGATGTGCGACCTCGGCTGGCCCGGGATCGCCATCGCTGAGGAGCACGGCGGCCAGGGCCTCGGCGTCGTTGAGCTCGTGATTCTTCAGGAGGAGCTCGGCTACGCGCTGGCTCCGTCGCCGATGATCTCCAACGCCTTCGCCGGCGCGCTCATCCAAGAGGCCGGCTCGGATGAGCAGAAGTCCAGCTGGCTGCCGGGAATCGCTTCGGGCGAGGCCCGCGGCGCTGCCGCTTTCACGCCCGACGAGGTGCCCGTGGTCGGGGCCGCCGGGGGGGCCACGGTCCTGGTTCTCAACGAGGGCATGGACGGCGGTCGTATCGTGGACCCTGCCGACGCAAAGCTCGATCGGCTCGATCTGATCGACACGACGCGTGCGTACTTTCGCGTGGAGGCAGATGGCGGCGACCCGCTTGCTGGGGATGTAATGGCCGCGGTCGACATCGGCACCATCGCGCTCTCCGCCGAGCTCGTCGGGGTTGCACAGCGCGCCCTCGACATCGGCGTCGAGTACGCGAAGGAACGCGAGCAGTTCGGTCGGCCGATCGGCGCCTACCAGGGCGTCTCGCACCGCCTCGCCGAGATGCTCTGGGAGGTAGAGGAGGCACGCTCGCTCACCTACTACGCGGCCTGGGCTGCCGACGCCCAGCGCGAATCATTGCCTCTGGCCTCGTCGATGGCCAAGGCGCGAGCCTCGGATGCCGCCTGCTCGGTCACCCACAACGCGATTCAAACGCTTGGCGGAATCGGCTTCACCTGGGAGCACGACATCCACTTCCTGCTCAAGCGTGCCCGTACGTGCGCCCCTCTGCTGGGCACCGCCGGCCAGCATCGCGCACGCGTCGCTGAGCTCACCGCACTCGGCGAGACCGTCGCCGCCTAGCGCCGTCCCCGAAGCGCCGGGTGCTACCCCGGGTCGGGAACGATGTCCACATCGGCGGCCAGTTTGGTCTGTCCCTTCAGCCTGTATTCGACGTCGACCGCCTCGTTTTTTCGGTAGGTGCCCCAGAGGCCGAGGTACATCGCCGCCCAGCGCCCCTTGGTCACCGTCTCCTTGACGATTGGCCGCGCGAACTCGATCTCAGACCCGCGGCGCTCGAAGTCGACGCCCTCCGTCTGCTCGACGCCGTTGATGTAGACGCGCACGGGCGGCTGGGCTCCGGCCGGCAGTCGCACTCGCCGGCCGGCGGCAAAGCTTCCCTTGGGGATTTCGGCTTCCTGTGCTCGCATCAATCCGATCCCGAGAGAACACCGCGGACCGCCTGGAAGGGTGATTCCTCGCCGAAGTCGATCTCTCGGCGGCCAAAACCGCCGCGGAAGGCAACGTAGCGGCCGTCACCCATCACGTCGATGCCCGCGTCGATGCCGCGGCGCATCAAACCTCCCGTGGAGATCTCGACCCGCCCGGCAACCAGATCGCCCGGCTCGAACTCACGGACCAGCTTCCGAGCTTGGAGCGGCCCCTGCGCGCGAATTCGCTTGGCCTGCGCCTCGAGCGCGGCGATCGCGTCGTCAAGCGCGTCGAACTTCTCGCGCTCGACGCGCGGGCCGCTGCGAACCGTGAGCCTGTACGCGGCCAGGTTCCCGTCAAGCCCCGCGCCGCTGGCGAACGGGGCGGCGCAGTGCCTCGTTGGTGATCTTCTCGGGACCGTCGCGGTCGGCGATCGGGACGTAGTCGACGTCGCGGGCGCCGGTGTAGACCTGACGCGGCCGGGCGATCTTCGTCTCCGGGTCGTCGAGCATCTCGAGCCATTGCGCGATCCATCCAGCGGTGCGCGGGATGGCAAACATCACCGTAAACATCTCCGTTGGGAGCTCGAGTGCCTCGTAGATCAGGCCCGAGAAGAAGTCGACGTTCGGGTAGAGCTTGCGCGAGGTGAAGAACTCGTCGTCGAGCGCGCGCTTTTCGAGCTCGGTCGCGATCTCGATCAGCGGGTTGTGCTCGGTCGCCTCCAGCACCTCGTCGACGTGCTTGCGAATGATCCGTGCCCGCGGGTCGTAGTTCTTGTAGACGCGATGACCGAAGCCCATGAGCTTCTCCTCGCGGTTCTTGACGCCCTCGAGGAAACCGGGGATGTTGTCGACGGACTCGATCCGCCGCAGCATGCGCAGCACTGCCTCGTTGGCACCGCCGTGAAGCGGTCCGTAGAGCGCGGCCACACCGGCCGCAACCGCGGAATAGGGATCGACCTGCGAGGACCCGACGGCGCGAACGGCCGCTGTTGAGCAGTTCTGCTCGTGATCGGCGTGGAGGATGAACAGGACGTCGAGGGCCTTTGCCAGACGCGGATCCGGCTCGTACTTGAGCTCGGTCTTCTTGAACATCATCGAGAGGAAGTTCTCGGAGTAGTTGAGATCGTTGTCCGGGTAGACGTAGGGGAGCCCCATGTTGTGGCGATACGCGAATGCCGCGAGTGTCGGCACCTTCGCGATCATGCGGATCGCGGCCATGTAGCGCTCTTCGATGTCATCGATGTGCTTCGCATCCGGATAGAAGGTCGAGAGCGCGCCAACGCCGGCCAGCAGCATCCCCATCGGGTGAGCGTCGTAGCGAAACCCGCCTAGGAACTGCTTGATGTCCTCGTGGACGAAGGTGTGGTGGGTGATGTCGAACACCCAGCGCTCGAGCTGGGGCTCGGTCGGCAGCTCGCCGTAGACGAGCAGAAAGGCCACCTCGAGGAAGGTCGACTTCTCACAGAGTTGCTCGATCGGGATCCCGCGATGCTGGAGGATGCCGGCCTCGCCGTCGATGAAGGTGATCGCCGAGTGACACGACGCCGTGTTGGTGAACGCGGGGTCGAAGGCCATCATCCCGAAATCGTCCTCGGAGACCTTGATCTGGCGCAGGTCCATCGCCTTGATCGTCTCGTCGGTGATCTCGACCTCGTAGGTCTCGCCGGTGCGGTTGTCGGTGACCGTCAGCGTCTGCTGCCCGTCGCCGTTTGCCGTCGCTACCGCCCCCTGTGCACTCTCTTGGTCAGCCGCCATCTATCTCGATCTCCTCACTCGTCCGTTCGTCTCTTCTCATTCTTCCAGTTCAAGCCACGTGTCTCCGCCGCCGATGCATGGCCTGGAGGTTTCGAGCACGAGGATGCAGACGACAACCGCGCAAAGGGGGATTGCGACGCTCAAGGCGGGCGCGGTATCCGCTGGGCGGGCACCCAGCGTTGAGTCATACCTCGAGGAGGTCGTCGAGCAGCTTGGTCGGTTGGTCGATTCGCAGCGCTGCTCGATCCTGCTGGCCGAGGGCGGACGGCTACGCAGCGGCGCTTCGAGTGGCCTCGCCGCCGAGTACACAGCCACTGTTGATGGTCTTGAGATCGGTCCCGACGCCGGTTGTTGCGGGACCGCCGCCTATCTCGGAGAGACCACGGTCACCGAGGACATCGTGGTCGACTCTCGATGGGAAGGCTTCCACGAGATCTGCAAGCGGCTTGAACTGCGCTCGTGCTGGTCGGTCCCGCTCCGGCTCCCGGACGGTGCGGTTCTCGGGACGTTTGCCACCTATCTCGATCGCCCCTTCACACCCACCTCGGAGCAGATCGAGACGGTCGAGGCCTACGCATCGATCGTTGCGCTTGGCCTCGACAGCGTCCGCCGCAAGGCAGAGCTCGCGGCCAGCTACGAGGCGGCCGTCCTGGCCCTGACCTCAGCTTTAGACGTCCGCGACGACTACACCGGCTCGCACTCAAACGCGACATCGCGCCTCGTTCGCGACGTCTGCGCGCGCCTTGAGCTCGGCAGCGAGGAGACCGAGAAGATCAGCCGGGTCGCAGCGCTTCACGACGTCGGGAAGCTCGGCATTCCGACAGACATTCTCACCAGCCCCAAAGCCCTCACGCCCGCCCAGCAGCGGATCATGCGCGACCACCCGGTGATCGGCGAGCAGATCCTGCGTCAGATTCCGGGGATGGAGGCGATCGCCAAAGCTGTTCGCCACGAGCATGAGCGATGGGATGGCGGTGGCTACCCCGACGGAATCTCGGGCGAGACGATCCCGCTCGCCAGCCGGATCGTGTTTGCATGCGACGCCTTTCACGCCATGACCTCGGACCGGCCGTACCGCCAAGCGCTCGAGCGCCACGACGCGGTCGCCGAGCTGCGAACCAACGCCGGCACGCAGTTCGACCCCCGGGTCGTGGATGCATTGCTTGCCGCGCTCGGCGACGACGCGCTGATCGTCGGCTGCGCCCCCGGTGATGTCGCCGAGCGTGACCAGCGTCTCGCGCTCGAGGCGATCGCCGCTGAGGTTGGCGCCGAGGACGTCTTCGTCTTCCGCAAGGTCGCCCGTGCCACCTTCGCCCACCTTGCCGGCATCGGCCGGGGAGAGGGATGGGCTGGCAACATCGAGCTGCGGCCCGAGGATGGTGGCTCGGGGCCATCCCTGGGAACGGCCGCCGTGCGGTGCATCGCCGAGGATGAGCCCGTTCGCGTCGTTGGTCCCTACTACGCGCGCAGTGCCGTGATCGTCCCCTGCGGGCACGACGTCATCGTCGTTTTCGGCTCGCCCACGGATTCACTGGCCGGAGTGTCCGCGCGAGATATGCCCGTCTTCGGTGATCGTGTCGCTCGGCTTGTCGACCACGTGCCTTCGGCAAAGAGGCTGGCGGACGAGCTCGAGGTGCTCGACGCGGTTCGTGCCGTCACAACCGTCAACGCCGACGGTGTCGAGGCGGCGCTGACTGAGATCTCAGAGCGCGCCGCAACCGCCCTTTCCTGCGAGTTCGGAGCGGTCGTGATCACCGGTGCCGGCCGTGCCATGCGCACCGGGTGGGCCGATCTCGGCTGGACTCCCGGCGAGCCGGGCGTGACCCGCCGCCTCCTCGGCCAGCTCGCGGCGTCGCTTTCTGGCGGGCCCGGCGGCAGGCTGTTGATTCAAGACGCGGCGGACCCGACGGCGATCGCACCGGAGGGCTTCACCTTCAACGATCGGGTCGCTTCGATTCACGCAGTGCCGATCAGCGATCTCGGCCTGCTGGTCACCGTCCACGCCCAGCCGCGCCCACGCGGCTTCACCAATCTCTGTCAGCGCGTCGCGCGCTCGGTTGCGGACGGCGCGGAGCACGTCGTGCGTCGCTCGCTCGCCCAGGAGGAACTCGCTGCCGAGAACGCCAAGCTCGAGCGCCGGGCGAGCACGGACGGGCTCACCGGACTCAACAACCGCGGCGGCTGGGATGAGGCACTGATCGCCGCCCAGATCGCCATCGCGCGCGATTCGGCCCCGGTCTCCATCGCGCTGTTCGACCTCGACGGGTTGAAGCGGGTCAACGACACGTTCGGCCATCGCGCCGGCGACTCGTTGATTCGCGCCTTCGGCGAGATCCTCATCACCGAGGTTCGCGCCGGCGACTACGCAGCACGTATCGGCGGTGACGAGTTCGCGGTCCTCCTCAACGGCTGCGAGAAGGACAATGCCGAGGCATGGTGCGGCCGCGTCGCGGAGGCCGTCGAGGAGCGCAACGCCATAACCGACGCGCACCCCATCCGGGTCTCCTGGGGAACGGCTGCCGCGCACCGCCACGGCAGCATCAGTTCGGCGGTCGTTGCTGCGGACCGCAGCCTCTACGGCGACAAACGCGACTAACGACCCGAAGCTACTTCCAGGCGACCGCGCCGGCGTCCTCAAAGGTCATCAGGCGCTTGAAGTCGTCGTAGCGCTCGGCGAGCTCGACGGGAGTGACCGTGCTGACGCGGTCGGTTCCAAAGCCCTCGACGTTGAGCGACGCCAGAACCGAACCGTGGATCATCGCCCGGCGAAGCGCCGACTCGTCGTATGTCCCGGCGATCCGTGCGCCGTCGAGATAGCCGAGGAACCCGCCGGCGAAGCTGTCGCCCGCGCCGGTGGGATCGCGAACCTCCTCGAGCGGGAGCCCGGGAACGGCGAAGTATCCGTCCTCGGTGAAGAGGAGTGCGCCGTATTCGCCACGCTTGGCCACGACCACGCTCGGCCCCATAGCGATCGTCGCCTTCGCCGCCAGAGAGAGGTTCGGCTCCGCGGTGAGCATGCGCAGTTCCGCGTCGTTGAGCAGCAGGCAGTCGACCTCCCCGATCGCGCTGACGAGCGAGTCGCGTGCGGTGTCGATCCAGAGGTTCATCGAGTCGAGGGCGGCGAACTCGGCTGACGATTGGGCGCGGACGTCGCGCTGGAGATCGGGCTGGATGTTGCCGAGAAAGAGCATCTCCGCCGCTGCTGAATCGGCCGAGAGCTTGGGCTCGAAGTCGGCGAACACGTTGAGCTGCGTGTCGTCCGTGTGAGCGACGTTCATGTCGTGGTCGTAGTGACCGCGCCAGAAGAACGTCTCGCCGCCTGGAACGTGCTCGATGTCGCCGGTCGCGATCCCGCGGGCTTTGAGCAGGTTCAGCTGTTCCTCGCCGAAGTCGTCGCCCACGGGTCCGACGACGCCGACGTCGGTGAAGAAGCTTGCCGCGAGAGCGAAGTGCACGGCGGAGCCGCCGAGCATGCGCTCGCGCTCCCCGAACGGGGTGCGCACGCTGTCGAAGGCGATTGATCCAACTACGGTCAGTGCCACGACTGCGGCAGACTAGGTGAAATGAGAGCGATTCGGATCGAGAAGTTCGGCGGGCCCGAGGTGATGGAGCTGGTAGAGCTCCCAGACCCCGAGCCTGGCGCTGGCGAGGTCGTGGTTGAGGTTGGGCGCTGCGGCGTCAACTTCGCCGACACCCACGCGACCCGCGACGACTATCTGGCCAAGCAGAGCCTGCCGCTGATCCCCGGCGGCGAGATCAGTGGCCGCACACCCGACGGCCGGCGAGTCGCCGCGTTGCTTGCGACGGGCGGCTACGCCTCGCACGTGGTCGTTCCCGAGGCACATCTGATTCCGGTGCCAGATGGCGTCAGCGACGACCAGGCGGCGTCGATCCTGCTCCAGGGGCTAACGGCACACGCCCTCGTCCATCGCTGTGCGCGGCTACGGGAGGGGGAAACGGTCGTCGTCGAGGCGGCCGCCGGCGGTACCGGCACGCTCGCGGTCCAGCTTGCCAAGCGCGCGGGCGCGCGGGTCATCGCGCTCGCGTCGAGCGAGGACAAGCGTGATCTCACACTGCGCCTCGGAGCCGATGCCGCGGTCGACTCACGCGCCGAGGAGCTCGGCGCGGCGATCCTCGAAGCCAACAACGGCGACGAGGTTGACGCCGTGCTGCAGATGAGCGGCGGCGCCGCTTTTGACCAGCAGCTGCGAATCCTTGCGCCGTTCGGCCGCATGGTCGCGTTCGGGATCGCCTCGCGGGAGCAGAACGAGGTCGCGACGGGGCACCTGATGCGTCATTCGCGCGCCGTTATCGGCTTCTGGCTGATGCACCTCATCCCGCGCCGCGAGGAGACCGCAGCGATGATCGGCGACCTGCTCAGCGCCGTCGCGGCGGGCGAGCTCGAGGTCGTCGGAGGCGGCGTTTATCCGCTCTCCGAAGCGCGGGCCGCGCACGAGGCGCTTGCAGCGCGCAGGACCACGGGCAAGCTTTTGCTCGACCCGACGCTCTAACCTCGGCTCAGTGCCATCTTTTCACGAGCTCGGACTGAGCACGGAGATCCAGACCGCGCTCGATGAGCTCGGCTATACCGAGCCGACCCCGATTCAGGAGCAGACGATCCCGGCGCTGCTCGGCGGCCAGGATGTAATCGGTCAGGCTCAGACCGGAACCGGCAAGACCGCTGCCTTCGGGCTGCCGCTTCTGCAATACCTCGATCCGACCTCGCAGGAGACCCAGGCGATCGTGATGACGCCGACCCGCGAGCTCTGCATCCAGGTCACTCAGGCGCTGCGCGCCTATGCCGAGCACCTCGATATCGAGATCGTCGCGGTCTTCGGCGGGGCCCCCATCCAGACGCAGCAGTCGCGGCTTCGCAAGGGCGCTCATGTCGTGGTTGCCACCGTCGGCCGGATCATGGACCTGATCTCACGCCGCTCGCTTGTCCTGACCTCGGCGCGCTACGTGGTCCTGGACGAGGCAGACGAGATGCTCGACCTCGGATTCATCGAGGACGTTGAAAAGATTCTTCGCATGTGCCCATCGGGGCGCCAGACCGCGCTGTTCTCGGCGACGATGCCGGACCCGATCGCCCGTCTCGCCGAGGCCCACATGTACGACCCGGTGACGATCAAGGTGACGCCGAAGCAGCTCACCGTCGACGCGATCGAGCAGGCCTTCGTCGAGGTTGAGCCCCGCGAGAAGACCGAGCGGCTGATCCAGGTCCTGCGCGCCGAGGAGCCCGAGCAGGCGATCATCTTCTGTCGGACGAAGATCGGCGCCGCCCGCCTTGACCGCGAGCTGCGCGACAAGGGCTTTCGCAACAAGGCGCTACACGGCGACATGAGCCAGGGCCAGCGCGACGGGGTGATGATCCAGTTCAAGGAGCGTGGGATGCCCCTTCTGGTGGCGACAGACGTCGCCGCGCGCGGGCTGGACATCGAGCACGTCACGCACGTCATCAACTACGACCTGCCGAACAACACCGAGATCTATGTACATCGGATTGGTCGCACCGGTCGCGTCGGCCGCACCGGCCGCGCGATCACCTTCGTGACGACCAAGCAGCGTGGCGAGATCGACGTGATTGAGCGCGAGGCAAAGACGTCGATCGGCGAGTGGGAGGCGCCCGAGGACCGCATCGAGCACGCCCCGCGTCCGCGCCGTCGCGACCATAGCTCCGAGGACAGGCCGCGACGCCCGCGCCGTGAGCGCGAGAAGCTGCCAGCCGATGCGACCGACGAGAGCGGCGCAACGGAGGACGAGGACTCGCGCGATACAGAGCCTGCGGAGGCGACAAACGGCCATGTGAAGCTGTTCGTCAACCGCGGTGCTCGCAGCGGGATCACCGAGGAGAACCTGCGGTGGGCGCTCTCCGAGGGGGCCGTGATCCCCGAGGCAGAGATTGGTGACATTCGCGTTCTCGAGCGTTTCTCATTCGTTGAGTTGCCCGACGAGCAGGCGAAGGTCGCCCTCGAGCGCCTCGACGGCACCAAGCTCGAGGGCAAGCAGATCCGCGTCGAGTACGCGAAGGACTAGCCGGACCCGATCACCGCCGGGCGGATCAGGTCGGCTCCGGGTCGCCCCGCGCCTCCCGCCCTTCGCGAATCAAGCGGCGCAGGTCTCGTGCGCGGAAGACCACGCCGAGCGTGATGAACGCGATGGCAACTGACCAGATCGTCACCGATAGCTGCTGGCCCACGGAGTAGGCGACCACCGCCGCGTAGGTCGGTCCGTGCAGGGCGACCACGAGCAGCGCCTGTTGGGCGCCTGCCCCGCCGGGGGTGAAGGGAAGCGCTCCGGTGATCGCAAGAACGGACATCACCAACAGCACGTTGTCGAACGAACCGCCGATGTGGAACGCGTCGAGAAAGAGCCAGAACGACGCAAACCGCAGCAGCCAGCCGGCCACCTGCCATGCGACGACCTCGCGCAGATAGCGGCGCGGCACTCGCAGGATCGCGAGGCCCTGCTTGAGGTTCTGCCAAAACGACTCGATCCGCCGGGCGACGAACGCGACGAGGACGACGAGCGCGATCGCGAGGACGGTCACCGTCAGGATCAAGAGTTGGGGGTTCGCGGCCCAGAACGAGATCTCGAATGCCGGCAGTTCCGGGAGCCGCGGAGCCGCGGGTAGGAGCCCCTGGCTCAGCGCGTAGCCGAGGACGACGAGACCGATCCCCGTGTCGAAGGGGGCGAGCACGGCGAACGAGGAGATGATCGCCGGGTACGCGGCCCCGCGGACGCTGCGCTTGGCGAGGACGATCTTGATCGCGTCGCCGCCCCGTGCCGGCAGGATTCCGTTGAGGCCCGCGCCGACGAGAAAGGCGCCGACGACACCTCGCTCGCTCACGGCGTCGCCGGGATACGCGGCGCGTATCGCATTCGCCCAGGCGTGGCCCCGGCACAGCTGCAGCGCGAGCGACAGCAGGAGCGCTGCCGCGAGGAAGGGGATGTCGATCCGGGTGAGCTCGGCGAAGAAAGCGCCGATGGCGTCAAGGACCCGATCGAACTGACCTGCGAGGTCGATGGCAGCGGGCAGCGGCATATCCGACTTAAGCTAAGTGCCTTGCGAGCGCCGCCGCCCCGCTGGATCGTCGTCGGGCCAACCCTGCTGGCCGCGGTGGGGGCCGCGGCTTGCCTGGTTTGGGCACCGCCAAGCCAAGACCTCGCCGCCGCGAGCTTCCGCGCGGATCTCTTTGCCGACCACGGCTTCCTGCTTTGGAACGATCAGTGGTACTCCGGTCATTACCTGTTGTCCTACAGCGTCCTCTACCCACCGCTTGGGGCGCTGCTGGGCCCGCGCCTTGTGGGCGCGTTGGCGGTTGTCGTCGCTGCCGCGCTCTTTGCGATCCTGGCGCGGCGGCGGTTCCAAGCGAGCGCGTTGATCCCGTCGCTTTGGTTTGCGGCCGCGATCACAAGCTGGCTGCTGACCGGCCGAATCCCGTTCCTCCTGGCTGTGCCGATCGGCCTGGCGGCGCTGATCCCCCTGCCGCCGCGACCGCTCTGGCCCGCCGCGGTAGCTGCCGTGGTGACGACGCTGGCGAGTCCGGTCGCGGGCCTCTTTCTCGCCCTGGCGGGTGCTGCCGTGTTACTCACCGGTGAGCGCCGTCGGGGCCTGTACCTCACGCTCGGCGCCGGCATCCCGATCCTCGCTTTGACCTTTCTGTTCCCGGTGGGCGGGACCGAGCCCTTTGTCTTCTCGGCCTTTATCGCAATCCCGCTGCTCGTCGCCGTGGTGGGCTGGCTGGTCCCGGCTCGCTTCAGGGCGCTGCGCGTTGGGGCGGCGCTGTACGGGTTACTCGCGCTCATCGCCTTCGTCGTCCCCACCGCGCTCGGCGGCAATGTCACCCGGCTCGGCGCCCTCTTTGCGGGCCCAGTGCTCGCACTCGTTCTCTGGCCTCGCGGTCGGCTCGTCGTTTTGGCCGTCTCCGTCCCGTTGCTGTATTGGCAGCTGACCGCGCCGATCCGCGATGCCGCCAAGGCCGCTGGCGAGAGGTCGACCGAGCGCTCGTTCTACGCGCCGCTGCTCACCGAACTGCGCGAGCTGCGGGCCGGGCAGGAGCCGTATCGGATCGAGGTCGCCCCGACCAAGAACCGGTGGGAGGCCGACTACATCGGTCGGGAGTTTCCGCTGGCGCGTGGCTGGTTGCGCCAGCTCGAATCCGACGACTTCGACCTCTTCTCCGACGGCAGTCTCGATCCCGCGTCCTACCGCGACTGGCTCGAACGTCACGCGGTTTCCTACGTCGCGGTGGCCGAAGCGCCGCTCGACTACCTCGCCGAGGATGAGGTCGCGCTGATCGACGCCGGTCTCGCCTATCTCGAGCCCGTGTGGAGCAACGACGATTGGCAGCTTTATCGGGTCGACGACGCGATTCCACTTGGTGTCAGCGCCACCGGCGCCGACTGGTTCGAGGTGGATGCGCCGCGGGCGGGCACGTATCGGGTCGCAATCAACTTCACCTCGACCTGGGCGGCTGTCGCCGGCGATGCCTGCATCGAGCGAGGTTCCGACGGGACGACCTCGGTGATCACACAGGCGGCCGGGACAATCCGCGTTGAGTCGCGCCTGGGCCTTGAATCGGGCTGTTAGATCCCGAGCAGCTCGTCAAGTCGCGCCAGCGTCGTCGGGGTCTCGCGATGAAGGATCGCCGTCATTCCGACCGCCTCCGCACCCGCACAGTTCTCGCGCAGATCATCGACGAAGACCGCTGCGGCCGGCGCGACCTCGAGCCGCTGGCACGCGAGCTCATAGATCTCCGGCTGCGGCTTGTGAAGACCGACCTCCCCGGAGATGATGCTGACATCGAAGAGATCCACGGGCGCACGGTCGTAGATCGAAAGGCCCCATGAGTTCGAGATCAACCCCGTCTTGATCCCAGCCGCGGAAGCCGCCCGAACCGCGCCCACCATCTCCTCGTCGGGCCCGAGGTCGGCGAACATGTCAGCGATCAGTCCCTCGTGGGACTCGAGACCCAGAAGTTCTCCGAAGCGGCGCTCGAAGTCAGGCTCGGCCAGCTCGCCGGTCTCGAGGCCACGGAGCAGCTTCAGCGCCCGCTCGTCGCCGCGAAAGAGGTCGCGCACCGTCTCCGGCGCAAGTCCGACCCGCCCGCAGAACGCAGAGAACGCGGGCCAGATGCTGGTGGTCAGAACCCCGCCGAAATCGACCACGAGCGCGCTGAAAGTAGGCTTCCCCGCCATGGGCGAGGAGGCTACTGACGGGATCGACGTTGCCGGCGTGACCGCATGGTTCGAGGAGACCGTCGAGGCGATCGAGACGCCGCTGGAGTTCGCCCGGATCTCCGGAGGCCGGTCCAATCTCACCTATCGAGTCACCGACGCGGCCGGTCACCGCTGGGCACTGCGCCGACCTCCGCTCGGCGAACGGCTCGCCTCCGCGCATGACATGGGCCGCGAGCACCGGATCATCTCGGCGCTGGCCTCCACGCCGGTCCCGGTCGCCCGGGCCGCCGGGCTCTGCGAGGACGATTCGGTCAACGGCGCGCCCTTCTACGTCATGGATTGGGTCGATGGGCCAATTCTTCGATCGATCGATCAGGCCGACGAGTTTCCGGATGCAGACGATCGGCGAGCGATCGGCGAGCGCGTCGTCGACACCCTCGTCGCGATCCACGCGGTCGCGCCCGACGATGTTGGGCTCGGCGAGCTCGCCAAGAAGGAGGACTACGTCGCACGCCAGCTGCATCGCTGGCACGGCCAGTGGCAAAAGCAGCACACCCATGAGTTCCCGCTCGTCGGTGAGGTACACGACCGTCTCGCGGCACGCATTCCCGAACAGGGTCCCGCGACCCTCGTCCACGGCGACTACCGTCTCGACAACATGATCCTGACCCCCGCGGGTGAGGTCGCGGCGGTCGTCGACTGGGAGCTCTGCACTCTCGGCGACCCACTCGCCGACGTCGGCCTGCTCCTTGTCTACTGGGGCGAGGAGGGCGACGACCTGGTGCCGCTGCGCCCGGCGACGATGGCCCCGGGGTTTCCCTCTCGCGCCGAGGTCCGGGAGCGCTACGCCGAGAAGTCAGGCCGCGACCTCTCGGAGATCGACTTCTACGTCGCCCTCGGACTCTGGAAGCTCGGGATCATCCTCGAGGGAGTCTTCGCCCGGTACATGGCGGGCGGCTACGGCGAGGAGGACAAGGAGAGCGCGAAGGGGTTCGCTCGCACGGTCGGGAAGCTGATAGAGGCCGCCGATCAGGCCGAACGCGGCGAGCTCACGGAGCCGACGGGCGGATAGCGGCGATCCCGTTGCCGGGATCTGCCCGTCGACCTACGCGGGGGTCGCAGCGGGCGCGGCGGCAGCGCTCGCGCCGTTGGAGCCCTCGCCCGCCTCGTCGGCCTTGGCCCAGTGGTTGAGCTCGCGGCGCGCGATCACCATCTTGTGGACCTCGTCGGGGCCGTCGGCGACCTTGAGCATCCGCGAGAAGCGCCACATGCCGGCCAGGGGTGTGTCGTCGGACATCCCGAGTGAGCCATGGACCTGGATCGCGCGGTCGAGGACGTCCATGACGACGTTGGCGGCGACGACCTTGATCATCGAGATCTCGCGGCGGGCCTCCTTCTTGCCATAGGTGTCCATGCGCCAGGCGGCGTTGAGCGTCAGCAGGCGGGCCTGATCGGTTTCCATCCGCGACTTCGCGATGAAGTCCTGGACGAACTGCTTTTCGGCGAGCTTCGTGCCGAAGGCCTCGCGCGAATTGGCGCGGCGGCACATCATCTCGATCGCGCGCTCGCAGCTTCCAATCGCGCGCATGCAGTGGTGAATGCGGCCGGGGCCGAGGCGGTCCTGAGCGATGACGAAGCCCGCCTGGCGCGGGCCGAGGAGGTTCGTCGCGGGGACGCGACAGTCCTCGTAGCGGATCTCGCAGTGGCCGGGACCGCCTGAGTGGCCCATCACCGGCACGGGGCGCACCAGGTTGAAGCCCGGGGCGTCGGTGGGCACGAGGATCATCGAAGCGCGTGCGTAGGGGTGCGCATCGGGATCGGTGACGACCATCGCGATGGCCAGCGAGGCGCCGACGGCGCCGGAGGTGAACCACTTGTGGCCGTTGATGACCCACTCGTCGCCAGAGTCGGTGAGCACGGCCTGCGTCTGCAGAGTCCGCGGGTCGGATCCGGCCACGTCGGGCTCGGTCATCGAAAAGCAGGAGCGGATCTCGCCATCGAGCAGACGCTGGAGCCAGGTGTCCTTCTGCTCGTCGGTGCCGTGCTCGGCGAGGATCTCCGTATTGCCGGTGTCCGGCGCAGCGCAGTTGAACGCCATCGGCGCGATCGCCGGGCTGCGGCCCATCTCCTCGCAGAGGATCCCGTACTCCCAGTTGGTCAGTCCCACCCCATGCTCGGAGTCGGCCATGAAGAAGTTCCACAGGCCCTCGGCCTTGGCCTTCTCGCGAATGTCGACCAGGATCGCTGGGTAGGCGACGTTGGCGCCCTGCACAACCTCCTCATCGAGCGCGCGCAGCGCCTCGGCCTCGTTGGGATAGACGTGTTCGTCCATGAACGCGCGGATTCGATCCCGCAGTTCGATGACGCGGGGGCTCAGGTCGAAATCCATAGAGGTGCCTCCTAGCTGGCGATCGGTACGTACTCGCTCGGGAATCCCGAGAGGCCGAAGAACCAGCTCTCGATTGCGTACCGCGGGTTCGGCATCGAGGGGTCGGCGGCGGTGGAATGAAGGTTCATCTCGTCGAAGAGCAGGACATCGCCCGGCTCGAAGATCGGGCGCACGACGCCCTCCGGGCCGGCGACGCGCTCGACCACGTCCGGCGCCACGGACCAGTCGAAGATCGCTCCTTCGGTGCCGGTCGGCACGATCTCGGTGAGGCGCTTCGGGACGATGTCGAGCCCCGGGGCGAGGTCACCGCAGCGCGAGAGTGACATCCACACGTTCAGCGCCCGCACATCGCCGAGGAAGGCACCGTCCTGATGCCAACCGGCGCCGGAGTCGGGATTGACCTTGCGCATCGTGCACTTCTGGATCGAGATCGCCGCGGTCTCGCCGAGATAGCCGGCGATGACGCGATCGAGCCCGCAGCGGCGCATGGCCTCGAGCATGTCGAACATCAGCTTCGGCGAGTCGGCTGCCCAGAGGCCACCGTCGGTCACCCAGCTGCGCTCGGGAGCGAGGTCGACGGGAGCGCCCGGGTCGAACTCCTCGTAGTAGCCCTCGCTCGCACCACCGCCACTGGCCAACGATGAACGCGCGGCGAAGGCGGTCTCGATCTCGTCGGCAAACGAGAGCGCCTCGTCGCGGTCGACCGCGCCGCGGACGAGCAGGGCACCGTCGCGAAGCAGCGCTGCACGCAGGAGCTCCGGGGTCAGCTCGGCCGCCGTCACCTCCGCCAAGCCTGAGCCGTTGACCGCGGCCAGCGCGTCGTCTGCGGGCTCGGGAAAGCGCGCGTCGGGGTTGGCGCGGCCGGCCAGCCCCACACCGGCCTCATGACGTAGCGCGAGAATCCTGCGCTCCAGTGCCGGATCGCGCTGACGGCGGTTGCGCTCGCTGAGCTCCTCGATCTCGGTGAAGATCGCCTCCGGGTCGCGCTCGGCGACCGCCGTCGAGGATTCACGCTGGCGCCGGAAGATCACGGCGCGAACCGTAGCAACCGCTAAATCGGCTGCGCCGGCGTGCCAACAACCGTGATCTCGGGCGCCACGTCCTCGATGACGACCGCGTTGGCGCCGATAACCGCGCCATCGCCGATCTCGATGCGGCCGAGAACCCTCGCACCCGTGCCGATCCCGACGTCGCCACCGATCCTCGGGCCGACGATGTCGCCCTTGCGCAGGCCAATGGTCACGAAAGGGGCGATACGGGCCCGTGGCCCGATCTCCGTGAGACCGTCGATCACGACCTGGCCGTGCAGGAGGTAGAGCCCGGGAGCGATGACCACCGGATCGCCGATCATCACCTGCCCGGAGGCGATCGCCAGCCGGTGGCAGATCCGCGGGAGCAGCGGAATGCCCAGCGCCTGCAGGCGAGCCTTGGCGCGATAGAGGGCCTGCGCGAGGAAGGCGTCGGAGGTCCACATCAGCCGGACGATCTGAAAGGCGGCGTCAAGCGGCCCCCTGAACTCGTGGCGTTCACCCCGGTGCTGAGCCGTCACGGCCGCGTCGGCGACGAGCGCCTCCAGCAGTCGCGGATGGCGAGCGCGGACGTCGCGCATGAGCGTCTCAGCGGTGATCTGCGTTTGCGCTTCGGGCATGCGCCATGACTCTAGACTCACGCCCGCCTTGCCCGCGAGCCTGTTTCCGACCGACCCGGACGAGAACGCTGCCTCATTGTCGAACGTGGCCGAGGTGTTGTTCGGCTGCCTTGATGCGATCGAGGCGAAGACGGTGGCGGAGATCGGGGCTTTTCACGGGAAGTCGACGAACGAGATGCTCGACTGGGCCGCGCGCAGCGGCGCGCGCTTGATCGCGGTCGATCCCGAGCCGCAGCCCGCCCTCGTCGCGATTGCGGCCGAGCGGCCCGAGCTCGAGCTGGTCGAGGCGACGAGCCACGACGCCCTGCCCACGCTGCCCGACTGTGACGCGATCATCATCGATGGCGACCACAACTACTTCACGCTCAGCGAGGAACTGCGGCTCATCGCGGAGCGCTCGCCGGGGCCCTCGATGCCACTGCTGCTGCTCCACGACGTCGGCTGGCCGCTGGCGCGCCGCGATGCCTACTACGTGCCGGAGCGGATCCCGGCTGAACACCGCCAGCCCCTGGCTCGCGACACCTATCTGGCGCCGGAGGATCCCGGGACGCTGGACGAGGGGATGCCGTTCGCCTGCGTCGCCGCTCGTGAGGGCGGGCCTCGCAACGGCATCCTCACCGCCATCGAGGACTTCCTGGCTAACCACGGCGAGCTTCGCTTCGCGCGTGTGCCGGCGTTCTTCGGATTCGGTGTGATCTGGCACCCGGAGGCGCCGTGGGCCGCGAAGGTCGACGAGGCGATGTCCCCGTGGGACGCAAACCCCGTGCTCGAACGGCTGGAGGCAAACCGGGTTCTCCACATGGTCGAGCGCTACAAGATGACCCGCCGCCTCGAACGCGCGATGGATGAGGCAGAGCAGCAGGGGCAAAGGCCCCTACTGCGGAGGGTTGCCGGGCGCGTCAAACGGGTGCTCAGCCGCGGCGCGCGCGCAGGCGAGCGCTGAGCGCTCGCAGCGGAGCGGTCAACCGCCAGCTGCTCGAGGTTCGCATCTCCTCGAACTGCTTGTAGTAGGCGACGCGTAGGAGCTCTTCGACCCCACCCATGAGTCGCGCCGCGGCCGCCTCGGCCTCCGCGCGCCTGGCGCGCCACTCCCAGTCCGAGTCGCGCGAGCCGTTGTGCGGGAGCTGGTCCTCCCACTTCTCGCGAGTTCGCATGTAGGCGGTGATCCAGGTCTCGGGATCCTCGAGCAGGCGCAGGGAGTGGTGGTGGATCACCTGGAAGTCCGCGGTGATGACCTTCTTGCCCGCGGCGCGAGCCTGCATGCAGTAGTCGAAGTCATATCCGTGCATCTGGCCGAGCGACTCGTCGAAGCGCAGGTTGGCGATCGTCCAGGGCGGCAGGCCGAGGACGAACCCGTCGACCGAGTCGACCTCGCCCAGCTGTGCAAACGGCGGCAGGTCGTCGGTTGCCCAAGAGAAGGCGGGGATCTCGCCACCGCCGAGCTCCTCGTAACGGTGGGTGAACGATGCCCAGGTGATCGAGCCCTCCCACCAGGCGATGCTGCGCACGTCCTTGGCGCCGGCACATCCCACGATCCCCACCTCGGGATCAGCGAGCGCCTGGCGAAGCTTCATCACGAACTGCGGGTCGTGGATTTCGGCGTCCTGGTGGATCAGGATGAGAGCCTCGACATCGTCGCGCTTGGCGACCTCATCGAGAATCAGGTTGTAGTTGCGAAAGATCGAGCCGACGCTCGCGAACGCGAGTGTCTCGATCTCAGGATCGGCGTCGCGCAGCCGCTGGATGCCGGGGGCAGCGCAGCGCTCGTACACGTCGAGGTCGGTGATGGCCGTGCCGAAGACGATCATTGGCGGCTCGCCACCCTACACCGCTCCTTTGGGCTTCGAGATCGAAGCTACGCGGTTGCGGCGCGGGCGTTCTTCGTTGCTCGACTGCGCGAGACCATTTGGGCGCCGAACAAAAAGCCGACCATGATCGTCGCGATGCCGATTGCCGGGAGAACGATCTCGGCTGAGTAGTTCTTGGCGACAAGCGTCGTGCCGGAGGCGATGAGGACGACGGCCAGCGCGTAGCGCAGGAACTTCTGTGGCGCCTTGACCGACAGGTCAGTGCCGAGGATGACGCCCGGGATTGATCCGGCGAGAATCGTTCCGGCCAGCAGGAAGTCGATGTTGCCGCCGACCCAGTGAGCGATCCCCGCGGCCCAGAGCAATACGGCGGCATGAAAGACGTCGGTGCCGACGACCCGCTGCGGCGTCAGGCGAAAGATGGCGATCAGAGCGATCGCGATCAGCGTGCCGCTGCCAGCCGAGGTGAGGCCGATTACAAATCCGGTCGTGACTCCGGTGATCACCGCGGCGATGATGTGGCGGCGGTAGAGGTGCATCGCCGAGCGCTCCTCGATGACGCCGGAGAAGAAGAGGGAGCGCAGCAGCGTCGCGACGCCAACCACGACCAGGGTGCCGCCAAGCATCCCGAGCACCAGCGTGTCGAGGCCCTCGCCGTAGTGTTTTTGCAGCAACTCGATGACGTAGACACCGACGAGTGCCGAGGGCACGCTGCCGACCGCAAGCCAGAACGCGAGGCCCTTATGAACGGTGCCGAGCTTGAGGTGCTTCCAGCCACCCACGGTCTTGGTCACCGCGGCATAGAAGATGTCGGTCCCGATCGCGGTCACCGGCTGAATCCCGAAGATCAAGATCAGCAGCGGCGTCATCAGCGAAGCGCCGCCCATGCCGGTCATCCCGACGAGCAGCCCGATGCCGAACCCGAACACGATGATGATCGGGTCGATGCCGACGCCAAAGATTTCAAACCAGGGGTCCACGGAAGCCTTTTCACCTTTCCTGACCGACTTACTCGTCTAATGCGATCGCGGCATGGTAGCGGCATGGCCGTCAGACGACGCGGTTACTCGGCGTTGGCGGCACCGAACATCCGTGAGATGCAGCTAGCGTCGTCGTGGACGACGCTAGCCGCGACTCGCCAGTCGAGGGCGAGTGAAGCGCGTGCAAACGCTCAGCGCTTGAGCCAGGCCTCGGGGTCGTTGAGAACGCCCTCGATCCGCCATGGGAGGTCGCCCGCGGCGACCTCGGCAAGCGTCGCACTCTCGAGAACGGAGCGGAGCGCCGCGCGCACGGCGACCCAGACGTCGCGCAGTCGCTCGGCCGGTCCGCCGTAGTGCAGTTCCTCGGGCGCGTTCTCATGGATGTTCGCGAGTGGGCCCTCGACGGCGCGGATGACGTCGGCAATGGTGATCTCGCTGGGGTCGCGCGCGAGCCAGTAGCCGCCGCGGGCACCACGCCGTGCCTGGATCAGACGGGCGTGCTTGAGCTCGAGAAGGATGTGCTCCAGAAACTGCAGGGGGATGCCCTGCGCCTCGGAAAGCCGCTCACCCTTGACCGGACCCTCGTCGTGATGTGACGCGAGTTCGAGGGCGGCGCGGACCGCGTAGTCGGCTTTGGCTGAGATGCGCACGAAAGCGATTGTCGCAACTCAGGTCAACAATTCGTTTTTCAGCCGGTAATCTCGGCGCAGATGATCGACCTCCAGAGCCACTCCACGATCTCCGATGGCCAGCTCGAACCCGGCGACGTCGCCCGTGCCGCGGCTGAGGCCGGGGTCACGGTGATGGCCCTGACCGACCACGACGGTGTCGCGGGAGTGGAGGAGGCGACGCGGGTTGCCAGCGAGCTCGGGATCGAGAACGTCCCCGCCGTCGAGATGTCCTGCGTGCACAAGTACTCGGAGGATCTCCACATCTGCGGCTACTGGGTTGACCTCCAAAAGATCGCGCCCGCCTGCGCCAAGGCCCAGCAGGAGCGGGTTGACCGGGCCAAGGAGATCATCGCCAACCTCAACCGCCACGGCGTCGAGGTCACCTTCGAGGACGCGGTCGCAAAGGCCGGCGCAGCCGACGCGATCGGCCGTCCGCACATCGCCAAGGCCGCCGGTGCCGGACCCGATCTCGGCCCGTTCTTCGAGGAGTACCTCGTTCCCGGCGCGAAGGCGTTCGTCTCACGCAAGTGGCCGTCCGCCGAGCAGGCGGTGGAGATCATCCACGACGCAGGCGGGGTGGCGGTCGTCGCCCATCCCTACTGGGATGTCAAGGATCCAGAGCAGGTTCGCGATCTGGTCGAGTCCCTGGCCCGCGAGGTCGGCCTCGATGGCATCGAGACCTTCTACCCGCCGCACACCCCCGAGCAGACCAAGCACTGCCTCGAGCTCTGCGAGGAGTTCGGCCTCGTGCCGACGGCATCGTCGGACTTCCACGGCCCCACGCACAAGACGTTCAGCCGCTGGGGCGCCTACGACACCTATGGCCTAGGTGAGCCGCAGGTGCCGGCCAAGCCCTGAGTCTCAGCCCTTCGGCGCGTTCTTCCCCTTGGTGGCGACGAAGCTCACGCAGTCGCCCTGGTTCTTGAACTTGTAGAGGCCGTTGAACGTCTTCCAGCCGTCTTTCTTGCACTCGTCCTTGTGCGTCGGGAACTCCTTGGTGTCGCACGCGGCGCCGATCCCGTCCTGATCGGCGTCGAGCTGGTCGGGATTGGCCGCGTTGACACAGTTGTCGGCGCTGTCGGGACGCCGTCCGAATCGGCGTCGGGCGGAGCATCGCTGACGCCGACGTTCCAGACGCTCGCCTGCATGGTCAGCACGGTGATCCAGAGGTCGCCGTTGGGCTCCGAGCGCGACTGCTCGCACGGCCACCAGTCGCCCGTACGCGCGCCCGGCGCCGGACATGTGTCATGGATCGGATCGCCGTCGCGGATCATTCGGACGTCCTGCGCCGCGACCTGCTGCGCCGCAAGCTCGGCGCCGTCGAGCTTGAACACAAAGGTCAGTGGATCGTCGGGGTCGATGGCATCCGGCGCGTGGATGTCGAACTCCTGGTTGAGGAGCGCGAATCCCGTAGGGGCCAGCACGCTCGTCGGGCGCGTGTCGATGTAGATCCCGCCTGGGACGGGGCTCGCCACCGAGGCCGCATAGGGCTCTTCCGGCGTCGCCTCCGGCGCGGATTCACAACACGGCGTCCCGACTGGGAGTACATGAATTGGGACGTGGAACTCGACTGGATCGTGGTACGCGTCTCGGACCGTGTAGTTGAGAGCGGCGAGTCCGGTGAAGCCTGAGGCCGGATGGAACAGGACGCTGTCGCCGGTCGGATCGCTGAACGAGCCATTGACCGTGAACGGGTTTCCAGGGGCGTAGAAGATGGGGTCGTGCTCGGGGTCAACGCAGTTGCCCGTCAACCGGATCGAGGAGCCCGTCTCGACGAACACATTGGTCTGCGGGCAGGTCGGCGGCTGATTTCCCTCGGGATAGTCGGCCACGTCGACGGTGACGTCGACGGTGGTCGAGTCAACGGTGCCGTCGTTGACCTTGTAGGAGAAGCTGTCGGGACCGATGTATTCGTCGTCGGCGGCGTAGGTGAGGCTCGAACCGCTGAACGCGGCGTCCCCGTTCTGGGCCTGCGTCACGATCGTGCCGGTGAGCGGGTTCCCGTCGGGGTCGAAGCAGCTGACGCTGACGTTCGTCACCCGTCCCTCGAATGCCTGGACGTTCTGGGTGCCGACGCAGAGCGGAGCCTGGTTGGAGGCGGTACCAGTGACCGTGATCGAGATTGTCTCGACGTTCGAGAGTTCGCCGTTCGCGACGACGTGGAACGTAAAGCTGTCGGGACCCACGTAGCCCGTGTTCGGGTGGTAGACGGCGCCGCCGGAGCCGTTCGAGGTCAGCCAGCCGTTGGTGGGAAGAGTGTCGGCGAACGCCGTCATCGGATCGCCGTCGGCATCGGTGCAGTTCTCGTCGCCTGGAAGCTCGAGCGTTGCGGTGTTCGCGACGGTGTAGCTGTTCGGGTTGCAGACCGGCGCGGCGGCGAGGGCGCTGCCGGCGCCAGGTCCGCCAACGCACACGCCAAGAGCCACAAGGACACCCAGGAACGCCCGCCGCGCGCGACCGTGCCGATAACCGAACATGAGGATCCTTCCTCCTAGACGTCCCGACCGATCCAACCTCTCATGCGCTCGGGAAAAGTCAAGCGGTCTAGTCAGCCAGCGTCGCGACCCGCGTTTTCTCCTTGCGGCCGCGCAGCTGGACCTCGCGATCGATCTCCCATGCCGCCTGCTCATCCGCGCTCGATCCCTCGACGATCTCCGAGGAAGCCAGCACTCGCATGGGCTCGTCCTTGGCGAGCTCCGTGAGGCGAGCGGCCTCGTTGACGGGATCTCCGATCACCGTGTATTCGAAGCGACGCTCGTCGCCGATGTTGCCGGCCACGACGCTGCCGGCCGAAACGCCGATTCCAGCGTCGAGCTCGACCTCTTCGGCAAGCCGACCCGCGAGCTCGCGAGCGGCGGCGAGCGCCTTGGATTCGGCGTCGTCAACCGGGACCGGGGCGCCGAAGATCGCGAGGGCCGCATCGCCCTCGAACTTGTTGACCCAGCCGTCGTGCTTATGGACGGTGTCGACGACGACCTTGAAGAACTCGTTGAGCAGGTCAACCACCTCCTGCGGGTCGCGCTCGGCCGCCACCGATGTGGAACCGATCACGTCGACGAACAGGATCGCTACGTCGCGAGTCTCGCCGCCGAGCTCGATGTCCTGCTCCACCGCCTCCCGTGCGACAGCCTCGCCGACGTGGCGGCCAAAGAGGTCCTCCAGCCGCTCGCGCTCGCGCAGGCCGCTCAGCATTCGGTTGAAGCCGACCTGCAGCTGGCCGATCTCCGACGCGTCGTAGACGGGAACCTCTGTGTCGAGATCGCCCTCCTGCACCCGCTCGAGACCCTTCCGCAGCTCGACGACAGGATCTGAGATCGCCCGCGATGCGAGGAACAGCAGATAGGCGCCGACAACCAGACCGGTGACCCCGAGGACGAGCATCATCAGCGCGAGTTCGTCTGCATCGAAGTCCTCGCCGCCCAGGCGAGAGATCCCGAGGACGACCAGGCCGAGCAGCGGAACGGCGCTACCCATCGCCCATGCGAGCAGCGTGCGCGTCTTGACGCCAGGCGAAAGACGCTGCTCGACCGGACGCGCGGCGAGCGCCCGCGCTGCCGCGGGGCGTAGCTGGCGCTCGGCGATCAGATAGACGAACGCGCACGTGCTGGCGCCGGCGAAGACGATCATGGTCGCGATCCGAAAGCCGGTCTCGGGCGCGAAGGTGGCGTTCAGCAGCCCGAAGAGGACTGCTGCGGCCGTCCACATCACGACGTTGACGAAGAGGATCAGGCGGGGCCCCCCGAGCACGACGCGTTGCTCCTGCGCATCGGGCTCACGTTCCTCCTTCAGCCAGTCGCTCGCGGCGCGCAGGCGGCTCAGACCCCACCAGGAGCCGATCAGGGAGAAGACGCCGAGCACGATCGCGGCCGCGACGCCGTTCACGAGCCGGACCGTGGCCTCGCTCGCATCGCCTGTCGCGAATGGCAGAACGAGAATTCCCAGCCCGACGACGATCAGCGCGCCGATCACATTGGCAAAGACGATCGAGACTGTCAGGACGACACGAATACGGCGCGACAGCGCCTTCCCTGACTCGTCTCGCCGGGGAATCAGCCAGCTCAGTGAGAGCCTGCGGCTCACGCCGCCGCGCCCATCAGCCGCAGGCGACGGTGACCCGCCCCTTGGCCACCTGCTTGCCCTTGATCAGAACCTTCGCGTGCCATTCGCCGTTGATCTGCATCGGGCCGAAAGGGCCGGGCGCAAAGCTGAAGCCGTAACTCGTCGAGTAGCTGTCATTGCTGTCGACGGGCCATTTGAAAGCGTTCCTTTTGACGTCGGCATCGGATGGTTGCTCCCCGAAGCCGGCACTCGACGGTCCACCCCAGATGCCGATCCCCACCTTCGTGCCCTTCGCGATCCTCTTGCCGGTGACGATCGCGTGGAGGGTTCGCTGACCGGTGCCGGCGTCGAGGCACCGGTTGATCGTCTGCTTGTTGCGAACCTGGGGCGCGCTCGATCCGGCCTGCGTTGTCCAGCCGAGAACCTTGACCCTGGGCTTCGCCTCGGCCTGGGCGCCAGCAAAAACCACGAGCAGCACGGTGATCGCGAGCAGGGATGTGCCCCAGCGCCTCATCGCACCATCCTATTCCGCGGCAGGGGGGCGGGGACGACGTCCGGAGGCGGTGATCGGCGCTGTCGCGCGGATTTCGCTCAGCAGACGCGCCGCGAACTCACCGTGATCCTCGCCGAGCTGGTAGCCACCCGCCTCAGGCGCGCTGAACGTCACGGTCACGCGAGGGCGCTTCGGGAACCGCGCGTAATCCGTCGTGCCTGTCACGGCAGCGAGCACGACCTCGGTCTCGGGAACGGCGGCCGCAAGACGCCCGATGCCGCTGCGAGCGCGCAGCTCGCGGCCGAGCGAGCGCGTGCCCTCGGGGAAGACGCCGATGCAGGCGCCGTCGCGCAGCGCCTCGATCGCCTTGTCGAGCGCGCCGACGTCGCCCTTGCCACGCTCGATCGGGATCTGGCCCATGCCGTTGAGGATCGGCGCAAGTGGCCTGATGTCCCACAGCGTCGACTTCGCGAGCGCGCGGATCTGGCGGTGCCTGCGAGCCGCAACGCCGATCACCACCGGATCCATCTGGCTGTCGTGGTTGCCAGCAATCAGCACCGGACCCGAGCGGGGCAGATGCTCGAGGCCGGCGACCCGCATCCGTCCCCACCATTTCGTCCAGGGAGCGCACGCGCTCATCGCAAAGCGGTAGGTGCGGGTGAAGGGCTCTGGTGCGGCGGCGATGCGCCGCAGACTACGACCTGCGGACCTTCCACTTCGCGATCGCCGGGGTCGCGTCGATGTTGCCCGCGAGATCGACGGCCCGCACCTCGAACCGATGAGGACCAGGCCGCAGACGCGTTAGCCGCGACGGGGACTCGCACGGGGCGAACGGCCCGCGGTCGAGTTTGCATTGAAAGTCGGCTCCGGGGTCGTCTGAGGAGAATCCGATCCGAGCGCGTGGCTTCTCGATCTTGCGTCGTGGTGCTTTTGTGATCGAGGTCTCGGGAGGTGTCGTGTCGGTGCTCGCGTCATCTTCGGGTGGCGTTGTGTCCTTTGCGCTCCCCTGGTCGCTTGACGGTATGACCACGGTCGCCGTCTCCGGTGCCACCACTCGCGTGTCCCCACTCGGGCTGGAGAGAGAAACTGTGAATGACTCGGTGTCCTCGGCCTCGGCATCGTCGGCCACAGCGATCTCGATCGTACGCTCGGTCTGGCCCGCCGCAAACGACAGCGGCTCCGAGGTCGGCGCGAAGTCACCTTCGGTCGCGGATCCAGCGACCGTGGAAACAAGGACTGATCCCTCGGCATACGACGCGGGGCCGCTTCGCCTCACGGTCAGGGTCGCGCGCTCGCCCTCGCCGGTGATCGCCGTGGCCTCGACAAAGGCGGTCGCCGCTCGCGGCCTGAGCGAGAGCCTGAGCTCGAATGGATGGGTGACGAATCCCTCGTCGCCGGACGTGTCGTCGGCGACCCATAGCCGCCACTGGCCGTTCGGGTCGACGAGATCGAACGCGGAGAGGCTGGTGGCGTAGGGCCCGGGCGGTGCGGGCGCGGGAAGGCTGTCGCCGGGGTTGTGATCGGTCGGACGGTGAGCTGTCGTCGCGCAGATATTGGTCGAACCGTCGTTTGCCATTACGCCTGGAGCCTCGTCATTCCACAACCAGCCGTAGGCGGCGACATCGAATGACCCACAGGCGTCGGACATCAGCATGACCGCCGGCCCGCCCACCTTCTCGAGCATGATGTCGAGGTCGTCGGGATGGGAGTGGTAGACGCCGTTGAGATACACGTCGAGATCCGTGATCAGCCCTGTATGGCCGCCGGTGAGATGGGTCGACGGGTACGGGCTCGCCGGGCCGACGCTGGCGGTGCCTGCGGGGACGTCCAGATTGAAGGGACCCGTCTCAATCTCCAGCGACCAGCCCGCCTCGATCTGATCCGTCTCGGGGCAGTCCTCAGCGCATGTGTGCCGGTACGCGTAGAGGCGCCAGACCCCGTTCGCGTTCTCGTTGTTGAAGTTGTCGAAGTTCGAGCTATGTGGATAGCCCGGAATCGAGCTCCACCAGGGCGTGTCGTGGCAGAGGCATTTGGATGGCCTGTAGCTCGTTCCGTCGACGCACGCCCCCTGTCCATTGAAGGGAAGTTCGGTGGCGGCCTGCTGGTCAAACCTGAGGACGAAGTTGTTGACCTCACCGTTGTCATTGCAGTTGAACAACTTGGCTACTTCGCTCTCGCCGCTCGGCGAGACGAGCAGCAGGTTGAGGTCGACAAGCCTGCCCGCGTCAACCGCATTGACGTTGAGGTTGAGGTCGGTGATCGGTCCCTCGTGGCCGGAGACCACGAGGGAGGACGGATTCGGCGACCCAGGACCGGGGACGTTATTGCCCGAGAATGTGATCGGCGAGCTGTTGAACCACGTCGTGGACTCCGCGGACGCCGCCGACGGCGCGGCCGCAACGGCGGCGAGCACCGAGACCACGAGACCCGCGAAGCGCATCAACCCTGACCCCGGATGTGGTCGAGGACGTGCGTGAACTCCTCGGTCGGCGAGAAGTCGACGTACTCGCTGTCCTCCAGCGCCTCGGGCGCGTGGCCAGGACCCCAGTAGAAGGCCTCGCCCGCGGCGAAGTCCTGGTGCTGGTCGGCTGGCGTGTGCATCCGGATGGAGCCCTTGAGGACATATCCCCAGTGCGGGCATTGGCAGAGATCGTCGGGCAGGCCCTTGGTGGCCGGTCGCAGATCCGCGCCCTTCGGCAGCTGCACGAACGCCGTGCTCATGCCGCCACCGATCGCTGCTGCGCGTAGCTCGACGCCGTCTCCCTCGACTGCCACCGGTGCCTGCTCTCGTGTGATCGCCTTCATTCGTTGCCTCCTGCGTTGGATTTCGCAGCCAGGCTGAACGGGCGCTGTTCCCAAAACGTTCCTGGGCTATGGTCCGGCTGGGGGTTTGGGGTGGCGCGATGACTGTGGAATCCGACGGGACCGTGCGGATCAACCTGCTGGGAGGCTTCAGCCTGGTCGTCGATGGCGAGGAGATGGCCACTGATGGCCTGCGCAGGCGAGCCTTGGAGCTGATCCAGCTGCTGGCGCTGGCCGATCGCCGACGCCTGTCGCGTGACCGCGTGATCGAGGCTCTGTGGCCGCACCTTGAGGTCGACGCCGGCGCCGCGAACCTGCGCAAGGCCGCTCATCACATTCGACAGGCATTGGGTGACCGTCAGGCGGTGGTGCTCAAGGGTGGGCAGGTCGCGCTGCTGCCGAACCGTGCAATCGAAACCGACGTGGATGAGTTCGAGGCCTCGGCCGCCGAGGCGCTGGAATCCGGTGATCCAGCACGCTGCGAGGCGGCCATGCTCGCCTACGCCGAGCTTTTGCCGGAGGCTCTATATGAGTCCTGGACGCGCGAGCGCCGTGAGCATCTCCGGGCTCGCCACGCGGAGCTTCTGCGCGCGGCCGGCGCCTGGGAGCGGTTGGTCGAGGCCGAGCCGACCGCGGAGGCCGCCTACCTCCAGCTGATGCGCCGCGAACTCGAGGCTGGAAGCCGCGCGGCGGCGATCCGCTGGTACGGGCGCCTGCGAACCGCGCTGCAGAGCGAGCTCGGGCTTGCACCGGGCGCCGATGCGGTTGCGCTGTATGAGGAATGCATCGCGGGCCTCGCCGGAGACGAGCCGGAGATCGTGGGGCGCCAGCTGGAGCTGGCCACGATCACGGCAGCGCTGCGCGAGGACGTGAGAATCGATCTGCTCGCAATCCGGGGATCGGCTGGGATCGGCAAGTCGGCGCTTTGCCGGGAGGTCGAGCGGCTGACCTCCGCCGAGGGGTGGCTTGTCGTTTCTGCGCGCGCGACCGAGGCCGGTGGGGCGTATGCCCCTCTGATCGCCGCGATCGAGCAGTTGCTGGACGCCAACCCCGCGATCGTGGACCGGCTCGGCGAGCCCGTGCGCTCGGTGCTCGCCGAACTCACGCCGCTCGCGGAGCCGGCCCCTCCGATGACCAGTCCAATCTCGCGGCATCGGGTTATCGGCGCCTTCAGACGACTGGTCTTGAACGCGGCTGCGGATGCTCCGGCCCTCCTGGTGGTCGACGATGCGCACCTTGCAGACGAGGCAACCATCGATGTCCTCGGACATCTCGGCGCCAGCTCAGGCACCCGGTTGGTCACCGTGTTGGCTTACAGAACCGAGGCCGCGCCACCCGCCCTCGCGCGCGCCGTTGCCCGCCTCGATCGGGCAGAACGCACCGCGAGCGTCGATCTCGTCCCGCTGGAGCTGGACGAGTCCCGCGCCCTGATCGACGTGGTGGCCTCGTGGCCGCGAGACGAGGACGTCGCGCATCGAGTCATCGAGCTCGGGCAGGGCAACCCCTACCTTCTGGTTGAGCTGGCGCGCAGCGCGGTTGCCGGTGTACCGGCCCTTGTGCGATCCGCCAGCGACGCGATCGCGGCCCGTTTTCTGGATCTCGACGAGAGCACGCTCGAATCGCTGCAGCGTGTCGCTCTCGCCGGTCCCGACATCGATCCCGCCGACGTCGGGCTTTTGACCGAGCTCGACGAAGACGCTGCCGTAGTACTCCTCGACACCGCGCTTCACCACGGGGTCCTGATCGTCGAAGGACCCCGGTACAGGTTCCGTCATGAGCTGGTGCGCCAAGCGCTGATCGAGCGTGTGGCGCCGCATCGGCGCACTGCGTTTCACCGCCAGACCGCGGAGAGGCTCGCGGCGGCCGGCGGCCGGCCCGGCCTCGTCGCGGCACGCTGGCTCGACGGGGAGCGTCCGGACGCGGCGGCGGAGTGGCTGCTGGCGGCGGCCCGGGAGGAGATCCGGCTGGGGGCTTTCGCGGATGCCCTACGCCACCTCGAACCGTTGCTCGATCACGCGCCCGAGCATGCGGATGGCCTGCGTCTGCGTGCCGAGGCGATGGACGCGCGAGGCGAGAGCGCCGCGCCCGCCGCATACGCGGCCGCCGCCCGCGTCGCCGACGCTGCCACCGGCCACGAGCTCCAGGCCAAGCGAGCGCTCGCGACGGTCAAGCTTGGCGATCCGGCGGGCGGGCTGGAGATTCTTGACGGGGTCGAGCCCACGACCCTTGACGGCCGAGTCGCCCACGCCCTTGCTCACGCCGGTGCTGCAGCCCTCGGAGCGGCGGATCCGGCGATGGGAACCGCCATGGCTGCGCAGGCTCGCCAGCTCGCCGTCGAGGCCGGCGATCCGGCGGCCGTGACCGTTGCGTCCTGGGCATACGCGGCTGCCGCCCACGCCAGGGGCGAGCTGCGCGAGAGCGTGCGCGCCGATATCACGGAGTCGCAGGGGCTCGGTGAGCTCGCGGTGAACGTGTTCGACGGGCAGCTCTGCATGACCCAGCGCCTGCTCTACGGTGCCCGGCCCTACCCCGACGTGATCGCATTCACGGAGTCGCTGGCGATCAAGGCCGACAGCCTCGGTGCCGCTCGCGGCAAGGCATTCGCGGTCACCATCCGCGGCGAGGCCAAGCTTCTCTCGGGAGATCTGAACGAGGCCGATGCGGACCTGGCAAAGGGCGCCGAGCTTCACCGCGCGATCAATGCCGCCACCGGTGAGGCATTCGCATTGCAGCGCCGCGCCGAGGTCGCGATGCATCGCGGCGATGGCCAGCTCGCCGACGCGCTCCTCGATGAGGCGCTCGCCGTTGCCCGTGACTCAGATGTCGGCTTTCACCTCCTCGACCGCATCTATGGCACTCGGGTCACGGCTGCGGCCGATCCGGCCCGTGCCTTCGCGGCGCTCGAGGAAGCGGAGGCGGCGGTGCAGGGACCGATCGAGACGTGCCCCACCTGTCGAATCACGCTCGCCATCCCCGCCGTCATCGCGGCCGCCCGGGCAGGCGAGCTGGCGCGCGCTGACGAGTGGATGGGGGCCGCCGACTATCTCGTAAACGTGGTCATGCGTCTGCCGGCATGGGACGCTGCATTTGAGGAGGCCAAGGGCCACCGCGCGTTGGCGACGGGGGACGCCGCAGTCGCCCGCGAGCACTTCGGCGCGGCTGCGACCGGGTTCGGGAGGTCGGGCCAGCCCCTCGACGAAGCGCGCTGTATCGCGCTCGCCGAGGGAACGTAGACCGGTACGGGCGCTAGGCGGCGACTGCCGCTGGGATCAGCCCGCGCTCCTCGAGGTAGGTGAGGATCTGCTGCGCTGACTCCTCGGCCGACTGGGCCTCGGTGTCGATCACGAGCTCCGGGTTCTCCGGCGGCTCGTACGGGTCAGAGACGCCCGTGAACTCCTTGATCTCACCCGAGCGCGCCTTGGCGTACAGGCCCTTGACGTCGCGCTCCTCGCAGACTTCGACCGAGGCCTTGACGTAGGCCTCGACGAAGCGCTCGCCCATCATCTGGCGGGCCTCGTCGCGGATGTCGCGATAGGGGGAGATCGCTGCGGTGATAACCGGAACGCCGTTGCGCGAGAGCAGGTTCGCGACGAAGGCGATGCGACGGATGTTCGTGTCGCGGTCTTCCTTCGAGAAGCCGAGACCCTTCGAGAGGTTCTCGCGGACGACGTCGCCGTCAAGCACCTCGAGCTTGGAGTCGCGCTTGCGCAGCTCCTTGACCAGGTGCGTGGTGATCGTCGACTTGCCGGAACCCGAGAGCCCCGTGAACCACAGGCAAAAGCCCTTCTCGTCTGCCATCAGTTGTCTTCCTCCTTGTAAGCGTCAATCAGAATCTGGGCGACCTCTTCGCGTGAGAACTCGGGCGGCGGCTTCTCGCCCTCGCCGAGCATCTCGCGCACCTTGGTGCCCGAAAGGAACAGGTGCGACTCCTGCGGGTGCGGGCAGGTCTTCGCTGAGCCCATGCCCTCGCACTCGTTGCACCAGAACGTGTGCTCGAAGAACAGCGGTGTGATCCCGAGCGCATCGATATCGATGTCGTCGAAGATCTTCTGCGCATCGTAGGTGCCGTAGTAGTCACCGACGCCGGCATGGTCGCGCCCGACGATGAAGTGGGTGCAGCCGTAGTTGCGGCGGATGATCGCGTGGAGCACTGCCTCACGCGGGCCGGCGTAATGCATCTTGCCGGGGTTGACCCCGAGCATCACGTGGTCCGGGTGGTAGTAGTTCTCCATCAGGACCTCGTAGCACTTCATCCGCACGTCAGCGGGGATGTCGCCCTTCTTGGTCTCGCCGATCAGCGGATGGATGTAGAGGCCATCGCAGATCTCCAGCGCGGCCTTGGTGAGGTACTCGTGCGCGCGGTGGATCGGGTTGCGCGTCTGGAAGGCAACGATGCGGTTCCAGCCGCGGTCGGCGAACGACTGCTTTGCCTCGGCCGCCGTCTGGTAGCGCTTCATGAACGCTTCCTCGTGGTCGGGCAGCGCGTCGGCCTCGATCGGACCGGCGAGGCAGCGGTTGCCCTCCTCGCGGATCGCGGCAACGCCGGGATGGTCTGAGTCGGTCGTGCGGTAGACCGTCTCGGCCTCATGCTCGACGTCCTTCTCATAGATCTCCTCGACGGTGAGGCGCCCGAGCGCCTTGCCGTTCGGGGCGGTGAGCTCGACCGTGTCGCCGACCTCGCACTCGAGATCGGTGGCGAGCGTGATCGGGATCGACCAGATCTCGCCGGAGGTGAGCTTCATGTTGTCGCAGACGGACTTCCAGTCGTCTGAGCCGAGGAAGCCGGTCAGGGGAGCAAACCCGCCGTTGGCGAGCAGCTCGAAGTCGGAGGCCTGGCGATTTGTGAGCTGTAGGGCCAGGCCGGAGGGTGCGGATGTCTCAGGCACTTTTTCGTTCTCCAGAGTCGTTTTCAGCCTGGCGAGGGTAGCGACTCGCCCCTAATCCTGAGCAAGTTGGGCAAGAAACCGACGCTAGCGGCGCTAGCCGTGGATGCCGCACTCGGTGCGGCCGGTACCGGCCCATCGACCCGCTCGCTCGCCGGCGCCCTCGAGGGCGACCGATGTGCAGGGCATGCAGCCGATCGACGGATAACCCTGGTCGTGGAGCGGGTTGTAGGGCGTTTGGTGCTCCTTGATGTAGCTCCAGACCTGCTTTTCGTCCCAGTCGGCCAGCGGATTCAACTTCCAAAGGCCGAAGCGCTCGTCCCATCCGAAGCGGGGGGCGTTCGCACGCGTGTGAGAGTCGACCCGGCGGATGCCCGAAACCCAGCAACTGGCCTCGTCGAGGGCGGTGTGCATCAGCTCGACCTTGCGATCGGCACAGCAACCGTTGGCGTCGAGCTCGGCCGGCTCCTCGACGCCGATCCGCTCGAACTCGATTCCATAGCGTTCGGCGAGCGCGTCGCGCGTGTCGTAGGTCTCAGGGAAAAGGCGACCGGTATCCACGTAGAAGAACCGCGCCTGCGGATCGATGCGGTGGGCCATGTCGATCATCACCGAGCTCGTCTTCTGAAACGAGATCGCGAATCGAAGCCCAGGCCCGAAGCGCGCGAGCGCCCAGGCGATCGATTCCTCGGCGCTCATTGCCTCGAGCTCAGCGGCCTCGACGAGCTCGGCCGGGGCCGGGGGGCGGGCTGGTGCGGGAGTCGGGATCAAGGTGCCGCTCATGCCAGGCCCCTCAACAGCGGCGCGACTCGGCTTCTCGCACTCTGCCTCATATGGCGCACTCGCCCTCGCCGCGCTCGACTTTGTAAGGCTCGGAGCGGTTCCAGTCGATGAACTGATTCATGGTTTCGAGGCTGAACTCGGCCGGGAGCGTGAGCTCTTTGACCTCGGCCTCGAAGCGCTCGGTGCCGACGCGCTCGACGAAGTCGTTGAACGCCTCCTCGCCGTCGCGCTCGCTCTCATAGAGGCGCAGCCAGCGCTCGACGGCGTCGGGAACGCGCTTTGCCGGGAGACGCGCCTTCAGCCGGTGGCCGTAGATCACCTCGCCGCCCTCGTAGTTGCCGCCGAGGTGCGGGATGTAGGCCGGCATGGTGCGGCCGCCGACCTTCAGCGAGGCGCCATAGAAGCCGATGTTGGCGATGTGGTGCTGGCTGCATCCGTTCGGGCAGCCGGACATCTTGATGTGGACGCGCTTCGTGAGCGGATCGTCGATCTGCATCGACTCAACGCGCTCTTGAACGGCGCGGTTGAGCCCCATCGAGGACGTGATCCCAAGCTTGCAGCTGTCGGTGCCGGGGCAGGAGACGACGTCGGTGATCTCGTCGGTCCCGGGATCGCCGAGGCCGAGCTCGGCCAGGCGGGCCCAGACCGCGTAGAGAGCCTCGTCGCGCACCCAGCGCAGGACGAAGTTCTGATGCACGGTCGTACGCGCCGAGCCACCGGTGAACTCGCGCATGATCTCGGCGAGACCGCGGAACTGCGCCGGGGTCAGGTCGCCGCGGGTGATCTTGATCTCAACGACGTTGAAGCCGTCTTGGCGCTGCGGCCGGACGTTCGCCTTGCAGAAGCGATCAAACTCCGAACGGTCACCGTTAGGGCTCGCGACGGGGGACGGCGGGCCCGGGGCGTTGGCCTCCTCGTCGATCCCGTAGACGAGGTGGTCGATCGAGAAGTCGCGCTCGGCGACCCAATCGCCCTCCAGCTCCTCCTCGACCATCTCGCGGAAGGCCTCGATGCCGATCTTGTCGATCAGGACCTTGATCCGGGCGCGAGCGCGGTTGACTCGCAGCCACTCTTGACGGTCGAAGATCCGGAAGACCGCCTCGGAGATTTTCAGGTAGTCGCCGTTGTCGAGCTCGACGAACTCGTACAGAGTCGGGGCGACCCGCGGCATGATCGAGGTTCCGCCACCGACCCGGACCTCGACGCCGCGGACTCCGTCGCGCTCGCGGGGGATAAAGCCGATGTCGTGGATGCCGGTGATCGCGACGTCCTCGTCGGTCGCCGTGAACGCGGTCTTGACCTTGCGCGGCATCAGCTGCGTGGTCGGGTGGCGGACGAAGTAGCGAACGTAGGCCGCCGCGTAGGGGGTGATGTCGAAGAGCTCGCCCTCGCTGACGCCGGCGTAGGGATCGCCGGTGACGTTGCGGACCGTGTTGCCGCAGCCCTCGCGGGAGGAGAGGCCGGCGTCGGAGAGCTCGCGGATCAGCTTCGCCGCGTCCGGCAGCGGCACGTGGTGCATCTGGATGTTCTGGCGGGTGGTCACGTGTCCCTTGTCGAGCGGCACGTACTTCTCGATCACGCTCGCGAACGCGTCCATCTGCTCAGGGGTGACGCCGCCCATCGGCAGCTTCACGCGGATCATCTGGACGTCGGGCTGGCGCTGGCCGTATACGCCCTGCTTGAGCCGGAAGCCGATGAACTGCTCCTCCGACTGCTCGCCGCGCAGGAAGCTCCCGGCCTCGGTGTCGAAGTCGTCGAACTCGCGCTCGATCGCCGGGATCAGATGGCCGGGGACGTTCTCATAGACCTCGGGGTTGGCCAGCGATCCGCGCTTGCCCTTGCCCTCCTGCGGCTTGGAATGGTCGACGTCAAGCTTGTGCTCGGCGGCGATCCGCTCGGCCGCGGTCGCCTCAGGGGCGGAGGTGGGCTCCATAGCTCGCGGATAATACACAAATCCCGATGGGGATTAGGGTATTTCGACGGCCGGGGGTTGCCCGGCCGTCATGCGCCTCTAGTCGACGTCGGTGCTCTCGATCAGAAATGCCACGCGCACGTGGGCGCGGTACTCGTCGAGGTTCTCTCCTCGAATGCCGGTCGAGACGATGTCGACGGCTCGGATATTTCGCAGCGAGCCCGACGCCTGCTCGAGCGCCTGCTTTGCGGCGTCGTCGGTCGATGTCTTCGAGCTGCCGACCAGCTCGATGATCTTCACTACGGCCACGGTCTCCTCCTTCAATCGATCGCCGGGAGTCGGCGACGTGGGAGGTGTTCTATCGCGGCGCGTGCCCCCACGCGGAGCCGCTGACCTGTCGAGCCGAGATGCCCTCCTCCAGGGCGGCCCGCTGCCACGCGCTCTGGACGGGTCGTTCTTGCGAAACGGGCGCTGTGTCGGCGAGAAACTGCTCGAGCGCGGCGACCATCGCGGCCGCCTCGGAATCATCGCCTGCCGGCCGCCGTTCGCCGTTTCTCGCGCCCGCCATCGCGAGGAATCTAACCTCAAAGCCGATGAGCGACGTCGCGATCTTTGATTCGAAGGCCGTATTTGCCGCGGTCTCACCCGCCGAGGCGATCGCCCGAACCCGCGATGCGTTCGAGCGCCACGCCCGTGGCGAGTGGGAGATGCCGGCGAAGGTCTACGTCGATGCGCCCCCTGGCGGCGACTTCCGCGCGATGCCGGCGCGCGGCGCCGGACTGGCGACGCTGAAGTGGGTGACGTCGTTTCCGAACAATCCGGAGCGCGGGCTTCCGGTCGTTGCGGGAGCGCTGCTGGTTTCGAGCGCCGAGACCGGCGAGCTGCTGGCGATCTGTGACTGCGCGGCGATCACCTCGCTGCGAACGGGCGCGGCGGCCGCTGTCTCGGCGCAGCTGCTCGCGGCGTCCGGCGCGCGCGACGTCGGCGTAATCGGCTGCGGTGTCAACGGAGGCTGGGCCGCGCGGTGTCTCGCGGCCGCCGGCTACGAGTCCGGCGTGTGCTTTGACCCGCGCCCCGAGGCCGCTGAGGCGCTCGCATCAGAACTCGGCTGGCAGGTGGGATCCCACGACCAAGCGGTGGGTGCCGACGTGGTTGTCACCGTCACCCCCGCGGAGCGCGCCGTGGTGACCGCCGCCGAGATGCGCCCTGGCCAGCACTTCGCCGCTTTGGGGGCCGACGCACACGGCAAGGGCGAGATCGCGCCGGAGGCGCTTGCCGCTGCGCGGCTGTTCTGCGACGAGTGGGAGCAGGCGTCAAAGGGCGGCGAGCTCTCAACCGCTGTCAGCGCCGGAATCGTGAAGCGCGGCGACGTAACCGAGATCGGTGCGGTCCTCCTCGGCGAGGCGAGCGGGCGCCGCGACGACGATGAGATCACTCTGTTCGACTCGACGGGACTGGCGATCCAGGATCTGGCGATCGCGCGAGCGGTGCTCGACGCGGGCCCGCGCGAGGTGCCGACGGTCGCGCTCTAGCGGCGTCGGCTGACTCGCTCGCAGCTGCGAGCGATCTTGTCCTTGCGATCGGCCTTGACGCGGTCACGGCCGGGACCGCACTTGATCCGGTCGCGCGTGCGATCGCGTGCGCGGATGCGATCGTTGCCGGGTCCACCTCCAAGTCGGTCGCGGTCCTTGCCTCCAGTGAGCCGATCGTTGCCGGGGCCGCCCTTCACGCAGTCGGCGCCGGCGCGGCCGTTGAGGCGATCGTTGCCGCCTCGTCCGCGGAGGCGATCACCGCCGCTTGTTCCCTTGAGCCGGTCGCGCTTTGCGCTGCCTTCGATCGAGGTGGCGCAGCGTCGACCGTTCGCGACAGGTCCGGGAAGCTGGATGCCCGGTGGCGTGCCGACCAAGAGCTCCACGTTGCGGTCGTCCGTCTGGCCCTCACCGCACGGCTCTGGGTCGCAGGCGCGAGCGCCGGACTGGGTGTCGTTGTAGGCGATGGTGCGCCCGATTGAAGCGAGCTGGGTCGCGTCGAATCCTGTCGCCGGACCCGGCGGTGGCGCGGCAGCGGGGCTGGCATGGTCGACGATGGTCCCGAAGATCGAGAGCGTCCCGTCGCCGTTGTCGAAGAACTCGAGCACCCGGCCCTGCTGGGGCCAGTCGGCCTCGGCCGCGACTCGGATCGACCAGAAGCCGCCGCTCCCGCTGGGATTGGGATGGGGCTCGACGCTGTTGACGTGAGAGTGACCGGCGATCCACGCGATCGCGTTCGGGAACTCGAACAGCAGCGCCTCCAGATCCGGCCCGAGATGAATCGGCCGGGAATCGCGCGGGTCGATGTCACAGCCGGGATTCGCGTCATGGCCGTGGGAATCGGGTCCCGTGCATGGCGGTGCCGACTCATCGGGGACATCGGCGGTGAGGCTCGGAATCGCGTGGTGGCTGAACAGCACGACGAGCTGGCCTGCGGACGTGGCCTGTTCGAGCTGGCCGCGCAGCCAGCGGAACTGAGGATCGTCGATGTTGCCATCGGCCGACGGGCCGATCACGCCGCCCTCAGAGACGGTGTCGAGGGAGATGAAGCGAAAGCCTGGCTCAGGGGACCACGCGTAGTAGCCGGCTGCCCCGCCAGAGGCCGCTTCCTCGCCTGCATCGACAAGCCCGAACCCATGGCCGTCGGCCTGGTTGCCCTCGATGAAGACTCGCTTGTACTCGGCCTTGCTGACGAAGCGCCGCCGTGGATCCGGCGGCACGAGGGCGACCTTCTGGGGATCTGTCAGGAACAGACCCTGCAGGCCGGCGGGGCTCAGTGCCGCAAGGCCTGCGCCAAGCGTGTCGGGATCGGTGACGTTTGGCGACATCGGTTTGACGCAGCCGGTGGCAACCGACTCGTAGGCCGCGTTTGCCGCGGCGTTGCCCTGAACGAGCGCGTCGTGGTTGCCGAACGAGACGTAGGAGGGGACGGTCAAACCGGCCGCCTCGAATGGCTGCTGTGCTCGATCCATCAACCCCGGGTATGCGGGCCAGCCGCCGAAGGCGGCCGCGGGCGAGTCGGGGTCATAGAACTGCGGTGTCGGGCCCTCGTTGTAGTCGTCGTAGTCCTGAATTCCGGTGTAGTTCTGCGGCGCTGCAGAGTCGGCGATGAGCGGGGTCAGGGCGGCGCAGGCGGGATCGCCCGACCCCGCCGGGTTGACGCCGCTGCTGGGGTCCAGGAGCCCGCCCTCGAGCAGGGTCTTGACCCACTCGGTCTCATTGAGCTGCTGGCTGTCGGCGAGATCGCCCGTGCTTATGACCAGGTCCATCGCCCGCCGCGTGCCGTCGGCGGACGTGAGCGGGCTGGCCGTCGCCAGCTGGTCAAATCTGCGAACCATCGCGTCGTCGATGTGGGGATTGACCGCCTCCCAGGGGCGCCATGCGGCTCCGAACGGTCCGTAGTCGACGAACTCCACGCGGGCCGGCGATTCCTCGTCGGCGAGCTGAAAGTCAGAGAGCTGGCCGACGTAGAGCAGCGAACGCCGCCGTTGGTCGCGACCCGTCTGCGCGACGCCGATGCCGTCCTCGCGTACGACGTATGGCTCACCGGGGGCTCCGTCGCGGAGATTTCGAAAGCCGGCGCCATCGTCCGGGACGATTCGCGAGTCGACCGTGGTCTGGGCGACAGCAACACCGCAGGCACACCCCGCGGCCACCGTTGCAACCGCCGCAATGTGCCGCATCCGGCGGCTCAACGGCATATCCCCCAGCCTGCTCATCCTCTCTAGCCGAGGAGGCTAACGCGCTGCGAGCTTGCGTGCGACACCTTCGGCGACATCGGCGGCGCAGGCGATTGTCTTCCAACTGAGATTCGCGGGCACGTCGGTGGGTGCGTGGTAGTTCGAAAGCGACTTGTGGCGGTTCATCGAGATCAGACAGGCGGTGGGTAGACCCATCCGGCTCGGGATCACCGAGTCCGTGCTGGTCGTCGCGCGCATGCCGCGGCGCATGGGGACGCTCTCCTCGATCGCCACGCGCTCGACGAGGTCGCGAAAGCCGCGGTCGAAGTAGTCCTCCATCACAAATGCTCCCTCTCCCTCGAGCAGCGCCAGCTCGGGCGATCCGACCGTCTCGAGATTGAGCACCCAGGTGCGGTCGCGATCGAGGTGGGCCAGGTGGCGGCGCGCAAAGCCGTGGATGCCGCCCTGCAGCACCTCCTCGGCGCCGCAGGAGGCGAGCACGACGCGCAGCCCGCGCACCGGACGGTCGCGAAAGGCCTCGGCGAGCGCCACAAGGGCGGCGACCCCGCTCAGGTTGTCGTTCGCGCCCGGCACCACGGGGGTGCGAGCGATGTCCTTGAAGGCGGCAACAGCGACGGCGGAGAGCACCGTGCCCGCGGCGGCGACCCCTCGCCGGCGCGTAACAGCGCCCAGCGCGGCCAAGCCAGGGCCCGCGGCGACCGTCCACCAGATGGGGATCGCGGTGTCGATCCGCTCGATGACTCCCGGGAAGAGGTCGGTGAGCTTGCGCTGAAGGGTCTGGTCGAAGACGAGGCCACCGTGGGCGGCGTCATGGTGTGCGAGGGCGACAAGGGTTCTCTCGGCATCGGGATCGCCGACCTCGGCGACGACGTTCCAGGTCGTCTTGCGTGCTGCGGCGACCCGCCGCACTGGGCGCAGCCCGTTCGAAGCCTCATCGACGATCAGGGCCGCGGCAGCCGCGCCGCCGGCGGTCGCCAGTCCGCGGGCGCGGCCACTCAACGCTGCGACCCCCGAAACGACACCGGCGGCCGAAAGGCGTGCGACCAGGTCGGCGTAACCGTCGAGAAACTCCTCCTCGTCGATCTGCACACGCGCCCCCGCGGTTCTCAGGCGGTCGGCCAGCCACTCGGCGGCCTCGCGCTCACCCGCCGAGCCCGCCTCCCGCTCGATCGGTGCCAGCGCCTCGACGACCTCGCGGAGGGTCTGCAAGGAGGCGCGGGGTTCAGTTCCCTCGATCAGGGCGGCATTCGTCGGCATCGAGGCGCGGGAGGCTACCGCCGCCGCGCGCCCCGCTCAGACGCTGCGTTCGCAGCTACGCCTGCGGTCGCGGGTCTCTGCGCCGGCGCACTTGTCGCGGCCGGGGCCGCCAACCACCCGATCGACCCCGCGGCCACCCGAGAGCCTGTCCTTGCCGCCGCCGCCCTTGACGAGATCCCGGCCGGGGCCACCGCCGGCGCGATCCCTGCCGCCGCCGCCAAAGATCTGATCGTTCTTGGCACCGCCGTTGAGGCGCTTGTCGTTGCCGCCCTTGCCGCAGATGATGTCTCGCCCACGACCTCCGTCGAGCTTGTCCTTGCCGCCCAACCCGATGATCACATCGCGGCGCTTCGTGCCCTGGAGCTTGTCGTTCTTTCGGGTGCCGACGATGGTGCCCTTCAGCCCCTTGCAGCGATTCGCTTTGCTCGGGATGACCTTGATCTCGATCGTGTCCGTCGCCGTCTGGTCGCTGGAATCGGTGACGGTCAGCTCGGCCTTGTACGTGCCGATCGCGGTGTAGATGTGGGTTGTTTCACGATCCCGTTCCCGCTGCTGATCGCCGAAGTCCCACCTGTACCTCAGATCCTGTGGCGCATCGAGGTCGTCGAAGGAGCCGCTGCCATCGAAGCTCACCGGCTCACCGACCTGGACCCGCTCGGGCTTCGCCTGGGCGACGGCGGTCGGTCCGGTCCCGCCGCCGGTGGGGCCTTTGCTCGTCTCGCCGTAGTCGAACTCCGTGCAGCCGCTGCCGGTGTCGAAGGCAACGTCGCCGTTGAGGTCGTGGCTGCCGCTCGGCACCGGCCCGACGTCGGTCCCGGCGAGCCGGTTGACGTCGAACGTGAGGCAGTTGAAGTCAAAGCGCCAAAGCTCGTCCTCGCGCGAGGGATCCGAGTAGTTGTCGACGTGGCCCTCGCCGCTATCGCTGAACTGCGAGTCCCCGCTTGCGGCGGTGAAGGCCGCGTCGTCGAGGCCGGGACTGTCGGTGAAGAGGCCCGTGTCGTCGTCGGTTCCGGGCTGCTCATCGCCGGGCTCGGGCTGAGAATCGAGCGGGCTCTGCGCGGGCGGCGAGTCCGTTCCGACGTTGCCGTACCCGTGGTTTTCGTCGGTATAGGTGAGGAGCACGCCGGGGTCGAACGTGGGTCCCTCGCCGCGGTCATCCTCGCCGTGGCCGTCGGCATCAAAGCCGGAGCGATCGCGCATCTCGAGCAGGTAGGCGTGCTCGGCGGGGGAGTCCTGGTCGGCCGTGACCCGATTCCACCCGTCCGTGCAGATCGGAGCGGTTCTCAAACCGTCCTCGCCGCAGCCGCCGTTGACGAGCGCCGAATCATTCGCGGTCTCGAGATCGGACTGATAGACGACTCGGTCACCCGCGGTCACCTTGATGTCGTCGATGAACCAGCCCGGGCGCGCGAGGCCTGGGTCGGTCGAGTAGCTGAAGCGCAGGATCGTCGGCGAGCCTGCGAACTGCGACAGGTCATACGCGTCATCGACGAAGGCGGGCCCGGGGTATCTGCCGAGGACGCGGTCCGCCGGTGCTGTGCCCTGGTCGTGTGACGGCCCCGTTCCGGTGATCCCGTTGCCGAACTTGGCCTGGCAGCCGTTTGCATTCGGGTTCGCCGTCCCCGTCGTGTACCCGTTCTCGGAGGGCAGGGACTCGTAGTTGTTGCCGTTGTTGGTGCTCGCGAGAACGAATCCGTAGTCGTAGTCCCACTCAATGTCGAAATTCGACTTGAACTCCAGCGTTACCGGAGTTCCCGCGGGAACGTCGGCGAGCTGGGGCAGGGACAGGTCGAGGTTGTGGGCGCCGGTCGGAACGCAGCCGAAATCGTTGCCCGAGCCCGAGTGATAGGCGTGCGTGCCGGAGGGGATGAGCGCCGGATCGATGATCCTGCGCCCGGGCAGGCTTGCGACGTAGGCCTCTCCGTTGTTGACCGACTCTCCCTCGAGCGTGTAGGGAGTCCCGTCGGGCTCTCGCCAGTCGATCCGATGCGTGTTGAGCTTGGTGTCCTGCCAGTTGGTCGCATCGACGTGGGTGCTGGGCCCGAGGACTCGCGGGATCGTCCAGCCGAGCTCCTTCTTGCCGATCACATCGATGTTCTGGGAGTGATCCTCTGCCATGAGGCTCCAGGTGCCGTATGTCGTTCGCGCCCCTGTTGAGTAGTAGTCCGGGAGACCGAGGGAGTGGCCGTACTCGTGCGAGATCACGCTCGCCTTTGCGATGGCGGTCTCCGGGTTGACGTTGTACGGGCCGACGCGCACGAAGGCGATAAGCGCGTCGCCCTTGTTCTCGGTCGTCGTCTTGGTTCGCGACTCGTCCGCGTACCAGAGCGGGCGACCTTCGAGATCGGTCAGCTGGTCGTCGGAGATGTAGCCGGTCAGGCCCGTCGCCGGGTCCGTGTAGTAGCCGCGAAGGTCCGACGAGTGCGGCCAGATGTTGTCGTACGGCGGCACCTCGGTCTGCGAGCCGCCGTTGCCACCCACGCCCGCGAAGACCATCATGAAGAAGTCGACGACGCCGTCCTTGTCAGTATCGAACTCGTTGTAGTCGATCTCGGGATCGGCGATCTGCGCTGCGTCGTAGACGGCCTTTCCGGTCGGTCCGCAGCCGGCGTCGATGTTCTGCAGAGCGCCAACCCCGGTGACCGCTCCGATCAGCGCCGAGCCGTTTGCGTCGTCGCCGTAGTAGTCGGTCGAGCCCGGCAGCTGATACCAGCCGTTCTCGATCCGTGGCGAGAGGGCCTGGTAGCCGTCGCCGGGTAGCGCCGCGGTGGTGGTTCCCCGGCACGTATTCGTGCTGGAGGGGTTGGGCTGAGAGAAGTTGAATCCCGGTCCGTAGGCCCAGTCCGCGGATGCGACTCCGGCGCTCGGGACGTCACCGTCCGGGAACAGCTGGCCGTACGACATCTCCTGGTAGAGGTTGAACGTGGAGCCCGGATTGGCGGGATCGTTGATCTTGTCGTCGAGTGTGGTGGCTGCGCTCGCCGTGCTGTCGTGCTTGCGCTCGAAGTAGTCGACCGGTACCACGGGAAAGGGCCGGTCGCCGTATCGGGCCGACTCGTAGTCGCCGAACGGGGGGATGACCTTCGGGCCGTGGCTCGCGGCCGTGAACGGCGCGGACGCACCCGTGTAGGTGAGCGATCCGGTGGTTGAGAGGTCTTTCCAAACGATCTGCGGGTCTTGGTCGAGACCATCGGCCTGCGCTTCGACAACCAGCTTTGCCTCACCCGGCGCGGCGCCGCTGATCGGACCGACAGTCCCGGCGTTCCAGGTGAGGGTGTTGCCGCTGACGGTCACCGCCGCCGCGTCGCCGTCGGGATCGATCAGCGTCGTCGAATCCGGCGCGGTCAGGGTGACGGTGGCGTTCGTAATGGGCGTCACGCCGTAGTTGGCGATCGTGAGCGTGAATGGGTACATCTCGCCGGGCTTCACCCAGCCGACCGAGGAGACGAACGAGTTCTCGAGAACCGGACCGGTTGGCGCAGCGACCACGCCGACCGCCCCCGCGGGAGTCCCGTTCGCAGTTGCGGCGTCGCCGTGGACGGCGTCAACTAGCTCGAGCCCGACGACCTCCGCGTAGTCGGTTGAAGCATCGGGTGCGACGGCGCTCGTCGCCCGCGACGGCAGGGTCAGCTCGACGCTGCCATCTTCAGCTGCCGTGTAGGGGCCGAACGTCCCCAGCACGTTGCCGTCGGAGTCGACCGAGCGGAGCCTGAAGCTGGCCGGGACTCCTGGACCCTTGGCGTCGCGCGGACCGCTGAGCTCGACGATCCTGCCGGCGACCGCGATCGAGTCGCCCGGCGCATACGTGGCCTTGGGCTCAACCGGCGCAAGGGCGGCAGCGAGACGGCTCGCGTCGTCGGAGCTTCCCGACGCGGCCCCCGCGCCCAGCGTCCCGGCGCCGATTGCGGCAACCGCGCCGATTAGAGGGACGACACGGCCACGCACATTCTTAAAGCCCATAACCACCCGCAATCGAGATCTTCGTGACACCTACAGCGGGGTCCCCCGACCCGCACTGCCTGCACGCTTACCCCCGCGACGCGCGATTTACTCCTCACCGGCGGGCCGCATCGGGTTCGCCCCGCCACGCGGTGGGCCGCTTTGGGTCCGCCCCGCGCCGGGTGGGCCGCATCGGGTTCGCTCAGCGCCCCCGATGCGGCCCACGTCGGGCGCGCTCGAGGGCCTCCTGTACCTCCCGCATGACCGCCTCCGGCTCGCGAGTGACCCGCTCATATGTGAACCGGAGGACTGTGTAGCCGGCGAGCGTGAGGATCACATCGCGGCGGCGGTCTGACTCGAACGTGTCCGGGTCGCCGTGAAAGCCATAGCTGTCGAGCTCGACTATGAGGCGTTCGTGCGGCCATAGGCAGTCGACCTCAAGGCCCTCGACAACGACATCGCTGGCCGGCCGCGACACCCCGGCTTGATCACAGGCAGACAGAAAGCGATCCTGAAGCCAGGAGCGCGTGGTCGGCAGCGGCCGGTACGCCGCGAGAATGACGCCAAGCCGAGCGGTTCCCCGGCGTCCGCGCGTCTGCTCGAGCATGAGTTCGATGCGTTCGATGTCGAGAACCCGGCGGCGATCGGCACTGTGGACCGCGTCACGTAACTGGCGCTCCGTGAAAACGGAGGCGAGGTCAATCAGCGTCCGAGACGCGTTGGTTAGAGGAATGCCGCTGCGAATCCAGCATTCCTCGGCCGGGAGGAGGCGGGGTCGATGAATCAGAATCCCGTTCCGCGGACGACGACCACAGCGTGGGGCGATGACGTCGATTCGCGGCGGCCCGGCATCGATGAACCTCAGAAGCAGCGCAGCGCTGCGATGGCTCAGCATCGCGCCCTCCCCACCCGCAAGCACCGCGGCGGTCAGACGCGCGTGCAGCGTCGAGGGCGCGCCGCCGACGGCGTAGACGCCTGCGTGAAGTGAGTGCAGCAGGCCTCGGTGCAGCGCGCGCTGAATCCCACTCTTGCCGAGCCCCAATTCCAGCAGCTGCCAACGCCCGACGGTTCCGTGCTGCTCACCCGCGACGGCTGTCACCGTCCGCCACACCGGGCCGCATTGTGCTCGCCTAGCGAGTTCGATTCGGCCCAGCACCGCCATGGCGCCAGCATTCGGCATGCGAGCGCAAGCGTGGCGCGTGCACCGCGTCGAAACTGCGACCGACCCGGGCCGAAATGAGCGTGGGCCGCTTTGGGTTCGCTCCGCGCGGGGTGGGCCGCTTCGGGTTCGCTCCGCGCGGGGTGGGCCGCTTCGGGTTCGCTAACCGGTCCCGATGCGGCCCAGGCGCCGGTTCCAGGCCCGACCGGTGCCGATGCGGCCCAGGTTCAAACGCGGGCCCAGGCTCGACCGTGGCGCGGTGCTACGACGCCACGCTTCGAGGGCCGAAACGGCGTTAAGGCGCTGGTACCGGCTCGGTCGTGGCCTCGACGTCGAGCAGGTCGACGATGAAGACCAGCGTCTCGTTCGGCCCGATGGCCGGCGGCGAGCCCTGCGCGCCATAGCCGAGATCCGGCGGGATGATGAGTTGGCGGCGCCCGCCGACCTTCATCCCGGCGATGCCCTGATCCCAGCCCGGGATGACGCTGCCGGCGCCGAGCTGGAAGGTGAACGGCTCGCCGTTGTCCCAGGAGGCGTCGAACTGCTTGCCGTTGGAGTAGCTGACGCCGACGTACTGCATCGTCAGCGTGTCGCCCGCCTGGGCTTCGGTGCCCTCGCCCTCAGTGAGGTCCTCGATCTCGAGCTCCTTCGGCGGGGGCCCGTCCGGCACCTCGACCTCCGGCTTTGAGATCGAGTCCGGATCGAATGCCTCGGGTGAATCCTCGCCCCCGCCGGTCGCGAGGATGACCGCGACCACGAGACCGACAACGAAGACTCCGATGAGGATGAGTTTGCTCTGGTTGGACTGCATCAGAGGGGGATGTTGCCGTGCTTTCGCTTCGGCTGCTCCACTCGCTTGGTCTGCAGGGTGCGAAGCGCCCGAATCAGCTTCGGCCGGGTATGGCGCGGCTCGATGACGTCATCGATGTAGCCCCGCTCGGCGGCCGAGTACGGGTTGGCAAAGTGCGCCTTGTAATCGTCGATCAGCTTCTGGCGGCGCTCGTCGGGCGTCGGTGACTGGCTGATGTCCTTGCGGTAGATGATGTTGACCGCGCCCTCGGGCCCCATCACCGCGACCTCTGCCTGTGGCCAGGCGAAGTTGAAGTCGGCGAGCATGTGCTTTGAGTTCATGACGTCGTAGGCGCCGCCGTAAGCCTTACGTGTGATCACGGTCAGCTTCGGCACCGTCGCCTCGGTGAACGCATACAGCAGCTTCGCGCCGTGACGGATGATCCCGTTCCACTCCTGCGAGGTGCCCGGGAGGAAGCCGGGAACGTCGGTGAAGGTGATCAGCGGAATGTTGAAGGCGTCGCAGAAGCGAACGAAGCGCGCGGCCTTTTCGGACGCCTCAATGTCGAGCACGCCCGCTAGGTGCTTGGGCTGGTTGCCGACGATCCCAACCGGATAGCCATCGAGGCGACTGAAGCCGACGATGATGTTCTGGGCAAAGTGCTCCTGGACCTCGAAGAAGTCTCCGTCGTCGACGATCAGCGAGACGACCTCGCGCATGTCGTAGGGCTTTTGCGGGTCGGGCGGTACGACCGTGTCGAGCGCCTCCTCCATTCGCTCGGGATCGTCGTAGGGCTCGGCCCTGGGCGGCATCTCGAGGTTGTTGGAGGGTAGAAAGCTGATCAGGTAGCGGATGTCCTCGAGGCACTTCTCCTCGTCGTCGGCGGCGAAGTGGGCGACGCCGGACTTCGAGTTGTGAGTCATCGCCCCACCGAGCTCCTCGAACTCCACCTCCTCACCGGTGACCGTCTTGATCACCTCGGGGCCGGTGATGAACATGTGGGAGGTCTCCTTGACCATGAAGATGAAATCCGTCATCGCCGGCGAGTAGACGGCGCCACCCGCGCACGGGCCCATGATCGCCGAGATCTGCGGGATCACCCCGGAGCACTGGACGTTTCGCACGAAGACGTCACCGTAGGCGCCGAGCGACACGACACCCTCTTGGATGCGCGCTCCGCCGGAGTCGTTGATCCCGATGACGGGCGCTCCGACCTTCGCCGCGAGGTCCATCACCTTGCACATCTTCTCGGCCATGACCTCGCCGAGTGACCCGCCGAAGACCGTGAAGTCCTGGCTGAAGACGAACATCGGGCGACCGTCGATCGTCCCGTAGCCGGTGACCACGGCGTCGCCGTAGGGACGCTTCTTGTCCATGTCGAACTCGTGCGTGCGGTGGCGAACGAACGTGTCGAGTTCCTCGAACGAGCCTGGGTCGAGCAGCTTCTCGATCCGCTCGCGGGCGGTCAGCTTGCCCTTGGCGTGCTGCTTTTCGACCGCCTCCTCGGAGGCTGAATTCACAGCCTGCTCGCGCAATTCGCGCAGGTAGGAGAGCTTCTCCTCGAGGGTGACGGGGTTCTTCTCGCGCACGCGCCGCGGGAGTTTACGTGCCGGGCAGCGGAACACTTCTTGCCGCAGCGAGCCAGCCCGAGTAGGTTGACCGCTCAACACTTACGAAGGGAATAGAGATGCGGGGGCAGGGGAAGCGGAAGCGGCCGGCCAGTTGGGGCAGGCGGTCGCTCGGAGTGGGGCTCGGAACCTGTGCGATGTTTGCGGGCGCCCCAGCCGCCCACGCCGCGGACACCTTCGTGAATGGGGCGACCGGCAACAACAGCTCCGCCTGCACGAGCCCGGCTCTGCCCTGCGCGACGGTACAGGCAGCCATCACCAAGGCTGGTTCCAACAGCACGATCACGGTCGCCCCGGGTGCCTATACGGGGCTCATCAACATCGGTGACGGCAACTCGCTGCGGGCCAGCGGATCCGCGCCAGCGACCTCGCTCGAGGTTCTATACGTAGATACCGCCGCAGGCACGATCGAGGGGTTCACGATCCTCGGCAACGCCGGGATCGACGCGAACTACGCAATGCGGCTCGCGGGGAGCGTGACGGTCTCCGGCAATGTGTTCGACGTCGATGACGCGATCGCGGTAGCGCTCGGCATCGAGTACGCCTCCGGGTCTCCCACGGTCCGCGACAACCGCTTCATCGACGACGGAGCCGGCGCCAACACCGCGATTACCGTCGGCGGCGATTCGCCCCTGGTCGCGGGCAACGAGATCAGCGGCTTTGCGAGCGGGATCCGGATCAATCGCGGTGCCGCCGTGATTCGAGGCAACCTGATCAGCGGCACGCATAACAACGTCGGCACAGGAATCGCGATCGCCGGCTCGCTCGGCGGCGCCATCGCCGGCGACGACGATGTCACGCCGACGATCGTCGGCAACGTGCTCCGCGATCCGCTTCCGTTGAACGACCTAAACGGCCCGATTGGCATTTATTTCATCCAGGGCACGAACGGCAATCCAACGCTCAGCGCCACCCTGCGCCGCAACACGGTGCGTGGCTTCGGGACGGGGATCGGCAACATCAACACGGACTCGTTCACGCTCGACGGCGATCTGATCAGCGGCGGCGGCTATGGCCTCACATCGATTGACACCGCGCCCGGATTGGGCAACGTGGTGGCCACGAACATCACCAGCTGGGGCAACACCTTCGACATCAATCTTCAGAATGTCGACCTCACCCTTAACTCATCGATCGTCGAGGACGACATCAGGACGAGCGACAGCGGCGCCAACCCCTTCTCCTGCACGATCACCTTCTCGCGCGGCCCCACCACCTCGGGGATCAATCCCTGCTTTGCGTTCCAGACCACGGTGTCGCCCCAGTTCGTCGACGCTGCGGCCGGCAACTTCCACCTGCTGCCGTCAAGCCTGCTGATCGATGCCGGCGATCCGGCGTTCGCGCACGTCGAGCCGCTCGACTTCGATGGCGATCCACGGGCGACGGCCAAGATCTGTGGGGGTGCAGCTCTTCCCGACGTCGGCGCCGATGAGTACCTGCCCGACTGCACGGCGCCCCAGACGACAATCGACTCGGGACCGGAACAGGGCAGCACCACGCTCGCGACCTTTGCTGAGTTCACGTTCTCCAGCTCTGAGGACGGTTCGACGTTCCAATGCTCACTCGACGGGGGCGGGTACTCCGCGTGCACGGCGCCGGCGCCGCTTGTCGCGCTCGGAATCGGCGCTCACGAATTCGCCGTTCGGGCGATCGACGGAGCCGGCAACGTCGATGCGACGCCCGCGACGCGCAGCTGGACAGTCGCGCAGCCGTCTCAACCGCCGGAGGAGACTCCGCCGCAGGCCGACTCCAAGGTCCCCGCAGACCACCATTCTCAAGGCGAAGACGAAGCGGGCAAAAGCCAAGTTCACCTTCGAGGCCGATGAGGCGGCCCGCTTCGAGTGCAAGCTCGACAAGAACCCGTTCACCGCCTGTTCCTCGCCCCGGCGCTACAAGCGCCTCGCCGACGGCCGTCACAAGTTCGCGGTGCGGGCGATCGATCTCGCCGGCAACGTCGACCAGAAGCCGGCCACCCACAAGTTTCGCGTCGGCAAGTAGGCGTCAGCCGCGCGCGGCGCGCTCGAGCACGCCGGTGAGCGCCGCGACGACCGAGGGGTCGAGCTGAGCGCCCGCCTGGCGCGAAAGCTCGACGGTGGCGCGCTCTGACCCAGACAGCTCACCTGGAAGGGTGGGGGTGCTCAGTTCGGTCTGGCAGACACAGGCGGCGCGGATCAGTCGCGACTCAATCGGGATCCTGGCGTCGGCAATCCCCTCAGGCCCCTTGCCGTCAAAGCGTTCTCGGGCGCGCAGTAGCCAGCCACTGGCCATCTCGGGGAGCCCAGCGCCGCGGGCCAGGCGGTAGCCCGCCTCGAAATGGCCGTCGTAGGCGCGGATCTCGTCGTCGTCGCGCGCCGATGCCGGCCGGGCCAGGACCTCGGAGGGGACGTAGACCAGGCCGATCTCGTGCAGGCGCGCGATCTCTCGCGCGACCTCGCACTGCGTCCGGTCAAAGCCGATTGCGACGGCGGCGACGAACGCGTAGGAGGCGGTGCCGTCCGCGTGCTCTCGTGCGCCTGGCAGGTGGCGCTCAAGCGCTTCGAGCAGGGGCGCGCCACGCTCGCGCAGCAACGCCGCGAGGCCGGGGTCAGCCGGAGACGAAGGGGCGGCGCTCCGGCGATCCAAGATCATCGAGCAGGCCCTCGAGGGCCGCGCTGGCATCGTTGGGGTTCGGATGCGGATGCTGGGCCGTGATCTCCACGGTCGTTCCGAACCCGCTCTCGGCGAGCTCGATGGCGATCAGGCCCGAGGGGTCGGGCTCGTTGACCCGCCAGACGAGCATCCGCTCGGGCTCGCGACTGGTGACCTCGACCGCGACCGGGCCGTTCGCCCCGATCAATCCACCCATCCACTCTTCCATTCGCGCCAGGTCGTCGGCCAGCTCCCACAGCTCGGGCGCTGACTTGACGAGCGTCCGCTTGGTCTTCGATTCCATGAGCGCGGGGTTCGGGCGGCCGTTGCGGTCTCCTGCCGCGCGCTTGCGGCCTGCAATGGCGATTTCTCACGCGGGACAGATCCTTGCGCCGCGTGGAGGGGTCGGGAGGCTCAGAAGAAGGCGCCGCCCTTGTACTCGCCGAAAACGTCGCGCAGAGCGCCGCTGACCTCGCCAATCGAGGCGTTGTCGGCCAGCGCGGCGCGGATCGGGCCGAGCAGGTTGACGTCGCCGCGGGCTCCCTCGCGCAGCTCCTCCAACCGCTTCTCAACGAGTCCCGTGTCGCGGTTGGCCTTGAACTTCTTCAGGCGCTCGAGCTGGCGCCGCTCGGACTCGGGGTCGACGCGAAGGATGTCGACGTCGTCCACCGTGTCGGTGACGTACTTGTTGACGCCGACAACGATGTCCTGGCCGGAGCGGTAACGCTCGTGGTAGGAGAGGGCGGAGGCCTCGATTTCACGCTGGATGAACTCGAGTGCGTTAACGGATCCGCCCAGCTCCTCGACCTTCTCGATCAGCTCCCACGAGCGCTTTTCGATCTCGTCGGTGAGCGACTCGATGAAGTAAGAGCCGGCAAAGGGATCGACAGAGTCCGCGGCGCCCGACTCGTGCGCGATGACCTGCTGCGTGCGCAGCGCGATCCGGGCTGAGCGCTCGGTGGGTAGGGCGAGCGCCTCATCGAAGCCGTTTGTGTGGAGTGACTGCGTGCCGCCGCAGACGGCGGCAAAGCCCTGAAGCGCGACGCGGATGATGTTCACCTCGGGCTGTTGTGCCTGAAGCGTCACGCCGCCGGTCTGCGTGTGAAAGCGGATCATCTGCGAGCGCTCAGAGGTCGAGCCGAAACGGTCGCGCACGATCTCCGCCCACATTCGCCGGACCGCGCGGAACTTTGCGATCTCCTGGAAGACGTTGTTGTGACAGTTGAAGAAGAAGGCGAGACGGGGCGCGAAATCATCGATCTTCAGGCCCCTCGCCAGCGCCGCCTCGGTGTAGGCGATCGCGTTTGCGAGCGTGAAGGCGACCTCCTGCACGGCCGAGCAGCCCTTCTCGCGGATGTGGTAGCCGGAAATCGAGATCGTGTTCCACTTCGGCACGTTCTCGCGGCAGTACTCGAAGAGATCGGTCGTGATCCGCATCGTCGGTTCGGGCGGATAGATGTAGTTGCCGCGAGCGACGTACTCCTTCAGCACATCGTTCTGCACGGTGCCGCGTAGCTGCTCCGAGGAGACGCCCTGCTCCTCTCCGACCAGTTCGTAAAGCAGCAGGAGAACGGCGGCAGGCGCGTTGATCGTCATCGAGGTTGATACCTCGTCCAGCGGGATCTGGTCGAAGCAGATCCGCATGTCCTCGATCGTGTCGATCGGAACGCCCGTGCGCCCGACCTCGCCGGCGCAGAGCGGATCGTCCGAATCGCGCCCCAACTGGGTCGGTAGGTCGAAAGCCATGGAGAGTCCCGTCGAGCCGTGCTCGATCAGGTAGCGATAGCGCTCGTTGGTGTCCTCAGGCGTCGCAAAGCCCGCGTACTGGCGCATCGTCCAGAGGCGATCTCGATACATGCCTTCATGGATTCCGCGGGTGAACGGATAGGCGCCCGGCTCACCGAGGCGTTCCTCGAGATCAGGTGCGACGTCCGATTCGCCGTAGAGCCGATCGATCGCAATACCCGAGTCGGTGAAGATGCGCTCGTCGTCGGGCCCGACGACGGGAGCGACGTATCGGTGGAGGTCTTCGTCGACGGCGGCCTTCTGTTCGGTGTCAGACATCGCGGCCAAGTCTAGTTTCGAAGGCGCAGGCGGATAGCACCGCGTGCGGAGTCGGCGTCGACGACTCGGCCTCGCTGGGTCACGTCGATACGTCCCGCCGCCGCGAGATCGCGCGCCGCGGCGCGAACGGTCGGCATCAGCTCGCGAAAGCGCGATTCATCGAGATCGCGCGCAGCATCGGATGGGCAGATCGTCTTGTCCGGCCCGCGCGACTCGAGCAAGCGAAGGATTGTTTCTGCGGCTTCGGTCTCAGACGCGGCCACGCGGCAAGTCTAGGTTTCGGCGCGCTTTGGCAGGATGCCCTGATGCGCGTAGCCATCGCCAGCATCGAGTCGATGCCCGCCACGTTCACCGACGATCACGTCCTGGTCGCCGAGTTACAAGAGCGCGGAGCCGAGGCTGAGATCGAGCCGTGGGATCGCCCGGGCGTCGAGTGGGGGAGCTTCGACCTCGTCGTTCTGCGCTCACCGTGGGATTACTCGCGCCGGCGCGATGAGTTCCTCGCCTGGTGTGACTCGGTAGGACCACGCCTCCACAACCCGGCCGAGGTGGTTCGCTGGAACAGCGACAAGACCTACCTCGGCGACCTCGGCGCGGACGGTCTCGCCGTCGTCGAGACCGCCTACGTCAGCCCGAACGCACCATTGCCGGATATTGATCGCCAGGTAGTCGTAAAGCCGACCATCTCAGCCGGCGCCCGCGACACCGGCCGCTTCGGCGCCGACCGCGCCGACGACGCCCTCGCCCTCATCCGCGAGATCCAGTCCCAGGACAAGACCGCGATGGTCCAGCCCTACCAGGCCTCGGTTGACACCCACGGCGAGACGGCGTGCGTCTTCTTCCGCGGCGAGTTCAGCCACGTCCTAAGGAAGCGCGCCGTGCTGCAACCGGACGAGGTCGCCCCCGTCCGCGATGACCGCGTCGGCGCGGCCGAGGTGATGTACAGCCCCGACCTCGTCGTACCGGGCACCGCCGACGACGACGAGCTCGCCCTCGCCCGCGACGTCCTCACCGCGGTCAAGCGCCGTTTCGGCACCGACCTCCTCTACGCACGCGTCGACATGCTGCGCGACGACGCCGGCGCCCCGGTCCTGCTCGAGCTGGAGGCCGTGGAACCGAACCTGTACTTCAACCAGGTCCCAGAAGCCGCCGCCCGGCTCGCCGACGCGATCGTCGCGTTGGCGGACGCTAGTCCACCGCGCTAAAGGCGATGTAGTGCAACGTTGTCGCTGGCGGATCTATCGCTCCGGCTGTTGGATTGCAGTAGGTCACGCGAATCAGCCCGACCGTACGGCGACGTTTCCGTAGAAACTGAGACGTGGTCGGGCCAGTTGTCGTCCGGCGTGGCGACGATCACTGCATTGGTGGTGTCTTCGCTGCCCGGGACATCAACGGGGTCCGTGACGCAGCTTGCTGCCGGCACGTTGGGAGCGTTATAGCCGGAGATGTTTGCCGAATCGATGGCGATGTCATCGCCATCAAGCGAGTGATCGAGCACCTTGCTGCCATCAATTGCATCGTCAGCCACTTCACTCCCCCCAACCGAATCCGGCGCGAGGTCCCCGGCTCCGAGGCTGTCCGGCGCCACCTCGGCGGAGCCCACGGCGTTATCGCCTATGTCGGCGATCCCGATCGTGGCGTCGAGGATCGTCGCTGCGTCGACGGAGTTGACGGCGAGCTTCGCGCCGGTCACTGCACCGGTGGCGAGTTTCGCGGTGGTCACGGAACCGTCGGCCAGCTTCGCGTCCGTGACGGCGCCATCCGCGAGCTTCGGCGTGGTTACGGCGCCGCCTTCCAGCTTCACGGTGGTGACGCTGGCGTCGTCAAGCGCCGCGGTCGTGACGCTCTCGGGAGCCGGCTCGGAGACCAGGACGCCACTTGCGAGCTTGGAGCTCGTCACGCTTCCGTTGGCCAGATCGATGGTTCCGATGCTTCCGTCGCTGACGTCCACAGACTTCACGGCGTTGTCCTTGATGTGTTTGGACTTGACCGTGTTCTTGCCGATCTTGGCGATCTCATTCGCCGCGATGGCCGAGCCACAAAGCGCGACGAAGAGGGCAACGAGCGAGACGACCATTGCCGGCGAGGGCCGCCTCCAAGCGGTCTCTGTGTTCATGAAGAGTTTCCTCCCGCCCCCTCATTTCCAGGCAGTTCCTGGTTTTCGGGCGCGAGCCTAGACCGATCAGGAAGCCCGGTCCATAGACCTAGACGAAAGGTTGAGCGGAGTCGTTAGGACGCGTGTTCGGCGATGGCGAGCTCGACCGCCGCCGCCAGCTTTGCAGCTGGGGCTGGGTACGTGTACGGCTCGACCGCGTCGGAGGCCGGGGCCGAGACCTCACCAGCGACCAACGCTGAGAGCGCAGTCGCAATCGCTGCCGGGTCGTCGGCTCGGACGACCTCGCCGCCGGTCTCAGTGACGATCCTGCCGGCCTCCGTGCCCTCGGCCAGAGCGACGATGGGTCGCCCGCAGGCGAGGTACTCAAAGACCTTGATGTTGAGTAGCTGCGAGCGGGCCGGCTGGGCGACCAAGAGCAGCGCGTCAGCCTCGCGCTGGAGCGCGAGGGCCTGTTCGCGGGCGAGGCTGCCTACGTGGACGATCCTCGCGGGGGCGACGTCGGTCTCAAAGAGACGGGCCTCGGCCTCGGTGAGAGGCCCGGCCACGACCAGCTCAAGGCGGGCCGCTTCGTCGGGTCGCTCGCGCGCGAACAAAGCGATGCCATCGACGAGCCCACGCGGATCGCGCCCGTAGCTGCCGAAGCGGCCGGTGTAGACCAGCGAGGTGCGCTCGGGGTCGAGTAAGCCGGTCGGCGGGCCGGGCTCAGGCGCGGTCTCGGCGTCCCAGCCGTTGGTGATCAGCAGCGGATCGGCGATGCCGCGACGGCGAAGATCGTCGGCCGCCGGCGCGGCAACGCAGACCACCGCATCAGCGGCACCGAGCCAGCGACGCTCGAGCCACTCGTCGAGACGCCGCTGAACGGCCAGGGGATACCGCGGGCGCAGCGGTTCGAAGGTCCAGCCGTCGCGAACGTCGGCCAGCCATGGAATCCCGCGGCGGTGAAGCGCCATGCCAATCGCGTGCGCGGATTCCGGCGGTGAGCTCGTGATCACGCAGTCGAAGCTCCGCAGCCGGGCGAGCGCGAGGGCACGCGAGCGGGCGAACGGCAGCCATGCCGCAACCAGGGCCTCCGGCACGAGCACCTTGCTCAGCGGGTGCGGTCGCCCGCTGTACGTCGGCGAGTCGAACATGGCACCGATGCTCCCCCGCCCCTGTCGTCGCGCACGCCAGCTCTGCACGTCGCCGGTACGCACGACGCCGTCGGCGCCATCGTCTCCGTAGGCCGAGGTGGTCAGGACGGTGACCTCGTGTCCGAGTGCTCGCAGCCACTTCACCATTGCCTGCGAGCGCAGCATGCCGGTGTCGCGCGACGGCGGATAGAAGTAGGCGACGTAGAGAATCCGCCGACCCATCACGGCGTCCTTTGCTGTCGCGACGCGATCGACTCGCGATAGGCGGAATCCATGCGGTCCACCAGTTTCGGCCAGCTCCACTCGCGCAACGCCTTCTCGCGGCCGCGGCCGCCCATTTCGGCGCGCCGGACGGGGTCGTCGGCAAGCGCACCCAGCGCGTTGGCCACCGCACCGGGATTACCGCGCTCGACGAGCAGCCCAGTTTCGCCGTCCTCGACGACAGCCGCGACCCCCGGGTAGTCGGTGGCGACCGCCGCGAGCCCGCAGGCCATCGCCTCGATGAGGACGATCCCGAAGGACTCCGGTGGCTCGGTCGTCAACAAGAAGAGATCGGATGCGCGCAGCACGTTCGGGAGGTCGGCGTGCGGCACGGCCCCGAGGAAATGGACTCGCTCACTAGCACCGGCCGCCGCGGCTCGCTCGCGAAAGCCGTCCACCAACTCGCCACCGCCGGCGACGACGATGTGAACGTCTGGGCGGTCGAGTTGGGCGAGCGCGTCGATGGCGACGTCTAGTCGCTTGAAGTGGTGCGCGCGGTCGAGCGTCGCGACGAAGGCCGCGACGACGGCGTCGGCCGGGATCCCGAGTCGGCCGCGAAGCCCGGTGGAATCCTCGCCGGGGGAGAAAAGATCCGCGTCCACGCCGTTGGGCATCTCGATCAGCTTCTCGGGCCGCTCGCGCTGAAGGCGGGCGAGGTAGGGGACCGACGCGGCGTGGTCGGCGGAGAGCACGCAGACGCGGTCCGCGGCCCGGATCAGCGCGGGCCCGACAGAGTGCTCGTAAGCCTCGAACAGCCCGCCGCGAAGGCCATCCCCGACGAGCCGGTTTTTGTAGTGGACGAGGAGCGCCTGGCGGCGTCGCCTGCGCGCGAGGCGGGCGAGCAGCGTCAGCTCCGAGCCGAAGATGAACGGGTAGTGGATGTGGACCACGTCGAAGCCGGCGATCCGCGCGAGCGACGGGATCAGCGGCGCGTTGCCGATTGCGAATACCGGCTTGAGTCGGTGGATGATTGCGGCCCCGGGGTCGGGAATGTCGCCGGGCGCCGGCGCGGTGAAGACCTCAACATGGTTGCCGCGGGCGGCCTGTTCGCGCGCGAAGCGAAACGCTGTGTTGCCGGCGCCCCCGCGATAGGGCGGAAAGGTCGCCGTCAAATGCGCGATCCGCAGCGAGCCCGACGCCCCCGCGGCGGCGCCGCTAATCGCCGGTGCCGACCAGCCGCTCGACGCCGGTCTGCTCGATCGTCATCCGCAGGCCGTCCTTGAGCTCGACCTCCGGCTCCCAGCCGAGTAGGTCCTTCGCCCGCTGGATCTCCGGCTGGCGGACCTGGGGATCGTCGGTGGGGAGTGCTTCGTAGACGATCTCCGAGCGCGACTCCGTCACCTCGATCACGACCTGAGCGAGCTCGAGCAAGGTGAACTCGTTCGGGTTGCCGATGTTGACGGGCTCGTGCACGTTCGACTCGGCCATCGCGACGTAGCCGCGGATCTGGTCGGTGACGTAACAAAAGCTGCGGGTCTGGCTGCCGTCGCCAAACACGGTGAGCGGCTTGTCCTGAAGTGCCTGGCGCAAGAAGGTCGGGATCGCGCGGCCGTCGTGGGGGCGCATCCTCGAGCCGTAGGTGTTGAACGTGCGAACGATGCCGGTGTCGACTCCCTGCTGGCGGTGATAGGCCATCGTCAGCGCCTCGGCGTAGCGCTTGGCCTCGTCATAGACGCCGCGCGGGCCAATCGGGTTGACGTGGCCCCAGTAGCTCTCCGGCTGAGGATGGACCTGCGGGTCGCCATAGACCTCAGACGTCGAGGCCAAAACGAACCGCGCGCGGTGCTTCTTCGCAAGCCCAAGCATGTGATGGGTCCCGTAGGAGCCGACCTTGAGGGTGTGCAGGGGGAGGCGCAGGTAGTCGATCGGGCTCGCGGGCGAGGCCAGGTGGTAGACGAAGTCGACCGGCTCGTCGATGAAGAACGGCTCGGTGAGGTCGTGCTGAATGAAGAGCGTAGTTGTCGTCGCGGATGTGCGAGATGTTCTGCAGCGACCCCGTATCGAGGTTGTCGACGCAGATCACCCGGTGACCCTCCCCGAGCAGGTGGTCGGACATGTGGGAGCCGAGAAAGCCGGCGCCGCCGCTGATCAGGCAGGTACTCATCGCCGGCCGAGGATAGACCAGCCGGGGCGCCCCGGCGACAGCCGGGCTTGCACCCGGTATGCGCTCTGCGTGCGACCCGGCAACCTCCCGTGCGGCCGTCAACCTGCTCGACCGCCACGGGCAGACGCTGCTGCGAATCGCACGTCGTCACTCGCTCTGTCGCGAGGATGCGGAGGACGCGCTTCAACGCGCTGTCGAGATCCTGCTGACGAAGGCGCCGTCGCTCGTGCCGACCCGCTTGATCGCCTGGATGGCGGTTGTGACCAAGCACGAGGCCATCGCGGTGCGCCGAAGTCGCGAACGGCTGCTGCGCTGCTTACCGGCCGACGGCACGGTGCTCGACCCGCTCGATCTGATCGCCAGTGACGTCCCTCAGCCGGCCGAGCGCGCCGAGCGAAGCGATGCGGTCAACAGGGCCCGACGCTCGCTCGCCGAGCTCAAGGCCAACGAGCGGATCGCGATCCTGCTCCAGGCTGAGGGCTACTCCTACGCCGAGATCTGCGAGATCTGCGGCTGGTCGTACACGAAGGTCAACCGCTGCCTGGCCGAGGGTCGAATCCGCCTGCGGAAACTGGGAGTAGGGTGACCGCGACCAATCTAAGGGGGCCTTGCGATGGCTGTGTGTCGGAACGCGGAAGTGGAGTCCAGTGTTCTCGTTGGTCGACGCGGGATGGCTGCCCGACTCGTTGTCGCGGCCGTTGCGCTCGTCTTCCTTGCCCCCGCCGCCGCGCAGGCGGGACCGGCCGACCCCCGCGGCATAACCGCAGGCCCGGATGGGGCGATGTGGTTCACCGAGACCGCCCGAGATCGGATCGGCCGCATAGCCGCGGACGGCACGGTCACCGAGTTTCAGCTTGCAGCAGACGCTGACCCATTTCAGATCACCACCGGGCCGGATGGAGCCCTGTGGTTCACTGAGCCGACGGCGAACCGCATTGGCCGGATCACGACCGGCGGGGCGGTGACCGAGTTCCCGGTCACAACCGCCAATGCTTATCCATTCGGGATTGTGAGCGGGCCCGACGGACGCCTCTGGTTCAGCGAACGCGACGCCAACAACATCGGCGCGATCACCACCGCCGGAGTGGTCAGCGAGTACGGGATTACCGGCGCCGCCCCGACGGGCATGACCACGGACGGAGTCCGGATCTTCTTCACCGAGTCCGGAAGTGATGAGATCGGTCGCATGTCAACCGCCGGGGCGATTGAGTTCGAGATCGCCGTGCCGGGCGTGGGGAGTGAACCCTTCGACATCGTTTTCGACCCCGGGAGCGGGCTGCTCGTGGTCACAGAGCGCGGCTCCGACCAGATCGCCCGGCTCGGGAACGGCGGGGGCGTCGTGCTTGAGACATCTGTGCCGGGCGTCGGCAGCCGACCCACCGAGATTGTCGTCGGATCCGACGGCGGCGTTTGGTTCACCGAGGAGGGAAGCGATCAGATCGGGCGCGCAATCGGCGGCACCGGCGTGATCACCAACGAGTTCTCAGTCTTGCCGGGCGCACCGCAGGGGATCGCATCGGCGCCCGGCGGCGGTGCTCCTCTCTGGTTCACGATGCCGCCGACGGACACGATCGGCCGGATCACAACGGCCGGCGTCCGCACTTCGTTCTCGCTACCGGCTGCCCCCGGTCCTGCCGGTCCGGTCGGTCCTGCCGGTCCGGTCGGTCCCACAGGTGACCCAGGACCCGCCGGGCCCGCCGGGCCACCTGGGGCCAGCGATCAGACCCCGGGCAAGACAGAAGTCGAGTGCAAGGTCAGACGCTCCGCTGACGAGGTCGTCTGCGCAGGTAGCACCGCCGATCCGGCCGTCACGTCGGTGCGCTGGCGTATCCGCCGAGCCGGCAAGACGCGGGCGCGAGGGAGTGTCGAGGTGAGCGCCGGTGAGTTCCGCCTCGTCCTGTCGGACCTCAGGGCTGGTCGCTACTCCCTGTTCCTTGACGGCCGTAAGGCCGAGGGTTTCCGCGTTCCAGGCTGAGTCGCTGCCCGCCTCGCGAACGGCGGCGCATCCGTTCGATCGGCCTGTAGGCCGCCGACCGAGCCCGATCAGGCCGGGTAAGGCCGCTCAGTCCAGCTCGTAGCCCTCGCGAGAGAGGCTGAACTTCCCACCGCCGCCGTTCTCGCACTCGATCCCGGAGTCGTTGGAGTCGCACCTGATCGCGCCGACCTGCGACGAGCTGCCGTAGGGGAGCTCCTGCGCATCTGGATTCAGCACCGTGTCGCCGGCGCAGACGAAGCTGGCCGTCCCGGAAGCCGGAAGCTGGATGCCCTGGCCGAAGTCCACGGGGCAGTCGCTCGGCGCCGCTGGTGGGTTCCAGCTGCGCTCCGCGATGTCGCAGCGGACAAACTTCTGCGTCATCTGGCACGCGATGTTGCCGCTCGGCGACTGAAACGCCTTGAGTGCGAGGACGTCACCGTCGGGCTCATCGTCAACCGCCGTGGTTGTCGAACTCGAGTCCGTGGTCGAGCCCGTCTCCGCCGCGACGGTGGTCGTCGTCTCGTTGATGACGGTGGTCGTGTCGCCGCCGCAACCGGCGACGAGCGCCGCTGCGCACAGCGCGATCAAACCGGGCCAGCGAATCCCTGCCACGCCGCACACTCTATGGACGCGGTCGCGGTCGCGGCTGCTGAGCTGAGTTGACCTCCGGCGCCGGTGGATCTTCCAGCGCCCGTACACCCGGTGCGTACTCGTCCCAGTGCGGATCGGCGAGGTGATTGTTGAGCGCCTTGCCGGCGCCGGGATAGAACTGGACGTTGTAGTTGTTGGCCGGATCGACGCCGCGGTAATAGAGCATCATCTTCACCCGGTTGTGCGCCTCCGCCCAGCGGAAGAGGTTGCCGGTGAAGGTGCCGCCGAAGTCGTTGTCCCACGGGCTGTACTCGCCAATCACGAACGGCCACTTGCTGTAGCGCTCGAAGAAGCGAACGCCGTCGTCGAACGCGCCCGCGAACTTCGAGTAGATGTCGATCCCGACCCAGTCGACGTACCTGCCGCCCGGCCAGTAGTCATCGGGTTGGTTGCCAGGGACGTTTGGCGAGCCGAAGCTCTGCGGTACCCACATCATCGCCACGCGAGGCTGCGGCATTCGCTCGGGGATGGGTAGGGGGATGCCGTCGGGCCCGCCCTCATAGACCGGGTCGTCCTGGGACTTCGCGCGGATGATCCGCGGCAGGCCGAGCTTCAAAAGCTTGCGGTTGATCTTGTCGCGAGAACCACCGCGCATGATCAGCGTGAATCGCCGCCACGCGAGCTTGTACCAGCGCTGGGAGTGGCCGTGACGGCGCAGCGAGCCGTCGGCGTTGAAGGCCGAGTAGGCGTTCCAGTAGCCGTTCATCTCGGCCATCAGACGGATATAGACCGTTTGCCCGGACTCGGCGATATTGCCGGCCATCCGGGTCATGTAGCGGTCGTCCTTGCCCCGCGCGATCTGTCGTGGCGTGATCACCTCGGTGCCGTCGCCGGTCTGGGTCGACAGCGCCAGAACCCCGCGCGTGTTGGTCTTGCCCCAGCGATAGAGCGCCCCGGTCGTGAGCGGAACCCTCCAGTGAAAGAAGTCCTGGAGCAGCGCGGGGTGGGCCCCGGTCTGGTCGGCGAAGGTCCTGAAATCGGCGAGATCGCCCGTGTCCGAAACGCCGTGGTAGGCGCGCCCGTCGCGCGGCGCGTACGCCGCTGCGCCAGCACTCGGAGCCAGTGCGAGCGCCATTGCGGCCGCCGTGAGCCCCGCCACGATCGCCAAGGTCCTTCGTCCCATCGCCTCTTCAACACGCTAGAGCTGCGACCGACGCGGGTCGGCGTCAACGGTGCCTTCGCAATCGAGCGTTCAAGCGTTTGCGAGACGAAGCAGCAAGTGGGGGTGCGCGTAGATGTCGTCGGAGTCGATTCGTCTGACGCTCCATCCTGCCGCGCTCCAGATTGCCTCCTTGCGCGCGTCCTCACCGACATCGAGGTGAAATGGCCCGCCGTCGATCTCGATGATCAGTCTTCGCCGTGACCAGCTGAGATCGGCCTCCTCGCCTGCGATTCGGACGTTGAGCAGCGGCAGTTCAGAGTTCGCGTCGCGCAGGATCTCCAGGGCCCGGATTTCGGCCCCGCTGCGTGCGCGAGCGAGCGGGAGCCCGGTGTAACGCGCGATCGCCTCTCCTAGGCGCGCCGCCCCGCGGCGGCCGCGATGTCGCCCGAGCGCATCCCCGATCTCCGAAAGCGACGTCGCCCTCAGCCGCACCGCCTCTCTCACGGTCCTCGCGAGCGCTCGCTCACTCGTATGCGCGGCGAGATCGAGCAGCGTTCGCGGCGCGGACGTAATCGGAATGCCGTTGAGGTGATCGCACTCGCCTTCGAGCTTCGCGCTGCGAAACGCGAGCACTCCGCCGAAGCGCCGCGGTCCTCCGCTTCCTGGGCGCGTGATGGTCTCGAAGTGACGCGGCAGCGACCAGAATCCTCGGGCCGCTGCTGCGCTCGCATGGCTGAGAGCGCTCCCGGGGGCGGTGAGCGTGGCGCCCATCCACCGACCCCAGTCGTCGTGGTCGAGTAGGGGCGCAAATGCAAAGACCCCCTGCTCGACGACGACCAACGACCCCACCGCGACGGACCGCGTAACGACGCGATCGCTCCACCCCAGCTCCAGCAGCTGCCGCCGCGACACCCGGTTGAACTGCCTCCGGGCCAACTCCACCGCTCGAACGTCCCGCATACCCCCCTGAGGGGTACAAGGCGGGACGTTCGCCCCCCGGGGTGGGGGCGGGTGGGGCGGCGCTTGAGGGGCTATGTGTGATTGACTACAAGCTCAATGAGGCGCATTCGGCTTGGGGTCGTCGTACTGCTCGCTTCAGGGCTGCTGGTGGCCGGCTGCGATGGGGGTGATGACGAGGCTGCGGACGCCACCACGGCATCGGCGCCCGCGCAGGGCGAGCCGATCGACTTCGAGGTCCTTGTCTACAACGTCGAGTACGGGGGCGGGCCGGAGACCGACGCGGTGATTCGCGAGCTCGACGCCGACGTGGTCGGGGTGCTCGAGTCCTACGAGCGGCTTCCCGAGATCGCCCGCAAGACGGGCTATCCCTACTACAACACCTCGCTTCAGCTGCTCTCCAAGTACCCGATCCTCGAGCCGTCGGGCGGCGACGGTCTCTACGCGATGTTGGAGGTCGAGCCGGGCTATGCGATCCCGTTCTTCAACGTCCATCTCGACTACGTGGCCTGGGGCCCGCGAATGCTGAAGAACGGCCGCTCGGTGGAGGAGGTGATCGCGAGCGAGAACGAGGTCCGCACCTCGGCGATGCAGCAACCGTTCGCGGCGATGGAGGACCTGCTCGCCGATGGCTATCCGATCTTCCTCACCGGCGACTTCAACCAGCCGTCGAGCCTCGACTACACCGAGGCGACGGCCGGCAGCCGTCCCGAGATCCCCGGGCCGGTGGCGTGGCCTGTGAGCGAGGAGCTGTTCGAGCTCGGATTCCGAGATAGCTATCGCGAGACGCATCCCGACCCGGCAACGGAGGCCGGAACCACCCACCGCAGCGGCGAGCGAATCGACTACGTCTACGCGGCCGGTCCCTCGACGACCGTCGACTCGAGGCTGGTGGGTGAGAGCGGCGGCGAGGGCATCGAGATCGAGTTCGACGACTGGACGTCCGACCATCGTGCGGTCCTCTCGAGCTTCGAGGTGACGCCGGTGGCGATGCCGACCCAGGTCGCGGTGAGTGCGCGACTCGGGACGGTTGGCGACGAGGTTTCCGTCGCCCACAACACGCCGGGCGCCGCCGATGGCGAGATCGTCGTTGTCGCGGAGGGCAGCGATCCCGCCGACGCGCTCGAGACGCTCGCCGCTGGCGACGAGCGCGGCACCGCGAGCTTTGACACCGACGGCTGGGAGCCCGGCGGCTACGACGCGGTCCTGGCCGATGCGGATGGCAAGGAGACCGCCCGCGTCTCGTTCTTCCTGCGCGATCCGCAGGCACGTCTCGAGTTCGCGAGCACGCGCGCGGCCTACGCGCCAGGTGAGCCGATCGATGTGACGTGGACCAGGGCGCCCGCCAACCGCTGGGACTGGCTCGGCGTCTTCAAAGCCTCAGCGCAGGATCCCGAGAAGGACGACTACCTGATCTGGCAGTACGCGGCCGGGCATGCGGCGGGCACGTTGCCGCCGACGACCGACGGTGGCGCGACCCTCGGCCCCGAGAGCCAGAACGAGCCGTGGCCACTGCCTCCCGGTGACTACGTCGTCCATTACCTCCTCGCCGACGAGTATGAGTCGGCAGGCACCGCCGAGTTCAGCGTCCGCGACGACTCGAAGTAACCGCGAAGCGGAGGGGGTGGGATTCGAACCCACGGACCGGGAGAACCCGGTCAACAGCTTTCAAGGCTGCCGCATTCAACCGCTCTGCCACCCCTCCAGGGACCGCGTAGGCGGCTTTTCAATGGCCCAAGTCTGACCAATACGCTCTCAACGATGGCGGCAGGTTGGAGCAACTGGGCTGGCGACCAGCACTGCACGCCGGTTGCGATCGAACGGCCGGCGACTCTCGGTGAGTTGCAGGAGGTCGTCCGCAGGGCCGCCGAGTGTGGCCATCGCGTGCGGGGCGTCGGCTCGGGTCACTCGTTCACGGACGTCGCGCTCACCGATGGCGTCCTCGTTCAGCTCGACCTCCTGAGTCGGATACTCGACGTAGACCGACAGCGCCACACGGTCAAGGTTGAGGCCGGAATCGTGCTCGGTCAGCTCAACCGCCAGCTCGACGCGCTCGACCTCGCGCTCGAGAACCTCGGCGACATCGACCGCCAGACGATCGCCGGATCGATATCCACCGGCACTCATGGGACCGGGATCGGACTGCCGAGTGTCTCCGCGCAGGTCGAGGCCGTCGACATGGTCACGGCCGACGGCGAGCTGCGCACTGTCAGCGAGGGAGATGAGCTCGAGGCGGCGCGGGTCGGTCTCGGTGTCCTCGGCCTGATCTACGCCGTGACCCTGCGCACGGTCCCTGCCTTCACGATCGACCGAACCGATATGCCAAGGCCACTCGAGCAGGTGCTGAGCACGCTCGACGAGCTCACCACAACGAATGACCATTTCGAGTTCTACGTCTTTCCACACACACGAACCGCGCTCTGTCGCGAGAGCCGCCGGACCGACGAGCCCCCGCGCCCACGCCATCGAGCGCTCGTCTACGCCCGGGAGGTGATGGTCGAGAACTGGGTTGGCGCCGCGTTTGCCCGTACCGGCCGCGCCTTTCCAAAGCTCACTCCGCAACTGGCAAAGCTTGCGTCCAAGGGCACGGGGCGAGCGACAAAGGTTGATCGCAGCCACAGGGTCTTCGCCTCGGAGCGGCGGATCAAGTTCACCGAGATGGAGTACGCGGTCCCGCGCGAGGTTGCCGCGGAAGTGGTGCCACGGGTGCTCGAGGTCGCCGCGAGGCCCGAGCACGCGGTGGCTTTTCCGATCGAGGTCCGCTTCGTCTCGGGCGACACGCCGCTGTTGAGCACGTCCCACGGGCGCGACACCGCCTACATCGCCGTGCATCAGGACACGAAGCTCGATTGGGAGACCTACTTCCGTGCGGTTGAACAGGTGATGAATGGCTACGACGGCCGGCCCCACTGGGGCAAGCGCCATTTCCAGACGGCGGAAACGCTCTCCGCGCTGTACCCACGCTGGGACGACTTCACGTCCGCGCGAACCCGCTTCGACCCCGATCGGCGCTTCGCCAACGCCTACACCGACCGCGTCCTGGGCGCCTAGAGGAAGGTCAGGCCCTCGCCACGGTACGTCGGAACGTGGTCGACGATGCCGCCGTTTTCGACCAGGTAGAGCGAGTCGAAGCGCTCGCACAGCTCTCCCGCCTTTGCATGGCGTAGATAGACGCGGTCCCCGACCCGAAGTCGGTAAGCCGCCGCACCCGTGACCGGCGTCTGCACCTCGCCGGCGCCCTCCTGGCGATCGAAGCGCAGGCCGCCCGGGAGGTAGGGCTGGGGTAAGCGGCTGGCCTCGGCAGGTCCGGAGGCGACGTAGCCGCCGCCGAGCAGCGTCGCAACGCCGCCAACCGGCCGCCGAACGACCGGCAGACAGAACATGGCGGCCGGGGTGAGATCGAGCGAGCGATAGGAGTCGAAGAGCGTGGGGGCGTAAAAACCCGAACCGGCGGTGAGCTCGCTGACAACGCCCGCGGCAGCCGTTCTCGCGAGGCTGCCGGTGCCGCCGCCGTTGACGAATTCCAAAGCTGGCGCCCCGTGCTCATCGAGGCTGGCGCGCACAGCGTCAACCACATCCGGCAAGCGGCCTCGAAGCTCGCGCTCGGATGCCGACTGCATCCGGCGGATCGCCGTGTTTCGCAACGGATGACCGGCGGCCCTGTCGCCCACACCCGCGATCTGACCCTCGTACGCCATGAGCCCGGCGAGCTGTGTGCCGGGTCGCTCGGCGATTTCCGCCGCCATCTGCGCGGCGCGCCGCGGATCGTGCACCGGCGAGCGCTTCGGCCCGATGCGCGCCATGCGCCCACCGAGCGGCCACCAACCGGCGTCGACGTCGAGGCAAACGCGCACGCCCGCCGGCCCCGCGCCGATCGACCCCTCGATGAGGTCGAGGTGGGGCCGGTCATCGACCATCAGGACCGGGCCGCGATCGGGGTCCTCTGCGGTGAGACGCGCGACCTTGGCGATCGCGCCGCGGTCGACGGTCGGGTAGGCGACGACGATGTTCTCGAACCCCGCGGCCGCGAGGTGAAGCGCTTCAGGTGCGGTGAAGGCCAGGACCCCGCGGAAACCAGGATCGAGATCGAAAATGCGCCTCAGCACCGGGGTCGAACGCACCGACTTCGACGCGATCCGAATCGGCAGACCGTTTGCCTGGGCGAGCATCGCCCGTGCGTTTTCGCGCATCGCGTCGAGATCGACGAACGCGAAGGGGGGCGTGACCCCGGTGAAGATCGCGTCGTAGTGGGCTTTTTGCGCCTCGGTGTCCAACTCGCGGGCGAGGGTATCCGGATAAGTGAGCGCGGTCGGGATCGCATCTAGAATCCCCGCCCCAAGGAGAGGTGGCCGAGTGGCTGAAGGCACTCGCCTGCTAAGCGAGTAGGGGGCTAATAGCTCTCTCGAGGGTTCGAATCCCTCCCTCTCCGTTGATGTCAGAGCCCGAGCACCTAGACGTAGTCATCGTCGGCGCAGGGCTGTCCGGCGTGGGAGCCGCCTATCACCTGCAGGACGAGTGCCCTGATCGCAGCTACGCGATCCTCGAAGCGCGCGACGCGATCGGCGGAACCTGGGACCTCTTCCGCTATCCCGGCATCCGCTCGGACTCAGACATGCTGACGCTCGGATACTCGTTTCGGCCCTGGCCGGAGGCGAAGGCGATCGCCGACGGTCCAGACATCCTTCGGTACGTCCGCGAGACGGCCACCGAGAACGGCATCGACAAGCGAATCCGGTTCGGGCATCGGGTGGTCTCGGCGAGTTGGTCGACCGAGGGCTCGCGCTGGACGCTCGAGATCGAGCGCTCCGACGGTGAGCGGGGGCAGCTGACGTGCAACTTCCTGCATGGGTGCACCGGCTACTACCGCTACGACCAGGGCTACACGCCCCAGTTCGCCGGCACGGAGCGCTTTCGCGGACAGATCGTGCATCCGCAGATGTGGACCGACGACATCGACTACGCCGGCAAGCGAGTCGTCGTGATCGGCAGCGGGGCGACGGCGGTGACCCTGGTTCCTGCGATGGCAAAGACAGCCGCAGGCGTGACGATGCTCCAACGCTCGCCGAGCTATGTGATCTCGCTGCCGGGAGTCGATCCGATCGCAAAGGCGCTTCGCCGCGTCCTTCCGCAGCGCATCGCTTTCGCGCTTTTGAAGTGGAAGAACGTCCTGCTGGCAATGGCGAGCTTTCAGCTCTCGCGCCGGCGCCCAAGGATCGCGAAGGCGCTGATCCGCAAGGGCCTCGAACGCCAGTTGCCGGAGGGCTACGACATCGACACGCACTTCCGGCCCGATTACAACCCATGGGACCAGCGCCTGTGTCTGATCCCCGACGGCGACCTCTTCGAGGCGATCAGCGATGGCAGCGCCGAGGTGGTCACCGACCGCATCGAGACGTTTACCGAAACAGGGCTGCGCCTCGAATCGGGCACCGAGCTGGAGGCGGATCTGGTCGTGACCGCGACCGGGCTCAACCTCCTGGCCCTCGGGGGCATGGAGCTCGAGGTCGACGGCCGCGAGGTCAGCCTTCCCAGGGCAATGACCTACAAGGGAATGATGTTCAGCGACGTGCCGAACCTCGCCATCTCGCTGGGCTACACCAACGCCTCCTGGACGCTCAAGTGCGATCTCACGAGCGAGTACGTGTGCCGGCTGCTCAACCACATGCGTGATCACGGCTTCACCTCGTGCACGCCGCGCCAGCGGGATCCATCGATCACCGAGGAGCCGATCATCGACTTCGCCTCGGGCTACATCCAGCGATCCATCGCGGAGTTTCCCAAGCAGGGCTCGCGCACGCCGTGGCGCCTGCACCAAAACTACGCGCGCGACCTCCTCACGCTTCGATTTGGCGCGATTGAGGACGAGGCGCTCGAGTTCACCGCCGCATAGATTCCGGGCCATGGCAGACCAGCCCGCTCACGGGCCACCCTTCTCCTCCTACCAGGCCGAGATCTTTCTCAAGGGACTCGCCGGCGAGCTTCCCGAGCACCCGGTGTCGATCGCAGAGCTCGAGCGCGTCGTCGAGGAGCAGATCTCCGACCCAAAGGCAACGTCGTATGTGTTCGGAGGAGCCGGACGCGAGGACACGATGCGCGCCAACCTCGAGGCGTTTCGGCGCTGGCGCATCGTTCCGCGAATGCTGCGAGACGTTTCGCAGCGAGATCTCTCGGTCGAGATCCTCGGTACGCCGATGCCGGCCCCGGTGGTGCTCGCGCCGGTGGGTGTCCAGTCGATCGTCGACGAGGAGGGTGAGCTCGCGGTCGCCCGCGCCGCGGCGGCGGTCGGGCTGACCATGACCCTGAGCACGGCCTCGTCGTTTTCGCTCGAGGACGTCGCCAGCGCCGCCCCAGGGCCGAAGTGGTTTCAGCTCTACTGGCCTCGCGATCGCAAGCTCGCAGCGAGCCTGATCGCCCGCGCCGAGGCGGCCGGCTACGGGGCGATCATGCTCACCGTCGACACCTTCCTGCCGGGGTGGAAGCCGCGCGACCTGCAGGGCGCATGGCAGCCGTTCTTCGAGGGGATCGGGATCGCGAACTACACGTCCGACCCGGTGTTTCGGTCGCTTCTCGAGAAGCCGCCAGAGGAGGATCTGCAGGCGGCGGTGGGGCAGTTTGTCGTCCAGTTCTCCAATCCGGAACTGCGCTGGGACGACCTCGAGTTTCTTCGCGCGGCCACCGATCTTCCGCTGCTGATCAAGGGGATCCTTCATCCCGAGGACGCATCGATGGCCGCCGAGCGTGGCATCGATGGAATCGTGGTCTCAAACCATGGAGGCCGCCAGATCGACGGTGAGATCGCGGCTCTCGATGCGCTTCCCGGGGTCGCCGATGCCGTCGGCGATGACCTCGCCGTGCTCGTCGACAGCGGCGTGCGATCGGGCGCGGATGTCTTCAAAGCGCTCGCCCTGGGAGCCGATGCGGTGCTGATCGGCCGGCCGTACCTGTGGGGACTCGCGCTCGGCGGCGAGGCCGGTGTGCTGGCGGTCTTGAGGTCGATCCTCGCTGAGCTCGACCTGACGGTGGGCCTCAGCGGGCACACCTCGCCAACCCAGCTCGACGCGAGCGTCCTGGTTCGTGACGGCGTCGGCGGCGTCTGAGCCGGTCGCGCGGATACGTCACGCTGTGGGTGATGCACGCACGGAGGCTGCTGGCAACCACGCTTGCCGCGCTGGCGCTTGCGCCCCTCAGCGGCTGTAGCGACTCCAAGCCGGCAGAGCCGGTGACGGTGTCCGTGCAGCTTCCGGCGGATACGGAAGCAACGACGCCCGAGGCGACGGCTGCCCCCGACGCGGAGGCGCCTGGGCTTGCGTTCACCGACGCCCCGCACGAGCTCACGATCGCCGTGCCAAAGGGCTACCACCCGGTCGTATGGGTTCGAACCGGTAAGAGAGTGGCGATGCGTTCCGAGCCTGGCGGAGGCGAGCTCGTCCAAACCGTCGGTAGAAGGACGCGGTTCGGATCTCCCAGCGTCTTCGGCGTGGCGCGCCAGAAGGAGGGTTGGGTTGGTGTCACCACGCCGCACCTGCCGAACAACCAGCTTGGCTGGCTGAAACTCGATCCAAAACGGCTCGCGACCGGTGCCAGTCAGTACTCCGTGCTTGTGGACCTCTCCGAATACAGGGCAACCCTGTTCAAGGGCGACCGCGAGCTGCACAGCATCGACGTGTCAATAGGGGCGCCGGACTCGCCGACGCCCACCGGCAGGTTCGCCGTCACCGACACCTTCCGAGGCGGGCTCTCATCCGTATACGGATGCTGCGCTGTGGCGCTCAGCGCGACGCAACCGAACCTCCCGTCGGGCTGGCTGGGCGGCAACCGCATCGCGATCCATGGGACGACCGGCCCGCTCGGCGTGGCCGCCTCTCACGGATGCATTCGCGCCGCGGACCCCGACGTCTCCGAGCTGATTGAGCTGCTGCCGCTCGGCAGCCCGGTGACGATCAGGCCGTAGCGCCGGACGAACCGGCCGCCGCCACAGGCACTCGGCCGTCAGCCTCCGCGATGCGCTCGAGCGCATCGGCGGCCGTCGCCGAGCCCCCGGTCGCCTCAAAGCCAGCACGCACCCGGGCGGCGCCCTCGACGCACGCTCGCGCGGCATCGACCGCGTGCAGCAGCCGCGCCGGGCTGACGCGCTTGCGCGCGAGCGTGACCCCGGCACCGGCTTCCTCGACATGGACGGCCACGTCGAGTTGGTCCCGGCCCCAAGGAACCGTGCAGACCGGGACACCGTGTGCGAGTGCCTTCTGCGTAATGCCCATGCCCCCATGACAAACGACGACGGATGCGCGCGGCAGGAGGCTTCCATGAGGAAGCCAGCGCTCGACGACGGCGCCGCCGCGCGGCTCGAGCGAGGCCGGGTCGACCCCCGCCGTACTGACGACGACCCGGTAGCTGTCGGCAAGCCCGGCGAGAGCTGCCTGGGCGATCGCGCCGTCGTCCTGGAACTCAGACGAGCAGGCGACAAGCACGAGTGGTCGCTCGTCTTGCGGCAGGGGCGGCAGCTCGACGGGGGGATCCCAGAGGCCAGCGCCGACCATGACCGTCCCCGGTGGAAGCGGCCGGTCGTACTCGAATGGGCGTGCGGTGAAATAGAGCACCAGCGGCGCCCGGCCGCGCATCTCGGCGGCGTCTGTGAGGGGGGCGAGTCCGGCGGCCTCGCGCCCTGCGTTGACCACGGGCAGGCGCGCTCGTGCGTCGAAGCGCTCGGCCACGACGCCGAGGATTCGATCTCGCAGGCGTCCGACGAGTCCGTCGCGCGGGCGCAGCCCCAGGCCGAACGGCGGCACACCCGGGGCTGGGTCCTCCAGCAGAAAGGGCCGCGACTCGGCCCAGCGCAGGCCGTCGGCCTCGGCGACGGCCTTGGCCCCGTACGTCGTGGTATCGACCAGAACGAGGTCCGGCCCCACTGCTGCGAGCGCGCGCCGCAGGTCTTGGACCTCGAGCGGAGCCCGCTTGCCCCAGACGACGAAGCACCGCTTGCCCTGGGCGATCTGACCGCGCTGTGCGTGGTCGTCCATCTCGATCGCCTCGATCGCCGGATCGATCGCCTCGCAGTTAAGGCCGGCATCGCGCACGTCTGGCACCGCCGTTGCAAGCGTGCGCACGTGAACTTCCGCTCCGCGGCTGCGAAGTTCAAGCAGCGGGCCCATCATCGGATTGAGGTGGCCCCGCGCGGGGGAGGTGTAGGCGAGGATCTTCATGGCGTTCCTGCTCCTCTCGCGTAGTCGACGAGGCCACCGATCGCGACCTCCGTTCGCTTGCGGCCAAGGCCGCGGCGCCGCCTCAGCAGCGCCCAGGTGTAGACGTCGGTGACCGTCACGAGCAGCGCTGCACGGACGTCACGCGCGCCACCGATGCCCTCGAGGTCCGCGGCGAACGCGCGCTCGACCATCGCCGCATGCTGGCGGCGCCCGCTCTCGGCGACTTGGTGGACCAGCGGATAGCGATCCTCGGCGGCGAGCATCGCCAGGACTCGATCGCCGTTGGTTTCGTAGTGGTCGACCAGGGCGCGGACGAAGGCCTCGGTATCGCCTGGTTTGGCGGCGCGCTCGGCTTCCACGGTGGCGGAGCCGGCGGTTATCGCCGCCTCGACCAGGTTCTCCTTTGATCCGAAATGACGCAGCAGGGTGCGGGTGGTCACGCCCGCGGCGGCGGCGATGCGGTCCAGGGAGACGTCGTACTCGCCCGCATAGAAGCGGTCGATTGCCGCTTCGAGGATCAGGCGGCGGGTTTGCGCGGTTGCGTCCGCGCGGGCAACCTGCTGGTAGCTGCGGGTCGACATTTCGTGTCACAGATCATGACATGAAATATCTTGTCGGTCAACTCAGCTGCTCAGCGAGAGCCTCTTCGAGATCGGCGGCGAGGAGGTCGATGTCGCCGAGAACATCGCGATCGCCCGCCAGCCCGAAGAGCACGCGGCCGTTGTAGCTGAGAACACCGATCGAGAGCGCGTGTCCCTGCGGCGAGAGCGGCACGAACGGGTAGATCGCCTCGATCTCGCGCCCGAGCAGGTAGAACGGCACCTGGGGGCCTGGGACGTTGGAGACGACGAGATTCCACGACAGCGGCCGGGCGATTGCTGCGGCAAGCACGCGGTTGATGGTCGGCGGCGTCCAGCCCGTCGCCTCGATCACCAGCGATGCGGCGCTCGCCTGCTCGGATTTCTTGAGGCGAGCGGTCTCGGCGTGGATCTGCGCCAGCCTCGCGGCGGGATCGGTCTCGCGGATGGGAAGCGCAACGAGGAGCGTGGCGATCCGATTGCCAAGCTCGTTCTCCTCGCCTGGGCGGCGGATGCTCATCGGGACGAGCGCGACGATCTGAGCCGGCAGCGATTCGCCCCGCCGCTCGAACGCGCGGCGAAGGGCCCCTGCGGCGACGGAGAGGATGACGTCGTTGACCGTCGCCTCGCCCTGGCGCGCGTCTTTGAGTGCTGCAAGCTCGGCGCTGGCAAAGCCGACGCGGCGATCACGCCCGATGTCGGTGTTCAGGAAGGTGCGCTCGACGGTCGGCCCGCTGGCAGCGAGCTTTGCGAACCCCTCGGCGGTGCGGATTACCCGCGTTGCGGTGGAGCGCGGCATCACGAGCGCCTCGCGCGCGGCCTTGCGTGCGACACGCAGGGGGTTGCGGATTCGATCGGATGCAGCCCGGACGAAGAGCATCTCGGGGCTCGGCTCGTCCGGCTCCCACCGTTCGTCGGTGATCTCGAGCTCCAGACCCTCAGGGCTGGGGTCGAGGATCACGGTGCCTACGTCGACAGCCGCGACCCCGTCAACGAGCGCGTGGTGGGTCTTGTTGACGTAGGCGTGGCGGCCATCCGCGAGCCCCTCCACGAGATAGAGCTGCCAGAGCGGCCGCGCGAAGTCCGAGCGGCTCGGACATCAGGCGCCCCACGAGTTCACGCAACTCCGTGTCGTCGCCGGGGCTCGGAAGCGCCACGCGCCGTACATGCCAGCGGATATCGAACCCGGGGTCATCCGCCCAGACGGGGTTGTCGAGTCCGAGCGGAGTGTGCGTCACTCGCTGGCGAAAGCGTGGGACCAGGCTGAGGCGCTGATCGACATGCTCCAGCAGGCGCTCGAAGTCCGGTGGGTCGCCACCCACGATGATCGTCGCGCCGACGTGAACGTGAATCGGTCCTCGCTCGGCCAAAAGCGAGGACATGTCCGAAGCCGAGAGCCGGTCGCTCACACTCCCGCAGCGGCGCCGCCGGCGCCCGCCATGAACTCGGCGAGGCTCTCGCGCGCGCCCGACCGGACCTTGTTCTGAACCATCGGCGTCCAGCCCAACAGAAGGCCGACCGGCCCCAGGGCCTGTCGGGTCCAGCCATAGAGGTTGAAAGCATCGCGGTGGTCGGCGATCAGCCCGTCCTCGAAGCTAAAGCTCGCGTCGATCGAGTTGTGGACCTTGCGACCGGTCCCGGAGAACGTGTAGTCGGCGTCCCAATGTGCCGACCCGGTCGCGCCGTCCGCGGCGACGTTCGAGTAAACGATCTCGAGGTCCTTGCCGCGCTCGCACAGCATCGACCACATCGCTCGAACCTCGTCGCCGCGAAGATCGGTGAAGACGGGGTCCGAGAAGTGGGCGTCGGCGGTGTAACAGGCGCCCATCGTTTCGGCGTCGCGTCGGCTGAACGCCTCGTAGAAGCGATCGATCACCGCCGCATTGCCGCTTGGCTGATCCGACACGCGCCGATCCTAACCCCTGCTGGGTGTGGCAAAGTCAGCGCGATGTCACTGCCAGAGAGATTGCTGATGGGTTCAGGGCCGAGCACGGTGCCAAGCCGTGTTCTGAACGCCATGGCCCAGCCGACCATCGGACACCTCGATCCCGCCTTCCTCGCGTTCGCCGACGAGTCAAACGAGCTCCTGCGCCGCGTCATGCGAACCGACAACCCGGCGACCTTCCCCGTCTCCGGCACCGGCAGCGCCGGGATGGAGACGATGCTCGTCAACTTCCTCGAGCCTGGCGACCGGCTTGTCGTAGGCGTGTGCGGAGTCTTCGGCGAGCGCATCGTCGACGCGGCGCGGAGGCTGGGCATCGAGGTCGAGCGCGTCGACGCGTCATGGGGAACGCCGGTTCCGATCGAGCGTCTGGCCGCCGCTCTCGAGCCCGGCGCGGCTGCGGTTGCGGTCGTCCACGGTGAGACCTCGACCGGCGTTGCCCAGCCGCTTGACGGCCTCGCCGATCTGGCTCGCGACCGCGATGCGCTGCTGATGGTCGACTGCGTCACATCGCTCAGCGGCTATCCGCTCGAGATCGACGCGGCCGGCATTGACGTCGCCTTCTCGGGAACTCAGAAGTGCCTCAACTGCCCGCCCGGCCTTGCGCCGCTGACCGTCGGTGATCGCGCCCGCGAGCGGCTCGACGCGCGAGAGACCCCGGTCGCGAGCTGGTGTTTCAACCTCGAAGCGATTCTGTCCTACTGGGCGTCGGGCGAGCGCGTCTACCACCACACGCCGCCGATCAACACGATCTACGCACTGCGCGAGGCGCTTGCGATCGTGGACGAGGAGGGACTCGACGAGCGCTGGGATCGCCACCGGCTGGCGAGTCAGGCCCTGATCGACGGCCTGGGGGTGCTTGGGATGAAGCCCCTGGTCGCCGAGGGCCATCGGCTCAACTCGCTGACGACGATCGAGCCGGGTGCGGACGTCGACGAGGCTGGGGTGCGAGCCCGGCTCCTCAACGACTACGGCATCGAGATCTCAGGCGGGATCGGCGAGCTGAAGGGACGCGTTTGGCGGATTGGCACGATGGGCGTCAATGCCGCGATTGAGCCGGTCACCCGCCTGGTCGAAGCGATCGCGGAGATCGTTCAGCCGGACGCCGTCGACGAAGCTGTTGCGGCGGCACGGGAGTGTGGGCGCTCGATCGGCGCTGCGCCAACCGCGAACTGAGCGCGCAGGCCATCGTCTCGGTCCATCACTCGGTCGAGAGCTGCGACCACTGTGGGGCAGAACTGGGTTCCGCGCTCGGAGCGGATCTCGGTTAGCGCAACCTCGAGCTCGAGCGCGCCACGGTATGGCCGGTCGCTGGTCATCGCGTCGAGTGCGTCGGCGACGCTGAGGATGCGCGCCGCGAGCGGGATGTTCTCGCCCGACAGGCGGTCGGGATAGCCAGCGCCGTCGTAGCGCTCATGATGGCTTCTCACCATCTGCTTGACCTCGATGGGGAGGTCCAGTTCGCCGACGATATAGCTGGACACCTCCGGGTGGCGACGCATCTCGGCGAACTCCTCAGGATTGAGCGGCCCGGGCTTCAGCAGGATCGCGTCCGGGACCCCGATCTTGCCGATGTCGTGAATGATCGCGCCGACGTTGATGGCGGGCAGCCTCGACTTTTCGAAGCCAAGCTCGGCGGCAAGTACGAGGGCGATATCGGCGACTCGTTCGGTGTGGCCACTCGTGTACGGATCCTTGGCCTCGACGGTGCGGGCCAGTGACGTGATCGTCGATAGGTACGAGTGCTGCATTGACTCGATCAGCTCACGATTCTCTACGAGGAGGGCGTGCAGCTGAGCGTTCTTCGTCTCGAGCTTGTCGTTTGCCTCGCGCAGTCCGGTGACGGTTGCGCGGGAGCGGTCCAGGTACTGCTTCTCAGCGATCCACAGCATCACCACAGGCAGCGCGAATACGGCGATCGCGTAGAGCCCGAGGCCCAGCTCGGCGATCACAAAGGTCGCGGCGAGGATTCCGAAGGCGATGTAATGGGGCGTCATCCACGCGAGTCGCTCGCGCCAGACGCCGAGGGGTCCGCGGCTCTCCGAAAGAGCCATGACGACCGCCAGCAGGGCGGAGTTGACGACGTAGAAGGCGGCACCCGCCAGTGCTCCGACTGCCAGGAGCTCGCCATCGCTGGCGCCGGAGAAGGCGTCGAAGGTCAGCGCAGCGGCCGTTCCGGCGAGGGAGAGGGCCCCGAGGTCAAAGCACCACTTCAACGGTGGATCGCGACGCACGGCGCGCGTCAGGGCGATCCCAGCCTCGGCCGCGATCGGGCCCAGCGGGCCAATGAAGAAGGCCAGCGCGATCTCGGGGACCGAGGCGGGCGAAAGATTCGCGCGTTCGAACACGTCGATGCGAACGGCGTCCAGGGCGATCACCGATGCGACGAGCAGCGCGAACAGCCAGGGCGCATCCCCGACCGGCGAGAAGTCCGATAGCGCGACGATCAGCGCCGTCGCAGCGCAAAGCATCGAGACGTAGATTGGGATCAGCCGAGTCGGCGCAGCGGCACGTGCGCCCGTATCTGTGATCGGTGGGCTTGAAGCGGACACTTCCACCACGCCCATCGGCAGTTTTCGGATGCGGCTTTATCCGAGTCGACGTTTGTGCCCGGGCTCGCGCCTGCGAGCATGCCCTGGCGATGGGCCAGTCGAGGCGAAAGCGCGAGATCGGACGCGGGGAGCGGATTCTCCCGGGCGTTTGGCGCCTGCGCCTTCCTTTGCCTTGGCCGGGCGTGCCGCACGGAAACGCCTTCGCGGTTGCTGCCGACGACGGCATCGTGCTCTTCGACACCGGCATGGCCTCCGACGACGGGATGCGCCAGCTGGAGATCGCACTCGCGCAGGCGGGGTGGCGGGTCGAGGACGTCCGGCTCGTGGTCTGCACGCACGCGCACGCCGACCACTACGGGCTGGCGGCGCCGATCCTCGAGCGAGCCGGCTGCGAGCTCTGGATGCACCCGGCCTGGGGCCACATCCGCGCGATCGCCGAGGACCCCGATGCCGCGTGGGATCGTCGGATCGAGGTCGCGCGCCAATCCGGAGTTCCGGCGAAGGCGCTCGAGCTCTACGAGCAGCGTCGCGGCTCGGACCCCGGCATTGCCGCCCTGGTCGAGCCCGACCGAGAGCTGCTGCCCGGCGTTGAGGTCGAAACCGATCTCGGGATCTGGCAGGTGCACGAAACGCCTGGGCACGCCCCCTCGCACGTTGTCCTTCACCAGCCCGAGAGCGGGCTGATGATCTCCGGCGACCACCTACTCGGCCGCATCTCGCTGTTTTTCGACTACGGCCACACCCCCGATCCGGTAGGCGAGTTCATCGGCGGCCTCGACGAGGTCGACCGGATCGAACACACGACGCTCTGCCTTGCCGGGCACGGCCGGCCGTTTCGCGACGTCCCGGCAAAGGTGAAGGCCAACCGAGTCGAACTCGACAAGCAGCTCAACGGCGCCCGGTCCGCTCTCGAGCGCGGACCGCAGACTGCGTTCGAGATCATCGCTGACATCGTCGGCGCGGAGAACCTCAACCCCGCCACGGCGGCGTGGGGCCTACAACTCGCCCGCGCCTACCTCGATCACCTCGTCGCCCTCGGTGAGGCGCAGCAGGTGGAGGGTGAAGATCCACACCGCTGGCAGCTCACCTGAAGAGTCGCTGGCGCGCCTCTAGACTGCTGCCTCGCACCGGGGCCCGTAGCTCAGCCGGATAGAGCGTCGGTCTACGAAACCGAAGGTCACAGGTTCGAATCCTGTCGGGCCCGCTTAACGACCGCTCCTCGCTACCACCGACTGCGCTCGATCTAGGCGTACCACCACCGCAACCCTCGGTGAACGTCCCGGGATATGTCCCGTACGGTGCATTGCGGGACGTTCGGCGGTCTGGGGGTCGCCGATCACGTCGCGATGGGGCCGCTCAGCCGGGCCTCGATGACGCCATCAGCGGCTTGCTGGGATCGGCCGTGTCCCGTTACGGCGGTCAGAAAGTGATCGCGGTCGAGCGCCAGAAGCCTGGTTGGCTCCGTGGTTCGCACCGTGGCGCTCCGCGGGTCGCCGCGCAGCAGGGCGATCTCACCGAAGGACTCACCCGCGCCCTGGAAGCGGCGGTGGACGCCGTCCTCGAGCACATCGACACGCCCCGTCTCGATCAGATAGAAGCGGTCGCCCTCGTCGCCTTGGGTGATCACCTCGCTCGCGGGCGGAACCCCAACCGGTACCAGGTCGTGTGTGAGCCGCTCCAAGGTCGCGAGGGGCAGGGGCGCAAAGATCGGGTCAGAGCGGAGCAGTCGGAAATGGAGCTCCTCGACCGGAGCACCCACCTCGTAGGCGCGCAGCTGTCCCCAGCGCAAGATCGCAAACAGCGGCAGGATGGCGGCGATCGCGACCATGGTCCCGCGGATCCCGATCAACTCAATCAGCGCGGCGACGGTGATCGCCCCGAGCGCCATCGCCGTCAATCGAGCCGTTTCCAGCGACCCGCGGACTCGAGCCAATACCTCGTCGTCACCGAGGCGCTGCAGGAGGGTGTTCGCAGCGACCTCGACGAAGGTGTAGCCGATCCCCACGCCGAACCATGCCGCGTACGCGGCGACCACCACGGGCCATGCACCCGGCAGCGCGATCGCTGCTCCGGTGATCAGGCTCCCGACCACCAGGCCCGCGACGAGCTGACCACGGTTTAGAAGGACGGCGAGCGCCCCTCCGGCAAGAAGCGCCCCGATCCCCCAGGCGGCGTTCATGTAGCCCACGCTCGAGTCGCCGAGGTCGAGCAAATCGAGGGCGACAACCACGATCAGTACGTCGACGGCCCCCTCGACAAAGACGAGGAGCGTCAGGCCGGCGCCGAGCACCCGCAGTCGCTGGTCTTGAAGGATCGCGCGGAAGCCGCCAATCGTCTCGCGCGCGATTCCGCCCATGGCACCGGTCTCTCCGTACTTCGGGCGCGGTGCGGGCCGTACGGTCGCGACAGCGATGCACGCCCCCAGCGCCGCGACTGCACCGGCGGCGATGGCCACCTGCACCGATGTCGCCGCCAGCAGGATTCCTGTCAACACGGAACCGCCGAGGAAGCCGAGGTTGTCCATCACGCTGTGAGCAACGTTGGCCGCCGAGAGCTCCTGCGGAGTCCGAGCGAGCTGCGGCATCAGGGCCGCTTCGGCAGGTATGTAGGCCGACGAGACGATCGTGTAGACCCCAGCGAGCGCGAATACGACCCAGGTCGGTGCCTCGATCACCAGCGCGATCGTCACGGCGGCGAGGACGAGGGCCATCGCCAAGCTGGACCAGGCAAGGACCGCTACCCGGGCATGGCGGTCGCCGAGCAGACCGCCGTAGGGCGAAGCGATCGCCCCGGGAAGCAGTCGCACCAGCCCCGCGACTCCTACGGCGGCCGCGCCGCCGACATCGAACGCGTACACCGCGAGCGCGAGCGCGAGCGCCCACATCGCGAACGAGACGCCGGCCCAGGCGAGCTGGAGCCTTCCGAGGTCACGGTTGCGAAACACCTCACCCAGCGCCCGCAGCGACACGGTCACCCTGTTGATCAACCTGCGCCGTCCTCCGTCCAGACCTCGATCGGCTGGCTGCGACCGCGCACATCGAGTCGGTCGACGTAGGCGAGGCCGGTCGTATCCGTGAGGAGGTCCCTGGTCGCGCCGGAGATAAACAACCGATGTGGAGTGCCCTTGGTCATCGTTTCGAGCCTGGCGGCGGTGTTCGTCGTATCGCCGATCGCTGCGTACTCAACCCGCCGCTCCGATCCGACCTGGCCGGCCATCACCTCGCCGCTACACACTCCAACGCCGATCCCGAACCCGTCACCCAGCCTCTCGGCACGCACCCACTCGTTGAACCCGGTGAGCCTGGCGCCGGTCATGTCGCGCGCCGTCGCCAGCGCTCGATCGGCATGGTCGGGCTGTTCGATCGGTGCACCGAAAACGGCCATGATTCCGTCGCCCATGAACGAGACGAGGGTGCCCCCGTGGTCCATGATCGAGTCCGTCATCTCCCCGAGGTAGCGATTGAGCACCTCCACCACGCGGTCGGGAGGCTGTGACTCGGCGAAGCTGGTGAAACTGCGCAGGTCTGCGAACAACACCGTCGCCACTCGTCGCGTGCCGCCGAGACGAAGGTCGTCATCAGTGCGTTCGAGCACCTCGCCGACAACCTCCGCGGGGACGAAACGCGCGAACGTGTCGCGGACGCGCTGTCGCTCGAAAGCAGCGATCGTGTAGCTCACGGCGAGCGTCCCCACGATCGCCAGCGCCAACGCCGCCAGCGGGTAGAGGATCGGCAGGATCAGGCCGCCGCCGAACGCGGCCTGAGAGGCGACTACGTACACCAGCCCCGAGACCACGCCGACCGTTGTCGCCACAAGCGCCCGCAGGCGAAAGGCGGCGATCGGCACGAGACTGCCTAAGAGCACGATCAGGATGGCTCCAAGGGCCTCGGGTGCGGTCTTCAGCGGCGCCTCGCGCGCGATCGTGGAGATCGCGTTTGCCTGGATTTCCGCGCCGGACATCAGTTCGTCGTCACTGGTCGAAACCGGATGCACGTCCTGGACGGATGGGGCGCTGACGCCGACGACCACGGTCTTGTTCGCAAACAGGCCCGGATCGACGCGACCGTCGAGCACCCGTGAGAACGAGTAGGTGGGGATCGTCCCCGGAGGACCGTAGAAGTCGATCCAGGCGCCCTCGCTGTCGAAGCTCTCTGGATCGACGCTAATCGCGTCGCGCTCCTCGACGGTCGCGACGGCGAAGGATTCGAGCTTTTTCGTCGCGAATGACACCCTCCTGAACACTCCGCCAGGGTCGGGTTCGAACGCTGAGTTGCCTGCCCGAGCTCCGACCTGCCGCAGGACCGACTCGCCCCCGAATACGTTGGTCTCGCCGTCTCGGTTGACCTCCTCGGTTGCGAGCACGATCGGTCCCCCAAAGCCGGCGACCGCTCTGATCAGGGCGTTGTCTTCCCGGGTAATGGTGGGCTCGGTGAACTGAACGTCGTAGGCGATCGCCTCGGCACCGGCGGCGGCGAGAACGTCCACGAGCTCGCCGTGCAGCGAGCGGGGCAGCGGCCAGCGCTCTCGCAGGTCACCGAAGCTGACGTCGTCGATCTCGACCACGACCAGATCGTCGGGGGGCTTCTGGATGCCGCGGATTGAGAACCGGGCGTCGACCGTGTCGAGCTCGCTGCGCTCGAGTGCCCCCGTGAAGTAGCCGACCAGCGAGATCGCACTCGCGGTCGCGGCAACGAGGGCGAGGGCCTTCCGTGGTTTCGGTCCGGTTCGCTGCATTCTTTGCGTGCGACCGCGTCCGTGCGTGTACCGCGGCCATCCTAGACCGATCCGCATCGGCGAAGGCCTGGATCTGGGTATAGGGTGGCGTCGTCAAGCGGAAATGGCTCGATGAGAGGGGGCAGGTGCCGCAAGGTGCTTGACGGTTCGCGACTTCGAACGGTGCTTCCCGCCTTGATCGTCGGCGTTGTCATGCTCGCGCTGACGCCTGCGGCGCACGCTCAGACCGTCACCGAGTTCGGGGCCGGGATCACCCCGGGCGCCGAGCCGCGCGGAATCACGGCTGGGTCGGACGGCAACCTCTGGTTCACCGAGTCATCCGGCAATCGCATCGGCCGGATCACGCCGTCCGGGATGGTGACCGAGTTCGGCGGATTGGTGGGTAGCAATCCGGAGGGGATCACGGCCGGGCCGGACGGCAACCTCTGGTTCGCCGAGTTCCTCGGCAACCGCATCGGCCGGATCACGACCTCCGGAACGGTGACGGAGTTCAGCGCCGGTATCTCAGCGGGGGCCTTTCCGAACGACATCGCCGCCGGTCCCGATGGGCGGCTTTGGTTCACGGAGTACTCGGGCAACCGGATCGGTGCCATCACCACGACCGGGGTCGTGACCGAGTACTCGGCCGGAATCACAGCGGGCGCAGGGTTGTTCGGAATCACCGCAGGCCCGGATGGCAGGCTCTGGTTCACCGAATCGCAAGGCGATCGGATCGGCGCCATCACCACCGCCGGGGTCGTCACCGAGTACTCCGCCGGAATCTCGCCTGGCTCGGTTCCCTACGACATCACCAGTGGCCCGGACGGCAACCTTTGGTTCACGGAGGCTGCGGACAACCAGATCGGACGGATCACCACCGCCGGGGTGGTCACCGAGTTCGGCGCCGGCATAACTCCGGCCGCGAATCTGACGGGGATCGTCGCTGGCCCGGACGGAAACCTCTGGTTCAGCGAGCTGAACGGCGATCAGATCGGCAGGATTACCACCGCCGGCACGGTCACTGAGTTCAGCGCGGGGATCACGAACGGGGCTGGGCCCGAGGGGATAGCCGTTGGTCCGGATGACGCGCTTTGGTTCGCAGAGCGAAATGTCGATCAGATCGGCAGGATCACCACCGGTGTCGTGGCTCCTCCGGTGGTGCCACCCGCGACGCCCCCCGTTGATCCGCCGCCCGCAGAGCCCCCTGCGGATCCGCCCTCCAACCCACCGGCTGACCCCGGCGTCCCGGAGCCGATCGCCGGTCGCACGGTGGTCGTGGAAGCGATTAAGGGCACGGTGCTCGTCAAGGTCCCCGGCGCTAGCGAGTTCGTTCCCTTGGAGGAGGTCGAATCGGTTCCGGTCGGCTCGCGGATCGACACGCGCAAGGGGCGGGTTGAGCTCACCTCCTCGAAATCGGCGTCCAAGGTACAGACGGCCCAGTTCAAGTTCGGCCTGTTCAAAGTGAGGCAGTCGGCGAAGGCTGGTGCCTTCACGATTTTGAAGCTCGCCCCACCCGTCGGCTGTCGGCGTTCGGGCAATCGGATCGCCACGCCCGGCCCACGCTCGCGGCGCAGGGCCAGCCAGAAGGGGCTCTTCGGCCGGGGCGAAGGCAGGTTCACGAGCCGCGGCGGCAAGGGCTCAGGGTCCGCCCGCGGCACCACGTGGCAGGTCATCGACCGCTGTGATGGTTCCACCCTGATCCGCTCGATCGAGGGCCGCGTCGTCGCCCGCGACTTTGTCCGGAACCGGCGAGTGATCCTTCGCACCGGCGAGAAGCTCGTGGTCCGGCCGCGCGGGGGATAGGCGGTCCAGACCCCGGGCTCGTCGGGCGTGGCGCGCTCACGAGCGGTCGCACCCGAGCCGCCGCTCGTAACGTCAACGTAATGATGGAGTGAGAAGGTAGGTCGCATCAGAAAGCTCTCCACATTGCTCTTGGTGGTCGGGCTCCTCGCCTTGGTCGCTGTCGGCTGCGGCGAAGATGACTCCGGCGATGCCGGCGCTGGTGCGACGAACGCTGAGGAGGCCACCGCTCCTGTCGCCCAGGAGACGGCCCCCGCTGAGCAGGAGCCCGCTCCCGCCGAGGCGGAGGAGGCCCCGGCACAGGACGAGACCACGAAGGGCACGACGGTTGTGCTGGGCGAGTCGGAGTTCGGCGAGATGCTCTACGACGCCGACGATCAGGCGATCTACGTCTTCGAGCAAGACAAGCCCGAAGAGAGCGTCTGCTACGGCGAGTGCGCGGCGGCCTGGCCCCCGGTGATCAGCGCCGGCGAACCTGTGGCCGGCAAGGGCGTGAACGCCTCGCTGCTTGGCACTGCCAAGCGTCGCGACGGGAGCCTGCAGGTGACCTACGCCGGCAAGCCGCTCTATTACTACGCCCACGAAGCGCCGGGGGAGGTCCGCTGTCACAACATCGACCTCAACGGGGGCTTTTGGTGGGTCGTGGGCGCCGACGGGGAGCCGCTGGCCTGAGGGGCCTTGCCACCGCGCTTGGTTCGTCGGGCGGCTTGGCCGGGTAGAAGGAGGCTTCCATCAACCTAAGGAGGTTCAGCCATGGCTCAGACGAAGGCTGATCGCAAGGCGGCTGCAAAGAAGGGCGCGGCTACGCGCGAGCGCAACAAGACCAAGGCGAAGTCGCAGGCTCGCGGCACCAAGGCCGCATCGACCCGTCAGGGCAACGCCGCGGCGGAGAGTCTCGATCAGGCGAAGCGCGCCGCGAGCGGGGCGATCGGTGGCCTCACCTCGGCCGCCAAGCACGCCGGCAACGCCGCCAAGGAAGCGGGCAAGGCCGTCGCAACGCGGGCCAAGGTGCCCGGGCGCGGCAAGTAGCGCTCAGAGCGCGCGCAGCGGCTCGGCCAGCTCGGTCGCGAAGAACTCGAAGAAGCCGTCGGGGTCCGGCCCAGCGTTGACCAGTGCGAGGTGGTCGAAGCCGGCCCCGGCGAACTCCTTCGCGACCTCGAGGTGGCGCGCCGCGTCTGGACCGCAGGCGAAGGCTTCGCCGACGTCCTCGACCCGCACAAACTCGGTTGCCTCCTCGAAGTTGACCGGGTTCGGGAGCTCGGAGAGGACCTTCCAGCCCAGGAGCCCGAAGCGGAACATGTTGTGCGCCGACTCGGCGGCGGCCTGCTCATCGGAGGCCCAGGCCAGGGGAACCTCGACGTACTTGGCGCCGCTTCCGCCCGCCTTTTCGTAGGCGTCGACGAGATCGGATTCGGGCTCGGTCGCAAAGATGCCGTCGCCGAGCTCTGCTGCAATCTCGGCGCCCCGCGGACCCCCGATCGCCACTGCGATAGGCGGTAACGGGTCGGGCAGGTCGAAGACACGTGCGTCCTCGAGCTTGAGGTGCTTGCCGTCGTAGGAGCGGTAGCCGCCCGACCAGAGGAGCCGGATGATCTCCAGGGCCTCGCGGAACATCTCGTGTCGCACGGTCACCGACGGCCAGCCGCGCCCGACCACATGCTCGTTGAGCTGCTCGCCGGCGCCCACGCCGAGGGTGAAGCGACCGTCTGAGAGCAGGGCGGTGGTCGCGGCGGCCTGAGCGACGATCGCGGGGTGGTAGCGGACAAACGGGCAGGTGACGCCCGTGGCGAGCTCGAGCCGCTCGGTCTGCGCCGCGATCGCCGCCAGCATCGACCAGACGAAGCCGGAGTGGCCGTGACTGTGAAGCCAGGGGTGAAAGTGGTCTGAGACCTCGACGAAGTCGAAGCCGGCGCGCTCGGCCTCGACGGCCTGGCGCACGATCTCCTTCGGGTCATAGCCCTCCGCGAAGAGCTTGTAGCCGATCTTCATCATGCTTCGACTACCCCATCGCGCATCGGGTAGTCGCTCAACATGGAAGCCGACCACACCTCAGATAAGCAACCGATGAGCGGCGCGCCCTGGCGCCGCGAGGATCGCCGGGCGCGGCCTGCGCTTGACCGCACGATCGAGGCGGACGTCGCCGTGGTCGGCGCAGGGATCGTCGGGATGACCGCTGCCGCCCTGCTGACGCGCGCCGGCGCTCGGGTCGCTGTCTTGGAGGCGCGCCGTGTGGCCGCGGCGTCGAGCGGCAACAACACGGCGAAGGTGACGTCGCTGCAGGGACTCGCGTACTCGACGATCGCCCGCAAGCGGCCGGGGGCGGGCGCCCTGTACGCGCGCACCAACAATCGCGGGATCGAGCTGATCGACGAACTCGCGCGTGAGCACGAGATCGACTGCAGCCTCGAACGTCTGACCAACTACACGTTCGCCGACGACGCTGATGCCACAGCCGATGTCGAGCGCGAGACCGATGCGGCGCGCGAGGCTGGGCTGGCGGTTGAGTTCGTCGATTCGGCGCCGCTGCCGTTCGAAACCTTCGGCGCGGTCGCGCTTGCCGACCAGATTCAGTTCGATCCGGTCGCCTACCTCGAGGGCCTCGCGTCGGGCATCGACTCGCCCAGCGAGCAAATGATCTTCGAGGGATCGCGGGTCACGAGCATCGATGGCACGACCGTGAACACCGACTCGGGTTCCGTTCAGGCCGAGCGGGTGCTCCTCGCGACGCACATGCCCACGCTCGACCGCGTCGGCCTGTTCGCGCGCGCCGAACCAAAGGCGTCTTTCGCGGTGGCAGCCCGCATCCCCGGCGAACTCCCCGTGGGGATGTTCATGGACAGCAGCGGGACCTACTCGATCCGCAGCATCCCCGACCACGACGACGGCCTCCTGCTCGTCGGGGGCCAGGGCCACAGGATCGGTCAGGGCGATCCGGTCGAGGCCGTCGCTGCTCTCGAGGCCTACGCTCGCCGGAGGTTCTCCGCGGGCGAGATCGCCTATCGCTGGGACGCGCACGACTTCGTCAGCGAGGACCGGTTGCCGTTCGTCGGACCGGTCACCCCGCGAGGTGAGCGGGTGCTCGGCGTCACCGGTCTCAGCAAGTGGGGGCTTGCGCTCGGCACCGCATGCGCCGAGATGCTGGTTTCGTCGGTTACAGGCGGTGAGCAAGCGTGGCCTGATGAGTTCGACTCGCGGCGACTGCCGCGCCCTCGTGGATGGCCCGCGGTCGCCAAGCACGGAGCCGAGACCGCACTTCATCTCGCCGGTGATCGGTTCAAGCGCGCTGACGAGAAAGAGCTTGCTCCGGGGAAGGGCGCGGTCGTTGGCGACGGGCTCGGCCAGCAGGCCGTCTTTCGCGACGACGATGGAACCGTCCACCGTCTTTCTGCCCGGTGCACCCACCTCGGCTGCATCGTCGCCTTCAACGAGGTGGCCCGGACGTGGGACTGCCCGTGTCACGGCTCGCGTTTCGGCGTCGATGGTGAGGTGCTCGAGGGCCCCGCCGTCGAGCCGCTGAGCCGCCAGGATTGACGCCGTGGACAGGGCAGCGGTGCGCGCTGACCGCGAACGGCGCTAACTCCGCGCCTTTGCCTTCTCGGCGTCCTCGGCGGCCTTCGGATCGCGTCCGGCCTTGACGTTTGCGAGCGTGCGCTCGAGTGCCGCCATCAGGTCCTCGGCCGGCTTCGGCTCTGGCTCGGAGTCGGGCACCTCGATCTTGCGGCGCTTGCGCTTGCGCTCGATCACGTCGCTCAGCCTCTCTCGGTAGCAATCGGTGTAGCTGTCGGGCTTCCACTCGGTCGACAGCTCCTCGATCACGGCAACCGCGTTGTCGATCTGCTTCTTCGCAGGCTTCTTCTTGGCGCCGGTCGGCACCTGGGAGGTCGGCCGGACCTCGTCTGCGAATCGCATCGTCGTGAGGGCGAGGGCGCCGTCGCGCGCTCGAACCGCGGCGAGGTACTCCTTCGTGCGCATCACGAACCGGCCGATCGCAACACGCTCGGCGTTCTCCATCACGTCGACCAGCAGCCGGTAGGCACGCATCGTCCCATCGGCTTCGCCGGCGGGGACGAGGAAGTAGGGGTGATCGAAGTAGATCGGGTCGACGGCGGCGAGTTCGGCAAATGACTCGATCTCGATCGTTCGCGTCTTGCGTGGCTCGACCGACCCGAGTTCTTCGTCGGTGATCACGACCTGTTTGCCGTCGAGGTCATAGGAGTGCGCGACCTCCTCCCAGCCGACCTCAACGTCCTCCTCCTTGCAGAACCTTCGCTGCTCGATGCGCTGCTTGTCCTTGGCGTGCAGCTGGTGGAAGTGAAAGTCGAGGTCCCGGGCCGCGGTGACGAGTTGTACGGGCACGTTCACGAGCCCGAACGAGAGCGACCCAGACCACAGGGGGCGCGCCATCAGTTGCTCCCCGACAGGCTGGCCTCGAGCGCGGCCATGAGGTCGTCGCCCTGCTCGGGCTCCTCTTGGGCCGAGAGGTCGATCTCCTTGCCCTTGGCCTTTGCCTTGATCAGTGCGAGCACCGAGTCGCGGTAGGTGTCCTCGTAGGCCGTCGGGTCGAAGTCCTCGGCCAGTGTGTCGACGAGCTTGCTCGCCATCTCGACCTCCTTCTTCGACGGCTTCTTCGACGGCTTGCCCAGCTCGAGCTCCCCTGCCTCGACGACCTCGTCGTGAAAGCGCATCGTGTGCAGGGCGATGACGTCGTCGAGGGCGCGGACGGCGACCAGATACTCGCGGTCGTGGAAAGTGAATCGCCCGATCCCGGCACGCCCCGTCTTTTTGAGCGCCTCGAAGATGAGCCGATACGGCCCCGCGTCGTCGCGGGAACCGACGTAGTAGGTCTTCTCGTAAAAGACCGGGTCGATCTCGGCGGCATCGACGAACTCGGTCAGGTCGACGATCTTGCCGCGGTCGCCGGCGGCTGCCTTGATCTCGTCCTTTTCGAGGATCACATACTTGCCCTCTTCGAACTCATAACCCTTGACGATCTCGTCGCTGGGAACGACCTCGTCGTCCTTCGGGCAGATCCGACGGTGCTCGATCCGCGAGCCGTCGCGGGCGTGGACTTCGTGGAAGTGGATCGACTTCGACTCGGTGGCCGAATAGAGCTTTACCGGGACATTGACCATCCCGAAGGTGATCGTCCCGTTCCAAACTGAACGCGGCGCCATCGCGCATTACCTCCACTCATCGGTCGGGTTGGGGTCGAAATACCCGCAATCGGGACCCCGCAACGGGTATAACCGCCTAGAGATGGCCGGACAGACACGGTTCGAGCTGAGCCAAGAGGTGCGTGCCGATGCCCGCATAGTCACGATCGCGGGTGAATTCGACACCGCAGGCGTCGAGGAGGCAGAACCCGTGCTGATGGCGGCGTCAGCCGATCCCGACCGTGCCCTGGTGATCGATCTGACCGCGTGCGATTTTCTCGACTCGACCGCGATCGCACTGATCGTGGGCGCGGCGCGACCCCTCATCAACGGCCAGGTCAAGATCGCCATCGCCGCGAAACCCGAATCGGAGGTGGTCCAAATTCTGCAACTGACCGGGATCGACAAAACCATCCCGGTTCTGCCCACCGCCGAGCTCGCGCTTCAGAGCGCACTTGCAATCGAGTAGCGGCTTTCTGGGTAAGTTCTGCGGTAGTGGGGAGTAGGCCGCACCATCTTTAGGGGAGTAGGAGGCGTGACATGGCGGAGCGGGTCGATGTACCTGCCGCGACGCTGGAAGCGCTCATGGATGCCGCTGCCGCCGTCCTTTCAGCCGACTCGCTCGAGGAAACCTTCGGCCGCATCGCGGGACGGCTGTCCGACTTGGTCCCGTTCGATGACCTCGTCATCTACGAAGTCGACGCGTCTCGAACCACGCTTGCTGCGGTCTTCGCCGATGGTCGCTGGTCCGATGAGGTGATGGCTGAGCGCTTCAGCATCGACGAGGGCCTGACCGGCCAGGCCATCAAGGCGGAAACCACACTCAACGTGCCGCGCAGCGATCTGCACCCGGCCTCGAAGGTCGTGCCAGGTACCAAGGAAGAGCCCGAGGCTCTTGTCTGTGTGCCGATGTTCGTCGGAGGCGAGACGATCGGCGCGCTCAACGTCTACCGCGCGGGTGTCGACGCCGGTTTCACCGCTCAGGAGGCCACGGTGATCGAACGCTTCTGTGCGATGGCTGCACTCGCCTTCAACTCCGCGCGTCAGCGCGAGCTTCTACGAGCGCAGGCGCGTACGGACTCCCTCACGGGAATGCTCAACCGCCGCGCCTTCTATGAGCGCATGGCGGAGGAACTCGCTCGTGGCGAGCGGACCGACTCGAAGGTCTCAGTCGTGTTGCTCGATATCGACCACTTCAAGGCAATCAACGACGAGCACGGCCATGCTGAGGGCGACCGCGCCCTGCAGGAGATCGCGGCTCGGCTGCAGGCAACTATCCGCACGGACGAGACGGCCGCCCGGTACGGCGGCGAGGAGTTCGCCCTGATCGCCGCCGGGGCTGACTCGAAAGCCGCCGTTGAGCTTGCTGAGCGCGCCCGGGCGGCGATTGCCGAGATCGAATTTCATGGCCGCATGCTCTCTGCCTCGGCGGGGGTTGCGACCTGGCCGACCGACGGCGACAACCCTGATCGGCTCCTCGAGGCTTCCGACCGCGCCATGTATACGGCGAAACGTGGCGGCCGCAACCGCACCTGCGTTGCGGCAGAGCCTGCGCTACGACTCGATCACGTGCGAGGGGTCGGGACGTAGCTCGGGCGGCGCCTTTGAGTAGTCGCCGAAACGACCGTCGCGCTCGGGCGGTGGCGGGCCAGGCCGGTGGGCTGGGCCAGGCCCCTGGGCCGCATCGGGTGCGTATGGCGATCAATAAGCGGCCCACCGTGGGTGGGCGGCCCGTCAGCCGACGAGGACGCGGTCGCGTCCGGCGGCCTTAGCTGCGTACAGCGCGCGGTCGGCACGCCCAACCAGGGCGACCTCACCCTCATCGCCGTTCCAGAAGACGAGGCCGGCGGAGACGCGCTGGTCCTCGGGCATCTCGTCGCGCATGCGTTCAAGGGTCGCCCGCGCTTCCTCCTCGGAGGTGCCGGGAAGGGCGACGGCGAACTCCTCGCCGCCGTAGCGCGCGAGAATGTCGGTCGCCCGGATCGCCCGCGTCCATCCTGATGCCACGTGTTTGAGCAGCCGGTCTCCGGCGGGGTGGCCGTGGATGTCGTTGTAGCGCTTGAAGTGATCGAGGTCCAAAAGCGCGATCGCGAGCGAGCTCCCGGTGCGTTTGGCGCGGGCGATCTCGCGCGAAATGTGCTCATCCCAGGCTCGGCGGTTGGCAAGCCCGGTGAGGTCGTCGGTTCGGGCCACGCGCTCGAGTCGTGCGAGCGTCGAGGCGCGTTCTAGCGCCAGCGCTCCTTCGAGGGAGAGCAGGGCGATCACCTGCTCGAGCTCCGCGCTCGGCTCCGCCACCAGTCCCGGCCACTCGATCGCGAGTACACCGACGGTGACGTCGTCAAGGATCAGCGGCTGGAAGTGTGTCGACGGCTCGCCGGCGACAAATCGGTGGTTTCCCGATGCGAACGTGTCGAGCAGGGCTGAACCCGATTCGACAAAGAACACCGCCTTACCGCTGATCTCGGGATCGGTCGAGGCGGTCGCGATCAGTGCCCTGCCATCGGGCGCCGGCTGCCACAGGGAAGCGCTTCGCGCACCGACGGTCGCACCGATCGTCACATCGCATAGCGCGATTGCCGCAGCCTGTGAGTTGGATCGACGGCCGAGCTCGTGTGCAGCGTTGGAGACGAGCTCGAGTGCCCTCGCACGAGCCCGCGCGGCGGCCGCCCGGCGCTGAAGGCGCCCGATCAGGACCTCGACCAGGATCCCCCCGATGGCGACGGTCCCGACGGTCATGACCCAGCGCACGACCGTGCTGTTGGGTGGAAGCTGCGCGAGTGCCCAGCCGTAGGTGACCCCGACCAGGGCGAGCTGGGCGATCGCCTCCCGCCGCGGGAACGCGAAGAAAGCGAATAGCCCAACCCATACGTACCAGAGGCCGTAGAACGTTCCCGCGTATCCGCTGTAGTAGACGGCTCGGGTCACGAGCAGCGTCCCGGCCGCGACTATCAGCTGAAGCATCCACGGCCGCACCATTGGCGCTAGCGCAAACAGACCAACCGCGCCTACGAACGCGACGATCACGTTGCTCAATAGCGCGGCGTCGTCGGCGCTCGCGGCGTGGGGGAGCAGCAGGGTCGCACCCCCAGTCGCCGCACCGGCCATAAAGAGCAGCGCGAGGACGCGCGCCATCGTCGCGGGGGAATCCTCGCGTTCGTGTGAATGCGCCGGCTGATCTATGAGTTCGGCCACTGCAGTTCACATCGGCCATTTGTCCCTCTTGCTTAACGACTTGGCCAAGCTCGTCTAGCATCGCCGCGCGGTGTCCCCTCCGAGCGCGGTGATCTTCGATAACGATGGCCTGCTGCTCGATACCGAGACGGTGTGGACGCGCGCCGAGCAGGACCTGTTCGAGCGGCGCGGGCTGGAGTTCACTATCGCCCACAAGCGCGAGCTCGTCGGCACATCGGCACAGGTCGCCGGAGCGACCCTCGAGCGTCAGCTCGGCGAACCGGGCCGCGCCGCGGAGATCGTGGCCGAGCTCGACGAGGTCGTCTTCAGCGAGCTGCAGCGCGGTGTCGAACCGATGCCGGGCGCGCTGGAGCTTGTCGCGAAGCTGCGCGACGGCGGGATCCCAATCGCGATCGCCTCGAACTCGCCCGCCCGATTCATCGCGAAGGCGCTTGAGCTCGTCGGCCTCGAAACAGCGTTCGGCGCCGCCGTCAGCGGCCACGATGTCCCGGCTCCGAAGCCGGCGCCCGATGTCTATCTCGTCGCCTGCGACCTGCTCAGGGTGTCGCCCAATCGCGACGTGATCGTGCTCGAGGACTCTCCGACCGGGGTTGAAGCCGGGGTTGCAGCGGGACTCACCGTCATCGGGGTGCCGTCGCTCGAGGGCGTTGAGCTCCACCGGGCGGACCAGATCTGCACGTCGCTCGCAGATCCGATCCTGCTCGAGCGCGTGCTGCCTTAAATCAGGACGGGGTTGCGCCGGGCAGCCGCTTGACGAGGCGCACGACGGTATCCCCGTTGCTGCCGCGCAGCTCGACGTCATCCATCAGCGCGGTCATGATCGCGATCCCACGCCCGCGATGGGTCGCGTCTACGTGGGGAGCGCCACTCGTCTTGCCGCCGCCCCAGACCTCGACCAGCATGTCGCCGTGGTCGCGCCCAAGCCGCAGGTGGACGCGACCGTCGGCGCTCGGTGCCCCATGCTCGATCGCATTTGTCAGGGCCTCCGTCGCGGCGCACTTCATGTCCCAGATCGCGGAGTCGCCGAAGCCGAGACTGCCAGCGGTCTGTTCGATCAGCCGTCGGGCCTCATCGAGGTCGATCGATTCAATCGGCATCGCAAGCTCTCTGCGCTGCGCTGCCCACGTCTGGGACTCGGCGCCCCTCAGCCACCGCTCGAGCTCCTCGGCGGGAAGCGGCTTGGCGAAGTGAAAGCCCTGACCGATGTCGCATCCGAGCTCCTGCAGGGTGATCAGCGTGTCTCGATCCTCAATTCCCTCGGCGACGACGGTGAGCTTGAGGTCGTGACCGAGGCGGATCACGCCACTGACGTAAGCCTCGCCTTCGGCAAGCATCGATGACACGAATGAGCGGTCGATCTTCACCTCCGTCACGGGGAACAGGCGCAGCCACAGCAGCGACGAATAGCCGGTACCGAAGTCGTCGATCGCGATCGGGAAACCGAGGTCCGCGAGGGCGTCGAGGACTGCCCGGGTCTGCTCGGGCTCGTCGAGGACCGCGGTCTCGGTGACCTCGAAGGTGATCACCTCGGCGGGCAGGTCGTACTCGGCCAGCGAGCGTTCGAGCTGTTCGACGATCGCGAAGTCACGCAGGTTGACCGCTGAGAGGTTGACGGCGACTCGAAGCTCGATGCCGGCGGCACGCCATGCGGCAGCCTGCTCGAAGGCGAGCTCAACGACGTGGTTTGTAAGCGGTCGAATGGCGCCGCTCGCCTCCGCGTCGCGCAGGAACTCGCCCGGCCCCAGTAGCGCGCTTCCGCGCCGCCATCGCAGTAGCGCCTCTACCGCCACCGGACGGCCGCTGATCATGTCGATCTGCGGCTGGTAGTGAAGCTCGAACTCGCCTCGATCGATCCCGCGACGGATCGCCCTGACAAGATGGCGACGACTCCACCTGACCGGGTTGGGGTTGGGGATGCGGCGTGAGAATGCCAGCGCGGTGGCCCCCCACAGCGCGATGGCGAGCACCCCGACGACCAACGGGGCCGTGCCGTCACTCTCCCGATCGAGGCTTTGCGACGGCGCGGCGTTGCCGGCGGCCTCTCGCTGCGCCTCGGCATAGCCGCGGTCCCATGACCAGCCGTAGATCAACACGCAGATGAGCCCAAAGGTGGCGACAGACGCGAGCCCCGCCACCATCACCGGCCCTCGCGAGGGTCCGGGCCTCGAGGGCATCGACCTGGGCGCAGGCCGCAGGGCAGACAGACGGCGCACGTTCGAGGGCCGCTCCGGACTCTTACCCGCGGTCACATACTCCGTATCGGCGGGTAGTCAGGCGCGCTTGACTACGCCCGGTCTGCCCCGCCACGCGCCGCATCCACACTGGGGAAGAAATCAAAGGTCTGCTCCAGGCCGATCATCGTGAACAGCCGCCGCACCTCGGGACGGGCGCCGGCGATCACGAGGCGTCCGCCCTTGGCTCGCAGCCGTGTCTGCCAGTCCGACAGAACCCCCATCGATCGCGAGTCGAGCATGCTCGCCTCGGCAAGGTCAATGACGAGGACCAGCGATGACTGGGTGCCGTCAACGGCCCTCTCGATGGTCTCGCCGAGACGCTCGGCCGCGGTCGCGTCGATGTCGCCGCCGACCTCCACCACGAAACCAGCCGGATCTTGGTTCGCTCGGATCGAATGCGCCACGAAGGCTCCTTGCTGCAGAAAGCCAGTCTGCAAGCCGCCGCTCGACTCAAGCATTCGCCCTGGCTTGACGAGAAAACTACCATGCGACTCCGAGCCGCTCTGGTGGCCCTGATATCGGCATGCTGCCTCGCCCCTGCAGGGGTCGCTGCTGCGGGTGCCGACCCCCTCGCGGATGTCACCGGCGGCCTTTCAGATGCTGCGGTCAACGGCGACGCTCCGACTGTCCCACCGGTTGAACTGCCCGACACTGGGATCGGACCGGTCGACGATGTCGTCCACACGGTCAACGCCACCGTTGCGGAAGCGACCGACACCGTAAACGACGTGACCGAACGACTCGGTGACGGGGATGTCGCGGAACCGGCGACCCCCCCGGAGACCCGCCCGGCGGATACCGGCGGGGATCCGACCGGCCAGCCCGAGACCGCAGCTCCGACACAAACCACGCCCGGCGGCGCCAGCTCGTCAAGCCCGAACCCTGGTGCCAGTGACCCGGGCGCTCAGCCAGCTGCAGTGGCAAGTGGGGGTGGAGGCCCCATCGCGCTCCCGGTGACTGCGTTGGGCGCGGGGGACCCGACGCCGTCGGCCGCGCCATCCGAGGTTCCGGCTACGACCCCGAGCCCGTTCGTCGCTGCCTTCGAGCGCCTGCCGATGTCTCTGTTCGCGCTGATCGCGGCGCTGGCGGCGATCGGCCTGCTGATGTCTGGCCGGTCGGCGACTCGCGCCCGCATCAACCGAGTGCTTCGTAAGCAGCGCGGCGAGCTCCAGGAGGATGTCGGCGTGCTGCAGTCCGCGCTGCTGCCCGCGATTCCATCGCGCATTGGCGAGACCGACCTCGCGGTCGCGTACGCGCCAGCGGAGGGCCCCGCCGCTGGGGGAGACTTTCACGATGTGCTGACGTTGCCAGAAGGGCGGATTGGAATCGTCGTCGGTGACGTCTGCGGCCACGGCCGCGAGGCGCTGGCGAACACCGCGCTGGTCCACTACACGGTTCGCGCCTACCTCGAGGCCGGGCTCGAGCCGCGCGAGTCGCTGCGTCTGGCGAACGGGGCGCTTTCAGGCAAGCTCGGCGAGACCTTCGTGGCGGTTGTCGCCGCCGTCTACGACCCCGCCTCGAGCACGCTCGACTACGCGACAGCCGGACATCCGACGCCGCTGATCGCCGGGCAACCCGATCGCGCGGTCGGAGCTCTGACGCCCCCGCCGATCGGCGTCGGTCTGCAGACCGGGCATCGCCAGACCCGGATCTCGCTACGCCCGGGAAGCCGCGTCTGGTTCTTCACCGATGGTTTGATCGAAGCGCGGGACGCCGATGGCGAGATGGTGAGCCGCGAGGGCCTCGCGGGAGTCCTCGGCAAGACCGACGGCGCGAAGCCGGACGAGATCATCGACATGCTTTCCGAGGAGGGTGGCGCGCGCGATGACATGACCGCGGTGATGCTTGCCCCCGCCGACGCGAACGGCACCGGCGTCACCGAGGAGGAGATCGACATCAACCGCGAGCTCGTCAAGGGAGATGCCCTGCCTCGCTTTCTCGCTGCGTGCGGGCTTGACCCGGCTGAGGTGGAGCGTGCCGTCGACGCTGCCGAACGACGGTTGCGGCTGGCCGGCGCGGCCCGGATGCGCGCTCGCAAGGGCGGACTTGGGCCGAGGTGGGAGGTGTTCGGCGCTTCGGAGTCGGCCGCGCCGGCGAAGGCGGGTCAAGACGGATCAGATGCCACCACCGCAGAGCTCGCGGCGACTTCAAGCTGAGCCTCACAGCGATACCGGAAAAAGCCGCGATGACCAACTCAAACGAGAGCAGCACAAGCGATCAGGCTGCGCGAGAGCATCGACAGATGGCTCCCATCGCTGCGGCGATGTACGCAACGGCCGGAACGGTCGTCGGGCTCTCGCTGCTGCTCCCGCACTCGCCCGAGATGAACCGAGGGGCGCTTCTCGCGGCGGCCCTCGTGGGCCCCCTCGCGGCGGTGGGCATCTGGCTACTGCGCAGTCACCTGGCGCCCTGGTTTTTCCACATCACAACTGCCGCCGGAACCGTTCTGGCGGGTCTCTGCATCTACTGGAGCGGTGACCCCTCCTCGTCCTACGCCTTCCTCTGGCTCTGGGTAGCGGTCTTCAGCGCCTACTTCTTCTCGCCGGTCGCGCTCGCAGCCCAACTTGGCTTTGCCGCGCTCGTATACGCCGTGGTGCTCGCCGAGCATCCGCAGCAGCACGCCGACCCGGCGGCGCACTGGGTGGTCGCAGGCGTCTGCATCACGCTCGCCAGCGCGATCATCTCCGCCCTGGTTCACTCCCGAAGGCACCTGGAGGAGGAGCGCGAGCAGCTGCTGGCGCACACGGTCGAGCTCGCGCGCACGGACCCCCTTACGGGCCTACTCAACCGCCGCGCATGGCGGGACCTGCTCGATGCGGAGCTCGCTCGCGCCGCACGCCGCGACGGGGCTCAGGTGTGCGTTGCGATGCTCGATCTCGATCACTTCAAGCGCTTCAACGACGATCACGGCCACGTCGCCGGCGATGCTTTTCTCCAGCAGCTGGCCACGGAGTGGCGGAAGGCTGTCCGACCGAGCGACACGGTTGCGCGCTATGGCGGCGAGGAATTCGCCCTGCTGCTGCCCGAATGCGATCTCGTTGCCGCGGTCGAGGTGATCGAACGCCTGCGCGAGTGCGTGCCGCTCGGCGAGCGGTGTTCGGCGGGCGTCGCATGCTGGGATGGCAGCGAGACACCGCTCGCGCTGATCACTCGTGCCGACGGCCTGCTGTATGAGGCGAAGGACGCCGGACGTGACCGGCTCGTCGTGGCGATCGACGAGATCGCACCACCCGCGCCCGCACCCGCGGCCGTCGGACTGCGCGGTTAGCTCGCGTCAGGAGTCGCCGCAGGGCCAGCGGCGGAGCGGAGCTCGTCGCGCTCCCGCTCAAGCGCGAGCGCACGCTGCTCGGATTGCTCGAGCTCGGCGGTGAGGCGTTCGATCTCGGCGGTGGAATCATCGAGCGCTCTGAGGATCTCCGAGCGCGCGACCTCGTCGATGGCGGCGTCGACGCGTTCGACGATGCGGTCGGCCAGGCCGCTCGACAACGGGACCGCCCGGCTCTCGCCGCCACCTTCGATCGGCTGTAGGCGCGTGGGCTCGGGGGCTGGCGCGGCGTCAACGCTGAGGCGCTCGGGCAGATCTTCGAGCCGGCTGGCAATCGCCGTTGCGCTTGCAACCACGGGCACCACCTCGAGCTTGTCCAAGCCGGCGAGATCTGCGATCGCGGGTGCATGGATTGGATCGGCCAGCGCGACGACCAGGCAGCGGCCGATTACGGCGACCGGAAGCGCTCGGTATCGCTCGGCCGCCTCACGGCCGATGAGGGCGTCGCGATCGCGATCGCGATCGAAGATCGAGAGGTCGACGTGGTCGAGGCCCGCGTGTTCAGCGCGAGCTCGAGCCAGGTCCTCGTCGCTGAGCTCACCGCTCTCGACGAGGATGTCCTCCGGCGCGAGGCCGCGTCCACGGCTGTCGTGGATCGCCGTTTCAATCAGCTCGTCGCCGGCCAGGCCCATTTCGAGAATCGTGTCCGTCAGAAAGCCGGACCGTCGCTCGCGTCGCGTTGGAGGTGTGACGCCGGGCAGCTGATCGAACCCGGAGAGGGCTCGGCCCTCGGAGCCGACCGCCAGTCTCATGCGCCGTCGCCGCCGGCCGGGACCGGCTCAGCGCGCGACGACTCCGTTTCACCCGCGGCGCCACGCAGGGCATGTTCGAGGCCCTGCTCAGGGGAGGGTGACTCCGCCAGGGAGGCGATGCCGTGCCGCGTTGAGACGCTGACAGGACGGCCTCGGGTCACACGGCGAAGAGCATCGGCGAAGCGGCGAATGAGTGGATCGACGCTCGCTTCGTCGGGAGCGCCGACCAGTGCGACAGCAAGATCCAGCTCACCGATACGCCCGATGTGGTCGGTCGTACGAACGGCGCCCGCGAGGGCCTCAGCGGCGTCCTTGAGCGCCAGCATCGCCATCGGGGATTCGTTAGCGGCATCCCCGGCGTGCACGCGAAACGCGGCGACCATCGTGTTGAAGGTCCCGCGGCGAGCCAGGCGCCACTCTCGATCCAGGAGCTCGACGAAGCGGAAGCGGCCGGCCAGACCGGTGTCGGGGTCCATGCCGTCTCCGGCGCCGACGCGCTGGCGCAGCTCGCGAAGTTCGGTGCGGTTGCGGACACGCTCCCACTCGTAGGCGAGCATGCGCGCCGCGAGGCCGAGCATCACGACGTGCTCGGCGTTGTACTCGCCCTGCCGGCGCGAGAGCGCCGTGACCATTCCGGCGATCGCGCCATCGCTCATCTCAAGTGGCACGGCGATCCACTCGGCCACGCCGAGTGCCTCAAGGTGGGCCGGCTCGAGGTCCTCGTCGGCGTGGACGCCCTCCAAGACGATCGATTCCCCGCCGGCGCCGCCACCCTTCGCGCGCGCGGTCAGCGGTAGATGGATCCCGCGCTCGATTCCAACAACGGCGGCCCCACGAACGTCCAGAACGCGCATGACGTCCTCGCCCGCCTCGATCTGGCCGAGCACGATCTCGCCGGGCAGCTCCGCAGCGAGAACGTCGAGCGCCGCATCGGTCGCCTCCGAAAAGCTTCGGAACCGGCGACTGATGAGCGGCAACAGTTTTTGAAGTGGCCGTTCCACACCCCCAACATCGGCGCATCAGCGCAAATGCATGAGCGCTGTGACGGGAGTCTTGCTTAACCCTCGACGAACGCCTTGAGCTTGCCCGGCATGCTCTCGACCAGCTGGCCGCGAAGCACCCCGACAAGCGGGCCGCGGATCACCATCCCGAGCATCCTTCCGAGGTCGACTTCCATCCAGTAGGTCGCCTTGGTGCGGTCGTCCCCGAGGTCCTCGAACTCCCAGCTTCCGCGCACCGACTTCAGGTCGCCGCCGGTCTGTTCCCAGCTGATCTCAGTTGGATCGTCGTAGCCAAATCGCATTTCCGACTTCAGGGTGCGGACCCTGGCGTCGGTTTCGATCTCGACCAGGACCTGGTGTCCGTCGTCGCTGCGATCGAGCACCGTCACCGACTTGATCTCGGGCTGCCATCGCGGGGAGCCCTCAACGTCGGCCGCTACGGCGAAGACCTCCTCGATCGGCGCGTCGATCTCTGTGGTTGCACTGCCCTCGATTGCCATTCGCTTCAGCCTAGCCCGATTTCTCGAGCCGGTCGGCGAGGCGGTTCATGCCGCGCTCGCGTGCGGCCGTAGCGGCCCCAGCGCGGTCGAGGGCTCGGTCCTTCGGCCGTTTGACCTTCGCGTCTTGAAGCGTTGCGATCTCTTTGAACGCGAGCAGTTCGTCGCGCGAGTCCATCAGCGTCGTTCGCAGCTTCGGGCGGGTCTCGCGGATCGCCGCCTCCAGGACACCCTCGAGCGAGCCGTGCTTTCGCAGGAGCTCGGCCGCGGTCTTCTCGCCGACGCCCTTGGCCCCGGGCAATCCGTCTGAGGGGTCGCCGCGCAGGGCGATGAAGTCCGGAACCAGTCGCGGGGGGACGCCATAGCGGCGCTCGACCTCACCAGGGTCGATTTCCTGCGATCCCTTGCCTGTGCTCACGTAGAGGACGGTGACGCTGTCGGAGGCACACTGGAACATGTCGCGGTCACCGGTCATCAGCAGGGTCGTGCCGCCCGCGTCGGACTCGAGCCTGGCGAACGTGCCGAGCAAGTCGTCGGCCTCGAGCGTGTCGTGGTCGGCCACCGTCCATCCAAACGCCTCGAAGTAGGGGCGCGCATCGGCCCACTGTGGTTTGAGCCCGTCGGGCATCTCCGGGCGGGCCGCGTGATACGGGGGATAGAGCTTTGTCCGATAGGCGGCCGCATCCGGGCCGAAGCACAGGACGACGGCACGAGGATCGCGTGCCTCCACCTCCTGAAGAATCAGATTCGACGCCCCGAGCAAAGCATTGACGGGGTTGCCGTCCGTGCCCTTGATGGAATCCGGGAGTGCGTAGAACGCTCGGTAGAGCATGGACGGGGTGTCGACCGCGAGCAGTGGGGTAGTCACAATCTCAAGCTATCGGGCACGGCGGGACCGCCGGTTTGAGAGTTGAACATGAGGGTTACCTAACACACCTGCCACGCACTGCCCTAGGATGCCGCCGATGCGCGAAACCGCCGACCCAAAACACGATCTGTCTGAGTACGCCCGTCCGCGAGTAGGGCGCAGCGTTCTCGACCTCGCGACCTCGGTGGTGCCATACCTGGCGCTGACCGTCCTCATGTACCTGACGCTGGGCGAGTCGATCTGGCTGACGCTCGGTCTCGCGATCCCCACCGGCGGCTTCTTGCTGCGCACGTTCATCGTCTTTCATGACTGCGGCCACGGCTCGTTCATGCCGAGCAGGGCGGCAAATCGCTGGGTCGGGCGCTTCACGGCGCTCTTGGTTTGGCAGCCCTTTGAGAACTGGCGCTTCGATCACGCTGTCCACCACGGCACCGCCGGCGACCTCGACCGTCGCGGCCAGGGCGACGTTCCGACCTGGACCGTGACCGAGTACTACGAGCGACCCTGGCAGCAGCGCCTCGGCTACCGCCTCTTTCGAAATCCCCTTGTGATGTTCGGCGTCGGCCCGCTCTGGTCGCTGATGATCGGGCCGCGGTTCAGCTCGCGCACAAAGCGGCGCCGCCTTCGCAACAGCATCATCTTCACCAACCTCACGCTGGCCGCCGTGGTCACCGGGCTCTGTCTGCTGGTGGGCGTCCCCGCGTTCCTGCTGGTCAACATTCTTCCGGCCTACCTGGCTGGGATGGCCGGCGTCTGGCTCTTCTACGTCCAGCACCAGTTCGAGGACGTCTACTGGGAGGCCGGCGAGCGCTGGAGCTATGCCGACGCGGCGCTCGAAGGCAGCTCGTACCTGAAGCTTCCGAAGGTGCTCCAGTTCTTCACCGGCAATATCGGGCTCCATCACGTTCACCACCTCAACGCCCGGGTTCCGAACTACAACCTTCAGGCTGCGCACGATGAGAACGAGGTTTTCGCAGACGTTCCCGTGCTCACGATGCGCGACACCATTCGCTGCCCGCGGTTGAAGCTGATCGACCCGGAGAGCGGTCGCCTGCTGACCTGGGCCGAGGCGCGCGAGCTGGTTCGCGCCACCTCCACGGTGCCGAAGCCGGCACGCGGCTGGATCTAGCCACCGCTACTGGTCCGGTCCGTACCGATCGTCCGGCGTCCAGTCGGGCTCGCCGGTTTCGGTCCATTCGTAGCGGGGGGCCTCGCTGTCTGAGGAGGAAAGCCAGCGTCCGAGCGCGAGCGCGATGAGCAGGCCGACCACGCCGATCGCGATGAGCACGTAGGCGTAGGTCGCGAGCTGTGACGTTGAAATCGACCAGATCGCACCTGTCGCGCCGTCGGCACGGATCTCGCCGTCCAGGGCAGCGTCAAACACTGCTCCACCGAGCCAGCGGGTGAGCAGGACGACGACGCCGATCAAGAGCAGGCTGAGTGCGCACAACCCCGCAGCGTCGCGGCGGTGCCCGCGCGCGACCGCGATCGCTGCGCCATAGAGCGCCAGGGCGAGCGCGATCAGGACGTAGGCGAAATCGCGCAGCTCGCGGGCTGAGGTCTGCGCCCATTGGAGCTGGTCCTGGCGCAAGACCGTCAGCCGGCCCACCTTCTTGGGGATCTTCGCGGCGACTGCCGGGCCGATTCCGACCTCCGGTTCGATCTCGCCGAGCACGGGGCGGAGGTTGAGGACGGCCGGGGCGTTGCCCTCCCCGTCGATCAGAGCGACGATCCCGGCGTGAGCTTCTTTGTTGGCATCTGCCCAGGCCACGCGAACGCTCGGCGCTGCCAGCGCCTCACGGATCTTCGCCCCCAGGTCCTTGTCGAGGCGCCGGGCGGTCTCACGGTTGACGTTTGCGTCGATTCGGTCGACGAGGAAGTCCGCGACCGCCGCGCGGATCTCCTCATCGGCGATCAGCTCGGTGCTCGTCTCGGTCCATGCGTCGGTGTCGAGGAGGTCGTCTCGGACCCAGAGGGCGAAGCTGGCAACCAGGAGCGCGACCGAGGCCAGGGCGATCAGGGGCTTCACGGGGGCGACCGTATTCGCTAGCCGTAGACCTCGGGGTTGACGCAGTGCGGCATGCGCTCGCCCGCGAGCGCGGCCAGCAGATTGGCGACCGCGATATCCGCCATCGCTTCGCGGGTCCGTTCTGTGGCCGAGCCGAGGTGGGGGATCACGGTCAGGTTTGGGGCACGAAGCAGCGAGTGGTCGCCGGGGAGTGGCTCGGGGTCGACCACGTCAAGCGCCGCACCGGCGATCCAGCCCCCGCGCAGCGCCATTTCAAGTGCGGCGGTGTCAACGATCGGCCCTCGCGCCGTGTTGACGAGATAGGCGTCGGTGCGCATGGCACGCAGTTCGGGCTCGCCGATCAGGCCACGGGTGTCATCGGTGAGCGGGCAGTGGATGCTGACGAAGTCCGACTCGGCGAGCACGCGATCGAGCGTGGATCGCTCACGGGTCGCAAGGATGACCTCGCAGCCGAAGCCGTCGAGGCGCCGCGCGGTGGCGCGCCCGATCCGCCCTGCGCCGACGATCCCGACGGTCGAGCCATGAAGGTCGCGGCCGACGAGCACATCGGGCTCCCACGGCGGCCACTCGCCGGCGCGGACCAGGCGCTCGCCCTCGGTCAGGCGTCGGCCGGCAGCGAGCATCAGCCCGACAGCGAGGTCCGCGGTCGAATCGGTGAGTACCCCGGGGGTGTGTCCGACCGGAATCCCGCGGGCGGTCGCCGCCGCGACGTCGACATTGTCGACGCCGACCGCGTAGTTGGAGATCGCGACGAGCTGTGGGGCGGCAGCGATGAGGTTCGCGTCGACCGGGTCGGTGAGCATCGAGAGCAGCCCGTCCGCCGAGGCAATCGCGGTGTCAAGGGAGTCCGGATCGAGCACGACCGTGTGCGCAGCGCGAAGCCGGTCGATCGCCGAGCCGGGGAGTTCATGGGTGACAACGCATCTCGCCATCCAAAAGAACGCTGTCACACTCGCTCGATGGACCTCGAGCTGCTCGAACGAACTCTCGGCGATGCCGGCGAGCCGACCTACCGCGCCGACCAGGTGTGGGAGTGGGCCGCGCGCGGTGCCGGCGGGTATGACGCCATGTCGAACCTGCCGAAGGAGCTGCGCGAGCGCCTCGACGGCGACGTCCCGTTCTCTTCCCTGCGACTCGACCAGACCGCGAAGTCCGACGACGGCACCGAGAAGGCGCTGTTTGCCACCGCCGATGGCCGGCCGGTCGAGTCCGTGCTCATGCGCTATCGCGATCGGCGCCGCTCGATCTGCGTCTCGAGTCAGTCCGGCTGTCCGCTCACGTGCACCTTCTGCGCAACGGGCTCGATGCGCTTCGGCCGCAACCTCAGCACCTCGGAGATTCTCGACCAGGCCCTCCATTTCCGCCGAGTTGAGGCGGTGGACCACTGCGTGTTCATGGGGATGGGCGAACCGCTGATGAACTTCGACGCGGTGATAGGCGCGTGCGAGCGGCTGCCGGACATCGGCATCGCCACCTCGCACACGACGATTTCGACCGTGGGGTGGCTTCCGGGGATCGAGAGATTGGTCGACGAGGGCCCGCGCGTGCGGCTGGCGCTCTCGCTGCACGCGCCTGACGATGCACTGCGCTCCGAGCTGATGCCCGTGAACGATCGCTTCCCGCTCGCCGACGTCCTTGACGCCTGTCGGCGCTGGCGCCGCACCCGTGGCAAGCGGGTTTACGTGGAGTACCTGATGCTTGCTGGTGTCAACGATCGCCCGGAACAGGCGCGAGCGCTTGCTGGACAGCTGACGCCGCACGGCGACTTCAAGGTCAACCTGATCCCGTACAACCCGACAGGGGGCGAGTTCGAGGGCTCCTCGCCCGGGGCGATCGAAGCGTTTCGCGCGGCGCTCGTGGAACGCGGCGTCCCGGCTACGGTCAGGCTCACGAGGGGCCGCGACATCGCGGCCGCCTGCGGGCAGCTCGCTGCAACGAACTCGCCTGCATAACGCCTGGTGAGTCTTCGACCGATCATGCGGGCGATGCGCCTTCGCGGTTTCTTCCTGCTGTCCGTCCTGGCCTTCTCTGCGGTTCTCGCCGGCTGCGATGGCTCAGATTCGTCGTCGACGTCCGGCGCGAACCCAGCGGGCGTCAGCGGTGGCGGTGCGTCGGAGGATGTCGATTGGCCCTACTTCGGGCGCATCGAGGAGCGCACCCATTACATCGCCGACGCTCCCGATCCACCGTTTCACCGCAGGTGGGAGTTTTTCGCCGGGCAACTGCTGGAGTTCCCACCGGCAATTCAAGACGGCTCGCTGTTCATCGCCAACAAGACCGGTGAGGTCTATGTCGTTGACATCAAGACGGGCAAGTCGGTCAGGAAGTTCAACCTTGGCGACGACGTCACCGGCCCCGCGTATTCCGACGGGACGCTCTACATCGCTCAGACCAACGGCAACCTGACCGCGCTCGAGCCGAAGACCGGCAAGACCAGGTGGACCTTCAAGTCCGACTCTGAGCTGGAGTCGTCCCCGCTGGTCGCGGACGGCACGGTTTACCTCGGGTCTGACGACGGTCACTTCTACGCACTGGACGCCCGTACCGGCAAGGTCAATTGGCGCGTCGAGCTAGGCAACGACGTCAAGGCGAGCCCATCGATCCATGACGGGACCCTCTACGTCGGCGACTACGAGGGCGTCGTCTATGCGCTCGACGCGAGCAGCGGGGACAAGAAGTGGAGCACCGATACGACCGCGATCGCGCCGAAGGGCGCGGGCGGGTTTTACTCGTCGCCGTCAATTGCATTCGGCAACGTCTACGAGGCGCGCAACGACGGCACGGTCTATGCGCTCGATGCCTCCACGGGGAGGCTCGACTGGCAGTTCGCGACGTCGAACTCGATCTACGCTTCGCCCGCGGCTGCTGACGTGCCCGGGACCAAGCCGAGCGTCTACGTCGGCAGCTACAACCACCAGCTCTACGCGCTCAACGCTGCCACCGGACAAAAGCGATGGCGTTACGACGTTGGCGGCGTCATTCCGGGAACTCCGACGGTCGTTGGCAAGACCGTTTACACGTCGAGCTTTCAGACCAAGAAGACCGTCGGGATCGATGCCAATTCCGGCAAGAAGGTGTTCGAGTGGGGTTCGGCCGGCTTCACACCGGTCATTTCAGATGGCGAAAACGTCTTTCTCACCGGCTTTCAGACGATCTGGGCCTTCGACGCCAAGGATGCCGACGAGCAACAGGCTCAGAGCGAGAACGAGCCGGGCCCGACGCCCTCCGCGCCTGCTGGCTAGCGGCCAGAGCCCCCTTACCGCGCGTCGAAAGACGTTTGCGTCCGGACTGTCCCGACGGATACGTCTTTCGGCGCGTTTTCGGCTAGTCGGCGTCGAGCATCTCGGCGGCCTCGGGGCCTCGGCCAGGAGGGACGCGAAGGGCGATGTCGCCGCGGCCGAACTCATCAAGCGGCCAATCCGAGGTCATCACCGCGTGCACGCCGCGTTCGGCAAGCGATTGACAAAACGCCCGCGCCGTCTCGAGCTCCGGATAGTCCGCGACGACGTCCCAGTCGTCGTAGCTTGCGTCGCCGACATGCAGTTCGCCGAGGCCGTCGGGGTGACGCTCGCCACCCGCCGAGTCGAAAAGCTTTTTGAAGCGATCGCCGAGGCTCATTGCGGGCATAGGGTGACGGAATGATCGATTCAGGGGACCTGCGATGAAGTGGAGTCGCAAGAAGGGCCGCAAGGGCCGCGATGTGATCGACATCCGTGGCGCCGATCAGTCGGGCGGCGGCGGTGGTGGTGGTGGACTTTCGCTTCCGGGCGGGGTGGCCGGCCTCGGCGGCGGGGCGGGGATCATCGTCGTGATCGTCATCGTCGCGATCCAGGCCTTCGGCGGTGGCGGGACCGCAGGCGGCTTCGACCTCAGCTCCGTTTTCGGGACTGGCGCGCAGGCACCCGGCGCCGACGACCCGGCGCCGATCCCGCCGGAGCAGGATCCACAGCGCGACATCAAGGAGTTCTCGGTCTACGTCTTCAACGACGCGCAGCAGACCTGGGGGCCGATCTTCAAGGAGGACGGCAAGGGCTATGACCGCGCCGAGCTCGTTCTCTACTCCGACGCCGTCTCAACCGGCGGCTGCGGCGGGGCGACCTCGGCAGCCGGGCCGTTCTACTGCCCGGCCGACTCCCGCGTTTACCTGGACCTGACCTTCTACGGCGAGATGGAGCGCGCGCTGGGGGCGCCAGGTGACTTCGCCTGGGCGTACGTCATCGCTCACGAGGTTGGGCACCACGTGCAGAACCTGATCGGCACGAACGACGAGGTGGACGGACTCAGTCGCGACGATCCCGATCGCGCCAACGACCTCTCGGTGCGCACGGAACTGCAGGCCGATTGCTACGCCGGTGTCTGGGCGGCAACCGTTTTCGCCGAGGGGGACCTTGAGGACGGGGACATAGAGGAGGCGTTCACAGCCACGGAGGCGGTAGGCGACGATCGGCTCGCGCGCGATGCCGGTCGCAGGGTCAACCCAGACACCTTCACCCATGGCACCTCGGCGCAGCGTCGCACCTGGTTCGACAAAGGCTTTCAGTCCGGTGACCCCGGGGATTGCGACACGTTCTCGCCTGGCTCGATCTAGGGCGAGGAGTACGATCAGCGACACCGTGGGTCTTTTCGACTTCTTCAAGGGTCGTCGAGCCGATGAGGACGCTCTGGCTGCCGCGCGGGCGGTCGCACCTCAGACGCCCGCCAGCTTCGCCGGCGTCGAGGGCGAGCCGGTGGTGGGCCAGCAGGTCGCGGGCTCGGAGTCGGGCTTCGACGTTCAGGGGATGACCGCCGCGGACGGGCTCGCGATGCTGAGCCAACTGGGGCCGATGATTCAGCAGGCCATGGCGACTGGCAACGTTCAGATCAGCCAGGGCGAGCCTCAGGTACTCGACCTCAGGGGCACCGGGCTGCGCGAGGAGATCATGGGAATCATGAGCCAACACGGGATCGACCCCGAGGCTGGTACGGGGGAGAACGTCAACGCCGCGAACTACGGCGACATGCAGCGCCAGATCCTCGGAGCGCTCGCCAAGCACGGCGTGCCGACCGGGATCGAGCCGCCGAGCGATCCGCCTCAGCCCGACTCGGCCTCGTAGGTTCCGCCGCCGAGCTCGGGCGGCATTGCACGGGGACCGTCGGGGTACAGGGCGGCAAGCTGCTCCTCGGTCATCTCGAGTGTGTTCGCCGCCTCCACGGGGGTGCCGACGACGAGCCAGAGCTGATCCGCATCGGTGTCGTTGAAGGGCTGGCGGATCTCCTCGGGGTCGACGAGCACCGCGCTGAGTGGGGTCAGGGTGAGCACGTCATCGCCGATCCGCAGCCGGCCCGTTCCCTCGAGGACCACATAGAGCTCGGTTGTCTCACCGTGGCGGTGTCGCGTGGATGCCTGACCGGGTTGCAGGCGCCACAGCCTGGCGCCCATCGTCTCGGCGCCAAGCTGCTTGGCGAGGTCCGTGTTGAGGACCCCCATCTGATTAGACGGACGCCAGAAGGCGTCCTCGGCCGCTATTGCCCGGTAGGCCAAGCGAGCGCCCGACTAGCTGAGCTCGATCCGCTCGATCACCTGCGGCTCGACGGGCCGATCGCCGGCGCCGGTAGGCGTGGCCTCGATCGCGTCGACCACATCCATGCCGTCGGTGACCTTGCCGAACACGGTGTGCTTGCCGTCGAGCCAGTCGGCGGCGCCGATCGTGACGATGAAGAACTGCGAGCCGTTCGTATCCGGGCCGGCGTTGGCCATCGCCAGGGCGCCGCGCTCGACCTTGTTGTCGTTGAACTCGTCCTCGAACGTGTAGCCGGGGCCACCGGTTCCGGTGCCCTCGGGACAGCCACCCTGGATCATGAAATCGCTGATCACGCGGTGGAAGGTGAGTCCGTCGTAGAACCCATCGGCGGCGAGCTTGCGGAAGTTCTCAACGGTCTTCGGTGCATCGTCGTCGAAGAATTCGATGGTTATCGGGCCGGCATTGGTGTGCATGGTGGCTTGGGACATGCTCTGACTGTCGCATATCCTCGGTTCCGGCATGCGCTGCCCGTCATGTGCCAACGTCAACCGGCCCGAGGCGCGCTTCTGCGACGCGTGCGGAGCCACGCTCCAAGCCGAGGCCGCCGCCCCGCAGCGTCCGGATCCCTCCGGCGGGGTGACCCCCGAACTGATCGACGGGCGATATCGGATCGAGAGCTTTCTCGGTCGCGGCGGGCGCAAGCGCGTCTATCGCGCAGTCGACGAGGAGCACCCGGGCCGCACGGTCGCCGTCGCGATCTTTGACACAGAGGGCATCGGGGAGACGACGCTCGCGCGATCGCGTCGCGAGGCCCAGGCCATGGGTCGACTTGGCGAACATCCCCACATCGTCAGCGTGCTCGACACGGGCGAGCACGACTCCATTCCCTACGTGGTCAGCGAGTACGTGGCGGGCGGCGACCTCTTCGAGGTCCTCGAGTCGAGCAGCGGCCGGCGGATTTCGGTCGAGCGCGCGATCGCCATCGCGATCGACGTCTGCCGCGCGCTCGAACACGCTCACGCGCGCGGGGTGATCCACCGTGATCTGAAGCCCGCGAACATCTGGCTCGGCGAGGACGACAGCGCGCGGCTTGGCGATTTCGGCCTCGCCACGACCGACCGGAGATCGCGCGCGGCGGTCGAGGGGATGCTCGTCGGAACGGTCGCGTATCTGCCGCCAGAGCAGGCCCTCGGTCGACCGGCCGACCCCCGCTCAGATCTCTACTCGCTCGGGGCGATGCTCTACGAACTGCTGACCGGCGAGCCGCCATTTCCGGGCGACGACGCGGTCGCGATCATCGGCCAGCACCTGAGCACCGCGCCCGTGCCGCCGTCGCGCCATCGGCCCGAGGTTTCGCCGGCCGTCGACGCCGCCGTGCTGCGCTTGCTCGCGAAGACCCCCGAGGATCGTCCCGTAAGCGCGACTCAAGCTCGCCACGACCTCGAGACCGCGGCCGCCCAACCCACTCTCGCCGAGGACGCGGCAAGCGAGGACGACAATCCGCTCGAAGCGCTCGCCGGTGGCGTATTCGTCGGGCGCGACGCCGAGCTGGGCGAGGCTCGCGGGCTGCTCGAGGACGCGCTCGCCGGTCAGGGCCGACTGCTCCTGCTCTCGGGCGACCCGGGGATCGGCAAGACCCGCACCGCCGAGCAGCTCGCGACCTACGCGCGGGTGCGAGGAGCTCGCGTGCTCTGGGGGCGGTGCTATGAGACGAAGGGCCAACCGCCGTACTGGCCATGGTCCGAGGCAATTCGCGGCTACGTTCTCGAAGCCGATCCGGTGGGCCTGCGCTGGCAACTCGGCCCGCGCGCGGCCGACATCGCGCGCATCGTGCCCGAGCTCGCCGAGCGGCTCGAGATCGAGGTGCCCGACTCGACCGAAACCGAACAGGCGCGCTTTCGCCTCTTCGACTCGGTGACGGCCGTTCTGGCCGACGCTTCGAAGGCGCGCCCCACGGTGATCGTCCTAGACGATCTTCATTGGGCCGATGAGCCGTCACTTCGCCTCCTCAGTTTCGTGGCGCGCCGGCTGGCGGACTCGGGCCTACTGCTCGTCGGGACCTATCGCGACGTTGAGCTCGGGCGCCACCACCATCTGGCCGAGACGCTCCGAGACCTTGCAGGGGTCGATGCCGCCCGCCGCGTTTCCCTGCGCGGGCTCGCGCCGCGCGCTATCGCTGACTACATCGAGCTCACCGCCGGGGTCGAGCGTCCGCCCGCTGATCTCGCGATGGCGATTGCCGACCAGACGGGTGGCAACCCGTTCTTCATCGCTGAAGTCGTCCGGCTGATGGCCGCCGAGGGGCGGCTTGCCGAGGCGGCTGCGCGCCAGGAGGTGCTGATTCCGCAGGGTGTTCGCGAGGTGGTCGGACGCCGCCTCGACCGACTCTCAGAGACGGCGAACGATGTCCTCGGCGTTGCTGCGATTTACGGCCGCGACTTCCCGGCGCAGGTGATCGAGCAGGTAAGCGATCGCCCCGCCGAGGAGGTGCGCACCGCACTCGAGGAGGCTGTCGACTGTCGGCTCGTTGAGGCCATCGACGCCAGCGGCCGTTACTCGTTCGCCCATGCGCTCGTGCGCGAGACCCTGCAGGCCGAGATTCCGGCAGCGCGGCGGGTCCGCATGCACGGACAGATTGCCGAGGCGCTCGAGCGGTACGAGGACGACGACTCCGATCGCCAGCTCAGCGCCCTGGCGCATCACTTCATCGAGGCAGCACCGCTCGGCGAGGTCGATCGCGCAATCGACTACGCGACTCGCGGAGCCACGCGCGCCGCGCAGCGCTTCGCGCACGAGGACGCGGCCAACCTCTACGAAAAGGCGCTCGAGGCCCTCGAGATGGCTCCCCCGGTTGATCCCGGTCGCCGGCTGGATCTACTGCTCGAGCTTGGCCTCGCCCAGTCGCGCTCCGGGCGTCTCGGCGAGGCGCGTCGCAGTTACGAGCGCGCGGCGGCGGCGGCCCGCGACCTCGACCGCCCCGACGATCTTGCCCGCGCAGCCCTCTCGATCTGCCTGATCTCGGAGGCGGGCGTCGTCGATCAGCCTCTGATCGTCCTGGTCGAGGAGGCGCTCGCGGCAATCGGGCCGGGGGACGGGCCACTGCGCTCGCAGCTGCTGAGTGGTCTCTCGCAGCTGACCTACTGGTTCGACCCTGCCGGCCGCTCGGACGAGCTCGGGATCGAGGCGCTCGAGATGGCGCGTCGCATCGACGACCCGGAGTCGCTCGCGCAGGCTCTGATCCGCCGTCAGTTCACCGGTGGCGTGGGTCGAGACCACACTCAGCGTCGCCTCGATGAGGCCGACGAGCTGCATGACCTTGCGAAACGCACCGCCGATCGCGAGCTCGAGCTGCGCGCACATATGTATCGATTGCGCGACCGCCTCGAGGTCGGCGACGTGGCGGGAGTCGACGCCGACCTTGCTGCCGTTGAGCGGCTCGCGGGGTTGCTGCGCCAGCCGCAGTACTCGTGGAACGTGCCGCTGCTCAAGGCGACCCGCGCCCTTATCGACGGCCGCTTTGACGACGCCGAGCGCCTGAGCGGAGAGGCGTATGCCGCCGGTCAGCGCGCCGAGGAGCCGGTCTCGGTGCAGTTCCATGCGATTCAGGCCGGGGTGCTGCGTCGCCTGCGAAACAGCGATCGCGATCGCGCGGCCCTCGCCGAATCGGTGGCGGCGCTGACGGAGCTCGGTGATCGCTATCCCGCGATCCCGGCGTGGCGCTGCTCGCTCGCCTCGACGCATGCCGAGCTTGGCAACCTGGTCGAGGCCAGGGGAGTCCTCGAATCGGTTGCGGTCAATGGTTTCGCCTCGCTTCCGTACGACGGCCAGAGGATCGTCTCGCTTGCGCTGCTCGCCGAGGCGTCCGCCGTCCTCGGCGACACCACCCGCGCCAAGGAGCTTTACGCGCTGCTCAGTCCGTACGACGGTCTGACGGTGATCGCCGGCCGAGCCGCATCGTGTGGGGGCCCGGTCGCGCGCCTGCTCGCCCTGCTGGCTCAAACCATCGGGCGAGGGGAGGACGCCGAGCGGCATTTCATCGAGGCGCTTGCGATGACCGAGCGCATGGGTGACCGCCCCTACGGTGCGGTCACCCGCCGCGAGCTGGCACAGCTGCTTCTCGAGCGCGAGAACGAAACCGATTGCGAGCGTGCGCTCGAATTGCTGCGCGAAAGCGTGGAGATCGCTCAGGCGGTGGGCATGGACGAGCTCGTGCGCGAGGCTCTCGCCGTGCGGCTCGAGGCGCAGGGACTCGGGTCCCTCGATGTCAGCACCTCGATCGACTACATGATCGACGCGGTCGCGGCCGAGCAGCCCGACATCGCCGTGCACGCGGCCGCCGATGGCCAGGTGACGATTCTCTTCTCCGACATCGAGAACTCCACGGTGATCACGGAGCGTCTCGGCGACGAACGCTGGCTGCGGGTCCTGCGCGCGCACAACGCCCTCTTTCGCCGACTCGTCCGCGCGCATGGCGGTTCCGAGGTAAAGAACCAGGGCGATGGCTTCATGCTCGTCTTTCCCGAGTCCGACCGCGCGATCGAGTGCGCCGCCGCGATCCAGCGCGCGCTGGCGAAGGGCGAGCCGGTCGAGGGAGAGCGGATCCACGTGCGCATCGGCATGCATGCCGGCGAGACGATTCGCGAGGACGGTGACTTCTTCGGGCGCAGCGTGATCCTGGCCGCGCGGATCGCGGCGCAGGCCCGCGGGGGCGAGATTCTCGTCTCCGAGGAGCTCAAGCAGCGTGCCGAGGACGGCGAGTGCGAGTCGGTGGAGTTCGACGGCGGCCGCGAGATCGAGCTCAAGGGCCTGGCGGGCACGCATCGGGTCTTTCGCGCCGACTGGGAGCAGGCCGTCCCCGCCTGACAACCGGCGCATAGCGCGCTTCGCGGTAATACCGTGGGGCGGGGATGGAGGTTCGGAGGAGGAGGGCAGGGCGCCGGGGGGTGCTGCTTGCCGTCGCGATCGCGACGGCCTGCGTGGCGACGCCCTCGCTGGCGACCGCGGCGTTTCCCGGCAGCGATCCCGACGAGAGCCCGCGCCTCAACACTCCAAACGATCCGGACTTCGACAACTGCGAGGGCGATGACGAGCAGGCCGGCCCGGCCTGCAGCTATTTCGACGAGGAGTTCAGGACGTTCGGTTTCAGTCCTGACACGGCTCAGCTGGCCCCGCCCGCGCCGCTTCACCCGCAGTACGCCGACTGCCTCGTCCCACTGGGCACTTCGCAGCTCGATGCGCAGGGCAAGCAGGCGAACACGCTGGCCTCGGAGGCACAGGAGTGCGCGCAGATCGCCGGCGTGCGCGCGGACACCGCGTGGAAGTACTTCGGCAAGTACGGCGGCGGCGCGAGCGCGATGGTCGGCGATCCCGACGTCACGGTCGCGATCCTCGACACGGGAATCCGCTGGCAGAACAACGAGCTGCGGACCAAGGTGCACCTCAACACGGCGGAGCTCCCACTGCCAAAGACGACGGGCAACGTCGATTGCGCCGCAGACGACTGCAACGGCGACGGCGTCTTCAACGTCGCCGACTTTGCAAACGACTCGCGCGTCGCAAAGACGGACGGCGACGACGAGGCCGATTCGGTGCTCGACGCCTCCGATTTGATCGCCCGCTTCTCGAACAAGGACGACGCTGACGGCAACGGCTACTTCGACGACATCGCTGGCTGGGACTTCTTCGACGACGACAACGACCCGTTCGACGCCTCGAGCTGCTGCTCGGCCAACGGCCACGGCAGCGGTCGCGCCGAGGAGGCGGTCGCAGCGACCGACAACGGCGAGGGCGGCGTCGGCATGTGCCCCGACTGCCAGCTGATGCCGCTGCGCGTCTGGGACACCTTCGTGGTCCCGGGCGACAACTTCGCGATGGGAGTGGACTACGCCACCCGCAACGGGGCAACCGTGATCGAGGGCGCGGTCGGTGGCCTCACCAACTCGCAGTTCGCGCGGCGTGCGTTTCAGCGCGCGGACGAGCAGGGCCTGTCGCTGATGATGGTCTCCAGCGACATCAACAGCGCCAACCACAACTATCCGACCAACTACAACGAGGCCGTATACGTCGCCGGCTCGCTGCCCGATACCGCCCCCTTCGGCACCTGCTCGGGCACGGGGGGAATCGGCCCGGTCGACTTCCCGTTTGACCCGCCGGATGAGTTCACGCAGGGCTGCGAGGCGTTTCAGGAGCAGTTGCAGAACGGGTGCGGGGGATCAACGCCCGCGGGCCTCGGCTGCGTCCTTTTCACCGGACAGCCGACAACCACAAGTTTCTTTCGCAACTCGAACCTGACCCAGTACGGCGGCAAGGCCGACATCGTCCTCATGGGCTCGACCGGCTCGGAGAACACCGGCCAGGCATCTGGGGCGGCGGCCCTCGTGCACTCCTTCGGCCGCCTCTGGCTTGCCGGAGGCGCGGGCATCCCGGCGGGCTCCGCCGGCGGCGGCGAACCTGCGCTATCGGGCAACGAGGTCCGCCAGCTACTGACGATGACCGCCGAGGACGTCCAGCTCGAGAACACGGGGACCATCGGCCAGGCCGATCGCGCCGACGAGGGCTGGGACACGCACTTCGGCTACGGGCGCGTCAACCTCGCCGGGGCCATGGCGAGGGTCACAAACGATCCTGTCGGCCCGGCCGCGACACCGCCCGCCGACTGGCCGTGTCAGACGACGGGTCCGACTCCGGATGCCAACTGCATCCCGCCCGAGGCGCAGATCGACTCGCCCGATTGGTTCGCGCCGATCAACGTCGACCGAGTGCCCACGGGCGGCGTGCCGGTGCGCGGCTTCGCAGCGGCTCCGCATTCGAACTCCGGTGTGGGCGACTGGGAGCTCGAATACGCGTGCGGCCAGCAGCCGGCCGAGGCCGACTTCGCGGCGCTCGCGAGCGGCACCGGGTCGGTTGATGGCCAGCTTGGGTCGATCTCCAAGACGGTCCTCGAGGGCCTTGTCGCGACGTGCGACGGGAGCGTCGCCAACGACGCCGGCCGCCCGGCGGGCGGCGCCGGCAGCGCATGGCCGGCAGACCCGTATCCGAGCCCCGACCCTGAGCGCTTCGCGTTCACGATTCGTCTCACCGTTCACGAGGCCGACGACCCGGCCAACCTCGGCCAGTACCGAAAGACGCTGTTCGCCTACGAGGACGACGGCAACCTCGACGGCTGGCCCAAGCCCGTCGGCAGCGGCGCCGACGCGGCCAACTACGTCACCGGCTCGGGCGGCGAGCAATCGCAGCGCCTCTACGACATCAATGGCGACAACGAGCTCGACGTGCTGATGCCGACCTCGAGCGGCGAGCTCTGGGCGCTCGACTCGAGCGGGAGCCCGATCAACTCGTTCGGCGGTGACGGCAAGGTCGAGACCAATCTGCTGCCGCTGGCCGAGGCGCACCCGCCCGCGGCGGGCCTGCCCGCGCCGCGCGAGGCACTGCGGACCCCAGCGATCGGCGACATCGACGGCGATCTCGAGGTCGAGATCGTCTCGACCGCCGGTGAGCACGTTTACGCGTGGGAGCTGGACGGCGGTCTGGTCACGGGCTTCCCGCTCCGCATCAACCCGGCGTTGTCGGCGCCGTGTAAGTCGGGGATCGCCAAGCCGTGCTTCCGGCCCGGCGACCGCGCGATCACGAGCTCGAACCACATCAAGCGCGGCTTCCTTGGCTCCGCGGTGCTCGCAGACCTCGACGTCGACGGGCGCCTCGACATCGTTGCCGCCTCGCTCGATCAGCACGTCTATGCCTGGACCGGCGACGGGACGCGGATGTCGGGTTTCCCGAGACGGCTGGCAACCGGCGGTGCCGACGGCGCGGAGATCGTCACGACCCCCGCGATTGCCGAGCTCGACGGCGATCCTCGCCCCGAGATCGTCACCGCCACCAACGAGGTCGTCTCGGTCGATCCCGACCGTCCGGACAGCCCGCTCCAGCTCCTCAACGTCTTTCTCGGCGCGGCGACCGGCGCGAACCCCGTCTACGCGATCAACGACGACGGCACCCCTGTCGACGGTTGGCCGGTCGAGGTCGGCGTCGCGGCGGGCGATCTGCTGCCGCTCGTCCTGCCCGGCCACGACGCGGCCGTCGTCGACGTCGACGATGACGGGGTCGACGAGGTCTCGGTGTCGGCGGCGACTTCACTGGAAAACCAGGGCTCGCGCCTGGTCAACGGCGACGGCTCGACCAACGCGACCTACCTGAACAACGGCCCGCGCAACACCCTCGATCAGGGTCCCGTGCTCAACCTCGCCGACTACACGTCGATCGGCGACATCATGGGTACCGGCACCCCGGCGGCCGTCAAGGGTGGGCTGTCGATCAACGGCGTCGCCAACCTCCTCGCGGTCAACCAGAACCTGCCCTTCAACCACGTCGAGCAGGCGTGGGACCTCGAGACCGGCGCCGCGCTGCCGGGGTACCCGCGGGCCACCGACGACTTCCAGCTGCTGTCGCAGGCGCCGATCGCTCGGGTCGGACCCACCGGCGCCGAGCGCCAGATCCTCGTCGGGACCGGCATGTACCAGGTGCATGCCTACGGACCCGGGGGGCTCGAGCCGGACGGCTGGCCGAAGTTCACCGGCGGCTGGAACCAGACGACCTCGGCGATCGGCGATGCCGACGGCGACGGCGACCTCGACGTCACCGGCTACACGCGCGAGGGCTGGTCATTCCTCTGGGACACGGGCGCCGACGCGTGCGGGTCCGCCGCCTCACCGGCCAACAACGAGTGGTGGACCTTTCACCACGACGAGTTCAACAGCGCCAATTACGGAACCGATGCCCGCCCGCCCGGCACCGCCCGCGATCTTGCCGCGACCGCGGGCGAGCAGGGTGCCGTCGAGCTCAGCTGGACAGCTCCGGGCGACGACTGGCTCTGCGGTGACCCCGACCGCGTCCGCATCCAGGTGGCCGACGGCTCCGATCGATTCACCCGACGATGGCCGCGTGGTCACACAACGCGACGCCTCCGGCACCTCGGGGGACGCCGACTCCCAAACCTTGACCGCGGCAGAAATTGGCACGGCGAGCCATGCCGCGGTGATGTACCGCGACGAGGCGGGCAACTGGGGCCTCGTCACCGGCGTCGCCCTGCCGGCCGCCACCCCGACTGGTCCGACTGGTCCGACTGGTCCGACGGGTCCAGCTGGGCCGACGACACCGACCGGGCCGACCAGCCCGACGACCGATCCCACCGGTCCTACCGGTCCTGAAGGTCCTGGTGGGCCGACCGCCCCGGGGCCCGGAGCGGACGCGTGCGCGAACGCGATTGACGGCAGCGCCGCCAAGGACCGGCTCAAGGGCACCGCGGACTCCGATCGCCTCCGCGGCCTTGGCGGCAACGATCGCCTCAACGGCAAGGGTGGCGACGACTGCGTGTCCGGCCAGGGCGGGGCCGACCGGGTCTCCGGCGGCGCCGGCAACGATCTGCTCAAGGGCGGGCGCGGGCGTGATCGCATCTTCGGCGGCGCAGGCGACGACACGATCAGGACGCGCCGCGGCGGCCGCGACCGCGTCAACTGCGGATCAGGAGAGGACACGGTCTTCATCACCCGGCGCTTGGACCGGGTGCGCAACTGCGAAGTGATTAGGAGTGACGGATGAGGAAGTGGGTTCTGGGCATCGCGATCTTCGCCGCGCTGGTCGCGGCGCCACCCGCCGTGGCCGATTTCCCCTACGCCCACCAAGGCACCGACCCAAGCGACTACACCGACCTCTATCTCGAAGACGAGGAGCCCAACGACGTCGGCAACGACACCGGCGGCGAGTACTTCAAGTACGCAGCTTCGCCGGATCCGGCCAACGCCGTGAACAACGCCCGGCCGACCGAGCTCGGTGGCGTGCGGGGAGCCTCTCTGTTCGACCGCGACGCGGGGCTCGATTGGGCCTGGCAGGTGAGCACCGGCCGCCCCGACGTGACGATCGCGGTACTCGACTCCGGAATCAAGTGGGACGAGCAGAGCGCGATGAACGACCTGCGCTTCAAGACGAGGATCAACCCGGGCGAGGTGCCGGAGCCGAACAACGAGAGATCGACCCCGCTCGTTGATGGCGAGAACTGCGCGACCTACACCCAGCCCGACTACGACGTCAACGGCGACGGGGTCTTCAACCTCCTCGACTACGCCTGTGACGACCGCGTCAATGTGACCGACGCTCGACGGGTCGGGCCGGCCGGATACCTGACGCCTCAGGACGTGTTGATCGCGTTCACCGGCGAGGACCTCGACGGCGACGGCGACCTCGACGACGACTCCAACGGCTTCGAGGACGACATGGTCGGCTGGGACTTCCTCGACGACGACAACGATCCCTTCGACGACGTCTCCTACGGGCACGGCACCGGCGAGGCCGAGGGTTCGAGCGGCGAGGCCGACAACGGCTCGACGATCGGGTCGTGCCCCAACTGCACCGTGATCCACATGCGAGTGGGTGACAGCTTCATCGCCGACGTCAACCGCTTCGCCGCCGCCGTCATCTACGCAGTGGACAACGGCGCCCTCGTGGTCCAGTCCGCGCTGGGCACGCTCAACAACACCAGCCTGGCGCGCGACGCCGTCGAGTACGCCTACAAGCACGGCGTCACCTCGATCGTCTCGGCTGCCGACGAGGCCGCGCAGCACAACAACCAGCCCTACCTGCCGAAGACGATCCTCGTCAACTCGGTCACGCGCCGCGATGCCGGTGACGGCGCCCCTCCCGGCGACCAGTCGTATCTGGCCTTCAACGGCTGCACCAACTTCAACGCCAAGATCGCGCTGGCGATCCCATCGACGAGCTGCTCCTCCGATGCGGTCGGGGTCGGCTCCGGCCTCGCCGGCGTCTTGATCAGTGCCGCGCTCAACGCCGACGCAGGAGGGAGCGCTCAAGGCGCACCCCACCTGCATGCGCGCCGGCGACTTCGATGGCGACGGCGAGCGTGATCCCTGCGTGGTCAGCCCTAACGAGGTGCGCCAGCTGATGGCCTCAGGCACCGTGGATGACGAGGCGATGCCCGACGACGTCAACTTCGCGTCGCCCCTCGTCCCTGCTGAGACCTCGTGCGCGGCACCGGTCCCAGGCCCGCTCGCCTGCACCCATCCCTACGGGCCCGGGGGGCTGCTCCAGGCCGCGGTCGACGCAAACCGCCCGGTCGAGCCGATTGGGTCGACTCCGGTCCTGCGCAGCTATCCGGCTCGCGCCGGCCACGACCAGTTCTACGGCTATGGCCGCGTGAACATCAACCGCAGCGTGCGCCAGCTTCTCGACCGAGCCCGACCCCGATCCGGCGTTCGAGTCGCGGATCCCGCCGGAGGCCGAGATCGAATCGCCCAACTGGAACCAGCAGATCGATCCGGCCCTCGAGGCCTACGACGTCACGGGCCACGTCGCCGCCCGTTCGGGATCGTTCACCTGCCAGGTCTTCGTCGCCCCCGGCCACTATCCGAACAACGCGCTCGCCCCCGCCGGCGACTTCACGGCGCATCGACCCGGGCGCTGGAGGGGCGTGTGACGGAACCACGACGCGAAGCGGTTCGATCGACGGCAAGCTCGCCGAGATCGACGTCGCCGAGCTCGAGGGGATGTATCCGCCCGACACCGACTTCAGCGGTCCAGAGCCGCTGCCGACGAACGCGAACGGCAACGGTAGGCCCAACTCCGAGACCCGCGGCTTCGTCGTCAAGGTCGTCGTCTCAACGCCCGCGGCGGGCGCGGTTCCGGCAATGACCGGCGAGGACCAGCGCGCCGCCTACCTGCTGCGCGATGCCGACCAGCTCGAGGGCTTCCCGCGCTCGATCGTCCGGGGCGGAGAGACGGTCAGCGGTCCGGCACCGACCGGCGACGTCGAGTCCTCACCCGCGTTCGCAGACCTCGACGGCGACAACCGCAACGAGCTCATCTTCGCCGGTAGCGACGGCTTCGTGCACGCGATGCGCCCCGACGGCAGCGAGCTCGACGGCTGGCCGGTGCGCGGTGACGTGCCCGGGTTCATCGCCCGGCACGCCGGCACTCGCGCGTTTGAGACCGAGGCAATCGAAACCGACCTCGGCGGGGCGATGCTGTCCTCGGTAGCGGTGGCCGACGCGGACGGCGACGGGGTGCTCGAGGTCTATGTCGGTGACCTCGAGGGCAAGCTCTACGGCTGGAATGCCGAGGGCGATCGGATCTTCACCGAGGAGACGAACATCGCCTTCTCCGGCAAGCCCCTGGCTCCGTTCGAAAACGTGCGCTTCGAGCCGGGTCAGCAGCGGTACCGCCGCACCCAACACGGCTTCTTCGCCTCCCCGGTGCTCGCCAGACATCGACGACGACCCCGAGCTCGAGATCGTCGCCGCGGCGATGGACCGCCACCTCTATGCCTGGGACCCGGCTGATTCGGCCCCAGACGCGCCGGGCGGTGCCGATCAGCTCGACGGCTACCCGGTGCTGGTCGTCGACCCCGCCAAGGTCGAGTCGGTCGATCCCACGACCCACGCGATCACGTTCAAGGCCGATGCCAACTCCGAGCAGCAGGGCGCGATCATCGACACGCCTGCGGTCGGCGACATCGACGACGACGACACCGAGGGCGCCAACGAGGCACCGGAGATCATTCTCGGCACCAACGAGGAGTACGCCGAGCCGCTGAACGCGGGCACGATCGGCAACGCGACCCTCGGCCCGCTTGGCCAAAGCGGCCTGCTCACTCCGGGCAACGCCCGCCTATACGCCCTCGAGGCGGGCGGAGATACCGACGGTGATCCGCTGCTCGACGACTCGACCCTGCGACCCGGGTGGCCGTTCAAGCTCGGGATCGTGCTGACCGGGCTGCTGCCGGTGGTCGGCGAGGGAGTCACGGGCAACCCGATCATCGGGCCGGTCGACTGCCCGCAGGACGACACGGGACCGAACGTGGGCGCCCTTGCCAACAACGGCCCGGCCTACATCCTCAACGCCGACGCCAGCTCCTGTTACGGGGAGAGCGGCGGACTGCCGAACGCGCTGCCCTCTGAGACGACCGGGAATCCGTCGCAGGTCGACCGCCCGGTCCTGCCGGCCGTCGGTCACCCCGCCTTCGGCATGCAGCCTGAGGGGCTTGGCTTCTTCGTTCCCGCCGCTGGCATCGTGCGGGCGCTCGATCTGGTCCTGCCCGAATACCAGCCGACCGGCCAGGACTTCGTCGCCGGCTGGAACACCGCGACGGGACAGTTCAAGGCCGGCTTTCCCGCTGCCGTCAACGATCTCCAGTTCCTCACCGGGCCGTCGATTGCCGACATCGGCGGTCTCCCCGGCGAGGAGATCATCGAGGGCACGGCGAGCAAGGACCTGGTCGCGCTGAGCGCCGAGGGGACGCCGACCGACCCGACACGCTGGCCGAAGGCGACCACCGACTGGACGGTCGCCTCCGCGCTCGTGGGCTCGTTCGGCACCCTCGACACCGACGATGACGCGACCAAGGTCGTTGTCTCAGCCACGCGCTCGGGCTATCTCAGCGCCTACGCAACCGACGGCGACGCATGCTCAGCTTCCTCCTGGCCGCGCTTTCACCACGACAACGCGAACTCCGGCGACTACAGCCGCGACGCGGTCCTGCCGGGCCGGCCCTACGAGGCCGCGGTTACGGGGAGCTCGACTTTCCTTTGAGGCTCCGGGTGACGATCTGCTCTGCGGCACCGCCGCGGGCTATGAGGTCGTCACCTCCGCCAATCCGATCACCCCGGCGAACTTCGACGACGCGCAGGCGCTCGACAATGAGCCGGCCCCCGCGGCAACAGGAGCGGCCGAGACCTTCGACCTGTCCGTCGCGCAGCGCTACGTCGCGGTGCGCGCGGTGGACGAGCAGGGCAACGTGGGTCGCCCCGCGGTCGTCGATCGTGGCGCGGACGCGGCGCCGATTGGTCCCGCCGATCCCACCTCGCCGACCTCGCCGACCGCTCCTGGCCCCGGTCCGGGCCCGGGCCCGGGACCTGATGCCGATCCCGGCGCGTGCGCCAACCCGATTGACGGCAGTGCCGGCAAGGATCGTTTGATCGGAACCGCCGGCCCCGACCGAATTCGCGGTCGCGGTGGGAAGGACCGCCTCAACGCCGCCGCGGGTGACGATTGCGTCTCGGGCCAAGGCGGCAAGGACCGCCTCGCCGGTGAAGCTGGTGACGACCTGCTGAAGGGCGGTAGGGGCCAGGACCGCCTATTCGGCGGCGCGGGTGACGACACGATTCGAGCTCGCCGCGGTGGCCGCGATCGCATCAACTGCGGCCCGGGCAACGACACGGTCTACATCTCGAGGCGACTCGACCGGGTGCGCCGGTGCGAGATCGTCAAGACGGGGCGTTAGCTCGAGCCGGTGAGCCAGGCGACCGGGTTGCGGAGCATGATCTGGTCGATCTGCTCATCCGAGATCCCGGCCTCCTTGAGATCCGGGATCACCCGCTGATGGGTGATGCGGATGTCCCAGTCCTTCGCGGCACCTGCCTCGATCAGCTGCGCGATCACCTCGGCCGGGAACCAGTCGATCGAGGCGCAGGAGTCGGCTGACAAAAAGACGCGGTCGGCGTAGCCGCGCTCGAGCAATGCGAGCGTTGCTGCCTGGCGCTGGTCGTACGGGAGGTACATCTCGAGGCCGTAGCGATCTAGGCCGGCCCAGACTCCCTTGTCGATCAGGCTCTCGATGTAGTCGGCGTCGGGGCTGTCGCCGCAGTGCGCGATCTGCACGCGCGAGAGGTCGACGCCCTCCTCCTCGAAGATCTCGATCTGGCGCGGCGCGGTGTCACTCGCCGGTCGGGAGTGGGCCATGATCGGCGCGCCCGTGCGCACGTGCGCCTGGGCCGCGGCGCGGTGGACCTTCTCGACGTTTTCGGTGACCCCTGGTTCGTCGGCGGCGCACTTGATGAAAGCGGCCTTGATCTCGGTCCCCTGGATGCCCTCCTCGATATCGGCGACAAACATGTCGGCGATCTGCTCGGGGGAGCGGCTCATGAAGAACTGCGGAAGGTGGTCGTAGGTGTAGATCCCTGTGCAGGGAACGACCTGTAGTCCGGTCTGCTCGGCGACGCGGCGCATGAACTCGACGTCGCGGCCGAGGAACATTGCGGTCGGATCGCAGATCGTCTTCACGCCTAGTTCGACTGCTGCGGTCGCGGCTTCGACGGCGGCGTCATACGTCTCGTCGGGGGTGAGCGCCCGCTCCGGTATTCCCCCGGCGGCGCCGGCGGTCGTCCACTGCGAGTGGACCGCCTCGTCCTGCGTGCGCAGATGCTCGTGGATCAGCGTCGTCCCGAGCTCGTCGGCGTCGATCGGACCTGTGACTGTCTCGACGGTTGCCATCTCTCCGCGGCGGACTATATGTCCGCGCTTGGATTCGGCGGGTTCTTAGACGAGCCGGACGATCGCGATCACCATCGAGGCGACCAGGCAAATCACCAACACGATCATCATGTAGCGCCAACTGGCAGGCATCAGTGCTCGCCGGGGATAGTATGCGGGCGCAATCGGGAGCGAAGGAGGGCCAGCGTGTTGAATCGGATTGTGGTCGGGACAGACGGCTCAACCACCGCCGCTGAGGCCGTTCGTCAGGCGATCGAGCTCGCTCGTCTCGCCGGCGGGAGCCTCGAGATCGTCAGCGCGTACGAGCCCGTCAGCCGTACGCGACTTCGCGGCGAGGCCGAGGAGGTTCCCGCGGACGTCGCCTACGCCGTCGGCCCCAAGGAGGACGTCAATCAGATCCTTGAGGCAGCCGCCGGTGCCGCCAAGCAGGCAGGGGTGGAGGTCAGCACCCACGCTCGCGAGGCCGGTCCCGCCGATGCGATCCTCGACGTCGCCGAGCAGACGAAGGCCGATCTGATCGTTGTCGGCAACAAGGGGATGACCGGCGCCCGCCGGTTCGTGCTCGGCAGCGTGCCGAACAACATCTCCCACCACGCTCCCTGCAGCGTCTACATCGTCCGCACGACTTAGCCCGCCGGTCGTGTGAGCGCCGCCGACGACGAGCGCCTGATGCGGGCGGCGCTCGCGGAGGCCGAGCGCGCGGCCACGCACGGCGACGTCCCGATCGGCGCCGTGGTCGCCCGCGACGGCGCCGTGCTCGCAGCGGCAGGCAACGAGCGCGAGCTGCGTCGGGACCCCACGGCGCACGCGGAGATCCTCGCGCTACGTGCCGCTGCCGAGGCACTCGGCGGCTGGCGCCTGCCCGACACGACCCTCTACGTGACCCTCGAGCCATGCGCGATGTGCGCGGGCGCGGTGGTGTTGGCGCGCGTCCCGCGCGTCGTCTACGCGACCATGGACCCAAAGGCCGGCGCCGCCGGCAGCGTGCTCGACGTCCTGGCCGAGCCGCGTCTCAACCACCGGCCGCGGGTCGAGAGCGGGCTCCTGGCAGCCGAGGCCGCCGACCTCCTGCGCGCCTTCTTCGCAGCACGCCGCTAGCCCCCCGCCACCCCCCGCCCCCGCCCCCGCGCCCGCCGCCCCCCCGAACTGATCGGACTCACTACCGATAGGCGAGACTGAGGCCGCACAGTTCAGGGGCGAAGCAGGTAGGAGCGCAGTTCCGCGAGGACGAGCGGCCACTCGTTCTCGATCTGCTGGCGGGAGTAGCGCAGGACTGTCCAGCCGGCTTGACGCAAGCGGAGGTCCCGTGAGCGGTCGGTGTAAACAGCTGCAGGGTGCCCATGAGCCGTGCCGCCATCGATCTCGACCGCCAGTTTGTGGTTCCGCCAGATTGCGTCGACCTTGTATCCGAGGACCTTGCGATTCATCTCGGGAGCCGGCAGACCGGCGGCATCACAGGCAATGACGAAATAGTCCTCCAGAGGGCTCAATGTCCTCGCGAGCTCGGGAAGCTGCTGCGCCAATGCTCTTCTCACCGCCGCGCTCCCCTTGCGCCCACGCTTAAGAGCCGAGACAGCCTCCACGGGGGGTAGCCGGTTCAAAAATGATGCCTGGGCAACCATCTTTCGGACCTCATTGAGGTCGAGCATTCCTGCGGTATCGACCAGGGTTCGCCCGACCGCTGTGGCTGGCAGCCCCTGATGGGTGACCACGTACAGATGCCGTGGTCGATGGACTACAACCTTGCGAAGCGATCGCACGTCGCGCGGTGTGCTGACGTGGATGACGTTCGGGACCGCACTGATGAGCTGCCACCAGGAGGCCGCGGTGGTGTGGCTGAGAGCCGCGCCTTCCCCGACGTACAGCAAGGCTGCCATCAACCGGCCCCGTAGGTCGAGGTGCGAATGGCCGACCGCGTAGACCCGAGGATGTACGGGGATCAAATGCCCTCTTGCCGCCCTCTGCGAGATCGCGTTCGCGCTGAGGCCGAGGCGGCGCAACTGGCACCACGAGGCGACTCCGTGCTGACGAGCGGCAAGAGCCGCGACCCGAACTGTGCGGCCTCGATACCTCTCAGCGGTACTCAGACCAATCAGTTCGCGGGGCATGGGGCCACCGTGACGCTCGCGGGCGCGCGAGTGGCGCGTGGAGTGCGCCGAGAATGTGGCGCGCGGGGGGCGAGACGTGCGAGACGGCGGCCCCGTGGCCCGCGCGTGGCGAGACGCACGCACGGACCGCGCCCCACGCCCCTCGGCCCCACGGCCCGCGGCCCCTCGGCCCCACGGCCCGCGCGCGGCGCGATTGAACGGACAGGGTGGGATTCGAACCCACGAGGCAGCTTGCACCGCCCACGCGATTTCCAGTCGCGCACCTTAAGCCACTCGGTCACCTGTCCCGAGGCCCTGACTGTAGTGGCGAAAGGCCCGCTTGGGACGCGCAGCGCGGATGTCGAGTCCGCAAGACTCCACCTCACGGCCGCATTTGCCGATAGCCAGAGCATGGCTGCGATTTCGAAGGGGCGTACGCGCGCGCAGAGCGAGATCGCGACCCCGAGCTACATGTGGAATGTCGCGGCGATCCTCTTCGCCGTGGGCGCGACGATTGGGGCCCTCGCGCTCCTCGCCCCGCACCCCGAGGCCTTCAATGACAAGGCCCTCTGGACGAGCGTGGCCTTCACCTATCTCGGCTCGGGGCTGTGCGCGCTTGCGGCGAATCACTTGCCCGCCTGGCCGCTCCACATCGTCGTCGCGATCGCGATCCTGGCGATCACCGGCGCCGCTTACGCCACGTCGGACCCCTCAGGCTTCTACGCGCTCTACAACGTCTGGATCGGGCTCTTCGCCGTGTTCTTTTTCTCGCGGCGGGCCGCGGTGGGATACCTCGTCGGCATTGGGGTCGCCTACGCCGCGCTGCTGATCCATTTCGACACGTCCTCGGGCCTGGCGCGCTGGATCACGGGCGTTGGGACGATCTGCCTCGGCGCCTTCATGATCGACTCGCTGCTCGGTCGGGTTCGTAAGATCGCCGACGACAACGCCGATATCGCCGCGGAGCGGGAGGGGTTGATGGCGACGCTTGCGGAGGTCGCCCGGACCGACGACCTCACCGGGCTCGCCAACCGCCGCGCGTGGGGCGAGACGCTGGAGCGTGAGCTCAAGCGGGCCGCCCGCGATGACGCACCGCTCTGCGTCGGCATCGTCGACCTAGACCACTTCAAGGAGTTCAACGATCGCAACGGGCACCTGGCCGGTGACCGCCTGCTCAAGCAGCTTGCGGCAGGTTGGAACGGGGAGCTGCGCGCCTCGGATTTTCTCGCGCGCTATGGCGGTGAGGAGTTTGCGCTCGCGCTCCCCGGATGCTCGCTGGAGGATGCGGTCGTCATTACCGAGCGGCTTCGTGCGGCCACCCCCGCGCAGGAGACGGCCTCGGCCGGGATCGTCCTCTGGGACGGCGAAGAGTCCGGCGAGGAGCTCGTCGGTCGCGCCGACGCTGCGCTCTACGAGGCAAAGCACAGAGGACGCGATCGGATAGTCGTCGCCTGAGCGCGGCTGGATACGATCGGGGCCATGAGCTCCAACGGCACGGCAGCGTGGCGCGTTTATCTCTCTGGCGAGATCCACTCCGACTGGCGCGAGCGAATCGCCGAGGGCGTAGGCGAGGCGGGCCTCCCGGTCGAGCTGCTCGCACCCGTGACCGACCACGGGGCCTCCGACGACGTCGGGATTGACATCCTCGGCCCGGAGGACGAGAGCTTCTGGAAGGACCACAAGGGAGCGGGCGTCAACGCCGTTCGCACCCAGACCCTGCTGCGAAGCGCCGATTTGGTGGTCGTCCGATTCGGCGACAAGTACCGCCAGTGGAACGCGGCGTTCGAGGCGGGCTACGCCGCCGCGCTCGGCAAGCCGCTCATCACCCTCCACGATCCCGAGCTCACCCACGCGCTCAAGGAGGTCGACCGCGCTGCACTCGCGACGGCTGAAACCCCCGAGCAGGTCGTCGAGATCCTCACGTACGCCACCACCGGTCCTGGCGTCCGCGCCTAGAAGGCCGCGCTAGCCTCTGGCCCCGCGTCACCTGGAGGGGTGGCAGAGCGGTTGAATGCGGCGGTCTCGAAAACCGTTATGGGCGGATTCCCGTCCATCGAGGGTTCGAATCCCTCCCCCTCCGTTTCAAGCCAGACTCCCTTGGACTGGAGCCTCAACAGGTGACCCTGCCCGAAACGGATACCACCGTGGCTGACGGAGCCGTGACGCAGGTCTCACCCGACGAAGGAACCAACGTGCCGCCGGAAGCGACGGTGAGCTACCTCCGCAACCCCACCGAGTCGCGAACATCGACAAGGAGCCCGCTTTGCGAGGTCGGCTTCAGGCAGCCCGATCCCGGGAATCCTCCGAGTGATGGGGAAGGGGCCTATGCAGAGTGGCGACTGGCGCCAGAGGGGGCGTATCACCCAATCCTCAACAACCCGAGCGATGTCTCAGTCAGCAGTGTTCCGCTCCGGTGGGGTACCAAGCGGTGGGGGTGGCGCCACATCCGCATCGGTCACGGATACGGGCAGACCGACAAGTCTCAAACCGTCGCGGCTCTGGCCACGGATCCTACGCCGATCGACGGCCTGTTCAAGAAACAATGGTTGTACCACTATTGGTTCACCGTGCAGGTCATGGGGGCCTCAATTCACTGCCTCCGTACCGTGGTTGTGGAGTTCAAGGAGGACGATAAGGCGATTGCAGCAGGCCGGTCCGGGATCCGTGGCATCCATAACAGCTATACGGGACTATTGTTGCCTGAGGACTGATGGAACGGTTCAATAGCGACCACGCGCCCTCGGCCGATCTCACCGAGGAGGAGTTTCGGGCCTACGAAACCGCGATCAGGGACGCGCTTCGAGAGGCTGTGCTGTCAAAAAAGCACGTGCGCTGGTCTTTCGACTCGATCGAACTCGAAGGCTCTCGCCCTGAAACGGCGGTCGTTTTTCGCTTTCGCGAGATACGGCGGGACCCTGCTCGGCCTCTTGTTGCTCGAGCGCCGATCTGGGTGGATGACGGCGTCCACTCCATCGGTGGCAATCGATATCTGGACCCGGCTCCCGCGGTAGCGGGCTGGCTGTGGTCGTCCTTCGAGGCGGAGGAGTTCGACGTACGCGAGGTCTCGTAGCGGGCCGGCTGCGAGACGCGAAGTCGTGGGATGGGCTGGTGCGACGTCGAGGGCCAGTTGTCTAGCCGGAGAAACTGGCCGTTAGGCAGCTTCTACCCCTGCCGAGTTCGGGCTCGTTGACCTGATCTCCGATCTTCTGGATTCCAGCTTCCAGGCGAGCAAGTACAGCGCCGACAGGAATTGGGTGTCGGACGATCTGTGTCAGGCCCAGGACGCCACAGTAATTCCGCGACGGCCTGAGTGCGGCAGGTGGGGCTACGGATTCTCGTCTAAGGCCGTAGCGCGCCGAGCTATGACCAGCCACCCGGACACGCGAACATCAGCGTGACGCTGGACCGCTACGGCCACCTGTTCCCAGGCGTCGAAGACGAGGCGCGCGCGCTACTCGATCGATGCTTCGCTGGCCCCAATCGCTGACTCCGCCGATCATGTGGCATTCGGCGGCCACGGCTCGTCGTGCCCATGCCCGTACCCACGGCCGCCGGAAATGGCGCTATACCTGGCGTTCGCGCGAGTCGACCCACGTCTCGAAAACCGTTATGGGCGGATTCCCGTCCATCGAGGGTTCGAATCCCTCCCCCTCCGCTGGGCAGGAAAGACGGCGCCAGGCAAGGGGGGGGCCTCGGTTGCCGGTGGTACGTGTGATCTCGCAAGAACGACCCGGCCGGATTCGGCAAGTGCCCCGAGCTGATCAAGCTCGGCTTCGCCGGCCCCGGGTCGGGTACAAGGGGTGTGTGGAGGCGTCGATCAACACCCATGCGAGCGCGTCGCGCCTCGTCGACGGGATTGTCGGTGCGATCGGCGAGACGCCGTTGGTCAGGCTGCGCCGCTACCTGGCGCCGGCCGAGATCGAGCTCTGGGCCAAGCTCGAGTCCGCCAACCCGGGCGGCTCGGCGAAGGACCGCCCGGCGAAGCGAATGATCGCCGAGGCGCTGCGCGCCGGCAAAATCGGCCCCTCGACGACCGTGATCGAGTCAAGCTCGGGCAACATGGCCATTGGCCTCGCCCAGGCGTGCCGGTTTTACGGCCTGCACCTGATCTGCGTGCTCGATGCGAAGTCGAACGCGACCACGATTCGCATTCTTCGCGCCTTCGGAGCCGAGGTTCGAGTGGTGACCGAGCCGGACCCCGTTACCGGCGACCTGCTGACGGCCCGCCTGCACCTGGTCGCCCGTCTCGCCGAGCAGATTCCCGACTCCTTCTGGCCCGACCAGTACTCGAACCAAGCCAACCCCGAGGCGCATTCCGAGGGCACTGCGCGCGAGATCGACGAGGCGCTCGGCGGTGAGCTCGACTACCTATTCGTCGCGGCCGGGACCGCAGGGACCCTGCGCGGCTGCGCCGAGTATCTGCGCGAGCACGAGCGCGCGACGAGGCTGATCGCGGTCGACGCCCACGGCAGCGCCCTCTTTGGCGGTACCTCCGGGGATCGCAGGTTGCGCGGTCACGGCGCCGGGGTCGAGAGCGCCCACTCGAAGGCCGCCGATTACGCCGAGATCGTCCGCGTCAGCGACCTCGAGTGCGTCATCGGTTGCAGGCGGCTGATCGAGCGCGAGGCGATCTTCGCCGGGGCCTCGTCCGGAGCGGTCGCGATCGCGCTCGAGCGGATCTTGTCCTCGATCGAGCCGGGAGCGCGATGCGCGATCATCCTTCCCGATGGTGGCGCCGGCTATCTCGACACCGTTTATGACGACGACTGGGTCGCGGCCGAACTCGGCTGCAGTTGCGGCGAGCTCGAGCGATTCGTTCGCGGCGAGAGCCCGCCGACATCCGCCGCACCCGTCTGAGGCACCGTGATCGATCGGGGCCGGCTGGCGCCGCTGCGCGTTGCAATCGTCGGGCTCGGCCCGAAGGGGCTGTTCGCCTTGGAGAGGCTGCTCGACCGCGCCGCTGCGCGGCCTTGCGATCGCGGAATCGAGCTGGTTGCGTTCGAGCCTCACCACGCACCCGGAGCCGGGCCGGTCTACGACCCGAGCCAGCCCGGCTATCTGCGGATGAACTTCGCCGCGGATCAAGTCGACGCATGGCCTGCCTGCTCGCGGGCAGCCACCGCTGAGCGACGGCTCTCGTTCGAAGCCTGGCGCGGGCAGCGCCCCGGCCTCGGCGACGACGCCTACCCGGCCCGTGGCGACGTCGGTCGCTACCTCTGTGAGTGTCTGCAAGCAGCGATCGAGCCTGCGCCGGCGGAGATCTCGGTGACGATGGAGCCGGTCCGCGTCGCGGCGGTGGAGCCCTGTGAGCGCGGCTGGCGGCTGCGCTTCGGCGCTGACAGCGCCAGCTTCGACGAGGTGCTCGTGGCCACCGGGCACGCGGACGAGTGGGAAGGAGCCCTGCGCCACGGCTGGAGCCACGCGGCGCCCTTGATCGATTCTGTCTTCCCGGTCGAACGCAAGCTCACGCTCGGATCGGTTCCCCCCGGCGCCCGAGTCGCCGCCCGGGGTTTCGCCCTCACCTTCATCGACATGGCTCTGGCGCTGACCGAGGGGAGGGGAGGGGTTTTCGAAAGCGAAGGGCCCGGCCTGCGCTACCGGCCGGCCGGCGCGGAGCCCGAGGTGATCCTGCCGTTCTCGCGCACCGGGAGGCCGATGCTCGCAAAGCCCGAACCGAGAACCGTCTCGCGGGAGTGGGAGCGTGCCGGTCGCCGGGTCCGCGAGGAGATCCTCGGCGCCCCAGGGCCGAACCTGCCGGCATCGCTGCGGGGCTTCGTCGACCTGCTTGCCGCCCACCCGCATAACCCCGGGAGCGGAGCCGAGGCGGCGGCCGGAGCGGCGTGGCGAGCGATCTATGCGGCAATCGTCGAGCGCTGTGGTGGCGACGGCCTCGATGCCGCCGAGTGGCCGGCGTTTCGCGCCCTAGCCGCCGAGATGGAGCGGGTCGCCTTTGGGCCGCCGCCACTCAACGCGCGGAAGCTGCGGGCGCTGATCGAGGCCGGAATCGTTGACTGTGGTCACGCCGAGGGCGGTCGGATCGAGACCGCGAACGGGCGCAGCATCCTGCGCTCAGCGGCGGGGGTGACGCCGGTTGACGTCGTCGCCGACGCGGTCCTTGCGCCCCCGGGTGTCGTCGGGGTCGCGAACCCGGTGATCGAGGCGCTCCTCGTAGGAGGTCAGGCACGCGTGCTTCCGGGTCGGCGCGGAATCGAGGTCGCGGCCGATGCCAGCTGCGTCGGTGCCGACGGGTCCCCGAGCCTGGGTCTCGCCGCCTGCGGGCGTCCAACCGAGGACTCGGTGATCGGCAACGACACCCTCAGCCGTGAGCTGCACCCGCAGCTCGACCGCTGGGCCGATCGGGTAATCGCCCGGGTGTCCGTCCCTCTCGCCGTCGGATGAGTGCCACGCCTGAAGACCGTGCAGCGCTGCTGCGCGCCGGCTGTCATGGCGTCGCGCCGCTGACCGGGCGGCTCGAGCCATGGCAGGTCGAGGTCTGCGAGCGGCCGACCGAGTTGCGGGAGCTGATTGCCGAGCACGGATCCCCGATCAACCTGATCGAACCCTCGCCGATGGCACGAAATGCCGGTGAGCTCGTCGACGCGGCGACGAGCGCCGGGGTTGCGTTTCGCGTCTTCTTTGCGCGCAAGGCGAACAAGGCGCTCGCGCTCGTTGACGAGGCGCGACGGCTCGGCCTCGGCGTCGACGTCGCCAGCGAGCGTGAGCTCGCCCAGACGCTCGGCCGTGGTGTCGAGCCGGCCGACATAATCGTCACCGCCGCGATCAAGCCACCGGCTCTGCTCGAGCTCAGCCTCAGCGCCGGGGTCACGGTCGCGATCGACAACGACGACGAGCTCAGCCTCTTGCTGGCACTGGCCGAGCGCTCAAACACGAGGGCTGAGGTCGCCCTGCGCCTCGCGCCCGAGCTTGGACCGGCTCGCCTGCCGACCCGCTTCGGCCTCGAACCGAAGGAGTTGCTTGCTGCCGCAGAACGCCTGCGTGACGCTGGCCACCGAGTCGCCGGCCTGCACTTTCACCTCGACGGCTACGACGCCCAAGATCGCGCCGCGGCGACCGCGGTGGCGCTGGAGCTGAGCGACGTGCTGCGAGGCAGCGGCGCCGAGCTGGGCTTCATCGATATCGGTGGCGGCATCCCGATCAGCTACCTCGACGACGGCGAGGAATGGGAACAATTCTGGAGCGAGCTCCGCGCCGGACTCGACGGCGAGCGCGAGCCGCTCAGTTTCGACCAGCATCCCCTTTCAAACGTCTACCCGTACCACCAGCGGCCCGTTCGCGGCGACTGGTTGGCGGCGTTGCTTGCGCGCGAAGTCATGGTCAGCGGCCGCTCCGAGTCGGTCGCAAAGGCGGTTGCGGGCCGCGGCATCGAACTGCGCTGCGAGCCGGGGCGATCGCTGCTCGACGGTTGCGGGATCACCGTCGCCACGGTGATGTTCACCAAGCGCCGACGCGATGGGGAGCTTCTGGTCGGGCTCGCGATGAACCGCACCCAGGTTCGCTCGACCTCCGACGACTTCCTCGTCGACCCGCTCTTGTTGGCAGGGGACGGCGAGCCCCGGGGCGGCTCCGTCGCCGGGTTCCTCGTCGGCGCCTACTGCATCGAGCGCGAGCTGCTCAGCTGGCGCCGCCTCGTCTTCCCGCGGGGCGTCGCCGTTGGCGACCTCGTCGTTTTCCCCAACACCGCCGGCTATCTCATGCACATCCTCGAAAGCGCCTCTCATCAGATCCCGCTTGCTCGCAACCTGATCGTCGCCGAGGGCCGGGCGAAGCTCGACCCGATCGACGAGGGCATCTAGACCACCGTCGCCTGCAGCAGGGCTCCGATCAGGCCGCAGCCGATCACCACGTAGAGCACGGTCAGCTTGCCGTGCCAGCGATTGAGCACCACGAAGGCTCCGATCGCGAGCAGCGCGGTTGGAACGTCGACCACGCTCGTGTCGAGGATGTCGACGGTGACCGCGGCGATCAGGCCGATCACCGCAGCGGCGACCCCGAGCAGGAAGGCGCGGATCCGAGGGTTCTCGGCGATCGCGACGAGTCCGCGGTGAAAGAAGATCGGAAAGACGAACGCGGGGAGGAAGATGCCGAGGGTCATCGCGAGCGCGCCGCCGAGGCCGCCGGCGACGTAGCCGATGAACGTCGAGAAGATGATCAGCGGGGCGGGAAGGACGCCGCTCATCGCCAGGCCGTCGACGAACTGGCTGTCGGTCAGCCAGTGGCGTGAGTCGACCGCCGCGTCCTGAAGGAATGGGATGGCGGTAAAGGCACCGCCGAAGGTCAGCAGCCCAGCCTTGAGCCCCTCCCAGAAGATCGTCGCGGTCAGCGAGAAGGTGACGGCTCCGGCAACGACCCACAGCGCCGCGGGCCACAGTGCGAACGAGTTCGTCCGGTCGAGCCAGCGAGGCGCGTTGGTCCAGATCTCGTAGACGAGACCGGCCCCGAGCAGCACGAGGACGAAGCTCGCATCCCCAAAAAGCGTCAGCACGAACGCCGCGATCGCGATCGCAGAAAGGGTGAGGTTGGTGATGAAGACGCCGCTGAGCCGCACCAGCGCGCGCGCGATGATCGCGCCGACGGCCGCCGACAGCCCGTAGAAGAGCTCGTCGAGGTTGTCGGCAAGGTCGGCCTCGACGTACAGGATCGACAGCGCGAGCATGAGGACGAAGACCGGGCAGCATGAAGCCGAGGCCGGCGAGAAAGGCGCCGAGCCTGCCGCCGCGGATCCGGCCGAAGTACACGCAGAGCTCGTGCGCCTCGGGGCCTGGAAGCACCTGATAGACGGCGAACGTCTTTTTGAAGGTGTCCTCGGAGACCCACCGTTCCTCGTCCACGCACTCGCGCTTGAGCATCGCGATCTGCGCCGCCGGGCCGCCCCAGGCAAGCGCGCCGAACTTGAGAAAGCGGACGAAGATCGACCGTGGCGAGTCGTGGGATGGCGGCATGCGGGCGGGGTGGAGGGGTTCGATCAGTGTGCGTGGTCGTGACCGCGAACCGTCCGCCACGAATCCCAGGTGATTTTGACGATTACCGCGGTGATCGCGAGTCCGATCAGCGGATCGGCCACCGGCGCGCCGAGGGCGACGACAGCGGCGCTAGCGACAACCGCCAGGCTGACGTAGGCGTCGGCGCGAGCGTGGTTGCCGTCGGCGATCAGCGCCGGGCTGTCGAGGCGGCGCCCGGCGCGGCTGCGGATGCCGGCAGCGACCAGATTGCCCACGAACCCGACGGCGCCCGCGAGGGCGAGGGCGCCCAGGTGCTCGGGGGTCGACGGGTTCGCGAGTCGCAGCACCGACTCGACGCCCGCAACGCAGGCGGAGGCAAAGATGGCCGCGACGACGAACAGGCCCGCGATCCGTTCAGCGCGAGCGGACCGCAGCGCGAAGGCGATGCCCAGCGGAATCGCGGTGGCCGCGTCGCCGAAGTTGTGGATGAGATCGGCGAGCAGCGCGACGCTGTCGGTGAGCAAGAACACGGCCGTCTGGGCGAGCGCCGTCGCGCCGAGTACCGCCAGCGCCAGTGCCACTGCGCGCAGGCCCGCTCGCGAGCGCTTGATGCTCTCGTCGACGAGGCCGTGCGAGTGCGCCGCACCGTCCATGTTGCCGACCGTATTGCCTGAGCCGTCAGTGAGCTTCGACGATCGCCACGGCGATGGATACGCAGCTGCGAATGACCTCATCCGACTCCACCGCAAACAGGCCGGGCACACCCGGTGCGAGCCGCTTGACCCCGACGCCGATCCGAGCGAGATGCATCGCGCCGAGCGCCTGGGTCCAGAGCAGGTTCGCCGTGTAGTCGGGGTCAGCGACGCTGAAGTCGCCGCTCTCGTTACCGGCGCGCAGCACATCGGCGAGCACGCCGATGCAACCTGCCATCGCCTGGCCGAGGCGCAGCCAGACCGAGTCGGAGACGATCTCCTGCAGCTCGGCAGCGGGCCGGTGCATGAGCGCGAGCGAGCTGTCGAGGAAGGCGGGGTAGCGGCGGCCGTAGCCCGCGTAGGCCTCGGTCACGCGCTCGAGAGCGTCGCGCGGGCCATCTGCGCTGGCAGCGGCGGTCTCGAGCAGATCGCCAAGCTCGCGGAGGTAGTCGGTCACCGTCAGCGCGAACAGCTCGTCCTTCGAGGAGAAGCTCCGATAGATCAAGCCACGGGCGATGCCGACGGACTTAGCGATCTCCTCCACCGGTACGTCTTGAAACCCCCGTTCGTCGAACAACGCGCGCGTCGCTGCGACCAACTCCTGTTCGCGAACCTGGCGAAGCGGCTGGTTACGGGTTTCAGTCACCGGGCAGATGGTAGGGAGAGTTGAGAACGCATGTGTGACAGGCGTTCTCAAAACCCCGTAAGGTGGCGATTTCATGGCTGAGAGAGGCGCAAAACCCAATGTGCATCCCGTGCGGGCACGGGTGCTGAAGGCGATCAGCGCCTTCACGTCACCGCTGTTGCCCGACGACTATCTCGAGCTGATCAACCCGCTCTGGTCGACTCGCGAGGTGCGTGGCAGGGTCGAGGAGCTGAGCCCCGAGGCCGGCGACGCGACCACCGTTTTGATTCGCCCGGGCCACACCTGGCCCGGTCATGAACCCGGCCAGTATCTGCGGATCGGCTTCGATGTCGACGGCATTCGCCACTGGCGGGCCTACTCGATCACCTCCGACCCCGGTCGTCCCGATGGGTTCATCTCGATCACACCGAAGCTGGTCGAGGAGGGCAAGGTCTCGCCCTACGTCAACCGCGAGCTGCGGCCGGGCACGATCATCGTGCTCTCCGACGTCGAGGGCCAGTTCGTCCTTCCGGACCCGCCGCCGGAGAAGCTTCTGTTCATCTCGGCCGGTAGCGGGATCACGCCGATCATGGCGATGCTGCGAAAGCTCGATCGCGAGGACGAGCTCAAGGACGCAGTCCATCTTCATTCCGCGCCGACAGCCGACGACGTGATCTTCGGCGACCGGATGCGCGAGCTCGACGAGGCCAACGAGGGCCTGAAGCTCCACATCCAGCACACCCGCGCGGACTCAAGCGGGCGCATCACCCCCGATCGCATCGACGAGCTGTGCCCCGACTGGCGCGAGCGCGACACGTTTCTCTGCGGCCCGGCCGAGATGCTCGACGACTACGAGCCGCTGTGGAAGGACGCCGGAATCGAGGAGAAGCTGCACATGGAGCGCTTCCAGCCGGTTATCGGCGGCGACGGGACGGGCGAGGGCGACGGCGGAACCATCAAGTTCTTGGCGAGCGACACCGAGGCCGAGTCTGATGGATCGAAGTCGATCCTGGACGCCGGCGAGGAGGCCGGCCTCGAGCTCGACTACGGCTGCCGCATGGGCATCTGCCACACGTGCGTCGGAAAGCTCTGCTCGGGGCAGCTGCGCGACATGCGAAGCGGCGAGGTGCACGGCGAGGAGGGCCAGACGGTCCGCATCTGCATCAACGCCCCCGAGGGCCCGGTTGAGATTGACCTTTGAACGTGACCAAGACCAAGAGGAGAACATGAGCACCGAGACCATCGAGAGCCCGCTCGCGCGGCTCAGCGACGAGCAGATCGAGCAGCTCGGCAAGGAATTCGACGCGATCCACGACGAGGTCTTCAATGATCTCGGCGAGCGCGACGCCACCTACATCAAGTCGATGATCGAGATGCACCGGCGGCTCGTTGTCATGGGCCGCGTCGAGCTGCTGGGCTCGCGCTACTGGCCGCTGTGGCTGCTCGGAACCGCCTCGCTATCGGCGGCAAAGATCCTCGAGAACATGGAGATCGGCCACAACGTCATGCACGGCCAGTGGGACTGGATGAACAACCCCGAGATCCACTCGTCGAGCTGGGACTGGGACACGGCATCCACCAAGGAGGCGTGGAAGCACTCCCACAACTACGTCCACCACACCTTCACCAACATCCGCGGCAAGGACAAGGACCTCGGCTACGAGATCATGCGGATCGATCCGCACCAGAAGTGGAGCCCGGTCTACCTCGCCCAGCCGATCTACAACGTGCTGCTGATGGCGCTCTTCGAGTGGGGTGTCGCCTTCCATGACCTCGATTTCGAAGCGATCCGCACCGGCGAGAAGTCCAAGGAGCAGGTGCGCGAGGAGCTCAAGGGCATCGCTGGCAAGGCGCGCGCCCAGATCGTCAAGGACTACATCGCCTTCCCGGCGCTGTCGGGCCTGGTTGCCGGCGGCGTGGCTGCGGCCGGCGCTGCGCTCAAGGCTCGTGGTCGTGGGCGTCTGGCGCGACGGCGGAAGGGGGGCGCGACGGACGCGGCGCTAAGCGCGTTCGCCGAGGAGTTCAAACACACATATCGCGCGACGATGTGGGCGGATGTCACGGCCAACATCGTGCGCAACTTCTGGTCGAACGCGATCATCTTCTGCGGGCACTTCCCCGATCAGACCTACACGTTCACCGCGGAGGAAACCGAGGACGAGAGCAAGGGCGGCTGGTATGTCCGCCAGCTGCTCGGCGCCGCCAATATCGAGGGAGGCGGCTTCTTCCACGTCGCGTCGGGCAACCTCGGTTATCAGGTCGAACACCACCTGTTCCCCGACATGCCATCGACGCGATACGGCGAGATTGCACCGAAGGTGCGCGACGTCTGCAAGCGCTATGAGCTGCCCTACAACACCGGGCCGTTCTCGAAGCAGTGGCTGTCGGTGCAAAGAACGATCCTGCGCCTGGCGTTTCCGGGTGGCAAGGTGCGGCCAAAGCCGGGGCCCTATCAGGGGCATGACACGGACCGAGCACCGGCCGTCCATAACGGCTCTCAGGCCTCGAACAACGGCAAGCCGGCGCCGACCGAACACGCGGAGGCGGAGGGACCTGCCGAGTGATGCGGTGCTCTAGCGCTCTGCGTTGAGCTCTGCGATCGCGCCCGGCAGGTCGCCTTGACGGTAGAAGTCGATCGCGATCAGGTTCGCCAGCAGGTCGCGCTCGTCCTGGCAGTGGTGAACCCGTTCGAGGAGCGCGGCACGCGTATTCACCTTCGCCGCGTTCGACGGCTTTGGTGCCGGCGACGTGTCGATCCAGTGGTTGACCAAGAACAGGGGGGCGTCAGCCGGGCCGCGATTGGGTGCGCAGCTCGCCTCGAGCTGATCGGCTGATGTGAGCTGGGCGGGCTGCTTGAACGAGTACGGCGTCTCCTGCATCAGCACGTCATAGCCGAGGTGATACCAGGGAATCGACGCGCCCCCGCCCTCGTTTTCGGCCAGCATCAGGATCCGCCCGCCGGATCCGATCATCTCCTCGAGCGTCGGCCACGGATCCCCGACCCGTCCTGTGTAGATGTACTCCAGCAGTCCGGTTCGCTGGGCGGCGCCGGCGATCTCCTCGGGTGGCACGTAGTCCTCGACGACGATCGCCAGCACCTCGTCCGGGTTGGCTGCGAGGAAGTCGCGGATCTCGCCAAAGGCCCGGTCGATCGAGATCGCCCCGAGCTCGCAGAAGCGGTGGCACAGGTAGACGCCGGGCTCCCCGACCTCGGGTGAGTTGACGATGCGATCCCGAACTCGCAACGCGGCTTTGAGGGCGTCTGGCCCGAGCGCGGCCTCATAGGCCTGACGCTCGCTGCTGCTGAGATCGCTGAGATCCGTCTTGATCGTTCCGTCGTCGGTTTCGACCCCCGGATGGGCATCGATCAGGAGGCCGCGGACGCCATCGCGAAGCTGGTCGCTGAAGCCCCTCTCCTGCTGTGCGAACAGCCATCCGGGATTCGAAGCAGCCGACATTGAGTTGTGCGTCGCCCCGATGGCGACCGTGTCGAAGGGTCGCTCACAAAGCGCGTCGGAGCCGTTGCAACCATCGGTGCCTACGGCCAGCGAGGGTTCCGTCACGCCACCAGCCCCGATGAAGATCGCGCCCGCAGCGAGAATGACCCCGGCGCAGATCCCGACTGCGGTGAGCGCCGCGCGTCCGCGACGCCGATCCTCGGCGGCTTCGTGGGGCGCGGCTGTCGTCAGACGCATCAACTCGCCGACGCCCGCGTAGGCGAGATAGAGGCCGGTGAGGGTCGCCAGTAGCGACAAGAACTCGCTGTTTCGCAGGATGATGAGCACGCCTGCCGCGATCAGGACGGCCGCACGCGCAGCTCGCCAGCGCGGGGCCTCCGGAACTGTCGTCGCGAAACCCCAGACACGCTCGAGCTGGGTCCGAACGTCGAGCGGGCGAAGCAGCGAGGAGGCGGCCGCCGCGATGACAGCACCGCAGAGGGCCAAGAGGACGAGCGCCGTTTCGAGATCGCCGACGAACGCGTCCCAGACCCCATCGGCCGCGTCGCGAGCCGAGCTGCCGTCCAGGGAGGCGAGGACGATCGCCTGAATCGCGTTGAGGCTGACGATCGTCACAACCGCCGACAGCGACAGGGCGGCCCCGAGCGCGACCCAGCCGCGACGCGCATCTCTCGCAAGCTTCACCGCCAGGCCTCCGAGCCCCGCGGCGAGTATGAGCAACGCAAGGGGCAGCCACCGAAACGCGTCGGCGATCGAAACGACGGTTGCGAGTGGCTCGGGCAGCTCTCCGTCGACGAGGGAGAGGTCCAGTTGCGGCGGGATCTTGCGTGCGAGCTTCGGGTCGAACGCAGCCAGCGCCCCGCGAATTGTCGCGCCGATGTCCGCGAGCGTGAGGGTGACGGTGCTTTCGTCCTGCTCGAAGATCGCGCGATGCAGATCGGCGACACCTGCGCGGAAGAGATCCTGGAAGGCCCCTCCGGAGACGATCCCTCCGACGACGCCCTGGACGACGGGGCGGACCGCGATCAGATTCGGCTCCGCGACCACGAGCTGGTCGGTAACCCGCGTCGCCGCCTCGGCGGCCACCGCGTCGTTGTTCAGCGCCGTTACCGCTCGAGCCGCGAACTGATCGGAGTCAAAGAGCGCCCGGGAGGCATAGCCGCCGATGAGGGCGCCGATCAGCACAACGGCTGCGAGCGCCGCCAGCACGACGGCGGATGCACGCCTACCGGTCAATGCCGCGCCCCTTGGAGGATCACACCATCGGTGATCCTAGGACCGATCGACCGGTCGGCGGCGGGGGGCCGGTCGGACCGACCTGAGATTCGTCCGTTAGTGGACGATTGCGAGCGGGTAGGCGTCCGGCATGGAACTTTCACTACTTCTCATTGTCATCGGGATCGTTCTCGCGGTCCTCGTCCATTACGCACTCGGGATCGCACTGATCCTGATCGGCCTGGTCCTGTTGATCTGGCCGCGCATCGCGGGCGGCACACGCGGCGCCTAACGGCGGTCGCTTGCGCGCTTAGTTCTTCTCGACGGTCGCTTCGGGGTCGTGCAGGTGACACTGCACGGTTACCCCGTCGACCTCGAGTTGGCGCGGTTCGAGGCCGCGGTGAAACTCGACCAGTACCCCGTCACTGACGACCTCGGTGCGCGCGATCCCCTTCCAGAGGGGATCTTCCGGGGTCGCGGCGCGCATGGCCTCGAGCACGCCGTTGACATCGCCCCCGTCGTGGCCGCTTCCGGCCGGCAGCTTTGCGGTGAAGGCGGGTTCGTCGAGGACGTCGAGATCGCCGATCAGCTTTCGCTCGGCCTCGAACTCCTCTTCGCGGAGCTGGGTCCACCTGGTCTCGAGCGCGGTCCGCAGGTCGCGGCTCTCCCAGCCGCAGACCTCGAACGCCCGCGGGCAGCGCGGGTGAAAGCGACAGCCAAGTGGCGGCGAGACGGCATCGGGAATCTCGCCGCGCGGTAGATCACGCGGAACGCTTCGCTTCGGGTCTGGCTCGGGAATTGCCTTCAGCAGCGAGGCGGTATATGGGTGCTTCGGGTCCGCGTAGATCTGCTCGCCGGGGCCGATCTCGACGATCTTCCCGAGGTACATGATCGCGATCCGATCGCAGAAGAACTTGGCGGTTGCGAGGTCATGCGTGATGTAGATGTAGGTGAGGTCGAGCTCGCCCTTGAGCTCGATCATCAGTTCGAGGATCTTTGCCCTTACGCTCATGTCGAGCATCGAGACGGGCTCGTCCGCCACCAGGACGTCGGGGCCGAGGATGATCGCCCGAGCCAGTACCGCCCGCTGCTTTTGGCCGCCCGAAAGGTCCGTCGGATACTTGTTCGCAAACTGCGAGGCGGGGGCGAGACCGACTCGCTCGAGGGCGGCGGCAACGAGGCGCTCGCGCTCGGCGCTGTCCTTTGCGATGCCATGGAAGCGAAGCGGATCGCCGACGGAGGTGCCGATTGTCATCGCCGGGTTCAGCGAGGCGTGCGGGTCTTGGAAGACGATCTGCATGCGCTTGCGAAGCGGGCGCAGGTCGCTCTCTTTCAGGCCCGTGATCTCGCGTCCCTCGAGCGAGACGTTGCCGCCGGTTGCCTCGACCAGGCCGAGAAGCGTGCGGCCGAGCGTGGTCTTTCCGGACCCGGATTCGCCAACCAGGCCGAGCACCTCGCCGCGCTTGAGGTCGAAGTCGACGCCGTCCACGGCCGCCACCGCCCCGGCCTCGCGCCCGCGCAGGCGATCGACGAACGAACCGCGCACCGAGAAGTACGTCTCAAGGCCGCGAACGCGAAGGAGCGGGTGTTCGGTGTCGCTCATGCCTCCTCCGCGATGGCGATCTCTTCACGCTCGAGCGGCTCTGCGCCTCCGGCCGGGATCTGGTCCGCGGGACCGTGCAGCCAGCACTCGACCCGTTGGCGCTCGGGCGTGAGCGTGGCCACCGGGAACTTCTCCGCGCACACCCTCATTGCGCTCGGGCAGCGGGGGTGAAAGCGACAGCCCGGAGGCGGATCGATCAGGTTCGGTGGCGCCCCTGGGATGTAGTGAAGGCCCTTGGTGCGCAGGGAGATCGTCGATCGCAGCAGCTCGCGCGTGTACGGGTGTGCCGGTTCGGAGAAGACCTGCCTGGCATCACCCGACTCGACGATTCGCCCGGCGTACATGACCGCAACGCGGTTGCAGGCCTCGGCCACGATCCCGAGGTTGTGAGTGATCAGCAGCAGACCGGTGTCGAAGTTGGCGCGCAGGTCCGCGAGGATCCCGAGGATCTGGGCCTCGACGATCACGTCGAGCGCCGTGGTTGGTTCGTCGGCGATCAACAGGCTCGGACGCAGCACGAGGGCCAGCGCGATCATGATCCGCTGGCGCATACCGCCGGAGAACTCGTGCGGGTACTGCTTGAAGCGAGTTGGCGGGATTCCCATCCGCGCGAGCGTCTCGAGTGAGCGCTTGCGCATGTCGTCCGTCTCGAGATCAGGCTCGTGCGTGTGCAGCGTCTCGAGGAAGTGGTCCTCGATGGTGTGCAGTGGATCGAGTCGGGTCATCGGCTCCTGGAAGATCAGCCCGATCTCAGGCCCACGAAGATCACGCAGCTCCTTCGGGGTGAGCCCGATCATGTTGCGGTCGCGATAGCGGACCTCGCCCGCGGTGGCGGCGTTTTCGGGCAGCAGGCCGAGGATCGCGCGACCGAGCGTCGATTTTCCGCAGCCGGACTCGCCGACCAGGCCGACCGTCTCGCCGGCCGCGATCTCAAGTGAGATGCCGTCAACGGCGCGGACGGGATCGCCGCCGGTGCCGTACCAGACGCGCAGCCCGCGAACGCCTAGGACTTCACTCACGGTGCACCTCGGTCGCGTGGGTTTCTGTGGCGGTGTGGGGCGGGGTCGAGGGCGGCGGCGCAGCCGGCTCGACCGTCTGATCCGCGGGAATAACGGGCGGGTCGAGGCGACGGTGGCGGATCAGCGGGTTGAGGATGTCGTTGATGCCCTCGCCCACGAGCGTGAAGCCGGTGACCAGCAGGACGATCGCGAGGCCGGGCCAGAGACCGGTCCACCAGATTCCGGCGCCGGCGTCGTCGATCGCGCGCTGGAGGTCGTAACCCCACTCCGCGGCGTCCGTCGGCTGGATGCCGTATCCGAGAAAGCCGAGTGCGGCGAGGGTGAGGATGGCGTCGGCGGCGTTGAGCGTCGCGATGGCGGGGACGCTCTGGATCACGTTGTAGAAGACGTAGCGGCTGATGATCGTTCGCCGCGGCGCACCGAGCGCGCGCGCGGCCTCGACGTAGGACTCCTCGCGGACGCTGATGACGTGGTTTCTGACGACCCGGAAGTACTGGGGGATGTAGACGATCGTGATCGCGATCGCCGCTGTGAATACGCCCTGGCCGACCGAGCTCGACAGCAGGAAGGCGATGACGATGGCCAGCAGCAGGTAGGGAAAGGCGAAGAGCGCGTCCATGATGATCACGAGGACGCGGTCGATCTTGCCGCCGACGTAGCCGGAGAGCAGGCCGAGCGGGACGCCGATCGCGAGCGAGAAGACGACGGCGAGCAGGACGACCTCGATCGCAGTTCGTGAGCCCCAGATGATCCGTGAGAGGACGTCGGTCGACTGCACGGTCGTCCCCATGAGGTGGGTGCCGTCCGGTGCCGACTGCTTCGGAAAGCGGCTGCCGTCAGCCGAAACCTGGTCGAACCCGAAAGGCGCGATCACCGGCGCGAAGATCGCGAGGATCACGAAGAGCGAGACGAGGAAGATGCCCACGTACAGAAGCCAGCGGGCGAGCCCGCGTGCCTCGCGAAGCGGCTTGACCCAGCGCGGCGCCCTCACGTCAGTACCTCACCCTCGGGTCGATGAAGGCGTTGATCAGATCGATCAGCAGCGAGACGAAGACCACGGCCACCGCGAAGATCGTGATGATCCCCTGCACGGCGATGTAGTCGCGCTCGTTCAAATAGCGGATCAGCTCCGACCCGATCCCCGGCCAGTTGAACGTTTCCTCCGTCAGGACCGCGCCGCCAAGCAGGATGGCGAACTGCAGCCCGGCCACGGTGACCACCGGAACGAGCGCGTTGCGAAAAGCGTGGTGATAGACGATCCGCCGCTCGGGCACGCCGCGCGCACGCGCCGCCTCCACGTAGTCGCCACGCATCGTCTGCAGCATGTTGACCCGCACGAGGCGGATCAGGACGCCGCTGATCACAAGCCCGAGCGTGACGGCGGGCAGGATCAGGTGCTGAACGACGTCCCAGAACGCCTCCCAGTTGCCGGTGATCAGGGAGTCGATCAAATAGAAGTTGGTGATCTTGTCGAGCTCGAACTCGACGACCGGGCTCGCACGCCCGGAGGTGGGTAACCAGCCGAGCGTCGAGCCGAACAGCAGCTGGGCGAGGAAGCCGACAAAGAACACCGGCGCCGCATAGATGATGATCCCGAACATTCGGCCGGAAAAGTCGATCCAGGTGTCTCTGTAGCGGCCGGCGAGGATCCCGATCGACACCCCGACGACCACGGTGACCAAAAACGCCCAGAAGGTCAGCTCCAGCGTGGCGCTCCCGTTCTCGACGATGACGGAGGTAACGGTGCGGTTGTCGGTAAGCGTCGTTCCGAGATCCAGCGTGAAGACATCGCCGATGTACTCGACGTACTGCTCGAGGATGGGCTTGTCGAAGCCGGCGGCCGCACGCCGCTCGTCGAGCTCTTCCTGCGAGAGGCGACCGCCCAACGATGCCTGAATGGGGTCGCCCGGCGCGACCCGCATCAGCAGGAAGACCATCGTCAGCAGGATGAGGACGGTCGGGATCGCCAGAGCCAGGCGCGTCAGCGCATACCGACGAAGCGAATTTCCTTGGCCGCTCAAAGTACGTCTCGAAGTGGCCGGCGTTCTTCAGCGCCGGCCACTTCGACTACACATTCTCGGTGGCCTCAGCCTTCCTTGCTGAGGAGCCAGAACCGGAAGATGAACGAGGGATCGAACGTCTCCTCCAGCCCCTCGACACCCTCGACCTGAGCACCGACCTGATCGGCCTCCCAGATCGGAATCGTCGGGACGTCCTCGGCGCCGATCTGCTGGATCTGCGCGAACGCCTCCTCGCGGACGGAGTCCTCGGTCGAGGCCTTCTCCTCGGCGAGGAGTCTGGTCATCTCCGGGTTGTCGTAGTGGATGTTCAGGAAGCTCGTCTCCGAGTAGAAGTTCCCGACGTAGTCATCGGCGTCCGGATAGTCCGGGAACCAACCGAGCTGGTAGATCGGGTACTTGTCGGTGAACGCGGCTTCCGAGTACTGGTTCCACTCGGTCGACTTCAGGCTGACCTCGAAGAGGCCGGACTCGTCGAGCTGGCGCTTGATCTCGGCGTACTCATCGCCGGAAGAGGCACCGTAGTGGCTCGGCGTGTACCAGATCTCCAGCGGAACGGGGGTCTGAACACCGGCGTCGGAGAGCGTTTGCTCGGCCGCGTCAGTGTCCGGCGACTCGCCGTAGACCTCGTCGAACGAGGGGCCGCTGAACTCGAGGCCTGTCGGGATCATCGAATACAGCGGCTTGACGGTGCCGTTGTAGACGTTGTCGGCAATCGACTGACGATCGATCGTCTGCGCGATGCCCTGGCGGATGGCGAGCTTCTCCTCGTCGGTGTCGCCGGGCATCTGCTCGAGGTTGAAGACCATGTAGCGGATCTCCGCGCCCTCGCCCGAGACGACCTCGACGCCCTCGGCGCCTTCGAGGTCCGAGATATCCGTCGGACTCAGGCTTCGATAGGCGATGTCAACGTCGCCCTGCTCGAGCGCGAGCTTCAGCGCCGACGCCTTGTCGAAGTACTGAATGATCGCCTGGTCGGTCTTTGGCGGCGCGTCCCCGGTGTACTCGGGGTTCGCCTGGAGGACCGTCTGCTGGCCGGGGGTGTACTCCGCGACCTCATAACGGCCCGAACCGATGAACTCTTCGGTCTCCAGTTCCTTGTCGGAGTAACTATCCGACGGGACGATCGCGAACGAACCGGTCGCGATCACCGACGGCCAGGTGGCGTCAGCTGCGGAGAGGTTGAAGACGACGGTGTCATCGCCGGTCGCCTCGATGCTCTTCATGTTCGAGAGCAGCGAAGCGGCGCCGTTCGGATCGGCGATGTCAACGTTGCGCTCGAACGAGAAGACGACGTCCTCGGCGGTCAGATCCGATCCGTCGGAGAACTTAAGATCCGGCTTGAGCGTGCACTCATAGGTCGTCTCGTCGGTGAAGTCACACGACTCGGCGGCCTCAGGAACCGGCTTGTCCTCGCCGGGCGGGAACTGCAAAAGGTTCTGGTAGATGTTGTAGATGATGTCGTAGGACGGCAGGTCATACGCGCCGGCCGGATCCAGCGAAACCGGCTGGTCGGTCGTACCGCGGATGATGGTGCCACTCGTTCCGCCACCGCCGGAATCGTCGCTCCCGCACGCTGCTACCCCGAACCCAAGTGCTGCGGTGATCGCGCTCGCGACCAACAGCCGACTGAATCTCATTCCCACTCCCAAGTCGATTTCCGTTACCGCGGATATGCGGCACTCTCCTCTAGGTTCGGAGCCTATACCCGTTGGGTTAGAGGAAGGTTGGCCGACCCGATGGCGAAGACTGGCGTCTAGCTCGGTGGTCCGCTGCGACCGACGGGGTGGTGGCAGGCGGCCCAGTGGCCGTTGCCGTAGTCGACGAGTGGGGGATCGACCTCCGAGCAGATATCCGTCGCCTTCGGGCAGCGGGTATGGAAGCGGCATGCCGCCGGGGGGTTGGCCGGGCTCGGGACGTCGCCCTCGAGGATGACCTGCTCGCGGGCCGCGTTGGCGCGCGGGTCCGGAATCGGTACCGCCGAAAGCAGCGACACGGTGTACGGGTGGATCGGATCCTCATAGACAGCGTCGGCGGGACCGATCTCAACGATCCGCCCGAGATACATCACGGCGATTCGATCAGCCACGTGGCGCACGACACCGAGGTCGTGCGCGACGAACACGTACGTGAGGTCGAGCTGGCCCTGGAGGTCCTCGAGCAGGTTGATGATCTGCGCCTGGATCGAGACGTCAAGCGCGGACACCGGCTCGTCTGCAATTACGAGCGTCGGGTTCAGCGAGAGGGCCCGGGCGATCCCGATTCGCTGGCGTTGCCCGCCTGAGAACTCGTGCGGATAGCGGTTGTAGTGCTCGGGGTTCAGCCCCACCCGCTCGAGCAGATCGCGAACCGCGTCGCGGGCACCGCCCTTGTCGACGATCCCGTGCAGGCGCATCGGATCGCCGACGATCTGAGCGACCCGCTTGCGTGGATTCAGCGACGCATAGGGGTCCTGGAAGATCATCTGCATCTTCGGGCGCAGCTTGCGCATCTGCGACGTCGAGAGTTCGGTCACCTCACGCCCCTCGAACTTCACCGATCCCGAGGTCGGCTCGATCAGCCTCAGAATCGAGCGGCTCAACGTCGACTTGCCGCAGCCGGACTCGCCCACGAGCCCGAGCGTCTCGCCGGCGCCGACGCTGAATGAGACGCCGTCGACCGCCTGCACCGCGCCGATCTCGCGATCGAAGAGGATGCCGCTCTTGATCGGGAAGTGCTTGACGAGGTTGGTGACCTCGAGGATCGGATCGCGATCAGAGCCGGGGATCGCGGCGGGGGCCTGGGCTGGGATCTGGCTGCTCATGTGGTCCTAGCGTCCTTCGGCGCCTCGAGTCCGATCTCGCCGGTGCCGATAATGCGACGCGCGCGCTTGTCGTCGGGGCCGAGCCAGCAGCGATCGAGCTGGCTGGCCTGGTGATTTCGCGACTCGAGCGGCGGCAGCTCGTCGCACTTGCCGAAGCGGTGGGGACAGCGCGGCTTGAAGCGACAGCCCTGCGGGAGCGAGATCAGCGACGGGGGCTGGCCGCCGATCTGCGCGAGCCTCGTTGTGCGCGGCTGATCGATTCGCGTCAGCGACCCGAGCAGTCCCCAGGTGTAGGGATGCTGGGGGTCGTAGAAGATCTGGTCGAGCGTTCCGGACTCCACGACCATCCCCGCGTACATGACGTTGATGCGATCAGCGACCTCGGCGACGACCCCGAGGTCGTGGGTGATCATGATCATCGCCATTCCGAACTCGTCCTGGAGCTTCTCGAGCAACCGGAGGATCTGCGCCTGAGTGGTCACATCGAGCGCGGTTGTCGGCTCGTCAGCAATCAGCAGCTTTGGATCGTTCGTCAACGCCATCGCGATCATGGCCCGCTGGCGCATACCGCCCGAGAACTCATGCGGGTACTCGCCGGCGCGACGGGCGGGGTCGGGGATGCCGACGAGCCCCAGCAGTTCCACCGCCCGCTTCTTGGCGTCGTGATCGGAGAGCGGTTGATGGACCTGGATGGCCTCCACCAGCTGCTTGCCGACCTTGTAGTACGGGTGCAGCGACGAGAGCGGGTCCTGAAAGATCATTGAGATGTCGTTGCCGCGTATCTGTCGCAGCTCCTCCGACGTCATCTCGGCGAGATCGCGGCCGTCGAATGAGATCCGGCCGGAGATCTCGGCATTGTCCGAGCGCGTCAATCCGAGGACCGTGAGGTTGGCGACGCTCTTCCCGGAGCCGGACTCGCCGACGATGCCGAGCGTCTCGCCTCGCCCGACCTCATACGAGACGCCGTCGACGGCCTTGACGACGCCCTCGTCGGTGGTGAATGCGACGCGCAGATCCTCCACCCTGAGCACCGGCCCTTTTGTCGGCGCTGCGCTCATTGGTACCTCACCCTCGGATCGAGATAGGCATAGAGGACATCGACGATCAGATTGAAGAGGACGATGAAGAAGGCTCCGAACAAGACGATGCCCTGGATCACGACCAGGTCGGATCGGACGATCGCCGTGACCAGCTCCTTGCCCACCCCGGGAATGTTGAAGACCGACTCCGTGAGGATCGCGTTTCCGGCCAGAAGCGTGCCGACGTCGAGGCCGAGCAGGGTCACGAGCGGCGTGATCGCGCTGCGCAGTCCGTGGCGGAGAACGACCGTGCGCTCGGGGAGGCCCTTGGCGCGCGCCGTGCGGATGTAGTCCTCCTCCATCACGTCGATCATCTGCGATCGCAGGTACCTGGCGTAGATGGCCGCTGTTGCGACCGCCAGCACACACCACGGGAGGACGAGTGACGCCGCCTTGCCAAGGAAGGATTCCGCGTCGTTGTAGCTGCCGATGCCGGGGAAGATCTTGATGACGCCGACGTCTTGGGCAAACAGGTACAGCGCGACCAGCCCGAGCCAGAAGACCGGCGCCGAGATGAAGGCAAGCGAGGTGATCATCACGGTCCGGTCGAGGAGCGACCGGCGCCTGATGGCGGAGATGATTCCGATCGGGATGGCGATCGTCACCCACAGGGTGACCGCCCCGATCACCAAGAAGATGGTCGCGGGCAGTCGGTCGAGGATGATCTCCTTGACCGGCGTGTTCGACTGGAACACCGAGATCCCGAAGTTGAGCGGTCCGGTCCCACCGTTGTATAGGTCGGCGTCGAACCAGGAGAACGGGGTGAACACCTGGGTGATGTATCGCGCGAACTGCTCGGGGATCGAGGAGTTGAGCCCGAGCGACTCGCGCAGGTTGTCGATCTGTTCGGGGGATGCGTTGCGACCGGCGCGAAGCGTCGCGGAGTCGGCGGTCGGGAAGACATAGAAGATCGTGAAGATGACCGCGCTGACGATGAAAAGCATCGCGAACGCCCAGAGCAGGCGGCGGATCGTGTAGCGGAGCATGGTCTCTCTTCGGTGCTTTCTTTTCGTAGCGGATGTTGGCCCCGCCGCGCGTGTGGCGCGGCGGGGCTCATCCGGTTCGCCGGACGGTCAGACCGCCCGGCGGGTCACTACTTCAGGGACGTATACGAGAGGTCCCAGTTCGCGTTGAACTGGTTGATGACACCGGCAACGTCTGCCGACTGGATGTTGGACTGGTTGTCCCAGATCCACGGGACCACCGGAGCCTGCTCCATGATCATCTTGTCGACCTCGCCCCACGCCTGGGCGCGCTCGTCGACGTCGTCCAGGTAGGTCGCTTCCTCGATCGCCTGGTTGATCTCAGGCACGTCGAGCAGCGCCCAATTGGAGTTGTTCGACGCGTTGATCGCGTCACCGCTGAACGTGGCCTGGAGCATGGACTGCGCGTCCTGGAAGTCCTTCAGCCAGCCGACGTTCGGGCAGACCTCCGGCTCGTTCTTCGGGACGTTGCAGAACTTGGTGTACATCGTCGCGTGCTCGACCTTCTGCAGGTTCACGTTGAACCCGAGCTGCTCGAGCTGGTCCTTGAACACCTCGGCCGTATCCGAGCCGGGGGGTGAGTCGTCGCCGACGACACTGATCTCACAGTCCGCTCCCTCGCACTTACCCGACTCGAAGCCGGCTTCGCGCATGTACTCGGCCGCCAGCTCCATGTCGCCGGTCGGACTCGCTAGGAAGTCCAGATCCGGGCCCTCCACACCGCCGGCCTCTTCGAAGCCGGGGAAGTTCGGCGGGATGATGTGCGTCGCAACCGGACCCGCCAGCTCACCGCCACGTGTGTTACGCAGATCGGTGCGGTTCGACGCGGCGATAACGGCCTTGCGGACGTTGATGTCGTCGAACGGCGGAATCGTGGTGTTGAGCGAGATGTAACGGTTACCGCCGCTGGGCGTCAGCGTCAGCTGCTCCGGGTACTGCGTCGCAGCCAGCTGCAGCGAGGTCGCGTCCAGGCTGAAGTCGCCGTTGACCTGGCCGTTACCCGAGAGGATCTTCTTGGCCGCCGAGTTGGTGTCCGTGAAGCCCTCCTGAACCGTGATCTCGTCGAGATAGGCGGGACGATCATCCGTCTCCGCGTCCCAGTTGGGGTTGCGGATCAGGTGAATCTCCTTACCGGAGGTGTAGCCCGTCAGCTCGCCCGTCTCAGGATCGTTCTCGATCATGTACGGACCGGTTGCGACCTGGTGGTCGCCGTAGGTCGACGGGTTCTCGGAGTCGAACTCCGCCGCGTACTCACGCGGTACCGGCGCACCGATCGGCAGCGACAGAGCGCCGATCACGCCGGGGGAGCTCGTCTCGTCGAGCGCGATCTGGAACGTGTTGCCATCGCAGGTGATTCCTGAGATGTCGGGCGCGGTGGACGGGTCCTTCTCGACCGCGGCCTCGGCATCGGCGAACCCGGTGACGTCATTCAGATAGCTGCCGACGTAGCCGTTCGCGACGCCGGGCAAAAGCGCCCGCTCAATCGCGTACTTGAAGTCGTCACACTCGACTTCGCGATCAACGGGCGGCGAGTACTTGATTCCCGGCCTGATCGTGAACTCGATGCTGAGGCCGTCATCCGAGATTGTCGGCGGGCCCTCAGCGATGTCGGGCGTCGGTTCCTCGACATCGTCGGGCGCCCACGCCTGCAGCTGTCGCTGCGTCGCCGACGAAATCATGTAGGTGAACTGGTAGTAGGCGGCGCCGGGGTCGATGTAATCGACATCACCGGCGGCGAGCGCGGTCAGCTCCCCACCCTCCTTGGCGTCCTCCGGTGGAGCGGTGGGGGAGGGGAACTCGTTGGTTGCGCTCGCCGAGCTGCTACTCGAGCTATCGCCGTCATCGCTGTCTCCACATGCGGAGATCGTCAGCGCCAGCGCGAGAAGCAGCCCGGATGCGAGCATCCAAAGCGACTTAGATCGCATGGTCTGTCCTTTCGGTTTTGCTAGTTGGACCGATTGTTTGCAAGCTCATGGCAGGGCTATTTGCGCCGCGTGCGCGGGTTGAGGGCATCCTGCATTGCGTCGCCGACAAGGTTGAAGGCGAGCACGGTGAAGAGGAGGGCGAGGCCGGGGAAGAGCATGTACCACCAGGCCGAGTTGAAGATCGGGGTGGCGGCGGAGATCATCTGGCCCCAGCTCGGCTGGTCGGTGACGCCGACGCCGAGGAAGGAGAGCGCGGCCTCGTAGAGGATCACCTGAGGGATCAGGATTGAGGCCGAGACGATGATCGGTGCCGACAGGTTCGGCAGTAGCTCGCGGAAGATGATGCGGAAGTTCCCCGAGCCCGATGCCCGCGACGCCTCGACGAACTCCTTTTCACGCAGCGACAGCGTCTGGCCGCGAACAATCCGCGCCATGTAGGTCCAGCTGGTGATCGCGATGACGAAGATGACGACGCCGAGACCGGGCTTGATCAGGCCGCCGAGACAACCGGCGCCGCCGAGCGTGCACGCGGCCGCGAGGCCGGTGGCCAGCAGCAGGTACGGGATCGCGAGCAGAACGTCGATCGAGCGCGAGATGAAGGTGTCGAGCCAGCCGCGGAAATAGCCGGCGAGCAGACCGGCGATGACGCCGAGCGTCGTCGCAAGGACGGTCGACGCGAACGCAACGACAAGCGAGACGCGGGCGCCGTAGACGACGCGGCTGAAGACATCGCGCCCAAGTTGATCGACGCCAAAGATGTGGTCGGACGACGGGCCGGTCGCGGTCGCAAACAGTGGATCGAGCGCCGCGGTGTCGCGGAAGTCGACGTCGGCCGGGGCACCGAAGATCTTCACCACCAGAGGCGCGAAGATCGCCATCAGGATCAGGAGAGCGATGAAGACGAGCGACGCGAGCGCGAGGCGGTCATCACGAAAGCGACGCCAGAACAGCTGCCACGGCGTACGCGGAAGGCTTGTGGCCTCGATATCTGTGAGTTCGGCGGAGGCGCCGACAGGTGTCGGGCGGTCCTCACGAAACTCCCCAGCTTCCAAGTCTCTCCCCGCCTCAGTACCGGGTTGCTCTCATGCGGTCGCGCACGTTAGACGAGCCATCGGAACAAGGGAACCCATTCGGGCCCTTGTGCAAACACCTCTTACCTATCTCCAACCTTTTACTTACCTTCGGCGAGGCGCCAGCTCGTCAGGTCGCTGCCGAATATTGGGTGAGCGATCGCGCCGCCCGGGTCCATCCGCGGTGCGAACAGGGTGGTCTCAGGCTTGTGGTCAAGCGGAACGAGATATGTCTGCGGAGGGGCCAGCACGTAGCGCTCGAGCGCCAGCCAGCCAGCCACCGCATCGGGATCCCCACGGAGCTCGTCGAGCTGGGCGGCCACGCGCGGCTCATCGGCGACGCGCTCGAAGAACTCAAACGGTTCTGCGATCGACGCGTAGCTGGTGATCAGCTCCGTGTCAGCGTCCGCGGGTTGGGCGGGTCGGGCATCAAGTCCGATGCTCCGCAGCTCTCGCAGGTAGCTCCGCCCTCGTTCCTGTCTGGTGCCGGCGACGAGCACACGCGCGCCATCCGCACCCGCCGCACGGATCAACGCCCGGCCCTTTTCGAGGTCGGGTGGGCAGCCCGTGGTGTCGAAGTCGTGGTCGTAGCCCGTCATGCCCGGCGGAATCAGCGAGCAACCGTCGCTGTCGACGCCCGCGGCCACCGCCTCGCGGACCGTGGCCTCGTCGAAGGGTTCGCGGCTGAAGTCAAACGCCGCATACGTCGTGGAGGCGGCGGGCGACCGCAGGTAGCGCTCTTTCGCCTGCGCGGCGATCTCGGCCTCGAGGTCTGGTGGCGGTGGGCCCTGGATCGAATCGAGCTCGCCGTCGAGCACACGCAGCGTCCGCTCGCGAGCGTCGGCGATCACGCTGATCTTGATCCGCTCAGCGTTTCCGCGAGGGATGTCTGGGATGTCGAAGTCCGCAAACGTGTCGCTTCGCGTGAGCGTGAGCTCCCCGTCACCGTCAGCGCTCAGCTCGTAGGGACCGATGCCAGGTGGCGTTCCCGAACCGGGGGGGACGGGGGCGATGGCCGGCATCGCGAGGACCGAGGCGAAGGCGACGTCAGCGCCCGTGAGCCGGATCGTGATGGCGCCGCTCGCGTCGTCGGCGTCGATCGCCACGATCTCACGCAGAAACGGTGCTGCCGGCGATCCCAGCCGCCTGGCCCGATCGATCGCGCGTTCGAAGTCCGATGCCACGGCGGGTCTCCCGTCGGCGTAGATGAGGCCTTCGCGCAGGGTTAGCCGGTAGGTGCGGCCATCGGCCGACACCTCTGGGAGATCGGAGGCGAGACCCGGAATGAGCTCCATCCCGCTCTCGCCCTCGGCGTGGCGATAGGTCAGAAGCGGTGTGTGTGTGAGCCAGAGCAGCTCCAGCGTGTCGCGGTCGGATACGAGCGCAGGGTCGAGGGTTGGCGGGGGAGCAGCTCTCGCAACCGTGATTTCCGGCGCGGGCTCTGCCCTGTCGCCGCACGCCGCCACCCCGAGCGCGACCACGATCGCAGCCAGTGCGCCAACGGTCGCGCGTGCCCTCATCCGGCTCCAGGTCGTGGGAACTGGCTGCGCATGACCCTGTCCCAGGCTCGGTCGGAGAGCAGCCGCCGCTGGCCAATCGCAAGGTGGGCCGAGGCCGTGACCTTGTAGCGAGCCCTCGGGTTGCGAGCCGTGATCGCCCGTTCGATGGCGCGAGCGACCCGATCTGGCCCGCCGCCAAGACGCGCGAGCGGCCCCTCGTAGGCGCCGACCGTGGCCGCGCCGACCGCGGCATTGAACGGGCCGTAGGGGTCGTCCGCACTAGCGGCGGGTGCTTCGGCGTCGGCGAGAGAGCCTGCGGCGGTGTCGCCGAAGTTGGTGGTGATCAGCCCCGGCTCGATCAGGACTACGCGGATGCCGAAGCCGGAAACCTCGTAGCGCAGGGCATCGGAGAGCGCCTCCACCGCGTACTTCGTCGCGTGGTAGGCGCCACCGCCGGGAAAGGTGAGCTTGCCGCCCATCGAGCCGATGTTGACGATCCGGCCGCGGCCTGCGGCGCGCATCTTTGGCAGCACGAGCTGGCTCATCCGCACGAGGCCAAAGACGTTCGTCTCGAATTGCGCCCGCAGGCGCTCGAGCGACAGGGTCTCGAGCGCGCCGGACTGGCTGTAGCCAGCGTTGTTGACGAGCGCGCCGACTGCGCCGTGCGCCTCCTCCACCTCGGCGACCGCGGCAGCCATCGATGCCTCGTCGTTGACGTCGAGCGCGAGTAACCGGCAGCCGTCGGCGGTGAGGTCGGCGATCGAGTCCGTTCGTCGCGCGCTCGCATACACGGTCCAGCCGCGCCCGGCGAGCCGTCGCGCCGTTTCCCGGCCGATGCCGGTCGAGCAACCGGTGATCAGTACCGCTCCGGGGTCAGCGCCCATCTCGTCCACCTTTCGTCGACAGCGTCACAGGGAACCTCCCAGTTTCTGGCGACTGGTGCACCTACCTGACGACGATCTTGCCCTTCATGCCCGAGTTCTCATGGATCCGGCAGAAGTACCTGTAGGTGCCGGACCTGCGGAAACGGCGCTCGAGCTGTTCGCTCGAGGGGTCGAGATCGCGGTCGAATCGACCGCGCTCGAAGGTGACGGTGTGAGCTCCCGGCCGGCGCCGTCGGATGCCTGCGATGCGGTTGCGCCGAGCCCGCCGAGCATGAGGACGAGAGCGGTGGCAACGAGTCGGCGGACACTCATATGGAGCACTACGCGCCCCGCGACTACCTGGATCGATCTGACTAGAGTCCGTGACCATGCGCGCCGTCACTTTTCAGGCGCCCGGTGAGGTCCGGGTGGAGGAGGTTCCCGACGCCAGCTTGACGGCGCCCGACGAGGCGGTGGTTCGGGTCGAGGCAAGTGGCGTCTGCGGCTCCGATCTGCACATCTACCACGGACGCGTCTCGATGGAGCAGGGCTTCATCCTCGGCCACGAGTACGTCGGAACGATCATCGATGTTGGCGATGAGGTCGGCTCCGTTGCCCCTGGTGACCGTGTGTTGGGCTGCTACTGCACGGCATGTGGCGAGTGCTTTTTCTGTCGGCGTGGCGACTTCCATAAATGTGATCAGGGGCGCGTCTTCGGTCACGGCAAGACGCTCGGGGAGCTCCAGGGCGCCCAGGCTGAGCTGCTCGTGGTGCCCAACGCCGACCTCACTCTTCGCAAGGTGCCCGAGGGAATGTCTGACGACGTTGCGCTGTTTGCCGGCGATGTGATGGGCACCGGCTATCACGCCGTGGTCGAGTGCGGCGTCGAGGAGGGTTCGGTCGCGGCTGTCCTCGGCCTCGGTCCGGTTGGGCTGTGCGCGGTCGAGGCTGCGCTCGCGCAGGGTGCGGCGAACGTCGTCGCGGTTGACACCGTCGCCGAGCGTCTCGAGCTCGCCGGCAAGCTCGGCGCGACCCCGGTCCATCTCACCGACGGCGATCCGCGCGCAACCGTGAAGGAGCTGACCGAAGGGCGGGGAGCCGACGCGACGATTGACGCTGTCGGCCACCCGGACGCGCTCGAGCTCGCGTGTCGTTTGACCCGCAAGGCCGGGACGGTCTCGGCCACAGGTGTTTATGCCGAGCGGATCGAGGTCCACATGGGGATCGTGTGGATCAAGGCGCTCACACTCAAGACCGGGCACGCGAACGTCATCAAGCACGTCGACCCAGTGCTCGAGCATCTCGCGTCCGGGCGCCTCGATCCGACGCCGCTCGTGACGCACCACATGAAGCTCGACGACGCCGCCGAGGCGTACGACATCTACGACCGGCGCGAGGCGCTGAAGATCGTCCTCACGCCGTAGCGATGTCGGGCGACCTCACCTGGGAAGAGTTCGAACGCGTCGACATGCGCGTTGGCCGCGTCACGGCCGTCGACGAGTTCCCCGAAGCACGACACCCCGCCTGGAAGCTGACGATCGACTTCGGCCCCGAGATCGGGATCCGACGCTCGTCGGCGCAGATCACAAACTACGAGCGGTCCGAGCTCGAGGACTCGCTGGTTGTGGGAGTGGTCAACTTCCCCCCGAAGCAAATCGGCCCCTTCATGTCCGAGTGCCTGGTGATCGGTGCGCTCGACGATGCGCGGGGAGTGACCCTGCTGCGGCCTGACCGCGATGTCGCTCTCGGCGACCGGATCGCTTAGGTCAGCGAGCTAGGCGACGGCGTCGCCGTTGTCACTTGCCGGGTAGGCGAGGTGAACATGGACTCGGGCGACCGCGATGAAGTCGCGTACATGCTCCTTCCCCTCGCCGGTGATCGGCTTCACGATCGCGTTCGCCAGCGGGATGAAGACCACCTCGCCGTGGTTCAGATAGTCGGAGAGACGGCTGCGGTAGCCCTCGCGAGGGAGATGCAGTTCGCCGACGATCTTCAACCGCTCGGTCTCGAGAACGATTCGTTCGATGCGTGTGTCCATGCCACCGAAGGTATCGGCAGACGCTTCGCAAACCCTGAGCGACGGATGAATGAAGCGTCTCAGCCAGCGAGCGCGTCGCCGAAGGCGCTGCGTGCCTCGCCGGGATCCGCGAAGACCTTGACCGCCACCACGAGGTCATCGCGAATCGTCCAGAGCCAGGCGTTGGCCGAGTCGAGAAACCCCTTGTCGTGCCAGGCGCGGACGCGGCCGAAGACGAGGATGTTCTCGCCGTCAATCCGGTTGAACTGCTGCGGGCGCAACTCGAGGCGCTTCCACGTTCCGGCGAGATCGCTCATGTACTCGGCGAGGCCCTCATGACCGCGGTAGGGACCGGAGCGCCCGGCGAGAAGGCCGGTCACCGTCGACACCTCGACGGACTCGGCGGAGATGGAGACGAGCGCGTCCAGGTCGCGATCGGCGAAGGCAACGTACGCGCGACGGATGATCGATTCCTGACTCATCAGAAGAGAAGCTTCGATGAATGGACCTTCGGCACCTCCGAGGCGATCCGCTGCATCACTCCATAAAAGCGGTGCACCTCGGGATAGAGGATTGCCTTGCCGCTGGTGACCAGGCCACCCGAGATCCCGCGCTCGGGATCGGCCCAGCCCATGGTGTTGATCAGCCCGAGGTGGCCAAACGCGAGATCCGTGTCGCGGCCGTAGAGGCTGATGAGCTGGGCACCGAGCATCAGCCCATACGAAAAGCGGGTCGGAAAGACGAGCGACAGATCGATCTCGAGGCGTGACTGCTCGGTCAGAGCGGTCCGGATCGTCTCCGGCGTGACGACTCGGACACCGTCGAGCTCGCCACCGCGGCGAAAGATCTCGAAAAAGCGGCTGAGCTCGTCGGCGCTTGTCATGACGCTCGCCGCGGGCACGACGGCGGTGAGAAAGCGCGGGTCGTTGGAGAGATCGATCACGGTGTCGAGCGGAGCCCCCAGGGCCCGGGTGACGAGGTTCGATACGGGCGGCAGCAGCGGCGGGCCGGTGACGTAGCTGAGCCCGACCTCCTCGACGTCGGCTGGGTCGACTCCGTAGTTGTTCCAACGAAAGCCGAGAGGGTTGAGGATCTCCTCGGCGATGACGTCGCGGATGCCCTTGCCGGTCGTTCGCCAGACGAGCTCGCCCAGGATGAATCCGCCTGAGACCGCGTGGTAGGCGAGCAGCTTGCCCGGAGCTGACGCCGGCTTGACGTCGCAGATCATCTCGACCAGGTGCTCGCGGTCGGCGAGCAGGTCGAGGTCGAGCGCCTCCTTCGGTAGCGACGCGACGCCGGCGCGATGGGCAAGGACGTGGGCGATCGTGATCTCGCCCTTACCGTGACGCGCATATTCGGGGATGTGGTCGGCGATGCGATCTGTGATGGCCAGCGCCCCGCGCTCGGCAAGCATGTGGATCACCAAGGCTGTGATCCCCTTCGAGGTCGAGTAGACGCAAAACGGCGTCTCGGTCGTGACCTCGACCTTCGGCACGTCGGGCGAGTCGGCGGGGCCGTTGCCGCGCGCGTGCCCGATTGCTCGGTTGAGCACGACCTCGCCGTCGCGGCGCAGGCACAGCTGCAGCGCCGGGTGGACGCCCGACTTGTAGAGGTCGAGGCCAGCCCGCCAGATCCGCTCAACCTGGTCGGGTGTCATCCCCACGGTCTCCGGCGCGACCTCAGCGCCGCGAGCAGTGGCAGCCTCGAGGTCGTCCGGAAGTCGAATCCGGCGAAGCGGATCACCGATGAGCGGAAAGCGGGGGATCGTCGGCAAGGGCGCGGGCACCCTAACGCCCGCCGAAACCCACGCGAGTCGCGGCTAACGTCGCCCCCGACGACGCTAGGCGCATCTCGTGCCTGGGGGAGCGCTTGAGGGGTACTAGGTCGCGCTCAGCTCGCGCTGCTCGCCGACCCAATCGTCGAGGGTCTGCCAGCACTCATACAACCACTCGATCTGCTCGGGTTCGGTCAACGGCACATCGCTGCCGCGATAGCGCCAGAAGCGGACCGCGATGCGGGTTCCGACCAAGCCCCCGGCCCAGATATTGCTGATGTGCTGAAAGCCGTCGAACCCGACGTGCCCGCAGAAGACGACGTCGACCTCGCCCGCGGCTTCCTCGAGCAATGCGAGTGGCCCTCCGAGCCGTGGCGGCAGCACGTGTTGAAGGCGGTTGGCAAGCGGTGAGATCTCGGGTCGCCGCTCGGCGATGATCTCCTTGGCCCGGGCGATCTTGGCGGTCGTCGCGCGGGTGCCCTCCGGGTAGATCAGGACGCTCTCGCCGCTGCCTATGCCGTGGAGGAGGCTGCGGAGGGCCGCAGACTCGCCGGCGGTGTCGCCGGATCCGCGACGCACGAAGTAAGTGGGACACCAGCGCCCGCCGATGTCGATGGTCGGGATCATCTGCAGCTCGCGCTTGATCACGTAGCGCAGGCCGATGCCGTGATTGTGGGTGATGAGCGCGTCCGGAAGCGTGTTGTCGATGATCGAGGCGTGGCGCATCATGATCAGCGCCGGAGCCGGGGCCGCGAGGTCGAGGTCCTCGATGTCGAAGCGCAGCGAGAACAGCCGCCTGACGCCGCCCAGGTGGTGGCGGATCCACCACACGCGCAGCACGTAGATCCCGCGGTGTCTTCGCGGGGACCCGACGCCGAACGGGCCGCCGGTGAGGAGCCAGATACTCAGCATCCGGACCAGCGCGATCATCTCACCCAGCAAGAACCACCACAGCATCGCGACCAGGCGGATGCCCATCCAGTGCTTGCGGCTGCGCAGCCAGAGCACGAGGTCGACGACGATCGCGCCGAGCGCCAGCAGCGGCAGAAGCACCGTCACGACGACGAAGAGCACGATCTCGAGCGCGATCCCGCGAACTCGCCGGATGATTCGCGCGCCAAGGGGACCGTCGTCTTCGAAAAGCGGCCCGGGGCTGACCGGCATCACCCGCATGGAAGCGATCCTATGGGCCCGAGCCCTGGGCCATCTACGCTAAGGGGGATGATCGGTCTGCCAGAAATCCTCATCGTCTTGGTAATCCTGCTCCTGATCTTCGGCTACAAGAAGCTGCCGCAGCTCGGGCGCTCCGCCGGCGAGGGCGCGCGTACCGGCATCGACAAGGCACGCGAGCTCTCAACAACGGTGGGCGACAAGGTCGACGGCAAGGTCGATCCATCGAGCATCGGCCGCTCCGCCGGCAAGGGCCTGCGCGAGGCGCGCGAGTTCCGCGACGCGCTCACAGGCAAGGAGGTCGCGAAGCCGGCGCCCGCAAGAACCGCCGAGGCGCCTGCCCCTCCGCCGAGCGCCGACAGCACCAGCAGCGCCAACAGCACCAGCAGCACCGACAGCACCGACTCAAAGCCCGACTCCGCCTAGTCGCTCAAACGGGCGGTGACCCATCGCTGCTATCAAACCCGTCGTGGGGAGACGATGGCTAGCGCTCTGGGGCGGGCTCGCGGCGATGCTGGTGATGGTCGCGGTGATCCCGCAGACGGCAACCACCTCCGACCGGCCGGCGGTGCTTCCACCGGTCGCGGCCGTGGCGCCGAGCCAGTCGCGAATCATCTCCGCGCGCGTCTGGCACACGCGGATCGCCACCGTCCCGAATACCAACTCCCGACGACTCGGACGCGCGCTTGCGAGCCTACGCCCGACCTGGGTGACCGGTCTTCTGCGCTACGCGCGCAATCAGTACCCGCACCGCAGTGAGGTTCGCACCTGGCGCCAGATTCGCAGAATCGTGAAGGCGGCCAGCCCGCAGGCGCAGTTCGATGTCGTCCTCAACGCGATGCAGTACCGAACGCCGCGTGCGATCCGCACGATGATGCGCCGCCTGCGCGCCAAACTCGCCCCGGAGGGCTGGTTTTTCGATTTCTACTCGCAGGCCTTTCGCAAGCACCCTCGGATGATTCGGGCTGCGATTAACTCGGCCCACGGCCACGGCGAGTGGATCGGCGGCAACGTCTTCGGCATCGCTCGCCACCGGAAGCTGCCGCTCGGATCCGACTTCTTCAGTGTCCAGGACGCCGGGATACACCTGAACGGCAGGGCCGTTCGCCGCCTGGCCAAGAGTCGGCCGGTGATGTACCACCTCCAGAGCGATCCGGACAAGCGCCACAGCGGTGGCTGTCGCTTCATCCGCGACTTCAGCGACAAGCGCCGACGTGTGCTGCTTCGCGGCCGCGCCCGTCAACAGCTCAAGTACGACTACCGCGTCTCCTATCCGGTCTTGTTCCCGCAGTGCCTGCGACCCGGGCCGAACGGTCGGGGCACCTTCCTGCGGGCCTTCAACGCCTTCCGCCATCCGCGAGTCGTCAAGGAGATCGCTCGCCTGCTCGATCGCTACGACTTCGATCCGGCAACGCGGGGTGGCGAGCACGAAACGCGGGAGCTCGCGGCCGGCCGCTGACCGGTTTCGCGGCCGCACCTCCTAACCTGCTCGTCGTGGCGGTGAGCACAGCCCAGGCGCGGGGGCAGATTCTCGAGGAGATCGCTGGCGCGACCGTGCAGATTTCGTTTGCCGTCGGCTGCCTCGGCGCCGCCTTTGAGTTGCTCGACGAGGTCACGGCCGACCGTCTCGAGACCGAGCTCTTTCGCCCGGCCCAGCGGGCCTTCACCCGTGCGAAGCGAGCGAGCTCGGGGTTTGCCGGTCGTTACGGGATGACCGCGCCGAGTCGCGAGGCGCCCTCACCGGGCCTGCCGTCTCAAGGTGTCAAGGTCTTTGTTGAGCGCGCGATCACCGCCGCCACGGAGGCGAGCCGGCGCATCGCCGAGCTTCAGGACTCGATGCTTCCGATCGAAGCTGGCGATCCGGAATTGCGGAGCGCCCTCGCCGAGACCAGGGAGCTCATCGATGGGCTCCCTGGCCCCGCGCGCTCGTTTCTCAGCACGCTCGGCCGTTAAGAGCGTTTGCAGCTTCAGCAGGCCGCGGTGACCGCGCTCTTTGCGGCCTTAACTCTCTTCTTCGCCCGCTTGATCCGGGGGCGGGCGGCATCCTGGCGACGCAGCTTCTTCAGCTTCTTCTTTGCCCGCTGAAGCTTTGCGCGAGCCTTGGCGCACTTCGCCGCGTCAGGGACGAGGAAGGTGTTTGTCGTGTACGAGATCGGAAACTGCGTGCCGCTTCGGGTGACGCCGTCGATGGTCACGTTCAGCTCCCGGTTTGCGCTGATGGCGGTGCCGGGAATATCGACGTTCCAGCTGAGCGTGCGGCCCGTGCCGTAGCCGTCGTCGAGCGTTTGCACGTTGGCGACCGGGAGCGGTTCGCCACCCATTCGCACCTCGACCTTGGCGGCGGAGGTGTCGAAGGCGTTCTGATCGAGATCACCGCCGAGCGCGATGGACCACGTGTTGAAGATCCACGCCCACGGAACCCATCCGGCGGGCGGCCAGGCGACGGTCGTCCCGGTTGCCACCGGGGTTGATGACGGGCCGATGACGGTGAGCGCGTTTGTGGTCCCGGTGGAGCCCGAGCCGAACGTGGTCGCCGCTGGATCGATCAGCCAGCGGCGGTGACCGAGGGACTCGACCCCTTCATCGTCGACGTACCCGACCATCGCGGTGGCCCCAGAGGCCCCAAGAAAGAGGTTCGACGTGCCAGCTCCCTGGGCGCCGTCCTCCGAGTAACACGGCCACTCAGGCCCGGGGGTGTGGCTGAGGTCGTTCGCGGCCTTCATCATCAGCGCCGCCGCGAGCGCTCGCTGGTTTAGCGCCGGGTCGAACGCGACCGGACCGACACCGGCGAACGAACGCAGCGTGTTGACGGTGCGCAGCGTCGCCCCGAGCGATGCCTGCGATTCCTCGCCGACCACGCACCCGTTCACCGAGCCGGTCCATCCCGCGTCAACGCCCTCGTCGTCGAGAACGGCGCGGTACTGCTCGAGTGCGGTGTCGCGGTCGGACGGCGCGGCGAGCGCACCAGCGGGTGCCGCCAGCGCGATCGCCGCGAGGGCGACGATGAGGACCGCGCGGCCCATCAGTCGCTCGGAGGTGCGTAGCGGTTGTGAAGCATCAGATCGTTGCCGTCCGGATCGGTGAGCAGCGCCATGTGGCAGACACCGGTGTCGAACGTTTCACCGGCGAACTCGACGCCCTTGGCCTCTAGCTCCGCACGGGCTGCGGCGACGTCGTCGACGTGTATCGCCGGGTGGGCGTTCTTTTGAGGTTGAAACTCCATGCCCATCTTCGCCGGCTCCCAGATGCCAAAGCAGGTGTCGCCGATCCAGAACTCGTAATCGCTCTTGGGGTCCGGCTCGAGCCCGAGCGTGTCGACGTAGAAGGCGCGGGTGCGATCCGGGTCGGTCGATGGGACGCCGACGAAGTCGAGCTTGCTCATGTTTCTCCTCTGGAGTTGGAAGTCCCACCCAGAGTAAACCGACAGGGGTGGTCCGCTCACCCTCATGGAGGATTGCGCGTTGGATTGCCCGGGTGAAGACTGGGTGCAATGCGCGGGACCGTCAAACCTCGTCTCACCTACGCCAACGTGGTCGCCACGCTGGCGCTGTTCCTGGCCCTCACGGGCGGTGTCTACGCCGCCGCGAAGATCAGCGGCGCCAAGATCAAGAAGCAGACGATCGCCGGCAAGAAGCTGAAGAACGACGGCGTGACCGGGCAGCAGGTCGACGAGGCGACTCTCGGCAAGGTCCCGAGCGCTGAGAACGCCGATAACGCCACGAATGCGGCCACGGCTCAGACCGCCGCCACGGCGATCAGCGCACAGAGTGCTGCCAGCGCGCAGACCCTTGGCGGCACCGCGCCCGGCGGGTTCTTGTCGTCTGACGACGTGAAGGCGTTTCGCTTCGACGTGACGGTTCCGGAGGGACCAGTCGGGCAGCCGGCATTCGTTCAACAGAATGTTCTCGAGCTCGGCCCCCTGAAGCTGAAGGCAGCGTGCGATCGCCGGAACGACATCTTCCAGATCAGTGCGACGACCTCCGCCGCGTCGGCGGGGATCGATGGCGGCTGGACCATCACGAGGGATAACGATGTGGACGGAATCGCACAAAACAGCGGTGGCGGCCTGGGCGCGACAAACCTGGTCGTGACTTCAGCCGGTGGCCTTCCCACTACTCGTCGCTCGGTCGGAAACATCGTCTACAACGATCCGGCGACCGTGATCGTGATTTCGTTCGCGCTCTTCTATAACGCTTCCGACATCCCCGCCGAGACCCGCTGCTTCTTCACCGGCACCGCGACGAGGACCAACGTTTAGCCGAACAGCTTGTGCGGGCGGGCGCGTGGGTTTAGGCTCGGCCGATGGACGCGGTCGCACCCACCAACCGCGAATCCGCCGAGGCCTGGGGCGGCGTTCTTTTCGATCGCTGGCTGGCCTTTCGCAACGTCGTCGCGACCGAGATCGCGCCATTCTCAGAGGCGGCGTTCGCTCTGCACGCGCCGGGTGCCGGCGCGCGTGCGCTCGACCTCGGGTGCGGGCTTGGCGACACCACCAAGCGCCTGGCGGAGGTGGTCGGGTCCGAGGGCGAGGTGCTGGGCATCGACGTTGGCGAGCGCTTCATCGAGTTCGCCAAGGACGAGGCGGTGCAGCTCGGAATCGAGAACGTCTCCTACCGAGTCGCCGACGCGCAGATCGCGGACCTCGGCGAGGGCTATGACTACGCGTTCTCGCGGTTCGGGACGATGTTCTTTGCCGGCCCCGTTCCCGCCCTGCGCAACATCCGCGGAGCGCTGCGGCCCGGAGGCCGCCTCTGCATGATCGTCTGGCGTCGAAAGCTCGACAATGACTGGCTTCACCGGGGCGAGCTAGTCGTCGATCCGTTTCTCGAGGAGCCCGAGGAGACCGACGAGCCGACCTGTGGTCCGGGCCCGTTCTCGATGGCCGATGCCGACACGGTCACGGAACAGCTTGTGCACGCGGGCTATGAGGAGATCACCCTTCGACGCCATGACATCGCCTATCGGATGGGCGACGACCTTGATGCCGCGGTCGCGCTCGTCATGGCGATCGGTCCCGCCGGCGAGCTGATTCGTCTCGCCGGCGATGAGGCGGACAAGATGAGGCCGCAGATCGAGTCGGCGCTGCGCGACGCCTACGCCGAGCTCGAGGGTCCGGACGGGGTCCACGCGCAGGCTTCAGCCTGGATCATCAGCGCTACAGCCGCGTCCGCGTGAACACTGAAGGGTCAGTCGGCCGCAGGTTCGCCGAGGCCATCGCGGCGAAGGACTTCGATCAGGTCAAGGCGCTTGTCGCACCCGACGTCGACTTCCGCGGTCTCACCCCCGGCCGCGCGTGGGAAGCGAGCTCAGCCGACGACCTCGCCGGCGAGGTCCTGAACTCGTGGTTTGAGGAGGACGATCATCTCGATGAGCTGATCGCAGTTGAGACCGGGATGTTCGCTGACCGCCATCAGGTGACGTACAGCCTTTGCGGTCATAACGAAGAGGGCCCCTTCGTGGTCGAACAGCAGGCCTATTTCACCGAGAGCAACGGCCGTATCGACTGGATGCGGGTGCTCTGCTCTGGATTTCGCCCGGCTTAGCGTTGTTAGTTCACGGCTACGTAGAACGCCTTGGGTGCGCCTGCAAAGGGGTTCGCTTGGATCGTCAGGACGAATGCGTTGGCGTTCGGCAGCACCCCACAATTGTTTTGTACCGCCGTCGGATCGACGGTCACCGTCGCGAACCCGGCGCTGGCTGAGTCGAGTGAAGCGACGATGTTCTTAGGCGCCGTCGCCCACCGCAGGCAGTAAATGTTCGTCGACGTGTTCTTCGACTCGATGAGGTTCTTGGACCTCGCCGGGTCGAAGGTGCCATCAGCTCGAACGTATGCAAACCCGACGGCGCTTCCGGGCGTCCCGTCGCTTCCCTGCGGCCCCTGGTCGCCCTGAGGTCCCTGTGGCCCCTGCTGGCCAAGTTCTCCCTGCGGCCCTACCTGACTCCATGAGACGGACTTTTCTCCCTTGCCGCATCTCTTGCCCTTCTTGAGATCCAGATCTCCCGACTTCTTCTCAAAGCAGGCATCGATGTCGCCATCACTGCCCACGGGGTTGAACGCTGCGTACGCACCTCCCCCGGCCACGACGAGGAAAAGTGCCAGAGCGCCAATCCACTGGCTGCGTAGATGCGAGTGAATCCGGCCAACCATCCCGTCCGCCTCCCTGCGTTTGGTTTCTCCCCGACTGCTCGCGCGGTGATCAGTCTCCCATACGGGCGGCGGGCGATGGACGCGGCTGGTTTCGAACCAGCGACCTCTCGCGTGTGAAGAGCTCGAAGAGGAAGCGGAAAAAGCGGCGGAAGCCGCTTAGTTAAGCCGTTTCTAGAGTTGCGTACAGGACATCCCTAGACCGCCGAGATGTCCGCAATTTGCGGGCGATACCCGGGGGTTTGGGCACTGGTGCCCAAACGATTCGGGGCTTTGCCCACGCCGGCGCCCGGACGACCCGGTCTGGGCGTGAGCGATCCGACGCCAGCGAAGGCCCGGTTGATCGGCCGAGCGTCCGCCTGAGGCATCGACTGCCTCCGCGACGGAAGATCTCGGCTGGTTTGCCCGTCATGTGGCGAAGAGCCGCCAAGACGGCTCCGCGAGGAGCCCAGAGGAGAACACACGATGAGCGATGCGAGCGATCATGGGAAGGCCAGCGGAAGCTGGACGGGTTCCTCGTTGACACCGTCCCACCCTTTCTTTACTGTGCCGCAGCTCAAGGATGACCGTGAGGCGCGACCGGGGGGATCGGCGCCGTGGCAGGAGAGGAACGGGATGCAGCACTGTGGTGGGGGCTTGAAGCTGGGCTCGCGTACGCGAGCCGTTAAACCGATCGGGCTGCTCGTTTCACTGCTCGTTCTCGTCGGCGTTGCGAGCGCGGCGATGCCGTCCAGTTCGATGGCGGCGACGCCGGACCCCGTTTGGACCGATAAGACGCCCGCCGACCCCGCGAACAGCCCGCCGGCGCGCGAGGGCGCCTCGATGGCCTTCGACCCGTCAAGCGGCGAGATCGTGCTCTTCGGCGGCTCCGGATACAACGGCCTCCGCAACGACACCTGGACCTACGACGGCACGAACTGGACCCAGCAGACGCCCCCGAACAGCCCGCCGGCGCGCTATCTCGCCTCGATGGCCTTTGACCCGTCAAGCGGCGAGATCGTGCTCTACGGCGGCTTCGACAACAGCGGCTTCCGCAACGACACCTGGACCTACGACGGCACGAACTGGACCCAGCAGACGATCGCGAACAGCCCGCCGGCGCGCTATGGCGCCTCGATGGCCTTCGACCCGTCAACCGGCGAGGTCGTGCTGTTCGGCGGCTTCGACAACAGCGGCCCCCGCAACGACACCTGGACCTACGACGGCACGAACTGGGCCCAGCAGACGACCGCGAACAGCCCGCCGGCGCGCTATGTCGCCTCGATGGCCTTCGACCCGTCAACCGGCGAGATCGTGCTCTTCGGCGGCTCCGACAACAGCGGCTTCCGCAACGACACCTGGACCTACGACGGCACGAACTGGACCCAGCAGACGACCGCGAACAGCCCGCCGGCGCGCTATGGCGCCTCGATGGCCTTCGACCCGTCAACCGGCGAGATCGTGCTCTTCGGCGGCTTCGACAACAGCGGCTTCCGCAACGACACCTGGACCTACGACGGCACGAACTGGACCCAGCAGACGATCGCGAACAGCCCGCCGGCGCGCTATGGCGCCTCGATGGCCTTCGACCCGTCAACCGGCGAGGTCGTGCTGTTCGGCGGCTTCGACAACAGCGGCCCCCGCAACGACACCTGGACCTACGGGCCCCCCGCGGACGCGGCAAGCGACTGGAGCGAGCGTGCGCCTGCCACCAGCCCGCCGGCGCGCGCTTACGCCTCAATGACCTTCGACCCGTCAACCGGCGAGATCGTGCTCTTCGGCGGCTACGGCAACAGCGGCCTCAGCAACGACACCTGGACCTACGACGGCACGAACTGGACCCAGCAGACGACCGCGAACAGCCCGCCGGCGCGCGAAGGCGCCTCGATGGCTTTCGACCCGTCAACCGGCGAGGTCGTGCTGTTCGGCGGCTTCGACAACAGCGGCCCCAGCAACGACACCTGGACCTACGACGGCACGAACTGGACCCAGCAGACGATCGCGAACAGCCCGCCGGCGCGCTATGGCGCCTCGATGGCCTTCGACCCGTCAACCGGCGAGGTCGTGCTGTTCGGCGGCTTCGACAACAGCGGCCCCCGCAACGACACCTGGACCTACGGGCCCCCCGCGGACGCGGCAAGCGACTGGAGCGAGCGTGCGCCTGCCACCAGCCCGCCGGCGCGCGCTTACGCCTCAATGACCTTCGACCCGTCAACCGGCGAGATCGTGCTCTTCGGCGGCTACGGCAACAGCGGCCTCAGCAACGACACCTGGACCTACGACGGCACGAACTGGACCCAGCAGACGACCGCGAACAGCCCGCCGGCGCGCGAAGGCGCCTCGATGGCTTTCGACCCGTCAACCGGCGAGGTCGTGCTGTTCGGCGGCTTCGACAACAGCGGCCCCAGCAACGACACCTGGACCTACGACGGCACGAATTGGACCCAGCAGACGACCGCGAACAGCCCGCCGGCGCGCTTTGGCGCCGCGACGGCCTTTGACCCGTCAACCGGCGAGATCGTGCTCTTCGGCGGCTACGACAGCAACTTCGATTTCCTAGGTGACACCTGGACTTACGGTCTCGTTGCCGCCCCTTCGGTTAACAACGCCCCCGCCGGCACCAACAACACAATCACGATCAACGAGGACTCCACCAAGACCTTCGCCGCCTCAGACTTCGGCTTCACCGACCCCAATGACAGCCCGGCCAACACGTTGTCGGCCGTCAAGATCACGACCCTGCCGAGCGCCGGGACGCTCGAGCTCGACGGCGCCGCCGTCAGCGCCGGCGACACGGTCACCGCCGCGGACATCGCCGCCAACAAGCTCACCTACGAGCCGGCCGCCAATGCCTGCGGCTCTCCCTACGCCTCGTTCACCTTCCAGGTCCAAGACGACGGCGGCACCGCAAACGGCGGCGTCGACACCGACCAAAGCGCGAACACGCTGACGATCAACGTCACCTGCGTCAACGACGCCCCCGCCGGCACCGACAACACGATCACCATCGACGAGGACTCGACCAAGACCTTCGCCGCCTCAGACTTCGGCTTCACCGACCCCAATGACAGCCCGGCCAACACGTTGTCGGCCGTCAAGATCACGACCCTGCCGAGCGCCGGCACGCTCAAGCTCGACGGCGCCGCCGTCAGCGCCGGCGACACGGTCACCGCCGCGGACATTGCCGCCAACGAGCTCACCTACGAGCCGGCCGCGAATGCCTGCGGCTCTCCCTACGCCTCGTTCACCTTCCAGGTCCAAGACGACGGCGGCACCGCAAACGGCGGCGACGACACCGACCAAAGCGCGAACACGCTGACGGTCAACGTCGCCTGCGTCAACGATGCCCCCGCCGGCACCGACAACACGATCACGATCAACGAGGACTCCACCAAGACGTTCGCCGCATCGGACTTCGGCTTCACCGACCCCAATGACAGCCCGGCCAACACGTTGTCGGCCGTCAAGATCACGACCCTGCCGAGCGCCGGCACGCTCGAGCTCGACGGCGCCGCCGTCAGCGCCGGCGACACGGTCACCGCCGCGGACATCGCCGCCAACAAGCTCACCTACGAGCCGGCCGCCAATGCCTGCGGCTCTCCCTACGCCTCGTTCACCTTCCAGGTCCAAGACGACGGCGGCACCGCAAACGGCGGCGTCGACACCGACCAAAGCGCGAACACGCTGACGGTCAACGTCGCCTGCGTCAACGATGCCCCGACCAACATCTCGCTGTCCAACAACACGATCGCCGAGAACACACCACGGGGCACCGACGTCGGCGAGCTCAGCTCCACCGATGCCGATGTCCCGGCCCAGGCCTTTACCTACTCCCTGGTCTCAGGCGACGGCGACACACACAACAACGATTTCCAGATCAACGGGACCACGCTCGAGGTCAAGAACCCGCTCGACTTCGAGGCCGGCGCCACCCGCACCGTCCGCATCCGCACGACCGACAATGGCTCGCCAGATCAGAGCTTCGAAAAGCAGTTCACGATCACGGTCACCGACGTCAATGAGACGCCCCCAGACGCAGATGGCGACGGTGTTGCCGATGCGACCGACAACTGCCCGAGCGTCGCCAACGCCAACCAGACCAACACCGACTCAGACGCTCAGGGCGACGCTTGCGATCAAGACGACGACAACGACACCGTCAACGACAGCACGGACGCATGTCCGCAAGGCACAACCGGACCCGGCGACGACCTCGACGGCGACGGGTGCAAGAGCACCGAGGACGCAGACGATGATGGCGACGGCGTAGCTGACGCCACCGACAACTGCCCCGTTGACGCCAACCCCGCCCAGGCCGACCTCGACGCCGACGGTCGCGGCGACGCCTGCGATCCCACCGACGATCGCCCCGGCGCGGCGCCGGCGCCCAACGCCGAGCCCGAGACCACGATCGGCCACCACTCCGAGAGCTCCAAGCGCCAGGTCACCCGCTTCGGCTTTCGCTCCTCGATCGCGGGCTCGACCTTCACTTGCCAGCTCGACGAAAAAGAGCCGAGGCCCTGCAGCGCGCGCAAGCGCTACCGAAAGCTCGACGCAGGCCGCCACGTCTTCAAGGTGTTCGCGACCTCCCCGCAGGGTGTGAGCGACCCGACGCCGGCAAAGGCTCGGTTCCGGATCGCCGGCTGAGCTAGCTGACGCCAGCACCTAGCTTCCAGAGTGGTGTCCAAAGGGATCTCGAGGTTCCCGGACTGGTCGCCGTAGATCTTGTCCTCGACCGGGCGCAGGGCTTTGTTACGCGTCCCATGCGAAGTATGTGTTTTTTGGGTGGGATTTGACCCGGGATTTGACCCGGGACGGCCCGTCCCACCCGATCCCGCTTGCAGACTGGCGAAACGGCACTGATTCGGTCCCGACCCCGCCCACCCACCATAGGTGTCCGAACGGGGTCGGGACCGAAGCAAGTGAACGGGGTGAACTAGGGGACCGGGTGGGACGGGCTGTAGGGGCGTCGAAGGCTTGGCAAGGGGGAGAGGTGAGCTGGGGAGTGAGATCGAAAACAGGCGCGGTGGCGAGATTGGCGTAGCCGTTTGGCGATCTCATGTGTCTAGGGATTCGATGGCCGGCACTGGTGAGAAACCGATTGGCCCTTGAGATCGAACGTGGCCTGTTCGCGGTGACAAGGGGAATCGATGTCGCGCCAGCTTGATCCGGTGGACGTCGAAGCGATCGCGCGGCGCGTCGTCGAAATGCTCGGCGAGCGCGGGACTCCTTCTCAGCTTGTGAGCGCGGCCGAGCTCTCGCGTCGGCTGGGTCTCTCTCGCTCGACCGTCTACGAGAAGGCGGAGGAGTTCGGCGTGATCCGAATTGGTAGCGGACCGCGGGCTCGGCTTCGTTTCGACGCGGACCTGGTCGCGAAGAGCCTGGGCGCCGCCCGCGCTGCGGCCGAGGCGTCCGGGAACCAGCCGCCACGGGCGGTAGTTCGCAATCGCCGGGCAACCCGTAGACCTCCGAAACCCGGGCTGCTCCCGATCCGCGGAGAAGCACCCCGATGAGCTCCGCGCAGATTGCGGTGAGCGGAGGGCCAGCCCTGCGGCACGGTCCTGACCCGGAGGTACGCTCCGCCGAGATGGCGCGTAAGCCGACAGGAGAGGTCCTCGAGCGGCGCCGCGGCGCCACCGTCATCTACGCCCTTCGCTTCCGCGCATATCGTCAGCGCCGCTATCTGACTCTCGGTACTAAGGCCGAGGGATGGACGCGGGCCCGCGCCGAGGAGGAGCTGCAAAACGTCCTAGCGGACGTCCGCCGAGGAATCTGGCGGCCGCCGGTCGTCTCGACCGCGGCCGAAGATGAGCCGACCTTCCACGAATTCGCCTCCGAGTGGTTCGAGGCGATCCAGAACGAAGGGCTCGCGCGCAACACGCTGCTCGACTACGAGTGGCAGCTGACGAAGCACCTGCTGCCCTACTTCGCCCAGCACTCGCTTTCTGAGATCACGATCGCCGAGGTCGACCGCTACCGGCAGCTGAAGGTCCGCGAGGGCGCGATCAATGCGACCTCGATCAACAAGTCGATCCAGCGACTCGCCCAGGTCCTCGACGTCGCGGTCGAGCGCGAGCTGATCGACCGCAACCCGGCTCGTGGCAAACGCCGCCGGCTGAAGCAGCGAAAGCCGGTCCGGACCACCCTTGATCGCGCAGAGCAAATAGAGGCGCTGATCGCGGCGGCGCGCGAGCTAGACCGCGAGGCTCGGGTGGACCGCCGCGCCATCCCCCGGGCGGCGCTGCTCTCGACGCTGCTGTTCTCAGGCGTTCGGATCGGTGAGGCGCTCGCGCTGCGTTGGGCCGACGTCGACCTTGCCGCCGGCCGGATGCGAATCCGTGACTCGAAGACCGATGCGGGAGTGCGCCAGATCGACCTCCTGCCGGTCCTCCGTGAGGAGCTCTCGGTGCTGAAGGCGATCACCCCCTACCCAGCACAACCCGACTTCGTATTTCCGACCGAGACCGGTGGCCAGCAGAACGCCAGCAACATCCGCAACCGCCTCCTGGCGCTCTCGGTGGAGCGTGCGAACGAGCGGCTCGGGGAGCGCGGGCTCAACCCGCTGCCCGATGGCCTGACGCCGCACTCGATGCGCCGCACGTTCATCTCATTACTCCTCGCGATCGGCGAGGACGTGCCCTACGTGATGGGTCAAGTTGGCCACGCAGACCCAAAGGTGACGCTTTCGATTTACGCCCAGGTGATGTTCCGCGGGGCTGGCGAAAGGGAGCGTCTCGTCGCTCTCGTCAACGGCGCCGAACCCGTTTCAATGGGCACTGGTGCCCAATCAACGCTTTTCGCGCCCTCCGAAATGAGCCCTGAAGATGCCGAAAACCCCGCCGATAGCGGGGCTTTTGACCATGGACGCGGCTGGTTTCGAACCAGCGACCTCTCGCGTGTGAAGCGAGCGCTCTCCCACTGAGCTACGCGTCCGGGGAGGCCGATTCTAGGCGGGGTTGCCGAGCTAGGCGATGGCGCGCTTGCGCGCCTTCTTGAAGCGCTTGCTCTTGAACCGGATCTCCAGAAGCCAGGTCCGCTTGTCGATCGGCTCGGCGTAGCCGGCGGCTTCGAGACGCTTGAAGACGACCGGGCAGCGTTTGCATCGCGGGTCGGACTTGCAGCACTTGCGTTTGACGCGAACTTCGCGAGGCAGTTGGGCCGACTTCGCCACGCGAGCGAAGCTAGCACACGGGTATTAGGTGACCCTAATCCCCTGGTTTAGTGACGGTCGGCGAAGTCGACGCCCGCGGTCTCGATGACCGCAGGTGCGCCTGAGATGCGGCCGGCGATCCCGCCCGAGCCGCTGCCGGTGCGGCCGCCGCCGCGGACGCCGCCGCCGACTGTGCTCGTCGCTCCGCCGCCACCCGCTGCCGGGATGGTGTCGGACTGACCGCCCCGTCCGCCCCGTCCGCCGCCGCCACCCGAGCTACCGGAGGTCGGCTCGGTTGCGCCGGTCGGGGGCGCCACGGGCGGTGTCGGAACCGTCGGCACCGGCGCCGTCGGGCAGAAGACGGTGTTGACCGTGGCCGCGGGGATGCCCGGCTTTGTCGTCGAGTGATCCCAGGAGAGGTGGAGATGATGGCCGCGGCCGTGGTTGGCATCGCCGTCGTATCCGACCCATCGGAACGGAGCTCGTGGGGCGTTTTGCTTCGGCTCGGCCCAAGCCGCAAGGCGATCGATGTCGTTCCAGGTGCCGCCTGCTGCTCGGTTGGGAACGATGTCGAGAGCGAGGCCGAGCGGGTGCTCGCCGTTCAGGGAGTGCACGGCGTCCATCGAGTAGCCATCGGTGATGAAGATCTTGTACTTGGCCTGCATCCAGGCGAGGTCGGTGAGCAGGCGCCGATCGATCCGCTCGCCGGGAAACTCGGCGATCGAGACGAACTTGCCGCCGCCGACGGTCGAGCACAGACGCGGTCCGAGCTTGGTGCTCACCATCCTCTTCTTCGAGGAGGCAGCAATCGCCATCCCCCCAATTGCCAGCAGGGCGGCGAACACGGCAAGGATCGCGAGTGGGAGGCGCCGGGTCATCCGAGCGGGCTCCTCCAGAACGAGGTCTTCTTCTTCGCGCCGTCCTCGTTGAGCTCGATGTGGATGTGGTCGCGGTGAGCCTGCGTGCGGTTCAGGTTGTTGCGAAGGTCGCCGTTTCGCTTGTAGCAGTAGCTGTACTTGCCGAGGTCTTCCATCCCCGCCCACCAGGCCTTGCAGTCGAAGATCAAGCCCTGGATGCCCATGCGGCGCGCGAGCGCGCGTGAGTTGTCGCGCTGGTCTTTGGCCAAGAGCGTGTCGATCAGCCGGTAGGCGGCGCGCTTTTCCTTGGCGATGCCTGCGTCGAGGTGCCAGTCGAGCGCGCGGCTCTCGGAGTGCAGGCTGTAGTTGGCACCGCCCCCCTTCAGCTTCTCGCAGCGATAGACGCCCCAGCTCTCGCCGCGGACGTTGTGCTGAAGCCAGTCGACGAGTGCCTTCATCCCAGGCGGGGTCTGGTCGCGGCATTTGGTGGCCCGGTCGTAGCGCTCGTCGTCCATCGGCTTGTCGAGCAGATGACGGCTGTTGGCCGGGTTCGGTCGTAGGCCGCCGGCGAGCGCGGGGAGCGACATGGCGAACAAGCTCGCGGCCGCAAGGCTCGCCCCGAGTGCCAGCCGCGCGCGTGCCCGTCGACGTTGAGTCTGTGATTCCTGCCAAGAACCCATCGGGGATTTTCATCGGCGGGCCCCGCGCCCCGCTTTAGGGCGGCTGGACGCCCGCAAGCGCGCTATCGTCTGCGTCGACCGTGCTAGGCGGGGATGTAGCGGAGCCCTGTACCCGCAATCCGCTCTAGCGGGGCCGAACGCCCGGTTGAGGGTTTTGGCCTTCGGGGCCAGTACGCCGCGGGCGGCGTTGACGGTCAGGTCTCGCGCAATGTGCGCCCGCGAATCAGGTCAGGTCCGGAAGGAAGCAGCCTTAAGCGGTAGCGGGCAAGTGCCGCGAACAGCCTGACTCGAGCCAGCCACGGCGGGCACGCCCGGGGGCTTATCTCGAAGCCGGGCCCGCACGGTCATTTTTTTTTCCTTCGCTAGTTGAAGGACTTGTTCTTCGTGACGCCGTACAGGCACTCGACGCCGTTGATGTTCTCGGCGTCCACCTTCGCGAAGTACTCGCCCGGCTGGAGGTCCTTCTTCGTCTTCCACTTGCCCTTGGCGTTCGAGTAGGTGATCTCGATCTTGTCGGAGACGAAGTCGTCGAGCAGGAAGATGCTGACCTTGCGGTTCTTCAGACAGAAGTTCTTCTTCGACTCGAGCGTGCCTGATGACCCCGAGGCGCCGAGCTTCTTGAACTGAATCTTGGTCTTTGCCTTCGGCCCACCGCCGTCGGCGACGGCGCCGGGTACCAGCGCGGCCGTGAGGCAGGCGGTGGCGATCAAGGCGATGGCAAAACTGAGTCTGGTTTTCATGGTTGTTCCTTTACCCCGGTAGGCGGCGGTGGATCACTCAGAGGCTCTCAATGGCCGATTTGGCTTCGGCCAGTCCCGTGCCCGTGAGCTCTCGATATAGCTTGATCGCCTCGATTTTGTTCCCGTTTCCGACCAGCTCGGTGATTCGGGGATCATCGAGCGCGCCTGTCGGCCTGGCGTCGGAGGCAAACCCAAATCCCGACGCCTCCTGAGCCGCGGCCCTCGCATCGACACCCGAGCTGTTGAGCTGACGCTCAAGCCCCGCGACCCTTGCCTCGAGCTCAGCTAAGCGCCGCGCATGATCGACCAGATCTGCCTCGCCGGACATCGCGCCGCAGTGTAAACGCCCCCGTAGTCGGCGACCGGAGTGCCGCGCCTAGGAAGTCATCGCGGCCACCTGGTGGGCTGCCTCGATCGCGTCCTCGGCGAGGAGGGTCGCATCGAGCGCGCTGGCCAGGTCGGCGTCGGCACCCGCGCCGGCGATGGCGAGCCGGCTCTCGCGACCGAGTGCGCGCAGATCCTCCTTTGCGCCGGCGAGCGGCTCGGGTGTGAGAGCGGCAACCACAATCAGGTCTGGGCGCGCCGATGTGACCACGCCTCTGAGCTCGCCGATCGGCGTGTCCTGGCCGATATAGACGATCTTCCAGCCGCGGCGCCAAAGCACCAGGCCAAAACAGATCAGCCCGAAGTCGTGGCGCTCGCCCGGTGGACACGCGAGCGCCGCGGTCGGCCCCGAGCCAGTTGACCAGCCCCGCGAGAGGGCCAGCAGTCTTCCCCGCAACACCGTGGATCCGAAGTGCTCCTGGGCGACGCTGATCGTGCCGCGACTCCACTCCTCACCTATCTCGCGCAGGCATGGGAGCACAACCTTGCTCAGCGCATCCTCCAAGGAGTTGAGGGCGAACGCTCGGTCGAGGACTTCGTTGGCCTCGTTCTCGTCAAGGCGGGCGAACGCGTTGCGAAGCTCGCCGACCGCTGCTGCCGGGTCAGAGCTCGGCGGCAGATCGGCAGGGCGCTTCGTCTCCTCGGTCAGGGCCAGGTGCGCGGCCTGGGCGGCGGCGAGTCCCCGGGCGAGATGCCCCTTCATCGCCCAGACTCGGGTGACGTCGTCGTGTGAGTAGAGCCGGAAGTTCCCCTCGGAGCGCTCAGGTTGCAGAAGTCCGTAGCGCTTCTCCCAGGCTCGCAGCAGCGCCGGCTCGACGTCGACCCGCCGGCTGAGTTCGCCGATACGAAGCGTGGGCGGGGCATCGGCCATAGACAAAGTCTAGACAATCCCTGAGACGGGGAGGGCGACACGCTTGGACAAGGGATGCTACTCTAGACAAACCTTAGACAAGCATTCGACAGGTTGGAGGTCTGCGATGACAGCGAAAGTAGCGACAGCGACGTGCGAGCCCACGGATCTCGACCTCTGGAATGCCGCGCAAGCAGGTGATGAGGCGGCCTTCGCGAGTTTCTGCCGACGGCATCGATCCGGCGCGCTGCTCATTGCCGGTCGCATCTGCGGCAGCGAGGCCGAGGACGCCGTCCAGGCCGCCCTGCTCTCCAGCTGGCGCAACCGAGGCTCCTATCGGGTGGGACGGGGGAGTGTGCGCAACTGGTTCTTTGCCATCGTTCGCAACAGGGCGATCGACGCGGTTCGCCGAAACGATCGCCGCCGCGAGAACCCAACCTGGGACGGCTTTCCCGAGCCAACAGATCCAATCCGCACCGAGGATCTCGCTATCGAGCATGACACCGCGCGCGAGTTGCGCGGAGCAGTGGCCGACCTGCCTGAGCGCCAACGCCAGGTCATCGAGCTCGGCTACTTCTCGGAGCTGACCCAAACCGAGATTGCCGCTCGCCTCGGGCTCCCGCTGGGGACGGTCAAGGGCCGCAATCGGGCTGCCCTGCGGGGCCTCGCGACCGTCGCTGCCTGAGCCCGACCGCCGCCGATTCGCCGCTTCAGCTGAGCGGCCGGCTCGGGGCGCGCGACTTCGGGGTGCGGTCCAAGACCTCGACTAGACTCGAACCGAGTGACCGGCGAGACGTCTCTTTACCGCCGCCACCGCCCTCAGGCCTTCGATCAGGTTGTCGGTCAGGAGCACGTGGTGCGCACTCTTTCCAACGCGGTCGAGCGCGACCGCGTCCACCATGCCTACCTGTTCGTCGGCACACGCGGGACCGGAAAGACTTCGCTGGCAAAGATCCTGGCGAAATCGCTCAACTGCGTGGACGGACCAACGCTGACGCCCTGCGGCGTATGCGAGTCATGCGTATCGATTGCCGCCGGTAGCTCGATGGACGTCATCGAGATGGATGCCGCGTCCAATCGCTCCGTCGACGATATCCGCGACCTGCGCGACCGCGTGAGCTACGCGCCGGCGTCCGGTCACTGGAAGATCTACATCCTCGACGAGGCGCACATGCTCACCCGCGAGGCCTGGAACGCGTTTCTCAAGACGCTCGAGGAGCCGCCACCGAACACCGTCTTCATCCTCGCGACGACGGAGGCGCACAAGGTGATGCCGACGATCGTCGATCGCTGCCAGCGCTTCGACTTCCAGCGCCCGTCGCTCGAGCAGATCGCGGAGGTGATCAGCCGGGTCTCGGTGACTGAGGACATCGCGATCGAGGACGGCGCCGTCGGTGCGATCGCCCGCTCGGCGTCCGGCAGCTTTCGCGACGCGCTTGGCACTCTCGACCAGCTCGTCTCCTACGGCGGCAAGGAGGTGCGGACCGAGGATGTCCTCGCCGTTCTCGGCGTCGCCGACGCCGACCTGATTCTTGGCGCCGCCGACACGATTGCGGCCGGCGATGGACGTGGGGCGCTTGAGGTCTCAGAGCGCCTGGCCCGCTCGGGCCGCGATGTGACCCAGTTCGCGCGCGACCTGCTCGCTCACCTGCGTCAGCTGATCGTGGTACGCACCATTGGCCAGGCACCCGACTCCTTCACGGTCACTGCCGCCGAGCCCGAGCGTCTGCTCGCGCAGGCCGAGGCGATATCCGAGCTCGCGCTCGGTCGCTCGGTCGACACGCTCTCCGCCGCGTTGGCGGCGATCCGTGAAGGCGACGAGCCGCGGATGACGGTCGAGCTCGCACTGCTGCGCTGCGCTCGGCCCCAGCTCGATCCCTCGCGGGAGGCGTTTGCCGAACGGCTCGAGCGCCTCGAGGCCGCAGCCGCAGGTCAGCCGGGGCGGGTTGATCGCGGTATGCGCGGAGAACCCGCCCCACCCGCGCCGCCGACCCACGCTGCTGCTCCTCCGGCGTCGCCAGCCGCTGCCCCGGCGACCCCGCCGCCCGCACCGGCGAGCCCGCCGCCCGCACCGGCGAGCCCGCCGCCCGCACCGGCGAGCGTCGAGGCAGAACCTGAGGAGGAGAAGGAGGAGGCCTCGGGGGCGTCGCCGCGGCAGGCGACCGCCGTCGCCGAGGCGCTTGACCTGGAGAGGCTTGCCGCGCTGTGGCCGGCGGTGGTCGAGCAGGTGCGCGAGTCCGGCTCCGGGCTGCTCTCGCAGATTCTCACCGCGGCGCGGCCGGTCGCGATCAACGTCGAGGAGGCGGTGCTCGACATCGGCTTCCCGGCGTCGGCGGCGTTCAACAAGCGCAAGGCCGAGGCAGCAGAGGCTCGCGACAAGTTGTCCGAGGCGGTCAAGACGATCGTGGGCGAGCGCCTGCGACCCGTCTACGTGCTCCTCGACAGCGATGCCGAGGTGCCCGTGGGCGAGAGCAAGCTGAGTGAGGACGAGCTCTTCGAGTTGATGCGGACTGAGTTCGACGCCGAGGAATACATCCCCGAGCCGGAACAGCCCGGCGAGGCTGAGGCAAAGGAGGCGTAGATGACGCGGCTACCCCAGGGTGCGGGCGGGTTCGACCTGAACTCGATGATGAAGCAGGTTCAGCAGATGCAGGCCGAAATGACCGAGGCCCAGGAGAAGCTGAAGGACGAGGTCGTCGAGGCGAGCTCGGGCGGAGGCATGGTGAAGGTGAAGATGAGCGGCGATCTGCGCCTGCTCGAGCTCACCATCGAGCCCGACGCGATCGATCCGGAGGACGCGGAGATGCTTTCCGACATGGTCCTCGCTGCGGTCAATGAGGGAATTCGCGCGGCGCAGGAGCTGGCCGCGAGCAAGATGGGCAACGTCGCCGGAATGGGCGGCGGCGGCGGGCTCGGCGGTCTCGGCCTGCCCGGGATGTAGAACCCCCGGGCGTGTACCCGCAACCGATCAATGAGCTCGTCTCCGAGCTCGCGAAGCTGCCCGGGATCGGCCACCGGACAGCGCAGCGTCTCGCCTTCCACATCCTGCGGGCCACCGACGGCGACGCCGAGGCGCTCGCCGCTGCGATTCGAGACGTCAAGGAGAAGGTCGGGCTCTGCACGGTTTGCTTCAACCTCGCCGAGGGTGAGCTCTGCGAGGTGTGTTCCGACACCCGGCGCGATCGCTCCCTCGTTTGCGTCGTCGAGCAGCCGGCCGACGTGATCCCGATCGAACGCACCCACGAGTACCGCGGCCTCTACCACGTACTCGGCGGGGCGCTCTCACCGATCGACGGCATCGACCCGGAGGATCTGAAGATCCGCGAGCTCGTCGCGCGCATCGACGCTGCCGAGGAGGCGATCACCGAGGTCGTCCTCGCGACCAATCCGACGACAACGGGCGAGGCCACAGCGCATCACATCGCCGAACTGTTGCGCGGCAAGGTCGCGATCACCCGCCTCGCATCGGGCCTGCCGGTCGGTGCCGACCTCGAGCACGCCGATGAGGTCACTCTCGGCCGGGCTTTCGCCGGCCGCAGCGCCGTCGGCTGAGGTTCAGGCCTCTCTGAGTCCGAACCGCTCGTGCAGGCGCCGCAACGGCGCGGGCGCCCACCAGTTCCACTTGCCCAAGAGGCGCATCAGCGACGGCACCAACAGCGCGCGGATGATGGTCGCGTCGATCAGGACCGCGACCGCGGTACCGAAGCCGAGTTGCTTCAAGAAGATGATCTGCGAGGTGACGAAGGCGCCAATCGCGACGGCGAACAGCAGCGCGGCGGCGGTGACGATACGCCCGGTGCGCTCGAGTCCGACCGCCACCGACTCACGATCGTCATAGCCGCCATCGCGCGCTTCCTTAATGCGGGCGAGCAGGAAGACGCCGTAATCGGTGGAGAGCCCGAAGGCGACTGCGAATAGCAGCAGGGGTTGGGTCGATTCCAGGCCACCCTGGCTCGTGTAGCCGAGAATGTTCTCGAAACGACCGTCCTGGAAGACCAGGACGAGGATGCCGAAAGTCGCGCTCAGGCCGAGAGCGTTCATCAGCACCTGCTTGATCGGCAGGACGACCGATCCGGTCATCAAAAAGAGAATCACGAAGGTGACGAGCACGACGATCGCGAGGACGATGGGTAGGTGTTGGCCGAGGCTCGCTTGCAGATCGAGATAGTGGGCGGTGAACCCGCTCACGAGAACCCCGTCGATCTGATCGCGAATGCGCTCCACCGTTGCCTGGCTTGCCTCCGACAGCGGCGCGGTCTTTGAGATCGCGTTGATCACGTAGGAACCGTCGGGCAGACGCTGCGGGGGGTCGACTGAGGCAACGCCGGGGGTCCGCTTCACATCCGCGACGATCTGGTCGACCTCGGATTTATCCAAGGCCGAAGCGGCGAGCGTGATCGGTGAGTCATGGAAGGGCGGGAAGTCCGCGCGCAGCGCATCGTCGACCTGACGGGCGCTGGCTGTCTGGGGGAGCACCTGCCCATCGACGGACGTGAACTTGATCCCGAGAAACGGCAGCCCCATGACGATCAAAAGCACCGAGGCAGCGATCGCGATCCTTCCCGGAAAGCGCATGACCAGCTGCGAGAGCCGGTACCAAAACCCCTCGACGGCGGGCCGCGAGTCGGCATCCGCGCGACGCCTGAGAAACGCCGGGGAGAGCGAGTTCACACGCTCGCCGAGCACCGAGAGGACGGCGGGCAAGACGAGCAGGCTGATCGCGGCCGCAATCAGGGCGACGAGCGCCCCGCCGATGCCCATGGAGTAGAGGAAGCGCTGCGGGAAGACGATTAGCGACGCGAGCGCGCCGGCGACCGTCAGCGAGCTGAACAAAACCGTACGCCCGGCGGTCGCCATCGTCCTCCTCATCGCGGTGAGCCCGGGGCCGGTGCGCGCGATTTCTTCTCGGTATCGCGAGACCATGAAGAGGCTGTAGTCGATCGCCAATCCCAGCCCGAGGCCCGTGACGAGGTTGAGCGCAAAGATCGAGACAGAGGTGACCTCGCTTGCTGCGCGCAGCATCACGAACGTGCCCACGATCGCAAGGCCGCCTACGAACAGCGGCAACAGCGCTGCGACGAGGCTGCGGAAGAAGAGCAGCGAGAGCAGGAAGAGGATCGGGAAGGCGTAGAGCTCGGCGGTCTGCAGATCGCTCTCGGTCTGATCGTTGACCTGTTTTTGGATGAGGGCCGAGCCACCAACTGTGATCCCCTGGTCCCCGCCGAAGTCCTCGGCGATTCGCTCCGCGGTCGTCTGGTTGGAGTCGTCGTCATCTGAGCGCAGCGACACAGCGAGATAGGTCGAGTCGCCGTCGTGCGAGACGAAGGCGTTGGACTCGGTGGTGAGGTAGCCGTTGACCGCCGCGACTGCCTTGTCGTCCGCCAGCGCCGAGGAGATCTCCTTGACCCGTTTCGCACCATCCGGGCCCTTGACGTCGACGCCGTCGATCAGCACGACCACCTCGGTGGCGCGGTAGCCCGCGTCCTCGAGCCGCTGCTCGGCGATCACGCTCTCGGTATCGGGGTCGTCGGCGCCGTACGGGTCGAGGCGGTCAGCGACGCCGGCGCCGAGGACGCCGGCGATCGCAAAGAGGATCGCCGCAAAGATCAGGACGCGCTTGGGGCGGTGGTCCGCCAGTCGAGCCAGCCGTTCGATCATGCGCTTGCTGCCTCCTTTTCACACCAGGACGAGACGAACTCGTGAAACGCGATGCCGAACCGAAGGGCGGTGCCGGGACCGCCTTCGGACTCGAGGTCCTTGGCAGCCCCGATCGCGCGAAGTTCGGACGCGAGCTTGCGGTGTAGGTCGCGCTTGGCTGAAAGCGCCGCTTGGGTGCCGCCCGGGCCGGCAGCACCGGAGAAGAAGAGCTTCAGCAGGCTCTCGTCGCGCATCTCGTGGATCTCGGGCGGCTGCGCGAGCCAGCGCTTGAGCGTCTCGCGCCCCTCGGCGGTGAGCTCGAACTCGATTCGCCGGCGGGCCGTAGCGGGGTCCGGGCGCCCCTCGATCAGGCCCTGGTCGGCGAGGTTGCGGAGCTCGGGATAGATCTGTCCGTAGCTGGCTGCCCAGAAATAGCGGGTCGAGTCATCGACAAGCTGTTTGATCTCGTAGCCGCACATCGGCCGCAGGCCGAGCATCCCGAGGATGACGTAAGCGGTGGGGTTCAGCACCATGTATCAGCCAGATATATCGGCCTTCCCCGCCCCAATGTGTGAGTTCCATCACTGGCCCACAACCCCCACCACAGAGGGGCCACACCACAGAGGGGTCAGACCCCAAGGGGTCAGACCCCTTAACGGCGCGAAGCGGGGCCGTGGGCTTGTACTGGTCGTGCCACGCAGGCCTCGCGAGAATCAAGCCGGGGGCATCTATCACGTGTTCGCTCGCGGCATAAACCGCGCTGCGATCTACCTCGATGACCGCGATCGGCGCCGCTACCTCGAGCGCCTGGAGCAGGTGGCGCGCCGGCTGCGGTGGCGCGGGTTGGCCTATTGCTTGATGGACAACCACGTGCACCTGCTTGTCGAGACACCCGATCCGAACCTGAGTGAGGGAATGCGGCTGCTTCACGGTGCGTACGGGCAGTGGTTCAACATCCGCCACCATCGCGTCGGTCACCTGTTCCAGGGCCGGTACGGATCCGTGCCCATGAAGTCGGATGGACAGGTTTGCGCCGCCGCGCTCTACATCGCACGCAATCCGGTGAGCGCTGCACTCTGCAAGGCGCCAGACGATTGGCCGTGGGGCAGCTTCCAGGCAACCGCGGCTGGGCGAGTGCCGTCCTGGATGGACGACCTCCGGCTTCTGGCGTTCTTTGGATCGGATCGCGAAGTCGCTCGCCGGCATTTCTCGGAGATGGCGCGAGCTGATCCGCAGGCAAATCTAAAAGGGGTCAGACCCCGCGGGGTCTGACCCCTTTCGCGGGGGGTTAGAGGAGGCCGAGCGAGCGCTTGAGCTCGATCACGCGTGCGGCTGCCTGCTGCAGGCGCTCGATGGGAAGCTCGCCTCCGTTCGCGGCCGCCGCGATCGCCTCGGCGGCTCCCGTCGTGTCCTCGGGCGCGTCGATGCGGACCAGGTCTGCGCCGGCCGCGAGCGCGGTCACCGCCGCCTTCGGGACCGACGAGCCGAAGCGCACGGCGCCGGCACCGAGGTCGTCTGTGATCGCGACGCCCTCGAAACCGAGCTCGTCGCGCAGCAGGTCCGTGGCGATGAGCGCCGACATCGAGGCCGGGGTCACCGGGTCAAAGGCCGAGTAGAACGCGTGGGAGAGAACGACGGCCGGCATCCCCTGACCGAAGGCGACGACGAAGGGCGCGAGGTCGCGGTTGGCAAGGGTCTCGGCGTCGATGCCGACCGTGGCCGGGGCGCGGTTCGTGTCCTGGGATGCCCCGCCAAGGCCGGGGAAGTGAAGCGCCGCGCAGGCGATGTTGCCGCGCTCACACCCGCGAAGCGCAGCAGCGGTCAGGCCGGTCACGGTCGCAGGGTCGTCGGAGAAGGCGCGGTCGCCAAGTGGGCTGCCGAGGGTGGCGACGTCGGCGACGGGGAAAAGGTTGAGGTCGAACCCGGCGCGTCGCAGGGCCGTGGCGGCCTCCGCAGCCCACGCCTCAGCGTCGTCGGGATCGGCGACCTCGCCAACCGCCAGCTCGGTCCGCGACGGCGGCAGATCGGCGAGCGCGCGGTCGTCGCCGCCCTCCTGAGCGACGGTCATCAGCGGCGGCATCAGGCCGTTGTCGGACGCCGAGGCGCTGATCGCCTTGACCAGCGCCTCGCCCGTCGTGGCGTCGGTCCAATTGTCGGCGTCGACGATGACACCGCCGAACTGGTTGAGCCCCAGGGTCGCGAGCGCCGGGTCGTTCGGATCGGTCCCATCGAAGCCCAGAAGGAGCACCTGGCGGGCGAGCTCGTCGATGCTCATCGACTCCGCCATGGCCACGGCTTCCGGCGAGATGCCGGCGGTCGCCGACGCGGGGGTCTGCTCGCCCGTCCCGCCGCCGGAGGAGCGAAAGAACGCCAGCCATACGAGCACGGCGGCCGCGACCACGATCGCCACGGCGAGCGCACGGCGCTCGATGATTACGCGTCGAGAGGGGGTGTTGGGACTCGTCATGCGACGGGCGATCGTATTCTCAGCCGTCGATGCCGAAGACGCTTGCCTCAGAAACGGTCGTGATGAAGTTTGGCGGAACCTCCGTCGCCGAGCCCGAGGACCTCAAGCGCGCCGCGCGGCGGATCGTCTCCGCGCGCGAAAGCGGCAGGCAGGTCGTGGCCGTGCTCTCAGCACGGGGCAAGACCACGGATGATCTCGTCGCCGCCGCGTACGAGATCTCCGACCGGCCACTCGAGCGCGAGATGGACATGCTTCTGTCGACCGGCGAGCGCATCTCTTGCGCGCTCTGCGCCATGGCGATCCACGACATGGGCCACCACGCGATCTCACTCACGGGCTCGCAGGCGGGGATCGTCACCGATTCCTCGCACACGAAGGCGCGGATCATCGACGTGCGGGCCGACCGCATCCGCGACGCCCTTGCAGCGGACAGGATCGTCCTCGTCGCCGGCTTTCAGGGCGTGTCCGGCGACTCGAAGGACGTGACCACGCTGGGGCGCGGCGGCTCGGATACGACAGCTGTCGCGATTGCGGCCGCCCTTGGTGCCGATGTCTGCGAGATCTACACCGATGTCGACGGCGTCTTCAGCGCCGATCCGCGCATCGTCCCCGAGGCGCAAAAGCTCACCCAGGTGTCCTTCGACGAGATGCTCGAGATGTCGTCGTCGGGCGCGGGGGTGCTGCAGCTTCGGTCGGTCGAGTACGGCCGCAACCATGGCGTCACCATTCACTGCAGAAGCTCGTTCAACGAGGGCCCAGGTACCCTCGTCGTCGCCGAGGACGTGACGATGGAGCAGCCGATGGTCACAGCCGTCACGCATGCCTACGAGGCGCGCGTGACCCTGACCGGACTCACCGACGAGCCCGGCGTTGCCGGACGTGTTTTCGGCGCCCTCTCAGACGCCAACGTCAACGTCGACATGATCATCCAGAACGAGCCGGTCTCCGACGACCAGAAGGCCGATCTCTCGTTCACGATCGCCCGCGACGACCTGCGCTCCGCGACCGACGTGCTCGAGCCGCTCGAGGTCGGCGGGGTGGAGACCGATCCCGACGTCGGCAAGGTTTCGATCGTCGGCGCCGGCATGCGCAGTCATCCCGGCGTCGCCGCCAAGGTCTTCACCACGCTTGGTGAGGAGGGGATCAACATCGAGATGATCTCCACGTCGCCGATCAAGATCTCGTGCGTTATCGCCGCGGAGCGCGTCCCCGATGCGGTCAGGGCGATCCACACCGCCTTCGATCTCGGCGCGGACGCCGTGCGCGAGGAGGACCCGGCCGGCGAGCACCGCCCGACCGTGCGTCCCGACGATGAGGCGGCGGGATGAGCTACCGAGTTGGTGTCGTGGGTGCGACCGGCGCGGTCGGCTCGACGCTGCTCGAGGTGTTGACCGAGCGCGAGTTTCCGGCCTCCGAGGTTGTCGCTTTCGCCTCCGAGCGTTCAGCCGGCAAGAGGATCGCGTTTGGCGCGGGCGAGCTCGAGTGCGTCCCGCTCAGCGACGAGTCGATTCAGGGCTTCGACGTCATCCTCTCCTCGGCGGGGGGAGCGATCAGCTCCGAATGGGCGCCGCGGTTCGTCGATGCCGGCGCCGTGGTCGTCGACAACACCAGCTTTTGGCGGATGCATCCCGATGTGCCGCTCGTGATCCCGGAGATCAATCCCGACGCCGCAGGCCACCACAACGGGTTGATCGCCAACCCGAACTGCTCGACGATGCAGCTGATGATCGCCCTCGGTCCGATTCACCGAGAGGTCGGAATCGATCGGATCGTGATCTCGACTTACCAGTCGGTCTCAGGCACCGGACAGCGTGCTGTGGAAGAGCTTCGCGACCAGTCCCACGCAATTCTTCACGAGCAGCAACCCGAGCCCCCCGCGGTCTACCCGCACCGCATCGCGTTCAACGTGCTGCCGCAGGTCGAGACGTTCAAAGATGGCGACGACTACACGACCGAGGAGCGCAAGCTGATGGCGGAAACCCGCAAGATCCTCGGCGATGACAACGAGTCGATCGGGATCTCGGCAACCTGCGCGCGGGTGCCCGTCTACGTCGGCCACTCGCAGTCGGTGAACATCCAGACCTCGACCGAGCTCTCGCCTGAGGATGCGAGAGCGCTGATCGGGGCGGCCGACGGCACGCTGGTCGTGGACGCGCCGGGCGAGGGCGTCTACCCGACGGCGACGGAGGTGGCGGGCCGCGATGAGGTGCTCATCGGCCGGATCCGCCGCGACCCCTCGCACGAGCTCTGCCTCAACATGTGGATCGTCGGCGACAACCTCCGCAAGGGCGCGGCGACGAATGCCGTCCAGGTCGCCGAGCTGCTCGCCGAGCGCGACCTGATCCGCGTCCCCACTGGCGCCGCTGCCCTAGCGGCCTAGAGGGCGGACTTGGCCGGGGCGCTCGCCTCCGCCGCGCTGCTCGTCGGCGGATCGCTCGTCGTCGGCCAGGCGCTCCTCGTTCTCTGCGGCACGCGCAGGTGGACGGCACTCGCCGGCCCCGTCGGCTTGGCCGCATGGCTGTGCCTGGCGGGCGTGACAGCGGGGTGGGGCGGCCGTGGCCCCGCCATCGCGATCGCGTGTGGTGTCGCGCTCGTGGCGGCACTGGCCGTGGTCGCCCGGTCGATGCCGCGCCCGCCGCTTTCGCTCCCGGCGCTCGCAGCGCTCGGCCTGACGTGCCTGGCCGCCGCGATCCCCTTCATCGCCTCGGGCCACGTCGGGATCCTCGGCGTCGGGCTCGTCAACGACGACATGGCATCGCATCTGTTGCTCGCCGACTGGATCAACGAGCGCTTCCGGCCCGAGCCGGTGCTGATCGACCAGGGCTACCCGGTTGGCCCACACGCGCTCGTCGCAGGTCTTGCCGCGTTGCTGTCGGCGAGCTCGATCGACGTCTTCGCCGGTTTGACCCTCGCGATCCCCATGCTCACCGCCCTCGTTGCCTACGGAGCGCTGAGCGGCCTGCGGCCCGCGCTTCGCGGCACCGCGTCGGTCTTGGTCGCGCTCCCGTACCTGGCGGCCGCCTACCTCGCCCAGGAGGCGTTCAAGGAGCCAATCGTCGCTCTCTTTCTGCTCGCGTTCGCGCTATTGCTTGCCAGAGCGGACGAGATGGGGTGGCGCGTGGCTGTGGCGCTCGGCGTCCTCGCCGCGGGCACGACCTACGTCTACTCGTTCCCCGGCCTGCTCTGGCTCGGCGGGGCAGCGGCGATCTGGGCCGCGTTTGAACTCGCGAAGGCTCGAAGGGCGTCCGGCTACCAACTGTCGAGCGCGAGCCGCCTTTCGGCGCTGGTGGGTGTCGGGGTGGGGGTCGGCACACTGGTCTTGCTGATGCTTCCGGAGGCGGGGCGACTTGCGGACTTCATCGACTTTCGCGCTCTGGATCCGGATCGGGCCAACGAGGGCGGGCTGGGGAACCTTCCCGGGCAGCTCTCGCCGCTTGAGGCGTTCGGGATCTGGCCCACGAGCGAGTTCCGACTGTCGGCGAGCGCGAGCAGCGCGCCGGCGATCATCTTCTACGCGGGTGGCCTCCTGGGTGTCGCGGCCCTCGCGCTCGCTCTGCCGCGCTGGATTCGCCGCCACGGCCCGGCGCTCCCGGCCGCGCTCGCAACGGCCGCGCTGCTTTACGTCGCGGCCCGTGCCTTCGGGACCGTCTACACGTCAGCCAAGGCACTCGCCATAGCCGCCCCGCTGATTGCCCTTCTCACCCTCGGCGGCCTCGCGAGTTCGGCGAAACGACCGCTTCAGATTCTCGCCGCAGTCTTCGCGCTTGCTGCCGGCGGCTCGAGCTTTTTGATCCTGCGCCAAGCGCCCGTGGCCCCGACTTCCCACGCCGACCAGCTCGCCGAGATCCGGCCGCTCGTGCAGGGCGAGAAGGTGCTCTTCCTGGGCCGCGACAACTTCATCCTCTACGAGCTACGAGGCGCGAAGCCCTACGTGGCGGTCAAGAACTTCTATGTCCCGGACACGTTCTATGCCGAGCCCAATCCGGACATCGCGAACGTCTTCTCGAAGTTCGACTTCGACTCGGTAACCGCGCAAACACTGGCGGAGTTCCCCTTCGTCGTGACGACGTCGGCGAGCTATCAGAGCCAAGCGCCACCGGGATACGAGGTGGTGAAGGAGACCACCGATTACATCCTCTGGCGCCAGGGCACGGACCCCAGCGGTCGCACGCCGGGAGAGATCGACGCCGCGCCCGGCCGGACGGGAGGCTGCCCGGCAGCCAGGCCGAGGACCGTTTCCAGCTTCGCAACCGAGCCGATCGCGTTGCCCGAGACCGAGTGGTCGCAGACGACCGTCGAGAGCGGCGAGTCGGCGACGATTGGGATCGACTTGCCGCCGGGGAGCTGGAGCGTCTCCCTGCAATACGACGCGACCCGTCCGATCACGATCTCGGCCGAGGGGTCCGAGCAGACCCTCCCCGGCAACCTCGATTTCCGCGGCCCCGGGCCCTACTGGCCGGCCGGGGTCATCGACGGGGGCCCGCAGGAGATCACCGTCACGGTTGAGGACCCGCCGCTGGCCGGACGCCTAATGGGTGCCCACTCGACCGCCCACCTCGGTCCGATCGCGGCGGTGCGCACCGGCCAGCGCGGTGACGCCTGCGGCGGCTACGTCGACTGGTACATCGAGTGAGGAGTGAGCCCGATCGAGCGCGCCGGCTCGCCGAGGATCGGCTATTCGGCCTGAGACCCCTGCTCGAGCTTTTTGACCAGGGCGGCGAAGAAGTCGGCACGGGTAATCAATCCGTGCACTCGCCCCGCGGTTGTGACCGGGACGATCAGAACGCGGTGGTGGAGGAAGATCTCCGCGAGCTGCGTGTCTGAGTGGTCGTCGTCGACGGCAACGTGATCGGTGGTCAGGTGTTGTCTGACCGGCTCCTCGCGACACATGGCCCGCCGGTCGATTGTCTGGTCGATCGAGCGCCGGATCATGGCCGAGGAACCGAGCTCTCGCAGATAGCCGGGAAAGAGCGCGGTCATGAACTCACGCTCGCCGAAGATGCCCGCGAACGTCCCGTCGGACTCGACCGCCGGTAACGCGGGCAGACCGCTTTCAACCACCCGCTGCGCCGCGATCCCAACCAGGTCGTCCGCGCTGAGGGGCTCCACTTCGCGGATGATCGATCTGACGATCTCGTCGGGCATAGGTCCTCTATAGCACCACGTAGCGCAGGCCGACGTAAGCCCCTGCCAGGATCAGCGAAATCACGGTGACGGGAATGCCGATCTTGGCAAAGGCCAAGAAGCCGATTGGCTGTCCGGCGCGCTCGCTGAGTCCGGCGGCGGCAACGTTTGCCGCCGCAGCGATCACCGTGGCGTTGCCGCCAAAGCAGGCGCCAAGCGACAGAGCCCACCAGTAGGCGTTGTCATCGCTTCCGTCGAGCAGCTCCTTGACCACGGGGATCATCGCTGTCGTGAACGGGATGTTGTCGACAATCGCCGAGCCGACGGCCGCGACCCCGAGGATCCCGTAAAGCTCGGCGACGCGATCGCCGCCGGTGAGGTCCTTGACGCCCTGAGCGATCTCGCCGATCGCACCTGTTGCCTCGAGCGCTCCAACCATCACGAACAGGGCGACGAAGAAGAACAGCGTCGGCCACTCGATCTTTGACAGCGCCTCCTCCAGCGGGATCCGAGTCACGAGCAAAGCCACCGCGGCGCCGCTCAGGGCCACGGTGGCGGGCTCGATATGGAGCGCCTGGTGGGCGAAGAACGCCAGGACCGTAACGAGCAGCACGGGGAGGGTGCGCCGCAGTTCCTGCGGATCGCGGATCGAGGCCCTGGCATCGAGTTCCATCACCACAGCACGGTTCTTCGGGTCGATCTGAAGCCGGTTGCGATAGAGCAGGTAGAGAAGTCCTGTGACGACGACGAACGTGACGACGACGATCGGCGCGAGGTTGACGATGAAGTCGTTGAAGGAGAGGTCGGTGGCGCCGGCGATGATGATGTTCGGCGGATCGCCGATCAACGTCGCCGTTCCTCCGATGTTCGACGCGATCACCTCGATGATCACGAGCGGCAGCGCGTCGATGTCCAGTGCGTCCGCCAGCAGGAACGTGACCGGCACGATCAGCAGGATCGTCGTGAGGTTGTCCAGGAACGCCGAGAGCACCGCGGTTGTGGCGGCGAGCGAGACGACGACGAGGAAGGGCTCGCCGCGCGAGAGCTGACCGGCCCGGATCGCTACGTAGTCATAGACACCGGTCTGACCCGTTAGGTGGACGAGGATCATCATCCCGACGAGCAGGCCGATCGTGTTGAAGTCGACCGCCTCGATCGCGGTCTCCTGATCGAAGCCGCCGACGAAGAGCACGACGATGGTCGCGCCGAGAAGCGCCACCTTGGTGCGGTGGACGCGCTCGCTCGCGATGACGGCGAGAGCGATCAGGAATGTCGCTATTGCGATTGCCAAGTCAGACCAGGGGTCGGTGCGTTGTCATCGCCGACCAGTCTTCCCGGCACACCTATCGGCGAGGATACCCGAGCATGAGCGAAGCACCGGCACGCGCCCGAATCGACCTCAGCCGGATCGAGGTCGGCGATACCCGTCCCGGCGAGATTGCTGATGCGATCGCCGTCGTCGCTCGGGCGATGAGCACGAGCCCGATGGCCGTCGCGGTTCTCGGACCCGACCAGGAGCGCTGTCGACGCCACCTCCAGCGATTCTTCACCCGCCTCTACCGGCTTGCGGCCAATCAGCGTCCCCTGGTCGCGCGACTCGACGGTCGCGTGATCGCCTCAACCAATGATCTTGTCGGCGGTGCCTGCCGCGCACGTCCCGTCGACAAGCTGCGCTCGCTCCCCGCCCTCGCCATGACCGGACCACGTTCGGCCATCCGCGCCGGGAAGTGGTTCGACGATTGGGAGCGCCGCGACCCCGATCGCCCCCATGCTCACTACGGCCCGTTCGGGGTCGAGCCCGAGCTTCAGGGGCAGGGGATCGGCAGCATCGTCATGCGTGAGTACGTGCGCCGGCTCGATGAGAACGGTGAAGCCTCCTACCTGGAGACCGAGAAGCCCGAGAATGTCGCCCTCTACCAGCGGTTCGGCTTCGAGGTGGTCGAGGAGGCCGAGGTCCTCGACGTGCCCAACTGGTTCATGTGGCGCGAGCCAGGCGCGAAGGGCCCGGGGCTCCGCGACGGTTGACTCCCCACCCTCGGCGCGGATAGGTTGATCGGGTCACCTACGGAAGGGGATCCGTATGAAGTCAGGCACCTCAATGGCTCTGGCTGTTATCGCCGTAGTGGCCCTGTTCGTCGCAACCGAAGTGGCGACCGGCGCGAAAGTGAAGACCACCGTCGAGATCACATCCGGCGCGGGCGATCACTTCGAGGGCGTCGTCAATTCGGCTTCGTCCAAGTGTGTGAAGAACCGCGAGGTCAGCCTCGTCAACGACACGCTGGGCGAGACGGTTGGGACCGATAAGAGTGATGCGAGCGGAGCGTGGTCGATCGATGGCGCGTTCATTGCCGGCGACTACCACGCCGAGGTCGCAAAGCGAACGGTCGGCCAGAAAGCCAAGAAGAAGACGAAGTGCAAGGGCGCGCGCTCGCCCTCCAAGCGGTACTAGCCGTTGGCGAGCTGCTCGACGACCTGCCGCGCCACCTCGGGCTCGACGTCCGTGAACTTCAGATAGAGGCTCACGGCGTCGTCGAGGTGGCCGAGCAGGGCGGCCTGCTCAACCTCGGGCGGAGGCTGGGGCGCGCCCTCTGGGAGATCCATCAGGCCGCGACCCCCGTCAGGCGCTCCTCAACCCACTCGGTTGAGGCGATGTGGCGGTTCATGCCGAGTTCCTTCGGGTCATACCCAAGCGCGAGACCCACCAGCTGCGGTAGGTGCAGGACGGCCAGGCCGAGGTCCTGGTTGATGATCTTGGCCGCCTCGGGCTGCTGCATGTCCAGGTTGAGGTGACAGAGCGGGCAGGGTGTGACGAGACAGTCGGCGCCCTGGTCGAGCGCGTCGGCGAGATGCGTGCCGGCCTGGCGCAGCGAGGTGTCGCGGTTCATCGTGATCACCGGGAAGCCGCAGCACTTACGTGCGCCGTCGTAGTCGACGACGGTGCCGCCGAGAGCCTCGATCACCTTCTCGAGATAGAGGTCTCGCTCCGGGCGCTCGTCGTAGCCGAGGCGGTGCTTGGGACGGATCACGTAGCAGCCGTAGAACGGGCCGACACGGAGTCCCGACAGCGGTCGCGTGACCTTTGCCTTCAGCTTGTCGAGGCCGTAATCCTCGACGAGGACCCAGAGGAAGTTCTTGTTTTCGAAGCCGTCCTTGCCCTTGACGTACTCGATTCCCTCGTCGGCGAGCGCCTCGTTGACGTGAGCGCGATAGGCCGAGTCGGCATCGAGGCGCTGCTGGCACTCCGATTGTGCGCCCTGGCAGGTCGAGCAGATGTTCATCATCGACAGCCCGGTCTGCTGCGCAAGCGCGAACGTGCGCGCGTTGAGCGTGTCGGCGAGCTCCTGGTTGTGCTCGGCGATCACGCCGGCGCCGCAGCAGCTGGCGCGATCGAGCGTGACCAGCTCGATGTCGAGCTTCTCGGCGACGAGCGCCATCGAGCCGTGCAGCTCGGTCGTGAAGCCGCGCGATACGCAGCCCGGCCAATAGGCGAGTTTCATCAGGCGTTCTCCTTTGGGCCCTCGGAGGCTTCGGGGTGGCTCGTCTCGGTTTCGTCGGGCTCGGGCTCCTCGCCTTCCTCACCGGTGATGTAGAGGTTGAGCTCCTCGCCGTGTTCCTCGGCGTGTTCGTAAATGCGCTTCACATGGTCCTGGGCGTCGCCGGGAAGCTTCGGGTGGATACCCGGGATCAGCTTTGGGAGCGAGCGCATCTTGCCGCTCTTGATCCCGCGCACCGCGGTGGGCAGCGAGCCGATCAGGCCCTTGATGGCCTCGGGCTTCGGCGCGAGCTTGCCCTTGATACCCGGGGCGTAGGACTCCTGCAGCAACAGCGACTCGTCGAGGGTGCCCTTCTTCTCGATGATGTCGACGAAGGCCTTCTCGTGATTGTGGCCGTTGTTTTTGTCGACGATCTCTTCGCCACCGGCAGCGCGGCGCAGGCGCATGATCTGGTCCATCGGAGCGACGCCCTTGGGGCAGGCGTCGATGCATGAGAAGCAGTGCGTGCAGTCATAGATTCCGTGCGGATCCTGGGCGAGGTCGTAGAGGCGCTCCTTGCGCTGGTCGTCGCGCGGATCGCCGACAAATCGGTAGGCCTTGGCAAGTGCGGCAGGGCCGATGAAGTCCGGATCGACCTCCATCGACAGGCACGCCGAGACGCACGCGCCACATTGGATGCAGGCAATCGTCTGGGTGATGTCGACCATCGACTCCGGCGGCACGATTCGCTCGCGCTCGGGCGGATCGCCGTCATCGAGCAGCCACGGAGTTACCCGGCGAATCTTCTTCCAGTGCGTTGACTCCATGTCGGTGACGAGATCCTTGATCACCGGCATGTTTCCCATGGGCTCGACGACGATCGGCTTGGTGCCGTTGGCGGACGCCTCGGCCATCGTCGGCGTCTGTGCCGACTGTGGTGCATCTGGGGAACCCGCCGCGCCGGCCTCGCGATTTGCGAACTCGTCGGCCTCGCCGACCTGGGTCAGACAGGCGAGCGTCGACTGGCCGTTGATCTTGACGCCGCACGAGCCACAGATCGCGGCGCGACAGGAGCAGCGGACGGCGAGCGAGCCGTCCTCGCGGTCCTTGGCCTGAAGCAGGCCGTCGAGGACCGAGAGCGTGGGGTCGAGCTCGACGTCGAAATCCTGCCAGTAAGGCCCCTCGCCGGATTCCGGCTTGAAGCGCCGTACCCGCAGGGTGTACTGCTGAGGTTGCGCCGCCCCCGCGGTCGTTTCCGTTTCGGTCTCTGTGGTGCCCACCTCAGTAAGTCCTCTCCATCGGTTGCCACTCGGTGATCGTCACGTCCGAGTAGGTGATCTCCGGCCCGTCGCCGTTGAGGGTCAGGTCGATGTGCTTGAGCCAATCGTCGTCGTTTCGCTCGGGGAAATCGGTGCGGAACTGCGCGCCGCGGCTCTCGGTGCGGTGCTGCGCGCCGACGCATGCGCACTCGGCGCAGTCGAGCATGTAGCCAAGCTCAATCGCGCCGAGGACGTCCTGATTGAAGATGCTGCCACGGTCGTCGATGTAGGCGCTCTGGGCCTCCTCCTTGAGACGCTTGACGATCTCGTGCGCCTTCTTGACGCCATCGTCGTCGCGGAAGACGGCGACGTACTTGTCCATCGTCTCGCCGAGCTCCCTGCGGATCTCTGAAACCCGGCGGCCGCTGCCACGCTCACGGCCGATGATCGACTCGATCATTCTCTGCTCGTCGTTGAGCACCGATCGCGCTGGCGGCGCCGGCGCCGTCGCCTTGGCGCGCGTCGCGGCGTGGATGCCGGCGCGCCGCCCGAAGATGAGGGTGTCGAGCAGCGAGTTGGCGCCAAGGCGGTTGCCACCGTGAACGGACACGCACGCGCACTCGCCGGCGGCGTAGAGGCCGGGGATCGAAGTGGCGCCATCGGAGTCGGTCTTGACCCCGCCCATCGTGTAGTGGTTGCCCGGCTTGATGTGGATCGGCTCCTTGGTGATGTCGACCCCAGCGAAGTCGCGACCCACGAGCACGATCTCGCGCAGCGCCTCGTGGATGCGCTTGCGCGGCACCACGGTGATGTCGAGTGCGACGGTCCCGTCCGGGAAGCCTCGGCCCTCGTTGATCTCGGTCTGCTCGGCTCGTGAGACGACATCGCGCGAGGCCAGCTCCATCTTGTTCGGCGCGTACTTCTCCATGAAGCGCTCGCCGTTGGCATTGAGCAGGTGCGCGCCCTCGCCGCGAGCGCCCTCGGTGATCAAAAAGCCCTTGCGCGCAAGCGTCGTCGGGTGGTACTGGATCATCTCCATGTCCATCAGAGGCGCTCCGGCCCGGTAGGCCATCGCGATCCCGTCCCCGGTGCAGATCAGCGCGTTGGTGGTCGGCTGCCAGGCCTGGCCGTTGCCGCCCGTCGCGAGGATCACGTTCTTGGCCTCGAACAGCTCCATCGAGCCATCGCGGACGTTGCGCATCACGGCGCCAACGCAGCGGCCGTCGTCGTCGAGCGCGAGCGCTGTCGTGAAGTACTCCTCATAGCGCTCGACGGCGTGGGCGAACTTCATCAGCTGCTCGTAGAGGACGTGCATGATCGCCTGGCCGGTGATGTCGGCGACGTAGTAGGTGCGCGCCTGAGATGCGCCGCCGAACGCCCTGGTGCCGAGCTTGCCCTCCTCGTTGCGGTGGAAGGGAACGCCCAGGTGCTCGAGGTGAAGAATCTCCTCCGGCGCCTCGCGGCACATGATCGAGATTGCGTCCTGGTCGCCCAGGTAGTCCGAACCCTTGACGGTGTCGAAGGCATGTGACTCCCACGAGTCACCCTCGTTCAGCGCGGCGTTGATACCGCCCTGAGCTGCGTTGGAGTGCGAGCGAACGGGGTGGACTTTGGAGACGATCCCAACGGACACGCCCTGCTCGGCCGCGGCGAGCGCAGCACGCTGTCCGGCCAGGCCGGCACCGATCACCAGTACGTCGTGACGAGGCATCGACGCCGAACTCTATTCAACGCTCAACCCCGCCAGAAATCCGATGGCCACGCTCAGGATTGCTGCAGCAGCCGACCGCCCGCTTATCGGCGCTCGCTACCCAGCAGGATCGACAGCATCGCGCAGGGCGCGTCCCACCTGATCGGCCGTGATTACTCCCCGCAGCCGACCGTCGGCGTCGACCGCGGCAAGGCCTCCAAGGCGGCGCAGCGCATCGTTTCCGAGCAACGACTCGAGCGGAGCGTCGTCGCGAACGCGAAGGCTCCCGCTGGCATCGAGCTCAAAGACGTCGCCCACCGTCTGGTCGGCACGGCTCAGCTCCGGTACGCCGTCGGCGGCCTCGCGAACTAACAGCCCGCGAAAGCGATCGGTCGCGTCGACCACGGGAAACCACGGCCAGCGGTAGCGCAGGAAGTACTCGTCGAGAGCCAGCTCGACGCTCGCGGTCTCGGGAATCGCGACCGGGTCGGAGTCCATGACGTCGGCGACGCTGATCCCGTCGATGCGGCTGGCGAACTCGGTCTGAACGGCATAGCCCCGCGCGGACTGGCCGAGGACGAAGCCGATCAGCGCGAGCCAGATACCCGTAATCGGATCGAAGCTCACGGCCAGGAAGGCGCCGAGGGCGATGAACACAAAAGAGAAACCGCGACCGAGGGTGACCGCGAACCGCGTTGCCTTCGAGCGGTCGCCGGTCAGCCGCCAGGCGGCCGCGCGTGCGATCCGGCCACCGTCGAGGGGGAAGGCCGGGATCAGGTTGAAGATCAGCACGAGAACGTTGATGCTCGCCAGCCAGGCAACCAGCGCCAGCACGCCCGAGGTGTCGGCGCTATCGCTGACGAGCATCGCGTCACCAAAGCTCTCGGCGCCTGCGAGAGCGACCCCGATGCCGCCACACGCCAGTGCGATGAGCGCGGTCACCGCCGGGCCGGCCGCGGCGATCTTGAACTCCTGACCGGCCGACTCCGTGTCCTTGCTCATACGCGCGACCCCGCCGAACAGCCACAGCGTGATCTCGGTGATCGGGATCCCGAGGCGGGTCGCGACAACGGCATGGCCGAGCTCGTGCAGCAGGATCGAGCTGAAGAACGCGATCGCCGAGCCGACGGCAAGCAGATAGGGCTCGACGCTCTCCTGCTCTGCGCCCAGCAGGTCGCGGTAGTAGCCGGACAGCCAGAGGATGATCAAAAAGAGAACAAGAAACCAGGAGTAGTCGACACCGATCCGGATTCCCCGGATGTGAAAGAGCGTCAACCGACCGCGGGCGGGCATCAGCTCATCGTTCCACAAGCGCCTCGCGAGCTAGCGCGGCGCGTGGCGCGTGATGATTCGCTGGAAGTTGGTCGACTTCGGCAGCGTGCCGAACGCCTGACCCCAGTCGCCGCCCAGGCGCGAGGCGCAGAACGCGTCGGCGACGGCCTCGTCAGCGAAGCGCACCGCGAGCGAGCCCTGCAGGACCAGTGCCATGCGTTCGACCAGCCGCCGCGCGCGCGACTCGATCGCGTCGAGGTCGGTGAGTTCGGCTCGCAACTGTTCGGCAGCGGCATCGAGACGGGCGTCTGCGCCAGCCCCCTCGGCAACCTCGCCGAAGAACGCCTCGAGCGCCTCCGGTCCACGGACCATCGCGCGGAGGACGTCGAGGCACTGAACGTTGCCCGAGCCCTCCCAGATCGAGTTCAGCGGGGACTCGCGGTAAAGACGCGGCATCCCGGACTCCTCAACGAAGCCGTTGCCGCCAAAGCACTCGAGCGCCTCGCCCGCGTGTGGCACAGCCCGCTTGCAGAGCCAGTACTTGAGGACTGGGGTTGCGATTCGCCGAAAAGCTCGTTCTTCGTCAGACCCTGACCCCCCCGGACGCGAAGCGGAGGAGGTGTCAGGCATTGATTGATCGAAGGCGCGAGCGCAGCGAAGCGCCGAGATCGTCGCCAGCTCGGATTCGATCGCGAGGTCGGCGAGCACGTTCTGCATCAAGGGCTGATCGATCAGCAGCTTTCCGAACGCGGAGCGCTGCGAGGTGTGGTGGATGGCGTTGGCGACTCCCGCGCGCATTCCGGCCGCGGCGCCGAGGCAGCAGTCGAGGCGGGTGTGGTTGACCATCTCGATGATCGTCGGCACGCCGCGGCCCTCCTCGCCGACCATCCGCGCCCAGGTGCCGCGAAACTCGACCTCGCTGGAGGCGTTGGAGCGGTTGCCGAGCTTGTCCTTGAGGCGCTGGATCTGGATCGGGTTGCGCTCGCCGTCGGGGGTGAAGCGCGGCATCAAAAAGCAGGAGAGACCGCCCTCCGCCTGGGCCAGGACGAGGAAGGCATCGCACATCGGCGCCGACATGAACCACTTGTGGCCGGTGAGCTCGTACTCGCCGCCGGGCCCGCCGCCATTGATCGGCGTTGCGGTCGTGGTGTTGGCGCGCACATCGGAGCCGCCCTGCTTCTCGGTCATCCCCATCCCGCACAGCGCGCCGGGCTTGTCGGCGGCCGGCCGAAGCTCGCCGTCGTAGACCAGCGAGGTGAACCGCGGTTCCCACTCGGCAGCCAGCTCGGGCTGCTTTCGCAGCGCCGGGATCACCGAGTAGGTCATGGACAGAGGGCAGCCGACCCCGGCCTCGGCCTGCGATGCGACGAACATCGCCGCGCGGACGACGTGGGCGCCGGGCTGCGGCTCGCGCCACGGCAGCGCGTGCGAGCCGAAGCCCACACCTGCGCTCAGCAGTTCGTGCCAGGAGGGATGAAACTCGACCTCGTCGATGCGGTTGCCGAAGCGGTCGTGCGTCTTCAGCTTCGGCGGGTTCTCGTTCGCCTCGAAGCCCCAGCGGATTGCCTGCGCCGAACCGGCGAAGCCGCCTACCTCCGCGACCCTGGACTCGGCCCAATCGCCGCCCTCGCGGCGCAGGGCCTCGGTCAGGACCCGGTCGGCCTCGAAGGTGTTGTAGCCCTCCAGCGGCTCGGCCTGGTTGACGACCTCGTGAGTGGCTGCGCTCTGGGGCGGACGCTCGACAGTTGCCATTACGCCAATTGTCTCAGAGCGCCCGCCCGGAGCGGGGCCGGGTTCAGGCAGCTGCTGCCGGCTGCGGATCGGGCCGCACGAGCACCGTGTCGACGATCGGCAGCACCTCGTCGGCGGGCATCCCCACCTCGTCGGCGTGGCGACGGACAGCATCGGCGTCGGTGGCCTCGTAGATGCAGACGGTCCCGAGCTCCCCACTGGTCTCCGAGACGACGTAGCTGCGAATCCAGCGAATATCGTCGGGGAAGTCCTCCTCGGCGACCTCGGTCGAGCGCTTCGCGGCGGCCTCGAGCTCGTCCCCGGACTTCCACCCCTTACTACGGCGGATCATGAACAGGTCCATGCGATCCCTTTCCCCGTGTCGTTCGGGATAGAAATCTACCCCGCCGCGTCGAAAGTCGTATTTGTCGGGAGGGTCCGGACGGATACGACACTCGATGCGGGTTAGGTGGGTCGCAGGGCCCCCAGCAGCTGCATCTGCAGCTCGCTCTCGAGCAGCAGCGCGTCGGCCGGGGTGAGCCCGGGCGCCTCGGTGAGTAACCGCTTGGCGTTGCGGATCGCCTCGGGGCGGCGCTCGGCGATCGTCGCGGCGAGCTCGTGCGCGGCCTCGCGAGGTTCGTCGTCGACACCGGTGACGAGCCCGATCTGCTGCGCTTCGGCGGCCGTTATCTGGCGACCGGTGTAGACGAGCTCGCGGGCGATGTCGTCGCGAACCAGCCGCGGCAGCGTCTGGGTGATGCTCATGTCGGGGATCAGGCCGTGGACGATCTCCATCACGGAGAGGCGCGCGTCGGGCGCAGCGATTCGGATGTCAGCGCCGAGGGCGATCTGCAGGCCGCCGCCGAAGCAGGCGCCGTGGATAGACGCGATCACCGGCACAGCGACCTTCTCACGCCAGCCGTAGGCCACCTTCTGGGCCAGATTGGCCACCTCCCCGTCGGGTCGGTCCAGCAGGTCGGGTCCGTCGCCTCCGGCGAAGCTCTTGATGTCGAGGCCGGCGCAGAAGCTCGGCCCCTCGCCGGAGAGGACGACTGCGCGCAGCTCGTCGTCAGCGGCGAGCTCGTCGATTGCCTCGCTCAGCGACTCGAACATCGCACCGTCGAGCCCGTTGTGCTTGTCGGCGCGGACCATGCGCACGTCCGCGACGGCGTCTGCGATCTCTATCTGCACTCGCTCGGGGTCCATGCGGCGGACTCTACGTCCCGAATAGGCTGCGCGCATGCCACCGATCCGCCTTCACCGCTGCCCCTTCACCTTCGTCCACCACAACGTCGACTCTTGCTGGAAGGTCCAGAGCGCGCTCGACGAGCAGGACATCGAGTACGAGATCGTCAAGGCCCCGGTCTACCCGCGCGGGCGCCGCACCGAGGTCATGAAGGTCTCCGGCCAGCACTGGCTGCCGATGATCGAGTTCGAGGACGGCTCCGCGTATCGCGCCGAGTCCGACGAGATGGCCGCCGAGATCCGGGCAGGTCGCCTGTTCGATCACGCCGGCGGCTAGCATCGCGCGCCCAGTGCCCGAAGCGAAGATCAAAGTCAAGAGCCCGGTCGTCGAACTCGACGGCGACGAGATGACTCGCATCATCTGGTCGTTCATCAAGGAGCAGCTGATCCTGCCCTACCTGGACGTCGAGCTGAAGTACTACGACCTCGGGATCGAAAGCCGCGATGCGACCTCCGATCAGATCACCGTCGACGCGGCGAATGCGATCAAGGAGTTCGGCGTCGGGGTCAAGTGCGCGACGATCACACCCGACGAGGCGCGCGTTGAGGAGTTCGGACTCAAGGAGATGTACCGCTCGCCGAACGGGACCATCCGCAACATCCTCGGCGGGGTCATCTTCCGCGAGCCGATCGTGATCTCCAACATTCCGCGGCTGGTCCCGGGCTGGACGAAGCCGATCATCATCGGCCGTCACGCCTTTGGCGATCAATATCGCGCCGAGGACACGCTGATCCCGGGCGAGGGGAAGCTGACGCTGACCTGGACGCCCAAGGAGGGCTCCGAGCACGAGCCGATCGAGATCGACATCTTCGACTTCCCCTCGAGCGGGATCGCGATGGGGATGTACAACCTCGACGATTCGATTCGCGACTTCGCCCGCGCCTCGCTGCGATACGGGCTCGACCGCGGCTACCCGGTCTACATGTCGACCAAGAACACGATTCTCAAGCGCTACGACGGGCGTTTCAAGGACCTCTTCGCCGAGGTCTATGAGCAGGAGTTCAAGGACGACTTCGAGGCCGCGGACATCACCTACGAGCATCGCCTGATCGACGACATGGTCGCGGCGGCGCTGAAGTGGGAGGGGGGCTACGTCTGGGCCTGCAAGAACTACGACGGCGACGTGCAGTCCGACACCGTCGCCCAGGGCTTCGGCTCGCTCGGCCTGATGACATCGGTGCTGATGACGCCGGATGGCAAGACCGTCGAGGCGGAGGCCGCGCATGGCACGGTCACCCGCCACTTCCGCGAGCACGAGAAGGGCAACCCGACCTCGACCAATCCGATCGCCTCGATCTTCGCCTGGACCCGCGGCCTCGCCGCCCGCGGGCGGATGGACTCGACGCCCGAGGTCACCGAGTTCGCCGAGACGCTCGAGCGCGTCTGCGTTGAGACCGTTGAGAGCGGCAAGATGACCAAGGACCTCGCACTGCTTGTCGGCGGCGATCAGGAGTTCCAGACCACCCAGGAATTCCTCGCCTCGATCGACGAAAACCTTCAGAAGGAGATGAACAAGTGAGCACCCCCGTAAAGGTCACCGTCACCGGCGCCGCCGGCCAGATCGGCTACGCGATCCTGTTTCGGATCGCTGCCGGACAGATGCTCGGCCCCGACCAGCCAGTCGAACTGCGTCTGCTCGAGATCCCGGACGCGATCAAGGCGGCGGAGGGCACCGCGATGGAGCTCGACGACTGCGCCTTTGGGCTGCTGCACGCGATTGAGATCACCGACGATCCGAAAGAGGCCTTCGACGGCGCCAACATCGGCCTGCTGATCGGCGCCCGCCCGCGCGGCAAGGGGATGGAGCGCGCCGACCTGCTCGAGGCCAACGGGGCGATCTTCAAGCCGCAGGGTGAGGCGATCAACGCTGGCGCTGCGGACGACATCAAGGTCCTCGTCGTCGGTAACCCGGCCAACACCAACGCCCTCATCGCTCAGTCGAACGCTCCAGACGTCCCGAAGGAGCGATTCACCGCGATGATGCGCCTCGACCACAACCGCGCGATCAGCCAGCTCGCCAACAAGCTCGAGGTGCCCGTCACCCAGATCAAGCGGATGACCACCTGGGGCAACCACTCGCCGACGCAGTACCCCGACCTGGTCAACGCCCGCGTCGACGGCAACTCGGCATGGACCGCGGTCGACGACGAGGCGTGGATTGCCGACGAGTTCATCCCGACGGTCGCAAAGCGCGGCGCGGCGATCATCGAGGCACGCGGTTCCTCCAGCGCGGCCTCGGCCGCCAACGCGGCGATCGATCACGTCCGCGACTGGGTTCTGGGAACCCCGGATGACGATTGGGTCTCGATGGCGGTTGCCAGCGACGGCTCCTACGGCATCGAGGAGGGGATCATCTGCGGCGTCCCGTGTACGACGTCAGGCGGTGAGTACTCGATCGTCCAGGACCTCGAGATCACCGACTTCTCGCGCGAGAAGATCGACGCCTCGGTCGCCGAGCTGCGCTCCGAGCGCGACGCGGTCGACGAGCTGGGCCTGATCTAGCGCCGGTCCGGGCCCACACACCGCCCCAGCGCGCACCCCTCCCAGCCGTACACGGCTGAGTTCAAGGCAAGCGTCCCGCCGTAGCCGCTAGCGCCGCGTGCGCGGGAGCGTGCGGAAGACGGCGTCCCACAGGGGTGTCGAGACGCCGTATCCGTAGCGGTGGTCCTGAAAGTGATGGCGCATGTGCTGTTCGCGCAGGCGCTTGCCGAAGTCGGACCTCGGGACGAAGTGATGCAGGTAGTAGTGCGTGTAGTCGTAGACGAGGTAGCCGATCAAAAAGCCGGCGAACAGCGGCAGGGCCGTGGGAATCCCGAAGATCAGCCAAAAGATCCCGAAGAAGAGCACGGCAAGCGGAATGCTCGCTCCGGGTGGCATCACCAGACGCATCTTGTCGTTGGGATGGTCGTGGTGAACGCCGTGGATGATGAAGTGCAGGCGGTGGCCGATCGCGTGGTCGGGATCCCAGTGAAAGATCTTGCGATGCAGCCAGTACTCCGAGAGCGTCCAGAGGAACAACCCGGCTAGGACCAGGCCGACGATCGTGAGGGCGCCCTGTCCGTCGTTGGCGCCGAGAACGATCAGCAGCGCGATGATCGGGACGTAAAGCAGTGCCGGGACCACGGGATGAATGCGCGAAAAGAAGTCGAGAAAGCGGCTCTTGAAAAGCGGCGGAGACGCGCTCAGAGTTGAGGTTCGCTCGGAGGCCACGGCCGCATTGTACCCACGACCCAGCGGCCTTTAGGGGCGCCTAACGGGCTGCGAGAGTGGGCTCTGGAGTGTCGCGAACGAGCAACGCGGGCTGCCGCGGCGGGACCAGTCCCTGGGGGGTGTCGGCACGAAACGTCGAACACGGCTCGTCGAGGTCGAGGGCACACAGCAGGCGACGGTGAAAAAAGCAGTCCTCACAACTGCGCCCGTTCTTTCGGCGTCGTTTTGCGGCTCCCTCACGGCGCAGTCCGAGCGCTTCGGAGATTCTGGTCGCTTCCTCGGCTTCGACGATCACGCGGCGATCAAAGCATCGAGGCCGACCGCCTGCAGGAGGCGTTCTCGCAAAGCCCGGCTTTTCGCGTCAGAGGTTCTTTTCGGGTTTCCGCCGTTTGCGGAGTTCACTCGCCGCGTAGAGTCCGCTGAGTGAGGATCACGGTGTTGGGTAAGTCGCCGGCGTGGCAGGACGCGGGGGGAGCCTGCTCGGGATATCTGCTCGAACAGGACGGGACGACCGTGCTGCTTGATTGCGGCGGCGGCGTGTTCGGCAAGCTGCGCGAGCACGTCGACTACACCGAGGTCGACGCCGTCGTGATCTCGCACGTGCACGCGGACCACTTCATCGACCTCATCCCCTACGCCTACGGGCTGCTCTTGACCCCGCGGCAGCAGCCGGTACCGGTTGCCGGGCATCCGGGCACCGACGACCCTGCGCGGCCGCGGCTGATCGTCCCGCCGGGGGCTCGCCAGGTATTTCGCAATGTCGTCGGCTCCTGGGGCGACGAGGAGTTGATCGAGCAGGCGTTTCTGATCGAGGAATACGACGCCGACTCGAATCTCGAGGTGGGCGCCCTGGGGCTGCGCTTTGCCGAGGTGCCGCACTACGTCCTCACCCACGCGGTCGAGGTCGCATGTCCCGGGGGACGCTTCACCTTCGGCGCCGACTGCCGACCCTGCGACGAGCTCGTGGAGTTCGCGCGCGACACCGACCTGCTGTTCATCGAGGCAACGCTTCCACGTCCTGAGCGCACGGGAATCCGGGGTCACCTGACTCCGGAGGAAGCTGGTGAGCACGCGAAGCGGGCCGGGGCCCGGCGCGTTGTCCTAACCCACATCTCCGACGAGCTCGACGCCGAATGGGCGCGCGAAGAGGGTGAGCGCGGCTACGGCGGAGCGGTTCAGGTCGCTCGCGGCGGCGACACGTTCGAACTCTGAGCCGGCGCGCTAGTTTCCTCCACAGATGACGCGCGAGCGCAACCTGCTGGTCAATTTCGAGCGCATGTGGCGCGAGATGGACGAGATGCTGGGCGATCCCTTCGCCGAGCAGCGCACCCGGCGCCAGCAGCCCGGCTTCCGGCCGCGCGTCGACGTCTACTACGAGGGCGATCAGCCGAAGGCGGTGGTCGAGGTCGAACTGGCGGGCGTTGACATCGACAGCGTTTCGCTCGAGGTCGCGGGGCGCGAGCTCGTCATCAGCGGCGAGCGGCCAGTGCGCGAGACCGGTGGGCGCCTCTACCAGCAGATCGAGATCGAGGCGGGAACCTTCCGCCGGGTGGTGGAGCTCGGGACCGATGTCGTTGCCGATCGCGCCAAGGCGAGCTACGACGACGGTGTCCTTCGCGTTGAGCTGCCGCTCGCCGGTCAGGTGACCCGGCGCGTGCCGATCGATCCCAAGAACTGATGGCACTGACCGAGAGCGGTATCGAGGTCGTCGAGACCGACGATGTCGACGGAGCGATTGCGGCGCGCGCCGAGGTGCTGCCGGCGACGTTGCCGGTGCTTCCGCTCAAGGAGGCGGTCGCCTACCCGGACACGCTTATGCCCCTCGCTGTCGGCCAGGAGCGGTCGATCCGGCTGATCGACGACGTCCTTGCCGGCGGGCGCACGCTCGTGCTCGTTGCCTCCCGGGACTCCGAGCTCGACGAGCCTGGGCCCGACGACCTCCACGATGTTGGCGTCCTCGCCGTGATCGCGCGGATGCTGAAGGTGCCCGACGGGACGATGCGGGTGCTCGTTCAGGCGACCGAACGGGTGCGGATCGAGCGCTACGTCTCCGAGGAGCCCTACCTGATCGCCGCGGCCGACGCGCACCCCGACGTCTACGAACCGACCCCCGAGCTGGAGGCGCTGACACGCAACGTTCAGCGGACCTTCACCGAGATCATCGAGCAGATCCCGTACCTCCCCGAGGAGCTCCAGCTCGCCGTGACGAACGTCGACGAGCCGTCCGCCCTCACCCACCTGATCGCCGGAGCCCTGCGGATCTCGACCGAGGAAAAGCAGGAGCTGCTCGAGGAGGTCGATGTCGGCAAGCGCATGCGCCGTCTCTCGGAGATCCTCGCCCGCGAGCTCGAGGTGATCTCGCTCGGTACCCAGATCCAGTCGCAGGTCGAGTCCGAGATGCAGAAGGGCCAGCGCGAGTACTACCTGCGCGAGCAGCTCAAGGCGATTCAGCGTGAGCTCGGCGAGGAGGACGAGACGCAGGCCGAGGTCAACGAGCTGCGCGAGCGCATCGAGGCGGCGGGACTACCGGAGCATGCTCGCAAGGCCGCCGACCGCGAGCTGGCGCGGCTGGAGCGGCTTCCCTCGGCCGCTGCCGAGTACGGGGTCATCCGCACCTACCTCGAGTGGATGGTCGACCTGCCCTGGTCCAAGATCACGGACGACAACCTCGACATCAAGCACGCTCGCGAGGTACTCGACGCCGACCACTACGACCTCGAGAAGGTCAAGGACCGCATCCTCGAGTACCTGGCGGTGCGCAGCCTCAACCCAGACTCACACGGTCCGATTCTCTGTTTCGCGGGCCCGCCCGGCGTCGGCAAGACCAGCCTCGGCAAGTCGATCGCACGCGCACTGGGCCGTGAGTTCGAGCGGATCTCGGTGGGCGGTGTCCGCGACGAATCGGAGATTCGCGGACACCGGCGCACCTACGTCGGGGCGATGCCGGGCACGATCGTGCGCGCGCTGCGCGACGCCGGCTCCAGCAATCCCGTCTTCATGATCGACGAGATCGACAAGATGGGTGCCGACTTTCGTGGCGACCCGGCGAGCGCGATGCTCGAGGTCCTCGATCCGGCGCAAAACGATTCGTTTCGCGACCACTACCTCGATATCCCGATCGATCTCTCGTCGGTGCTGTTCATCGCCACCGCGAACAACCTCGACACCATCCCGGGCCCGCTGCTCGACCGCATGGAGGTGATCCAGCTCGCGGGCTACACGACCGACGAAAAGCTCCACATCGCCAAGCGCTATCTGGTCGCCCGCCAGCTCGCCGAGAACGGCCTCAGGGCGTCGCAGGTCGGCTTTTCAGACGCGGGGTTGCGGGCGATCATCGAGGAGTACACCCGTGAGGCGGGCGTGCGCGGGCTCGAGCGCGAGATCGGCACGGTCTGTCGCAAGATCGCCCGCGACTTTGCCGAGGCGCGTGGCTCACGCAAGAAGTCGAAGCCGAAGAAGCAGTCGATCTCGGCCAAGCGCGTTCGCGAGCTGCTCGGCCGTCGTCGCGTCTTCTCCGAGAGCCGCCGTCGCACCAAGGATCCTGGCGTCGCCACCGGGCTCGCCTGGACGCCCGTGGGCGGTGAGGTTCTGTTCATCGAGGCGACGGCGATGCCGGGCTCAGGACGTCTGACGATCACCGGACAACTGGGCGAGGTGATGCGAGAGTCGGCGCAGGCGGCGCTCTCGTGGGTGCGCGGCCACGAGCGCCTGGTCAACCCCGATCTTCCCGACAGCTGGTTCTCAGAGCACGACATCCATATCCATGTTCCGGCGGGGGCCGTTCCCAAGGACGGGCCGTCAGCCGGCGTCGCGATGGCTACGGCGCTGAGCTCTCTCGTCAGCGGCCGACCTGTGCGAAGCGAGGTGGCGATGACCGGTGAGATCACCCTCACCGGCCAGGTACTGCCCGTCGGCGGGCTCAAGGAGAAATCACTTGCCGCTCAGCGAGCGGGAATCAAGCGCGTGATCGTCCCCGACCGCAACGAGGGAGAGATCCTCGAGATCCCCGAGCACGAGCGCGCCGAACTCGAGTTCATTTACGTCGACCGCATCGAGAGCGCGCTCGCGATAGCGATCGGCGAGTTCGGGTAGTCATCGTGAACCTGGGTACGGGTATATCCTGACCACGCTGACTCGAGACTTCTAAGGAGAGGGAAACCGATGGCGAAGAGCAAGGCGAAGCGCGCCCGCAGTGCGGTGGGCACCGTCACCGACAACGACTACGTGAAGCGTTTGGTCGAGGACGAGGATCTGCGCGACAGCATCCGTGACGCCTTCGAGGCGGCTCGCGACGCCTACGAACGGCTCTCGTCCAACGGCAGCGTGCTTGACGCGGCGATCGACGACAAGAAGGTTCACCGCGACGTCAAGGAGGCCGCCGAGAACCTTCGCGAGGCGTCCAACCGCCTGCGCGGCAAGGAGAAGGAGAGCCACCTCGGCCGCTACCTGCTCATCGCTTTTGCCGGCGCGATTCTCGCGCTCGTCATCAGCGAGGACCTGCGCAAGGCCCTCCTCGACAAGGTGTTCGGTGCCGAGGAGGAGTTCGAGTACACCTCGACGACCACCCCGTCACCAGCGCCCTCGGCAGCCGAGTAACCGCGTAGGCTCCTGCGTCTCGTCCAAACGCAAGGGGAACGAAAGCGGAGGTAGGGATGCGAATCAAGCGCATGGCTGCGCTCACGGCTGTTGCCGGGTCGCTGCTGCTTGCAACGGGCTGTGGCGACGACGATGAGGACACCGGGTCGGCATCGACGGAGACGTCAACGAGCACCGAGGAAACGGCGGACACATCCGAGGTCACGGTGACCGCGACTGAGTACGACTTCGAGCTCTCGGCCACGCCGAATGCCGACACGCAGGAGGTCGTCTTCGACAACGCCGGCGAGGAGTTCCACGTGATGATCTTCGCCAAGATCAACGAGGGCTTCACCGTCGAAGAGGCGATCAAGCTCCAAGGTGAGAAGGGCTCAGCTGAAGTCGTCGCCGAGGCCGAGGCAGCTCCCGGAGAGACCAAGACCGCGAAGGTCAAGGGTCCCCTCGAGTCCGGCGAGTACGCGATGCTCTGCCCGATTGAGAGCAAGGACGGACCGCATTACGAGCTCGGCCAGCTCGAGGAATTTCCGATCGAGTAGGTCAGGCGAGCCTGGTGGGCCTCGGCGGGAAGATCTTGCCGAGGCGCATCAGGTTGCGTAGGGATCCGCGGGGTCGGATCCGTCGGCGCAGCAGCATCCGGCGCGGATCCTCGCCGCGAATCGACACCGCGATCCAGTCCGCCCAGCTCGTCTGCAGCGTGAGATCGGGGCTCGGAGCGTGCCCTGGCCGTGCGGCGGTCGAGCCGTTGGCGACCTCCACATGCCACGGATCGGCATCGAGGAAGTCCCACTGAATCGTCATCGGCTTGGCGCCCGAGTCGTTGGCGTGCCCCTGAGCGACGCGCGCGATCAGATCGAAGAAGAGCTCTTGGATCTCCGGCGACGCCTGCGGCGGCCCGTTTGGCTCGCCCATCACGCCGGCCTGCATCAGCTTGATCTGGCGCGCGGCGATCTCCTCGTACGGAAGTGAGAAGTCGATAGGCAAGACGCCCGGCATCTCCTCGATCGGGTATCCGGTAGCGCGCCACTTCGTCTGCACCGAGCGCAGTCCGAAGGCGAAGATGTCCTCCATCTCGAAGCCGTAGCAACGCGTGTACTCGAGATCCCAGTTCGGCGGTGTGAAGACACCAAGTGAGTGGGGCATCACCTCGCGCAGGAGCTCGGCGACCGCCTGCTTGCACTCCTCCGACTCGGCGAAGCACTCCGAGAGCACCTTGACGCCAAAGCCGATGTGGCGCTGCTCGTCGCGCGAGACGTTGGCCATGCCCTCGCTGAAGCCGGGCATCGCACCGGACTTGATGAAGAAGTCCTCGATGTAGTGCTGGCCGGGCTGCGCCAGGGTCGACTCGACGACCATGTGGTAGAGCGCGATGGCTCGGGCGAAGTTGGGCAGCGAGCGATCGCGGCGCAGATCGTCGGCCATCCGGTCGAGCCGTCCGAAGACCTCGCGATAGCTCGAGTTGAGCTGCGGCAGGGTGTACGCGAGCGTTGAAGCGATGCTGTCGCCGACGCCAACGACCTCCTTGAAGAAGCGATGAAAGAAGACCGCGTGGCGGGCCTCGTCGACCTGCTGCGTCGCGAGGAAGTACTTCTGCTCCTCCTTAGGCGCCGCGTCGATGTAGGGGGAGAGGTTGTCGGCGACGGAGTCCTCGCCGAACAAGAACATCGAGTAAATCCACAGAGCCGACTTGCGCTGGATCTCGCTGAGCGCATCCCAGCCAGCGCGATCGCCGCTCATGTCGATCGAGGTCGCCTCCCAGTTCGACTGCTCCCAGCGCTGATACAGGTCCGCGTACGTGATCCCATCCGCCGCCTTGATCCCGTCCTTCTGGGCAACGCTCATCGCTTCCTCCACTCGTGGGGACCGTTACACCGTTTGATGTCGAGTTATATCCCCGCGGCGGGACGGGAGCGAGCCATGTGTGCGCGACGTCACACATGGCTCGCTTTGCTCTGGAAGCGCTAGCCGCGCGTACCGACGGCCAGCAGGTACTCCTGCTCGAAGCGGGCCTTTTCGTCTGAGCCCAGATTCCACTCGTCGCAGAACGCGTAGACGGCCCGCTTGAACTCGTCGCCCTTTCCGTCATTAGCGGCGTTCTTTCCCGCGACTATTGAGGGGCCGTAGTAGCCCATGAAGTGATCCCCGTAATCGTGGGGCTTCTCAAACGCCGTGACCTCGAGAACATCACGGTCGAGCGTCGACCAGTCGACGCGGTCGCCGGTGAGCTCCTTCAGGTGCTCCTCGTTCCCCCACAGCGGCGGCGGCTGCGCACCGGGCGGAGGTGGCGGCGCGAAGGGGCCCATTGTCCTGAACAACGCTCCGATCATGCCCTCGGGCGTCCAGTTGAGCATCCCTATCGTGCCGCCAGGGCGACAGACGCGGATCAGCTCGTCCGCGACCGCCTGGTGGTGCGGGGCAAACATCGCGCCGATGGACGAGAAGACCACGTCGAACGACTCATCGTCGAACGGCAGGTTCTCGGCGTCGGCCTCGACCCAATCGAGCTCGACGCCCTCGTCCTTGGCGCGAGCGCGGCCGGCTTCGAAGAGCTCGGGCGTGAGGTCGCTCGCCGTCACGCTGGCGCCGGTCTGAGCCGCCGGAATCGAGGCGTTTCCGGTGCCGCATGCCACGTCGAGCACCTGGTCGCCCGCCTTGACGCCGCACGCCTCCACCAGCCGCGGGCCGAGCGGCAATAGGAACGTGCGGACCATCTCGGGATAGTCACCGGAGGCCCACATCTTTCGGTGGCGCTGCTTGAGCTCTGTGTCCTGCGTGGTTGCGTTCATGTCAGCCTCCTCGGCTCTTGTTTCGAACAACCCGCCAGCGTGTCTGTGCGGGAGTAGTGTCGACGTTTCCGGCGCCGTCTGTCGCTTGGACCCGAAGCCGGTGCCAGCCGGGTCGCATGCGCTTGAGCTTCAGTGGCGAGGTGCACGGTGCGAGCGGCTTGGCGTCGAGCGCGCACTCGAACGTCGAGCCTTGCTCGCTCGAAGAGAAGCTGATCTTCGCCCTGCGCTTCGGCAGCTTTCGCTTCGGCGCCCTGTCGATCGAGGTCTCGGGCGCGATCGTGTCGAGCAGCGGGACGTCGTCCGGCGGCGCCGTGGGCTCGGGGGGCGGCGGGCTGGTGCAGGGTGGTTCGGCATTGCCTGGCTCACCGAATTTCTGGATTCGGTGATTGTCGCGTTCGGTGACGTACACGTTGGCGCGACAGTCGGTGGCGATGCCCTCCGGGTAGCTGAACTGGCCGTCGCCCGTGCCCTGGCTCCCCCACTTGTCGAGGAAGACGCCGCTGGAGCTGAACTTCTGGATCCGGTGGTTGTAGGTGTCGGCGACGTAGACATTGTCGGCGGCGTCGATGGCGATGCCGCTGGGGTGTTCGAACTGGCCGTCGCCCGTGCCGAGGCCGCCCCATTCGGAAATGAAGGCACCGCTGGAGCTGTATTTCTGGACTCGGTTGTTGCCGGTGTCGGCGACGTAGACATTTCCGGCGGCGTCGGTAGCGATACCGCCGGGGGTGCTGAACTGGTCGCGGCCGGCGCCAAAGCCCCCCCACTTGGCGAGAAAGACGCCGCTGGAGCTGAACTTCTGGATCCGGTGGTTGGAGGTGTCAGCGACGTAGACGTTGCCCGCGGCATCGGTGGCGATACCGCCGGGGTTGTTGAACTGGCCGTCGCCCTGGCCAACGCTCCCCCATTTGGTGAGGAAGGCGCCGCTCGAGCTGAACTTCTGGATTCGGCGGTTGGCGGTATCGGCGACGTAGACGTTGCCCGCGGCGTCGGTAGCGATGCCGCGTGCGAAGTTGAGATGGCCATCGCCCGTGCCCCCGCCACCCCAGCTTGCGAGGAAGGCGCCGGTGGAGCTGAAGCTCTGGACCCTGTAGTTGACGGTGTCCGCAACGTGGACGGTGCCGGCGTCGTCGGTGGCGATGCCGACGGGGTTGTGGAACTGGCCATCGGCGGCGCCAAAGCTCCCCCATTTCGCGATGAGTCCGAACGCCTGGGCCTGCGAGATTGGGGCAATCGCCGCGAGCGCGAGGGTCGCCGTGGTGATCGCGAGCGCTCGGATCGTCTGCCTCTTCGTCATTTAGAACGCCTCCCTCTCATCAGCGGAAGCCCTACGGCTTCAGCTTCACCTTCGCCGCGTCCGCAGCGCTCTGGCCGGCGGCGGTTGCGCTTGCGGTCAGCTTTGCTCGCCCGCGCTTGTCCTCGATCTTTCCCAGCAGCTTCGGCCTGACTGTCAGCTTGATCGGGGTCGCGACGTTTGCCGGCAGCACGGCGCTCGCGAGCCTCGAGGAGAACCGCCTTCCGGCCCTGCCGCTCGCCCGCACATCCACCGTGCAGGCGACCGAGCAGCTCGCCCTCGCCTTCAGGCGCTCGGTCTCCTGCTTGCGCTTCGCCGTGAGCTCGAGCGTCAGCTCGGGCGACGGAGCCTCGGGCGTGGGCTCGGGTGGGGGTTCGGGTGCGGGGGGCTCGAGAGGCGGCGGGTTCGGGCACGGCGGCGCCGCGGCGCCGGGCTCGCCAAATTTCTGGATCCGGTGGTTGTTGCGGTCGGCGACGTAGACGTTGCCGCGGCAGTCGGTGGCAATGCCCCTCGGAAAGCTGAACTGGCCGTCGCCGGCGCCCTGGCTTCCCCACGTGGCGAGGAAGGTGCCGGTGGGGGTGAACTTCTGAACCCGGTGGTTGCTGGCGACGTAGACGTCGCCGGCGGCGTCGGTGGCGACGGCGAAGGGGTAGTCGAACTGCCCGTCGCCCGTGCCCTGGCTTCCCCACTTGGCGAGGAATTCACCGGTGGCGGTGAACTTCTGAATCCGGTGGTTGAAGGTGTCGGCGACGTAGACGTTGCCGGCGGCGTCGGTGGCGATGCTGTTGGGGCCGCTGAACTGGCCGTCCGCACTGCCCCCGCTGCCCCACTTGGCGAGGAAGTCCCCGGTCGAGCTGAACTTCTGGATCCGAGGGGTGAGGGCGTCGGCGACGTAGACGTTGCCGGCGGCGTCGGTGGCGACGGCCTGAGGTTTCTGAAGCTGGCCATCGCCCGGGCCCTGGCTCCCCCACTTGGTGAGGAAGGCGCCGCTCGAGCTGAACTTCTGAATCCGGTCGTTGTCCGTGTCGGCGACGTAGACGTTGCCGGCGGCGTCGGTGGCGATGCCTCGGGGAAGGTTGAACTGGCCATCGGCGGTGCCATTGCTGCCCCACTTGACGAGAAGGCCCCCGGTCGAGGTGAACTTCTTGACCCGGCTGTTGTTGGTGTCAGCGACGTAGACGTGGCCCGCGGCGTCGGTGGTGACGCCGGTGGGCTGGTCGAACTCAAACGGGCCGGTGCCGAAGCTCCCCCACTGGGTGAGGAAGCCGAACGCCTGCGCTTGTGCCGGCGCGGCGATCGCCGCGAGCACGACCGTCGCGATGGCGATCGCGAGGGCGCGAGTCATGCTGCATCTCCGCCGCGTCGGTCCGTCGGGTCGACCGTCGCCGAATTTCCGTCGCGGCTGTCCGTGACGCGTTCCTGCGCGGCGGTCTCAGTCCTCTCGCTTCTCCTTCGCATCTCGGCCGAGAGGCCTGCCAGGCCGATCAGGCGAGCGAACGCGCGATCGGGAGCCTGCGCCTGGCCTGCGAGCGGCTCACGTTTCGGGTCGACTGGCATGAGCCGACGCTATGTCGGATCCCGCGCCGTGACTTCCCCCGAACGGGTCAATTGCGGGAGAGGAACGCGAATAGCCCGATCGGGCTATCGGCTAGCGCGCCCGCGGCGCGAGCCCGTGCTGCACGGCGAGCGCGGTGGCCGCCGATCGCGTCGGGGCGCCCAGCTTTCCCAGAATGTTCGAGACGTGGCGGTGCACGGTGTGCTCGCTGATCACGAGGCGCTCTGCAATCACCTGATTGGTGAGGCCCTCGGTGATGAGCTCGAGCACCTCGAGCTCGCGCCGGGAGAGCTCGCGAAGCGGACCCTCCACGTCCTCCGCAGTTGCCCCGCGGCGGCCCAGGCGCTCGAGCATCATTTCGGCCCGCCCGATCTCCGCCATGGCCCCCAGTTCGCTGTAGGTCGCAAGCGCCGTCTTGATCTGGCGCTCAGCGGCCGGCAGCCGACGGAGTGCACGAAGCGTGGCCGCCAGCTCCAGTCGGAGTCGAGCCGTCTCGAACGGCGCCTCGGTCGGCGCGAGTGCGTCGAGCGCATCCTCGAAGAAGCGGCGGGCATCGTCGTGAGCGCCCCGGGCAGCAGCCACGGCGCCCTCCGCACCGAGGTGCCCCGCCCGCGCCGGCCGCGTTTCCAGGCGCGGGGCGATCTCGCGAAGCTCCGCGAGGGCGTCCTCGGCCCGATCAACCAAGCCAAGTCGGCTCGCCGCCCGGGCCGTCAGCTCCAGTCCCGGAAAGCGCTCGATCCGACCACGGAGCGGGTATCGCCGCAGGTATCGATCGGCTTGCTCTGCGGCCTCCTGAGCGTCTCCGGCGTCGAGCGCAGCCATCCCGCGGTAGAGCGGTGTCAGCCCGTGGCCCTCGCACCGTGCGAAGAGCTCTTCCGCCTCGTCGATACGCCCCTGACGCCAGCGCAGCTCGCCGAGACGGACGAGGGCATCGGCGGCTGTCGGCGGCCTGTTCGCCAGCAGCTCGTCGGCTGCCTCACCGAGCTCGCGCTCCGCTTCCTCCCAGCGACCTTGCCATGTCAGCACGGCGCCGTAATGCGCTTTGCAGTAGCCGAACGGCAGGCCGATCTCATGCTGCTGGCAGAAATCGGCCACGCGCACGGACCACTGCCCGGCGCGGTCCATGTCACGCACCCGCTCGCAGGTGCTGATCAAGTAGCAGCACGTCCACGCGGAGCAGACCAAGAGCTTGACCTCGCCGCCGAGCGCGGTCGCCGTTGACTCGTCAAGGCGTCGCATGCCCTCCTCGAGGTTCCCCTCGCTGACGAGGGCTCGCCCCTCGAGTCCAAGCGCCAGCATCTCGAGCTCATAGATGCCGAACTCACGCGCGATCTCGAGGGCGCGTGCCGCCAGGCGTTTGCCGGTAGCGGTGTCCTCATTGAGCGACACCGCGACGTGACCCTCGTGGAAGGCGACCCACCCATGGTCGGGTCCTGGTTCGAGGTCCTCGAGCAGGCTGTGGGCGCGTTGGAGCCAGCCGTTCGCAACCGCAGGCTCCCCGCGGAAGGTGAGGCAGTCGAAGGCGTGCCAGGCCGCGACCCTCGCCGCAGAGCCCAGGTCGCCGCTCTCCCGGTACAGGCTGAAAGCCTGCTCGCGGGCAGCGAAAGTGAGGCGATCGTCGTCGAGCGCATGACCAGCCCAGCCCAGGCCCTCCAGCGCCTCTGGATTCTCTTCCCGACGAAGTGATTCCTCGAAGCACGTGCGAGCGGCTTTCGAATCACCTGCCGCTAGTGCCGCCCAGCCGGCGGCGAGTGGATCCGCGTTAGTGGGCTCGAGCGCCACTCGCCAAGTCTGCCACTAACGGTGATGCCCTCTTCGTCACCCTCGCCGGAGCCGACCGCAAGGGTCTTTAGCCCAGCAGCGGGCTGGACCAGGGCTGGGCGAGCCGCTCGGCCAAGAGGTCGGGCAGCTCTTCGGCTTGCACACGCGTTTGCTCCAGCGAGTCGCGGTCGCGCAGGGTGACGGTGCCGTCCTCGGCGGTCTGGCCGTCGACTGTGACGCCCCACGGCGTTCCGATCTCGTCCTGGCGGCGGTAGCGCTTGCCGATCGAGCCGCCCTCGTCGTACTCGGCCGGGAGCCGATGGCGCAGCGAATCGAAGATCTCGCGGGCCTTCTCGGGCATGCCGTCCTTCGAGACGAGCGGGAGCACGGCGACCTTCACCGGCGCGAGCTTCGGATGGAGGTGCAGGACGGTGCGCTCGCGGCCCTCAACCTCCTCGACCTCATAGGCGTCGACCAGAAAGGCGAGCATCGCGCGGTCGACCCCGGCGGCGGGCTCGACGACGTGGGGGACGTAGCGCTCCTTGCTCTGCTGGTCGAAGTACTCGAGCTTCTCGCCCGACGCCTCGCTGTGCGCGGTGAGGTCGAAGTCGCCGCGGTTGGCGATTCCCTCGAGCTCCGAGAAGCCCATCGGAAAGCGATACTCGATGTCGGAGGTGGCCGACGAGTAGTGCGAGAGCTCGTCGGTGTCGTGGGGGCGAAGCATCAGGTTGTCCGGGCGGATGCCGAGCTCCGTGTACCAGCGCATCCGCTCGGCCATCCAGTGCTCGTGCCATTTCGGCGTCTCGTCGGGCGGGCAGAAGAACTCCATCTCCATCTGCTCGAACTCGCGGGTGCGGAAGATGAAGTTGCCGGTGGTGATCTCGTTGCGAAACGACTTGCCGATCTGCGCGATCCCGAACGGCGGCTTCTTGCGCGCGAACTGGAGGACGTTCTTGAAGTTGATGAAGATCCCCTGGGCCGTCTCGGGACGCAGATAGGCGACCGAGCCCGAATCCTTGACCGGCCCGACCGTCGTTTCGAACATGAGGTTGAACTCGCGCGCATCGGTGAGGTCGCATTCAGGACCCTCGCCCGGCTTCTTCGACGGCTTGCGGCCGCACTGGGCCTGGTCGATGTGATCAGCGCGAAAGCGCATCTTGCAGGTGCGGCAGTCGATCATCGGATCGCTGAAGCCCGCGAGGTGCCCCGACGCCTCCCACACCCGCGGGTGCTGGATGATCGCCGAGTCGATCGCGACGACGTCGTCGCGGTCCTGAAGCATTGAGCGCCACCACTCGTTCTTGACGTTGTTCTTCAGCAGAACGCCGTAGTGGCCGTAGTCGTAGGTGGAGCCGACACCGCCGTAGATCTCCGACGAGGGAAAGATGAAGCCGCGGCGCTTGCACAGCGCGACGACCTCTTCGAGGCTCGGTCCGGCCGCGGCTTCAGGGGCGTCGCTCATGCCGACACCGTAGCCATCGCGGGTTGCGTTGGCCGACGTTGAATCCCTCCCAGTCATAATCGCGTGCGAAATGCCGATCTATGAGTACCGCTGCGCCAAGGGACACGACTTCGAGGTCTTCCAGTCGATGTCCGACGACGCCGTCGAGAAGTGCGAGGTTTGCGGCGCGTCGGTCCAGCGCGTTTTCAGCCCGGTCGCGGTCCACTACAAGGGCTCGGGCTTCTACACGACCGACTACGCGAAGAAGGGCTCGACCAAGGGCTCGTCTTCGAGCGAAAGCGGTTCGTCGAGCTCTGACTCATCGTCGGCTTCGAAGTCCGACTCCGGCTCATCGAGCTCGGATTCGAAGTCCTCGAGCTCCGACACGAGCAAGAGCTCGAGCTCAGGCAAGTCTTCGGACTGAGTTCTCCTTACTCGCGCCCGCTGGGGCACGGGGGTTCGACCTCGCCGCGCTTGGGTTTAGCTCTGCGGGCAGTTGGGCTCGCGCGGGGGGTCCTCGCCGAGCAGCTCGCGTGCGGCGCGCCTGCATTCCTCAGGGGAGACGACGAGGTTGCCCGCGCTCGTTGCGCCGGACGGTTTGAGGATGTCGGTGCCCGCACTACCGCCAAGCGCCAGCGGGACCACGAGCTGAGGCATCGTCAGGCCGCCCATGCTGGAGACCATGGCCTTCGGAGCCTCCCAGGCGATGAGCGGGCCCTTGAGGAAGTTCATCGGCAGGCTGGTGATGCTCGTCAGCTTGCCCTTGATCCCGTCGAGGATCACCTGCTGAAACTGGGCGCGTTCGAGGTCGCCCTGACCGGCCAGATCGCCGCTGCTGCAGGTGTTGTCGCGGGTCCGGGCGAGGGTGATCGCCTGGAAACCATTGAGGTGGTTGTCGCCCTTCTTGAGGTCCAGGTTGAAGGCCCCGCCGGAAACGGTCGAGCAGACGTCGGTTGGCAGATCGACGTCGATGCCGCCGATCGTGTCGATGAAGCGGCGGAACCCGTCGAAATCGATGATCGCGATCTGGTCGATGTCGATCCCGAGCATGCCCTCGATCGTCCTGATGGTGAGCTTGGCGCCGCCGACCGCGTAGGCCGAGTTGATCTTCTGTGAGCCCTGGCCGGGAACATCGGCGAGCGTGTCGCGGGGAATCGAGAGCTTGCGGAAGGTGGCTCCGCCGGCGCGGATCAGCAGGATCGTGTCTGAGCGGTAGGGGCCGTGGTCGCACGCGGGTGCGGTGCCCTTGCCGCCCGTGACGTCCTCGAGGCAGTTCTCGCCCTCCGACTCGGCGGGTCCGGCGAAGTCCTCGGAGCGGACGTCGGTGCCAAGCACCAGGATCGTTTGCGGGCTGACGGCCATGAACGGGTTGCCGTCGAGCTGGTCGCCGATGCCGTTGGCGAGCTTGCCCTTCTGTAGCTGGGCGGAGACCGCGAACGCGAGCAGGCTCAGGAGGATCCAGCCGAGGGCGAAGAGGCCTGCCCAGCGCAGGATCCGCTTTGAGAGCGGTCGCTCATCGCCTTCGCCGTGGCTCGCGAGGGGCTTCGGCGGCCTGTCGGCCGCCTTGTTCGCGTCGTTGCCACGCCCGAGCTTTTGCTTGAGCCCCTCCAGATCCGGCTTCTTGAAGCGATCGCGCAGGGACGGCCGCGACCGGTACACGTTGTACTCGGGCGGGTCCTTTCGCGGCGGCTCCTCAGGCTGATCCCCCTCATCGGGCATGAGCTATCAATACTCCATGCCCCTTAAGCCCTCCTGCATTCGCACAGTTTCGTGACGAGCACCCTCGGTGCCGATCTCGGTGGCACGAAGATGGCGATTGGGGCGGTCGACGAGGGTCGACAGGTCCTCTACCGCAGCACCGCTCGGACAGCCGGCCTCGAGCTCGACCCCCTGCTCGACCAGCTCGCAGCCGAGTTGCGGGCGGGTATCGATGCCTGCCCGGAGGTCGAGGCGATCGGCCTCGGCGTGCCCAGCACGATCGACCGCGAGCGAGCCGTGGCGATCAGCTCGGTCAACCTGCCGATCGTGGATGTCCCGGTTCGCGATCTGATCTCTGAGCGGCTCGGGCTCCCGGTCTACCTCGACAACGACGCCAACGTCGCGATGCTCGCCGAGCACCGTTTCGGCGCCGCCCGCGGGGCGACCAATGCGCTGATGCTGACGATCGGCACGGGCATCGGCGGGGGGATCATCGTCAACGACGAGCTCTTTCGCGGCTCCACCGGAGCCGGGGCCGAACTCGGCCACGTGGTCATCGATCAGGCCGGACCGCCCTGCCAGGGCAATTGCCCGAATCGCGGCTGCGTTGAGACCCTCGCGTCGGGTACCGCCCTCGGTCGCGAGGGCGCGCTCGCGGCCCAGACACATCCTGGCTCCGCGCTGGGCCAGGCGCTCGCAGCGGGGGAGAAGATCGACGGCAAGGTCGTGACCGACGCGGCCGTTGGCGGCGACGGGATTGCGCGCGAGGTCGTGGCGACGATCGGGCGGCGGCTGGGCGTTGCGCTCTCCAGTCTCGCCAACGTCTTCGAGCCCGATGTGATCGTGATCGGCGGGGGCGCCGCGGCGGCCGGGGAGTTGCTGCTCGAGCCCGCTCGCGCTGAGGTGCAAACGCGGGCGCTGCCGCCGATGAACCGGACCCCGGTCGTGGCCGCCGAGCTCGGTCCCGATGCCGGAATGATCGGAGCCGCCGTGCTCGCGCGCGAGGAGCACGCGGCGGAGGGCGGCGGCTGATGGCGGGCCGTCTGACCGTCTGCCCGACGCCGATCGGGAACCTTGAAGATCTGAGCGCTCGCGCGATTCGCGCGCTTTCCGAGGCGGACATCGTCGCTTGTGAGGACACGCGTCGGGCCGGCCGGCTCTTCGAGCGGCTCGAGATCACCCGACCGCGGCTGGTGTCCAACCACGAGCAAAACGAAACCGAGCGCGCTCGCCAGCTCTCACAGCAGATCGAGCGTGGTGCCCGGGTCGTGCTGATCTCGGATGCCGGGACACCGGTTGTGTCCGACCCTGGCTTCGTGCTCATCCGCGCCTGCCTCGAGCGCGGGCTGGAGGTCGAGGTCCTGCCCGGGCCCTCGGCCGTGACAACCGCTCTCGTCGCGTCGGGGTTGCCCGCTGAACGCTGGCGCTTCGAGGGTTTCTTGCCGCGGCGCGCCGGCGAGCTCGAACGCGTGCTGAGCTCGCCCGAGACGGTCGTCGCATTCGAGTCCCCGCGGCGCCTTCCCGCCTCGCTCTCGGCCCTGGCGGCGCTCGCGCCGGACCGGCGGGCGGCTGTTTGTCGCGAGCTGACCAAGCTGCACGAGGAGGTGGCGCGGGGCCCGCTCAGCGAGCTTGCGCGTCAATTTCGCGACGATGTCAAGGGCGAGATTGTCGTCGTGATCGCTGCGGCGTCGGGTCGCAGCGCGGACCCCGACGTCGGTTTCGCGGTGGACGCCCTGCGCCGCCTCGTTCAGTCAGGTGCGAGGCCACGAGCGGCCGCAAGCGTCGTCGCGGCGCTCACCGGCACTCGCGCCAACGACCTCTATCGCGGCCTCACCGGACGCGATCCGCGCCAATAAGCCCGCGTTAACCGTCAACGCCGATTCGTCGGCGCCCGTTCTAGCGATTAGGATGCGCGCGGGTACGGGCGGGTTCGCTTCGACGCCTGGACCTGATTGGAGGAGCGCCACGGAGGGCTCCCCTTGTCTTCGTACGAAGCATGGGCAGAGAGGAGAGGCGGACGCCGTCCCGAGTGCAGGGAGAGCGACCGGATAGCGAAGGAAGAGGCCGGACCCTGGTGCGGGTAGCCGGCGTCGCTGCCCTGCTCGCCGGCGTGGTGCTGGTCGCCCTTGTCCTCCTCGGCGGCGACAGCGGCTACAAGTACCGGCTCCTGTTCGAGACGGGCGGTCAGCTCGTGCCCGGGAACCAGGTGCTCGTCGGGGGCCAGCCGATCGGCACGATCGACGAGATCAGCCTCACCGAGGACGCGAACGCCGCGGTCGAGATCACGGTCGATCAGAAGTTGCACGAGGGCACCACTGCGCTCGTTCGCGCGAGCTCGCTCTCAGGCATCGCCAACCGCTACATCTCGGTCTCACCGGGGCCGAACTCGGAGCCCGCTCTCGATGACGGGACGACAATTCCGACCTCAGACACGCAGGCGCCGGTCGACATCGACCAGCTCTTCAACACGTTCGACCCGAAGACGATCAAGGGCCTCCAGGACTTCATCCAGGGACAGGCCGCGGTCTACACGGGCAACAACGAAGAGGCACGAGCCACATACAAGTACTTCGCGCCCAGTCTCCAGGCGAGCGATCGCCTCTTCGCCGAGCTCAACTCCGACCAGGCGGCGCTGAGCCAGTTCCTCGTGACTGGATCCAAGGTGTTCGGGACCCTCGCAGAGCGCGGCGACGACCTCGCCGATCTGACCTCGAACGCGAACGAGGCGTTCGGCGCGATTGCCGCCGAGAATGAGGCTTTCAGCCAGGACCTGGCGCTGCTCCCGGGCACCATGCGTCAGGCGAACACCACCTTCGTCAACCTGCGCGCCGCGCTCGACGACATCGATCCGCTCATCGCCGATACGAAGGTCGTGATGCCTGACCTCGCGCCGTTCCTGCGACGCGTGCGGCCGGTCGTGAGCGACTCGGTGCCCGTCTTCAGGTCGCTGGGCCTTGCCCTGCAGACACCGGGAGACGCCAACGATCTCAGCGATGCTCTCGCGCTCGCGCCGGCGGCCGAGCGCGCGGCGGCGCGCGCGGTCGAACCCACCCTGACCGCGCTGCGCGACTCCATCGACCTGATCGCGTTCGCGCGGCCCTACGCGCCAGACCTGCTCTCGGTGATCGGCAAGCTCGGAGCCTCTGCCGGCTACTACGACTTCAACGGCCATTACGTGCGTGCGCAGCCGGGCGGGGGCAACATCTTCAACTACGACGAGGCGACCGGCAGGCTCGAGCCGGAGCCGGTCGAGGAGCAGTACGACGCGTTCGAGCAGTTGGGCTACGGATTCCGAGAGCGTTGCCCCGGCGCTGCGACGCAGGCGAACCCCGGTTGGCCAACCCCGACAGACCATCCGTTCCTCGACGATGGCGAGCTCGACGGCAAGTGTGACCCCGACGACGTCCCGCCTGGCCCATGAAGCGGATCCTGGCGATACTTGCAGTGCTCGGGGCCGCCGCGGCGTTGCTCTTCACGAGCGGGGCCGGTGGCGATGAGGGCACCTACGAGGTCCGTGCGATCTTCGACAACGCGAGCTTCCTCGTCACCGCGGAGGACGTGCGCATCGCCGGTGCCAAGGTCGGCTCGGTCGCTGACGTCGACATCGCGGGTGCCGACGAGGCGGCGACCGAGGACGGCGACCCCGCGCCGGGCAAGGCGGTAGTCGTGCTGCGAATCGACGACCCTGCCTTCCACGACTTTCGCCAGGACGCATCCTGTCTGATCCGCCCGCAATCGCTGATCGGCGAGAAGTTCGTCGAGTGCACGCCAACCGAGCCGCGCGCCTCGGGCATCTCGCCGCCGCCTGAGCTTGAGCAGATCGCCGACGGCGAGCCAGGTGAGGGCCAGTACCTGCTGCCGCTCGAGCGCAATGGCAAGGCGATCGACCTCGACCTCGTCAACAACATCATGCGCGAGCCCTACCCCGATCGCTTCCGCCTCATCCTCAACGATCTTGGCGCCGGTCTTGCCGCTCGCGGGGACGAGCTCGCCGAGATCGTCGAGCGCGCCAACCCGGCGCTGCGCGAGACGAACAAGGTGCTCGCGATCCTGCGCCAGCAGAACAAGGCGCTCGAGCGCCTCGCGGTCGACGGCGACGCAGTGATGACCGCGCTCGCACGCGAGCGCGAGAGCGTCGCCGGCTTCATCAACTCGTCCGAGGTGGTCGGCGCGGCCACCGCCGAGCGCCGCGCCGAGCTGGAGGAGGGATTCGCCAAGCTGCCCGGGTTCCTGCGCGAGCTGCAGTCGACGATGGTCGAGCTGGGCCGCTTCTCCGACGCCGCGACCCCGGTGTTCTCCGACCTGGGCGAGGCGGCGCCCTCGCTGACCAGGCTCAACCTCGAGACGATCCCGTTCTCGAGCGCCTCGACCGGCGCGGTCGAGACGCTCGGCACGTCGGCCGAGCGTTCGGGCCCGGCGCTGGTCGGCGCCGACTCGGTGATCCGCCAGATCCGCGGTCTGGCCAAGGACGGTGCACCCGCGAGCAAGAACCTGAAGAAGCTCCTCGCCAGCCTGCGCAAGACCCGAGGCTTCGAGTACTTCCTGGAAACGCTCTTCGGGCTCGGCGGGACCGTCAACTCCTTCGATCAGTACGGGCATTTCGTGCGCACCCTGATCCCGACGCAGAACTGCTTTGACTACACGGTGATCCCCCAGTCGGGCTGCAGCGCGAAGTTCGGCGCCGCGTCGCTGAGCGCGAGCCAGTTCCAGCGCCAGCTGGAAAAGGCCTTCCGCAAGGCGGTTCGCGCGCTGAGCGACGAGGAGCGCGACAGCGACCAGGCTGGCGAGGAGCCCGGCAACGAGGCGGCCGGCGACGTGGCGCCGGAGAGCGCACCCGAGGAGACCGAGGCGCCGCCGGCGGAGGAGAGCCCCGAGCCGGAAACCGAGATCGGCCCGGCGACCGAGCTCGACCCACCCGCCGCGGGCGATCCGGCAACAGAGGGCGAGGCCGAGGTCGGCTTCGGTCCCAGCGAGCGGCTGCTCGAGTTCCTGATCGGCGACGGGCGCCGGGGAGGCTCGCGATGAGAGGCCGCACAAGCCTTGCCGCGAGCCCGACGATGGTCGGCGCGCTGACCGTGATGGTCGTCGTCCTGGCCGTGTTTCTCGCCTACAACGCGAACCAGGGCCTGCCCTTCGTGCCGTCCTATCGGATCTCGGCCGACGTGCCCAACGCCGACCTGCTCGTGCCGACCAACGAGGTGCGGATCGGCGGTGTTCGGGTTGGCGTGATTGAGGCGATCGAGCCGCAGCAGGACGAAAACGGCGAGGTCTCGGCGCGCCTGGACCTCAAGCTCGACCGCGACGTCGAGGAGCTTCCGGTCGACTCGACGTTCATCGTCCGGGCCCGCTCGGCGCTCGGCCTCAAATATCTCGAGATCAATCAGGGCACTTCGTCTGAGGGCTATCCGGCAGGCTCGGTGATCCCGATCTCGAGTGCCCGGCCGGAGCCGGTTGAGATCGACGAGGTCCTCAGCACCTTCGACGGGCCAACCCGCGAGGCGATCCGCGAGGGTCTGTTCGAGTTCGGCAACGCACTTGCCGGGCGCGGGCCTGATCTCAACGAGGCAATCGGGCGCCTCCCGAGCGTGCTCGAGAACCTCGAGCCGGTGATGGCGAACCTGTCCGCTCCCGAGACGGGCCTCGGGCGCTTCGTCACCTCGCTCGCGGCAACGGCGGCCGAGGTAGCGCCGGTCGCCGAGGTTCAGGGGCGGCTGTTCGTCGATCTGGACACGACCTTCACCTCCCTTGCCGAAGTCGCGAGGCCATTCATCCAGGAGACGATCTCCGAGTCTCCGCCGACCCTTGACGCCGGCACCCGCGCACTGCCGGTCGTGCGGCCGTTCCTTGCCCACAGCGCAACTCTCTTCAACGAGCTTCAGCCTGGCGTCGAGACGCTGGCGGAGACGGCACCGGTCCTGACCGAGGCGGTGCAGACAGGCACCCCGGCCCTGCGCGCGTCGCCGCAGCTCAACCGCGAGCTCGCCAATACCGCCGTCACGCTCGAGCGCTTCAGCGACGACGCGGGCGTGCGCTCGGGGATCGACCGCCTCGACGAGACGGTCAACACGCTGGCGCCGTTCGCCTCCTTCGTCACCCCGGCGCAGACCGTCTGCAACTACGGAACGCTGCTGTTCCGCAACTTCGGTAGCTCGGTCTCGAAGGGCTCCGGCGGCAGCACCTGGCAGCGCGTCAGCGTCTTCGAGCCCGCGACAGGCCCCAACAGCGAGGGGTCTCCCTCATCGGCGCCTGCAAACGGCGGCGGTCCCGACAACGCGAACTTCCTCCACTACAACCCGTATCCGAACACCGCCGCGCCCGGGCAGACTCGCGAGTGTGAGGCTGGCAATGAGCCCTACGCTGTCGGCCGCCAGGTGATCGGCAATGTGCCCGGTAACCAGGGCACGGTCACCGCTGATCAGCCGGGCTCGGCCTCCACCGGGGAAGAGGATCAGTGAGCATCCTGCGAAGAAGCGATCGCAGCGGAGCCCGCAAGTCGCCCGGGGTCGAGCCCGATCCCCGGGTCTGGGGCCGCAACTACCGGGGACCGGCGCCCTGGATCTTCGGCCTGGTCATGTTCTTCATCTTCTCGATCCTCATTTACCTCGCGTTCGCCAAGCAGCTGCCCTGGTCAAGCCCTGCCTATCAGCTGCACGCAACCTTCGAGAACGCAACCACGCTGCGCGCGACCGCACCGGTACGCATCGCCGGCGTCAACGTCGGCGAGGTGACGAACATCGACCGCGGCGAGGGCAACCTCGTCGATGTCACCTTCAGCATCGACGAGGACGGCCGGCCGATCCACGACGACGCCGAGGCGGAGATCCGGCCGCGGCTGTTCTTGGAGGGCAACTTCTTCATCGACTTGAAGCCGGGCAGCCCGAGTGCGGCCGAGTTGCCCGACGGCGGTCAGATCCCGTTCACCCAGACGTCGACCGCGGTGCAGATCGACGAAATCCTCGCGGCGTTGCAGGAGCCGACCCGCAAGGGGCTCCAGCGGACGCTCCAGGGCTTCGGCACAGCGCTCAACTACCAGCCGACGGCTGCCGCCGACCGCACGCAGGACCCCGATGTCGCGGGTGAGAGCGCCGGCGAGTCGCTCAACGACGCGTTTGCCTACGGCGAGGAGGCGGGCCGCGGAACCGCGATCGTCTCCGATGCGCTGCGCGGCCAGAACGAGGGCGATCTCGCCGGCTTCATCGCCGAGACCCGGACGGTCTTCGCAAAGCTGGCCAGCCGCGAGGAGGATCTCGGCAACCTGATCACCAACTTCAACGGCTTTGCCGCCGCGCTGGCCAACGAGTCGGCAAACCTCTCGCGGACGATTGCCGATCTCGAGCCGACGCTGCGCGAGGCGACCACCTCGTTCGCCAACCTCAACGAGGCCCTGCCGCCGCTGCGCGCGCTCGCGATTGCGTCGGAGCCAGGCATCGAGGAGCTGCCGGACACGATCGACGCGTTCAACCCGTGGCTCGAACAGACGGGCCAGCTCGTCCAAGACGAAGAACTCGGTGGCTTGGCAAGGCTCGTGCGAAAGAGCGCTCCCGGCCTCGCCGGCGTCAACCAGGCGGCCACGGAGCTGTTCGCGCAGACAACCGCACTTTCGCAGTGTTCGAACGCGACGCTGATTCCCACAGCGAACGCTCAGATCACCGCCGACGCCGGTGGGTGGACCTCCGGCCAGCCCAACTTCTACGAGCTCTTCTACGGGCTGGTGAACCTTGCCGGCGTCGGCCAGGGCTTCGATGGAAACGGCCCGTATCTACGCCTGCAAGCCGGAGGCGGACCGAGCCTCGTGGGGACCACAAACCCCACACCTCGCGTCAACGACCAGGTCAACTTCACCTACACGATCGAGCCGCCCGAGGGCATCCAGCCGGTCTTGCCGACTTCGCCGCCGCCGTTCCGGATGGACGTCGCCTGCGCGACCAATGATCCGCCGAACCTCAACGGTCCTGCCGCCGCACCGGGACCGCCCGACCTGACGCCCCGCGGATGAGACGAGTACTGCGCGAACATCTGACCGACTTCGTCGCCGTCGTGGTGCTGTTCGTCGTCGGCTTGGCGATCACCGGGTATGTGCTGTCTCAGCAACAGCAGCCGTACCCGTCGTGGATCCCGTTCCTCGGTGACGAGCGCGTCGAGCTGAAGGCCGAGCTCTCGACCGCGCAGGCGGTGACGCCCGGACAGGGACAGACCGTGAACATCTCGGGCGTCAAGGCCGGCGATATCTCCGAGGTCGAGCTCGTGGACGGCCACGCGGTGGTGACGATGCTCGTCGAACCGAAGTACGCCGCGCTTCTCCATCCCGATGCGTCGGTGCTGATGCGCCCGCGCACCGGTCTTCAGGACATGACCCTGGAGGTCGATCCGGGCACCGGTACCGAGACTCTCGAGGAGGGCTCGACGATTCCGCTCTCGCAGACCGAGCCGAACATCAATCCCGATCAGATCCTCGCCTCGCTCGACGGCGACACCCGCGACTATCTGCAGCTGCTTGTACAGGCGGGTGGCGAGGGACTCGGCGGCCGCGGGAAGCAGCTCTCAGCAGGGCTGCGGCGCTTCGAACCGTTCGGTCGCGACCTCGCGGCCATCAACGGCCTGCTGGCAAAACGCCGCCAGAACATCGCCAGTTCGATCACGGCGTTTCGCGAGCTCTCCACCGAACTCGCGCGCAGCGACGTCCGCCTGGCGGAGTGGGTGACCGCGCAGAGTGAGGCTTTGGGCGGATTCGCCAATCAGAGCGAGGCCCTTCAGGAGAGCCTGCGCGAGTTCCCGCCCGCGTTGGCGGCGACCCGCGAGGGGCTTGCCAGCAGCGACAGGCTCTCAACGGTCCTCGGTCCCGCCTCCGAGGCGCTGATCCCGACGGCGCAGTCCTTCGCTCCAGCCCAGCGCTCACTCCAGGAGTTCGTGCGTGCGACGGTCGATCCGATCGAGAGCCAGATTCGTCCTTTCACCCGCCAGGTCCGCCCGCCGATTAGACACCTCAAGCAGGCCTCCGGACCGCTTGCGGCCACCTCCAAAGCGACCGCCAAGTCCCTGGGCGACATCAACCGCCTGTTCAACGCCTGGGCCTACAACCCGCAGGGCTCGGAGGAGGGCTATCTGTTCTGGGCGGCGTGGCTTAACCACAACGCCAACTCGACAGCGCAGCTTCAGGACGCGCACGGACCGCTCGCGCGCGCCGTCGTGCTGCAGTCCTGCGCCACCGCGCTTTTGGCCGAACAGCTCGTCGGCCCGAACGGCGTGACCAGGCCGTTCCTCTGGACCCTCCAGCAATACACGAGCGCTCCGAGGAGCGAGGTCGTCTGCCCGCTGGACCCCAGCTATGTGCCCGCACCCCCACCCTTGTTCTCCGAACCGGCCGACAGCGAGAGCGAAGATGGAAACTAGGCCGCCCGGCGCATTCAGAATCCTGGTCGCGGTCGGCTTCACGATCTCGTGCTTCGCCCTGGCGCTCTTCCTCTGGCTTGCCTTCGGCGGCTCGGTCCCCCTGAAGCCCGAGGGCTATCGCTTCACGGTTCCGCTCCAGGAGGCCACGCAGCTGGCGGTCGAGTCCGACGTCCGCATCTCCGGCGTCTCAGTTGGGCGTGTCAAGGGAATCGAACTCTCAAACACTGGCGATGCAGACGCAACGATCGAGCTCGAGGCCTCCTACTCGCCGATCCCCACGGATACCCGTGCCGTTCTGCGCCAGAAGACGCTCCTCGGCGAGACCTACGTTGAGCTAACGCCCGGCAGCAATGAGGCCGACACCCTCCCTGAGGGCGGGTCCCTGGAGCCGGCCCAGGTCTCCGACGCCGTTCAGCTCGACGAGATCTTCCGCGCGTTCGATCCTCAAACGAGGGCGGCATTCCAGGCCTGGATGCAGGGCCAGGCGGCCTCTTTGCGTGGTCGCGGCGAGGATTTCTCGATTGCGATCGCGAGCCTCCCTGCGTTCGCCGACAGCGCCGATCGCCTGCTGCGTTTGCTCGAGAGCCAGGACGTGGCGGTGAGCGACTTCGTTCGCAACACGGGTGACGCTTTCGGGGCGCTCTCTGAACGCTCAGGGCAGCTGAGCGGCACGATCGAAAACGCCGCAACGGTCTTCGGCACCACGGCCGAGCGCAATGCGGAGCTGGCCGAGATCTTCCGCATCTTCCCGACCTTCCTGCGTGAGTCGCGCGCGACGCTGACGCGGCTCGAGCAGTTCGCGATCGACACCGATCCCGTGGCGGTCGGCCTGCAACCCGCCGCGCGGGAGCTGACGCCGACGCTCGCCGAGGTGCAGCGCCTCGCGCCGGTTCTCGACACGTTCTTCGTGGGCCTGACGCGCACGACGAAGGTCGGCCCGGCCGGCCTGCGCGCCACGACCCGCCTGCTCGACTCGTCTCTGCCGTCGATCCTTGAGGGCTTCGACCCGTGGCTCGCGCAGTTCAACCCGATCCTCCAGGTGTTCGCCGACTACCGCCGCGAGGTCGCCGCAGCGCTCGCGAACCTCGCCGCTGCGAGCAACGGTGTCCTGTTCGACCTCGCCTCAGGCGACTCGATCCACTATCTGCGGTCGACGGCGCCCCTCTCCCCCGAGGCGCTTTCGACCTACCCGCGTCGCCTCGCGAACTCGCGCTCCAATCCCTACTTCAAGCCCGGGGGGTACGCGAATCTGCGGGCCGGCCTCGAATCGTTCGAGACCCGCCACTGCAGCTTCGGCATCAACGCGTTCCTCGATCCGAGCTCCCCCGCGAATCCCGCCTTCAACGAGCGGACGCAGGGAGATTCCGAGCTTGCCCAGATCCTCTACGACCGCCTGCAGCTTTTCGCCTTCGCCGGTCAGACGACGACCCAGGCTGTTCCGACTCCACCCTGCAAGGAACAGGGCCCGTTCCGGTCCATCGGCGAGTCGCCCGAGCAGTCGCGGTACCTGCATACGCGCGAGTCTCCGTGAGTTGCGGGCTCTCGCCCTCGCTCCGCCCGATCGCAACGTTCGCCACGCCAGCGGGTTAGGGGGAGTGAGATCCCAATGCGGACGATTTGAGAAAGAGGCAACCCCTAGTGAGGTCACGACTTTTCTTCGCGCTCGCCCTGGTTGCGGTGCTGAGCACGTCCGCAATTGCGTTCGCAGCCGGCGCTGACACCAACGATGCATTCGTGGACGGCCAGATCAAGCCGTCCAAGCTCGACAAGAAGAAGTACAAGCCCGTCGAGCTGCTTTCGGGTGTTCGCACCTCGGTCCAGGGCGGCGTCAACGGCACCCAGTCCAACCCGGCCAGCGAGTACCTCTCGTACTCGAAGAACATCAAGTTCGATCTGAACCAGGGTTCGGTCTGCACGACGCTTCCGCCGAACGGCAGCACCGCCCAGCAGGCGCGCGACGCATGCCCGAAGGACTCATATATCGGCGCCGGTGAGGCCGAGGTTCAGGGTCCCGGCCTGGTGATCGACGACGTGATCGTCTCCGCTTTCAGGGGCCCGGCAAAGAACGGGATCCAGCTGCACACGGAGAGCCAAGGACTCGGCCAGGCGGCTCCCACCGTTCTCGCCGAGATCGTCAAGTCGAGGGCCGGCAAGGGCTTCGGCCAAGCGCTCTCGGTCCCTAATGCGCCAGCCACCGGCGGAATCATGATCACGAAGTTCAACGCGACGATCTTCAAGAGCAGCAAGGTCGTCACCGCGCGCTGCAAGTCCAAGAACATGACCTTCCAGCGCCTCGTCACGTACAAGGACGGCACGTCTGAGACCGCCGAGATCACCCAGAAATGCAAGCGCAAGTCCGTCAACGCGAAGTGCGCCAAGGCGCGCACCAAGTTGGACCGCGCTAAGAGCAAACTGAAGAAACTCCGCAGCCAGGATGCGGACCGCAACCGAGTCCAGAAGGCCAAGGCTCAGGTCAAGAAGGCCAAGAAGAAGGTGTCGAGGGCCTGCTGAAGCTCCGCGGCGCCGTGCCGCGAGTGGCCCCTACGGATATGCTTCATAGTGGATCTTGGTCGCGTGCAACTTTGCCCGCGCTCCCGGGTTGATAGAGGAGAAGCGGGCCCGGTCCCCAGGTCGGAGTGCGCGAAAAAGCTCAAAACATCGGTGCGCAGAGCACCTGCGCAATACCAGCAGGAGGAGTAAGTGGTTAAGAAGTCAAGGTTTGTAGTGTCGGTCGCGCTTGTTGTCGCGATGGGCACGTCTGCCATCGCATTTGCGCAGGGCACCACCAATGACGCGTTTGTCGACGGCGCAATTAAGCCGACCAAGCTCGACAAGAAGAAGTACAAGCCCATCGAGCTGTTCTCGGGGGTTCGCACGGAGGTACCGGGCGGTGTCACCGGCACCCAGTCCAACCCCGCCAGTGAGTACCTCTCGTACTCGAAGAACATCAAGTTCGATCTGGACCAGGGTTCGGTCTGCACGACGCTTCCGCCGAACGGCAGCACCGCCCAGCAGGCGCGTGACGCATGCCCGAAGGACTCATACATCGGCGCCGGTGAGGCCGAGGTTCAGGGTCCCGGTCTGGTGATCGACGACGTGATCGTCTCCGTCTTCAAGGGCCCGGCACAGAACGGGGTTCAGCTGCACACGGAGAGCCAAGGACTCGGCCAGGCGGCTCCCACCGTTCTCGGTGAGATCGTCAAGTCCAACGCGGGCAAGGGCTACGGACAGGCGCTGTCGGTCCCGAATGCACCGAGCACCGGCGGAATCATGATCACGAAGTTCAACGCGACGATCTTCAAGAGCAGCAAGAACGTCACTGCGCGTTGCAAGTCCAAGAACATGACCTTCCAGCGCAAGGTCACGTACAAGGACGGCACCACTGAGACCGCTGAGACGACTCAGAAGTGCAAGCAGAAGAAGAAGAAGAAGGGCGGCAAGTAAGCCTCCGTTTTTCGCTTCGACAGGTTCTGAAAGGGAAGGGCGGCCTCCGGGCCGCCCTTCCTCTTTGTCGGGGTCGGTCCGATAGGTTCCGCCGATGAAGGCGGGAGCTGGGACAAGGGGTTGCGCTGCGCTGGTGGCCGTCATGGCCGCTCTCTTTGCCGGCTGTGGCAACGGCGATTCGGTCAGCTACAGCAACAAGCAGATCGTCAAGAAGCTCAACCTCGACAAGAGTGGCAACGGCTACACGATCGATGGCGACATCTTCTGCGAGGTCGAGGCCAAGCTTCTCAACGACTCCGACGAGGTCGAGAGCGCGGCGAAGCGGGATGACCTCGGGCTGGTCATCTCTAGCCGCGAGGGCAACGTCGGCGTCAAGGGTGTGCCCGCGTTTCCGCGCGATTGTGGCGAGAAGGCGAAGAAGAAGCTGAACAAGCTCGACCCGAAGCCGAAGAAGGACAGCTAACCCCGTTGTAGCGCGCCAATAAGCTCGGTCGGCCGTGAGCTTCTACGTCACAACGCCGATCTACTACGTCAATGCCGAGCCCCATCTCGGTCACGCCTACTCGACGATCGCTTGCGACGTGCTTGCCCGCCACCATCGCCAGCGCGGCGACGACACGTTCTTTCTCACGGGCACGGATGAACATGGCGAGCCGGTGGCTCTCGCGGCTGAGCGTCTCGGTGTGACCCCGCAGGAGCTCGTCGATCGCAACGCGCCCAAGTTCAAGGACCTGGTGGGACGTGTCGACGCCTCCAACGACTTCTTCATCCGTACGACCGACGCGGCACACATGGCACGCGTCCAGGAGGTCGTTCAGCGCGTCTACGACAACGGCTGGGTCTACGAGGGCCTCTACGAGGGCTGGTACTGCCCGCGCTGCGCGGACTTCAAGACGGAGGCTGAGATCGGCCCCGACAACACCTGCCTGATCCACGAGATCCCCCTGGAGCGCGAGAGTCAGCAGAACTGGTTCTTCAAGCTCAGCGCGTTCCAGGAGCGCCTCGAGCAGCTTTACGCCGACAACCCGAAGTTCGTGCAGCCCTCCTTTCGCCGCAATGAGGCGCTCTCGTTCATCCGCGGCGGCCTTCAGGACGTCTCGCTCTCGCGGCCCAAGCTCTCGTGGGGGGTGCCTGTCCCATGGGACACCGAGCAGGTCATCTACGTGTGGTGGGACGCGCTTTTGAACTACTACACGGCGCTCTCCTACGCGCGCGAGGGCGAGGACCTGACCGAGCGTTTTTGGCCCGCGACCCTGCACGTGATCGCAAAGGACATTCTCAAGTTCCACACCGTCTATTGGCCGGCCTTCTTGATGGCCGCCGAGATCGAGCCGCCGCAGCGCGTTTACGTGCACGGCTACCTGCTGATGGGCGAGAAGAAGATGTCGAAGTCACTCGGAAACGTCCTCGATCCGAATGAGGTGATCGACCGCTTTGGCTCCGACGCGCTGCGCTTTTACTGCATGCGCGAGGTCTCCTTCGGCCAGGACGGCAGCGTCTCAGCGGCCGGGTTCGAGTCACGCTACGAGTCAGAGCTCGCCAACGACTGGGGCAATCTCGCATCGCGCACGCTGGCGATGATCGACCGCTACCGCGACGGCGTGGTCCCGGACGCTGCGGCGGATCGTGAGATCGGCCTCGAGGGCCTCGACGGGATCGTCAGGGGCCTGCTCGACGATGCCGAGATCTCTCGCGCGCTCGAGGAGATCTGGAGTCGCGTGCGCCGCCTCAACGCCTACGTCGAGGAGAACAAGCCGTGGGAGCTGGCCAAGGACGCCTCGTCGGCGGACAAGCTTGATTCCGTCCTCTACAACCTCGCCGAGGGCATCCGCTTCCTGGCGCTGCTGCTCCATCCGTACATGCCGGAGTCGAGCGGCCACCTTCTGGACGCGCTGGCCGAGGGCAACCGCGAGCTCGACGCGTTCGGCGCGCGCCGCGGGGGCCAGCGGGTCGAGCGGATCCCGCCGCTGTTCCCGAAGCTCGACTAGGTGATAGCGCCCGCTTTCTCAGCCAGCGAGCTCCGCAAGCGCTACGGCGCCACGGAGGCGCTGCGCGGAATCTCAATCGAGGTCGGCGAGGGTGAGATCGTCGGGTTGCTCGGACCCAATGGGGCGGGCAAGTCGACGCTGGCAAAGATCGCTGCCGGCCTGGTCCACGAGACCTCCGGGACGGCAGCGGTCGCGGGCCATCGCGCGGGCAGCCGCGAGGCCCGGCGGGACGTTGGGTATCTCGCGGAGCTCTTTCGTTTCCCGGGGTGGGCGAGTGCGGACGAGCTCCTGCGTCTCCATCAGCGGCTGAGCGGCTCGGGCGGTGCCGCGGGGGAGCGCGCCGAGCTGCTTGAGCTGGTCGGGCTCGAGGGCGCCGCGGAGACGCGGGTCGCGGCCATGTCGAAGGGGATGCAGCAGCGGCTCGGGATCGCCCAGGCGATGGTCGGCGCCCCGCGCCTTCTCCTCCTCGACGAGCCCACCAGCGCCCTCGATCCGGCGGGCAGGCGGGTTGTTCGTCGGCTGCTCGATGAGGTCCGATCTCGCGGGGTCTCGGTGCTGCTCAGCTCGCACCTGCTTGGCGAGGTCGAGCTGGTTTGCGACCGCGTCGCGATCCTCGTCAAGGGTGAGATCATCGAGCGAGGGACACCTGCCGAGCTCACGCGGCCGCGTGGCGTCGAGATCGAGACCGCGTCGGGGATGCGTTCGTATGAGGCCGCCGGCCGCGACGAGGTGCCGGAGATCGTTGCCGGGCTGGTCGCAGCCGGCGAACGCATCTACTCGGTGCGGGTCCTGGCCAGCACACTCGAGGACGCATACCTCGAGGCGGTTGGCGAGGTCTGATCGCGATGCCTCGAACCTCCGATGCCGTTCGTGCCGTAATCGGGTTCGCCTTCGCCGAGAGCCTGCGCCGACGGGTGTTCGCAGTCGTCGGCATCCTCACGCTGGTCTTCTTGATCCTCTACGGGCTGGGCGTGGCGTTCGCCTTCAATGAGATCGATGACCGGGGGCGCTTCGGCGGTTCGCCCGTGGACGAGCAGATCGTCGTCGGCTCGACACTCTTCGGCCTGGCCATGTTCGCGACGCTGTTTCTGGGCGCGATCCTGGCGATCTTTTTGACGATCGGGATCGTTCGCGGTGACAGCGAGACCGGGTTGCTTCAGCCGCTGGTCGTGCGGCCGCTCGGGCGCGGGACGATGCTCGTCGCACGCTGGGCGGCGGCGGCGACTGCTTCAGCGCTTTACGTGGCCGCCGTCTACGTTGTCGCCCTGCTGATCACGGTGGCGTTCGGCGACTGGTCGCCGGACCACGCGGTCGCCCCGGGGCTCTTACTGGCCGTCTCGGTGATGGTGATCGCGGCGGTCTCCGTACTTACCTCAGTGCACCTCACATCGACAGCGCAGGGGATCACCGTCTTCATGGTGTTCGGGGCGGGCCTCGTCGCCGGTCTGCTCGGCCAGATCGGGGACGCGCTGGATTCACCGACGTTGGTTCGGGTCGCCGACGTCGCCTACTACGGGGTCCCGTTCGAGGCGCTCTACCAGCACGGGCTCTATCTGCTCAGCTCCGACCAGACCGGCCTGACCAGCACCGTCGTCCAGCTCGGGCCGTTCGGTGGGGCGCAGGAGGCCGGCGCCGGGATGTTCGCGTTCGTGGTCGTCTACACAGCCGCGGTGGTTGTTCTGGCGGTCCGCGGCTTCGGTCGACGCGACCTGTAGTCGAGTCCTGTTTGCGAGACTCGGCGGCGTGATCGACAGTCATTGCCACCTCGGGCTCTGCGACCGACCCGTCGCTGAGCTGATCGCCGACGCCGCCCAGGTTGGAGTGCGGCGGATGCTCACCGTTGGCATCGACGAGGCGACCAGCGCTGAGGCGATCGCGGCGGCCGAGGCGCACGAGGGGGTCTTCGCGGCGGTGGGTCGCCATCCCAACGGCGCCGCGGGGTTCGACGACTCCGATGCCGCGCGGATCGAGGAGCTCGCGATGGATTCGCGGGTCGCGGCCGTCGGCGAGACCGGCCTCGACTTCTATCGCGACAGCTCGCCTCCCGAGGATCAGCGGCGTTCGTTTCTCGCCCACATCGCGATCGCTCGGCGCGTCGGCAAGCCGCTGGTCATCCACGTGCGCGACACGGCGACGACCACCGACGGTGCCGCGCTCGAGCAGACCTTCGAGATTCTCGCCGCGGAGGCCACAGGAGTGAGCGTCGTCCTCCATTGCTTTTCGGGAACGGCCGACCGCGCCCTCCAGGCGGCCGCACAGGGCTGGTACTGCTCGTTCGCGGGGAACATGACCTATCCCAAGTCGCAGGCGCTGCGCGAGGCGGCGGCGGCCGTTCCTGATGAATTGATCCTCGTTGAGACCGACGCGCCGTTTTTGAGCCCGCAGCCGCAGCGTGGCCGGCCGAACCAGCCGGCCAACGTCGTCGCGACGGCCGAGACGCTCGCTGAGGTTCGCGAGGTGTCCTACGCCCAGCTCGAGGGCGTGATCGAGGCGAATGCCACGCGGCTGTTCGGATGGTGAGGCTCGGGCAGAACTTCCTCGCCGACACCAACCTGCTTGGCGCGATCGTCCGTGAGGCGGAGGTCGGAGCTCAGGACGTCGTGCTCGAGGTCGGCGGCGGGGAGGGGGTTCTGACCGCGCGCCTGGCGCCGATCGCCTCCTCCGTGCACGTGATCGAGCTGGATCGCCGGCTCGAGCCCGAGCTCAGCGCGATCGCGGCCGAGCACGGCAACGTCCAGCTCCATTTCGAGGACGCGATGCGTGCCGATCTGTCGGCGCTGGACCCAGCTCCGACACGCATGGTCGCCAACCTTCCCTACTCGATCGCCACGCCTCTGATCATCCGCACGATCACTGAGCTCGGTGCGATTGAGTCGTGGACGCTCATGGTCCAACGCGAGATTGCCGACAGGTTGCGCGCCCAGCCCTGGACGCGCGCCTACGGCTCGCCCAGCGTGATGGTTCAGCTCGCCTGCGAGGCTCGAATGCTCCGCAGCGTCGACCGCGCGGTGTTCACGCCTCGCCCACGGGTCGACTCGGCGTTGATCGGGTTGCGCCGCACGGGACCGGCACCACCGCCCGCGGTGGCAAGGCTCGTCCGCGACGCCTTTGCACACCGGCGCAAGTCACTCGCGCGGTCGCTCGAGCACGCTCGGCCGGGAGCGCGCGAACCCGCCCGCGAGGCGCTCGTCGCGCTCGGGCTTGCGGCGGATGCCCGCGCGGAGCAACTCGCGCCGGCGCAGTTTCTCGCCCTGGCCGAGGCGCTGGAGGGATCGCTGTGATCCTCCGCGCACCCGCCAAGCTCAACCTCTGCCTCTACGTCGGCCAGCGCCGCGATGATGGGCTCCATGAGCTGCGTTCGCTCTTCTGCCCTCTGCTCTTGTCGGATCGCCTTGAGATCTCCGACGCGAGGGGAGAGGGCGACGAGGTCGTCTGCCCGGCGGTTGGCGGCCCGAACCTGGTCGCGGTCGCGCTCGAGGCGATGCGCGCTCGAGGCTGGCGGCGAGAGCCCGTGAGGGTCGAGATCGACAAGCGAATCCCGGTCGCCGCCGGGCTCGGCGGCGGCAGCGCGGATGCTGCGGCGATTCTGCGCCTGGCCGGCGACGAGCTGCAGGAAGTCGATGACCTCGCTGCGGGCCTTGGCGCGGACGTGCCGTCGCAGATCAATCCCGTGTTCGCGCTCGTCGGGGGCGCGGGGGAGAGGATCGAGCCGCTGCCTCACCCGGGCGAGTTCGCGGTGGTCCTCATACCCGACGATCACGGGCTGAGTGCCGCCGAGGTGTACGCGCGTGCCGACGAGCTCGGCAGCGGCCGCTCGAACGAGGAGCTGACCGAGCTCGAGACGCAGTTGCGAGCAGCGGCAGTGGCCGACGCGTCGCCTCTCGAATATGCGTCGCTGCTGCGAAATGACCTCGAGCAGGCGGCGGTCTCGTTGCGGCCCTCGATTGCTGAAGCACTCGACGCGCTCGAGGAGGTCGGGGCGGTGCGGGCGCTGGTGGCGGGATCCGGTCCAACGGTCGTCGGTTTCTTCGGCGACATGGCCGCAGCTGACCAGGCGGCATCGGCCTTGCCGCCCCGTTACGCCAACGCGATCGTCTCGGCGCCGCCGAGGCTCGGATAATCCCCGTAGGCACGAGGTGGAAGGCGAGAAGCACAGCCCCTGGCGCTACGTCGCGATCGCGGCGGGCCTCGGCCTCCTCTACTTCCTCTACAAGCAGTTCTTCCCCGAGATCGATCTTCAGGGGTTGCTCGACGACTTCTCGAACTTCCTCGGCAAGTGGACCTATCTCGTCGTCGGCGTGCTCGCGTTCCTGGAGACGGGTGCCTTCGTTGGCCTGATCGCACCGGGCGAGACATTCGTGATCCTCGCCGGTGCTGTCGCCGGCCAGGGGACCACGAACATCATTCTCACGGTCGCGATCGTCTGGTTCTCGGCATGGGCCGGGGACACGACCAGCTTCTTCATCGGCCGCCGCCTCGGTCGGGACTTCGTCCTCAAGCACGGGCCGCGGGTCAAGATCACCAAGGAACGGTTCGAGAGCGTGGAGGGCTACTTCGACCGCCACGGCGGAAAGACGATCCTGGTCGGCCGCTTCATCGGCCTGGTTCGCGCGCTGGCGCCGTTTATCGCCGGTAGCTCCGGGATGCAATACCGGGCGTTCGTGCCGTACAGCGTTCTCGGTACCGGGCTCTGGGCGGCGACGTTCTCGCTGCTCGGCTACGCGTTTTCGCAGAGCCTCGACAAGGCGGGCGAGATCGCGGGGACCGGCGCGCTGATCTTCGGCAGCCTGGTCGCGATCATCGTGGGCTCGGTCGTGATCTCGCGGTATCTGCGCGAGCCCGAGAATCGCGCGAAGCTGCGGGCGAGGATCGAGTCGACTCCCGGGCTGCGCCGGCTCGTCCCGCAGATCCGGTTCACCTGGGAGCGGATCACTCCCGGCAACCTCGGTCTCGAGTTCACAACCCTGATGGCGGTCCTATCGGTCTCCGTCTTCGTGCTGATCGGTTTCGGCACGGTCGTCAGCGACGATCCCGGACCGACGTCGGGCGACCAGGCGGCCATGGACATCGTCGAGAGCCTGCGCGCCGCGTGGCTGACGACGGTCGCAAAGATCGTCACCGCGCTCGGCTCCACACCGGTGACGCTTCTGGTCGCACTGATCGCCGGCGGGGTCCTCGCCGTCCGCCGCCGATATGCCGAGGCCGCGGTGCTCGCGGGCGCGCTCGTCCTGAGCCACCTCGCGGTGCCGGTGCTCAAGGAGGTCATCGATCGGCCTCGCCCGCAGCCGGGCCTGGTGGACGCGCAGGGCTCGAGTTATCCGAGCGGGCACGCGACCTATTCGGTGATCTACACCTGGCTGGCGCTGACGATCGCGGTGCGCGTGCGGCCCGCATGGCGTTACGGAACGGCGCTGATCGCGGCGGGATTTGTCCTCACCGGGCTCGTGGGGCTGAGCCGCGTTTACCTCAACGTGCACTACCTCAGCGATGTCAGTGGCGGCTGGGCGCTGGGGGTGTCGGCGTTCGGGATCTGTGCCGCCGTCGCGATGGTCGTAACCCATTTCCGCCAGAATCGGACAGGTTGATGCCGATCGTTGCGCGGATCGGAACGGAGTTTTATCTCTTCGGCGGAGCCGGGCTGATCAGCCTGGTCGCCTTTGCCGCGCTGATTTTGGCGCCGGCCATCGCGTCGTTCGGCCGTACGTGGGAGAAGGCGACGGCGATCTTCGTCTCCGTTTTCGTCCTGGTCGCGCTGCTCGCGATCGGGGTGGCTCTGGGCATTGCCATCGTCTACTACTGGGACGACATCACCAAGGTCTTCGGCTGAGCCGAGCCGCCGCGTTCGTACGGCGCCGCTCCCAACCTAAGATTCCTGGGTGACCGCGGACTCCACCACGGCCAAAAAGGGCTCCACCCGGCCGGACGAGGGCGCCCTGGAATCGCTTGCCGAGGCAATCGAGTCGGGTGCGGGCCTGCCCGCGGTTGCGCGTGCTGCAGGTGCTGCGCTGGGTGCGAGCGTTGCGCTGATCGATCGCTCCAGCGCGGTCCTGGCGGTGGCTGCGACGTCTTCGGCTGAGGAGAGCAAGCTGCTCACGGGCGAAAGCGACGTCGAGGCGCTCGAGCTGCGGGTCGCGGACTCCGTCGTCGGCGAGCTGCGATACCGCCGCCGCAAGGGTGATCCGTCGGCGACGCTGATGCGGATGGTCTCGACGATGCTCGCGCTCGAGCTCGAGCGTTCGCGCGCGCCCGAGTGGGCGAGCGACGAGGCCGCCGGTGAGTTCGTCCGCGCGACCTTCGAGCGCAAGGTCACCGATCGCGGCGACATCGTCGCGAGAGCGGCGGAGCTGGGTGCCAGCATCGACGACGGTGCCGGTGCCATCTTCGCGCGTGCTGCCCCGCGATCGGCGCAGACGGGCGACTGGCGCGCGCGAGTGTTCGTCGTCTCGCTGCGGGCGCTGCGCGCCGCGAGCAGTGGCGCGATCGCCGAGCTTGTGGAGATCGGCGACCGAGCGGAGGTCCGCGCGATCGTGCCGGTCGCCGAGCCCGCGCAGCTCGAGCGGGCGATAGGTGGCCTCGAGCGCGAGCTCGCCGCCTCGCTCCCCGGCTTTCATGTGACGCTCGCGCGCAGTCGCTGGGTTGGCGATCCGGTCGACCTCTTCCGCTGCGGCCGCGAGGCCCTGCTCGCCGCGAACGTGGCCGAGGCCGACGGGCTCGAGGTGCTCGCGTTCGAGGACACCGGCTCCTATCGGCTTCTGTTGCCGGCGATGAGCGAGGACCCTGGCGAGCTTCAGCGCTTCTATGACGAGACCGTCGCACCGCTCTCGGCATACGACGACCAATACGAGACCGACCTGGTCCGAACGATCGAGGCCTACCTCGAAAACGACGGCAACGTCACCCCGACAGCCGACCAGCTCTTCACCCACCGCCACACGGTCCGATACCGCCTGGAGCGCGTGAAGGAGCTCTGCGGCCACGACATCACCTCGACCGAGGGCCGCGAGAAGCTCGGCCTCGGCCTCAAGGCGATGCGCGTCCTCGGCATCGCAGCGCCGCGGGGCCCGGCCTTCGAGCCTGGGACCGCTGCAGGCCGCGCGAAGGTGAGGCGCAAGAGCGAGTAGTGAGAGTGGTGTCCCTGACGCCGCTCTATCTTGAGGTTGCTTGGGGAGTGGTCCAATGGCACGACGCCGGCTTTTGGTGCCGTGAGATCCAGGTTCGAATCCTGGCTCCCCAGTTGCTGACTGAGAGACGAAATCGCCGTCGGGCGGGGACTTTGCCGCGCATAGGGAGGCAAACTCCCCGCACGAGGGTGAACGAGACCCCGAACCGCACTTAGCTGACCACCCGTCCCTCGCACGAGGCCGAGCCCAGCCACGTGTGGGGCGCTCCCTCCCAGCACCAGCCGAGTCGCGGCCGCCCGTCGCCCTTGATCCACAGCGCCGGGACGCGGCGGTCGCCGCAGCGTGAGCCGAGCAGCGAGAAGCAGTTTCGCTCTCGCAGGATCTCGGGGTCTGCCAGCAGGATCGTGAGCCCCTCGGCGATCGTCAGCGGGGACCGACCCGCCGCGAGGATCGCCGGCAACGCCGCCTCCGGAGTGACGTTGAGGAACTCAGCGCCTGGATCGAAGCCGGTGAGCTCGTACGGCTCGGCCGGCACCCCCAACTCAGCTATCGGCTCGAACCGCTTCAGATCGGCCGCATCCAGGTCGGTGAAGCCGGGCTTGCTGCCGAGTTTGATCACGGCGAGCGCCTCGAGCGGGTCGAGCGCGGGATCGATGCGATGCCCGCTCGTGCCTCGAGGTGCGCCTCTTACTGCAGCCAGGTCCGGCGTCTCGCCCGCGGCGATCAATTGCCGGCGCGCGGCCGTGTAGCTCTCACCCGTCTTCTCCATCCGGGCGCGAACCATGCGCTTGAAAGTGCTTTGCCTGGTCATCTCAACGCTCCTTCACGGCGGCCGGCGACAGGACTCACGCTCCCGGCGCCCCGCCGAAAGGGGCAACGATGATTCGGCGTCCCGAGAGCTCCAAGGCCCCCTTTGTCTCCCGGGCCGGCGGCGTGAGCACCGGTGTGGAGGTTGGGCGCGGGACGGCGCCGCCGCGCAAGATAGCGCCACCGCCCCCATCGATCAAGAGCACGGCCCGCGCTGCGCGTCTACGATTGCGCGCGTGAGCGGGCCCACCGTCCTCATCATGGCCGCGGGCGAGGGCACGCGGATGCACTCCTCGCTGCCGAAGGTTCTTCATCCCGTCTGCGGGCGAACGATGGTTGCCTGGCCTGTGCTTGCCGCGCGGGAGGCAGGCGCCGAGCGCGTCGCGGTGATCGTCTCGCCCGACCGCGACCTCACTCCCGGCCTCCCCGCGGGCACCGAGACGGTTGTCCAGCCCGAGGCCGACGGCACGGGCGGAGCGATCCGTGCGGCCCACGACATCGTTCGCGACTCCGACACGGTCATCGTCCTCTCCGGCGATCACCCGCTGATCAACGCCGACATCATCTCGGCGCTGCTGGAGACCCACCGGGCGGCCGAGGCGGGAGCGACCGTGATGACCGTCGAGCTCGAGGAGCCGGGCGCCTACGGGCGGGTTGTCCGCGACGAGTCCGGCGACATCGAGCAGATCGTCGAAACCAAGGACCCGGCAGGTGTGGACCCGAAGATCCTCGAGATCGCCGAGATCAACACCGGCACCTACGCCTTTGCCGCTGAGCCGCTCGTAGAGGCGCTCGACAGTCTCGGCAACGACAACTCGGCGGGCGAGTACTACCTCGGCGACGTTCTGCCGATGCTGCGCGAGCAGGGCCTGCGCGTCGTCGCGCACCGCGCCTCCGACCCCAACGTCAACCTCGGTGTCAACAACCGCGCCGACCTCGCCGCCGTTGCTGCTGAGGCGCGCCGCCAGATCAACGACCGCCACATGCGCGCGGGAGTCACGATCGTCGACCCGAGCTCAACCTGGATCGACGCGGACGTCGAGATCGCCGCCGACGCCACGATCGAGCCCGGCACCGCGCTTCGCGGCGCAACCCGGATCGGCGCCGACTCGATCATCGGCCCGCATTCGACCCTCGTGGACGTGACCGTTGGCGAGCAGGCTCGGGTGCTGCACTCCTACCTTCAGGACGCCGACGTGGGCAACCTGGTCTCGGTCGGCCCGTTCGCCTATCTGCGTCCGGGCGCCGTTCTCGAGACGGGCGCCAAGGCGGGCACCTTCGTGGAGATCAAGAACTCCACGGTCGGCGAGGGGGCGAAGGTTCCACACCTCTCATACGTCGGTGACGCCGACATCGGCGCCCGCGCCAACGTGGGAGCGGGGAGCATCACCGCCAACTACGACGGGCGCTTAAAGCACCGCACGAAGATCGGGGAGGGTGCGCGAATCTCAATCAACACCTCGATGGTCGCGCCGGTCACCGTCGGCGACGGCGCATACACTGGCGCCGGTTCGGTGATCCGGGAGGACGTCCCCGACGGAGCTCTCGGCGTGTCGAGCAACGATCAGCGAAACATCGAGGACTACGCAGACCGAAAGGCGAAGGCCGACGAGGCCGGGGGAGCCAAGGAGTGAGCATCCTGGAAGAGAGTCCGCAGGCGATCAGCTCGATTCAGGCGGAGTACACGAAGCGCCTGATGGTCTTCGGCGGACGCGCCTCGATGGAGCTCGCGGCAAGGATCGCCGGCCGGCTGGAGGTCGACCTCGGCGAGGTCGATTTGCGCACGTTCGCCGACGGCGAGGTCTACTGCCGTTACAAGGAGTCGATCCGCGGCGCAGACGTCTTCCTGGTCCAGTCCACCAGCGCCAACGCCGCCGAGGCGATGACCCCGAACGACTCGCTGGTCGAGCTCCTGACGATGATCGACGCCGCCAAGGGCGCGTCGGCGCACCGGATCATCGCGGTGATGCCCTGGTACGGCTACTCACGCCAGGACAAGAAGTCAGCTCCACGCGAGCCCATCACAGCCCGCGTTGTCGCCCAGTGCCTCGAGGCGGTTGGCGTTGACCGCGTCCTGACGATGGACCTCCACTCCGGCCAGGTGCAGGGCTTCTTCTCGAAGCCGGTCGACCACATGACGGCGATGCCGATGCTGACGCAGTACTTCATGGACCAGGCCTGGGACAACGACCTCGTGATCGTCTCGCCCGACGCGGGCCGGGTGAAGGTCGCACGCAACTTCGCCCGCAAGGTCGGCGTCCACTGGGCGGTGATGGAAAAGGAGCGTCCCGCTCATAACGTTGCCCAGTCCGGTTACGTCGTCGGCGACGTGCAGGGCAAGACCGCGGTCTTGGTCGACGACATGATCGACACCGCCGGAACGCTGACCTCCGCCGCGAAGACGGTGCTTGACGAGGGTGCCGCAAGCGTCATCGCCTGCGCCACGCACGGGCTCTTCTCGGGCCCCGCATACGAGCGCCTCGCCTACGAGAACTCCGGAATCGAGCGGATCGTCGTCACCGACACGATCCCGCTGCGCCCCGGCGCGCCCGACAACATCACGCAGCTCTCGGCGGCGCAGACGCTTGCCGACTCGATCCGCCGCATCTTCGCCGACGACTCGGTCTCCGAGATCTTCGCCGGCGAGAACCAGCTGTTCTAAATACGACCCGGCCGCAGTCCAGCCGCGCGGCCGCGTCAAGCAGGTGGGGGACGGGATTCTCGCGAGCCTGTGCTTACGTCCCCTCCTGCCGGCGTAAAGACAGCCTCACCGGCGAATCCAGGTTTTCGCCGCTCGGCTAACCGGGATCCGAGACGTGCCAGTCGCCGTCTTGCAGCTCGAGGAGGATGGTGCGCGGCTGAGCGGGGGAGTCGGCCAGCTTGTAGCGCGCCTCGACGCGGGCGCGGGTGCCGCTGATGTTGACGAAACGGACGTCGATCGTCGAGTCCTCGAACGCGGGCGCGAGGACGTCGAGGATCTGGGTGCACGAAAGCGCCTCGTCGGACTCGAGTCGCTGCGCGGTATTCACCTCGAGCTCGTTGCGCGCGTCCTCGGTGAGTAGTCGGCAGAAGCTTTTCGAGTTGCCGTCGGACGCGGCGGCGAAGAACTCCTCGACGACGTCCTGCACGACCTCCTCCTGAGTCGGCGGGTCTGAGAACGGGCCGACGTCCTCGATCGCGAGCACGGCCACGGCGATCCCGAGAACGAGAAGTACGGCTGCGATCCGGCGGCGAAGGGCATCACTCATCCGCGCAAACTATTCGCAATAAGGTTGCGCGCCCCTTGTTCCTGCGGATTGGCCACAAGGGCGCCGACGCCGTCGCGCCCGGAAACACGCTCGAAAGCTTCGCCGCCGCGGTTGAGGTTGGCGTCGACGTGATCGAGCTCGACGTGCTGCGGCCGCGCTCGGACTTCGCCGACGGCAGCGACTGGCGTAATGCGCCCGCTGGCCCGACGCCGGGCACCGGACCCCTTCTGGTTGCCCACGACTGGGGCGACGCGGCCCGTCGCGACCCGCTCACGCTCGAGGAGACCCTCGATGCCTTTTTGCGCCCGCCGTTTCATGAGGTTCGCTTCGACCTGGACCTGAAGCTTGCGGGTCGCGAGGACGAGGTCGTCGCCGCCCTGCGCGACCGCGGTCTGATCGAGCGGGCGATGACCTCGACCATGGAGGTCTCGAGCGTCGCCTACCTGCGCGACGCCGCCCCCGAGCTCTACCGCGGCTGGACCCTGCCAAAGGTCAGTCGCGACTACTCACGGGGCGCGCTCCTGCGTCCTGCTTTCCTCGCCGGTTCCGCTGTGCTGCGCGCCCGGCTACCCGGCATCGTTCGCCGCCGCGCCCCGAAGTTCGGCGTTTCGGCCATCTGGGCCTATCACCGCGTCATTACGCCGCAGCTCGTCGCCGCCGCACATTCGGTCGACCTCAGCCTCTTCGCCTGGACGGTGGACGACGCGGAGCGGATCTCCGAGCTGGCCGCGCTCGGTGTCGACGGGATCGTCTCGAACGACCCGCGGCTGCTCAGCTCTTGACGCGGACCGCCGACTCCATGTCCTGCTGGGTGAAGCCCGGTGTCATCTCGCCCACCGAGGCGAAGCGATAGAGCGCAACGCCAAAGATCCCCTTCAGCGCCTGGACGATGAGCCCGGCGACAACCATGATCAGGACACCGGCGATCACGAGCACCGCGCCCGCAGCCATCCCGCTGCTGCTGTCGTTGGCCCACAGATAGATGCCACCGGCGATCAGCGCGATCGCCGGAAGGATCCCGAGGAGCATCACGATCCCGCCGATCGCGACGTTGCCGACGACCTGACCGCGCCAGCGCTCCTTGAAGAGGCTGGCCGACCGCTTGAGCGTGCCCCACGGACCGGTGCCCTCGAAGGTGATCACCGGAATCGACAGGAACGTGATCAGGCCCCAGGCGGCGCCGACCAGGGAGGCAGCGATCGCCTCGCCGATGCTGCCGGTCTGCTGGATCGCTGAGATGACCGTCCCGACCAGTACCGAGATCGCGGCCCAGCCCGCGATCGCTCCGGTGTGCGACTTGGCGATCGCGAGACCGTCGGACATCGTCGCCGGCTCGCCTCTGAAGATCTTGTCCGCGCAGGACGCGAGGCCCACACCGAAGTAGACCGAGACGAACGAGGCTCCATAGAGGCCGAGCGCAACAAGCAGGCCGCCAATCACACGCTGGCCGTCGTCGATCAAAAAGACGCCGGGCAGGACGAGAACGACCACGAGCGCGATCGCGAGCAGCGCTCCGTAAAAGGGGAATCGCAGCAGCTCACGGTTCGACTTGAGCACCGCCCAGCTCTTCTTGGTCAGCTCCCAGCCCTGTCTCCAACGACTCATCTCTACTCCTCGATCGTCATATCAACGGATTACAGTCAATCCGATGTCGGCGCAGGGGAGTTCGCCGGGAACGGGCATGGCCCTCTTTGCGATGGGTCTCGGTGTGCTGGTCATCGCCAACGACTTCACGGCCCTCAACGTTGCCCTGCCCGCCATCGAGCAGGACTTCGACGTCGACGTTGGGACCGTGCAGTGGACGGTCAACGCCTACGCCCTCACCTACGGCATGGTGCTCGTCACCGGCGGCCGCCTCGCGGACATGTTCGGCCGTCGGCGCATCTTCTTTATCGGCGCGGCGATCTTTGCGCTCTTCTCGCTTCTCGGTGGGCTCGCACAGAACGCCGAGCAGCTCATCGCGATGCGGGTCGGGATGGGAGTCGGTGGCGGACTGATGTGGCCAGCCATTCTCGGCATGACATTCGCCGCGGTCTCGCCCGCCCGCGCCGCCTTCGCCGGTGGGCTCATTCTCGGTGTGGCCGGCCTCGGTAACGCGCTTGGCCCGTTGATTGGCGGTGTGCTCACGGATGAGCTCAGCTGGCGCGCGATCTTCTTCCTCAACATCCCGGTCGCGGTGTTCGCAGTCGCCGTGACCGCGGCAAAGATCCATCAGCCAGCCCCGGCCGATGCCCAGCGCGAGCGAATCGACTACGCCGGCATCGTCTCGCTCTCGCTCGGACTGGTTCTGCTGCTCCTCGCTCTCGACCAGTCGGCCGAATGGGGCTGGGGCGACGCCCGCGTCCTCGGGATGCTCGCCGGCGCGATCACCCTGCTGGTGGCCTTCGGGCTGATCGAGCCGCGAGCCGGCGGTGCGGCCCTCGTCCCACCGGACGTGATCGCAAACCGCGGCTTCCGGTCGGCCTGCCTGACGATCCTCTGCCTCTCGGCCGTCTTCTTCACGGCGATCCTCTACGTGCCGCAGCTGATGGAGAAGATCCTCGGCTACAGCGCCCTCAAGGCTGGCTTTGCGATGCTGCCGATGCTCGGCACCTTCGGCGCGGTCGCGTTCCTCTCGGCGCGAATCAGTGCCAGGGTCGGGATGCGGCAGGTGATCCTGGCGGGAGCGGCGGCACTCGCGGCGGGGCCGCTGCTGCTCAGCTTCTTCGACGCAAGCTCGACCTACGGCGCGCTTGTTCCGGGGCTGATCGCGATCGGAATCGGAGCGGGGCTGTTTTACCCGACGATCACCACCGCGGCGGTTGGCATGCTCGACAAGTCGCGGTCGAGCCTGGCCGGAGGCATTGCCTACATGTTCCAGGTAGCGGGTGGCGCTGTCGGGCTTGGGCTGGCGACGACCCTGTTCACGATCCGTTCCGAGGATCGGGTCAGCTCTGACATCGAGGCCCTCGGGCTCAACCCCTCTGGCCGCGATGTCGATGTTGTCCACGGCATCCTCGCCGGAACCGAGTCGGGCAAGCAAGCTGTGTCGGACTTCGGCGCCGGGGCCGCCGACAAGGTCCTCGAGGTCGTGCGCGACTCGTTCGTCTCCGGCGCTCAGTTCAGCTTGCGGATCGTTGCCGCCATCGCCCTCGTCGGTCTCGCGATCGCAGCGCTCGGCGTGCGCCCTACTCCGCCGGATGAATCAGCGGAACCTGCTTGACCCCGCGGGTTTCGAAGTACTCCCACTCCGCGGTGCCGAGCTCGGTCTCCGCCCTGTCGCCGTAGACCCACTCGCGCATGATCCGGTGCCAGTTGCGTCTGGCGCCGAGCTGGGCCAGGACAGCGATCAGGCCGATTTCCATACGCCTGCCCATCAGCTCGTCCGCCGGGATGTTCTCGCGGCGCATCACCTGGAAGTACTCGGAGCGTGGGTCGGACGCGGACTCGATGATCTTCATCACCCGGCGCGAGGAGACCTGGTATTCGCCGTCCTCCATGTACCAGCCCCCGACCAGCATCACGTGGTCCATCAGCCGCTCGGCGTCGAGCTTGGTCGGCTTGCGAATGAACCCGAGGTCGTGGAGGCGCTGACGCAGCGCCTCGGGGTCCTTGCGAACGGCCGCGTCGAACGCGACCTGCTCGAGCTCGATCTGCTCGCGGTCGAGCTTCTTGGTCATGCCGAAGTCGAGAAAGGCCACCCGTCCGTCGGCCATCAGCAGATAGTTGCCGGGGTGAGAGTCGGCGTTGAAGTGCTGCAGGTGGTAGACCGAGCCGAAGCAGAAGCGGAAGACGATCTCGCCGAAACGGTCGCGTTCGTCCTGGTCGAGCTCCTTCACGTCCTCGAAATCGGTTCCCTCCACGAACTCGGTCACCAATACCCGGCGGCGCGAGAGCCGGGTGATCACGTCGGGGACGTAGATGAACGGGTGGCCGCGGTAGCCGCGTGAGAACGCGCGCTGGTTCTGCGCTTCGTACTCGTAGTCGAGCTCCTCGAGCACACGCTCCCTGAGCTCTTCCGCGACCGACTTGGCGTCGAGCCCGGGCGCGATGGCTTTGGCGAGACGCACGATGACGCCCGCGTTCTTGAGATCGGACTCGAGCGCCTCCGCGACGCCGGGGTACTGGATCTTCACCGCCACCTTGCGGCCGTCGAGCAGCGTGGCGCGATGGACCTGCCCGATCGAGGCAGCGGCGAACGCGTCGGGCTCGAACTCGGCGAAGTGCTGGTGCACCGGCTCGCCGTACTCCTCCTCGATGACCTTCGAGACCTTCTCCCACGGCATCGGCGGCGCCGAGGTGCGCAGCTTCGCAAGCTCGCGCTGGTACAGGTCTCGGTACTCGGGCGGCAGGAACTCGGTATCGACAAACGAGGCGAGCTGACCGATCTTCATCGCCGCGCCCTTCATCTCGCCGAGCGTGCTGACCATCTTCAACGCGGTCTCGACGTGGCGCGCCTCGAGCCTCTCGGCGGCGCCCTCCTTCGAGCGGGCCACGCCTGCGGCCTTCGTGCCCGCGTAGCGCGCGGCCTGTCCACTGAGCGCCGTGCCCAGCTTCGCCGAGCGCCGGGTCCGGCCCTTTGGAATCTTCATGTCGTCGCCGCCCACGAGCGCCTGAGGGTAGATTCGTGGGCCACCGTTCTCAAGGAGGAGTGACCGGCGTGTCAAGGAGACGAGGCGGGATAGCGAGAGCGTTCGTCGCGTCGATCGCGGCAACGCTGACGCTCGGCGTGGCATCCGCAGCAGCCGACTCCGCCGCCGACTACGCGGCCGGCTACGAGCTCGGCTCGGAGGCCTATCAGTACGGAATCCCGCTGCTCGACGTCGATCGCATCGTCCGGACCGGTACCAGCGTCAACCGCCCGGACACCAGGGGTCACGCGCCGTTCAACCGCTTCAGCCACGCTCGCGAGCTCGCCGACCCGCGGGCGCGCGACGTCGTTGCCCCCAATCACGACACGCTCTATTCGATCGCGTTCCTCGACCTCGCCCGCCGCCCACAGGTGATTGAGATCCCATCGAACATTCGGCGCTTTTTCACGTTCGAGCTCGTGGATCCGTGGACCGAGAACTTCGCGAACATCGGCTCCGCCACCGGCCAGCAAAAGGGTGGTGACTTCGCGATCGTCGGACCCGACTTCAAGGGCAGGCTGCCGAAGGGCGTCAGGCGCGTGCGCTCCCCGCATGACCGCGTCTGGCTCATCGGCCGCACCTACATCAAGAACGCGAAGGACACGAAAAGGGTCAATCGCATCCAGGACTCCTACGGGCTGGTCCCGCTTTCCAAGTACGGCAAGGACTGGAAGCCGACCTACAGGGGCCCGAAGGACAAGACCGTCGACGAGGCGTCGATCCCGGGCCTCGGGCCCGGAGAGGATCCGCTCGAGTTCTACGCAGCTCTCAACGAGCTGATGCGCCGGTTCCCGCCTCCAGCGGCCGACCAGCCGCTCCTGGACCGGCTCGCGGCAATCGGCGTCGGCGGTGGCGAGCTGCCGACCAACCCCGACACGCTCAGCGGAATGCGCGATGCGATCACCGAGGGGCCCGCGAACATTCAGGCAAAGCTCGTCGCCCGCTACATCGCCCAGGCCAACATCCACAACGGCTATCTGATGGGCGATATCGGCCACTACGGCACCGATTACGAGCTGCGTGCGATCACCGACAGGGTTGGCGTCGGAGCGCTGAAGCCGAAGGTGGCCATCTACGCCTTCGCCCAGACCGATCGCAATCTCGGTCCCCTGAGCGGCGATTCACGCTACGTCCTGCATCTGGCGGCCGACCAGCTGCCGGTTCCGGCGCAGGCGTTCTGGTCGATGACGCTCTACGACTCACGGGTCTTTCTCTTCCCGAATCCGTTCGACCGCTTCTTGATCAACAACCGCACCGATCTGAACCTGAACCCCGACGGCTCGCTTGACCTCTTCATCCAGTCAGAGGAGCCGTCGCAGCCGCGCCAGGCCCAGAACTGGGTGCCTTCGCCGCCGGGTCAGGGCTTCTTGGTGATCTGGAGGCTGTACCAACCCGGGGCGGCAAGGGCCGGAATTCTCGATGGCAGCGGCTGGCAGCCACCGGCGATCATGCGGTGTGACGAAGAGGGTGTCGCCGCGGACGGCACCCGGTGCGCGCTGTAGCGAGCGGGCGGGCGCAGGCCGAAGCGGTGCCTTGGCGCCGTTGGGCCGGCTGACTCCTCTATCCTCAGCCGCCGCATGGCCTCCGATCGAGCCACTTTGAAAGCGCAGCCGCGAACCGAGTTCGGATCGCGCGTCAGCCGCCGCCTGCGCCGCGAGGGCCTCGTGCCCGGCGTCGTCTACGGCGACGGTGACGAGGCGCGCGCCTTCCAGGCAAACGAGCGCGAGATCCGCAACGTCTTGGTCCACGGTGGCGCCCTGATCGACGTCGACATCGAGGGTGCGGGCACGGTGCCGGTCGTGATCAAGGAGCAGCAGCGCCATCCGGTGCGCGGCAACCTGGTCCATCTCGACCTCCAGGAGGTCAAGCTCGACGTCAAGATCCAGGCCGACGTAACCATCGAGCTGATCGGCGGAGACGACGCGCCCGGCGTCAAGGAGGGCGGCGTCCTCGAGCACGTCACCCACGAGATCACGATCGAGGCTCTGCCGACGGAGATTCCCGAGTCGATCCCCGCTGACGTCTCCGGCATGGAGATCAGCGACACACTTCAGCTCAGCGCGCTCATCGCGCCCGAGGGCGTCGAGTTTGTCCTCGGTGAGGACCAAAGCGCCGACGAGGTCACGATCGCGACTCTCTCGCCGCCGCGCGTTGAAGAGGTCGAGCCCGATCTCGAGGAGGAGACGGAGCTCATCGGTGAGGACGGCGAGGCGCCCGAGGGCGATGACGCTGCCGCCGAGGGCGATGGCGACGCGGGCGCTGCCGGGGGCGACGACTCCGGCGATTCCGGCGACTCCGAGGAGTAGGTCCCCTGCGCCTCTTTCGGCGTAGGCATCATGCCGACCGCCCGGACATCCCTGGAAGCGAAGCGGGGGAGATGACCGGAGCAATTCTCGTCGTTGGCCTGGGAAACCCCGGCTCCAAGTACGCCTCCACCCGCCACAACGTCGGCTTCGAGGTCGCGGCCGAACTCGCGCGTCGCTGGGAGCTGCCGAAGCCAAAGCCCAAGTACCGCGGCCTCTTCACCGACGGACGCATTCGGCCCGGGGGCCCGCGGGCTGCCGTGCTCCTTCCGCAGACCTATATGAATGAATCAGGTGATTCCGTGGGCCCGGCGCGAGGCGAGCTGCGGGTGCCCCTGGAGAACGTCGTCGTCGTCCACGACGAGATCGACCTTCCCTTCGGTGAGATTCGCGTCAAGCTCGGCGGCGGAGTTGCCGGCCACAACGGCCTCAAGAGCCTCAAACGGGGCCTCGGCTCGAACGACTTCTGGCGGGTGCGAGTTGGCGTCGGGCGTCCCGACTCCACCGATCCTGAGATCGTCTCGGCGCACGTGCTCGGGCGCTTCAGCGAACCCGACGATCAGGTCCGGGAGCTGATCGATGACGCCGCGCGAAAGACGGATCGCCTGGTCGAGCAGATCGCCGACGAGGAATCGGACCCGATCGGAGAGGTGTTCGGATGAGCGTCAACTACGACGTGGCGGACGCGGTCGCGATGATCCAGCTGGACCGCCCGCAGGCGCGCAACGCGATCAACACGGAGATGCTCGAGCGGATGCTCGAACGCCTTGGCGAGGCGCGGGCAGATGACGAGGTACGAGTGCTGGTGATCTCCTCCTCGGACCACATGGGCCTTTCGGCCGGCGCCGATGTGCGCGAGCAGCTTGACGCTGAGGGCCAGGTACGCCGGATGGAGCTGTTCGCGCAGCTCTACGACGAGCTCACCGGCTTCCCAAAGCCGACGGTCGCCGCCTGCCATGGCGCGTGCGTCGGCGGCGGCGCGGAGATCGCAATCGCCTGCGACCTGCGCATCGGCGGCCTCAACCTGCGCCTGCGCTTCCCCGGCGCAGCCCTCGGCGTACCCGTGGGCCCGGCGCGTCTCGTCACCCTCGCCGGTCTCTCGGTCGCCAAGTACGCGCTTCTGACCTCCAAGGAGATCGACGCGGAGATGGCCTACCGCTGGGGCCTCGTCCACAACCTGGTCCCGGCGCCGCGGACCGAACAGGCCGCGCTGAAGCTTGCCACCGACGTCGCCGCGCATCCCCCGGAGTCGGTCGCGCGGATCAAGGCGATGCTTCACGAATGGGACCGCGTCGAGGACCGCTCACGCTCCGAGGGCGTGGGCCAGGTCGAGTGGGCCCGCACGGGACCCGGGCTGCCCTACCGCGACTAACCGTCGCACGGGGGCTTTGCCCCGTATAGGGCGGCAAACTCCCCGCACGACCACGCGCCCGCGAGCGGCGGCTATCTTCACCCGACGCTCAGGTCACTGCTCGACATTGCGCTCGCCGACGAGCGCTTCGCGTCCCTCGCCTCCGAGATCGGAGCCGGCGAGGCGGTCGACCTGCGCGCTTCCGCCCCGATTCGCCCCTATCTGCTGGCATCGCTGCTCGATGCCGAGGAGGCGCTTGGCCAAAAGCCCGCGTTGGTGGTCGCCGCCGACGACGTCGGCGCCCGCGACCTGGCCCGGGCCCTGGGCGCGTATCTGGCGCCACGGCGCGTGCGCTACTACCCATCGCGGGGCACCGGCTACGCATCCCATCTGGCGCCGCCTCCGCACCTCGTCGGCTTGCGGATTGGCGCCCTCGACGCGCTCACGGGCGAGCGCTCCGATCGCGAGCCGCCGGTGGTCGTGGCAAGCGCCGTCGCCCTTGCGGAGGCGGTCCCCGACGCCTCGATGCGACCGGCCGGGTTCGCGCTTCACAAGGGCGAGGAGGTCGACCTGGGCGACGTCTCCGAGCTGCTTGTCGAGGCGGGCTATGAGCGCACGGAGCAGGTCGAGGATCGTGGCCAGTTCTCGATTCGCGGCGACATCCTCGATGTCTTCGGCGCGACCGAGGATCGTCCCGCCCGACTCGAGCTGTTCGGAGACGAGATCGAGTCGATCCGCTGGTTTTCGACCTTCACCCAGCGCTCGCTCGACGAGACGGAGGTTCTTGAGCTCGATCCGGCGGCCGAGCTCGCACTCGAGCATCGCGAGCTTGCGGAGCTCGCGAGCGAGGAGGGGGACAGGCCCGATGTCGCCTCGGTCCTGCCGATTGACAGCTTCGTCGCCCCGCTCGACCTGATCGGGCAGGACACCGCGGTCGTGCTTGCCGCCGCCGAGGAGATCCCGGCCGCGCTTCACGACCACTGGGAGGACGTGACGACGGCGATGCACGACGCCGACGCTCGTCACCTCTACGTCGATGTGGCCGAGCCGCTGGCCGAGAGGGCCGTGCTCAGCGTGCGCGGCGCGAGCGATGACGATGACGTTGAGGCGTTCAGGGCGCAGTCGGCGACCTCGGCTGCCCGGTCGATCGGCGAGGCCGAGTCGCAGCTGGAGAAGGACCTGCGCAGCGGCTATCGCATCGTTGTGACATTCGAGAGCCGCGGCGAGGCCGAGCGCACGCGTTACAACCTCAACCGCGTCGAGTCGCACTTCCTCGAGGGGACACCCGGAGACGACGCCTCGGTGCGCCTGGCCGAAGCGCCTCTCTCCGACGGGTTCGTCTCACCGCAGCTGCGACTCGTGGTCATTCCGTTTCGCCGCCTCGTCCACCGTCGCCGTGCCGCGGCTCCCTCGCCCGGTGGCCGCGGGCCGATGGCGACCTTTGCCGATCTGCGGGTGGGCGATTACGTCGTGCACGAGGACCACGGGGTCGCCCGCTTCGCGGGCTTTGAGACCAAGACGCTGGCCGGTGTCACCCGCGACTACCTCGAGCTGGAGTACAGGGGCGACGACAAGGTCTTCGCGCCCACCGAGCAGCTGACCAAGATCACACGCTACGTCGGCGCCGGCGGGGAGGCCCCGCAGCTTTCGGCGCTCGGCTCCAAGCGCTGGGACGCGGTCAAGGCACGGGCGCGACGCGCAGCCCGCGAGCTCGCAGGAGAGCTCCTCAACCTCTACGCCGAGCGCCAGGCGCGCAAGGGCCACGTCTTCGAGCCCGACGGTGAGTGGCAGCTCGAGCTCGAGCGCTCATTTCCCTACCGCGAGACGGCCGACCAGATCGACGCGATCGAGGCGGTCAAGGCCGACATGGAGTCCGACCGGCCGATGGATCGCCTCATCTGCGGCGACGTCGGCTACGGCAAGACAGAGGTCGCGCTGCGCGCCGCTCACAAGGCCGCGGCTGAGGGCAAGCAGGTGATGATGCTGGTTCCGACCACGATCCTCGCTCAGCAGCACCTTGGGACCTTCAAGGAGCGCCTGCAGACCTCGCCGCTCGAGATCGACATGGTCTCGCGGCTGCGAAAGCCGGCCGAGGTCCGCGAGGCGCTCGCGAAGTTCGCCGACGGTCGTGTCGACATCCTCATCGGCACGCACCGCCTGCTGTCGCGCGACGTCCGCGCCAAGGACCTTGGTCTCGTGATCGTCGACGAGGAACAGCGCTTTGGCGTCAAGCAAAAGGAGCTTCTGCGCCAGCTCAAGCTGAAGGTCGACGTGCTGTCGCTCTCCGCGACACCGATTCCGCGCACTCTGCAGATGAGCCTCGCCGGGCTGCGCGACATCTCGGTGATCGAGACGCCGCCGGAAGGAAGGCGACCGGTTCGCACCTACGTCGGGCCCTACGACGAGGAGCTCGTCAGCCGTGCGATCCAGCGTGAGGTGGCGCGCGAGGGACAGGTGTTCTTCCTCCACAACCGCATTGACTCGCTGCACGAGGTCGCGGAGCGAATGCGTGCGGTATGCCCAGGCGTTCGATTTGCCGAGGCTCACGGCCAGATGGACGAGGGCGAGCTCGAGACGACCATGCTCAGCTTCCTGCGCGGCGACGCCGACGTCCTCGTCGCGACGACGATCATCGAGTCAGGCCTCGATATCCCGCAGGCCAACACGCTGATCGTCGAACGGGCCGACCAGCTCGGACTCGCGCAGGCCTACCAAATCAGGGGCCGAGTCGGGCGATCGAAGGAGCGCGCGTTCGCCTACATGCTCTATCCGTCGGAGGAGGCCCTCAGCCAGGAGGCAGGCCAGCGCCTCGCGACGCTCTCCGACCACACCGAGCTCGGCTCGGGGTTCGCGATCGCCATGCGCGACCTCGAACTTCGCGGCGCCGGTGACCTGCTCGGCGACGAGCAATCCGGCCACGTCGCGGCGATCGGGTTCGAGCTCTACGTCGCGCTGCTTGACGAGGCCGTCGAGCAGCTGCGCTCGGAGGGGGCTTCAGAGACGACCGCGGAGGCGCCGGTGCGGCTCGACCTCGACGTCGATGCGTATCTGCCGGCGGACTACGTGCCATTTGAGACGGCAAAGATCGACATCCACCGGCGTATAGCCGCGACCCGCGAGCCGGGCCGCCTGCGTCAGCTGCGCGACGAGCTTCGTGACCGTTTCGGTCCGGTGCCCGAGCCGGTCGAGAACCTGCTCACGCTGCAACGGGCGAGGATCGACCTTGGCGTCGCGGGCGCCCGCACAGCCGAGGTTCGGGGCGGTCGCCTATCGATCGTCCCGCTCGAGCTTGATGCCGCCACCGTCGGTCGCCTGCGCGAGCAGATTCCCGAGGCGATGTTCGAGCTGCGCAGCCGCACGCTCTCGCGGCGTGTGGAGGACGACCCGGCTGCCCGCCTGGAGTCACTGCTCGAGCTGACCGCCGCTTTGACGGCTGCGCTCCAAGACGAGCCAGTCGCGGTCGCGGGCGCCTGAGCCCAAAAACAGATTGGCCCTCGACGCGCGGGGTTCTTGGAGGTAGGGTCGGATTTAAGGGGTGTCGGAGAGCATCCCAGGCGCCAGAAAGGCATCGATCCAAATGAATGGATTCAAACGCGTTCTCGTTCTCGCAGTCTGTGCGCCTCTCCTCGCCGCCGCGCCGGCGGCTGCCGACCCCGCCCAGGTTGGATCTTGGAGCGCGGTCGAGAACTATCCGGTCAACCCGGTCTCGATGGGCGTCACGCCCGACGGCAAGATCGTCGCCTGGGATCAGGCAAACGCCGGGCCGTATTTCGGACCGGTGGCCGCGAACGGCCCCGCCATGGTCCTCGACCCAGCGACCGGAACCATCACGCGCAGCATCAATGTCGCGCCGACGACGATGTTCTGCAGCCTGATCACCTCTTTGCCGGACGGACGCGTGGCGATCATCGGCGGTGGCAGCGGGACCGAGAACAGCGCCAAGGTCCAGATCTATGACGGCGAGTCGCAGACGTTCTCGGTGGCCGGTGAGATGGAGCGCACCCGCTGGTATGCCGGTGGCGAGCTGGACGCCCGCGGCAACATCGTCGTCGCCGGTGGCACCGACCCCGGGATTGAGAGCGTCGACGCCAGGACCGGGCTCGGGACGCTCCTTGAATCGACCTTTCCAAACAACTGGTACCCGGACCTGATCCGGATGCCCGACGGTCGCTTTGCGATCGAAGATGTGGGCGACAACGTCGAGGGCAGCGGTGCCGGCCCGGGCCGCTACCTGCTGTCGGGAAGCTCGCTGACGACGATCGCCGACAACACACTGCTGAAGGCGCGACTGCGCGGGGTTCGGACGATGCTTGCCCCGTATCGCTTCTTCTACAACTCGGGGGGGACCTCGACGGAGAGCATGATCGTCGACGTCTCCAGCGGCACCCCGAGGTACACGGCGGCGGCATCGAGCCGTTTCCGCCACATGACCGGTCAGGCGGTAACGCTTCCGACAGGCGACGTGCTCGCGGTCGGCGGCAACTCCACCGGAAACGACACGATCGGAACGCCGGTGATGACGCCGGAGCTCTTCTCGCCTCCGACCAACACCTGGACGACGATGGCGACGATGGCCCGCCAGCGCCAGTATCACTCGGTCTCGGCGCTCCTGCCTGATGGCCGGGTCTGGGCCGCCGGCACGTCATACAACGACGCCCAGGAGCCGAACGGGCAGTACTTCTCGCCGCCGTATCTCTTCAAGCGCGATGGGTCGGGGCAGCTGGCTCCGCGCCCGACTGCGACCGATGCCCCGTCCGTGGTCGCGTGGGGAGAGACGTTCTCCGTCGCCACCAGCAACCCCGCGAACATCGCGTCGGCGTCGCTGATCCGCCTTGCTGCCACCACCCATCAGCTCAACGCGGGCCAGGCATACGTTCCGCTCTCCGTGACGCCCAACGGTGGCCGCGTGCAGATGACCGCGCCCACGGGCAATGTCCTCCCGGCCGGTTACTACATGCTCTTCTTGGTCGATAGCAACGGCGTCCCGTCGGTGGCGCCGATCCTGCGCGTCAGGCCGAGCGACGAGGTGGCGATCCCGGCGCGCGTGACCCAGAGCTCGCAGATGAACCGTGCGTGGGGCGCCTCTGAGGCCTTCGACGGCAACACCGGTCAGACCTCCGGTGCCTCAGGTTCAGTGAGTCAGACCCAGCCCGAGGCGCAGCCCTGGTGGCAGGCCGATCTCGGTACGAGCCGCGATCTGGAGAGCCTCACGATCCATCTGCGCACCGACGCGGGGACGGCGCGTGACCTCTGGGTGTTCGCGTCGGACTCGCCATTCCGTTCGGTCACCGTCGACGGGCTGCGCGCCCAGGCCGGCGTCAGCGCCGTTCGCGTGCAGACCCCAACCGGCTTCGTCGGCACGGCGACGCTTCAGCGCACGGCGCGTTACCTGCGCGTTCAGCTGCCCGGCACGGGCTCGTCGCTGAGCCTTGCCGAGGTGGTCGCGAACCCCCGCAACGCACCGCCGCCGCCTCCTCCTCCGCCACCACCACCTCCGCCGCTGAGCACCCCCAGCCTCAGCGCAGCGCCGAAGTCGAGCTCGCGGATCGACCTGAGCTGGGCCGACCAGGCCGGCGAGACCGGCTACACGCTGCAGCGCAGCACCTCGGCGACGTTCAGCTCGCCGACCTCGGTCGAGCTTGCGGCGAACGCGACCAGCTACTCCTCCACCGGGCTGGCGGCGGCGACGACGTACTACTACCGCCTCCGCGCCAAGACGGACACGGCAACGTCGGCGTGGTCAGCGACCGCGTCGGCGCGGACCTCGGCGGTGATTCCGAAGGCGCCGAGCGGGCTCCAGGCGACGGTCAGGTCGAGCTCACGGATCGATCTCACCTGGGTCGACAACTCGAGCAATGAGAGCGGCTTCACGCTGCAGCGCAGCACCTCGTCGACATTCAGCTCGCCGACCACGGTCGAGCTGGCGGCGAATACCCGAAGCTACGCCTCGACCGGGCTCGCATCCTCGCGCACCTACTACTACCGGGTCCGCGCGAAGACGAGCACGGCCACATCGGCATGGTCGGCGACGGCATCGGCTAAGACCAAACGGGCCACGGGCTCAGCGAAGGCCAAGCGGAAGAGAAACCGCGGACCTAACGCGCGATGAGGACCAGGACGACGGCGATCGGGGTGCCGATCAGAGAGAGCCAGGAGAACATCTTGGCCCAACCGCCGCGGTACTCAACGGCCTCGAACAGCATGAGGCCCACCACGTGAGCCATGTTGATCAGCGTGATCAGCCCGGCCACGATGTAGGCAAAGACCTTGCCGCCATCCGAGCCCTCGCCGCCTGAGCCGAAGTCGCGCTGAATCTCGTCGCCACTTCCGGTGGTGGCGAGGACGATCGCGAGAATCGACCCGACGACGGCGACAACGATTCCGGCGACGTCTCGCGTGGTCAGCTTGGGGGTGTTGCGCGACTGGCCCTCAAAGGTGTCGACCTCCGGCTCAGCCAGGCCCGCGCCTGCCTCTTCCTCGGCCACCACGTGCCCGCTGCCCTCGGCGCCCTCGACCTCGAGATGGACGATCGGCGCCTCGAAGCTCAGCTCCGCGCGCTCGAAGAGGTTGTCCTCCAGCCAGCGTGCCTTTTCGGCGGGACGGGTGACGATCACGATCTCGTCGGCCTCGAAGGTCATCAGCGCGTCTTGAATCGCGAGGTGCGGGTCGGAGTCGCCGACCTGCCCGCGAGCCTTGATCCCCGCCGACTTCAGCTGCTCCAGGGAACTCTCGAGAACGCCCTGGGCCTCTGCGCGCGCGTCGTCGACATCGCCCATCGCGTGCTTGATCGCGGAGCCGATCAGCGCGGGTGCGACCACGACCGCCTCGGGCCGGTCGTCCCTGAGGTGAGTGCGGATGCTCGCGATCACCTCATCGCCCAGCGCGGGCTCGGCGACAACGAAGAGAACGCGCTCTCGGGTGGCTTCAGGGGCAGACATCCGAGCCCTTATGTACCCGAACTTACTCAGGCCTAACGGGCGCTGGGCTATGCTGCCGGGCTCGTGACCCCGCAGGGAAAGAAGGGCAATCCGGCTGCTGTCGCAAAGGCACCAGCGCCGACGCCGCGCAAGCGGCCGTCGCGACGTGGCCTGGCGCTGTTTGGCGGGCTGCTCATCGCGCTCTTCGTGATCGTCGCCGTGGCGCAGGGCATCGGCCATCCCTCGGTCCCCGACGATGCGATCGCGGTGGTGGAGGACGCACCCGATGGCACCGTGACCAAGGCCGAGTTCGACCGCGTGCTCGCGCAGACCGCGGCGGGCCAGGGGCTGCAGGACGTTCCGGAACCGAGCGACCCGACCTACCAGCAGCTGGCCGACGCGGCCGAGGCGAACGCGATTCTCTCGCGCTGGGTCACCGGTGAGGCCGCGGAGCGCGACATCGAGGTCTCAGACCGCGAGGTTGAACAGCAGCTGGACCAGATCAAGACGCAGCAGTTCGGCTCCGAGAAGGAGTTCGACAAGTACATCGAGGACGCCGGCTTCTGCACCGAGGAGGAGCTCTCCACCGAGCCCCTCGTGTGCCAGGACGTGATCAAGCAGGTGAAGCTGATGATCATCTCCGATCGCATCCAGGCGGCCGTCCTGCCCGAGAATCCGTCGGTCTCCGATGAGGAGATCTCGGCTTACTACGAAGCCAACCAGACGCAGTTTCGCCAGCCCGAGACCCGCGACGCCCGCGTGATCCTCACCAAGGACGAAAAGGACGCCAACGCCGCGCTCGCCGCGCTGCAAGAGGACGGCTCCGATGAGTCCTACGCGGACGTCGCCAAGGAGTTCTCGATCGACGACGCGACGAAGTCCACGGGGGGTCTGCGACAGGGTGTGGTCGAGGGCCAGTCCGAGCCGGCGCTGGACAAGGAGATCTTTGCCGCGCCGGAGGGCGACCTGGTGGGTCCATTCGAGGGCGACGCCGGCTTCTACGTGATCGAGGTTCAGAAGGTCACGCCTGCGACGACGACGTCCCTTGAGGATGCGACCGACCAGATCAAGCAGACGCTGGTGGCCGCGCGACAGCAGGAGCTCGCGCAGACCTTCCAGGACAACTTCCGCACCAAATGGGTCGCGCGCACGTTCTGCGCGGACGGCTATCGCATCGACGACTGCTCGAACTCCGAGCCCGTCGCGAACACCTGCACCGAGGAAATCGCCGAGAGCCAGGGCTGCCCGGCGCCGGTGCAATCGACGCGACCGATCGCACCCGGCACGGCCACCGTGTTCGGCACCGCTGCGGCACCGGCCCTCCCGCAGGGTCCGATCACGCCCACGCCTGAGGTCCCGGCCGGGGCAACCACCCCCGGCCTCACGCCGGTTCCCGGCGGCGCCCCCGCGCCGACGCCTGTACCCGGCGGTTAGTGCCGCTCGACGCTCTCGAGCGCCTCGACCAGATCACCCGTCGACTGCGGCGGGAGTGCCCCTGGGACCGCGAGCAGGACGAGCGCTCGATCGTTCCCCACACGGTCGAGGAGGCCTACGAGCTCGCCGAGGCGGCGCAGCTGGGTGACGACGAGAAGCTTCGAGACGAGCTCGGCGACGTCCTCTTTCAGGTCGTCTTTCTCTCGCTGCTATTGGAGGAACGCGGGGAGGGATCCTTCGAGCGGGTGGCGGAGCAGATGACCGAGAAGCTCATCCGCCGCCATCCGCATGTGTTCGGCGAGGTCGAGGCCGAGACGTCGGGGGAGGTCCGGCGCAATTGGGATGAGATCAAGCGCGAGGTTGAGGGCCGCAACTTCGACGACGTTCCCGAGAACCTGCCCGGCCTCCTCTATGCCCGCAAGATCCTGCGCAGGACCGATCCGGAGGGCGGAGGAAAGGCCGACCCGGCGACCCGCGACGATCTCGAGCGCGAGGTCGGTGAGGAGCTGCTCGACGCCGTGCGCCGGGCGCGCTCGCTGGGCGTCGACCCCGAACTGGCCCTGCGGGCCGCGGCAAACCGCCTTCGCGAGTCCTCCCGGTAGCCTCCCGCGCCGGTATGGGAGTCATCGAAAACATTCACGCGCGCCAGATTCTCGACTCGCGCGGCAATCCGACGGTCGAGGCCGAGGTTCGCCTGGAATCGGGCGCGAGCGGCCGTGCGGCGGTGCCCTCAGGTGCCTCCACGGGTGAGTTCGAGGCCACCGAGCTTCGCGATGGCGGCGACCGCTGGGCGGGCAAGGGTGTCGAGACCGCGGTCGCAAACGTCAACGAGGCCATCGCGAAGGCGCTGACGGGCGCTCGCGCGACCGACCAGGGGGCGATCGACCAGACCCTGCGCGAGCTCGACGGCACCCCGAACAAGGCGCGACTGGGCGCCAACGCGGTGCTCGCGGTTTCACTTGCGACGGCGCGCGCAGCTGCGGCCGAGAACGAGGTTCCCCTCTACCTCTACGTCGCCGAGCTCTACGGGGCCACGCGCGAAGAGGCGAACGTCCTACCGGTGCCGATGATGAACGTGATCAACGGCGGCGCGCATGCCGACAACTCCGTCGACCTGCAGGAGTTCATGGTCGTCCCCGCCGGCGCCACGAGCTTCTCCGAGGGCCTGCGGATGGGCACCGAGATCTTCCACGCCCTCAAGAAGACGATGCAGGCGCGCGGTCTGGCGACCACCGTTGGCGACGAGGGAGGCTTCGCTCCCAACCTCGAGTCCAACGAGGCGGCTCTCGAGCTTCTCGTCGAGGGCATCGAGGCCGCGGGCTACAGGCCCGGCGAGGACGCCTTCATCGCGCTCGATCCGGCCACCAGCGAGCTCTACCGCGAATCCGACGGCGCCTATGTCTTCGAGCACGAGAACCGCGCCCTGACGGCTGAGGAGATGGCTGCGTACTGGGCCGACATGACCGGCCGCTACCCGGTGATCTCGATCGAGGACGGTATGGCCGAGGATGACTGGGACGGCTGGGCGCTCGTCACCAAGCGCCTCGGATCGAGCTGTCAGTTGGTGGGCGACGACCTGTTCGTGACGAATCCCGAGCGGCTTCAGCGCGGAATCGATGCCGGGGTCGGCAACTCGATCCTCGTCAAGGTCAACCAGATCGGAACGCTGAGCGAGACGCTTGAGGCGATCACGATCGCGCGCGGCGCCGGCTACTCCGCGGTGATCTCACACCGCTCCGGCGAGACCGAGGACACGACGATCGCCGACATCGCGGTGGGGACGGGCGCGGGGCAGATCAAGACCGGCGCTCCGTCGCGCTCGGATCGCGTCGCCAAGTACAACCAGCTCCTGCGGATCGAGGAGCAGCTGGGCGACGCCGCGACCTATCCCGGGCTCGAAACTTTCAGCGGAAGGTAAGCGCCCGCGGGCGCCGAACCGATGAGGCGTGAGCGCACGCGCCCAACCCGGCTATCGGCTCAGGCCCGCTCCCAGAGCCGCACGCCGAAGCGGTTCAGGGCGAATTCAATGGGACCGAGTGGGCCGGGTTGCGCTCGTCTTGGTACTCGCCGCGATCCTTGCCTCCTACGTCAAGCCCGCACTCAACTTCGTCGACGCCTGGAACGACTCGAAGGCCGAGCACGGCTCGCTCGCGCAGCTGCAGACCGAGAACGCGCAGCTCAAGCAGCGGGTGACCGCGATCGAGGGGCCAGACGCCGCCGAGCGCGCGGCGCGCAAGCTCGGCATGAACCTTCCCGGCGAGGGCGCGTACGTGATCGAGGGACTTTCCCGCTAGCGGACTGGTGCGGCCGGGAATGATCCCGGCCTTCACCACGGCTCCGGCCGACGAGCGCACGCTCGCAGCCGGCGCCTATCTCTTGGGCGCGATCGAGCTCGCGCTCATCTGCGCGCCCCTGATCTATGCCGCGTGGAGAGTCCAGCGGACGATCCTGGGCTGGAGCGGGGCGCCGGCGCGGGTTGTCGAGGCCGTGGTGGCGATCTTCGCCATGGTCGCGCTCGCCGAGCTGCTCGGAACCTTCGCGGTCTTCGAGGCAGTGACGATGATCATCGGAGGCCTCGTCGTGGCCGCGGTGGCGCATTTCGCCTGCGCGCGGGTCGCGCCGCGCGAACTCGAGCTGCCGCCCGCGCCCCCGAGCTCGCGCCTGGCCGTCTGGCTCGCCGCGCTGGCCGTGGCGGTCGTCGCGGCGGCCTGGATGGTCCCGACCCTGGGCAGCCTCGCCGGCGGCATGGACCGCGCGGACAGCCTCTGGTACCACATGCCGCTCGCCGCTCGCTGGGCTGACGGAGCCCACTTCGGCGTCATCGACTTCTTCGACCCGATCTTCTTCGCCTCCTACTACCCGGCGAACTCCGAGATCTTTCACGCGGTCGGGATCCTCCCCTTCGATCGCGACTTCCTCTCGCCGCTGCTGAACCTCGGCTGGCTCGCCCTCGGCCTCACCTCCGCCTACGCGATCGGCCGCCCCTACGGCGTCGCGCCGCAGGCGCTGATCGGCGGCGCGATCGCCCTCGGCGCCCAGAACCTCGTCGAGTTCCAGGCGGGCGAGGCCCTCAACGACATCATGGGCGTCGCGTTGATCCTCGCGGCGGTCGCGGTGCTCGTAAACGTCTGGGCGAGTCGAACAACAACAACGGGCAATGAGGGGGAGCCGGGGGACGAAAACGGTGCCGGTCGACGAGAAACTCTCGATAGGCGAGAGCTTCGCGTCATTTGGCCGGCGATCGCTGTCGCTGGCCTTGCCGCGGGCCTGGCGGCGGGCACGAAGCTCTCGTTTCTCGCCCCCGTCGCTGCCCTGTTCGTGGGCCTCGCCGTCATCGCGCCGAGGGGCGGGCGCGTCAGGACGGCCGTCACCTTCGCCCTTCCGGCCTTTCTGGCCGGGGGCTACTGGTATGTGCGTAACGCGATCGCGATGGGCAATCCGATCCCGTATACGAACTTCGGCCCGCTGGGCCTGCCGACGCCCGAGCGCAGCTTCGAGCTGCGGCCGGGTTACTCGGTCTTTCACTACGCCACCGACACCGAGGTCTGGAAGGACTGGTTCTTTCCCGGCCTTCACGACTCCTTCGGACTGCTGTGGCCGCTGGTCCTGATCGCCTTCGTCGGGGGCGGCGCGTACGCGCTGTGGCGGGGCGGAGAGCCTCTCGTGCGGATGCTTGGCGGGGTCGTCGTCTTCACCGCGCTCGCCTACCTGGTGACGCCCCTGACGGCGGCCGGGGAGGAGGGGAGGCCGATCGCCTTCGAGTGGAACGTCCGCTATCTCGCTCCGGCTGCGGCCGTGGGCCTGGCGATGCTGCCGATCCTCCCCGCGCTTCGGCGCAACGAGACCGCGCGCGACGTCACGCTCGGCGGGCTCGCGATCCTCTTTGCCGCGACGACGGTCGATCTCGTCCAGTGGCAGCAGGGTCACGTGAAGGGCGCCATCGCGGCGGGGGTCGGCGTGGTCATTGGCTTTGGCGTGATTCAGTGGCTTCGCTCGCGCGGCCGATGGGGTCCCGGCACTCCGCTTGTGTGGGTGGCGGGTCTCAGCGCGGTGATCGCGATTGGCGCACTGGGCGCGGGCTGGTGGGAGCAGCGCCACTATCTCGAGCGCCGTTACGAAAACCTGAGCCCGAACCTCAAGCTCGCCGAGGCCGTGCGGTGGGCGCGCGATTTGCGTGACGCCGATATCGCTGTCTCCGGCGTTCGCGGCGTCTTCAACCAGTTCGCCTTCTACGGCACCGACCTCTCGAATCACGTCCAATGGCTCGGCGTCGAGGGACCCGACGGCGCGTACGAGCGAATCACGACCTGCGAGCGCTGGCGCCAGGAGCTCGCCGACGGCAGCTACACCCACGTCGTCACGGCCTACGACCCATTCAGCCCGGGCGCGCTCACCGACACCAAGGAAGGGTTGTGGACCCGTGAGGATCCAGCGGCGAAGGAGATACTGCGCGACGGGCCGGTGAGTGTCTTTGAGATCGACGGCGAGCCCGATCCGTCGAGCTGCGGCAACCTTCCCGATCTCAGCCCGTCCGAGCTCAACGGTGACTCGGTGAACGAGGATCCGACCGCCAACCAGCCGTGATCGCGATCTACGCCTGCACCCTGCTCGTCCTCGCCTCGTCGCTGGCAATCGGCCGAGCGATCCTGATCGCCCTGGGAGGCCCGCGACCCGCCTGGATGTCGGGTGTAACCGGCTTCGCGACGCTCGTGATCGTCGCGCCGTTCGTGCTTCGCCTTCCCGGCCGGGCAACGACTGCGCTCGTGATCGTTGCTCTCGCGACCCTGCTCTGCGCCTGGGTCGGGATCCGCGATCTGCGCAGCAACCCCGGCTTTGGCCCATGGCGCGAGGGTGTCCTCACCGGTGTGGTGGTCGTCGCGGTCGCGACCATTCCATTCCTCGTCGCCGGTCGCACGGGCGTCCTGGGCGAGGGGATCTACACCAACGATCACGCGGCGCAGCTCTACTGGGCCGACTGGCTGCAGCGTGGGTTCGGGCCGGAGCCGAGCGCGGTCCAGTTCGGCTATCCGACCGGGCCGCAGTCGGTTGCCGTGCTCGCGGCACAGGCGAGCGGCGCGTCACTGGTGAGCTCGTTCAACGGCCTGCTTCTTGCGATCCCGGCGCTCACGGGCCTGACTGCCCTAGGCGGGCTGCGGCTGCTTGCGGCGCCGGGCCGCGTGCTCACGGCGATCATCGTCGCGCTCCCGTACCTCGGCGCCTCCTTCCTCGCCCAGAGCGCGTTCAAGGAGACGGCGATGGCGCTCTTCGTGCTCGCGTTCGCGCTGCTGATGGCCACTCGCAGCGGCGAGGCGGAGGACGCGCCACCCCCGTCGTGGCGGCTTCTGTGCGGGGTGGGCGCGCTGCTTGCGCTCGCGTCGGTATTCACCTTCAGCGTGCCGGGCCTGGCCTGGTTCGCGATCGCGGCGGTGCTCTGGCTCGCGACGGAGGAGCTCTTCGGCCAGAGCCCCGTCGATTGGACGGCGTTGCGCCGTGGCGCCGCGGAGCATCGGGTCCCGATCGCAATCGGTGTAGTCGTCCTGGTCGGCGCGGCGGCGATCGCGTTCTCACCCGCGCGCGAGTTCGCGAGCAAGATCGCGGACGTCCAGGAATCGCAGGGCCGGCTGAGCTCGCCGATCTTTCCGGGCGAGGCGCTCGGGATCTGGCCGGCCGGCGACTACCGCATCGTCCGCGGCGAGGTCTCCGGGTCGCTGTTGGCGGTGGCCCTCGGCGCGATCGCAGCGGGCTACGGAATCTGGGCACTGATCCGCGCCCGTCAGTTCGCGCTGTTGTCGATGCTCGTGGCGGGAGCGACCGTCTACGCCGGGACCCGCGTCTTCGCTGAGATTCACGTGCAGGCGAAGGCGCTGATGGTGATCGCGCCCCTCGTGCTGCTTGTCGGCCTGCGCGCGCTGTTCGCGCTGCCCTCGAACAAGCTGCGTCTCGGCCTCGGCGCACTTGTCGCTGTGGCCGCCTTCGGCTCATCGCTCATCGCGCTGCGCGACACGCCCGTGGGCTTCGACGAGCGCCAGCTCGCCCTCGAGGAGCTCGCCGAGCAGGCCGACGGCAAGCCGCTCGTCTTCCTTGGCGTCGATCGCTTCGCCGGCTACTACCTGCGCGATGCCCTGACCCGTGCCCCTGCGGGTTACGTGCCCGAGGAGGTCCAGGCGCGCGAGGAGAAGAGGTGGCAACAGGGACTTGCCGCCGACTTCGACACCCTCGCCGGGGGCCAGCTCGACCGCTTCGACTACGCGATCACGACGGCTGCCGCCTTCGCCTCGACCCCGCCGCCGAACTTCGAGCGGATCGACGCACTCGGCGACTACCTGCTCTGGAAGCGCCGGGGGGAGACGCCACGATCGCGGATCCTCGAGCCCGAGGCAAATGGCGGGCCCGGAGCAACGCTTGCCTGCTCGCAGCTGCCCGATGGGCGCACGGGCACGGCTGTGGTTCTCGACGCTCCCTCGACCGCGAGCTACAACGAGTGGAAGACGCCGGTGCCGCCGCGCGAAACGGCCGCCGGCCAGGAGCTTGGCTGGGAGGCGCCGGGGACCGCGACGACTCAGCTCTCGCTCCCACGCGCTGGCCAGTACGAGCTCTCGCTGCAGTATCACTCGCAGGTGCCGCTTGAGGTGCTCTACAACGGGGGGGTGATCGCCACCCTTCCGCCCTCGCTCGAGGGGATGTATCTGAGCGGTTCCGGCCGCGGCGCCTACTGGCCCGCGGGCACGATCGACGCGGGTGGAGCCGCGCCGACTGAGATCGAGGTGCGTGCCAGCGAACCGGACGGCCTTGCCGGCACGCTGGGCGCATCGCGGCGGGTCTGGCTTGGCGACCTCGCGGCGTCCTCGGCCGCGAAGCCCCGAGGCTTGGCCTTGACCCAGGCGTGCGGCGAGTACGTCGACCACTACTCCCTCGACAGGCGGGGTGAGGGCTGATGCCGCACTTCGGTACGCCAGACGAGGCGCCGTCACCGATCGCTGGCGACGTCGAGCCCGAGCGCGCCGACGAACTCGCCAACCTCGTTTTCATCGGCGGCACCGGTCGCAGCGGCACTCACGTGCTCTCCCAGTTGATCTCGCGTCACCACCGCTACGGGCTGGTGCCGGTCGAGGTGCGCTTCCACACCGATCCCGACGGCTTTCCGGGGCTGCTGGCCGGCGACGTCAGCGTCGAGCAGTTCCTCAAGCGGCTGCGCGGTTTTTGGTGGAAGGGCTTTCAGACGAGCCGCTTTCGCGGGATGTATCGCTTCGTCGAGCGTGAGCGCTTCGATGTTGCGGTCGAGCGCTTCGAGGGTGAGCACGCCGCCGACCTCGAGGCCGCCTGTCGCAACCTCTTTTTCGACCTGCTTTGGTTTCGCACCGAGGGCGAGGGTGAGCGCGGGCTCATCGAGCAGAGCACCGACAACGTCGCCGCCGCCGAAACGCTCGTGCGCCTGTTCCCCGAGGCGAAGTTCATCCATGTGGTGCGCGACGGACGCGATGCCTCGGCCTCGAGGGTCAGCCAGACTCGCGGCCTGGTGCGCCCGCGCACACGCGTGCAGGGAATCGAGTGGTGGGAGGAGCGCCTGCGCGCGATCGAGGCCGGCGCCGACGCGATCCCGGAGGGGCGCCTGCTCACCGTTGGCCTCGACGAGCTCGTGCGAATGCAGCGCGCTCGCGCGGCGCTGCGGCCACTGTTTCGCTACCTGGGAACGACGATGACCAAGCGCACCCGCCGCTTTTTCTCCAACCGCATGACCACCGAGGAGGCCAACAAGGAGCGCTGGCGCGAGGGGATATCCGAGCGCAAGGCGGCCCACCTCGAGACGCTCTACCTCGAGGCGCTCGAGCGCCTGGAGGCTGATGACATGCGCTGCGCGCCGCTTTTGCGCCACGCGTACGAGCGTCGCGACGAGACCCAGGACCCGCTGATCTACGTCTACGATCGAGGGCCGTCTGATGGCTGATCCCGGACAAGAGCTGGTCTTCGTCGGCGGCACCGGCCGCAGCGGCACGCACATCCTCAGCTACCTGCTCGATCGCCATTCGCGTTACCACGGCGTGCCGATCGAATGCCGTTTTCACTGCAACCCCAAGGGCCTTGCAGATGTCGTCATGGGCCGGACCGAGCCGGAGGAGTTCCTGCGAAAGCTGCGCGGCTACTGGTGGCACCGGGTGCGGATCGGCGATCGCGCCTACGTGCGGGCGAAATGGCGCGCGCTCGGCCGCGGCCAGGTGCGGGGGATGAGCACGATCGTCGAGCCCGAGGCGTTCGAGACGGCCGCGGCGAGATTCGAATCGACGTATTCCGACGACCTGCTTGCCGCCTCGCGCACGCTCTTCTATGACCTCCTGCAGCCGCTGGCCGAGCGCGCGGGCAAGCCGGTGTTGGTGGAGATGAGCTGCTTTACGATCGCCGGGGCGGACGGGCTCGCCAAGATCTTTCCGGAGGCGAGGTTCGTGCACTCGGTGCGCGACGGGCGCGACTCGGGCTCGTCGAAGGTCTCGCTTCGCCAAAAGCCCCATCACCCCACGGATGTCTCGTCCGGGATCAGCTTTTGGGCCGATCGGCTGCGCCAGGCCGAGGAGGGCGTGCGCGGCCTCTCCGACGCCGACCGCGAACGCCTGCGTGTGATCAGCCTCGACGAGCTGGTCTACAGCGACCGCGAGGGTTCATACGCGGAGCTGTGCGAGTTTCTCGGCATCGCCGACGAGCCAGGGATGCGCGAGTTCTTCGAGACCGAGATGAACGCCGAGGCCGCCCATCGCGAGCGCTGGCGCAAGGGCCTGAGCGCCGACGAGCAGGCCGCGATCGTTGATCAGTACGAGGCCGAGCTGACGCGCCTGGAGGCCGAGAACTACCACTGCGCCCCGGTGTTGCGTCGCTCTTACGAGCGCGAGCGAGCTCCTGAGGCGGCGGCCGAGCCGCGCCCAAGTTGAGGCGCCTGGGTTCCGCTTGAGGATCCTCTTCACCACGTCGAACGGCACGGGCCTCGGGCATCTGACCCGGTCGATGGCAATCGCCCGCAGGCTCGGAAGCGAGCACGAGTCGCTGTTTTTGACGCTCTCGGCGGCGGCACCCGTGGTCGAGCAGATGGGATTTGCGGTCGAGTACGTCGCCTCCTACGCCACGCCGGGCTCCGGCAACGACTATCGCTGGTCGCGTCGCCTGCGCTCGCGCCTGCGCGCCGTGATCGCCGAGGCTCAGCCCGACGTCGTGGTCTTCGACGGCACCCACCCCTACGAGGCGCTTCTCGGCGCGCTGCCGCGCCAGGCGGAGGTGGTGTGGTGTCGGCGCCCGCTGTGGAAGGCCGGGTCCAGTCAGGTGCCGCTCAGGCGAGCGGGCGCCTTCAACGCCGTGCTCGAGCCGGGCGAGCTCGCCGAGGCCCTCGACGCCGGCCCGACCGTCGCTCTGCGCGAGTCGGCTCACCGAGTCGCTCCGATCGTCTTGCTCGACCGCTCCGAGCTCTTGTCGCGCGCCGATGCCGCCGCTGAGCTCGGCCTCGATCCCGCGGCAGCGACCGTCCTTGTCAGCCTCGGCCAGGGGGCCGAGGTGCAGGAGGCAAACCGGGTGGCGCTTGCAGCGCTCTCGGGAAGGCCGGGGATTCAGGTCGCAGCACTTTCGTCCGCGCTCGAGCGGGCCGGCGACGTGCCCGAGGGCGTGGTCGCCCTGCGCGCGACGTACCCGATGAGCCGCTACTTCGCGGCGATCGACGCCTGCGTCGCGGCCGCGGGCTACAACGCCTTTCACGAGCTGATCGCGCTCGCGGTCCCGTCGCTTTACGTGCCGATGCCGCGGCTCACCGACGACCAGCCGGCGCGGGCGCGCTGGGCCGAGGCCGAGGGCGTCGGCCTCGCCGTCAGCGGCCCGAGCGATCCGGCGCTGCCGGCAAAGATCGACGAGCTCCTGGAGCGCCGCGAGCAGATCCGCGGCGCCCTGGTGGTCCGCCCGGAGCCGACGGGCGCCACCGACGCCGCGGCCTGGCTCTCCGCCCTCGGGCGCGAGTCGCGCCTAACGTCGTCAGCGACGACGTTAGGCGCATCTCGCGGGGGGGCGAGGGAGTTTCGGCGGCGCTGGGGGAGCTTCTTCGGGTCGCTGCCGCGGACCGCGTGGCGGCTGGGCAAGCAGCAGCTCACCAAGCCGCGGGCACGCACGCTGATCTACGCGCTCGAGGTCGACGGCGATGTCATCGAGGCGGTCCGCGCGACGCTGGCCCGGTCCGGCGAGAAGCCCGAACGCGCCCTCGTCGTCACCGACGCGCTCGGCGATCTGGGTGCGCTGCGAGCGCTGGGCTGCGGTGTCGAGCACGTCCCCGCGCGAGGATCGCGCCAGGCCGAGCTTGCCGGCGGCGCCTATGAGTTGTTTCGCGCACGCCGACTCGAGCTGATTCTCGGCGAGCGTCCAAAGCCTCGTGCCACGCACGTGGTTCAGGGTGGGGCTCCGGTACCCTCAGGGCGCTGAAATGGAGGCCTCCACCCCCGTAAAACCGCATGAGCAAGCGACTTCTGGCGAGCCAGCCTCGACTGGGGGTGCGCTTCCGAACCTGATCGTGATCGGGGCGCAGAAGTGCGGGACGAGCGTTCTCCACTACTACCTCAGCCTGCATCCCGAGGTTTCGATGTCGCGACCGAAGGAGCTCAACTTCTTCATCGAGGAGCGCAACTGGCCGCGCGGGCTCGATTGGTACAAGGCGCACTTCGACGCCGAGGCGACGGTCCGCGGCGAGGCTTCGCCCAACTACACGGCGTTTCCGCAGCACGAGGGCGTACCGGAGCGCATGGCCTCGGTGGTTCCCGACGCGAAGTTGATCTACATGGTTCGCGACCCGCTGGAGCGAATCGCCGCGCACTGGGTCCACAACTACGCGAAGCGCCGCGAGAAGGGAACGCTGGCCGAGACGCTCGTCCATCCCAACACCTCCTATGTGACCCGCTCGCTGTATGCGATGCAGCTCGAGCGCTTCCTCGCGCACTATCCGAAGGAGCAGATCCTCGTCTTCCAGCAGTCCGAGCTGCGCCACAAGCGGATGGAGACACTGCGCCAGATCTTCGAGTTCATCGGCGTCGATCCCGAGTTCAACCACCCGCGCTTCGAGCAGGAGCGCCACCAGACCTCGGGCAAGACCCGCGCGACGCGGCTCGCCGTCAAGCTCGAGAAGCTGGGACGCAGCCGGCGCGGTCGCTTCATTCCCTCGAACTTCTGGCTCGTTCTCGACGATCGCCTGCCGTTGCGCAAGGCGATCAAGCGTCCCGACGTGAAGGCGTCGCTGCCGCCCGAGACGCTCGCGGAACTGCGCGCTGATGCGACGCGCCTGCGCGAGCTGACCGGCCGAGACCTTTCCAACTGGAAGATCTGGGACTGAGGCCCCGTGGCCGGTAAAGGCCGCCAGAACAAATCCAAGAACGACCACCCCGGAGGGACCGGCGCCGTCCTGGGCGTGCGCGTGATGCGCAACTCCTCGGTGCAGGCGATCTCGCTGGTGGTCGCCAACGTCATGCAGCTCATCTCGGTGCTGGTCGTCGCGGCCTTCCTGGGGCCGAGCGAGATGGCCCGCTTCGGGTTGCTGATCTTCCTCGCGGGCCTGGCCACGCAGGTGGCTTCGCTGCTCGTCAAACCGGGCACAGTCCGACGCGTCTTCGGCGGTGACGACGAGGACGACGATGACGCTGACGAAGACGCGACGTCCTCATCGCCGCCGCACACCCTCGGTGCCGGCCTGGCCTGGGCGGTGGCGCTGGGCGTCATCGCCGCCGTTCTGATCTATGTCTTCCGCCGCCCGATCTCCGACGGCCTGCTCGGCAGCCCTGACGATGAGGGACTGGTCGCCCTCGCCGGCCTGCTCGCGGGCGCCTCGCTTCTGTTCAAGATCTGCGACATCACGCTCTGGCTCGAACGCCGGCCCGGAGCGTTCTTGGTCGCCGACACCGGGAGGCCGATCCTCGGGCTGATCGTGCTGACCGCGTTCCTGGCGACCGGCGCCGGCGTCGAGGGCGCCGTGCTCGGAACGCTGATCGGCACCGCCGTTGCCGGCGCGGTGGGCCTGGTGTTGCTGAGCGGCAGCTTCGAGCCCAACTTCGACCTCGGCGAAATCAAGCAGATCATTCTGCGCGGCCGCTATCGAGCGCCGATCATCATGTCGTTCTGGGTCGTCCAGAACGCCGACATCTTCATCCTCTCGCGCTTCGTCGACCACGAGGAGCTCGGGATCTACCACCTCGCCTCGCGGCTCGGGCTCGTCGTCTCGTTTCTGCCTCAGGGCTTTCGCATGGGAATGCGGCCGCTGCGCAAGTCGGCGATCTGGGACGCCTTTCAGGACGAGTACGGCAAGCAGACCGCCGGTGGTCAGCTGCTCGCGTACTTCAGCCTGATCTGCATCCTCGCCGTGCTCGCAATGATCCTCGCGGGGCAGGTTCTCGTCGACATCGCACCGCCCGAGTACTCGGGCGCCGCCAGCTTGATCCCGTTGACGGCGCTCGGCTTTGTCGGGCCGGCGCTCTATCGAACCGTCAACCAAAACGTCGCCCTGCCGAACAAACGCCCGTTCTTCATCGCCGGCGTCGTCTCCGCGGCGCTGCTCTTCTGCGGCGTCACCGTCGCGCTGGCGCCGGAGATCGGGGTCTACGCCGCGCCCATCGGGATGATCGTCGGCTTCGGCATCCCCGCCACGCTCATGTACGTCCGCGGCCAACGCGGCAAGAAGCCGCTTCGCTTCCCGTATCGCGCGGTCGGCACGGCGTTCTTGCTCGCCGCCGCCATCGCCGGTGGCGCGTCACTGCTTCCCGAGTTCAACCACTGGCTCGAGCTGGCCCTCGCGATCGTCCTCTGCGGCCTGTGGATCGTTCTGCTCGTCCCCCTGCACGCGATCCCGCCCGCGCACTGGAAGCCACTGATCCACATGATGCGCTCGTTTCGAAGCGGCACTCCGGCGAACTTCCGCGCCCGCAAGGGCCTGCGCAGCCTCGAGCCCGACGTCCGCGACGACCTGCGCCGAGCGGTGGTCGGTCGGCTGTCGCGCGAGCGGTTGCGACCCGACGCTGGGCCAGAAGGAGCGATGCTCGTCGCCGCGCTGCGCCAGGTGGGTCAGGAGGGTGGCATCGCGGTTCGCAACTCCGACCCGCTCGACGCACAGACAGCGATCTTCCTCTTCGAGGACGCCTCGACGGCGGTCCGCAACGCGAGCATGCGCAAGCTGCTCGACGAGGGCGCGGAGCCGAACGATCTCCGCATGCTCGAGGACCTGGTGACGACCCTGGCCCGCGCCCCGGTCGAGGCGTGGGAGAACCGGCCGGTCAAGCGCCGCGGCCACCGCGCTCGCCGTCGCCGAGCCGCGGCGCAGCTACGCCAGCACGCCGCGAACTCGTAGAGCTTCAGTCGTCGTCGGACTCGGAGTCTGAGTCGGCGCCGTTGCCGTTCGTGTCGCCGCCGGCTCGCTTGATCACGATCCGGTCGGGCTCGACGGTGACCTCGATGGGACGGTGCCCCGCCCAGTGCTCGCTGTAGATGGGATCGTCGGCAATCGCGGGATCGAGCCAGAGGCCGTAGCCCTCCTTGCCGTGGTCGAAGCTCGCCTGCATTCCGGCGCCGGGCCGGCTGCTGCGACCGCGGCCACCGCGTCGACGGCGTCGACGGCGCGGACGGGTGGTCTCGCCATCGCCATCACCCTCGCCGCTGCGCCCGCTGGAGCTTTCGTCGTCGCCGTCATCGTCATCTGAGTCATCGTCGGAGTCGTCGGCATCGCCGGCGAGCTCCTCCTCGCGCGCGGCGGCCTCGATCTGAGCCTCGATCTCGTCACGGAGATCGGTCTCGTCGGCCTCATCCTCCGCGCTGAGCTCGTGACGGCGGCGAAATTCGCGTAGCTCCGAGGCCGAAACCTCGAGCTGATGAGCGATCCATGCGTCGGTGCGACCCTGTCGCACCCAGGCACGAACCTGGTTTAGCTGTGAACGAAGTGGCTTAGCCAAAAGTGTTTCCTTGAGCTTTCGAGGGAGTTATGTGGGAGCCCTGCCAGGCCCGGCGATACTAGATCATCAAACCGGTTACCCTGGATTCAGAACGAAAACGGGTGAGGGTCACCGGGGGGTGAGCCTCGGCCGCAGCTCGAATGGAGGCGAGATGCTGGTCCTGACGCGCAAAACAAACCAGAGCATCATGATCGGCGATGACGTCGAGGTTTCGGTGCTCGCTGTCTCTCGCGACAAGATCCGCTTGGGGATCACGGCGCCACGCGACGTGCCGGTCTTCCGCAAGGAGGTCTACCTCTCGATCAAGGACGAGGGCGGGGGCGAGGACACGCCGATCCAGGAAGCCCTGGACGGCGCCAAGAAGAAGTAGCTAATTCGCTGCTTTTTGCCAGCGTTGCGTTAGCGAACCTTCGTACTTCGGGCCAAGCCTTGATAGGCTGCCACGGTCCCGTCCCATGTCCGACCTTCGCATGAGCCAGAGCTTCGACGAGTTCGAGGTCGCCCTTCAGCAGGCGACTGACCTCGATCGCCGCCGCCGCGCACAGCTTCGCCACCGTGCGGCCACCCGCTCGCGGGCGCGCCGGATTCAGCAGGTCGACAAGCGTGGCAACGTCGGCTTCGGGATGCTGCTGCTCGCGCTCTCCCTGACGGTCATCGTGGTCATGGTCGTCATGTTCGAGACGCTCGCCCTCTTGATGGGCTAACGCCTAGCAGGCACTCCAAAGACCGCGGCCGCCGGCAGACGCCTCCCGCTCGAGGCGCCCGAACAAGCCCGCGAACCGATCGTTGGGCGCAATGGTGAGCGTCGTGGCGAAGCCGCGGCGGACGAGCTCGGCGTTGACGAACGTGTCGCCGACGTAGACGTAGGCGAGCAGGCGGCCGTAGACGTCGCGGCGTTCGGCGTCGAAGTCGATGCGAACGCTCTCGCCGTCGACGAGCTGCTCGTTGAAGGCCGACGACTCCGGCCCGAAGCACTCGACCGGCTCGCCCGGCTTGACGCTCTCGGGCGTGTCGATGCCGATGTAGCGAAGGTCCTCGATCTCGCCGTCGATGCGAACCTCAACCGTGTCACCGTCGACGACCCGCGTGACCGTCACGGTCGCGGAGTCCGCCTTGGCCCGGTCGCCGCCGCCGTCATCATCGCCGCCGCTCAGCAGCAGGTAGAGGACGACCGCCAGCACCACCAGCGACGCCGCGCTTGGAAAGCTCGAACGCGTTACGGAATCCGGCGCACGCTGGAGAGCATGATCTCCTTGATCTGCTCGACGATCTCCATCGCCTCGGAGCGCTCGCGCTGCCAGACGTTGCGGCCGTAGATGACGCCCGAGCCTCCCGCCTCCATGATCATGCGCGTCTGGCCCAGGAGCTGGTCGTCGTCGACCTTCGAGCCGCCGGAAAGGACCACGAGCGAGCGGCCGGCGGACTCGACGACCTGGCGCACAGCCTCCTCCTGGCTGACCTCGAGCTCGTTGTAGGGCGCCGGGGCGTCCTTGTCGGAGTCCGGGTTGATCTTCGGCATGTTGAGCTTGACGACGTCTGCGCCCATCTCCATCGCCATGCGGGCGGCGTAGTCGATCGCGTAGAAGCTGTCCTGGCCGCCCTTGCCCTTGACGGCCGAGCCACGCGGATAGGCCCACACGACCAGCGGCATGCCGTAGCGGTCGCAGTCCTCGCGCACGGACTTCAGCTGCAGGAGGTCCTGGTCTTGGCGCGGCGAGCCGACGTAGAGCGTGTAGCCGACCGCGTCCGCGCCGAGGCGAACCGCGTCCTCAACCGACGCGTTGAGCGTCGAGAAGGCCTCGTCGGATGGCGGCAGGTCGGTCTTGCCGTTGACCTTGAGCAGCAGGGGCACCTGTCCCGCGTAGTCGGGGTAGTACTTCTCGGCGAGCCCGATCTGGCAGGCGATTGCCGAATAACCGGCCTCGGCCGCGAGGCTGAACTCGTACTCGGGGTCCTTCGACGCCGGGTTCGGGAAGAAGTCGCGGGGACCGTGCTCGATTCCCTGGTCGATCGGGAGCAGCAGAAGCGTCCCCTGGCCGGGGCCAAACTCGAAGAGCAGGCGGCGCAGGCGGGTGCGCTTGCCGGGTGCGAGGGTCGCGAGGAGGGACTTCTGCTCGGTGACGCTGCCGACTTCCATGGGTTTCTGGGCGCTCCTTACGGGTCGGTTACTGCGGGGTCCAGGAGGGCCTGAGTATAGGCTCGCATCTTGCTCGAGCACGCCTTCACCGGGCCAGAGTTCACTGTCGGAATCGAGGAGGAGCTGATGATCCTCGACCCGGAGGGGTGGGCGCTGTCGCCCTCGATCGACCGACTGCTGGGGGCGATGCCCGCAGACCTGTGCGATCAGGTGCATCCCGAGCTTCATCGAGCGGTCCTCGAGCTCGCGACGAGCCCGTGTTCGGGAGTGACGGAAGCCGCCAAGGAGCTCGCGGATCTGCGTCGCGCGGTGATCGCGACGGCGGCGGGGGAGGGCCTTGCGATCGGCGCCGCCGCGACGCATCCCTTCGCGATCGCCTCCGAACAGGCGACCACCGACAAGGAGCGATACCGCGAGCTCATCGACGAGCTCGGCATCATCGCCCGGCGCGAGGTCATCTTCGGCACCCACGTCCACGTCGCGATCGAGGACCCCGACCGCGCGATCTACGTGGCCGACGGCATCCGCCGCTATCTGCCGCTGTTCCTGGCGCTCTCGGTCAACTCGCCGTTTTGGGAGGGAGATCTGACCGGGCTGATGTCGTCGCGGGTGCCGGTGTTTCGCTCGTTCCCCCGCGAGGGGATCCCGCCCCACTACGGGACCTGGGAGATCTACTCACATCGGGTGGGCCAGATGATGCGAGCGGGAGCGATCTCCGACTACACCTTCATGTGGTGGGACGTTCGCACCCACGCCAAGCTAGGCACGGTCGAAACGCGGGTCTTCGACCAGCAGACGCGGGTTGAGCACACGGCCTCACTGGCTGCGCTCAACGTCAGCCTTGCCCACCGGCTCTGCGCGCGCTATGACGCGGGCGAGCCGTTGATCGAGTACCCGACGGAGCTGATCGACGACAACAAGATCCGCGCCGCGCGGCACGGGGTCGAGGGCAAGCTCGTCGACTTCCGCGCCGGCGCCCAGGTGGAGGCGGTGGCCATGGCACGCGAGCTGGTCGAGCTGCTCGCGCCGCACGCTGACGCGCTCGGCTGTCGCTCCGAGCTCGAGGGCGTCGAGGACATCCTCGAGAACGGCACGGGTGCCCAGCGCCAGATCGCAATCTGGGAGCAAACTGGCGATCTGGCCGAACTCACGGCTGAGATCGCCGAGCACACCAAGCCGTAGCGATAGTTGAGCCATACTTGGAGGCAGTGTCTGCCCCCGAGCTCTCCGTGATCTGCAAGAACTGTGGCGAGGAGGTAAGCCCCTACGTCACCGAGTGTCCCTACTGCGGGACGCGGCTGCGCAAGCGGGCGCCAAAGCTCGAGCGCGTTGGCGATGAGGTTCGCCTGCATGAGGATCGCCGCGCGAAGCGCCGGCGCAAGGCCGCCGACCGCCGCGCCGCCAGATCCGTCTCGTTCGAGCTCGCGGCGAAGCCATACGCGACGATCACGCTCCTCGCCGCGTCGGCGCTGTTGCTGATCGTCCTGCGCGGCGCCGGGCTTGCTCTCACCGAGGTCGGCGCAATCGTCGGCCCTGTCGGCGACGAGTGGTGGCGGTACTTCGCCGCCCCGTTCGTCTACGACAACGTCGGCTACCTGTTCGCCTGCGGGCTGGCGATCGCGATCTTCCTACCCGGCCTCGAAGCACGCGTTGGCATGGTGCCCGCTCTGCTGCTCGCGATCGCGTGTGGCGCGCTCGGAATGTTGGCGGCAGACGGCCTCGACAGCGCTGTCGGCGACGGCTTCCCGCTCGCGGCGGGCGGCAACGGGATCGCGCTCGGGGTGTTCGCGGCTTGGTTTGTCATCCGCAACGCCGAGCGGCGCGCGGACCCGACCGACGAGTACGACCGGATCCCGGTCATCGTCGCGGCGGCGGTCCTGCTCGCCCTGCCGCTGGTTGACGACTTCGCCTCGGTCTGGGCCGGCCTCGCAGCGGCGGCGGTCGGCGCGGCCTGCGGTGCCGCCGCGACCTTCGGCGGGCGTTTGCCCGGCGACCGCTGAGGAGGCCGCCATCAGCAAGTTCACCGCACTCACCGACGAGCTTCACGACTACATCGTCGATCACGGAGCGCGCCAGGATGAGGTGCTCGCCCGCATCGCGGCCGACACAGCGGCGATGGGGTCGATCGCGAGGATGCAGGTCGCCGCCGACCAGGGTGCGTTCATGACCCTGCTGTGCAAGGCGATCGGCGTCCGCGAGGCGCTCGAGCTCGGGACGTTCACCGGCTACTCGGCGATCTGCATCGCCCGCGGCCTCGCTGCGGGTGGGCGGCTGATCGCCTGCGAGCTCTCCGAGGAGTACGCCGAGATCGCGGCGACGAACTTCGCCGATGCCGGCGTCGCCGACCGGATCGAGATCCGCATCGGGGCAGCAGCCGACACGCTGCGAGCGCTGCCTGAGCGCGAGGCGTTCGACTTTGCCTTCATCGACGCCGACAAGGTCTCCTATCCCGAGTACTACGAGCTCGTGCTGGCTCGGATGCGAGCCGGCGGCATGATCGTGGTCGACAACGTCCTCGCCGGAGGCGCCATCGTCAGACCGGACGGCGAGCAGTCACGTGCGACGAGCGAGCTCAACGACGTGATCGCAGCCGACGAGCGCGTGGATGTCGCGATGGTCGGAATCGCAGACGGCCTCACGCTGGCGCTGAAGCGGTGAATCGAGACCAGGCCCTCAGCCTGCAAAAGCGCGCTCTGTGGGAGTGGGTGGGCGCGCTCGGCGGCTCCTCGCCGGGAGCGCATCTTTTCGAGGCCGATGGCGTTCGCGGCGCGATCGTCCCCGCGTGCCCGGTGCGCTCGGTGGCGAACTCGATCGCCTACGAGAGTGCCGGCGCTCTCGAGTCGGCGCTCGCCGATCTCGCCCCGGCCTATGAGGCAGCAGGGGTCCTCGCTCACACCGTGTGGGTCCCGGAGTTCGACGACGCGGCAATCGGGGCGCTCGAGGCCGCCGGGTACGTCGTGGATGGGACGCCCGCCGCGATGGCGCTGGAGCTCGACCGCTTCGAGCCGCTCGACCACGACGACCTCGAATGGGACACCAACGTGGCGCCGGAGGATCTGGGTCGGCTCAACGACCTCGGCTACGACCTGGCGCCAGAGGAGGGACTGGCGACGGCGCTCACCGTCAAGCATCCCGACGTCACCCTCTACGAGGCGCGTGTGGGCGGGGAGGTGGCCAGTGTGCTCGGAACCATGGATCACCCGAGACAGGCCCCGAAGGACCTCGGCTTTTACTTCGTCGCGACCCATCCGGATCACCGTGGCGCGGGTCTGGCGAGCCGCCTGATGAGCGTCGCGTTGGCCGATGCGCGCGAGCGCGGGTTCGCCAGCTCGAGCCTGCAGTCGTCCAAGATGGGTCAGCCCGTGTATGAGCGCCTCGGCTTCGAATCCCCCTTTCGCCTGCGGATGTACGAGCATCGGGTGGCGGCGTGACCTACTCGGACGAGCAGATCGAGGCGGCGGTCGAGGCGCTCTCGCACGAGGGTGCCTTCGACGAGGCCGAGGCGGTGGTCGGAAGAGCCGCGCCCGGTCTGCAGAAGATCCTCGCTCAGGCGCTCGCCTCAGACGGATGGTTTGCCGAGTCGCACGAGAACGAGTTGCGCAAGGTCCTGGAGATCTCCGACGCAGCCGAGCGCGCCACCGCCCTGCGGACGCTGCTTGCCGAGGAAACGCGAATGGGGATGCTGATCGGCGTCGCGGTGGGCTGGGCACTTGCGGAGCGCTTGAACGAATAGTGCGGGCGCCGGGCTGATCGATCGAACCATCGCAATCTCCTGCGATCGAGGGATACTCAATCCACCTGCATTCCGACCGATGGGATGAGGAGGAAAACGGCGCCGCTGCCGACAATGCAGATCCCCCCTAACCCCCACGTCGTGGGAGCAGATGGGACCTCATATGGGCGAAATGGATCTCACCCGAATCGCATCCGAAGGAAAACTTCGGGAAGGAATCCCGATTGTGATGCGCGAGGCCCGGTCTTCTTCATACGGCGCTCCGGGCACTGGCCCCACCGGTGTCCGGTCCCGTTCCCGGTTGTCTTAGTCCGAGGTCACGGAGGGCCTCGGACTAAGGCGTCGGGCTCCGCCATAGACTGATTGGCGCCGATGACTGCTCGCCACGAACGCGTGAAGGTCCTGGTGGCCGACGATCACCCGATCTATCGGGAGGGGATCGTTCGGGCGGTCAAGGACCGGCCGGAGCTCGAGCTCGTCGGCGAGGCCGCGGACGGCCGAGATGCGCTCGACCAGCTCAAGCGCCTCGGCGTCGAGGTCGCCGTCCTCGATATCCGCATGCCGGGGCTCGACGGAACCCAGGTGCTCTCGGCCATGCGCCGCGAGGGCCTGGAGACCGAGGTGCTGTTCCTCTCCGCATTCATGGAACCCGAGCTCGCCTACCGCACCGTCGCCGCGGGTGCAAAGGGCTATCTCTCGAAGGAGTCCTCGCGCCAGGAGGTCTGCGACGCGATCGTGACGATCTCCCGCGGGGGCACCGCGCTTGCCGCGGAGGCTCAGGCCGGTCTGGCGGCCCAGATCCAGGAGCGCGAGCGCAGCGGTGGGCCCCTGAAGCTCACCGATCGCGAGCAGGAGGTGCTCCATCTCGTCGCCGACGGTTTCTCGGCGCCGGAGATCGGCAAGCACATCCACCTCTCGACGACGACCGTCAAGAGCCACCTCCACTCGCTCTACGAGAAGCTTGGCGTCTCCGACCGCGCCGCCGCCGTCGCCGAGGCGATGCGACGCGGAATGCTCGAGTAGGGCTGTGGCTGCCAACGGCTCGTCCGAGGACGTGCTGCGGGCCGAGAACGCGGCGCTTCGCGAAGAGCTCGACAGCTGCCGCCAGCTCGTCGCACAGGTCCTCGACGCCGAGGACTCCGCACGCCGGCGAATCGCGCAGCTGATTCACGACGATGCGCTTCAGAACCTGCTCGCCGCAAACCAGGAGCTGATGGAGGCCGCGCCGGGACGCGTGCAGGTCAAGCGCGCCCACGAGGTCGTCGAGGGAACAATCGGGCGCCTGCGTGAGGCGATGATGGCGCTTCATCCGGTGACCCTCGAACAGGGCGGCTTCGAGACGGCTCTCGGCGCCGTGGCGCGCCAGGCGGCACGACAGGGCGGCTTCAACATCGACCTGGACATCGATCCGCGCGCGCTTGACATCGCGGACACCCTGCTGCTGGCGATCGCACGCGAGCTGCTCAACAACGCCGCACGCCACGCGAAGGCCGAGGTGGTGACCGTGACCCTGCGAAGGGATGACGAGGCGCTTGAGCTCGAGGTAACCGACGACGGGCGCGGAATGGCGGCCGGCCGGCGCGAGGAGGCGCTCTCACAGGGTCACATCGGCCTCGCCTCGGTGCACGAGCGGGTCCGGTCGGTGAATGGCGCCTTCACCGTCGAGAGCTCGGCGTCGGGCACGCGCGCGTTGGCACGGCTGCCCCTGGCAGACGTGCTCGCCGTGGGCTGAGCTGGCTCTACTCGGCGGCGGGGGCGACGACAGGGTCCGCGACTGGCGCCGGGTCCGCGACTGGCGCTGGGTCGACGGCAGGCGCCGGGTCCACCGCAGGCGCTGAGTCGACGGTGGTCTCGCCCTGAACAACGGTTGGCGGGACCGTGGGCCCGGGCGTGGAGGCAGGCGGGGTATCGCCGGGCTTCGGTCCCGTTGCGACCGGTTGCTGGGGGGTGGTGGTCGGAGCACCGCTTGGTGGCGGTGCGCTTGACGGCGGCGGGCCGGAGCCGCTCACCTCGACGTCGAGCTCTGCGTCGTCCTGTTCCTCCGTGCCGCTGCCGCCGGCCGCCGGGCCGACGACCGCGGTGGCGGGGGTGTAAGTCTCGTCCGGGGTGGCGGTGCCGTGGCCGCCTGGCGCGGGGCCATCGACAGGAGCGGTCGCCGCGGGGACCTCCTCGGTCGCGCCACCGGTGGGTGTGTCGGAGACGGCCGCAGCACCGTCGGCCACGGGGGCCTCAGCGGCTGGGGCGGCGGTAACGGTCACTGTTCCTGCCGCCGAGTCGACCTTGACCTTCGCGCCACCGGCGGTCACGTGCTCGGCCGCGTTAACGGGTGCCTTGGTCGATGCGACGGCCGTCTTCGCCGCTGTCTCGGGGGCGTCGGAATAAATCTGCTTGACCTCGACGGCTCCAGCAGTGAGCAGCGCCGCGGTTGCGGCGGTTGCTGCGGCCTTGGCGCCGATCGCGCCCGTGAGTCCGCCAGCCGCAACGCCTCCGAGCCCTGCTCCGCCCGCCGCGCCGGCGCCACCGACGGCTGCGCTGCCGAGCCCAACGCTTGTCGCTGCGCCGCCTCCTGCGCCCGCCACCGCGGCGCCACCGCCGGCCACTGCAGCGCTGCCGCCACCGGCGACCGCGCCACCTCCGGCGAGCCCCCCGCCACTCGCGGCAGACCCTGTCGCCGCAGAACCGCCGCCTCCCCAACCGAACTTCGCGATCAGGCCCTTGTAGAGAAGGGCCAGCGGACCGATTGGTGCGAGCGCGGCAAGCGCCTTGGTGTTCGAGCGAAGCTGGCTGCGGAAATCTGCGCACTGGTCGCAGCGCTTGACGTGATGGCGAACCGGGCCGGTGGCCTTGCGCAGACCCTCGGCCGCCTCGGCAAGTTCGAGCCGGACCTCACCACACGTGAGCTGGCGCGACTGCGACGCCTCGGCGAGCGACATCCGCGCGCGGACGAGCAGCGATTTCACCGCGGGAATCGTCGTGTCCATCGTGACGGCGATCTCCTCGTAGGAGAGGGCGTCCATCTCGCGCAGGAGCAGCGCCGTGCGCTGGGTCTCGGGGAGGTCGCCGACGTCGACAACCAACGCCCGGAAGTCCTCGCGGTTCTGGACGCGCTCGGCGGTGGTGACGCCACCCTCGCCGACCATGATGTCCATGCTGTCCTGGCCCTCGGGGACGGGCCGGCGCAGATGGTTGAGGCAGCGATTGCGCGAGATCCGGTACAGCCACGGCCGCACGTTGATCGGCCGCTCGTCGGCGATCATCGCGGCGTGCGCCTTGACGAAGACCTCCTGGAGAACATCCTCGGCGTCCTCGGTCGAGCGCAGCATGTGGCGACAGAAGGCGAGAAGCCGCGAGTGGTAGCGGTCGAAGAGGACCTCGAAGGCGTGCTCATTGCCCGCCCGGATCATCGCCACCAGGCGCGCGTCACCTTGAAGCTTTAAGAGGGGCGACCTCCGGCCGAGAATGCCGGTACGCGCGTGGGCGTGTGTGAGCGTTGAAGCCTCCATAAACCGCGGGTTCCGCTTCCCCACTTACAGAACACCGTAACAGCCGTCAAGTTGCGCCTGGACGGAAATGCCGGGGGCGGGATTCGAACCCACATGTCCTTGCGGACAATCGGTTTTAAGCCGATCGCGTATAGCCAGTTCCGCCACCCCGGCGGGCGTCTGGCGATCGTAATGCCAGAGGCGCGGTTAGCCCGCTAGGCCGTCAGTTTCGCGACCAGCTCGACTGCCTCCGCGTTGGTCAGTCCCTGGCCGTGCACCAGCGAACGCCACGTGTCGAGCTGTAGCGCGTGACCGATCGCCGCCCGCACGTGCCTGCGCCTGGCGCCGCGCAGCCGGCGCCCCTCCATCAGGCGGTCCGCGAGATAGTCGAGCATCACCGACAGTGCCTGCATGCGCACGGCGATCGCCGGCACGCGGGGCGCGTCGCGCATGAGCTTCGCGAGCGTGTCGCCGGTCTCCTCGTAGAAGTCGTAAAAGCTCGCGAGCGCCGCGCGAAGTCGCTCGTCGGGGTCGCTCAGCTCCAGCCAGGGTCTTGGGTCGGGCGCGGGGTGAAGGGTCGCCCAGTGGTTGCTGCACGCATCGACCAGCGCCTCCTCGTCGGGGAAGTGGCGGTAGACGGTTGCGCGCTGCACGCCCGCTGCGTCGGCGATCGCGCTAACGGTGGTTCGGGCCGGGCCGACGGTCTCGTGCAGATTCATCGTCGCCTCGGTGATCCGCAGCTTGGTCTGGGCCTCCGACTCGGCCCGCTTGCTCTTTTTGTATTCACGAGACATATCTGTTCAATCAATCTTGACACACAAAGCGGCGCTGTGCTAGGTTCGTTGAACACTGTTGTTTAACGAAAGGATGCGCATGTTCGACGCAACCAAGCTCACCCGCTTCGACCACGCCCAGGGCCCGCGGCTCGTTGGTCCGGAGGATGGGCACTTCGCCCAGCTGCCCGGCGTCGGTGTTCGATTCATGGCCTGGTCGGAGGAGACCGGCGGCGGCTTTTCGATGGTCGAGCATCCGATTGCGCCACGCACGATGGCCGCGCCGTTGCACATGCACACCCGCGAGGACGAGTACTCCTACGTCCTCGAGGGGCGGATGGGAGCGCTCCTGGGCGACGACGAGGTCTACGCCGAAGCCGGCGACTTCGTCTTCAAGCCGCGCGATCAGTGGCACACCTTCTGGAACGCCGGCGACGAGCCCTGCCGGATCCTCGAGGTCATCGCCCCGGGCGGGTTCGAGCACATGTTCCGTGAGATGGGCGCGCTGACGAGTCCGCCGAGCCCGGAGTTCGGTGCCGACATCACCGCCCGCTACGGGATCCAGTTCGACGATGAGGGCACGGTCGCGGTCGCGAAGCGCTTTGACCTGATCCAGAACTACGTCCCCGACGAGGCCGCTAAAGCTGCGTGAACACGGCCTTCGTCTCGAGATAGGCGTCGAGGTTGTGGTGACCCTTTTCGCGGCCGATGCCCGACGCCTTGTAGCCACCGAAGGGCGCCGCCGGGTCGCCGGCGCCCCAGGTGTTGATGTAGACGTTGCCCGCGCGCAGTAGCGACGCGAGCTTGTGGGCCTGCGAGATGTCGCGGGTCCACAGGCCGGCGGCGAGGCCGTACTCGGTGTCGTTGGCGCGGCGGGCGACCTCCTCGAGGTCCTCGTAGGGCTGTGCGACCAGCACCGGCCCGAAGATCTCCTCGCGCGCGATGCTCATCTCGTCGTCGACGCCCGTGAAGAGGGTGGGGTTGACGAAGTAGCCGTCGCCGTTTTCCCGATCGCCTGTGGGCCCGCCGGCAACCGCCTCCGCGCCCTCCTTGATTCCAGCGTCGATGTAGGAGCTGACCCGCTCGAACTGCTCGGCGGAGACGAGGGGGCCGAACTGCGAGTCGGGGTCGAGGCCGGGGCCGACCTTCGCCTGCGAGGCGAAGTCGGCGAGCCGTTCGACGACCTCGTCGAACTGGCCCGACTGCACCAGCAGCCGCGAGCCTGCGTTGCAGGCCTGGCCCGAGTTGTAATAGATGGCCTGGAAGCTGCCCTTGACCGCGGCATCGAGGTCGGCGTCGGGGAGGATGATGTTGGGGCTCTTGCCGCCGAGTTCCAGCGTGACGCGCTTGAGGTCGCGCCCGCACTTGGCGCCGATCTCGCGACCGACGGCGGTGGAGCCGGTGAAGGCGACCTTGTCGACGCCGGGTGAGTCGACCAGTGCAGCACCGGTCTCGCCGTCGCCGGTGAGGACGTTGACCATGCCCGGGGGAAAGCCGGCCTCGAGCGCGAGCTCGCCGAGGCGCAGTGCGCTCAGCGGGGTCTGCTCAGCGGGCTTGAGGATCAGCGGGCAGCCCGCGGCGAGTGCCGGCGAGATCTTCCAGACGGCCATCAACAGCGGAAAGTTCCACGGAACGATCTGAGCGCAGACGCCGACCGGCTCGCGCAGTGTGTAGACGAAGAGGTCGCGACCGGACACGGGGATCGTCTCGCCCTCGATCTTGGTCGGCCAGCCGGCGTAGTAGCGCAGATGGGCCACCGATCCGGCGACGTCGCCAGATGCCGCCGCCAGAGGCTTGCCGTTGTCGAGCGATTCGATCTCGGCGAGCTGATCGCCGTTTGCCTTAACCAGCTCGGCAAGCGCGTAGATCATCCCCGCGCGCTTGGCGGCCGACAGCTTTCGCATCGGCCCGTCGAGCGCTGCCCGGGCGGCCTGGACGGCGCGCTGGACATCATCGCCGCCGGCGTGAGCGACCTCGCAGATCGGCTCGCCGGTTGCCGGGTCGATCGTCTCGAAAGTGCGCCCGTCAGCGGCGTCGACCCACTCGCCCCCGATCAGCAGGCGATGCGGGGCATCGACGAACTCGCGGGCGGAATCGGTCAGCTGAGCGGCGGTCGCGGTAGGCATGCCCCGATCGTAACGGGGCGTTGCCGAGCGTCAGCAGTCGGTGCCGGTGCCCTCAGCGAGGGGCGGTGCGACCGACGTGGTGTCGGCGGACACCGATGCAGCGGCCGCGGCGACGCCTCGCTCGCCCGCGTCGCCCGCATCGTCCTCGGCCGGGCCGGTGGTGCCCGTTTCGGGCGCGGGCGCCGTTGTCTCAGGTGCCGGTTCGACGGGGTCGGCTGTCTCGGCCGGCGGCGCCTCGCAGGCGGGCTCATCGGCAGCGCCGGTCTCAACCGAAGCGGCTCCATCGGCGTTGTCGGAGTTCCCGTTGCCACCGGCGGCGCCGGCTTCGACCTCGTTGCTGCGGTCGGGGGCGGTGCGCGGCTCGGCCTCGCCCTCCTTGGGCGGTGAGATCCCGGTCGCGATCACCTCGGGCTTGCCGTCGGAGTCGTCGCTCGGGTCGATCGGCGTGCCGTACGCCGTGACCTGGACCGCGTAGGTCCCGGCGCCGACGTAGGGGATCCAAGCTGAGGTGCCGCCCGCGCCAACGCCGCCAAGGTCGGTGACGGAGCCGTCGGGGCTGGTGATCGTCGCCGTGTAGCTGGTGGCGTTTGGAAGGGTGTTAAAGGAGACGTTGATCTGGCAGGCGATGCCGGTATCGATCACGCCGCAGGAGCCCAACGACGACGAAACCGATAGCGCGGCCGGGCCGGCCTCGACCTGGCCGGTGCCCTCCTCACCCGTGAGGGCGAACGCCGGAATCGGCGCCACGAGGGCGAAGAGGGTCAGCCAAAGAGCTCGATTGCGTGCGGGCACGGCTTAGCCCTTCGCCTCGGGGGCGAACGATCCTGCGATCAGGTCGGCAGCTTGCACGGCCTCGGGGGAGGCGTCGGGCTGCACGGTGGTCGCCAGGTAGTAGCGATAGGCGCCGCTAACACGGAGCGTGACCTCGTACTCGGGCTCTCCGGGAGGTGCGTCGGCAGCGAGTCTGACGATCGTCCCTTCCTCCGTCGGTGCCGGCACGCGTTCGACGATATCCGCTGGTCCGGCCAGTGCCTCGAGCTGAGCGAGCGACTGCGACACGAAAGTCGGAAAGTCCAGCTTTGGGTCGCGCGTGATCCAAAGCGTTGCGTCGGCCTCGCCGTTCGGCGCGGTCGCGGCGAACGTCGCACCGCTCGGCGGATCGAGCCGTTCCCAGCCCTTCGGCAGGGCGAGCGAGTAGGTGGTGCCGGCGACGAGGCTGGCCGCCTCTGATCCACCGGCTGCGGCACCTTCAGCGGGCGCGGGCGCGTCGGTGGCGGTGGTCGGCGAGCCGGTCTGATCGCCGGCGGTCGCCGGCGGGATCGAGCTGAGGTCGTCGCCTTCGACAACCGATGGCGGTCCGCTGTCGGGTGCCGCGGTGGTCGGGGCGTCGTCGCCACCGCCCTGAAGGAGGAGAAGACCACCGATCACCAGCACGGCGGCGACAGGGATCGTCGCGAGCCGCCAGGTGCGGCTCTGCGGATCGATCTTCGACTTGGTCGGCTTGGCCTTCGCGAGCGTGGGCTTTGAGAACTTCGGCTTCGTGAGCTTCGGCTTCGCCAGCTTCGGCTTCGCGAGCTTTGGCTTCACGAGCTTGGCCTTCGACAGCTTCACCTTCTTGCGCGCGGGGACCGCCTTTTCGAGGTCTTTCAGCTCGCTCTCGAGGCCGAAATCGTCGACCTCGCCGATCTCAAAGGCCTTCTCGCAGTGGTCGCAGCGCAGCCGGTGCACGGCGCGTGCCGGGATCGCGCTTGGCAGGCGTACCCGGGTTGATTTGCCACAGGAGTCGTGGCGCGCGGCAACTATCCGCACGCTCATGCTGGCCGGCGGCTCTGGAAAGCCGCCGTTGCTTGGGTTCTCAGGCAGGAGTGAACGCTGCACAACTTCCTCATCGGGCAGCGCCAGCGAGACCTTGAGAGACGCTTGCGAAACCCCATCGTCGCGCAACAAACGTCGCGCAGGCACGACCCGAAGCTGAGACTATTGATCCATGGTCGCCGGGGTCATCACGTTCCTGTATCGACGCCTCGGCAGGCGCTATCCGCTGGTGTTCATGGCGGCGGAGCTGCAGACCGCGCTGCTGATCGTCGCCGGCACCCTCGCGCTCGTCACCTTTTATTTCGACGGCAGCACCTCCGAATACCTGCTGGTGTTGATCGTGGCCCTGGTGTTGACCGAGGGCGCGATCATCGCGTCGCTGTGGCGGGTGCTCCCGCAGATTCGCCCGTTGAGCGCCTGGATCGGCGGGGAGCGCGATCCCGAGTCGACCCAGCGCGCCTGGTCGGCGGCGGTGAGCCTGCCGATCCTGCTTATCCGCCGAGACCTTCCGATTCCGGTGGCGATCTCGGTCGTCCCGACGACGGTGATCGGCATGCTCATCCTCGACCTGCCCGCGCTGTCGATCGTGCCGCTGCTCGCCGCGGCTGCGGTGGCGATGGGCTACGCCGCGCTCCTGCACTACCTCGCGGTCGAGGCGGGGATGCGGCCGCTGCTGCTCGACATCAACTCGAGTCTCTCGCCGAGGCGCTCAATCGACTTCTGGGCCGTGCCGCTTCGCATCCGTCTGCTGGTCGCGCTTCCGGTGATCAACCTGATCACGGGCATCGTCGTGGCCGCGCTCACCTCCGACGGCGGCGGCGGCTCCAACCTCGGCCTCGACGCGCTCGTTGCGCTGCTGGTCGCAACCACGATCTCACTCGAGCTGACCGTGATGCTCTCCAATTCGATCCTGCGTCCTCTGCGCGATCTCGAGCGCGGACTCGATCGCGTCAAACAGGGCGATTACGACGTCGCGATCCCGGTGACGACGGGTGACGAGCTTGGCGAGCTCGCCGCAAGCTTCAACGAGATGGTCGTGGGCCTCGCCGATCGCGAGCGATTGCGCGAGGCGTTTGGCACCTACCTCGACCGCGAGGTCGCCGAGTACATCCTCTCCGAGGGATTCTCCGAGGAGGGCGTGGAGGTCGAGGTCACGGTGATGTTCTGCGACGTTCGCGGCTACACCGAGTTCGCCTCCGAGGCGACTCCGCAGGAGGTCGTCGCGGCGCTCAACCAGCTCTTCGAGCGCGTGGTGCCGATCATCGCCCACCACGGCGGGCACATCGACAAGTTCGAGGGCGATGGCCTGCTTGCCGTCTTCGGTGCGCCCGAGCCCTTCGCCGATCACGCAGACCGCGCGGTCCGCGCCGCCTGCGAGGTCGCCTCCACGGTCAATCACGAGGGCGGCGCGGGTGAGCTGCGGATCGGCATCGGCGTCAACTCGGGCCGCGTCATCGCCGGAGCGATCGGCGGCGGCGGGCGGCTGAACTTTTCCGTGATCGGCGGTGTCGTCAACGTTGCGTCGCGAGTGCAGGAGCACACGCGTGTGACGGGCGACGACATTCTCATCACCGCTGAGACGTGGAAGGACGTGTCGCACCACTTCGAGGCCGAGAGCCGCGGCAAGGCAGAGCTGCGTGGCGTCACCGAAACGGTGACGCTCTACGCGCCCACGCCGGTCGGAGCCCCGCCGACGGCGGCCGACGAAAAGGACGACTCGGAGGGCGGCTCGGGGCTGCGACTGCGACTGCCAATTCCGCGTCTGCTGCGTTGATCCGTCTGCTCGGCTTCCTCACGCTTGCCTGCTGGGCGGGGGGCCTGCTCCTGCTGATCACGGCGGATGGTGAAAGCTCAGTGTCCGTCCCCGGCATCGCGATGATCGCCGTCGCGCTGCTGCTCACCTTCGGACTCTGGCTGCGCCGGACCTACTACCGCGTGCGGGGCCTCGCCACCGATGCCCGCTTTCTCATCGCGGGCGATGTTGAGGATGCGCGGGTGGTGTCGGTCGGCAAGCCGCAGGGGCGGTGGCGCCCGAGCTCCGAGGTGACGGTCGAGCTCAAAGGCGCCGACGGCCACATCCACAGCATCCAGCGCGAGCTGCGGATGCCGATTGGGTTCGGGTGGGTCATGCGCTTCGCCCAGCGGCTGAGTCTGCCGATGCCCGTCGGCGTCCAGCCTCCGCGCGCGGATGACGGCGACGGTGACGCGCCCGAGCGCGAGAAGTGAGATTGTTCACGGCGTGAGGAGGAGCAGGGTGTCGGTCGCGTTCGCGACGCTGGGTGTCGCGCTGGGCGTCGCCGTGCCCGCGGACGCTGCGGCCGCGATGAAGGTGCGCGGCAGCATGGAGCAGGTCCACGTGACCGGCGCGAAGCCGGGCAAGGAGATCGTCCTCCTCGACAAGGCAGGCGACAGGGTCGCCAAGCACAAGGTCGGACCGCTCGGCGGCGCCGTCTTTCGCAAGATCGATCCCGGGCGCGGCTACTCGGTGGTCCAGGGCTCGAAGCAGTCGCGGACCGTGCGCGTGCTGACCACCAGGTCGGCGCCGCCCAACAAGAAGATCTACAAGCAGGTTCTCCCCGACGGCACCGAGGAGACCTACGGCTATATGAAGACCCGCGACGGCACCAAGCTCGCGGTCAACGTGCTCATGCCGGGCCCGGTCGAGGACGGTCCCTATCCGACCGTGGTCGAGTACTCGGGCTACGGCTACGCCAACCCCGAGGGCGGTCAGAGCTCGCTGCAGGTGATCTACAACCTGCTCGGCTACGCGGTTGTCGACGTCAACATGCGCGGAACCGGCTGCTCGGCCGGCGCGTTTGACTTCTTCGAGCCCGCGCAGTCGCTTGACGGCTACGACGTGATCGAGACCGTCGCCCGCCAGCCCTGGGTGCTCAACGGAAAGCCCGGCATGGCCGGGATCTCCTATGGCGGCATCTCGCAGCTGTTCGTTGCCGCGACGCGACCGCCGCACCTCGCCGCGATCACGCCGCTGTCGCTGATCGACAACACCCAGACGACGCTCTACCCGGGCGGGATCCTCAACACCGGCTTTGCGCTCAACTGGGCCAAGGAGCGCGTCCACGACTCGCGCGCGGCAGGTCCCGATCAGGGTCAGTCCTGGGCCTATGAGCGCATCCAGGCCGGCGACTCGATCTGCTCGAAAAACCAGGAGCTTCACCCCGAGGCGGTCAACCTGCTCGGCAAGGTCAGGCGAAACAGCCATTACAAGGCCGAAGATCGCCGACCCGCTGGCGCCGGTCACCTTTGTCGACAAGATCAAGGTGCCGACGTTCGTCGCCTGTCAGTGGACCGACGAGCAGACCGGCGGCCACTGCCCGACGCTCGTCGACGCGATGACGGGCACCAACAAGAAGTGGTTCACGTTCACCAACGGCACCCACATCGACGCGCTCGCGCCCGAGACCTTCAACCGCTGGTATGACTTCATGCAGCTCTACATCGCGAAGCGAAGGCCCGACGTCAACCCGGTTGCGGTCGGCGGAGCTCCGGCGCTCTACGCGCTCGCGATGGGCGCCAACGGCGTCACGCTTCCGCCGGACCCGATCCAACAGCAGCCCGACTACGAGTCGGCAAAGGCTCTGTTCGAGGCGCAGAAGACCGTCCGCATCCTCTTCGACAACGGCGCGGGCAGCGCGGTTGATGGCAACCCGGTGCCCGGCTTCGAGCAGTCCTTCGACAGCTTCCCGGTCGAGGGCGCCTCGGCGCGCTCGCTCTATCTCGGCGACGGCGGCAAGCTGACCGCGGCAAAGCCGAGCTCAGGCGGCGCGGACTCGTTCAACTGGGACGCGGGAGCGCGGCCGTTCACCAACTTCACCGGCAACACGGGCGCGGGGACGAACGGCCTCTGGACCGCGACCCCTCCTTATGACTGGGCGCCCAGTCCGGCCGGCACCGCCGCCTCGTATCTGACCGAGCCGCTCGACGCGAACACGGCAATCCTCGGTGCCGGCGCGCTCGAGGCGTGGGTGAAGTCCTCGACACCCGATCCGGATCTTCAGGTGACGATCACCGAGGTTCGCCCCGACGGCAAGGAGACCTTCGTGCAGAGCGGCTGGCTGCGCACGCCGAGTCGCAAGCTCGACCGCAAGAAGAGCACCCAGCTCGAGCCGGTCTTGAGTCTGCGCAAAAAGCACGACAAGCCGATGCCGGCAAATCGCTACGTGCCGCTGACCGTGCCCCTCTACTACCAGGGACACGTCTACCGCGCCGGATCGCAGATCCGGGTGACGATCAGCGCTCCCGGTGGCGATCAGCCGATCTGGGGCTTTGCCAAGGCAAATGGCGCCGGCGCCGAGATCTCGATCGCGCACTCGCCCGAGATGCCCTCGCGACTGCTGCTGTCGCAGGTCGGCGGCGTCGATGTCCCCACCGAGCTGCCTCCGTGTCCGAGCCTGCGCGGCCAGCCGTGTCGCGACTACGTCCCGTACGCGAACAACAGCGACTCGCTCAAGAACTAGCCACCGCTCGCGAAGACAGCGCCTCGGGCCCCGGGCGCAGGCGACGTGACACTGAAGCTCAAGACCAAGGGCAAAAAGCGCAAGAAGCTGCGGCGCAAGGGCAAGCTAAAGGTCACGGCCAAGATCACCTTCACGCCCACCGGCGGGACCGCGAACACCTTGTCGAAGAAGGTCAAGCTCCTCGACCGCTGACCGAGCCGGTCGCTCGGTAAGCGCGCCTGAAAACGGGTAGTACCTGAGCAGCGGAGCCACTTGCTGGCTCCCCCTCTCATCCGCGCCCCCGCGGCGCGGTTCAAGTACTGAAGAAAGGCGATTCATGACTGAGTCCGAAACTGATGAGCGCACCACAGGCGGTCTTGCCGGCAAGGCGATCGGCAAGGCGAAGGAGCTCGCCGGCGAGGTGACCAACAACGAGAACCTCGCCCGCGAGGGACGTCTCCAGCAGGCCCAGGCCGACGCGAGCGTCGAGGCCGCCGAGGCAAATCGCGAGGCCAAGCAGGCCGACGCGGAGGCCCAGCTCGAGGCCGAGAAGGCCGAGACTGCCGAGGAGCGAAAGCGCCTCGAGGCAGAGATCGACGAGCGCCGCACCGCGGAGCGCGCCGAGGCCGACCGCGAGGAGACCGAGGAACGGGCAGCCCAGCAGACGGCCGCCGAAATCAAGCAGGCTGAGGCCGAGCGCGAGCGTGAGCAGGCCGCTGCCGAGCAGCGCGTCGACAGCGCCGAGACCGCCGAGCAGCGGGCCAGCCGCGAGGCGCTCGAGCTCGAACAGAAGGCGCGTGCCGCCGAGTCCAAGGCCGACGCGCTCGACCCGAAGGAGTAACTGATGACCACCGCACTGAAAACCATTCCGAAGTCGGCTGTTGAGGGAGCTATCAAGCTCGTTCGGCTGCCCGCCGACACCGTCCTGCGCATCGCCCCCGAGAGCCTCACGAGCTCGGCGAAGTTGGCTGTCGACAGCGCCGACGCCGCCGTGCGCGGTGCCGTGGGCAACGTCCTCAACGACCCGGATCTGCGCGGAGACGCGGATCGCCTGCGCAAGGCCGTCGACGAGCGCCGCCGTGCGCTCGACCTGCGCGAGACCGCCGCGGAGCGCAGCGAACGTGCTGCCACGCAGGCCGACAAGGCCGAGACGGAAGCCGCCCGCACGCGAAAGCAGGCCGACAAGGAGGCCGCGCGCAAGCGTGACGAGGCGCGCAAGAAGCGCGAGCGAAAGCAGGACGAGGCCAAGCAGAACGCCGAGCAGCGAAAGCAGGCCGCCAAGAAGCGCGCGGCAAAGAAGACGAAGACCGCCGCTGAGGTGGGTCAGAAGGATCGCGTCGACGCGCTCGAGGCAAAGGCCGAGGCGCTCGCGGAGCGCGAGGAGGCGCTGACCGCCGCCGACGAGGCACGCCGCCTTGGCGAGGCCGCCGCTCGCACCAAGGAGGCGCGAAAGAACGGGGCCTAGGATTCGGGGCGTGGCCGCCGGCGATCAGATCGAGCGCTTCGACTCAGAGTCGAGCTTTGCCGAGCAGATCGGCTTCAGCGCTGCGGTCAGCGCCGGCGGCTGGGTCCACGTCGCCGGGATCAGCGCCGTCACACCCGACGGCGCGCTCGTGGGCGGCGACGACGCCTACGACCAGATGGTCGAGGTCCTCGACAAGCTCAAACGCGCCCTGGAGGCTTGCGGGTGCGGGGCTCGACCAGGTGGTGAAGACCACGATGTACATCGCCGCGCGTGACGACTGGGACGCGGTTGGCCGCGCCCACGCCGAGGCGTTCGGCGATGCGCGCCCCGCGGCGACCATGGTCGTGGCGGAGCTTTTGGATCCGCGCATGCTCGTCGAGCTCGAGGCGGTTGCCTTCACCGGCGACGGGTAGGTATCGGGACGATGAGCCGGCTTCGATACCTGAATCCGTTTCGCATCCGCGCCGCGGTGCGCGACATCCGCCGCGTGATGGGCGATGGCGGGCCGAAGGCGATCCGCCTCGCCGGCATCGGCCACCCGAGCGGCTGGGTGCTGCCGAGCTCGACAATCACGATCGAGGTCATCGGTCGCGACGGCCGGGTCGAGCGCTTCTGCCCGGAGGTCCCGGTGCCCGTTTCCCTACGCGTGGGCGTGGCGGATCGCGCGAAAGCTCGGCGTGCCGCTGATTCGAAGCGCCAAGCCGGAGGACATCGAAGTCCAGGTCCCGGTGCCGCGCCGAGGCTGAGCTACTCGGTCAGCGGGTCGCGGCGGATCTTCTGAAAGAGCGCGACGAGGCGATCCATCTCGGCCTTGCTGAGGTTCGCGCGCTTTCCCTTCGACTTGATCGCGAGGCTTCGCACCTCGCGGCGCTCTTCGGGCGAGAGCCGGTCCCAGTACTGCTTTCCCGTGGTGGTGAGCCAGGCGATCGTCGCGAGCACCCTCCGCCACGGCACCTTGCGCACGGCTGTGAGCGTCTGTAGGACCCAGGGCGGCACGCCTCGAATCTACCCATCCGCGTGCGGGGCAAGCGTCTAGGACGCCGGCGGCTCGAGCGAGGCGACCAGCGCGTCGAGGTCGAGCTCGGCGAGTTCGCCCGAGACCGCGTCGAGCTCTGACTTGCAGAACTCGATCAGGCCCTTGGCCTCGGTGCAAAGCGCGAGCGTCTCGCGCAGCTCGGCAGCGCCGGAGTCGAGCCGGGCGATGATCGCCTCGAGCCGCGCGATCGCGGTCTCGTAGGTCTCAGGTGGCGTCGCCGCTTCCATCGCTTCAGTCTGCATCGTCGATTGTGGCGCGGACGGCATCGTCGGCAAAGCGCAGATCGACGGTGCCGCGGCGGCGGGCCTCGGCAGCCGACGTGACCGGCATCCCCTCGGGGTCGGCGACGAGCGCGTAGCCGCGGGCCAGGGTGCGCTCGGGGTCGTGAGCGGCGAGCGCGGTGGAGTAGGCATCGAGCTGGCGGGTGACCGCGGCGCGAACGGCGCTGAAGCGGTCTGCGGCGCGCTTGATCACGATCGTGTGGGTGGCGGCGAGGCCGGTTCGCTGGGAGAGCCCGCGGGTCGCGGAGGCGCGCACCTCGCGCAGCGTCTGGTGAAGGCGCGCGCGCTCGTCTCGCACGGCGCGCTCCGGCGCTCGCGAGCACTCGGCGAGGCGCTCGGCGCGGCGCGTCACCGAGCCGCGGGCGGTGCGCGTCACCAGCGAGGTCGCGGCGAGCAGCTCGGTCCTCGCCATGACGATGTCGCGCTGCACGAGCGCCTCGGCCGCGTGGGTCGGTGTCGAGCACGAGACGGCGGCGACGTCGTCGATCAGCGTGCGGTCGACCTCGTGGCCGACGGCGCTGATCACCGGCAGGCGCAGCATCGCGATCGTGCGGCAGAGGTTCTCGTCGCAGAACGCCCAGAGGTCGGTGAGCGAGCCGCCGCCGCGACAGACGACCGCGACCTCGACCGCCTCGATGCCCGCCAGCTCGCGCAGCGCCTTGGCGATCGCGGGCGCGGCGCGGCGATCCTGCACAGGTGCGTCGGCCCAGACGATCGTCCCGCGCCAGCCGCGGCGCTCGAGTCCCGCGAGCAGGTCGGCGCAGGCGGCGCTCGAGCGCGCGGTGACGACGCCGATCGTCTTCGGGATCGCGGGGCGGCGCAGAGCGCGCTGCTTTTCGAGCAGGCCGTCGGCGTCGAGCGCGCGGCGCGAGCGGTCGAGCTGGGCGAGCAGGTCGCCCTCGCCCGCCAGGCGCACGTAGGTGGCGCGAAAGGAAAAGCTCGGCGAGGCGGTCTGGCTGCCGGGGTAGTAGTCGGGTCCGCCGCCGATCACGACCTGGGCGCCGTCTTTGAGCGCGCCGTCGGGGAGCTTTAAGCGATCGAGGTCGGAGTTCCAGATCGAACAGCGCGCTGCTCCGTCGGAGTCGCGCAGCTCGAAGTAGGTGCTCGTCCGCGCCCGTTTGAGGTTGAAGACCTCGCCGACGATCAGCACCCGCGGGCGCTTTCGCACGAAGTCGCGAAAGCCGTTGGCCCAGGCGCCGACGGTGAAGGGGCCGGGGAGGTCGGGGTCGCGCGCGTCGGCGGCGTGATCGAGCGGTGCCTGAAAGCCCTCCATCAGGCGATGATCGCCGAGCAGGCGGCGGTTAGGCGCGTTAGGCGTCGATGCGCTCGAGAACGACGACCGGAATCTCGCGGTCGGTGTTGCCCTGATAGGCGTCGTAGTCGGGCCAGTAGCCGGCCATCGTCCGCCACACCTCGGGGCGCTCCTCGGCGGTGGCGACGCGCGCCTTTGCGCGGTACTTGTCGCCCTTGATCTGGATCTCGACCTCGGGATCGTCCTCAATGTTCAAAAACCATGCCGGCGGCGCGTCGCTGCCGCCCTTTGAGGCGACGATCATCACGTCGTCACCGCGGCGCCCGTAGATCAGCGGCGTCGTGCGCTCCTCGCCCGATTTGCGTCCCTTGGTCGTCAACAGCAGGGTGAGGGTGCCCTGCCAGTAGTGACCCTCCTCGCCGTCGGTTTCCCGGTAGCGCTCGACGTGTTCTTGTCCAAAGAGCATCGATATTGATGAAAGCAGACTGGACACTTGTTTCATGTGGGCGTTCGTTGCAGCCGCCGATAGGGGGAGGGAAGGAAGTCGTGGGGGGCTTAGAAAGGGATAGGGAAAAGATGAACGAACAGGGGGCGATCGAGGAGCGCTGCGGAAACTGCAATGCCCTCGTTCCCGAAGATGATGGATATGAGAACGGTCGTGGGGACCTTCTCTGCACAGAGTGTTTCGTCGACCAGTGGGGACCTTCAACCCAGGAGCTCGCGATGAGCTTCGGCGCCGAGCACGCCGGTGTCGGTGCTGGGGCGGGCGGCTCCTCCGTGTGGAGCGGATCGGATCTGGGCGGGCTGTCCTAGCCGGATCTACGCGGGCTTCGCCGTCATCGCCCAGACGCTGATGACATAGGCGATCAACAACAGAGCTGTGAGCGAGGTGGCGACGCGGACCGCGACGGTCCCGCCGTCACCTCGTCGCGTTGAGACGCCGGCTGTGATCGTCGCGATCGCGAGGAAGAGCAGGCCGGCGTCGGCGGCGATGAACCCGATTCCGATCCAGGCGGGATCCGAATCGACCTTGTCCCACCCCTGCTCGGAATAGACCCACTGTGCGCCGCCGCGCATGACGATGTAGCCGGGGACCGCGGCATAGAGCAGAGCCTTGTAGCCCGCGCGAAACGACTCGGCGGATTCGCTGCGCCAGGCGGCGCTGAGATAGATCAGCGCAAGGACGAGCCCGCCGGTCGCGACCATCGCCCCGAGCACATGGACGAAGAGGGCGGTCTCCACCTCAGGCCCCCGGCTTGAAGATCATGTCGGCAAGCAACAGCACGATCAGCGCGGTGCGGACCACGTGCCAGCGAATCGCCGTCGAGTCCAGCGCCGCGATCCCGTCGGGCCCGCCTTCGACCCCGAACATCCCGGCGTGCGCGCGCCGCCCCGTCTCGGCCGCAAGCGCCCAGAGCACGATCGCGGCGACGATCCAGAAGTCCAGGAGCCCGTAGCTGTCGACGTAGAGCGCGAGCCAGACGCCGAAGATCAGCGTGCCGGCGCCGCCAACGCCGTCGAGCACCTGCGCCGTGGTGACCGCGCGAGCGGGAGCCGGGCCCCCGAGCGCAAAGCCCGAGTACATGACGACCATCGCGGCCAGCATGAACGCCGAGAGGACGTGGACGAAGAGGAGGAACTCGAACACCGGTGGGGCGATTGTCGGCGGCTCGGCGGTCGGAAGATTCAGGCCGGCGGTGCTTCGATCCTGGCCTGGTGTCCCGAGCTGCGAGCCAGCCGGGCGTCCGTAGTTACGAGGGGCGCATCGAACGCCTCGGCCAGGGCTACGTATGCGGCGTCATAGGCGGTCAGGTTGTCGCGCAGGGCCCAGATCCGCGGGCGCAGGAGCGCGTGGTCGTGGCGAACTGCGCGGATGTCATCGAGGTCGACGACCGCGGCGTGGATCGCACCGTCACCAACACTGCCCAGCGCTCTCGATTCGCCGTAGCGAATGCAGGACTTCAAGGTCGAAGACCGCAGGCACCTGGATCGAAGACTCCGAGTCGAGCCGTCGGGCGACCCATTCAGCCTTGGCGTCGTCGTGGATCGCCAGGTCAACGAACGCCGACGCATCGATCACGATCACGGAAGCGGGCCGCGCGCTTCGCGAATGATCTCGGCCGCCAGGTCGCCGATGTCTGCCTTGGGACGCTGCCGGACCCGCTCCAGCCACTCCGACATCGTTGGCTTGTCGGCGACCTGTTCGAGCTCGGTGAGCAGATAGTCGGACAGGCTCATGCCGCGCTGCGCCGCCTGAACCTTGAGCGTGCGATGGAGGTCATCGGGCACGTTGCGGATCTGGATCATCTTCGACATGTGCGACACATTAGGCCATGCGCTGCACATGTCAATCTGCCTCATAGGGGCGGGGCGGTTCGCAGCGCCAACTTCTCTCGCCCCCTCGCGGTTTGAACTTCTGGGCTTTCGCTTCTTCGACGAACTCCTGCAGCTCCCAGAATTCGACGACGTCGCATAGGGGGTGGCGCTTCGTGTCGACCTCGATCCAGGCGTCGTCCTCACCCGCGGCGGCGAGCTCGATCGCCTCAACGATCTGATCAACGAACCATCCACGGCAGCCCGGGAAGATCACGAAGTTGAGGTGCTCGAGCAACCGCTGGCGGTCGTCGAGGCCGGGGTCGTCGAAATGCTCGTAATCGTCGGCGATGAACACAGCCCGTCCGACGCTATGCGCAGGCGTGTCGCCTGTGGCGCGCAGCCCGCGCCAAGACTGTGCCGCGAGTGTCGATCGTTTCGCGGCGGTGACTATTTCGAAGTTGGCCGCACGGCCCAGGGTTGGAGTTCAGGGATCGAATTGCCGATGGGAGGTCGTGACCACCTCAGCTCGTGTCGCCGTCGCGTTTGTCGCGGCGGCCGTCATCACCGTCATCCCCTGGATCCTGGGCGCCCACGACACCCGGGCTGCCGTCGCCGCCGGTCCCGGTGCCCCCGACGCCTCACGGTTGGTGATGGCGCGCATCTACCAGGGCGGCAAGTGGGTGCTGCCCGCTGAGACGCCGCAATCGGCGGGGGCGGCGCTGGCGCAGGCCGATCCGACCTACGTCAGCAGCCTGATCCGCTTTCAGGCCGGTGAGGATGTGACCAACAAGGAGGTCGCGGCGTGGAACACGGTCAAGGCAGCGGTGCTTGCCGCGAATCCCGACGCGAAGTTCTCGATCGAGCTCAACGGCCTCGAGTACCACTCGGTCAAACGGATGAACGCGATGATGGCCAAGGTCCGCGCGCGCTTTGACAACGACGGCTGGCTCTTTGACTTCTATACGCCGGCGGCGAAGAAGTACCCGAAGGTGATGGCGGCGGCGGTCGCCAACGCGCACGCCAACAACGAGTTTCTCGGCGGCAACGCCTTCGGGATCACCAAGCACCCGAAGATCCCGAAGGGCACCGACTACATCGCCGTTCAGGACACGAACTTTCGGATCGACCTCAAAGCCGTCCGCGAGCTCGCCAAGCGCAGCACCGTCTTCTTTCACCTCGGCAACAGCCCGGGCTTCGCCAACAGCGACGGTTGCGTCTTCATCGAGAAGTACTCGACCGCAAAGCGAGCCGCCTACGTCACCCGCCGCGCCGGCCAGCAGGACAAATACAACTTCCGCTTCGCCTACCCGATCTTCTTCCCCGAGTGCGCGCGCAAACGCGACACGCCTCAGGTCGAGATCTTCGCCTTCAACGCGACGCGCGACGGCGCCTTCTTCGAGACCGTCGGGAATCTCCTGGAACGCTTCGATGGCGTGCAGTAGACGAGCGCTGACCGTTCTCCGCGCGCTCGCTCTGCCGGTCTTTCTGATTGGCCTCTTCGCCCTCCCGGCGGGGGCCTGGGCCGATTCGAGATTCTGGATCGCCCCGGACGGCTCTGACGCCAATCCCGGCACCAAGGCGGCGCCCTTCGCGACGCTCGAGCGGGCCCGACAGGCCGTGCGCCGATCGCTCGGTGAGCGGCCAAAGACCGACGTTCAGGTGATCCTGCGCGGCGGGACCTACCGGCTTTCGCGGCCGCTCGAACTCGGCCCCCGCGACTCGGCTCGGCGCCGGCCAGACCGTCGTCTATCGCGCCGCCGCTGGAGAGCGCCCGGTCATCTCGGGCGCCGAGAGCGTTTCGCCCGCGGCCTGGTCGCGCTGGAACCGCGATGCGAACATCTGGCGCGCCCGGGTGGGCGACGTGCGAACGCGCGAGCTCTACGTCAACGGCGAGCGCCGCACCCGCGCCGCGACGAGCGACTACCCGGCCGGCTTTCGCCCGAGCTGGAACGACGGCGGACCCGCCAGCGGGATCGAGTACCTGCCGACGGTCGAGCCGGACGGTCTCAATCCGGCCTCGTGGGGCGACCCGGCCACCTGGACCAACGTCTCGGACATCGAGGCCGTGATCCACACCCAGTGGAAGATGATGAGCGTGCCGCTGCGCGCGATCACGGCGGCGCAGGGATCGACGCCGGGGCTGCTGGGGATGGCCGAACCAGGATGGACGAACGCGAACGTCTTTCGCGACGCCGACGGCCAGCCCGGGATCTGGAGCTTCTGGCAGGTGACCCGGTTCGAGAACGCACTTCAGTTTCTCGACGAGCCGGGGGAGTGGTATCTCGACGAGCGCCGCGGCTGGCTCTATTACAAGCCCTATCCGGGCGAGGAGCTGAGCACCGCCGACGTCGAGCTGCCGGTCCTGGAATCCCTCGTCGACGTTCGCGGCCGGAAGGGCAAGCCGGTGCGAAACCTGCGCTTCCGCGGCCTCACCTTTGCCTACGCCACCTGGCTTCAGCCCAGCTCGGGAAACGGCTACGTCTCCGACCAGGCCGGCTTTCACCTGGTCGGCAGCGACCACGAGCCGAACACGATCGGCCACGACCCCGACGACGCCGCCACGCCCGGCAACGTCTCGACCCGCTTCACCCGCGACGTGCGCTTTGTGCGCGACCGCTTCCGCCACCTCGGCGCGGTCGGGCTGAGCTTCGGCACCGGCAGTCACGACACGGTTGTCAGCCGCAGCAGGTTCAACGACATCGGCTCGTCGGCCGTGCAGCTCAGCGGCATCGCGCGGGTCGACCATCACCCGCCAGCCGTGCCCAAAAGAGCCTCGCCAACACGATCTCGCGCAACCTGATCTCCAACGTCGGCTGGGGATATCCGGACGCGCCGGGGATCTTCGCCGGCTTTGCCGCCGAGACCAGGATCGTCCACAACACGATCGAGGACGTTCCCTGGAGCGGGATCGCCCTGGGCTGGGGATGGGGCCTTCTGGACCCGGGCGGCTTCCCCGGGCTGCCCGGAGCCGCGCAGTATCAGTGGGGTCGCTGGGAGACGCCGACCGCGAACCGAAACGGCGTGGTCGCCCACAACACGATCCGCGACTTCCTCGGGCTGCTGTGGGACGGCGGCGCGATCTACACGACCGGCGCTCAGGGCCCGGACGCCGCGAACGGGCTGACGATCGAGCGACAACGTCGCCTACGCAAAGCGCCCCGCCGCCGGCGGCAACACCTTCTACACCGACGGCGGCAGTCGCCACGTCACCGTCCGCAACAACATCTCCTACGACAACCCGATCGGCACCGTCGACTTCGGCCCGCCGCCTCACAGCGGCGACCCGCTGCCGTACCCGAGCGAGCCAAGCGACGCAAACGGCGTGCCCTACGGCTCCGAGATCGGCGGCTGTCGCACCTACGGCGACATCTCCTACGTCGCAAACTCGTGGTTCGAGGCGCCGATGCAGACCGAGATCGACGCCAACAACGACACCTACGACGCGATCGGCGCCGGCAGGCCCTGGTCGCCCGACGGGTTCTTCGACGTCTGCCCCTACACCGACCAGGGCGTCAGCTACCCGATCAACCTGAGCTACTCCGGAAACGTGATCTACCCGGCGCGTCCGTAGCCGGGGCGGTGAAGCGGACACCCGCGACGGCACTTCGCTGGGCGTTACTTCGGCGGCTCCGGGTCGCTCGGCAGGCGCGAGTAAAGGACGGCGTCGCCGCGGCGCTGCTGTTTGAGATGAAGTGAGCGCATCACGCCCTCGCGCACGTAGCCGGCCTTCTCGGCGACCCGCAGCGAGGCGGGGTTTTCGACGTCGATCATCAGCGTGACCCGCTGCGCGTCGATCTCGTCGAACGCCCATCGGGTGAGGCGGGTGAGGACCTCGGTCGCGACGCCGCGGCCGCGAGCAGCCGACGCGATGATGTAGCCGAGCTCGACCTGGGCGGCCTCGCGGTCGATCTCGGGTGCCATCCCCATCCCGAGGAAGGTGCCGTCGTCGTCGAGCACGGCCCAGATCTCCGCGACGCCGGCCTCTCGCCGTTCCTCATAGCGGCCGAGCCACTGCCGCGCGAAGTCGGGCGACGGCGGCTCGGGGATGAGGGTGTGGCGAAGCACGGACGGCTCCTCGACCAGCGCGGCGACATCGTCGAGGTGTGACTCCGAAAACGGCTCGAGACGCATCGCGCTCGATCGTAGGGCGGGGCAGGCCCGGCGGGGGCCGGTTCGCGGCCCCGCGGGGCCGCGGCGCCCAAACTTGTCGAGTGTGTGAAGCCGGCCGACAGATCCGCGATTGCAGCTCCGACGCGCGCTGCTGAATAGGCTGGGGTTCATGGCGACGACCGAGGAGAGCGCGCTGGCCGAGCGACACGCGCTGAGGCGCGGCCCCGTCCACGGCGGCAAGCTCGTCGCGCGAGCGCTCGCCGACCGCGGCGTCTCGAAGCTCTTCACCCTCTCCGGCGGCCACCTCTTCTCGATCTACGACGGCTGCGTCGCCGAGGGCATCGACATCATCGACACCCGCCACGAGCAGGCCGCGGCCTGGGCGGCCGAGGGCTACGCGAAGGCGACCCGCAAGCCCGGCGTCGCCGCGCTGACCGCCGGCCCCGGCGTCACCAACGGGATGAGCGCGATGGCGGGCGCGAAGTTCAACCGCTCGCCGCTGGTCGTGCTCGGCGGCCGCGCGCCCGAGATGCGGTGGGGGAGTGGCTCGCTTCAGGAGATCGACCACCTGCCGTTCGTCTCGCCGGTGACCAAGCACGCCGAGACCGTCAAGGCGTCCGGCGACTGCGGCAACGGCACGGCGCGGGCGATCGACGAGGCTCTGCGGGGACCGACCGGACCGACCTACGTGGACTTTCCCGCTCGATGTCGTCTTCAGCGAAGGCGAGGGCGCGCTCGAGCCCAGGCCGACGTTCGCGCCCGTCGAGGCCGAGGGCGTCGAGGAGGCCGCCGCCGCGCTGGGCGCCGCCGAGCGCCCGGTGGTGATGGCCGGCACCGGCGTCTACTGGTCACACGGCGAGGGCGAGCTGCGACAGCTCGCCGAGGAGCTCGGCGTCCCCGTCTTTCTCAACGGCATGGGCCGCGGCTGCCTGCCCGCCGACCACGACCTCTGCTTCTCCCGCGCCCGCGGCCAGGGCCTGAAGGAGGCCGACGTCGCGATCGTCGCCGGCGTCCCGCTCGACTTCCGCCTCGGCTTCGGCAACTCATTCGGCGAGGACACGAAGATCATCTGGATCGACGAGTCGCCGAACGAGCTGACCGCCAACCGCCGCCCGGACTTCGAGCTGGTCGGCGGGATCGGCGTGACGCTGGCGGCGCTGCGGGTCGGCGCCGTTTCGGCCGGCGCCTCGCGCGAGCGGACCTCGTCGTGGGTGGCCGCGCTGCGCGCGACCGAGGACGAGAAGCGCGCCGGCGAGGCGGACGAGCTCGCCGACGACCGCGCCCCGCTGCACCCGCTGCGCATCTACGGCGAGCTAGCCCAGATGCTCGACCGCGACGCGATCGTCATCGGCGACGGCGGCGACTTCGTCTCCTACGCCGGCCGCGTCGTCAACACCTACGAGCCCGGCTGCTGGATGGACCCGGGCCCGTACGGGTGCCTGGGCGCCGGCCCGGGCCAGGCGATCGGCGCGAAGACCGCGTTCCCGGACCGCCAGGTGGTTTGCCTGCTCGGCGACGGCGCCTTCGGCTTCAGCGGGCTGGAGTTCGACACGATGGTCCGCCACGGGTTGCCGGTCGTCGGCGTGATCGGCAACAACGGGATCTGGGCGCTGGAGTACCACCCGATGCGGTTCCTCTACGGGTACGAGGTGGCGGCTTCGCTGCGGCCGGCGACGCGGTATGACGAGGTCGTCAAGGCGCTCGGCGGGCACGGGGAGCTCGTGCGGCATCCGAGTGAGCTGCAGCCGGCGTTGGAGCGGGCGTTTGCGAGCGGGAAGCCGGCGCTGGTGAATGTGCTGACGGATCCTGAGGTTGTGTATCCGCGGAAGGCTG
>CAWKNC010000002.1:0-1002500 GCA_963851045.1 uncultured Solirubrobacterales bacterium
ATCCAAAGCAAGACCTCAAAGCTCGTCCTGGCCACCCTCGCAACGGCGGCATGCGCCATGCCGGTCGCGGGGGCCGCGGCCAAGCAGACCACCCACGTCAAGACCAAGGTGAAGATCGCCTATCAGGCGCCGGGCGGCGCGTACTCGCCCGATACCGGCTTCACCGGCAAGGTCAAGGCGAAGAAGAACTGCGACTCGAAGCGCAAGGTCAAGCTCTCCAAGTACGGCAAGACGAAGACGTCCAAGAGCGGCACCTACGCCTTTGGCGTTTCGCAGAGCGGAGCGGCTCCGGGCAAGTACCGCGTCAAGGTCCTGGCCAAGAAGCTCGCGGGCGGCGACATCGTCTGCGATCCGGTCAAGGCGACGATCAAGGTCAAGTAGCTGCGGGGCTGTATCCTCGCCGGTCGCCATGGCGAAGAAGGTCCTCACCCTGATCAAGCTTCAGATCCCCGCCGGCGCCGCTAACCCGGCGCCGCCGGTTGGTCCTGCGCTCGGTCAGCACGGGGTCAACATCATGGAGTTCTGCAAGGCGTTCAACTCGCGCACGCAGGCCGACACGGGGACGATCATCCCCGTCGAGATCACGGTCTACGAGGACCGCTCGTTCGACTTCATCACGAAGACGCCGCCTGCAGCGGTGCTCATCCGCGAGGCACTCGGGATCCCGAAGGGCTCGGGCGAGCCCAACCGCGAGAAGGTCGGCCGCCTGACCGCAGCGCAGGTCCGCGAGATCGCCGAGCGCAAGATGCCCGACCTCAACGCCAACGACCTCGATGCGGCCTCCAACATCATCGCCGGCACGGCCCGCTCGATGGGCGTCACGGTCGAGGGGCGCGACGGCTGATGGCCCGCAACCGCGGCAAGCGCTATCGCGAGGCGATCGGCGAGATCGATCGCACCAAGGCCTATGCGCCGGCCGAAGCGGTGTCGCTGCTGAAGTCGGCTCCGCACCCGAAGTTTGACCAGACCGTCGAGGTCCACATGCGCCTCGGGGTCAACGTCCGCCACGCCGAGGAGCAGCTGCGCGGAACGCTCGCGATGCCCAACGGCCTCGGCAAGGACATCACCGTCGCCGTCTTCGCCGAGGGTGACGACGCCCGCAAGGCCACCGAGGCCGGAGCGGACTTCGTCGGCGCCGCCGACCTCGCCGCCCGCGTCGAGGAGGGCTGGACCGACTTCGACATCGCGATCTCGACCCCCGCGCTTATGGGTCCGGTCGTCTCCAAGCTCGGCCGCGTCCTCGGCCCGCAGGGCAAGATGCCGAACCCCAAGGTCGGCACCGTCACCGACGACGTCGCCAAGGCGGTCTCGGAATCGAAGGCCGGCAAGGTCGAGTACCGCACCGACCGCCAGGGCATCGTCCACCTCACTCTCGGCAAGGTCAGCTTCGACGAGAAGGCACTGCTGGAGAACTACGCCGCGGTGATCGACGAGATCGTCCGCGCAAAGCCGGCCGCCGCCAAGGGTCGTTACCTGCAGACGGTCACGCTGACGACGTCGATGGGCCCGGGCGTCCGCGTCGACCCATCGCGCACCCGCGAGTCCGAGATCCTCGAGGGTCTCGGCAGCGCCACGGGCAACGGCGACTCGGCCGAAACGGCCGAGCCCGCAGCCGCTACGGCCTAGCTCAGTCTGAGCGGCCACATCTTGCGTCCAAGGCGGGGCGTCCTGGTTGCTCCCGGCGTGGTTGACACCTCGCGGCCGCGGTATAGGGTCGGCCTATTCGGAGGGGGTCCAGTCGCGACAGGGTCGATCGGAGGCATCAATGGAGGTCGGGCCCAAGGGGCGTTTGACAGCGGTTGCGACTGCGTGTGCCTTCACGCTCGCGTTCACCACGGGGACCGCTTCGGCGGCGACCATCGACGTCACGACGACGAGCGACGAGTTGGATGCCGCACCTCTTTGCGCTCCACCTAACGAGAACGACTGCTCGCTGCGCGAGGCGATCATCCTCGCGAACGGTGCTCTTGGGGCCGACACCGTGCGGATCCCGGCCGGCACCTACCCGATCACGATTCCAAGGGGCGACGGCTCCGCCGATAACGGCGACTTCGACATCACCGACGACCTGACGATCGAGCGCCTGGGGGCCGGGGCGGTCGTGATCGACGGCGAGGACATGGACAACGTCTTCGAGATCTCTCCGGGAACGACCGACGTGAGCGTCTCGGACGTGACCGTTGTCGACGGCAACCGCAACCAGGGCGGCAGCAGTGTGGACTTCCCGGAGCACGGCGGCGGCTTTCGCACGCTCGGACAGCTCACCCTCAACCGCGTCGTGGTCGAGGAGAACTCCGCCGTCGGCCAGGGTGGCGGCGTCGCGGTGCTCAGCACGGGGAGCCTGACGGCGACCGAGACGACCATTCGGGTTAATTCGGCGGCTACCGGGGGTGGCGTCTTCCACGGGTCCACCGGCGCGGTCAGCCTCACCCGTTCGGTGGTGAGGGCCAACGTAACGGCGAGCAACGGCCAGGGCGGCGGAATCGCCACGACGGGTGGTGCGCTGACGGTCGTGGGGAGCGAGATCAGCGAGAACATCGCAGGGACCCACGGGGGTATCACCGCCAGTGGGCCATTCACGCTGCAAAGCTCCACGGTCAGCGGTAACCGCGCCGAGAGCACGTCGTTCAGTGGGTTCGGGGGGATCAACCTGATGGGATCCGGTGCGAAGATCCTCGAGGACTCGACGATCGCGAACAACTTCCGGAATAACACCGGTATCAGCAACGACGTCGCCGGGAACCTCGGCGTGCAGGGGGGCGGCACGCTGACGATCACGATCAGGCGTTCGATTCTGGCGGACGGGCAGAGCCTGCCGGCAGGCAGCGCACCGAGCTGTGACCTGAGCGGCACCTCGGGGACCGCCACCGTCAACTCCGATCACAGCCTCGACACTGACAACACCTGCCTGCTCGACGACCCAACCGACAAGCCGATCGCGTTTGCGGGCCTGGGAGCCCTCGCGGGTAACGGCGGACCGACACGAACGCACGCGCTGACCGCGTCGAGCGCGGCCCGCGACGCCGCCGGGGCGGTTTGCCCGGCCACCGACCAGCGTGGCGCCGGGTTCCCGCGACCGCTTGGGGCCGCATGCGACATCGGCGCCTTCGAGGCGACGGCGAGCGGCGGCGCCCCCGACACCGACGGCGACGGCTTCCCCGACAGCTCGGACAACTGCCCTTCGATCGCGAACTCTCAGGCCGACAACGACGGCGACGGGGTGGGCGATGCATGCGATCCCGATATCGACGGTGACGGTGTCGCCAACGCCAGCGACAACTGCCCAAGCGCCGCTAACGCCGACCAGCGTGACACCGATGGCGACGGCGCCGGCGATGCGTGCGATGCAGACGACGACGGGGATGGGATTCCCGACGCCACCGACAACTGCCAGGTCGTCGCCAATCCCGACCAGGCCGACGTCGACCGCACGGGAATCGGCGACGCCTGCGAGGCCAGCGTCAACGGGGTCGTCAACCTGGAAGGGCGACCGCTGGCCGGTGCCGTTGTGGTGTTTTGCGAGTCAGGGTTCGGTTGCCGGCAGGCGGCGACTGGCGCGGATGGCCGCTATCGCTTCGCGCTCTCTCGCTTCGTCCAGTCATCGCTGACGGCGACTGCCGACTCGGACGACGTGGCGCCGCCGAACCCGGTCAGGTTCGTGCCGTCCGCGACCCAGCCGAACGTCCGAGACCTCGACCTCCGAAACTTCGTCCCGATGCCGGTGAGCGCGCAGATCGTTCCCCTCGGCCACTTCCTTCCCCCCAACGGGGTGCCGTCCGTTTACTTCTACGGCCCGTTCCAGCTCGAGTACCGCGCCTGCGAGAACGCGAAGGTGTCATACAAGCTCGTCAGGGGCACGACGGTCGTCAGCTCCGGGCCCATGGATGAAACCGACGAGGACAGCACCCTGTTCCGCGCGAAGGTGCCGGCGCCGGAATCCGATGCGATCGGGCTCGCCGAGATCGAGATCCAGGTCGATGGCTGCAGCGGCGGCTTCCCCCCGACGGTCAAGTTCGACATCTACATCGACCCGAGCGGCAACGTGCGCGACCTCAAGGGCAGGCCGATCTACGGCGCGACGGTCCGCCTCTACCGATCCGACCAGCCGACGGGCCCGTTCGACCTCGTCCCCAACGGCAGCCTGATCATGTCCCCGAACAATCGGGTCAACCCGGACCTGACCGATGCCAACGGGCACTTCGGCTGGGATGTAATCCCGGGCTACTACACCGTGCAGGCCGAGAAGAAGGGCTGCACGGTTCCCGGGTCGCAGAACTCCTACGCCGAGACGAGGGTGATGGAGATCCCGCCGCCGGTGTTCGACCTGGACATTCGCCTCGACTGTCCCTACGAGCCCAAGCTCGAGCTCGGCCCGCTCCCGCGCGGAAAGCTCGAGACGACGAAGAGGGGCCAGGCTCCCTACACGCTGCACAACCTCAGCCCGTTTGCGATCAAGGGCAAGATCGCCTTCAAGGGCTCCAAGCGGGCGGTCAAAAAGGCCGCTTCCCAGCGCTTCAAGCTCCGCCCCAACGAGAGCCGCACCCTCAAGGTGCAACTGAGCAAGCCGGTCCGCAAGCTGCTCAGCCGCGGCAAGGCCCTCAAGGTCAAAACGACCGTGGCTGCCCAAGGCGCCGACAAGGACACGCGCTCGGCCAAGGCAAAGGCCAAGAGCAAGTCCAAGCTGAAGTAAAAGCCACTCCCTCTCCGCAGTTCCGCCACAGCCCCGTCGGCGGGGTGGGGCCGCGGCCATCCGCTAACCTCGCCCGTCCAGTAACCCGCCAAAGACCGTCGGCGGGGCCGCCGCAGCAGGTGGCCCGGAAGACCGGCGCAGGTGAGGATCGAGAGCCCAGCTTTTCGAGCCTGCCTGCGCGCAGGCTTTTTCTTTGCCCGAACGGCTGAACGCAACGAGACGAGACCAAGATGGATCGCACACAAAAAGAAGCAGCAGTCGCAGAGCTGACCGAGGACCTGAAGGGCGCCGAGGCGATCTTCGCGGTCGACTATCGCGGCATCAGCGTCACCGAGGCTTCCGAGCTGCGCGTCAAGCTCGCCGACTCCGACGCGGTCTTCAAGGTCGTCAAGAACCGTCTCGCCAAGCGCGCCGCCGCCGACGCCGGCAACATCGACGAGCTCGATCAGTTGCTGGTCGGCCCGACCGCGCTGACGCTGATCAAGGGTGATCCGGTCACCGCAGCGAAGACGATCGCCGACTTCGCCAAGGAGCACGAGGAGCTCGAGTACAAGGGCGGGATCATGGACGGGGCCGCGCTGGATCCCGAGGGCTTCATGGTGATCGCGCGACTGCCCGGCGTCGACATTCTTTACGGACAGCTGGTTGGCCTCGCCGCGAGCCCGCTCACCGGTCTGGTTGCCGGCCTCTCCAACATGATCTCCGGCCTCGGCCGCCAGCTCGCCCAGATGGCCGAGCAGGGCCTGGTCACCGGCGAGGCGCCCGCGCCCGCTGAGGAGGCACCAGCCGAAGAGGCCGCCGAGGATGAGGCGCCCGCCGAGGAACCCGCCGCCGAGAGGAGCCCGCACGCCAGCCGGCCGAGGAAAGCAGCGAGGCTGAAGCCGATGCTCCCGCCGAGGAGAACGCCGCAAGCGAGAGCCCTGAGGAGCCCGCCGAGGCTGAAGAGACTTCGAAAACTGAAGAAAACGAAAGCGAGGACGAGTAAATGGCGACCAAGCTGTCAACAGAAGATTGGATCGACGAGCTCAAGAGCATCTCGGTGCTCGAGCTCTCCGAGCGCATCAAGGCGCTCGAGGAGGAGTTCGGCGTCTCGGCGACCGCGGTTGCCGCGGCGGCCCCTGCCGCAGGCGGCGGTGCCGGCGACGGCGCGGCCGAGGAGGAGTCGAGCACCGTTGACGTCATCCTCACCGGTGGCGGCGAGAAGAAGATCCAGGTCATCAAGGCGGTCCGCGCCGCGACCGGCCTGGGCCTCAAGGATGCAAAGGCTCTCGTCGACGATGCCCCGAAGCCGGTCAAGGAGGGGATCGACCGCGAGGAGGCCGAGAAGCTCAAGGCCGAGATCGAGGAAGCCGGCGGAAGCGTCGAGCTAAAGTAATTCCCGTACTTCGCGATTCGCCGTCCGCTGCCTCGCTGGCGGACGGCGGGTAGTCGCGGAGCGTGCGTGGGGGCGTGCGTTTTGCTAAAGGACCCACCTTTGGTATATTTGTGCGTCGCGCGTCGTTGAGCCCCTTTTGCTGCCCGAACCCAGTCGCGCGGGTTCGTCCACACTCGACCATCCGAGGAGTCGTTTCCCGTTGGCCAGATCTGCCGCTGCCCCCGTTACCCGGAGAAGTTTCTCACGCCTTCCAAAGCCCCTTGAGCTTCCACATTTGATCGACATTCAGCGCCGTTCGTTCGCGGCGCTGACTGACCCGAAGAAGGGACTTCTTCGGGAAACGATCGACGACATTTCCCCGATCGAGGACTACACGGGGAACCTCGCGATCGTCTTCGGCGACTTCAAGTTCGACGAGCCGACGAACACGATCGCGGAGTGCCGCGAGAAGGACATCACCTACTCGCGCCCGCTGAACGTCACCGTCGCGTTCCAGAACCGCGAGACCGGTGAGATCCGCGAGCAGACCGTCTTCATGGGCGATTTCCCGTGGATGACCGATCGCGGCACGTTCATCATCAACGGCACCGAGCGCGTCGTCGTCACCCAGCTCGTCCGCTCGCCGGGCGCCTACGTGATGGAGCCGAAGGACCGCGAGAAGCAGGTCTTCATCGCCAACCTGATGCCGTCACGCGGTTCGTGGCTCGAGCTCGAGATCGACAAGAAGGGCCGCGTCTACGCCCGCATCGACCGCAAGCGCAAGCTGCCGGTCACCGTCCTGCTGCGCGCGATGGGCTTCGTCACCGACGAGGAGATCCTCAACCTCTTCGACAACTCGGTCTACATCCGTCACACGATCGAGTCCGACACCGAGCCGACCCGCACCGAAGAGGGTGCGCTGATCGAGCTGTTCAAAAAGCAGCGCCCGGGCGAGCCGCCGTCGGTCGACGCCGCGCGCAACCTGCTCGAGCAGCTCTTCTTCGATCCGAAGCGCTACGACCTGACCCGAGTCGGTCGCTACAAGCTCAACGCGCGCCTCGACCTCGACGTCGACCTCGACTTCCGCGTGCTGACCAAGGACGACATCGTCGCCCTGATCAAGGAGCTCGTCTCGCTGCCGCGCCTGCTCGGCGTGCCGGAGGAGATCGACGAGGAGAACCCGATCAAGGACTACGCGGCTGAGGCGATCACCTATCCGCGCGATCCGATCTCCGACCACCTCGACGAGTACGAGCACTTCGGCAACCGCCGTCTGCGCACCGTCGGCGAGCTGATCCAGGACGCGTTCCGGGTCGGCCTCTACCGCATGGAGCGTGTGGTCCGCGAGCGCCTCACCACCGAGGACTCCGACGCGATCACCCCGCAGACGATCATCAACATCCGCCCGGTCGTCGCGGCGCAGAAGGAGTTCTTCGGCTCCTCGCAGCTGTCGCAGTTCATGGACCAGACGAACTCGCTCGCCGGCCTGCGGCATCGCCGCCGCCTGTCGGCGCTCGGCGCCGGCGGTCTCACCCGCGAGCGCGCGCCGATCGAGGTCCGCGACGTGCACCCGACCCACTACGGCCGGATGTGCCCGATCGAGACCCCGGAGGGCCCGAACATCGGCCTGATCGGATCGCTGTCGTCTCACGCGCAGATCTCCGAGCACGGTTTCGTCACGACCCCCTACCGGGTGGTCAAGGACGGCGTCGTCACCGATGAGGTCGTCCACATGGACGCGACGCAGGAAGAGGACCACACGATCGCCCAGGCGAACGCTGAGGTCGATCAGAAGACGAGCAAGCTCAAGGGCCCGCTCGTCGAGTGCCGCTCGCGCGACGGCGAGTACGTGATCGTGCCGCCGAAGGAGGTCGAGCTCATGGACGTCTCGCCGACCCAGATCTGGTCGGTCACGACGGCGCTGATCCCGTTCCTCGAGCACGACGACGCCAACCGCGCGCTGATGGGCTCGAACATGCAGGCCCAGGCCGTGCCGCTGCTCAAGCCCGAGGCGCCGCTCATCGGCACCGGGATGGAGCGCCGCGCTGCCGTTGACACCGGCGACGTCATCCTCGCCGAGGCAGACGGCGAGGTCACCTACGTCGACGCCGAGCGCGTCGTCGTCAGCCATGGCCAGAAGAAGGACGAGTACGAGCTCAACAAGTTCATGCGCTCGAACCAGGGCACGATCATCGATCAGGCCCCGATCGTCGCTTCCGGTCAGAAGGTGAAGTCGGGCGACGTGCTCGCCGACGGCTCCTCGACCACCGGTGGCGAGATCGCGCTGGGCAAGAACTGCCTGGTCGCCTTCATGTCCTGGGAGGGCTACAACTTCGAGGACGCGATCATCCTCTCGAACCGCCTCTTCAAGGAGGACGAGCTCACCTCGATCCACATCGAGGAGTACGAGATCGACGCCCGCACCACGAAGCTGGGCGACGAGGAGATCACTCGCGACATCCCCAACCGTTCCGAGGAGTCGCTGCGCAACCTCGACGAGCGCGGCATCGTTCGCATCGGTGCCGAGGTCGTCTCCGGTGACCTTCTGGTCGGCAAGGTGACGCCCAAGGGCGAGACCGAGCTGACCGCAGAGGAGAAGCTGATCCGCGCGATCTTCAAGGAGAAGGCGCGCGAGGTCCGCGACACCTCGCTCAAGGTTCCTCACGGCGAGGGCGGTGTCGTCATCGACGTCATCACCTTCGACCGCGACGCGGGCGATGACCTCGCTCCGGGCGTCAACAGCCTGGTCCGGGTCTTCGTCGCGAAGAAGCGCAAGATCGCTGAGGGCGACAAGCTCGCCGGCCGTCACGGCAACAAGGGCGTGATCTCCAAGATCGTGCCCGAGGAGGACATGCCGTTCCTCGAGGACGGCACGCCGGTCGACGTCATCCTCAACCCGCTCGGCGTCCCGAGCCGAATGAACATCGGCCAGGTGCTCGAGACCCACCTCGGGTGGGTCGCGGCCAACGGCTGGTACGACGACGGTTCGGACGCCTACAAGGAGCGCGCTCGCAATCGCAATCGCGTCAACGTGGCGACGTCGGTGTTCGACGGCGCGACGGTCGCGGATGTCGACAACGCCCTGCTGGCGTGGTCGAAGGAGAACGAGGCGCGCGGCATCGATCTCGGGATCGACGAGTCAGAGCGCGAGGGCAGCAAGGTCATGGGCACGGCCCAGCTTTACAACGGCCGCACGGGCGAGCCGTTCGAGGGCAAGGTCACCATCGGCTACATGTACATCCTCAAGCTCCTGCACCTCGTCGACGACAAGATCCACGCTCGCTCGACCGGCCCGTACTCGCTCGTCACCCAGCAGCCGCTGGGCGGTAAGGCGCAGTTCGGTGGTCAGCGCTTCGGTGAGATGGAGGTCTGGGCGCTGGAGGCATACGGAGCGGCGTACACGCTCCAGGAGATGCTCACCGTCAAGTCCGACGACACCGTTGGCCGCGTCAAGGCCTACGAGTCGATCGTCAAGTCCGAGAACATCCCCGAGCCGTCGGTTCCCGAGTCGTTCAAGGTCCTCCTGAAGGAGATCCAGAGCCTCTCGCTCGACGCCAACCTCGTCGCCGACGATGGCGAGGTCGAGCTCGGCGAGGAAGACGACGAGCTCCTGCGGGCAGCCGAGGAGCTCGGCATCGACCTCTCAGGGGTCAGGGCCGACGCGGACGGCGACGGTGCGGCCGACGAAAAGGAAGAGCAGGTAGTGGCGGAGGGCGAGTCGGGCACCACCAACGGTGCCGGCGCAGAAGAGGCAGCCGATTCAAAGACAGCGGCCGAGGCGAAGGAGTAACGGACCCCACATGGACATCAACAATTTCGACGCAATTGAGATCGGCCTCGCCTCTTCGAAGAAGATTCGGAGCTGGAGTCACGGCGAGGTCACGAAGCCGGAGACGATCAACTACCGGACGCTGAAGCCTGAGAAGGACGGCCTTTTCTGCGAGCGGATCTTCGGTCCGACCAAGGACTGGGAGTGCTACTGCGGTAAGTACAAGCGGGTCCGCTACAAGGGCATCGTCTGCGAGCGCTGCGGCGTCGAGGTGACCCGCTCGAAGGTTCGCCGCGAGCGCATGGGCCACATCGACCTGGCCGCTCCCGTCAGCCACATCTGGTTCTTCAAGGGCGTTCCCTCGCGGATCGGCTACCTGATCGACATGGCTCCGAAGGAGCTCGAGAAGGTCCTGTACTTCGCCGCATCGATCGTCACCTGGATCGACGAGGAGGCGCGGACCAAGGACCTCGGCAAGCTCGAGAAGGAAGTCAAGAAGGTCACCGACGCTTACTCCGCCGAGAAGGAGCAGCGCGTCCAGCAGCTCAACGAGTCGATCGACCGCCGGATCGCGTGGATCGAGGGCGAGGGCGACCAGACGAAGTTCGACGACGAGGACATGATCTGGGCCGAGGGCGTCGGGGTCAACCCGAAGAAGCTCGACGCTGCGGAGAAGACCAAGCTGACCAAGGAGACGCGCAAGGCGCTCGATTCGGAGATCTCCGACACCGAGGCCTACCTCGACGACGCGATTGAGCGGATGGACGAGGTCTGGCGGATCTTCACGGAGATGAAGGTCAAGGACGTCATCAACGACGAGGCCGTCTTCCGTGAGCTCAAGGACCGCTTTGGTTCACCGTTCGGCTGGGGTGAGTACTTCCGCGGCGGCATGGGCGCGGAGTCGATCCGCGACCTGCTCGAGCAGGTCCAGCTCGAGAACGAGACCGAAGAGCTCGAGCAGGTGATCAACACCTCCAAGGGCCAAAAGCAGGCTCGTGCCGTGAAGCGGCTGAAGGTCGCCTCATCGTTCTTGAACTCGGCCAACAAGCCGGAGTGGATGGTCCTCGACTGCGTGCCGGTGATCCCGCCGGAGCTGCGCCCGATGGTCCAGCTCGACGGTGGTCGCTTCGCGACGTCGGACCTGAACGATCTCTATCGCCGTGTGATCAACCGAAACAACCGCCTCAAGCGGCTGCTCGACCTCGGCGCTCCCGAGATCATCGTCAACAACGAGAAGCGCATGCTCCAGGAGGCCGTCGACGCGCTGTTCGACAACGGCCGCCGCGGCCGTCCCGTCACCGGGCCGGGCAACCGTGCACTGAAGTCGCTCTCGGACATGCTCAAGGGCAAGCAGGGCCGGTTCCGCCAGAACCTGCTCGGTAAGCGCGTCGACTACTCGGGCCGCTCGGTGATCGTCTCCGGGCCGTCGCTGAAGCTGCACCAGTGCGGGCTGCCGAAGCTGATGGCTTTGGAGCTGTTCAAGCCGTTCATCATGGCTCGCCTGGTCGAGCGCAAGGCCGTCCAGAACATCAAGGCGGCCAAGAAGATGGTCGACTCGATGATCCCGGAGGTCTGGGACGTGCTCGAGGAGGTCATCCACGAGCACCCGGTGCTGCTCAACCGCGCACCGACCCTGCACCGTCTCGGCATCCAGGCCTTCGAGCCGCTGCTGGTCGAGGGCAAGGCCATCCAGGTTCACCCGCTCGTCTGTCACGCGTTCAACGCTGACTTCGACGGCGACCAGATGGCCGTCCACGTCCCGCTGTCCGCGGAGGCGCAGGCCGAGGCTCGACTGCTGATGCTGTCGGCGAACAACATCCTCTCGCCGGCCAACGGCACCCCGCTTGCGACGCCGTCGCAGGACATGGTGCTCGGCATCTACTACCTGACCTACGGCCCGGACGCGGCCGAGCTCGCCGAGCTCGACGAGAAGCTCAAGTCGACGAAGACGAGCCCGAACGGCAACCGCGTGCACATCTACCGCTCGGCTCAGGAGGCCGAGCTGGCCTACGAGAACGGGATCGTCAAGCTCCACGACAAGGCGGAGTTCCGACGCCCCGGCCACGAGCACTTCCTGACCACGGTCGGGCGGATCATCTTCAACGACCGGATCGAGCGAGCAATCGCGACGGCTCTGGGCGATGACTGGGATCCCGAGAAGTACGAGTTCGTCAATCGCGCGCTGAAGAAGCGTGAGATCAACGAGATCGTCTTCACCCTGATAGAGGCCTACGGTGCCCCGGCGATCGCGCAGGCGCTCGACGCCTTCAAGGAGCTCGGGTTCCACTACTCGACGCAGGCCGGGATCACGATCTCGAAGAACCACGTCATCTCGCCTCCGAACAAGAAGGAGATCCTCGACGGTTACGAGGAGCAGGTTGTCGTGATCGAGGACCAGTACGCCGACGGGTTGCTCTCGGAGGAGGACCGAAAGGAGCAGCTACGGGTGCTCTGGGATCGGGCCACCGACGAGGTAGCCGAGGCAATGCAGGACAACCTCGACGAGCTCAACCCGATTTTCATGATGGCCAACTCGGGAGCGCGCGGATCGTTCAAGCAGATCCGCCAGCTCGCCGGTATGCGCGGCCTCATGGCGAATCCGAAGGGCGAGATCATCGAGCGTCCGATCAAGGCCAACTTCATGGAAGGCCTCTCGGTCCTCGAGTACTTCATCTCGACCCACGGTGCTCGTAAGGGCCTCGCGGACACCGCCCTGCGCACGGCCGACTCCGGGTATCTCACCCGGCGCCTGGTCGACGTCTCGCAGGACGTGATCATCCGCTCGCCCGACTGCAAGACCAAGGACTACGTCGAGTCCCCGCTTCGCAACGACGAGGGTGAGCTCAACCAGAACCTGGTCGGTCGCGTGGCGGCGAAGAAGTTCGCCACCAAGCGCGGCCGCGAGCTGCTCAAGAAGGGCCAGACGATCGAACTGGTCACCGTCGAGGAGATCGCCGAGGCGTTTGGCGACGAAGAGGTGGCGGTGCCGGTCCGCTCGGTGCTCAAGTGCGAGCTCGAGTCCGGCGTGTGCCAGGCCTGTTACGGCCGGGCGCTCGCGACCGGTTCGATCGTTGAGATCGGCGACGCGGTGGGGATCATCGCGGCCCAGTCGATCGGCGAGCCGGGTACCCAGCTGACGATGCGCACCTTCCACACCGGTGGTGTGGCAGGGCTCGACATCACCCAGGGTCTGCCCCGCGTGGTCGAGCTGTTCGAGGCGCGCAAGCCAAAGGGTCTGTCGGAGCTGGCCGAGGTCTCGGGCAAGGTCGCCATCGAGGAGACCGACAAGGAGGTCCGCGTCACGATCACCGACGACAAGGGCGAGGAGACGGCGTACAAGCTTGCGCCGCGTGCCCGCCTGTTGATCAAGCACGGTGACCGCATCGAGGCGGGTCAGCAGCTCGAGGAGGGCTCGCTGTATCCGGCCGACATCCTGCGGATCCGCGGCCGGACCGAGACCGAGCTCTACCTCGTCGCAGAGGTGCAGCGCGTCTACAAGGCCCAGGGCGTCGACATCAACGACAAGCACATCGAGCTGATCTGCCGTCAGATGATGAAGCGCGTCCGGATCGACTCGAAGGGCTCGACCAGCCTGCTGCCAGGTGCTCTCGAGGACCGGCACAAGCTCAAGGTCCGCAACAAGGCGGTCAAGGACGAGGGCGGAACGCCGGCCAAGGGCGAGGAAGTGATCCTCGGGATCACCAAGGCCTCGCTCGCGACCGAGTCCTTCCTCTCGGCCGCCTCCTTCCAGGAGACGACGAAGGTGCTGACCGATGCGGCTCTGGAGGGCAAGCGAGACAAGCTCGTCGGCCTCAAGGAGAACGTGATCATCGGCAAGCTGATCCCGGCCGCCACCGGCCTGCGCCACTACCGCTCGCTCGAGATCGAGCCGGTGGAACCAGCGCAGCGCCCCGACGAGGACCTGCTCGACGAGGACGAGCTCGCCGCCGAGCTCGGCCTGGCCGAGGACGGCGACTCAAGCGCCGGCGTCGAGGGCTTCGGCCCGTCGTTTGCCGAGGAGCTCGAGGAGCTCGCTCAGGAGATCGAGACCGGCACGGGGGAAACCGAGAGCTCCTAGCTCTCGCCCCAGCGCAACGTTTCGCGAGACGGCCGGGTCGCAGGACCCGGCCGTTTTGCTTTCGGAGGGCCGCTACTCCGTGGCGCACCCGCGCTACGGCGCTTGCGTCGACCCGGCCCAAGCGCGATGATCGGGCGGTCATCATCGGGCCGGCCAGGATGCCCGGCCGCTAAGGGAGGTCCCATGGGTCAGCGCATCAGTTCTCACTTGCGCGACAACGTCTACGGGCTGATCGCGATCTTCATCGCACTCAGCGGCACCGCGTTCGCGGCCAATATCGCCGCGAAGAACTCGGTCACCTCGAAGTCAATCAAGAACGGACAGGTGAAGAAGAAGGACCTCGCGGCCAATGCGGTCGACGGCTCGAAGGTGCTGGCCGACTCGCTCACCGGCGCGGATATCGCTGAGGACTCGCTGGATCTCCCACTCGCGAACAGCCCGAATGACGCAACGGGCCCGGCGGGTGGTGCTCTCACGGGCACCTACCCGAACCCCTCGATCGCGCCGGGTGCGGTGACTGCGGCCGAGGTCCTCGACGCGACCTTGACCGGTGCTGACATCGCCGATACGAACTCGCTGACGACCGCCGAGATCGACGACTCGAGCCTGGCCTTCACGGCCGGCGGCGACGTCACCGGATCCCTCGGGGCGACAGCGCTCGCCCCGAACTCGGTTGCCAATCTCGAGCTCGCCGACAACGCCGTCGGCAACGCGGAGCTGACCGACAACGCGGTCGGCAACGCGGAGATGGCCGACAACGCCGTCGGCAACGCGGAGCTGACCGACAACGCCGTCGGCAATCCTGAGATGACCGACAACGCCGTCGGCAACGCGGAGATGACCGACAACGCCGTCGGCAACGCGGAGATGCGCGACAACGCGGTCGGCGGCGTCGAGGTCACCGATCGCTCGCTGACGCTCAACGACACCGCGACCGCCGACAACGCGATCGGAAATACCACGCTCATCATGAATCTCGCCGCGGGGGCGTGTACAAGCATCGCGACCGCGCTGTCGGGCGCGGCCGTCGGAGATCTGGTCGTCGTCGTACCCCGGTCGAGCACCGCGGGGATCTACACGCCCCCGGTCCGCGCCACGGTTGCTGGGCAGTTCCCGCTGACGCTCTGCAATTTCTCGGGGGCGACGATCGTAAACCCGGCCGCCAACGTCGACGTCTTCGCGCTGCGACCTTAGGCGCTCAGCCCTGCCACTTTCGGCCCAATCCGCGTACCACTCGTGCGCGGATGGCCGAGAGGGTGGGGCGCATGCCTCAACTGCGGAGATCCGGTAACGACAGTCGTTACTCAACCTCCACAGCTGCGATTCAGCGGGCCGCGCGACGGCAGTGGGGTGTGCTCTCGCTGCAGCAGCTTGTGAGCCTCGGCTACAACCGAATGGCGGTCTCGCGCCTCACCGCTCGCGGATACCTGCTGCGCCTGTACCCCGGCGTCTACGCGGTCGGCCACGAGCCGCTGCGCGTCGAAGGCCGCCTCCTCGCTGCCCTGCTTCACGCAGGCGACGGCTCTGCGCTCAGCCACACGACCGCGGCATGGTGGTGGAAGCTGATCGACACGGCGCCGACGACCATCCACCTCGCAACGCCGAACCGGCCAAGTCCAGCGATGCGTCTGAAGATTCATCGCCCGCGGCAGATCGAGGCAGTGAGGGAGAGGGGGCTCTGCGTGACGACGGTGGAGCGAACGCTCCTCGACCTCGCATCATGGCAACGCACGACCCTCCGCGAGGCCCTAGCCCAAGCGGATCACCTCAACCGCCTCGACCTCCCGCCTACTGCAAGACAGCTCCGCGGCCAACCCGGGGGCCGAGCCCTGCGACAAGCACTCGACCACCACCTCCCGCAACTAGCCACCACCGAGAGCGAGCTCGAGGTCCGCTTTCTCCTCCTCGTCGAGAAGGCCGGCCTGCCGGTTCCCGAGGTTCAGGTGTGGATCGAAGGCTTCCGGTCGACGCCCTCTTTCGAAGCCACAAGCTCGTGGTCGAGCTCGACGGCCACGCCACGCACGCCAACCCGGTCGCGAACGAGACCGACAGGCGTCGCGAGCTCACCCTCAGAGCCGCCGGCTACGCGTCGTCCGCTACACGTGGGAGCAGGTCACTCAGCGACCTGACGAGGTCGTCGCCGACCTGGTCAGGCAGCTCGGCCCGTGACCACGACCCTGCCGCCGCGGGCGGGGATCATCGTCACGTTGCGATGAAGCGCGCGCTCGGGCTCGGGTTGGTCGGCCTCGAGGTCGAGGCGCAGGGCGATCTCGCGCAATACCGCGCGCTGCTCGGCCATCGCGAGCGCAGCGCCGAGGCAGCGGCGGGTGCCGCCACCGAACGGGATCCAGTCATAGGTGCCGGGCTTGCGGCCATTCCAGCGCTCCGGGCGGAAGGCGAAGGGGTCCGGATAGAGGTCCTCGCGATGGTGCAGCAGGAGGATGCTGATCAGTACCGGCTTATCGGCAGGCAGGTCGTAGTCGCCCAGCCTCCATGGCACGGTCACGCGCCGGCCGATGAGAGGGATCACCGGGCGCGAGCGCATCGCTTCGAGGATCACCGCCTCGATCGCGGCATCAGACTCCTCCGCGTCGCCCGAGCGGACGGCCTCGACCAGGCGGTCCTTCGCCGCCGGGGTCCGGACGAGCCGCTCCCACGCCCATGCGAGCGTGTTCGCCGTCGTCTCGTGCCCGGCGAGCACCAGGGAGAGCAGCTCGTCACGGACCTCGTGATCGGTGAGCGCCTCGCCCTCCTCCGTTCGCGCTTGCAGCAGCAGCGAGAGGATGTCGTTGCGCTCGTCGAGGTCGGCGGCCTCGCGCCTGGCGGCGATCACCGCATACGTCGGGCGGTCGAGGAAGCCGAGCGTGAGCTTCATCATCCCGCGCGGCTCGTCGCTGCCGATGTTGGCGATCTCGCCGACCTGCGCGATCGGCGTCGACGAAAAGCGCGTGAGCGCGCGAACCGCCCGGCGCAGCCCGTGCTCGGGGGTGCCGGGCGCGGGCTTGCCCTCGATCCCGAAGATCCCGGCCATGATCACGTCGAGCGTTATCGCCTGCATCCGCGGGGCGATCGCGAACGGCCTGCCGACGGGCCAGCTCTCGATCTCTCGTACGGCGACGTCGACGATCATCTGCGTGTACTGGTCGATCGCCTCACCGTGAAACGGCGGCAGCAGCAGCTTGCGCTGGCGCAGGTGGCGGGCTCCCTGCGCGGTCAGCACCGAGTTGGGACCGACGATCGGTCGCAGCGGCGACTCCGCGGTCAGCGACGGCGCCAAGCCGGGCTTGGCCGTGAACAGCGAGCGCACATGGTCGGGGTGGCTGGTGATCACGATCTCCTCGTCGATGCCCCGCCAGCGAAAGACCTCGCCGTGCAGACGGCGCGCCTTGAAGACGAACTCGATCTGGCGCTGGTTGAAGCGCAGCACCGAGAGCATGTGTGGAAGCTCGAGGAGCGGGGGCAGCGGCTGGGTCGGCGCGTCTAGGGGCCCGGCCTGCGACTCGCTGGCCTCTCCGACCAAGGGCAGGAGCTCCGTCGTGGCAACCATTACATCGTTCAGTGTCTCATCAAGTCGTGTCGTCTGACTGTGACGTCACACACACCATAAGCTGACCACGTGGCCGCGGAGCTGGGCAGCGAGATCCACGAGTCCGTCCTCGATCTGATCGGGGACACGCCGCTCGTTCGGCTCTCTCGACTCGAGCCCGGCCTGCGCACGCCGATCGTCGCCAAGATCGAGTACCTCAACCCCGGCGGCTCGATCAAGGACCGCCCGGCGCTGGCGATGATCGAGGCGGCCGAGCGCGACGGCCTGCTGAAGCCGGGCGGGACCCTGGTGGAGCCGACCTCGGGCAATACCGGCCTCGGCCTGGCGATGGCCGCCGCCCTGCGCGGCTACAAGGTGATCGCGGTCATGCCGGACAAGATGAGCCGCGAGAAGATCGACACGCTGCGCGCCTTTGGCGCGGAGGTCGTCGTCTGCCCGACGGCGGTTGAGCCCGACGACCCGCAGTCCTACTACCGCGTCGCCGACCGGCTCACCGAGGAGATCGAAGGAGCCTTTCAGCCCAACCAGTACTTCAACCAGGCAAACCCCGAGGCCCACTACCGATCCACGGGACCCGAGATCTGGCGACAGACCGGCGGGAAGATCACGCACTTCGTCGTCGCGCTGGGAACCGGCGGCACCGTCACAGGGATCGGCCGCTACCTGAAGGAGCAGAACCCGGAGATCAAGATCGTCGGCGCCGACCCCGAGGGGTCGATCTACTCCGGCGGGCCGGTGCACCCCTATCGGGTCGAGGGCATCGGTGAGGACTTCTGGCCCGAGACGTTCGACCCGAAGCTCGTCGACAGCTACGTCCGAGTCTCCGACCGCGACTCATTTTTGATGGCGCGCCAACTCGTCGCCACCGAGGGCCTGTTCGCCGGCGGCTCCACCGGCACGGCGCTTGTCGCCGCCGTCGAGGTCGCGCGAGAGCTCGACGATCCCGACGCGCTGGTCGTGACGATCATCCCGGACGGCGGTCGGCCCTACGTCTCGAAGGTCTTCAACGACTCGTGGATGCGCGAGCACGGATACCTCGGCGAGACCGGGCCGCTCACCGTCGGCGAGGTGATCCGAAACCGCGGCGTCGACCGCCCGATGCTCACCGTCGACAGCCACGATCAGGTCGGGCGCGCGCTCGAGCTGATGCGAGAGCACGGCGTCTCGCAGGTGCCGGTCGTCTCCGGTGAAAATGGCCGCGCGTTCATGGGGACGGTCAGCGAGCGCGGTCTGCTGCTGGCCTCGGCCGAGCACCCCGGGATCCTCGGCGAGCCCGTCACCGAGGTGATCGAGCCGCCGCTTCCGGAGCTCGATGCGGCAAGCCCCGCCAACGAGGCGATCCAGACGATCCTGCGCGAGCGAAAGCCGGTGGTCGTGGTCGAGGAGGGAAGCGCGCTCGGCATCCTCGCCTCAGTCGATCTGATCGAGGCGCTGAACGCGTGACCAGCGAGCCCGATCGCCGCATCGAGACACGGGTTGTGCACGCCGGGCTCGAGCCCGACCCCACCTACGGCTCGGTGATCCCGCCGATCCACCAGACCTCGACCTTCGTCCAGCCCGCGCCCGGTGATTTCGTCGAGGACTTCGACTACTCGCGATCGGCCAACCCCACCCGCGCGGCGCTCGAGCGAGCGCTGGGCGAGCTCGAGGGCGGATTCGGCGCCGCGTTCTCCAGCGGCATGGCCGCGACGCACGCCGTGCTGACCGCTGCTCTCGACGCCGGCGATCACCTGATCCTGCCGCTTGACCTCTACGGCGGCACCTACCGCCTCGTCGACAAGGTCCTCAGCCGCTTCGGCCTCGACTACGACATGGTCGACCAGCGCGACGTCGACGCTCTGAAGGCGCGCGATGCGCCCGGAGACCAAGTTGATCTGGGTCGAGACGCCGACCAACCCGCTTCTCAACGAGGTCGACATCCCCGCGGTGGTCGAGGCTGCTGACGGGTGCGCCGTCGTCGTCGACAACACCTTCGCGACGCCGATCGTCCAGCGGCCGCTCGAGCTCGGCGCGACCGCCGTGGTCCACTCGACCACCAAGTACCTCGGCGGGCATTCCGACACCGTCGGCGGCGCCGTGATCTGCGCTGGCGAGCATCTCCACGAGAAAGTCCGCTTTGTCCAGAACTCGGTCGGGGCGGTGCCCGGGCCGTTTGACTGCTTTTTGGTTCACCGCGGCCTGCGCACGCTCGCGCTCCGGGTCGCCGCACACAGCGCCAACGGGCGCGGCGTCAGCGAGTGGCTGCGCGGCGTCGAAGGGGTGGAGGACGTGCGCTGGCCGGGGTTCGGCGGCATGGTCTCCTTTCGCCACTCCGACGCCGTGGCCGCGGTTGGACGGACCGAGATCTTCTCCCTGGCCGAGTCGCTCGGCGGGGTGGAGTCGCTGATCGAGGTGCCCCAGGCGATGACCCATCAGTCGGTCGAGGACTCCGACGCCGCCGTCCCGGCCGACCTCGTTCGTCTCTCCTGCGGGGTCGAGGCCCTCGAAGATTTGATTAGCGACCTCGCCCAGGCCTTCCGCGCCCAGTAGGTTCCGGGCGATGACTCATCGCGAGGGAACTCGGCGGGGAGCACTGCTCACCGCGTTGCTGGCAATGGCCGCGCTGATCGCCATCGGCGCGCCCGCAGGCGCCCAGGCGGCGAAGGCCCCATGCGGTGCGACCTTCTCGGTGCTTCACAACGACCGCATCGGTACCGCGAAGTTCCCCGCAGGCCAGTACGACATCACCCTGATCCGACCGCAGCGGATCACCTGCGCGCGCGCATCGCATCTGTTCGCGCGCTTCCTTCAGGACTTCAACGGCGTGCTTCCCGGCACCTGGAAGCTCAACGTCGCCAAGGCCCGCTTCGTCAACGCCGGCGGGTTCGGCTTTCAGGTTGCGCCGAGCTCCGGGGGCGGAGGTGGTGGCGGGGGCCAGCATCACCCCGGCAACACGACCAAGTGCCCGACCTTTCAGGTGCTGAACGACGACCTGATCGACGGCCAGCGCTTTCGCAAGGGCACCTACGCGATGACGGCGATCGGCGGACTTTCGTGCTCGAAGGCGTCGGGCCTTTTCCAAGGCTTTCTCGCCAACAACCAGAGCGACCTTCCCGGGCGTTGGCGCCTGGACCCGAGTCGAGGCACGTTCCTGCGCGGCGGCTCAGGCAAGGGCTTTCAGGTCAACCTCTGGCGCTAGGCGCCAGGTGCGAGTCAGCTCCGGGCCGGCTCTGCGGAGCCGCGCTGCCCAGCGTGGCTAACGGCCGCACGGGCAGGCGCCGGCGGTGTGATGCGCATCCGCCCCTCGCGATGGGCGGCGGGAATTGGGACCGCCTCCGGGCCGTGCCCGCCGCGCCGCGGACCGCGCGGGCGCTTGGGCTCGCGGCGGAAGCGGCGGAAGCGATGGTCCTCGGACTCCGGCGGGGCTTCCTCAGGCCGCGTTTCGGCGCGAAAGGCCCACCAGACCAGGTAGAGCAGCAGTCCCACAGGGATCTTCAAGATCACCATGAGGAAGAAGATCGGCCAAAAGCCGTGCACTCAAAGAGTGTAACCGTCGCGAACCCAGGCCAAGAGCGCATCCGTGTGGCCCGGGGTGATGCCGATATGCGACTCGGTAGGCGCGAGCAGCGTCGGTCCAGCACGCCTCGCCGCCCACGCGTGACAGCTCTCGTCGAGCGAGTCGTCAAGCCAGGCCAGCGGCCGGCTGCCGGCGTACTCGTCGAGCGCGTCGAGCTTCCAGTGGGCGGTCCCGAAGCGGGCCCGACCGTCGAAGGTCAGGCACGGCAGCTCGGTCGGCATGCCGAGAATCAGCGGAAGGTGATCATTGGCGCGGTGTTCCCAGCCCGTGGCCCAGATCAGCTCGAAGGTCTCGGCCAGGCGGCGTAGCTCAGGCCCTGCCCGGTCGGAAATGCAGTGCGGGACGCCGTCGATCAGGTGATAGGAGACGCCGGTTTGCGCGAGTGGTTCGTCGAAGCCGAAGAGGCTGATGACCCCGTCGACGTCGACTGCGAGCACTGGTCGATCCGCTTGCATCAGGGCAGAGTACCCACGACACCCTGCTATCTTCCGCCGCCGTGCCGAGCACCAATCAGCTGATCAGAAAGGGCCGCAAGCCCCCGCAGAAGAAGGTCGCGACGCCCGGACTCAAGTCCGGCCAGGGTCGCAAGCAACGCATTGCCGCTCCGCAGCGGCGCGGCGTCTGCACCCGCGTCTACACGGCGACCCCCAAGAAGCCGAACTCGGCACTGCGCAAGGTTGCGCGTGTCCGCCTCACGAACGGGATGGAGGTCACCTGTTACATCCCGGGCGAGGGCCACAATCTTCAGGAGCACTCGGTCGTCTTGGTGCGCGGTGGCCGCGTCAAGGACCTGCCGGGCGTCCGCTACAAGGTGATCCGCGGGACGCTCGACGCGTCCGGGGTCTCCGAGCGCAAGCAGTCGCGCTCGATGTACGGCGTCAAGCGCTAAGCGGTACCTTCGGTAACGAACTTATGCCCCGCCGCGCCCGTGCATCCATCCGTCCCATCGAGGCCGACTCGATCCATCGCAGTCGCCTCGTCCAGCAGGTGATCAACAAGGTCATGCAGGACGGCAAGAAGTCGACTGCAGAGCAGATCACCTACGACGCGCTTGCGATCGTCGGCGAGCGCACCGGTCGTGCGCCGGTCGAGGTTCTCGACGACTCGATCAAGGAGCTGACCCCGGTGCTCGAGGTTCGCTCCCGTCGCGTCGGTGGCGCCACGTATCAGGTCCCGGTAGAGGTCCCCGCCCGCCGCGCCAAGACCCTCGCGGTCCGCTGGCTCGTTGGCTTCGCGCGCAACCGTCGCGAGAAGTCGATGGCCGAGCGCCTGGCGAACGAGATCATGGACTCGATCTCGCAGCAGGGCAGCGCCTGGAAGCGCAAGGACGACATCTACCGCATGGCTCAGGCCAACAAGGCCTTCGCCCACTACCGCTGGTAAGACCGCCGGACGCGCGTCGTTCGGCCACGCCCCCACCACCGCGCGTCACTCGACCGCCGCCCGACCCGGGTCGATTGCCGGATTAAGCGCGCCCCACATTCCAAAATCCGGCCATGGTCGGATTTTCACGCGCGGGGGCGGGGGCTAGCGGCGCTGGCGGGGGCGGGCGCGTCTCGACGCCCGGCGCTTCGGGGGTTCCTCATCGGCCTCGGCGGCCCTCGGCGCTCGCTCGGGTGCTTCGGGTTCGGGCTTGGGGTCCGGGCCGGCCTTCGCGCCACGCTCCTTGTCGCGGCGTCCTCCGGGGCGCAGGGCCAGCAGCTGGGCCGGGGTCATCGTCGCAAGCGCGACGCCGGTGAGCGTGAGCGCGAGAGCGCCGAGCAGCTCCATGTAGAAGCCCTCTCGGGGCACGGCCTCGGCGTCGATGAACGACTGGTCCGTGTCCAGGGTCCCGGTCGCGTTGGCATCGGGAAGGTCGGCGAGCAGGAAGACCAGCAGCGCGACAATTCCCGCGACCGCGACCGCGGTGGCGGCCGGCTTCGACCCGGCGAGGACGGCTGCGGCGAGGGCAATGATCGCGAACACGGCGATCACCATCAGCGCGTTTCCGTGGCGGTCGGCGGCCTGCTGTTCGAGCTGGACCTCGCCGCCCTGAGGCGTGAACTCGAACGTGGTCATCAACTCGGAGGCAAAGAGGACGGTCGCGGCGATGAGCACCGCCAGCGGCAGCAGGCGCGTGAGGACGCCGAGTTTCACCCCGTCCATCTCTTCCCTGTCGGCCTGACTCACGTCGTGCGCCTCAGGGGCATCCTGGCCCGCCTCGTCGCCTTCGGGCGCCCGCGGCGGCGCGCGGCAACCGCGCGGGCGCGGGCGACCAGCCCGTCGAAGATGCTGGGGCCCGGCTGGGCGCCGGTGGGGGCCGCAGCGGGAGCGGGGCGCAGCGCGCGCGGCAGGAGCAGCCCGCAGCCGAGGAGCACAGCTCCGGCGGCGATCTGCAGCCAGAAGCCCGACAGCAGCGCCGAGCTGGCGCTCTCGTAGGCGACGGCGGCGTCGCCCTCGTCAAGCCCCTTCGGGGCGTCGACCAGCAGGCTGATCGCAAGCACCGCCACCCCGATCGCCACCAACCACACGCTCAACCGCCGGCGCTTGGCAAAGGCGCCGGCCAGGGCGACCAGCGCCAGTGCGGCGAGGATCACCATCACCGGCCCGTGAGCCTCATGGGCGGGCGCGCTCGACACCTCAGGGGCCGGGGCGACGGCGCCGACGTCTCCCGCGTAGGCGTCGACGCCCACGCTGACCGCGCTGTAGTCGCGCCACTGCGAGGCCACCAACACGCCGATCGCCACGAGTGCGACCACCCCGAGAGCTCGCGCCGGCGTGACGTGGCGCTCGCCGAAGTGCAGCAGGCCCACCAACAGGCGCCAGAGCAGCCGGAGGCCGGGCGCAACCACCCGCCGCCACGCCACCAGGACGACACCGCCGACCAGCTCCGCAAGCCCGAGCCACAGCTGCAGCGGGATGACCAGCATCTCGCGGGCGAGCTTGAGCACCTCGGAGCCGACCGCGACGACACCGCCGCCGAGCTTCCGCGCTGCGGTGCCCGCCCGATCCGACAGCTTCCTCTCAGACCTGGGCTTCTCGGAATCGGCCGGCTTCTTGGCGGCGACCCCGGCCGGCTTCTTCGCGGCGACCCCGACCGGCTTTTTCGCGGCGACCCCGGCCGGCTTCTTGGCGTCCGGTTTCGCCTCGTCCTTTTCGGTCTCCTTGCGGCGCTTTCGCTCGGTCTCAGCGAGCGCTTTCTGACGCCGGGCAGCATCGCGCTGGCGACGGCGTTTCTCGCGCTTTGACTCCTGCTCGGAGCCCTGCTTGTCTTCGCTCCGATCCCGCTTTTTCAAGCTCATCTGCCCGCCTGGGAAGCCCCAGGACCTCTGCTATAGTCAGCCGTCGCTCGCGAACCGAGCTGGGCTCGTTTCGCAGGCGGAGATTCCTTCCATGGAGAGCCGCACGACATAAGGCGTTTCCGGGCTAGTTGGCGTTGTGCGCTCAGGCCCGAAAGGGCCTTTTTCATGCGCTCACACCGATCCGGCTGGTTCGTCTCCTCCTGGTGAACGACGCTGGCCGACGCCCAAACTACAGCAACAAGAGACCCAGACCCTAGAAACAAAATGCCCCGCTCCTTCCCCCTAGAGAAGACCCGCAACATCGGGATCATGGCGCACATCGACGCCGGTAAGACGACGACGACCGAGCGCATCCTCTTTTACACCGGCCGCACGCACAAGCTCGGCGAGGTTCATGAGGGCGCTGCCGTCATGGACTGGATGGAGCAGGAGCAGGAGCGCGGCATCACGATCACCTCGGCCGCGACCGCCTGTGAGTGGGATGAGCACCGCATCAACATCATTGATACCCCGGGTCACGTCGACTTCACGGTCGAGGTCGAGCGCTCGCTGCGCGTCCTCGACGGCGCTATCGCCGTCTTCGACTCGGTCGCCGGCGTCGAGCCGCAGTCCGAGACCGTCTGGCGCCAGGCCGACAAGTACGGGGTCCCGCGTATCGCCTTCATCAACAAGATGGACCGCATCGGCGCCGACTTCGACCGCGCGGTCGAGACGATGCGCGACCGTCTCGGCGCGAACCCGCTGCCGATCCAGCTGCCGATCGGCGCCGAGGATCAGTTCGTCGGCGTCGTCGACCTGATCGAGAACAAGGCGCTCGTCTGGAAGGACGAGCTGGGCACCGAGTTCGAGTACGAGGCGATCCCGGAGAACCTCGCCGATGCCGCCCACGAGGCGCGCACCCATCTGATCGAGGCGTGCGCCGACTACGACGACGAGCTCATGGAGATGTACCTCGAAGAGCAGGACATCCCGCACGAGCGGATCGCCAGGTCGCTGCATCGAGCCACGCTCGATCTCAAGGTGACGCCGGTCCTCGCGGGCTCAGCCTTCAAGAACAAGGGCGTGCAGCCGCTGCTGGACGCGATCGTCGAGCTGCTCCCGTCGCCGCTCGAGGTGCCGGCGATGAAGGCGCTCATCACCGACAACAAGGGCGAGGTCGGCGACGAGGTCGAGCGCAAGCCCGACGACTCGGAGCCCTTCGCCGCGCTTGCCTTCAAGGTCATGTCGGACCCGTTCGTCGGCAAGCTCACCTACTTCCGCGTCTACTCCGGCCACCTCGGCTCGGGCAGCCGCGTCCTCAACGCGACCAACGGCAAGACCGAGCGAATCGGTCGCCTGCTGATGATGCACGCGAACCACCGCGAGGAGATCGAGGACGCGTATGCGGGCGACATCGTCGCCGGCGTCGGTCTCAAGCAGACGAGCACGGGCGACACGCTCACCGCACCCGACTCGCCGGTGCTGCTGGAGAACATCGAGTTCCCCGAGCCGGTGATCTCGGTCGCGATCGAGCCCAAGACCAAGTCCGACCAGGAAAAGCTCGGCGGCGGCCTCGCCCGACTCGCCGAGGAGGATCCCACCTTCCGGATCGAGTCAGACGAGGAGACCGGCCAGACGCTGATCTCCGGGATGGGCGAGCTTCACCTCGAGGTGATCGTCGATCGCCTCATGCGCGAGTTCAACGTCGACGCCAACGTCGGCCGTCCGCAGGTCGCCTACCGCGAGACGATCCGCGACCGGGTCGAGAAGATCGTCGGGCACTTCGTCCGCCAGACCGGTGGTAAGGGCCAGTTCGGCCACGTGGTCATCAACGTCGAGCCGGCTCCCGAGGAGGGCTTCGACTTCATCAACAAGATCAAGGGCGGCGCGATTCCGACGGAGTACATCCCCGCCGTCGAGCAGGGAATCGAGGAGGCGCTGGGGTCCGGCGTCAAGGCCGGCTACCCCATGGTTGACGTCCGCGTCGAGCTGGTCGACGGCAAGTACCACGACGTCGACTCCTCGGAGATGGCTTTCAAGATCGCCGGCTCGATGGCCGTGCAAGAGGCTGCCCGTCGGGCGAAGCCGGTGTTGCTCGAGCCCGTGATGGCCGTGGAGGTCGTGACGCCCGAGGAGTTCCTCGGCGATGTCATCGGCGACCTCTCACGCCGCCGCGGCAAGGTTCAGGGCCAGGAGCCGCGCGGAAATGCGCTCGCTGTCTCGGCCTTTGTGCCGCTCGGCGAGATGTTCGGCTACGCCACGGATGTCCGCTCCTCGACCCAGGGGCGCGCGACATACACGATGCAGTTCGAGCGCTACGAAGAGGTGCCGCAGAACATCGCTGAGCAAATCATCGAATCGACCGCCGGTGAGCCGGTCGGGGCGGCCAACTGAATTCTGTAAATATCTCGGGGTTGCCCTGAGACAGACTTAGATTTTCGAAGAAAGAACCTAAAGGAGTTAGAGGACAGAAGATGGCGGAGAAGTTCGATCGCAGTAAGCCGCATGTGAACGTCGGCACGATTGGTCACATCGACCACGGCAAGACGACCCTGACGGCGGCAATCACCAAGGTCCTTTCAGAGCAGGGCGGCGGTGAGGCCAAGTCATTCGAGGAGATCGACAACGCGCCCGAGGAGAAGGAGCGCGGGATCACCATCGCCACCTCGCACGTCGAGTACGAGACCGAGGCCCGGCACTACGCCCACGTTGACTGCCCCGGCCACGCCGACTACGTCAAGAACATGATCACGGGCGCCGCCCAGATGGACGGCGCGATCCTGGTGGTCTCGGCCGCCGACGGCCCCATGCCCCAGACGCGTGAGCACATCCTGCTCGCCCGCCAGGTCAACGTGCCCTACGTCGTCGTCTTCCTCAATAAGACCGACATGGTCGATGACGATGAGCTGATCGAGCTCGTCGAGGAGGAGGTCAAGGACCTGCTCAACGAGTACGACTTCCCGGGCGAGGACACGCCGATCATCAAGGGCTCGGCCCTGAAGGCGCTCGAGGGTGACGAGGACGGCAAGAAGGCGATCCTGGAGCTCGCCGACGCGCTGGACAACTACATCCCCGAGCCCGAGCGTGACCTCGACAAGCCGTTCCTGATGCCCGTCGAGGACATCATGACCATCACCGGCCGCGGCACCGTTGCCACCGGCCGTATCGAGCAGGGCATCGTCAACACCGGCGACGAGATCGAGATCGTCGGCATCAGCGACACGCAGAAGACGACGGTGACCGGCGTCCAGATGTTCCACAAGGACCTCGACCAGGGTCAGGCTGGCGACAACGCCGGCTGCCTGCTCCGAGGCACCAAGCGCGAGGAGATCCAGCGCGGCCAGGTTCTCGCCAAGCCGGGCTCGATCACCCCGCACACCAAGTTCAAGTCCGAGGTCTACTGCCTGAAGAAGGAGGAGGGCGGCCGTCACACCCCGTTCTTCTCGGGTTATCGCCCGCAGTTTTACTTCCGTACGACCGATGTGACCGGCGTCTCGAACCTGCCCGAGGGCACGGAGATGGTGATGCCCGGCGACAACGTCGAGATGACGATCGAGTTGATCAACCCGATCGCCATGGATCAGGGCCTGCGGTTCGCGATCCGCGAGGGCGGACGCACCGTCGGCTCGGGAGTCGTGACCGAGGTCATCGAGTAGCGACTCCACCGTTCGGGGACCGGCACCCGCCGGTCCCTTCGTTTGTAGGTAACCGATACGACCAGGGGCGGCGCCCCACTCCGGGGTGGCGCCCTTTTGCGCCCCCAGACAGACAGATTTAGGCCAAGAAAGACCAAGTGGCGACACTCGCAACAAGCAAGATTCGGATCAGGCTCAAGGCCTACGACCACGACGCGATCGATCGCGCCGCGCGCGAGATCGTCGACACAGCGACCCGCACGGGTGCCTCGGTCTCGGGCCCCGTGCCCCTGCCTACGGAGCGCAACATCTACTGCGTGATCAAGTCCCCGTTCAAGGACAAGGACTCGCGCGAGCATTTCGAGATCCGCACCCATAAGCGTCTGATCGACATCCATCAGCCGACCCCGAAGACGATCGACTCCCTGCAGCGCCTCGACGCACTGCCGGCGGGCGTCGACATCGAGATCAAGATCTGAGCCTGTTTTGGCGGCGATCGTCGGCAAGAAGGTCGGAATGACTCAGGTCTTCACCGAGGACGGCATTCGCGTGCCCGTCACGGTGATCGAGGCCGCGCCGAACACGGTCACCGCCGTGCGTATCCCCGATCGCGATGGCTATGCGGCCGTGCAGCTCGCTGCGCTGCCGGTCGATGAGGTCAAGCTCAACAAGCCGGCGCTGGGCCACCTGAAGAAGGCGGGCGCCGGCCCCTCCTCGAAGCTGGTCGAGTTTCGCGACGAGTCCCCGGAGGCGACGATCGGCGACACGCTCACCGTCGAGCAGTTCGAGCCCGGTCAGCGCGTCAAGGTCTCGGCGAAGTCGATCGGCAAGGGCTTCCAGGGCACGATCAAGCGCCACAACTTCGGTCGCGGCCCCGTCTCGCACGGCTCGCACAACGTTCGCGCCCCGGGCTCGATCGGCGCCAGCGCCGACCCCGCCCGTGTGTTCAAGGGCACGAAGATGCCCGGCCGCATGGGTGGCAAGCGAATCACCCAGCGCGGTCTCGAGGTCTTCCAGGTCGACGTCGAGCGCAACCTGCTGTTGCTGCGCGGCGCGGTTCCCGGGCCCAAGGGCGGGACCGTGGAGGTGCGAACCGATGGCTAGCAAGAGCCTGAAGGCGACCACGCTTGGCAAGCAGGCGAAGACCGACCTGCCCGCATCCGTCTTTGGCGAGGACTTCCACGAGAGCCTCGTACACGAGGCCGCGCGCGCGGACCTCGCGGCGCGCCGCCGCGGCACCGCCTCGAGCCTCGGCCGCGGCGAGGTCTCGATGACCGGCGCCAAGGCCTGGAAGCAGAAGGGCACCGGCCGCGCCCGCGCCGGCGCGCTCAGCGTGCCGCACCGCCGCGGAGGCGGCGCCGCGTTCGGCCCCAAGCCGCGCTCGCACACCTTCAAGGTCAACCGCAAGGCCCGCCGGCGAGCGCTGCGCTCCGCGTTCTCGGTCCACGCAGCACGCGACAGCATCGCGGTGCTCGATGGTGCCGGCTACGAGACCCCTTCGACCAAGCAGGCGTTCGACGCGCTCGGCAAGTGGGGCCCGAAGGGTCCGACCCTGATCCTCTGTGATCCCGACGAGCTGGGAGTCGTCAAGAGCTTTCGCAACCTGCAGAAGGTCCACGTCCTTCCGGTCGGCTCGGCGGGCGTCGCCGACGTCATCGGCCACGCGTCGCTGATCATCTCCGCCACGGCCCTCGAGACCCTCGAGTCGCGCCTCGGCGAGGTCACGCGCCGCTCCGAGGAGGTGGCGAGCTAATGGATCCAAGGCAGGTGATCATCGAGCCGGTCGTCTCCGAGAAGAGCTATGCCCTCATGGCGGACGGCAAGTACACGTTTCGCGTCGACGACCGCGCTCACAAGACACAGGTCCGCCTGGCGGTCGAGGAGATCTTCGGCGTCTCGGTGGTCGAGGTGCGGACGCTCAAGGTGCGCTCCAAGCCCAAGCGGCGCGGGGTTCACAGCGGCCGCACGCGGTCGTGGAAGAAGGCCATTGTCAAGCTCGCACCCGGAGAGCGCATCGAGCTCTTTGAGGGCGCGGCGGTAGCGGAGTGATGATGGCCGCGAGATTCAAGGCGAGCCCACGAAGCGGAGGCGAGCACTAAATGGCGATGAGGAAGACCAAGCCGACCAGCCCGGGCCGCCGCTTCGCGACCTACCAGGAGCGCGACGAGCTGACCCAGGGCAACGAGCCGCTCAAGAAGCTGACCAAGGGCAAGGGCCACAGCGGTGGCCGTAACGCCCGTGGCCGCGTTACCGCGCGCCATCGCGGCGGCGGCGCCAAGCGCCGTTACCGCGAGATCGATTTCAAGCGCCGCAACGACGGCATCCCGGCGAAGGTCGCGACGATCGAGTACGACCCCAACCGCACGTGCTACATCGCGCTGCTGCACTACGCCAACGGCGCCAAGAGCTACATCCTGGCTCCGCAGGGTGTGAGCGTCGGCGCGAAGGTTCAGTCCGGCGAGGGAGCCGACATTCGCCCGGGCAATGCGCTCGAGCTGCGCTCGATCCCGACCGGCACCATCGTCCACAACGTTGAGCTGACCCCCGGCCAGGGCGGAAAGCTCGGCCGCTCCGCCGGATCGGCGATCCAGGTGGTCGCGAAGGAGGGCGCGATGGTGACGCTGCGCCTCCCATCGTCGGAGATGCGGATGGTCCGCGCCGAGTGCCGCGCGACGATCGGGACGCTCTCCAACTCCGAGCATCAAAACGTCAAGATCGGCAAGGCGGGCCGCAACCGCCACAAGGGCAAGCGTCCGCAGACTCGCGGAATCGCGATGAACCCGGTCGATCACCCGCACGGCGGTGGCGAGGCCCACAAGACGCCGGGCGGACACCCGGTCACCCCGTGGGGCAAGCCGACGCTCGGCTACCGCACCCGCAAGAAGGGCAAGAAGTCGGATGCGCTGATCGTTCGCGGTCGCCGCCGAGGCAAGAAGACGAGGCAGAGGTAAGTAAGTGAGTAGATCTTCCAAAAAGGGCCCGTGGGTCGAGGAGCGCTTGATGAAGCGCATCACGACCATGAACGAGTCGAATCAGAAGACCATGGTCAAGACCTGGTCACGGACCTCGACCGTCTTCCCGGAGATGGTCGGGCACACGATCGCCGTCCACGACGGCCGCAAGCACGTGCCGGTTTTCATCTCGGAGTCGATGGTCGGCCACAAGCTCGGCGAGTTCGCTCCCACCCGCACCTTCCGAGCTCACGGAGGCCGCGAGCGCTGATGGCCAAGGCCGCGGACAAGACCGAGGCTGAGGCGCCCGTTGTGCGCGCCAAGGCCCGCTATGTGCGCGTTGCTCCGCGCAAGGCCCGTCTGGTCGCCGACCAGATCCGCGGCATGCCGGTCGACGAGGCCCGGACCCTGCTTGCCTTCTCCCCGCGAAACGCCGCGCAGGACCTGCTGCGGCTGCTCGACTCCGCGGCAGCGAACGCCGAGGCCAACCACGATCTGGTCGCCGACGACCTGCGAATTTCCGCGGTTGCCGTCGACGAGGGCCCGACGCTCAAGCGCTGGCGCGCTCGCGCCCGCGGTCGCGCGACCCGGATCGAGAAGAAGACCAGCCACATCTCCGTGGCGCTGACCCCAACCCCGGACGCCTGAGGAGGGCCAGCACCATGGGACAGAAGATTCACCCCGAGGGCTTTCGCGTCGGCTACATCCACGACTGGAAGTCGAACTGGTTCGACGAGCGCAACTTCTCCGACCTGCTGCTCGAGGACATCGCGATCCGCGATCACATCGAGGGCAAGCTCTCGCATGCCGGCCTCTCGGACATCAACATCGTCAAGCAGCGCGGTGAGATCACCGTCGACATCCACACGGCCCGCCCGGGCATCGTCATCGGCAAGTCCGGTGCCGAGGTCGATGCGCTGCGCCGCGACCTGCACCGGATTACCAACAAGCCGGTCAAGGTCAACATCAAGGAGATCAAGCGCCCCGAGCTCGACGCGAAGCTGGTCGCCCAGTCGATCGCCGAGCAGCTGCAGAATCGCGTCGCGTTTCGCCGTGCGATGAAGCGCGCGCTGACCTCGGCGATGCGCTCCGGCGCCAAGGGCGTGAAGGTCCAGGTTTCCGGTCGACTCGGTGGAGCCGAGATGGCGCGCACCGAGGGCTACTCCGACGGTCGCGTGCCGCTTCACACCCTCCGCGCCGACATCGACTACGGCTTCGTCGAGGCGAAGACCACGACCGGTCGCATCGGTGTCAAGTGCTGGATCAACAAGGGTGAGGTCATGCCCGAGGGCTTCGGCGCCGGTGGTGACGAGGAAGAGCTCGCGCCCCGCTCCTTCCGCCGGCGCAACGAGCGCGACGGTGGCCGAGGCGGCGATCGCGGCGGCCGTGGTGGTCGCGGCGGCCAGGGCGGTCAGCGTGGCGGCGGGCGTCCTTCGGGCGGCCAGGGCCGCCCCCCGCAACAGCAGACTCCAGCCCCAGCGGCCCCAGCGGCCCCAGCGGCCCCTGCAGCCCCAGCGGCTCCAGCTGCCCCTGCCGCGCCCGCGGCTCCAGCAGCGCCGGCCGCTGACGCTGCTCCGAAGCCCGAGGGTGGTTCCTGATGCTTAGCCCGAAGCGGGTCAAGCACCGCAAGCAGATGCGCGGCAAGCGCCGCGGCTACACCAAGGGCGGAGCCAACGTCACGTTCGGCGAGTACGGGCTCAAGGCGACCGAGCGCGGCTGGATCACCAACCGTCAGATCGAGGCTGCTCGCGTCGCGATGACCCGCAAGATCAAGCGTGGTGGCAAGGTCTGGATCAACGTCTTCCCGGACAAGCCGTACACGAAGAAGCCGGCCGAGACGCGCCAGGGATCCGGTAAGGGCAATCCCGAGGGCTGGGTCGCCGTGGTCAAGCCCGGCAAGGTGATGTTCGAGCTCGCCGGCGTCCCCGAGGAGCTCGCCAAGGAGGCGATGCGCCTGGCGGGCCATAAGCTTCCGATCAAGACCAAGTTCGTCACGCGCGACGGGGCGGAGCAGCAGTGAAGGCCTCCGACGTCCACGCGCTGGGTGACCAGGACCTGGTCCAGCAGCTCAAGGAAGCGCGCGAAGACGCGTTCAACCTGCGCTTTCGCCATGCCACCGGTGAGCTCGAGAACACATCGGGGCTGCGCGGATCCCGTCGCGACCTCGCCCGGCTGATGACAGTCGCCCGCGAACGCGGCATCGACATCCAAAAGGAACTGAAGTAAGTGAGCGAAGAAGAAAAGACTGAAGACCAGACCCCGGAAGAGCCCGCCGCCGAGGCCGAGGCTCCGGCCGAGGACGCTCCCGTGGAGGAGGCTCCGGCCGAGGACGCCCCCGCCGAGGACGCACCTGCCGAGGAGGCCCCTGCCGAGCAGGCCGAGGAGCCGGTCGCGGACGAACCCGCTGCCGAGGAACCCGCTGCTGAGAAGGCCCCCGCGGCCGCAGCTGCCCCTGCCGAGGATTCCGAGCCCGAGGAGGTTCTGAGCCCGAAGCAGCTGCGCAAGCGCAAGCGCGGCCAGCACACCGGCGAGGCCCGTCCGCAGCGCACACCCGAGGAGCGCGCCGCCGAGCGCGCCGAGGCTCGCAAGGCGGCCGCCGCTGCGCGTGGCCGCAGTCGTACTCGCGCCCGCTCAAAGCACGAGGCCGGTGAGGGCACGCCCGCCGCCGAGCGCGAGCCCGGCGCGAAGAAGGTTCGCCAGGGCACGGTCGTGTCGAGCAAGGCCGACAAGACGATCACGGTCAAGATCGAGGTCGTTCGCCGCCACCCCGTCTACGAGAAGGTCGTCCGCAAGTCGTCGACGATCCACGCCCACGACGAGGCCAACGATGCCAACGCCGGCGACACCGTCCGCGTAATCGAGTCGCGCCCGACCTCAAAGCTCAAGCGCTGGCGCCTGGTCGAGGTCGTGGAGAGGGCCAAGTAAGTGATCCAGCAGGAGTCACGACTCAAGGTCGCCGACAACTCGGGTGCGCGGGAGATCCTCTGCATCCGGGTCAAGGGCGGCTCGCACCGCCGCTACGCCGGCGTCGGCGACGTGATCACGGCGACGGTCAAGCAGGCCACGCCGCGCGGCGGCGTGCGCAAGGGCGAGGTCGTCCAGGCCGTCGTCGTTCGCACCCGCAAGCAGCTCGGCCGCTCGGATGGCACCTACATCGCCTTCGACGAGAACGCTGCCGTGCTGATCGACGACAACGGCGCCCCCCGCGGCACTCGCATCTTCGGCCCGGTCGCCCGCGAGCTTCGCGACAAGAACTTCATGCGGATCGTCTCCCTCGCGCCGGAGGTGCTGTAGCGATGGCCAAGGGAATGGGAATCCGCACCGACGACACCGTGATCCTGATCGCCGGCAAGGACAAGGGCAAGACCGGCCGCGTCCTGCGCACCGACCCGAACAAGCGACGCGTCTACGTCGAGGGTCTGAACATGATCAAGCGCCACACCCGTCCGCGCTCGGTCAAGGACACGCAGAAGGCCCAGTCGAGCGGGATCATCGATCAGGAGGGTCCGATTCACGTCTCTAACGTGATGCTCGTCGACCCCACCGACAACAAGCCGACGCGCGTCGGGGTGCGAGCCGAAAACGGCAAGCGCCAGCGCTATTCCAAGCGCACCGGCAAGGTCATCGGCTAAACCATTAGGTAGCGATGGAAGCAGCAACAGTCCCAGAATCACAGCAGGCAGCACCGCCCCCGCGGTTGCGCGAGAAGTACGAGAGCGAAGTCGTTGGCGCGCTGACGTCCAAGTTCGGCTACTCCAGCCGCATGCAGGTCCCGCGCCTGACAAAGATCACCGTCAACATGGGTGTGGGCGATGCCAAGCAGGCAACGCCGATCCTCGAGGCGGCAACCGAGCAGCTCGCGACGATCACCGGTCAGCAGCCGAGCGTGCGCCGCGCGCGTCGCTCGATCGCGAACTTCAAGCTTCGCGAGGGCATGCCGGTCGGCGTCGCCGTGACCCTGCGAGGCGCCCGCATGTGGGAGTTCCTCGATCGCCTGATCTCGATCTCGATCCCGCGCATTCGCGACTTCCGTGGCCTCAAGGCCAACGCCTTCGACGGTCGCGGCAACTACTCGATGGGCGTCCGCGAGCAGCTGATCTTCCCTGAGATCGACTACGACTCGGTCGACGAGGTTCGCGGTCTCGACATCGCGATGACGACCACGGCGGCGACGAACGAGGAGGCCTTCGAGCTTCTCCTCGGTCTGGGGATGCCCTTCTCGCAAGAGCACCGACCCGGTGTGGTCGAGCCCGAGGTCGACCCGGAGGAGGAGCGCCGGCTCGAGGAGGCCCGTGCACGGGCCGCGGCAGAGGAGGCCGCACTGGAGCAGCTCAAGGAAGAGAACCCGGAGGCGTATGCCAAGCCCGAGCGTCCCGAAGAGGGCGAGGAGGGCGAGGAGGGTGCCGCGGAGGGCGATTCCGACGGCGACCAGAAGACTTCAAGCGACGAAAGTTCAGAGGACTGACCAACACATGGCGAAGACGTCACAGAAGGTGCGCCAACAGCGCAAGGCGAAGTTCAAGACGCGCGAGTACAACCGCTGCCGCAACTGCGGACGGTCGCGCGCCTACTACCGTAAGTTCGGACTCTGCCGGATCTGCCTGCGCAAGCAAGCTCATCAGGGCTACGTGCCCGGCATGAGCAAGGCGAGCTGGTAACCCCCGTACGAAGACTGATTGATCACGCATGCTCACTGACCCGATTTCCGATTATCTGACCCGCATACGCAACGGGCTCGCCGCCGACCACACCGACGTCGAGGTCCCGGCATCGCGCCTGAAGAAGGAGCTGAGCCGGATCCTGCGCGAGCAGGGCTACATCAGCGACTTCGAGGTTCAGCCGACCGCGGTTGGCGAGGTCATCAAGATCGAGCTCAAGTACACCGAGGACCGCCGTCCCGTGATCAGCGGCCTGCGCCGCGTCTCGCGCCCGGGACGCCGCCATTACGTCACCCACGACGACGTCCCGCGCGTCCAGGGCGGCATGGGCACCTCGATCATCTCGACCTCGACCGGTGTCATGACCGGCCACGAGGCCAAGGCGAAGGGCGTCGGCGGCGAGGTCGTCGCGTTCGTCTGGTGATCTCATGAGTCGAATCGGCCGACAGCCCATCTCCGTGCCCGAAGGCGTCAGCGTCGCGATCGGCCCTGGCCGCGTGACGGTCAACGGGCCCAAGGGCGAGCTTCAGCAGACGGTTAGCGAACGGATGGAGATCGTCGAGGCGGACGGCGTGCTCACGGTCACCCGCGCGACCGACCGCGGCACCGACCGCGCGATCCATGGGCTCACCCGGAGCCTCGTCGCGAACATGGTCGAGGGCGTCACCGAGGGCTTTTCCAAGGAACTTCAGATCCAGGGCGTCGGCTATCGCGCAAAGCTCGCGGGCAAGGCCCTCGAGCTCAGCGTCGGTTACTCGCACCCGGTCACGATCGCGGCTCCGGACGGCATCGAGTTCGATGTGCCCCAGCCGACGCAGGTGATCGTCCGCGGCATCGACAAGCAGCTTGTCGGCGAGATCGCTTCGCAGATCCGTCGCACCCGCCCGCCCGAGCCCTACAAGGGCAAGGGGATCCGTTACGTCGGCGAGCAGATTCGCCGGAAGGTCGGTAAGCGGGCATGACGATCACGACCAAGCCCCAGCAGCGGATCAAGCGGCGCAAGCGCGTCCGCTCGAAGGTCACGGGCAGTCCCGAGCGCCCGCGCCTGTCGGTTTTCCGCTCCAATCGCGGCGTCTTCGCCCAGCTTGTCGACGACCGTTCTGGCAAGACCATTGCCGCCGTCAACTGGATCGAGGCGGACCTGCGCAAGCTCGAGCCGATGGAGCAGGCCAAGAAGGTCGGCTCGCTGCTCGCCGAGCGCGCGAAGGACGCGGGTGTCACGACCTGCGTCTTCGATCGCGGCGGTTACCGCTACCACGGGCGCGTCAAGGCGCTCGCCGAGGGTGCCCGAGAGGGCGGCCTCGAGTTCTGAACTCGCTACTTTGATCGGCTGCAGATGAAGACCCATCACGAAGTTGAACTGGTCAGCCCGCAGGGCCTCGACCTCCAGGAGCGAGTGATTGAGATCAATCGCGTCGCCAAGGTCGTCAAGGGCGGCCGGCGCTTCTCGTTCACCGCCCTCGTTGCCGTGGGCGACGAAAACGATGTCGTCGGGATCGGCTACGGCAAGGCCCGCGAGGTCCCGCTGGCGATCCAGAAGGCGGTCGAGAACGCGCGCAAGAGCCTGATTCGCGTGCCGAAGTACGGCCAGACGATCCCGCATCGCAATATCGGCCGCTTCGGCTCCGGCCACGTCGTCCTGCGCCCGGCCAGCCCGGGTACCGGCGTGATCGCGGGCGGCGGCGTTCGCGCCGTGCTCGAGCTCGGCGGAATTCGCGACGTGCTCTCGAAGTCGATCGGCTCCCAGAATCCGATCAACCTCGTCAAGGCGACGATGGACGGCCTCACCGGTCTGCGCCGCCCAGAGGACGTCGCCAAGCTGCGCGGCCTCTCGGTCAAGCAGGTGCTGGGCCTGGATCTTCAGGAGGCCGCGGCGCGTGAGGCGGCTGCCGACGCGCCCGCTGGCGATAGCGGCGAAGCCGCGGTGGACGCGGTTGAACCTGCCGTCCCTGTTGCGGCGCAACCCGCCGAGACCGGACGCGAAGCGGAGGATCTCGGCGGAGGTACTGCGGAAAATGGCTGACGTCAAGCTTCGCCAGGTGCGTTCTGCAAGCGGCACGAGCCCGAAGCAGCGCGGCACCCTCGAGTCTTTGAAGCTCGGCCGGATCGGCAAGGAGTCGACGCTGGCCGACACCCCGCAGCTGCGCGGAGCGCTCGACAAGGTCTCTCATCTCGTCGAGGAAGTCAAAGACTGATGGCCCGTCTCGACCCCGAAGAGATCGGCCTGCACACAATCCGCCCCAAGCCGGGCGCGACTCACGCACGCAAGCGGCTCGGCCGCGGCAAGGGCAGCGGACAGGGCAAGACGGCCGGTAAGGGCCACAAGGGCGCGAACGCGCGCGCGGGCGCGAAGGACAGGCGCGGCTATGAGGGCGGGCAGAACCCGATCCACATGCGCATGCGCAAGCTCCGCGGCCCGAACAAGAAGACATCGATGCCGTTCGAGCCGTTTCGAACGCACAGCCAGCCGGTCAATCTTTCCGACCTCGAGGCGCGCTTCGACGCTGGCGCCGAGGTCACCCCGGACAGCCTGCGCTCCGCAGGCCTGGCGACGCGCCGCCACCCGGTGAAGATCCTCGGCAAGGGCGATATCTCCAAGAAGCTGACGGTTCGGGCGCACGCGTTCAGCGCCACCGCCAAGGAGAAGATCGAGGCGGCGGGCGGGACCGTTGAGGTAATCGAGCCTCAGCCGACGTATCAGCGTTTCAGCGCCGCCGCCGGGTCCGAGTAACCCATGCTGCAGACGATCGCGAACGCATTCGCGGTTCCGGAGATCCGCCGAAAGATCTTCTTCACGCTCGGGATGCTCGCGCTGTATCGGCTCGGAGCCTTCATCCCGGCGCCGGGAATCGACGTCGACACGCTCGATTCGATCGAGGACAACTTCACCGGGAACAACGTCCTCGGCTTCCTGAACCTGTTCTCCGGCGGGTCCCTCCAGCGACTTTCGCTGTTCGCGCTGGGGATCATGCCCTACATCACAGCGTCGATCATCCTGCAGTTGTTGACGGTGGTCGTGCCCTCACTCGAGCGCCTCCAGAAGGAGGGCGAGGTGGGCCAGCAGAAGATCACGCAGTACACGCGTTATCTGACCGTCGGGCTCGCGTTCGGCCAGTCGATCGGCTACGTCTTTCTCTTCGAGAGCTTCACCAACGCCGCCGGCGACAGCGTCGTGGGCACGCTCACCTTCACCAAGGTGTTCGTGATCGTGATCTCGCTGACGGCCGGCTGCGTGTTGCTGATGTGGCTCGGCGAGCTGATCACCCAGCGCGGCGTGGGCAACGGGATCAGCCTCATGATCTTCGCCTCGATCGCTTCCGGCATCGGCCCAGGCCTGACCAAGTGGTGGTCGAACCCCGACCAGGTCTTCGTCGTGATGATGCCGTTCGTCGCGCTCGCGGTGATAGTCGGAATCGTCTTCGTGCAGGAGGGCCAGCGACGAATCCCTGTGCAGTACGCCAAGCGCGTGGTCGGCCGGCGGATGACCACCGGAGGCTCGACCTACCTGCCGCTGCGCGTGAACATGGCGGGCGTGATCCCGGTCATCTTCGCCGCCTCGATCATGGCCTTCCCGCCGACAATCGGACAGCTGCTCAACACCCCTGCGGCTCTCGACTTCGCCGCCTTCTTCAGCCCGTCGAGCTGGGCCTACGTGGTTGGCGAGGTCTTCTTCATCATCGTCTTCACGTACTTCTATACGGCGGTCACGTTCAACCCCGTCGACCAGGCCGACAACCTGAAGAAGTACGGCGGCTTCATTCCCGGCGTGCGGCCCGGGCGACCGACTGCCGAGTACCTCGACCGGATCCTCTCGCGGCTCACGTTCCCGGGCGCGCTCTACCTCGGTGCGGTCGCCGCGCTGCCGACGATCCTGATCAACCAGACGTCGGCGAACTTCTTCTTCGGCGGCACCTCGATCCTCATCGTCGTGGGCGTCGCGCTCGACACGGTCAAGCAGCTCGAGTCGCAGCTGATGATGCGCAACTACGAGGGCTTCCTGAAGTAGACACGCGTCGTCGCGTCCTTATTGACGCTTCGCGCACCACGGGACCGCGTTTGACAGTGAAGGTGGGCCCATGGAGCGCGAGCCTGTCGTTGCGGGGCCAGGGGAAGGCACAAGGACAGGCTCACGCTCGTGAGCGCGGTGGATCGACGAATTCACGCGTTTGCGGCAGCCCGCCACTTCGTGCTCGGCCACGCGGAGCTGGCGGAGCTCGGCGTCAGCAGGGAGGCGGTACGCGTGCGTGTCGCCGATGGCCGCCTTCACCGCCTGCATCGAGGCGTCTTCGCCGTCGGGCGCCGGCCCATCAACCAACTCGGCCGCTGGCGTGCCGCCGTCCTCGCCTACGCGCCCGACACCTTCCTCTCTCACTGCAGCGCCGCCGCTCTCCGAGATCTGACGGAGGCGAGGCGCCCCGTCGACCTAATCGCGTCGCGTCCCGGGTTGCGATCCCGCAAGGGCATGCGGATTCATCACGCCTCCCTCACCCCGTTCGAGGCGGATGAGGTCGACGGAATCCCGGTCACCTCTCTCGCCCGGACGCTCCTCGACGTCGCGGCCACCGAGGACGAGCTCACGCTGCGGCGCGTCTATGAACGCGCGGAGCGACTCCAGATCCTCGACCTCACGCCGATTCGACAGCTGCTTTCACTCCGCCGTGGCCACCGCGGCGCCGGCCGCCTCCGCGCCCTCATCACCTACGACCCGACGGCCGCGGCGGCCGCGATCTCCGAACTCGAGCGCCTGTACCTGGATCTCCTGCGCGACTTCGGACTCCCGACGCCTCAGGTCAACGTTCTCGTCGATGGCTATCTCGTCGACTGCTACTGGCCGGAGGCGGACGTCGTCGTCGAGCTCGACAGCTATGAGTTTCACGGCGACCGCGAGGCGTTCGAGCGTGACCGCGCCAAGCTTGCGAACCTGCGCCGCGCGCGCCACGAGGCGGTCCAGTTCACCTACCGTCAGGTCACCGCACGCCGGGACTGGGTGGCTGAGACGACGGGCCATCTCATTGCCGCCGCTCGACCCCAACGGAGCCTCTAGGCTTCCCTGCCCATGTCGGAGTTGAACTTGATCCTGCTCGGGCCTCCTGGCTCCGGCAAGGGCACTCAGGGGGAGCGCCTCCAAGAGGATTTCGACCTGCCGTATTACGCCACGGGGGACATCCTGCGTGCCGCGGTGCGCGAGGGCAGCGATATCGGCAAGCAGGCGAAGGACTACATGGATCGCGGCGACTTCGTCCCCGACGACGTGATCGTCGGTGTGATCGCGGAGCGGATCGACCAGAAGGAGGCCGAGGACGGTTTCATCCTCGATGGCTTCCCCCGCACCGAGCCGCAGGCGGAGGCACTGGGCGCCAAGCTGCTGGAGCTCCGTCGCGGCGTTTCCGTCGCGATCCTGATCGACGTTGACGACGAGGAGGTCGTGCGCCGTCTCGGGGGCCGCCGGACCTGCCCCAATGGCCACATCTTCCATGTCGACTTCGACCCTCCTGAGAAGGAGGACGTCTGCGACGTCTGTGGCGAGCCCCTCGCAATTCGCGACGACGACAAGCCAGACGTCATCCGCCACCGCCTCGAGCAGTACCACTCGAAGACCGAGCCGCTGATCGAGTACTACGAGATGAAGGGACTGCTCAAGCGCGTCGACGGCGACCGCACGCCCGAGCAGGTGACCGAGACGATTCGCGCTTTCCTCGCGACCTTGGCGATGGAGGAACAGGCCTAGATGTATCGCGGTGGGATCATCATCAAGACGGCTGATCAGATCGAGCAGATGGCCGACGCTGGAGCGATCCAGGCGCGCTGTCTGAAGATGCTTCGCTCGAAGGTCCGCGCGGGGATCACCACGGAGGAGCTCGACCTGGCGGCCGAGCGCTTCATCACCTCGCAGGGCGCCCAGCCCTCCTTCCTCGGCTATCGCGGCTTCCCCGGCTCGATCTGCGCGTCGCCGAACTCAATGGTCGTTCATGGGATCCCGGGCCCCTACGCGCTGGCTCGTGGTGACGTGATCTCGATCGACGTCGGGGTCACCTACCGCGGCTGGGTCGCGGACGCCGCGATCACGGTCGCGGTCGGCAGGATTTCATCCGACGCACAGAAGCTCCTCGACACCACGCAGGCCGCGCTGATGGACGCCGTCGAGCAGGTGCGACCGGGCAACCACCTCGGTGACGTCTCGCATGCCGTCCAGCAGCGCGTCGAGGCGGACGGGTTCTCGATCATCCGCTCGCTGGTTGGCCACGGCGTCGGCCGCGAGATGCATGAGGATCCGCAGGTGCCGAACTACGGCGAGCCCGGCAAGGGGCCCGAGCTCGAGCCCGGCATGGTGTTCGCGATCGAGCCGATGGTCAACGCCGGCGGGCCTGAGGTCAGCCTCGGCGACGACAACTGGGCCGTCTACTCGGCCGACGACTCCCTCGCCGCACACTTCGAGTTCACGGTCGCGGTCACCACGGACGGCCCGCGCATCCTCACCCCCTGGCACCTGGACTGAGCCGTCGGGCTCCAGCAGTGGGTGGTTGCTATATTTCTTCGTCGGCCCTCGGGCCATTGGTGCGTCTGCGCGTCCAACTCCTGGGGCACGCGGGCCTTCTCATGTAATTGCTGTTCGATACGACCCAAGAGGGCCGATGAAGGTACGAGCGTCCGTAAAGCCCATGTGTGAGCGCTGCCGAGTGATTCGGCGCAAGGGTGTCGTGCTGGTCATTTGCTCGAATCCACGGCACAAGCAGAGGCAGGGCTAAAGACTTAGATGGCACGGATCGCAGGCGTAAACCTTCCGCTCAACAAGCGAGTCGAGATCGGGCTCACGTACGTGCACGGCGTCGGCCGTTCGACGGCCAACGAGATGCTGGCCAAGACCAAGATCGACCCGAACACCTACGTCAAGGACCTCACCGAGGACGAGCAGATCAAGCTGCGCGACGCGGTCGAGGATCTCGAGGTCGAGGGTGACCTGCGCCGCGAGCGTTCGCAGAACATCAAGCGCCTTTCCGAGATCGGCTCCTACCGCGGCGTTCGTCATCGTCGCGGCCTGCCGACCCGCGGCCAGCGCACGAAGACCAACGCGCGTGGCCGCAAGGGCCCGCGGCGTATGAGCGTCGCCGGCAAGAAGAAGGCGCCGGCGAAGAAGTGAGCAGCTGACTTATGCCGCAACCGCGAAAGGGCAAGGGGCGCACGCGCCGCCGCGTCAAGAAGAACGTTCCATACGGAATTGCACACGTGAAGACTTCTTTCAACAACACCATCGTCACGATCACCGACCCCGAGGGGAACGTGATCGTCTGGGAGTCCGCCGGCTCGGCCGGTTTCAAGGGCTCGCGCAAGTCGACGCCGTTCGCCGCTCAGGTGACGGCCGACGCCGCCGCGCGCAAGGGCATGGAGCATGGCCTCGAGCGGGTGGAGGTCCACGCCAAGGGCGCGGGCTCCGGTCGCGACACAGCGATCCGCTCGCTGCAGGCCGCCGGCCTCCAGGTGACGACGGTCAAGGACGTCAGCCCACAGGCGCACAACGGATGCCGCCCGAAGAAGCGGAGGCGTCCGTAATGGCTCGCGATACCGGCCCGCAGTGCAAGCAGTGCCGCCGCGAGGGGCAGAAGCTGTTCCTCAAGGGCGAGCGTTGCCTGACCGAGAAGTGCGGCGTCGAGCGACGCTCGTATCCGCCCGGCGAGCACGGCCGCGGTCGTGTGCGCGCCTCGGAATACCGCAACCAGCTGCGCGAGAAGCAGAAGGCGCGCCGTTTCTACGGCCTGCTGGAGAAGCAGTTCCGCAGCTACTACGACAAGGCTTCACGCCAAGAGGGCGTTACCGGCGAGAACCTGCTCCGACTCTGCGAGCGGCGCTTCGACAACGTTTTGGTCCGCCTCGGCTTTGCCGCCTCGCGGCGCCAGGCCCGCCAGCTGGTCACGCATGGCCACTGGCTGATCAACGGCCGCCGCGTCGATATCCCCAGCTATCAGGTCCGCCCAGAGGACGTAATTACGATTCGGCCCAACTCGGGCGCCACGGACATCATCCGCCAGGCGACCGAGCTGACCGCGGCGGTTCCGCCGTGGCTGCAGGCCGATCACGATGCCCTGACGGCAAAGGTTCTCCGTCTGCCCGAGCGCACGGAGATCACCTCGCCGATCCAGGAGCAGCTCATCGTTGAGCTCTACTCCAAGTAGAGCCCGCACCTAACCCAAGAACGTCAGTGAGGAAGCAATGACCACCCTGCCCGAGTTCCAGATCCCGAAGATTTCCAGCCAGGACGCCGATGACAATCACGGCACGTTCGTGGTTGAGCCGCTCGATAAGGGCTTCGGTTACACGTACGGAAACTCGCTGCGGCGGGTCCTGCTCTCGTCCCTGGGTGGTGCTGCCATCAAGAGCGTCCGCATCGAGGGCGTCGCGCACGAGTTCTCGACGATTGCCGGCGTCAAGGAAGACGTCACCGACATCGTCCTCAACCTCAAGGACATCGTGCTGCGCATGCACACCGATGCCGATGAGGTCGAGGCGCCGCTGGTCGCGACCGGCCCCGGCGAGATCAAGGCGAAGGACATCGACCTGCCCGCGGGCGTCGAGATCCTCAACCCCGACGCACCGATCGCAACGCTCGAGAAGCGCACGAAGCTCGAGATGTACGTCGCAATCGGCCGCGGCCGCGGTTACTCGCCGGCCGAGGAGAACAAGACCGACGATCAGCCGATCGGCGTGATCCCGATCGACTCGATCTTCTCACCCATCCGTCGTGCGACCTACGAGGTCGACTCCGCTCGCGTCGGTCAGCGCACGGACTTCGACAAGCTCACGCTCGAGGTTGAGACCGATGGCTCGATCGAGCCCGGCTCGGCGGTGCGCGAGGCGGCCGAGATCCTGATCAAGACGATGGCGATCTTCACCGACGCCGACCGCGTCGAGGAGCTCACCGCTCGCGACGCGCTCGATGGCCCGGGTTCCGCCGACTTCGCAGCGATCGGCGGCTCGCCCGCTGAGGGCGATGAGCGCCTGATCGAGGAGCTCGAGATCGGCGTCCGCGCCTACAACTGCCTCAAGCGCGCCGGCATCCAGACGGTCGGCGACCTGGTGACGCACTCGGAGTCGGAGCTCAACGCGATTCCGAACTTCGGCAAGCGCAGCACCGAAGAGGTCATGGAGTCGCTGCACGCGCTTGGCCTCTCACTGCGCGACGAGTAGGTAGCTTCTCCGGTTCGTCATGCGTCATCAAAAGCAGCGCAACAAGCTCAGTCGCGACAGCGCCCACCGGCGGGCGCTGCTACGCAACCTCTGCCGTGAGGTGATTCAGCACGAGCGGATCACGACCTCCGAGGCCAAGGCCAAGGCGGTCAAGCCGAAGCTCGAGAAGCTGATCACCCTCGGCAAGCGCGGCGACCTGCACGCACGGCGCCAGGCGCTGTCGGAGCTGAGCCAGGACAAGTTCCTGGTCCACAAGCTGTTCGAGGAGATCGCCCCGCGCTACGCGGAGCGTCCCGGCGGCTACGCCCGCATCGTCAAGCTCGGCCCGCGCAAGTCGGACTCGACGGAGATGGTCTTCCTAGAGCTCGTTTAGGTCCGCGCTGGGCGGCTCACCGCCTGCGCTTGACCTTGAACTTGAAGACGACCGGCGTCTGATCGACGTTGCCGGCGGCATCGACCGCGGCGACGGTGAAGCGGTGCTTCTTCGTCTTGCGCTTGGCCTTGACCTTCGCCTTGGTGGGGCTCGAGCAGGGGTTGACGGCGCGTGCGTCGAGCTGGCATTCGAATGTCGTGGCGGGCTCGGACGCGGAGAACCTGAACGAGACCTTTGCCTTGCGCTTGCGGGTCTTCACCTTGCGCTTCGGGCCCTTGCCCTTGGCGGTGTCGGGTGCTGTGGTGTCGGGTGTTGTGCCGGGCGGGTCCGTGGGAGGCGTCACCGCTGGCGGCTCGCGCCGTAAGTGCGTCACGGAGTTGTCGTCGCGAGCGGTCACGTAGGCCGATGAGCCATCGGGGCTAATTGCCACGGCATTGGCTCCACCGATCGCTGAGCGAAGCGGGACGGTGCATCCACCGGCGCCCGCGTCCGCGACACAGCTTTGGAAGTTGAGGCCACCGCTTGATCCGCGCGAGAAGTGCGTGACCGCGCTGTCGACCAGTGACGTTGCATAAACCGAACCGCCGTCAGGGCTGACCGCGAGGCCCGCTGCCCCGGCGAGCGCCGGGTTTGAGGGCACATCGCATCCCTTGGCGGCGGTGTCCGCGACGCACCCCTGAGGGACCAGGAATCCGCCGGTACCGCGCGAGAAGTGAGTGATCGCACCGTCCTGCCCGCTGGCCGCGTAGACCGCGCCGCCGTCGGGGCTGACCGCGACCTCGAGAAGCGCATCCAGGGCGGCCGGCGTGGGCACGGCGCAGCCCCGGGAGCTGGTGGTGCTGAAGCAGGTTTGGAACGTCAGCGCCCCGTCTGCCGCGCGACTGAAGTGTCCAAGCGCTCCCGGAACTGAGGTGGACGACATGTAGAGGGACCGCCCGTCGGGACTCACGGTCGTTCTGGCGGCGCCCGAGACGGACGGGGTGACGCTGCACCCGGGTGCCGCGCTTGCCGTAATGCAGGTACGAAAGGTCAGTTCTCCCGTCGCGTCACGAGAGAAGTGGGTGATCCCCGAATCGATCACGCTGGTCACATAGACCGACTGTCCGTCTGGACTCACCTCGACACCAAGGGCGCCGAGGAGCGCAGGTCCGCCGGTGGGAACGGTGCATCCCTGATTCCCGTTCTCTGCGAAGCAGCCCTCAAATGTCAGGGATCCATTGGCCGCGCGCGAGAACTCGGTGACCGCACTGTCGTTAAAGGCCGCCACGTAGACGGATCGCCCGTCAGGGCTGACCGCGACATCGAACGCACCCTGAAGCACAGCCGCGGGAGGCACTGTGCAGCCCGCCGCGGCGCTCTCTGCCACGCATCCTCGGAAGGTCAGGGTTCCGTCGGCCGCCCGCTGAAAATGCGAGATTGCCCCTTCGTCCTCCGAGGTCACGTAGACCGACGTCCCGTCAGGGCTGACGGCCACACCGCTCGCGGCCGTCAGGGCGGGTTGCGACGGCACCGAACACGCGGCCGCGTTGGTCTCCGCCCAGCAGCTCTCGAAGGTCAGGTCGCCGGAAGCGGCTGCCGCGGGTGCGGCCCACATGCCGCACAAAGCAGCCGTCAGCGCGCCAGCTCTTCTCATCACCGACATCGACCGCGACGGTAGTAGGCGCTCGATCTGGGTCAACCCCCCAAGGGGGTGAGTTGGCCACCCCTCTGTGGTGGCTAGTCTCGCGACCGATGCCCACAGCCCGCCTCGACATCGCCTACGACGGATCGCGGTTTTCCGGCTGGGCTGCCCAGCCAGGCCAGCGCACGGTCCAGGGGGAGCTCGAGTCCGGCCTCGAGCGGATCCTCGGTGAGCAGATCGAGCTGACCGTCGCAGGGCGGACGGATTCCGGCGTTCACGCGACAGGACAGGTCGCCAGCTTCGAACACTCGCGCGAGCTGCCGGAGCAACTCGCCGAGCGCCTCAACGCGGTGCTCTCACACGACGTTGCCGTCCACGCGGCTGAGCCCGCCGCAGAGGACTTCGACGCCCGGTTCTCAGCCAAGACCCGCTGCTATCGCTACCGCGTCCTGCACTCGCGTGTACGCAACCCGTTCGAGGAGCGACGGGCACTGTGGTGGAGGTATCCGCTCGACCGTGAGCTGCTCGATGCTGCCGCGGCAGCCGTTGTCGGCAAGCACGACTTCACGGCCTTCACGCCCACGCAGACCGAGCACGTTCTGTTCGAGCGCAACGTCGATGTCTGCGAGTGGCATGAGGAGCGAAACGACGTTCTGGCCTTGCGGATCGAGGCCAAGTCGTTCATGCGAAACCAGGTCCGAGTGCTCGTGGGCACGATGCTCGAGGTCGGCGGCGGCCGGCGCGAGCTCGAGGCCTTCCGCGCGCTGCTGGATGGCGCGCCTCGCGATGCCGCGGGCGAGACCGCCCCGCCGCACGGCCTCTACCTGACCGAGGTGCGCTACTAGCCGGCCCTACTCGTCGCGCGGCAGGACGTCCGTGGGCCCGTCAATCCAGGCGCGGACCCTGTCGCCGGCGTGCCAGGCGGGAAAGCCAAGCCGGCGCGACCGGATCGTCTGGCCGGACGGCAGTCGCAGCTCGATGAGCTGATCGTGGCCGAAGAAGCGGCGGCCGACGATCTCGGCGGGGGCGGCACGGTCGGGGCCGGTGAGACCGATCGCGATCGACTCGGGGCGCAGGAGAACATCCACGGGGCCGTCGGGGTGCTCGACGTTGAACGAGCCGAGCTCGCAGGTGACCCGGCCTGAGGCGGCCTCACCGACGACAACCTCGACCTCGCCGAGAAAGCTCGCGACCCAGCGCGATCCGGGCCTTGAGTAGATCTCCTCGGGGGTGCCGAGCTGAGCGACCTTCCCGTCGCGCATCACCGCGACGGTCTCGGCGATGCTCAGCGCCTCGGCCTGGTCGTGGGTGACGAACAGGGCGGTAACCCCGGCGCGGGCGAGGATGTCGCGGACCTCCTGGCGCAGCCGGTCGCGCAGGCCGGCGTCGAGGTTCGAGAAGGGCTCGTCGAGGAGGATCAGCTCGGGGGTGGGGGCGAGGGCGCGAGCAAGTGCCACCCGCTGCTGCTGGCCGCCGGAGAGCTCATGCACGGGCCGGTCCGCCTCAGCGGTGAGGCCGACGAGCTCGAGTACCTCGGCGACGCGATCGCCGTCGGGATGGCGCCCGAGGCCGTAGCCGACGTTGCCTGCGACGTCGAGGTGGGGAAATAGCGCGTAGTCCTGGAAGACCATCCCGATGCGGCGCTTCTCCGGTGGCACAAAGGTGCCGTTGCCGCACAGCACACGGTCCCCGACAGCGATCTCGCCCCCGTCGGGCTGTTCGAGACCGGCAATCAGGCGCAGCGTGGTCGTCTTGCCGCAACCCGAGGGCCCCAGCAGCGCACAGATCGAGCCCGCCTCGACCTCGAGCTCGACCCCATCGACGGCACGGGTGGAACCGAAGCTCTTGTGCAGGCCGCTGAGCCGAAGCGGGGCGGCGGTCGCGGTCGCGCTCACGATCGCTCCAGCCCACGCTCGGACAACAGATAGAGCGGCACGGCCGCGACGGCGAGCAGAATCAGCGAGGGGATCGCGCTCGCCTCGAAAAAGCCGAATGTCGTCTGATTCCAGATCTCGGTGGCCAAGGTTCGAAAGCCAATCGGGGCGAGAATCAGCGTAGCCGGAAGTTCCTGGATCGCGTGCAAAAACACGAGCGCCGCGCCGGCCAGAACGCCGCCTCGAACCAGGGGGGCGGTGACCGTCCGAAATACCTCCGTGGGCCGCCTGCCAAGTGCCCGCGCCGCCTCCTCGACACGCGGCGGCACCTGGGTCAGCGCTGCCGAGATTGGGCCGATGGCGAGCGGCAGGGCGTGCACCGTGAGTGCGAAGACCAGCAGGGCCGTCGTCTGGTAGACGACCGGAACGGCACGGGTCGCGAAGAAGACGAGCGAGAGCGCGACCAGGATCCCCGGGAGCGCGTAGCCAGCGTGCGACGTGCGCTCGATCAGGCGCGTCAGCCGACCGGGAAAGCGCACGATCAGGATCGACACGATCAGCGCTGCGAAGGCGCCGAAGAGCGCCGCGCCGAGCCCGGTGAGCAACGAGTTGATCGAGAGTCCGATCGCAAGCGAGGTCGACATCGAGCCCGAATAGATCCCCTTCGTCGCCCAGTAGATGAGGATCCCGACGGGGATCACGAGCGCGACCAAGACCAGCGCCGAGCAGAAGCCGAGCGCCGCCCAGCGCCAGCGCCCCAGCTCGTAGGGCTGCGGGGGACGCCCAGGACCGGGCCCGAGACGGTGGACCGCCCGCGCATTGCGAAAGCGCGAGTTCAGCCAGAGGACGGCGAGCATGAGAACGACCAGGACCATGCCGAGGCCCGCGGTGGCCGTGCGGTCAAAGCTCGACTTGTATGAGATGTAGATCTCGCGGGTGAACGAGTCGAACCGCATGATCGAGACGGCGCCGAAGTCGCTCATCACGAAGAGCGCGACGAGCATTCCACCCACGGCGAGCGCCGGCCAGAGCTGTGGCATCACGACGGTCCGGAATGTCTCCAGGGGGCCGCGGCCCATCGCGCGCGCGGCGTCTTCGAGTTGCGGGTCGATGCGCCGCAGCGTCGCGCGGACGGGAAGCAGGACCAGCGGGTAGGTGAAGAGCGTCAGCACCAGCCAGGCGCCGAAGAAGCCGTAGATCGAGGGCAACCGATCGACCCCCAGAGCGTCAGCGAGGATTCCATTGGGCCCAAGCGCGGAGACGAAGAGATACGCGCCGACGTAGGTCGGAATCACCAGCGGCAGCGTGCAGAGGGTCGCCCAGAGGCGCCGGCCCGGCAGGTCCGTGCGAACGGTCAGCCAGGCGACGGGCAGGGCGATCGCAATCGATGCGATGGTCACCGCGGTCGCCAGAGCGATCGTGGCGAGCAGGACCTCGAGCGTGCGAGACGAGGTGGCGACATCGAACGCGTGGGCGAAGTCCTCCGAGAAGGCGACGAGCAGATAGGCCGCCGGAAGCAGTGCGCCAAAGCCGATCGCCCCACCGAACCCGAGCAGCCCCAGCGGGGCTCGACCTCCGCGTGCTCGCGGTCTGCCCCTTGGTTCGCCGACCCCCGCCGCGACCTCGGTGGCGGCGGAGCTCATCAGAGCGCTCCCGCGTCCTGCATCAGCTGGATCGTGGCCTGCGTCTCGCCGATGTCAGTGAGGTTGCCGGGAGACGGGGGGATGGCGGAGAGGGGAAGCTCGAGCGACGGGTCCGCCGCGATGCCCTTGGCGACCGGGTACTCCTTCGAGCTGGTGGTGAACGCCTCCTGGCCCTCGTCGGAGAGCAACGTGCGAACGAAGTCAAACGCCTCGTCCTTGCGCTCGGACGAGTCGAGAACGCCGACGCTGGTGAGCAGCAGCAGCGATCCCAGACCGTCGGTGGGGAAGAAGACCTTGACCGGATAGTCGGGGCCCTCCGCCGCCACGGCCTGGGCGACGTAGTAGTGGTTGATGAGGCCGATGTCGAGCTCGCCGCTGGCGATGGCGTCACGGATCGCGACATTGTCGGGATAGTCCTGCACACCATTCGCCACCATTCCCCGAAGCCACTCAAGCGTCTCGTCGTCGCCGTACTTCAGACGCAGGGCGGTCACGTACTGCTGCAGGGAATCGGTCGCGGGAGCCCAGCCGACGCCGTCTGCCCACCGGGGATCGACGAGGCCGAGAGGCGAGTCGGGCAGCTCGGACTCGGGGATCGACTCGTTGTATGCCATGACCCGGGCCCGGCCCGTCACGCCGACCCAGCGTCCGCCAGGATCGCGGTACTCCGGCGGCACTCGGTCAAGGATGTCCTGCGGGAGCTCCGCCAGTACCCCGGTGTCCTCCACCGCGCCGATCGCGCCGGGCTCCTGGGCGAAGAAGACGTCGGCGGGGGAGTTGTCGCCCTCCTCGATCAGGGTGGCTGCGAGGTCGGCGGTCTCCCCGAAGCGAACCTGAACGTTGCGGTCGGCCCGCGCCTCATACATATCGATGACGCCGCCGATCGCCGCCGGGATGCGGCCCGAGTAGAGGGTGATGCCCTCAGTTTCCGGCTCCACCGGACCGCCGCCGGAATCCTCGGAGGTGGCGCTGCACGCACCGAGCGCGATGGCCGCACCGGCCATCAACGTGGGTGCCCAGAGGCGCATTTGCATCACTCGTGCGGTAGGCATTAGGGATGCCTAATGCTAGAGCCCAACGGCGCCTGCTGGGGGCGGTCGCGCTCGCCGCGCTGGCCGTCGCGAGCCTGCTTGCTCCCTTTGCGCCCCTGTACGACCCCTGGGCATGGCTGATCTGGGGGCGCGAGGCGCTACACCTGGATCTCGACACAACGGCGGGACCATCCTTCAAACCGCTGCCGGTGATCATCTCCGCGCCGCTGTCGCTCACAGGGGACGCCGCACCGCAGCTGTGGCTGCTCACCGTGCGGCTTGCCTGGCTGGCCTCACTCGCCCTCGCCTGGCGACTCGCCGGGCGGCTGGTGTTCCCCCAGCGGGTGGCGACCTCGCTCGCGGTGCGCTTCGCGCCGCGCCGGGTCCGCCTCGCACGCGGTGTCGCCGGAGCGACCGCCGTTCTCGGCCTGGTGTTGCTGTTCGATCCGTTCACGCCGTGGCTTCGCCAGGTGGTGGGCGGCCTCTCCGAGCCGCTGCTGGTCGCGCTCGTTCTGGCCGCGATCGATCGCGAGCTTTCAAAGCGCCCCGGTCAGGCGCTGGCGCTCGGCGCTGCCGCGGCGCTACTGCGCCCCGAGGCCTGGCCGCTTCTGGCCGCGTATGGCCTCCTCGTGTGGCGGCGCGATCCGGCCCTGCGCCGCTGGCTGCTCACGGTCGCGATTGCCGTGCCCTTGCTCTGGGTGCTGCCCGACGCGTTCGGCTCGGGCGACGCGCTGACCGGGTCGGATCGCGCTCGCGACGTCAACGGCTCGTTCATCGGCGAGGCCATCGAGGCGGTTGGTCGGGTGCTGGAGCTGCCGCTCGCGGCGCTCTGGGCCTGCGCCGCGATCGCCGTCGCGTCGGCATGGCGTCATCGCGAGCGCGAGGTCGTTGTCCTCGGCGTGTCGATGGTGGCCTGGATTGGCGTGGTGGCCGTGCTTGCCGGCGCCGGCTACGCCGGCATCCCCCGATTCGCCGCCCCGGCAGCGGCCGTGGCCTGCGTTCTTGGCGGTGTCGGACTGGTTCGCCTGCTGGCGGCGATCGACGGGCTCCGCGCCGCCGACCCCCTCCGCCGACCCGCGCTGGCGCTTGCGGCGCTGCTGATCGCCGGCATCGGAGCCCAGGCGGTCGTTCGCGGTGCCGACATCCCCGCCCTCATCGACGACTCGGCCACGTACGGACGCCACGTCGACGGCTTCGACGGGCTCGCCGAGTCGCTCGGTCCGGCCAGGCTGGCCGGCTGCGGAGCGATCACCAACACGGAGTTCTTGACCCAGACCGCAATCGCGTGGAAGCTCGAGGTGGCGATCGCCGACGTCGACATTCGCGTGGCGACCGCTCCAGCAGAAGGGATTGCGATCGTCAGCCCCGGCGCCACGCGTCTCGCGATCGCGGAGGTCGAACGCGCCGGCGGCCTGCTGGGATCCCGCGCGGGGTGGTCGGCCTACGAGATCTCCTGCGAGACAGCGGGAGCCAGCGGCCTGGCCATCGCCGGTGTCTCGGGCGCTTCGCGGTAGGGACTCTGCACGACCTCGTCCTCCTCGAGGTAGACGCTGTCGGCGTTGACGGCCCAGATGTCGTGAGAGCGTCCGTCGCACACGTTCTCCACCGCCCGCATCGCGGTCAGCATCGAGTGATCGGAGTTGTTGTAGCGATGCAGGCCGTTGCGGCCGATCTGCGTGATCCCAGCGAGCCCGTCGACCCATCCGCGCAGCGTTGACACCCGCTGCTCGTAACCGCTGTCATAGATGGGATAGGCCTTCTGGACGCGCACCACATGGCCGCGGACGACAGCGTCGGGCTGCGCCAGGCCGATCGCCTCCAGCTCGTGCGTCGCGCGGGCGATCAGGTCGGGATCAGACGCCGACCACAGCTCGTCGCCCTCGAAGCAGAAGTACTCGAGCCCCAGGCATGTGCGGCCGGCATCGGGCACGAGGTCGGGACTCCAGGCGCGGAAGTTCTGGATGCGTCCGACCGCAACCTCGGGATCGTGAACGTAGATCCAGTTGTCGGGAAAGGGATCGGCGCCCTCGATGATCAGGGCGACGGTGATGAAATCGCGATAGCGCAGCCCTGCAGCCGCGTCGAGAACCGCAGCGGGGGCGCTCGGCTCGACGACGCCGGCGAGCGTGCGCAGCGGCAGGGACGAGATCGCGTTGTCCGCGCTCCAGCGGTCGCCGGAAGCGGTTGTGGCCTCGACGCCATCCGCACCGTGTACGAGACCGACGACAGGCGCTCCGAGGACCACCTCGCCGCCGTTGCTCGCGATCTCGTCGGCCATTCGCTCCCACATCTGCCCCGGTCCGAACCGCGGGTAGTGAAACTCCTCGATCAGGCTGCGGACATCAGCACCGCCCGCACCGACGCCAAACGCCGATGCCGCCGCCCGCCAGAGTGAGAGCCCCCGGATTCGCTGAGCCGCCCACTCGGCGCGAATCTCCGACGTCGGCACGCCCCAGACCTTCTCGGTGTAGCAGCGAAAGAAGAGCTCGAACAGCCGCCGCCCGAACCGCTGCGTCACCCATTCCTCGAACGTCTGAGGCTCTGGCCGTCGGCGCAGGTGCGCGGCGGCGTAGGAGCTCGCGCTGTGGATGACCTCGCGAGCGCCGACCTTGCGCATCACGTCGCGCGCGTTGAGCGGGTAATCGATGAGCTTGCCGCGCCAGTAGATCCGCGAGAGCCGCGAGCGCAGCAGCAACTCCGAGCCGAGCAGCTCGAGCCACAGCGCCTCGACCTCAGCGCTCTTGGTGTAGAAGCGGTGGCCGCCGAGATCGAAGCGGTAGCCGTCTCGCACCTCGGTCCGCGCGAGCCCCCCAACCTGGTCATCGGCCTCAAGCACGGTGACGCGCTCGCCGCGCTGGGCGAGCAGGTAGCCGGCGGTGAGCCCGGCAGGCCCAGCGCCGAGGACGACGTGTCGTGTGTTTTTGGCTTGCCCCGTTCTGTGCCTCACGTGTGAGAGGGCATAATAGTTAGGTATGCCTAATAACGGTTCGACAACGCTGGCGGTCATCGTTCCCGCCACCGACCGGCCGGCGACGCTGGCGCGCTGCGTTGCTGCGCTCGAGGCGTCGAGCGAACCGCCCGACGAGCTTGTCGTGGTCCGCGAGCCGAGCGCCGCAGGGCCGGCCGCGGCACGCAACGCCGGCGTCACCGAAACGACGAGCGCGCTGGTCGCCTTTGTCGATGCCGACGTCGTCGTTCATCGCGATGCGCTTGCCCGCCTGCGCGGCGCCTTTGACGCCGACCCCGCTCTCGCTGCCGCCTTTGGCAGCTACGACGATGCGCCGGAGGCACCCGGGTTGGTCTCCCGCTTTCGCAACCTCCTGCACCACCACGTCCACACGAGCTCTCCAGGGCCGGCGCAGACCTTCTGGGCCGGCCTCGGCGCGATCCGGCGCGATCGCTTCGATGCGGCCGGGGGCTTTGACGCGGAGCGCTTCGGCGGCCCCGCGGTGGAGGACATCGACCTCGGTATGCGCCTGCGGGCCGGCGGCGGGCGGATCGTCCTCGACCCGGGGGTCCGGGGCACCCACCTCAAGCGCTGGTCGTTGAGCGACATGATTCGCACGGACCTGCTTGCCCGCGGTGTGCCGTGGGTGCGTCTTCAGCTCGAGGCCGGAGAGGTCGCCGACTCGCTCAACCTCGGATGGCGCCAGCGCCTCGGGGCGGCGACGACATTGCTCACGGTTGCAGCCGCGCTTGGCCGCCGCCCGCGGACCGCTGCGGCAGGCTGCATCGCGCAGCTCGCACTGGAGGCCCGCTTCTATGCGCTCCTGCGCCGGCGCGGAGGTCTGCCCTTGGTCGCCGCGGGACTGCCGCTTCACATGCTGCATCACCTCGTCGCGGCTCTTTCGGTTGCCCTGGCGACGCTCGAGCACCTGCGCGAACGCCGAGGTCGCGGTTGAGCTCGGCGCGGCCCGTCCGTATCGGGCTGGTCGGGTGCGGGCGCCTCGCCGAGCTGGGCTACCTACCCGCGCTCGCTTCCCTGGACGGCGTCGTCCTCGCAGCCGTGGCCGATCCGAACCCGCAGCGACGCGCGCGAATCGCCGAACTGGCCGCGGGGCATCCAATCCAGCTCACCGACGCGGAAGAGATCGCGGGCGCAGAAGCCGTCGACGCCGCCATCATCGCGAGCCCGGTCGCACAGCATCTGGCGGACGCTTCGGCGCTCGCGGCGGCTGGGGTTCCATGCCTGGTCGAAAAGCCGCCGGCGTCCGACCTGGCCGGCGCCGAGGAGCTGGCACGGCTGCTGCCACAGCCCTGGATCGGCTTCAACCGCCGATTCACTCACGGCGCGAGGCTCATCGACGCGGTGCCGAGCGAGGGTCCGATCGAACTCGCCCTCGAGCTGCGTTACCGCCGAGCGTCGTGGAACGCGGTCGGGGTGAGCGATCCGGTTGTGCTCGATCTCGCCCCACATCTGGTCGATCTCGCGCTGTTGCTGTCCGGAAGCCCCGAGGCGGGGATCCGCTCCGCCCGCCTCAACCACGAGCGCGCCGAGCTCGAGCTCGAGACAGGGCGTGGCAGCGCTCGGATCAGCTGTGCCGCCGATCGCTTGCATCGCGAGCGCATCGTCGTCCGCGCTCCGGGCCGGCGCCCGGCAATCAGCGGCGAGGGCGGCCCCCGGGGGCTGATCGCCTCGCGGCTGCCGGGGCGCGAGCATCCCCTCGTCGTCTCCCTGCGCGCTCAGCTCACCGCGTTCGCCGGCGCGATCCGCGGCGCGGACCCGGGACTGCTCGCTAATGCGCAGGATGGGGTGGGGGCGATGAGGGTCATCGATGCGGCGCGGGAGCACGCGGCGTGATCTGCGTGCTGCAGTTCGACGCGGCCAGCGTCCGCGCGATGGACCGGCTCCTCGGCGACGGACGGCTGCCCAACCTTGCCGCGATCAGGAACGCCGGCCGACATCACTCGCTCGAGACCCCCGCGGTCGATTTCGCCGCCGGCGCCTTCTATTCGCTCTACAGCGGCGTTGAGCTTGGCGACCACGCGATTTTCTATCCCTTCCAGTGGTCGGCGGCCGAGCAACGCGCGCGTTATGCGACCGCGTTCGACGCGCCCCCGGCTGTCTGGGAGCGACTGGCCGCCACCGGCCTGCGAACGCTCGCGATCGATCCCTACGAGAGCCGCCCGCCGGCCCACGCGAACGGGGTCTTCGTCTGCGGCTGGGGCTTTGCCGATCGCGTCGTCTTGCCGCGATGGTCGCGTCCTGCGGGCGTCGCCCGACGGTTCGAGCGCGAGCTGGGCCGCGGCCCCGGTGCGACCGAGATCTTCGGGCGGCCCGACCCGAGGCGACTGCTGCGCCTACGTGAGAAGCTCGTCGCGGCGCCGGGGAGGATCGCCACCCTGGCCGAGCGCCTACTCGCTCGCGAACACTTCGACCTGGCCTGGCTGACGTTCAGCGCCGCGCACCTCGCCGGCCATCAGTTCTGGGACCTCTCCCAGCTCGACCCCGCCGACCTCGATGCGCGGACGGCCGATGCTCTGCAGAACGCGCTCGACGACGTCTATGTCGCCGTCGATCAGGCGATCGGTCGTGTCAGCGCGGCGCTACCGGCGGGCAGCGACGTGATCGTCACCTCCGCGGTTGGGATGGATGTCAACACGAGCGTGGCCGACCTGCTGCCGGGGATGCTCGCCCGTGTTCTTGCCGGTGGCCCGCTCGAGGATTCCGGCGGAGTGGGAGCAATCTGGCGGCTGCGGGCCGCAATGCCGTCCGGCCTGCGGGCGGCGATTGCAGACGCCCTGCCGGATCGCCTCGCTCTCGAGCTGACCGCCAGGCTCGAGCTGCGCGGCGTCGATTGGTCAACCGCCCGGGCGTTCGCGCACCCCGCGGACAACCAGGGTTACGTTCGCCTCAACCTCGCCGGCCGTGAGCGCGATGGGCTCGTCGCCCCCGCCGACGCCGACGCGCTGCTCGAGGAGATTGCAGCGGGGCTTGCGACGTTCGCGCGCTCCGACGGCGCCCCGGCGGTCGAATCGGTCGTGCGAGCGCAGGAGCTCTATCGCGGTGCGCATGCGGACCGGCTCCCCGACCTCGCCGTGCGGTGGGCCAACCTGCCGGCCACGACGCTCACCGCGCTTCACTCGCCGCGCTTCGGAGAGGTGCGGCGGCACGGCAGCGGCTCAGGGCGGTCGGGAAACCACACTTCGGGCGACGCCTGGGCGATCGTCAGCCCGGGCGCGTCGCGACACCGAGACCTCGACCGCCCCCCGCGCCTGGTCGACATCGCGGCGACGATCTGCGAGGTCACCGGCGCGGACGCGACGGGTTTGCCCGGCGAGCCGCTTCTCAGCCGCGGCGGCTGAGCCGTTCAGCCGCCACGCCCGCGGCGGTGGCCGCCTGCGCGGCAAGAACCCAAGCCCCGACTGCCGGCCCGGTGCTGAACCCGCCGCGCACAAGCTCGCCATAGAAGCCGGGCTTGGCCATCCGCCGGCCGCGGGCCGCGGCGCGGTAGCGAGCGGCGCCGCGCCCGTAGGCGTACTGCTGGCGTAAAAACGCCCGCGGTGTCAGCTCCTGGCGATGGACGACGACGGCATCCGGAACGTAGGCCGGGGCGAGCCCGGCGGCAGCCGCCCGGTCGCTCCAGTCGCGGTCTTCCCCGGCGGCAAGGGGAAACGACTCGTCGAACGGCAGCTTCGCGAGCACCTCGCGGGCGACGGCGAGGTTGCATGTCGGTGCGAACCCGAGCCTTCGCGTGGATCGGTCCAGCGACCAGAGCGTCAGATGCTCGACGATCGCCTGCGACGCGCGAACCGGCGAGGTCGCTCCTCCCGGCGCGACCGTCCGGCCCGCGCAAGCACCCGCCGACGCCGCGACTGTCCGCGAGGGTCCGCGCCCAACCGGGTTCCGGTTCGCAGTCGTCGTCGGTGAAGCAGACGATCTCGCCGCCTGCCGCGCGGGCGCCGACGTTGCGGGCAGCGGCCGGTCCGGCGCCGGGCGTGCGAACGAGCCGCGCCCCGCCGCCGGCAACCGCTGACTCGACCGCCGCGCGGTCGCGCGAGCCGTCGTCGACGACAACGATCTCCGCGTCACGCGCATCCAGTGCCGCCAGGCAACGACGCAGCGCGTCCGGGCGGTCTCGGGTCGGGATCACGATGGAAAGGTCCACGCGCGGCGACGATAGCCTGAGGACCGTGTTGGTCCTGCTCACCAACGACGACGGAATTGGGGCCGAAGGCCTGCACGCGGTGCGGCGCGCGCTCGGCGAGATCGACGGCGTCGAGCTGCGTGTGATCGCGCCCCATACCAATCGCAGCGCGAGCGCCCGGAGCATCACGACCCGCTCGCCGATCTGGGTCAAAGAGGTTGAGCTCGACGACGGGACGATCGGCTTTGCCACCGAGGGCACCCCGGTCGATTGCGTGCGCTTCGCCGATCTCGGGTTGCTCGGCGACAAGCCGGACCTGATCGTCTCCGGCATCAATCACGGCTCCAACCTGGGCGACGACATCACCTACTCGGGCACCGTGGCAGCCGCCTTCGAGGGCCTGATCCTCGGTATCCCAGCGGTGGCCGTCTCCCAGCAGGCCGAGATCGGCGGCATGGGCTACAACGGCCGCCACTTCAACTTCGACGCGGCCGCTGCGATCACGCGCGGCGTCGTTCGGCGCCTGATCGACGAGCCGCTTCCCGGGAGCACCCTGATCAACATCAACTGCCCGGCGGGTGAGATCAAGGGCGTCGAGCTGACCCGCCTCGGAAAGCGCCTCTACGACGACGAGCTCAAGCTGGTGGAGACGGATGACGACGGCGGGCGCAAGCGCTACCGCATCTATGGGTTCGAGCCGTCGTTCGAGGACGAGGAGGGAACAGACCTCGCCGCCGTGGCACGCGCACGGGTTGCGATCACGCCGATCCACTTCGACCTCACCGACCACGGCGAGCTCGAACGGCTCGGCGATTGGGACCTCGACGCGTTGTTATCAGAGACCGATCAGGCGGGTCGATGAGCGACGCGGCGCGGGCGGTCGAGCTTCGGGAGCGGGTGCGCCAGGCGGATCGCGAGTACTACGAGCTCGACGATCCGACGATCGGCGACGACGAATACGACGCGCTGATGCTCGAGCTGCGCGAGCTCGAGGCGCGAAACCCCTCACTGATCACCCCCGACTCGCCGACGCAGAGGGTTGCCGGTCGCGCCACCGACCGCTTCCCGCAGGTTCGCCACGTCGAGCAGATGCTCTCGCTCGGCAATGCGCGCGGCGCGGACGAGTTTCGCGCCTGGGAGGTGCGCCTGCTGAATCGCCTCAAGCGCCTGGACATCTCGCCGAGCGAGCTGCGCTTCGTCTCCGAGCCAAAGATCGACGGGATCGCGATTTCGCTTCTCTATGAGCGGGGTGAGTTCGTACGGGGCGCGACCCGCGGTGATGGCGTCATCGGCGAGGACGTCACGCCGAACCTCAAGACCATCAAGGCGATCCCGCACACGATCGACGATGCGCCCGAGCTGATCGAGGTGCGCGGCGAGATCTACTTTCCCCGCTCCGGTTTCGTCGCGCTCAACGAACAACGCGCATCGGAGGGCCTCTCGACCTTTGCGAATCCCCGCAACGCGACCGCGGGCACGGTCCGCAACCTGGACGTGGAGATCACCGCCTCGCGGCCGCTGTCGATGTGGAGCTACGGCATCGGCGGGCACCGCGGGATCGAGTTCGCCAGCCACTCCGAGGAACTCGCATGGATGCGGGAGCGAGGCTTTCGCGTCAATGACGACATCGCTGAGCACGACGAGGTCGAGTCGGTGGTCGAGCGCTGCCTGTGGTGGGAGAACCGGCGGGAATCTCTCGACTTCGAGATCGACGGGGTCGTCGTCAAGGTCGACCAGCGCCGTCTCTGGCGCGAGCTTGGCGTCACCGGGCGCGAACCGCGGTGGGCGATCGCGTGGAAGTTCCCGCCCATCACCGCGACCACCAACCTCAACAGGATCGTCTGGAACGTTGGGCGGACCGGGCGCCTGCTGCCGTTCGCGATGCTCGAGCCGGTGCACGTGGGCGGCGTCACGGTTTCGACCGCAACGCTCCACAACGAGGAGGACCTAGCGAAGAAGGACGTCCGCGAGGGCGACGAGGTTGTCGTCACGCGCGCCGGAGACGTGATCCCCCAGGTGATCGCGCCGCTGATTCAGCGCCGCAAGGGCAAGCGCCTGCGCAAGGCCAAGCCGCCGAAGAAGTGCCCGATGTGCGAGACGCCGACGATCAAGCCAGCGGAGTCGGTCTGGACGATCTGCCCGAATCGCCGCGGCTGCCCCGGACAGAACTTTCAGCTGGTCAAGCACTTCCGTGGCGCGATGGACATCGAGGGGCTCGGCGAGAAGAACGTCTACCGCTTCCTCGACGAGGGCCTGATCACCGATCCAGCCTCGATCTACGACCTCACCGCTGATCAGATCGCCGCGCTGGAGGGCTTTGGCGAGACTTCCGCGAACGCGCTGATCACCGAGATCGAGCGCTCCAAGCAGAGCCCGTTCAGCCGCGTCCTCTACGCGCTTGGCCTGCCGGGGATCGGCTACGTCAACGCGACCGCGATCGCCGAGCACTTCGGCTCGATCGACGCGCTGGTCGCTGCCAGCACCGAGGCGATCACCGAGGTCGAGGGCATTGGCCCGGTGCTCGCCGAGTCGCTGCGCGAAGAGCTCGCCGACGAGGCGAACCTCGAGCTCATCGGGCGCCTGCGCGAGCGCGGGCTGCGGTTCGAGCTCAGCGCTGCCGAGCGTGCAGCGGAGGACGGCCCCCTCGCCGACAAGACCTTCGTGCTCACCGGCACGCTGGCGAACCTCAGTCGCGAGCAGGCGACGAAGATGATCCGCGCGGCCGGTGGAAAGGTCACCGGGTCGGTATCGAAGAACACCGATTACCTCGTCGCCGGGGATAGTCCGGGTACGAAGCTCGCCAAGGCGGAGGAGGTCGGAACCGAGATCCTCGACGAGGCTGGGCTGCGCGAGTTGGTCGATTCGTGATCGAATCGCCGCAGCGCCGTAGGGCGTTCATATGAGCCTTTCCAGCCGCGCCCGAACCCTGTCGCTGTCAGCCCTGATCGCAGGGGTGGTCGTCCTCGTTATCGCGTTGCTGACGCTGGCGCCGCCCGTGACGTCGCCGGCAGATGCGCGCCCGCGCGTAGCTGGCCTCAGCGGTCTCAACTCGTGCGGGAAGCTCCGCGGGTACGTGGCCAAGCACCGGCGTGCTTACGGCGCGACCGGGGTGATCGCGATGCCGTCGATCGCCGAGGGTGCAGCCCCGACGGCCGACGGGGCGGGCGCCACGGGATTCACCCCGACGACTCCCGGCTCGACCAATGTCCAGGAGGCGGGGGTTGACGAGCCGGACATCGTCAAGACCTCAGGCTCGACGATCTTCACCGTCGACGGTGCGACCCTGCGCGCGGTCGACACGTCGTCCGACACGCCGACGCTTGCGGGGCGCCTGGAGTTGCCGGATGGTGCCGGTGACGAGGCCTCCGTCGGCAGCTACCAGCTGCTCATCGCGGGCGACCGCCTGCTCGCGATCGGAAGCTCCTATGGCTACGCGGTCGCCTACGAGGGCGGCGCTTCTGAGGGCGCGGTGGCGCCCGACGTCGCCTACCCGAGCGCGCCGCCGCGGGTCTGGATCATCGAGATCGACATCTCCGATCCGGCTGCGATGTCGATTCTGCGAACCCAGAAGGTCGACGGCTCGTTCGTCAGCGCGCGCCTGACGGGATCGACGGCCCGGCTGGTCACCTCGAACTACCCGTCGGGCCCGTTTCCGGCTGCCGGCAAGGGCCGCAAGCTGCTGCCGCGGTTCACGATCCGTGACCGGGTGACCAGCGAGACGCGGCGCGGGCGGCTGGGCGGTTGCTCAGCGGTGAGCCATCCCGCGCGCTTTTCCGGCGCCGGGATGCTCTCGGTGATGACCGTGGATCTCGATCGCGGTCTGCCCGCCGTTGACGTTGACTCGGTCCTCACCGACGGCGACATCGTCTACGGATCGACCGGCGCGCTGTACGTCAGCACGCAGCGCTGGCTCGACCCCGAGCGCTCCGAGGCTCCCCGCACGAACGTGGTCACCGAGATCCACCGCTTCGACACGTCGGACCCCGATGAGACCTCATACACCGCCAGCGGTGCGGTCGGCGGGTACATGCTCAGCCAGTGGTCGATGTCAGAGCACGAAGGGATCCTGCGCGTTGCCAGCACGACCTCCCCGCCCTTCGACCCGAGTGGGCAGCAGAGCGATGAGAGCGAGAGCTACGTCACCGCGCTCGCCACCACGGGCGAGAAGCTGACGCGCGTCGGTCGCGTCGGTGGTCTCGGGCGCTCCGAGCAGATCTACGCCGTTCGGTTCATGGGCGATGTCGGCTACGTCGTCACGTTCCGCCAGGTCGATCCGCTCTACACCCTCGACCTCTCCGACCCGACGGAGCCACGCGTCGTGGGCGAGCTCAAGATCCCGGGCTACTCGGCCTACCTGCATCCGGTTGGTGAGGGCCTGCTGCTGGGTGTCGGCCAGGACGCCGACTCCACAGGGCGGACCGAGGGATTGCAGGCGTCGCTGTTCGATGTCAGCGATCCGGCCAACCCGATCCGTATCGACAGCGAGGGCTTCGGCTCCTATGCGACGTCGGAGGTCGAGTACGACCATCACGCGTTCTCGTGGTTTGCCGACCACGGGCTCGCCGTTCTGCCGGTCGACTCGTACTACCCGAGCGAGTTCTACGGGGCGGCTGGGTTGAGGATCACCCCGGGCTCCGACGACCCGCTCGGGCGCGTCGCGAAGGTTTCGCAAGGGAGCTCCTACGAGGACGCGATCCGGCGCGCGGTGGAGCTCGGCGGGCGCATCTACACAATCGCCGCCACTGGCATCGCCGCTCGCGACCCGGCCACGCTGGCCGAGCTCGCTTCACTCAACTACTGAGCCGCCCCCAACGGGGCCGAACGTCCCGCGTTGTACCGCCCAGGGGGGTATTTGGGACGTTCGGCGGCGGGGCGGCGGCGGGGCGGCGGGGCTATTGGAAGGGGGAGCGGGCCTCGCGGCCGAGCTGGGGCGTGCGTGCGATGACGGCGTTGCCAAAGCGTTCGCGCAGCTCGTCGATGGCCGTGTCGAGGCGCTCGGCGCGGCGCTGAGCCCAGAGCTCGAGTTGCTCGCCCGTGCCGGCGGGTTCGATGTTGGTGACGGCGACGCCGATCAGCGTGAGGCCGCGACGGCTGATCACGGGTTGGGCGTCCGCCAGCAGCGAGCGAGCTGCGAGCAGGATCGTCTCGTGCGCCGAGGTGGCCCGCCGCAGGGTCTGCGAGCGGGTGGCCCGCTTGAAGTCGCCGAAGCGAAGTCGCAGGACCACGGTCCGGCCGATCCGTCGGCCCTTGCGCATCCGCCGGCTGACGCGGTCGACGACCTCAGCGAGGATCACTTCGGGGTCGGTCTTCGGTCCCCCGGGAAACGCCGTTTGCGAACCGATCGAGCGCCGGCTGCGGTTGGTGCGCACGCGTCGCGCGTCGCGACAGTTCGCGACGGCGTTGAGGTGGTGGGCCGCGTGATTGCCCACGGCCGTCGCGAGCGCCGACACGGGCATGACCGCAATCTCGTCGACGGTCCGCACGCCGAGATCGTGCAGCGCCCGCGCCGTCGCGGGCCCGACACCCCAGAGGCTCTCGACGGGGAGCGGACCGATGAAGTCACGTTCGCCGTCGGGCGAGACGACGAGCACGCCGTCGGGCTTGGCCGCCCGGCTCGCCATCTTCGCCAGCGTCTTCGTGCGCGCGACGCCGACCGTGACCGCGAGGCCCACCTCCTCGCGTGCCTCGCCGCGCAGGCGGTCCGCGATCTCGGGCGGGGCGCCCAGGACTCCCTCCAGTCCGGTTACGTCGAGAAACGCCTCCTCCATCGACAGCCCCTCAACCACCGGGGCGAAACGGCGAAAGACGTCGAAGAGGGCGCGGCTGGCCTCCACGTAGGCGTCGAATCGCGGTGAGACAGCGATGAGCCCGGGGCACAGCCGGCGTGCCCGGCGACCGTTCATGCCGCCGTGGATCCCATGCCGGCGAGCCTCGTAGCTCGCGGCCATCACGACCCCCTTGCCGACGACTAGCGGACGGTCGCGAAGCGAAGGGTCGTCGCGCTGTTCGACCGAGGCGAAGAAGGCGTCGGCGTCCGCATGGAGGATCGAGCGATGCCTCGTGTCGGACACGAACGTATGTTCGCATACATGTCCAGGCCCGTCAGGGCTTGTAGCGCGCGATCGCCGCGGCGATCCGGTCCTGGGCATTGCGCGCGGCGTCGACGTTGACCGAGTTGTTGAGCACGGAGAACGCGATCGTGTGGTTGCCCGCCTCGCAGTACCCCGAGAGGGCCGAGACACCGTCGAGGGTCCCGGTCTTGGCCACGCAGTTGCCCTCGGCCGCCGTGCCACGCATGCGGTCGGCCACGGTGCCCTCCCGACCGGCAACCGGCAGCGACTCGCGGAAGGCGTCGGCGTCGGTCGCGTCGTTATAAACGCCCTTGAGCAGCTTCACGACCTCGCGAGGGGAGACCGAGTTGCGGCGCGAGAGGCCGGAGCCGTCGACCGCCTGAACGTCGGTTCCGGCCGAGCGCGCGAAGCGCTCGACCTCGGCGGCGCCCGCCAGCCGGGTGCCGCGCCCGCCGTCGTTGGCGCCGAGGCGCTTGAGGAGCATCTCGGCGAAGAAGTTGTTCGACGGCACGTTGGTCTCATCGATCAGCTCGGAGACCGGCGGCGACGCAACCGTCGCGAGCGGATCGTCGTTGAGAGCCGAGTCGGAAAGGTTCGTGTGGCCGACTCGCCCGTCGACCTTGATGCCTCGCTTCCTCAGGGCGTTCTTGAGCGCCACGGCCGCATTCAGCTCGGGGGCGCTCGCGTAGCTGCCGTCGTCGTCGTAGCCGTCATTGAACGAGAGGCCGGAGAGGGGGCTGAGGTATGGCCCGGCCGCGCGCTTGCGGTCAAAGATCGAATCGTCGGCGAGAATCCGGCCCTCGATCCGCTTGATGCCCCTCGCCTTGACCGCCGTGGCCAGCGCGGCAACCCGGGTCACCGGTTGGTTTGCAGCACGCGCGAACTTCCTCGTGCCGAAGGCCGGATCGCCGTCGCCGACGATCACCAGATCCCCGTCGACCACGGAGCGGCCCGCGCCTCTCAGCTTGCCCTTCACGTAGGCGCGCGTCTCCAGCTTGCCCTTCGGCCCGAGCGCGTCGAGAAACGCGGCCGTGGTGAACAGCTTCTGGTTCGAGGCGGGAACGCGGCGCTCGTTGGCCTGATCGCCGAACAGCGAGCCGCTGCGCTGGGCGTCGAGGTCGAGGACAAAGGCGCCGCTGGCACCGCCCGCGGCGTTCATCGCATTGGCGAGCTTTGCGCGGAGCCCCGACCGTGACAGTGCCCGCTCGGACGCCAGCTCGGTACCCGGACGTGCGGTAGGGGTCTTGCCGCCGTCGTTTGGACTGGCGACGGCGCTGAGGGGGGCCGCCAAGAGGAGGGCGGTGAAGATGCTCAGGATCCCGCGAAAGAGCAAGGCGAAAGAGGCTAGAGGACGCAGGTAGCGGCTACAGCTGGCGCAATTGGAATAATCCTCATACCTATGGGCAAGGTCGTCGACTTTGAGAAGGCCCCGACCGAGCCGCAGGCGGCGAAGCGGGGGCGTGCGCGCAAGCGCCCGTCGAAGACCGCATTGGTGCTTGGCGGCGGCGGATTCACGGGCGGCGTCTATGAGATCGGCGCGCTGCGCGCCATCGATTTGCTGGCGACGGACCGCACGGTCAACGAGTTCGACATCTACGTCGGCACGAGCGCCGGCGCATTCGTCTCGAGCCTCCTCGCCAACGGCGTGACGCCCGAGGAGATGATGCGGGTCCTCAACGACAAGCTGCCGTCGCCGATTCGCGACATCGACCTCGGCACGCTGCTGCGCCCCAACTACCGCGGCTTCATCAACCGCGGGCTGACCTTCCCTTTCAAGCTCGCCGGTCTCCTGCGCGAGCTCGCCGGTCAGATCGGCGAGGTTTCGGCGGTCGACCTCGCCACCGGCCTGGCCGCGGCTCTGCCGAACGGCCTCTACTCCGGCCGCGGGATCGAGCGCTACGTCGACGAGGTCCTCTCCGACCCCGATCGCACCAACGACTTCCGCCTGCTCGAGCGCGAGCTCTATCTGATCGCCACCGACCTCGACACGACCGAGCGCGTGATCCTCGGCGAGGGCGAGTACGCGGAGGTGCCGATCTCGAGCGCCGTCGCCGCCTCGGGCGCGCTGCCTGGGATCTACGAGCCGGTGGCGCTTGGCGGGCGCGAGTTCATCGACGGCGGCATCCTCTCGACCACCAACGTCGACGTCGCGATCGAGCGCGGGGCGAAGTTCGTGGTTGTCATCAACCCGCTCGTCCCCTACGTCAACGACTTCCAAAAGAACATCCCGACCGTCACCGGCGAGCGCGTGCGCCGCGTCTCCGACATGGGGATCGGAGCGATCCTCAACCAGACCTTCCGCCTGCTCTCCCACGATCGTCTCCACCGCGCGGTCGAGATCTGGGAGGAGCGTTATCCGGGCGTCGACATCATCCTGATCGAGCCCGAGCTCGACGACGAGACGATGTTCGGCACCTCGATCCTCGACTACCGCGCGCGGCTTCAGATCGCCAAGCACGGCTTCGAGTCGGTCACGCTGAAGCTCGCGCGAGATTACGATCGCTACACCGAGATCGCCGGTCGCCATGGGATCGAGATCTCCCCCCGTCGCGTGCGCCACGTGCTCGACCAGGTCGAGCGCGAGCGCGACAAGATGTCGGCCTGGCGCCGGATGCTCGAGCTGACCAACACCGCGCTGCTGCGCAACACGCCCGCATCGGTCGACGAGGACGAGTCGGCGGCCGAGGGCGCGTAGGCGCCCCGCATTCGCAGTCGAGTGACGGGTTAACCCCCGTATGGGTGGCTAAGACGTCACTCGACGGCGGAAGGGCAGCGCGCCAACGTTAAGCACTGTTAAGGGGTCTGACCCCTCGGGGTCTGACCCCTCAGGCCGGGCCGCCGTAGAGGGCGTCGACCTGCGCCGCGTACTTGTCGGCCACGATGTTGCGCTTGACCTTCATCGTCGGCGTCAGCTCGCCGCCCTCCTGCGAGAGGTCGTGGGGGAGGATCTCGATCTTCTTGACCTGCTCGACGCGAGCGAACTTCTGGTTGATCTTCTCAACGTGGGTCTCGATCGAGTCGCGAATGTCCTTGTTCTGAGCAAGCGCCTCGGGTGAGCCGTCGAGACCGCGGTCGCGCGCATAGGTGGCCGATTCCTCCGGATCCAGCGTCACCAGCGCGATCAGGTAGGGACGCCGGTCGCCGATGACCACGCACTGCGAGACCAGCGGGTGTTGCTTGATCTCGGCCTCGAGGTTCGCCGGCGTGATGTTCTTGCCGCCCGCGGTGATGATGATGTCCTTCTTGCGACCGGTGATCGAGACGTAGCCATCCGAGTCGATCTCGCCGAGGTCACCGGTGTGAAGCCAGCCGTCGACCAGGGTCTCGGCCGTCGCCTCAGGGTTCTTGTAGTAGCCCTGGAAGATGTTCGGGCCCTTGACGAGGATCTCGCCGTCCTCAGCGATGCGAACCTCGCAGCCCGGAAACGGCCGGCCGACCGTGCCGACCTTGAACGCGTCCGGCGTCGAGATCGTGGAGGCGGTGGAGGTCTCGGTCATGCCCCAGCCCTCGAGCACGAGCACGCCGGCGGCGTCGAAGAACGAGAGGATTTCCGGATTGATCGGCGCAGCGCCCGTCACCGCCGTCCGCAGGCGGCCACCGAACAGTCCGCGAATCTTCGACAGGACCTGCTTGTCGGCGAGCTTGTACTCGGCCGCGAGGATCGGATTCGGGCGCTTGCCCGCGCGCTCGAGGGCGCGAACCTTGCGCCCGACCTCGATTGCGCGCTCAAAAACGGTCTTCTTGAGGCCGCCCTCCTTCTCGATCGCGGAGGTCGCAGCGGTGTAGATCTTCTCGAAGATCCTCGGCACCGAGGGGAAGTAGGTGGGCCTGACCTCGGCGAGGTTCGGCACGATCTTCAGCGGATCTCGCTCCCAGTAGGCGATCGACGCGCCGAGGTCGAAGCTGCCGAGCTGGATCAGCAGCGCGAAGGAGTGCGCCAGCGGCAGGAACAGGTAGGTGATGTCCTCGGCGTCGACGACGCTAACCGAGTGCACCATGTCCAGCATCGAGCGGTAGTTGCCGTGTGAGATCACGCAGCCCTTTGGCGGGCCCGTGGTCCCCGAGGTGTAGATGAACGTGCAGATGTCGTCGGGCGTCACCGAGGAGTAGCGCTCCTCCCAGGCTGCGGTGTCGCATGCCGCGCCGCGAGCGGCGAGCGCGTCGAAGGAGATCGCGTCGTCCGATTCGCCCGTCATCCGGATGACGTGCTCGAGCTTGGGGCAGCGGTCGCGGACGCGGCGGACCTTGTCGAGCTGTTCGTCGTCCTCGACGATCACGGCGACCGCGTCGGAGTTTTCGAGCACGTACTGACACTCGTCGGGCGAGTTGGTCTGGTAGATCGGGACGACGGTGGCGCCGGCCGAGAGGGCGGCAAAGTCGAAGTAGGTCCACTCGGGGCGCGTGTTCGAGAGCAGCGCGACTTTGTCGCCCTTCTCGATCCCCAGGTCCATCAACCCGAGCGACAGGTTGCGGATGATCTCGCCAACCTCGTCATAGGTCTTCGAGATCCATTCCGAGCCCTCCTTGTAGATGACCGCCTTGTTCGGACCGTGCTTGGCGACGGCGGCCGGCAAAAGGTCGGCGAGGGTCTTCGACCCGGTTGCCGCCTCGGGGGCCGGCGTACTGACGGTGGCCGTCTCCATCGGTTTCCTCTCTCTCGCTGCGGGGTGGCCCAGCCGTGACCGGCCGGGCGGGGGTGGATCCCTCCGGGGCGAAAGCTACCTAACCGGTTGTGCGCGCGCCCAGTTGGCGCGCGGTCCGCGACGGGTGCTAGGCGGCAGCCTGCGGGGCCTTTGCCGAGCTAGTGAACTGACGCAGGTTCGAGATAAAGAGCGTCTTGTCGATGCGGCCGTTGAAGATCGGAACGTTCATCTCCATGCACTTGGCGATGACCTCCCTCGTCTTCATCTGCGTCTCGTCTGCGAGCTCGCTGGGCGTCAGGTGATTGGCCACGTGCATCTCTCCTTTTCCGCTTACAAGGGTTCGGCGAGTCTTATCGAGCCAGCCGGACATGTCAACTAATTTGGCCGCACGTTGCGGCCAAAATTGACGACCGTGAGATGCACCGCTTCGCGAGCGCACACCTCCCGCGAGATGCTCCGCTTCGCGTGATGCACACCTCCCGCGAGATGCTCCGCTTCGCGTCCGCTCTCGCGGGGTCGCGCTCTGTTGAGGGACGGCAGGACGTGGGCTCGTTCGTCGGGGCTAGGCGCCTGCCCTCGACGGGCGCCTAGCATGTCGTTCTTGGCCGATTTGGTTGACACCGCGGGGCGCAGCGAGTTCATCGACTCGCTCATGGACACCGAGCTCTACTCGATCGGTGCCTACTTCTGCGATGAGCACCCCGAGCTCGTCGACGAGGTCGTCGCGACCAGCGCTGCGATCGAGGCCGGTGGACTCGAGGCGTACGCGAGCAAGACCGGCGCCGACCTAGCCGAGACCTTCGAGACCCTGTTGACCGGGCTCGCCGTTCGCTATTACAAGGCGGTCGCAGGCTGAGTCCCTGGGTTCCTCGCGTTTTGCTCGGTCTCGGGATTCTCGGGGTGGTAGGCGCGATCATCTCGATCTCGGTCGGCGAAGGCGGCCCCCAGTCGGCGGAGATCGGCGGCGTCAACGACGTCCAGCGGATCTTCGGCGGCATCGAGCAGGACGGCGCCTACATCGGCCCGGCCGAAGCGCAGACGACGATCACGGTCTTCAACGACCTCCAGTGCGGCGTCTGCGCCGACTATGAGATCAACACGATCGATCCGCTCGTCGAGGAGTACGCGCGCCCCGGCGACGCCAGGCTCGAGTTCCGCCACTTCTCGCTGGCGCCCAACGACACCACGCTCGCCGCAATCGGCGCCGAGGCCGCCGGGCTGCAGGAGCGCCAGTGGCAATACGTGGACACGTTCGTTCGCAATCTCGACACGGCCCGGATGCAGGCGATCGACGAGGAGTTCCTGCGTGCGGTCGCCGAGGCCGTTCCGCAACTCGAGGTCGATGAGTGGCAGGCCGACTTTGACGACCCCGAGACGTCCGAACTCGTGCGCCAGGACGCGATCCTCGCCGCCGAGCTCAAGCTGCCGGCCGAGCCGGCGGTGATCGTGAACGGACCGGCCGGGGAACGCACGTTGCTCGAGTCTCCAAGTCGCGAGGAGATCGAGGCCGCGGTCGCTCAGGTCTCCGGCTGAGCCTTCATCCGACGCTGGAAGCGGTGGCCGATGACGAGGCCGACGATCAACACGGCGCCGATCACCAGCAGTATCGGGTCGGTGGGCGAGAGACTCTCGAGGCGCGTCCCCAGGTACACGAACGTGGCGGTCAGCGGCATGTACCCGACCACCGTGGTCCACGCGAACGTTCCCAGCGGCGCGTGCGCGGCCCCGGCGACGATCGAAAAGAAGCTGAACGGGACCACGGGAACGAGGCGCATCCCGAGCAATAGCGCCACCCCGCCCGACTCGACCAGGCGCTCGAGGCGGTCGAAGCGGTCACGGCCGATGAGGCGGTAGAGCAGCGGCCGCGCCGCATGCTTTCCCGCCCAGTAGGCGAGCAGGCCGTTGCCGAGCCAGCCGATCGTCATCAGCACGACGCCGCCCCAGAAGCCGTAGACGTAGCCGACCGCCGTATTGAGGATCTCGGTCGGATACCAGATGACAACGTGCGCAAGAGCGAGGATCAGGGTGATCACCACCCCGCCCACGCCGAGTCCACGCAGGTCCGTGCGCAGCTGGGCCGTATCCCCCGAGACCGCGTCGCTGATACCCGTGCGCAGCGGCTCGATCGTGAGGACGAGCAGCGCCAGGAGGGCGACCCCCGCAAGCAGCCCGATGACACCGATCAGCGGCGGCGGCTCGTGCTCCTCGACGCGCTCGCCTTCTTCGCTCACCCGGCGAGTATGCCGAGCGCCAACTTCGATTCCGCGTTCGCAATACTCAGGGGCCTCGGGGCGTGGCGCAGCCTGGTAGCGCGCACCGTTCGGGACGGTGAGGTCCCCGGTTCAAATCCGGGCGCCCCGATTGCAAGAAGCCCGCTCAGTGAGCGGGCTTCGGCGTTGTCTGGCCCCCCGACGAGAACCATCGCCTGCGGGTGGGCAAACCGAACCAAGCAGTTGCCCGTGAACCGAACCTCCAGCACTCGGGTCGAAGCAACATGTGCAGCCATTGCCGCAAAGCCGTTCGCCCGTGAGCGACCGATATGACCTCGTCGTTCTCGGCGGCGGCACTGCGGGCCTCGTCTCCTCGGTGATCGCCGCGGGCATCGGTGCTCGCGTCGCTTTGATCGAGCGTGAGCGGACCGGTGGCGATTGCTTATGGACCGGCTGCGTGCCAAGTAAGAGCCTGCTCGCGTCGGCCCGGCTTGCGCACCGGATGCGACACGCGGAGGAGCTGGGTCTAGCGAGCGTCGAGCCTGCCGTCGATCTCGACCGGGTGATGGCCCGCGTGCGCGGCGCGATCGCGGCGATCGAGCCCCATGACTCACCCGAGCGACTGCGCCGCGAGGGCGTGGAGGTGATCGCGGGTGACGGCCGGTTCGTCGACGCTCGGACCCTCGTCGTCAACGGCCGCCGGCTGCGGTTTCGCGCAGCGATCCTTGCCACTGGGTCCGAACCCGAGTTGCCGCCGATCGCCGGGCTGGATGACGGCCCGGTGCTCACCACCGACACCGTCTGGGATCTGAAGCGGTTGCCCGGACGCCTGGCGGTGCTTGGCGGTGGCCCGATCGGCTGCGAACTTGGGCAGGCGTTCAGACGGCTCGGCTCGGAGGTGGTGCTCGTTGAGTTGGCCGAGCGATTGCTCGGTAAAGAGGAGCCCGACGCCAGCGCGCTCATCGCAGAGAGCTTGCGTGCCGACGGTGTCGAGGTTCGCCTCAACGCACGGGTGACCGAGGTCCGCTGGACCGGCGACGACGATAGCGATGGCGAGCTGGTGTGTGAGACACCCGACGGCATCTGCACCACCGGGTTTGACCGAATGCTCGTCGCGGCCGGTCGGCGTCCGCGCACCGATGGCATCGGCCTCGAGGACGCGGGAGTGGAGGTCCGTGAGGACGGCGCGGCGATGGTCGATGAACAACTGCGCACCACGGCGGCCGGGATCTATGCCGCGGGCGACGTCACTGCGACGCTGCCGTTCACCCACGTCGCGGCGCACCACGCCCGCACAGCCGTGATCAACGCCCTCTTCGGGACACGGCGCAAGGTCGACGAGACGGTCCCGTGGGTTACGTTCACCGATCCTGAGGTCGCCCGGATTGGGCTCACTGAGGCCCAGGCGAGAGCGCGGTGGGGCGGGCGCGCAAAGATCGCTCGAAGCGACTACACGAACCTCGACCGGGCAATCACCGACGCCGAGGCCTACGGCTTTGCACTACTGATCGGCGACCCCCTAGGGCGGCTCGTCGGTGCCACGATCGCCGCTCCCGGCGGCGGTGAAGCGATCGCCGAGTTAGCGGCTCGGATCGGCAATCGCGACAAGATCGACTCGCTGTCTACGACCGTGCACGCATATCCGACACTCGCCGAAGGTCCGTCACGAGCTGCAGACGAGTACCTCCGCGAGCGTTACGCGACCCAGCGCTACCGGGTGCCCGCGCGGCTGATTCTGGCCGCCCGGCGGCTGCTCGCCCGCGGCTGACGTCGGCCGAGCCCGGGCTCCCCTCGGTTGCCGGCGCCGTCATCTACCTGATCGCTCAGTGAAAGAGCCCGAGGCGGGCGAGAATGATGAAGGCGGTCAGGGAGAGGACGAAGAACGCCACAGACCATCCAAATCGCCTCAGCTCCGATTTCGGCCTGCGCCGCGGCTCGGAAGTCATTGGCTCGCCGACGTGCCCTTTGAGGCCACACGGGTAACGATCGCCAGGCCGATCGCGAGTGCGGCGGCCCCGATGAACAATGGCGAGGTCGGGTTCTCGAGCCCGGCGCCCAGCGCCGCGTAGACGAGCGCGCCGGGTGCGATGCCAAGCACCGTGGCGACGACATAGTCGCGTGTGCCGATGCTGCTGATCCCGGCCGCGTAGTTGAGCGCGTTGAACGGAACCACCGGCAAGAGGCGAAGTGCCAGCAGGGCGTACAGGCCGTTGCCGCTGAGCCGGCGCCCGATCGCGCTGATCCGCTCGCCACCTACTTGCTCGAGCGCCTCGCCGGAGGATCGCCGCGCGACCCAAAAGGCACCGACCGCCCCGACGGACGCACCAAGCATGCTCACGGCGAAGCCCCCACCAACCCCGTAGAGCGCGCCGGCGGCCAGGGTCAGCGGCGCGCCCGGAACGAAGAGGACGGTTAGCAGCGCGTATGCGACGGCGTACAGCACGGGGCCTGATCACCCCATCGCCACCGAAAGCGGCTTCCAGGTCCTCTTGCGAGGGCTGTAACACGAAGGCGACCGCGGTCGCGATCACGACCGCTGCAACGATCACGAGCAGGCGCCGGCGGGAGGCCGCAATGGTGCTCACGACGGGTCGCCAGCCGATCGAGCATGATCGCGGCGAACCGACTCGTCCACTGCGGCGATCCAAGGGGTCCGATGCTCGACGCGACCATGCGCAAAGCTCTCGCCCCGGCCCTCGACGCCGGGGCACGCAGGCTCAACCGGGCGCATCTCGGGCCGGGGGCGGTTACCGCCGTGGGTCTTGTGGTCGGGACTCGGTTGCTGCGCGGCGGTCGCGCTCGAGTCGTGGCCGGTAGCGCTTTTGCTCTGGCTCGCCAATCGGCTTCTTGACGGCCTCGACGGACCATTGGCTCGGATCCGAGGCGCCACCGACCTCGGCGGGATGTTCGATCTCCTTGCCGACTTCGTTGTATACGCGGGGTTCCCGGTCGCGGTCGCGATCGCGGTCGCAGACGCGAGGATGGCGGTCGCCGCCCTGCTGGCGGCCTACCTGCTCAACAACGTCGCCCTGCTTTCGCTCTCCTCGCTGATCGAGCGACGCCGGATCGAGCTCGGAGATGAGCGCTCGCTGCGGTTCACCAGGCGGGCTGACCGAGGGAACGGAGACGAGTTCTCTGCTACTCGCTCGTCTGCCTGCTGCCGGCTCACGCGGGAACCATCTTTTGGATCTTCACGGCGATGGTCGCGATCACGGTCGGCCAGCGGATTCGGCTCGCGGTGAGGATCCTTTAGGCAAGGGCCACAGATGCTCGCCCGGAAGGTCGAAGCTCGGCCTCCTCGCCGACCCCGGGCGCCTCGCCCGGGGGCGCGAAGACCTCGACGCGCTGACCGGCCCAGTCGAGAATCAACCGCACATAGGTCCCCCGGTAGACCGCCTCAACCACGCGGCCCGCTGAAGGGCCCGGCTCCGAGCATGATCCGTTCCGGCCGGATCGCCAAGAGCTCGTTCGCGCCGGCGTGTGGAAGGCGCAGCAGGTTCGATATACCGAAGAAGCGAGCCGCGGCGCCCGATACCGGGCGCTCGAACAGTCTCCCGGGGGTCACCGTGCTGGACGATTCTGCCCTCGAGCATCAGCGCAACCGACTCGCCCAGCTCGGCGGCCTCGGAGCGGTCGTGGGTGACGATGACCGTGGTCAGGCCGCGCTCACGCTGGGTCTTGACGATCATCCGTCGTCAGGGCCTCGCGCCGGTTCGGGTCGAGCGCCGCGAGCGGCTCGTCGAGCAAGCAGCAGCTCCGGGTCGGCGCAGAGCGCCCGGGCGAGCGCCACCCGTTGCTGCTCGCCGCCCGAGAGGCCGCCCACCCGTCTTTCCGCGAAACCGCCGAGGCCCGACCTCACCGAGACGCTCGCGCGCGATCTCGCGACGCCTGGCGCGACCGACACCGGCGGCGCGCAGCGGCAGGGCGACGTTGTCGGCGACGCGAGAGGTTCGGCAGCAGGCGCGGCTCCTGGAAGACCATCGCGACCCGGCGGCGGTGAGCCGGCATGCCGAGCCTGCGAGGACGCCGCCGAGGATGATCGCGCCCGCCGCAGCCGCCTCGAGACCGGCGATCGCGCGCAGCAGGGTCGTCTTGCCGGCGCCCGACGGCCCGACCAGTGCCGCCCGCTGACCCGCCTCGACTCGCAGGTCGACGCCCCGCAGGATCGGGGGCAGCCCGGGCGGGCGACGACCAGGTCGCGTCGATCTCGCAGCGTCGAGCTCACAGCGGGCTCCGCTGCAGCCGCGCGGCGAGCGACCAGCGCGAGCACGCACGGAGCGAGGAACAGAAGCGCGAGCGCCGCAGCGACCTGCGGGTCGGTCTGGACGAACGGGAGCATCACGATCGGCAGCGTCGGGCGCCCGGCTACCGACCGCCAGCGAGGAGCCGTACTGGCTGAACGAGACCAGGAAGCTGAGCAACGCGGCGGCGGCCAGCGTCGGGCGCATCGTCGGCACCGTCACCCAGCGCAGCCTGCGCCCGGGCGCGGCGCCCGCCGTGCTCGCCATCTCCTCCAGCGACTCAAGCTCGCGGCTGAACCCGGAGAGCAGGATCAGGATCGCGTAGGGGAGCGCGAACGTTACGTGCGCCAGGATCAGGCCGAGCAGGCTGCCGTCGATTCCAAGTCGGATGAACCACTCGGTCAGGCCGAAGCCGGCGAGGTAGGGCGGCATCAGCAGACGGTATCGCGATCAGAAGAAGCACGAGGCGGTTCGGCGCAAGGCGGCGCCGGCTGACCACGCGGGCCGCCGGCCATCCGACCGCCAGCGCGATCGCGGTCACGGCAAGCGCGATAAGGATCGAGTTGACGAGCGCCTCACCCGCACCGCCGGAGCCGAAGGCGATCTCGAATCCGCGCCAGCCGAGGTCCTGCGGAAGAAGGGCGGGCGCCCGCCAGGAGTCCGCAGCGGCCTGCAAGACGAGCACTGCAAGGGGCGCGGCGAACAGCAGCCCAGCGGCGGCCGTGAGCAGCCTTCCACGCCGTCGCTTATTCATTCTCGAGGTTCCTCGCATAGCGGACCGCGAGCGCGGCGAGGACGATCGCGAACAGCCCGGCGACTAGGAGCGCGACCGCGGCCTGCGCCTCGCCGGAGATCAGGTCGCCCCTGGTCGACTCGAACGCGTACTCGGCGAGCGTCGGCGGGTAGCTCGGGCCGATCGTCAGCGGTACCTCGAGGCCCCCGATCGCGAACGCCGAGACGATCACGCAGCCGACCAGCACCGGCCGGCGGATCGTCGGCCAGCCGACCCACAGCGCTCTGCCTCAGCCCGCCTACGCCGAAGACTGTGCGCCGCCTCCTCGCGCTGCTCGAGCGACCTGCCCATCGCCGCCAGGGTCAGCAGTGCGATGAACGGTGCCTCCTTGTAGACGTAGACGGCGATCACCCCGAGCCCCTCGCGGTCGCGGACGAAGTCGAACGGCAGCCCGCCGAGAATGCGGTCGGCGAGCCCGCCCGGGTCCGAGCCAGACGACTGCGACGACGGCAACGAGAAGGTGAGGAATCGGCACGGGCAGTGCCGCGAGTGCACGGACGCCGCCACCGTGGCGACGCAGGCGCAAAGGCGAGCCCGACGCCGAGTGCCGCCGCGACGGCCGTCGAGATCAGCGCGATCCGGAGCGTGAAAGCCACGCTGTCGAGAAATGCCGGGTCGGTGAGCGTCGTCGTCCAGCGCTCGAGCGACGCGTCGCCGAGACCGCCCCCGAGCGGAATCAGGCTCACCTTCGCCGCCCCGAGCAGCGCGCCGCCGAACAGCGCGATCAGCACCAGTAACGCCGGCGCTAGGCCGAGCAGGTCCGCGGTTCGCCGTCGCAGCGCCCGATCGGGGCGCTCGTTCAGGGCCGGATCTCGCGCTTCCATCGATCCTCGAGGGGCGCGACCTGATCGGCGGGGAGTTCCTCCTTGGTGTCGCCGAAGGTCTGGAGCAGGTAGGGGCTTGCAACCTGAGCTGCGAGTCGCTGTCGATCTTGCGGATCGAGGCGGCCAGGATCGAGCACGCTGGGGATTCCGAGCCGCCTCGGATCGGCCTTCTTCGCCTGCAGGCGAGGATCGAGGAGCAGGTTCGCGAGCACCTGGGCACCCTCGGGGTTCGACGCGTCCGCGGGGATCGTGACGTAGGACGTATTCACGAGTGCCCCCCCTTCCAGAAGAAACGGACGTGTGGACGGCGAAAACTCCCCCCGGCGAACACCACCGGCCACAAAGCTTGGATCGAACGACATCGCGAAGTCGACCTGGCCATCCGCGAAAAGCCCATTGAGCTCGGCCTCGGACTTCGGGAACGTTTCACCACCCTCCCACAGCAGCGGGTTCAGCTCGGTGAGGTACCGGAACGCCTCCGCCTCGCCCTTGGCGATTACGACCTGCTTGATGAACGAGGTGCCGGTGAAATCCGGCGGCGCCGGATACGTCACCCGGCCCGGGTTGGCGCGGGCATAGGCGAGCAGTTCGTCGAAGCTTTGGGGGGGCTCCCGGGTACGCGTGGCGTCGTGGGCGTAGACGAAGGCGGCCCGGCTCCACGGCGACTCCTGATCGGCGATCGGGACCTGAAGATCACGGCTAATGGACGGATCGGAGAAGTCGACGTAGCGGGCGTTGGGGAGACGGCGAGCCCAGCCAGTCAGCCACAGTCCGGCCTCCTTGCCCGCGGCGAAATTTTCGCCGTTGATCCAAACCAGGTCGATGGCGCCACTATCCGTCACGTCGGCCCGGCGCTGGGCGAGGAGCCGCTGCACAGCGTCGGCGGTGTCGGAGACCGGCACCCGCTCGAGTTCGATCCCTGCGCGGGCGGCGGCGGCCCCAACCACCCGGTCGACGTAGTCATTAACCCGCTGGTCGCCGCCGTACATCCACCAGCGCACGCTCTGTCCTTGAGCAGCGTCGGCTATCGCGTTGAAGTCCTCCTCAGGTGCCGCCCGCGTGGGCTGGCCGGCGCCGCCACACGCGACCAGCAGGAGCGCACACGCGAGCATCGCCGCGAGAACGGCCGCCAGTGAACGCCCGTCCTGTGTTCGAGCTCCCATCTGCACCTATGACCGCAGGCGGACGCAAACGGTTCACGTGGCGGTGCCGTCACGCCTCGCGGCGACGATGCAGAGCGACGGATAGCCGCGGGCGGTCCGTTTGCGAGCGAGCTCATGAAGACCCGCCTCGGCGAGCTCGGGGGATGGGTCGAGCGAGCGCAGCGCCGCCAGTCGCCCATTCGACCGCTGCGCGGCGATTCGCACCGGCGCCGTGATTGCCGCGGTGATCGGACCGCGCGGCGGCGCGATCGTAATCGTGCCGACCCTGCCGCTTGGGCGCAGGACACGTGCGACCTCGTCGATCAGTCGCCGCCGGTCCTCAGCTGACAGCAGGTGGAGCAGGTACGCGACCGTGACCACGTCGAAGCTGTGGTCCGCGAATGGCAGCGCGGTCGCATCCCCGAGGCGCAGCTGCCAGCCGGCGGGCAGTGGCGGCGCCAATGCGAGCATCTCCGGCGAGCTGTCGACCCCCCACGCCTGCCGAGGTCGCGATGGCGTGTGGGCGAGCTCGGCCAGAAGCACCGCCGGCCCCGTGGCGAGATCGAGCAACTTCTCGTCGCGACCCGGGCGCAGGATCTCGGTCAGGCCATGGTGTGCCGCGCGCTCGAGCCAGATCTGGCGCCGATAGCTACCCGCGAGCTCTCCCCACGAGCCTTCGAGCGCGATCAGCGCTCCCTGCGCAGTCGGTCTAAAACGGCGTCGGTCACTCCGGCGGGGGTGGGCTCCGTCCCGATCTGGCGCAGGCCCGTCAGCGTGCGCCGCAGGGTCGCGAGCAGGCGATGGCAGTCGGGACAGAGCCCCGCGTGCTGTTCGATACGGGCTCGTTCGTCGACGTCCAGCTCCCGGTCGAGATACTCAGACAGATGCCCAAGGGTCCAGCGATGGTCGCGCATGAACCGGATTCGGGAGAGCCACGGAAGCTTCACTTCACCTCTTCCTCGAGGAGGTAGTGATCAACCGCACGGCGGACGGTCAGTCGGGCGCGATGGAGGCGGCTCTTGAACGCCGCCTCGCGAAGGCCCATGATCGCCGCGGCCTGCTTCGTGGTCAGCCCCTCGACGTCGCGCAGGATAAGCGGCGCTCGATACTGCTCAGGCAGCGCCCTTACGGCATGCTCGAGCACCTCCCGCAGCTCGGATTGGTCGAGACGCGCCTCCGGAGCCTCGCGCGAGTCCGCCGGCTCTGGGATTGTCTCGTCCTCGATTGAGCTCGTCTTCGACCTCGCCGAGCGCTTTGCTCCGAGCCGCTTGGCCTCGTTGAGGCCGATCCGGCAGAGCCAGGTAAAGAATTGCGAGCGGTGCTGGAACTGGCCGATGCCCCGCCACGCCCGCAGGAAGGCCTCCTGGGTTGCCTCCGACGCATCATCTGGATCACCCAGGATCCGCAGTAAAACGGCGTACAGGCGATCAGCATGTCGGCCGACGAGCTCCTCAAAAGCGACCGGGTCACCGGCCTGGGATTGCTCGACGAGACGTGAGTCGGTCTCCGAACCGGCCGGTCGCACAAAATCTAGCTTGACAGCCGGCAGCGCCCGCCCCACCGCCAGGGTGCCCGAAAACTCCCTCATGGTCACTCTGACCCACCGGTCGCCTCAACGGTTCAGGACGCCGTACGCCTTGGCGCACGCAGTTCGACGCCTCCGCTACGGACCCGTGAAGCCGCCGTCGTAACACGGCTGGCCGCCGCACGTGTCCGTGATCGCGCTCTGCGCGTCGGGGCGCAGGAAGTCGGAGACCATCTGCTGTTCTTGCGGCTGGATTCGCGGCAGGCCGTGCGGGTCGTCGCCTGAGATGTTGGGAACGTTCCCCAGCGGCGGCACGTCGGTGCCGACGACGCCGTTGTCGGCGCCGCCGATGCCGGCGCGCACGGGCCCGCCGTCCCAGTAGACGATCGCCGAGCCGGCGAACGGATAGGCCGTGATCGGGTCGATGCCCCAGCCGACGTCGAAGTTCGGCCAGCGGCCGTCGTAGACGATTGGCGTGTGGATCTTGGCTCCGACCGTTCGCGCCTCGACATCCGCCTGGTAGTTGGTGACCTGGTGGTCGCCGAGCGCGACGTTGAGGAGCACTCGATGTTGCGGCGTGTCCGGCGGCGGGTTCGTCGTCATCACCTGGGCATAGCCGTTGGGCTCGGAGCGGTCCCAGAGCATCTGGATCAGCGAGAGCAGCAACGGGCGCGCGAGCTCGTCCGGATAGTTGGGATAGAGGATCGACGAGTAGGCGTCGAAGTCGATCGATCGCGTCAGCAGTGTCGAGTAGCCCATCCCCGGGACGCCAAGCGAGGCGCGCGTGAAGTCGGGCGAGACCGCCGTCAGCGACCCACCCAGGATCCCGCCCTGGCTGTTGCCGTTGTAGTAGAGCTTCGACGTGTCGATGACCGGCGCGCTCGCGACGTTGTTGGCGTCGACGTGGAACGCCGCGTTGCTCAAAAAGCCCTGCGGGTTGTTCATCAGCCGGCCGAGGTACAGCTCGTTGAGCAGACCCTGCTGCGTGCGGTCGGTCAGCTCCGGGAACCGGCCCATGTTCTGGAGGATCCCGACGGTGTTGGGGACGTCCTCGGACGCGAAGCCGATCTCGTCGGTCGCGCAGAAGACGAAGTTGTGCGCCTGCGCGAGGGTGCGCTGCGGCGTGCTCGCCACCTCGCCGGCTGAGCCGAGCAGGCCGTGCCCATAGAGCGACGGGCGCGCGGGCGATGCGCCCGGATCGTCGACGGCAGCGTGCGGGATGATGCAGTCGAAGTTCGCGGTGTAATTGCCCTGGCGAATCGGCAGGCCATCCCCGTCGAGGGTGAAGACCGCCGGTGCCTTGCAGGCATTGGTCAGATAGCACGGGACCGTGAACGTGCCGCGCACGCGGCGCGCGGTCTCGGCGTTGGGGTTGGCATCGACGGTGTCGACCGTGAACGCCGGAGCGTTGCCCTGGACGATTCCGTCACCGAGGTTGGTGTCGCCGAGCTGAGCAAACGCGTCGTCGCGCATCGACAGCAGACGCTCGTAGTTGTTTTCGTTGCTGGCGACCGTGAAGTCCCACGCGAGATAGAGGTCGCCGCGCTTGACCTTCTCCTTGCGCAGGGTCCGGAAGATCTTCTCGAAGCGCCGGCGCTGGTCGTTGACGTCATCGGCCTTCGACGGCAGGTCGTCGCGGTAGTAGCGGAAGCCGTCCGGTGCCTTGAGCGTCTTGCCCCGCGAGTCCTTCAGGTCGCGCATCGCGACGACGTAGCGATGCCCCGCCTCGAATTGGGTCGCGCCGTGAATGAGCAGCGCGGTCGACTCCGGGGTGGTCGCGTTGGAGTCGAGCTCGACCCAGATCGGGGCGGGATCGCCGGTCGTCGCGTCGATGACCACGATCGGCTCCTTGCGGATCGAGGCGTCGTTGCGGCTGAGCTCGTTGAGGGGTAGCGGGTCGGTCGCCGCGAAGGCCTCAGGTGTGTCGAGTCCCGGGACCTTGAGCGTGATCACCTGGCCGGGGCTGAAGCCGTCGCTGCCGTTGTAGGGGGCCGAGGCCATCGGCACGCCTGCCGAGTTCTGCGGCATCGCGGCATCGGTGAGCTGGACGCGGCGGCCGGTCGGCGTCGACTTATCGGCGACCGTGTAGTAGTCGTTGGGGAACGGCAGCAGACAGAGGGAGTCGTCCTGGGCGGCGATGAAGTCGCAGTCCGACGCTCGCGAGAGATTGATCTTGCGGGGCTTGCATTCCCTGGTATTGCGAAGCAGCTCGAAGCGCTGAGTCCCGGCGCCCTTGCCCTTGACCACGACCTTGCGGCCCTCGCAGCTCTCGATCGCGTCGTCGCCGGAAGAGGTCAGCGGCAGGATCACCTTTACCGGCTTGCCGCCCTTGGCAACCGCCTTCGCCGACCGGGTCAGCTTCTTGAGCTTTTGCTTGTCGAAGGTGGAGGACTTCGCGGACAGCTTCAGCTTGCCGCGCTCAAGGCCGATCACCTTCACCTGGAGGCCGTCCTTCTTGAGGATCTGCTTCTGCGCGATCGTCATCGTGTTGAAGCTCGGCTTCGCATCGGCGGCCGATGCGACAGCCGGCGACGATGCGGTGGCGATGATGAAAACGACCAACGACGACCGCAGCATCCTGCTCAAAGGTCCCTCTTTCCCTCGGTATCGACAGCGCCCCCAGAAGTGCGGCGGCGACGTTATCAGCGGGCCCGCGGGTGAGGCAGGAGAGCGGATGAGGAGCTTTGTCGCGGGGGCCGTCACCGCGGCCGGACGAGCGCCCGTGCGAGCGCCAGCACCGGCCGCGTCAGCATCCGCGTGCGCGGGGTCGCCAGGCGGGCGCGCTGGTACTCGTCGGCCGCGCGTGCCGGGCCCTCGCTGAACGTCGGGTAGGCGTGCACGGCGGTTGAAAGACTCTCGATTCCCGCACCTCGCCCGACCTGCACTGCCACCTCGGCGATCGACTCCCCCGCAGCAGGCGCGGCGATGGTGGCGCCGACGAGCTGACCGCGGTTATCGCCGACCAGCTTCGCGAAGCCGTAAGCGCGATCAGCGGTGATCGCGCGGTCGCTGTCTGAGTAGTCATGGACGACGACCCTCGCGCGCTGGCCCCAGCGCTCACGGGCCTGCGCCTCGCTGAGCCCGACCGACGCCACCTCGGGATCGGTGAAGGTGACCCGGGGGATGGCGCTGTAGTCGACCTTGCGCCGAGCGCCAAAGAGAGCGTTGATCGACGCGATCCGGGCGTGGTAGGCCGCCACGTGCGTGAACGCGGGTGCTCCGGTCACATCACCGGCCGCGTAGATGCCCGCCGCCGCGCGCAGACGGTCATCGACCACGACCGCCCCCGCCTCCGTCGTCTCGACGCCAACCTGATCGAGGCCGAGCCCATCGCTGACGGGCCTCCGGCCGGTCGCAACCAGCACGCGGTCGAAGCGCATAAGTCGTGCTTCGCCGCCTGCATCGACGCCGGCGCTTAGTTCGCCGTTGTCGCTACGCACGTCGGTGAGTCGGGCGCCGGTGAGCACCGCGACGCCCTCGGCGGCGAGGCGCGCCTCGAGCAATTCGCCGGCGCGGGGGTCCTCGCCGGGCAGCAAGCGTTCTGCGGTCTCGATCACCGTCACCTCGCTCCCGAGCCGGGCGAACGCCTGACCGAGCTCGCAGCCGATCGGACCGCCACCGAGCACGGCGAGCCGCCGTGGCAGCTCGTCGAGATCCCAGAGGGTCTCGCTGGTCAGCGGCCCGGCGTCGGCCAGGCCAGGGATCTGTGGCAGCTGCGGAGCCGAGCCGGTGGCAACGATCGCGGCGCGGTGGCGGAGCACGTACTGCCCCGCCTCGATCTCCCCACGACGGCGAAACCGCGCTCGCGCCGCGATCACGTCGACGCCGGCGGCGCGCAGGCGCTCGGGCGAGTCATGGGGCGCGATCGTCTCGCGAGCACCGCGCACGTGCGCCATTACCCGAGCGAAGTCGACCTTCGGCTCGCCGGCGTCGATTCCCAGGCGCGGCGCCTCGCGGATTCGCTGAGCAGCGTCGGCAGCGGCGATCAGGCTCTTGCTGGGAACGCATCCGGTCCAAAGGCAGTCGCCGCCTGTGCGATCGGCCTCGACCAGAGCCACGCGGGCTCCAGCCCCGGCCGCGATCATCGAGGTGACCAGGCCGGCGGTGCCGCCGCCGACGACGACGAGGTCGTAACGGCTCACGCGCAGTCCCCCGTCGCGTCGTCGGTTAGCCGCGCGTTCAGCGTCATCGCGGATCGACTCTAGATGAGCTACCTGAGCGCTTCGATACGGCTCGCGCCGCCAGCGCGAGGCCGATCGCGATCACGGCCGCGCCGATGAACAGCGGCGATGCCGGATCGTCGATCCCCGCACCCAGCGCCGCATAGGCAAGTGCTCCCGGGGCGATCCCGAGGACGGTCGCCACGACGTAGTCGCGGGTTGCGATCGAGCTTGCGCCGGCCGCGTAGTTGAGGGCGTTGAACGGCACGATTGGCAGCAGGCGCAAAGCCAGCAGGGCGAAAAGGCCGCGCCCTTGCAGCCGCTTGACGATCGCCTCGTAGCGGTCGCCGCCGACACGTTCAACCGCCGTCTGGGTCGAGCGCCGCGCGATCGCGAAGGCGCCGAGCGCGCCGATCGTGGCGCCGATCATGCTCACCGCGGTTCCCCCGGCGACGCCGTAGAGGGCGCCGGCCGCGAGGGTCAGCGGCGCGCCGGGAAAGAAGGCGACGGTCAGCAGCGCGTAGGCGCACGCATAAAGGACCGGCCCAGTCACGCCACCGCCTCCGCCGAGAGCCTGCTCGACATCGGCGGCCGACGGCTGCCAGACGAGCGTGACGATCGTCGCGACTACGAGCACGATCGCGAGCATCGCCACCAGCAGCCGCGGTGACGCCCCGCCGCTCACTGGCGAGCCCGTGCTCGACAATGGCCACGATGCTCGATGCGCGAATGCGAACGACCCTCGCCCCCGTGCTCGACGCGGGTGCCAGGCAGCTCGACCGAGCCGGCCTCGGCCCGGCGGCGGTGACCACGGTGGGACTCGGGCTCGGACTCGGTTGCTGCGCCGCCGCCGCAACCGGGAGCTGGACCCTTGCGCTCGCCCTCTGGATTGCCAACCGCCTGCTCGACGGCCTCGACGGCCCGCTGGCTCGCATACGCGGAGCCACCGACCTCGGCGGCATGTTCGACTTCCTCGCCGACTTCGTCGTCTATGCCGGTTTCCCGCTCGGTGTTGCGATCGCCTTGCCCGACGCCCGCGTTGCCGCCTGCGCCCTGCTCGCCTCGTATCTGCTCAACAACGTGGCCCTGCTGTCGTTCGCGTCGCTGATCGAAAAGCGCCGGCTCGAGCTCGGCGACGAGCGCTCGCTGCGATTCACCCCAGGGCTTGCCGAGGGAACCGAGACGATCGCCTGTTACGTCCTCGTCTGCCTCATCCCTGAGCATGCGGCGACGATCTTCTGGGCCTTCACCGGCGTGGTCATGATCACGGTTGGCCAGCGCCTGATGCTCGCTCGCAGGACGCTCTAGGCGTTTGATGAGAGCCCTCCGGTCGCCGGCGCCCGACGGGGGTCGCTCGGCAGCTGCCACAGCGCCTCGTTCGGCAGTTCGATCGCGACCCGCTCGCCCGCGCCCGGCGCCGCGCCCGGTGCCACCAGCGCCTCGAGTCGCTGCTGTTCCCACTCCAACACGAGGCGGACCGAGGTCCCGCGATACACCGCCTCGACGACGAGGGCAGACATCGGCCCCGAGCCGACGACGACGCGCTCCGGTCGAATCGCCCAGACCGCGCCCGGATCGTCGGGGAGGCGCAGCAGGTTCGAGGTTCCAAAAAAGCGCGCCACGGCGCCCGAGTTTGGCCGCTCGAACAGCTCCCTGGGCTCGCCCTGTTGCACGATCCGCCCCTCGAGCATCAGCGCAAGCGAGTCCCCGAACTCAGCAGCCTCGGCGCGGTCGTGGGTGACGACGATCGTGGTCAGGTTGCGCTCGGCCTGGGTCGTGATGATCAGGCGGCGAAGCGCTTCGCGACGATTGGGATCGAGTCCGGCGAGCGGCTCGTCGAGCAGGAGCAGCTGCGGATCGGCGCACAGGGCACGAGCAAGCGCGACCCGTTGCTGTTCGCCTCCCGACAGCCCGGCGACCGGGCGATCAGCGATCCCGTCGAGGCCGACCTCGCCGAGGCGCTCGCGGGCCACGGATCGCCGCCGCTCTGCACCGACGCTGGCGGCTCGGAGCGGCAGGGCGACGTTGTCGGCGACCGAAAGGTGGCCGAGCAGTCGCGGCTCCTGGAAAACCATCGCGATTCGTCTTCGGTGAACCGGGATATCGATCTGGGCGACGCCCCCGAGCTCGAGGGCGCCCTCACCTGGCCGCTCGAGCCCGGCGATGGCGCGCAACAGCGTCGTCTTGCCGGCTCCCGACGGGCCCACCAGCGCAAGCCTCGAGCCACCAGCCACCTCGAGGTCGACTCCGCGGAGCACCGGCGGTTGACCGCCGGGCGCGACGACGAGGCCGCGAATCGAAAGCGCCGCGCTCGCGCGAGCCGTCACAGCGGTGTCCGTTGCAGGCGAGCGGCGAAGGCAAGCGCCACCGCGCAGGGGGCGAGGAAGACGAGGGCGAGAGCCGCAGCGACCTGGGGGTCGCCCTGAACGAACGGCAGCATCACAATCGGCAGCGTAGGACGCCCCGCGCCAACCGCGAGCGAGGTGCCGTACTGACTCCAGGAGACGAGGAAGCTGAGCAGAGCTGCCGCGATCAGTGTCGGGCGCAGCGCCGGAAGGGTCACGAGGCCGAGGCGGTGGGCAGGCCCGGCGCCCAGCGTGCGCGCCATCTCCTCGAGGCTTTCGACCTCGCGGTTGAAGCCCGAGAGCAGGATCAGGATCGCGTAGGGAAGGGCGAAGGTGACGTGGGCGAGGACGATCCCGGCGAGGCTGTCGTCGATGCCCAGCCGGATGAACCACTCGGTCAGTCCGAAGCCGGCCAGGTAGGGGGGCATCAACAGCGGCAGGCCGATCAGCAGGAAGACGAGGCCGTTGCGCGGCAGCCTGCGCAGGCCGAGCACGCGCGCGGCGGGCCAGCCGACGACCAGTGAGATGACCGTTGCCATCACCGCGATCAGCACCGAGTTGAGGAGCGCCTCGCCGGCTCGCGCCGATCCGAACGCGATCTCGAAGCCGCGCCACCCGAGCTGGTCGGGAAACACCCCCGGAGCGCGCCAGGAGTCGGCAAACGCCTGCATGACGAGGACGCCGAGCGGCGCGGCAAACGCCAGCGCCAGGACGCCGACAAGGAGCCGGTGGCGACGTTCACTCACCGTCGACGCCCCTGGCAAAGCGAACGCCGATCCAGGCGAGTGCGATCGCGGCGGCCCCTGCGATCAGCAGCGCCGCCGCCGCCGGGCCCTCGCCGGCGATGAGGTCTCCCTGGGTCGACTGGAAGGCGTAGACCGCGAGGGTGGGCGGATAGTTGGGCCCAACCGCAAGCGGGACCTCGAGCGCGCCGACGGCAAACGCGGTGACGATGATCGAGCCGACGACCACCGGCCCACGGATCGCCGGCCAGACCACCCAGACGGTCCGGTTCCATCCGTTCGCGCCGAGAACCGCCGCCGCCTCCTCGCGTTGCTCCAGCGAGCGGCCCATCGCCGCCAAGACCAACAGCGCGATGAAGGGCGCCTCCTTGTAGACGTACACGGCGACGATCCCGAGCGCCGTTGCGATCCCCGATCAGATCGATCGGCAGCGCGCCGAGGAGGCGGTCGGCGAGCCCTCCGGGTCCGAGCCAGACGACCGCGACGACGGCGACGAGAAGGTGGGGGACCGGGATCGGCGCCGCGGCCAGCGTCCGGGCAAAGCCGGCGGTTCGCCGCAGCGCCAACGCGAGCGCGACCCCAAGGACGGCGGCGATGGCCGTGCTGAGGAGGGCGACCCTGAGCGTGAGGAAGAGACCGTCGCGAAAGGAAGGGTCGGCGAACAGCTGCCGCCAGCTCTCCAGGGAAGCGTCCTCGAGCCCGCCGCCGAGTGGAATCAGGCTGACCTTGACCGCGCCGGCGACAGCGCCGGCGAAGAGCGCGCCGAGCAGGATCGCCGCTGGGGCGAGGGCGATCAGGTCCTCGCGCTGCCAGCTGCGCCGGATCGGCGCGCGGGCGCTCAGCGCAGGATCTCTTGGGTCCACCGTTCCTCGAGTGGCGCGACTTGATCCGCGGCGAGATCCTCCTTGGTCTCGCCGAAGCTGTCGAGCAGATACGGGCTCCGCGCGAACCCTTCGAAGAGGCTGCGCTCGCTTGGGGCGAGGCGTTCGAGATCGAGCACGGTCGGGATCCCAAGCCGATCAGGGTCGGCCTTGAGCGCCTGCAGCCTCGGGTCCAGCAGGAGATTGGCGACAAGCTGCGCGCCGGCGGCGTTGGCGGCGTCGGCCGGGATCGTCACGTAAGACGTGTTGACCAGCGCCCCGCCCTCGAGCAGGAAGGGGCGAACGGAGTCAGCGAACTCGCCCTTGCGGACGCCGCTCGCGATGAAGCTTGGATCGAACGACATCGCGAAGTCGACCTCGCCGTCGGCAAAGAGGCGGTTGAGCTCGGCCTCGGACCTCGGAAAGCGCTCACCCCGCTGCCACATCAGCGGCTTCAGCTCCGCGAGGTAATCGAACGCCGCGTCGGCGCCCATCGCGATCACCGCCTGCTTGAAGAAGGAGGTGCCGGTGAAGTCCGGGGGCGCCGGGTAGGTGACCCTGCCCGGTCGGGCGCGGGCGTGGTCGAGCAGCTCGGCGAAGGTTGACGGTGGCTTCGCGGTTCGACTCGGATCGAAGGCGAAGACGAACGCCGCCCGGCTCCATGGGAGCTCCTGGCCGTCGATCGGCACCTGGAGGTCGAGGTTGATCGACGGATCGTCGAAGTCGACGTTGGCGGCGTTGGGAAGCTCGGAGGTCCAGTCCTCGAGCCAGAGGCTGGCCTCCTTGCCCGCCGCGAAGTTCTCGCCGTTGATCCAGATCAGGTCGACCGAGCCACCGCCGCTCTCACCCGCGCGCCGCTGCGCGACCACTCGCTGAACCGCCTCGGCGGTATCGGTGACCGGGACTCGCTCCAGCGTCAGCCCCTCGCGCGCCGCGGCCGGCGTTACGACCTCGTCGACGTAGTCGTTGATCCGCTGGTCGCCGCCGTACATCCACCAGCGAACCGTCTGACCTTGCGCCGCGCGGCTGATCTGATCGAAGCCGGCCTTGCTTGTCGTGGCCGGGGAGGCATCGTCACCGCACGCCGAAAGGCTGAAACCGACCAGGGCGACCACAAACGCCATTGCCCACGATCGCCGTGCGTGGAACCCTCTTCGCATACCCAGTCATACCTACTGTCGCAGAGCTCAATCGGTTCAATCTGTTCGACTGTCGCAGAGCTCAATCGGTTCAATCTGTTCGCGGCTCGGCGGCGTTGACGCAGACGAGGGATAGAGACGGATAGCCGCGGGCGGTGTGAGCGCGGCGCTCTTCGGTGAAGCCCGCCGCACGCAGCTCCTCGATCGGGTCGAGGTCACGCAGTCCAGCGAGCCGACCCCAGCCGCGCCGGGCACCGGCCTGTATCGCGGGCCAGGCGAGCCGGCCCAGCGGACCACGTGGCGGCGCGACGGTGACCGTGGCGAGGCGGGCGCCCGGGCGTAGGACGCGGGCGATCTCGGAGATCACCCGTCGCCTGAGATCGGGCTCGAGCAGGTGCAGCAGGTAGGCGCTCGTCACGAGGTCAAAGCTCGAGTCGGCGAAGGGCAGCGACGTTGCGTCGCCAACCCGCAGTTCCCAGCCAGCGGGTAACGGCGGTGCCTCGGCGAGCATCTCGGGCGAACGGTCGAGGCCGATTGCCTTTAGTGGGCGCGGCGTCATCTTCGCGAGCTCGGCCAGCACCGTCGCCGGCCCGGTCGCCACGTCGAGCACTCGCTGCTGTGCGAGCGGCTCGAGCAACCGGAGAAGCTCGCGCACGGCCCGGCGCTCGAGCCAAAGCTGGCGGTCATAACGGCCTGCCTCGCGGGCCCAGTCGATCCCGCTCACACCGGGAGTATGGCCGCGCGGCGAGCTCGCCTCGCCGTGGTCGCCGCGACACTGGACCGTGGCCGGTAAAAACGACGCATGAGGATCTTCGTCGCCGGGGCGAGCGGTGTGGTGGGGCGACCGCTGGTCGCGCAACTGATCGCGGCCGGCCACGAAGTGACCGGGATGACGCGCCACGACGACCGCGCCGACGCGATTCGGGCCGCTGGCGCAAAGGTCGCCGTCTGCGACGTCTTTGACGCCGAGGCGCTGAACGCCGCTGTGACCGCGTCCAGCCCTGACGTCGTCGTCCATGAGCTGACGGCACTTCCGGCGGATCTCGACCCGCGAAAGAAGGGCGTGTACGAGGCCAACAACAGGATCCGCACCGAGGGCACCCGCAATCTGATCGCAGCGGCGCGCGCCGCGGGCGCGAAGCGCTTCGTCGCCCAGAGCATCGCCTTTTTGTATGCGCCGGCGGACGGTCCGGCGCCCGAGGACGCGCCGACGATGCGCGGGACGATCGGCGGCGAGTTCGGTCCGTCGCTCGAGGCCACCCTCGACCTCGAGCGCCAGACGGTCGCCGCTGCGGGCATCGACGGTCTCGTCCTGCGCTATGGGTTCTTCTACGGCCCGGGAACCTCCTATGCGCCCGACGGCTTTCAGGCCGGGGAGGTGCGACGCCGTCGCCTACCCATCGTCGGTGACGGTGCCGGGGTCTTCTCGTTTATCCACGTCGACGACGCCGCCGCGGCGACGGTCGCTGCGTGCGAGCGAGGTGCGCCAGGCATCTACAACGTCTGCGACGACGAACCCGCGCCGATGCGCGATTGGCTGCCGCTGTACGCGGCGGCGCTCGGCGCGAAGCGACCACGCCGCGTGCCGCGCTGGCTGGCACGACTCGTCGCCGGGCCGGTCATCACGGGTTTTGCGACCACGATGCGCGGGGCCTCGAACGAGCGCGCCAAGGCCGAACTCGCCTGGCAGCCGAGATGGGCGAATTGGCGGCAGGGGTTTCGAGAAGCGCTCGGCTGACTACATTCAAAGAGACGAAACGATCCAGGAGGACCACATGGCCTACGAAGTACCCGACCTTCCCTACGACTACGACGCGCTCGAGCCTCACATCGATGAGGAAACGATGCGCATTCACCACGACAAGCATCACCAGGCTTACGTCGACAAGGCGAACGCTGCGCTCGAGGGCACCGAGTGGGCGGACAAGGATGTCGACGAGGTGCTCCAGAACCTCGACTCGCTACCCGCCGACAAGCAGGGGCCCGTCCGCAACAACGCGGGTGGCCACTCCAACCACAGCTTCTTCTGGCAGATCATGAGCCCCGATGGCGGCGGCGAGCCGTCGGGTGCGCTCGCGGACGCGATCAACGAGAAGTTCGGGTCGTTCGACGACTTCAAGGAGGAGTTCAAGAACGCCGGCATCGGCCGCTTTGGCTCCGGTTGGGCCTGGCTGGTCCACGACGGCTCAGGCGTCGCGGTCGTGAGTACCGCCAACCAGGACTCGCCGGTCTCCGATGGGCAGACGCCGCTTCTCGGCGTCGATGTCTGGGAGCACGCCTACTACCTCAAGTACCAGAACAAGCGCCCCGATTACCTGGACGCGTTCTGGAACGTCGTCAACTGGGACGAGGTTGCGAGCCGCTTCGACGCGGCGTCCTCCTAGCGCGTCCCGCTCGTTTTCGTCCTCGCTGCCCCGGGGTGCCCGTAAAAGACAACCCCGGGGCACGAGGGTGTCGCGGCGTCTAGGCGTCGTGCTCCACGTCGGAGGGGTCGTCGCCTGGCTGCGCCTGCGGCGGGCCACCTGATGTCGCACCGCCGGTATTCGTCGCTTCGGCCGCATCGTCTTGAGGGTCGTCGAGGATCTCGCCCTCCGCGTCGTCCTCGCGCGGACGGGCGTTGGCGTCCTCGATCCCGGAGCCGTGCGCGTGCAGCGGGGTCTCTGGGAGGTCCTCATGGTCGACGCCGGTCTGTTCCTTTTCGTCGGGCATCGCGCTCCTCACTGTTGGTTGAAAACCCCACTACCCCGGGCGTCCCTGTGCTACTCGTTACAAAACTGTCGCCGCTGGATACAGTGAGATCGCCGGACACTCCAAGTTCGAGAGGAGAGGCGTGCAAATAGCGGAGGTGAGGCAATGCCACACCCGCTGAGTTCAGGACTGCCAAAGGACTTCCTGCGGCCCTGCCTGCTGCTGTTGCTGCGAGAGGGCGAGGCCCATGGCTATGAGCTCGCCGACAATCTTGGAACCTTCGGGTTCGACCACTCCGATCCCGGCCGCCTCTATCGCGCCCTTCGCAAGCTCGAGAACGAGGGCCTCGTGCGCTCATCCTGGGCGCCGTCGGACTCAGGACCGCCGAAGCGCGTCTACGGCCTCACCGAGCACGGTGTCGAAGAGCTCGATCATCGCGCCACCGATCTTGCCGAGGGCGAGCGCAGAATCGACGCCTTTCTCGATCGCTATCTGAAGGCGCGCCGGCTGCCGCGCTCGAGCCGTCGCAAACGGGCGTTGGTCGGCCGGCTGGCCGCCCACCGCGAGGCCAGCTTGCGTCGCGCCGCTTTACAGCGGCCCGGAGCGCCTGGGTTCAGGCGGACCGATGAGCCCGGTCAGCCTCCTCCTCCCGGCTAGGTGTCCCCGGTGGGCCCGGTAGGTGCGGTTTACACCATGCGCCTGGCACTTACGTAGGGCCACTCCCTCGTCATACGGTCGCGATCTGGCCGCCGTTACGGCGCCCGGTTAGGAGGAGATCACGACGTGTGCCTGGCCATTCCCGGTCAGATTCTTGAGGTCGTCGACGAGGCGAATCGGCTCGCGCGAGTCGATGTCGCCGGCGTAAAGCGCAACGTCAACATCGGTCTTCTCGACGAGGGCGGCGACGGTGCGGCGCCGGGAGACTGGGTCCTGATCCATGTCGGCTTCGCGATTTCGAAGGTCGACGAACAGGAGGCAATCGCCACCAGGCGGATGCTCGAGGGGATGGGCGCTGATTACGAGGCGGAGCTCGAGGAGCTCCGAGCGAGCGTCATCGAATGACAGAACAAAGCGCCATCCCCTCGGCTTCGCCCACGTGCGAGGAGGAGCACTGCATCACCTGCGGTGATGTCGCAGAGCCGATGCGGGTCCTGCGCATCGATGGCGAACGCGGGCTGGCCCTCTGCTCCGATGAGACCGGGGCGCGCCACACGGTCGAGATCGCGCTTGTCCTGCCGGTCGCCGTCGACGATGAGCTGCTGGTGCACGCGGGGACGGCGATCGCATGAGGTTCGTCGACGAGTTTCGCGATCCGGAGCTCGGCCGCGCTCTGGCGGGCGAGATCCTGGCAACGGTCGAACCCGATCGCCATTACAAGCTGATGGAGGTCTGCGGGGGCCACACGCACTCGATCTATAAGTACGCGATCGACGAGGTCCTGCCGGAGAACGTCGAGCTCGTGCACGGCCCGGGGTGCCCGGTCTGCGTGATCCCGATGGGCCGCGTCGACGACGGGATCGCGCTCGCCCGCGAGAGCAAGGTGATTCTCACCTGCTTCGGCGACATGATGCGCGTCCCGGGTTCGGAGGGCACGTTCATCGACGCGAAGGCCGCCGGCGCCGACATCCGGATGGTCTACTCGCCGCTTGACGCGCTGCGGATCGCGAAGGAGAACCCCGACCGCGACGTCGTCTTCTTCGCGATCGGCTTCGAGACGACCGCGCCGTCGACCGCGCTCACGCTGAAGCGGGCGAAGGCGGAGGGGGTCTCGAACTTCCTCTGCATGTGCAGCCACGTGACGATCGTGCCGCCGCTGCGCGCGCTGCTCGAGTCGCCCGACCTGCGCCTCGATGGGTTCATCGGCCCGGGCCACGTGTCGACGATCGTCGGCGTCCGGCCCTTCGAGTTCATCCCCGCCGACTACGGCAAGCCACTGGTCACGGCCGGGTTCGAGCCGCTGGACATCCTGCAGTCGATCCGGATGATCCTCGCGCAGCTACGCGAGGGCCGCTGCGAGCTCGAAAACCAGTACAAGCGGGTGGTCCCGTACGAGGGCAACACCGCGGCGCTTGCGGTCATGGCGGAGGTCTTCGAGCTGCGGCCGCACTTCGAGTGGCGCGGGCTCGGCTTCATCTCACAGAGCGCGCTCAAGCTCAGCGAGGCCTACTCCGACCTCGACGCCGAGCTGCGCTACGAGGTCCCCGGCGTGCGCGTGGCCGACCCGAAGGCCTGTCAGTGCGGCGAGGTGCTGAAGGGCGTGATCAAGCCGTGGGAGTGCAAGGTCTTCGGCACGGCCTGCACGCCCGAGCACGCGATCGGCACCTGCATGGTCTCCCCGGAGGGTGCATGCGCCGCCTACTACAACTACGGGCGCCTGACGCGTCAGTCGGAGGCGGTGGCGTGAGCGTTCATCCTTCGACAGACCCGGCGGCGGCGGACGCGAAGCGGAGCACGCCGGCGGCGATTTCTGCGCGCGAAACGCGCATCAACGAGATCATCGAGACCGCTCGCGCGAAGCGACCTCGCTTCAAGGACGAGCGGATCACGATGGCCCACGGCGCCGGTGGCAAGGCCACGCAGACGCTGATCGAGGGCCTGTTCGCACCGGCGTTCGGCACAGAGGCGCTGGAGGAACTCGGCGACGCTGGCGCGATACCCGGCACCCCCGGAGGCGAAGCCGAGGAGGTGGCCGGTTTTCTGATGACCACCGACACCTTCGTCGTCAAGCCGCTGGTCTTCCCCGGCGGCTCGATCGGCGAGCTCGCGGTCAACGGGACCGTCAACGACCTCGCGGTTGCGGGCGCGCTCCCGGTCGCGATCACGGTTGCGCTCGTGCTCGAGGAGGGACTCGACGCGGACATCCTGCGGGGCGAGGTCGAAACGATCGCGGCGGCTGCAACAGCAGCCGGCGTCGAGGTGGTCGCCGGTGACACGAAGGTCGTCGAGCGCGGCCTGGCTGATGGGATGTACATCTGCACGAGCGGCGTCGGCCGCCGTGATCCGCGGGCGTCGCTGTCGACGCGGTCGGTCAAGCCCGGCGATCGCGTTCTGGTCTCGGGCACGATTGGCGAGCACGGCACGGCGATCATGCTCGCGCGCGGCGAGCTCGGCCTCGAGGCCGACGTCGAATCGGATTCGCGCCCGCTCTGGCCCGCGGTCGACGCGATGCTCGAGGCGGCGGGTCCCGGCCTGCGGACGATCCGCGATGCGACCCGCGGCGGCGTCGCGACCGTCCTCAACGAGCTCGCGCGCGCGTCGGGGGTCTCGGTGACGGCGCGCGAGGCGGCGATCCCCGTGCGACCGGATGTCGCCGGTGCGTGCGAGCTGCTCGGGATCGATCCGATGTACGTCGCCAACGAAGGAACCCTGGTCGCGTTCGTCGCCCCCGAGCATGCCGACGCGGCGCTGGCCGCGCTGCGCTCGGTGCCGGGCTGCGAGGCGGCCGCTGAGCTTGCAGAGGTCCGGGCTGAGCCGCCCGGGATGGTCTTGGTCGAGACGGCGTTCGGTGGCAAGCGGGTGATGGACCTGCTGGCCGGCGATCCGCTGCCGCGTATCTGTTGAACCACGAGGAGAGGTAGAGGTCATGGCCCTGAGCACCGAGTTCGTCACCGACCAGGCGGAGACCGAGGCGGTGGAAGCGCACGTCCTCTGGATGACGACCGGGCTTTCGTGCGACGGCGACTCGGTGGCGATGACGTCGGCGGTCAACCCGAGCCTCGAGGACATCATCACGCAGGCGATCCCCGGGATGCCGAAGGTGATCGTCCACAACCCGGTGCTCGCCTACGAAAACGGCGAGGAGTTCATCGAGTGGTGGTGGCGCGCCGAGCGCGGCGAACTCGATCCCTTCGTGCTCTGCGTCGAGGGCTCGATTCCCAACGAGCAGCTCTCCGGCGAGGGGTTCTGGGCGGCGATCGGCGACGACCCGTCGACGGGCCAGCCGATCACCACAAGCGAGTGGCTCGACCGCCTCGCGCCGAAGGCCGCGGCGGTGGTCGCGATCGGCACCTGCGCGACCTACGGCGGCATCCCGGCGATGAAGAACAATCCGACCGGAGCGATGGGGGTGGCCGACCATCTCGGCTGGGACTGGAAGTCGAGCGCCGGCCTACCGGTGGTGAACATTCCGGGCTGTCCCGCGCAGCCCGACAACATGACCGAGGTTCTTCTGTACCTCGCGCTGCACCTCGCCGGCCGCGCGCCCGTGCCGGACCTCGACGAACAACTCCGACCCCGCTGGCTCTTCGGCCGAACCGTTCGCGAAGGCTGCAACCGCGCGGGCTTCGCCGAGCAGGGGCAGTTCGCGACCGAGTACGGCGACGATCCCCGCTGCCTGGTCAAGCTGGGTTGCAAGGGCCCGGTGGTCAAGTGCAACGTGCCGGTCCGCGGCTGGGTAGACGGCTATGGCGGCTGCCCGAACGTGGGCGGCATCTGCATGGCGTGCACGATGCCGGGCTTTCCCGACAAGTACATGCCGTTCATGGAGCCCGACACGGCCGGCGCCTTTGCGTCGAACTTCGAGCGCTTCACCTTCGGGCCGCTGTTCCGCTACTTCCGCCACCGGAACATCAAGAACAAGTACGACGTCGAGCCCGAGTGGCGCAAGCCCGGGGCGAGGCTCACATCCGGCTATCAGCCGCGCAACTACTCGTAGCGAAAGAGAGGAATCGCAATGGCAACAGTGGAGACACCGCGCGGCGACTCGAAGGTCATGGTCAAGGAGATGTCGTGGGATCCGATCACCCGGATCGTCGGCTCACTCGGCATCCACACGGAGATCGACTTCTCCAACCAGGAAGTTCTCAAGTGCTACTCGACGTCGATGATCTTCCGCGGGTTCGACATCTTCATGAAGGGGATCGACCCACGGGACACGCACTTCATCACGAGCCGGATCTGCGGCATCTGCGGTGACAACCACTGCACCGTCTCGTGTCTCAACCAGAACATGGCCTACGGGGTGAAGCCACCGCCGCTGGGAGACCTCGCGTTCAACCTCGCCGAGTCCGCCGACTACATGTTCGATCACGCGATCTTCAACGACTGCATGTGCAACGTGGACTTCTGCGAGCAGATGGTCAAGGAGACGAACCCGACGCTGCTGGGGACGGCCGAGTCGACGCTCGCGCCGAACTCCGACATCCACGGGTACCGGACGATCGCCGACATCATGCGGGCGCTGAACCCGTTCGTCGGCGAGTTCTATCTCGAGACGCTGCAGGTCTCGCGCTACACGCGCGAGATGTACTGCCTGTTCGGCGGCCGCCACACGCACCCCTCGACGATCATGCCCGGCGGCTGCAGTGCCCACATCACCCACCAGACGCTCACCGATTACTACGTGCGGCTGATGCGCTACTTCGACTACGTCAAGCGCAGCGTGCCGATGCACGACGACCTCTACGACTTCTTCCTGCAGCAGTTGCCGGGGTACGACATGGTCGGCTATCGCGAGACCGATCTCGTCTGCTGGGGCGCCTTCGACGACCCCGACTACGTCGACTACGACTACGCGACGATGAACGAGTGGGGCAACAAGCGGTACGTCACGCCGGGAGTTGTCTTCGGCGGGGAGCTGATCACGACCGACCTGGTCGAGATCAACCTGATGATCCGGATCCTCCTCGGCTCCTCGTACTTCGACGACTGGACCGAGACCGAGAGCCCGTTCGTGACCTCGGACCCGCTTGGCAACGCGGTCGATCCTCGCCATCCGTGGAACAAGGTGACGATCCCGAAGCCGCAGAAGCGCGACTTCGCCGACAAGTACAGCTGGGTCGTATCGCCGCGGATGTACGACGCGCGCAACGATCGCCATGTGGCCTGCGACACCGGCGGCGGCCCGTTCGCGCGCCAGTGGGTGACGGCCAAGGCCGGCCTCGTCGACTTCGGCTACGCGAAGGCGACCGGCAGCTCGATTCAGATGGTGCTCCCGCGGACGGCGAGCTCCCCGGAAACCGAGATCGAGTGGCATATCCCGGAGAAGTCGAACGCGATCGAGCGCGATCGCGCCCGCACCTATCACCAGGCGTACTCGGCGCTCATCGGGCTGCATTGCCTCGAGCGCGCGTTCATCGAGGTTCGCGCCGGCCGCACCAAGAGCTGGAGCGACTTCAAGGTCCCCCAGGACGCCGTCAGCGTCGGCTTCCACGAGGCCGCGCGCGGCGTGATCTCACATCACATGGTGATCGAGGGCGGCAAGGTCGCGAACTACCAGCCGTATCCGCCGACCCCTTGGAACGCGAGTGTGCGCGACGTCTACGGAACTCCCGGCCCCTACGAGGACGCGGTGCAAAACACCCCGATCTTCGAGGAGAACGGCCCGGAGAACTTCAAGGGCGTCGACATCATGCGGGCCGTCCGCAGCTTCGATCCGTGCTTGCCATGCGGAGTGCACATGTACACGGGCGGCGGGCGCGTGCGCAAGGTTCAGCACACACCAACCGGGATGTGCTGAGCGGCGATGGCAGGCTCGCCTGATGAGCTGATCGAACGGGTCCAGCGGCTCTCGGGCGAGCTCGAGGCGATCGCGGAGCCGCGTGCGCAAGCGGCGGCCAACGAGCTCGTCGCGGCCGTGATCGAGCTCTACGGCGACGGGCTCGAGCGGATCTTCGCGGCCGTCGGCGAGTCGAGCGACGGCGAGCTAGGCAAAAGGCTCGCCGAGGATGGGGTGGTCGCCAGCCTGATGTTGATCCACGGGCTCTACCCGGTCGCGCTCGAGCAGCGAGTGGTGGAGGCTCTCGACAGCGTCAGGCCCTACATGGAGTCGCACGGTGGCAACGTCGAGCTGCTCGGCGTCGAGGACGGGGTCGCGCGAATTCGTCTCGAGGGAAGTTGCGATGGCTGCCCGGCATCGTCGTCGACGCTCGAGCTGGCGATCAAGTCCGCGCTCGAGGAGGCAGCGCCAGATCTCGAGGGTCTCGTGGTCGAGGGCGCCGTGCAGGTGCCCGCCCCCGCGGCTTCCGGGCCCGGGGCGCTCGAGCTGCCGGTCGTTCAGGTCGCGAGCGGCGTCGAATCCGGGCCGCCGGCATGGTTCGATCTCAACGGTCTCGGCGAGGTGACCGAGGGAGAGCTCGCGACGGCAGAGGTGCACGGGATCCCGCTCGTGGTCGCCCGGGTCGAGGGCAACCTGCTCGCGTTTCGCGATTCGTGCGCTGCCTGCGGCGACTCGCTGGCGGGCGCAACCCTGGTCGAGGGAGCGCTCACATGCGCGGGCTGTCAACGCTCGTTCTTCCTGCCGCGCGCCGGGCGCTCGCTCGATGACGAGCGACTGCTGCTCGAACCGGTTCCCCTGCTCGCGACCGCAGGCGATGCCCGCGTCGCCCTGCCCGCATGAGCGCGGCACTTGACGCAAAGCTTGCCGCCAAGCGCCAGGCGGATGTCATCGCGAGCCTGCGCAAGCTCTCGCAGCCCAACGGGACGCAGCCGTTGCGCCAGGCATCGACCGCGGCCGCCACCGACGAGCGCTGCGACCTGTGCGACAAGCCGATCGACCACGACCACCGCCACCTGCTGCACCTCGTCGATCGCCGCATCCTCTGCACCTGCGAGAGCTGCCTTGCCCTGCGCGGCGGCGACCCCGAGCTGCGCCCGACCGGCACGCGAACGGCCTGGCTCGACGACTTCGACCTGCCCGACGAGATCTGGGCCTCGTTCGGAATCCCGATCGGGCTCGCCTTCTTCATCGACTCGAGCGCCACCGGCAGCGTGGGGGCGCTCTATCCGAGCCCCGCCGGGGCGACGGAGGCGGAGATCGAGGCCGAAGGCTGGAATCGCCTGCGAACGCTCAACCCGGTCCTCATGGGCCTCGAGGCAGACGCCGAGGCGCTGATCGTCAACCGCATGGCTGATCCGGCTCAGTATGCGATTGCCCCGATCGACGAGTGCTATCGCCTCGTCGGCCTGGTGAAGGTCAATTGGGAGGGGATCTCGGGAGGGACCGGCCTCGAGCGAGCGATCGCCGGATTCTTCGCCGAGTTGGAGGAGGCCGCCGCATGACCGAGCCGGTCAACGGGCAGGTCGCCGAAGTCGAGCAGTCGCCGTTTGCCGGGGCCCCCGATCCCGACTTCGAGATCCTGTCGGCCCATCCGGTTGAACACGCGGCAGCCCCGACGGTCGGCTTTCGCGTTGGAGTCAGCGACGAGTCGGCGCATCGGATCTTCACGATCGCCGTGACCACGGTGATCACGATCGAGCCCTCGAAGCGCCGCTATGACGCCGCGAGCCGCGAGCGGCTGCTCGAGCTCTTCGGCGAGCCCGAGCGCTGGGCGTCGACAACCACGAACTTCCGCTGGGCGCAGGCCGATGCGCTCGTGCCGGCATTCGCGCGCACGACCGAGTTCGATCTCGTCGTTCCGTGCACCTATGACCTCGAGATCGCGGCTGCCAAGTACTTCCATGGACTCGAGGACGGCGTCGCTCCGCTGCGCTTTCACTTCAACGGCACCGTGTTCTATGAGGCTGACGACGGGCGGATGCAGATCGTCCAGATCCCGTGGGATCGCTCGCCGCGATTCGAGCTGCCGGTGGACGTCTGGCGGCAGACCATTGCCGCCGCCTATCCGTTTCGCGGCTGGATCCCGGCGCACACCGACACGATTGCGCGGCTGGAGCGCGTCAAGGCCGAGCGCGGCTTGCCGACCTTCGACGCGGTGATCGAGGAGCTGCTGGCGTGAGCGGGGAACTCGAGACGCTGGTCGACTCGCTGCTCTTCGAGGGCTACGCGCTCTACCCCTACACGCCGGGCGCGACCAAGAACGCGACGCCGACTCCGTTCGGGATCGTCTATCCGCCGACGTATGCGCAGCGCAGCTCGACGACGTTTGACCACCTGCGCGCCGAATGCGTTCTGGCGGCCGCCGAAACGACGCAGGTCGGGGCGACGATTCGCTTCCTACACGCTGCCGGCGAACGCCACGCGGCGGTGGAGCGCCGGATCGAGCTCGAGCCGACGGATCTGCAGGCGCTGGCAGCGGGGCGAGGGATCGGCACGGAGTTCGAGTTCGAGGCGACGCCGACGCTCAGCGGCAGGGCGCGCCTGCGCGCTGAGCCGCTCGACGTCCTCGACGGCGAGGGTCGCCAGCTCGTTCGGATCCGCTGCTGCGTGCACAACACCACCCCGCTCGATCCCGATCGGGCTCGCAACGTCGAGCGGCCCGATGCGCTGCTCGCGAGCATGCTCTCGACCCACGTCGTCCTCGAGGCCGACGCTGGGAGGTTCGCCTCGCCGCTTGAGCGCGACGGCATCGCCGGGGCCGCGGTGGCGGCGTGCGAGAGCGTGAACACCTGGCCGGTGCTCGCGACCGCCGACGATCGCGCGATTCTCGCCGCCCCGATCATCCTCCCCGAGCATCCGAGCGTGGCGCCGGAGAGCCTCGGCAACCTCTTCGACAACACGGAGATCGAGGAAGCGCTGCTGCTGCACGTTCAGGTCCTCTCCGACGCCGAGCGCGAGGAGATCGCAGCCCAGGACCCCGCCGTGCGGGCGATGATCGCGAAGGCCGCGGCGACGACGCCCGAGGAGATGATCTCGCTGCACGGAAAGATGACCCCGGTTGGCCAGGAGACCGAGCGTGGCGGCTTCGATTCGCCCTACCAGGCAAGTCCCCCGTTGCCGCCCGACCCGGGCCCGCCGGCCGAGCCGGGTCACCCCAACCCCGGGGAGCAGACGCTGGAAATCGAGGGGAAACGGTTTCGCAAGGGCGGCAAGGTGGTGCTTCGGCCCGGCACCGAGCGCGACGTGCTCGATCGCATGCTCGACGGTCGCACGGCGACGATCGAGCGCCTCTACATCGACTACGAGGACGGGGCCCACGTGGCGGTCACCGTCGATGACGACCCGGCCCAGGAGCTGTTTCGCGAGACGGGCCGCTACCTGTTCTTCAAGGCTGCGGAGCTGGAGGCGATCGCCGAATGAGCGCCGAGCCGCAGCCGCAGATCCTCGTTGCCGGCATCGGCAATGCCTGGATGGGGGACGACGGCTTCGGGGGCCATGTCGCCAAGGCGCTCGGCGATCGTGACCTTCCCGCCGGGGTAACCGTGCTCGACTTCGGCACCGGCGGCCTCGACCTCGCCTACGAGGTGATGCGCGGCTACGACGGCCTGGTGCTCATTGACGTCAGCCGCCAGGGCGGCGACCCCGGAACGCTGTACGTGATCGAGCCGGACCCGGCCGACATCGCGCCGATTGAGGACGGCGAGGTCGTCAGTCCCCACGGGATGGACCCGAAAACGGTCCTGCGATTCGTCAAGACGGTGGGCGGCTGGCCCGGCAAGGTCACCATCGTGGCCTGCGAGCCGGCCGGCGTCGACGAGATGGGCTTCAAACTGTCGGCCGAGGTCAGCGATGCGGTCGAGCGCGCCACCGATCTCGTGCTCGAGACGGTCGAGGGCCTCCGCACGGCGGACGCATACGCGTCGAAGGAGGGCTGATGCACGAGCTCTCGATCTCGAGCGCGATCGTCGACACGGCGCTGCTTCACGCCGATGGGCGTCGCGTGACCCAGGTCGACGTGCGGATCGGCGCCCTGCGCCAGGTCGTGCCCGAGTCGCTCGCCTTTTACTTCGAGATCGTCACCCGCGACACCGACTGCGACGGGGCGCGCCTCGAGCTCGAGATCGTCTCCGCGTGGATGTCGTGTGAAGTGTGCGGGACGGAGTGGGACCCGGCGCCGGCGCCGTCCGAGGTCGCGGTCTTGCCGACCTTCCGATGTCCCTCCTGCGAGAGCCCCGGCGCCAAGGTCGTCGAGGGCGACGAGCTCGAGGTGGAGTCGATCGAGGTCGCCGACACCGAGTTGGCAACCACCTGACAAGGAGAGCAATGCACCGAACCAAGATCAAGGTCGCCACCGACGCGCTCGACGCCAACCAGACGATCGCCAACGCCAACCGTCACGACTTCGATCATGCGGGCGTTGCCGTTGTCAACCTGATGAGCGCTCCGGGCGCGGGTAAGACGACGCTTTTGGAGGCCGGGCTCGCCGACCTGCCCGTACGGGCAGGTGTGCTCGAGGGCGATGTTCAGGGGAGCATGGACGCCGACCGCATCGCCGCGATGCACCTCCCGGTCGTTCAGCTCAACACCGACTCGGGGTTCGGCGGGGAGTGTCATCTCGACGCGAACATGGTGCGCTCCGCCCTCGATGAGCTGCCGCTGGCGGATCTCGACCTGCTGATCATCGAGAACGTCGGCAATCTCGTCTGCCCGGCCGAGTTTCGCGTTGGCGAGGACGCGCGGATCATGGTCTGCTCGGTCACCGAGGGCGAGGACAAGCCGCTGAAGTACCCGCTGATGTTTCGCGCGTGCGAGCTCGTCGTCGTCAACAAGATCGACCTGCTGCCGCATCTCGACTTCGACCTCGAGCGGCTGATCGCGAACATCGACACCGTCAACCCGGGCGCGCGGGTGATGACCACCAGCGCCCGCACCGGGGAGGGAATCGATGAGTGGTGCGAGTGGCTGGCTCAGATCACCGACCGTGTGGGGACGGCGGTGTAGGCAGGAGCGATGACCGTCGCGAGGCCGACCGACCGGGTCGAATCGCTTAGCGATCGCGAGGCGAAGCGAAGCGCAGCCGCACCGCTGTTGAGGCGCCAGATCGAGCTGCGCACGCGCGCCAACGCCGAGTTCTTTGAGGCGGAGGCGACACGGTTGGCGAGCTGCTGTCATCGAATGGCGGAGCGCTTTGCCCGCGGCGGGCGGCTGTTGGCGGTCGGGCAGAGCCCGGCGGCGCGCTCCGATGTCCGCCACGTGGCGGTTGAGTTCGTGCACCCGGTGATCGTCGGCAAGCGGGCGCTGCCGGCGATCGGCCTCGGCCCCGAGGGCGGGGAACCGACGCTGCAGGTCGAGCTCGCGGCGGAGCCCGACGACATCGTCATTGGCTTCGAGGCGGGCGAGGCCGGAACGCGGTCCGCCCTGACCCTCGCGCGCGAGCGTGGCTGCATGACGATCGCGTTCGACCGGGGCGCGGCCGAGTGGGATTTCGAGCCGCCTGTGGCTGAGGCGTCCGTGCGCCAGGAGCTCGTCGAAACGCTTTATCACGTCCTCTGGGAGCTGGTTCACGTCTTCTTCGATCACCGCGGCCTGCTCGAGGGGCGCGAGACGCGGGCCGTGCATGACGCCGGCGCGTCGGCCTTCCTCTATCCGTTCCTCGCGGAGTCGCAGAGCGACCTGGACGCCGTGCTGGCGGACGTGCGCGCCTCGATCCTCATCAAGTCGGCCGAGGTGGGCGAGCTGCGCGCGCAGACGCTGTCCGAGAACAGCGACGTTCTCGCTGCTGCCGCGACCGAGCTGCGCGCGGGCTTCGAGGGCGGGGCAAAGCTGCTCGCCTGCGGCAATGGCGGCTCGGCCACCGACGCCGCGGACCTCGTCGCCGACCTGCGAGCGGCGAGACGGCCGGCGCTCGACCTCACCGAGGACTCCTCCATCCTCTCGGCGATCGCAAACGATGTCGGAACGGCCGAGATCTTTCAGCGCCAGGTGATCGCCTACGGCCGGGAGGGCGATGCGCTCTGCGTGCTGTCGACCAGTGGCAACTCGCTCAACCTGATCTCGGCCCTGGCCGAGGCGAGGCGCCGCGGCCTGCGCACGGTCGCGATGGTCGGCTACGACGGCGGGAGGATCGCGGCAGACGACCTGGCCGACCATGTGATCGTCACTCGCTCACAGCACATTCCGCGGATACAGGAGGCGCAGGCGAGCGCCTATCACGCGCTCTGCGAGCTGATCGGGCGGGCGGATTGATGGCGTCCCAGCCCGCTTCGCGAACGCTTCGCCGCGTGCGTCTCCGGGTATTCGGGACCGTGCAGGGCGTCGGCTTTCGCCCGCACGTGTTCCGGCTTGCCGAGGAGCTCGACCTGGCCGGCTGGGTGCGAAACGACGAGCGCGGGGTGGTGCTCGAGGTGGAGGGCGAGAGCGGGGCGGTCGAGCGTTTTTGCGACCGTGTCTCCACACAGGCGCCGCCACTGGCCGTCGTCGAGGGCGTCAGCGCCGACGAACTGGGCGCGCGCGGCGAGAGCGGATTCGAGATTGCCCAGTCCGAGCGCACCGGACCCTCGCAGGCCCCGGTCTCGCCGGACACGGCGACCTGTCAGGACTGTCTCGCCGAGCTCTTCGACCCGGCCGATCGCCGCCACCGCTACCCATTCGTCAACTGCACGAACTGCGGCCCGCGATTCTCGATCGTCCGCGGGGTTCCCTACGACCGCCCGCTGACGACGATGGCCGGCTTCGCGATGTGCGACCGCTGCCAAGCTGAGTACGAGGACCCGCGAGACCGTCGCTTCCACGCGCAGCCCAATGCGTGCCACGTATGCGGGCCGCGAATGCGGCTGATTGACCCCGAGGGCCGACCACTACCGTGCGAGGACGCGATCGCCGAGGCCGCAGCGATGCTGCGCCAAGGCGCGATCCTGGCGGTCAAGGGAATCGGCGGCTATCACCTCGCATGCCTTGCGGCCGACGATGCCGCGGTTGCCAGTCTGCGCGCGCGCAAGCACCGCGACCAAAAGCCGTTCGCCTTGCTGGTCGCCGACCTCGAACGTGCGCGTGAACTGGTCGAGCTGACGCCGGCGGAGGAAGCGGTGCTCAGCGGGCCGCAGCGACCGATCGTCATCGCGCGCGCACGCACGGGCGCTGCGGTGGCCGCCGGTGTCGCGCCGAGCTCCGTCGACCTGGGCGTGATGCTTGCCTACTCGCCGGTGCACCACCTGCTTGCCGCCGACACGGGCGCGCCGCTCGTGCTCACCTCTGGCAACGTCTGCGACGAGCCGATCGCGTTCACCGACGCGGACGCCCGCGCGCGGCTGGCCTCGATCGCCGATGCGTTGCTGATCCACGACCGCCCGATTGAGACGCGCACCGACGACTCGGTGGTGCGATCAGTGGACAGGACGATCCGCGAGACGCCGCTGCTGATCCGTCGCTCGCGCGGGTACGCGCCCGCCGCGATCGCGCTGCCGTTTGCAGCCCCTCGTCCGATCCTCGGCTGCGGCGCCGAGCTCAAGAACACGTTCTGCGTCGCGAAGGGTGCCCACGCGTGGGTCGGCCCTCACGTCGGGGACCTGAAGAACTTCGAGACGCTCGAGTCGTATCGCCGAGGCATCGAGCACCTCGAGCGTCTGTTCGCGGTCGAGCCGGCGGTCGTTGCCCACGATCTCCATCCCGATTACCTGGCTACCCGATACGCCCTGGCGCGCGAGGGCGTCGAGGTCGTCGGTGTGCAGCACCACCACGCGCACATGGCGGCATGTCTCGCCGAGCATGGGATCACGTCCGGGGCGGTCGGCGCGATCTTCGACGGCGCCGGCTATGGAGCCGACGGAACGGTCTGGGGCGGCGAGATCCTCGCCGGCGACCTCGCCGGGGTCGAGCGGGCCGGACTCGTGTTTCCTGTGCGCCTGCCCGGGGGCGACATGGCGACGCGCGAGCCGTGGCGGATGGCCTGCTCGTGGCTCGCTGCCGCGTTCGAGACCGAAACGCCGGGGCTGCCGTCCGGCCTCGGCGGGTCCGTCACGCAGGCCGACTGGAGGGCCGTCTCCCGGCTTGTCGAGACGGGCCTCAACTCCCCGCTCACAACAAGCGCCGGTCGGCTCTTTGACGCCGTCGCGGCGATCTGCGGGGTGCGCGCCAGGGTCGCGCACGAGGGTCAGGCAGCGGCCGAGCTCGAGGGTGTCTGTTCTCGGACCGAGCGCGGCGCGTACCCGATGTCGCTGCTCGAAGGCGACGGCGCCCCGGTCGTGATCGATCCGCGCGAGACGGTTCGCGCGCTGACGTCCGATCTCGCGGCCGGCGTCGACGTCGCGGTCGCAGCGGCGCGCTTCCACAACGCGCTCGCCGACGCGACGGCGCGGGCCTGCGCGATGGAGGCGGAGCGTCGCGGGCTCGAACGGGTCGTCCTCTCCGGCGGCGTCTTTCAGAACCGGTTGCTGCTCGAGCGTTGCGTCAGGGAGCTGCGGTCGACGGGGCTCGAGCCGATCTTTCCGGCGTCGTTGCCGCCTAACGACGGCGGGATTGCGTACGGCCAGGTCGCGGTGGCGGCAGCGCGGGAGTGCCAGCGATGAGCTTCGATCTCCTCTTTGGGCCATTCGAGAGCCTCGACACGTGGGTCGAGGGCCTCTTCGAAGGCGCGCCGCTGCTGGTCGCGCTCGGGCTCGCCTTCGTTCTCGGCCTCAGGCACGCCTCCGATCCCGACCACCTCGTCGCCGTGACGTCGCTCGTGGCGGCTGACGATCGCGGCAGCCGCGCCGCCGTGCGCCTCGGGGCATGGTGGGGGCTGGGGCACGCAGCGATGCTGCTCGTGATCGGTCTGCCGCTGATCGCGTTCAAGGCCGAGTTACCCGGCTGGCTCGAAACGGCGGCCGAGAAGACGGTGGGCGTCGTGATCTTCTTGCTCGCTGCCAGGGTGATGTTGAAGTGGCTGCGAGGCGACTACCGAACCGGGCGTCACGACCATGCCACCGGCGCCCACACCCACCTTCGCGAGGGCGACGATGACCACCACCACGTCCACGTGCGCGGGCCGCGCCAGGCCTTTGGGATTGGCGTGCTGCACGGCCTGGCGGGCACCGGCGCCGTGGTCGTGGTCTTGATCGCCGCCCTGCCGACCCAACTCGAGGCGGCAGCCGCCATGGCCGTGTTCGCCCCGATGTCGATCGTCTCGATGGCGGGACTCACGGGCGCCTTCGCGTGGGTCCTGACCCGGCCGCTCGTGGCGCCGGTTTACAGAGCGATCGTGATCCCGGCGCTTGGCGTGTTCGGCCTCCTATTCGGGCTCTGGTACGCGGGGATCGCGTGAGCGCGGCGCTTGCCTCGCAAGTTGCGGTGGGTGGCGCGAGCAAACCGTTTGGAGAGCTGACCCTGGGGGAGGTCGAGGCCCACGCGTCCGCGCTGGGCCAAGCCACCGGATTCGGCCACCGCAGCCGCGTCGGGGCGGTCGCCGCCGCATGGCGGGAGTTTGCCCGACTGATGGGCGAGCGCGGCGCGGCGCGGGTCGACCAGCTGCCCGCCGACGTGATCGAGACGTTCGCGGAGCGACTGTGGGTGATCCCGCCTGGCGGCAGCCTCCTGCCCTGACAACCGGCGCGCTGCGGCGCCTGGCCGATGTAGGTTTCCGCGACAGCACCGCTAGGGAGGCGGCGCACGTCGAGAACGAGGGAGCAGATGCCGGGACTTCAACGCCGCAATCGCCAGCGAGGATTCTTTGCGGGGGCGACCGTAATCGCAGCCCTGGCCTTGCCGGCCTTTGCAGCGGCGCATCTCGAGCGCCCCTCCTACTGGCCCGATCCGGCCCCTGACACGTCGGTGAAGCCGGCTGCCGGCGGCGAGGTGCCCAAGGCTCGGTCGCTCAAGTCCGCGGTCTCAGGCAAGGGCCCCGGCGAGGTTCGCGTCGTCTGTCTCGGCGAGGACGGCAAGCGCTCGCTCAACGCTCTCGATGCCGCACTGCGCAAGGCCCAGACGAAGGGCGTCACCCTGCGCCCGAGTCAGGGCGCGAAGGTCTGGTCGAAGACCAAGGCTCGCAAGAACCTGCGGCTGAACCGAAAGCTTGCGAAGCAGTGCGAGTACCACTCGATCCAGGACGCGGTCTTCGACTCCTCCAACAACGACCGAGTCGTGATCATGCCCGGGCGCTACAAGGAGCGCGCATCGCGGCGTTCCCCGGTCAACGATCCGAAGTGCTCCGGGCTGACCCAAGAGGACTCAAGTGGAGCGAAGACGCCGAGCTACAAGTACCAGGTCACCTGCCCTAATGATCAGAATCTGATCTACGTGCAGGGTCGCGAGGTGCCGGACGAGCCGGCACCGAGCCCGCCGCTCGACAACCGCATGGGAATCCCGGATGAGGGCCCGTGCGTGCGCTGCAACTTTCAGATCGAGGGCTCCGGTCCGAGCCCCGATGACGTCCTCATCGACGGCGGTGGCAAGTACGCCGGAAAGGGGATCGAAGCGCAGCCCGCGACGCTGAAGAAGCACGTGATCATCCGCGTCGATCGCGCTGACGGTTTCGTCGCGCGCAACCTGCTCACCCGCGGCGCCCTCGAGCACGGGATCTACGTCGAAGAGACCGACGGCTACCGGCTCGAGCGCGTGAAGTTCTTCTGGGCCGCCGATTACGGCAACCTCACATTCACCTCCGACCATGGCCTCTACAAGAACTGCGATGGCTTCGGCTCGGGCGACTCGGTCGTCTACCCCGGGGCGTCGCCGGAGACCGGCGAGCAGGCCGATCTCTCGTTCTATCCGGATGCGCCGCGGATCAACACCGTGGTCAAGAAGTGCGACATGCGCGGATCAGCCCTCGCCTACTCGGGCTCTATGGGCAACGCGGTGCGCATCACCAACAACAACATCTACGGCAACGGATCGGGCATCTCGAGCGACACGATCTCGGCATCCGGGCATCCCGGGTTCCCGGCCGATAGCTCGCAGATCGACCACAACCTGATCTACTCGAACAACCTCAACCTCTACACGGAGAATCCGCCGGTGAAGCCCACCGTCGGCGTTCCGGTCGGGGTCGGGATCCTCTGGCCGGGGATGAACAGCGGTCGGGTCCACGACAACTGGATCTTCGACAACTGGCGACGCGGAACCATGCTGCTCGCGATTCCCGACGCGGTGGTGATGCCCGAGCCGGAGGGCAGCGTCAATCCGGGCATCTCATGCCCGACCGCTCCCAGCCTGACGACCTCGTGCAACAACCAGTACTTCGACAACCACATGGGCCAGGTGCCGCCCGGGTTCACCGAGCAGGCGTGGGCGGGCATGCGCTTCGGCGCGCCGCACGGCAAGCTCGATGGCGGGCCGCTTCCCAACGGAGTCGACTTCTGGTGGGACGAGTTCTCGGGCAACGTCGGCAACTGCTGGTTCGACAACACGGGTAGCGACGGCACCGCCGCCTCGGTGACGGGACCGGGAGTCGGCTCGCCCCCCGACCTGTTGCCCTCCAACTGCGCAAACAGCACGGGCAACGGCGACCCGGCCAAGGAGGCCGTGCTGCTCGACTGTTCGATGTGGAAGCGTGGCCAGACGGCCGCCGACCGCCCGGGCTGTGACTGGTTCACGGATCCGGCCGAGCCGGGTAGCGCCGCAGCCAAGCGTGCCAACCGCGTCCAGGAGCGCCGCCTGAAGCGGTTCCTGCGGACGGCCGCGGCAACCCGTCTGCAGGAGCGTCTCGACGCCTACGGCTCCGATCCGAACGGCGTCCTCGCGGACCGCTCGGCCGCAAACGCTGATGCACCCGCGTCCGACCCGGCGAAGTTCGGCGCAAAGCCGCTGGGTCAGGTGACGGCGGGGTCGGTCGCACAGCTCGCCCAGTGCAGCGACTGGAAGCGGGGCAACCGCGCGCAACGTCTGGCGACCATCGCCGACATCCGCGCGCAGGTCAACCTGCGCGATGGCACGGTGCAGATCCCGGCGCTGACGGATGACCGCGCATACCGCATGTTCCAGAGCGCCTGCTCGAACGATTTCGCGTCGAGCTTTCGCCTGTACAAGTTGTACGCCCGCGCCACCGGTTTCTCCTGGCTCGGACGCCCCTAACGCGCAGGGCGGTCAGCCTTAACCGCAACTCAACGATCAGCCCGGCGCAAAACCGCTTAACCAAGCGGTTTGCGCGTCGGTTGTCCTTTGACAGCGCCGCTTCGTGGTTGGTAGGTTCGCGCGGCGCAGGGGTAAGGGCTCCTGCGTAATAGGGGTTTGGTGAGAGAGAACGGGGTTCGTTGAATCGATCGTTGATCGGGCGCGTGCTGGGGCTGGCCGCGTTGGCGGTTGCCATCGGGGCAGTCGTCGTGCTGCTCTCAAGCGGCGACGACTCCTACGAGGTCACCGCCGAGTTCGCGAACGCCGGCCAGCTCGTGAACGGCAACGAGGTGATTGTCGGCGGTACCGCCGTGGGCTCGGTCAAGAAGATCGAGCTCGGCCCGAACGGGCAGGCGCTCGTCACCTTCTCGGTGGGCGAGGACTACGCGCCCCTCGCGCGCGGCACCGTTGCCACGATCCGCTCACCCTCGCTCTCGCAGATCGCCGGGCGCCAGGTCCAGCTGACGATCCCGCCTGACGCCGAAAGCTCGAGCGACACGATCTCGGACGGGGGCACGATGGACCGGACCGAGACGGTCTCGGCCGTCGACCTCGATCAGCTCTTCAACACCCTCGACCCGGAGACGATCGAGGACTTCAAGCACGTGATCCAGGGGTTCGCCACGTCCTACGACGGGGTGGCGGAGCAGGCCAACGAGGGCTTCAAGTACGCGAATCCGTTCCTGTCGACATCACGGCGTGTCTTCGGGGAGCTGAACGCCGATCAGCGCGCCCTCGAGGACCTGATCGTCGACACCTCCCAGCTCTCAGGTGCGATCGCGGCGCGAGCGCCGCAGCTGACCCAGGCGATCTCGAACCTCGACCTGATGATGAACGCGATCGGCGACCGTAAGGAGCGGCTCGCAAAGGCGATCTCTCTGCTGCCGAGCTTCCTGCGCGAGTCGAACACGACCTTCGTCAATCTCCGCGCTGCACTTGACGATCTGGACCCTCTCGTCGACGCGTCGAAGCCGGTTGCGACCAGGCTGCAGCCCTTCTTCGCGAGCCTGCGGGCCGCCTCGGCCGACGCGGTCCCGACCGTGCGCGACCTCTCCCAGATCCTGCGCAGGCCTGGCGACGCGAACGATCTCGTCGAGCTGACGAAGATCCAGCCGGATCTCGCCGACGCCGCCGTCGGCTCCGGCTCCCCCGACTGCGGCGACGACGCAAACAGCCTTGGCCAACTCGCAAAGGCCCAGGACGACGACTACACGCAGGGCTCGTTCGGCGAGACCATCTGCGCCCTTCGCAACTCCGAGGCACAGCTGTCGATGCTCCGCGCGTACACGCCGGAGCTCGTCGGCTGGTTCGATGACTTCGGTCACTCCGGCTATGTCGACGCTCTCGGCGGTCTCGGACGAGTCTCGACGACGTTCAACGCGTTCAGCCTCTCGGCGCCGGGCGGCGTGCCGAACCTGCTCGATCCGCTAACACCGGAGGAGTTGCTGGCGTCGCTTGACACCGGCAACGACCGCAAATGCCCCGGCGGCAACGAGCGTCCCGTTTCGGACATCGACCCGTCCGACACCTCCGTTCCATTCACCGACGGCGGCGCGCTCACCGATGGTGAGCCAGGCGATTGCGACCCCGAACACGTGCAGCCCGGCCCATGAGGCGAGTGGCGACAAGCCTCTGTGTGATCGTCGCCGCGATCGCGGGTTTGACCGCGAGCGCCGGCGCGGACGATGTCCGCACTTACGAGATCGAGATGTACAACGCCTTCGGGATCGTCGAGGGCTCGGACGTGCGGATTGCCGGCGTCAACGCGGGCTCGGTGACGGAGCTCGCGATCACTCCGCAAAAGCGCGCTCGCGTGACCATCGAGCTCTCCGGCGATCTCGGCACGCTCGGCGAGGACTCGAAGTGCTCGTCGGAGCCGCAGTCGCTGATCGCCGAGTACTACATCAGCTGCGCGCCGGCTGGCGATCCACTGGAAGACGGCGGCACGATCCCCGCCTCCCAGGTCTCGCAGACCGTCCAGAACGACCTCGTCCAGAACACGCTGCGCGAGCCGTTCAAGCAACGCTTTGCGTTGCTGATCACCGAGTTCGGTACGGCGCTCGCCGGCAACGCGGAGAGCCTCAACGAGGCGATCCGTCTCGGGGCACCGGCGATCACCCAGCTGCAGAAGATCACCTCGATCCTCGCGAGTCAGAACAGGATCATCACCAACCTCAACGTCAACTCCGACCGGGTGATCAGCCGCCTGGCGGCGCGCCGCGAGGACGTTGTTCGCTTCATTCGCGAGGCGGGCGACACCGCCGAGGCCTCGGTCGCGCGCCGCGACGACCTCTCCCGGGACTTCGAGATCCTCGACGACTTCCTCGTCGAGCTGCAGCCGACGCTGGCAAAGCTCGATGAGGTGGCTCGCACCAACACGCCGCTGCTTGCGGACCTCCGCGCCGCGGCACCCGACCTCAACCGCCTCGCGCTCAACCTTCCGGGCTTCTCCAGTGCCAGCGAGGCGGCGCTTGACAGCCTCGGCTCCGCCTCGACCGTCGGCACCAAGGCTCTGCGCCGCGGCGCCGATGAGATCAAGCAACTGGCCGACGCGGGCGAGGGGGCGCCGAGGACGAGCGAGATCCTCGCCGACCTCCTCCGCGATCTCGATGATCCGCGCCGGGCAGTGGAGATCGATGACCGCGTTCCCGACGACACGGGCCGCACCGACCCGCGGCCCGGCCAGAGGGACACGAAGGGATACACGGGCCTGGAAGGCCTACTCAACTACGCCTACTACCAGCCGGGCGCGCTCAACCAGTTCGACCAGGTCGGGCACCTGCTGCACTTCACGCTCTACTACATCAACACCGGCGCATGCGGCGCGTTCGACAGCGGGCGCGACCCGCAGACGGGCGAGGTCGGTGTCCCAGCTCAGGACGGCGGGATCACGACGAACATCCTCGAGGCGGCTGATTGCGTCGGCTGGCTTGGCCCAAATCAGCCGGGGATCAACGAGGACCTGGGCCTGCCGCCGTATGACCCATCGGTCTGCCCGAAGGGCACCGCACCGGAGGCGGCAGAGCCTCTCTGCACCCCCGCAAACAGCAGCCGAAACAGTGAGCGCGGCGAACGCTCCGGGCAGGGTGGCAATGGCGACGCCGATGGAGCTGACGGCGGTCCCGCGGGTGATGGCGGCGGCGGCGCGGACGGCGGCGATGGCGCGGGAACCGGCCCCGGCGAGCTGCCCGACGACATCCTCGACGACATCCTCGATCTGCCGCCAGGCGCGATCGATGACCTTCCCCAGGGCGTCCAGGATCAGCTCGGCATCGGCGGCGGCGGCCAGTCCGGCGGCGGCGGCGCCGGTTCCGGGCGCGACAGAAGATCTCCTCGACTTCCTGTTCGGTACGCCATGAGGAACCGGGGAGCCATGGGGACGCTGACGGCCTCGCCGACGATGGTCGGTGCGGTGACGACGCTGATCGTGATCGTCGCGGTCTTCCTCGCGTATAACGCCAACGCCGGTCTGCCCTTCGTTCCCGTGTACAGGGTCTCCGTTGAGATCCCTGACGCGGCTCGGCTGACAAACAGCAACGAGGTCCGGATCGGCGGCCACCGAGTTGGCGTCGTCGAGTCGATCGACGCCATCCCGGCCGATGAGGTCTCGGACTCGGCGAGCGGCGGAAATACCGCAACGACCGAGGACGGCGGAGTCGTCGCCAAGGTCAATCTGAAGCTCGACAAGAGCGTCCAGCCGATCCCAGTCGACTCGATCTTCCGCGTTCGTTACCGATCTTCTTTCGGGCTCAAATACGTCGAGATCGTTCGCGGGCAGGGCGACCCGGCACCGGAGGGCTACGTGTTCAACGGCACCGACGACGGTGGCAACTGCGCGCTGCCGGTCAACCCCGAGACCTTCGAGGAAACGACCGTGGCTACCGCGAAGAACGGGTGCTTCCAAGCGCAGACCGAGTTCGACGACATCGCCAACACCTTCGACGCGCCGACACGTAGCGCGGTCCGCCAAAACCTGACCGGCTACGGCAGCGCATTCGCGGGGCGCGGGACGTCCCTCAACGACGCGATCGGCAGCCTCGAGCCGCTGTTCAGGGGTCTGCGTCCGGTCACGCGCGTGTTGCTCGAGCGCGACACTCGCTTCGCAAACTTCTTCCCGGCTCTGGGGCGTACGGCGGCTGCCGTCGCCCCCGTCGCCGAGCAGCAGGCCGACTTCTTCACCAAGGCGGCGATCGCGTTCACGGCGATCTCCTCGGATCCCGGCGCGCTGCAGGAGACGATCTCCGAGACCGCGCCGACGCTCGAGGCCGGGATCGACATCCTGCCGCGCCAGCGTCCGTTTCTGACCTCGCTCTCCGTCCTGGCCCGCAACCTGCGCCCCGGCGTCACCGACCTGCGCGCGACGCTGCCGGTGCTCAACGAGGCGATCGAGGTCGGAACGCCGATCCTCGCTCGCTCGCCGGCCACAAACCGGCGCCTGGAGGCGGTGCTGCGCGAGCTCAACCAGGTCGTCACCCAGCCGACGACGAGGCTGACGCTGCAGCGCCTGGAGGAGACGTTCGAGACGGCCGAACCGCTGGCCGAGTACGTGGCACCCGCGCAGACCGTCTGCAACTACTGGAACTACTGGTTCACCTTCCTGCCAAACGCCCTCAGCGATCGCGATCAGGTTGGCTACTCGTTCCGCCAGGCGCTGTCCGCGATGCCCCACGCTGTGGAGACCCCGGTCGACGGATACTCGGGCACGCAGACGAACGGCAAGACCGACGACGGGGTGTTCAAGCCATTCGAGGTCCCGATTGTCAATGCTCACCCGTACGTGCCGGGCGGTCAGCGCAACGGCGATTGCGAGGGTGGCCAGTCCGGCTACGCGCTGGGTCAGGGCCTCGTGCCCGGTCAGTCGCCGAGCAACCCCTCCTACGGCGTCACCGACCTGCCCGGCTCGCGCGGGCCCGACGACCCTCTTCTACAACGACGACAACGAGCGCGAGCTCGTCGACACCCGCGTGCCCTCGCGCGCTCCGCAGACGTGGGAGGGCATCGGCGAATGAGAAAGCAGCGTGAATCCCGAGTGCCGAGCTGGCTCATCGGCCTTGGGCTGGTCATCGTCTTGGCCTGCGCCTCGTACATGGCGTTCGCCAAGGAGCTGCCCTGGAGCCACAAGTACACGGTCAAGGCCGTCTTCTCGTCCGCGCAGAGCGTGCGGCCGAGCTCGCCGGTGCGCATCGCCGGCGTCCAGGTCGGCGAGGTCGCCAAGGTCGAGCCGCTCGTCGGGGCGGATGCCGAGACGGCAACGGATCAGGCCAACGGCGCGCCGGCGGCAGCGACGTCGGCGTCCGGCCCAACCGGCGAGCAGGCCGCGGTGGTGACGATGGAGCTCGAGGAGAACGCGCTACCCCTGCGTGAGGACTCGACCTTCAAGCTGCGACCGCGGCTGTTCCTCGAGGGCAACTACTTCGTCGACCTGCGCCCGGGGAGCCCCAACGCTCCCCAGGTCGAGGACGGGCACACCTTCCCGGTCAACCAGACGGCCTACTCGGTGCAGCTGGACACGATCCTGACCACGCTTCAGGGCGATGTGCGCGCCGACCTGCAGACCTTCCTCGACCAGTTCGGCAACGCGCTGACGAAGTACAAGGGCGCGGAGGGCTTCCAGGAGCTCTATCGATCCTCCCCCGACGCCTTCCGCTACACGTCGCTCGTCAACGAGGCGTTCCTCGGCACCGAGCCCGGCGACCTCCAGGGCGTGATCCACGGTCTCGACCGCGTCGTCGAAGGACTCGGCCGTAACGAGGTGGCCGTCCAGGACCTGATCAGCAACCTCGCCACGTTCAGCGGATCCTTCGCGGCCGAAGACCAGGCGCTGGGCGAGGCGGTGGAGGTGCTCCCGGACGCCCTCGAGGAGGCACAGCCCGCGTACGCAGCGCTCAACTCCTCGTTCCCGCAGCTGCGCGCGTTCGCCCGTGAGGCGCTGCCAGGCGTGCGCTCGACGCCCGACACCCTCGACGCCTCGATCCCGTTTGTCGATCAGGTCCGCCTGCTGGTCTCCAAGCGTGAGCTGCGCGGCCTCACCGCCGACCTGCGCCCGACGATTCCAGAGCTCGCCACCCTCGCCGATCGCAGCGTCGACTTCTTCGATGCCACCCGGGCGCTTTCGAGCTGCTTCAACGAGGTCGTGATCCCGTGGTCGCAGGACACGGTCGAGCCGGTCGACCCGGCTGGCGCATATCCACACGAGCCAACCGGTCGCGTCTTCGAGGAGACGGCCTACGGTCTGGCCGGCATCGCGGGCGAGAGTCGCTCGGGTGACCCCAACGGCCAGTACATCCGCGTTGCAGCCGGAGGCGGCCAGAACACCGTGATCATCCCCAACGGCGTCCCGAGCCAGACCGGGCCCGGGTTGGAGGACGCCGTTGGCGTCACGCCCTTCCCGATCGTCGGCGCTATGCCTCGGATCGAGGACTCGGCGAAGACCCCGTTCAAGCCGAACTCCCCGTGCGAGCGCCAGGAGCCCCCGAACCTGCAGGGCGGCGTCGGCAACGCGCCGCAGCAGTCCACGGCGGCGCCTACGGATCCGGCGCAGGTCCTCGCTGCGGCGACGCCGAAGGAGATCCGCTCGGCCGCCGACCAGTACGGCCTCACCAACGCACAGCTGGCACCACTGCTGAAGATGGCAGGAGGCGGCTGATGGCGACCGCGATTCGCAAGCACCTGCGCGACTTCATCGCAATCGCGGCGCTGCTCGTCCTGGCGGTTGCCATCACCGGTTACATCGTCCAAAAGCAGCGCCTGCGCATCCCCGTCCTCGAGGAGAAGCCCTTCGAGCTGAAGGCCGAGTTCACGACCGCTCAGGCGGTCGTGCCCGGACAGGGACAGTCGATTCGCGTGGCGGGCGTGAAGATCGGCGATGTGGCGGATGTCGACGTCGAGGACGGCCGGGGCGTCGTCACCTTCGCGATCGAGCGTGACTACCTGCCGATCTACAAGGACGCCACGATCCTGATGCGTCCCACGACCGCGCTCAAGGACATGTTCTTCCAGCTCGACCCCGGTACGAAATCGGCCGGCGAGTACGACGAGGGCGACACGATCGCGGCGGCAAACACCGCTCCTGACGTCAACCTCGACGAGATCCTCGCGGCGCTTGACGCCGACAACCAGGCCTACCTCAGGCTGCTGCTGGTTGGAGCCGGCCAGGGCCTCAACGGCCGCGACAAGGACTTCGGGAAGCTTCTCGGGGGCCTTGGCCCGATCAACAAGGACCTGGCCGAGCTCAACAAGCTGGTTGCCACCCGGCGCCAGAACCTCGCGAACCTGGTCCACAACCTCAACGTGCTGACCACCCGCGTCGGCCGGTCCGACGACGACATCGCTCGCTTTGTCGCCACCTCGGCGGACGCTCTGGGGGCCATTGCCGAGCAGGACCTGAACGTTCAGCGCGCGGTCGGCCTGCTGCCGGGGACGCTGGGTCAGGCGCGAGACACCTTCGCCAACACCACCAAGTTCGCCTCTGAGCTCGGCCCGGCGTTCGAGGCGCTGCGCCCGTTTGCGCGCAACCTCGACGAGATGAACGCGGGGGTCGAGGCACTGGCGCGCGATGCGACGCCGGTTCTCGAGGACGAGATCCGTCCGTTCGTGCGCCAGGCGCGCAAGCCGGTGGACGATCTCAACCGAGCCGCGCAGGAGTACTCAGCCGCCGCTCCGCGTCTCACCACGGTCACCAACAAGCTCAACCGACTGACCAACATGGCCGCCCATAACCCGCGCGGAGCCGAGCCCGTGGGTGCCAGCGGTCGCGACGAGGGTTATCTGTACTGGGCCGGGTGGCTCGGTCACACCGGCAATTCGGTGTTCTCAGCCGGAGACGGCAACGGCTTCTATCGCCGGATCTACTTCACGGCCGGCTGCGACCAGCTGGTCAACATCGTCCAGGGCGAGGTCGAGAACGAGCTCAATCCGCTCGCCGAGATCGTCACCGGGCTCACCGGTCCCGTCCGCGAACAGCTCTGCGCCCAGAACACCCCCTAAACGATGCAGAAGTCAGCCCCATCACTCGGACGCATCCTCATTGCAGCGGGCTTCACGCTGTCGTCGTTTCGGCCTGATCCTGTTCCTGTGGACGGCCTTCGGCGGTCCGATTCCCCTGAAGCCGGAGAGCTATCGGGTCAAGGCGTACTTCCCCGAGGCGACCCAGCTCGCGGTGGAATCCGACGTGCGCATCGGCGGCGTGTCGGTCGGCAAGGTCAAGGAGATCGAGCTGGCACCCGCGAGCCAGCGCGTCAACGGTCAGGACACCACCGCGGCGGTAATGGAGATCGAGCCGCAGTTCGCCCCGATCTCAACCGACGCCCGCGCGATCCTCCGCCAGAAGACGCTTCTCGGCGAGACCTACGTCGAGTTGACCTCGGGAACCGAACCGGACACCGACGCGGCGCCTGTCGCGCTTGGCGCCGACGCCAACGTCACCGACGCCGAGGCAGACTCAGTCGAGTCGATTCCCGAGGGTGGCACGTTGGGAATCAGTCGCACCGCGGACGCGACTCAGATCGATGAGATCTTCAACGCCCTCGACGACGAGACGCGCGCGGCCTTCCAGCGCTGGCAGCAGAGCTCCGCGCGCGCGGTCGAGGGGCGCGGGCTCGACCTCAACGACGCGTTCGGCAACCTTGGCCCGTTCGTCACCGATGCCTCAGAGATCATCGACCTCCTCGGCCGCCAGAAGGTCGCTCTCAAGGGCCTGGTTCGCGACACCGGCACAGTCTTCGATGCGCTCAGCGCCAATGACCAGGCCCTGGCCGGCGCGATCGTGGGCTCCGACAACACGTTTGACGCGCTCGCCGACGAGGAGCAAGCGCTCGCTGAGACGTTCCAGATCATGCCGACCTTCCAGCGCGAGACGAGGGCCACGCTCGAACGCCTCGACACGTTCCAGGCCAATACCAAGCCGCTGATCGACGACCTCGTCCCGGTGGCGCGCGACCTCAGCCCCACGCTCGCATCGGTGCGTGAGCTGTCACCGAACCTTCGCGACCTGTTCGTCAAGCTCGGCGATCTGCAGCGGGTCGCCAAGACCGGGCTGCCCGCGGCCGAGAGCTTCCTCGACGGCCTCGCGCCGGTCCTGGACGAGCTCGATCCGTTCCTCGCGAACTTCAACCCGGTCCTGCGTTACCTCGAGTTCCAGAAGGCGACCGTCGTCGACTTCATCATGGCTCCGGGCGTCGCGCTCTCGGGTAAGTACGTCGGCCAGCCTGGCGATCCGGCACCGCGTCACGGGCTGCGCCAGATCAGCTACACCGGGACCCCTGAGGCCCTCTCGATCCACCCGGAACGCCTCGCTCAGAATCGCGGCAACGCCTATCTCGTGCCGGGCGCGCTCAACAACTTCTCGGCGGGCAGAAACGGGATCTTCGCCAACTTCGACTGCAAGAACACCGACTATGGCCCGACCGGCGCTGACCCCGATGAGGACGAGATCCTGCCGGGCCAGAGCGTCGCGGGGGTCAACCGCGGCAACCCGCCCGGCACCGACCCGACCCACTTCGCCCCCTGCTACATCCAGGGCGACTTCCCGGGCCCGCCCGGCGACGACTTCGGCAGCGGCCGCTTCCCGAGTCTTTTCCAGGACCCTTGAAATAACTCCCGAGGGATGCTCCGCTGAATAACTCCCGAGGGATGCTCCGCTTCGCGTCCGCTCCCTCGGGGTTGCGCTCTGTTCAGGGACGGCAGGTCGTGGGCTGGTAAACCGGCGCTTCGCGCCTATCCTCGGCGCGCTTCGGGCAAGACATAGGATTTGGGCGTGCCTGTTTTTGAGTCTGCGCAGGATCTGTATGACACGATCGGGCGGCTGCTCGTCGATCTAGCCGCCGATCCGGAGATGGGGCCGAAGTTCCGCAAGGCCAACACCATCGTTCGTTACGAGCACTTCGATCCGGAGGCGGTTATCACCGTGCGGCTGATGGAGGACGAGCCCGGTGATGTCGACTTCGGCGACTCCGCGCTCGAGCCCGAGGTGCGAATGACGATGGCCGCCGATACGGCCCACAGCTTCTGGCTCGGCCAGGTCAACGTGACGGTGGCGCTCGCTCGCGGGCAGATCAAGGCGGAGGGGCCGGTCGCAAAGATCCTCAAGCTCGTGCCGCTGGCAAAGCCCGCGTTCCCGCGCTACAAGGCCCTTCTCATCGAGCAGGGTCGCACCGACCTCGTCGAGCCACCCGAGGTTCCCGCTTGAAGGCGGATGAGTGGGCGGCGACGGTCAAGGACCTGGCCAACAGCCGCGACCTTCGCTACGAGCCGGTCGGCGGTCTCAATCCCGTCGGTGGTCCGGTCGCTCTTTGTCCGGGCGGCACGAACCGGATCACCGGCCAGCTCGCGCCCGAGTTCTGGGGCGCCTCGTGTGATTCCGAGGAACACGAGCAGGGCGGGCTGTTCTCCAAGACCGTGCTTCCGCGGTCGATCCTCGCAAAGTCGCACATGCCCGACCTCGCGAAGGTCGTGCCGATTTTCAACGTCGAGTCGATCGAGGGCGATGAGCGCATCGAGCAGCTGGCAAGCCGGCGCAAGGTCGAGTTCGAATCGATCGAGTTCAACCGCCGCTTTTTGGCAACGGTGCCCTCCGATCACGACCCGATCGCGTTACGCGAACTGTTCAGCCCCGGCTTTCTGGATTGGGCGGCGCAGATTCCCAACGAGTGCGAGTTCGGGATCACGGATCGCCAGCTTTATTTCACCTGGCGCCTGCGCGATCTCAGCGCTGACGAGTACGGCGGGGCGCTCGACACGGCCGGCGGCCTGTTCAAGCGGCTGCGCAACGAGATGGAGGAGTCGGGCGAGCACACCTACCAGCCCGGCCCCTGGCACGCGGGCCTCGAGCCGTTTCCGGGCACTGACGCTCGCCAGGCCTAGACCGGCAGCTCGCCGGGGTTGTCCGCCGCCTCGTCGTAGCCCGGGTCGGTCGGCAGCAGTACGCGGTGATTCGCGCGCGTGCCGGTGACCCGCGGGAGGATCGGCTCGACGCGATCCCCCGGAGCGGCGGCCATCACCTCGTCGGCATCGGCGAAGCGCAAGAGTGTCTCGAGCGTCTTGATCGTCGGGAAGACGAGCGACAGGTCACCCGCAGCGTGGGCGTCGAGCGCGGCCTGCGGCTCCCACCACGCCACCTCAGAGATCTCGGCCTCGTCGGCCTTCGGCGAGGAGTGGGGTGGTGCCAGCCCGACGAGGAAGTGGGTGTCGAAGCGGACAGGAACCACCTCGGGGGTGATCCAGCGAGACCACGCAAGCAGCTCCGGTTCGGGGCCGAGATCGACGCCAGTCTCCTCCTCGAGCTCGCGGGCGGCGCATTGGGCCGGCGTCTCGCCGGGATCGATCGATCCGCCGGGGAAGACCCATACGCCGGGCATGAACGACGCGGCGTCGGAGCGTCGGCACATCAGGACCTGCACGCCGCGGTCCGAATGGCGACCGCCGCGGCGCAGCAACACAATGGTCGCCGCCGGTCGTGGGGTCGCAGGGGCGTCGCTCACGATGGCGGACGATAACCTGCCGGGCTGTGAGCACCGAAACCGAGACGAAGCAGTTGTGGATCTGCAGCTCCTGTGGGTTTATCTACGACCCCGACGAGGGCGACCCCGACGGCGGCATCCCGCCCGGGACCGCCTTCAGCGAGATCCCCGACACCTGGTTCTGTCCGGTGTGCGGCGCACGCAAGGCGGACTTCGAGCCGTACGAGTAAGTAAGGGCAGGCTTAGTTGAGGACCGCTTCTCGGCGGCGCTTCGCTGTTCGTGCGGCGATTGCCCAGCCGAGTAGGGCTATGAGGGAGATCGGGAGCATCACCGCGAGGGTGACGAGGCCGACGCCCGCGATCACCTCGAGGACGCGACCGGCGTCGCGGAAGGCGTCGCCGAGGCTCCAGCCGCCGCCCGAGCCGGAGTCCGGCCCGTCGGAACTGACCTCGACATCGACGGTCGCGAACCGGCCCTGGCGCTTGACGGCGTTGAGCTCGGCCCGATAGGCGTCGGCGCTCGCGTTAAGGGAGTCGATCTGCGACCGGATCACCAACTTGTCCTGGCGGGTGTCTGCCTCAATCAGCGCGATTCGCGCTTTGCGAATCTGCTCGAGAGTGCTTGCGAGGTCTCGCTGCGAGCGGGTGGCCCTCGAGGTGATGTCCTCGCCGCCCTCGGTGCGCGAGATCACGTCGGCGAGGCCCGAGAGATCGGTGAGCGCGGCGTCAAGGCGCTTGTATGGGATCTCGAGCGAGAAATCGGCTCGAGCGCCAGCCTGATCGGTGGTCACGCGCGAGTCGAGAACGATCCCGTCGTAGCTGTCGGTGACGCTGACAACATCGTTGGCGACGTCCTGGACCTTGCTGGCCTCTGTGCCGAGAGAGAGCCGAGCGGTCGCATCGACGATTCGCGTTTCGGAACCGCTTGCAATGCCACCTGCGCCGCCCGAGTCGATGCTGGGCGCGGCCGCCGCCTGATCTTGAACCGCAGGACCCTCGGCGGCGCCCTGGGCACCAGCGGCGCTCGAATCGTCGAACTCGCGCGCCGCTTCTGGCGCGGTCTCGCTCACTGTCGGCTCCGACAGCGTGAATGTCTGGTCGTCGTTTCGGCTGATGGCGACCGCGGCAACGACAGCCACCGTGGCCACGGCGCCGACGGGCATCAGGACGCGCCGCGGTGGCACGGTGGCGATCCGCTGCCAGGCACGCCGAAACGAGCCGCCGGCTCGCCTTCGTGATCCGATGCGTGGCCCCAGGCCTGCGTCGGGTGGGAAGTCAGCCGCAGCCCATTCGTCGAGGCGCCGGGAGAAGTCGGGATCGGGCTCGGAGCGCATCTCGCGCAGCTCCTTTTCGAGCTCCTCAGTTGTCATCGCACGCCTCCCTCAACTTCTCCATTGCGCGGTGCAGCCTGGTCCCCGCGTTCGACTCGCTTACTCCGATCGCCTCGGCGATCTCGGCGTTACCGAGCCCGGCGAAGAACTTCAGCGCGATCAGCTCACGGTCACGAGGGGTGAGGGTCGCCAGTGCCGCGCTGAGCACCGACCTCCTCATCGCCGCCTCGACGGCCTCCTCGTGTGCTTCGCCCGCGGCCTCATCGACCGGTTCGTCGGAGAGTTCGGCGTGGCGCTTGCGGCGACGGAGCTCGTCGAGGGCGGCGTTGCGAGCGATCCCGAACAACCAGCCCCGATGGCTTCCGCGACTCGGATCAAAGCTCGCGCGTCGTCGATACGCGCGCTCGAAAGCCTGTGCGGTCACGTCCTCGGCGGCGCTGCGGTCGCGCAGCATCCCGGCGACGTAGGCGTAGACGTCATCGCGGCTGGAGCGATAGAGCTCCTCGAAGGCGGTGTCGGCTTGCGCCGGAGCTTCGATCGCGGGTGCGACGAGGGTGGTCACGGGCGTACTACGGCGCCTTCGGCGGTCCGTCACACGGCAATTATCCGCGACAGTCGCTCAGGCGGCGATGCGCAGTTCAACCGGCTCGTCACGACCGTACGCGGACGCGTAGGCGGCACGAATCGAGTCGGCGGTGATCTCAACAAGGCGGGCGAGATCCGCCTTTGAGATCGCGAGCGGGGGCATCAGCACAACCGTTTCCCCGAGGGGACGAATGATCGCCCCGCGCTCCCTGGCGGCGAGCGTGACCTGGTGGCCCAAAGCGAGCGCGGGATCGTGCTCGCCGAGATCGATCCCGATCATGAAGCCGCGGCCGCGAATCTCCGCGACCTCGTCCATTGCCGCCACCGGCGCGAGGAGCTCGCCGAGCAGGCGAATCTTTGGCTGCAGGCGCACAAGCGTTTGCTCCCGCCTGAAGACCTCGATGCTGGCGAGGGCGGCTGCGCAGCCCAGCGGATTGCCGGTGAAGGTGTGGCCGTGAAAGAAGGTCCGACCATCCTCGGGCGCACCGAGGAAGCCCTCGTACACGCGCTCGGTGGCGAGCGTCGCCGCCAGCGGCAGGTAACCGCCGGTGAGCCCCTTGCCGAGACACAAGAAGTCGGGGGAGACACGCTCCTGCTCGCAGGCGAACATGGTGCCGGTGCGTCCGAACCCGGTCGCGACCTCGTCGGCGATCAAGAAGACGCCGTGGGCCTCGGTCAACTCGCGGACACGCCGCAGGAAGCCCGGCGGCTGAACGCGGATGCCGGCGGCCCCTTGTACAAGCGGCTCGACGATCACCGCCGCGATCTCGTGGCCGTGCAGGTCGAGCAGGCGCTCGAGTCGTCGGGTGTCGCCGGGGTCGACGCGGTAGCTCTTGAACAGCAGCGGTCCGAAGGCGCCGTGGAAGGTGTCGATGCCGCCGACTGACACCGAGCCGATCGTGTCGCCGTGGTAGGCGTCGGTCAGGCAGACGAACGCGTTGCGCTGGTGACGGCCATCGTCACGCTGGCGCCAGTACTGGAAGGCCATCTTGAGGGCGATCTCGACCGCTGTGGAGCCCGACTCCGAGTAGAAGACTCGGCTCAGCCCGGGCGGAGCAAGCTCGACCAGCTGCGCCGCGAGCTCGGCTGCTGGCGGATGCGTGAGCCCGAGCATCGTCGAGTGGGCCACGCGATCGAGCTGATCGCGGATCGCGGCGTCGATCAGCGGGTGGCGGTGGCCGTGGACGTTGCACCAAAGTGAAGAGACGCCATCGATGTAGCGGCGACCTTCAGTGTCCACCAGGTCCGTGCCGTCGCCGGCCTCGATTGCCAGAGGCGCCTGCTCGCACCAGCCACGCTGCTGGGTGAACGGGTGCCAGACGTGCCGGTGATCGAGCTCGGTCGTGGACTCCGCCATCCACGCGCGGACACTAGGTACTCAGGCGGCGGGAAAAGGGGCTCGTGTGATGTAGATCACATAGTTTCACTTGTACAACAGTTTCAGTTTTGCAACTATTGCGAACGTGACGACCACCTCAAAGGCAGACCGCGAGCTCGGCTTTCGCCTCGGAGCGGTCCTGCTGCGGTGCATGAGCTCCGATGGCGGCAGCGCGATCCGCGTGATCGACGAGAGCGGACTCAGCTTCCAGCAGGTGAAGGTGCTGATGACCCTTGCCGGTGGCGAGGAGAGCCCGAGCGTCAAGCAGGTTGCGGAGGGAGTGGGGTTGTCGCTGCCGACGGTCAGTCGTGCCGTCGATGGTCTCGTCAAACGCAAGCTCGTCATCCGCACCGAGGACCCCGATGACCGGCGCCAGCGGATGCTCGCCCTGGCCGCCTCCGGTCGTGAGCTGGCCGACCGCATCCTGGCCGCGCGCATCGAGGGCCTAGGTCAGTTCGCGGCGTCACTCACCGACGAGGAGCGCGAACGCCTCGACGACGCGCTGGAGCTACTGCTCGAGCGTCCTGAGATCGCGGCCATCTACCGCCAATACCGACGTCAGCCGGCGTACGCATGACCCGCTACCGCCACCTGATCACCGAGGACAACTCCAAGTGGTGGACGCTCGGCGCGATGTGCTTCGCCCTGTTCATGATCATGCTCGACAACACGGTGGTGAACGTCGCGCTGCCGTCGATTCAAAAGGATCTCGATACCAGCATCGGCCAGCTCGAGTGGGCCGTCAACGGGTACACGCTCTGCTTCGGCGTCCTCTTGGTCACGGGCGGCCGGCTCGGCGACATCTTCGGGCGTCGCCGGATGTTTCTCACCGGCGTGATCATCTTCGCGCTCACATCGGCGACCGCCGGACTTGCCGCTTCGCCGACGATGCTGATCGGAAGTCGCGTCCTCCAGGGCTTTGGCGCCGCGCTGATGATGCCCGCGACCCTCTCGATCATCACAAACGCCTTCCCACCCGCAGAGCGCGGGCGCGCGATCGGCACCTGGGCCGGTGTGTCGGCCCTGGCGCTCTCGTTCGGGCCGTTGGTCGGCGGCTTCTTGGTCGAGCACATCTCCTGGCGAGCGATCTTCTTCATCAACCTTCCGGTGGCAGCGGTCGCGATCACGGCCACCCTGTTCGCCGTGCGCGAGTCGCGCGATCGCACGATCGCCCGGGTCGTCGACGTCCCCGGCGTTGCAACGCTGACACTTGCCTTGACGGCACTGGTTCTGGCGCTGATCGAGGGCAATTCGTGGGGCTGGGGCTCACCCGCGATCATCGCTTTGTTCGTCGGTGGCGCACTTGGCCTCGTCGCCTTCGCCCTGGTCGAGCGCTCGGTCCGTGCGCCGATGGTCGAGTTCGAGTTCTTCACGCACCGCAACTTCCTCGGCGCCAGCGCCGTCGCATTCATCATCTCGTTCGCCATGCTCGGAACGTTCTTCTTCATGGCGATCTACATGCAGGACGTGCTCGGATACAGCGCTCTGGAGGCCGGAGTCCGCTTTCTCCCGACCACCGTCCTGATCGCGATCATCGCCCCGCTCGCGGGCCGGCTCACCGATCGCGTGGGTGCCCTGTGGCCGATCGCCTCCGGGCTGGCAATCCTCACCGTGAGCATGTTCATGTTCGCCCAGATCGACGCGGCGACAACCTTCGCCGACCTGCTCGTGCCGTTCATGCTGATGGGCGTCGGCATCGCACTGACGATGTCGCCGATGTCGACGGCCGCGATGAACGCGGTCAGCCAGGAGAAGGCCGGGGTCGCCTCCGGGATCGTGACCATGGCCCGCATGGTTGGCGGCTCGGTCGGTGTCGCAGCCTCCGGCGCCATCTTTCAAGCGCAGATCGGTGGCTTCGATCCCGCCGCTTTGGCCACGGGTGGTGCCGCGGCTCGCGGTGACTTCGCCAATGCGCTCGGCAGCGCGATGGGGCTTTCAGCGGTTGTCGTCCTGCTCGGCGTTGGCGTCGCCGTGGCGACGATCCGCGGTCGGGGCAGTCGTAGCCCGGTGCCCGAGCACAAGGCCAGCCCCGAGCACGCACCGGCCTAGCTAAATCTGGGCCGAGTGGCGCTACGCGAGGGGGAGCGTGGGCCAGCAGTCCGGTGCGGCCAGATCGAGCGCCCCGAGCACCTCGACCCGCACCTGCCCGAGCGACGCGATCGTCTCGCGGTTTGACTCGGCCATCGCGTCGGGCGACGAGGGCCAGGGATTGAGTACGACGCCGAGCGTCTGAAGCCCGGCTGCGCGCACGGCCTCGAGGGTCAACAGGGTGTGGTTGATCGTTCCGAGCCCGGGCGAAGCGACCACGACGACGGGAAGCGCCAGCTCACGGGCGAAGTCGCGAACACTGTAGTCGCGCGTCAGCGGCACCAGGAACCCGCCGACCCCCTCGGCAACGAGGACGTCGGCCCCTTGCGATGCTCGCCGAGCCGCCTCAACCAGCAGCGTCGGCTCGATCTCCTCCCCGGCCATCTCCGCCGCGAGGTGCGGCGACACCGCCGGCCCGTATCGATAGGGAGCGATCTCGTCGTCGGACTGTTCTGATCTGGCCGCCCGGCGCAGCAACTCGTGGTCGGCCTCGGCCCCGTCGAGCTCATCGAGGCCGCTGACCGCAGGCTTGAACACGGCGACGGAGCGGCCCGACGCGACGGCTGTCCTCGCGATGACCGCCGCGACAACGCTCTTGCCGACCTCGGTGCTGGTGCCGGTTACAAAAAGGCTCACGCGGCGCGAGGCAGCCCGAGGCCCGCGTTCGCGGCACCGATCTGCGGCGACTCCCCACCGATCAGTCCCAGCGATCGAGCGTGGCGTCCGATCACGTGAGCGGCGCCGCGCAGCTCGTCCGCGCGGTGGGTGGCCATCACGGTCAGGCGCAGCCGCGAGCTCCCCTCCGCCACCGTGGGCGGGCGAATCGCCTGCGCGAAGACGCCGTCGCGCAGCGTCCGCTCGCACAGCACGGTGGCCGCCTTCGCCTCGCCGACGATGAGCGGCACGATCTGAGTGCGTGAGTTGCCGACGTCGAGCCCCTCGGCGGCGAGTGCGCCGCGCAGGGTTGCGGCGTTCCGGCGCAGCTGTTCCACCATGTAAGGCCGCGACTCGAGGACGTCGAGCGCCGCCAGCGCCGCTCCGAGCGACGGCGGTGGGGGAGCCGTTGAGTAGATGAACGGCCGCGCGGTGTTGACCAGGAGCTCGACGATCTCGGTCGACGCGCATGCATATGCGCCGTATCCGCCCAGCGCCTTGCCGAGGGTGCCGATGACGACATCGACCGCCCCGGAGAGGCCCGCGGCAGCCACCGCGCCGCGCCCTCCCGGCCCGAGCGCACCGGTGCCGTGTGCCTCGTCGACCATCAGAAGGCAGCCATGGGTACGCGCGAGCTCGACGAGCTCGCACAGAGGCGCGACGTCGCCGTCCATCGAGAAGACGCTGTCGGTGACGATCAGGCGCGCGTCAGCGCCAGCCTCGCGAAGTCCCCACTCGAGGTGCTCGAGGTCGCGGTGTCGGTAGACGAACGTGCGGGCGTTGGCGAGCCGGCAGCCGTCGATGATGCTGGCGTGGTTGAGCTCGTCGGAAAAAACGACGCCCCCGCTTCCTGCCAGCGCCCCGACCACCCCGCTGTTGGCGAGATACCCGGAGCCGAACAGCAGCGCCGATTCCGAGCCCTTGAAGGCAGCCAGCCGCCGCTCGAGCTCCGCATGCAGCGTCATCGAGCCCGAGATCAGCCGCGAGGCGCCGGCGCCGGCGCCGTATCGCTCGGCCGCGTCGGCCGCGGCGCCGCGAACACGCGGGTGGTCGGCTAGCCCGAGGTAGTTGTTCGAGCAGAGGAGAAGGACGTCGGCGCCATCGATCGTTACGCGCGGGCCCTGAACACCTTCGATCGTCCGCAGCCGACGGTGCAGACCCGCCGCGCGGATCCTGGCGAGACGTTCTGCGGCCTCGCTCACCGCTAGGCAGCGCGCTCGGAGGGTCGCTCCGGATAGCCGGGCACGGCACCCTTCTTCTTGATCACCCGCAGCTGCGTCGACGGATCCCAGAAGTTGGCCTCGGCCTGGCTGTCGATCAGTTCGTCGATCGGCGTGGGCGGGGTGGAGCCGTCGAGCCAGCCATCGCGATTGTCCGGTCGCGGGTTGGCGCCGTTGTCAGGCTGGCGTGCGACGTTGAGGCCGAGCTCGGTGAACATCTCCCGGTCGTCGGCCGGCTCGGCGCCAAGCGTGGTGAGGAAGTTGCCCATCATCACCCCGTTGAGCCCGGCCCTGACCGCGAGCGGCTGCAGCTCGCCGAGGTTCTCGACGCGGCCGCCGCAGAGGCGAAAGAGCGCGTCGGGGAGGATGAGCCGGAAGATCGCGATCCACTTGACGACCTCCCATGGGTCCATGAGCTCGCGGTCGCCGAACTTCGTGCCGCTGCGAGGGTTCAGAAGGTTGATCGGGACCGAGGTCGGGTCGATCTCCGCGAGCTCAAACGCCATCTCGACGCGCTGGCGCGGGCTTTCGCCGAGGTTGAGGATGCCGCCGACACAGGTCTCCATCCCGGCCTCTCGGACCGCGTCGATGGTTCGCATCCGGCCCTCGTAGCGAACCGTCGTCGTCACCTCCTCGTAGTACGAGCGCGCGGTCTCGACGTTGTGGTGCACGCGCTGAATGCCCGCATCCGCCAGCCTGCGTGCGCGGTCAGAGGAGATGTGTCCGACCGACGCGCAGCGTTTGAGATTGGTGTGCTCGGCGACCAGCTTTGCGCCCTCGACGATCTTCTCGAAGTCGCGCTTTGAGAGCCCCTGGCCCTGGGTGACCATGCAGAAGCGGTGTGCCCCGGCCGCCTCGGCCGCTCTTGCGTGCTCGAGAATCTGGTCCGGCTCCATCATCGCGTGCATTGGCGTGTCGGCCTCCGCGTAACGCGACTGGGCGCAGAAACCGCAGTCCTCCGCGCACCCGCCCGACTTGGCGTTGACCAGCGAGCACATGTCGGTCGAGTCAGCGAAGCGTTCGGTGCGGACGGCCCACGCCCGCTCAACCAGATCACCGATCGCGTCGTGGTCGGTGAGTGCCCCGAGGTCCAGAGCCTCCTCAAACGTGATCAGCGACGCCATCGAGGTCCAACGCTAGGCGTCGCTCCGGACGCCAATCGGCGCGCGAAGCTACTCGAGAGGCGCGTTGTGCAGCGACTCCCAGAGGTAGATGCTCGCGAGCGTTCGGTGGGGGCTCCAGCGCTCGCCGATCCGCTCGACTTCCTTCGGCGGCGGGATCGCGTCGAGCCCGTACTCGTTCTCGATCGCGCGGCGGATGCCGAGGTCCCCGGCGGGCAGCACGTCGGGCCGTTCCAAGAAGAACATGCAGAAGACCTGGGCGCTCCATATGCCGAAGCCGCGAACGTCAGTGATCGCGGCGATCACGTCCTCGTCGCTGAGCTCGCTGAGGCGGTCGAGTTCGAGCTCGCCGCTGACGACGTGCGCTGCGAGGTCGCGCGCGTACTCAACCTTCCGCCATGAGAGCCCAGCGTCGCGCAGCGCCTGTGGGTCGACCTCGAGAAGTGCTTGCGGCGTCGGCGTCCGGTTGCCGAACAGGGCAACCACCCGGGCATGGATGGCCGCAGCTGCTTTGACCGAGACCTGCTGGCCGACAACGCTTCGCAGCAGCGTGCCGTATGCGTCCATCGCCGGTGTTCGCTTTCGGCGGGTCCGCATCGAGAGCTCGCCGAGTCGGTCGACCAGGCAGGCCATCACCGGATCCGAGGCGGCCAATTCGGACTGAGCGCTCACGCTCGCCACGCTAGAAGAACGCTGGCCCTCGGGGGTCCGTGAGGGCCGGTCGCTAACCTGCCGCGCGGCTCTGACCTTTCCGGGGGCCGCGACATCCTCGCGGCGGGCGTGTTGTCAGAGGCCGAGGGGCAATGAAGGACGGAATTCGCGCATCCACGCTTGTCGTCGCCGTGCTTTCGCTCGGGGCCGCTGTGCTGCTCGCGTCGGGCCTCCCGGCGAGCACGCCTGAAAACGCCGGCGCTCAGGCGGTCACAGAGCCGAAGCCAAACATCATCGTCCTGTTCACCGACGACCAGGAGTCACGCTCGATGCGGGTGATGAAGATCGCCGCGAAGAAGCTGAAGCGAAACGGCGTGACGATGAAGCGCTTCTACGACAACTTCCCGCTCTGCTGCCCGGCACGGGCGACGCTGCTGACGGGTCAGTACGCCCACAACCACCATGTGCTGTCGAACACAGCCCCCGACGGCGGCTACGGCGTTTTCAACGAGCTTCACGGCCGCAACTACCTGCCGCTGTGGCTGCAGGACGCGGGCTATCGCACCTCATATGTCGGCAAGTACCTCAACGAGTACGCCGAGCCAGACGAGTACGGCACCGTTCCGACGGATGTGCCGCTTGGCTGGGACGACTGGCACGTTCTCGCCCCGTCGCGCGCGCAGTACTTCAACTACACGCTCAACCAAAACGGGAAGCTGCGCAAGTACACGGATGCCGCGGAGGACTACAGCACCGAGGTTTTCACAAGGAAGGCGCGAAACTTCATCCGCTCCAACGCCCGAGCCCAGACCCCGTTCTTCCTCGAGCTCGGCTATGCCGCTCCCCACGGCGGCGGTGGAGGCTCCCCCGGCCGATCGTGCAACCGGGCTGCGGTGCCGGCCCCAGAGGACCTCGCGACGCTCAAGGGCAAGTTCCGCAACATCCTGCCGCCCTCGTTCAACGAGGCGGATGTCTCGGACAAGCCGTCGGCGGTCGCCAGTCGCGAGTCGCTGACGCCCGGCCAGATCTCCGACACCCTGCGCAAGCGTCGCTGCGCCTGGGAGTCACTGCTCGCCGTGGACCGCAGCATCGACGTGCTCACCGACGAGCTCGCCCGCGACGGGATCGAGGAGAACACCTACATCTTCTTTCTCTCCGACAACGGCTTCTTGCGCGGCGAGCATCGAATCCGCGACAACAAGCGCTTCCTCTATGAGGAGTCCGCTCGAGTTCCGTTCATCGCCGTCGGCCCGGGCATCCCCGAGGGTGAGAGCTCCAACGACGTCGTCGTGAACGCTGACCTGACTTCGACGATCCTCGAGGTTGCCGGCGCTAAGCCCGGCCTCCAGCTCGACGGTCAATCGCTGATGCCGAGCCTGAGCAACCCCAAGCTCGAGCGTGGGCGGGCGATCCTCTTCGAGGCCTTTGCCGGGAGCCCGATGTTCGGCGTGCGCACATCTCGTTACCTCTATACGGAATGGCAGAACGAGGGTCCGACCGAGGACGTGCCTGACGAGGTGCTTCCGCCGGAGAAGGAGCTGTACGACACCTACGCGGATCCGTACCAGCTCGATAACCGCGCGGCGGACCCCAACTACGCGAGCGTCGTCGCGGAGCTGGGCGATGAGCTCGACGAGCTGATCGACTGCGCCGGCGACAGCTGTCGCACCGCACCGTCAGCGACGCTGGCGTTCACCAATGGCGGCGTCGGCGAGAACGGGTGCGTGCTCTCGCCGGTTGTCGCGTCGCTGAACCCGGGCCCCGGCGACGGGGCGATAGTGGGCGTCACCTTTCGTGCCGGGAAGACGACGATCGGAACGGATACCGAGGCGCCTTTCGAGGCGTTCATTCCGGACGAGGCAATTCGCGCTGAGGAGCCCAAGCGCGCGACCGTGATCGCGGAGACGCTCTACACGGACGGACGCCGGCTGACGCTTCCCGCAAAGATTCGCCTGTGCTCCTAGGAGGAAAGTCGCTCGTCGCCGCGATCGTCGTGGCGATGCTGACGGCTGCTTTGGTCGGCGGCTGTGGTGGTGACGATGTTGAGCCGAATCCGCCGGTCACACCCGACCCGGCCTACGGTCAGCAGCCCAACTTCGTCTTCGTCTACACAGACGATCAGGATCTCTCGTCGTTTCAGAGGCGGGTCATGCCGATCACGTTCGAGGAGATCGTCGATCCGGGGACCCTATTCACGAACTTCTACGACACGACGCCCCTTTGCTGTCCCGCTCGTGCGGGCATCCTCACGGGCCAGTACGGGCACAACAACGGCGTGCTCGCGAACAAGCCGGGGTACGGCGATCTCGCGGATAAGGCGAACACCCTGCCGGTCTGGCTGCAGCGTGCCGGCTATCAAACCGCGATCGTCGGCAAATACCTCAATGGCTATGAGAGCGCGGTGGACGACAAGGACGACGTCGCGCCGGGCTGGGATCTGTGGTCGGTCGAGGTCGGCAACGGCCGCGGCTACTACGACTTCAAGCTCACCGTCAACGGCCGCCAGCGCAAGGAGCGCTATCAGGGCGAGTACCTCACGGACGTCCTCAATCAGCGCGCGGTCGAGAACGTCGAGGAGCTCTCAGGCGACAAGCCGTTCTTCTTGTGGGTGACCCAGAGCGCTCCACACGTTGAGAACATCAACGCCGACAGCGGCGGTCCCTGTGGTGGTCAGGCTGTCCCGCCACCTCGCGACCTCGGACGCTTCGACGGAACGCCGTTGCCGCGAAGGCCGGGAGTCCTCGAGACCGACGTCTCCGATAAGCCGGCGATCGTCAGCGGCCAGCCTCAGATCAGCGCCAAGCAGCGTGAACGGCTTCGTCACAGATACCAGTGCAGAATCGAGACCCTGCCGGCTGTCGACCGCGGGATCGGCGAGCTCGTCGACGCATTGCGCGAGAACGGCGAGCTCGACGAGACGATTCTCGTGTTCGCTTCCGATAACGGGACGTTTCAGGGCCAGCACCGGCTGCCGGGCGGCAAGGGCCTCGCCTACGAGGAGGCGGCGCACCTGCCGCTGGCGATCCGCGTCCCGCCCAAGTTCGCCGGCGGCTCTCGACTGCCGGCGACCGTGGACGCGATGACCGCGAACATCGACGTCGCGCCGAGCTTTGTTGAATGGGCTGGGGCGCAGACGTGTCCGGTCGCGGGCGAATGCAGGGTGATGGATGGTCGCTCGTGGCTGGCGCTGTTTGACCGATCGCAAGGTGAGTTCCCGCCCAACCGACCGCTTGGGACCGAGCTCGATCTGGACAAGGAGGCCGTCGCGCCCGGGCGCGGGATTCCGTGCAGCTTCGAGGGAGTGCGCGACGAGCGTTACATGTTCGTTCGCCACACCTCGCTTCCCGACCTCGCAACCGGCACCTGCGAGCCGACGGACACGGCCGAGCTCTACGACCACGATGCGGACCCCTTCGAGCTCGACAACCTGATCGCCACAGGCGACGCCGATCCCAAGCTCGAGGAGCGCCTTGTCGCGCTCACCGAGGAGCTCGCCGATTGCGCTGGGATCGAGGGTCGTGACCCCGAGCCCGCGAGCGGCAACTACTGCCGCTGAGCTAGCCGATCACCCACGCGGCAATCTCCTCGCGATCGAAGCGGTAGGCCTCGGGTGTCGTGCGGTCGACACCGGCGATGACGAGGTGCGGGATCGCGTCGCGCACGACGAGGGTCATGACCTCGTCCGGCGAGGTGTCCAGCTGCCCGGCCACCTCGTGCACGTTCATCAGGCGCGGGTCGTCGGGCCAGTCGGCAAAGCGGACCGCACCTCGGTGCTGACCATATGACTGGGCGAACGCTCGAATCAGCAGGGCGAACATCACGCAGGCGACGAGGATGCCGAGCAGGGTCATCCCTGCGAATGTAGTGCGGGGACGGCGGCTAGCGGCCCCGCCAGAGCGGCTTGCGCTTCTCGGCGAAGGCGCGAATCCCCTCACGGAAATCCTCCGAGGCAAAGCATGAGCGTCGGAGCTCGATCAACTCTCGCTCCTGCTCGGGTGACACCCGGCTGAAGCGGGCGAGCGTCTCGATTGCGGCCTTGTTACCGGTCATCGACAGTGGCGCGTTGGCGGCGATCTCAGCGGCGAGCTCCAGCGAGGCCGTCTCGACCTCATCGTCGTCGACCACCCAGTTGACGAGGCCGATGCGTTCAGCGCGACCGGCGTCGAGGTTTCGCCCGGTCAAGAAGAGCTCACGCGTGTGCGCGACGCCAATCACGTCGATGAACCGCTCAAGCCCCGTGTGCGCGTAGATCAGGCCGAGCTTCGCTGGCGGCATCCCGAGCTTCGCGCCGGCGGCGCAGAGGCGCATGTCGCAGCGAACGGCGAGCTCGAGGCCGCCGCCGAGGCAGTGTCCGTTGACCGCCGCCAGGACCGGATACGGATGCGCGCTGATCGCCTCCATCGCCGCGGTGAACGGATGGGCGACCAGCGCCTCGGCGTCCTGTTCGAAGCTCGCATCGTCGATTCCGCCGATGTCATAACCGGCCGAGAACGCTCGCCCGGTTCCGGTGATGACCACGCAACGGGTCTTGATTCCATCCACGAGCGTGGGCAGCGTCGCAGCGATGGCGTCGAGGACCTCGTGGTCCAGCGGATTGCGCTTCTCCGGGTTATTTAGGGTGAGCCGTGCAACTGCCTCGGCCGGCTCATCCAGTCGCAGCTTGCCGGATGCGAGCTCCTCAACGGCCACCGGCTGCTCCGCTCCGCGTCCGCCGCCGTCGGGGGGTGGTGGTCACTCGAGGAGCTGCTATTCGAGGACGACGAGGACGTCGCCCTCCTGCACGGACTGGCCTTCCTCGCAACGAATTTCCTTGACGACGCCGTCGTCCTCGACCTCCACGGGCATCTCCATCTTCATCGACTCGAGGATGACGACGGTGTCGCCGTCGGCCACCTGGTCGCCAACGGCAACCTCGATCTTCCACACGGTTCCGGTGATGTGAGCTTCGACGTCTGTCATCAGGGCGGCACAATATCCGCCTCCATGGACCGAACGCTCGTCATCGTCGCCGCTCGCAATGAGGCCGATCGCATCGCCGCCACCGTCGCCGCACTTACGGCGGCGCTTCCCGACGCCGAGATCTGGGTGGCCGACGACGGCTCCACCGACTCGACGGCCGAGGTCGCGCTGGCGGCTGGCGCCATGATCGCCCGCCGCGGCAAGCCTCACGGCAAGGGCGGCAACATGACCGCCGCAGCCACCGCTGCGCTTGACGGCGTGCCGGCTGATGCGACCGGGATCGCGCTCGTCTGCGACGGCGATCTCGGCGAATCGGCTGTCGAGCTGGCGCTGCTAGCGACTCGCGTTCTCGAGGGGCACTGCGACCTCGCGGTGGCGGCGTTTCGCCGCCGTGTGGGGGGCGGCTTCGGAGTTGCCCTGCGTTTCGCGCGCTGGGCGATCCGCAGCCGCTGCGGCTATGAGGCCGGCGCTCCGATCTCCGGACAGCGCGCGATGCGACTCGAGGTGCTCAGGGCCGTGCTGCCGTTCGCCTCCGGCTACGGGATGGAGGTCGGAATGACGATCGACGCGGTGCGCGGTGGATATCGCGTTGCGGAAGTCGAACTGGACCTCGAGCACCGTGCAACCGGCCGGACTCTGCGCGGGTTCGTTCACCGCGCGGCTCAGCTGCGCGACTTCGCGCGCGCGTGGCACGCACGAAGCTGAGGCCGATTCGTCCGTTTACCTAAGGCGCGGGTGCGGGGAGGTCGATGCGGTGAACCGTGACACCGATCTCCAAGACCCTGATTGCCCTCGCCGCGGCGACGCTCGCGGCCCTGATGGTCGCCGCCGCGCCCGCCTCGGCTTCCCCGGCCTCGCAGAACGCCGGCCTCGCCCAGATTCGCGCTGAGCTGAAGGAGGCGAGCGCGGCCCTCGAAAGGATCTGGGGCGACGACTACGGCGATGAGGAGTTCGACGACGACGAGAGCTTCGACGACGACGAGAGCTTCGACGACGGCGATGACGAGTTCGACGACGAAGCCTCCGACGAACTCGAGTCGGTCGATCTCGAGGCTGTGGGCGCAAACCTCGCGCACACCGCCGCCGCGCGCCAGCTTGCCTCGAGGCTGAAGCCCCGCAAGCTTCGCCCGGTCGCCCTCGTGGCCGTGGCCGAGCAGGCTGACGAGAACATCTTCGAGTACGCCGACGACATCGCGTGGGTTGAAGCCGAGGAGCAGCCGACATTCGTCGACGCACTCGGCCGGAGCCTCGACGTACGCTCGGCGATGATCGGCGCACTCGTCTCGGGGGCGCCAGGGCATGGCGCATCAGTCCGCGGCAAGTCGCTCAAGACGATCGCCGACCTGCTCTCCGACGGCGACGCCGAGGTGCTCTTGGACACGCTCGCCGAGGAGGACGGCTACGGGGCCACGCTGGACGTCAAGCAGACCGTAGTTCCGATTCTTGCCGGGATGCTTGCGGGCGACAGAACGACCGCCGCGGACATTCGCGTCATCGCCTCCTCAATGCGCGGCAACGAGCGCCGCGACCCGCGTGACGCCGCCGACGCGATCGAGTCTGAACTCGACGACCTCCCAAGCTACGTCGACGACCTCCTCGCTGACATGGAGGACTACGACGACCCGTCGGCCGCGGTGGGCGCCTTCTGCGGCTATCTGGCTGAGCTGCCACTGCCAGCTCCCGCAGCCTGCGGCTGAGCCCTGCGTCGCGCGGCGCATATAGCCTCGCGAGGCAGTGATCCTCGCGATCGACCAGGGCACGACCGGGACCACCTGTCTGGTCTTCGACGGCGACGGCAGGGTTCGCGGGCGCGCCTACAGCGAGTTCGGCCAGCACTTCCCGCGCCCGGGCTGGGTGGAGCACGATGCGAACGAGATCTGGGACGTGACGCGGCGGGTCGCGCGGCACGCACTGGCCGACGCCAAGGCCGATACCGGCTCGCTCGACGCGATCGGGATCACGAACCAGCGCGAGACCGTTGTCGCGTGGGATCCAAAGACCGGGGAGCCGGTCCACAACGCGCTCGTCTGGCAGGACCGCCGTACCGCTGCTCGGTGTGACGAGCTACGTGAGGCGGGCCACACAGACCTCGTTCGCGAGCGCACCGGGCTCGTGATCGATCCCTACTTCTCGGGCACGAAGATCGAGTGGCTGTTGCGGAACGTCGAAGCTGCCCGCGACGCGGTGTTTGGGACGATCGACTCGTGGCTCGTGTTCAAGCTCACCGGCCGCCACGCCACCGACCTCACCAACGCTTCGCGGACAATGCTGTTCGACATCCGCGAACTGCGGTGGGACTCGGAGCTGTGCGGACTGCTCGACATCAACCCAGAGCGCCTGCCCGAGCCGCTCCCGTCGGCCGCGAATTTCGGGACGACGAGCGAGTTCGGCGGCGAGGTCCCGGTTGCCGGGATCGCCGGCGACCAACAGGCGGCGCTGTTCGGCCAGGCGTGTCAGACGCCCGGGATGGCCAAGAACACCTACGGGACCGGCAGCTTCATTCTCCTCAACTCAGGCGATGAGGCACCGGGGTCCGAGGACGGCCTGTTGACGACGATCGCGTGGGGCCTGGGAGACCGGGTCACCTACGCGCTGGAGGCGGCGGTGTTCGTGACCGGCGCTGCGGTGCAGTGGCTACGCGACGGGCTCGGAATCCTTGCGGAGGCGGCCGAGACGGAGGGGATGGCAGCGTCCCTCGAATCCAACGACGACGTCTACTTCGTGCCTGCGCTCACCGGCCTCGGGTCCCCACATTGGGATCCCTACGCGCGTGGTGCGATCTTGGGTCTCACTCGCGGTACCACCCGCGCGCACCTGGCGCGGGCAGCCCTCGAGGCGATCGCCTACCAGACCGTCGATGCGGTCCACGCCCAGGAGAAGGCGGCGGGCCGCCAGCTCACCGAGCTACGCGCGGACGGCGGCGCCGTGGCCAACCGTTGGCTGATGCAGTTTCAGGCGGATGTGCTCGGTGCCCCGGTGATCGTCCCGGAGATAGCCGAGACGACCGCGCTGGGAGCCGCATACCTCGCCGGGATCGGCTCGGGTCGGTGGGACGCGGACGAGGTTGCCGAGATGTGGCGCGAGACGGCGCGTTACGAGCCAGAGATGGCCGCCGACGAGCGCCAGCGCCTACTCGCCCGCTGGACCGAGGCGGTCGGGCGGGCCGGCGGCTGGGCCGAGCGCGAGTAACCCCGCTCGGCGGTCAGGGTAGAAATCAGCGTGGAGGGACTGAAGCCTCAGCGCTACAAGGAGACGCGCCCGGCCGAGCTGTTCCAGCCAATTCACGAGTGGTCGCGCACTCACGAACCTGGCTGGACCTACGAGCTGGCACGGATGGTGACGACCTACGTCGCAATCTTCGCGTACCGCGCGCGCTCCATCTCAAATGAGAACGTTCCTCGAAGCGGCGCCTTCATCCTGGCGCCCAACCACTTCTCGAACATGGACCACTTCTTCGCGGGCGTCCACGTTCGGCGAAAGATCCGCTTCATGGCGAAGTCGCAGATGTTCTTTCGCAATCGTGTCCTCGACTACATCTATCGGGTCGGCGGCGTCTTTCCCGTTCGTCGTGGCCAGCACGACCGGGAGGCGTTCATCACCGCCCACGCGATTCTCGAGCGCGGTGGTTGCGTGCTGATGTACGCCGAGGGTGGCCGCTCGCGCACCCAGCAACTCGGCGAGCCGAAGGCGGGTCTGGGCCGGCTCGCGTTGGAGTCCGGCGTCCCGGTCATACCGGTCGCCATCCATGGCTCGAAGTCGGTCCGCTCCTGGAAGCGCCTCGTCTTCCCGAAGGTGACGATCCAGTACGGCGAGCCGCTCAGCTTCGCGGTCGTTGCCGACCCCGACCGCGAGCAGCAGCTCGAGGCGTCGCGCAAGATCTTCGATCACGTCAGGGCGATGTACACGGCGCTCGACGAGCAGGGCCGCGGAAGTGTGATCCGGGCGCTGCGGGCCAAGGCTGCGGACGCCGTCGCGCCGGACCCCACCACGCACACCTAGCGCGTCACTCGTAGCGCTTTTTAACCGTCTTCCAGTCTTCCGGGTCGTGGCCGGGCAGCACGATCGCCTGCGGATAGGTACGCGCGAAGTGCTCGAGCTCGCGCTTCGAGCGCCGCCAGTTGTGGCGATCGAACGGGCGCGGGGGCTCGGGAGCGTCGCCGAGCTGGCCGATCGTGTAGATCGCGTCGCCCGCGATTACGAGATCTCGGTCGCGCAACCGGCAGATGAGCGACTGGTGGCCCGCGCTGTGTCCCGGCGTTGACGCGAGCCGGACGCTGCCGTCGCCAAAGAGGTCGAAGGTGCGGCCGAAGGTGGCGTAGGACGTGATCGATTCGCCGCCGTAGGAGATCGTGCGGTAGTCGAAGGCGTAGTCGTAGTGCTGGGGGCGGTAGCCGCGCATGAGCGGGTTACTGGCGGTGGTGGCGTCGTGCCATTCGTCCTCGGTGAGGACGAAGGTGGCGTCGGGGAACTGCGACATCCCGGAGCTGTGGTCGAAATGGAGATGGGTCAGCACCACCAGGCGGATCGACTTGGGGTCGACGCCTCGCTCGCGCAGTTGGCCTGGCAGTTCGTGCTCGCGCTCGACCGTGGCGCGAGCGAAGCGGCCGAAGATCGGGCCGAGGTTCTCGGTCGGCTTGGAGCCGATCGACGGGTGCAGTCCGGTGTCAACCAAGAAAGCTCCAACCGAGGGGTGGCGGATCAGATACGCCGGGATTGGCAGATCGACATAGTCGGAGCGGCGTGTGCCGACGCCGAGCATCCGCAACGTCGAGAAGCGTCCCGCGGACTCGATGAACGACATCGGCGCCGCGGTCGTGCCCGTCAGCAGCGGCTCGACGACAACCGTGGCACCAGCCTGCCCCCCCGGGAGCGGGCCGGCGAGCGGGTTTGGCTCGGCGCGCACCTTCATCGCCGCGCACCATAGTGGAGGCGGAAGGCGCCTCCAGATAGCCTGCTCCGCAATGGGGCAGCAGAGCTCGCGCATCTTCGCGCCCGGCTTGCTCGACGGCCAGGTATGCGTGGTCTCGGGGGCAGGTACGGGGCTTGGCCGGCAGTCGGCGCTGGAGTTGCTGCGTCTCGGCGCCACCGTGGTCGGCTGCGGGCGTCGCGCCGAGCCGGTTGAGTCGATGGTCGCGGAGGCGGAGGCGCTTGCGGGCAAGGCGGAGGCTGCTGCCATGGACATTCGCGACGACGTCGCGGTCGAGAAGCTCTTCGACGACATCCTCGAGCGCCACGGTCGGGTCGACGTCCTGATCAATAACGCGGGTGGGCAGTTCCTCAGCCCGGCCGAGGCGATCACCCCAAAGGGCTTTCGCACCGTGATCGAGCTCAACGTCGTCGGCACGTGGCTGATGACCCACGCCGCCGCGACAAAGGCCTTCATTCCGCAAAAGCAGGGCAAGGTGCTGAGCGTGACCCTCTCGCCGCACAACGGGATGCCGGGGATGGTCCACTCCGGCGCGGCGCGGGCCGCCGTCGAAAACATGATGCGCACGCTCTCGGTTGAGTGGGCGCGCTTTGGCATTCGCCTGTGTGCTGTCGCGGCCGGCCAGTTCGACACCGAGACGCTGCGCACGAAATATCCGAAGGAGGTCGTGGCCGCTGTTCCGCAGACGGTGCCGCTCCAGCGAATGGGCACCGAGGAGGAGTGGGCGTGGATGATCGCCTACCTGGCCTCGCCAGCCGGCGACTTTTTTTCGGGGACGACGATCACAATGGACGGCGCCCGCGATAATTGGTTCGGCCCCTGGCCACCGGGGGTCTACGGTGAGAGCGGCGAGCCCCCGGCCGAGGAGAGAAAGACATGAGCGCACAGCCCGAGTCCCCGGATACCCCGCTGGAGGACGTGCTGGTCGGAAACCGCGAGCGGTGGCTCGATGGACCGCCGCACGAGCTCTTTGCCGATCTGCGCTCCAAGTGCCCGGTTCACTGGTCGTCGGAGATCTCGCAGTTTCCCGAGGAGGAGGGGTTCTGGTCGGTAACGCTCGCCGACGATGTCCACGCCGTCAGCCGCGACTGGCAGGCCTATTCCTCAGAGAAGGGCGGGATCACGGCGCTGACCAACGCGATCATCCCGCTCGAGCTGATCCAGGCGATGTTCATCGGCATGGATCCTCCCAAGCACGATCGGCTCAAGGCGCTGTTTCAGCGCGGCTTCACGCCTAAGCGAATCGCCGAGCATTCCGACGCCATCCGCCAGATCACGCGTGACGTGCTCGATCGGCTCGACGGCCGCGAGGAATGCGACCTCGTTGAGGAGGTCGCGCAACCGGTCGTCGCCCGTGTCATCGGCAGCTTCATGGGCATCTCGCCGTCCGACGACATCGTCTGGGCGCGGCTGATGAACAACACCCTCGGTGCCGGCGAGCGCGAGGGCCCGGAAGACGCACAGCTGATCATGGAGAAGGACGTTCCCGAGATCTTCGAGCGCTGCCGGGTGCTGATCGAGGAGCGCCGTGCGAACCCGACGGACGACCTCACCAGCGTCCTCGTCCACGCCGAGGTCGACGGCGAGACGCTCGAGGAGCACGAGATCGTGATGGGCTTCTTTCTGCTGATGGCCGCGGGCAACGACAGCACCAAGGCGACCTACTGCAGCGGCATGCGGGCGCTGCTCGAGAACCCTGACGAGATGCGCAAGGTAATCGACGACCCCTCGCTGATCCCCAGCACGGTCGAGGAGTCGCTGCGGATGTTTCCCGCGTTCGCGCACTTTCGCCGCACCGCGACGCGCGATGTCGAGCTCAACGGACAGAAGATCTCCGAGGGCGAGAAGGTGGTCATGTGGTACGTCTCGTCCAACCGCGATGAGTCGCGTTACGAGGATCCCGACCGTTTCGACGTCGAGCGCAACCCCGAGCACCAGGCGTTCGGCGCCGGCGGCCGCCACTTCTGCCTCGGCGCCGCCCTCGCCCGCCTCGAGCTCAACATCCTCTTCGAGGAGACGCTGAATCGATACCCGGAGATGGAGCTTGCCGGCGAGCCCGAGTACGTCGTCTCACCCTTCATCAATCAGCTCGGAAAGCTGCCTGTGAAGCTGGGCCCGCGGGCAGCCGCGTAGCGGCACCGACCCTGTTTCGACCGCGTTTCGTGGCGGTCTCGACACCCTGAGCGCACCCCCCGCGCGCCGCGCAGCCGCAAACTCGGCGCATGCCCGCCGACCTCGACGTTTGCCCGTCCATTACCGGCAAACGTCGGTCACGCGAGCGTGGGCGGCTGGTCGCGGAGCTCGCCGCTCGCCAGCACGGGGTGGTGGCTCGTTGGCAGTTACGGGAGAACGGTTTCTCGGACTCGGCGGTCAATGAGTGGATCGACCGCAGTCGGCTGATCGTCGTCCACCGGGGAACGTTTGCCGTTGGCCGGCGACCGCTGACCGTCGCGGGACGCTGCATGGCCGGTGTCTTGACCGGAGGTCCAAGAGCTGCGTTGAGCGATCGACCGGCGGCGTGGATGTGGGACCTCTGCGATTCGATCGGTGGCCCGGTTCACGTCGTCGCCCCGACCGAGCACCGCTCGCGTCCGGGGCTCACGTTTCATCGGCGAACGCTTGCGGCCGACGAGCGGACGATCCACGACGGCGTGCCGATCACCACCGTCGCCCGCACGATTCTCGACGCAGCCGCGACCGAAACCCATGCCCGGGTTCGCCAGATGATCGCCATCGCGGAACGGCGACAAATGGCTGACTCGCCCTCATTGCCCGAGTTGCTCAACCGCTACCCGAGGTGCCGTGGTACCCGCTTGTTGCGCTCGATCCTCGTGGATGCCATGGCCGAGGGCGTCGCAAAGCAGGAGCTCGAGCTGCGCTTTGCGGACTTCCTCGACGAAATCGGCGCGCCGCGGCCGCTGAAGAACGAGCCCATCCGGGTCGCAGGCGGTCGCACGCTGACCGTCGATTGCATCTGGCCCGAGGCCGGCCTGGTCGTCGAGCTCGACAGCCGCCGCCACCACGCGGACTGGGAATCAGCGGAGGCCGATCGCGCGCGCGATGCGGCGCTCATCGCGATCGGCTTGACGCCGATGCGGGTCACCTGGCGGCGCCTACACCGCCATCGCAGTCAACTCGCGCGTGAGCTCCTGGCCGCACTCGCGCGAGGTCGACGTTTGCCCGCCCATTACCGGCAAATGTCGGAGTCGGCCTAGCGGCCGGAGAGCGTGCGGGCTATGACGAGGCGCTGGATCTCGTTCGTGCCCTCGTAGATCTGGGTGATCTTGGCGTCGCGCATCATGCGCTCGACCGGATACTCGTTGACGTAGCCGTAGCCGCCGAGGACCTGGACTGCCTCGACCGTGACGGCCATGGCGGTGTCGGAGGCGATCAGCTTCGCCATTGCGGAGTACTTGCCCATATCGGCGTCGCCCGCGTCGATCTTCGAGCAGGCGCGGTAGAGCAGCTCGCGCGCGGCCGCGGTCCTCGACTCCATGTCGGCGAGCTTGAACTGGATCCCCTGGAAGGCGGCGATCGGCTTGCCGAACTGCTGGCGCTCCTGGGCGTACGCGGCGGCGTAGTCGGTGGCGCCCTGGGCGATGCCGACGGCCTGCGCCGCGACCCCGAGGCGGGAGCGGTCGAGCGTGCCCATCGCCACCTTGAAGCCCTGGTCGACCTCGCCGATCAGGTTCTCGTGGGGGACGCGGACGTTGTCGAAGATTGGCTGGCCGGTTGGCGAGCCCCGGATCCCCATCTTCTTTTCGAGCTTGCCGACGGAGAAGCCCTCGCGGTCGGCTTCAACGACGAAGGCGGAGATCCCGCGCGAGTGTCCCTCGTCCGGGTTGGTGACCGCGAAGCAGATGTAGAAGTCGGCGATGCCGAGGTTGGTGATCCAGTTCTTGGTCCCGTCGATCACCCACTCATCGCCGTCGCGCACGGCCTTGGTCCGCATGCCGCCCGGGTCTGATCCGGCGTCGGGTTCCGAGAGTGCGAACGCCGGGCTCCACTCGCCCGAGGCGCACTTCGGCAGAAAGCGCTGCTTGAGCTCGTCGGACCCGTAAAGGCGAATCGGCAGCGTCCCCAGCTCCTGGATCATCAGGATCAGAGCTGACGAGGCGCAGGCCTTGGCGACCTCTTCGACGGCCATGTTGAGCATCAGCGTGCCCGTGCCAGTCCCGCCGTACTCGCTCTCGAACGGAAGACCGAGCAGGTCGTGGGAGGAAAACAGCTCACGGATGTCGCGCGGGTACTCGGCCTTCTCGTCGATCTCGGCCGCGCGCGGCGCGACCTTCTCGACGACCATCTTGCGAATCGTCTCGCGGAAGTCCTCGAATTCCTGCGGGATCGCGTAGGCGGGGGCGACGTCGGTTGAGGCGCTCATCAGCGCAAGGCTAGAGGGTGTACGGTCGAACGCATGCTCAAGGGATTCAAGGACTTCATCACTAAAGGCACCCTGATCGAAACAGCCGTAGCGCTGGTCATGGCTTTGGCGACTACGGCGCTCGTTGCGTCTCTGGTCGAAGACCTGATCACGCCACTGATCGGCGCGATCGTCGGCGAGACCGACTTCTCGAGCCTGACCTTCACGATCAACGGCAGCGAGTTCTTCTACGGCTCGTTCATCAGCGCGATCATCACGTTCGTATCGATCGGCGCCGCGATCTACTTCTTCATCGTCAAGCCCTACCAGAGCTATCAGGCGCGTCGCGGGATCACCCCCGACACGAAGGAGTGCCCGCACTGCCTCTCGACGATCCCGCTCAACGCAGGCCGCTGCGCCAACTGCACCCAGCCGGTCTGAGCTGACGAGCGCGGCGACCCGGTAACCGCCCGAGTCGCCGCCCTCCAACGCTGCGCGGTCGTGCTAGGTCGTCATTCCGCCGAACTGACCGCCGGTGACGTTGAGCGTCTGGCCGTTGACGTAGTTCGCGAGCTCTGAACAGAGAAAGAGCACGGGACCGGCGGCCTCCTCAGGCTGGGCCGGGCGACCGAACGGGATGATCATCGACGCCATCGAGCGCATCTGCTCCGGGATGCCGAGGTCAACCTTCTCGCCTTCGCCAACCTCGATCTGCTCGCCCTTCTCCTTGGCCTGAGTCAGGCGCGTCTCGATGAAACCGAACGCGACCGCGTTGCAGTTGATCTTGAACGCGCCCCACTCCTTCGCGAGCGTCTTCGTCATGCCGACGACGCCTGCCTTGGCGGCCGAATAATTGACCTGGCCGGCGTTGCCCATCGTCCCCGAGATCGAGGAGACGTTGACGAGCTTGCGAAAGACCTCCTTGCCCTCGGCCTTCTCAGCCTTTGCGGCCTCGCGCCAGTGCGGGGCGATCGCGCGGACGACGCGAAACGGGACGATCGTGTGGATATCGAGCATCGCCTGGAACTGCTCGTCGGTCATGCGGTGGACCACTCCGTCCCAGGTGTATCCCGCGTTGTTGACAACGATGTCGATGGCGCCGAAAGCGTCGACCGCCGTCTTGACGAGCTCATCGGGGACACCGGGCTTTGTGAGGTCACCGGCGTAGACGGCGGTCTCGCCATCGATCTCACCAGCCGCCTGCTCGGCGACGTCGCCGTCGATGTCGTTGATCAGCACCTTGGCTCCCTCGCTGACGAACAGCTCAGCCGTCGCGCGCCCGATTCCGCGTGCCGATCCCGTGACGATCGCAGCCTTACCGTCAAGCAGTCCCAATTTCGCGCTCCTTTACGTCGTTTGATGTCGAGGTCGGCACTCTATGGCCTGACAGCGACCCGGGAACCGGCGCAGGCTCTCAATGCTCTGTCTATGTTGAGTCGGTCAACGCTGTTCTGGGGATAGGTGGGCTAATGAAGTTTCGGGTTGTTGGGATTCTCTGCGTCGTCGTCGGGGCGATGGCGTTCACGTCTTCGGCCGCCGCCACACCGGTTGCCAGCAACGATGCGAGCTACTCCGGCCTCGGGCGGGTCTTTCCGGACCCGCTGGCGGGATGCTCCGCCGGGGCCCCGGGGTGCGACCCCAACGCCCAGGGCCGGGTTCCCGCAACTCAGTTCATCCAGTTTCAGGAGTTCGTCAATGCGTTGACCTACATGAACGCGAACCCGATCTGGTCGAAGTACATGGAGGTCCAGGTCCTCGACGGCAAGCTCGGCGCCAACGGGGCCGGCCAGGCCGTTCCGGACGGCGACCTGGGTGTCGGCTCTCCGGGCGCGTCCGTCTTCCCAGGCAACAACCTTCCGCTCGAGTACGACCCGAGGCCCGGATACAAGTCCGCCGGACTGGCGACCACGACGCTCGAGCGCGAGAGCTCCGACCTGGTCGTCGTTCGCGTGACTGATGAGAGCGTCCCAGACGCCGGCAAGAAGCGCTATGCGCTGTCGCTGTCGATCCACGGGATCGAGCGCGCGGGCATCGAGGGCGGCACCCGGGCGATGGAGGATCTCGTCACCGCAGCGACCACCGGGCGCTCCAATGACCCGGTCGTCCCCGCGAATCCCGAGGTGGCCGGGTCCCAGGACAGCCCGAGCTTCGAGCAGATCCTGAAGAAGTCGATCGTCTACTTCACCTATCCGAATCCCGACGGCTGGCGTCGTGGCTCGGTCACGGAGGGTGGCTTCTTCTTCCAGCGCTATAACGGCAACGGAGTCGATCTCAACCGCGACTGGCCCGACATCGGCTACTCGTTCCGTCCCTACAGCGGCCTGTCGGAGCCCGAGTCGCAAGCGTTCGCGGCGTACTTCGACGACGTCGAGACGCCGGACGTCCAGTTCGATGCGGGCGACGACCTTCACGGCCAGCCGGAGGCGGACGCGCTCTCGTACACGCTGTTGCCGCACGGCAGCCACGACTTCGCAAAGGATCAGCGAATCCGCTCGGCCGCGATCGCGATCCACAACGCCTCCGAACAGGCGCTGCTGTGGTCTCCAATCGTCCAGCCAAATGACGCGCCGCAGGGTGGGGGTGCTCCCTGCTCACCAGACGGGCCAACGGGAACGGCATGCACGCAGATCTACGGTCAGACGTGGGGCACCGTCTACGACACGATCAATTACACGACCACGGGTTCGCTCGGCGACTACTTCGACTCCTCGATTGGTGTCGGCGCCGACGGGATCGACAACGAAATGTCGTTCTCCCACCTCGACAAGAACATCATCTTCGAGCCCCAGACCGAGCAGCTTCACGTCGCGGGCAACAAGGCGCTGATCTTTGCGCGCCTCGCGGAGCTCGCCAAACCGCGGATCTACCGCTTCGTCCCAGCCGGCAGCCAGGCATACGTGCCCAACACGCGCCTGACCCGGGATGCGAAGAGCTTCCAGGAGGGCGCGCCGGCGGGCTCGGTCGCCCAGACGGATCTGAGCGACACCGGCACGATTGGCCCCGACGGCACGGTCGTGGTTCCGTTCGCGGTCAAGGGTGGCCCGCAGCCGGCCGACGGATCACCTGACGCCGGTAAGAACATCTTCAACGGCGGCATGCGCGTCGACGCAACCGCCACCAACGCCCAGGGTGTCAGCAGCGGATCGGCCACCATGGCTATCCAGTGCAAGGGCTGCGACGAGCACCCTGGCGTCACGGACGACGACGAGTGGGTGACCGTCAGCGAGGACTACAACCAGTCACCCATCTATGCCCAGGCGGGAATCACCGTTGCGGTCAACCGTCCCCAGGCCTTCAAGGCCGACGGAACCCCGGTCGAGTGGCGCGCGGTGATCAGCGGCAATGCGCTCGGCATCGGGCTGCCGCTCAGCCCCACGGTGGTCTCGAAGGTCGACGTTCACTTCAGTCGCGACCGTGCCACCACCGACGGCGCGACCGGTGGCGATGAGCCGGCGCAGCTCTCGGCCTACGACGTTGCCAACACCGACTTCTTTGAGCAGCTCAACAGCTACATCGACGATCCGGCGCAGAGGTTCCAGAAGCTCGACCCGCGCGCTGTCATCAACGGCCAGCAGTCGCTCAGCGGCCTGCGTTCGCTGGTGCTCGCAGATGATCCGCTGCCGGGCTACACGGGCAGCTACGCGGCAGCGGCGCAGCCGAGTGGTGGGCCGACTGCCGACCAGCCGATCAACGGGGCGGGAGGGACCTTTCCTGGCGCGGGCTCGCGCGCACCGGGAACCTATGAGGAGTTCCCGTTCACGATCGCGCCCAATGAGGAGAACGCCAAGGTTGAAGTAGCGATTAGCTGGGCGAGTACGGACGATGATTTCGATCTGTACGTGTATCGCGTTGAGGAGAACGGCGATCAGACCGAGGTGGGGAGTTCTGCAAGCGTGGGCGGCACCGGCAACTCCGAGGTCGCGACCGTCGTCAACCCCGGCGCCGGCGACTACGTCGCCATCGTCGACAACTACATCGTTGCCCCGCCCGCGGACTTCAGCGGCACCATCGACTTCACCGGCGCCCAGGCCGGCGAGGAGGCTGGCACGGGCGATTACACGGTCGCCGAGAAGGACGCCTGGCTGGCCGCACTCGAGCAGTACGTCCGCCAGGGAGGAAACCTCGTGTTGACCGACGGCGCCGTGCGCGCCCTGCCCGGGCTGACCAAGAATTCCGCGACCCCGATCCCCGATAACGCCGTCGAACGCCAAACGGTCTACGTCGGTCAGATGACGTTTGACCTCAGCGCAGGCGATGGCGACGAGACGCTCGGTGATCCGCTGGCAAAGGACATCGACCAGCCCGGCGCGCGCCTCAACGCGGGCGGCCGCCGCCAGACGTTCGAGTCGACACCGCTCGGATTTGCGATTCAGGACGAGAGCGGCAGCGATGAGTCAAACGCCCGTCAGTACGACGTCGATCGCGGTGCCTTCGAGGCGGCGGGTGGGCGCACCGCCGCCACCTCCGCCGACTCGGGCGATCGCGACGCCGCACCGGTCTATTCACGTGCGACGCTCGGTGAGCTGGGGCTCGGCAGCGGCCACATCCGCATCGCCGGCGCACTGCTGCCGCAGCCGAGTGAAGAGTTCGACCACCCGCTCGGGCTGGAGCCGCACGCGGCGACCTACAGCGGCTACATCCTGGTCTGCAATCTGCTCGATTGCACGGTGTCGAACACCGCTGCCCCGGGCAGCGAGGATCCGGATGGCGATGGCGATGGCTTGGGCCGTGGCCGCAATCCCTGCGACAACGTCTACATCGGCACCAAGGTGCGCGACAAGCTCAACGGCACCGATGAGTCAGACAAGATCAAGGGCAAGGCAGGGCGCGACAGGCTCAACGGCAAGGGCGGTAACGACTGCGTCAGCGGTGGTGCCGGCAAGGACAAGGTCAAGGGTGGGCCGGGCAGAGATGAGGTCCGTGGTGGTCGGGGCAAGGACAAGCTGCGCGGCAACACCGGTAGGGACGTGATCCGCGCCGCACGTGGCGGTCGCGATCGGATCGACTGCGGCCCGGGTAAGGACAAGGCGATCGTCGACAAGCGCCGCGACCGCACCCGACGCTGCGAGAAGGTCCGCAAGAAGTAGAAACGAGCGGGGCTCGGCCAGAGAAGGCGCCTCAACGGCGGCGCGCTTCACTCCTCCTCAGAGCCCGAGCTGGCGGCCGAGGATCTCCTTCATGACCTCGTCCGTGCCGCCACCGATCGGTCCGAGGCGTGCGTCGCGCAGTGCGCGCTCGACACCGTACTCGCGCATGTAGCCGTAGCCGCCGAGGATCTGGACGACCTCATCGGCGACCTCAACGCACGCCCGCTGGGTGAAGAGCTTCGCCTTGGTGACGTCGGCGATCACGTCCTCACCGTTCACGAAGCGGCGCAGAGCGTGGTAGGTGAGGGCGCGGCCGACCTCGGCCTTGACGCCGATCTCGGCGATCTTGTGACGAATCGCCTGGAACTTGCCGATCGGGCGCCCGAATGCTTCACGCTCGCCGGCGTACTCGATCGCCGTTGCCAGCAGCCGGCGCATGCCGCCAACAGCCCCGAGCGACATCAGCAGGCGCTCCCAGGCGAAGTTCTCCATGATCAAATAGAAGCCGCGGTTCTCCTCCCCGAGGAGGTTCGCGTCGGGAACCTCGACGTCGGTGAAGGAGAGCTCACCGGTGTCCGATGAGTGCCACCCCATCTTCTCGAGCTTGGCCACGACCTCATAACCGGGCATATCGCGCTCGAGAATCAGAAACGACAGCCCCTGATGGCCGCCGTCCTCGGTCGTCTTCACGGCGCACACGAGAAAGTCGGCGCGGACGCCGTTGGTGATGAAGGTCTTGGATCCGTTGACCACGTAGCCGCCGTCGACCTTGCGCGCAAATGTCCGGATCGAGGCCACGTCTGAGCCTGCTCCGGGCTCGGTGATGCCCAGCGCGGCAATGCGCTCGCCCGCGATTGCCGGGCGCAGAAAGCGCTCGTGCTGGTCGTCGGTCCCGAACTTGAAGATCGGGGGCGTTGCGATACCGGTGTGCGCGCCGAGCCCGGCACCAACACCTCCGGAGGCCCCCGCAGCAGCGAGCTCCTCCGCCCAGACCGCGTCGTGGATGTAATCGCCGCCCTGACCGCCGAGCTGGGCCGGGTACTTGAGGCCAAGGAAGCCGAGCTCACCCGCCCGCCGGTAGAGCTCACGTGGGAACTCGCGGGCGGCCTCCCACTCGTCGACGTGGGGGACGATCTCGCTTGCGACCCAGCGACCGATCGTCTCTCGCAGCTGTTCGTGCTCGTCGCTGAACGGCGGTAACAGCGCACGCTGACCGCGGTCGCGGACGATCGTGTTCATATGCCTTCGCCCGGCACGAGCTGGGCGGGGTCTCCGAGCGCCTCGATCTCGACGGTATCGAGCGGCAGAACCTGGCCACAAAAATGCCCGCCGAAGGGGGTCAGATGAATGCTGCGCCGGACGACCCTTGCCCGGCCGGCGTCGCGGACCGCATCGAGCACGTGGGGCTGAGCCTCGAGCACCTGGTAGAGCGCCGGATCGTCGAGGCGCTCGCGCGAGAACCAGATCAGTCCGAGGCGAAATAGGTTCGAGAGGTAGGCCGGCAGGCGATCGCGGTGGCGACAGCCGGCGTGATCGCCGATCATCGTCAGTCCCGGCGCGACCACCGAGGAGCCGACGTCAAGTGGACGCCAGGTGCGGATGTCGACCGCGGGCTGCGGCCCCTCCTCCGCGAGAAGGCGCAGGATCCTTGCCTCGTCCGGGGAGAGCTCGGTGAGGATGCGAGCGTAGGCAGGGTGGGCCTCACCCTGCTCGGCCAGCTCGGATGACCGTTCGAGCAGCGCGTGTCCGCGGCGTCGCAGGGCCTCGTCGGGGTCCTCCTCGGGTTCAGGCGTCGCCAGCAGGCCGCCGAGGCGCTCCTCGAGCTCGCTCATGCCGAGCACGCGCTGGGCGATTTCGATCACCTCGGCCTGGGTGTCGCGGGCGAGATCGACCGCCGACTCACGGCCAACGGCGACGTTCGCCACCCGGCGCCCAGCGCGCAGAGCCGATCCGGCGGTCCAGCCAGCCGTGCGCAGCCACGCTCCGGCGGCGATCCTGGCGAGTCCAGGAGCCGATTCGAGGGGACCGGTCGACGCGGACCGCGCTGCGGTGCCAGATCCGCTGTCGTGGTGGCCGTTGGCCTCCATCGCGGGTGAGCCTACCTGTCAGATTGCAGGCGCATGACAGCTCCCGGCGCGCGGGTTTTCCGCTACGCGGCGGGCCCTAGGCTGTTGAATACCGATGATGTCCATCCCTGACCAAACCCAGGCGACGCCACCGCCCACCGGCATGGGCCCCTGCCCCAACTGCGGTACGGCGATGTCACCCGATCAGCGCTATTGCCTCAACTGCGGCGCACGCCGGGGCGCTCCGCGGGTAGCCCCAGCCGCCGGTACTCCGGGCGAGGTTGTCGAGGTGGCGTCCGTTGCGCCGCGGCCGGCGGACGTCTCTCCGCTTGCGGCGGTCATCGGAATTGCCCTGCTCGGCGGGATGCTCCTCATCGGAGTCCTGATCGGGCGCAGCGGCTCGGATGACACTCAGACGCCCACGCCGATCGTCCAGGTCGACCCGGCGCAGACGACCCCGGGGGCCACTACGCCCCCCGCGACGGCCGTCGCGACGGATTGGCCGACCGATGCACAGGGCTTCACCATCCAGCTGAGCCTCGTCCCCAAGGACGGCGCCACCCAGGAAACCGTCGATGCGGCGAAGGCGTCCGCGACGTCCACCGGTGCCAAGGACGTGGGGGTTCTGGATTCCGATCTGTATCCGAGCCTCACCCCGGGCAACTACGTCGTCTACTCGGGTATCTACACGCAGCGCCAGCCCGCGGTGGCTGCGCTCGGCAAGCTCGGCAATGGCTTTCCCGACGCGACCGTGATCGAGGTCCAGCCCGACGTCGCCGCCGACGCCAACGGCGTGGGCGACAGCGGCGAGCCCGAGGTCGTTCCAGAGGATCCCGCCGATAGCGGCGGGGTGGCGCCGGTGCCTCCGACGGAGGACGAGGCGAAGTGAGCCCAGGGCGTCTTGATCGCGTTCGCGCCTCGCTAAAGCCGCGCCCGCGCCGCCCCCCGGCACCTGCCCCGTCCGCGCCGTCGCCGGTCCCCGGCCCGGTCCCAGCCGAGCTCGATGCGCGCCGTGCACGGCTCGAGCGCGAGTTCGCTGATCTGCAGTCCGATCTCGGCGGGCTCGTCTACGAGATGGCAATTCGCGATGCCTACCGGCTCGACGTCATCACCCGTCAGGCCGCACGGCTGCAGGCTGTTGATGCTCAGCTGACCGAGGTCGAGCGGGCGATCGAAGCGCTCAGCCAGGTGCCCGCCGCAGCCCCTCCGCCGCCCTCGCCCCCGATTCCGGCTGCGCCGGCAGCGGTCGATAGCACTGCGCCCACCGCGCCCCTACCTGTGCCACCGGCCGGGCCAGTTCGAGCCGCCTGTGCTGCCTGTGGCCGCCCGCTGGAGCCGGGCGCCGGTTTCTGCAGCAGCTGCGGAGCGTCCGTCGCGTCCGTTGGCTCCGCCGGCACGCAACCGACTGGCCCATGAAGCTCCCACGTCGACTCATCGGCACACCGATCCGGCCCGATCGCTGGACGGCGATGCGATTCGCCTCGCTGCGCTGGGCTGCTCTGCCCGTGATCGACCGTCGCTGGACGGTGCCGATGTCCGCGATGGCGCTCGCCTTCGGGATCTTCGTCGGCATCGCGATCGGGCCAGCCACCGAGGGAAGTCTCGGCAGCCAGATGCAGACCGTGGTCTCGGTGGTTTCGCCGCCAGTCCCAACGCCTCTCGCGAACGGCGCCCGCGACGGCAATTCCCCCGGCGGATCCGGACAAGACAACGGCCAGGATCCGACGCCGACGCCCGCCCCGTCGCCACCGAGCGACGACGGACCGTTCGACAATCCCACGCCAGCGCCCACGCCCATACCCACGCCGCCGCCCGTCATAACGCCGACGACGCCGACGACAACCACGACGACGCCAGACGCGACTGACGACTCCGGCTCAGACGACTCAGACTCAGACGAGGCGCCTGTTCCAACGCTGGTCAAGGGCGCGGTCGTCCATATCAACGAGTTTGCAGACAGCTACACGGTCGCCCGCAGGGACGGCACGCTGACCGCCGTTCACGCTCAGAAGCTGCCGGCGCTTGGAGATGTGATCGAGGTGCAGACGCGAGTGCTGGCAAATGGGACTCGCGCCGAAGACGGCGATCGCGATCGCGCTGAGAAGACCGACCGGTTCGATCTGTCTGGCACCGTCACCTTCAGCGATCCTCGAATCGGGGCCTACACGCTCTCCGTCCCGGGCAGTTCGCTGTTGATCCGAGTGCCTGCCGGGACGCGGATGCCGCAGGTCGCTGACACCGTGGAGGTGAGCGCGAGGATCGCGGACAAGCTCGACCCGATCGAAGCGCAGGAACCGGGCCGAGACGGCTGCGGTACGCCTCCACGGCTGCCGCAGCCGCGCAAGTTGGCGCTCGAGCAGACAAAGCTCTCCGTCACCGACCAGGCCTCCGCAGCGGGGCTCGAGGCCATCGTTCAGGGTGTCTGCCGCAAGTCCGGTTCGCTGATCGTTTCCGCGGACGATGTCCGGGAGTCGGGTCGCGACATAGCGGTCGTCGTCTCGGATGAGCTGCGCCTGCGCGATCTCACCCCAGGCCAGGTGGTCAAGATCCGCGCCGATATCGGCAAGAGCGGCAATCTCACCGCAACGGCGATCGCCGACGATGAGGGCGAGTCGGCCGCCGACGACAGCGACCGAGTCCAGCGCTAGGCCTCACCGGCAGGGTTGTCGTGACCAAGCGGACAGTTGCCCTGGGCGAGCGCGAGCTCAAGCGGGTTGGGCTCGGGACCAACCGCCTCACCAACACCGCCGAGAACCGCGGGTTCGTGGAGGCAGCTGTCGCCGCGGGGGTGCAGATGATCGATACGGCGCACCTCTACACCAGCGGCGAGAGCGAGAAGACGATCGGCGCCGCGCTTGCTGGGGTTCCCGAGGGCGTCGTGGTCGCGACGAAGTGCGGCTTCAACAGCGGCGACCCCGAGACGATCAGCGCTGAGATCGAGCAGAGCTTCGAGCGGATGCAGACGGACACGCTCGAGCTGGTGTATCTGCACCGCGTTGATCCGAAGGTGGCGCTGGCCGACACGCTCGCCCCCCTCGCCGACCATCACCGGGCGGGCCGGATCCGCAACGTCGGCCTCTCAAACGTCGATACCGAGCAGATCCTGCTCGGCCGCAGCATCGTTCCGATCGTTGCCGTTCAGAACGAGTACAGCCTCAAGGAGCGCGAGCACGACGAGGTCGTCGACTTCTGCGCCGAGGAGGGCATCGCCTTCGTCGCGTTCTTTCCGCTGCGCGGCGGTGGCAAGAGGGTCGACGAGATCGCCAAGCGCCTGGGCGCAACACCGCAGCAGGTCAAGCTCGCGTGGCTGCTTCGCCGCTCGGAGGCCATGCTGCCGATCCCGGGGACGCTCGACCTCGAGCACCTCGAGCTCAACCTCGCGGCGCTCGATCTCGAGCTCTCCGACTCCGACTACGAGGCGCTGGCCTAGTACGAGCGCGGAAGGCCGAGCGAGTGCTCGGCCACGTAATTGAGGATCATCTCGCGCGAGACCGGCGCCGTTCGCGCCAGGCGCGCTCCCCAGTACATATCGGTGAGCCCGTACTCGAGCGCAAAGCCGTTGCCGCCGTGCGTCTGGATCGCCTGGTCGACGCATTTGATCGCCGCCTCGGCTGCTGCGTACTTGGCCATGTTCGCCGGCTCGCCCGCCGGGACGCCCGCGTCGTACAGCACGGCTGCCTTCTGGGTCATGAGTCGCGCGAGCTCGAGCTCGATTTTGGCGTGCGCGAGCGGGTGGGAGAGGCCCTGGTGGGCGCCGATCGGCGTCTTCCAGACGACCCGCTCGTTCGCGTAGGCCGCGGCGATGTCGAGCGCGCGGCGCCCGACCCCATTCGACACCGACGCCCCCATGATCCGCTCAGGGTTGAGCCCGTCGAAGGCGGCCTTTAGCCCCGTGGTCTCGGACTCGCCGACGATCCGGTCGGCCGCGACCTCTACGTCGTCGAAGAACAATGTCCACTGCTTGTCGGAGGCCTTGACCGCGACCGGGATGTGCTGCTTCTCCAACCCGGGAGAGTCGACATCCACGAGCATGAGCAGCGGTAGGCCGAGCGTCCCGTCCTGCTCGCGCTTGCGCGCGATGACGAGAATCGCATCGGCGTCCTCGACGCCGGAGATGTAGGTCTTGGTGCCCCGTACGAGGTACCGGTCGCCGTCGCGGGTCGCCGCGGTGGAGAGGTTGTGCGAGTTCGTCCCCGCGTCGGGCTCGGTGATTGCGAACGCGACCTTCGTCGTCCCGGTCGCGATGCCCGGAAGCCACTCCTCACGCTGCGCCTCGGTTCCATGGCGCGCGATGATCGAGCCGACGATCGCGGGCGAGACGACGATCAACAGCAGGGAGCAGCCCGCGGCCGAGATCTCCTCCCCGACCATCTGCAGCGCGTGCATCCCGAGGCCGCCACCGCCGTAGCGCTCGGGCAGGTTGACGCCGAGGTAGCCCTTCTCGGCCAGCGCGGTCCAGAGCTCGGTCGGGGGCTCCTCGGCGGCGACGATCCGCCGGTGATACTCGGGCCCGCCGACGCGCTCGCAGATCCCTCGCACAGCAGCCCGGATCGCGACCTCCTCGTCGGTCGGGACGATCGGCAGCTCGACGCTGTCGCGTACCTCAGCTACTCCCAAGACGCATCATCCTTCCTCGAACCCTGGCGGCGGCGGACGCGATGCGGAGCAGCCGACAGGCATTTGTTTTCGTACGGCCTCGTTAGAGGCCGTACGAACGCCCGATGACGTCCAGCATGATCTCGTCCGTTCCCGCGCCGATCCGATTCAGGCGCTGGTCGCGGTAGGCGCGCTCGATCTCGTACTCCTTCATGTAGCCGTAGCCGCCATGAATCTGGACGCATTCGTCGGCGACCTCGTGGCAGACGCGGGTCGCGTAGAGCTTCGCCATCGTGATCTCGCGGACGGGGTACTCGCCGTTGGCGAAGCGCCAGGCGGTGGCGTGGGTCATCTGCTTAGCCCCCTCGATCTTCGTCGCCATGTCAGCGAACTTGTGGCGGATCGTCTGGAACTTGCCGATCGGACGGCCGAACGCCTCCCGTTCCTTTGCGTACTCGAGCGTCTTCTCGAACATCCGCTCAGCCGCCGCGTAACAGCCGGCGGCGGCGACCAGGCGCTCGCCCTGAAGCTCCCAGCTGATGTGGTAGAAGCCCTTGCCGATCTCGCCGAGGACCGCTTCAGCCGGGACTCGGAAGTCCTCGAAGGCGAGTTCACCCGTGTCGGACGCGTGCATGCCCATCTTCTCGAGCTCGCGGGAAATGGTGAAGCCGGGCGCCAAATTGCCCTCTTCGTCGCGCAGATCGACGACGAACAGGGTGATCCCGTCGTGGCGCTTGTCGGGGTCGGTCTTCGTGACCAGCACGCAGAAGTCCGCGCGCGGCGCGTTGGTGATGAACGTCTTCGCCCCGTTGATCACGTACTCGTCACCGTCGCGGATCGCCGTCGTTCGAATCCCGGCAACGTCAGAACCGGCGCCGGGCTCGGTGATCCCGAGGCTGCCGACCTTCTCGCCCTTGATCCCGGGGACGAGGTAGCGCTGCTTTTGCTCCTCGGTCCCGAGCAGGTGGACAGGGGGGAGGACCATGTCGGTCTGGACGGCGAAGCCCATGTTCGTTCCGCCCGAGCCCGAGTAGCTCATGCACTCGGCACGGACGAGGGAATAGAAGTAGTCGCCGCCCTGCCCGCCGTACTCCTCCGGAAAGCAGAGGCCGAGATAGCCCAGCTCTCCTGCTCGCTGCATCACCGCCGTTGGCCAGTAGCTGTCCTCCCACTCGTTGCGGTGGGGATACATCTCCTTCTTGACCCAGGCACTCATCGAGTCGCGCAGGTCGAGGTGCTCGTCCGTGAACAGAAAATGCTTGCGCGACCCGTCGTGGGTGGGCTTGATGACGGTCTCAGTGGCAGTGGCCATGCGGTCTCCCGGGGTCGCTCGACGAAAGTAGAGAGCGTAGAGTAATACTTTCTACTCTTGACCAGCTACGAGAAGATTCGCTACGAGGTTGTCGAGGGCGTCGCGACGGTCACCCTCGACGATCCTGATACGCGCAACGCGCTCTCCGACCAGCTGCTGACGGAGCTCCTGGCGGCCCTGCGCGCCGCAAAGGCTGATGACGAGGTCCGGGTGGTCGTACTCGCCTCGTCGCACGAGAAGGTCTTTTCCGCGGGCGGCAACCTCGGCGGGTTTGCCGCCGACGTGCCGACCGCCCACAAGTTCATGAGCACGTCCCTATTCCCCCAGGTCTTCATCGAGCTCGGTGAGCTCGGCAAGCCGTCGCTCGTCGCGGCCTCCGGTCATGTGCTCGCCGGGTCTCTGGGTATCGCGATGGCCTGCGACCTGATCATCGCGAAGGAGGGGGCCGGGTTCGGAACGCCCGAGATCAACGTCGGCCTCTTCCCATTCATGATCATGGCGCTGATCTATCGCAACGTCGGGCGCAAGAAGACGACCGAGATGCTGCTGCTGGGCGAGCGCCTCACGGCCGAGGAGGCGCGCGAGGCGGGGATCGTCAACAAGGTCGTGGCTGCCGAGGACTTCGACGCAGCTGTCGCGGACTGGGCGCAGAAGCTCGCGAGCAAGTCGCCGCTCGTCATGAGGCTCGGCAAGGACGCGATGTGGCGCCAGCTCGATATGCCGCTCGTGGACGCGCTCGACTACCTACGCAGCCAGCTGACGATCGAGCTTTCGACCGAGGACGCGATAGAGGGGGTCACCGCGTTCTTCGAAAAACGCGATCCAGAATGGAAGGGCCGATGACTGAGCACGACGCTGACGCCCCCGCGGCGCCACCGGCAGAGGGTGGAGCGCTGAAGGCTCTTGTCGACGACCTCCATGCGCGCCGCGAGAAGGCGAAGCTCGGAGGTGGGGAGGAGAAGATCGCCAAGCAGCACGCCGCCGGCAAGCTGACGGCTCGCGAACGGATTGACCTGCTTGTCGACGAGGGCACCTTCGTTGAGATGGGCCTACACGCACGGCCGCATTTCTCCCAGCAGGCGATGAAGGACCGCGACGCGCCGGCCGATGGCGTCATCACCGGCTGGGGCGATGTCGACGGCCGCCCCTGCGCGATCTGCGCGTACGACTTCACGGTGATGGCCGGCTCAATGGGGATGACCGGCGAGATCAAGATGGGCCGCCTGCGCGAGCTCTCTTTGCAGAAGCGGATCCCGTTGATCTGGCTGCTCGACTCCGCCGGCGCGCGCATCCAGGAGGCTTCCGGCTCGCTGTTTGCGGGCTCGGGCCATCTCTTTCGCGAGGAGGTGGAGATGTCCGGCGTGGTCCCGCTGGTCGCCGGGATGCTTGGACCATGCGCCGCGGGCACCGCCTATATCCCGGGCCTTTCGGACTTCGTGCCGATGGTGGTCGGCCAGGGGGCGATGGCGCTTGCGGGACCGCATCTCACCAAGGCGGTCACGGGTGAGGAGATCTCGATGGAGGAGCTCGGTGGCGCCAAGGTGCACTGTCGCAAGTCGGGGGTCGGCGACCTCGAGTGCGCAGACGATGCCGAATGCATCGAGGCGATCAAGACCTACCTCTCGTTCTTTCCATCCAACTGCGAGCAGAGGCCGCCCCTGCGCGAGACAGAGGATCCGGAAGACCGAATGTCGGAGAAGCTGCTCGAGATCGTGCCCGACTCCAATCGCAAGCCGTACGACATGTACGACGTCATCACCGAGATAGTCGACGACGGCGAGTACTTCGACATCAAGCCGAAGTTCGCAAAGACGATCATCACCTGCCTCGCGCGCTTCGGCGGCCAGCCGGTCGGGATCGTCGCCAACCAGCCGAAGCATCTCGGTGGAATCCTCGAAAACGACTCCGCCGACAAGGCCGCGCGCTTCGTCAACCTCTGCGACGCCTTCGAGATCCCGCTTGTCTTCCTCCAGGATGTCCCCGGTTTCATGGTCGGCTCGAAGGTCGAGCACGCCGGGATCATCCGCCACGGCGCGAAGATGCTCTACGCAATCTCGCGCGCGACCGTGCCAAAGGTGACCGTGGTCGTCCGCAAGGCCTACGGCGCCGGCTACTACGTGATGAACGGCCGCGCCTACGAGCCCGACCAGATCTATGCCTGGCCGAGCGCGGAGATCTCCGTGATGGGCGCCGAGGGCGCGGTCAACATCATCGGCCGTTCGGCGATCGAGGCTTCCGACGATCCGGAGGCCACGAAGGAGGCGATGCTCGACGCGGTCCGCAAGCAGATCGACGTCTACATCGCGGCCGGCAACGCGATGATCGACGACGTCATCGACCCGCGCGAGACCCGGCCGCGAATCATCAGCGCGCTGCGAATGTCGCGCAACAAGCGGGTGGAGCGGCCGTGGCGAAAGCACGGGGTGATGCCCGTATGACGCCACTGGCCCCGATCGCCGCATGTTCATCGCCCAGCGGCGAAAAGGCGACCATGGCCGGTTTTTCACGGGGCGTTGTTGCTCGATTTCAGGGGGAGCGGTGAGCACGTTCGAAGACCCGGTGATCATCACCTGCTCGATCTCGGGTGCGATTGCGAATCGCGACCAGTGCCCGGCGATCCCGTACACGCCGCAGGAGTACGCGGCTGAGGCTCGGCGCGCGGTCGATGAGGGCGCGTCGCAGATTCACATCCACGCGCGGACCCCCGAGGGTGTGCCCAGCTACGAGATCGAGGACTTCCGCGCGATCACGGAGGCGATTCTCGCCGAGGTGGGCGACGTGATCATCAACTACTCGACCGGGGCGATCGGCGTGCCGATGGAGAAGCGTCTCGCCTATCTGCGCGAGCTCAAGCCCGACGTCGCCGCGCTGAACATGAGCTCGATGAACTACGCGAAGTACTCGCGCCGCCGCAAGGACTTCGTCTTCAAGGCGGTGTTCGAGAACTCATTCGACACGATCATCGAGTTCCTCACGCAGATGCGCGAACTCGGCATCAAGCCCGAGCACGAATGCTTCGACGCCGGACATGTGGCCAACCTCGATCCGCTCATCGACATGGGCCTCGTCGACGCTCCGCATCAGATCTCGCTCGTGATGGGCGTAACCGGCGGGATCCGGCCAACCACACGGAACATCTCGTTCATGTCCGAGCAGATCCCGGGCGGTCCGGAGCGCGGCGCCAACTGGCAGGTCATCGGCGTCTCGCGCGGGCAATGGCCGCTACTCGCAACCTCGCTCACGCTCGGCGGCAACGTGCGCGCCGGCCTCGAGGACAACCTCTATCTGCCGAACGGCGAGATGGCCAAATCAAACGGCGACCTGATCGCCAAGGCCCGCCAGATGGCCGAGGACATCGGTCGCCGGGTGGCCAGCGTCGAGGAGGCCCGCCAGATGCTCGGGGTCGCACAGTGAGGCGGAGCGAAGCGAAGCCGAGCCGCGCCGCCGTTGAGGCGCCTTGTGTGAGGCGGAGCGAAGCGAAGCCGAGCCGCGCCGCCGTTGAGGCGCCTTGTGTGAGGCGGAGCGAAGCGAAGCCGAGCCGCGCCGCCGTTGAGGCGCCTTGTGTGAGGCGGAGCGAAGCGAAGCCGAGCCGCGCCGCCGTTGAGGCGCCTTGTGTGAGGCGGAGCGAAGCGAAGCCGAGCCGCGCCGCCGTTGAGGCGCCTTGTCGTGACCGCGCTACCGCTTAGCCGGCTTCGGATCCTTGACCTGAGCCGGCTGCTGCCCGGCGGGTTCTGCTCGCTGCTGCTGGCCGACCTCGGCGCGGACGTCATCAAGATCGAGGACACCGGGATGGGCGACTACATCCGCTGGTCGCCGCCCTACTACGGCGACGAATCGAAGCAGCCGCTGGGGACCCGGTCGGCGCTGTACCTGTCGCTCAACCGCGGCAAGCGCTCCGTGCGCATCGATCTCAAGTCCGAGGAGGGTCGCAACGCGTTCTTGAAGCTCGTGGAGCGCGCCGACGTCGTTCTCGAGAGCTTTCGTCCCGGCGTGCTCGATCGGCTCGGCGTCGGCTACGAAACACTGCACGACGTCAACCCGAAGATCATCTACTGCGCGATCACGGGTTATGGCCTGGATGGTCCCAACGTCGCCCGTGCCGGGCACGACACCAACTACCTCGCGCTCAATGGCCTGCTCGGCCTCACCGGCGCCGCCGGGGGTCCGCCTGTCAGCTCGGCAGGCCAGATCGCGGACCTCGGCGGCGGTGGCCTGATGGCGGCGTTCGCCATCCTGGCGGCTCTCGCCGAGCGCGAGCACTCGGGTGAGGGCCAGCTCGTCGATGTCTCGATGACGGATGGATCGCTCTCGTGGCTCGCGATGGTTGCCGGCGCGTACCTGGCCGATGGACGCGTACCCCGGCGCGGGGAGGAGCTTCTCAACGGCGGAATCTCCTGCTATCTGCCGTATGAGTGCGCCGACGGCTGGGTGAGCTGCGGTGCTTTGGAGCCGAAGTTCTGGCAGGCGTTCTGCGCGGGCGTCGAGCGCCCGGATCTGCTCTCACACCAGTTCGCCAGGCCGGGCTCGGAGGGACATGCTGCGATCGCCGAGGTTTTCAAGCAGCGCACGAAGGCGGAATGGGGCGAGTTCAACGACGTGCACGACTGCTGCATCGAACCGGTCCTCGACCTTGATGAGGCGCTCGACTCGGAGCTGGTCAAGCAACGGGAAATGGTCGTCGAGTTCGACCAGCCCGAGATCGGCCCGGTGCGTCTGCTCGGACACCCGGTGAAGTTCTCGCGTACGCCAGCCGATTCAAGCCAGCCCGCTCCCGCCCTCGGCGAGCACACCGGGGAGGTCCTCGCCGAAGCCGGGCTCTCCGCCGAGGAGATCGCAGAGATGCTCGAGTCCGGCGCCGCCGGCGGCCTCAACTCCGATCCCGAGCAGGAACCGTTCCTCTCGTGAGTGCGCCCCCGCAAGAGCTCATCAAGATCGGTGAGCTCGCCGAGCGCTCCGAGGTACCGGTGGCGACGGTGCGCCACTACCTGCGAGAGGGGCTGTTGCCCGAGCCGGTCAAGACGTCACGCAACATGGCGTACTACCCGCCCGAGTTCGTCGATCGGATCAGGCTGATCAAGCAGCTTCAGGAGCAGCGCTTCATGCCGCTGCGCGTCATCCGGGAGCTGCTGGACTCAGCCGACGGCGACCACGACCGTCTGCGCGCGCTGGCGGAAACCGGGGACGCGCTTGTGGAACGGGCGCTTGGCCCCGAGGCCGAGCGCACTCCCCAGGCCAACATCCTGCAGCGCTTTGAGATCCCAGAACGGGCACTGCGTCGACTCGCCGAGCTCGGCGTGCTCAGCCCCACCGATGAGGGTTACTCGCAGACCGACGTGCGGATCATCGAGGCGGTATCGAACTTCCGCGCGGCCGGCTGGAACGAGACGACGGGCTTCGGCGCTCGCGATGTCGCTCGGCTCATGCAGGGTCTCGCGCCGGTGATCACCGATGAGCTCAAGCTGTTGATGGAGCGATTCTCGGCCCTCGGGCCGGAGCGCGCCGGCGACATCGTCGAGGGTGGGGCGGCGCCGTTTCCCGCGCTCATCGGGGCGCTGCACGCAAAGCTGCTGACCGCCGAGCTCGAGCGGGCGCGGTCCAGCCGCTTCTGACGCAGGCCCTGAGCTGGTTTAGCCGGTGGGGGGCATCGGGTAACGGCAAGGCGGGCCAGTAAACTGGCTCCACGCCCAAGGGGGCCGGTCTCTCGTCAGGCCGGGCCACTAGCGACAAGCTGAGGGCGTTTCTCGCCGCCAGGACGGTCGTCCATAGCGACCGTCTCCGCGAGTCACGTCTCCGCGTTGGACCAAACCAACAAGGAGGGCGCGTCCATATGCGGTCGTCCAGCGACGCTGGAAACGGGCGAAAAAACGAGTTTCGTCCCCGCGAGAGCGAGGAGGCGCTACTTCGCCGTTATGCGGAGACGCGCTCGCCCGAGCTCCGCGAGGAGCTCATTCGCCGGTTCATGCCGCTCGCCCGATCTCTGGCGATGCGCTATCGCCGACAGACCGAGTCCCTTGATGACCTCGTTCAGGTGGCCGGCCTCGGACTCGTGAAGGCGGTAGACGGCTTCGACCCGGCGCGCGAGCGACCGTTTGCCGCTTACGCGGTCCCGACGATCCTCGGTGAGCTTCGCCGCCACTTTCGCGATCACGTCTGGAACGTTCGCCTTCCGCGCGCTCTGCAGGAACGCACCATGAAGCTCGATGCTGCGACCGCGAGCCTGACAGACGAGCTGGGGCGCTTTCCGACTCCAAACGAGTTGGCCGAGCGCCTCGAGATTTCGGTCGAGGATGTGCTCGAGGGTCTCGAGGCCGACCACGCGCGTCGCACGCTCTCGCTTGACGCCCCGCGCCGCAGCGAGGAAGAGGACGCCACCTCCGCCGTCGAGACGATCGAGTCAACCGAGGCCGGCTACGACCGCGTCGAGGCCCAGTTGGCCGCTCATAGCGCCGCTCTCGATGAGCGGGAATGGGCCATTTTGCGGATGCGCTTCGTCGACGATCTGACTCAGCGCGAGATTGCGGCCCAGTTCGATGTCTCCCAGATGCAGATCTCGCGGATCAGCCGCCGCGCGCTCTGGAAGCTCCTCTCCGCAGTCAGCGGCGAGGAGTCCGAGGAACCCGTCCCGAAGTCGGGTCAGCGCCCTCAGGTCGGGTAGGGGAAGAGCGAAAGACAAGAAGGAGTGGTTTACCGATGAGTGAGCGAATCGAAGGCAAGCGTGTGGCCTTTCTGGTCGCGAACGAAGGCATTGAGCAGGTTGAGTTGACTGAGCCCTGGGAGGCCGTCAAGGAGGCCGGGGGCGAGCCTGAGCTGATCGCGCCCGAGTCCGGCACGGTCCAGGCGTTCAACCATCTCGACAAGGCCGACACGTTCGACGTCGACAAGACGGTCGACGAGGCCGACGCCGGCGACTACGACGGACTGGTGCTGCCGGGTGGTGTCGCCAACCCCGACATCCTGCGAACGGTTCCTGAGGCCGTCGAGTTCACGCGGGAGTTCTTCGAGGCGGGCAAGCCCGTGGCGGCGATCTGCCACGGGCCCTGGACGCTGGTGGAAGCCGGCGTGGTGGACGGCCGGACGCTGACGTCGTGGCCGAGCCTGCAGACCGATATCCGCAATGCCGGCGGCGAGTGGGTCGACGAGGAGGTCCATGTCGATTCGGGGCTCGTCACGAGCCGCAATCCAGACGATCTTCCGGCCTTCAACGCGAAGGTAATCGAGGAGATCGCCGAGGGCGTGCACGAAGAGCAGGCCGAGGCGACCGCAGAGGCCGCGTAAAGCTCGGCCTCGGTACTAGGACAGACCGTTGGCGAGGCCGGCTATGGCCTCGTCGCGGCTGTCGTAGAGGCCAACTGCCTCATCGATGCCGGTGAGCTCGAGGAGCCGGCGCACGTCGGCATCGGGGCAACAGACACCGAAACGCTCCTGGCGGTCCTCCAGCTGGCGCTTGGCCTCGATCAGAAGACTCAGCCCGGTCGAATCGATGAAGCCGCATTCGCTGAGATCCACGAGCACCGATCCAGTGGGATCCTCTAGGCAAGGACCGAGGGCCTGGCGCAGCTCGGGAACCGTGCTCTGGTCGAGCTCCCCCGCAACGCGCAGTGTGAGAAGTCCGGCTTGTGCCTGCGACTCGACTTTGAAGGTTTTTGTCAAGGCGCCGCGATCTTAGACCCTGTGCGACGAGGCGTTAGATTCACCTGCTACCGGCGTGGGCCGGTGGGCAAATGAACGCACCGATGAGCAGATTGCTTGAGCGGATGTCGGGGCGGGCTCCCGGGGGGTTAGCCCAGCACCTCGGCGTTGCCCTTGGGCTCCTCACGCTGGTCGTCTGCGTGGGGATCGACGTCGTTCTCGAGTCGAAGACGTCGGCGCTCGTCGGCACGTACGTTGCCGCGCCGTTCATCGCGGCGCTCTTCGCCGGGCCGCTCGGAACCGGCGCGGTCGGCCTGGCTGCAATTGCCGCCGGCGCACTGAGCCCAACCTGGAACCCGGCCGTCGGCGATTCCGAGCATGCGGTGCGGATCGTCATGATCGGGCTGGGCGCCGCTCTGGCCACGGTGGGCGCCCTGATTCGCGCCCGGACGGCCGGCCGTTCGGAGCGCCTCGGCCTCCTGAGCGCCGTCGGAGGGGTCGCCGACGGCTCGCTGCCGCTGCCCGAGACGCTGGCACGCGTGACCGAGACCGTTGTTCCCGCCTTTGCGGACATCTGCATGATCGACGCGGTCCGAGATGGGCGCGCCTCCCGCCTCGCGGTTCGCGTCCGCGGGCGAGCCGATTGGGCGGTTGTCGAGGAGCGTCTGCGCCGACGTCCGCCGAGGCTGCCGGATTGGTTGCTTCGCGGCGAGCGCTCTTGGCGGCACCTTCCCGAGTGGTGGCCGGTCATGCACGACGAGGAGCTGCGCCGGATGGCGCACTCGCCCGACGACCTCGAGTTCCTGCGCTCGCTCGGACTGCGCTCATCGATGGTGATCCCGCTGCGCGCCCGCGATCGAAATATCGGCGCTCTGACGCTGATCTCAGCCTGGTCGGGCACCCGGTACGGCGCCAACGAACTGCGCTTCGGGCAGATCCTCGCGGGGCGGATCGGGCTCGCGTTGGACAACGCCGGACTCTTCTCAGACCTCGAGAGCATCGAGCGACGGATGGACACGGTGATGTCGATCCTCGACGAGGGGATCGTCATTCACGGCGCCGACGGCGAGGTCGTGTTCGTGAACCCCGCTGCGGCGCGGATGCTTGGCTTCGAAACTCCCGACGAAGCCCTTGATGCGCGCGCCGATCAGGCGCACGGTCGGTTCCAGATCCGTGACGAGGGCGGTCGCGAGATCGCGTCAGCTGATCTCGCGGGCCGTCGCGCACTGCGCGGCGAAAATCCTGGTGCCCAGACGCTCAGGATGACCGATCTTCATACCGGCCGAGAGCGCTGGACCCGCGCGAAGGCCCAGACGATCAACGGCGCGGCGGGCGAGATCCTCTACGCCGTCACCGCGATCGAGGACGTCACAGAGATCAGGCGAGCCGAGTTTGCAAACCGGCTGCTCGCGAGAACCGGGGAGCTCTTGTCGCACTCGAGTGATTACCTGGCGACCCTCGAGCAGGTCCCGCGCCTCCTCGTTCCCGAGTTCGCCGACTGGTGCTCGATCGAGATACCCCGTGAGGACGGCGTCGAGCGCGTCGCGATCGCCCACCGCGATCCCGATCGCCTACGCCTGATTCGCGATCTGCGCCGGCGCTTTCCCGGGCAGTTCGCGGCGGCAGGCGTGGAGGAGGCACTCGAAACCGGTGAGCCACAGCTCTTTCAGATGACCGATCAGCGACTCGAGGAGCTTGCGACCGACGATGAGCATCTCGAGGGGCTTCGCGGGCTTGAGCTCGGCTCGATGATCTTCGCCCCTATGAGCGTCGGTGGGCCAATTCTCGGCGTTCTCGTCTTCGTCAATCACCGGGGCTCGAGGCTTTTCGACGATGCCGATCTGGTGATCGCGGTGGAGGTGGCTCGTCGCTCGGCCATCGCCATCGAGAACGCCCGGCTCACAGCGGAGCGCAGCCGCGTTGCCGAGGCGCTGCAACGCGAGCTGTTGCCTCCCAACCTGCCGCCGATGCCCGGCTGGGAGGTCGCGACGATGTATGAGCCCGCTGGCGAGGTCAACCAGGTCGGTGGGGATTTCTACGAGGTCTTTCCGGTTGAGGGCGGCTGGGCGCTCCTCCTCGGCGACGTCGCCGGCCATGGCGCAGCAGCCGCCGCTCTCACCGCGGAGGCAAGGCACACGATTCGCACCGCGGGCGCCCTGGCGGCCAAGCCGGTCGCAGGACTCGAGGTCTTGAACCGCAACCTGCGCCAGCGCGACGACGTCGCCCTCTGCTCGGTAGCGATGCTCTTCTTGCCTGACGAGCCCGCAGACGAGGCCGAGATCCTCGTCTATCTGGCCGGCCATCCGCATCCGATGCACATTCGCGACGGCACGGCCGAGTTGATCGGGAAGCCGGGGCCGCTTCTCGGGGTCGCGGATGACCCGGAGTGGGGCGCGGTTGCGATCCCGCTCGCCAAGGGCGACCAGGTTGTGCTCTACACCGATGGAGTGATCGAGGCCCGGCGAAGCGCCGGCGACCGCTTCGGCACCGAGCGCCTGCAGCACCACCTCGCAAGCGCGAATAATCCCGAGCAGGCGGTCGAGCGTGTGCGAGAGGGACTGGTTGCGTTCGGAGCACGCGCTCGGGAGGACGACGCCGCCGTCATCGCCGTTCGCCGCAGCGCCCGTGGTGAGCCTCAGGCCGCGACCGGTTCCTCGCCGCGGCGACGCGCCACGCCCAGCACCTCAGCCGCCAGCTGAGCCCCGTCGTCGGGATTCAGCGGTGTGGCACTGATCTTGAGAACGAGATCCTCGCCATCGAGTTCCTCCATGGTGATCTCAGGCGCTCGCCTGGTCGGAACCGAGACCGCCTGGGAGATCTGACGCTCCACCTCCCACGGCGTCGTCGAGGCGGCGAAGCGCGCCCGCATCTCGACGCGATCGGGCTCGCGCAGCGGAATCACCGCGAGCTGGAGGATGACGCTGTTAGGAACCATGATCCGGTCGGCGCCCGAGATCAGCGTCGTGTAGAGCAGGCCCAGGGAGCCGGCCACGCCCTCCACGGTGCCGGCGAGTGCACCGCCGCGCAGCTCGACGCGCTCGCCGACGCGAAACGGGCGCGTGCTGAGCAGGACCATCCCCGCAAATAGGTTCCCGAGTGTCTGCTGAGCAGCGAGGCCGAGCACGACAGCGGTGAAAGCACCACCCACCGCGAGCGCGCCGGCGTTGAGGCCCGCGACGTTGAGGGCGACGAGGATCATCACGGCGATCGTCAGCAGGCGAACCAGGAAGCCGACCACGCCGGCCGTACCCGGGTCCATGCGGCGATAGAGGGCAGGGGCGAGGCCGCGCCCGAGGTTGCGGGCGAGCGCCCAGCCGAGCACGACGAGGGCTGCGACGGTCGCGACCCGGATCGGCGTGCCGCCGGTGCCAAAGATTTCGCGGCGGCGGTCAAAAACGATCAGCACCGCGGCAATCATCAGCGCGAGGGCGAGCGCTCCGCCGCGCGCCTTCTGCGCGTCGCCGCGGTCGATCTCTTCGCCGAGGCCGACCTGGCGCCAGACCTCTGTGCGGCTCTCGAAGATGGGATTGCCACGATTTGCACGTGGTTTGCGACGTTGGAACATCCCCGTGCTGGTGTCCGGAGCTCATGGTCTCAAACGTCTGATTTCTGAGATCCTCGTCACACAGTGGAGCCCGCGATCACATCAGGCCGCCGACCGGCGCTGTTCATGGTGGCGGGTGGTGGCGCCGCGGCGGTCTCGTTGCTGCTGGCCGCCGTTGCCGGCCCGCCGTACCTATCGCTGCAGTCGCTCAGTCCATGGATCGTGACGTTTGCGGTCGGGCTCTTCGCCGCCCTTTTTGCAACCCCGTTTGCACTACACGGCCGGCTCTCCGATCAGCTCGAGGGCGATGCCCGCTGGGAGCGCGCGCTGGTGATCTGGGGAGGGGTGGCGCTGGGCGTGCTGGGGATCGGTCTGATCTGCGGCCTGCCCTCCGGTTTTGACTCGGGTTCGCTTTTCGGCGCGGTTGCGATCGTGGCGGTGGTCGAGGCGATTCTCGTGCTCGCCACCTTGGTCGTCTGGATGCTGTCGAACTGAACGCCTGAAGCGCTAGATTGACTGGTCAGTCAACGGCGGGCCAGGACCGGTTTCCGGGGCTCGCCGGGTGAGGTGAGGGGAAGAGAATGCGTGCGGCCGCGATCCAGCTCAATTCGGGCAACGACAAGTCATCGAACCTGGAGCGCGCCGCTGCCCTGGTCGCCGATGCGGCCGCTGCTGGCGCCCACCTGATCGCGCTGCCGGAAAAGTGGAACCTGCTCGCGACCGGCGACGAGCTCGCCGCGGGAGCTGAGAGCCTCGAGGACGGCCCATCGATGAGCGCCGCCCGCGAATGGGCGCGCAGCCTCGGCGTGTACGTCCTGGCCGGCAGCATCGGTGAGATCGCCGAGGGCGAGGAGCGGATCTTCAACACCTCCTGTCTGATCGATCGCTCCGGCGAGACGGTGGCCATCTATCGCAAGATCCACATGTTCGACGTCGAGGTCGGGGGCGTTCGCTACGAGGAGTCGGCGCGCGAGCAGCCGGGCGAGGAGATCGTCAGCGGGGATGTCGACGGCGTCGGGCTGGGGCTGACCATCTGTTACGACCTGCGCTTCTGCGAGCTCTACCGGATCCTCGCGGTCGCAGGGGCCAGGGTCTTCTCGATCCCCTCGGCGTTCACGCTGGCAACCGGACGCGATCACTGGGATGTCCTTCTGCGCGCCCGCGCCATCGAAAACGCCGCCTTCGTGGTCGCTCCGAACCAGTTCGGCGAGGCGCCGCCGCACTACAGCTCCTATGGCCGCACGGCAATCGTCGATCCGTGGGGCGTGGTTTTGGCACAGGCGCCTGACGAGGAGTGCTTCATCAGCGCTGAGCTCGATTTCCAGGCGCAGGATCGAATCCGTGAGTCGTTGCCAGCTCTTGCCAATCGCCGGCCCGAGGCGTATCGCTGGCCCGACGTCGTTGAGGCGGGTCGCTAGTGGCCAAGGCCCCGCCGGTGGACCGACGCCGTCAGATCCTCGACGCCGCGATTCGCGTCTTCGCACGCGAGGGTTTCAACGACTGCCGGGTTTCCGACATCGCCCGCGAGGCCGAGGTCGCCTACGGCCTCGTTTACCACTACTTCGACTCCAAGGATCAGGTCCTCAACGAGCTGTTCGTCGAGCGCTGGTCGCTCTTGCTCGCCGCGATCGAGGAGATCGATTCGCGCTCGATCCCGCCGCGCGAGAAGCTCGACGCTGTCGCCGGTTTCATCATCGACTCGTACCGCCACGACCCGGAACTGATGAAGGTGATCATCATCGAGGTCACCCGGGCGGCGAACTCGTTCACGCGGACGCATCTGCCCGAGATCCGCCAGGCCTACGCGCTGATCGCAAAGATCGTCAGCGATGCCCAGACCACGGGCGAGTTCCGCGACGATGTCGATCCCGAGTTCGCGTCGATGTGGTTCTACGGCGCGATTGAGCAGCTGCTGACCGGCTGGGTCTTCGAGATCATTCCCGACGGCGAGGGCGACTTCGATCGCGCGCGAGCGATGGTCGTCGAGACGATCTGCAGCGGACTCGACAATGCTTCGCCTGCGCCGAGCGGGGTAGGCTCGTAGCCATGGACAACGAGATCGTCAAGCGGTTGATGTGGACCGGCCTGGTCGCCGGGACCGGTGCGCTGGCCAGCGTCGTTGCGATGCGCGTATCGGCCATGGTCTGGATGCGGATCTTCGGAGAGGACCCGCCCGAGTGAGCGGGACCGGAGCCCCACAGCCACCTCCTGAGGACCGCTCGGTCACCGAGCTCGTCTTCGACGTCTCCGAGCGTATGTCGACGCTCGTTCGCGAGGAGATCGCGCTCGCCAAGGCGGAAATCTCAGAGAAGGTCTCGTCCCTCGTTCGCGGGGGTGCCGTCGGTGTCGCGGCTGGAATCTTCGCGTTTCTCGGTCTCATCCTCTTCATGCACGCGATCGCCTGGCTGCTTGTGGACCTCTTCTTCGAGGACGCCGTCTGGGCGGGCTTCTTGGTCGAGGCCGTCATCTTCTTCTTGATCGCGGGCCTCGCCGGCTTCCTGGCATTCAGGGCGCTGAAGAAGGGCGCGCCACCCGTTCCCGAGATGGCGATCGAAGAGGGCAAGCGGATTCGCCAGACCCTCGAATCCGGGACGACGCCCGCCGCGAAGGAGCCGACAGCCTGATGAGCGAAGAGATCGTTCGCACCGGCGCCGGCGAGCCCGTCGCCCGTCGCACCTCCGGCGCATCGGGTCGCAGCTCCGCTGAGATTCGCGAAGACATCGAGCGCCAGCGCGATGAGCTCTCGCATTCGGTGGTCGCGCTTCGCGGCAAGGTCACCGAGCTCACGGACTGGCGCCGCCAGGTGCGCGAGCACCGCCGCGAGCTCGTCATCGGCGCGGCCGTTGTCGGCTTCGCCATCGGCGCCCGCATGGCGCTGCGCCGCCGCCGCTAACCCCCACCGCCCGTCGATTGCCGCATTGACCACCTCATGGGTGGTTAGCTCGTCAATCGACGGTGGATGGCGAGTGGCGAATGGCGGGGCGGGTCCGCACGGCTGAGATCAGACCGTGATCACGACCTTGCCGGTGCCGTGCCCACCGTCGAAGTGGCCGATCGCCTCCTTGACGCGGGTGAGCGGATATCGGGCGCTCACGACGGGGGTCACCTTGCCTGAATCGATCATCGCCTTGATCAGGATCAGGTCCTCTCTCTTATCGGCGTGGATCAACGGTCGCAGCCGATGACGGGTAAAGGGAGACAGCGTCATCGCTCGCAACCAGCGGTCGGTGCCCTTGAACCAGCGCCCGCCCGAGCCGCCGACCATGACGAGGGTTCCGCCCTTGCGAAGCGGCCGCCGGACTTCCGCTAGCCGCCGGTCTCCGACCAGGTCGACGATCAGGTCGAAGAGCTGGTCGCCCGCCGTGTAGTCCTCTTCGGTGTAGTCGATCACCGCGTCCGCGCCGAGGGATCGGACGAGCTCCACATTGGCGTGTGCTGCACACGCCGGTGACCCGTGCGCCAAGCGCCTTGGCGATCTGCACCGCGAAGGTGCCGACGCCCCCGGAGGCTCCGATGATGAGAACGTCCTCGCCCTGCGCCAGCTCTCCCTTGTCGCGGAGCGCTTGCAGTGCGGTGAACGCCGAGACGGGAACTGCTGCCGCCTCCTCGGGAGAGAGTCGAGAAGGAGTCCGCACGAGGGCGGACTCGGGGACGGACGCATACTCGGCCAGGGCTGCGTCGCACCATCCGAAGACCTCATCGCCAGGTTCCACATGAGTGGTCTGCGGTCCGACCGCCTCCACGACCCCGGCGAAGTCGCGGCCGGGCACTCTTTGTCTCGGGCGTCTCAAGCCCGTCTCGAGCCGGGCGACGTAAGGGATCCCCTGAATCAGATGCCAATCGTCGCCCGCGACGGATGTCGCCTGGATGCGAACGAGAGCGTGCTCGGCCTCAACGGCTGGTAGCTCGACGTTTCGGAGCTCGAGGACCTCCTTCGGCTGTCCGTAGTCCTCCTGGACGATCGCCGTCATCGACTGACCGGGCTCGCCGGGCGGGGCGTGCGCGTGGTCTTCGGGTCGCATCCGCACCTCCTAGCTTCGGACCCTGTCCCCGAAACCCAGGCAACGCAGGCGAGTTGCGGGTCGACCGCCTCTTAGACCTCGAACTCGCCGCTGATCCCGCCGACGCCGAGCAGACCCGGGCCGATATGGGCGCCGATCACGGGACCGATCTCGGAGACGAAGACCGGGTCCTTGCCGAAGATCTGGCGGCATTCGTCGACGAGCTTGCGGGCGGTATCAGGGTCGTGAATGTGCTGCACGACCCAGCTGGTGGCGCCGGCCTCCTTGCGCTCGTGCGCGAACTCGACCATGCGCTCGAACGCTCGACGACGGGTGCGTACGCGCTCGACTGGGGTGATCTCCTCGTCGAGCGTGAGGATCGGCTTGATCTGTAGCGCGGAGCCGAGGAAGGCCTGGGCTGCGCCGATCCGCCCACCCTTTCGCAGGTACTCGAGCGTGTCGATCGCGAACCACATCTTCAGTCCCTCACGAGCGCGCTCCACCAGCTCCATCGTCTCGTTGGCGCTGGCGCCCTTGGCGGCTGCTTTGGCGGCGATCAGCGTCATCAGAGCCTGACCCCCGCAGGCCGAGCGGCTGTCCCAGACCTGAATGCGCTCGCCTCCTGCGCCGGATTCGATCAGCTGCTGGCGTGCCTGTAGCGCCGAGCCGTAGGTTCCTGAGATCCCGGCGGAGATGTGAATCGAGACGACCTCACCGTCGTCGGCCAGCAGCGGCTCGTAGATCTCGACGAAGTCGCCAACCGACGGCTGGGAGGTGGTCGCGCCGGCCTCGCTGCGCCGCAGGCGCTCGTAGAAGTCGCCGTACTCGGCGGAGCTGATGTCGCTCTCGCGTTTCTGCTCGCCGTCAAGGGTCACGTAGAGGCTCGCCCGGTGGATCCCGCTCGCGGCGATCAGCTCCTCGGGGAGATAGGCCGTGGTGTCGGTGACGACGGCGGTGCTCACCGCACGCAGTGTTAGCAGCGATTGCATCCGCGAGGACCCTCGGCATCTACGATCACGCCGCAATGCCGACCACGTTGATTACCGGCGCGACCGGGTTCATCGGCTCGCATCTGGCTCGCGCGCTCGCCGAGCGCGGGGACAGCCTGCGAGTCCTGACGCGCCGAAACTCCGATCTCTCAGCGCTCGACGGACTCACCTTCGAGCGTGCAATCGGGAGCGTCACCGACCGACGCGCGGTTCGCAACGCACTGGACGGGGTGGTTCGGGTCTTCCACGTCGCGGGGCGCACATCGCTGCGCACAGCCGACCGCGAGGCCGTCTTCGACACGAACCTGCGCGGTTCGCGCATCGTCTTCGAGAGCGCGCTGGAGGCAGGGGTCGAGCGCGTGGTCCACACCTCCTCCGCCGGCGCGATCGGAGTGGCCAAGCCCAAGGGGACGGCCGACGAGACCACCCCGTTTGAGATCGGCCACCTCGGCATCACCTACGTCAATTCCAAGCATGAGGCTGAGCTCGAGGCGATGCGAGTGGCCGCGAAGGGTCTGGACATAGTGATCGTCAACCCGACCTTCGTGCTCGGCCCCGACGACCCGACGCGAACCTCGATGGGCCTCGTGCGGCGCTTCTGCCTGGGTCAGATACCCGTGTATGTCGCGGGCGCCCTCAACGTCGTCGACGTGCGCGACGTGGCCGCCGGACACCTGCTCGCCGACGAGAAGGGCGTGAGCGCCGAGCGCTACATCCTCTCCGGCCGCAACTTCACGCTGGACCGCCTGTTCGCGGACCTGGCCCGCATCAGCGGCATCAATCCGCCTGCGGTGAAGCTGCCCCTGTCGATCGCGCTGGCGTCGGCCGACGCAGCCTCACGCGTCGGCCTGCGCCTCGGCTCACCGGGAGAGGTGCTCTCGGCCTCCCTTTGGTGGACCTATCGCAACACCAAGGCGAAGCGCGAGCTTGGCTTTGCTCCGCGTCCCCATGAGCAGACACTCGAGGACGCGGTCGAGTGGCAGCTCGCGCAGTTGGGCGGACGACGAGGCGGGATCGCGGGGGGAGCAATCCGCGCCCTCGGCAAGGCCGCGAGGGGGCTCGGCTGATGAGCCAAACGCTCAAGCTCGTCCTCTACCGCTGCCCCACGCGCACCAACGTCCTCTGCCCCTGCGGCGCCGTCGAGCGCCGGCTGCGAAAGCTCAAGCTCGAGCACCGCACCGAACGGGTGCCCTTTGGGAAGCGCAAGCGCCCCGAGATCGACGAGTTGACGAACCAGCGCCGGGTGCCGGTGTTGGTCGATGGTGACGAGGTCATCGCGGACTCGAGACGAATCCTGCAATACCTCGACTGGAAGTACGCCACGACGCCTGAGAAGCCGAAAAAGTCCAGAAAGTCGCGTTAGGACTTTGCTTTACTCTTTGAAGCCATGGATACACCAGACGCAGCAGTGACGATCTCGGATGTGGCCGCGGAGAAGATCCGTGGGCTCGTCGAGGCGGGCGCGGCCGACCAAGCACTGCGGATTGCCGTTCGCGGCGGTGGCTGCTCCGGCTTCCAGTACGCGTTGGCGCTCGACGCCGTCAAGGCGGACGACAACGTCTTTGAGCACAACGGAGTCTCGGTGGTCGTCGACAAGGTCAGCATGCAGTTCGTCTTCGGTTCGCAGGTCGATTACGTCGATGGGCTTCAGGGCGCCGGGTTCACGGTGAACAACCCGAACGTCGTCGCCGCCTGCGGCTGCGGCTCGTCCTTCCAGGTCAAAGAAGACGCGGCCGAGCAGGCCGCGGCCACGGCCTAAACGCCCCGGCGCACATCTGCGGTGCCCGTGATCACAGCCTCCGGGCTGGCGAAACACATAGGTGGGCGGACCCTGTTCACCGACGTCTCCTTCAAGCTCGACCGCGGCGAGCGCATGACCCTGTCCGGGCGCAACGGGAGCGGCAAGACAACGCTGCTGCGGATGCTCTCCGGCGAGGCCGGAATCGACGCCGGAACGCTCGCGACCGCCAAGGGCGCCCGGATCGCGCTGCACGATCAGCGCCCGCCCCGCGCCGGCTCCACACTGCGCGACTACGTCACAGGCGGACTCGACTGGATAGCCGCGATCGAGGCGGACCTGTCGCGCCTTGAGGGGCTGATGGCCGAGGGCACCACGGACGAACGGACCCTGAACTCATACGCAAACGCCCAGGCTCGCCTCGAGGCGGCCGGCGGCTACCGCTGGCGAGACAGCGTCGAGGCGACCCTGCGCGGCCTCGGCTTCGGCGACGAAGAGCTCGATCGTTCGCTCGCCAGCTTCTCTGGAGGCGAGCTCACCCGTGCCTCGCTCGCGCGCGTGCTCGCATCGCGCCCCGACCTCCTGCTGCTGGACGAGCCAACGAACCACCTCGATATCGAGTCGCTCGAGTGGCTCGAGAGCTACCTGACCGGCCTCGACGCTGCGGTGATCCTCGTTGCCCACGACCGCTGGTTTCTCGAGGCTGTCGGTACCTCGGTGCTCGAGCTCGAGGCCGGCCGCGCCCGGCATTTCAAGGGCCCGTGGCACGCGTGGCGCGCCGAGCAGGCCGCGCGCGAGCTCGCCGCCGGACGCGATATCGCCCGCCGCGAGGCCGAGATCGCGCGGATGGAGCGCTTCGTCGAGCGCTTCCGCTACAAGGCGACCAAGGCCCGCCAGGCCCAGTCCAAGCTGAAGGCGATCGACCGCGTCAAGCGCGACATGGCCGAGATCGATCCGCGCGACGAGCGCCGGCTTGCGTTCTCGTTCGGCAACGCCGAGCGCTCGGGCCGAACCGTGCTCGAACTCGAGGACGCGACGCTGCGCGCCGGCGAGCGCACGTTGATCGCCGACGCCGAGATGTGGCTCGAACGCGGCGAGCACGTCTGCCTGGTCGGCGCCAACGGCTCCGGCAAGACGACGCTGGTGGAAACACTCACCGGAAATCGCGAACTTGGCCAGGGCAAGCTTCGCCGCGGCCATAACGTCACGCTTGGCTACCTCTCCCAGCACACCGATATCGGCGGTGACGCGGACCGCACGCTCCTGTCACACGCTCAACATCAGACGGGGCTCTCGGAGGCGAAGACGCGCGCGCTGCTGGGACGCTTTCTGTTTTCGGGCGACGACGTTCAGAAGCGACTCGCCGACATCTCGGGCGGCGAGGCGCAGCGGCTGGCGCTCGCCTTGCTCACCCACTCCGACGCCAACCTGCTGATCCTCGACGAGCCGACCAACCACCTCGATGTCGAGAGCCGCGAGGCGCTGGAGGATGCGCTCACGGGCTTCGGCGGCACCCTCCTGCTGATCTCCCACGATCGGGCTCTGCTCGAGGCCGTTGGTAGCCGCACGGTGGTGATCGAGGGGGGCGATCTGACAAGCCATCACGGCGGTTGGGCCGAGTACCGCTCGGCGATCGAGATCGAACGGGCCGCGTCCGCTCCCGCTGCCAAGGCGAAGAAGATGCCGCGCAAGGCGACCGGCCCGAGCAAGAACCGCAGGGCCGACCTCGCCCGGCTCGAGCGCGAGGTCGAGTCCGCGGAGCAGGACTTCAAGCGCCTCGAGGACGAGCTCGCCGACCCATCGCACTGGTCAAGCCCCGAGCGCTCGGCGAAGGCAAGCGCCCGCCACGAGAAGGCGCGGGCAAAGCTCGACGAGCTGATCGCGCGCTGGGAGGCGGCGGCGGAGAAGGTGGAGGGCTAGCCGCTACGCAAAGACGTCGGCTTGCATGGAACCTGGGCCGCTGCCCAGCCTGCGCCGAACGTCGCGGAGTTAGTCCTGTAGGCGGCCTTCAGCGACGTTCGGCGCAGGGCGCGCGACGCGCAGGCGTTCCATGCGGAGCGTGCCTTTCCAGGCGGCCTACATTCGGGGAGGTTCCGCGGCACCGGAACCGCCCTCGCGTCGTCGCTGTCGCGGACGCGCTAGCCGAGCTGCATGGGCGGGCTCGTCTGTGAGCCGCCCGGCAGGATCCGCTCGGCCTCGGGAGCCTCGAAGCCCTGAGGCTGTTCGACGCCGAGCAGCTCGCCGAGCTCGCCCGAATCAAGCATCTCCTCGACGATGTCGCAACCGCCGACCAGCTCGCCCTTGACGTAGAGCTGGGGGAAGGTCTGCCAGTCGAAGAGCTCGGTCGTGACCTCGCGCAGCGGCTGAAGCGCCGGCAGCACGTCGATCGCGCCGTAGTCGACTCCAAGGCCCTCGAGGACGCCGACCACGCGCATCGAGAAGCCGCACCGAGGCGCCTCGGGCACGCCCTTCATGAAGAGGAGGACGTCGTTGTCCGCAATCGCCTGCTGGACCTGCTGCTTGAGACCTGGATCAGCTGCCATGAACCCAGGGTACCTAGGTCGATGTCTGGATAGAAAGCGCGTGAATCGAGCCGTCGTCGAAGCGCGGCTTGACGGCGGCGCGGACGAGGCGGTGCTGGTCGATTCGCGACAGGCCCTCGAACTGCGACGCGACGACGACGGCGCGCAGGTGGTCGCCCCCGCCCTCGTCGAGTATCTCGACGCTTGCGCCCGGCAGGGCGGCCTCGATCATCGATCGCAGCTCGGCGAGATCGGCGGCCATCAGGCGGCGTGTCCTGCCTTCGCGGCTTCGACCATCTCGTGGACACGGCAGAACTTGACCCGGGGCCGGCCGTGGGGCTCGCCCGCGTCAACCTCGGCCGCGTCGATCGCCTGCCAGCCCATGTAGGTCACGTGGTCGCCGCCCCTTTCATCGAGGAGCTCCGCGATTGGCTGAGCCGCTTCGATCCTGTCGGGAATCCGGCCGGCCTCGAGGTCCTCGAAGATCGTCGCGACGGTCTCCGCAGCGTCCTTTTTATTCGTTCCGATCACGCCTGACGGACCGCGCTTGATCCAGCCGACGGCGTAATGGCCGGGGACCTGCTCGCCGGAGTCAGGATCGACGACACGCCCGGATTCGTTCGGGATCAGCCCGCGCGAGGCGTCAAAGGGGATGCCCTCGAGACCCGTGCCGAGATAGCCGATCGAGCGCAGCACCAGCCCGCACTCGAGTTCCTCGCGCTCGCCGGTGTCGCGCGCCGAGATCCGGCCGGACTCGTCGGCTACGAGCTCGTTGCGACCGATCACGATCGACTCGACCTTGCCGTCGCCCTTGATCTCGATCGGGGAGGCGCAGAAGCGCAACACGACCCGCTTGGGCTTTCCCTCGGGCTCGCGGCCCGCGAAGTCGGTGAAGATCTCGACGTTGCGGCGGTTGGTGGGATCGCAGTCCTCGGAGGTGACGTAGGCGGCGCTGGCGGGGTCGAGGTCCATGTCGGCAGGATCGATGACGATGTCGGCGTCGGTGAGCTCGCCCAGCTCGCGAACCTCGGGGTTGGTGAAGGCGGCCTGCGCCGGGCCGCGACGCCCGAGGACGACGATCTCCTCGACCCCCGACTCCGCGAGGCGATCGATCGCATGATCGGCCGTGTCGGTGGTGTCGAGCTCCGCGCGCGGCAACGCGAGCATCCGGGCGACGTCCGCCGCGACGTTGCCGTTGCCGATCACCACGGCGCGCTTGGTCGAGAGGTCGAAGTCGTGCTCGGCAAAATCGGGATGGGCGTTGTACCAGGCGACGAACTCGGTGGCCGCATGGGAGCCCGGCAGGTCCTCGCCGGGTATCCCGAGGCGGCGATCGGTCGCCGTGCCGTAGGCGGAGACGATCACGTGGTAGCGCTCCTCGAGCTCTGAGACCGTGACGTCGCGTCCGATCTCGACGTTGCCGAAGAACTGAAAGCCCTCACGTGCGGCCGTCTTCTCGTACACGCGGATCACGGACTTTATCTTGGGATGGTCGGGAGCCACACCGGCTCGCACGAGCCCGAAAGGGGTGGGGAGGCGGTCGAACATGTCGACCTCCACGGCGACGTCCTCGCGCTTCATCAGATGCTCGGCGGCGTAGAAACCAGCCGGCCCGGAGCCGACGATTGCCACCCGCAGCGGGTTATCAGGCGTTCCGATTGCGCTCACTGCGGGAAAGGATAGGGTGGCCCTCATGACTCGCCGCCTCGCGTTCACACTTGTTCTCGCCGCCCTCGCTCTCCTCGCCGTCACGGTTCCGGCCCAGGCCGCGAAGTTCAAGTTCTTTCAGTCGCCGAGCGGCAATATCGGCTGCGTGATCGCCAAGCAGGGCGTGCGCTGCGACATCCGCGAGCACACCTGGCCGACGCCGCCAAAGCCGGCTTCGTGTGACGTCGATTACGGCGGCGGCGTGCAGGTCGGGCGCAGCGGAGACGGCAGCTTCGTCTGCGCCGGCGACACCGCGCTCGATTCGTCAGCCGACGTGCTCGGCTACGGCGACCGGATCAAGAAGGGGAAGTTCCGCTGCGCGAGCAAGAGCAAGGGCATGCGTTGCGTCAATCGCAAGAGCAAGCATGGGTTCTTCCTCTCGCGCACGAGCGTGCGCCTGTTCTGAACGCCAGCTGCCGGCGGTATTAGAGGAGCGCGGTCCGCGAGGTGGCGGCGCCGTCGAGAGCGTCGAGCGCTCGGCCGACCGACATCGCAACGCAGGTGAAGATCGGGATGTCGCGCAGCGTGTAAGCGCTCGACTCGGTGCCGCGCAGTTCCTGGACGAGATCGAGGAACTCCCCTGGGTCATCGCACTCGAAGGAGACGACGAACTCCTGATCGTCGAGTCCGAACGAGTAGGCGGTGTTGATCGTGATCTCCGGGTAACGGCGCCCGACCTCGATATGTGAGGCCATGATTCGCCGCCGCTCGTCGAGCGAGAGCCCGTACCACTCACGCTTTTTGTCGAGCGGATAGACGATGCAGTACTTGCGATCCGAGACGCATATCTCCGGGCGCACCTCGGAGTCCGAGTAAGGAGAGCGCTTGGTCATCGCGAGGTACGAATGCGGGATCGTTGCCCACTTCGCGAGCCCGCTCTGGGCCAGGACGACGTGGAAGGTGTGGATGTCGTCTAGGTTCGGGCTCTGAGAGAGCAGCATCAGGTCCGCGTCGCCACGAGTGCCCACAAGCGAGTAGGCGCGTAGGCTGCGGTCGAGTGCGTAGTCCTCGCACGCAGCGAGGAACTCGCGCTTGTCAGCGGCCCTCGCGTCAGGATCGCGGCGCTGCCAGGCAGGGTCGAGCTTGAAGAATGTGAACTTGGCAAACGTGCGATCCGCCATCGCGGCGATGCTAGCGCTCAGCGCGCTCTCCGCCTGGGCGCCCAGCGCATCGGCTCAGACCGATTCCGGCGGCGATGTCTCCGTCGTCATTGCCCTGCTCCCGTACGGAACGACCGTGGAGGAGATCGGTTCGGTGCCCGAGCTCGCCCCCGGCCTGATCAGCGCCGGGCTCGGATCCGTCCCGATCACCCAGACGTTCCTCGATGTCAGCCAGGGCAACCGGGTCAACGAGAACCTCTACGACGGCGACCTGCCGAGCCTGTTCCTCCCCAACGGCCAGGTGACGCCCGTGACCTGGAAGGCGGTGCTTGACCGCGCCGAGGACGCCCCGGCTCGCATCGAGCCCGGCCTGCTGGCGTCGACCGTCCTTGCCGCCGGGCTGCCGGTCGAGGCCGAACCCGAAGCCGGACTGGCGAGCCTGATGGTGATCGACCGCGAGGGGCGGGTCGCGACGGCGAGATGCACTCAGAGCTGCGGACCTGGCTTGAGTCTTGTTCGCGCCGACGTCGACTCGCTCCCAGATCTGATCGGGAGCCTTGCGCCCGGCGACATGCTGATCGCGATCGCAGCGGGTGCGGGGACCCAGCAGGTTCTGCTTCCGGCCGGAATCGCTGGGCCGGACCATCGCGGCGATCTGACATCCGCGTCGACGCGAACCGATGGTGTCGTCCTCACAACCGACATCGGTCCAACCGTGCTCGAGCACCTCGGGATCGATGTCCCAGACGCGATGATCGGAAGCGAGATTGTCTCGGAGGGGGAGCGTGACCCGGCAGGGGTCGCGGATCTGCAGGAACGACTCGACCACCGGCCCAGTCGCGAGGAGTCAGTGCTTTTGCCGCTCGGCATCTGGCTGCTGCTCACCGGCCTCACGGCAGCGATCTGGCGCAGGCGTGGTGCGCGGGTGGGACTGCGACTGCTTGGGCTCTCGTGTGCGTGGGCACCGCTTCTGCTTCTGCCGCTCGCCGGAGTGGACGCCAATCCGCTCGCTGCTGGGCTGACGGTCGGACTTGGGGCGCCGGCCCTTGCGCTCATCACGGCCCGCCTCTTCGCGCCGATGGCGGCGCTGGCGGTTCCCTGCGGCGCCACGGTCGTCGCTTACGCCATCGACGTCGTGGCCGGTTCGCCGCTGACCGCGCTCTCGATTCTGGGGCCGAACCCGGGGGCCGGCGTTCGCTTCTTTGGGATCGGGAACGAGCTGGAGGCGATCCTGACCACGCTCACCCTCATCGGCGCCGGCGCATGGCTCGAAACCCGCAGGCAGCTCTCTCCTCGTAGCGCCGCGATCGCGTTTTTGGTCATCGCGGCCGCCGCGACGCTCGCGTTTTCTCCCGGCCGCTTCGGCGCGGACGTCGGTGCGGCGATCGTCCTCGGCGTTGGCGGTGCGACCGCTGCAGTCCTCGCGCTTGGCCTCGGCCGCGGCAGGGCGATCGCGGCGGTTATTGGCGGCGGCGTGATCGGTCTTGCGGCTCTGGTGGCGATCGACCTTGTCTCCGGTGGTGCGCATCTGACCAGGTCGGTTCTTGGCGCGGGGGATACCGGTGATCTGCTCGATGTCTTCGACCGCCGGCTGCGTTTGATGGCCCGGACGTTCGCCCACCCGGTGTATCCCGAGTTGCTTGCGATAGTCACCGTCCTCATCGCTGCCGGCCTGATCCGGCGCGATCGCGTGCTCGGGTGGTTTGGCGACCGGGAGTGGGCACGCGACGGCTTCCTCGGTGCCGCGGCGGGCGTTGCCGTTGGCACGATCGCAAACGACTCTGGCTCGGTGCTGCTCGTGATCGGCACGATCTACCTGGCGGTCAGCGTTGGCTATTTCTGGTCCACAGCGGCCACATCCCGCAGCTGAGCGGTTACCATCGCGCGGTGCGCGTAGCCGTTGTTTCGCCCTATTCCTGGACCTATCCGGGGGGCGTTAACAGGCACGTCGAGGAGCTCGCGGATGAGTTGGTCGACCGCGGGCATGAGCTTCGAGTGCTTGCCCCCTGGGACCCACCGGGCCGTTTGACCCGGGCGCTTCACCCTGGTCCGGCGGAGGTCCGCAAGCTGCCGGAGTACCTGGCACCGCTCGGCCGGACCAAGGCGTTTGGCGCCAATGGCTCGGTCTCGAACATCGGCATCTTCCCGGAGAACCTGACCGCGTTGCGTCGCGAGCTCAGCGCCTTCGGCCCTGATGTTGTTCACGTTCACGAGCCGCCGGCGGGGCCGATCAGCTGGGATGCCCTCTCCTACCCCGGCGCGCCTGTCGTCGCAACCTTCCACGCCTACTCGACCAAGCCGGTGCTCAACCACGTGGCGACGCTCGCGGGGATGCGGCGCAAGCTCAACCAGACCGCCGCGCGTATCGCCGTCTCGCAGGCGGCCGCCTGGACCGGCCGGCGCTGGTTTGGCGGCGAGTACACGGTGATCCCCAACGGCGTCGACCTCAGGGCCGCGCCTCAGGGCGAAAAGTCACCCTCCGATCGGCTGCGGCTTCTGTTCGTGGGCCGCCCCGAGGAGCGCAAGGGCCTGCCGGTACTGCTCTCGGCCTTCGCTGCTCTGGTCGAGCACGTCGACGCGGAGTTGATCGTCGTCGGCTCGGAGCGCTCGGCGGTGCTGCGCTACCTCTCCGACCCGGTCGCGGCCGAGCGCATCCAGGCGCTTGGGCGGGTCAGCGACGATGAGCTCTGGCGTCGGCTCGGCGAGGCCGACCTGCTCTGCGCTCCGTCACTGCTGGGCGAAAGCTTTGGGATGGTCCTGACGGAGGCGTTTGCGGCCGGCACGCCGGTCGTGGCTTCCAACATCGCCGGTTACGCCGACGTCGTCACCGACGGCGCCGACGGCGTGCTCGTGCCGCCCGCCGATCCGCAGGCGCTCGCCGAGACGCTTCAGGCGCTCAGCCTTCGGCGCGACCGGCTGGCGGCGATGGGTGCCGAGGCTCGAGCCTCGGCCGTTCGCTACGCGTGGCCACATGTCGCCGAGCGGATCGAAGGCGTGTATGAGAATGCGATCGAGGTTCCGCAGACGGACTCCCCGACGGTGCGGATCGCGCGGCGCGCCGGTCTGATGCCGGCAAATGGCCGTCCGCCCGTGCCGGCGCAACGCCTGGCATCGCTTGAGCCCGCGCCCGCCGCCACCGGTGGCCGCCACCGGCTCGCCAGGCGCATCGCGGTCGGTGTCGCCGGCGTGCTCGGCGTTGGCTTGACCCTGCTTGCCGCGCAGCGGATCGGCGTCGACAACGTCGTGCAGAGCATCGTCGCGTCGGATCTGGCCTGGGTGCTGGCGGCGACGGCCCTGATGTGCGCTTCGATGCTGCTGCGTGCTGGGTCGTGGTACGCGATCGCGCGCTCAGCGCTTCCGAACGTGGCGCTTCGCCGCCGTGACGTGACCTCGGCGACGATGATCGGGGTCCTGATGTCCGCGACCTTGCCGGCTCGTCTCGGAGAGCCTGCTCGCGCGATGGTCCTCTCACGCCGGACAGGGCGTGTGCGCGAAACATTTCCGGTTCTCCTCGGCACCCTGGTCTCGCAGACGGTGCTGAACATCGTGGCGCTCGTTTTGCTCGGGGCGATCATCGTTGCTTCGACCGAGCTCTTTCACTCGAACACTGAGCGCCTCTTTTTGTTCAGCCTTGCCCCGCTGTTGCTGTTGATTGCGATCGTTCTCGCCCCCTCCGTGGTGAGGCGAAACGCGGGTTCGGGGCGGATCTCCCGCGTGGTCGGGTCTGTACGCGACGCACTCGTGAAGGTTCGCCGCGGTCTCGTCGTCTTCCGCGACCCGCGACGTGGACCGGTCGCCACCTTCCTCCAGCTCTCAGCCTGGGGCCTGCAGCTGCTCGCGTGCCTCGCGCTTTTCACCGCGCTCGGTCTCGACCATGACCCGGGCATCGGCATCGGCGCGGCGGCAGCGGTCCTCTTTGCGGTCAATGTGACCGCCGCAATCCCGGCGACACCGTCGAACATCGGCATCTTCCAGCTCGCCACGCTCAGCGTCCTGACCACAGGCTTCGGCATCAGCCAGGCTGATGCGATCGGATACGGCGTCGTCCTGCAGGCGGTCGAGATTGCCACCGCGGTGGTCCTCGGGCTGCCCGCGCTCGTGCGCGAGGGCGTCACCTGGCAGGACATGCGCCTGCGTGCGCTGTCGGCCGCTCCGGCACGCCTGCGGTCCGCCAACGCAACCGAAAACGCGACGTAAACCGGGCCCCGGCGCTATCCTCGGCCGACCATCAAGAGCGGCTGAGGGACCCGGCCCTTCGATGCCGCCGCAACCCGCCGAGCTCCCAGGAGTCAGGCAAGGTGCGACAGCCGGGACCGATGGAGGTAACGACGAGTGTCATCCCCAAACAGAGATTTCCTAGCTTCGGTCCGCGACCGCGTCGTTGTCTTCGATGGCGGCATGGGCGCGACGCTCGAGCAGTTCGAGCTCACCAGCGAGGACTACGGGGGCCTTGCGGGCAAGTGCCACGAGGCGCTCGTTCTCAACCGCCCCGACGTGATCGAGGCGGTCCACACCTCGATGCTCGACGCTGGAGCCGAGGTTGTTGAGACCGACACCTTCCAGGCTTCTCGTCTGAAGCTCGAGGAGTGGGGCCTCGGCGAGCACACGCTCGAGATCAACACGAAGGCCGCCCAGATCGCTCGCAAGGCGGCGGGTGAGGAGCGCTTCGTCGCCGGCTCGATCGGCCCGACCGGCTTCTTGCCCGCGTCCGACGATCCGACGCTCGGTGGGATCACCTTCGCTGAGCTGGTCGAGGTGTTCACCCAGCAGGCCCAGGGTCTGGTGGAGGGCGGCGCCGACCTGATCATCATCGAGACCGCGCAGGACATCCTCGAGGTCAAGGCGGCGATCTTCGGCGCGCGCGAGGCGTTCCGCCAGGTGGGCCGCTCGCTGCCGATCCAAACGTCCGTCTCACTGCTTCCACAGGGCGGGAAGATGCTGCTCGGCACCGACATCCAGGCGGTGCTCACCACGCTGGTGGCGCTGGACGTCGACGTGATCGGGCTCAACTGCTCGACCGGCCCCGACGACATGCGTGATGCGATTCGCTTCCTGGGGGAGAACTCGCCCCTGCCCGTTCACTGCATTCCGAACGCGGGCCTGCCGCTTCAGGGCCCAGATGGCGAGACGATCTTCCCCGAGACTCCCGAGCAGATCGCAAAGGTGCTCGGCGAGTTCGTCGAGCGCAACGGCGTCTCGATCGTCGGTGGCTGCTGCGGCACCACGCCCGATCACATCGCGGCTCTCGTCGAGCGCGTCGCCGGCCACACGCCCCCTGCGCGGCCTGCGCACGGTCCGCCTGAGGTCTCGTCGATGATGACCTCGACGCCGCTTGTGCAGGAGCCACGCCCGACGTTGGTCGGCGAGCGCGTGAACTCCCAGGGTTCGCGCAAGGCGAAGGAGCTGCTGCTCGCCGACGACTACGACGGAATCGTCCAGGTCGCCGAGGATCAGGTGTCAGGCGGCGCCCATGTGCTCGACCTCTGTGTCGCGCTGACCGAGCGCGCCGACGAGGACGTCCAGATGGGCGAGGTCGCCGAGCGGGTTTCGCTGACCCAGCCCGCGCCGATCCAGATCGACTCGACAGAGCCGGAGGTGATTCAGGCCGCGCTGGAGCGGACCCCGGGCCGCGCGATCGTCAACTCGGTCAACCTCGAGGCCGGACGCGACAAGCTCGACAAGGTCGCGCCGCTGGCGAAGGCTCACGGGGCAGCGCTGATCGCGCTGACGATCGACGAGGTCGGGATGGCCAAGACCGCCGACCGCAAGGTGGAGATCGCGCAGCGGATCAAGGAGCTTGCCTGCGACGAGCACGGGATCGACCCCGAGGTGCTGATCTTCGACGCGCTCACCTTCACGCTGACCACTGGCGACGACGAGTGGAGGCCCTCGGCCGTCGAGACGATCGAGGGCATCCGCCGCATCAAGGCCGAGATACCCGGCGTGAAGACCTCGCTCGGTGTTTCGAATGTCTCCTTCGGCGTCGGCCAGCCCGCTCGCGCGGTCCTCAACTCCGTCTTCCTGCACCACTGCGTCGACGCCGGTCTCGACCTCGCGATGGTCAACCCGAACCACATCACGCCGTACGGGGAGATCAACGAGGAAGAGCGCGAGCTCGCCGACGACCTCGTCTACAACCGCCGCGAGGACGCGCTCGAGCGGTTCATCAACCACTTCGAGTCGAAGGGTGAGGAGGAGGAGGCCGAGGCGGCGGACCCGACCGCCGACATGGAGCCCGAGGAGGCTCTGCACTGGCACATCCTGCGCCGCAAGAAGGACGGGGTGGAGGACTGGATCGACAAATCGGTCGACAAGATCGGCGCGGTTCCGACACTCAACCAGGTGCTGCTGCCAGCGATGAAGGAGGTCGGCGACAAGTTCGGCGCCGGCGAGCTGATCCTGCCCTTCGTGCTGCAGTCGGCCGAGGTGATGAAGCGCGCCGTCGCGCAGCTCGAGAACTACCTCGAGCGGATGGAGGGCCATACGAAGGGCAAGGTCGTGATCGCGACCGTCTTCGGCGACGTACACGACATTGGCAAGTCGCTGGTCAACACGATCCTCACCAACAACGGCTACACGGTCGTCGACCTTGGCAAGCAGGTGCCGATCGAGACGATCATCGACGCTGCGGTTGAGCACGATGCCGACGCGATCGGCCTCTCGGCGCTGCTCGTATCGACGTCCAAGCAGATGCCCGCGTGCATCCAGGAGCTGCATCAGCGCGGGCTCGAGTTCCCGGTGCTGATCGGCGGCGCCGCGATCAACCGCGACTTCGGCCGGCGCGTCCTCTATCCGCTCGGCAAGGAGTCCGACGAGGTCTACCAGCCGGGGGTCTTCTACTGCAAGGATGCCTTCGCCGGGCTCGACACGGTGGACGCGCTCATCGACGACGCGGCACGCGAGGCGCTCGTGGCGAAGATCCGCGACGAGGCGCGCGAGTTCCGCGAAAAGCCCGAGGTCATCGACGACTCTCCACCTACCACCGACGACTCGGTGCGCTCAGTTGCGGCCACGGATGTCGAGATTCCCGAGCCGCCGTTCTGGGGCGTACGTGAGGTCGACATCGACCTCGACCAGGTCTACCCCTACCTCGACCGCCACGTTCTGTTCAAGCTCCATTGGGGCGGGCGTGGGCGCAAGGGTGAGGAGTGGCGCAAGATCGTCGAGGGCGACGGCGACGACGAGGGCTTCGCACCGAAGCTGGCGCGGATGTGGGCCGAGCAGGACTACCTCAACCCGCGCGTGCGACTCGGCTACTTCCCCTGCAACTCAGACGGCAATGAGCTCGTGATCTTCGATCCCGAAGACCACGACCGCGAGGTCGAGCGTTTCGTCTTCCCGCGCCAGCCCAAGCACGACCGAATCTGCCTCGCCGACTTCTATCGGCCGCTCGATGATTCCGGCGTTCGGGACGTGGTCGCGCTGCAGGGCGTCACGGTCGGCGACGAGGTGACGAAGCGGATCAACAAGCTCGAGGCCGACGGCGAGTTCGCCGAGCAGCTGTTCGTGCACGGTCTCGGCGTCCAGGCGGCGGAGGGGTTGGCGGAGTTCACCCACGCTCAGGTCCGAAGCGAGCTCGGCATCGACGCTGGTCAGGGTCGCCGCTACTCGTGGGGTTACCCGGCGTGTCCCGACCAGTCCGAGCACGAGAAGCTGTGGAGGTTGATGGAGCTCGAGGAAATCGGCATGGGCCTTTCGGACGGCTTCGCGGTCGACCCCGAGCAGTCGACCGTTGCGATCATCGCCCACCACCCCGAGGCCGTCTACTTCGGCATGAAATCCGGGTTCATCCCGAAGTCGCCGAAGCAGGACGAGCTGATCGCCGGCACAGATCGCGGCGGCGAGCTGCCGCCCGAGTCAGATCCCGATGGCGACGGCACGATCGAGGCGGAGTCCGACTCGCCGGCGATGGACTCGGCAACGGCCTAGCGGTCGCGCTCGGAATACGAACGTGCCGTTCACGCTGAAGAACCTCAAGGCCGATCCCGAGGACGTCGGGTCCCGCTTCGACGGCTCACCGGATCTGGAGTTTCGCCTCGCGACCAAGCCTCTCGAGCTCGAGCGATCGGGCCTCGGCTACCAGCGCGTACCGCCGGGGTACCGCTTTCCGTACGGCCACACGCACGAAAAGCAGGAGGAGGTCTACGTGGTCTTGAGCGGCAGCGGGCGGATGAAGCTCGACGACGAGATCGTCGAGCTCACCGAGTGGGACGCGGTGCGCGTCTCGCCCGGTACCTGGCGGGGCTACGAGGCGGGACCGGAGGGCCTCGAGCTCCTCGTCATCGGTGCACCCAATCTCGGCGACGCTCCGCGCGAAGACGTCCAGGGTCAGCGCGACTGGTGGCCAGACGCCCCCGAATCCTGAACTGTGCGGCCTGAGTGTCGCTGAGCGGTATTGAGTCCGATCAGTTCGGGGCGGGGCGGGGCGGGGGGCGGTGGGTGTTAGCGGTCGCCGTGGATCGTCGCTGTGAGGCGGCGGGGTCCGCCGTGGTCGCGAAACTCGCATAGGCAGATGCCCTGCCACGTGCCGAGCGCCAGAGCGCCGTCGGTGATCGGGATCGTCAGCGAGACGCCGGTGAGCATCGACTTCACGTGGGCGGGCATATCGTCGTCGCCCTCGAGGTTGTGCCGCCAATGCTCTGAGCCCTCGGGCACGACGTGATCGAGCCACGTGTTGAGATCGGTGCGGACGTCGGGGCTGGCGTTCTCGGTGATCGTCAGCCCGGCGGACGTGTGAAGCAGGTGAAGGTGCAACAAACCGACTCGCACCGCGGCGATCTCAGGCAGCTCGGGCAGCACCTCGTCCTCAACGAGATGAACCCCCCGCGCACGGCCCCGCAGCTCGATCACCCTCTGCACCCACATCAATCCATGCTCCCAATCGCGCCGAAAGACGTATCCGTCGGGAGGGTCCGGACGGATACGTCACTCGGCGCGTTGCTCACGCCTCCGCGATCTCCTGCGGTGCCGCCGGGCCGTGGTCGTGGTGGCCGAGTCGGTCCTTCGGGAAGATTGAGAAGCTGCCGATCGCGGTCGCGAGGAGGCGCCCGGTCTCGTCGGTGACCTCTGAGCGCAGCACGGCCACGCGGTCGTTTCGGCGGTCGAGGGTCGAGTCGCAGATGACGTCGCCCTCGCGGGCCGTGCGCAGGTAGTTGATCGAGATCCCGATCGTCGCGATCCGCTCACCGTGCTCGCGCTCGACCCACAGGGCCGAGCCCATGCAGTAGTCGATCATCGCGTAGGCGACGGGCCCGGACAGAAGCCCGGCGGGGTTGATCAGCTCCGGCCGGATCGTCAAGCGCACCCGCGTTGGCGACTCCCAGCGCAGACCGAGCCATCGGGTGAGCCCGTCGATCCCGTCGTACTCGTTGCCGGAAGGGGTCAGCGGCGCTTGAACCCGAGGCGGTTGCGCAGCCCGCGGGCGTTGATGAACGTGTAGAGGCGACGCACGACGCCACGCTTGCGAGCGCTGTATGGGAACCAGACGGGCTCGGACTTCGCGCTCGGCAGACGCGGGATCGTGACCGCCTGCGTGTGACAGAAGCGGCGAATGCCCTGAGAGCCGTGGCGGACGCCGATGCCGGAGTTCTTCCAGCCGCCCATCGGCAGACCGAGGATGTTGTAGTTGATGAGGACGTCGTTGACGTTGGTGTGCCCCGCCTCGATCCGGCGGGCTATCCGCTCGCCCTCGTCGGCGTCGCCCGCGAACACGGACGAGCCGAGGCCGTAGCTGGAGTCGTTGGCGAGCCGGACAGCCTCGTCGACGTCGCGAACCTTCATCACGGGGATCACCGGGCCGAACGTCTCCTCGGTCATCACCTTCATCGAGTGATCGACATCGGCGATCACCGTCGGCTCGTACCAGTCGCCGGGCTGCTCGATGCGCTTGCCGCCGGTGAGGATTCGAGCGCCGGCGCCACGAGCGTCCTCGACCTGATCGGAGACGATCTCGATCTGGGCGGGGGAGGTCATCGCGCCGACCTCGGCCGAGTAGGTGTCGCCGTCCGCGCCCTGACGCAGGGTTTCGACCTTCGCCCGCAGCTTGTCGACGAACTCGTCGTAGATCGGCTCCTCGACATAGACGCGCTCGATCGAGATACAGATCTGGCCGGTGTTGAGCAGGCCTCCCCATGCGGTCGCGTTGACCGCGCGCTCGATGTCGGCGTCGCGGGTGACGATCAACGGGTCCTTGCCGCCAAGCTCGAGGCTCACCGGCGTCAGCGTCTCGGCAGCGCGCTTCATCACGATCTTGCCGGTCTTCTCCGAGCCGGTGAACTGCATGTAGTCGACCTCGTCGACCAGTGCTCCGCCCGTATCGCCCATCCCGTTGACGACCGCGAGCACGTCGGGCGCGCCAACCTCCTCGCGCCAGGCGTCGACGAGCTTCATCAGCGTCAGCGGTGTGATCTCCGACGGCTTGATCACGACCGCGTTGCCGGCGAGCAGGGCCGGGATCGCGTCGCCCAGGGAGAGGATCACGGGGAAGTTCCAGGGGCTGATCATCCCGACCACTCCGAAGGGCCGGTAGACGATCTTCGCCTTCTTGGCCTTCAGCAGCGGGTTGTGCGGCGAGACGATCTCGTCAGCGAGAAAGTCGCCGCCCTGGTCGCACCAGAAGTTGATCGCCTCGAGGCAGTAGAAGGCCTCGAGCGTGGCGTCGGCGCGGACCTTGCCGGTCTCCTTTTGCATGAGGTCGTCCACCGAGTCCTGGTTGGCGAGGATCCAGTCGCGCAGGCTCTCGAGCCAGCGCCTGCGCCCGGAAAACCCGATCGCTTCCCAGGCAGGCTGGTTGGCGCGCACGCGGGCGACGGTCGCGGCGACGTCCTCGGGCGAATCGATCCTGACGCTCTCGATAACCGAGCCGTCGATGGGGCGATGGACGTCGAACGTCTCGGGGCTCGCGGGCGCCCCGCCGCTGGGCGCACTCGCCTCGGGCGCGTTCGGCTCAGCCGTTTCGGTCTGCGTCGCGGACTCCATCGTTGCTTTGTCCTCCTAGGTCGTCGCAAGCGGCGAAAGTTGCCCCAACGACTCTACTCCGCGCGAACTGTGACGGGCCCTGGGCGCCTAGTTCTGTGCGACGCGATACACGGGGCCTGCGAGCGAGGCGACGTGGAGGTGACCTCGAGAGTCGAGGCCGAACGAGCTCGGCAGATCTACGTCGATGCCGGTCGAGCTATCGCTCCCGCCGGGGTTGGACGGCGCGAGCGATCGCAGGTTGCCCGCGCAGAAGTCCGCGTATACGTAGCGGCCGTCGAGGGCCGGCACGGAATCGTCGTGGACCACGTACCCACCCGTGACCGAGCAGTTGCCGCCGCTATGGGAAAACTCGAACACGGGCGGCTCGTAGTTCGCCGGCGTCGACCCGTTGCCCTCGAAGGTGCGGGTGCCCTCGAAGAGGTCCCAGCCGAAGTTCGCGCCGTCGAGCTTGGCGCGGCCGGTGTGGTTGATCTCCTCCCACTCGTTCTGGCCGACGTCGCCGATCCAGATGTCGCCCGTCTCGGAGTCAAACGAGAAGCGATAGGGGTTGCGAAGGCCGGTGGCGTAGATCTCAGGTTTGCCCTTGCCCTTCTTGAACGGGTTCGACTTCGGCGTCCGATAGCCGCCTCCCTTGCGGGGGTCGATGCGCAGCAGCTTGCCGAGCAGGACCGACTTGTTCTGGGCGTTCCCGTCAGGGTCGTTGGCGCCGCCGCCGTCTCCCGTGGCGATGTAGAGAAGCCTGTCGGGACCGAACTGCAGCTGGCCGCCGTTGTGATTGCTGAAGCCGGGGTGCGGGATCTCGATCACCTTGCGCAGCGACCGTGCCGCGGCGCGGGTCGAACTCTTGCGCTTGGTGCGCCCGCGGTCGACCTGAATGTTTCCGTCGTTGTTGACGTAGTAGACGTAAAAGCGCCGGTTCTTCGCGTACCGCGGGTCGAACGCGATCGAGAGCAGACCCTCCTCGCCGCCGTACTCCACCTTGTCCGTGATGGCCAGAAAGGGCCGCCTGATGGTCTTGCCTTGGCGCATCACTCGGATCTTCCCGGGCTGCTCGACGACGAAGAGAAGCTTCTTTGCGCCCGGGGCGGCGGCGACATAAACCGGCGCGTCGAAGTTGCCGACCTCGACCAGTCGCAGCCCGCTCTGGGCGGATGCACCGCCCGCGGCGATCGTGGCGGCCGCGATCAGCGCGACCATCGTCGCGACGAACGCTCCCCTGCCAGGGCGTCGACTCATCAACGCGAGATTAGCGTTACGGCTTTGCCGGCTCGAGACGGTAGACCGGGCCGCTGCCGGAGACCACGTAGACGTGACCTTCGCGATCCTCGCCGAACGAGCTCAGCGTCGCCGACTCCACACCGAGCTCGCGATCGTCGCTTGCCCGCTTGGACGGATCAGCGGTGAAGCTGCGCAGCCGGCCCTCGCAGAAGTCGCCGTAGAGGTAGCGGCCATAGAGGCTCGTCAGCTCCTCGTCGCGCACCACGTACCCGCCAGTCACCGAGCAGCCGCCGCTTTCGTGGCTGTACTCGAAGACCGGCGCGATCGCCCCGGGGGCCTCTTGGTCTGCGTTGAAGCGCTCGCTTCCCTCGAAGGCCGACCAGCCGAAATTGAGGTCGCCGTCGGCATCGTCGAACTCCCTCGCGCTGACGGCGTCGATCTCCTCGAGCGAGTCCTGACCGACGTCGCCGATCCAGAGATCGCCGCTCTTGCGATCGAACGAGAAGCGCCAGGGGTTGCGCAGTCCGTAAGCCGCGATCTCGTAGCCGCCCCCGTCGCGATCGATGCGCAGGAGCTTGCCGAGGGGACTGTCGAGGTCCTGCGCGGTCCGCTCGGGGTCGCCGCCGCCGCCTCCGTCGCCCATCCCGTAGTAGAGCTCGTCGTCCGGCCCGAACAAGACCAGGCCACCGTTGTGGTTGGAGGCAAAGTCGCCGATGCTCACCAGCTCGCGTGCGGACCCACCGTCGGCCACGAGGGGATCAGCCTGCGAGCGTGAGTACTCGACGACGTGCTGGTCGGAGTCGGTCCCGGTGTAGGCGACGTAGAACAGGCCGGACTTCGCATAGTCCGGGGCGAAGGCGACCGACAGCAGGCCCTGCTCGCCGCCGGCTGTGACCTGGTCGACGATGTCGAGGAATAGCGTTGGTTCGCCGCCGTCGGGCTCGATTCGCTGGATCCGGCCCTCCTGCTCGACGACGTATAGGCCCTCGTCGCCGGTCGGCGGCTGGGCGATGTGGACGGGACCGGCGAACTCACCGATCTGCGCAAGCTTGATGCCACCCTCGCCGCTGCCGGTGTCCGGCATCTCCTCCGCTTCGCTTGCGGGGGTGCCGGGGTCTGGCGCGGCCGGGCTCTTTGTTGAGGTCTGTTCGTCGCCGCCGCAGCCTGCGATCACGATCGCGAGGAACGCGAGGACCCCCGAGACCACTGCCATGAACCGAACCCCAGCCACCGGTGGGGACGCTACCGGGTCGGCGTCAGTTGATCTCGACGCCGCCGGCGTCGTTGACCCGGGCCTGCGGCGGTTTGTTGGTGATCGTGACGACGAACTCTCCCTTGACCTGACCGCCGTCGTCAGTGACCGCCCGGGCGTTGCCGTTGAGGCCGGCTGCGAGCTCGTAGTGAACCGTGTAGGTACCGGACTCGACCGGCGTGACCTGCCAGAAGATCCGCTTGGTGTCGCCGGCAGCAAGCGGCCCAAACGCGAAGGTGTCGGTCTGCGCTGCCGAAGCACCGGCGGTTGGCGCGTCGTCGAGGTCGCCCTCGTCCTCGCTGACATCCAGGACCTTCGGATAGCCGTTCTCGAGAATCCAGACCGGACGGTTGGGGTCGGCTAGGCCCGGCTGCTCGGAGCGCGTGGAGAACGGATCCGCCGCCTTGATGTCACCCGTGTAAATCGTCACGGCGAGGTTGGGCACTTGCTCGGATCCTGTGTTCTCGATTTCGAGCGCAAGATTCGAGGTCTGCGCGAGGCGCTGCTCGGTGGGGAACTTCGCGGTCGTCACCGCAACCGGGAAGTCGCCCTCCGGCTCATTGGCGTCCTGTCGCTCCTTGTCGCCGCCGCATGCCGAGAGCAAAGCGGGCAACACGACGACCGCGGCGAGGGCCGCGCCGAGGTTGCCACGGCGGGGGCTCCGGCGTGACGGGGCGCTTATGGCGGTCTCCTCCCCCAAAGCGCGGGCAACATACCACCGCCCGGCAATCCCGTGAGACGGTTGGGGGTGGCGAACGCCTGCGCCATGGAATACATTCCCCATCCTGAGGCGGCGGAATGGTCCGTGCGTCTCGGAGGAGAAATGGTCAGATCAGTCGCTGACAGAGCCTTCCTGCCTGCCAAGGGTCTCTTTGAGCAGGTCGGAAACATGATGATCCTGACCGGGAAGACGATCACTGCGATCGTCCGGCCGCCGTACCCCTACGGCGGCGAGTTCGTCGGCCAGTTCCTCTTCGCGCTGCAGCTCTGTTGGTTCCCGCTGATGATCTCGACGATCGCCTTCGGCTTCGGTGCCCCGGGCCTACAGGCCGCGAACTTCCTCAGCCTCTTCGGCGCCCTCGACCGTCTCGGCGGCTTTTTCATCCTCGCCTCGGTGCGCGAGTTCGCCCCGTTCGTGACCGCCGTCATCGTCGCCGGCGTCGCCGGTACCGCGATCACCGCCGACCTCGGCGCGCGCAAGATCCGCGAGGAGCTCGATGCGCTGCAGGTGCTCGGCGTCGATCCGATCAAAAACCTCGTCGTCCCCCGGTTCCTCGCGTTGATGCTGATCACGGGACTGATGGACATCTACGCGCTGCTGTTCGGGATCGCCGGCGGCATCTTCGCCGAGGTCGCCTACGGCCAGCCGCTCGGTGGCTTCTTCGCGACGCTCTTCAACAACGCCTCGGTCACCGACCTCTGGGGATCGATCCTCAAGTGCACGCTGTTCGGCGCGATCATCGCCATCGTCTGCTGTTACAAAGGGATGAATGCGTCCGGAGGCGCTGAGGGCGTCGGCCGGGCTGTGAACGAGGCGGTGGTGATCGCCTTCCTCGGCGTGTTCTCGTTCAACTACGTATTCACCCAGACGCTCTTGGCCACCCACCCCGAGATCTCAGTGATCAAATGACGGCCACGACCTGCCCACCCTCAACAGTCGGCCGCGGGAGTTTCTGATGGGCTGGCTGGCCGTACCACGCGACTGGCTTGCGAGCCTCGGCGACATCGCCCGCTTCTCGGGCAAGGTCATGGGACTCGTCTACTCGGGACGCGTCATGCACTTCTTCGGCGAGTCGCTGCGCCAGGCCGGGATCTTGATCTTGGGATCTGCGGTGGTGATCTGGGGCAGCGTCTTCATCTTGGGCCTCACCTGCGGCATCGAGGGCGCCTACTTCAACCGCTCCGTTGGCGCCCCCGCCTACGCCGGCGTCTTTGCCGCGTGGTGTGACCTGCGCGAGGTCATCCCCTACGCCTTCGGCTACATGCTCTCGGCCAAGGTCGGCACAGGAATCGTTGCCGAGCTCGGCGCGATGCGGATCTCCGATGAGATCGACGCGCTCGAGGTGATGGGCGTCAACCCGATGATCTTCCTCTGCGCGACGCGCCTGCTCGGTGCCTGGATCACGCTGCCGTTCATCTATCTCGCCGGCATCGGCGTCGGCTTCTTTGCCTCCTACATCGCCGTCGTCGAGCAGGTCGGCGAGGTCTCATCGGGCGGCTACTTTTTGATCTTTTGGATGTTCCAGAACCCCCCGGATCTCATATTCAGCTTGATCAAGGGGATGGTGATGGCCACCGCCATCGTCGTCGTCGGCTGTTATTACGGCTACACGGCTTCGGGTGGACCGGTCGGCGTCGGCACGGCAACCGCCAAGTCGATGGTCCTCAACATCGTCTTGGTTCACATCATCGGGATGATGGGAACACTCGTCTTCTGGGGAGCCAACCCGCGGGCACCAATCGGGGGATGAAAGCGAAGCCGAGCCGCGCCGCCGTTGAGGCGCCTGAGAAATGAGGAGGGGTCGATGACCGACGAAGAGCGCACAGACCAGGATTCCGGCACGGCCGAGGACGTCGCGACCGACCAACAGGTGGAGAGCGAGCACGAGCGCTTCGCCGGTTCGGTCGATCACGGCGACCGCGACGACGAATACGTCGAACCCGCCCCCGAGCTTGGGGACCTGCACAAGGACTACACGATCCCCGGCGTCGACTCGAAGGAGTCGAACCCCTACAAGTGGCACACGGGCGAGAAGCGCGACCACGGTGGCGAGGACGCGATCGAGATCATCGATGTCGTCAAGCAGTTCGGCCGCACGCGCATCCTCAACGGCCTCAACCTCGGCCTACCCGACGACCAGATCTCGATGGTGCTCGGCCCCTCGGGTACGGGTAAGTCGGTGCTGATCAAGCACATCGTCGGCCTGCTCTACCCGGACTCCGGAGACGTGTTGGTCCACGGCGAATCGGTGCCGGGGATGACCGACGACGAGCTCTTCGAGATGCGCAAGAAGTTCGGCCTGCTGTTCCAGGACGGAGCGCTCTTCGGCTCGATGAACATCTTCGACAACGTCGCCTTCCCGCTGCGCCAACACACCGACAAGGCCGAGGATGAGATCGGCGAAATCGTCGACCGCCGCCTTGCGGAAGTCGGCCTCACGGAGGCATTTGAGAAGATGCCGAACGAGCTCTCCGGAGGGATGCGCAAGCGCGCCGGCTTTGCACGAGCCCTCGTGCTCGATCCGGCGATCGTGATGTTCGACGAGCCCGACTCAGGCCTCGATCCGGTGCGCACGGCGCTGCTGTGCGAGCTGATCCGCGAGATCCACGAGGAGAACGGGGGCTGCTACATGGTGATCAGCCACGACCTCGGCACCGCACGTCGCATCGCCGACTTCATCGCCGTCCTCTGGAAGGGAAAGATCGTTGAGTCGGGACCGTCCGAGGAGCTCTTCAACTCCGACAACGAGTTCGTCTCGCAGTTCCTCAACGCGGAGACGCACGGACCGCTCGCGATGGACTGAGTAACTCCCGCGGGTGCTCCGCTTCGCGTCCGCTCCCGCGGGGTCGCGCTCTGTCAGTGAAGGCGGGTCGTGAAGGCTTTTAAACCGGCGACCTTCTCGCCGATAGATCCCCGTCCGTAGCATCAGCAACGTGAGGGAGCGCTTCGCACGGATCGCGGGATGGTGCGTGGAGCGGCCGATACCGGTGCTCGCGGCGATTGCCGCCCTCGCGCTGATCGGAGCGGTCGGCGCGTTGCGGCTGGCGCCCGATGCCGGCACCGACCAACTGGTCGACAACGACTCCAGCGCCTACCGCGCAACCGAGGACTTCAAGCGGAAGTTCGGTGACGACGCCGTCGTCGTCCTGGTCAAGGCCGACCTGCAGAAGCTCGTCCTCACCTCCGACCTCGGCACGCTCTTGTCACTCGAGGGCTGTCTGTCGGGCAACGTCGAGGGCGGGGAGGTCTTTCCCGACGAGGCGGCGCCTGAGCCATGCGCCGCCATCGCCAAGGACGAGTCGGTGCACGCGCTCCTCGGTGGCGCGACCTTCCTCAACCAGTCGGCGATCCAGGCGGGGGAGATCTACGAGCAGGAGACCCAGGCGATGCAGGCCCGCGCCCAGGCGGCGGCGCTCGCGGCGGCGAGGCGCGCGAAGCGCCAGGGGCTCGACACCGAGGCGCAGGCTGCTGCCGCCGAGGCTGCTGCTGCGGAAGTCGTCAACGCCTTCCGCCAGCAGATCATCCAGCTCGGCATCGAGTACGGCCTCTCCGGCGTCCCCACGCTCGACGACCCGACCTTCGTCAGCGCCGTTGTCTTCGACCCCGGGCGCCCCGGCGAGCCAAAGCCGCGTTTTTCGATCTTCTGGCCGAGCGACGCCGCGGCGCAGATTCTGATCCGCCTGAAGCCGGGCTTGACCGAGGAGGAGCGACGCGACGCGATCGGCGCGATTCGCGCCGCGGTGGCCGACCCCGCGTTCGCGATTCGCGATGCCGAGTACGTGGTCAGCGGTGTCCCCGTGGTCGTCGATGGTCTCTCGGACAAGCTCTCGGGTGAGATCTTCATCCTTCTCGCCGCGGCGCTGATCGTCATGACGATCACGCTGGCGCTCATCTTCGGGCCACCGCTGCGGTTGTTGCCCCTGGCGATCGCGCTGATCTCGGCGGCGCTGACCTTCGGCCTGCTCGCGCTATTGGGCGGTTCGCTGACGATGGCCTCGCTCGCGGTCCTGCCGATCTTGATCGGGCTCGCGGTCGACTACGCGATCCAGTTTCAGGCTCGCTTCTCCGAGGGTCTTGACGCCGGGCGCTCGCCGCCGGCCGCGGCGGTGGAAGCAGCCCTCAAGGGGGGGCCCGTGATCGGTGCCGCGGCGCTCGCCACGGCCGCCGGATTCCTCGTCCTCTTGCTCTCGCCGATCCCAATGGTCCGCGGCTTTGGTCTGCTGCTCGTTGCCGGAATCGCAATCGCGTTCGTGTTGGCCCTGACCGTCGGCCTGACCGCTCTCTCGCTTGTCAAGCCCGGCCGCGGCGGTGGTGGCGGTGGCCGGGGGCGCGGTTCGCAGCGGACGAGCGCGATCAGGGAGCGGGTTGGCAGCGGATCCGCGTTCGGCCAGATCGGCGCCGCCCGCGCGAGGGTCGCCGCGCGCATCCGCGGCATGGGCCGTCGGGCACTGGCGCTTTCGATTGCGGCGCCGGGCCGGGTTCTGGTCGTCGGCGCGGTCGTCGCGGTCATCGGCTGGGGCCTCGGAACACGCGCCGAGGTGATCTCCGACATCCGTGAGCTCGTCCCGAGCAACCTGCCTGAGCTCCAGAACGTCGACGAGCTGCAGAACGCGACCGGCGTCTCCGGCGAGGTTGAGGTCTCGGTCCACGCCGACAACCTCACCGATCCGGCCGTAGTGAGCTGGATGTCGGATTTCAAGCAGCGGGTGCTCGAACGGGCCGGATACGCGGACGACGCCAGCCTCTGCGTCGACCAGGACGCCCGCCTTTGCCCCTTCATCTCCTTGCCCGACCTCTTCGGCAACTCGCTCCCGCAGACGCCCGAGGAGGCGCAGTCCACGCTCGGCCTGCTGCCGCCGTACTTTCTGGCCGCCTTCGTCAACCGCGATGCTGAGGATTCGGCCGCCGGGACCGCGGTGATCCCCTTCGGCATCAAGGTGATGCCGTTCGACGAGCAAAAGCAGCTGATCGACTCGATCCGCGCGGAGATCAACCCGCCGGGGACCGAGTCCGACCCTCCACCTGGAGTCACCGCTGACGTCGTCGGGTTGCCTGTGCTGGCGGCCGACGCCAACGCGGCGCTCGCGTCGAACCGATACCTGCTCGCGGTTGTCGGCATCTTTGCCGTGGCCCTGATGCTGCTCGCGGTCTATCGCTCCGCGCGCAGGGCACTCGTGCCGCTGATTCCAATCGTCTTGGCGACAGGGTGGGCGGCGCTAGGGCTCGCGATCGCCGGTGTGCCGCTGAACCCGATGTCGGCAACGCTCGGCGCGCTCGTGATCGCCATCGCGACTGAGTTCAGCGTTCTGCTTGCGGCCCGATATGAGGAGGAACGCCGGCCGGGCATTCCCGTCGGTGAGGCGCTTCGCCGTGCCTATTCGCGCACGGGGATGGCGGTGGTCGCATCGGGTGTCACCGCCATCGCCGGCTTCGCGGCCCTGATCGCGACCGACATCCGCATGCTGCGCGACTTCGGCATCGTCACGGTCGTGGACCTGAGCGTTGCGCTGCTCGGAGTGCTCTTGGTGCTGCCTGCCGCGCTGGTGTGGGCCGAGACCAGGTTCGAGCGCAATGCTTCCCCGAAGACCCCGCTTGATGAGCGACCGCCAGAAACCAAGCCAGCAACGGCCTAAGGCGTCTCGCTATTCGCTGTTCGTCGGGCTGGCGTTCGTGGTCCTCATCGCGGTTGCGACCGTGAACACGCTGCAGACGCGTGACGACGGGATTCTCGGCACCGATGACGTCGAGGTGGGAGCGCCTCTGCCGCAGTTCGCGGTGCCCGAGCTGCTGGGCTCACAGACCGGCGACGCCAACATCTACCAGGACGATTGCGCCACCGCCTCGAATCCGTGCGACGAGCTGCGCACGCCGGCCTGCCAGGTCGACCTCGACGCCGTCGTCCGGGTGTGCGATCTGTTCGACAAGCCGCTTGTGATCTCGTTTTGGTTCACCGAGCGAGCGGACTGTCTGCCCACCCAGGACATCGTCGACGCTGCCGCGCGGGAGTTCGAGGGCCGCGTCAACTTCCTTTCGATCGATGTACGCGACGATCGCGACCAGGCTCGCGAGATCGTCAAGGCGCGCGATTGGACGATCCCGGTCGGTTACGACGCTGATGGCGCTGTCTCCAACCTCTATCGCGTTGGCGGCTGCCCGACGGTCGCATTCGCCTATCCCGGCGGCATCTTCGCCAAGGCCAGAATCGGGGCCGGTCAGCTCACCGAGGAGTCACTGAGGGCCGACGTCGAGCGCCTGCTTCGTGAGTCGCGGCAGCGAGCGGAGACCGACAGATGAGCGATCCTCGCACGGGCGACGACAGTCATTCTGAGTCTGCGCCCGAGGCCGGCTGGATCGACGCCGTGCTGCGCGAGGAGTTCCCGGGGCTCTCCCTGCGCTACACGTCCGTCGACCGCGGATCGGGTCGCACGACCCGAGCGCTGAAGGAGCGTCTGCGGGTGCTCTCCGATCGCTTCTCCGGGCCGCAGGCCATCAACCTTCGCAACCAGCCGATCCCATGGGCGTACCGCGTCTTCTTCCGCCATATCGGCCTCGATCCCGATGTCCAGCGAACGCCGGTCGAGGAGCTTGCGCTCGAGCGGATGAAGGCCGGAGGCTTCAAGAGCCGCAGTCGTCTCGACGACGCGCTCACGGTGGGGATCATCGAATCCGGCGTCGCGCTGCGGGCGTTTGACGCCGACCGCGTCGAGGGTCGCATCGGAATCCGCCAAAGCGCCGCCGGCGAGCGACTCGAGGGTCGGCCGGGCGAGTTGCCCGCGGGCACCATCGTCGTGGCCGACGAGCGCCGGCCGCTGTCGTTGCTCTTCGGCGCAATCGCGTCGGGGCGCGGGGTGTCTCCGAAGACCAAGCGAACGCTTCTGATCGCGATTGGCGTCGGTGGCGTGCCCGAGATCGCGATCGAGGAAGGGCTCTGGCTGGTCGCCGAGGGGATGCGGGGTTAGACTTTCGGTTCCGTCAGCGATGGGGGAGAGGACATTTCTTGCCCGATCTGCTCGAGCAACCCAGGCACACCGGTCCGCAGAGCGGCGTCACGCCGCCCTTTGGCCCGATCTCGGCTCCCGTTCGCCGGAGCGCGCGCACCGACCTGCGCCGCCAGATCGCGCGGCTCGAGCGCGAGCTCGGAGCGCTCTTCGCGGAGAACTTTCCGCGGCGCGAGCTCGAGGTGGGCGTCGGTGCGGTCGGAGGCCCTCGCCTGCTGAGCCTCGGCGATCTCGAGCGGATTCGGGATGCGCTGGCAGCGCGGCTTCGCGATGCGCGCGCGGAGCTCGCGCGCAGAGCAGATATCGCCGAGGCCAACCGCGGCCTGCTCGAGGCGATGATCGCCGAGCCGGATCACCATCGGTGGCTGCGGATCTCGAACGAGGACGTTGGCGAGCCGGGCTGCCTGCACTGGCACTCGCGACCGCGCTGGGGGATCCTCGGAATGCTGTTCGGCTGGTGGCGAATCCGACTCTCGTCGGGTTGTCCGTTAGCCAAGGGGCCGCTGCCCCCGCTCCGCCAGACTCGATCCACCTGCCGCTGAACTGATGGCGAAGAAGCGGCGAAAGCCGCGCCCGCGGCGGCCCGTCCCGGCGGGCCAGCCTGCGCAGGGGCAGAAGCAGCCGGCGAAGGCGGCGAAGGCCCCGCGCCCACCCATCGACGACGAGCGTCCGCCCGCGCCGTGGGGCAGCTTTCCGCTGGTGGAGATCGTCGTCCTCGTCGCGCTGGTGATGCTGGCGGTCGGCTTCTTTGCCGGGGGTGACCGTGGCCCCGTCCTGTTGGGGACCGGTCTCGCGCTTGGGTCGCTCGCCGGCCTCGAGCTCTCGGTTCGCGAGCACTTCGGCGGCTATCGCTCACACACGCTCCTCCTCGCCGGCGCCGTCGGCGTCGCTGTGCTTGCCCTGTTGTTCTACGGCTTTCCGGACGCGATGTCTGCGGTCGCGCGGGTGCTGGTGGCGCTGGCAGCGGCGTCGATCGCCGGGTACGTTTTCGCCCGCGCCTTTCGGGCGCGCACAGGTCGCACGATCAAGCTGCGCTGATGCGCGCAAGGCGGTGGGGTGGACGCCTGTGCGCCCACCCCATTCGACCGTGCTTCTCTGACCGGCGCGCGCGTTACCGCGCGGGAACCGGTCGCTTCGTATCCAGGAGGGCCGCCAGCTCGTCGCGCTGGCGAGCCGTGAGCCGTCCGAGCTCGCGATTCTCGTTCAGCGCCATCGAAAACAGGAACTTCCGAGCGCGAGTACGGCCCCAGCGGCGCTGACTACGCAGCAGTTCGCCGACCGACATTGACTCAGCCTCCCACGGACACGTTCGAACGATCTCCGCCGCTCCGACGGCTCCCGCTGCGACTGACCGCTTCAGCGAGGCTCGGGCCAACCGAACGCGGTTGGCGTGTGCGAGGGCCTGCATGTGTTGCGGTTGAATCGTGGCAGGGGCAAGGGTCGAGGCAGCTTCCGTCATCACTCCTCCTCTGAGTGCTGGTAGGGGGTATCGAGGTATGTGGACGTCGTGGACCCAGCGAGCCAAAAAGCCCACTCTCAGGGTGCATATCGGACGCGGATCTCTCCTTCCGGGCCCTTTCGCTCCCCGCCCCGGGTCACGTACGGCGCGAGGTGAAAACTAAAGACGATCGAGGGTGCCCGTCAACCGAAGACGGACGAATCGCGTAACAGTTCGTTCGCTCGTAGCACGCTTTTTGTTCACAACTTCGCCTTGTTCAGAACTGGACAAGAAGAAACACCCCCACCAGGGGGATGGAAATCACTCCCGAGGGATGCTCCCTCGCAAACCGGGACTTCGTCCCTACTGCTGGCGCGGGAGATCCGGAAAGCCGGCGATCGTCGTCTCGATGATCGCCAGAGCGCGGTCGAGATGTTCGCGCTCATGGGTGGCCATCAGCGAGGTCCGAAGCAGCGCGGCGCCGGGCGGCACCGCCGGGTGGATCGCGACATTTGTGTAGACGCCGGCATCGAACAGGGCCTTCCACAACAGCGCGGCCTGGTAGTCCTCGCCGACCACCACCGGGACGACGGGGGTCGTGGCCTCGCTGCCGTCAGGGAGCGTTCCGGGTTCGATCACCACGAGGCCGAGGTCGCGAAAGCCCTGACGCAGGTAGCGCGCGTTGTCGAGCAGCCTGTCCATCAGCTCGCGTCCGTCGTTGCGGATCACCCGCAGGGCGGCGAGCGCCGCGCCTACGGCCGCTGGAACCGCCGAGGCCGTGAACACGAACGGCCGCGAGCTGAAGCGCAGGAAGTCGATGACCTCGGTGGGACCCGCAATAAAGCCGCCGCACGAGGCGAGGCTCTTGGAGAAGGTGCCCATCCGCAGATCGACCGAGTCCTCGAGTCCGAAGAGCTCGCAGCTTCCGGCGCCGCGCTCGCCGAGGACACCCACTGCGTGGGCCTCATCGACCATGAGCCGCGCGCCGTACCTGCCGCAGAGGTCGACGATCGCCGGCAGGTCGCAAAGGTCGCCCTCCATCGAGAAGACGCCATCGACCACGACCAGGACGCCGCCGCCGTCGCCGGCGGCTCGTTCGAGCATGCGCTCGAGCTTCGCCATCTGGTTGTGGCGAAACGGCCGCAGCTTGGCGCCGGAGAGCTTGCAGCCGTCCAGGATCGAGGCGTGGTCGGCCGAATCGCAGATCACGGTGTCCTCGGGCCCGAGGATCGTCCCGATGCAGCCCGCGTTGGCCTGGTGACCGGTGGTGAAGACGATCGCTTCCTCGGTCTGCATCCACTCGGCGAGCTCGGCCTCGAGCTCGAGGTGAAGCGGTGTGGTGCCGTTCAGCAGGCGCGAGCCGGTGAGGCCGGTCCCGTACACCTCGAGCGCTTCGCGCGCCGCTTCCTTGACTCGGGGATCCGCGGTCAGGCCGAGGTAGTTGTTGGAGCCGAGCATGATCGTCTCGCGGCCCTCCATCTCGACGATCGGACCCGCCTCCGACGTCATCACGCGAAAGTACGGGAGCAGGTCGCCCTCGCGTGCGAGCGCGAGCAGCTCGACGCGGTCGTGGTTGCGCGCCTTCTCGAAGACGTCCACGGCTGCTCTGGCGGTCTCGCTCATCGGCAGAAGTGTAGGTTCAGCGCCGGTGGCAGCGCCCTCGATCAGACCGGTCGCGACGAAGGCCGACCTCAAGAAGTTCATCGAGCTTCCCTATCGCCTGCGGCGCGACGACCCCCAGTGGGTGCCACCGTTGCGCTTCGAGCGCCGCCAGTTCCTCAACCGCGACAAGAACCCGTGGTTCGAGCACGCTGAGTGCGAGATGTTCCTCGCTGAGCGGGGGGACCAGGTCGTCGGGCAGGATCACCGCCCACATCGACCACCGCTGGGACGAATACCAGGGCGGGAACGACGGGATGTTCGGCTTTTTCGACGCCGAGGATGACCCGGAGGTGGTCGACGCCCTGATCGGGGCCGCCGTGAGCTGGCTGCGTGAGCGAGGCCGTGCGCGGATGCTCGGCCCGATGGACTTCACGATGAACGACGAGTGCGGAATCCTCATCGAGGGCTACGACGAGCCGTCCATGATCCTCGAGCCCTGGCACCCGCCCTATTACGCGGAGCGGCTCGAGGCGACCGGCCTCGGCAAGGCGATCGATCTCCAGATGTGGGAGCTGTGGTTCGGCAAGCTCAAGGCCGGAACCGAGCTTCACCCGCTGATTCATGCCGCGGCCGCGAAGTCCCGCGAGGAGGGCGTCGTCCTGCGCAACATGCGCCGCAAGGACATGGAGGCGGAGGTCGCACGCTTCATGGACGTCTACAACGAGGCGTGGGGCCACAACTGGGGCTTCGTCCCGATCACCGAAGCGGAGGTTCGCTTTCAGGCCAAGAACCTCAAGCCGGTGCTCGATGAGAACTGGGCGATGATCGCCGAGAAGGACGGAGAGGTCGTCGGCGCGGCGCTCACCCTGCCCGACGTCGAGCAGGCGCTGGTGAAGATGGACGGCCGCGTGCTGCCCTTCAAGTGGATCCACTTCCTGCGCCGCAAGCGCTATATCGACCGCCTGCGGGTCTTCGCGCTCGGCGTCAAGGACGACTACCAGCACCTCGGCGTCGCGGCAGCGCTCTACGAGCGCCACGTGCAGATGGCGGCCGAGTTCGGACCAAGGGGTGGACACATGGGCTGGATCCTCGAGACCAACGACCCGATGAACCGGGCGATGGAGGGAATGGGCGGCAACGTCGTGCAGCGCTACCGCATCTACGAGCTTGCGCTCGGGGATGCCGACTTGACAAGCGTTTAAGGTGAACTCAGTGGAAGAGCTGCTCGAAAGCGACGCGATCGAGGTGACGGCGCCTGACGGCGAGACGGCCGAGGAGACCCGCGTGAGGCCCCTCCCCGCAACGATCGACGCGGGCTCCGACGTGTCGGCCTGGAAGGGCGAGGCCCGCACAGCGGCAATTGCCGCGGCGGGCGGTCTGGTGGCCGGTGCCGCCACCGTGGCCCTGGCCCGCGCCACACGCGGCGGCTCCTCGAAAAAGCCCGCCCGCCGGTCGCGATCGAAGGACCGCCCCGTGAAGGTCCTGGGTAGCCGTTCCTTCATCGTCGACGTCCACCTGATCGACCGCTAGTGCGCGTGCGCGCAGGGGTCGGACCACTCGACGTCGAGGTACGACCAGCGTGGCCCTACCGCCTGCGCAATCGCCTCGGCGCGGACTGGACCGCGCGCCGGCGCGGAGCGGTGATCTCGAGGCTGCTGTCGACCCCCGAGGGCCGGGTCGTGGTCCATGCATGGCAGCCCGAGAGCCAACGCGTCTGCCTGCGCGCTGCGTGCGCCGGCGACGAAACGCCGGCGACTGGGGTGGCGCTGGAGATCGCGATCGAGCGGATGCGCTTCGCGCTCGCGGTGGACGACGACCTGAGCGAGTTCGCGCGGACCTTCCGCGGCGACCCGCTGATCGGCGAGGCAATCCACCACAGTCCCTGGTATCGGCCCAAGCGGCGCCCGTGGGCGTGGGAGGCGCTTGCCTGGGCGGTGACCGAGCAGCTGATCGAAGCCCGCCGTGCCGCCGAGATCCAGCGCCGGATCGTCAAGCGCTGGGGCGGGAAGCTGGCGCCGGCTGAGCGCGCCGAGGCGGCCACCGCGGCCTGGCTCGGTCCCGGGCCGCTGCGCGACGTGCCCTCGGCTGCGGTCGTCGCCGGCATCGCCCCGGCCGAGCTCGAGTCGTGCGACCTTGCCGCCAAGCGCGCCATCGCAATGATCCACTGCGCCCGCGAGATCGCCTCCGGGCGCGTCGACCCCGCCGATCCGAGCGGCGATAAGCGCTTGCTGAAGATCGCGAATATCGGCCCGTGGACGCTTCAGATCCTCGGCTTTCAAGGACGGGGAGAGCCCGACGCCCTTCCGGCGGGCGACCTGGCCTACATCAAGCTGGTGGGCGCTCTAGCGGGCCTCGGGCGGCGAGCCACCGTGGAGGAGGTCGAGGAGTACTTCGCCCCTTACGCGCCGTTCAGGGGCCTCGCAGGGGCCTTCGCGTTGATCCGCTGGCATGGCGCGGTTGCGTCGGGCCCCCCGCTGAAGCTCGCGGCCTAGCCCTACTCAGGGATCTGGCCTGGCAGCAGCTCGTTCGTCAGCATCTGCGCTGCGGTCGGACGGGTTGAGATCAAGCCTCGGTCGGCGAAGAAGCCGGCGAACCTCTCCCACTCGCGACCTTCCATGAAGCCAAACGGCTGCGGGCCGGTGTCTGGGAGCAGCAGCGGCAGGGTTCGCTCGATCTCGGCGCGCGTCAGCTTTGGCTCCAGGCCATCGCCGGCGGCGAGGATCGCCTCGCTCGCGAGCTCCGGGTCGCGTACGGCGAGGCGGGTGCCCCGCTCGAGCGCGGCGATGAACAGGCGGGTGGGCTCCGGGTCGTCGGCCACGTCCTCTGAGTTGGCGACGAGGACCAGCTCGTCGTAGGTGGGGATCCCCAGCTCGTTCACCGGAACGATCCGCGGGTTGCGTCCGCGCTCGGTGAGGTCGACGCCCTCGATGTTCAAAAAGCCGCCGAGCATCGCGTCGGCACGTCCCGAGAGGACCGCGGGAAGCAGCCCCAGGCCGACCTCCACCTGGGTGACATCGCTGGTTGAGAGGTTGGCCTGGTCGAGGATCTCCTCGAGGAAGTCGGCTTGGTAGGAAATCCCCGCGGTGGCGATGGTCTTGCCCTCCAGGTCACCCACGTCGGCGATGCCCGCGGCCGGCAGCGAGATCAGCGATGTGAGGGGCCGATCGACGATCGCGCCGACAGCGACCACTGGCAAACCCTGATCCTGCGCGAGCAGGACCTCGGGTTCGTATGAGATCGCGAGGTCGGCGCGGCCCGCTGCGACCTGGCGGATCGGGGCCGACGGGTCCGAAGGCACGACCGGATCGACCTCGAGACCAGCCTCGTCGAAGTAGCCCTGGTCGAGTGCCGTGTAGATCCCAGCGTGGTCAGGGTTGACGTAGAAGTCGAGAGCGAGCGTGAATGGTTCGGCGTCTCCGCCTCTGGGTTCGGACTTCTCCCCGCAGCCCGCCGCCACCGCCACGAGCGCGGCGAGGGCGCGAGCACGGCGAGCCGCCGGCCCAAGCCGCTCACGCGCCCGCCCCTGCGGATGCGCGTCCCCACCAGGCGAGGCGACGCTCGATCAGCGCCAGGGCGCCGAACAGGGTCAGCGCGAGCGCCGACAGGACGACCACGGCGGCGAACACGCGTGCCGTCTGCAGCTGGCCCTGAGCGACCAGGATGAGGTGGCCAAGGCCGTCCTCGGACCCCGCCCATTCTCCAAAGACCGCACCGATGACCGCGACGACCACGGCGATCTTGGCCCCGCTCAGAAGGAAGGGAAGGGCAGAGGGGATCTCGACGCGTCGCAGCGTCTGAGCGCGCCCGGCGTCGAGCGAGCGCATCATGCGGGTCATCTCGGGGTCGACCGAGCGGAGGCCGTCGAGCGTGTTGACGGTGATCGGAAAGAAGCAAACGAGGGCGACGATCGCCAGCTTTGGGCCGATGCCGAATCCGAGCCAGACCACGAGGATCGGGGCGATCGCGATCACCGGGACCGTCTGCGACGCCACCAGCAGCGGATAGAAGGCGCGGCGCAGCACATCCGACAGGTGCATCACAACCGCGAACACGAATCCGAGGATCGCAGCAATCGCGAAGCCGAGTACCACCTCCTGCGCGGTGACCCACGCATCGGCGCCGAGCAGCGCGCGGTCATCGACGAGCGCTTCGGCGATGTCGCTGGGAGCGGGGATCAGAAAGGGCTTGATCTGAAGCGCATCGGCGATCAGGTCCCAGCGCGCCGCGAGCTCCCACAGGCCGAGCAGAGCGATCACGACGATCAGCGGCGGCAGCCAGCGATTCATGCGGACAGCAGCTCCAGCGCATGTTCGCGGACGGTTGCGAACTGCGGAGAGGTGACGGCCTCGCGCCGAGGACGCTGGCGTGGCGTCGGCGCGCTCAGCGTGCCCATCAATCGCCCGGGACGCGACGAGAGCACCGCGACGCGGTCGCACAGATAGAGCGCCTCCTCGACGTCGTGGGTGACGACGATCGCTGTGGCTGGTTCAGCGGTGAGCGCTTCGGCCAGCCACTCCTGCATCTCGGCGCGCGTGATCGCGTCGAGTGCGGCGAACGGCTCGTCGAGCAGAAGGACCGGCTTGCCCGCCAGCAGCGTGCGCAGGAACGCGACACGCTGGCGCATTCCCCCGGAAAGCTCCGTCGGCCGCGCCGACTCAAATCCCTCGAGGCCGAAGCGAGCAAAGAGGGGCCGTGCGATCTCGCGAGCTTCGCGCTTGGAGGTGCCGCGATTGCGCGGCGCGAGGGCGGCGTTGTCGAGGGCGGTGAGCCACGGCAGCAAGAGGTCGCGCTGTGGCATGTGCGCGCAGCGCGAAAGCCGTTCGGTCGCGAGCGCCTTCCCGCCGACTTCGATCGATCCCGTGGTGGGCTCGGCGAGTCCGCCGACGAGCTCGAGCAGGGTGGACTTCCCGGACCCGGAGGGACCGACGAGGCCGAGCACCTCGCCGGGGGTCACCGACAGATCGATCGCGTCGAGCACCGAGAGCTCACCGAAGCGGTGCCCGACCCCTCGAAGCTGAACCGGCGCGCCGACAGGCGTCGATGCCGCGGCTGGCTCGGGCTGGACGGATGGCTCTGAGATCTGAGCCTTCGCTGAAGTGGTCATGCTCCCTCCGCGCGCATTACCGCACAGGTTCGAAGGGTCAGCGCCGGGTCGTTGCCGAAGGGCGCTATCTCAGCCCGCTTGCCTGCGAGCCCCCCTGGTGGTGTCCTTGGCGCCAGTTTACCCTTCGGCGCCGGTGGTGGGGCAAGACGACGACAGCGGGCTGCGGCCGCAGGTATACGGCGACCCACGCCCGGCGGAGTCGATGCGCCCTGCCCACGAGTGGGCGCGCACTCACGAGCCGGGCTGGACCTACTCCGCGGTCCGGATTCTGCTGACGCCCCTGGCGCTCGGCCCCTATCGATGTCGAGCTGTCGGTCTCGAAAACGTGCCGCCACATGGCCCGCTCATCCTCGCGCCGAATCATTTCTCGAACCTCGATCACTTCTTCGTTGGCGTTCATCTGCGACGACGGATCCGGTTCATGACCAAGTCGCAGCTGTTCGCTGCCAACGGTGCGATCGATTACCTCTTTCGCGTGTCCGGGCATTTCCCGGTCAGGCGCGGCCACGACGACGACGAGGCTTTCCTCACCGCTCACTCGATCCTCGGCCGCGGCGGCTGCGTGGGCATCTACGCCGAGGGCGGACGGTCTCGCAGCGGCGGCCTGGGACAGCCTCGGCGCGGCGTTGGGCGCCTTGCCCTCGAGTCGGGGGTGACCGTGGTACCGGTGGCAATCCACGGCTCCAGCGACGTCCGGCGCTGGCGCCGAATGCACTTCCCCAGGGTCACCGTTTCGTACGGTGAGCCGCTGACCCTCGTCCGCGACCCATCTCCGTCGCGCGATGCCCAACAGGCGGCGGCGGAGCGGATCTTCGGCCGCGTTCGAGCGCTGTACGAGAGGGAATGAGCAAACCGCAAACTTGGCTGGGTAGGGGCGGGGATCGCAACTGTGGAGATTCCGTCACGACAGTCGTTACTAGATCTCCACGGTTCGTCGACCGCAGTTCGCAGGTGAGCGGCTAGTCCGGCACGGGGACGGCGCCGGCGATCACGTCGACGAAGTCCTCCAGGTGCTTGGTCGTCCAGCACTCGAACGCCGCCGTGCAGTGACGCTCGTAGGCGGCCATCACCGAGTCGCCGTAATTCCAATACAGCCGGGGCTCAGGGTTCAGCCAGAACGTCCGGCCGGCGCGCTCGGCGACCAGCGCGAAGACGTCGGCGTGAGGTTCGCGGCCGTTCGTGCGGGCATCGCCCAGGACGATCACCGTCGAGCGCGGATCGAGGTCCTCGGAGATCTGCTCGATGAACTCGAGCCAGACCCGGCCATAGTCGGTGTAGCCCGAGACGTCGGCCACCCCGCCCTCCTGGCTGATCTTCTGGGCGATGGCGCGGAAGTCGCGCTCGCGCTCGAAGACCTCGGTCACCTCAGAGATCCGCTCGATGAAGACGAAGGAGCGCAGCTTGCGAAATGAGTCGTGGAGGGCGTGGAGAACCGAGAGAAAGAAGACGCTTGCGGAGGTGACCGAGGTCGAGACGTCGCAGAGGACGTAGATCTCAGGGCGACGCGGTCGCTTCGGCCGGTACTTGAGGCGCATCGGTACGCCGCCCGTCTCCAGGGAGGTGCGCATGGTGCGGCGCACGTCGACCGCCGACGCCCGCTTGCGACCGCGCTGCTCGTTGCCGTGGGTCGCCAACCGCCGCTTGAGCTGGGCGACGGCGCGGTGCACGGAGGCGAGGTCCTGGGTCGGGCTCGTCGGCAGTGCGCGGTCGAGCTCGGCGAGCGGGCGTGCGGGCGGCATCTTCTCGGTGCGCTCGATCAGCGCGCGCTCGAGCTCGCGACGGAGGTGGCGCTCGAAGGCCTGGATCTGCTGGCGGTCCAGGCGCGGCTGACCGCCCTCGGGATCGGGCCCCCCGACCTGCAGGCCGAGCGTCCGCCGGATCCGCTGGACGTCGACGCCAACGACGCCCGAGCCCTCGCCCTGGCGCCCGAACGCGGCGATCGCAAGCCGTGCGGCGTCGCGCATCTCGCCGTCGGAGCCGTCGGCAATCGCCTGACGGATGGCCTCGCGCAGCTGGTCGAGATCAAGCCGCTCACCGCCGTCGTAGCGACGGTCCTCGCGGATCTCGCGCTCAAGCGCCTCCTCTTCGGCCGCGCGGAAGAAGTAGCGCTCGAACAAGAGCTCGAACACGCGTCGGTCCTCCTGGGACTTGGCGATCGTTGCCGCCAGCGCCTCGCGGAAGTCCGCCGGCTCGGTCCAGGGGACGGCGCCGAGAGCCTCGAACGCGTCGAGGATCTCTGCCGTGCCAACGCTCACACCCTCGCTGCGCAGCTCCTCGCAGAAGCCGATGATCCGCGGCGCAAGGCCGGCTTGGGTCAACCCGCTGCTTCCTTGCCGAGTTGCTGCGGCTGGGCGAGCTGCACCCCGACCCGCTCGGCAACCAGATCGATGTCGGTGCGGTGCTTGACGATGATGCTCATCGTCTGTTCGAACAGCGAGCGGTCGATGTCGTCGGCGCCGAGCAGCAGCAGCGCCCGCGCCCAGTCGATCGACTCCGCGATCGACGGCGGCTTTTTGAGGTCGAGAGCGCGGACCATGTGGATTACCTCGATCAGGCGCCGCGCGAGCTTCTCGTCGAGCTCGGGCGCGTGCAGGCGGACGATCTCCATCTCCCGCTCGATCTCGGGATAGTCGAGCCACAGATAGAGGCAGCGCCGCTTGAGCGCCTCGGTCAGCTCGCGCGAGTTGTTCGAGGTGAGAACGACGATCGGATGGCTGCGCGCTTCGATCACCCCGAGCTCTGGAATCGAGATCTGAAAGTCCGAGAGGACCTCGAGCAGCATCGCCTCGAATTCCTGGTCGGTCTTGTCGATCTCGTCGATCAGCAGGACGACGGGCTCGATCGAAGCGATCGCTTCGAGCAGCGGGCGGGTGAGGAGGAAGTCCTCGCCGAAGATGTCGTCGAACGCACTGCCCGCCGGCTGCTCCGCTTCGCGTCCGCTGCCGTCGGGGTCTGTGGGGGACGCCTGAATCTTCAGAAGCTGCTTGCGGTAGTTCCACTCGTAGAGGGCCTTGGCCTCGTCGAGGCCCTCGTAGCACTGGAGGCGGATCAGCTTGCGGTCGGTCGCGCGGGCGAGCGCTTTCGCAAGCTCGGTCTTACCCACGCCCGCGGGCCCCTCGACAAGGATGGGCTTGCCGAGTTGCTGCGCGAGGTAGGAGACCAGCGCAGCGGACTCGTCGGCCAGGTAGCCGGCGCGCTGAAGACCGTCGCGTACCGCGCCGACGTTTTCGTGAGCTTCGGGCATTGCAGCTGTGAATAATGACGCGATGGCATCGATCGCACCCGCCGCGCTTCTCGCGGTCGCCCGCAATACGTCCGAGCTGGCGCCGTACATCGCCGTCCTGGCGCTCGGGTTCCTCGTGGGAGCGTGGGGTCAGTCGGCGAAGTCGCCGACCACCACGATCATCGGACTGCTCTTGATCATGGCCGCGGTCGCCGCCTTCATCATCGAGCACTCCTCGGGCGGTGGCGGCTCGGGCGCTCCGGGAATACCGGGGAGCTGATCGATGGGTCGTCTCGACGAGGCTGACCTGAGCCTGAAGCTCTCCAAGAAGGAGGGCCGCAAGGAACTAGAGCGGCTACAGGAGCGTCTGACCCAGCTGCGCCTGACACTCGGCGGCCAAATCGGCGACTCCGAGCTGGGGCCGGCGGTGCTCGTTGTCTTCGAGGGGTGGGATGCCTCGGGCAAGGGCGGAGCGATCAAGCGCCTGGTCGCCGAGCTCGACTCTCGCCACGTGCGGGTTCGCGAGTTCGCGGCTCCGAACTCCGACGAATTGCGCCATCACTTCCTCTGGCGGTTCTGGGGCAGCGTGCCCGGCTGGGGAGGGATGGCCGTCTTCGATCGCAGCTGGTACGGGCGAGTGCTCGTCGAGCGGGTTGAGGGCTACGCCTCGAGCGAGGAGTGGGAGCGCGCCTACGAGGAGATTCGCCAGTTCGAGCGCTCACTCGCAGACGAGGGCACGATCATCATCAAATTCTGGATGCACGTCTCACCGGAGGAGCAGCTGAAGCGGTTCGAGAAGCGTCGCGACAAGCCGCTGAAGTCGTGGAAGCTGACGGATGACGACTGGCGCAACCGCGAGAAGCGACCCGCATACGAGGAGGCGGTCGAGCGGATGCTCGAGGAGACCGATCGGCCGGAGGCGCCATGGACGGTTATCGCCGGTGACTCGAAGCACTACGCGCGTGTGGCCGTCCTCGAGACGGTTATCGCGCGCATCGAGGAAGGCATGAAGGCCCGCGGCTTCGAGGTACCCGAGCCGCTCTGAGCTCCATGGCCCCCGTCAGGCGCGACCGCGGCTGACGCGCCTGTTATAGGCTCGCGCGATCGGAGCAACGGCCGCCCAGACAGGATCTCGACCAACCGAGCCGAGCGCCGCGGACGCGGTTGCAGCCGCGCGGTCGGCACTCGCCGAGCTTGGCGCCGAGGCGGTGTTGACTCGTCGTGAGACCGTCAGCGAGCTCAGCGCTCAGATCCGTGACCTACGGGCCGAGCTCGAGGCAGCGCGCGACGCGGCCGACGAGGCGCGCCGCCGGGCGGCCGCGGCCGACGCCGCACGAGTCGACGCCGAGCTTCACGCGGGGAGATGTGAGCGGGAGATGCGCCGCGCCGAGCTGCAGGCCGCCCAGGGAACGTCGCAGACGGCGGCCGCGATCGACGCCGCGGCCGAGCAGGCCGAGGCCGAGGCCGTCGCTGCGCGAGCCGATGCCGAAGCGCGCGCACAGAGGGCGCGCGAGGAGGCGGAGCGGGCGATCAGCGAGGCGCGCGAGGAGGCCAAGCGCGCGATCGGAACGGCGCGCTCGCTGGCCGACAAGGCTCGAAGCGACGCGCGCGCCGAGGTCGGTCGCGCTCGCGCCGCAGCTGAGAAGCAGGTGGCTGAGGCCCGCGAGAAACTTCGAGCCACGGCGCAGGAAAAGCTCCGGGTCGCCGCCGAGCGAATCGAGTCACGTGCCGACGAGCGTGTCCAGGCCGGGATCGAGAAGGCGCGAGATGAAGCGCTCGAGGCCGCACGTGAGCAGGTCCGCGCCGAGCTTGCCGCTGAGCTCGAGGCGGCCGAGCGCAAGGCCGCCCAGGCGCAGCGCAGCGTCGAGCTTGCCGCCGAACAGGCTGAGCGAAAGATCCACAACGAGGCCGAGTCGCGGGCGCGGGTGGAGCGCGAGCTCGAGACGACCAAGCGCCAGCTCGACAGCCTTGTCGAACGGCTCGCCCGCGAGGCGGAGCGCGTCGCTCGCGAGGAGGCCGACGCCCGCAACGCGGAGCAGAAGCGGGCGCTGAAGGAACGAGCGGAGGCCGAGGCAAAGCGCGCACGCGACCGCGCCGAGGAGATCGCCCGCAAGGAGCTCGAAAAGCAGTTGGAGACTGAGGCAGCCCGCGTCCGCGAGGAGGCCGAGCGGCGCGCCGAGACCGAAACGGAGCGACGCATCAAGGAGGTCGAGGCAAAGCTCGAGCGCGAGCGTCAGCGGCAGCTGCGCACGGCCGAGCGCGAGGCCGCTGAGGCCGCGGAGCGTAAGCGCGCCGAGCAGGCCGAGGAACTCGAGCGGCAGGCACAGGAGGCGGCCACCGAGGCCGCGGACCGCGCCCGCCGCGAAGCGCTCAGCCGGTAGTCACGCCTACCTCATGTTTCAAACGGTGCGGGGGCGAGGCCGACATTAACCCCTGCCGGCCTCGCATCCCGCTGTGTCTTCGCCCCAGCTAGGTGGGGGTGGAGGCCTCGGTCTCGACGTGCGCCTGGAGGACCTCTTCGCCCTCCTCGCCGGTACGGATCCGGATGGCCTCCTCGACGGGGATCACAAAGATCTTTCCGTCGCCGACGTCACCGGTTCGCGCGTGCTTGAGGATCGTCTCGACGACAAGCGACTTGTCCTTGTCCTCGATGACCACCTCGATCTTGAGCTTGGGCCGTACGTTGACGGTCAGGCTCGAGCCGCGGTAGGTCTCGACGATCCCCTTCTGGCGTCCGGATCCCTTGACCTCGCTGATCGACAGGGACGGAAATCCCTTGTCGAGTAGCTCGGTTCGAATCGGTTCGAACGCCTCGTGGCGAATAAACGCTTCGATCTTTTTCATCAGCGTCACCTCCTCCTAGAGCGTTGGCTTTGTGGCCTGAGGAGCGTCAGCGGTCATGGCTGTCGCTCCGATTGCCGTCGGACTGCCGGTCGCACCTGGCAGGCCCACGCTATCGGGACCGCCCGGATACTCCTCCGGTGGAATGAACGTCTCCGGATATCCGTACATGCCGTGTGAGGAGATATCCAGCCCGGCAACCTCTTCGGCTTCGTCAACACGCAGCCCGATCGTTTGCTTGATCGCATAGAAGACGAGGTAGGACGCACCGAACACGAACGCGAACGTGGCGGCGACACCAACGGCCTGAGCGCCGAACTGACCGAGGGTCGCACCGATGCTGCCGTCCTTGATCCCGTAGTAGATGCCGGGAGCGGCACCGTCGAGGATCAGGCGCGGTGAGGCGAACAGGCCCACGGCGAGTGTCCCCCAGATGCCGGCAAGACCGTGCGCCGAAAGCGCACCGACCGGGTCGTCCAGCTTCTTGTCGATCGCATAGACGCCGTAGACGACGACGATGCCGCCCACGAAGCCGATGATCGGAGCCGCCCAGAACTCGACGTAGCCGGATGGCGCCGTGATTGCCACGAGGCCGGCAATCGCGCCGTTACCGGCCATGCCGACATCGACTGACTTCGTCTTCAGGTAGCTGAACAGGCATGCCGCAACAACACCGGCCGCAGCGGCCAACTGGGTGTTGAGCGCAACCTCGGCCATGAAGTTGTCCGAGGTGCCGAAGGTCGAGCCGGCGTTGAAGCCATACCAACCCACCCACAGGATGGCCACACCGAGACCGACGAGCGGCATCGAGTGCCCGGGGATCGCCCGCGGGTTACCGGAGCTGTCGTACTTGCCGATGCGCGGGCCAAGCAGCAACAGCGCGGCGAAGGCGCCCACCGCGCCTGTGAGGTGGACCACCGACGAACCGGCAAAGTCCATCACCGGCCGGCCACCGACGTCGGACAACAGCCCGCCGCCGTAGACCGCGTGAGCCACCAGCGGGTAGATCAGCGCCCCGAACACCAAGGCATAGATCGCGTACGCGCTGAACTTGATCCGCTCGAGCGTCGTGCCCCAGACGATTGCCAGCGACACAGCGCAAAACAGCATCCCGAACAGCATCAGCGCTGCATCGGTGCCGCCGACCTCCACGCCGGCCACCATCTGCCCGGTGTGAAAGAAAAAGCCCTCTGTGCCAAAGACCTTGTTGCCCGTCAGGCTCGAGATCCCGTAACCAACTGCCCACCAGGCGAGGGTGACCACACCCAGGTTGATAAACACCTTTGCGACGCCGGTGCCGACGTTCTTCTGCCTGGAGAATCCGATCTCGAGCAGCAGAAATCCCGCCTGCATGAAGAGCACGAGCACGCACGCGACCATCACCCACGTGATGTCCAGCTCGCCCTTCACCGTGTCGACCGCGCCCTGTCCTTGTGCCCATGCGGCACCAGGCAAGACGAGGAATGCGGCGAGCGCCATTGCGGCGCCAAAGCCCACCCTCTTTTTCATCTTCCGATTGCCTCCTTGCCGCCGCTTTGAGCACGGCGGTCGCATTTCCAGGATTCGCGACCACCGTAGGCGCGGGGGCAGGGGCGGTTGTTATACGCGTGTCGAAACTTGTCCCGGGAACCCTTGTACCGGCGGTTTACCGTGAGGCGGCGTCCGAGCTCCGATCAGGCGTGGACAGGGTGGCCAGCCTGTCGGCCAACCTCGAGCTCGCCGCCCTCCATCGCCATCTCGACCTGAGTTGCGTCTCCGCCGAGTTCGGTCCAGCCGGTGCGCGCTGCAGCCCAGAGGTCGTCGAGCATCTCGTCGGCGTGCAGCGGGTCGTGGTGAAAGAGCATCAGCCGCTTGGCCTCCACCCGCTCAGCGAAGGTCAGCGTGTCGGTCATCGCGGAGTGTCCCCAGCCGACATGGGCCGGATACTCGGCGTCCGTGTACTGGCAGTCGTGGATCAGCAGGTCGGCGCCGCGAGCGAGATCGAAGCCGGAGATCCAGGCTGGGTCGAGTCCCGCCAAAGGCGAGCCGAGCGCCGGCTCATGGTCGGGCAGGTAGGCAACCGTCGTGTCGCCCTCGGTGATCCGATAGCCGAGCGTCGGTCCGCGATGGGTGATCGCCTCAGCGCGGATCGTCGCCCCGCTCAGCTCCCACTCGCTGGCGGGCGCGTCGCGGAACGCGACCGAGCACGGCAGCTCGCGCACCTCGACCGGCGACAGCGGCGCTGAGATATAGCGCGCGATCCGGTTTTCGAGCGAGGACTCCGGCGAGGAGGGACCCCAGATCACGATCTCCGAGTCGGCACGAAAGCACGGCGGAAAGAACATCAGCCCCTGGATGTGATCGAGGTGCAGATGGGTCAGCAGGATGTGAATGCGCTTGTCGGGCGGGAGATCGAGCCCGAGCGTGCGAATGCCGGTTCCGGCGTCGAGGATGAGTGCGTCTCCGTTGGCCAGTGTCAGCTGAACGCACGAGGTGTTGCCGCCGTAACGATTCATGTGTGGGCCCGGCGACGGGACGGAACCGCGAGCCCCCCACACCTTGAGCTTCACTGCTCGGCCCCGAATTCCTGCCCGGCCACCTCCTCGGCTTCGCCTCCGGGGGTGCCGGGGTTTGCCGAGGGATCGCCGTTGTCGCTCAAAGGCCAGAAGAGGATCATCGCCCCTGAGGAGCCCTGATCGCTCGCGACGATGGGGAAGGCGCTCGCCTCGATCGGCTGGGTGGCGCCGCTGCCGGTGCGAATGACGAAACGCGCGTGCGCCGGGCGGCCGGCGCGAATCGCGTCGGTGGTCGCAAGCGTGTCGACCTCGACCGGGCTGCCGTCCTGCTCGAGCGGTCCAAACGCGCGGGTCCACTGATCGGCCTCCATGCGCCCGGCGTCTTCAAACGAGCGGCCGAGCAGCGCTGCCGCGGCCTCGTTGTAAAAGACGACGGCCGCGTCGGAGTCCAGCAAGAACGCAGGCGTGGAGAGGCTGGTCAGGAGGTTGCGCGCCAAGATCAGCTCCAGCGGCTTTTGCGGACGGGGGGCAGACATCGATTGCCCCGCATTCTTCCACCGATTGCGCGGTTTGCTACTCAGTCACCTGGGTCGGTTGCGAGCAGTGGTGCAAGCTCAGCGCGCCGGATGCTGACGCCGCTGTGGACGCTGTCATCCGGTCCGCTCTCGCGCGAGATATCCAGATAGCGGAACTCGGCTGCGTCATCCGGCAGCGGAACCGAGATTGAGCCATCGCCGCGGCCAATGGTCCCGAGCGGCTGAGCGCCGATCAGCGTGTTGTAGAGCCACACGGCATACACGCCGCCGCCACCCCCTGGTGCCGGCATTCCCTTGAGATCTACCTCGATCGCGCGATCGTCTCCCGTCTGGGAGATCCTGACCGTGGCGGTCCCGCGGTCGGGCATCCCCGGGAGCGGATCCATCGTCACTGGCGGCGTGGTGATCGGTTCGGCGTGTCGACTCGGTGGTCGTCGGTGCCGTGGATTGAGTCGTCGTCGGCTGGGTCGGGGTCTGGGTCGAGCCGGAGCCGCTGGAGTCGTCGTCGCCGGCGAGCGAGATCGCCGCGACAATGATCACGAGGACCACGAGCAGCGCCAGGAGGCCGAGAAGGCGCCGGGACGGGCGCTCGCGCTCTCGCGCGACCTTGGACCTGGGAGGTTTCGCGGCCTTGGGCGGTTTCGGTGGCTTCGGCGGTTTCGGTGGCTTGGGGGGCTTGGGGGGCTTGGCAACCTTGGGCGGCTTCTTGGCCTTGACGGGGGCGGCGGATGCGCCCGCGGCAGGCTGTGCAGTGCCCCCCCAGGCAGCCGGATCGACCGCCTCGAGGCGGGTGCGGACCTGGTCGCGGGCGTCCGGCCCGGTCAGTCCGATCTTGCTGCCAAGCTGATCAAGCACTTCGCCGCGCCAGCGAACCAACTCGTCGGGCGGCATCTGGGCTAGATCAGCGATGGAGGAATCCGGCAACCGACGGCGTATTGAGAGGTCGAGCATTGCTCTTGCGACCGGGTCGATCGCTTTCAGTGCATGTTCGAGACCGTTATCTGCCATCTTCTTGCTCGGGTGTGCTTAGGGTGATCATGAGGAACTTTTCGGCTGAATCCAGCTTGGGACCGCAAACGTTTCGCCGTGGAGGCGGGGCGGTCATCTGTGCCCTCGCGGCGCTGATGCTAATGCCCGGATCAGCGTCAGCAGCCTCGCAGGCTCAGGTCCGCTTCGTTCACGCCGTCCCGGGAGTCGGTACCGCCGAGCTCTCCGTCGGAGGCACCGTAGTTGGTAGCTCCGGTTTCGGCGAGTCGACGGACTTCGCCGCGGTCGCCGCCGGGGGCCAGAAGGCGAGCCTGGCGGTATCGGGCGTCGGCAACCTGACTTCAGACCTCCGTCTCGAGGACGCGGGGGCATACACGCTCGTCGCCACGCCAAAGGGCAAGTCGGCCGAGCTGAAGCTTTTCGCGGACGACAGCCCGACCGCGGGCAAGGCACGGCTGCGGCTCATTCACGCGTCGGCCGAGCTCGGCATGCCGGATGCGAAGCTCAACGGCAAGACGGTCGCTGAGTCGCTCGAGTTCGGCGAGGCCACGCCGTATTGGACGGTTGCGCCGGGGACCTACGAGCTTGAGATTCAAGACCCGGAGACGGGCGACGACGTCATGGACCCGCAGAATGCGGCCCTCTCGGCCGGCACGAGCTGGACCGGCGTGGTCATCGGAGGCGGCGGGGAGAAGGCGCGCACGCTGCTTTTGAGCGATCTCGTCTCCGCGCCAACCGCCGCCCCGCAGTCCGGCTTCGGCGGGCTGATCGACGGCGATGGTCCGCCTTGGCTTTTCGCCGCACTCGCCGCGCTATTGGCGGGGACGCTTGGAGGTCTCACGCAGAGGGCGCTGAGCGCCCGCGGAGGCTCCGGGCTCTCGAGCTAGGCCGTGCGGGTGCGGGTCGTACCGCTTCTCGCCGTCGCGGTTCCCGCGATGATTGCCGCCGCGGTCGTCCTCTTCTGGCGATCCTCGTCACAGGAGGTGGTGCCGATCGAGGCGACCCTGACACCGGCTGGAGTCGCTCGCGTCGCCGAGCGTCAGGGCAGTGGAAACACTCCGATAGTGCGAGTACCCGAGCTCACCGCCACTCGATCCCCTGACCGCACCCTGCGCGTTCGACCGCTGGAGGAGCGTCCAGCCCCGCCGGTGGAGCTCAGCATCCCGGGCCTCGACGTGGACGCCCCGATCGAGCCAACACCGCAGATCGACGGAGCCCTACGCATTCCCCCGCCAAACCAAGCCGGCTGGTATCTCGACGGGCCGCGACCCGGGGAGCCGGGGCGGGCGGTCATCGTGGGCCACCTGGACACGGTGGATGGTCCTGCAGTCTTCGCGGCGTTGCCACAAATTCGTCGTGGGATGGAGATTGAGGTCGCCGGACGCGATGGCGTCTCGCACAGCTTCGAGACGGTCGGCGTCGCCGACGTCTCCAAGTCGACCTTCCCGGCCCAGTCCGTCTACGCACCGAGCCGCGAGTCGACGCTTGCGCTGATCACGTGCTCAGGCCAGTTCGACGAGACGACCGGCCATTACGAGAACAACCTGATCATCTTCGCCCGAGCGGGCTAGCAGAGCGGAAGGTCATCGAGCCCGGGCACCGCTCGCTGCGGAGCCCGAGCTCAGCCGACTACGCCTCGAGCTTGCCGATCTTGAAGATCTTGGTACCGCAGTCCGGGCATGTGCCCTGGATTGCGGGACGGCCGTTCTTCATCGTGACCTGCTGCGGGTCCTTGATCTCGACCTTCTTACGCTCCTTGACGCAGTAACCCTCAGGCATCGAGCCTCTCCTTTCGGGGCAGTTCGCGCGACCGTAGACCAGCCGTCGGACGCAGGCCAGGCACGTTCGTACGGATTGTCACAATCACGCGCTCCTGGAAATATGGCGCGTCCCATGGCCGCCAGGTGCAAACGGATCGCTGACTCCCCGCGGTTTCAGAACTTCATCTACGTCGTCATCGTCCTCAACGCGGTCGCGCTCGGACTCGGGACCTATGACTTCAACGAGACGATCGACAACGCGCTCACCGTCGCCGACGACACCTTTCTCGGGATCTTCGTAGTCGAGCTGGCGATCAGGATCTCGGCCTTCGGTCGTCGCCCTCAAGACTTCTTCAAAGACGGCTGGAACGTCTTCGACTTCATCGTCATCGGCGCTGCCTTTCTTCCCGGGTTGCGCGACAACGCCACGCTGCTTCGGCTCGTTCGGCTGCTGCGGGTGGTTCGCCTCGTCAGCGTCATGCCGGACCTGCGCATCCTCGTGCGGGCGATGGCGCGCTCGATCCCTCCGATCGCCAGCCTGGTCGTTCTCACCCTGCTGCTGATGTACGTCTACGGGATGGTCGGGTGGATTCTCTTTCACGAGTCTCAGCCAGACGACTGGGGCAACATCGGCCAATCGACGCTGAGTCTGTTCCAGATCCTGACCCTGGAGAACTGGCCCGCCTTCCTGGAGGCCGGTCAGGCGGTCCATCCGGCCTCTTGGATCTTCTTCGTCTCCTACGTGTTGATCGCCTCGTTTTTGGTGATCAACATCCTCATCGCGATCATCATCAACTCGATGGAGGAGGTCCACGACGCCGAGCGAGCGGAGCATCGCAAGGACATCGTCGAGGGGGAGGGGGAGACGGTCGCGGAGCGGATCCAGGACATCCGCGAGGCGCTCGACCGTCTCGAGACTCAGCTCGCCGAGGGCGGTGGGGACCTGCCCGGGCCGGCGAAGTCCGTGAGGCGCCGGCCCACCAAGGGCGGGCGGATGCGCGGCTGAGGGGCGCCGCTAGTTGTTGGAGTCGGCGTTGCGCTCGGCCGCGCTGGCCGCGTCAGCCGCGGCCTGGCTGGCTGCATCGACTTCGTCCTGAAGATCCGAGATCTGTGACCGCAGGTCGTCGATGTCGTCCTTGGCGACCTTGATCTCGCCGTCGGACGTGCGCTGGGTGGAGGCAATCGTCGAGACGCGACCTTCGAGGTTGTCGATTCGCTCGCTGAGCGAGGCGACGTCGTCCTCGGCAGCCTGCGATGCCTCCCGCCCGACGCTTGAGACCTCGTCGCGCAGAGCACTGACCTCCTGCTTCGTTGCGCTCTCGTCCTTCGCCCCGACTGCGAGCACGACCCCGACGATCCCAGCCGCCAGCGCCAGAACCACCGCTGCGCCAAGGGCGTAGGTGCGGATGCTGAGCTTGCGGTCGAGCTGAGCAAGCCAGGCCCGCAGCCCGGCGATCTGCTCGCTCGGGCTCTGGACCACGGCGTGCGAGCCCGTGGTGGGTGGAACCACCGGCTGGGACCCTGTTGGCGGCTTGGGGCCTGTTGCGGGCTCGGACGCCGCGGGTGGCGGCTGCTCGGGGGGCGGCTTCTTGCCGCGGCGAAGTTGCATCGCGAGAATCCTAGGCGCCGCTCAGGATGGCGGCAGCGGTGCGCGGACCTTGCCGTCGGCCGGGTCGAGCGGATTGCCCTGCTCCACCCACGCCTCGATCCCCCCGGCGAGATTGTGCGCGTCGTACCCGGCCTCGCGAAAGGCGTCGACAGCCATCGAGGAGCGACCGCCGGCGCGGCAGTAAAAGAGGATCGGCTGATCGCGCGAGATCTCCTCGGCGCGCCTGGTGAGGTCGTTCATCTCGATGTTGAGCGCTCCGGGGATATGGCCGGCCTCGAATTCATAGGTACGGCGGACATCGATGACCGCGACACCGTCCTCGAGTAGCTCGGCGACGCGCTCCGGGGGCAGCGCGAGGCCGGTTAGGGGGTCGGCGTTCACCCCAACATCAATACCATCATCGGTCCCCAACGAACTGAAGGAGCGCAACAGAAGATGCCCGAAGCCGTAATTGTCGACGCCGCCCGTAGCCCGATCGGGCGCGCGTTCAAGGGTTCCCTCGCCCAGCTTCGCCCCGAGGAGACAGCCGCTTTCATCGTCGACAAGCTGCTCGAGCGCAACCCCGACGTCTCCCCCGACATCATCGAGGACGTCTACTGCGGTTGCGGTATGCCGCAGGGGCTTCAGGCCTTCAACGTCGCTCGGATCATCTCGCTGCTCTCCGAGCAGCTGCCGCAGACCGTCACCGGAACAACGATCTCGCGTTACTGCGCCTCGTCGCTCGACGCGATCCGCCACGCGGCAAACGCGATCAAGGCCGGGGAGGGCGATGCCTACGTCGCCGCCGGCGTCGAGTTCGTCAGCCGCTTCAACGAGCGCACCGAGCCGGCCGGGGCCGCCGACCGCAACGAAAACCTGATCGGCGAGAACGGGCAGCCCAACGCCTACATCGACATGGGCCTGACCGCTGTCAACGTCGCCAAGCACTACGAGGTCAGCCGCTCGGACATGGACAAGTACGCGCAGCGCTCGCAGGAGCTCGCGGTGCGGTCCCAGGAAGACGGCTTCTTCGACCGCGAGATCGTCCCTGTGAAGGACCACGACGGCAACGAGATCGCCAAGGACGACGGCCCGAGAGCCTCATCGACGCTGGAGAAGCTCTCCGAGCTGCCCGAGGCGTTCGGCGACGGCGGGGTCACCGCCGGCAACTCGTGTCCGCTCAACGACGGCGCTGCCGCGGTTCTCGTTATGTCGGACACCAAGGCGAAGGAGCTCGGCCTGACGCCGAAGGCGCGCCTCGTCAGCGCCGCGACCTGGGGCAATGAGCCCGAGTACATGGGCGTCGCCCCGATCGGTGCGATCAAGAAGGTCCTCGAGCGGACCCAGATGACGATCGACGATGTCGACGTTGTCGAGCTCAACGAGGCGTTCGCCGCCCAGGTGATCCCGATCATGAGCGAGTGCAACATCCCGCTGGAGAAGATGAACACACACGGCGGCGCGATCGCCCTCGGTCACCCGTTCGGGATGACTGGAGCGCGGATCATGACCACACTGCTGAACGTGATGGAGACCGACGATCACTCGATCGGTCTCGAGACGATGTGCGTCGCCGGCGGCCAGGGCGAGGCGATGATCGTCGAGCGTTTGAACTAGGCGAAAGAGGGGCGGGCGCGCGCGGCGCCCGCCCTTTTCGCTTCGGCTCAGCTCGCCGCTTCGAGCGCGGCGACCGCCTGGTCGGCCGCGTCCTGGCATGCCTGGACGGCCAGTTCGCGTCCGGAGTCGTCGTCGATCGCTTCCGCCTGCTGTGCGCACTGCTCGAACGCGTCGCGCGCCTGCGCACACGCGGTCTCGCCAGCGCTCTCGGCCGGCGTTCCTTCGATCACGCCGATGCAGGCGTTGTAGATGTCCTCGGGCGTCGACCCGGTGGAGTCCCCGCTGTCGTCGCCCTCCTCAGTCGTGGTCTCGGCAGAGGTCGTGGTCTCCTCGGTCGGCGCAGCGACCGTCGAGCTCGTGTCTTCATCGTCACCGCAGCCAATGGCTATCAGGCCACAGGTGAGCAACGCCACCATCGCGACCAGCCACTTACCGTTTCGCATCTGAATCTCCTTTTTCGATGCCCCCCGCGGCAGTTGCCACGGTCTTGACGCAACTACGTTCGCCGATTGCCGGCGTCACGACAACAGAGATAACCCTGATTCGAGCGACGGCGTCGGCTTCTAGGCCTCGAGCGTGTCCAGCAGGCGCCGAACATGGCTCTGATAGGCGGCATCCTGGATCGAGATGTCGTGTCGAGGCGAGTTCACATGACGCGTACCGCCTGAAAGGTCCGGCCGCGTCGCGCGCAGGCGCCCCCAGCGCTCGGATGCCGCTCCACCCGCAAACTGCGCTCGCACAGCTGACGCCAGCAGGCGCCCTTGGAGACTGACGATCGGATACGCGCCACCGTCGACCTCGAAGAGCCCGGAGACCGAGAGGTCGTCCATCGAGCGATGAAACTGATGTAGATAGAGGTCCGGGCGCGTCCCCTTCCAGTCGAAGAGTTCGCGATCCAAGAACGGGATGCTCACCTCATAGCCCGTCGCCCAGACGATGAGGTCGAACGGTTCCTCGACGCCATCGGCGAAGAGGACGCTCTCGCCTCTGAGCTCGGCGATGTCGGGGCGGGCGACGAGGTCGCCATGGCCCATGTGGTGCAGGACCTGCGTGTTCATGATCGGGTGGCTTTCGAGCACGCGGTGATCGGGTGCCGGAAGCCCGTAGCGCGTGACGTCCCCGACGAGGAGCTTGATCACCACGGTGAGCACCGCCTGCTCGAGTCGCAGCGGCAGCCGCGGACCCCCGTGCGCGAAGACGTCGGAGGGCTTGCCGAACAGGTACTTGGGGAAAAACCAATAGCCGCGGCGGACGCTCAGCGCAGCGCCTGCGGCACTCGTTGCAGCGTCAGCGGCTATGTCGCAGCCTGAGTTACCAGCGCCGACGACCAGCACGCGCTTGCCGCGGAAAAGGTCGGCCGAACGGTAGTCGCGCGAGTGGAGTCTGCTCGCCGCTGAACTCGCCCGGATAGCTCGGTTGCCGCGGCTCCCACTGGTGTCCGCTCGCCGCGACCAGGTGCGCATAGGTCCGGGCTTGGCCGTCACTCGTCTCGACGTCCCAACCCTCGTCGGACCGCTGCGCGCGAACTACCTCGCTGCCGAGCGCGATCCGGTCGGTGAGGCCGCGGTCGCGCGCGAACGACCGCAGGTACTCCAGCACCTGCGGTCGTGTCGGATAGTCCGGGACGTCGTCGCCGAACGGGTAGCCCTCGAAGCCCGACAGCGTCCGCGACGAGATGAAGTGCGCGGACTCATACATCGGGCTGCCCGGGTTGTCGATGTCCCAGATGCCACCCACCGCGTCGTGGCGCTCGAGAACCTCGAAGTCGATCCCCGCGCGATCGAGAGCCTCGGCGGCGGCGAGACCGGCCGGCCCGGCGCCGACGATGCCGACGACCTTGTCCGCCAACCGGTTAGTCCTCGAAGAGCGCGTACCCGTACTCGCCGCGCTTGTATGCGAGCTTGGCGATCGCGCTCTGCCGCTCGTCGTCGTTCTTTTCGATCTTGCGGAAGTTGGATCGAACACGTCCGGCGGCGCGAGTGCAGAACGTGTCAGCGATGTAGCGCTCCTGGCCGGAGGGCTCGACACCCTGGTCGGCGAAGATCGCGCTCACCCGCGAGAGCACGGCGACCTGCGCGTAGATGTCAGAGATCGCGTCCGAGACCCGCTTTTGCTGAAACTGGGCCTCAACGATTCCCTTCTTGTGCTCGCGAAGCAATGATTCGCTGATCGAGCGCAGCTCCTTGACCTGGTCGGCGACAGCATCCGCGTGTTCTTTGAGCTCTGGGTGCGCCTGGTCAATGCGATCCGGGCGGATCTCCGACTTGATCCGCCCGCCCACGTAGTCGGCGAGCAGGCCGATGGATCCGATGGGGTCGCCCAGCCCGATCTCCCCGAGCCCGGAGAGCTTCTCGCCCACCGGCTTCATTCCCGAGAGCGCGACGAACGCGCGCATGACGTCGTTGGCTCCCTCGAAGATCGGGAAGATCCGGATGTCACGCAGGATCTTCTCGTGCGGTTCGTCGCGCATGTAGCCGGCCCCGCCCTTGAGCTGCATCGAGCGGTTGGCCGCGTACCAGAGAAACTCGGTGCCGGCGACCTTGCAGATGGCCGATTCGAGCGAGTAGTCCTCGACACCGCGATCGACTAGACCGCAGGTCAGATAGCACATGGATTCCAGCCCGAAGAGGTAGGAGACCATCCACGCGACCTTGTCCTGGACAAGCTCGAAGTCCGCCAGCGGGCGACCGAACTGGCGCCGCTCCTTGACGTGTTCAATCGTCAGGTCGATCAGATGCTTGGTCGCGCCGACGGAGCCCGTTCCGAGGCCGATGCGACCGTTGTTGAGGATCGACATCGCGATCTTGAAGCCGTCACCGGGCTCGCCGAGAACGTTCTCGGCGGGAACCTTGACGTCGTTGAAATGCAGGCGTCGTAGGTCGTTGCCGCGCAGTCCCATCGTGTCGAAGCGCTCGCCGACCTCGAAGCCCTTCATCCCCTTCTCGAGGATCAGCGCGATGTGGCGGTCCTTGCCGTCGACCTCACAGCGGGCAAAGGCTGTGAAGACGTCGCCCTTGGAGCCGTTGCCGATATAGCGCTTCTCGCCGTTGAGGACCCATGAGCCATCGGGCTGGGCGACCGCGCGCGACGTGATCTCGTAGGCGTCGGAGCCGGCTTCGGGCTCGGTGAGGGCGAAACCCGCGAGCTTGCGACCCGCGGCGAGGTCGGGCAGAAAGCGCTCCTTCTGCTCGTCGGTGCCGAACATGTGGATGCCCTTGAAGCCGATCGACTGGTGGACGCCAAGAACGATCGAGAGCGTCGCGTCGATCTGCGCAAAGGTCTCGAATACGCGGGCGTAGCCGGTCTGCGAGAGGCCTTGGCCGCCGTACTTCTCATCGACATAGAGGCCACAGAGGCCGGCCTCGCCGAGGTCGCGGATGATGTCGTCGCCGATCCAGCGGTCCTCCTCGATCTTGCGGTGATCCATACGCGAGCCGATCTCGCGCGCCGCGGCGTTGAGGCTCCGGATCCGATCCTGCTCGTCGGGGTCGGGCGCAGGCCACGGAAAGACCATCTCCTCGTGGATCTCCCCGAGGAAGAGCGACTTCGTAAACGACGAGACAGCGCGCTCGGGCTTGTCCTCGATCTCGGCCTGAGTCGCTGCTTCCACTCGGTGCAGCCTACCTCCGCGGCAACCGGCGATGCCTCGAGCGCTAGCTACTGAGCAAGCTCAGGGTCGCGCAGTATCCGCTCGAGCGCTTCGCGGTGATATGCCCACTGGTTGCCCGCTCGGGCGCGCCCGGACGGGTCGAACCCGCGGACGAGCGCAAGGCCTGCCACGGTGTTGGTTGCGATCGCAAGGCGACGATCGAAGTCCGGGTGTGCGGCGAGCTCGCCGAGTATCTCGGCGCTATGGGCCACGAGGCCGCGGTGGATGCGCCGCTCGACCGGGACCAGGCGCTCGCGCAGTTCGGCGTCCTCCGCCGCTGCGATCCAGAGCTTGAGAGCGACGGTGAACAGCGGGCTCGAGAAGTCCTCCCAGATGAGGTCGAGGAGCGCACGCACGCGCTCGGAAGCGTCGTCGGGGAGCTCGCGGGCCCGCTCGGTATAGCGCGACTCCCGCCGCTCGGCGAGCCGCTCGAAGGCGCTGGCGACAAGATCGACCCGATGCGGAAAGTAGTGGCTGGTCGCGCCCTGGGAGACGCCGGCGAGCTCGGTCACGTGCCGAATCGTCGTGCTCGCGTATCCGACCTCGATCAGGCTCTCGATCGTCGCGTCGAGCAGCCGCCCGCGCGTCTCGGCGCGGCGCTCGGATTGACTGCGGCGCGGAGGCGCGGAGGGCGCCGTGCTACTTGACTTCGGCAAGCCCGTCCTTGATCACGACGGCGCCGGCGTCGGACGTCGTCTCATAGGAGAACGCGCCGTCCCCGGTGTCCCAGATCCGCGTCGTGATCGTCTGCTCGGGCAGGGCGATGGCCGCGAAGCGCACCGCGAGGCGCTTCAGGCGCGTCGGGTCCTCAGGGCAGGCGTGCTCGATGGCAGCGACCGAGGTGAAGGCCATGGTGCAGAGCCCGTGGATGATGATCCCGGGGAGGCCGACAGACTTCGCGAACTTCTCGTCGAGATGGATCTGCATCGGGTCGCCGGAGGCCTCGGCGTAGCGAAAGGTCTGATCGGCGTCATAGGTCTGGGCGACCTCCGCGTCGGGCTCGCGATCGCGTAGCGACCCATCGAATCCGTGCGAGGGTGCTTCGTCACCGATGTCCTCGACGCCCTGCGCGCCGCGGACGAACGTGGTCATGTATTGCTCGACGCAGAGCTCGCCGCCCTGATCCCGCGTCTCAGCGAGCGTGATGACGGTGACCCCGGAGGAGCGCTGGCGCATGCCGATTGGCGTGGCGGTCGTGCTCAGCGTCATTCCCGGCTCGATCGGCCGGTGGTAGTGGAAGTCCTGCTCACCGTGAAGGATTGCGCCGAGCAACTCGCCCGGAACGACCTGCATCGTCGCGATCCCAGCCGCCTGGAAGGCGGGGACGATCGCAAAGACCGGCGACGCGAGCTCGCCGGAAGCGTGGGCCGCGATTGCGTCGTTGGTCGCGGCCGCATAGGCGGCGAGTCGCTCCTGGGTGACCTCGAACTCGACGGGATCGCCGGGGGTGCCGATCGCGTCGGCCTTGAAGGTGGGGGCTGTCTGGGTATCGCTCATGTGAGCAACCTAACAAACCGGACGCCTGTTCTGTATCTTTGCAAATAACTCGCGCCACCTCCTCGGCATCGCCTCCGGGGGTGCGCGGTGTCTAACCAAGCTCGAGAAAGGCATCAACGCACATGAGCGCGAACCGGACCTTTGTAATCGGCGTCGGGATGACGAAGTTCGATAAGCCAGGTACCAAGGAGGGCGACTATCCCGATTGGGCCAAGGAAGCGGGCGAGAAGGCACTCGCTGACGCCGGCATTCCATACGAGGATGTCGAGCAGGCCTACGCTGGCTATTGCTACGGCGACTCGACCTACGGCCAGCGCGCGCTCTACCAGCTCGGCCTCACCGGGATCCCGGTCGTCAACGTCAACAACAACTGTTCGACGGGAAGCTCCGCGCTGTTCTTGGCCCGCCAGGCCGTCCGCGGTGGGCTCGTCGACTGCGCGCTCGCGATCGGCTTCGAGAAGATGGAGCCGGGCTCGCTCGGCGTCAAGTACACCGATCGCACCAACGCGCTCGACAAGCACGCGATGGCGATGTTCGCGCTGCGCGATCCGGAGGAGTCACCGGGCGCGCCGCAGATGTTCGGCAACGCCGGGCGCGACCACATGGACAAGTACGGCTCGACCCCCGACCACTACGCGTGGATCGGCTGGAAGAACCACAAGCACTCGGTCAACAACCCGTACGCGCAGTTTCAGACCGAGTACTCGCTCGATGAGATCAAGGACGCGAGGATGATTCACTCGCCGCTGACGAAGCTGCAGTGCTCGCCGACCTCCGACGGCTCGGCCTGCGCGATCGTCGCCTCGGAGAGCTACGTCGATTCACACGGTCTCTGGGACCAGGCGGTTGAGATCGCCGGCCAGGCGATGGTCACCGACCTCAGCTCGACGTTCGCCGACGACACTGACTGCATCAAGATCGTTGGCTACGACATGTCGAAGGAGGCCGCCGCTCAGGCATACGCCGAGGCCGGGGTCGACCCAAGCGAGGTCGACGTCTGTGAGCTTCACGACTGCTTCTCGGCTAACGAGCTGATCACCTACGAGGCGCTCGGCTTTGCCGCGGAGGGCGAGGGCCACAAGCTCGTCGAGGCCGAGGCAACGACCTACGGCGGCGACGGCCCGGTCGTCAATCCCTCCGGCGGACTGATCTCCAAGGGACATCCGTTGGGCGCCACCGGTCTCGCGCAGTGCTCGGAGCTGACATGGCAGCTGCGAGGCACCGCGGACGCTCGTCAGGTCGACGGCGCCAAGGTCGCGCTCCAGCACAACATCGGTCTCGGCGGAGCAGCCGTCGTGTCCGTGTACAAGCCGGCGGAGGCCTAGGCGATGGCGAATGTGGCGACGATCTCCGGGTTGACCGACGAGCAGCGCGACTTCCAGGCTGCGATCGCTGACTTCTGCGAGCGCGAGCTCGGGACCAAGGAACAGCGCGAGCGGCTGACCGAGAACTACACAGAGCTGCACAACCAAGAGCTCTACGAGAAGCTCGCCGAGCTCGGCTGGCTCGGAGTCGCGATCGACGAGGACTACGGCGGCTCGGGCGGCGGCCTGGTCGACGCGTGCATCTTCTTGGAGGGGACGATGCGCGGCCTCGTGCCGATGGCCGGTTACGGGGTCAGCCTGATCGTCGCGGGCGCCTATGAGCGCTTCGGCACCGATGAGCAAAAGCAGGAGATCCTCGGCGGGATCACCCGCGGGCGCGTCGAGGCGATCGCGATGTCCGAGCCGGAGGCCGGGTCAGACGTCGGCAACCTCTCCTGCAAGGCCGAGCGCCAAAACGGTGGCTTCGTGCTGAACGGGCAGAAGACCTGGATCTCGGCCGCGCACATCGCCGACCACATCCTCGTCATCGCTCGTTCCGACAACTCGGGCTCCAAGCACGAGGGCCTGACGATGTTCTCAGTGCCGACCGACTCCGAGGGGATCGAGATCAACGGGATCGAGACGATGGGCGGCAAGGAGGTCAACGACGTCTTTCTCACCGACTGCTACGTGCCGGAAGAGCGCGTGCTCGGTCAGGTCGACGGCGCCTGGATGCAGCTGATGGCCGGCCTCAACGTCGAGCGCCTGATTCTCGCCGCGAGCGCGCTCGGCATCGCGCAGAGGGCGTTCGATGACGTCCTCGCCTACATCAAGGAGCGCAAGCAGTTCGGGAGGCCGATCGGCTCGTTTCAGGCCCTCAAGCACCGGATCGCCGACCTCTCGACGGAGATCGAGTGCGCCCGGCTGCTGGTCTATGACGTCGCTCGCAAGGTCGACGCTGACCCCAATCAGCTGCTGCCGCGCGAGGCGTCGATGGCCAAGCTCAAGGCCACGGAGATCGCGAAGAAGACCGCGCTCGAGGGGATGCAGATGATGGGCGGCTACGGCTATGCGACCGAGTACGACATGGAGCGCCACGTCCGCACCACGCTTGTGATGTCGATCTACGGCGGCACGAACGAGATCCAGCGCGAGATCATCTCGAAAACGTACGGGCTGTAGGGGCACGGACCGGGTATAGGCGGCAAGGATGCCGACGATTCGCCTGGGCGGCGAGCAGGAGCCGTGGTCGGACGGGGATGGCCCCGGTGCGACCGCACGCTTGCGCAGCCGACGTGTGACGGTTGGTGAGATTCCGACCCGCGCCATCTCAGCGCGTGGCGGGGGTCCGCCGACGGTGCTGCTCCACGGCTGGCTCGACAACGCCGATACCTGGCTCGCGGTGCTCGATCGCCTTGCCGTCGCGGGTCGCCCGGCAATCGCCTACGACCTGCCCGGATTCGGCACGGCGCCCCCGCTCGGCCCGGGGTCGGTCCTCGACCAGCTCGTCGAGTTTGCCGCCGATGCCGTCGCGCAAGCCGCGGAGCGGACCGGGTCGAAAGTCGTCGTCGCCGGCAACTCCCTAGGCGGATGGGCCGCGTTGCGCCTGGCCGAGCGTGACGACCTGCCCCTGGCCGGCGTCGTTCCTATCGGGCCCGCCGGGATCCGCATGGCTCCCGCGTTCTTCAGCCTCGATCGCGTCCCGGCGGTGTCGCGGATCATCGGCCTGCCGGCGCCGGTGCCGCCGCAGGTCGTCCGCTCGGTGGCCGGCACCCTCTACCGCCGCCTTGCCTTCGCCGACCCGGCCGGCGTCGACCAGGCTGTGGTTGACCGCTTCACCCGCTTTCACGTCGAGCGGACCGTGATCCGTGACCGCATCGACTACGCAAAGCGACTCCGCGAGGAGCTCAAGAACCCGTTCGACGCGGAGTTGATCAAGGTCCCGGTAACCGTGATCTGGGGCGAGGCCGATCGTTTATGCGTGCCCGCTGGGGCCAGCGAGCTCGGCAAGCTGCTGCCGCACGCGACGGTGACGATGCTGCCCGGCGTTGGTCACACGCCCCAGGTAGAAGCGCCGGACGTGGTGGTGGAGGCGATCACGAGCCTGTGCGGCTAGCCGCGCCCGGCGCCCCTAGCCGCCCTCTGCGACCGGCCGTGTCGGCGCGTAGGTGACCAGCTCCGGGCTGATCGAGACGCGTTGCGTCGCGCATTTAGCCGTCGGCCTCGTCACGAACTCGATCCGCTCTACGGACTGCGAGAGCAGGATCGCTCTGATCGCGCTGCCGGTGCACTCCTCGCCGAGAATTTCGCCGAGGTCATCCGCCGCTTCTTCGGTCGGCGCGAGCGTGACGCTTGCCGGAAGCGAGAGCGACGCCGTTTCGGTCGCTGCCGCGCCTGAGTCCGGCTCGCTGGGCGGGTTTGCTCCATAGGCGAACATCAGAAGCCCGATGCCGGCAAAGACGAGCAGGGCGGCAATCCGTCCCATCGCCTCGCGGTAGTTGGCTCGAACGGCGTCAAAGAGGGCGAGCTTTCGCAGGTGATCTATCGGCTCCTGCAGCGACACGTAGCGCCGCCCCGAAGCCCCTGCGATCTGCTTTTGCTCAGGGGTGGCCCCCACGCCTTGGGCGGTACGCAGATCGGCAGCGTAGGTGCGGAGACTTTGCTTGTAGTCCGTTACGAGCTGGCTGACCGAGCTTGCCTGGCCGAAGAGAAGACCGGGGTCGGCAGCGGCGCGACGCCCGAGGTCGCTGGTGTCGGTGAGATCGTCGAGAGAGATCTCCTCGGGGAAAAACACCTTTGCCACGGCGAATATCGCCGCGCCGATCGCTATGAGCGTGATCACAGCTCCCGCGATCGCAAGCCATAGCCGCCCTCCATCGGAGTCGCCGAGGTCCGATAGCTGACTGGACCCCACCAACAGCACGGCCATCGCGCCGAAAGCGCCGATGACCCAACGCGCCGTCTCGCGCATCCGATCGATTGCCGCGAACACCATGCCCTGGGCTTGGGCTTGGGGCGGATCGGTCTTGTCCGCTCCTGCGGTCACGGTCGGATCCATTCAATGCGCCGTTGTGTCACTCGTCTCCGATCTCGATGAACAACGACGACGGATCGTTTTCGACGATCAGCTCTACCAGTAGGTGGTTGCTCAGAAGCTGCGGGTCTGAGAGCCGCAGGATCATCGGTTCGTCGCGCTCCAGCCTCTCACGGACCTGGTCGCGCAGGACAACCTCAATCTGTTCCGGCGCCTTGATGTAGACGGTCGGCGGAGGCCCGATGGGCGGAAAGTCAAACTCGTCCGCGGACGAACTCGCCTCGACGGCATAGGGCAGGTCGGAGGGCAGGGAAACCGACGCTGGCAACCGGATATAGACCTTGTTCTCCGACATCTGCGCGAGCCTAACCCGCTATCGCTCAGCTTCGCAAGCGTGAACCGTCCGCATCAGCCGATGGCTTCGAGGAAGCCGGTGAGCACCGCTCGCCATTCCTGTGGACTGTCGAGATGCAGATCGTGGCCCGCGTCGGGGACCTCGATTAGCCGAGCGCTGGAGAGCCGCTCCGTCATCTCCCTCGCCGTTTGCGGGAGCACGTCGCCGTCCTCGGCGCGAACGATCAGGACCGGCGATTGGATTCGTTCCCACTCGTCCCAGTACGAGCGCGCGAGCGCCTCGCCGAGGGTGCGCTTCATCACGTCAAACTCAAAGCGCGGCCACCAGCCATCCTCGCGGCGCTCGAGCCCGTTCGCCCAGGCCGCGGCGCTTCCCGGCGAGCCGCCGAAGTAGCGAGCCGCTTCGAGCACGGACGCGAAGGGGACCGGCCAGCGGCGCAGCGCGGCCTCGACCTCGTCAACTGTGTGGTCCTCGCCAGCCGCCGGATCGGCGTCGACCACGACGACCGCCGAAATCAACTCCGGGCGCGCTGCCGCAAGGACGATCGCGGTCAGTCCGCCGAGGGATTGGCCGACGACGATCACACGCTCGAGCTCGAGCTGGTCGATCACATGGGCGGCGTCCGCAGCGTGGGCTTCGATCGACACCTCGTCGGGTCGCCGCTCGCTGCGCCCATGGCCGCGGCCGTCTAGCGCGACGACACGGCGCTCGCCGGCGAGCCATTCGGCCGTCGAGCGCCACTCTCCCGCATAGCCGGCGAGGCCGTGGAGGAAGAGCACCGGTGGCCCGTCGCCCGCGAAGTCGAGGCCGGCCAGGGCGACCCCATCGCGGTCGAGGGCAAAGGTGCGGGCGGGCTGCATCGCGATCTCCGACACGCTCGGGATTATCGGCGATCGGCGGCTCAGCCGAGCAGGCTGTCGGCTTCGTCGGCGATGAGCCGAGCGAGCGGCAGCGCCGAGGTTGCCGCCGGCGACGGCGCGTTGCGAACGAACACGGCCGCGCCAACGCGCGAGACCACGAAGTCGTCGACGAGGGTCCCGTCGTCGGCCACCGCCTGAGCCCGGACCCCGGCCGGCCCCGCGACGAAGTCGGCGGCGCGCAGCTCAGGCACGAGCCGCCTCGCGGCGCGGACGTACATCCGGCGGGAGACGGCGTGTGCCAATTCACGCGCCCCCGCTCGCCAGTGCCTCGCGATCAGGCGGCGGGTTCCCGGCCAGGCCAGGGTCTCGCGCAGGTCGGCGGCGCGAATTCGCGACACCCGGTAGGCGTCGCGCGCGCCGACCATCAGCGCGGTCGGGCCCAGCAACACGCTGCCGTCCGGTCCACGGGTGAGGTGGGCTCCAAGAAACGGCAGCTCCGGATCGGGAACTGGATAGATATTCGCTCGCACGAGCGAGTCGCGCTCCGGTCGCAAGCGCAGGTACGCGCCCCGGAACGGAACGATGCGCGGGCCTGCCGGTGCCCCCGCATCCGTGGCAAGACGGTCGGCCCATGCGCCGGCGCATGCAACCACCGCTTGGGCGCGGACCGTCCCGCGCTCATGACTGACGCTGACCGCCTCGCCATCGGTCCGCACAGACGTCACCTCACAGCCCGTCGTAACGGTGCCACCGCCCGCCTCGACCTCGGCGGCAAACGCGCGCGCTACCGCGGCGAAGTCAACGACGCCCGTCGCCGGTGAGTGCAGGCCCTCGATTCCGACAGCGTGCGGCTCGATCTCGCTGATCTCAGCCGCATCGAGGCGGCGCAGGCCGGGAACGCCGTTGGCGTGCCCACGGCGTTCGAGATCGTCGAGCTGGCTGAGCTCGCCCTCCGCGCTGGCAACGATCAGCTTGCCGTCACGCCGGGCCTCGATCCCCTGCTCGGCGCAGTAGTCGTAGAGCTCGGCCGCTCCCGCGACGCAGAGGCGTGCCTTCAGGGAGCCGGGCTCGTAGTAGACGCCGGCGTGGATGACGCCGCTCGAATGGCTGGTCTGATGGGCAGCGATGGCGCGCTCGCGCTCCACCACCGCGATCCGCAGGCCCTCATGTCGGGTGCTGAGCTCGCGCGCAACGGCGAGACCGACGATGCCGGCTCCGACGACGACGACGTCACATTCACTGGGCAGCGAGGCCATCACGACGGTGCGAGACTACGCAGCCGCGTGTCGCTTCCACTCAAACCCCCGATCGAGCCGCAGCTCGCGCTTTCGCGCAAGCAGATCCCCGACGATGCGGAGTGGGTCTATGAGCCGAAGTACGACGGCTTTCGGTCGATCGCGTTTGTCGACGGCGACGAGCTCTTTTTGCAGTCGCGAAGCGGCCGCCCACTCGCGCGGTACTTCCCCGAGCTCGACTTCCCGAAGGGCCGCTATGTGATCGACGGCGAACTGCTGATTCTCGGCGATGACGGCCGCGAGATCTTCGACGCTTTGCAGAACCGCCTCCATCCGGCCGAATCGCGGGTGAAGATGCTGTCGGAGACGACCCCCGCGATCTTTCGTGCGTTCGACCTGCTCGCGGTGGGCGACCACGACGCGCTGAACGATCCCTTCACCGCGCGGCGCGCGGCGCTCGCAAAGCTCGTCGAGAGCTTCGCCGATCCCGGGACCGTCGAGCTGACCCCGCTGGTCGAAACCGCCGCCGAGGCGGAGGGATGGCTGCAAACCGGCGAGGGAGTGATCGCAAAGAAGGCCGACTCCCCCTATCTGCGAGGGGAGCGCAAGGCGATGGTCAAGATCAAGCGCCTGCGCACGATCGACGCTGTCGTCGCCGGGTGGCGGCCAGGCAAGGAGGAGAACACCGTCGGTTCGCTGATGCTCGGCCTCTACGACCCCCAGGGCAAGCTCCACGTCGTCGGGCACACCTCAGGGCTGAAGGCAAAGCAAAAACGTGAACTCGTTGGGACGCTCGCGCCGTATGAGACCGGCGAACGCGGTTCGGCCGATCCGAGCCGGTGGTCGGCCGATCGCGATCTCCAATGGGTCGCCCTGCGCCCCGAGCTGGTGATCGAGGTGAGCTTCGATCACACGAGCGCCGGACGCATCCGCCACGGGGCGAAGATCCTGCGCTGGCGCGAGGACAAGCCGCCCGAGGAGTGCCTGCTCGAGCAGTTGGACCAGTAGCCGCAGGCGCTAGGCCAGGCGCCGGTACATCACATGGAGCCCGACGTGCCGGCCATCGGGAAGCCGGAACGCGCGCGGGACGGTGCCGACGATGTCGAAGCCGAGCTTTCGCCACAGGGCCACCGCGGCGAGGTTCGACTCGACGACCGCGTTGAACTGCATCGCCATGAACCCACGTTCGGTGGCCCAGGCGATCACCTGCTCGCCGAGGGCGCGGCCGATCCCTCTCCCTGCGTGGTCGGGATCGACCATGAAGCTGGCGCCGACGACGTGTGAGCCCGGACCGGGCCGGTTCGCATAAGCGTTGGCGCTGCCCACGACTCGGCCATCGTCAACCGCGACGAGGGTGACTCCGGGCGGGTCGACCATCCACAGCTCGCGCGCCTCGTCGTCGCTCATCGCCGGGTCGTAGGCGTAGCTCTCGCCACCGTTCACGATCTCGCGAAAGAACGGGCGAATCGCTTCCCAGTCCTCGATCGTCGCCTCGCGAATCTCGATTGCCATCAAGCCTTCTTCTTTGCCTTGCTGGGCTGAACGCGCTTGGGCTCGCCCTTTTGTTTGCGAAAGTGCGGCGGCCAGGGAGCGTCGCCGAGGCCCTCAGCCTCATCGCGGGCGGCGAGCTCGTGCAGCGAATCGAGCGAGTGGGCGACGTCGTCGATCCCCGCGGACGGGTCACCGCGCTCCTTCAGGCGAGCCGGGACCGTGTCGAGGCGCAGTTCGGCGGGCTCGACGTCGGCGACCTCGTCCCACTCGATCGGCGTCGAGACCCTGGCGTCGGTAACCGGCCGCACCGACCAGGCGCTGGCAACGGTGCGGTCGCGGGCGTTTTGGTTGTAGTCGACGAAGACCCCGTGGCGCTCCTCCTTCCACCACTTCGAGGTCGCCAGCTTCGAACGGCGCTCGACCTCGCGTGCGAGCGCGAGCGCGGCCCGTCGCACCTCGGTGAAGTCCCACTTCGGTTCGATCCGGACGTTGATGTGGATCCCGCGCGATCCGGAGGTCTTCGGATAGCCGCGCAGACCGTGATCCTCAAGCACCTCGCGAACGCACAGCGCGACCTGGCGAACCTCGTCGAAGTTCGATTCCGGGGTTGGGTCGAGATCGACCCTGAGCTCATCTGGGTGATCGAGGTCCGCGCGCCGCGCCGGCCACGGGTTGAAGTCGATCACGCCGAGGTTGACGGCCCAGACGAGGTGGGCGGCGTCGTTGGCGCAAAGCTCGGTGGCGCTGCGACCGCTGGGAAACTTGACGGTGGCGGTCTCGATCCAATCGGGTGCGGTGTTGGGGACGCGCTTTTGGAAAAAGAAGTCACCCTCGGCGCCGTCGACGAAGCGCTTCATCGTCGTCGGCCGCTCGCGTAGGTGCAGGCAGGCCGCGTCCGCCACGGCGACGTAGTACTCGGCGAGGTCGCGCTTTGTAAAGCCGGGTTCTCCGAAGAAGACCTTGCTCGGGCTCGACAGGCGCACCTCGCGCCCGGCCGCCTCGATCGTGATTGCCTCCTTCGCCATCCTCGCGCCTTATATACCGTCCATCGGCAGTGGCGCCCGCGACCCTCACCTACGAGCGCGACGGTCGCGTCGCGCGGATCACGCTCAACCGACCCGAGCGCGGCAACGCGATCACCCTGGAGATGCCGAGTGAGCTCGCCGACTGCGTCGAGCGGGCCAATCTCGATCCCGAGGTGCACACGATCGCGCTGGCAGGCAACGGCAGCGGCTTCTGCGGCGGCTACGACCTCTCCGCCTACGCCAACACAGAGATCCCCAACCACAACCCGGACGAGGTCTGGGATCCCGTTCTCGACTATCAAATGATGTCGCGCAACGTTCGCGGTTTCATGAGCCTGTTCTGGTCGGACAAGCCCGTGATCACCAAGCTGCACGGGTTCTGTGTGGCCGGCGGAACGGACATGGCCCTGTGCTCGGACCTCCTGGTCGTCTCCGAGGACGTGAAGATCGGCTACCCACCCGCGCGAGTGTGGGGCGTGCCCACCACGGCCCTGTGGACGCACAAGCTCGGGCCCACGCGAGCGAAGCGCCTGCTGCTTACCGGCGACTCGCTGTCCGGGCGGCAGGCGGTCGAGTGGGGTCTCGCGACCGAATCGGCGCCGGCGGGCGAGCTGGACCAGGTTTTCGAGGATCTGGTCGAGCGCGTGGCCAGGCTGCCGATAAGCCAACTGGTGATGCACAAGCTGCAGGTCAACCAGACCGCTATCGCGCAAGGACTGATGTCAGCTCAGACCATGTCCACGTTCTTCGACGGCATCGCCCGGCACACGCCCGAGGGCTATGACTTCGCCCGGCGGGCGATGGAAGTCGGATTCAAGGAGGCGGTTCGGGAGCGCGACGAGCCCTTTGGCGATTTCGGCCTGCCGGGCCGGGAGTCCGAGTGAAGGTCCTCATCACCAGCTCGCGGATGCCGTTCGCGCTTGGCATGGTGCGCCAGCTCGCTGCCGCCGGCCACGATGTCTACGCCGCCGACGACTACGGCCAGGCCCTGGGCAACCACTCGAAGTACCTCAGCGGCCGTTTCGTCTACCCGTCGCCACGCGATGAGACCGAGGCGTTCATCGACGAGATCGAGAGGATCCTCACCGAGCAGTCGATCGACGTTCTCATCCCCGCCTTCGAGGAGGCGTTCTACCTCTCGGCGCAGCTCGAGCGCCTTCAACGGGCCGCAACCATCTTTGTCGCTCCCTTTCAGGCGCTCGCGCGCCTGCACGACAAATCCGCATTTCAAAAGCTCGTCGCCGACCTCGGGCTGCCGGTGCCCGAGACGGTGGTCGCCACCTCAGACGCGGAGCTGGCGAGCGCGATCGAGAGGTTCCCGAGGTACTTTGGGCGCGCCGTCTTCTCACGCGGCGGGGTCGATCTGCTCACCAACACCGGGCCGCTTGCCGGTGCGCTCTCACCCGCCGACGTGCACCCGACACCCACCGAGCCGTGGGTGATGCAGCCGTTCGTGGAGGGCGAGACCGTCTGCACATACTCGACCGTCCACTCGGGCAGGGTGACCTCGCACCTCATGTACCGAATCCCGCGCCAGTGGCATCACTCCACGGGGATCCAGTTCGAATCGATCGACGCGACGGAGTCGCTGCGGCTGATCGAGCCGATCGCCGCCGAGCTCAACTACACCGGTCAGATGTCTTTCGACTTCCTCGTTACGGACGACGGGCTCAGCTTCGTCGAATGCAACCCGCGCGCGACAGACGGCGCGCTGCTTCTCTCGGCCGACCAGATCGCGACCGGCCTCCTGAACCCGGCGGCCGAGGCGTTCGTGCTTCCCCCCGGGGAGGAGAAGCAGCTCGATCTTCTACTCGTGGGCGACGGATTCTCAGACCATATGAAGCGTCTTCCGCAGACGATCAAGGACCTCGCGCGTGTTAAGGACGCCGGCGACGGGTGGCACGATCCGTTGCCGACCCTCTACTCGGCCTTTGCGGTCACCCACTTCGCCGGCGTGAGCCTGCGCGAGCACGTGAAGCTCCAGGTCGCGATGGGCGGCGACATGAGCTGGGACGGCCAGGCGATCAGCGGGATGTCTGACGCCGACGCACAGCTGCTTGCCTCTTTGACATCAGCCACGTAGCGGCCGCGATACCCGCGGTGTCGACGAGGACGTCGACGGGATCCGAGTCACGTCCGGGGACGAAGCTCTGGTGGAACTCGTCGCTGACCGCGTAGGCGAAGGCGAGCGCCGCGCCCACCGCCAGCGCCCTTGCGCCTAGCGCAGGCAAAAGCGCCCAGATCCACAGACCGCCGAGGAGGAAGTACTCGCTGAAGTGCGCGATCACGCGGGTGAACGCGGGCAGCTCGGGGCCGACGGACTGCTGGCCGGAGAAGTAGAAGATCGCCGCCATCAGCGTGAGCGGCGCCAGCGCTCGTACCGCGGTGCGTGAGGCGGACACTAAGAGCGCAGCTCGTCGAAAAGCGCCCGCCAGCGGGCGTCATCGTGATCTGATGGAAGCTGCAGCGTGATCCGCGTGGCGATATCGCCGTAGCGGCGCTTGATCTCTGCGACCGCTTCCTCCGGCGTGCCGACCACCGCGAACGTATCGACCAGTTCGTCATCGATCAGCTCGGACATGCGGTCCCACTCGCCACGCTTGGTCATCGCCTTCAGCTCGTCCTGCAGGTCGCCCCACCCGTGGAGGTCGAGCACCGGGCGGTACGCAGGGGTCGATCCGTAGAAGGCGATCTGCTGCTTGATCGCCGCGATCCCCTCGGCGCGCTCCGACTCGGTGTCCGCGGCCACGACGAATGCCGGTGCGGTGATCTCGAAGCCCTCGCGGGTGCGCCCGGCCTTCTCAAAACCGCGCTCGAGCGCGGGCAGGGTCGCCTCGCGCAGGTAGCGCTCGGTTGAGAAGGCGTGGACGAGGACGCCGTCGGCGACCTCGCCGGCGGTCTCGGTCATCAGCGGACCGACCGCCGCGAGCATGATCTTCGGGTTGCCGTGCGGGTTCGGCCCCGGGTTGAAGAAGGGCGCCATCAGCGTGTGGGAGTAGAACTCGCCCTCGAACTCCAGCGGCGCATCGGTCGCCCAGGTGTCCCAGATCGCACGGATGGCGAGGATGAACTCGCGCATCCGCGCGGCCGGCTTCGACCACGGCATTGAGTAGCGGCGGGTGATGTGGGGCTTGATCTGCGATCCGAGCCCGAGCGTGAAGCGCCCACCGGAGAGCGCGTGGACGTCGTTGGCCTGCATAGCAACGGTCATCGGGTTGCGCGCGAACGCGACAACGATCGACGTGCCGATCCCGATGCGATCGGTCCGCTCGGCCGCGATCGCACAGGCCAAGAACGGGTCGATCTGGGTCTCGAACGCCCACCAGCCGTCATAGCCGGCGGCCTGCGCCTCGATTGCCGCAGCCCCGGCCGCATCCACGGTCGGCTGATAGGTGCCCGCGTCGACCTTCATTCAGCCGCGAACCCTATGCGGCGCGGCAACGGCGCGAGTCGTCCGTCGAGTGTCGGGTTAACCACGCCTAGGGTGGTCAAGGCGACACTCGACCGGGGATGGGCGTACTCAGGGAACGCGGTGGACCTCGAACAGGTTGGTGCCGAGATCCTGCTGGGGGAGGCCGGCGGTGATTGCGATGAGCTCGCCGGACTTGGCGACGCCGGTCTCGCGCGCGAGCCTCGCGCAGTCGTCGAGCAGCGCGGTCAGCCCGGTCCACTCGGGCTGGATCTCGCACTGGATCCCGAACAGGAGGTTGAGACGACGCACCGTCTCGATCCGGGGCGAGATCGCGAGCACCGGGGTACGGGGCCGGTGGGAGGAGACGAGGCGGGCGGTGCGCCCGCTGCGCGTGGGCACGACGATCGCCGAGAGGTGCAGGTTGTAGGTCGAGCCGACGGCGGCGCGAGCAACCGAGCTGGCGACATCGGCAGGGTCGTCGTCGACGCGATTGAACACCCAGCGGTCATATGGAAGGCCTGGCTCGGCCTCGCGGGCAACCCGATCCATCACCCGGACGGCCTCGGCGGGGTACTGGCCGACAGCTGTCTCCTCGGAGAGCATGACCGCGTCGGTGCCCTGATAGATGGCGCTGGCGACGTCTGAGACCTCCGCGCGCGTCGGGCGCGGGGAGGCGACCATCGAGGCGAGCATCTGGGTCGCCGTGATCGAGGCGCGGGAGTATTTGCCGGCGAGAGCCAGCAGCTTGCGCTGGACCGTCGGCACCTGCTCGATCGGCAGCTCGATCCCGAGGTCGCCGCGGGCGATCATCACCCCGGCGGTCACCGCCTTGACGATCTCCTCCGCGTTCTCGGCTGCCTGCGGCTTCTCGATCTTCGCGATCACCGGGATGTCGGAGCCGCCGGTGCGGATCCGGCGCTTGACCGGTTCGAGATCCTCCGCGCGGCGGACGAACGAGACCGCGATCAGGTCGACGCCGTGTGCCACCGCGAAGTCGACCCACGCGAGGTCCTCGCGGCCGGCCGCGGGCAGCGCCACCTCCGCGCCCGGCAGGTTGAGTCCCTGATGAGATGAGACGCGACCGCCGACCTCGACCTGGCAGCGCACTTCGGTCTCGGTCGTGTCGAGGACCCGCAGTCGGATGCGGCCGTCCGCGAGGTAGACGAGCCCGTCAGGGGCGACGGCGCCGGGTAGGCCCTGGTAGGAGATGGGCAGGCGGTCCTCCGTGCCGAGCTCCTCCTCATCAGTGGAGAGGACCACCTCGCTGTCGGGCCGCAGGCCGACGATCCCGTCGGTCACATCACCGATCCGCAGTTTCGGCCCCGGCAGGTCGCCGAGGATGCCCACCTGCTTGCCGGTGAGCTCGGCCGCCTCGCGAGCGCGGCTGATGTTCTCCTCGTGATCCTCGGATGTGCCGTGCGAGAAGTTGAGCCGAAAGACATCGGCGCCGGCCTGGATCAGCTCCGCCATACCCTCGACCGTCCTGGTCGCTGGGCCGATAGTCGCGACGATCTTTGTGCGCCGGTGCGTGCTCATCGCTTCGGCGCGATCGTGGTCGGCGCCTCGGACGGGTCGGGCGGCTCAGGGGGCGGCGGTTGCGGCGCAGCCGCCGGGACCGCGGCGAACTCGGTGGTCGGCCTTCGCGTGTGGATGGGATCGGGTCCGTCGTCTGGGTCGAGGTCCTGACCCGGCTCCAGCTCGAGGCGCTGAATGAACGGCAGATGCCAGGCCGCGCCAGCGAGACCTAGGCCGATCGCAACGCACAGGAGCGCGATGAACCACTGGCCGCCCGGCATTTGCTCGAGCGCGAAAAAGGTGCGAACGGGCTCGATGGCGAGGATCCCCGCGAAGATCGCGCCGAGTCCTGCGATCAGCGCGAGCATGTAGCTCTGGACGGTGATGTGCTCGCGCCCAGGCCCGCGCTCGAGCAGGACGATGAAGCACAGGCCGAGCACGATGAGGGTCGTCGTCGCCGCGGTGCGGCCCTCCTGAATGGAGCCGCCGAAGACGGTGTCGACGAAGAAGAACGAGAGGAGCGAGGCGATCCCCATCGCTATCCCGGCGGGAAACGCGAAGGCGGCGAGCGCCTTCAGCAGTCGCCCACGGTAGAGCGGCCCCTCACTGGGCGCCAGCGCCAGGACGAACGACGGGATGCCGATCGTCAGCAGGGCCGCGACGGTCAGCTGCCGTGGGAGGAATGGGAACGTGAAGTCGAAGATCGATGCAAGGAGGATCAGAAAGCCGGCGTAGACGGACTTCGTCAAGTACAGGCGCCCGAGGCGGTGGATGTTGCGCGCGATTCGCCTGCCCTCGCCGATCGCACGCGGCAGCATCGAGAACTGGTCGCGCAGCAGGACGATGTCGGCCACGCCCTTGGTGATCTGGCTGCCGGAGCCCATCGCGACCGCGAGCTTGGCCTGCTTGAGCGCGGGGACGTCGTTGACGCCGTCGCCGATCATCGCCGTGTAGCGGCCGTTGCGACCGAGCGCGCCGACCAAGAGCTTCTTCTGGTCGGGCGTGATCCGGCAGAAGACCGTGTTTTTCTCGGCGGCCTCGGCCAGCCCCCCGTGGTCGGTCGGCAGCTGTGGGCCCTCGATCACGCCCACGCCCTCGGGGACGCCTACCGCCTTGGCCACGGCGGTGACGGTCTCTCGGGCGTCGCCGGAAATCAGCTTCAGATCGACCTCCTGACCGCGCATGAACTCGATCGTCTCGGCCGCATCGGCTCGCAGGGTTTCCTCGAGCACGACCAGGGCTCGCGCCTCCAGCCTTGGCGGTGGCTCCTTGGCGGGATCGGTCGGAAGACCCCCGCGGGCCTCACCAAACGCGACGACCCGGCGGCCCGCCGATGTGTGTTCGGCGAGGACCCGCTGAAGTCCCTCGGGGAGCTCAAGCGCGCCAGCGCTCTTGAGGATGTCCGGGGCGCCGATCACCCAGCTCGAACCGTTGAGGGTGAGCCCGCTCCACTTCCATTGCGAGGAGAAGGGGACCTCGGCGCTCGGGCGCTCGGCGGTTGCCGGGAAGGCGGCGGCGATCGTCTCCAGCGTGCGGTTGCGCTCACCGGCGGAGGCGGCAAAGGCCCCGAGGGCGCGTTCGGCATCCGCCGGTCCGGCCGGGTCGGCGGACTCGATCTTGATCAGCTTCAAAGAGCCGTCGGTGAGCGTGCCTGTCTTGTCGACGCAGATGGTGTCCACCGCGGCCAGCGCCTCGGTCGCCGACATCTGCTGGACGAGGGTGTTCTGGCGCGCCAATCGCACCGCAGCGACGGCGAAGGTGACGCTCATCAGCAGCACGAGACCCTCGGGAATCAGCGTCACCAGCCCCGCCGTTGCCTCCTGGGCGGCTTCGCGGAACTCCTTCTCGTGAAGGCTGAAGCCGACCAGGACGATGATCGCGATCGGAACCAGGGCGATCGTGGTGGCTCTCAGTACCTGGTTGACCTCCTGCTGTAGAGGCGACGCCTCGTGACGGAATTCGCGTGCCTCCCCGGCGATCTTCTCGGCGTAGCTGTCCTCGCGCACCGCGTCGACCTCGTAGTGGCCCGACCCGGACAGTGCGAAGGAACCGGAGAGCATCCGGTCGCCAACGCGTTTGCGAATTCCGTCGGACTCCCCGGTAAGCAGCGACTCATCGATGGTCAGCCCGCGAGTGTCGACCACCGGACCGTCGGCGACGAGCTGATCACCCGGCTCGACTCGGACAACGTCGCCAGGGACGACCTCACTGGCGAGGAGCTCCACCGCCCGCGAGTCGCGCAGCACCTTCGCGCGGGGTGCGACCAGCAGGGCAAGCTGATCGAGCGTCTCCTTCGCCTTCAGTTCCTGGCGGATGCCGATCCCCGAATTGACGATGGCGATCAGGCCGAAGATCGCATCGGCGAACAGCCCCAGCGACAGGATGAGGATGAAAAAGCCGCCGATGATCGCGTTGAACAGCGTCAGGACGTTCGCGGTGACAATGGTCGCGACCGAGCGGCTGTTGGCTGGAGGGGGTGGCCCGAGACGGGCCAGCCGACGCTCGGCTTCTGCACTCGACAGGCCGCCTAGTCGTTGATCTGCCGCGGCCTCGCTCACCGCGTCATTCATAGACGATCAGGTCTGGCTCCGGCCGAAGCTTGAGCACCTGACCGGGACTCATCAGATCGAAATCCTCGAAGTAGAAGAGCTTGAACCCGCTGAACAGAGGGCTGCCCGCGTTCGGGCGGAGGTCGCCGTACTTGGCGATCTTGGCTTCGGGCGCGCCGAAGCCGTCGACGTTGACGACGGTGGCGAGCGATGGCCGGGCGACCACCTGAGCGCGGTTGGCGATCATCCCGCCGGTGAATTGGTGAATCACAAAGAGCTTTTGCGGTAGCTGCTCGCGTTCGGTGACCGCGGCCAGGTTCGCCGAGATCCGATTCACGGTCGCGGCATCGACCGAGCCGATCACCTGCCCAGGAACCTCTTCGGGGCCGACGTGCCACTCCGGATCCAGGGCGAGACCGACGTCAGGCTCGCGCAGATAGCGGTCGAGCCTTGCAACCTCGGCAGCAAAGCTGGAGCGGCCGGGCTGAATGTCCAACAGCAGGAGCGCATCGTGCGCGCGCGCTGCTCGCAGGTAGCGCCGGATCACTGAGTCCGGGGTCTGGTTTCGATAGAGCCCGTCCTCGCCCGGATCCGCGGCCGCGACCGTCGCGAGCAGTTCGAGCACCGGCAGCACCGGCCGCTCCTCGGTTGCGTAGGGCTCGGCCTGGGACTCGAGCTCGGCGACCGCCTCGTCCGGACTCCCGATCCCGAGCGCGCCAAGCTCCTCACTGGCGGGTGCGCCGTAGTAGGCGACAAGGCGGAAATCGGGGAGAAGTGTGCGGCCACCGCGCGGCAGCTCCGGAAGCTGATCGGCGGCGCTCTGTGCCTCCTCGACCGCCTCCGGTGACCCGCTCCCGCTGATCAGCCCGATCGCAAAGGCGAGCGTTGCGAGGACGCCCGCGACGAGGATCGCGAGCCGCCGCCGTTGTTCGACAGATGCAGACTTGATGACCGCAACGATACGATCGAGCGCGAGTGCAGGCGGCCGAAGGCTCCATCAGCTCCGGGGAAGCCCTTTCGGTGGAGTTCCGCGAGGCGACCAAGCGGTACCCCGGCGCCGACCGCGCTGCGGTCGATCAGCTGAGCCTCGAAGTCCAGGCCGGCGAGATCTGCGTGCTTGTCGGCCCCTCGGGATGCGGGAAGACCACCGCGATGCGGATGGCCAATCGCATGGTCGAGATCACCGAGGGCGACATTCTCATCGGCGACCGCTCCGTGCGCGACCGGGCACCTGCCGAGCTTCGCCGTGAGATCGGCTACGTCATCCAGCAGATCGGGCTTTTCCCGCACCGCACGATCTCCGAGAACATTGCAACGGTCCCGGCGCTTCTGGGCTGGGAGGGCGAGCGTGGGAAGGAGCGCGCGGCGGAACTGCTGGCGCTCATCGGTCTCGATCCCGAGATCGGCGATCGCTATCCCGCTCAGCTCTCGGGCGGCCAGCAGCAGCGTGTGGGGGTGGCCCGCGCCCTTGCGGTCAACCCGGGCGTGATGTTGATGGATGAGCCCTTCGGCGCCGTCGACCCGATCAATCGCGAGCGTCTGCAGAATGAGTTTTTGAGGCTGCAGGCGGAGCTGCGCAAGACGATCCTCTTCGTCACCCACGACATCGACGAGGCGATCAAGATGGGTGACCGGATCGCGGTGCTCAAGGAGGGCGGACATCTCGCCCAGTACGCAACGCCCTCGGAGCTCTTGATGGCGCCGGCCGACGACTTCGTCGAGGACTTCGTTGGCGCCGATCGCGCGCTCAAGCGCCTCGCCTTGATGCGGGTCGCCGACATCGACCTCTGGGAAGCACCCCTTGCGCACGTGGGCCAGTCGACCGCCGAGGTGCGCGCCAAGCTCGAAGGCGCCGAGGTTCCCCATGCGCTTGTCGTCGACGACAAGCGACGGCCGCTTGGCTGGCTCTCAGACGCTGATCTGCGTGCCGAGACGGTCCCCCAAAAACCCGACAGCAGTCCGGACCCGATCCTCGATGTCGAGGACGTGATGCGTGATGCCCTCTCCGACCTGCTTCAGGCCGAGACTCGCTACGCCCCTGTGGTGGACGGGCAGGGCCGGATCGCGGGAGTCCTTTCGGTCGAGATCATCTCGGAGTTCCTGTCGTCCCGCGATGCGCTCAAAGACGAACGCCCGGCGGCGGAGCGACCCCTGACCACGTCGTGATCGCGACCGCCGCCGCGTCGCTGCTTCCGCTTGCCAGCGGCGATGACTTCGTCAGAGACCGAAGTAGCGAAGCGGCCGATTGCGTGGCGGAGAACAGCACCGTCTGTGTCGGCTGGGCGATCGACAATTTCGACCGTTACGTCTCCCCGCTGCTCGAGCACATCGTCTTGGTCTCGACCTCGGTGGTCGCTGGCTTCGTGATCGCGTTTGGGTTGGCGCTCGTCTCGCATCGGCGCCGCTGGTTGATTCCCGCGCTCACCGGCGCCACCGGGATCCTCTACACGCTGCCGAGCATTGCCCTGTTCACGCTGCTGCTGCCGATTACCGGTCGCGGGACGGTCACCGCGATCATCGCGCTCACGCTCTACACGCTGCAGATCATCTATCGCAACATGGTCGTCGGGCTCGCGAACGTCCCGGCCTCGGTGCGCGACGCCGGGCGCGGGATGGGGATGACCAACCGTCAGCTGTTCTGGCGAATCGAGCTGCCGTTGGCGACCCCCGAGATCATCGCGGGACTGCGGATCGCAACCGTCTCGACGGTCGCGATCGCCACGCTCGCGCTGTTTGCTGGCGCGGGCGGCCTGGGGGCTGAGATCTACAGCGACATCGCGTTCAAGACCGGAATCGTGGTCGCCGGCGGACTCGCGATCGTGCTCGCTCTCGTATTCGACGGGCTGTTGGTCGGCGTGCAGCGCCTGCTGACGCCGTGGCGAAAGGTGCGGGCGATATGAGCCTGAGCTTGCTTCCGATCGCCGGCCTCTTCGACTCGTTTGGTGGCGCCTTCGACTTCATCTTCAGCCAGCGCGCCCCCGAGGGCGTCAGCGGCAAGCCGGTTGGCGGCCTCGGGGAGGCGCTTGGCTTCATGTGGACGCAGACCTGGATCTCCTTGGCCGCATTGGGGGTGGCGATTGCGATCGCCCTGCCGGCCGGCCTATACCTCGGTCATCGCGGCACCGGTGAGCTCGTCGCGGTCGCGCTCGCGAACGCAGGTCGAGCCATCCCCGAGCTGGCGCTGATCGCGTTCATGGCCGCGTTCGTCGGCTTCGGGGTGGTCCCGCTGATCGTGGCCCTGATGGTGCTTGGGATTCCCCCGATCGTGACCAATGCGTTCGTCGGCATGCGACAGGTCGATCCCGGCGCCGTCGAGGCCGCGCGCGGTGTCGGCATGACGGAGATGGGGGTGGTCACGAAGGTCGAGCTTCCGCTCGCAATCCCGACGATCATGACCGGCGTTCGCACCGCGGCCGTCAACATCGTCGCGACGGCGACGATCGCGCCGCTTGTCGGGGTCGTGACCCTCGGTGACTACATCATCAACTTCAACGTCTACGGCGACGACGGGGTGCTCGCGGGCGCGATCCTGGTCGCGCTGCTCGCGCTCACGTTCGAGTTCGTCCTGGCCGGAGTGCAGCGGCTGCTCACACCGCGTGGGCTGAGGCTCGAGCAGGAGGCCGCGCGCGCAACTGTCTGACCCACCCATTGGGACAAGGTCAAGGATGTCCGTGTACCCAACCGCCTAGGATCCTGCGGCGTCCGCGAATGGCGGATTCCAAACGAGAGGGAGAGTCAGCAGAAATGAGCACCCACCCCCGGCTGCGAGCGCTGTTCGCGTTGTTCGCTGCCCTCACGATCATCTTCGCTTTCGCGGCGTGTGGTGACGACGATGACAACGGCACAGGTGCCGATTCCGGCGAGGAAGCCACGGCGACTGGCGACCTCATTGAGTCCAATCCGGACAACGGATCGATCAGCCTCACGGTCGGTTCAAAGAACTTCACCGAGCAGATCGTGCTCGGCGAGATCTACGCCCAGGCCCTCGAGGCCGCGGGCTACGACGTCTCCACCGATCTCAACCTCGGATCCGAGATCGTGGCGCTGAAGGCCCTCGAGCAGGGCGAGATCAGCGGCTATCCGGAGTACACCTCGACCGCGCTCACCTCGCTCTTTGGGTTCGCGCCCGAGGACGTGCCCGGTGATCCGGCCGAGGCCCTCGATGCCGCGCAGCCGGAACTCGACAAGCGCGGCCTGGTCGCGTACCCGGCGACCCCATTCTCGTCCGCGAACGCGGTCGGGATGCTGGCCTCCAAGGCAGAGGAGCTCGGGATCACGTCGATCTCCGACCTCGCCGATCATCAGGACCTGACGCTCTACGGCTCGCCCGAGTGCCGTCAGCGGATCGACTGCCTCGCAGGGCTCGAGGAGTACTACGGGCTCGACGGCCTGCGTCAGAACTTCACGCCGGTCGACATCGGTCTGCGTTACGAGGTTCTCGACAAGGGCGACGCGGACCTGTCGATCCTCTTCACCACGGACGCGCAGCTTTCGACCTCGAGCGATTACGTGCTGCTCGAGGACGACCAGGGCGTGCTCCCCGCGGGCAACGTGACGTTCATCGCCACCCAGGACGCCGCCGACGAGGCCGGTCCTGACTTCGGCGAGACGATCGAGAAGGTTCAGGGGAGCCTCTCGCTGGAGGTGATGCAGGAGCTCAACGCTCGCGTCGACGTCGACCGGGAGAAGGCCGAGGAGGCCGCGCGCCAGTACCTGGAGGAGTTCGGCTACATCGAGTAGTCGCTGAGTCGCCGGCTGCCCACGGGGTAGAGAGAGCCCCGTGGGCAGCGCGGCACTACTTGACGTCGACGGAACGCTTGTCGACTCGAACTATCAGCACGCGATCGCCTGGTATCGGGCCTTTCGCGAGCACGACCTGACGCCCGCGATCTGGCGGATTCACCGCCACATCGGCATGGGTGGCGACCAGCTGGTCGCCGCGGTCGCCGGCGACGAGGTCGAGGGCGAGCACGGCGATTCAATCCGCGATGCCGAGGGACGCCTCTACGGTGAGCTGATCGACGAGGTCGTGGCGTTCGACGGCGCCAGCGACCTGATCGTCGCCCTGCATGAGCGCGGCCATGACCTCGTGCTCGCGTCGTCAGCGCACGAGCAGGACGCCGAGCACTACATCGACCTGCTCGATGCCGGCGAGCTCCTCGCGGCCTACACGACATCCGCTGACGTCGAGGCGACGAAGCCGGAGCCGGACCTCGTCGTCGCGGCGATGGAGAAGGTCGACGCGGACTCGGCGGTGATGGTCGGCGACTCGACGTGGGACATCGAGGCGGCAAAGCGCGCCGGCCTCGAGACGCTCGCCGTACTCACCGGTGGCTTCAGCGAGGCCGAGCTTCGCGACGCTGGCGCGCTCCACGTCTTCGAGTCGCTCGTCGATCTGCGGGAGAACCTGGACTCGACGCCGCTGCGGTAGCTTCAGGCGCCGATGGCGCCAAAGCTCGGCATCAACCTCGGCTACTGGGGAATCGGCCCGAAGGGCGATGACGCCCTCGAGCTCGTGCGCGCGTGCGAGGCGCGCGGCTTCGACTCCGTCTGGGTGGCCGAGTCCTACGGATCCGACGTGGTCTCGGTGCTCTCATGGCTCGCGCCGCAGACCGAGACCATCAAGCTTGGGGCGGCGATCATGCAGGTCCCGGCCCGTCCGCCAGCGGCGGCCGCGATGGCGGGGGCGACGATCGACGAGCTCTCCGGCGGGCGCTTCATCTTCGGCTTCGGCCCTTCCGGCCCGCAGGTGTCGGAGGGCTGGTACGGGGTCGAGTACGCGAAGCCCTGGGGACGCACACGTGAGTACATCGAGATCGTCCGCGAGATCATGCGCCGCGAGGGACCGCTCGAGCACAGGGGCAAGCACTACGCCCTGCCGATCGAGGGCGGCACGGGGCAGGGCAAGGCGCTGAAGCTCAACTTCCACCCGCTGCGCAACGAGATTCCCGTTTTCGTTGGCGCGATCGGACGCAAGTCGGTCGAGATGGCCGCTGAGATCTGCGACGGATGGATTCCGATCTTCTTTTCGCCCGACGCGTTCGAGGAGACCTGGGGCGAGCACCTCGAGGCGGGCTTTGCCAAGGGCGAACGCACGCGCGCCGACCTCGAGATCTCTCCGTCGGTGCAGGTGGCGATCGATGGCGACCTCGACGCTGCCCGCGCGGTCGTCAAGGCCGGCCTGCTCCTCTATCTCGGGGGCATGGGCTCGCGCGAGACCAACTTCTATGTCGACCTCACCCACCGCTTCGGCTTCGGCGATGTCGCCGACGAGGTCCAGGGCCTGTTTCTCGACGGCAAGCGCGACGAGGCCTACCAGGCGATTCCCGACGAGCTCGTTGACGCAACGTCGCTCGTCGGCTCTGAGGAGGAGGTTGGCGAGCGCATCGCCAAGTTCGAGAAGGCGGGCGTCGACCGCCTGATCTGCTCAGCGGTTCATATGGACCCGGCGCAGCGCCTCCACACCGTTGAGCGCCTCGCGGCGATCGTCGGCACCTCGGCCACCGCCTGAACCAGCCGTCACCGGGCGCGACCGGCGCACGGATCGCCGCGCTTCGATAGAACTGATCGAAGGTCAGCGGGTGTCGTCATCGTCGGGGGACGGGAGGCTCATATATGTCTAGGTCGTTGGGGCGCAAGCTATCGGGGGGTCTGCTCACGCTGGCCGTGATCGTGGCGCTTTCGCCGAGCGCGAACGCCGCGCACTTTCTGATGGACCATCCCGCGCCTGCGTTCGACCCACCGGGCGGGCTGCCCTCGTCCACGATCAACTCCGGCGGGGAGGGCGCGGAGTGGGAGCTGGTGGACACGATCAGCTCCGGCAACCCCCATACCGACCTCGATTTCTTCACTCAGGGGCAGGACATCTACGCGACCGTCGGCACGCTCGGCGTTGGTCCCAACGGCGGCGGCCAGACGATCGTGCAGCTGACGGAGGGCGGCGAGATCGCCCCGAAGTTCCTCTCAGCGCATCCTTCGGCCAGCTGTCTTTCCAACCCCTCCGCTGCGACCGGGCTCCAGCACGACGTCGAGGCCGCGCCCAAGGGCAACTCGATTCTCAACTCAGCCAACCCGTACGCGGTGCGAACGGACACCCAGCTGCTCATCGATGCCTCCGACGCGGCGGGCCGCTGCCACGATCAGGGCGTGCTCGGGATCCAGAGCGCTCCCCGCGGCGGGCTCGAGCTCATCGACGTCACCGACGTTGCCAACCCGGTCGAGATCGGCCTCACAAGCCACGCGGGCCAGGCCCATACGGTCAACGTCGACCCCAAGCGCCCTCACATCGCGTATGTCTCGACATCTGACGCCGTCACCGTCACAGACGGCGTGCGCCAGAACGAGGTCGCCGGAGGCGATGCAAACGACCTCGACGGCTTTGAGGTCGTCGACTACTCCTCGTGTATGAACTTCCCCGCCGACACCAGCGTCGACGCGAAGCGCACGTCCTGCCTCCCGCAGGTCTATCGCTACCGCTTCCCGACCGCCGAGATGGCACTGGGGCACACGGTTCAGGAAGGCGGCTCGGCGATCTTCGGCTGTCACGAGCTCGAGGTCTACCCCGACGACAGACTCACCTGCGGCGGCGGCAGCGCCCTGATCGCCCTCGATATGAGTGGCGCGTTCGACGACATGGGTACCCCGACCGACTACTCCGACGACAGGCCACGCGGAACCCCGCTTCCGTGCCAGATACGCCCGAGCTCCAGCAGCGGACCGTTTGCGACCGGTGCTCAGGTGACCGACTGCGTCGACGGAACCGGCAGCGGCTCGACGGACCTCAACATCCCGAACTGGCTTGCGGGCGGTGCCCCGTCACTCACCGGTGTTACCCATCTGGGCAGCATCCACCACCAGGGCGGTGGCCCGGGCCAGGGCTCGATCCCACCGTTCGACTCGACCGAGGACCTGGCCTTCAACCACGAGTCCGAGCTCAGCGGATCGGGTAAGTCGCTGATCGCCACCGACGAAAGGGGCGGGGGAATCCTCCCGCCGGGCGCCTCGTGCACCCCCGTGGGCGACAACGTTGCCGGTAACGGCGGCGTCCACTTCTACAAAACGAACGCGCTTACGACCGCGGGGCCGGGCACGGCCGAGGAGTCCCAGGCCGCGTACGCCCTGACGCCAGAGGGCGAGAAGGCGATCTTCCGCGCGCCGATTCGCACCCAGGCTCGGGGCACGGTCTGCACCGCGCACGTGTTCCAGCAGATTCCCGGCGAGAACCGGATCTTCATGGCCTGGTACTCGCAGGGGACCCAGGTCATCGACTTCGTCGAGAACGCCGACGGCACCGTGCGATTCGCCAATGCGGGCTACTTCATCCCCGAGAACGCGAACGAGTGGGTGTCGGCTGTGTTCAAGGCTGAACAGAACAGCGACGGCACGTCCACCTACTACGGCGCGACGGGTGACTTCGCTCTCGGTGAGGCCGGGCGCAACTCGATCGATGTCTACAAGGTCACTCTGCCCCCTGCGCCGCAAGCCGTCGCAGCGGACGGCGGGGGTGATGGGCCCGGCGGCGGCGACGACGCCGACGGAGCGCCAGCCGGCGCCTGCGCCCAGGCGCTCAACGGCACCAAGACCGCGGACAACCTGCTCGGGAGCATTGCCGGCGACAAGATCAAGGGCCGCGGCGGCGACGACAAGCTCAACGGGCGCGACGGCGACGACTGCATCAACGGCGGCGGCGGTGCCGACCGCATCAAGGGCGACACCGGCGCCGACAAGCTCGTGGGCGGACGCGGACGCGACCGCCTCATCGGCGGCGCCGATGACGACGTGTTGCGCAGCGCCAGGGGCGGCCGCGACCGGGTCAGGTGCGGCAAGGGCGAGGACAAGGCCGTCGTCGACCGTCGCGACAGGACTCGCGGATGCGAGCGGGTCAAGGTCCGAGGCCTACGTAGGTAGCTGACCTGCCGGGCGCTCGATCGGCGCCCGAGGGTGGATCGCCGCCAGCTTGTTAGGCTGCCGTCCGCTCTTCCGCTGGATGAACGTCGGGGTCCCCAAAGAAACAGCTCAGTCCGAGCGCCGCGTGGCGCTGATCCCGGACGTGGTCGCGTCGCTCGCCGAGAAGAAGCTCGCCGCAGTCGTCGAGGCCGGTGCCGGGGATGACTCAGGCCATCCCGACTCCGAGTACACCGAGGCCGGGGCTGAGATCGGCGACCCCTGGGGTGCGGAGATCGTCGTCCATGTCGCCGTGCCGACCAGTGACGAGATCGGCAGGCTCAAGCAGGGACAGGTTCTGATCGGCCACCTCGCGCCGCTGACCTCGGCTGAGACCAACAAGGCGCTTGCGTCGGCCGGTGTGACGAGCTTTGCGATGGAGGCGATTCCGCGGATCACCCGCGCTCAGGCGATGGACGCGCTGTCCTCCCAGGCCAACGTCGCCGGGTACGCGGCGACCCTTCTCGCCGCCCGTGAGGCTGGCCGCTTCTTCCCGATGATGACCACGGCGGCCGGCACGGTGAAGCCCGCCCGCGTGCTGGTGCTGGGCGCCGGCGTCGCCGGCCTGCAGGCGATCGCGACCGCGAAACGCCTTGGCGCCGTCGTCTCGGGATTCGACATCCGTCGTGCCGCGTGGGAGCAGATCAGGTCACTTGGCGGCCGGCCGCTCGAGCTCGACTTCATTCCCGACGCCGAGGATGAGGGCGGGTACGCGCGCCCGCTCACCGACGAGGAGAACGAGCAGGTCCGCGAGGCGCTTGCCGAGAACTCCGCCAAGCAGGACGTGATCATCACCACGGCTCAGATTCCGGGCCGCAAGGCGCCGATCCTTTTGACCGCACAGGCGGTCGCGAACATGGAGCCGGGGTCCGTGATCATCGATCTCGCCGGCGACTCGGGCGGCAACTGCGAGCTGACGAAGGCGAGGGAGACGGTGGTCACCGACAACGGCGTCAAGGTGATCTCGCCGGTCAACCTGCCGTCCGACATGGCCGCCCACGCCTCACAGCTCTACGCGAAGAACATCGAGAACCTCCTTGGGCTGCTCGTCGACGAGGAGGGCAATCTCACTTTGAACTTTGAAGACGAGGTCGTCGCCGGAGCCTGCATCACCCACGAGGGCTCGATCCGCAACGAGCGGGCCGCGGGCGCGCAGCCGGCCGGCGACTCCGGGGGCGAGGGCTGATGGACCTCAGCACCGAGCTCGTCATCTTCGTTCTCGCCGCGTTCGTCGGCTTCGCGGTGATCTCGAAGGTCCCGACCACGCTCCACACCCCTCTGATGAGCCAGACCAACGCGATCCACGGGATCGTGATGCTCGGCGGGCTCATCGTCGCCGGTGTCGCCGACGGCGCGCTGGAGCTGGTCATCGGCTTCATCGCGATCGCCTTCGGCGCGATCAACATCGTCGGCGGATTCATGGTGACCGACCGCATGCTCGGCATGTTCGTCCGGAAGCCCAAGAAAACTCCTGACACGTCCTCGGCTTCGCCTCCGGGCGGGTCAGGGTCGGAGGCAAGCTGATGTCCCTGGCAGTGCTCGAGTCGGGCGGCAGCGCTTCGATCCTGCTCTACACGGCTTCGTTCTCGCTCTTCATCTACGGGTTGATGCAGGGCACGCACCCGACCACCGCGAAGAACGGCAACCTGATCGCCGCCGGCGGGATGGCGCTCGCCGTCATCACCACGCTCCTGCTCGACGGGATGGGCAACTGGGGCGTGATCATCGGCGGGCTGGCGGTCGGTACGGCGGTGGGTGTGATCGCGTCGCTGCGCGTGCAGATGACCGAGATGCCGCAGATGGTCGCGCTGTACAACGGTGTTGGCGGTGGGGCGGTCGCATTGATCGCGTGGTCGGAGTTCCGCCACGCCGGCATCGAGCCCCCGCTCGACGAGTTCATCCCGGTGCTGTTCGCCGCGGTGATCGGCTCGGTTTCGTTCTGGGGCTCGAACATCGCCTTTGCCAAGCTGCAGGACCTGATCCCTACGCGACCGATCGCGGTTCCCGGTCAGCAGGTCATCAACGCGCTGCTGCTGATCGGCCTCGTCGTTGCGTGCGTGATCCTCGCCACCTCGGACGACCCCTCTCAGGGCCTGTTCATTGCGGTGCTCGTCGGCGCGGCAATCCTCGGCAACCTCGTCGTTTTGCCGATCGGCGGCGCCGACATGCCGGTCGTGATCTCGTTGCTGAACGCGTTCACCGGCCTCTCGGCCGCGGCCGCAGGCTTCTCGCTCGACAACGTCGCGCTGATCGTCGCCGGCACGCTGGTCGGCTCCTCGGGAACCCTGCTCACGCTCGAGATGGCGACGGCGATGAACCGCTCGGTCACAAACATCCTCTTCTCCGGATTCGGTGGTGCGCCCGCCGGCGGCGCGGCCGGCGGCGGCGAGGAACGACCGCACACGTCGATCGGCGCTCAGGATGCGGCAATCAAGCTCGCCTACGCCGACTCCGTCGTGATCGTCCCGGGCTACGGACTCGCCGTCGCTCAGGCCCAGCACGCGGTCAAGGAGATGGCCGACGAGCTCGAAAAGCGAGGCGTCGACGTCAATTACGCGATCCATCCCGTGGCGGGCCGGATGCCCGGGCACATGAACGTGCTCCTGGCCGAGGCCGACGTCCCCTACGAGAAGCTGCGCGAGATGGACGACATCAACCCCGAGATGCCGCGCACCGACGTCGCCGTCGTCATCGGCGCCAACGACGTCACCAACCCCGCTGCGAAGAACGATCCGGACTCGCCGATCGCCGGCATGCCGATCATCGAGGTCGCCGACGCGCGACAGGTGATCGTGATCAAGCGCTCGCTCTCGCCGGGATTCGCCGGGATCGACAACGACCTCTTCTATCTCGAGAACACCTCGATGGTTTTCGCCGACGCCAAGGCTGCCGCGTCGGAGATCGCCGCCGAGATCGAAAACCTCTAGCGGAAATCCCGGTCACGCGATAGGTTTCCCTCGTCGATGCGGCATGGTGCCGCACAGGAGGGTGAGAGTGAGCAGGAGGGTGCGCACTCGGACGGCGATGTCCACGCTGGCAGCCGTGGCAGCCGCCCTGACCTGCGCTGCGAACGCCAGCGCAACGACGATCACGGTCACCGGAACGGGCGACGCGGTGGCGCTCGACGGCACTTGCACGCTTCGCGAGGCGATGAACGCCGCGATGTCGAACAGCCCGTCGGGGGATTGCCCCGCGGGTCAAGCGGCGCCGACCCGCGACCTGATCAACTTTTCGATCGCGGGTGCGGGTCCCCACGTGTTGGCGCCCGCGAGTATCTACAGCGGCATCACGGACGCCGTGGAGATCGACGGCAGCGAGGGAGGGGCCGGGCCGAACATCGAGATCGACGGCTCTGCGCTGACGTTCCCGGCGATCTTCGTCGAAACCACGGGGGCCGACAGCTTCGTCCACGATCTCGCCGTCTACGACGTCACCGGGGTCAATGGAGACGGACTGCGCTCGCGCGGTGACCGCGTCACGTTCCAGCGGGTGCTGTCCGGGATCGACATCGCGGGTACGGGGCACGGCAACGGAGGCGACGGGTTTGAGATCTCAGGCGACAACAACAGCGTTCTCGACAGCGTCAGCTCCGATAACGCCGGCAGCGGCATCCGGATAACCCCGGACGCTTTCGCCACCACGGGCGGGGCCAACACGACGATCGCGGGCAACCGGGTCGGAACGACGATCGGCGGCACGAGCGCGCTCGCCAACACCGGTGACGGGATCACCATCGCCCCGAACGCCAATGGGGACGCCAACGGCACGGTGATCGGCGGCACCGACGACCCGACGCCCGGCGGGATCTGCGACGGCGACTGCAACCTGATCGCCGCCAACGGCGCCGACGGCATCGACGTCACTCCCACCGTTCCGCTTACCGGCTTCCAGGTCAGAGGGAACTTCGTCGGCACCGGGGTGGGCGGCGTCGCCGCCCTTGGCAATGCTGGCTCCGGCTTACACCTGAGCGGGCCGATAGATGCCGCGGTCGTGCGCGGGAACCTCATCGCGGGCAACGGCTCCAGCGTCAACGACAATGGGATCGAGATGTTCCCCGGCACCGGGACGGTCGGTGCTCCGACAAACACCTCGATAGCGGCCAACCGGATCGGGGTCGACCGCCAGGGTGACGATCCGCTGCCGAACACGGGCAACGGCATCTACATCGCCGCAACGGTCCTCGCCAACATCGGCTCGATGACGGGCAACGTGATTGGCGGAACCGCAGACCCGACTCCCGGCGGCGTCTGCGATGGGGACTGCAACGTGATCGGGGGCAACGCCCGTGACGGGATCAGCATCTTTGGCGGCGTCGGTGGGCCAATCAGCGGTACGCAGGTACTCGGCAACCACATCGGCGTCGACGCGGCGGGCACCGGCGCCGTCGGCAACTCGCAGTGGGGCGTCACGTTCAGCGGCGTCTCCGGCACCGTGGTCGGCTCGCCCGCGGCACCGAACGTGATTTCCGGCAACACGCTCAGCGGCGTGCTCGTATCGCCCAACGCGCCGGGTGGAAACGTGATCCAGTCGAACCTGATCGGCACGACCGCGAACGGCACCGGCGCGCTCGGCAACCAAGACAGTGGCGTCGAGGTGTTCGCCGGCGGCTCGGGGACGACAGTCGGCGGCACGGGAGGCGGCGCAGGCAACACCATTGCCAACAACGGCGAGGCGGGGGTGAGCGTCAAGGGTCTTGGGAGCCCGACGGCTCGCATCCCGATCATCGCGAACTCGATCAGTGCCAACACCGGTCTCGGGATCGATCTGATGTCGGACGGGCTGACGTTCGGCGTCACCCCCAACGATGGCGCCGGCGACGCTGACGATGGGGGCAACGGGCTGCAGAACTTCCCGGTATTGGAGACCGTCGCCGCCTACGGGTCATCGACGCATGTGATCGGAAACCTCGACTCCACCGCGTCGACGAGCTACCGGATCGACCTCTATGCGAACTCCGCTCCGGATCCGTCCGGCAACGGCGAGGGAGCCGAGTCGCTTGGCAGCTTCCAGGTGACCACCGACGCGGCGGGGCACGCGGAGATCGCAACCGAGATCGCGGGAACGGGAGCGGCGGGCAAGTCGATCACGGCCACCGCGACTGAGCTAGACGGCACCGGGACCCCGCTGCGAACCTCGGAGTTCGCGGCCAACATCGCTGAGGGCTGCGACATCAGCGGCACGGCGGCCGGCGAGACGCTGACCGGGACGGCGGCGGCCGAGGTGATCTGCGGGCTCGGGGGCAACGACACGATCATCGGAGGCGGCGGCAACGATGTGATCCTCGGCGGTGACGGCACCGATACGGCCAGCTACGCCGGGGCCGCGAGCGCCGTGACCGTCAACCTCCCGGCGGGAACCGCCACGGGCGGCGCCGGCACTGACCTCCTGCGCGAGATCGAGGGGGCCAGCGGCTCATCGTTCGGCGATCAGCTGATCGCCTTGGCCAGCGGGAGCACACTCTCCGGGCTCGGGGGCAGTGACACGCTCACCGGCGGGGCAGCTACAGACGCGCTCGACGGTGGCGACGGCAATGACCTTCTCACGGGGGCCGGCGCGGCCGATGTCCTGCTGGGCGGCGGCGGCGCCGACACGGCGCTGGGCGGAGACGGCAACGACGTCATGTCGGGAGGAGGCGGCAACGACGCGCTCGACGGCGGCAACGGTCTCGACGTTCTCAACGGCGACGACGACGAGGACACGCTTGTTGGTGGTGCCGCCGGCGACCAGCTCAACGGCGGCGGTGGTGTCGACAACGTTGCAGGCTCCGACGGGGACGACACCGCCTCTGGGGGCGGTGGCAACGACGCTCTCGACGGCGGCGATGGCAACGACGCCCTCAACGGGGACGACGGCGACAACGCGCTCGCGGGAGGCGCGGGCAACGACACACTCACGGCGGGTGACGGCACCGACACGCTCAGCGGCGGCGACGGCGACGACACGCTCAACGGCGGCAACGGGGCAAACTCATTCGACGGCGGACCCGGCGCCGACACCCTGACCGGCGGAGGTGGCGAGGACACCGGAACGGGCGGCGACGGAGACGACACGATCACCGGCGCCGATGGCGACGATGCGCTGGCGGGAGGCACCGGAAACGACTCGGTCGACGGAGGTGCCGGCAACGACACGCTCGAAGGCGAGGACGGCGACGACACGGTGCTGGGCCAGAGTGGTGACGACACCGTGACCGGCGGTGGCGGCGACGACACGGTGAAGGCACACGGCGGCCGCGACAGCGCCGAGGGCGGCGGTGGCGACGACACCGTGAAGGCGGGAGGGGGCGACAAGGACGACGCGCGCGGGCAGGGTGGCAAGGACACGGTCAAGGGCGGCGGCGGCAAGAAGGACGACGTCCGCGGCGGCGGCGGCAAGGACAAGCTCGACGGCGGCGGCGGCAAGAAGGACTCCTGCGACGGCGGCGGCGGCAAAGACGACAAGCACGCCCCAGGTTGCGAAGAAAAGAAATCGATCCCATAAGCAACCGGCTCCCCGACCCCTAAACGGCGCGAGTCGCTCCTAACGTCGTCACCGACGACGCTAAACGCATCTCGCGCCTGTGGGGCGCGGCGATGTCACCGACGGGCTACTTGTTGTCGCGGTCGACGACGAGGTGAGAGTCGCGCTCTGCCTTGCGGCTGCGGCGAACGTGGGGGAGGGCCCAGCCGATCAGAGCGCCGAGACTGCCGGCAATCAGCAGCGCGACGATCAGCGGTGTCTGGGTCTCGACGAAGAGGAAGTCGACCGTGACCTTCTGCGCATTCTGCGCCACCAAGATCAACAGCAGGAGCGCAGCGACAGCGAGCACGTAGACGCGAAAGCCTCGCCCCTCCTTCTTGGGCATTCCCTCCCAGTTTCGCTCCGGTGTGGCCACGGCGCGACTGTATCGGGTCGATGCCGTCACACAGCCGCCACCCAATGCGTGCCATGGCGCACATCGCGCCGCTTAGCGTCGGACCGTGTCCAGCGAGCGGGCCCAGAGCACAGTCGAATGGATCGGCCTGGTGTTCGTGGTTTCCTCGGTGCTGGCCCTACTTGTCAGCCTCGCGGGCCTCGCGGGCTCGGCGATCGCGCTTGCCGCGACGATCAAATCGAAGCTCGCCTGCGCGGTCTCTCTTGCCGACGACTGCGGCGGCGGGGAATCAGCCCTGGTTTCGGCGTACGGACCGGAGCTTGCGGCCGAGGTGGCGGAACGGACGCCGCGCCTCGTCTACGAGGAGGGCATGCGGGCGTTGCCGGTCGACTACCGAAGCTGTCGCGAGGACCCGTGCTCGATGGGTGCGGAGCGGGGTGAGGTACAGAGTTCGGACACCGGCGAGCCGGTGACGCTGTTCACACGGGTCATCGAGCGAGGCGGGTACCTCTACCTCCAGTACTGGGCCTACTACCCAGGCTCCAACACACAGGTCTGGGGCGACCGCGGCCACCACGCGGACGACTGGGAATCCATGCAGCTTCGGGTCGGTCCCGCCGGGGCCGAGGCACGAGCCAGCTCCCACCAGGGCTACAACTACGCAGGCGGCCCGGGCAACTGGCTCTCCGATGCCGGCGTCACCCACCGTTCGGAGGTCTGGGGCCCGAGCGAGGGCGCGTACTTCATCTCCGGTGGCAGCCACGCCGGCCACGCGAGCGACGATGTCGAGCCGTATCGGTGGACGCCCGGCGACGACGTCCGCTTGGTTCCGCTCGAACCGATCGCGACGACGGATCCCGACGTCGACTTCGCGATCACTCCGCCATGGCTCAAGCGGGTATGGAGCGATCCGGAGTACCGGGGGACGGACTGACGCTCAGGCTGGCCCAGCCCCCCGCATCTCCGGCGTTACTTCGGCCACGTAGAAGCGGCTGCGTCCGAGCTCGCTTTCGCCGCCCCGGATGACGACGGCGTGGGGACCCGCGGAGTCGAACGTGGCATTCGCGTCGAAGGAGATCACGACCCGCTGGTCCTGACCAGCAACCGAACCGGGTGGGCGGCCGGTCTCGATCTCGAACTGAAGCTCCTCGCCGAGGCGTTCGCCGTCGGGGCCCTGGATCTCGAGAGTCAGCGGGTGACGCTGGTTCGTCTCGTCCCAGGCGACGTCGATTCCGAACGCGATCCCGAAGCGGTGTTCGACCGGCAGGCCGCCGAAGCGCAACATGTTCCAGCCGCCGCCCATCGCGTAGACCTTGCCGTTGAGGACCTCGCTGTGGTCCGTGAGGATGAGAAAGCCGATCTCCATGGCTATTTGGGCGGCATTCGCAGCGCTCCGTCGAGGCGGATTGTCTCGCCGTTGAGCATGGGGTTGGCGACTATCGCCGCGACCATGTCGGCGTACTCGGAAGGCTGGCCGAGGCGTGACGGGAACGGGATTCCGGCGCCGAGTGCCGCCCGCGCCTCCTCCGGAAGTGCCGCAAGTAGCGGCGTGTCGAAGAGGCCCGGCGCGATTGTGTTGACGCGAATGCCGCGACCGGCGAGATCGCGCGCGGCGGGCAGGGTGAGCCCGACGATGCCGCCCTTCGAGGCCGCGTATGCGACCTGGCCGATCTGCCCGTCGAATGCGGCGATCGACGCGGTATTCACGCACGCGCCCCTCTCGCCATCCGAGTTGGGCTCGTTGTCGACCATCACCGCCGCCGCGAGGCGCAGAACGTTGAACGTGCCAATCAGGTTGACCTTGATCACGTTGGAGAAGATCTCGAGGTCGTGTGGCCCCTGTTTGGAGACCGTCCGCTGCGCCCATCCGATCCCCGCGCAACAGACCGAGATCCGCAGCGAGCCTCCCTCGGTTGCGGCCGTGACCGCCGCCTCGATCTGCTCGGCCTCCAAGACGTTGGCCTCGACGAACTTCGCCCGAGCGCCGAGCTCGCCGGCGAGTGCGTTGCCCTTCTCGGCGTTGAGGTCGGCGATCGTGACCGCCGCACCGTCCGCGTGCAGGCGCCGCGCGGTCGCTTCGCCGAGGCCGGAGGCCCCGCCCACCACGAGCGCGTTCACACCATCTATATCCATGGCGGCCACCCTACCCGGGTAGGCTCAGGCCATCGCACCGACCACCTCGGTGAACATCAACCAGAGCATCGCCGACCGCCTCGCCGAGGCCCGGGAGCGGACCCTCCTGTTGATCGAGCCGCTCGCCGACGATCAGCTCAACACGGTCTACTCGCCGATCCTCAGTCCGCTCTCCTGGGACCTGGGCCACATCGCGAACTTCGAGGAGCTCTGGCTCGTGCAGCGCGTAGGCGAGCGCGAGCCGATGCACGGAGAGCTGGGAGCTCTTTACGACGCGATCGAGAACCCGCGCAAGGTCCGCAACGAGCTGCCGATCCTTCGTGGCGAGGAGCTGCGCGCGTACATGCAAGGGGTCCGGGCGCGCACGCTCGACGTCCTCGAGTCGGTGGCCCTGGACGATCACCCGGATCCGCTGATCGACGGCGGATTCATCTACGAGATGCTGCTCGCGCACGAACACCAGCACAACGAGACGATGCTGCAGTTGCTGCAGATGGTCGACGGCTACGAGCTGCCATCGCTGGACGAGTCAGTCGCCTCCGAGCCCGTCGACTCCGGCCCGGAGACCGTCACCGTTCCGGCGGGCACCCATGTGGTCGGCGCGCCTCAGGCCGGCTTTGCCTATGACAACGAGCGCCCCCGCCACGAGGTCGAGCTTGAGGCCTTCGAGATCGACCGCACTCCGGTGACGAACGGCGCGTTTGCCGAGTTCCTCGCCGACACCGGGTCGGAGCCGCCGATGTATTGGGAGCGCGACGACGGCGGCTGGGTCGTCACCACGTTCGGCCGTCGCGAGCCCCTCGACCCCGAGAAGCCGGTCGTCCACGTCAGCTGGCACCAGGCCGACGCCTACGCGGCCTGGGCCGGCAAGCGGCTGCCGACCGAGTTCGAGTGGGAGGCCGCGGCGGCTGGCGCAGACCCCGAGCGGGCGAACCTTGACCATCTCGGTTGTGGCTGCGCCCCGGCTGGGGCCTACGGCGACGGCGCATCCAACGTCGGCGCCGTGCAGATGCTGGGTGACGTCTGGGAGTGGACGAGCTCGGACTTTCGCGCGTACCCGGGCTTTGAGGCCTTCCCGTACCCCGAGTACTCGGAGGTGTTCTTCGGCGATCGCTACAAGGTTCTTCGCGGAGGCGCCTGGGCAACGCGGCGCGACGTCATCCGCTTGAGCTTTCGCAACTGGGATCTGCCCGAGCGCTCACAGATCTTCTCCGGCGTTCGTTGCGCGCGAGGACTGTGATGGCTTCGTCCACCGACCAGATCGAGATCGAGGTCCACCTTCCGGAGGGCGGAACGCTCGCGGGCCTCGCGGAGGACGTTCGTGAGGGCCTGAGCTCCCCGTTCAAGGAGATCCCTCCCAAGTACTTCTACGACGAGCGCGGCTCCGAGCTTTTCGAGCGGATCACCGAGCTGCCGGAGTACTACCCGACCCGAACCGAGCGGGCGATCCTCCACGAGCGCGCCGGCGAGATCGCCGCGGCTGCATCGCCGACGACATTGATCGAGCTTGGCTCTGGCGCCGCGGCAAAGACTCGCGAGTTGCTCGATGCGATCGCGGCGACGGGACGGCTGGAGACGTACGTCCCGGTCGACATCTCCGAGGAGATCACGCGACGCATCGCGGAAGAGCTCGTGCAGGAGTACGACGGCCTCCGGGTCCACGGCGTCGTGTCCGATTACGAGACCCACCTCGAGCGAGTGCCTCGGGAGATGGGTGCGCTGATCGCGTTCCTCGGCGGGACGATCGGCAACTTCCGCCCGGGCCCGCGCCGCTCATTTTTGGCGCGAATCGCGACGCTGATGTATCCCGAGGACCGCTTTCTGCTGGGCACGGATCTGGTCAAGGACGCGGCAGTGCTCGAGGCCGCCTACAACGACTCGGCCGGGGTCACCGCCGAGTTCAACAAGAACGTGCTGCACGTCCTCAATCGAGAGCTCGATGCTGACTTCGATCCCGACGCGTTCGAGCACGTTGCCTTCTTCGACACCGACAACGAGTGGATCGACATCCGCCTGCGCTCACTCACGGAGCAGTTCATCGACATCAAAGACCTCGACATGCGCACCCATTTCGCCCGCAACGAGGAGATGCGAACCGAGATCTCGACCAAGTTCACCCGCGAGCGCCTCGAGGCGAGCTACGCCGACGCAGGCCTCGAGCTGTGCGAGTGGTGGACCGACCCCGATGAGCTGTACGCGCTCAGCCTGGCGAAGCCAACGAGCTGATGACAGGCACGAACGGCGCAGCGTTCGTCACCGGCGGATCCGGGTTCATCGGGGGCCGGTTGATACGAAGGCTCGTTGCGGACGGTCTTACGGTCCGAGCGCTCGCACGCTCCGACGGCTCAGCTGCGACCGTCGAGGGGCTCGGGGCCGAGGCCGTGCGCGGCGATCTCGGCGACACCGACTCGATGCGCGCCGGAGCGGAGGGATGCGAGCAGGCCTATCACCTGGCCGCTCACCTCGGCCAGTGGGGCAGGCGTGAGGAGTTCGTCGCGGGCAATGTCACCGGCACGAAGAACGCGCTGGGGGCGTGCCGCGATGCGGGCGTTCTCCGTTTCGTTCACTGCGGCACCGAGGCTGCCCTGCTTGCGGGCGAGCCGCTGGTGAACGTTGACGAGACGGCTCCCTTGCGACCCGACTCGAAGGCCCTCTACCCGGCGACGAAGGCGATGGCCGAGCAGGCCGTCCGCGCCGCGAGCACCGACGGCTTCGACGCGATGGTCATGCGACCACGGCTGGTTTGGGGCGCGGGGGACACGACCTTGCTGCCGGAGATCGTCGCTGCTGTGGAAGCGGGCAAGTTCGCCTGGATCGGCGGAGGAGATCATCTGACCGCCACCACCCATGTCGACAACGTCGTCGAGGGCCTGGTTGTGACCGCGGACAAGGGTCGCGCGGGCGAGGCCTACTTCGTCACCGACGGTGAGCCTTCGGTCTTCCGCGAGTTCGTCTCCGAGCTTCTCGAGACCCAGGGCGTCGAGCCGCCGACCCGCTCGGTGCCGGCGCCGGTGGCCGCATTGACGGCAGCCGCATCGGAGACGATCTGGAGGCTCATGCGACGCGATAGCGAGCCGCCGCTGACGCGGCTCGCACTCTGGCTCTCCTCACAGGAGTGCACGATCGACATCTCCAAGGCGCGGGCGGAGCTCGGCTACGAGCCCGTGCGGAGTCGGGCCGAGGGCATGGCCGAACTGCGCGGAGGCTGACTCACTCGGATTCGCAAAGCCGCTTGAAGGCGCTCACCGCGTCACCGACAAGCTTGCGGCGAATCTTCTCCAGCACCGGGCCGCGAGCCATCATCGAGAGCATCCGTCCGGGGTCGAGCCCGGTCGAGTAGTCGAGCCGGGTCCGATCGGGAGCGACCTCGACGAACTCGAAGCGCGTGAACATCTCGTTGAGATCGCCGGAGAGCCGCTGGCATTGGATAGCTCCGGAGGCCTCGTATGTGAGGCCGACCTCGACGGTAACGGTGGAAACGTTGGCGTCGACGACGAGGCGAGCGCGCGACACTCGACCGTCCGGATCGCGCTCGAGAACCTCCATTGAGTCGATCACCGGATGCCATTCCGGGTACCTCTCCACGTCCGCTGCGAGCTCGTAGCAACGCTGGTGCGCCGACTCGATCTCGGCCGTATCGCTACCGCCGAACTGCGTCATCGTTCAGACGGGTGCCAGCGCCTCGATCAGGTCGCCCTGAGCCTCGGGCGGGCAGATCGGTGTGAGTACCGGCAGCGTGATCCCTCCGGCCACGAACTCGTCGAGCCGAGCCCGCATCTGCTCGGGCGTGCCGAGGATGAACATCTCCTCGATCAGCTCCCACGGCGCGGCGGCGGCGGCGCCCTTGCGATCCTTGGCGGTCCACAGCTCGCGCATCTCAGCGATCGCGTCGCCATGGCCCAGCCACTCATAGAAGGCGGCGTAGACCGGGACGGTCACATACGACGAGAACATGAAGCGCGCCAGGGGTTCGATCTGCTCGCGATCACCCGGGAGGCAGAAGAAGCGGCAGAGCAGCTCGAAATCGTCAGGAGCGTCCTCAAGCTGGGCGACGACCTTGGGCAGGCCCGAGATCGGCAGAAAGTTTGTGAAGGCGCCGTCGCCCTTCTCCACCGCGAGGCGCAGCATCTTGCCGCGAAGGGCCGCAAGCACGATCGGGATCGGCGGCGGCTCGGCTTCGAGCTTGAATCCGGTCGCGGTGCGCTCGTGGGCGAACGCGGTGCGCAGGAAGTCCACGGTTTCGTCGACCTTCGAGAGCGGCCGCTTGAACGGGATCTGGTTCCAGCCTTCAACGATCCGATCGGATGAGGCGCCGACACCGAGCACAAACCTGCCGCCGCTCGCGTCGGCGAGGGCAGCGGCCTGCTGGGCCAGCAGGGCCGGGCCGCGCTGAAAGACTCCGACGACGCCGGTGCCAAGTCGGATTTCGGTCGTCCACGCCGCCGCCAGGGCGAGTGGAGTGAAGCCGTCCGGGCCCGAAGTCTCTCCGCTCCAGAGGTCGGTGTAGCCCGCCTCCTCGGCCCGCCTGACCAGCTCTTCGTGGTCGGCGAGCGAGCGCATGGCGAGCGGCAACGTCAGTCCCCAGCGCTTCATCTGCGCGCCACCCTATACGGGTGGGATAGGGTCACGGCCGGATGGACTTCTCGCGGCTCAACTCGACCCGGGTGATCATCGGCGCGATCGCCTCCGGATTGCTGATCGTGACGATCCTCTTTTTGCCCTGGTACTCGCTGACGGAGAACGCGCAGCGGGTGCCTTCGGATCCGGACACCTGGACCTGCGGGGTTGGGGAATTCAGCTGCACGGGCTTTCAGACGTTCCCGATTCTGCGCTGGCTCCTGCTCCTGGCCGCTGCCGCACCGCTGATCTTGGGCTACATCTTGGTACGCGGGCACAAGCTCTCGTACCCACCGGGCGAGATGACGATGATCGCCGGCTTCGCTGCAAGCGTTCTCATCGGTTACAACGGGATCCTGGACAAGCCCGGCACCGGCCCGGGGGAAATCGGCGTCAGCCTCGACTACGGCTATTGGATCGCGCTCGTCTGCGCCCTCGGCATATCGATCGTCGGCTTCACCCGGTCGGTCGAGAGCGGCGGACGCAAGGTGCGCAAGGCACCCGGCACCGTCTAACTTCCGCTCAGTGTCAGTCATCTCGCAGGACCAGCGGTCCGGGGAAAAGCCCGATCGCAACCTCGCCCTCGAGCTCGTTCGCGTGACCGAGTCGGCGGCGCTTGCCGCCGCGCGCTGGGTCGGGCACGGGGAGAAGGAGTCAGCCGATGGCGCAGCCGTCGACGCGATGCGGCTTCTGCTCGACACCGTCCCCATGGACGGCCTCGTCGTCATCGGCGAGGGCGAGAAGGATGAGGCGCCAATGCTCTACAACGGCGAGCGCATCGGCGACGGCAGCCCGCCAGAGGTTGATATTGCGGTTGACCCGCTGGAGGGAACGACGCTCACGGCTCGGGGGATGCCCTCGGCGCTCTCGGTCATCGCCCTCTCCGAGCGCGGAACGATGTTCGACCCGGGCCCCTGCGTGTACATGGAGAAGATCGCGGGCAACTCGGAGATCGCGGACGTCCTCAGCCTCGACGAGCCACTGACCGAGGTGATCGGCAAGGTGGCCGAGCGCAAGCAGAAGGCGGTTGGCGACGTGACGGTGATCATGCTCGACCGGCCTCGGCACGAGGAGAAGGTCGCCGAGATCCGCGAGCTGGGCGCGCGCATCCGCTTCATCTCCGACGGCGATGTCTCGGCTGCGCTCTTCGCGGTCTCGGCCGACGCAGGCGTGGATCTGCTGTGGGGGATCGGTGGCACGCCGGAGGGCGTGATCTCCGCGGCCGCGATCAAATGCATCGGCGGCCAGCTTCTCGGCAAGCTCTGGCCTCGCGACGACGAGGAGCGCAAGGCGGCGCTCGACGGCGGCTACGACCTCGACGAGGTGCTAGACGTCGACCGGCTCGTCTCGGGCAACGATGTCTTCTTCGCCGCGACCGGCGTGACCGACGGCGAGCTGTTGCAGGGCGTTCGCCTCAGCCGCGGCAAGGCCACGACGGAGTCACTCGTCATGCGTTCTCGCTCGGGAACGGTGCGCACGGTCTCGGCGCGCCACGATCAGGCGAAGCTGCGCGAGGTCACCGGTGGCCTTTACGGGTAGCTTGCCGGCATGAACGCAGAGCAGCCGACCGTCCTCATCGCCGGCGCGACCGGGTACATCGGGGGCCTGCTCGCGCAGTCGCTTCGCGACGATGGGATCGCCGTCCGCGCGCTGGCGCGCGACCGCTCGCGGGCCGGTGCGCTTGAGCGGATGGGTGTCGAGGTGGTCGAGGGCGACGTCCTCGAGCCCTCAACGTTGCCGGCTGCGCTCGACGGGATCCGCCACGCGTTCTACCTCGTCCATTCGATGGGCCGTGGCGGCGATAGTGACTTCGCCGAGCGCGATGCTCGTGCCGCCAAGAACTTCGCCGATGCCGCGGCTGCAGCGGGCGTCGAGCGGGTCATCTATCTGGGCGGGCTCGGCAAGCCCGGCTCCGAACACCTGAAGAGCCGCCACCGTACCGCCGAGATCCTCGGCGAGAAGCTGCCGCTCACCTACTTTCGTGCGGCCGCGGTTATCGGTGCGGGTAGTGAGTCGTTTCGGACCGTCTACTACCTCGTGCGGCGACTGCCCGTGATGGTTACGCCGAGTTGGGTGACGACCAAGACCCAGCCGATCGCAGTCGATGACGTCGTCGCCTACCTCAAGGGCGCGCTCGACACCGAGAACACGGACCGCGAGATCGAGATCGGCGGCCCGGAGGTGACGACCTACGGGGGGATGATGGAGGAGATGGCAACGGCCCTCGACAAGCGCCCGCCTGTCCAGATACCCATCCCGCTGCTGACGCCGCACCTGTCCTCGCTGTGGATTGGCCTGGTCACACCTGTCGACGTGGGCGTCGCCCGTCCGCTCGTCGAGGGCCTCGCGACGGAGACGATCGTTCGCGACGAGTCAGGCATGGCGCTGTTCGACATCGATCGAACACCGCTGGACGAGGCGATGCGCAAGGCCGTTGCGGCGACCTAGAGCTCAGGATCGGCAAAGGCTCTCGCGCGTTCCTCTTCGACGGTGCCGGTCTCGTGGATCTCGTACCGCAGGGCGTTGATCACCCCGCCGGCCATGAGCCCGAGGCTGATCAGGTAGAACCAGACGAGGGCGATGAGGATCAGGCCGAGCGCGCCGCCCAGCTCGTCGACGTTCGACTGCGTGAGATAGAACGGAAAGACCGCGTTGGCGAGCGCGGTGGTCACGGTCACGAACAGAGCTCCAGGCCATACGCCCCGCCATGGGATGTGGCCCTTGGGGACCAGGTAATAGATGAGCGCAACGATCGCAAAGGTCAGGCTCAGCGCGGCCACCAGCACCAGCGCTGAGCGCAGTCCGGCGAATTGATCGAGACCGAATGGAAGGTTCTCGGCGCTCGAGGTGAGAACACCCTCGGCGACAGGCACTACGACGCTCGCGGCGAGGAACAAGATCACGACCAGCAGCATCAGCAGCGAGAACCGCTTTTGCTCCACCCAGCCGCGGCAATCGACGTGATAGATCCGGCAGAAGGCTGTGTCCATCGCACCCCAAAACGACGATCCGATCCAGATTGCGCCAACCGCGGCGACGATCCCGATCGTGGTCGAACTGTCGCGGATCCGACCGATGACCCCCGCGAGCGAGGTTTGCTCGGCGGCGGGGAAGAGGCTCTGCAGGTCGCGCAGAACGCTTGCCTCGACATCGGGGTTCTGGATCACCTTGCCGAAGATGAAAAGGACCAAAAGCACAAAGGGAAAGAGCGCCAGCGCAAGGTTGTAGGCGACCATTGCCGCGAGGCCTGTGATGTTCTCGCGATAGGCGCGCTCCCAGAACACGCGCAGGTAACGCTTCGATTCGCGCGAGACCGCGGCGGTTCGGGCCGCGGACGGGATCACTCGCGCTCCGGGTTGCCTCGTAGCGCTTCGATGGCGCGGCTCGCCAGGCGAACGCCGATCGTCGCCGCCTCCGCTGCAACCGCGACACCGGCCCACGCCACATCGGCGAGGCCTCCCGGCTGCTGGGACGGCGCTGTCGGACGGCTCGGCTCACCAGCTTTTGAAGCTCCTGGCGGCGGCGGGGGTGGAGCCGGCTGGGACTTCGGTGCCGGCGTCGCCCGCTTTGGCTTTGCGGCAGCCCTCGGCGAGGCTTTGGTCTTCGCCCCGCTGTCGCGCCTCGGGCTTCGTGTTCCCGGGCGCGCGTCCGGAAGGTTGCCGAAGACGCTCCCCGGCGGAGTTGGCTCCGGCTCATTCGGTTCGGGCGTTTCGCTCATCAGGGTCGTATTCCACCACGTTCGGAGTAAGCGGCGGTGGGTAGGGGTGGTGTGCGGCCCCAAGACGAGCAGCTCCTCTTGCGATCCACCTTGCGCTCTTTGACTTGGAAATACGCGCCGATACAATTCGCAACCGAATCGGGACGCGATCGGCGTGACCTCTCGAGTAGGCGCGAGTTGGGGGTCAAGACGACTCGCGCCTAGGGCGAGGGCGTCCGATCAGGTTTTAGAGACAGCGCTGAATTCGCACCGAGAGATCAGGAAGGAAACGAAGCCAAGCGATGCTGATCACTGAGCTCCAAGAGCTCGAAGAGGTCAAGAACCTCGTCACCAAGGGCCAGGCAGAGGGCGTTATCGCCTACGGCGAGGTCGCGCAGGCGCTCGCCGAGGTCGAGGTCGATGAGGGCGACATCGAGGAGCTTTACGGCTACATCGAGGCGCAGGGCGTCGAGATGGTCGACGACGTCGACCCCGCCCAGGCCACCGCGAGCGAGGCGGAGCGTCCGGAGCCCAAGGGTCGCAAGCGCCGCAGCAAGGCCGCGCTCGACCTCAAGCCGGACATGACGACCGACTCGCTGCAGCTGTTCTTGAAGGACATCGGCAAGGTTCGATTGCTGACCGCGCAGGAGGAGGTCGACCTCGCAAAGCGCATCGAGCGCGGCGACCTCGACGCAAAGCAAAAGATGGTCGAATCCAACCTCCGTCTGGTTGTGTCGATCGCGAAGAACTACCGCAACCAGGGCCTGCCGTTCCTCGACCTGATCCAGGAGGGAACGCTCGGGCTCGTTCGTGCCGCGGAAAAGTTCGACTACCGCAAGGGCTTCAAGTTCTCGACCTACGCGACCTGGTGGATCCGTCAGGCGATTGCTCGCGCACTCGCCGACAAGGCGCGCACCATCCGGATCCCGGTCCACGTCGTCGAGAAGCTCAACAAGATCGGGCGCGCCGAGCGCAAGCTCGTAACGGAGCTCGGCCGCGAGCCGACCCCTGACGAGATCGCCGAGGTCACCGGCATCGATCCCGAAGAGGTCGATCAGATCAAGCGCTCAGCGCAGGCACCCGTGTCGCTGGAGAAGCCGGTTGGTGACGAGGAGGAGTCGGAGTTCGGCCAGTTCATCGCCGATGAAAAGGCCGAATCGCCCTTCGAGCGCGCGGCCGACCTCCTCACCAAGGAGGCCCTGCGCGAGGCTCTCGAGAACCTTTCCTATCGCGAACGCCGAGTGCTCGAGCTTCGGTACGGGCTCGGCGGCGAGCACCCCCGCACACTCGACGAGGTCGGACGCACGTTCAACGTCACGCGCGAGCGCATCCGCCAGATCGAGAATCAGTCGCTGAAGAAGCTGCAGAGCCTCGCCGAGGCTCAGAAGCTCCGCGAAGTCGCCTAGCCGCGGTCTTCGATCCTTCGCGGTCGCCACGGCGATCGCCTCGCTGACCGCGCTTGCGGGCGTCGCAGCACGCGCGCCTGCGCAGGATCCCTACGCAGCCAAGCCCAACATCGTCGTGATCATGAGCGACGATCAGGCGCCGCAGATGATGCGGGCGCTGCCGTCTGTGGAGCGCGAGATTGGCCGCCGTGGCGCGACCTTCGCGAACGCCTTCGCCAGCTATCCGCTCTGCTGCCCGGCCCGGGCGACCTTTCTGACCGGCCAGTACGCCCACAACCACGGAGTGCTCGGCAACAACCGCCCGAGCGGTGGCGGGTACCAGGCGTTGATCGACAAGCGCCGCACCCTCGCCTCCTGGCTACAGGCGGATGGCTACGTGACCGGCTTCGCCGGCAAGTACCTCAACGGGGTTCGCACACCGCGCCGTGCGCCCCCCGGATGGGACTCGTGGTCGGCCCTCGTGGGGGAGGGGGGCGACGGCCTCTCCTCGTACTACAACTTCAACGTCTTCGAGCCCGACGGGACGCCCCGCGAGTACGGCGACGCCTCGGCCGACTACCAGACCGACGTGATCACGCGGGACTACGCGCTGCCGTTCATCGAGGCGCAGGCGGCCGTCCCGGGCCCGTATTTCCTCTGGCTTGCCTACCACCCGCCGCACTTTGGGGTCGGGCGCGCCGACCGCGCCGGCCGGCGCTGCTCGGTTGGCAGGCCTGACGATCGAAGCGGCCGCCAGAGCGCGATACCGCCGGCACGATATTCCCGTGCTTTCAGCCGTGCCCCGGTGCCGAAGCCACCGTCGTTCAACGAGCCGGACGTCTCCGATAAGCCGAAGCTGGTGCGCCGCCGCCCGCCACTCTCGCGCACTGATCTCGAGCTGATCCGCCGCGACTACCGTTGCGGGCTTGCTGCGCTTTCGGCGCTCGATGATGGTGTCGAGGACATCGTCGCGATGCTCGATGCGGTGGGTGAGCGCGAGAACACGGTTCTCGTCTTCATGGCCGACCAGGGGGTGATGAACGGCGAACACCGGATCAAGCGCGGCAAGAACCGCCCGTACGAAGAGGCGATACGGATCCCGCTGGTCATGTCGGGCCCGAAGATCCTCGCCGGGCGCACGATCGAGGCCCCGACCTCCAATGCCGACATTGCGCCAACGCTGCTCAGCCTTGCCGGAGCCACGATCCCCGAGAGGCTGAGGAGGCCACTCGATGGATCCTCACTGACCGCTGAGCTGGCGGGATTCGCGGGCTCGCCCGGACGAGTCGTCCCCCTTGAGGGACGTGAGCGGGTCAGCCGCTCTCGCCACGGCTACAAGGTTCGCTCATATATGGGCGTGCGCACCGCTCGCTACGCCTACGTCGAGCACCGCCGAGCCACCTTCGACAGCCGCGGAGGCGGAATTCGCGCGTCGCTTGGGGCGGGACGCACCACCGAGCTCGAGCTCTACGACCTCAAGCGAGATCCATACGAGCTGAAGAATCGCGCTTCGACTCCGCGATACCGCTTGATCAAGCGCCAGCTGGCGGCGTTAACCGCGCAGCTGGAGGGGTGTCTCGGACCCGATTGCATCAAGGTTGCGTCATCGCCTCGGCCCTCGCGGGCAACAGAGCCTCGCTGAGCAAATTGCACGCACGCGCTCTCGCATGAGAGCTCACTCAAGGCTTGTCGACCAGAGCCCGATAGGACTTGTGATGTTCGACGTCGACGCAGCTCTGCGCCATCTCGTGGAGATAGGCGGCTCCGACCTGCACCTCAAGGCGGGTGCTGCGCCGAAGATGCGTATCAACGGCGAATTGCGCGCGATCGAGGGCTCCGAGCCGTTGACCGCCGACGACACTTTCAGGACGCTCAAGCAGATCGTCAAGGACCCGGCCCTCTTCGACGAGTTCGAGCGCGACGGCGAGGCCGACTTCTCCTACTCGCTCGAGAGTGTCTCGCGATTTCGAGTCAACGCCTTCCGCCAGCGAGGCACCACCGCGATCGCGCTGCGAGCCATTCCGTTTCAGGTCCGGACGGTCGACGATCTCGGCCTGCCTTCAGTGATTAACGACCTTGCCGATGAGCAGCGCGGCATCGTCTTGCTCACGGGTACAACCGGCTCGGGCAAGTCGACGACGTTGGCGGCGATGGTGGACCACATCAACTCGACGCGGTCACGCAACATCATCACCCTCGAGGACCCGATCGAGTATCTGCACAAGGACAAGCGGTCGATCATCAGCCAGCGCGAGGTCGGCCAGGACACCGAGAGCTTCGGCCGCGCGATGCGCCGCATCCTGCGCCAGGACCCCGACGTGATCCTCATCGGCGAGATGCGCGATGAGGAAACTGTGCGCACGGCACTTTCGGCCGCCGAGACGGGCCACCTCGTGCTCTCGACCCTGCACACGATTGACGCGACCGAGACCGTCAACCGGATCATCGACTTTTTCCCGCCCCACCACCAGCAGCAGGCGCGCGTCATGCTCGCCTCCACCCTGCGCGGCGTGGTCGGCCAGCGGCTCGTCCCCAGCGTCGACGGCGGGAGCCGCGTCGCGGTGTGCGAAATCCTCGTCGCCACCGGCCGTGTTCAGGATCTGATCCTCAACCCCCAGGAGACCGGAAGGCTGACCGAGGTCATCGCCGAGGGCGAGTACTACGGCATGCAAACCTTCGACCAGGCGCTGCTGCGCCACGTGCAGGCTGGTCGCATCGATCCCGGGGTGGCGTTCGACATCGCCTCGAGCCCGCACGACTTCAAGCTCATGCTCGACGCGCAGGGTCAGCGCGCAAGCGGTATCGAGCAGGTGATGGCGAGGCCAGAGCCCGACGCCGAACCCGTTCCGTTCACGGCGCCCGCCGAGGCTGGCGCCGGCAGCTACTACGGACCGTAGTCATCGCTCCTCGCACGCTTCAATAACTGAAGCCTTGAGAGCTATACTCGCTCTGAGCGGGGCATTTGGTAAACGACCGGCGCCCCGCTAACCGACTGTTATGAGCGACTCCCCATGTCCCGTCGGCTGTTGCGCAGAGATCATCTCCGGCAAGTGGACCTTGCTCGTGATCCGCGATCTGGCTGAATCGAACCGCCGCTTCTGCGAGCTTGAGCGTTCCCTGCAGGGCATCAGCCCGCGCACGCTCTCGCTTCGCCTCCGCGCGCTCGAGGAGTGCGAGATCGTCGCGCGCAACACCTACCCCGAGGTGCCGCCGCGCGTCGAGTACGCGCTCACCGAAAAGGGGCGGGCCCTGGTGCCCGTGATCGAGGAGATGCGTTCGTACGGCCGCCGCTGGCTCGTCGCCGCCTGACGGCTGATCGGCTGCAAGCTCGCTTGCACTGAAGGAGCGCCTCGCGGCCGGGCGAAGCTCCCAGCCATGCGTGATCTGGTGGTGAGAGAGGCAATGACGGCGATGGCCGCGGAGGCAGCGGAACGTCTGCATGAGCTCCTCGACGCGGGCAACGAGATCCCCTACGAGGTGCATGAGCCCGGCGACGGCTCGCCGCTCTGCCGCTACGAGCCGCAGACCGAGCTCTTTGTCCACGCCCAAGCAGCCCATCTGCGCAACCTCGACTCTTTCGGCGCAGCCTGCGCCGCGCTCGAGACCGCCGGGCTTGCCGGCGGTTATCTGGAGCGGATGGGAGTGACCGTGCCGAGCGATCCGCGCAAGCGCGCGGAGCTCGCCGGGATCGCCTTCCTGTGCCGGATCTGGATGGACAGCATCGACTTCTCACTCGAGCGCGATCGCCTTGATGCGGCAATCACCGAGCTGGAGGTCGGCGCAGACGCAACTGCCGGGCAGATCGAGGTGATCGTGCCGCTGCGCGGACTGCAGATGCCGATCGCTCGGCTCGACCTCGACAACGTCTCGATCGTTCGCGCCGACACCGTCGACGTCCCGACCGACGCACGCAACGGCGACGGCCTCGGTGGCTCGCCGTGGGAGCCCGCGTTCCTGGCCGCTGTGCTCGTCGACGAGGACGCACGCGACTCTGATGGCGAACCCCTTGAACCTGGTCCGGCTGCGGTCAGCTCCTTCCGCCGGCTCGTTACGACTCTGCGCCTGTTCAAGGCCGGAGGAGTGGGCCTCGGTCCCTACGCGTGGACGCGATCCGGTGGCGACCGCTGGCGCCGAATCTCGACCGGTGCCGGGCGCCAGCGCCCGGGCGGTTACCGGCTCACGGACGCCGAGCTCGGCGATCTGCTGGCCTTCTCGCGTGCACTCTCCGTGAGCGGAACGCCCTTCGAGCGGATGTTCGACGGCCGTCCCGGCTTCCCCACGACCCTGCGCCGTTCGCTCAACCGGTTCGAGGCAGGGCTCGAGCGCAACGTCGTCGTCGAGGCGCTCAACGATCACCTTCTGGCGCTGCGGTTCCTGCTCGAGGGGGGCGGCCCTGCCCAACTGGGCATCGCGATGCGCGTTGCCGCGCTGTGCGCCGAACCCGATCAGCGCAGCGAGGTCAAGTCGGTCGTCGATCGCGCGATCGGCCTCGAGCGCGAGCTCTGGAGCGGTGAACCGGGCCTCGGAACCCGTGTGGTCACCCCGGCTGAGACCGCCGCCACGCTCGAGGAGCTGGCGCGGGCAATCCTCAAGGACGCCGCCGCGGGCCACCTGGGCTCGGATCTGCGCGCGACCGCCGACGAGATCCTTTTGGCTGACGGCCTGGCCGTCGGCGACGGCGTTGCCGAGCAGCGCGGAGGAACGACCGAGTGGGACCTCGAGCCCGTCGATGAGGGCGTCAGCGCGGGCGAGGGGGTCGAGGTCGACGCCGACGAGTCGAGCGCCGAAGGAATTGCCGAGGAGGTATCCGAGCTCGACGCCCGAATCAATTCCAATGAGGGTGAGCGCGACAGTGAGCACGATCCGGCCTCGGAGCCACTCGTGATCGAGCGCGCGAAGGAGATCTTTGGTAGCCAGGACGGAAGCGAGGCGGGACAGCCCGCCCCCGAGCTGGTCGCGGTTCGCGCCCGGCTCGCCGAGCTCGACGATCAGGACGAGACCGAAACGGCGGCTGCACCCGCCCCGGTCGAGTCCGAGGCGCCTGGGCGCCCGTCGTCGAGCCCGGTGCTCCGCCTGATCGAGCAGACCCGCACTGAGCGCGAAGAGCGCCACGAGCGAGTCGCCGGCCTGTTCCCGCGGCCGGAGACGACGGAGTGGTCGATCAGCGAGATCGCCTACGACCGCAGCCGGCGCGCGAAGGTCACGCCGGCCAACTGAGACTTCCTCCGATCACCCCAGGAAGAGCAGGTCAAGTCACCGGGCCCCGCCCGGTGGCTTCGGCCTTTCCGCGTTTCGCCCCTCGAACAGGTAGCGGTCGACCTCGAGCAGGCCGGAGAGATCGTGGACGTCGTGATCGAGGTACGGAACCTCGATCACCGTGTCCGCACGCCGCAGCTCGGCCGTCAGGTGGTCGATGTTCGCGCGATCGGAGCGCGAGAGCGCGCGGAAGTCGTCGAAGTTCGATGTGACGCGGTCGGCGAGGTCGCCGTCGGCGAGCGCGACCTCGAGTTCGTCGCGTAGGTCGTCGGGGCGTTCTCGGAAGTTGGCCTCGCGGTGCACCCGGTTGACGATGGCTCCAGCAAAGGGAAGCTTGCTGTCGAGCAGCTTGCGATGAAGGTGCAGCGCCTCGGCGACTGGCTCGTCCTGGGGGGCGCAGACGACGATGAAGGCCGTGGCGTCATCGGCGAGCAGCTCGTTGACGCGACGCGCGCGCTCGCGAAAGCCGCCGACCATCCCGCCGAATGCCTGAAAGAACTCGGCGAGATCCTCGATCAGGTCCACGCCGGTAATCCGCCGCAGGACCGAGAACATCACCGAGGCGCCACGTCCGAAGACGCGCATGCCGATCCCGGTCGGCTTCATGAAGACCTGCAGGGCACGACCGTCGATGAACTGCAAAAGCCGATTCGGAGCGTCGAGGAAGTCGAGCGCGTTGCGCGAGGGCGGGGTATCGAGGACGAGCAGGTCGTAACGGCCGGCGGCGTTGAGCTCGTAGAGCTTCTCCATCGCCATGTACTCCTGCGATCCCGCCAATGCTCCCGAGAGTTGCTGGTAGATGCGGTTGTCGAGGATCCGGTCGCGGCTCTCAGCGTCGGGCGCATGCTCGCGGATGACATCGTCGAAGGTCTGCTTCGAGTCGAGCATCATCGCCCAGAGCTCACCCTCACCCAGATCGACGCCGGCCTCTGCAAAGAGCTCCGGATCGACCTGCCGTTCGACATTTCCGAGTTCTGGGAGACCGAGCGAGTCGGCAAGTCGCTTGGCCGGGTCGATCGTCACAACGGCGACCTTGAGTCCGCGTGCTGCCATGCCGGCTGCGATCGCGGCCGAGGCGGTGGTCTTGCCGACGCCGCCCGGTCCGGCGCAGACGCAGACGCGGCGATCGGCAAGCAGCTCGCCGATCCCCGCCATCAGGTGCCAACCTCGTCGGCAAGTCTGCCGATCTCGTCGACCCCGAGCCGGGCGTCGAACAAGAACGGCAGCTCGACCACGGGCGCACGGGCTGCGCGTTCGAGACGGTCGAGCTGCTCGCGTTGATCGGCGGCGCGGTGAGCCTCGGTGAGCGCCGCACGCCCCGCCGCGCTGGCGGCGGGGCTGACGTCCTCGGCTGCGGTCGCCGCTTCGATCCGCTCCGTCTCCTCGACGGTGAAGCGCTGCGGGTAGAGCCCATTGCAGTAGATGCGGTCGACCTCGATGCCAACGTCGTCAGCGAGCGAGCGCTCAAGCTGAGTCGTCTCGTTGACCGGCATCTCCTCGGGAAGCGCAACAACAGCGACCCCGGTCCGCTCCGGATCGCGGATGAATCTGTCGAGCGTCTCGGCCTGCTGGCGTATCGGCCCGACTCTGGCGATGTCGGCGAATGTGCGCGGCGTCTGGAGGAAGCCAACGCCGTGCCCGGTGGCAGGTGCGTCGACGATGACGAGGTCGTAGCTATGGCCGCTACGGATCTTGCGATCATCGAGGGCAAGCTCCCAGATCTTTCCGATCGTCACGAGCTCCTTGAGCCCAGGGGTTGCCGCGGCGAGGTAGTTGAAGATCCGCGAACGAAACAACAGGTCGCGCATCGCCTTGACCTTGAGCTGCAACAACACGTACTCGCGCATCGACTCGTCGGGATCGATCGAGATCGCCCAGAGATTCTCGACCATCTCGACCTCGCGAAAGCCGACCTCGTTGCGCTCGAAGACATGCGAGAGGTGCTCCTGCGCGGCGACCTCGCAGAGGATCGTGCGCTTACCGCTGCGCGCGGCGGCGAGCCCGAGCGCGAGAGCCACCGTCGACTTGCCCACACCGCCCTTGCCCGTGACCACGAGCAGCCGCTTGTCGAGTAGCCCCACTGGGCACGAATCGTACTCTCGGCAAGCGCTTTGCCATGCATGGGAAGGAAAGGTCGAACTTCATGCGAATAAGCGCGAACGATGGGAATCTTCAACCGCGTCCCCCGCCCGCCGTCCGACTCCGACTCCGATTGGTATGAGCCCGAGGAGGATCGCCCCGCGAGCTCCGAGCAGCCGGTGACACCAGCGGCAAGCATCGAACCCGAACCCGAACCCGAGCCCACGCCCGAGCGCGAGCCCACCCCCGCGCCCGCCGCTGATGATGAGCCGGCCTCGAGCTCGGCCGATCTCGCCGCCGAAGCCGAGCGGTTGTTCGCTCGCCTGCCGGTCGCAGAGGCCGCCAAGGCGGCCGAGGCAGATCTCGCCGATGACGATCTGCGGATCACCGCGACCGAGGCGATCAAGCCGCGTCGAGTGCTTGTCTCCGAGCCGGAGCCCGAGGCGGAGGCCGAGACCGGCCATGGCGCCAAGGTGATCAGCTTCGCAAATCAAAAGGGTGGCGTCGCGAAGACGACGTCGACGCTCAATCTTGCGGTGGCATTCTCCGAGTCCGGCCATCGGGTCCTTTGCGTCGACCTCGATCCGCAGGGCAACCTGACGATGAGCCAGGGAATCGATCCCGACAAGGTCGAGTGCTCGATGTTCGACGTGCTCGTGCACCACGTCCCGATTCGCGACGCGATTCAGCATCGGGAGATCGACATCGCCGTCGCCTCGATCGACCTTGCCGGCGCGGAGATCGCGATGTCGACTCAGATCGGTCGCGAGCGCTCCCTTGAGAAGGCGCTCTCGGCCGTGATCGACGATTACGACTTCGTGTGCATCGACACGCCGCCGAGCCTTGGCCTGCTGACGATCAACGCGCTGACCGCCTCTGACAAGGTGATCGTGCCGGTCCAGTGCGAATACCTGTCCATGCGTGGCCTGCTTCAGCTGCAGAACACACTGGAGATGATCCGCGAGAACCTCAACCCGCGGGTCCAGATCGAGGGCATCCTGCCGACGATGCTCGACTCTCGGACCGTCCACGCCAAGGAGGCAGTGGAGATCCTCGAGGAGAACTTCGGTGATCTCGTCTTCAACACCCGGATCAAGAAGGCGATCAAGTTCGCGGAGGCCCCTGTTCGCGGTGCCAGCGTGCTCAAGTACGATTCCAAGAGCAACGCCGCCGACTACTACCGCCAGCTTGCGGAGGAGGTTCTGACCAATGGCGCGTCGTAAACGGGCCAGCATGCGGGAGGGACCGCTCGCCGATCTCTTCCGTGCGACCGTCGATCCGGACGATCCGCCCGAGGCTCCCGCGCCGCCGACCTCACGCCCGCGTGAGGACGATACGAGCGTGATGTCCGAGTCTCCGGCCGAGTCCACGCCTCCGCCTGCGGGCGAGGCCGCGGCCGAGCCCGAGGCTGAGCCGGCACCGTTCGACCACGTCGAGGACGAGTACGTGCCCGAGCCGCCTTCCGCGGTCGAACCGCCCGCGGCCAAGGAGCGCCTGTCGCGGATCTTCGCCGACGATGTCTTCGAGTCCGGCCCCGGCCCCGCCTACGGGCGTAACGACCCCAGCCGCGGCGGCAGCAACGCCGCTGACGCGTCCCCGCATGCGCCTGTGATCAAGGTCATCGGCGTCGGCGGTGCCGGTGTCAACGCGATCAACCGGATGGTGGACGCCGGTATCGGCGGTGTCGAGTTCATGGCGGTCAACACAGACCTTCAGTCTTTGCAGCAATCGAATGCCGATGTGACGGTTCACCTGGGCAGCGGCGTCGCCCGCGGCCTCGGTGCCGGCTCGAATCCCGAGCTCGGCTATCGCGCAGCCTTCGAAGAGCAGGACAAGATCAAGCGCCTGCTCAAGGGCTCGGACATGGTCTTCGTCACCTGCGGCGCGGGGGGCGGCACGGGGACAGGTGCGGCTCCGGTCATCGCAAGACTCGCGCGCGACGTCGGTGCGCTCACGGTCGGCATCGTTACGAAGCCGTTTCGTTTCGAGGGCTCGCGCCGCAGCAGTCAGGCCGACGACGGGATCGAGGCTCTGGGTGAGGAAGTCGACACGCTGATCGTCGTTCCGAACGAGCGTCTGCTGACGGTGCTGGCAAAGACCACGACGATGGTCGAGGCCTTCCAGGTCGCCGACGACGTCCTGCGCCAGGGCGTGCAGGGCATCTCCGAGCTGATCACGCTTCCGGGGATGATCAACCTCGACTTCGCCGACGTTCGCACGACGATGCGCGATGCCGGTCACGCACTGCTCGGAATCGGGATGGGCAGCGGCGACACTCGCGCGGTGAACGCTGCCGAAAGCGCTGTCTCCTCGCCCTTGCTGGAGACCTCGGTTGACGGAGCCCGGTCGATCTTGCTGTCCATCACCGGTGGTCCGGACCTGAGCCTGCTCGAGGTCTCGGAGGCGGCCAAGATCGTCCAGGAAGCGGCACACCCTGACGCGAACATCATCTTCGGCGCCAATGTGGATGAGTCAATCACCGACGAGGTTTGGATCACGGTGATTGCGACTCGCTTCGACGAGAACGTCGTCAGGCGTGCGCGAACCGAGACCTCGGAGCGCCGGGCTCTAGGCACCGGTGCGAGTGCTGCAAGGCGTCCGGCCGACCGTCCAGCGTCGACGCAGCGGCGCGAGCCGCGCCGCGACTTCGACCTCGACGTCCCGGAATACGTCCCCGGCCGCTAGCCGCAGCACCATGAGTGCCGGCGTCGTTGCGGCGGGCCATCCGGTCACCGCCGAGGCCGGTGCTGACGTTCTGCGAAACGGGGGCAACGCGGTCGACGCGGCGATCGCATCCGTGCTCACGTCCTGCGTCACCGAGAGCCCGCTGACGGGGTTGGGCGCAGGCGGCTACATGCTTGTCCACGGCTCGGGGGAGCCGGTGATCCTTGACTTCTTCGTCGCAGCGCCGGGGTCGGACGGCACCCGCAACAGCGCCGAGCTGGTCCCAATCGCGATTGACTTCACCGAGACGTCTTCGCAGGTGTTTCACATCGGCTCCGCGTCGGTCGGCGTTCCCGGCACGCCCGCCGGCCTCGAGGAGGCCGCACGGCGCCACGGGACGGTCTCGCTCGCCGACCTCGCGGCCCCCGCGGCGGCGCTGGCGCGCGACGGGATCGTCCTCAACCGCGAACAGGCCTACTTCATCGCAATCCTGGCGCCGATCCTGACCCACTGCGACGAGGGCGCCGCGGTCTACGCGCCCGGTGGCAGGCTGCTGACGGAGGGTGACGTCTTTCGCTTCTCAGAGCTGGGCGATGCGATCGAGCGCCTGGGGGCGGAGGGGGCAGCACCGTTTTACGCCGGGGAGATCGGACAGGCACTGTCCGCCTGGGTGCTCGATCGCGGCGGCACGCTCGGCGTCAGCGACCTTGCGGAATATCGGACGATCCTTCGCGAGCCGGTTCGCGCTCGCTTTCGGGGACGTGAGGTGCTCTCGAACCCGCCGCCCGCGTCGGGCGGAATCCTGATCGCGTTCGCGCTGGAGCTGCTCGAGCGCGCCGGCGGCGATCCCGACCTTGAGCAGATCGTCGCTGCGATGGAACGCGCTCAGGGCGAGCGCACCGAGGAGTTCCTCGCCAGCCTCACCGACCCGGGCTTCGCAGCAAGCTTCCTCGCCTCCGACCGGCTGGGCTCGACGACGCACATAACCGCGGTCGACTCCGCGGGCCTCTGCGCGAGCGTCACCTGCTCCAACGGCAGCAGCTCAGGCGTGATCGTCCCCGGCACGGGGATCCACCTCAACAACATGCTCGGCGAGCAGGACCTGAACCCGCTCGGCTTTCACCGCCACGAGGCCGGCCGCCGGCTGCCGTCGATGATGTCGCCCACCGTTGTCGTTCGCGACGGCGCGCTCGAGCTGGGCCTGGGCAGCGGCGGCTCCAACCGGATCCGGTCGGCGATCCTCCAGACGATCGTCGGCTTGACGCACGGACTGGACGTCGTTGAGGCCGTCGATGCTCCGCGTGTTCACTTCGAGGACGGCGCCGTCCAGGCCGAGCCGGGCGTCGACGAGTCGGCGCTTGAGCGTCTCGAGCAGCGTGGCTACGAGGTCGTTCGCTGGGACGATCGCAACGTCTTCTTTGGCGGAGTGCACGCCGTCTCGCGCGATCCGGCGACCGGTGAGTTGCGTGGCGCGGGCGATCGGCGCCGCGGCGGGGCCGTGGCAGTCGCCTGAGCTGGAGGGGTGGCCCGTCCACCCCGTTGGGGGATTGCACGAATGCAGAGCGCGGCTAGCGTTGGCCCATGAAGCTGGGACCAGCAGGCGGACGCTGGCGGTTCGCCGCAGCTTTGACCATCGCCTTGGTCGGCGCGACAGCAGCTCCCGCCTCGGCCGTGGAGCTATCGCGCACCGACTACGACACCGCCGGCGCGCCCATCGACCCTGAGATCGCCGGCCTGGACAGCCAGAATGGCCCCGATGTCGTCCTGGGCAACGGGACCCCCGGCGTCCAGGTGTTTTTAAACGATGGCCTGGGCCGCCTTGGCACTCCGTCGAGCCTTCCCCTCTCGTGCGGCTTCGGAACGACCCCTCAGGTGGAGTTGGCGGCGGTGAACATCAACGATGTGCACGTGGACATCATCACGGGATGCCTGACGGGATTCAGGGGTAACGGCGATGGCACCTTCGGTCCCGCCTACAACTCCAACTCACTCTCCCGGACCGTCGAAATGGATCTCGGCGACATCAACACCCCCACAGCCAGCATTCCCGACATTGCGACGACGTGTGGAGACGGAAACAGTCAGTGGGTGCTCGCCTCGCAGGCGGGCAATACCGATGGGACATTCGGGGCGGCGAACTGCGTACCGGGAACGATCAACCCTGGCGATGGCACCTACGAAACGATCGATGTCGAGGTGGAGATCTACAACCTGGCCAACGACGCACACACGGACGTGGTCTATTTCGACTCGGGGCGCACCAACATCATTGGAAACGAGTGGAACCCTGACCTCTATCCGACGAGCGGCTACAAGCCGAGGGGCAGTGCCCGCCCGACGAACGGCACAAACGGCGTCGCCGTCGAAACGGGCGACCTGGACGGCGACACCGATCCCGACTGGGTTGCCGCCATGAAGGGCCCGCCATCGGTGCTCTCTGTGTTCGAACATCAGGCGAATGGTTTCCCCGCGGGGACTCAGGGCCAGCTGGTAAACACGATCGAGGGGGTCGAGGATCTCGAGCTTGCCGACGTCAACCGTGACGGCATTCTGGACGCTGTGACCGTTGGTCAGAGCGTGGTCGGCGTGCAGTTGGGCAACGGCGACAGGACCTTCAAGGCAGCGCAGACCTTTCCGTTCGCCGCCGGCGCCGGCGTAGGCCATGACCTGGCTACTGGCGATCTGAACGGCGACGGCCTCCACGACATCGTCGCCACGACCCTTACCTCAGCGGACGTCAGCGTGTTCCTCTCGGTCCCCACGGATGACACAGGGCCACCACCGGGGACCAACCCGCCACCGGGGACGGACCCGCCGCCCGGCGGCACCGACACGACCGAGCCCGACCTCAGCGCTTCAAGCGCGAAGTCCAAGCAGAAGCTGGGGAAGGCACTGAAGGTCACCGTGATCAGCAACGAGGACGCTTCGCTGAGCGCCTCGGCCACAGCGGCGCCCAAGGGCAGCGCCAAACGCGCCAAGAAGCTCAAGTTCAAGACGGTGAACGCTCAGGTCACAGCGGGCACGCCCGTCAAGCTCAAGCTGAAGCCCTCGAAGAAGACGGCACGAAAGCTCAAGGCCGCCGCCAAGGCGAAGGCAAAGATCGTGCTCACCGCCACCGACTCGGCTGGCAACTCCGCGACGGACACGCTCAAGGTCAAGCTGCGCTAACGCGCGGCCTAGACGTCGCCGACGACGACCTTGCCGTTCATCTTCGCCCGCTCGGCGACCTCGCGTGACTTCGAGACGGCACTGACCAAGGCGCCGAGGGCGGTGGAGAGGACCGTCATTCGTTCGGGCTCGCCTCGGAGCTCCAGCAGGCGCTGCTTGGTCTCGGGCGGAAGTTCGACTCGGGCGGCGATCCCGTAGGAGTCCATCGCTTCGAGCTGAGACTGTTCTGGCGGTTCGCCGCCGACGCGCTCGACGAGCTCGGCGAATGCCTCCCGCGCGCTGGCGGCTGGGGTGCCGTCGGGTGCGTCGGGCGGCAGGGGCTCGACCGGCTCCACCTCGCCGGCGGGGTAATCGATGTCCTCGAAGCGGTCGAGAACGCGAAACGGTCGCTCGCCGGTGACGATGATGTTGAGACGGCCGTCGTCGAAGCGCTCGGTGACCTCGGTGACCCGAGCCTCGCACCCGACGCGGCGTGCGCCACCCTCGTCATCGCGAAAGACGATTCCAAAAGGCTCCTCCTGATCGAGGCAGCGCCCGATCATTCGCTTGTAGCGGTCCTCGAAGATGTGCAGAGGCAGCAACTCGCCGGGCAGGAGCACCAGCGGAAGCTCGAAGATCGGGAGCTCAACTCCCCTGTCTGCCATGACAGCAGTCTCTCAAACGGCTGCGACCGGCAAGAATGGCGGTGGTGGCCGCGATCGACTACGAGGGGGAGGGGCTGCTCGACGGCCTCGAGGGGGAGGAGCGCGACGCGCGCGCGAAGCTCCTGGACGAGCTCGTGTCCGATGGCGTCGGGCTCGGCGAGCTCCGCACGGCAGTTGCCGAGGATCGCCTTGCCCTGCTCCCGGTCGAGCGGTTGCTGAGCGGTGGTGAGGAGCGGCTGACCGCCGCCGAGGTCGCTGAGCGCACGGGTGTGGAGGAGGAGTTTCTCGAGCGAAACTGGCGGGCGCTGGGCCTGGCCCTTGCCGATGAGGACGTCGCCGCCTACACGGAGCGCGACGTCGAATCGGTGAAGCGAGTCAAGGTCCTGCGCGACGCTGGAGTTCCCGACGAGGGAATTCTCGAGGTCGCCCGGCTGATGGGAATGACGATGTCTCAGCTCGCTGCGGCCAACCGGCGGCTGATCGCCGACGCCTTCATGCACGAGGGAGATACCGAGCACGACGTGGCGGTCCGCTTTGCCGCAGCGGCGAAGGCGTTCGTGCCGCTGCTCGGAGACTCGCTTGAGTACGTGCTCTCGCTGCACCTCCGCGAGCAGATTCGCCATGACGCTTTCGGTCTCGCTGAGGTGTCGTCGGGCCGCGCCGCGAGCGCTGACGAGGTCACCGTCTGCTTCGCCGACATGGTCGACTTCACCCAGCTCGGTGAGACCCTCGACCCGGAAGCGCTGGGCGCGGTTACCGGGCGCCTTGGCGAGCTTGCCGCCGCGGTCGTCCAGCCGCCCGTCCGCCTCGTCAAGTTGATCGGTGACGCGGCGATGATCGTCGGGCCCGAGCCCGAGCCGGTGCTCGAAGCGGCGCTGGAGATCGTCGCCGCGGCCGAGCGCGAGGGCGACGACTTTCCGCTGCTGCGAGCCGGCGTTGCGACGGGCATGGGATTGCCACGCTCGGGCGATTGGTACGGGCGTCCGGTGAACCTCGCCAGTCGCATCACGACGATTGCGCGCCCCGGCAGCGTCCTGACGTCCGAGGATGTCCACGACGCGCTTGAGGATTCCTATGACTGGTCGTACGCCGGGTCGCGCAAGCTCAAGGGCATCGACGGCTCGACCAAGGTCTTTCGCGCGCGCCGTAACAACTGAACGGCCTCGCACACGTAGTAGGCAGCAATGGTCCTGCTGATGCTCTTCGCGCTGCTGGCGGGCGCCGCCACCGCGCTCAGCCCGTGTGTGCTTCCCGTGCTTCCAGCGATCCTCGGGGCGGGGGTGGGCGGTGGGCGACGACGTCCGGTCGGCATCGTCACCGGCCTCGTTTTGGCGTTCACCTTTGCGACCGTTGCGCTGGTGTACGTCATCGAGGCACTCGGGTTGCCCGACGACCTCGTCCGAACCCTGGCCATCGTCACCCTGTTGCTGTTCGGAGTCACGCTTCTGATTCCCGGTCTCGGGGATCGGATCGAGGCGTTCGGCAGCCGGATCGCTCCTGGGCCGGCACGCGTTGGCGGCGAGGGCTTCGGCTCCGGCCTCCTGTTGGGCGCCAGCCTTGGTCTCGTCTATACGCCCTGCGCCGGCCCGATCCTCGCGGGCGTCATCACCGTGTCCGCTGCACAGGACTTCACGGCCGGCAAGCTCGCCGTCGCTTTCGCTTACGCGCTGGGTTCCGGGGTCGTCCTCTACGGCCTCATGCTCGGTGGCCGCCGGCTGGTCGACCGGGTGAAACCGGCCAGGGTGTGGGTGCAGGCGGCGACGGGCGCGGTGATGGTCGTGGTCGCGCTCGCGATGATCGCCGACCTCGATCTCAAGTTTCAGAGCGCGATCGCCAGCGATCTGCCGTCGTTTCTCGTCAACCCGAGCGCTGGCCTCGAGGACTCCGACGCGGTCTCCGACGACCTGGCGGCGGTTCGCGGCGGCGATGGCGCCAGCGAGGGTGGAGCGGCTGAGGCGGCGGCAGGCGAGGAGCTTCCCGACTACGGCGCGGCGCCAGACTTCGCCGCCACGCAGGAGTGGTTCAACACCGCCGACGATGAGGCGCTGTCGATCGCCGATCTCACGCGGGGCCAGGGACGGGTGGTGCTGGTCGACTTCTGGACCTACACCTGCATCAACTGCATCCGCACGCTGCCGTACCTGACGTCGTGGGATGAGGAGTACCGCGACGACGGGCTCACGATCGTCGGTGTCCACGCACCCGAGTTTCCCTTCGAGCGTGATGCCGGCAACGTCGCCGATGCGATCGACGAGTACGGGATCGAATACCCGGTGGTGCAGGACAACGAGTTCGGCACATGGACGGCGTTCGGAAATCAGTACTGGCCCGCCAAGTACCTGATCGACGCGAAGGGCAACGTTCGCTACGTCCACTTCGGCGAGGGCAGCTACGAGGAGACGGAGAGGGCGATCAGGTCGCTGCTCGCCGAGGCGGGAGACTCCGACCTCGGTGGCGAGGCCCAGCCGGAGGGCGGCGTGGAGGTTGCCGACGACGGCGTGCGCACGCCCGAGACGTACCTGGGCACGGCGCGCGCTCAGGGTTGGGTGCGGTCGCCTCAGCCGGGCCGGTTCGATTACGGCACACCACCACCTCTTGACGAGCTCGACCTCAACGAGTTCGCCTACGGTGGCGTCTGGGACGTCTCCCCCGACGCGGCGGTCGCAAACGGCGACTCGCGGATCGAGCTCAGCTTCCAGGCGCGCCGGGTCTTTTTGGTGCTTGGCTCACCCGGCGGCCCGGCGCAGGTTGAGGTCCTGCTGGATGGCGAGCCGATCTCGGGCGCCGCCGCCGGCGAGGACGTGCGCGACGGCGCGGCGACGGTGGGCCCTCAGCGTCTATACCGCCTGGTCGACCTTCCGGAGGCCGACCGGCACACACTCGAGCTGCGTTTCGACGATGGGATCGAGGGCTACGCCTTCACGTTCGGATGACCCCATCCCCCGTCGATTGCCGAATTCACCACCTCACAGGTGGTCAGTGCGTCAATGGACGGCGGACGGTGGGGGTCAGGCAGGTTTGCGGGCGCTGACGACGAGGTTGTAGAAGAGCTCGGCGGGCAGGCGCGGCTCGAGCAGGCCCGTGTCCAGGCGCTGCAGGGCGATGTAGCTGCGGTAGGCGAACATCCGCCAGGCGAAGGGGATCTGAGCGGGCTCGGCGGTCGCCTCAAGTGAGCGCAGCCACCAGCCGTAGGCATTGGACACGAGCTCCTCGCCTCGCAGGTGTACCGCGTCGAAGCCGGCTTCCTCGGCGAGGGAGCGAAGGTGCGTCGGCTCGAATGCGTGAACGTCCACCTCCGACTCGAGCTCGTGGCCGTCTGCGTTCGGGACGCCGCTGACCCAGGGGGCCGCGGTCGCCCCAACCAGTCGCCGCCACGCGGGGGCGAGCAGGTGGCCGGCGCGCTTTGGCAGCGCGGCGATCCGGTCGCCGTAGCGCGAGGGCTCGCCACAGAAAGCCAGCGTGCCGCCGGGTCGCAGAACTCGCGAGAACTCCGAGAACGCGCGCTCGAGGTCGGGGATGTGGTGGAGGATGGCGTGCCCGAAGACGAGGTCGAAGCTCGCGTCGGCAAACGGGAGCGACTCCGCCTCGGCGCGGACCGTCTCGACCTCGACGCCAAGCTCCGCCGCGCTGGCCGAGAGAGCGCTGAGCATTCCCGGCGAGATGTCGGTCGCGGTCGCGCGTTCGATCAGGCCGAGCTGCAGGAGGTTGAGCGAGAAGTAGCCGGTTCCCGCGCCGATTTCGAGCGCATCGCCGAAGGGCCGCTCGGGGAGGCCGCCGAGAGCCTTGCGCAGCTTGGCAGCGACCTGGGCTTTGCCGATCTCGCCGTAGTCGATGCCCCACTTGGCGTCGTACTCGCCGGCGGCGGCGTCGTGATAGCGCGTGTTGACGTCCTTGATCTCATCGGGCGTCGCGGTGGGGGCGGCGGGAGTCATAGGGCGGGGATAGTAGGCGAGGCTCTACGGTGCCACGCCGTGACGGAGGTCCACCTGCAGCAAGATCAGCCCGAGGGCGTGCCGCCGCTCGCCCTGACCGGCGAGCGCACGCTGCCCGATGTGCCCGAGGAGAATTACTGGTTTCGGCGCCACCTAGCCGTCTACGAGTGGATCGCCGCCCGGGTCGCCGGCCTGAGCGTGGCCGACCTCGCATGCGGCGAGGGTTACGGATCCGACGTCCTCGCTCGCAGCGCCTCGGAGGTTGTCGGGGTCGACGCCAACCCGGAGGCTCATGAGCACTCAAAGGCCCGCTACACGCGCCCGAACCTGCGCTTTCAGCGTGACCTCGTCGAGTCCTATGCCGGGCCGTCCGACGCGATCGTCTTCCTCCAGACGATCGAGCACATCAACGATCCGGGGGCGCTGCTCGATGGCTTTGCCCGTGCGGCTGAGGTGAGCTATGTGTCGACCCCGAACCGCCTGACACTTGCGCCCGAGGGCGCGGAGAAGTCGGACAACCCGTGGCATCTGCGCGAGTACACGGCCGCCGAGTACCGCGAACTGCTCGAGCCCCGCTTCTCCCGGGTCGAGCTGTTCGGCGTCTTTCACGCTCGCAAGCTGCGCCTGCACGAGCTCGCGATCTCGGCCGGCTGGGATCGGGTCCACTCGACGCTGAGGATCACCAAGCCGTTCTACGACCGCTTCGTTCCGGCTATCTCCGCCGCGGACTTTGCGATCCGGCCCGCCGAAGCGTGCGATCTCGATCGCGCACTGGACTTCCTGGCCGTCTGCCGACGATGAGCCCGGAGAGCCGGGTGGGGGATTTGGCTCTGGTCCTCCACAGCCACATGCCCTACGTCGAGGGCTTTGGCACGTATCCGTTCGGCGAGGAGTGGTTGTTCGATGCGGTGATTCGCTCCTATGTTCCGATTCTCGACGTTGCCGAGCGGCTGACGATGACGATCACACCCGTTCTCGCCGACCAACTCGAGGCCCGCGGCGTCGCCGAGCGACTGCTCACGTTTCTGCGCGAGTACCGGGTTGGCTCGATGGAGGCCGACCTCGTCGACCTCGAGCCGTCGTTGCGCTCGGCGTGTGAGGCCGAGGGCCGCCGTTACGCCCAAGCGCTGGAGCAGCTCGAGCCACTGGCGGATGACCTTCTCGCGCTCTTTCGCGAGCCGGCGCGGGAGGGGCGGATCGAGCTGATGGCGTCCGCGGCCACCCATGCGGTGTTGCCGCTGCTCGCGAGTCGCCCAGCCCGACGCCTGCAGATTGACGCCGGGCTGCGATCCCACAGGCGCCGCTTTGGTGAGCCGACAGGGTTCTGGTTGCCGGAGTGCGCGTATGAGCCAGGCATCGAGCATCTGCTCGCCGAGGCAGGCATCGGCTCGTTCTGCACCGATCAGAGCGCTCACGAGGACGGGCTTGCGGCCCTTGCGCCCATTGCGGCGGGCGCCGGTCCGATCGCCTTCACGATCGACTGGGACGCCGTCAGCTGGCTCTGGTCGCTCGAGGGCTATCCGTCCGATCCGGTTTTCGCCGACTTTCACCGCAAGTCCATGCGGGGCGCGCGGCCCTGGGCAATCGAGGGCGGGCCCTACGACCCCGAGGCAGGGGTGCGTCGGGCGCACGAGCTCGGCCGCGAGTTCGCAGCATCGGCCGCTGAGCGCCTGGCGCAGTTTCGCGATCAGCGCGGGCGCGAGGGCCTGATGGTCTTCGCCATCGACACAGAGTTGCTCGGTCACTGGTGGTGGGAGGGACCGGCATGGCTCGAGGCGGTGATCGCGGGCGTGGGGGAGCACGGCATCGAGCTCGTCACTCTGAGCGAGGCACGAGAGCGCCACCCGGCGGAGGACAGACAGCTTCACCGCTCAACCTGGGGCGAGGGCAAGGACATGCGCACCTGGGACTCGCCCGAGGTCGCCGACCTCGCGTGGGCTGGACGGAGACTCGAGCTGCGCCTGTTACGTGCCCTGCGCTCCGGGCTCTCCGACGCCCCCGCCGAGCGGGCCACACGCGAGCTGATGGCCCTCCAGGCGAGCGACTGGGCCTTTCTCGATCGCCGCCGGCAGGCCGGTGACTATCCCTGGCAGCGGACCACGGATCACGCTCGGGCGATGCTCGAGTCCATAAACTCCAGCGAAGACCCGCCCGCGCCGGGACTGCGCAATCTGGCGCCGGACCTGAGTCTTGACCCCCTGCTCGAGCCTTAAAGCCTTGACCCGAGTCCTCATTCTCTCCTGGGAGTACCCGCCACTGATCGAGGGCGGGCTAGCACGCCACGTCCGCAAGCTCTCAGAGGCGATGGCCCAACGCGGCATTGACGTCCACGTGCTCACTCGGGGCAGCGAGGAGTCACCCGCCGAGGAGGTGGTCAACGGGGTCAGCATCCACCGCGTCCGCGAGCCGACCCGGCCCACCGACCTCGGCGAGTTCGTCGCCTGGGTCGAGCGCATGAACGCCGACATGTTGGCTGCCGGCGTCGAGCTCGGCGACCGTTTCGACTTCGACCTCGTTCACGGCCACGACTGGCTCGTCGCGATGGCCGGCGACCACCTCGCGAATCGGTTCGGCGCGCCGCTGGTGACGACGATCCACGCGACCGAGTACGGCCGCCACCAGGGCTGGGTCGACAAGCACCCCCAGAGCCACATCCACGGCGTCGAGCGCTGGATCACCAATCGCGCGGATCGGGTGATCGCCTGCTCGTATTACATGCGCGAGCAGATCGTCGACATCTTCGGCGCCGACGAGAGCCGCGTCGTCGTCATCCCGAACGGCATCGACCCCGACGATCTCCAGCCGCAGGATGAGCCCGAGCTGCAGCGTCTGCGAGCGGAGTTCGCGGCGCCCGACGAAAAGCTGGTCCTCCTCATCGGCCGGCTCGTTTACGAAAAGGGCTTCCAGCTTGCGCTCGAGGCAATGCCGCGCCTGATCAAGGACATCCCCGGAACGCGCTTTCTCGTCGCGGGCTCCGGAACACACGAGCAGGAGCTTCACGACCAGGCGCGCGACCTCGGCCTGATGGAGCACGGCACCTTTCTCGGCTGGATCGGCGACGACGTCCTGCACTCCCTCTACAGGATCGCCGACGTCTGCCTGGTGCCCTCGATCTACGAGCCATTTGGCCTCGTCGCGCTCGAGGCAATGGCCTCGGGATGCCCGTGCATCGTCGCCGACACCGGCGGCCTGCGCGAGGTCGTGCCGCACATGGAGGCTGGCCTTCGGTTCAGGGCTCGCGATCCGGAGGCGCTCGGTGAGATGGTCGAGCGGCTGCTCACCGACGAGCAGTTGCGCAACCGCCTGGTCGCCGAGGGCTCCGAGCACATTCTGCGCTTCGATTGGGCCGACGTCGCTGAGTCGACGGCAGCGCTCTACGCCGAGCTCGCCGGCGAACCCAGCCGCGCCTGACGCCTCGTCCTGAAACGTCTAGGGCTCGACCGGAGTGGGCCAGTTCAGCTCTTGCGGCGCGTCTCGCATTCGCAGCACCCGCGCCGGAACGCCGCCGACGACCGCGTTGGCCGCGACGTCGCGGGTGACCACCGAGTTCGTGCCCACGACGGAGTTGTCGCCGACACGGGTGCCACGCAGGACGCACGCCCCGTAGCCGATCCAGACGTTCGAGCCCACCTCGACGTCGCGCATGTAGATCCCCTGCTGGCGGATCGGGCGCTCGACATCGACGACCCCATGGTCGAAGTCGATGAACATCGCTCGGTCGGCGATCACGCACTGTTCACCGATGCGCACTCTGCGGTAGGCGGAGATCGTGCATTCCTGGCCCATGACGGTCTTCGGCCCGATCTCGACGACGCCCTCGTGGCAGCGGATCTTCGTACCGTCGCCGATCCAGACAAACCGGCCGAAGCGGATCTTTCCGCGCGGCGAGATCTGAAGTTCGAGGTCCTTGCCGAAGAAAACGGGGCCGTCGGTCTCCCAGCGCCAGCCGGCGGGGGTGAGGAACCGCCGCCACAGATAGCGCCAGAGCAGGCGCGCATAGCGTGGCGTGAGCATGTGATTTGCGGCGAGAAATCGGAAGGTCCGGAACACGCGGGCGCGGACAATAGTGGCGGCGACCGTGTGACCTAGACTCCGCCGCCATGGCCGAGGCCGCCGCAACAGACTCGCTAGCCGCACGGCTCGTCGACGGCGACAAGCGCGCCCTCGCCAGGGCCATCAGCCTTGTCGAGAACCGAGATCCGGCCGGCGACGAGCTCGTAGCCGAGCTCTATCCGCGCACGGGCGACGCTCGGATCATCGGACTCACCGGACCGCCGGGGGTCGGCAAGAGCACCTTGATCGGAGCCATCGTGGTCAAGCTCCGAGCCGCGGAGCGCGAGGTTGGCGTCCTCTCGATCGATCCCTCGAGCCCGTTCACACAGGGGGCCGTGCTCGGTGACCGCATACGCCTTTCAGAGCACTTCCTCGACCCCGGAGTCTTCATCCGCTCGATGGCCACTCGCGGATCCCTCGGCGGTCTCGCTGAGGCGGCGCTGCAGGCGGCGCTGCTGATGGACGCGGCCGGGAAGGACGACATCCTGCTCGAAACGGTCGGTGTCGGCCAGGGCGAGATTGACATCGTCGACCACGCCGACACGGTGGTACTCGCCCTGATGCCAGGGTCGGGGGATTCGATCCAGGCGTTGAAGGCCGGGGTGATGGAGATTCCCGACGTCATCGTCGTGAACAAGGCCGAGCACCCACTCGCCGACACGATGATCCGCGAGGTCAAGGCGGTGCTCGCGCTCGGTCCCAGCCGCGACTGGAAGGTGCCTGTCGTTCGCACCGAGGCGTCGAAAGGGGAGGGGATCGACGATCTCATCGACGCTCTCGACGCGCATCGCCAGCACATCGCCGAGGCCGGGACGCTGGCCGAGCGCCGGGCGCGCAACCTGCGCGCCGAGGTGCTGGGGATCGCAATGTGGCGGCTGCGCCGTGACCTCGAGACCAAGGCCGAGGCTGATCCGGAGTGGTCCGGGCTGCTGGAACGCGTCGTCAACCGCGAGATCGACCCGGCCACTGCCGCGCGCGAGCTGCTGGAGAAGGAGATCACCGATGGCTGAGGCGACGACCACCCTCCAGGGCTGCGGGCTCGACGACGTCCGTGGCGTCGGCGTCGGCCGGATCGAGTCGCATGTGCGCGGTGAGCACCAGGGCGGCTGGCTACTGGCGAGGATGGGCCGGTTTGGCCATCACACCGCGGTGCCGGCCCGGGATGCGGTTGAGGGGGTCGACCGGGTCTGGGTTCCGTACTCCCGCGATCAGATCCGCCGCGCTCCGAAGGTCGATGCGGCGGAGACGCTCGATCCGCTCATGGAGCGCGAGCTAGTCGCGCATTACGGACTCGTCGGCTAGAGCTGCCTCTAGGCGGCCCGATTGCGGGCGTCGGTGATCGGCGACCAGCGATCGTCGAACGAAAGCGCCTCGGCGAAGCCCATCGCCCGCGGCGAGAGCTCGTGGCGGCGTCCGTCAAGGCGGCTGACGCAGATCGGGACGACGACCGCCGAACGGTCGATCTCAGCGTGGACAGCGCTGATCTGCTCCCACCGCGCGTTGCTTTCTGTGCTTCCCATCGGCTCCTCTCCCGATGCGGAGGTCAATTCACGGGAAAGCTTAAGCGGGCGCCTCGGACGCGATCAACCGCAATCCGCTGGAGAAGCCGCAAATACCGCTCAACAACCGAGTGCGCGGGCGATGACCATCTGCTGGACCTCGTCGGTCCCCTCGCCGATCGTGAGGATCTTGGCGTCGCGATAAAAGCGACAGACGGGGTATTCCTCGATGTAGCCGTAGCCGCCGTGGATCTGGACCGCCTCCTCGGTCGCGCGAACCGCGAGACGGCCGGTGATCAGCTTGGCCTGGGCGGCGGTGAGGCTGAAGTTCTCGCCGGCGTCCTTCTCAAGCGCCGCGCGGTAGGTGAGCAGACGCGCTGCCTCCAACTGTGCCGAGATGTCGGCGATCTTCGCCTGGATCGCCTGGAACTTCGAGATCGGCTGGCCGAAGGCCCGCCGCTCCTTGGCGTAGGCGATGGCCTCGTCGAGCGCACCCTGCGCGAGTCCCACGCCCATTGCCGCGACGCCGATGCGGCCGATGTCGAGGATGTGCAAAAACTGCTTGAAACCGGCGCCACGCGGGCCGAGCAGGTTCTCCTCTCCGACCCGGCATTCGGTGAAGGTCAGGGGCCGCGTGTCGGATGCGTTCCACCCCATCTTCCGGTAGGGCTCGCCCTGTTCGTATCCGGCGGTGCCGTTCTCGACGATCAGATTCGAGATCTCACCGTCGCCGGTCATCGCGGTAATTGCGACATGGCCGGAGATGTCGGTGCCGGCGTTGGTGATGAATTGCTTGGCGCCATCGATCACCCAATCGGAGCCGTCGAGCCTCGCACGGGTCTTGGTGTTGCCGGCATCCGAGCCCGCCTCGGGCTCGGTGAGGCCGAATGCGCCGAGCTTGCGACCGGCGCAGAGATCGGGCATCAGCCGCTGCTTTTGCTCATCACTGCCGAAGAGGTAGACCGGCTGGGTCCCGAGGGAGGTGTGGGCGCAGAGCGTGATCGCGACGGACGAGTCGATCCTCGTCAGCTCCTCGACGGCGAGCGCATAGGAGAGAGTGTCCCCGCCGCCCCCGCCAAGCTCTTCCGGGAAGGGGATCCCCATCAGATCGAGCTCGCCGAGCTTTGCGACGATCTCATAGGGGAAAGCCTTCGTCCGGTCGAGCTCCTCCGCCACGGGGGCCACCTCGGCACGCGCGAAGTCGCGGACGGTGTCGCGCAGCAGGCGCTGTTCGTCGGATAGCTCGAAGTTCAAGGCGGGCGAGAGCTTACGCGGCCTGAGAGCGCCACTCGACAGGTGCTCCGGGTCCGTTCTCGGTGTACGCGTCGCGCGCGGTCAATCGCTCGCCGCAGCTGTCGCAGTGGCCGCGGTCATCGACGCAGCCACCGCAGTCCTTGTGGCGGATGACCATGGGCGGGCCCTCGGGCTCGGCGAGGTGGCGGTCGCCCCAGTGAAGCATCGAGATCATCACCGGCCAGAGGTCAAGACCCTTGGCGGTGAGGAAGTACTCATAGCGTGGCGGCCGCTCCTGGTACGCCCGCTTTTCGAGGATTCCCTCCTCGACGAGCAGCGCCAGGCGCGTGGAGAGGACATTGCGGGCCACGCCGAGGTTCTCCTGGATCTGATCGAACCGCCGCCGCCCGTTGAAGACGTCGCGAATCACGAGAAGGGTCCAGCGCTCGCCGAGCACCTCGAGGGTGCGCGCGATCGAGCAAACCTGGTCGTACTCGCGGTTGAGCATCGTTGTGTGAGTGTCGCACACTAGGTTGCATCACGCAACCCATAGCGGTACGGTCCGTTTCGTCACACAACTCGGCCTTGGAGGCCACCATGACAGTTTCACTCCCCGCACTACGGATCGAGATCACCAACGAGGAGATATTGGACGACCTGCTTTATCCGGGCCGGCCGGAGGGGGAGGCCTCCTAGGTATTGCGGACTTGGCTAGACGCAAGGCGGACGAGCAGCCGCGTGCCGAACCCGCTGGCCCCCTTGCCGACGTACTCGCGCCCGGTGTCCCATGCCGTACCGGCGATATCGAGGTGGACCCAGGGCACGTCGTCGGTGAACTCCTCGAGGAACGATCCCGCGTAGATCGAGCTCGCCTTGCGCTTGGCGGCGGCATTGGTGAGGTCGGCGATCGTCCCCTTCGTGAGCTGCTTGTACTCCTCATGCAGCGGCAGGCGCCAGACAAGCTCGCCGCTTGCAGTACCCGCCTCGGTCACGGCCGCGGCCCAATCGTCGTCATTGGAAATCAGGCCTGCGTAGGTCGACCCGAGCGCGACCACGACGGCGCCGGTGAGCGTCGCAACGTCGACGATGCGCTCGGCCTTGAGCTCGCGCACGCAGTAGGTGAGGGCGTCGGCGAGGATCAGCCGTCCCTCGGCGTCGGTGTTGTTGATCTCGACCGTCTTTCCGTTGAGCTGGGTGATGACGTCCCCCGGCTTGATCGCGGTCCCGCTCGGCATGTTCTCGGTCGACGGGATCACCGCGACCAGGTCGATCTCGAGCTCGAGTTCCGCGATGGCCGCGAACGCTTCGAGGACCGCGGCGCCGCCGGACATGTCCATCTTCATCTCGTGCATCCCCGCCGACGGCTTGATCGAGATCCCGCCGCTGTCGAAGGTGACCGCCTTGCCCACGAGGCCAATGCGGGGGCCGCCGCCACCACCCTCATAGCGAAGCGCGATCAGGCGCGGCTCGGTCGGACCGCCCTGCGAAACCGCAACGATGCCGCCCATGCCCGCCGCGGAGATCGCGGCTCGGTCAAGGACCTCGACCGAGATCCGAGCATCCGCCGCGGCGATCTCCTCGGCACGCTCTGCCAGCGCCGTCGGCGTGAGTTCGTTAGCCGGGGTGTCCTGAAGGGTGCGGGCGCGGTTCGCGGCCTCGGCCGCAATCAGCGCCACCCGCGGGGCGTCGCCGAGGTCCTCGTCGGACACAAGAACGATCCGCTCGAGCCGTACCGAGTCGCTCGTGTCGCGATAGCGGTCGAAGCGATACGAGGCAAGGACCGTGCCCTCAACGAGAGCGCCGGCGTCGGCACCCGGCGGCACGACCCACGCAATCGAGCGAGCGTCGAACTGCGCTGCCCGTTTGGCGACCATCGCCGCGATTACTCGCAGGCGCTCGGAGTCTGCCTGGTCGCCAAGCCCGGCTACGAGCACCCGCGAGGGCTGCTTCGGGTACAGAACCGCGAGCTTCTTGAAGGTGCTGCGCGCATCCGCGGCCCCAGGCGCGTCGGCAAGCTCCGACGGAAGGCTCTCTCCGTCGGTGAGTGCGACAGCGACCACATCGGCATCGAGGTCGCTGAGTTGGGTTGATCGGACCTCCAGCTCCACGAAGCGGCGAGTCTACGACTAACCTTTTTCCATCCCTCCGCGGCCCCTCGCCGCCTGACCTGAAAGGCCTCATGTCCCAGACTGTGATCCTCGGTACCGCGCGCACCCCGTTCGCAAAGATGGGCGGAGCACTGGCGTCCAAGGGCGCAACCGAGCTCGGCGGCGAGGCGATCACCGCGGCACTCGAGCGGGCCGACGTTTCGCCGGACCAGGTCCAGCAGGTCATCTACGGCCAGGTGCTGCAGGCGGGCCAGGGCCAGATTCCCTCGCGTCAGGCTCAGATCGAGGGCGGGATTCCAAAGCACGTCCCCTCCGAGACCATCAACAAGGTGTGCGCATCGGGCATGCGCGCGATCGGGCTCGCCGACCAGGCAGTTCGCGCGGGCGACCTCGACGTCGGTGTCACCGGCGGCATGGAGTCGATGTCCAACGCGCCATACCTGCTGCCGGGCGCTCGCTTCGGCTTTCGCATGGGCGATGTCACCGCCGTCGACGCGATGACCCACGACGGGCTCACGAACCCGTTCACCAGCAAGCAGATGATCAACGAGGCCAGCGAGGTCGGAAACGAGCTCGAGATCACCCGGCCCGATCTCGACCGGTGGGCCGTGCGGTCGCATCAGCTCGCCGCAAAGGCGACCGAGGACGGAAAGCTCGCCGACGAGATCGTTTCCGTGACGGTGAAGAGCCGCAAGGCTGAGACGGTGGTCGAGACCGACGAGGCGATCCGGCCGGACACAAGCATCGAGACCCTGGCGAAGCTGAAGGCGATCGGCGACGACGACGCCACCCACACGGCCGGCAATTCCCCGGGCGTCAACGACGGCGCCGCCGCGGTGGTGGTCGCCTCCTCGGACTGGGCCGAGTCCAACGGCAAGACGCCGCTCGCAACCGTGCTCGCCTATGGCACCGTCGCCGATGACTTCCCCTACCTGGCGAAGACTCCCGCATTGGCGGCCCAGCAGGCGCTTGACAAGATCGGCAAGTCGGCGGATGAGATCGACCTCTGGGAGATCAACGAGGCGTTCGCGTCGGTGGCGCTGAACTCGGTCCGGATGCTTGGCATCGAAGAGGACAACGTCAACGTCAACGGCGGGGCGATTGCGCTGGGCCATCCAATCGGCGCGTCCGGCGCGCGCATCGTCGGTGCGCTCATTCACGAGCTGCGTCGCCGCGGTGGCGGCCTCGGCTGCGCGGCGATCTGCTCCGGGGGCGGCCAGGGCGACGCGATCATCATCGAGGTCGCGGGGGAGTAGAGGCCGATCTCTCAGCCTGCGGCAAGTGAGGACAAAACCCGCGAAGCGGCCTTTTTCGATCTCGATCGGACGCTCATTTCGGGCTCGTCTGGACTCCCGTGGGCGCGCGCTGCCGCAAAGGCGGGCCTGATCAGTCGCCAGCAGATGGCGAAGTGGGGAGTCGATGCCCTGAAGTTTCGCCTCCGCGGCGCCAGCGACGAGGCAACCGAGAAGCTGCTCGGCGAGATCAAGCAGGTGTTCGAGGGAATGTCGGCGCGGACGCTCGCTCGGATGGCTCCCGAGGTTCTGGTCGGAGTCCTGCCGCGGATCTATCCGGAGATGCTCGAGGAGGTCTACGTCCACCAGGACGCGGGTCGGCCGACCTTCATCGTCAGCGCCGCCGGGGACGAGCTCGTGCAGCTGCTCGCGCGGATCCTCTACATGGACGGTGGCATCGGCACGGCCTATGAGGTCGGCGAGGACGGGCTTTACACCGGCAGGCTCGGCGGCACCTTTATGTATGGCGAGGGCAAGGTCGATGCGATGCGGCGCCTTGCCGAGGAGCTCGATATCGATCTCGCCGCGTCCTATGCGTACTCCGACTCCGCGTCGGACCTGCCGATGCTGCGTGCGGTCGGCCACCCGGTGGTCGTCAATCCCGACGAGCCCCTTGCCAGGATCGCCCGCGACGAGGGATGGCGGGTAATGCGCTTCGAGCGACTCGGCAGGCGCCTTGCCCTGGGTGCGTTGACCGCGACGATCCTCGCCGCGGGAGTGCTGGGTCGCAATAGGATCGGCGGGTGGAAGCAGCCGACCTCGCGTTCAGCGGCCTTGCGCGCCAGGCGCAGCTGATCGCGGCGGGTGAGGTCAGCTCACGCGAGCTGACCGAGCTCTACCTGGAGCGGATCGATCGGCTCGGCCCAAGGGTCAACGCCTTCACGGAGGTGCTGGCCGAGAGCGCTCTGGTCGAGGCGGATGCTGCGGATGCCAAGCGCGCCAACGGCGAGAGCGCGCCGCTCCGCGGAGTCCCGGTAGCGATCAAGGACAACATGGACGTCGAGGGCGCGGCCACGTGTTTCGGAAGCCTCGCTTTCGAGGACGCGCCGGCGGCTGAGGACTCAGTGGTCGTGCGGCGGCTGCGCTCCGCAGGGGCGGTGATCCTCGCGAAGACGACGCTGTCGGAGTTGGCGATCCTGCCGTTCACCGAAACGCAGGGATGGGGCGCGACCCGCAACCCCTGGGATCCGTCGCGAAGCTGCGGGGGCTCGAGCGGCGGAAGCGGAGCCGCGGTCGCGGCTGGGCTTGCGGGCGCAGCGTCGGCGACCGACGGAGGGGGCTCGATTCGGATCCCGGCGGCGTTCTGTGGTCTCTACGGCCTGAAGCCGCAGCGCGGGCGCGTTCCCATGGAGCCGCCTGACCACTGGTATGGGCTCTCAGCAAGCGGCTGCGTCACCCGGACGGTCGCCGACACGGCGCTATATCTGGACGCCGCCGCCGGGCCGGGCGGCGACCGTGGCGGCCCGCCGCCGCCCGACCAGCTGTTCGCAGAGGCCGCAGTCTCCGCCGCGCCGCGCCTGCGAGTGGCCGTTTCCGATCGCGCCCCGCGCTCGCTGATCCCGGGCCGCGTCAGCGATGACGCCCGCGCCGGGGTTGCTCACATCGAGGAGGTGCTGCGGGGATGCGGCCACGATGTCCGTCGCCACGATCCCGACTACGGCCTTGCGACGCAGAATCTGATCACCCGCTTTCTCGGCGGTATCCACGAGGACGTCGAGGCTGTGCCGAGAGCGGAGGCACTCGAGCCGAGGACCCGCGGCATCGGTCGCCTCGGGGGTGCCTATCCGCGTGCGATCGTGCGCCGCGCCTGGCGAGCCGCGGCGGCCGATGCCGACCGCATCCAGCGAAGCCTTGCGAACTACGACGTGCTGCTCACACCGACCGTGGGCGAAACGGCAATCGAGGTTGACCGTTGGCAGGGGCAGGGCGCGCTGCGAACGGTGATGGCACTGGCTCGGACGTTCGCTTTCACGCCGGTCTGGAATCACACGGGTCAGCCGGCTGCGGCAGTTCCAGCCGGGTTTACCGATGCCGGGCTGCCGCGCTCAGTGTCGTTGATCGGCAGGCCCGGCGACGAGGCGACGCTGCTCTCGCTCTCGGCGCAGATCGAGGCCGAGACCGAGTGGCCCGCCCAGCGCCCGCCGGGCTTCTAGGGGGCCGGCGGTCGCACTGGGAGGGCGAACAAACGGGTAGCCTGGCGGGCATGACCCTGAAGGTTGTTCGCAATGAGATCGATGGCTGGGACGTCATTCGCGAAGGCGAGGATCAGGCGATCTCCAACCACGTCGATCGCGCCAGCGCGGAGGCCGCGGCGAAGATGCGCTCCGACGAGGAGGGCATCGGCGAGGGCACCGACGACGAGTCCGTCATCGTCAAGCCCGAGGAAGTCCACGGCATCGACGACTGATCGCTGGATGTACGCTTGCGCCACTCATGAGCGATTCCCGAAAGATCCGTGTCGTCGTGGCCAAGCCCGGTCTCGACGGTCACGACCGCGGTGCCAAGATCATTGCCCGCGCCCTGCGCGATGCGGGCATGGAGGTCATCTACACCGGCCTCCATCAGACGCCTGAGCAGATCGCGGCAACCGTGATTCAGGAGGACGCCGACGCCGTCGGCCTCTCGATTCTCTCCGGGGCGCACATGACGCTGGTTCCGCGGATCGTGGAGCTGCTCAGAGAGCAGGACGCCGAGGAGGTCGTGCTCACTGTCGGTGGAACGATCCCCGCTGAGGACATCACCGAGCTCAAGGAGCTCGGCGTGGCCGAGGTCTTCACACCCGGCTCGTCGACCGACGAGATCGTGGAGTTCATCGAAAGCGCTGTCACACAGCGCGCCTAACCAACCGATTGACTGATCAGTCAAGCGGCGCAGCTCGCTAATATCCGCGCCGCTCATCCCCTAAGGAGGACCCTGACTTGAAGATTTGCTGTCTCGTCAAGGAGGTCCCGGACGCCGCTGTTCAAAAGCGGATCGATCCGGGAACCAAGCGGCTCGACCGCTCTGGCGAGAAGAACCTCAACCCGTTCGACACGCATGGCATCGAGGCCGCCATGCAGATCCGCGAAGGCGACAATGGCGCCGAAGTGGAGGAGATCATCGCGGTCACGATGGGCCCGGAGAGCTCGGTCCGCGCGCTGCACAAGGCAGTGGCGCTGGGTGCCGATCGCTCCGTCCAGCTGACCGATGGCGCCCTCGAGGGCTCCGACGTCTGCGCGACGGGCTACGCCCTCGCGAAGGTGCTCGAGTCCGAGTCGCCCGATCTCGTCCTTCTCGGGCAGCAGTCAGACGATGGCGAGTGCTACACGATCGGTGCGGTCGTGGCGGACCATCTGAAGATGCCGTCGCTGACGCAGGTGATCAAGATCGACGTCGAGGACGGCAAGCTCGTCTGCGAGCGCCAGGCGGAGTACGGCTATGACACGGTCGAGGTCGACCTGCCGGCCGTCATCTCCGTTGGTGACGCGATCAACGAGCCTCGCTACCCGTCGCTCAAGGCGATCATGGGCGCGAAGAAGAAGCCGCTCGACACCAAGGCCACCGGCGACGTCGGCATCGATTCCGGCGAGGTCGGCGAGGCTGGCTCGAAGACCCAGGTGCTCGGAATCAACCCGCCGCCCGAGAAGCAGGCCGGCGAGATAATCGAGGACGAGGACACCAACGAGACGGTCGAGAAGATCGTCGCGTGGATGGACGAAAGGAAGCTGATTTAGATGGCGGGCATTCTCGTTTACGCCCTTCACGACGACGAGGGCAACTTCAACAAGAACTCGCTCGGGGCAATCGCGGAGGCCGCGAAGCTGGCTGGCGAGCTCGGGACCGAGGCTGCCGCGGTTGTCGTTGGCGACGTTTCCGACGAGGCGGCGGCGGGGCTCGGTGCCCACGGCGCCAAGCGCGTGTTTCGCGCCAAGGATGTGCCCGAGGGCCTCGCGCAGCCGATCGTGGACGTGATGGCAAAGGTGATCTCCGACGAGGGGTTCAGCTACGCCCTCTTCGGCGGCGGTCTGCTCGGCTTCGAGATCGGTGCCGGTCTCACCGCGCGTCTGAACGCCGGTGTGACCATGGAGGTGACCGCGGTGAAGGTCGTCGACGGCAAGCTCGTCTCCGAGCGTCCGGTCCTCCAGGACTCGGCGATCGTCGACGTCGGTTACGTCGGTGAGCCGGGCATCATCATCAGCCGCCTCAACGCGTTCGCCGAGAGCGACGGTTCCGGTGGCACGGCCGAGGTCGTCGACGTCGACGTCGAGCTCTCCGAGTGGTCGTCGAGGGCGCGGATGCGCCAGCGCGGCGAGCAGCGCGGTGCCGACGTCAACATCGAGGACGCGGACATCCTGGTCGGTGGCGGCCGCGGGCTTGGCGAGAAGGACAACTTCTCGCTCGCCGAGGATCTCGCCGACGCGCTCGGTGGAGCCGTTGCGGCGACGCGTGCGGTGGTGGATGCCGGCTGGTACCCCTATGCCGCGCAGATCGGCCAGACGGGTAAGACCGTCGCGCCGAAGCTGTACCTGGCGGCGGGGATCTCCGGCGCGATTCAGCACAAGGTCGGTATGCAGAACTCGGAGAACATCCTTGCGATCAACAAGGACCCGAACGCGCCGATCTTCGAGTTCGCCGACCTCGGAGTCGTTGGCGACCTCCACAAGATCATGCCGAAGCTGACCGAGGCCGTTAAGGCCAAGAGGGGCGGCTGAGGCAAGATGGCGTCCGGCGCGGCTGTGGAGCCGCAGGAGTTCCCACCTCCCTTTGATGAGCACGAGCTGATCGCAAAGCCGACCGATCCGGAGGATGAACGGATCGAGGTCGGCGTCGCGATCGTCGGCGGCGGGCCGGCCGGGCTGGCATGTGCCAACCGTCTCCTGGACCTGCTCGCCGACGAGCCGAAGCTGATGGAGAAGCTCGGCGAGGTGCCCGTTGCCGTCGTCGAAAAGGGCAAGGTCTGCGGCGCTCACAACCTGAGCGGGGCGAACATGGTCCCGGGACCGATGAAGGAGCTGTTTCCCGATCTGGATCCCGCCGACTGGCCCTTCGCCTATCAGGAGGTCACGAAGGACGCTGTCTATCTGCTGACCAAGAAGGCGGCGCTGCCTCTCGTGCCGATGCCGCCGAACTTCCGCAACCACGGCAACTACGTGATCTCCGTTTCGAAGCTCGCGCGGTTCCTCGCGGAGCAGGCCGAGGAGAAGGGCGCCTACATCCTCACGGAGACGGTCGCCGACAGGCTGCTCGTCGAGGACCGCATCGTCCGCGGTATCCGCTCAGGCGATCGCGGGCGCGGCAAGGATGGCGAGCCGCAGGGCAACTTCGAGCCGGGCTCGGACGTGGTCGCCAAGCACACGGTTCTCGCCGAGGGCACGCTTGGGCATCTCACCCAGGCGGCCGTCGAGTACTTCGAGCTCCAGGGCACGCTGCCGGTGCGCTGGGAGCTCGGCGTCAAGGAAGTGTGGAAGGTCGAGAAGCCGCTCGACAAGGTGATTCACACCATGGGTTGGCCGCTGCGAAAGCGGGCCAAGTACAACGAGTTCGGCGGCAGCTTCATCTACCCGATGGGCGAGGACAAGCTCTGCATCGGCATGGTCATCGGCCTCGATTACACGGACTCGACGCTGTCGTGCCACGACCTCCTGCAGGAGTTCAAGCTCCATCCGTTCGTCAAAAAGATCCTCGAAGGCGGGGAGCGCGTCGCCTGGGGTGCCAAGACGATCCCCTCCGGCGGCTATTTCTCGATGCCCCGCAGCCTGGCGGTGCCGGGCATGGCGATCGCCGGCGATGCGGCCAGCATGGTCAACGTCCCGACGCTCAAGGGCGTGCACTACTCGATCCAGGCCGGCATGTACGCCGCGGAGGCGATCTTCGAGGCGTTGAAGAAGGACTCAGTCAACCTCGACGCCTACGACCAGAAGGTGCGCAACTCCGCGATCGACCGCGACCTCTTCGAGTCGCGCAATATGCGCGCCGTCTTCGCGAAGGGGTTCTTCGCCGGTGGCGCACTCGCCAGTGCGATGACGATCACCAAGGGGACTGTCCCAGGTGGCAAGTGGGAGTACGAGCACGACACCGAGATCGCGATGAAGGATCAGGGTGCCGACGAGAGCTACCCGAAGCCCGACAACAAGCTGACGTTCAACAAGCTCGACTCGGTCTTCCTCTCGGGTAACGCGACGCGCGACGACGCTCCGAACCACGTGAAGATCCAAAGCCACGTCCCGCTCGAGCTCGCCAAGACATGGGTCAACCTCTGCCCCGCGCAGGTCTATGAGATTCCCGACGCTCAGCTGGAGAGCGGCGCGGCCGAGGTGGATGTCCACGTGACGGCATCCAACTGCGTGCAGTGCGGCGCGATCAATGCCAAGGGCGGTCGCCTGACCATGCCCGAGGGCGGCGACGGGCCCCTTTACCAAGAGGTGTAGCTCGGCCACCTACCGGCAGCTGCTCGGGACCCGCTGGCGCCTGCTGGCAGCGGTCCTTCCTGCCGTCGTCCTCGTCGGCGTCGCGAAGTGTGTCGTTTCCGGCCTTGGTCTCGAGGACATCGAGATCAACCCTCTGTACACAGGGCTCGTCGCGGGCAACATCTTCCTGCTGGGCTTTCTGCTTTCCGGAGTCCTCTCCGACTTCAAGGAGGCCGAGAAACTGCCGGTCGAGCTGACGGCGAGCCTCGAGTCGATTGCCGACGAGCTGCTGAGCATCCACAAGCTCAGCGACTCGCCCGAGGCACGGGCGGGCCTCCGCCACGTCAGCGCGACGGTCGACTCGATCGTCGGCTGGCTTCACGGCAGGATCACCCTGACACCCGTGTTGGCCCATGTCAGCGCCTTCAACGGGGTCTTCGCGAGCCTGGAGGAGCAAACCCAGCCGGGCTACATCACCAGGATCAAGGGCGAGCAGAACGCGGTCCGGCGAATGATCATGCGGATCAACGCGATCCGCAGCACGTCGTTCGTCGCCGCCGGGTTCACCGTCGCCGCGCTGACCTCGCTGCTGCTGATCACGCTCCTGCTGTTCATCGACGTGGCGCCGCTGGTGACCGACACGATCCTGATCTGCATCCTCACCTTCCTCCTGGTCTACGTGCTCCTCCTGGTCCGCGACCTCGACAATCCGTTCGAGTACGCGGTTGGCGAGATCGGTGGCTCGGCTGAGGCTTCGCTTGAGCCGCTCATCGGACTTCAGAACCGCCTCGCGACCTACGTCGACTGATGCAGCTCGTCCTCCGCGACGGCTCGGAGGTCATCGTTCGCCCGATCCGCTCGGACGACCGCGATGCGATCGCGGCCGCCTTCGCGCGCCTCAGCGAGCAATCGCGCTACCAGCGATTCATGACCCCGATCGGTGAGCTCTCGCCCTCGCAGCTTCAGTACCTCACCGACGTCGACCACCACGACCACGAAGCGCTGGTCGCCTTCGACCCGGCAAGCAATAACGGCATCGGCGTCGCTCGCTTCGTCCGGCTCGCGGACGGCACGAGCGCGGAGGCGGCGGTGACCGTGGCCGACGAGTGGCAGGGTCGGGGCCTGGGGGTCGGGCTTTGCAATCTGCTGGCCGAGCGGGCGCGTGAGGAGGGAGTCACCAAGTTCACCGCGATGCTCCTCGCCGGCAACGATCAGATGCACGACGTCCTCGCCACGCTGGGACCGGCGACCGTGCGCTCGCGCTCGGCGGGCACCGTCGAGGTCGAGGTCGACATCCCCGAGCGTGGAATCGGCGACCACATGGCGGGGGTCCTGCGCGTCGTGGCAGGCGGCACGGTCGAGCTGGCGACCCCTCCGTGGGGACTGCGGCAGGCCGACCCCCAGTAGGGTGCGCCGCCAAAGGCGCTACGCAGGGAAGGCAGGGATGCATCCGTCACGGACGCGGTGGGGACTCGGACCGGCGCTGGCTGGCGCACTTTCGCTGCTTGTCGCGACGCCGGGCGTCGCCGCAGGCGCGGTGGCGTTCGCTCCACCGAGCGGCTACGGATCCGGCGTCTATCCAGCGTCGGTAGCCGCGGGCGACCTCAACGGTGACCGAAAGCTCGACCTGGTCACCGCGAACAATGCTTCCGACAACGTCTCCGTCTTGCTTGGCAGCGGCGTGGGTTCCTTCGCCCCGGCCACCAACTTCGCCGCAGGCGGCGGCCCCACCGCGGTCGCAATCGACGATCTCAATCACGATGGGGCGGCTGATCTGGCGGTCGCGGGCCAGGGTGGTGGCTCGCCCCGGGTCGCGGTGCTGCTCGGAACCGGCTCGGGGTCATTCGGTAGCCCCGCGACCTACTTGGCCGATTTCCTCCCGGCTGGCGTCCTCATCGAGGATCTCAACAACGACCGGCATCCTGATCTCGTGACGGTCAACGAGTCCGGCACAAATGTCTCCGTGTTCTTGGGAACGGGCACCGGCACCTTCGGGACGAACACCAACTTCACGACCGGTCCGAGCACCTTTCCAAACGCCGTCGCGGCCGCTGACTTCAATAACGACGGAATCGCCGATCTGGCGACCTCGGATTCGGCTACCGACCAGATCTCAGTGCTTGTCGGCAGCGGTACTGGATCGTTCGCGGCGCCGACACGTTTCTCCGTCGGCGACGACCCGAAGGACCTGGCGGTCGGCGATTTCAACCGCGATGGTCGGCCAGATATCGCAACCGGTAACGAGGACTCCAACGACGTCTCGGTCCTGCTCGCCGATGGCCCTGTCTCCTTTGCCAGCGCGGTCTCGTATGCATCGGCCGGCGGGCCCAGCGGGGTGACAGTTGGCGATCTCGACGGCGACGGCAATCTCGACATCGCAGCAGCCAACGCCACTGCCGGCAACGCCAAGGTGCTTGTCGGCGACGGTCTGGGTGCGTTCACGGACGCTGGGTCGTTTCCCACCGGATCGCTTCCTCAGGACATCACCGCGGCGGATCTCAACGGCGACGGCGCGCTCGACCTGGCTGCCCCCAATCTCGTCGCAGGAACAGTCTCGATGATCCGCAATGCCCCGACAGCCGCCGGCGCTCCCGGTGCGCTTGCCTTCGGCGCGCCAACCCCGGTGCCTCAGGGCACGGTTAGCGCACCTCAGTCCGTTGCGATCACCAACAACGGTTCCGCGCCAATGGTGGTTTCCGGCTTCGGCCTGAGCGGCGCCAACCCCGATGACTTCTTCGCCGCCCAGGATGACTGCCACTCTGCGGTAGCGCCAGGCGCATCCTGCTCGGCAAAGGTCCGGTTTGCTCCGCAATCCGCGGGGTCTCGGAGCGCAACCCTCACCGCGCTGACCAACGCGGCGGTCGACGCCCAGTTCTCACTGACCGGCAGCGCCGGCCCCTTGCCGGCGGGTCCGGTTGGCCCCGCTGGACCGAGCGGACCGTCCGGGCCGGAGGGACCCACGGGGCCCGCGGGACCTGCTGGACCTGCGGGACCGGCTGGACCGTCCGGGACGCCAACCGTTCGTGGTGCCACCGCCAGGTGCACCGTCTCGGGGGCCAGGCCAAAAGTCGTCTGCGCCGGCCGGTTCGCCAACCCGGCACGCGAGCGGGCGCGATGGCGTCTCACCCGGGGATCGAAGACGCGGGCCCATGGCACGATCGGGCTCAAGGGCGGGAAATTCCGGCTCCGGGTCCATCGTTTCATGGAGCTGCAGTCAGGCGGCTACGTGTTTCACATCGGCGGGCGCAAGCGGGCCGCCTTCGAGGTCGGCTGACGCCTACGCGGCCGCCGCGGAGCGCAGCCCGGCCGTGGCGGCGGCGATCGTCTCCGCCACTTGTCCCGGCTGGTCCAGCGAGACGAACGTCTTTGCGTCGGCGATCTCGGTGAGCTCGGCGTCGGCGACCATCGACTGCATGCGTTTCGCATGATCGAGCTTGAAGAAAGGATCCTCGGTGCCCCAGGCGAGTCGCAGGGGTCGTTTGAAGCTCCGCAGCCGTTCAGCGGCGGCCAGGGTGTGGCGCCTGTGCGCCCCCGTGACGAACTTGCGTGTGTCGGCGGCGATCGCTCCGTCGGCGAAGTAGGGCTCGCACCACGAATCGATCAGAGCCGGATCGATGTCGTGCTTGGCAAACGGCTTGAACAACGTTCGCCGGACGAGGCCGATCCGGGCAGGCCCCATCGCGGCGCGCAGCCCTCCCGGCGCTTTTGCGAGCTGGATCATGGGCTGAAACAGCTTCGGCGGAAAGTTCTCGAACATGTCGCAATTGGTGAGCACCAAAGCGTTCACGCGGTCGGGATGCTCGGCTGTGAAGACCTGCGACATCGCGCCCCCGCTGTCGTTGCCCACCACAGTCACGCGCTCGAGGCCGAGCTCGTCGAGGAAGGCTTCAATCAGCTGCGCGACCCCGGGCGGGGAGAGGTCCGCGCTTGGGCTCATCGGCTCGCGGTGAGAGCCGAATGGCCAGTCGGGGACGATGCAGCGGTGTCCCGACGAGGCGAGACGGGTTGCAACCCCGTCCCAGAGCCGCCCGTCGACGAGGAAACCATGGACGAACAGGACCGGCTCGCCCTCCCCGAACTCGCGGAAGCTGACCGGGCCTTGGGGGAGTGCGACCTTGTGCGCCATTTGCGATTCCTCTCAAACGTCAGTTGAATACAGGCAGTACGTATCTAACATACATACAGACTGAATGTCAACCAGAGAGCCAACCGCGGGCAATGCGCCCGACAGCAGGCGCCGCACGCAGGCCGAGCGCACCGAGGCGACCCGTGCGGCGCTGATCAAAGCGGGCCGGAGCCTGTTCGCGGAGTACGGCTACGCCGGCGTCGGCACGGAGGAGATCGTGCGGGCTGCAGGCGTCACGCGCGGGGCGCTCTATCACCACTTCGACGGCAAGCTCGAGCTCCTCGCCGCAATCTATGAGCAGATCGAGTCCGAGATCGCGGGGCGAGTTGGCGGCTCGGTTGCGCCCGGCGCCAACGCGCTCGAGACGCTGGAGGCAGGCACCGAGATGTTCCTTGACGCTTGCCTCGAGCCGGATGTCCAGCAGATCGTCTTGCTCGACGCCCCGGCCGTGCTGGGCTGGGAGCGCTGGCGCGAGATCGGCGCGCGCTATGGCCTCGGCTTGCTCGAGGCCCTGCTGGCCGCCGGGATGGATGCGGGAGAGATCAGGCGCCAGCCGATCGCGCCACTCGCACACGCGCTCCTCGGCGCTCTCGACGAGGTCGCGATGCTCGTGGCGCGAGCCGAGGATCCGGCGGCCGCCCGGGCGGAGGCCGGCCAGACGCTGGCCGGTCTTCTGGGGTCGCTGCGGGCGTAACTCCCCGGCACGATCAACGGAGGCCCCCAGCTAGAATGGGACGACGATGAAGACCGGGATTCACCCCGAATACGTCCTCTCCCACGTGCACTGCTCGTGCGGGAACGACTTCTACACCCGCTCGACGAAGGCAGAGATGCACGTCGACATCTGCTCTGAGTGCCACCCGTTCTACACCGGCAAGCAGAAGCTCGTGGATACCGGCGGCCGCGTTGAGCGCTTCAAGCGCCGCGCCGCTCGCCGCGATCGCGGCTGACGCAGACGCGGCGCCTCGTGTCGCCGTTGTGATGCTCCAGATCGTCGCGTAGTTGACGCCGACGCGGTGCGCGGATACCGTCAGCGCATGCGGGCAGGAAGGCTGGCTTGGGCAATCGCCGCGGGACTCGCCATGCTCGCCGCGCCCGCCGCCTCGGCTCTCGCCGCCGACACCTACGTCGATCAGGCGATCGGTGAGGACTCGAACCTCTGCTTGGACCCGGCGCTGCCGTGCGCGACGATCGGCGCTGCCCTCGCCAAGGCCGCCATTGGAGAGACGGTCCGCGTCGCACCTGGCGTCTACAGCGAGCAGCTCACGCTAGGCGACGGCAAGTCGATACGGGCCACCGGGACCCCAGCCTCGACGATCATCACGGCGACAACGTCGCCGACCATCATCGTCACCGGTGCGGCCGGGACGATCGAAGGGTTCACGCTGCGCAGCGCCGCCCCGCCGACTTCCACCGTCGTGCAGCTTGCCGCAGCGGTCACGCTGGAGGGCAACGTCTTCGACACCGACGTCGACGCGGGCGTCATCACGGCTGTACGCATCGGGACCGGGGCACAGGCCGCCGTGGTGGAACGCAACAGCTTTGTGGACGACGGAGACGGCGTTCAGACGGCGGTGATCGTCGGAACCTCTGGAACCCCTGTCATCGCCGACAACCGGATCGACGGCCATTCGACCGCCGTGGGTCTCAGTGAGGGCTCCGTTGAGATCACCAACAACGTGATCACTGGCAATACCGGCACGGCGCTCAACCTCTTTCCCACCGCGGGCAGCAGCTCGGTGCCGATCGTGAGCGGGAACTACATCAATGACTCCGTTGGTGGCATCGGAATTCAGATCATCGATGGAAACAACGCCGCCCTACCGACCGTCGGTGCCACTCTCCGGCGAAACCGCATCGACGGCGGATCGACTGGCGTGTACATATCCGGCGTGGGCTCTCCAGTGACGCTCGATAGCCATCTCGTAACTGCGACTACCACGAGGGGCCTAGACGTGCGCGACACAGGCCAGGTGTCGATCGAGAACCTGACCGCATGGGGCAACACGTCCGCTGACATCCAGCTCACCGACGCGAGTCTGAATATCGATTCGAGCATCGTCGAAGACCAGATCGTGGTCAGTACCGCAAGCTGCGGGATCACCTTCTCGCGCGGGCCGACCACGGCGGGGGGACACTCCTGCGACTTCTTCACCACCACCGCGGCGCCCAGCTTCATGAGCGCCTCCGACTTTCATCTCACGCCGTCCTCGACCGCGATGATCGATCAGGGCAATCCGGCAGCGCCGACCGGGACGGCCGACTTCGAGGGCGATCCGCGTCAATCGAACACCAACTGCACGTCCGGCGGCGAGCGTCGCGACATGGGTGCTGACGAGTTCCTCGCGTGCGGACTTTTCGGTGCGACTATCAGCTCACCCACCGGAGATGCCGTCACCGATGCGACCCCGAGGTTCACCTTCACAGGTGGCGGCGTGGCTCCGACCCTCCTGTGCTCGATCGACGAATCGTTCCCGGTGATCTGCGGTTCACCGCGGACATACGTTGGCCTTGCCGACGGACCGCATACCTTCTCAGTCCGCAACGCCGGTCAAAACGGCAACGGCGTGACGGTCACCCGGACCTTCACCGTCGACGGATCGGCTCCCGATACCGGGATCGACTCTGGCCCCGCCGCTGCAGCCACCACCGGCCCGTCCACCAGCTTCGGGTTCTTCTCCGAGCCCGGCGCAACGTTTCAGTGTTCGATCGATGACGCGACGTTCTCGGCCTGTGCGTCGGGCGCCGCGCTGAACGGCCTCAGCGACGGCCCCCACACGTTCGTCGTCCGGGCGGTGGATTCAGTGGGCAACGTCGATCCCACACCGGTGTCGCGAACGTGGACGGTTGACGCAACGCCACCCGAGACGTCGATCGACTCGGGTCCGGCCGACGGCGTGACGACCACGGAGACGACCGCCGCGTACGGGTTCTCTTCGGAGGCCGGCGCGACCTTCGAGTGCGCGATCGACGGCGGCGGGTTCACGAGCTGCGTCTCACCGCGAGTGTTGGTGGGTCTGGGAGTTGGCACGCACTCGTTCGCAGCGCGGGCAATCGATCAACACGGCAACGTCGATTCGACCGCCGCGTCACGTTCGCTGGTGATCGCCCCGCCGGCGGACCGCGACACCAAGATGCCCGAGACCACGATCAAGAAGGTCAAAGTCAAGCGCGACCGCGCGAAGGCCAAATTCTCAGCCGATGAACCGGCTGCGACCTTCGAGTGCAAGCTCGATAAGGCCAAGTACAAGCCATGCAGTTCGCCCAAGCGCTACCGGAAGCTCGACTCCGGCAAGCACAAACTTCGCGTCAGGGCCACCGATGCAGCCGGGAATGTCGATTCGACGCCGGCGCGCAAGCGTTTCCGCGTCTAGGGGTCGCTGCGCAAAAGTTGGGGGCGGCGTTTCGGGGTGACCTCGATGGCGGGGCGGTCTCGCGCACGCAGGATGGGTTCATCGCGTAACCCAACCAAGGAGACAAGGATGAACCCGCTCACCCACCTGCGGCGCAACATCGTCGCCTACGTCGCGCTGTTCCTGGCGCTATCGGCCGGCGCCTACGCCGCCGGCCTGAAGAAGAACTCGGTCGGCTCGAAGCAGATCAAGACAGCCGCTGTGAAGTCCGACGAGATCGCCGACGGCGCGGTCACCGGCGCGAAGCTCGCACGGGGCGCGCTGAGCGCGGTGCCGAACGCGGCGCAGGCGGACACCGCGACGACGGCCGAAAGTGCGAACAACGCTCAGAATGCGACAAACGCTCAGAACGCCGTCAACGCGCAGAACGCCGCAACGCCCAGAACGCCGTCAACGCGCAGACCGCGACCAACGCCAATCACGCCCAGACGGCCGATGACGCGTCGACGATCGACGGCAACGTGGTGAAGTCGTTCTCGACCTCCCAGGAGCCGGGGGCCGGCGTTACTCAGGTGGCTCAGGTCGGCGATCTGCGGCTGTCGCTTGACTGCGACGGCGGCGGCGACAATGAGATTCGCGCAACCTCATTGGTCAATGACGCGAACATCAAGTCGGTTGCGACCTATGCGACGGTGCAAACGGGTCGGGTGTTTCTCAACGACCCGGACTTCGACATCGGTGAGACCGCCCTGATCGTTCCTCACGCCGAGAACGCCTCCAATCTGGTCGGCCAGATCGTCTACCGGACGAGTGCCGGCCGCGTCGTGACCGTTCAGTTCGCGGTCGACAGCCCCGCGGGCCAGTGCTCCGTCTGGGGGACCGCCGTCGGTTCTTAGCCTCCGCACATCACCACTGGGGCGGGTTGATCGCGCTAACCGCGACCAACCCGCCCCAGCCGTGTAAGAAAGTCCTTGACCAGGTTCGCCACTCCGGTGGGATCGTCGTTGATCCGCGTGTCAGCGATCCGGTGAACGGTGAGCCCTCGGCGCGCAAGCTCCAGATCTCGGTCGCGGTCATCCCGAAAAGCCTGGCGTCCGCGGTGTGCGACATAGCCGTCCACCTCGATGACGAGGCCTTGACTGCGCCAGAGAAAATCAACGGTGAAGCGGCCGATCGGGACATTCACCTCGGGCGGCGGGATCCCGTGACGGCGACAGATCCGCAGAAAAGTCCGCTCGAGTTCGCTGCGGGTGCGATCGGTCGCCATGGAGTCACCCAGCACGCCGAGGTAGTCGGCCTGGCGGATGGCCCGCCGCCGTACCGACTCGGGAACGGACCGGCGCAGATCGACGATCGTTCGCTCGACCGTGGTCACGCGGATCCCGTTCACCGTGGTGACCAGCGAGTCGTCAAACGCGCGCGGCCGGTGGATTCTGATTCCAGGACGGCGGGTTCGGCCGGCCCGGCCGGGGAGCGTTACGTGGACGGTGCTGCCCAAGGGCCGGAGCAGCTCCCAAAGCTCCGCCGCGCTCCGATGGCTCAACGCGGCGCGCTCGCCGGTCGCCAGCACCGCCGCCTGCCATCGGAGGTGGTTGGCAACAGAGCGATAGCCAACTGCATAGACGCCGCGATGAAGCCGATGTAGCCGTTTGCTCGCTGCGCGGCGCGCGATCGCGTTCGGCGAAAGCCCGCAGGCGACGAGCTGGGCGTGGGTGATCGCTCCGTGCTGCTGCGCGGCGAGGCGTGCGACGCAGGCATCGGCCGCCGGGGCGGGTTGATCGTGCATACCGCCAACAAGCCGCCCCGGCGAAATGGCGACCCCCCTCGGCGGGCGGGTAGCCTCAACGCATGGCGGACACAGCGGTCATCGAGAGGCTTGTGAAGCAGGTTGAGGGTCGCTTTGCGGAGCTTCAGCGCCAGATGTCGGACCCTGCCGTGATCTCCGATCGCGAGCGCTATGCCGCGGTTGGCCGCGAATACCGGGCGCTTGAGGCGGCGAGCGAACTGGCTGCGCGCTGGCGCGCGGTGCGAGGGGATCTCGAGGGGGCTGAGGAGATGCTCGCTGAGGACGGCGACGACGCCGAGCTGCGCCAGATGGTCGCCGACGCGCCGGAGCAGCTGCGCGTGCTCGAGGACGAGTTGCGATTGGCAATGGTCGAGCGCGACCCGAACGATGACAAGAACGTCATCATCGAAATCCGCGGTGGGGCGGGCGGTGACGAAGCGGCGCTGTTTGCGGGCGACCTCTTCAGCATGCTCACGCGCTACGCGGAGGAGCGGGGTTTCAAGACCGAGGTGCTGTCGCAATCGCCGGCCGAGGTCGGCGGCTTCAAGGAGGTCACCTTCGAGATCAAGGGCGACGGCGCGTATTCAGTGTTCAAGTTCGAGGGGGGGACCCATCGAGTGCAGCGGGTGCCCAAGACCGAATCGCAGGGGCGCATCCACACCTCGACCGCGACGGTCGCGGTGCTTGCCCGAGGCCGAGGATGTCGACGTCGCAGATCGATCCGAACGATCTGCACGATCGACGTCTACCGCTCGTCGGGCCCGGGCGGGCAGTCGGTTAACACGACCGACTCCGCAGTGCGGATCACGCACGGACCGACGGGGATCGTGGTCGCGATGCAGGACGAGAAGTCGCAGCTGCAGAACCGCGAGAAGGCGATGCGAGTCCTGCGAGCGCGCATCTACGAGCGCGCGCTCGACGAGCAGCAGGCCGAGATTGCCGCGGAGCGAAAGTCGCAGGTCGGCACGGGGCAGCGCTCCGAGAAGGTCCGCACCTACAACTTCCCACAGGGCCGGGTCACCGATCACCGGATCAAGCTGACCGCGCACAATCTCGACGAGATCCTCGCCGGCAACCTCAGCGAGTTCACCGGCGCCCTGGCGGCCGAGGAGAAGCGCGCGCGCCTGGAGGCGCAGACCACCGAGAAGGCGTGAGCGTGGTCGCCGCCGGAACGACCCGCGAGGCGCTTGCGGCGGCGGTTGACTCGCTCACGGCCGCAGGCGTCGACTCGCCCCGCCTCGACGCCGAGTTGCTGCTGGCCGAAGCCACCGGTCGCACCCGTGCCGAGCTCACCGCCTCGCCGGAGCTCGGGGTGGCGGCCCCGGCCGCGCGTGCGTTCGGCGAGATGGTCCGGCGCCGGGTTCGCCGCGAGCCGATCGCGTACATCCTCGGGCGCCGCGGCTTTCGGCGGATCGAGCTCGCCGTGGATCGGCGGGTGCTGATCCCGCGGCCGGAGACCGAGCTGCTGGTGGAGCTTGCGTTGGAGCTCGAGCCAAAAGCCGTGCTCGACGTTGGTACCGGCTCGGGTGCGGTCGCCCTGGCGGTGGCCGACGAGCTGGCGCACGCGAGGGTGGTTGCCACGGACACCTCGCTTGACGCGCTCGTCGTCGCCAAGGCAAACGCCGATCGCCTCGGCCTCAATGTCCGGTTCGAGCTGGGGACGCTCGCGCCAGGTCACTACGACCTGGTCTTGGCCAACCTGCCCTACGTGACCGAGGAGGAGTACCGCGGTCTCGAGCCTGAGATCACTGACTACGAGCCGATCGAGGCAGTGACATCGGGCCCGACCGGACTCGAGGCGATCGACGCGGTGCTCGGCGCCGTTGCCGCCGAGCCGCTGCCGGCTGCGATCGGGCTCGAGGTGGGCGCGGACCAGGCGCCGACTGTCGCCGAGCTCGTGCGGCGGGCCGGATTCGAGCGGGTCGAAACGCGTCGCGACCTGGCCCGAATCGAGCGGGTGGTAGTCGGGTGGGCCTAGCCGCGGACCTCGACGCCTGCGTGCTCGGCGGCGGCGTCGCCGTGTTCCCGGCCGACGGGTTGTACGGCCTCGCCTGCGATCCCGCCAACGCCGGCGCGATCGAGCGAGTTCACGCGATCAAGGGTCGCGATGACGGCAAGCCCTCGGCGGTGATGTTCTTCTCGCCGCTGGCGATGCGAGAGCTCGTCTCGACGGTCGGGCCGCGCACGCGCGCAGCCATGGCAGCGATGCTCCCGGGTCCCGTCACGCTGGTCGTCGCGAACCCGGCTGGGCTCTACCCGCTCGCCTGTCGCGACGACCGCGGCCGCCTGGGCGTGCGATTACTGGATGGGCCGCTCGCAGGCGCGGCTGCTGCGATCTTTCAAACGTCGGCCAACCGCTCAGGCGAGCCCGCGCCGGCCCGCTTTGAAGACGTCGACGCCGAGATCGTGGCCGCGGCAGATATTGCGATCGACGGTGGCGAGCTCACCGGGTTGCCGTCCACCGTCATCGATGTGACCACCATCGAGGCGGGCGGCGAGGCGGCGATCCTACGTGAGGGCGCGCTCAGCTCGGCGGAGGTTCAGCGGCTGCTCGCGCCTGTTCTGGGCTCGTGAAGAAGCCCATCCGGGTGATCTGACCGTCCCGAGTGGCTACGACGCTCCAGGCCTTCTGCGACGTCTCGATTCCGCTGGCGCGCCCGCGGGCGTGGATCTCGAAGGCGACGATGCCGCGGCTGGCGTCGATCATCTCGACCGAGTGGGTCTCGAGGCGGACCCATTCCATCGACTCGAGAAACGTCTCCCACCAGCGCCTGACCCCGTCAGGGCCCCGGTAGGTGTCGGGCTCGCTTGCGAGATCGGCGGTGGTCACCATCTCGAAGTCGTCGGCGACGAGCTGCAGGGATCGCTCGTAATCGTCGGAGTTGAGGAGCCGGAAGGCCTCGACGATTGTCTCGATGTCGTCCGTCACATGCCTATTATCGGTGCCAATGACCGTTGAGCTCCCCGAGGACTTCCAAACTGCCCCGCTAGCTGCCGTCGACCCCGAGATCGCCGAGGTGCTCGACCGCGAGCTCGCCCGCCAGCAGGACACGCTGGAGATGATCGCCTCGGAGAATTTCGTGCCCCAGGCCGTCCTCAATGCGGCTGGCTCGGTGCTCACCAATAAGTACGCCGAGGGCTATCCCGGCCGCCGCTACTACGGCGGCTGCGAGGAGGTCGATGTCGCCGAGCAGCTCGCGATCGACCGCGCCAAGGCGCTCTTCGGCGCCGAGCACGTCAACGTCCAGCCTCACGCCGGCGCCCAGGCCAACAACGCGGCCTACATGGCGATGCTCGACCCCGGCGACACGATCATGGGGATGGCGCTCGATCACGGGGGCCATCTCAGTCACGGGATGAAGCTCAATGTCTCGGGCAAGCTCTACGAGGTCGTCCCGTACCACGTGCGCCGCGACGACTACCTGGTCGACATGGATGAGGTCGAACGCCTCGCGCTGGAGCACAGGCCGAAGGTGATCGTCGCCGGCTGGTCGGCGTATCCGCGCCAGCTCGACTTCGCTGCGTTTCGCGCGATTGCCGACTCGGTTGGCGCCAAGCTGATGGTTGATATGGCGCACTTCGCCGGGCTCGTCGCCGCCGGCGAGCATCCCAACCCCGTCGAGCACGCGGACATCGTCACGACAACGATCCACAAGACGCTCTGCGGACCGCGCAGCGGGATGATCCTCTGCCGCTCAGAGCTGCAAAAGGATGTCGACCGGTCGATCTTCCCCGGTCAGCAGGGCGGGCCTCTCATGCACATCATCGCGGCCAAGGCGGTTGCCCTGCGGATCGCCGCCTCGGAGCCCTTCCGCGCCCGCCAGCGCCAGACGGTCGCCAACGCTCGCGCCTTCGCCGAGGAGTTGATCGCAAACGGCGTCGAGGTTCTGACAGGCGGCACCGACGTCCACCTGGTGCTCGTCGACCTCAGCCCCACAGGCCTCGAGGGCAAGGAGGGCGAGGACCGCCTCGAGCAGGTCGGTATCACCGTCAACCGCAACGCGATCCCGTTCGACGAGCGGCCGCCGATGAATCCGTCGGGTTTGCGGATCGGCACGCCTGCGCTCACCACCCGCGGACTCGTCGAGGACGACATGCGCGAGATCGCGCAGGTCATCGCGGTCGCGCTCTCGGATCGCTTCGACGCCGAGCGCGATGCGCTGGGTGAGCGGACGCGCTCTCTGATGGAGCGCTATCCGCTCTATTCCCAGCTCACCGCCGCCGCGGCGGCGTAGCGCCCTTACTGCACGACGCCGGCCCAGAGTCCTGCGTTCTGGAACGTGGCGGTCCCTCCACCTGGGTTGCTGTAACGCAGCTGGAAGGTGTACTTGCCGGGGGTGACCGGCGAGAACACCAAGAACCCACCGCGGATCGGGCTCGAGACGCCGTCGTTGTCACCGGACCCGGGGACCGTGTAGCGGATCGTCGGCTCTGAGCTCGTGAAGCTCATGATCGACGGTGCGTTGGGTAGCAGCGTCTGTTCGAACAGATGCACCTGTGCGAGCGCGTTGTTGCCGCCACCATTGAGCTGACCGGTCACGCGTGCGTAAACGGCAACGAGGCCGGTCTCCGGCACGTTGACGGTGACCGTCGGGCCACCGAGGTCCGTCGGGGTACCCGCAATGGTCAACATGGGTCCCGGGACGCCCTGCGTCTTGAACAGGTCGACCGAGCCCGGCTTCACCGCGAGTGCCTTCAGATCCGACGTCTTGACATTGCCCGGCGCGATGTCATTGGACTTGACGCTGTTCTTGCCCTGCAAGGCCACCGCTGAGCCAGTGAGCCCGACAACGAGAGCGACGATCGCGACGATCATCGCCGGCGACGGAAGTCTCCTCCTAACCATCCGTACTCCTCTCCTACGTGTGTTGTATGCCCCCAGCCGGTCAAACCCACCGAAGGGGCCGTAAGTTTCGGCGGGTGAGGGTCTGGGTCGACTGCACCGCGGCGGCGCATCCGCTCGTTCTCAGGCCGATCGTCGAACGCCTGCGCGAGGCCGGCCATCAGGTCGACATCACCGCGCGCGAGTACGGCCAGACGCTTGGCCTCCTCGATCGCCTCGGTCTCGATCACGAGGTGGTCGGGCGCCACGGAGGCGCCTCCACCGCAGCGAAGGGACTGGCGCTTGCGGGGCGCAGCGTCGCCCTCGCGCGCTGGGCGCGTCCACGGCGCTTCGATCTCGCGCTCGGCCACGGCTCTGTCGACCTCGCCGTTGTCGGCAGGCTGCTGCGCGTTCCGACGGTCCAGATGCAGGACTACGAGCACGCGGGGCTTCAGCGCCAGCTCGCCTTTCGCGCAGCACGCCGCGTCCTTGTCCCCGACGCGATCAGCGTCGAGGCGATGCGCAGCGCCGGTGCCGCCGAACGCAAGCTCGTTCGCTACCCGGGATTGAAGGAGGATTACTACCTCGCCGACCTCGAGCCCGACCCGTCGGCGATCGACGCGCTCGGCATCGATCACTCGGCCGTTCTCGCGATCGTCCGGCCGCCGCCCGAAACTTCGGCGTACCACGCGCCCAACGATCTCTATGCCGCGGTCCTCGACCGCCTTGCCGCCGAGCCCGAAGCGGTCGCCGTGCTGATTCCGCGGACCGACCGCCAAGCTGCTGAGGCGCGTGATCGCAGGCAGCCCTCGCTGATCGTCCCCACGGGAGCCGTTGACGCCCAGAGCCTGATCGCCTACGCGGATGTGGTCGTCAGCGCGGGCGGAACGATGAACCGTGAGGCTGTGGCGCTTGGCACCCCCGTCTACACGATCTTCAGCGGCCGTATGGGGGCTGTTGACGAGCGGCTGATCGCGGAGGGGAGACTGCGGCCGCTGATCGACCCGGCCGCGCTGGCGCTCGTCAAACGCGATTCGCCTCCTGGCGTTCGCACCCCTCGCGACCCCGGGCTCTGGGTTGATGCGGTCCTGGCGGCGGCCGGCTGATGTTCGTCGACGGCCGCCCGGAAACGATCTACGCGCTATTCGCGTTCGCGGTCGCCGCCGTGATCGCGTGGCTACTCGTGCCCGTTGCTGAGCGGGTTGCGTGGCGCATCGGCGCCGTCGACTACCCGAACGAGCGCAGCCTGCACACCGACCCGACGCCGAAGCTGGGCGGTCTCGCGATCTTTGTGGCGATCGCCATCTCAACGATCCTCTTCCTGCCCTGGGCCGTGCAGACCCAGGCCCTCCTGGCGGGAGCGGTGGTGATCACCGTCGTCGGCGTCGTCGACGACATCTTCGACCTCAATCCGCTGCTCAAGCTCACGGGGCAGACCGTCGCCGCGGCGATCCCAGTGCTCAACGGCGTCAACGCCAGCAACTTCACGCTGCCGTTTGTCGGCGGGGTCGACCTGCGCTCCGTCGAGTTCTTCGACATCGCAGTTATCGGCAACGTCCATCTCGGGCACGTCCTGACGATCGTCGGGATCGTCGCGATCATCAATGTCATCAACCTGATCGACGGCGTCGACGGGCTCGCCGCCGGCGTCTGCGCGATCTCAGCCGCCGCCCTGGCAGTCATCGCGCTATCGCTCGACAAGCCCGGCGCCGGCGTGCTCGCCGCCCTGACCGCCGGCGGCGCGCTCGGATTCCTCCGCCACGGCTTTCCACCTGCGTCGAGCTTCATGGGGGACACCGGGTCGAACCTGCTCGGCTATCTCCTGGGCGCGATCGCCGTTCAGGGGGCCCTGAAGACGAACGCTGTCGTCGCATTGTTCTTCCCGCTGCTGGTCCTGGCCGTGCCGATCCTCGACACGGGTTTCGTGATCGCCAAGCGCATCCGCTACCGCCAGCCGATCTACCGAGCCGACCGCTGGCACTTCCATCACCGGATGGCGAATATCGGCTTCTCGCAGCGGCGGACGCTCGCCTACCTCTACGGGTGGGCGAGCGTGATGGCCGGCCTGGCGCTGGCGCTGCGGTTCATCCCGTACTCAGACGACCACGGCAACTTCGACCCGGCGTGGACCGCGGTGATCGTCGCCTGTCTGGTCGCGGCCGTGGCGGCGAGCATCTACCTGGTCGTCACGCTCGAGATCCTCAAGCTGCGCAGACAGCGCGCGACGGAGATCGCCGAGGTGGCCGGGGAGGAGGTCGCTGAGGCTGTTGCCGACGAAGCGGTCGCACGCGAGCTCGAAACGGGCGAGTTTCGTGCCGTTGAGCGTCGTCCGGACCCCTGAGGCACCCGACCGTGCTCGCGCGAGTCCCGCTCGGCGCGCGGATCGTCTCGTGGGGTCGAGACGAGTGTCACAAACTTGTTACAAGGTTGCGTCCCCCTGCGAGGCTTCTCGGCTATAGTCGTCGTCCCGCTCGACCCCCGATTGCTCTTCCGGGGTGGGCGGCAGTCCGTTTTCTTCTTGGGAGATCCTTTCGTTTATTCGCTTTCGCGACCGCCCATTGCCTGGCCGCAACTTCAACTACCCCGATGATCGACGCAACCCTGAAGAGGGCGGACGCCGCCACTCACGCAACCCTGGAGACAGATCCGAGGAACCGCGTGGAAGCCGTCGCGCCCGTGCCCGTCTTGCCGGTGAGCGCTGCAGCCTCCCTCGTTGCGCCCACGTCGTCTCAGGGCCACGCCGATCCAGCCTTTGTCCACGCTCGCTCTAGACGCAGCGGGATCTGAGGCCGCCGCCGAGTCTCGGCGCCGACCCGGAGTGCTTCTGCGCTTCGGCGATCTCGTGCTGCTCGCGGCGGCGTTGCCGATCTTCGTGGCCGCTGATTGGCCGCTGCTTGGCTACGCGGTGGCGACCGGTGCCTGGCTCGCGCAGCACGTTCTCATCCTTCTCTCCGACCGCGCGTCCAAATCGGCGCTTGCCGCAGGTGACCGCCGCCGTGCGCTCGGGATCGTCGGCGCTGCAACGCTCGGTCGACTCTGGCTTGTGGCCACAGCGATCCTCCTCGTGGGTCTGCTGGCCGAGCGCGAGGACGGCCTGGCCGCAGCGGTACTGACGCTGGCGCTCGTGACCTCCCACCTCATCTTCCTTGGCTTCTCGAAGTTTCTCTATCCGGAAGGCGACTCGAAGTGACCCGTAAGCGCTGGATGATCCTCGGGTTCACGCTCTACTTCTTGATCACGGTTGTGCTCGCCGTCGTCGCGGGCAGCGCCGGCCAGAACGAGGAGTTCCAGCCCCAGAACGAGTTCAAACTCGATCCGTGGGTGGACCTCTCGCTCTTCGGCATCGACATTTCGATCACCAAGGCCGTGCTCTACCTGGTCCTCGCGAGCGCCGCGACCATCGGGCTGATGCTGTTCATCGCCAATCGCATGCAGCGTGAGCCGAACAAGACGCAGATGGCCGTCGAGATCGCCTACGACCTGACGCGAAACAACATCACCGGCGGGAACATTCCCGACAAGGCGCTGGCCCGCAAGTGGTTTCCATACCTGGCCGCGCTGTTCTTCTTCATCTGGTTCTCGAACATGCTCGGCTACATCCCGTTGCCGACGAACACCGAGCACTCGGTCGACGTCTTCGGCCTCGATGTGCCGACGTTCGCGATCTACGCGGCCACGGCCAACATCTCGATCCCGCTGATCCTGGCGCTGATCTCCGTGGTCGCCTACCACGTCGAGGGCATCCGCGCCAAGGGCTTCACCGGCTACCTGGCGTCGTGGCTGCCGCCCGGGCTCGAGGACATGAACATCTTCGGGCGCGCGGCAATCTGGATGATCGAGGCCATCTCGCACTTCGTCCGCCTGATCTCGCTCTCCGTACGACTCTTCGCCAACATCCTCGCCGGCCACATGCTGATCCTGTTCATGGGCGGAGGCTTGGCCGTGCTGCTCGGTCTCGCTGCGCTCGGCTGGTTCACGGCCCCTGCGGCGATCGTCTTCTTCATCTTCGAGATCGGCCTGGTGGCGACCCTCCAGGCATTCATCTTCTCAACGCTTACTGCCATCTACATCGGCGGAGCCACCGCCGAGACCCACTAAAAAAGGAGCACTAGGACATGGATTTGCTGCCCATCGCTCAGGCCGCCGAGGCTGTCGACCTGACGCCGATCGTTGACGCCGGCAAGGCGATCGCCCTCGGCGTCGGCGCCGGACTCGGCTCGATCGGAGCCGGTATCGGCATCGGGATCATCTTCGGTAAGGAGATCGAGTCCGTCGCCCGCCAACCCGAGATGAAGGACGAGCTGCAGTCGATCCGCTGGCTGGGCTTCGCGCTCACCGAGGCTGTCGCCTTCTACACGTTCATCTTCGGTCTGATCGCGTTCTTCCTCTAGGCCGTAATGGACCTGTTCACCACAATCGCGACGGTCCTGCCGCTCGCCGCCACAGAGGAAGAGGGCGGTGGCAGCTTCCTCGTTTCGCCCTCCCTGGGGCTGATGATCTGGACGCTGATCGCGTTCGGCGTCACCATGCTCATCCTCTCGAAGCTCGCCTTCCCGAAGATCGGTGAGGCGCTTGAGAAGCGGGCCAACGCGATCCGGGAGAACATCGAGGCCTCGGAGAAGCAGCGCGAGGAGGCCGATTCGATCCTCGCCGAGTACCGCGAGCGCCTCAAGGAGGCGCGCGAGCAGGCTGAGGACATCGTCACCCGAGCGCGCAAGGCGTCCGACTCCGCCGTCGCCGAGGCCGCGGCCGAGGGCAAGGCCAAGCGCGAGGAACTCGTCGCGGCCGCCCGCAAGGACATCGAGGGGGAGACCAAGCGCGCGCTCGAGTCGATCCGGCGCGAGGTCGCCGATCTGACGGTGCTCGCGACCGAGAAGGTCACCCGGAAGTCGCTCGACGACGCCGACCACAAGCGCCTGGTCGAGGAGGCGCTCGCCGAGGTGGACTTCTCGGCGCTCGCCGGGTCGGAGGCCCAGAACAACTAGCCATGGAAGAGATCGCCCGCGTATATGCAGACGCCCTGTTCGAGGCGGCGAAGAACGGTGACAAGCTCGACGAGATCCACTCGGAGCTCGACGAGTTCGCCGACGCCATGAACGAGTCGAACGACATGCGGGTGTTCTTCTTCAGCCCCTACTTCTCCTCGGAGGAGAAGAAGAGCGCGATCGGAGAGACCGTCTCGAGTGCGAGCGACGAGTTCGTCAACTTCCTCGAGCTGCTCGCCGAAAAGCACCGGGTTCCGGCGATCTTCCATATCCGCCGGCGGTTCGACGAGCTGTGGGCCGAGGCCAACAAGCGCCTCGAGGTGACGCTGACGAGCGCGGTTGAGCTCGACAAGTCGGTGGTCGAAAAGGTCGGCAAGGAGGTCGAGCGCCAAACGGACCGTACGATTGACCTCCAAGCCGAAGTGGATCCCGACATCCTCGGCGGTCTCGTTCTGCGGGTAGGCAACCGCGTCCTCGACGCGAGCCTTCGCAGCAAGCTGGAAAGACTGAGAAAGGAAGTCGCCTCGGCCGCGTAACGCGCCGGACGACCGAACCCCAAAGGAGCTACTGAAGCGTGGAGATCAAGCCCGACGAGATTTCGAAGATCCTGCGAGCGCGGATCGAGGGACTCGAGACCGACGCCGCTGACCTGTCAGAGGTCGGAACCGTGCTGTCGGTGGCCGACGGCATCGCCCGTGTACACGGGCTCGACAACTGCATGTCGCTCGAGATGCTCGACCTGCCGCATGACGTCACCGGTCTGGCCCTGAACCTCGAGGCCGACAACGTCGGCGTCGTGCTCTTCGGCGACTGGGTCAAGATCGAGGAGGGCGACACGGTCAAGCGCACCGGCCGCCTGCTCGAGATTCCCGTCGGTGACGAGCTGCTCGGCCGGATCGTCGACCCGCTCGGCCGTCCGCTCGACGACAAGGGCGAGATCAACACCTCCGAGACGCGCCCGGCCGAGTTCAAGGCCCCAGGCGTCGTCGAGCGTCAGCCGGTCACGACGCCGGTGCAGACGGGCCTGAAGGCGATCGACGGCATGATCCCGATCGGCCGTGGCCAGCGCGAGCTGATCATCGGCGATCGCCAGACCGGCAAGACGGCGATTGCCCTCGACACGATCATCAACAACAAGGACAAGGACCTGATCTGCGTCTACGTCGCGGTGGGCCAGCGGATGTCCACCGTCGTGCAGGTCGCCCAGGTCCTGGATGACAACGGCGCTCTCGACAACACGATCATCGTCGCCGCGCCCGCCGACGAGGCGGCGCCGATCAAGTTCATGGCGCCGTACGCCGGTTGCGCGATGGCTGAGTACTTCCTCTACAACGGCAAGGAAGCGCTGTGCGTCTACGACGACCTCACCAAGCACGCGTCGGCGTATCGTCAGATGAGCCTTCTGTTGAGGCGCCCGCCGGGCCGTGAGGCCTACCCGGGCGACGTCTTCTACCTCCACTCGCGCCTGCTGGAGCGCTCGGTTCGTCTCAACGACGAGCTCGGCGGCGGTTCGCTGACGGCATTGCCGATCATCGAGACGCAGGCCAACGACGTCTCGGCCTACATCCCGACCAACGTCATCTCGATCACCGACGGCCAGATCTTTTTGGAGTCGGACCTCTTTTACTCGGGCAACCGGCCGGCGATCAACGTCGGCATCTCGGTCTCGCGAGTCGGGGGTAACGCGCAGACCAAGGCGATGAAGAAGGTGGCCGGCAAGCTCAAGCTCGACCTCTCGCAGTACCGCGACCTCGAGGCCTTCGCGCAGTTCGGCTCCGAGCTCGACCCCGAGACCCAAAAGCAGCTGTCGCGCGGTGAGCGTCTCGTCGAAATGCTCAACCAAAACGAGCGCAGCCCACTCTCGGTTGCCGAGCAGGTCACCTCGATCTACGCCGGTACCGGCGGCTATCTCGACCGGATCAAGGTCGAGCGCGTCCAGGAGTTCCTGCGCAGCGCGATCGAGCGCCTGCGGTCTGAGAACGGCGACCTGATGGGCAGGATCGACGAGGGCCAGCTCTCCGACGAGGACGAGGAGGAGCTCGGCAAGGCGATCGCCGAGGCGATCGACGACTTCGGCCCCGACTTCGACCAGGACGGTCAGCCGCTCGAGGAGGGCGAGTCCGATCGCGTCAAGTCCGAGGAGGAGCGCTCGCGCCCCGGCCGCACCGATGAGGAGGCCGAGACCGAGGCTGCCGCCGAGAAGGACGCCGAGAAGGCCGAGGAGACCGTCGAGAAGGCCGAAGAGGAGACCGAGGAGGTCACGGCCTAACGCATGGCTACGCAGAAGGAAGTACGTAACCGAATCTCCTCGGTCAAGAACATCCACAAGATCACTCGTGCGATGGAGATGGTCGCTGCCGCCAGGCTGCGCCGCGCCGAGCAGCGGATCGACAACATGCGCCCCTACGCGCAGGCGATTCGCAAGATGACCCAGCAGGTCGCTGAGGCCGCCCAGGGCATCCCGCGTGTGGCGCTGCTGACCGAGCGCGAGAACGTCAGCAAGGTCGGGATCATCCTCGTCACCGGCGACCGCGGGCTCGCGGGTGCGTTCAACACGAACATCATCCGTGAGGGGGTTCGCCTCAAGCGCGAGTTCGCGGACGAGGGCGCCGACGTCTCCTTTGCTGTGGTCGGGCGCCGTGGCAACTCGACCCTGACCTTCCGCGGCGAGACCGTCGCCAACTCCTACATCGGTTTCACCGACCGCCCGGCCTTCACCGATGCGCGCAACATCTCGCGCGACGTCACCTCGGCATACGTAGACGAGGAGTTCGACCGTGTCGAGCTCGTCTACAACCGCTATGTCTCGCCGCTCACCCAGTACGTGCGGCGTCAGACGCTGCTGCCCCTCTCGCAGGCCGAGGTCTTCGGCGAGGGCATCCCCGAGGAGGAAGAGGACGACTCGGAGCTTGCAGAGGCCCATCGCAAGGCCTACTGGGACTACGAGCCGGAACCCGAGCAGCTGCTGCCCATGCTGTTCGAGGAGTACGTGGACCTGTCGGTCTACCGTGCGCTGCTCGAGTCGTCGGCATCCGAGCTGGGGGCTCGTATGACCGCGATGCGCAATGCCGCGGAGAACGCGAACGACATGATCGAAGACCTGACGCTGGCGATGAACCGCGCCCGCCAGGCCGAGATCACGCAGGAAATCTTGGAAGTCGTCGGCGGAGCCGAAGCGCTCGCCTGAGAAGGGAAAAATGGCTGAGAACAACGGAAACTCCAACGGACAAAACACCGGGCGGGTCGAGAGCGTCACCGGCGTCGTCGTCGACGCGGTCTTCGAGGACGGCCACCTGCCAGAGATCTACTCGGCCTTGCACATCAAGGTCGACGGCAGCGACGGCAACCGCCCCGAGATGAACCTCGTCTGCGAGGTCCAGCAGCACCTCGGCGACGATCGCGTGCGCGCCGTCTCGATGGAGGCCACAGACGGCCTCATGCGCGGCGACGAGGTCATCGATACGGGCGGCCCGATCACCGTTCCGGTCGGCAAGGGCACGCTTGGCCGCATCTTCAACCTGCTCGGCGATCCCATCGACAACGGTGGCGACGTCGACTTCGACGAGCGCTGGCCCATCCATCGTCCCGCTCCGAGCGTCGAGGACCTCGCCCCCGCCCAGGAGATCCTCGAGACCGGAATCAAGGTCGTCGACCTGCTCGCGCCCGTACGCGAAGGGCGGCAAGGTCGGTCTCTTCGGAGGCGCCGGCGTTGGCAAGACCGTTCTGATCCAGGAGCTGATCCGCAACATCGCCGAGGAGCACGAGGGCCTGTCGGCCTTCTGTGGCGTCGGCGAACGCTCGCGCGAGGGCAACGACCTCTGGGGCGAGATGAAGGAGTCGGGCGTCATCGACAAGACGATGCTCGTCTTCGGTCAGATGAACGAGCCGCCGGGCGCTCGTCTGCGCGTCGCCCTCTCCGGGCTGACGATGGCGGAGTACTTCCGCGAGCAGGGCGGCCAGGACGTGCTCCTGTTCATCGACAACATCTTCCGCTTCGTTCAGGCGGGCTCCGAGGTGTCGGCGTTGCTTGGCCGCATGCCGTCGGCCGTCGGTTACCAGCCGACGCTGGAGACCGAGATGGGTGGCCTCCAGGAGCGGATCTCCTCGACCAAGCAGGGTTCGGTGACCTCGATTCAGGCCGTCTACGTTCCGGCCGACGACCTCACCGACCCCGCACCGGCGTCGGTGTTCGCCCACCTGAACGCGACCACGACGTTGTCACGAGCGATCTCGGAGAAGGGGATCTACCCGGCGGTCGATCCGCTCGACTCGACGTCGACGATCCTCAAGCCGGACATTCTCGGCGAGGAGCACTACGACACTGCGATTCAGGTTCAGGAGAACCTGCAGCGCTACCGCGAGCTCCAGGACATCATCGCGATCCTCGGTATCGACGAGCTGTCCGACGAGGACAAGCAGGCGGTCAACCGCGCCCGCAAGCTCGAGCGTTTCCTCAGCCAGCCGTTCTTCGTCGCCTCGCAGTTCACGGGCCGCGACGGCGAGTACGTGCCGGTCGCCGAGACCGTCCGCTCGTTCCGCGAGATCCTCGATGGCACACACGACGACCTGCCGGAGTCGGCCTTCTACATGAAGGGCTCGATCGATCAGGTCACGGGCACCGAGGAGAAGGGCGAGAAGGATGAGGGTGTCGAGCGCGAGCAGGCTGAGGCCGACGCGAAGGCAGAAGAGGAAGCCGAGAAGGCAGAGGCCTAGCGGATGGCCGGCGACACCAAGTTCGAGGCGGAGGTACTAACCCCGGAGGGTGAGATCTTCTCCGGGGAGCTGCAGATGGTCTCGACACGGACCTCCACTGGCGAGGTCGGAATCCTCGCCAACCACATCCCGATGATCGCCCGGCTGCTGCCCGCTGAGCTGCGCCTGCACAAGTCCGACTCCGACGTCGAGACCTACGCGCAGGGCGAGGGATGGCTCGAGGTCTTCGCCAACCGCGTCCGCGTGCTTGTCGCCGAGGCGCACTCCGAGGACGATCTCGACGTCTCAGACCTCAAGCGCCGCCTCGAGGAGGCTGAGCAGAGCCTCAAGGAGGCTGAGGAGGGCTCAGCCGCGGCCGAGCAGGCAGAGCGCGAGCGCGCTCGCTGCGAAGCGTTCATCAAGATCGCCGAGAGCTGAGCTCTCACAGACGCAGGGGCGGACCTGTTCGCCTCTCTAATCTCCCCTGACCGTGGATGAGCGTCTGCTAACAGAGAAGCTGATCGGCTACGACACCTCGACCCCGCAGGGGATCAAGGAGTGCGCCGGTTTCGTCAAGGGCTGGCTGGAAGCACGCGACATCCCAACCCGCGTTCTCGAAGTGCGCAACGGACTGCCGGTGACGCTGGCCGCGGTTGGGCCCGAGGATGCGGAGACGACGCTGCTTCTGCACGGACACGTTGACGTCGTCCCGGGGCGCGAATCGCAGTTCGACCCGCAGCTCGACGGCGATCGATTGCTCGGGCGTGGCGCGTACGACATGAAGGGGGCGCTGGCGGCAATGCTGCTGGCCGTCAACGACCTACGCGACGTTGAGGGTGTTCGAGTTCGGCTCGGGGTTGTGCCCGACGAGGAATCCGAGGAGGAGCAGGACCGCGGAGGTGACCTGATTGTCGAAGAGGGCTTCCTTGGCGATTTCGTGATCACGGGCGAGCCGACCGATATGCACGTTGGCGTCGCAGCAAAGGGAGTGATCGCGATGCGTCTGCGCATCGACGGCCATGCCGCACACGGGAGCACGCCCTGGCTTGGTGAGAACGCGATTCTGCGCGCAATCGACGTCTTCCGCGCGATCCAATCGCTACCGTTTGCATCGCGAAGCTCGGAGCTCTTCGACCGCCCTTCGATCAACCTCGCGCGCATTCTGGGCGGTGACGCGCTGAACAAAGTGCCCGACACCTGCTACATCGATGTGGACGTGCGCCACCTGCCGGAGCAGGACCCGGAGGCGATTCTCGCCGAGGTCACAGGAATTCCCGGTGCAGCGATCACCTCGACCTTCCGCCGCGAGCCGGCGCTCGTCGACCCCGACTCTCCCTTTGTGCGGGCGCTCTGCGAGGCGACCTCCTCCTATGCCGACGGCGAGGTGTTGAGCGTCGGCCGCGACGGGGCCTCCGACGCGGTGTCCTTCCTGCGCGTCGGCGTTCCCGCGGTTGAGTTTGGCCCGATCGGGGGCGGCCATCACGGACCCGAGGAGTGGGTCTCGGTCGATTCGCTGACTGGGTATCGGCGCGCCCTCGTCGACTTCGCTTCAGGCCTTCCACGGCGGCTGGCCGCTCAAGCCCAGGCCCAGAGCGAGGCGGGATGAGGCCCGACGACGAGACCCCCGAAGAAGGCGAGGAGCCAGAGGTTCCACCCGCGACGTTCGCCGGTCGCCAGCGCGCGGCCGGGAAGCAGCCCGCCGATGAGACGCCCGAGGAGACCGCCGAGGAGACGCCCGAGGAGACCGAGAGCGCAGCGCTCGACCTGCGGCCGGGCTTCACCGACGAATTCGACTCGATCGAGCGCGACCTCGATCGCGAGCTGTCCGACCTCGTCCCTGCGCGCAGTGAGAACGATGAGTCGGCAGAAGCCGGCGACGTACCCGACGATACGCAGGAGCCCGGCGACGAACCGGATGAGTCGGAGGAGCCCGGTGACGAGCCCGACGACCTGAACGAGGAGCTGGGTGACGAGGTCGAGTCCGACCCCGACGAGAATGCTCCTCCAGCCGTCGCCGAGGTCTCCGACCACACGGTGGAGGCGGAGACAGTTTCCCTTGCCGACCAAGAGCAGGCAAAGGAGGCCGCCCTTGCCGGTTTACGCGCACGCGCCGCTCAGCAGGGTGCCACGGCCGCGGCGGCAGCCACGACCGCGCCGCCCGAGCCCAAGTCCGAGAGCGCAACCCCGCCGCCCGGCGAACCGACCACGCCAACCATTGCCGACGGCGAGAAGGCGCCTCGCGCGAAGCGCCTGTGGGCACGCTTCGTCGCAGCCTCGTTTCTCATTGTCGTCTCGGTAGCCGCAGCGACGTCGATAAGCATCCTCGTCTACCTCACCGATATCGCGGAGGGCCTATCGGATAACGACAGGCTCGCTTCGCTTCGCGACCAGCTGGCGAACGTCGATGGCGGCGACCCCCAGACGATCCTGATCATCGGCTCCGACAAGCGGCTTGGGCCCGAGGGCGTGGGCGATTCCGGTCGTTCCGACACGACGATCCTCCTGAGGGTCGACCCAGACAAGGACCGAATCGCGCTCCTGTCGATTCCGCGTGACCTCAAGGTCAACATCCCTGGCGTGGGGGTGGCGAAGTTCAATGAGGCCTACTCCGCCGGCGGCCCCGACAAAACGCTACGCGTGGTCAAGCAGCTCACCGGGCTCGAGGTGAGTCACGTCGTCAACATCAACTTCACCGGCTTCGCCGACGCCGTCACTGCCATCGGCGGCGTCTACGTCGACGTCGATCGCCGGTACTACATCCCGCCCGAGACAGGCACGTCGGAGATCGACATCGAAGCCGGCTACCAGCTCGTCAAGGGCTACAAGGCGCTCCAGTACGTGCGCTTCCGACACTTCGACAACGATCTCGTGCGCTCCGCCCGCCAGCAGGACTTCCTGCGCGAGGCACGCCAGAAGCTCCCACCGGGAACGTTGATTAACGACCGCGACGAGCTTCTGAACATCTTCACCGACTACACCACGTCCGATATCGGCGACGCGATCGAGCTGTTGAAGCTCTTGAAGACCTTTGCGGCGGTTCAGTCGGCGCCGGTTCTCGAGGTGCACTTTCCTGCCGAGCTGGGCACCGAGTACGTGACTGCAGACGACGACGCGATCAAGGCGGCCGTCGCCCAGTTCCTCGCCACGGAGGGGACCCCGGGCGGCAGGCCGGCTGGTGAGTCGCCACCGCCGAAGGAGCCCGCGAATGAGGGTGACCGCGGCAACAACAAGCCGGCCGACGACAAGCCCGACGAGCAAAAGCCGCAGGAGGACAAGCCCGCGAATGACTTCGTCGGCCCGCCGATGGACGATGCGTCGGATCAGTCGCAGGCATCGGCGACGCAGCTGTCCAACGTCAGGAAGAAGAACGGCGATCCGATGATCGACTTCCCGATCTACTACCCGACGCGACTTGCGCCGGGCTCGATCATCATCAACGACAGCCGGTCTTTCCCCATTGACGGTCCCGGCGACGACGTTTACCACGGCTACAAACAGGTCGTGGAGGTACCGGGCTCGACCTTCGGCAACGGCCTGACCGAGGAGTACTACGGCATCTCGGGCACGGATTGGAGCGACGTACCGATTCTCGAGAACCCGAGCGAGGTCCGAACGATCGACGGTAGGGAGTACCTGCTCTTCTACGACGGTGATCGCCTGCGCACGGTCGGGTGGAGGAAAGGCAAGGGCGCCTACTGGGTCAACAACAGCCTCCTGCAGTCGCTCGAGGAGGGCCAGATGCTCTCGATTGCAACTTCCATGCGAGAGCTCGACTCAAAGTAGCCTCCCCGGCCCATGAACGAGAGCGAATTACCGCCAATCGGCGTTATCGGCGTGGGCTGGGTCGGCCTGGTGACGGCAGCATGCTTCGCGGAGAGCGGCCATCGCGTCGTGGCAATGGACGTCAACGCCGAGAAGATCGAGACGCTGCAAAGCGGCGATTCGCTGCCGATTCACGAGCCGGGTCTGCCGGAGTTGCTCGCCAAGAATCGCGAGCGGTTGACCTTCACCACGCAGATGGACGAGGTGCTTGACGGACCGCGCCTGCTGTTCTGCTGCGTGGACACTCCACCGACCTACTCGGGCGACGCCGACCTCTCGCGGGTTGAGGCGGTGGTCGCGACGCTGCCTGACGACGACACACACGCGTTGGTGATGAAGAGCACGGTCCCCTCGGGCACCGGTGCCACGATCAGTCGCAACAAGCCTGGCCTCGCTTACGTGTCCTGCCCTGAGTTCCTCAAGGAGGGCACGGCGGTCGCCGATTTTCTGAATCCGGATCGGGTCGTGATCGGTGCCGACGCTGGTTCCGAGTGGGCCGCGGACCTGGTCGCCGAGCTGTACCGGCCACTCGGGGGCGAGTTGGTGCGCACCGACGTCGCCTCCGCGGAGATGATCAAGCTCGCCTCCAACGCGTTCCTCGCGACGAAGATCTCCTTCATCAACGAGATCGCCAATGTCTGTGAGGGCGTTGGCGCAGACGTCCGCGAGGTCGCCCGCGGAATGGGTCTCGATGCGCGAATCGGGCCGCAGTTCCTGCAGGCGGGTATCGGTTACGGGGGGTCCTGCTTTCCCAAGGATGTGTCGGCACTGAAGATGCTCGCCGGGAACACCGGCTATCACTTCCAGTTGCTCAACTCGGTGATCGAGGTCAACGAGCTTCAGAAGCGGCGCGTGATCTCAAAGCTCTCGAAGCACCTCGGCAGCCTTGTCGGGCGGCGTGTCGCGTTGCTTGGCCTTGCGTTCAAGCCGAACACCGACGACATGCGCGAGGCGTCGAGCCTGGTGTTGTCGGCCCGTCTGCAGGGCGAGGGCGCGAGTGTGGTCGCCTACGACCCGGTCGCCGAACGGCCTGCCGGCGAGATGCTTCCCAGCGTGACACTCGCCGACAGCGCCGAGCAGGCGCTTGATGGCGCCGACGCCGCGATTCTCGTGACCGAATGGCCCGAGTTTGCCGAGCTCGACTGGGATGCCCTCGCGGCAAAGATGGCCAACCCGCTGATCGTCGACGGGCGCAACTTCCTCGATGCTGAGGCGCTGCGCGCAGCGGGCTTCACCTACGAGGGGATCGGGCGCGCCTGATGCAGGCCGTCGTTCTCGTCGGCGGGGAGGGCACGAGACTGCGTCCGCTGACGCTCACAGAGCCGAAACCGGCGCTTCAGCTCGTCGACCGGCCCTTCATTCGCTACATGGTCGACTGGCTCGGCCACCACGGTATCGACGAGGTCATCATGGCCTGCGGCTTTCGCGCTGAGAACCTTCGCGCCGCCCTTGGCGACTCGGTGCCCGGTGGGCCGGCGATTCGCTACATCGAGGAGGAGGAGCCGCTTGGAACCGCCGGACCGGTTCGCCTCGCGGCGGACATGGGTCTGCTGGGCGAACGATTCATGGTCCTCAACGGCGACGTGCTCACCGATCTCGATCTCTCGGCGCTACAGCGCCAGCATTCAGAGACCGGCGCGGTGGTCACCCTCGGCCTCTACCCGGTCGCCGATCCGAGCTCCTATGGGCTGGTTCGCCGCGACGATGATGGCGCCGTCCTGGGCTTTCTCGAAAAGCCTGACCCGTCCGAGATCGACACCGATGAGGTCAACGCCGGGACCTATGTCGTCGAACGGGCGGCGCTCGACCTGATCCCTTCAGGTCGAGCCGTGTCGATCGAGCGCGAGGTCTTCCCACGGCTGGTCGGGCAGGGTCTTTATGGGCGCCGCCTTGACGGCTACTGGATGGATATCGGCACGCCCGAGCGCTACCTGCAGGCGAGCTGGGACATTCTCGAGGGTGCCGTCGAAACCGAGCTTCCTGGCGACGGTGGCCCGTTCTTGGGCGACGGAGCCGTTGTCGCGCCCGACGCCACCGTCACGCAACGCGCGGTCGTCGGCGCCGGCTGTGAGGTGGGCGAGGGCGCCGCCGTGTCCGACTCGGTGCTGTTGAATCGCTGTCGTATCGGCGCTGGAGCGCAGGTCTCGGGCTCGATTCTCGGGTCCGGGGTGCTGGTGGGTGATTCTGCGCGAGTCGGAACCGGAGCGGTGATCGGCGCGGACGCCAAAATTGCCCCGGGGGTCAGTGTCGGTGAAGGCGCCAGGGTCGGCCCCGGCGAGTCGATTGAAGCTGAGGTGACTGCGTGAGCGCTCTGGATCTGATTCGCGAAGTGGACTCGAGCAACCAGCTCGACGACGCTCTCGCGCTCCCCGACCACCTCACCGATGCGCTTTGGCGCTTTGAGTCGGCTGGCCTGGAGCAGCGCGAGCTCCAGGGTCTGATCGTCTGCGGCATGGGTGGCTCAGCAATCGGTGGCGTGCTTGCGCGTGCGGCGATCGGCGACGTTCTCAACCGCCCGATGCAGATCTTTCGCGACTACGAGCTTCCCGGCTGGACCAATCCCAATATCGCCGTGCTCTGCTCGAGTTACTCGGGCAACACGGAGGAGACGCTCGCCGCCTTCGAGGCCGCCGAGGCAGTTGGCGCCGAGCGCTACGTGGCAACGACGGGCGGCCGGCTCGCCGAGGCCGCCCGCGCGGCGGAGGTTCCCGTCATCGGCCTGCCCGCGGGGCTCCAGCCACGCCACGCGGTTGGATACGGCTTCACCGTCGCCTGTGAGATGGCGGCGCTGATCGGCGCCTCGCCCGGGGTGCGGACCGAAATCGATTCGACCGCGGCGCACCTTGCAGAGGGCCGCGAGCTTCTCGTCGCCCGCGCGGCGGAGATCGCCGACCAGATCAAGGGCTCGATTCCCTTGATCTACGGCTGCGAGCTGACCGTTCCCGTTGGCTACCGCTGGAAGTGTCAGATCAACGAGAACGCCAAGCAACACGCGTTCAGCCACCAGCTTCCGGAACTCGACCACAACGAGATCGTCGGCTGGACGCCGAACGGCTCGGCCGACGCCTTCTCGGCGGTCTTCCTCGTCGATTCCGATCAGCATCCGCGCCAGCGCCAGCGCGCCGAGCTCACCCGAGAGCTCGTCGCGCCGTCGGCTTCCGCGGCAATCACGATCGAGACCGAGGGCGAGACGCGCGTCGAGCGCCTGCTGTGGACGGTGATGCTCGGGGACCTGGTCTCACTGTTTCTCGCCGCCCACAACGGCGTCGACCCGGGGCCGATTGAGATGATCGACCGGCTCAAGGGCGAGCTCGGCGAGACCTCGCAGTAGTCGCCCCAACCCTCGCGAGACGCAGCTAACGTCGCCAGGGGCGACGTTAGGAGCGACTCGCGGATTGTGTGAGCTAGTCGTCGGCGCCTGGGCGTCGGCGGGTGCGCTTGACGTCTGAGCGGCGCTTCTTGCCGTGCAGGCGGCGCTCGCGGGAGGCCTTGGTTGCGCGGGTGGGCCGCCGGCGCTTGCGCGGGGCGAGCGCGGCAGCCACGCGCTCGTTGAGGCGCTGAACGGCAAGCTCGCGGTTTCGCAGCTGGCTGCGCGCATCCTGAGCCACCGCGGTCACCCGCGGACCAAAGCGCGCTCGCAGGCGCCGCTTTTGCTCCTCGGTGAGGGTGGGGGAGGCCTCGATGTCAAAGACGGCTTCAATTCGCGAAGCGGTCACGTTCGCGTGCTGCCCGCCTGGCCCTGAGGAGCGACTTGCTCGCAGCTCGATCTCCGCTTCCGGGATCTCAAAGTGCGAGCTCACGGTCAGCTGGCGTGGTCGCGAAATTCCTGGAGCAGCCGGTAGATCGCCTCAAGGTCGTCTGCCTCGAGGGAGTCGGTGCCGAAGTGCGCGGCATTGAGCCGCTCGGTCGCCTCCGTCGCAACCTCGCGACCGCGAGGCGTGATCTCGGCAAGTGTCGTCCGCCGGTCGGATTCGTGGGCGACGCGACGCACGTAACCGGAGCGCTCGAGGCCGTCGATCAGGTTCGTGACGCTCGTGCGATGCACCTGGAGTCGATCGCCGATCTTCCCCAGAGGGAGCGAGCCACGGCTTGAGAACAACAGCAGCATGAGTGCCTCGTAGCGGGCGAAGGTGAGGTCGAGATCCGCCACCATCGCGTTCAGCCGCCCGATCAGGATCTGCTGGACGCGCATGATCGACGTGACCGCCGCCATTGACGGCGTCGCCTCAGCGCCCCAGCGATCCTCCCAGTGGCGTCGGGCCTCCGCAATGGGGTCGAACTGCAGGTCGGTCGCCATCGCTGCCCTCAGAACTGCGGGTGCTCGGTGTAGGTGCCGAACACGTCCTGCATCGCGAGCACCATCTCGCCCTCCGAAGCGCGCACCTTCGACGCTTCGATCAGCGGTGCCATCAGGTTGGCTGTGCCGTCGGCAGCGGCGGCGCGCAGGCGGGCGAGCGCGGCGTCGACCTGACCCTGGTCGCGCTCGGACTTGGTCCGCTCGAGCCGACCGCGCTGTCGCTGCTCGGCGGCCGGATCGGCGCGGTGAAGCTCCATCGGGGCCTCGTCCTCGAGCTTGTAGTCGTTTACGCCGACGACAATCCGCTGCTTGCTGTCGACCTCGCGCTGGTAGATGAAGGCCGCCTCGGCGATCTCGCGCTGGGGGAAGCCGGTCTTGACCGCGTCAACCATCCCACCGAGCTCGTCGATGCGGCGGAAGTAGTCGTAGGCCTCCGCCTCGATCTCGTCGGTCAGCTTCTCGACGAAGTAGGCGCCGCCGAGCGGATCGGCGGTGTTGGTGACGCCCGACTCGTGCGCGATCACCTGCTGGGTGCGCAGCGCCACCCGCACCGCCTCCTCAGTCGGCAGGGCGAGCGCCTCGTCGTAGGAGTTCGTGTGCAGCGACTGCGTGCCCCCGAGGACGCCGGCGAGCGCCTCGATCGTGGTCCGGACGATGTTGACCAGCGGCTGCTGGGCGGTCAGCGAGACGCCGGCGGTCTGAGTGTGGAAGCGCATCAGCATCGAGCGCTCGTCCTTGGCGCCGTAGGTGTCGCGCATCTCGCGGGCCCAGATCCGCCGTGCCGCGCGGTACTTGGCGATCTCCTCGAAGAAGTCGATGTGGGCGTTGAAGAAGAACGACAACCGCGGGGCGAAGGCGTCGACGTCGATACCGCGCTCGATCGCCTGCTCGACGTAGGTGAAGCCGTCCTTGAGCGTGAACGCGAGCTCCTGGGCGGCGGTCGAGCCGGCTTCGCGGATGTGGTAGCCGGAGATCGAGATCGGGTGCCAGCGCGGCATCTCGGCGGTCGCGAACTCGACCATGTCGGTGACCAGGCGCATCGCCGGATCGATCGGAAAGCACCACTCCTTCTGGGCGATGTACTCCTTGAGGATGTCGGTCTGGATCGTTCCGCCGAGCCGGTTCGTCGCGAACCCGTTCTCCTCGGCCGCGACCACGTAGAACGCGAGCAGGATCGCGGCAGGGGCATTGATCGTCATCGAGACCGTCACCTCGTCGAGCGGGATCCCGTCGAACAGCGTCTTCATGTCGTCGACCGTGTCGAGGGCGACGCCCTCGACGCCGACCTCCCCGAGCGAACGCCCGTGATCGGAATCGAGGCCCATCAAGGTCGGCATGTCGAACGCTGTCGACAGTCCCGTCTGACCGTGATCGAGCAGGTACCGAAAGCGGGCGTTGGTCTCCTCGACGGTGCCGAATCCGGCGAACTGGCGCATCGTCCACAGACGGCCTCGGTACATCGAGCCGTAAGGCCCGCGGGTGAAGGGATAGGAGCCGGGATCGCCGAGCTGCTCGCGGGGGTCGAAACCGACGAGGTCGTCCTCGGTGTAGAGGGGCTCGATCGGGTGCCCCGAGATCGTCGAGCGAAGCGCCTCGCGCTCCTGGTTCTCCTTGGCTACGACGGCGTCGCTCACACGGACCTCTCTCTTACGCGGACATCAGATAGTAGGACGTCCACATATTAGCCCTCAAGCGAGCAACGCGAGCCTTGCTTTGAATCCGGCAGCGTGAGAGGGTCGCTCGGTAGTCAACGGGAAGGGGCACCATGGGTGATGCGTCAGGCGCGTACGTCTACGGACCGGGAGAAGCCGAGCTGCGATGGATGGGGAGGACCTCCTCGTACTTTCTCGCCACCGGGGATCGGACCGCGGGAGAGTTCTGCCTTGTCGATGAACGGGCTACCCGCGGTGAGAGCGTTCCGCTGCACAGGCACGTGGACGACCCGGAGTCGTTCTATGTCCTGGAGGGGGAGCTGACCCTGTACGTCGACGATCAGCCGGGTGTCAGGGCGCCGGCCGGCTCCTTCGCGCATATCCCCGCCGGGACCGTGCATGGGTTTCGAATCGAGTCGGACACGGCGCGATACCTCATCCTCACGACGCCGCACCACGGCGACTTCTACCGCGCGATCACGCTTGCATCGCAACCGGGCGGCCAGCCGCCCGCCGAATCGGTCGAGGGCCCGCAAATCAAGCAGGCAAGCCAGGATTACGGCGTCGAGTTCGTCGGCCCACTGCCGGATCAGACCGATTAGGCGAGCCGGCGTTCAGTCGTCAGGCGATTCCTAGTAGCGGTAGTGGTCGGGCTTGTACGGGCCCTCGACCGGGACGCCCAGATAGTCGGCCTGATCGGCGCTGAGCTCGGTCAGGCTGACGCCGAGCGCGTCGAGGTGAAGACGGGCGACCTTCTCATCGAGATGCTTCGGCAGCACGTGCACCGACCTTGCGTACGAGTCGTTTTTCGTGAACAGCTCGATCTGGGCAATCGTCTGATTGGTGAACGAGTTCGACATCACGAACGACGGGTGGCCCGTCGCGTTACCGAGGTTCAGCAGCCGGCCTTCTGAGAGGACGATGACCGAGTGACCGTCTGAAAAGACCCACTCATCGACCTGCGGCTTGATCTGGATTCGATCGGCACCGCAGGTCTCGAGCCCGGCCATGTCGATCTCGTTGTCGAAGTGACCGATGTTCCCGACGATCGCCTGGTGCTTCATCCGCGCCATGTCATCGGCGGTGATGATGTCCTTGTTGCCGGTCGCGGTGATGAAGATGTCTGCAGACTCGAGGACCTCGTCGAGCGTGCGGACCTCGTAGCCCTCCATCGCCGCCTGCAGCGCGCAGATCGGGTCGATCTCGGTGATGATCACTCGGGCGCCCTGGCCGCGTAGCGAGTCGGCGCAGCCCTTGCCGACGTCACCGAACCCGCAGATCACGGCGACCTTGCCGCCGATCATCACGTCGGTGGCGCGGTTGATGCCGTCGATCAGCGAGTGGCGACAGCCGTAGAGGTTGTCGAACTTCGACTTCGTGACTGAGTCGTTGACGTTGATCGCGGGGAAGAGCAGCGTTCCCTCGCGGGCGAAGGAGTAGAGCCGGGCGACGCCGGTGGTCGTCTCCTCGGTGACGCCCTTGATCTCGGCGGCCATCTTCGTGAAGCGCTGCGGTGTCTCGGAGAGCGAACGTGAGAGGACGTCCAGGATCACCTTCTCCTCGGCTGATCCAGCCGTCTCGGGGCCGGGAACGGCTCCCGCCGCCTCGTACTCGACGCCCTTGTGGACCAACAGCGTCGCGTCGCCGCCGTCGTCGAGGATCATGTTCGGACCGTCAGCGTCCGGCCAGTTGAGCGCCTGCTCGGTGCACCACCAGTACTCCTCGAGCGTCTCGCCCTTCCAGGCGAACACCGGGATGCCTGCAGCCGCGATTGCCGCCGCGGCGTGATCCTGGGTTGAAAAGATGTTGCAGGAGGCCCAGCGCACCTCGGCGCCCAGGGCTATGAGCGTCTCGATCAGGACTGCCGTTTGGACGGTCATGTGCAGGGAGCCGGTGACCCGGGCGCCGGCCAGAGGCTGAGCCTCGGCGAACTCCTCGCGAGTGCGCATCAGCCCGGGCATCTCGTGCTCGGCGAGCGCGATCTCCTTGCGGCCGAACTCGGCCAGGCCGATGTCGGCGACCTTGTAGTCCTGATCCTGGGCGACGATGGTGCTCATTGGTCTCCTGAAGTTGGTGTCAGAGAAGACTTTAGAGGCTTCCGTTTGCCTCCTAGGTAGCCTGCCGCGAATGCGAGGGATGGTTATGGCGGCTGGGCTGGGCACTCGCCTGCGCCCGCTCACTTGGGATGTGCCCAAGCCGATGGTGCCGGTGGCGAATCGGCCGATCATGGAACACGTCCTCGAGCTGCTGGGCCGAAATGACGTCGGCGAGATCGTCGCCAACCTGCACTGGTTCGGCGACATGGTCCGAGGTGCGTTCGGCGACGGCTCCAGGCTCGATCTCGAGATCACCTACAGCGAGGAAGAGAAGCTGCTCGGGACCGCCGGCGGCGTCCGCAACGTCCGCGACTTCTTTGGCTCGGAGCCGTTTGTCGTCCTGGCCGCCGATGCGCTCACCGACATCGACCTCGGCGCACTGGCAAGGACTCACGCCGAGAACGATTGGATCGCGACCTTGGCGGCGGTCAAGGTCGCCGACACGAGTGAGTACGGGGTGATCGTGACCGGCTCGGATGGACGGATCCAGGGTTTTCAGGAGAAGCCGGACGCGGCCGAGGCCCTCTCGAACCTTGCCAACTGCATGATCTACGTGCTCGAGCCGGAGATCTTCGATTACTTCCCCGACAAGGAGGAGGTCGACTTCGCGCTCGACGTCTTCCCAGCACTGCTCTCCGGTGACGTCCCGTTCGGGGTCCACACCTCCGACGAGTACTGGAACGACGTTGGCTCACTGCCCGAGTATCTACAGGGCAATCTCGACGCGATCACCGGAAAGGTTGCGATCGATCCCGCTGGCGAGCTCGTCGAGTCGGCCGAAAAGCTCGGGTCTGGTTTCGAGGGAGAGGGGCCCGTGTTGGTCGGCGAGGGCGCTGAGATCGGCGACGGGGCGCGGCTCGACGGGCCGCTTGTGATCGGCCCCGGTGCTTCAATCGGCGCCCGAGCACGCGTACGCGAATCGGTCCTCCTGGCTGGATCGGCGGTCCAGGACGATGGCCTTCTTGCCGGGGCGATCACCGGGAACGCGGTGCGATTGGCCGAGGGCTGAGGTGTTTCGCTCCTAGGCGACTAGGCTCCCGCCGTGACCGCCCGTCGTCGCCTCGTTCGCGTTCCCGCCTCGTCGGCCAATCTCGGGCCGGGGTATGACGTACTCGCCGCCGCACTGGCGCTGGATCTCGAGGTCGAGGTTGAGGAGACGGGGAAGTTCGAGGTGCTCGCCGACGAGGACCTGCCAACCGACCGGTCCAATCTCTGCGTTGCTGCCTTCGAGCGCCTGCACTCGGCCGATGGGCTTCGCTTCGAGATTCGAAGCGAGATCCCGCTCGCCCGTGGGCTTGGGTCCAGCGCAGCGGCGATCGTGGCTGGTCTTGTTGCAGCTGACCACATGTTCGAGCTCGGCCTCGATCGCGATGAGATCTATCGCCACGCCGTTGAGATCGAGGGCCACCCGGACAACGTCGCGGCGGCGGTCTACGGCGGTTTCGTTCTTTGCCCAAGCGCGGATCGGGGCGAGCGGCCGCCGCCCGTGCGCCTTGATCCCCCTGAGGGCGTGGAGGCGGTCTTGGTGATCCCCGAGGACGCGGTCCCGACGACCGAGGCCCGGGGCGCTCTACCCGCCGAAGTCCCGATCGCCGACGCAGTCGCAAACGTCGCTGCCGCAACGCAGCTCGTTCTTGGCCTCGAGCGCTCCGATCTGACGCTCATCGCGCGGGGCCTCGCGGATCGTCTGCATCAGCCCGCCCGCCGGCCGCTTTACGACCGCTCGATGCAGCTACTCGAGCGCGCCGGTGAGCTCGGCGCCATCGGTGCGACGATCTCCGGCGCGGGGCCTTCGCTCATGCTCTGGTGCTTTTGGCAGGACACGGGGAAGGTCGTCGAGGCGGCGTCCGCCGCGGCGGACGGGTGGGCCGAGGTACGCCGCGTCCCGTTCAGCCCGCTCGGCGCCGACGTACCGGAGCTCTGACACCGCTTAGAATCCAGGCGTATGGGGCGTATGGCTTCGATCCTCGCGGTGGCGCTGCTCGCTTTGTCTTTGGGCGCGGTCGCGGACGCCGCAAAGAAGCCGCCAGCGACCGGCGACTACGTGGCCGACCTCGACGTCAACGGGACCTATTCGCAGGGTGGCTGGACCGTGATCAAGGACGGTGGCAAGCGCAAGATCGTCGCCTCCGGCCAATACAACGGGATCTATTACCCCGACCCCGGCGAGTGCGATAAATACAGCGTGCCCCTCGAGGCCTCGAGCGTGGGGATCTCGAAGCGGGGCAAGTTCCGCATCAAGGAGACCACCACCGCCGCCGGCACCTCGGTCGAGATCAAGGTGGACTGGAAGGGCAAGTGGAAGAGCGCGACGAGGGTCGTCGGCACGATCAAGATCGCGAGCGGCAATTGCACCTCCAAGAACAAATTCACCGCAAGGAAGGTTCCCGGCTCGTAGGCCGGGGATCCGCGCGGCGGGTCTAGCTCGCGGGAACGAGCTCGGTCGAGAGCTCGTCGAGCGTGGCGAGGAGGTCCGGCATCGAAAGGCGCCGCAGAAGCTCGCCAGCAAGCGAGAGGTAGTCCGCGCCGCGGTCGGGACGGTAGTCGAGGATCGGAACCGCGCGCTCGGCTGACTCCGCATAGGCGATCGACTGACGAATGACGGTTCGGCAGACCTTGTCGCCAAAGCGCTCGCGAAGCGACTCGAGCGTCTGGCGAGCGTGCTTGGTGCGCATGTTGGCGATGTTGAGGACGACCCCGAGCAGTTCGAGCTCGGGGTTGAGCGAGTCGCGCGCGAGGTCGACCACCTGCATCGCCTGCTCCACCCCCTGCAGCGAGAAGTACTGCGCCTCGGTGGTCAGCAGCGCGTGGTCGGCCGCGACCAATGCATTCACCGAGAGCAGTCCCAGCGTCGGTGGGCAGTCGATGAGGATCATGTCGCGCTCGCGTTTGAGGTCGCGCAGCGCGTTGCGCAGCGTCACCTCCCGCCCGATCTTGCCAGCCAGCATCAGCTCGGCCTCCGCGAGGCGCATGTTCGCCGGGATCACCTGGCCGTGGACGGCCTCGGCTGCCCTCACCTGCCCGGAGAGGACCTCGGCCAGAGTCGGCTGGGCCTCAGCGTCGGTGTCGAAGTAGTCGGAGAGGTTTCCCTGCGGATCGCAGTCGATGGCCAGGACATCGAGCCCAAGACGCGAGAAGACATCGCTGAGCGTGCGGGTCAGGGTCGTCTTGCCGGTTCCTCCCTTCTGCGAGAGGACCGCGATCGTGGTGGCCATCGAGCGGACTATAAGCGCCGCGCCCGCCCCGGGGTTGAGGGTCGATCAGGCTTCGATGACGTGCAGGCGGTAGCGACCGACCTCAAGCTCGTCGCCATCGGCGAGGACCGCCCACTCAACGTGCTCGCCGTTCACGAAGAGCCCGTTGAGGCTGCGATCGTCCAGCGCGCGCAGTTTGCCGCCTGCGGAGAGGACCACGAGGGCATGGCGCCGCGACACGGTCGGGTCGTCGAAGCGGATATCGGCGGTTCGCGACCGGCCGATCCGCGTCCAGCCCGGCTCGAGACGGATGGCTGCGTACTCGTGATCGCCCTCGTCGAAGGCGAGGTAGTGCCCGGCCTGGTCGAGCTCGGCGCGGATCTCCTCGATCCAGTCGTGCGCCTCGACGGGCCCCTCCACCGCCGCTGTCTCGGGGGCGGGGGGACGGGCGAAGATCGATCCGCGTCGGAAACTCTCGCCTCCGCAGGCTGGACACTCGGGCAGCTCGCCTGGGTTGAGGGTCGAAACGGCATAGCCGCAGTCCACGCAATACATCGCGCCGGGCTGAGCCATCGTGATGGCTTCGCCGGTGTGGTGGATCTCAGCTTCGAAGGAGGCTTCGGAAGGCATCGGCTCTGTGGTGCGCTCTTGTGACGATGCTAACTACTCAGACCGCGAGCTTCATCCAAACCGGAGCACTTTGGACGGAAATTCCGGGTTCCCCGAAATCGAGGCGCGGATAGACTCGCCGCCGTATGCGCCCCGTCTCTGCATCGGCATCGATCGACGTCCCGCGCGAGCGGGTTTTCGACCTGCTCGTCGACCTCTCGATCCGCCCCGCGTTCACCGATCACTTCATCGAGGAGTACCGGCTCGCGCGGGTCGATCCGGTGGGAGTCGGCGCCTCGGCACGGTTTCGTCTCGAACACGCCGGCGTTTGGGTCGACACCGCGATCGAGGTGGCGGAGCGGCCGCACCTCATCCGCGAACACGGACGCGGCGGTCGCGGCAACCGCGTTCCGTGGTTCACGGTTTGGGAGATCGCGGAGGGCCCTGCGCCCGAGGGATCGGAGCTGACGGTGACGCTCTGGACGGAGCCGTCGAGCATCTTCGACCGCCTCGGCGAAACCGGCGTTAGCAGCAGGCGCTTGCGCCGCGACCTGGGCCGCGCGCTGAACCGGCTGCGCGAGATCGTCGAGAACGACGCTCCAATGGAGCACGTCGGCGTCGGTGGCGCCGATCGACTACCCGCCTTCAACCGGTAGCCGAGCCGAGGCCATATGCTTCCCGCCCTCATGCGTCGCCGACTTGCAGCCCTTCTATGTCTGCTGAGCGCCCTCGTCCTCGCGGGCGCGGTCAGCGCCTGTGGCGAGGAGGAGCACGGGGAGGTGGTCGAGGGCGAGCCGATCGAGATCAGCGAGCTCGAGTACAACGTCCAGATCACCCGGTTCCTCAATCCCTTCGATACCGAGGACGCCGAGTACCTCGTCGGTCAGCCGCCGCCGGAGCCAGGGACCGAGTATCTGGGCGTGTTCATGGTGATCACCAACCCCACCGAGGAGGAGCGGCCGTCGGCGACCAATTACGTCGTCACCGACACTCTCGAGCAGGAGTACGAGATGGTCGAAAGCGAGAGCCCATACGCGCTCGATGTCGGTTCCGAGGTTGGCGCCGAAGATCAGCTGCCGCTGATCGACAGCACCGCCGGCACCGGCCCCAACCAGGGCTCTCTGCTCATCTTCCTGGTCGACGACACCGTCAGCGACAATCGTCCGCTGAGCCTCGAGATCCAGACTTTCGCCGGCACGGGCGAAGTCATTCTCGACATCTAGGCGACGTCGAAGTACGCAGCCATGATCTGACGCACGATGGGTGCGGCGATTTCGCCGCCGTCGCCCTCGGAGTTGACGATCATCACGGCCACCGCGATCTTCGGCTTCGACGCAGGGGCGAAGGCCGTGAACCAGGCGTCGGTCTCCAGCGGCGGGTCCTCGCCGGGTTCGAGCTCCTCGCCAGGCTCCAGGGCCTTCGGGCCCAGTTCGGCGGTGCCGGTCTTGCCGGCGACATCGATGCCCGGGAGCGCAGCGGCGCTCCCGGTGCCGCTGTTGACCACCTCGACCATCATCTCGCGCAGCGTCTCCGCCGTCTCGGGTGAGGTGACCTCTACCGGCTCGGCATCGGGCGCGAGCTCGTCCCCGCGGGCGATCGGCGTTGGCATGCGAACGCCGTCGTTGGCGATCGTCTGCGAGACGCTCGCCATCTGAAGCGGTGTCGCGAGCACCTGGCCCTGGCCGATTGCCGACTCGCCGGTGGCGACGGTGTCGTCGCCGAGGTCCTCGGGGATTGTGCTCGCGGGCGGGCGGATTGCGTCGGTCGCGGCTGGGTCGAAGAGGGCTGGACGCGAGTTGAAACCGAAGCGTTCGGCGGTCTTGACCAGGGCGTCGCCTCCCAGCTCGGCCCCGAGGGGAGCAAACACCGTGTTGCATGACTGCGCGAAGCTCTCCACGAAGCTGCCGCCGCAGGGCTCGTCGTGGGAGTTGTCGATCTCACGGCCGATGTCCGAGTTCGACGCCTCGACCGGGAACTGATCGCTCGTCTGCACGATGCCAGCGTCCAGGCCCCCGACCGCGGTGATGATCTTGAAGGTAGACCCAGGTGGCTGCGGGGCCGAGAACGCGATCCCCGACAGGGCCATCACGCCCCCGGTTCGAGCATCGACCACCGCGGCGCCGCCGTAGAGACTCCCGAGCGCCGTGACTGCGGTCTCCTGGAGCTCGGGATCGATGTTGGTGCGGACCGGCTTGCCGCGAACTGGCTCAGTTTGCGCGAGGATGCGACCGCCCCCGACGTCACTGGCCTCGCTCTTGACGGCCGCGACCAGCTGGCCGCCCGGCTTACCGCTGAGTCGTTCGTCGAAGGCCTGCTCGAGTCCCGAGGTACCTGTGAGAGTGCCGGGCGGAAAGCCGTTCGCGGTCAACTCCAGCGCCTGCTCCTCGCTCGGGGTGCCGACCGAGCCGACCACGGCGGATGCCGCTGCGCTCACCGACCGCGCCGATGCGGGTCCGCTCGACAGCGGTGTGCGATCAGCGGCGAGAATCGCGGCTCGCGCCGGCGCGCGAGTACGTCGCACGAGTTGCTCTCCGTCGGTCAGGCCCGGATAGACGAGATGCGGAGCCCAAGCGATCCTGCCCTCCTCGAGCGGGAGCTCGAGCGTCCCGCTGAGGTCGCCAAAGGCATGGGTGCTGATCGAGACCGTCGCTGAGGCAACGTCGCCCTTCTCGCTCAGCTCGCCGATCGTGAAGCTGGCGATGGTGGCGGTGTCCGCCGCGCGCTTGTAGGCGCGTTCGAACTCCTCGACCGAAAGCTGTGAGCGGTCGTCGGGGCTGATCTCGGCGTACATCGCCGGATAGTCGCCCGCCTCCCAGGCGTCAACGAAGCGCTGGGCCTCCGGCGCATCGGGACCGCCGCCGACCACGATCCCTCCGACGAAGGCGACAACGGCGATCGCCGCAAGCGGCGCGGCGCGGCGGAGCACGCGCTCGCGACGCTGTTCATTGTGCATTCCCTTGCTGATAGCGGGGAAGGTAGTGGCTCGACCGGCTTGGACAGCGATGCTTGAGGGTTGGGTTAGCGAAAGACTGGGACGGCTGTGAACCTCGTTGACGTTGGAATCATCGTGTTCGTCATCGCGCTCGCCTGGGTCGGCTACGAGCGCGGTCTCCTCGGCAGCGTGCTGCCGCTGGCCGGCTTCGTTGCCGGGGCTGCCGTCGGCGCGCGGGTCGGGCCGCTGCTGCTTTCAAACGGCGCTGAGTCGCGCTATGCGGCGCTGGTTACCGTCGTCGCCGGGATCTTTATCGGCGCATTTCTCGCGGTGGCGTTTGACGGCCTCAGCCAGGCCGTGCTGCGACGCCGCATTTCAGGCGCCGTGCGGATCGCAAATGGGCTGGGTGGCGCGGTCGTGCTCGGGGCACTCGCGCTGCTGGTCGCGTGGGCATTTGGCGCTGTTGCGCTTCATGCGTCGGGCGACCAGGCGCGCAAGCTGCGCGAGGAGGTTCAGCGGTCGAGGATCCTCGCTGCGCTCAATGAGGCCATGCCGCCGTCAGGGCCCCTGCTGAACGTCCTCCGGCGAGTCGACCCGTCCCCGCCGGTTCGCGGGCCTGATGCTGACGTGGCAGCTCCTGACGGCGCGAGCGCGCGCGACCCGGAGGTCCAGGCCGCCGCTCGATCGGGCGTACGCGTCCTCGGGACCGCGTGCGGTCTCGGTGTGCAGGGGTCGGGGTGGGTGGCCGCGCCGGAACTGGTGGTCACCAACGCACACGTAGTCGCCGGTGAGGACGACACCACCGTGGTTTCGGACGGCGGGTCCGAGCTCGCAGCCACGGTGGTCCACTACGACCCAAGCAACGACCTGGCGGTCCTAGCCGTCGCTGGCCTCGACCTGCCGCCAATCGATCTCGTCGATCGGCCTCGCCGCGGAACCGACGGCGCCGTGATCGGCTTCCCGGAGAACGGTTCGCTGACGATCGTCGCGGCGCGCCTTGGACGAACCGGACTCGTCACCAGCCAGGACTCCTACGGGCGTGGACCGATCAAGCGCCGGATGACGCCCTTTCGAGCTCGCGTGCGCAGCGGAAACTCCGGCGGCCCGGTTGTCGATCTCGACGGCCGGGTGCTGACGACCGTCTTCGCCTCGACCGACGGGGGGCCGGACCAGGGCCTCGGTGTCCCGAACAGGGTGGTCGAGCGAGCGCTCGCAGGTACGCTCGAAGCGACGGATACCGGACCATGTGCAGCTTGAACGAGCTGAAGACCCCAGTTTCTCCCGAGTTTCACGCCGCGATCGAGCTGATCGGCCGGCGCTGGGCTGGCGCGATCCTCTGGTCGCTCAGCGAGCGTCCGCACTATTTCGCCGAACTCACAGCAAGTGTTCCCGGCCTCTCCGACCGCCTGCTCTCTCGCCGCCTGCGCGAGCTCGAATCCGCGGGCTTGGTGGCGCGGACGGTCAGCGAGGGTCCGCCGGCACGGGTTTCCTACTCGCTGACGGAGAAAGGCCACGCAGTCGAGCCCGTGCTCTCAGAGCTGGCAACTTGGGCCGGCGACTGGAAGCTGAGCTCCTAGCCGCGCCGGTTACGGCGCCAGGCCCTCGCGCCGTCGCGGGGCTCCGATGAGTTTCGGCCGGCGCCGTGGTCAACTAGGACATGGGGCAATGGCCCGTCTCAACCACCGTAAAGGAGCGACAGGTAATGCAGTTTTTTCTGACCGTGCCACACGATTCGGCCGAGGAGCCGACGATGGCGACCATGGACCCGGCCGAACTAGAGGCAACGCTGGCTGCCGTGGAGGAGTTCAACAATGATCTACAAAAGACCGGGGCGTTCGTCTTTGCCGGCGGCCTGCACCCGCCGTCGTCGGCCAAGACCGTCGACGCGACCGGCGGGGAGCCCGTGGTGGCCGACGGTCCTTTTGTCGAGGCTCCGGAATACGTCGGTGGCTTCTGGGTGATCGACGCCGCAGACCACGAAGCAGCGATCCGCTGGGCGACGCAGGCATCCAAGGCGCTGGGTGGGCGCATCGAGGTGCGCGCCTTCCAGGAACCGCAGGACGCATGATCAAACGCAGATCGCCGCGCTGAACCCAGCGGCCCGTCGCGTCACCAGTCGCGTGGGTTGCCCGCAGGGATTCGGTCGACGACGAGCGTGGCGGTCACGACCTCGACCGGCGGCGGGCCGGTCGTCTCGCGAAAGAGGTCGAGCTGACCGGGGCCGAGGGCGGCAAATGCGCCCTCCACGGCCCCGAGGTAGGTCGAGATCAGGACCGACCCCTCGCGCGGCGTCGCAGCGCGGTGCTCGGGCCGTGAGCGGTAGGTGACGACTTGGTCAAAGCGCACGTCAGAGTCGATCTCGTTCGTGACATCGACGCGGTCGTAGCGGATCTCCCGCACATCGAGACGGTCGATTTCGGCCTCCGTCACCGCGAACAGGGCTCCGTTCGGCGCGGGCGCGCGCGGATCGGGGGCGATATCGAGACCGAGGCAGAACCTCGGGCGGGTGCCGTCGATCAGCTCGAAGATCTTCTCCGATGCCGCGTTGTCGCGCGCGAGCCCCCATGCGCGCCGCCAGCCATTCAGACGTGCCAGGGCAGCGACCTCAACCGGCCGCCCGAGTGTCTCGGCGAGGCTCGTCGCATTGACGAGCGAGCCGTAGCCGAACACCGCCAGCTCCCCGCTCACGTTCGCGGCCTCCATGCCGGTCGGGGGCAGAGACGCGCCGCTGCCGGGCAGCCGAAGCAAAGCGCCGCGTACGGCTCGTGCGTGGGCTCGAAATCGTTGCTCTGCATCCGCTCCACAAGGCCCGTGAGGCGATCGCGCACGGCGGGAAGATCGGCGGCGGTGACGGTTTCGACCACCGGCTCGTCGGGCCGTTCGAGAAAAACGTGGGCGACGCGGGCACCCTCGGGTCCAGCCGCGAGCGCGTAGATCTCGCGCTGCGCGCGATAGCGGTCGGCGAGCTCCTGCGGTTTGCGGCCTGCGAGGCGGTCGGTCTTGTAGTCGACGACCGTGGGAACGCTGCCGCCGGTGGCAAGCAGGTCGATCTGACCGCGGATGACGGTGGGCCCGAGACCGAGCAGGAACGGGACCTCCGCCTGTACGTGGTCCTCGCCCAGTTCGGAGCACAATGCCGATCCGAGCCAACCGTCGACCAGCTCGCGTGCCCGCCGCAGCGCGTCCGGGTCATCCCCCAGTCCCTCGCGGGCAACGAGGCGTTCCAGGAGATCGGCAGGGGGCTTGGCCCATCCGTTGGCGGCGCTCCACTCGAGCGCGGCGTGAACCGAGTTGCCGATGCCGAGCGCCAGGTCGCGGGGCCCTTCAGGCTCCGCCAACTCGTCGTCTGCACGCGCGTCGCGCGCGTCCTCGTCGGCTTCGCCCGGAGAGGCGGCTAGGCCCTCGCGCGCGCCTAGGACCCGCTCAACGTAGAAGCGGTAGCCGCAACGCTCGTAGAGGGCGAGCGCCGAGTAGGAGAGATGGCCGATCGGCACTGGCGAGGAGCGCTCGCTGAGCAGCGGCGGAGGCGCCACGGTGCCGGCGATCGGCGCCGGGGCGGTAGGGGGATCGAACCGCCGCACGAGCTCGGCCGCGCGCTCTGGACTCGGCTCGGAGACTCGGATCTCAAGCGGAACGTCGGCCAACCGCTGCGTGGCGCCGATCGGCCGCGCCCCCGGAAGCATCACGAGGCCTGAGCCGCCCTCCCAACCGCGCTCGCCAAGAGCGGGCAGCAGCCGCCGCAGCACCGAGTCGCGAGGCTTGGGTTCCTCGAGAGGCTCACGGTCGGCGTCGCTGTAGAACCCGCTGAGGATCAGTCGATCCTCAGCGCGTGATGCGGCGACGTATGCGAGTCGACAGCCCTCCTCGGCCTCGGCGACGCTGGCGGCCTCGTTGATGTCGGTCAGTTGCCAAACGCCAAACGACTTCCTCGCCGCGAAGACGAGCCGCATCCCGAACCCGCGCTCGGCCTCCTCGCCTGGGCGCGGCGCTGGCCCGATGACCATGTCGCCCGCGCGGTGCCCCGCGGCGAGACCGCGGCCCATGTCGGGCACCGCGACTACCGGAAACTGCAGGCCCTTGGCGGCGTGCACGGTCATCACACGTACTCCGTCGTGGCCCTCGGCCTGCACGGCGGCCATCCCCTCGCGCTCGCCGCGCTCGGTGCTGTCAGCGGCAAGGGCGAGGAAGCCCGCGAGATCACGGCCTTCGCTCGATTCATAGTCGCGCGCGAGCCTCATCAGCTTGCGCACGTTTGCCATTCGGCCCTCGCCCCCGCGACGGGCGATCAACCCGAGGTCGTAGCCGAACGCGGTCATCGTCCGCTCGACCAGTTCCTCGAGCGTCAGCAGCGGCGCCTCTGCGCGCAGCCGGCCAAGGACCTCATGAAAACGCTCGAGCTTGGGAAGGTCACCTTCGGGAATCGACTCCAGCCAATGTGTCGCTCGCTCGGCGATCTCCTCGCCCGCGAAACGCTCGGCGATCACCGGCCACACGTGGCGCGCGCCACCACTCTCGCCGCGAGCGGCCTGGCGCAGCAGCCAGAGCGCATCAGGGCTGACGCCGACCGCAAACGACGCCAGCGCGCCGAACAAAAGCTCGTCATCCAACGGATTCGAGACGACACCGAGGAGCCGGATCAGGTCCTCCACCTGCTGCTGGGTCCAGTAGCCGCGTCCACCCACCACGAACGGCCTCAGCCCGGCGCGCGCAAGCGCCTGTTCGTAGGCGTCGACGTGGGTGAACGCCCGGAGCAAAACGACGATCTCGCCGCGCTCGGCGTCGCCCGACTCGACCAGTTCACGAAGCCGCTCGGCCAAGAAGCGGGCCTCGGCGATCACCTTGGGTGCGGATGCCGCCGGCGCTGCGTCGAGCTCGATGTCGTCGACATCCCACTTGCGCGCGTCGCGGCCCTTGCCCTCATCGAGCGTCAGCAGCAGCTCGACCGCACCCGGCCCGTCATCGGGAATGCGCCCCGCGCTCAAATCGGAGAAACCGTCGAGCAGGGCGCCGCCGATCGCGTTGACGGCGCCAAGCACGGCGGGGCGCGAGCGGAAGTTGCCGAGCAGCGGCAGGACGTCTCGGTTCGAGTCGATGATCGCGTCCGCACGCTCTTGGCGAAAGACCTCGAGGTCAGCGTTTCTGAAGCGATAGATCGACTGGTGCTCGTCGCCGACCATGAACACCTTGGTCTGGGGGCCGCGAAGCCGTTCGACAAGCTCGAGCTGCACCCGGTTGGTGTCCTGGAACTCATCGACCATGACGTGCTCGAAGCGCTCGCTCCAGATCGTTGCCAGAGCTTCGCTCGAGCTCAGGAGCGCGAGGGCGCGCAGCTCGAGGTCGAGGAAGTCGAGCGCCGATCGCTGCTCCTTGAGCGCCTCATAGCGCGAGTGAAAGCGCTCGAGCAGGGTTTCGAAGGAGGCGCGGGCCGCCTTCGCGGCCGCGATGTCCGCGGGAGCGAGCGGATCCATCGGCTTCTCCCGGCCGCTCGGGGAATGAAGCGGCTCGCCGACGTCCGGAAGGCGGGGCTCGGCCATCCCCTGACTGCGCAGCTGCATGTACGCCGCGAGCGTCATCTGCTCGAGGCGCCAGGGCTGGTACTGGGCCGCCGCCGCGGCGATCGCCTCGTCGCCCTCGACCAGCAGCGCATCCAGCGCTTCGCGAAAGGCACGGTCACTGAGCCGGCCCGCCTGGCTTGCGTCGAGCACGCGAAACGCGGGATCGAGGCCGGCGGCGAGCGGGTGCATCGCCAGCAGCCGTCGACAAAAAGCGTGGATCGTCATAACCCAGGCTCGCTCGGTGGCGCGAGCCAGCCCGCGGAGCTCGTCGGCGAGTGCGTCATCGCCTCGCCCGCGGGCGACATGCGACCTGCGGGTCAGCTCGGCGCGGATTCGCGTCCGCATCTCCGCCGCGGCGCGTTCGGTGAAGGTGAACGCGAGGACGCGATCAACGCCAACGCCGTCGTCGATCACCGCCGCGCAGTATCGATCGACCAGCACGCTGGTCTTACCGGTGCCGGCGCCAGCCTCCAGAAACGCGTCACGAACGCGCGCGGCGATCGCGTCGGCCTGTTCGGACGTGGGATCGGGCCGCGCGCGAGTGACCGGGACCGCGGTGGGCTCCGCACCATCGAGCTCGAGATCAGCGAGTGAGAGTTGAGCGTCAGCCATCGGCGCTTCCGTTCACGCTGGTCTCCTCGCCGACGTCTCCAAGGGCGCGCTCGAGCCGGCAGATCGTCTGATAGGCGCAGTAGCGGGGGCATTCGCCGTTGTGCGGATCGCGGCGAATGCGGCCGGCGCGCATGGCGGTGGCGGTCTCGATCGCGAGCGCCTCAGCGTTCGTGAGCCTCTCATCGACCTCGTCGGCGGTTTTGCGATCGGTCTTGACGAGGTCGAGGGCGTCGAGTCGCTCATCCTGGAGGACGAGGCCGCGGGCACGCCGATCCTTCGGAGCCGTGGCGCCGAGGGGGTGGTAGAGGCCGCCGACGGGCTCGAGTCCAAGCACCCGCTGGGCAACGAGCATGTAGAGCTGAATCTGCAGAGTCCCGCGCTGGTCGAACTTGTCGGCGCCCCCGACGACCTTGCCGGTCTTGTAGTCGTGAACGATCGCGCTACGTCCGTCAGCCGCCAGGTCGATCCGGTCGATCCGCCCGCGCAGCTTCACGTCGCCGAGTTCGAGTGCGGCCCGCGTAGGTGGCGCATCCTCGGGCTGGTGATCGAGCTCGCCAAAACCCAGCTCGAGGAGCTCGCGCGCCGGGCGGAACTCGCTCTCGCACTCAGCCTCGGCGCTGAGGAACGCTCCAACCTGAGTCTTCGCGCGCTCGAGCGCCGCCCGTCGGGGCAGCGTCAGCCCACCGAAGCCCGCGCCGATCTCGTCGACGAGCTCGTCGAAGCGGTCGCGCCACCGGCCGACATCCTCGGGGCGGGGGATCGAGTCCGAACCCGGAGGATCGGCGTAAAGGCGCTCGAGCGCTCCGTGCACGACACCCCCGATCCACAGGGGATCCGACGCAGGGTCGAGGCGCTGCGGCCTCAGTTCGTGATCGACGAACCACTTGTAAGAGCAGGTGACCCAGCCCTCGAGTGAGTTGGCGCTGAAGACTTGCCGCGAATCGAACTCGGCCAGAACCGGCGCTGCGGTGAGCGGGCCCGGAAGCGCGTCGGGATCTGGCAGGGGCGCGAATGGGCCGAGCGTGGTCTCCGCCACAGCGCCATCCACACCGAGCTCAGCAAGGGCGGCGGGTCGATCGGCGTTCCAACCCGCGCGCGCGAGCGCGCGAGCCAGGACGCGCGGCGTCGAGGCATCAACCGCGTCGATCACCGAACGCTCGGGGCCGCGAACCCGCAAGACCCGCGATGGCAACTCACCGGCGGGCGCGATCAGGTCGTACACCTCGTCGATGAACGGCGAGCGCGCTCGCGCCTCACCGTCCTCGTCGCAGCTCTGCCAGCTCAGGACGAGGCGCTCGGTTGGCCGGGAGACGCAGGCGTGAAACAGGTAGCGCTCCTCGTCAGCCTGATCGGCCCGCCGCAGGTTCGGGTCGCCGATGCGAGCGCGCCGTTCCTCGGAGAGCAGCGGGTCCGGTGGGCTGGAGGTCGGGAACTCGCCCTCCTGCAGGCCGGCGCAAAACAAAACTCGTGCCCGTGCCGCCCGCGCCCGATACGGGCTCATGATCCGCACCCGTCCGGTAGCCGGACCGCGCCAGCGCGCAACGGTCGCCGCCTCGATGGCCTCGATGGCGTCCTCGAGCTCGGGAACCTGGGCGTCGGACAGCGATCCAAGCGAGGCGAGCTCCTCGAGAAGTTCGGCCGCGGCGACCCCTGCGCGCAGCTCGAGTGCGGAGAAGGGCGTATCCGATCCCTCGTTCGCGCGCTCTCCCGCGAGCGGCGCTTCCTCGCGATGTGCCCCCTCGGCGAGGTCCCGAGCCGAACGCGCGAGGGCCCGCAGGCGGGCGGGTGCATCGGCGGCCTCGCGCAGACGCTCGAGATGGCGCGGCGGCCTCTCCCAGCCTTCAACCGCCGCTGTGACCCTGGTCGCCTTGCCGCGGCGGATGCTGCGCTCCAGCCAGTCGGCGGTGGTCTTGGGAAAGGAGGGGTCGTAGCGCAGGTGTGTGAGCAGCGCGCCGACGGCGGTCTCATCGATTGCCGCGCGACAGAGGGCGACCAGTGACGTTCCAACGCACGTCCCGGCGAGGGGCATCGAGGCCTCGAGTGCCACCGGGATCCCAAGGTTCGAAAGAACGCTGGCTAGCACCGGCCCCGAGGAGTCGGGGTGGCGGACGACGATCGCGATCTCGTCCGGCTCGTATCCGCTCGTCAACAACCGGGCGATCTCGATCCCGATCGCCTCAGCCTCGCCGCGAGCGCCCGCGGAATCCAGCAACAGGATCCCGTCGTCGGGATCGATCGGCAGCGCCGCGGGCTCGAACAGATTGCGGTCGAGATGGCGCAGGGTCGCGCTCTGCGTGTAGCTGGGATCGAATGGCAGCGGCTCGCTGCGCTGCGCTCCCAGCTCCTCGACCAAGCGCGTGAGGAGGCTCGCCCTGGCGGCGAGGGCGCGCGTGTCGGCGTAGGTGACGGCGATTGTCACCGTCGCGTGCGCCGCCAGGGCAGCGATGAGCTCGGTCTGATCGCGCCGCAGGTCGTCGAAGCCGTAGACGAACACCGGTCGGTCGGCCCAGGCGGATGCGTCGGCTCGCAGTGCGCGGATCGCAGCAGCCGTGATCGAGCCGTGGTCGGTGCGACCGCTGGCGTCGCGAAGCTCGGTGTACGCGCGGTAGATCAACCCCAGCTCGCGTTCGTATGCGGGGTCGTCGAGCTCCTCGACCATCCGCTCGAACTCATCCGGGTCGACGAGCGCGGCCTGCAGCTCTGCAATCAGCCGGTCCGCCGCCGGGGTGAACCCGGGACGATCGGCGCTGCGGCTCAGCCGGCGCAGGGCTGCACGGCGAATCGCAGCGCGCACCAGCGCCTGACGCTGGGTTGGCGTGAGGCGCGGCCCGAGGTCGAGAGCCAGCGCCGAAGCCACCTCGCGGGCGAGTCCTTCGAAGGTCGTGATCGTGGCGCCAACCGTGGTCGCCCCGTCCGTACAGAGATCGCGCTCGAACGCCGCAACATCATCGGCGGTGGGCACCACCAGCATCGGCCGGCCGCCGAGCTCGTCGCGAAAACGAGCGATCAGCTCGCGGGAACGGCCCGAGTTTGGGGGCCCCTGGATCAGTTCGATCGCCATCGCCTGAGCATAGGTCGGGCTCCGGCTCGTATTCCTGACCGAAGCGTGTAGTCGGGCACGCCGCCGTGGCCCTTTGTGAAGCCGCAATCTCGGCTTTTCCGCGCCTCGTTTTGCCGTCCTGCGGTCTACCTATCGTCCTCCGCGATGTCCCTCTGCTTCATTGATCCCGCCGACGCAATCCGCGCAATCGCCGACTCGATCGGCCGTGAGGCCCGCCGCCAGCTGCTCGGCGAGGCCGTGCGGGCGTGGGTCGACGAGATTCCCGATGATGAGCTCGAGGCGCACTACGCGAAGGCGATCTCCGAACTTGACGAGCACGACATCTCGATGCTCGCGGCCTGGCACGCGTCGATGGACGTCGGCACGCCGATCCCCAATCGCGACTACCTGATGGGTGCCTTCCCAACTCTCGGCCAGCATCGGCGAGAGGCGCTCAAACTCGCCGCGGGCTTCCGCGGCGAGGAGGCGGTCGACCGCGGGGTCACCGAGGAGCGTGCGCTCGAGACCGTCCTCGAGTGGCTCTCCCAGCCCAGGCTCCTGGAGCTGGCGGTTGAGGCCGTCGAGCTCTACGTCTGGGACCGAGCCGGCAGCGACAACTGACGGCCGGGGAGCCCCGCGGGCTGCGTCTTCGCCGGCTCGTGTGCGCAGCACACTTCGCCGACTGCATCCTTGCCCGCGAAACTCCCCGCCGCGTCAGTTGCGCTGCCAGGTGCGATGACTGACGATCGCGCTGCCGGGGCTTGTGACTAGTCCGCGGTCGGCTGCTTGGCTGCGCGCTCGTCGCGGCGTAGCTGCTCGTTCTCGAGAATCGACTCTCGGATGCGATCGTCGCGCAGGGACTGGCGGTCGAACAGCGGGTTGAGGATCCCCCGCAGCACCGAGTAGACGCGCCACCAGCGCGGACGGATGATCGTCTGGGCGCGGGCTTCGATCCCCTCGACGATTGCAGCCCCCGCGACCGGCGGCTTCAGCCGCTTGGTGACAAAGCTGGGGAACATTTCCTCGGCCTTCATGGCGCCCGGCTGGGCAAACGCCTCGCGCACCATCTCGGTGTCGATGAAACCGAAGTAGGCGACGCTCGCCGACGCGCCGTGAGCCGACAGCTCCGTGCGAAGCGCTCGGCCGATCTGCTCGACGCCAGCCTTGGCCGCCGCGTAGGGCGAGGCCATCATCCCGTTGACGAAGGCATAGACCGAGGCGACGACAACGATGTGGCCGCGCCGCGCGATCACTTGGTCGAGGGCCGGGTGGACCGTTCGCCAGACGCCGAGGAGGTCGATCTCCAGCACGCGCTCCCACTCCTGGGGATCGGTGGTGACCATCGGCCCCTGTGTCGGGGCGACTCCGGCATTGGCGACGACGACATCGAGGCCGCCAAAGCGCTCGACCACGGTCGCGACGGCCGCCTCCATCGCGCTGGCATCGGTGACATCGGCAACGATCGCCAGCGTTCGTTCACCTATCGCCCTGCACGCGTCGTCGACTGCCTGCTGATCCAGGTCGACGAGCGCGACCGAAGCGCCTCGGGCGTGAAGTAGACGCGCCGTCTCGAAGCCGATGCCGCGAGCGGCACCGGTGACCAGAGCGACCTTGCCGGGAAGGTGGAATTGGACGGCCACAACCTGATCCTATGCCTCTCGGTGCGAGAATTGCCGCGTGAGGACGCTCGCGATCTCCCACCAGCGCGACGCCGGCCCGGGCGTCTTCGCCGAGGCCGTCGTCGCCTCGGGCGGCGAGCTCGACGTCTGGCACGTTGCCGAGACCGACGAGCCGCCTGCCGATCCCTTCGGATACGACGCCGTCCTCAGCTTCGGCGGGGCGATGCACGCTGACCAGGAATCAGACCACGCATGGATCGCGCCGGAGAAGGCACTGCTGGCCGACCTGCTGGAGGCGCGCATGCCCATCCTGGGCGTCTGTCTTGGCGCCCAGCTGCTCGCGGCGGCATCCGGTGGCAGCGTCGCGCGAGTCTCGGAGCCGGAGATCGGCTGGCACGGGGTCGAGCTCACGGATGAGGGCGCGGCGGATCCTCTGCTGGCGCCCCTCGCTCCGCGGTTCGAAGCGTTTCAGTGGCACAGCTATGAGTGTCTGCCCGGGCCCGATTGGACGGTGCTGGCGCGCAGTCCGGTCTGCGTGCAGTCGTTTCGCGTCGGCGAGCGCGCCTGGGGCATCCAGTTTCACGCCGAGGTCTCCGCCGCGGATCTCTTTCACTGGGCGGCCGACTACGCGGCCGATCCAGACGCGGTCCGCATCGGGATCGACCCGGACGAGCTGCGCGCCGCGAGTGAGCCGCGCATCGGCGCCTGGAACCAGCTCGGGCGCGATTTTTGCACGCGTTTCCTCGAGCTGGCGTGACCACTTCGCAGGTGGCTGAGGCATCTCTCGCCCTGCTGCTGATCGGCGCGCCGGGAGCAGGCAAGAGCACGACCTTGACGCGTGTGCACGACGATCTCGAAGCGAAGGGGATCCAAAGCGCCGCGATCGACACCGACGAGCTCGCTCGTAGCTATCCGCCAATTGGTCTTGATCGGCATCTCGAGCACGCGCGGGCGCTGGCGACGTCGTACCTCGATGTCGGCCACAGGCTGGTGCTGGTCGCCGCGACGGTCGAGAGCAATGAGGGGTTGGGCCATTGGCTCAACGCGTTGGACGTCGACCGCCACGTTGTCGTGCACCTCGTGGCGGGCGCAGAGGCCCTGGAGGCGCGAGTCAGTGAACGCGAGTCGCCAGATTGGGCGGGCCTAGCCGAGCTCCTGCAATCGGCCCGACGCCTCGCCCCACTGCGATTCGACCGGACCGACGCCGAGTTGGACACGACCGCCAGCGCGCCTGCGGAGATCGCGGATGCGGTACTGGCCGAGGTCCAGCTGCGTCTGCATGATGCGCTTTGAACGGGTGAACGTCCGAAATACCACCGCCCAGGGGGTACTCCGGGACGTTCGGCGAGAGGGCGCGGCGCGGAGGCCGGCTGGAGCTACTCGCCGGTTTCGGGCGTGAGGTAGGCGCCTGAGAGGCCGCCGTCGACCAGGAAGGTCGAGGCGGTGATGTAGGACGACTCGTCGCTTGCGAGAAAGAGCGCAGCGTTGGCAATCTCCTCGGCCTCCGCGAAGCGGCCCATCGGTAGATGTACGAGGCGCCGGGCCGCCTTCGCCGGATCGCTCGCGAAGAGCTCCTGCAACAGCGGCGTGTTGACCGGACCCGGGCAGAGAGCGTTGACCCGCACGCCGCGGCGCGCGAATTCGACGCCCATCTCGCGCGACATCGCCAGGACGGCACCCTTGGATGCGGTGTAGGAGATCTGGGATACGGCCGCCCCCATCACAGCCACGAACGACGCGGTGTTGATCACCGAGCCGCCGCCGCTGTTGAGCATGTGGCGAATGCCGTATTTGCAGCACAGGAATACCGAGCGGACGTTGACCTCCTGAACCTGCTGCCAAGCATCGAGCGGCTCCTCCACGATCGACGTGTCCTCGTACGGGTTGATGCCCGCGTTGTTGAAGAGAACGTCGATCTGCCCCATCTCGTCGACAACCCGGTCATAGAGCGCCTGGACCTGGGTCTCGTCGGTCACGTCCGCCTCGATCGTGATCTCGCCTACGTCGCTCGGCTTGAGGTCGACGGCGACCACGCGCGCACCCTCAGCCGTGAACCGCCGCGCCGATTCAGCGCCGATGCCACTGGCTGTGCCGGTGATCACGCAGACCTTGCCCTCGAGCCGTCCTGGCATGGCTAGCCCTCCTCCGTGCGGTAGTAGACGTTCTTGACGTCGGTGTAGTGATCGAGCGCGTCGGGGCCGAGCTCGCGGCCGACCCCCGACTGCTTGAAGCCACCGAATGGGGTCGTCACTCGGACCGAGCTGTTCGAGTTGATCGAGATCACACCGGTCTCCAGAGCCCGGGCCATGCGCAGTGCCTTGGCCCCGTCGCGGGTCCAGACCGAGCCGGAGAGGCCATAGATCGTGTCGTTTGCAATCGCTGCCGCCTCCGCCTCACCGCTGAACGGGATCACGCACGCGACCGGGCCGAAGATCTCCTCGGCCGCGGCGCGGTCTGCGTTCGACATGGGGGAGAGGACCGTCGGCGCGAACCAGAAGCCGGGGCCGTCAGGGGCCGAGCCGCGAAAAGCGACCGGCGCGTCAGTCTCGACGTAGGACCCGACCGTTTCGAGCTGATCGGCTGAGATCAGCGGCCCCATGTCCGTCGACTCGTCGAGGGGGTCGCCGACGACCATCGCCGTGACCGTCTTCTCCATGGCGGCGAGGAAGTCGTCGACCGCGCTGCGCTCGACGAGGATCCTTGAGCGCGCGCAGCAGTCCTGCCCGGCGTTGCCGAAGACAGCGCTCGGCGCGGCCGCGGCAGCGGCCTCGAGATCCGCGTCGGCGAAGATCACGTTGGCCGACTTACCGCCGAGCTCGAGAGTCACCCGCTTGATCGTCTGCGCCGCACCCGCGGCGATCGTTCGGCCCACCTCGGTCGAGCCCGTGAACGCGACCTTCGCGACGTCGGGATGCTCCACGAGGCGGCTTCCGCAGACGGAGCCGGGCCCCGCAACCACGTTCAGCACGCCCTGGGGCAATCCCGCCTCAAGCGCGATCCGCTCCAGCTCGAGCGAGGTGAGCGGTGTCAGCTCGGCCGGCTTGAGGACAACGGTGTTACCGGCTGCGAGCGCCGGCGCGACCTTCCATGACGCGATCACCATCGGGAAGTTCCACGGGGTGATCAGCCCTACGACGCCAAGTGGCTCGCGGAACGTCATGTCGACGCCTCCGGCGACGGGGATCGTGTGGCCGAGCACGCGCTCGGGGGCGCCCGCGTAGTAGCGGAAGCACTCGACCACCATTGCGATCTCGCCGCGGGCGTCGCCGATCGGCTTGCCGGCATTGCGCGCCTCGAGCGTCGCCAGGTCGGCCGACTCCGCCTCGATCGCATCGGCGAGCCGGCGCATCAATGTCGCTCGGTCGGCGGGGGACACTGCCCGCCAGGCGGGGAAGGCGGCCTTCGCGGCAGCGACCGCTGCGTCGGTCTCCTCGGCCCCCGCTCGCGGGACCTTCGCCATCACCTGCGCGGTTGCGGGCTCGATCACCTCGATCACGAGACGGCCGCCTTCATCGAAGCCGCAGTCAGCGCGGCAAGAACCGGGCTGCGGCGCTCCTCCTCGGTGTGCCAGAGGATCCCGAGCGCCCAGCGGCGATCAGGTACCTCTATCGCCTCGACCGTGTCGCCCGGGTCCGCCCAGGCGGATGCGATCAGACCCTTTCCGAGCCGGTCGACACCCTGGTGATGGTGCGAGCGCACCGCGACACGCTCGGCCCCGACGGCGCGCGCGGCGAGCGAGCCCGGGTCGAGCCTGACATCGTGGTCGGAGAACGTCCCCGGGGTGTGGAGGTGAAGCTCGGAGTCGGCGACGTGCTGGTCGAGCGTGCCGCCGCAGGCGACGTTGAGCAATTGCATTCCCCGGCAGATACCCAGCACCGGGAGGTCGCGCTCGAGCGCTCCGTGGGTCAGCGCGAGCTCGAAACGATCGCGCTCGGGCCATGAGCCCTTCGTTCGCGGATCGGGCTCGGCGCCATAGCTCGCAGGGTCGACGTCAGAGCCACCGGAAAGCACGAGCCCGTCGAGCATCTCCAGCAGCTGTTCCGGGGCTTCGGTCACCTCGTCGTCGGGCGGCAGGATGACCGGTAGGCCGCCCGCCTCGGATACACCGCGCGAGTAGGTGCGCTGGGAGACGTTGACCTCGATATCGCTCCAGACGGTCCAGTTCGCTCGCTCGACCATCGAGCAGATGCCAATTACCGGCCGGCGCAAGCTCAGAGCCTCTCAAACCCGCGAAAGCGCTCCCAATCCGTGACGGTCTTCTCGAACGCGTCGAGCTCGACCTGCGCGCGGTTGAGGTAATGGTCGACCACCTCCTGGCCGAAAGCGTCGCGGGCGACTTCGCTCGAGGCGAACAGGTCGCGGGCGGCGTACATGTTCGACGGCACGTGCGGCTTGTCGGAGGCATAGGCGTTGCCCTCGACCGGCGCCTCGAGCTCCAGCTCCGAGTCGACTCCGTGCAGCCCGGAGGCGATCATCGCCGCGAGTGCGAGATACGGGTTGACGTCGGCCCCGGGCAGGCGATTCTCGAGGCGAAGCGCCTCGTCGTGGCCCACGACACGCATCGAGCAGGTCCGGTTGTCGTTACCCCAGGCCACCGCGGTTGGCGCAAACGAGCCTTCGGCAAAGCGCTTGTAGGAGTTGATGTGCGGCGCAAAGAACAGGCTCATCTCCTGCAGGCAGGCGAGCTGTCCGGCCAGGAAGCGGTCGAACATCTCGCGGTCGGCGGCGAACGCGTTGGCGCCGCCGTCGTCAGCGATGGAGAGGTGGATGTGACACGAGCTGCCCTCGCGCTCGTTGAACTTCGCCATGAAGGTGATCGCCATCTCCTCCTGGGCAGCGATCTCCTTGGCGCCGTTTTTGTAGACGGCGTGGTCGTCGGCGGTCTTCAGCGCCTCGCCATAGCGAAAGTTGACCTCGTGCTGGCCGAGATTGCACTCTCCCTTGGAGTTCTCGACCGTCATCCCCGCGGCGCCCATCTCGTTGCGGATGCGACGGATCAGCGGCTCGACGCGGGCGGTGCCGAGCAGCGAGTAGTCGATGTTGTAGAGGTTGGCGGGCTCGAGATCGAGATAGGCCTTCTTCCACGCGTCCTCGTAGGAGTTCATGAAGACGATGAACTCGAGCTCGGTACCGGCGTTGGCAATCCACCCACGCTCGGCCAGGCGAGCCAGCTGGCGGCGCAGGATCTGCCGCGGCGACGCCACGACCTCGGTCCCGTCGCCCCACTGGATATCGGCGAGGACGAGAACCGTGCCCTCCTGCCACGGAACCGGGCGGAGCGTGTCGAGATCGGGAACCATCTCGAAGTCGCCGTAGCCGCGCTCCCACGACGCCATTGCGTAGCCACCGACGGTCTCCATGTCGACGTCGACGGCCAGCAGGTAGTTACAGCCCTCGGCACCGTGTTCGAGCACCTCGTCAAGGAAGTGCTGCGCGGTCAGGCGCTTGCCCTGGAGGCGCCCTTCCATGTCGGCGATCGCGAGCAACACGGTGTCGACCGTGCCATCCGCGACCGCCTGCTTCAGCTCCTCGAGCGTCAAGGGGCCGAGGCTAGCTTCCCGCCAGCTCCGACTCTGCGCGCTCGATTGCCTCGAACTCCTCCTCCGGCGCGTCCGCAACCAGACGGTGACGGCTGTAGAACCAGAAGTAGGCGAGCATCGCGAAGAACACACCGGCCGTGATCCCAGCTGCCTTCTCATCGACGAAGAACGTCGCGATTACCGCCGCGCAGGCAAGAACGAAGGCGACTCCGGTCGTGACCACGCCGCCGGGGGTCCGGTACGGACGCTCGAGGTCCGGCTCGGTCCGGCGCAAGACGATGTGCGAAAGCGTCATCAGCACGTAGGAAACGGTGGCGCCGAAGACCGCGATGTTGATCATCGTGGCTCCGTCCTCGGTGATGGCCGCGAGTCGAACCCGATGACCGCAGGCACGAGGAGCGCGACGTGCGGTGTCTTGCGACCGCTGGTCACCGACATCGCCCGCGGCAGGTAGCCCGCTCGAGAGAGAGCGAACAGCTGCCGTGAGTACGCGTAGATGATCGAGAAGAAGCTCGCGATCAGACCGAAGAGCCCGACGAAGTTGACGAACTCGTTGAAGAAGGAATCGTCGCCGTGGGCGATGGCGAGCGCCTCGGGCAGCGGATTGTCGGATGCGGCCAGCTCGGCGGAACCGGCGCTACCCGGTGCCAATGTGAGGATCAGCGCGGCGAAGACGAGGAGCATCAGCATTCCGACGATGATCCCGCGTGGCATATCGCGCTTCGGATCCGGGTCTCCTCGGCGGCGAGGGGCACGCCCTCGATCGCGAGGAAGAACCAGATCCCGTACACGAACGCGGAAAGCACGCCAGCGATCCCAAACGGGATGAAGTCGCTCGCGCCGGCTGCGTCGGTCGGCGGGATATTGGTCAGGTTGGACGCATCGAACTCGCCGATCGAGCCGATGACGAACACGATCAGGCCGATGACCGCGATCACGGTGATCCCGAAGATCAACTTCAGCGCCTCGCCCACGCCGTAGAGATGGATGCCTACGAACACGGCATAGAAGAAGAGGTAAAGCGGCCAGCCGGCCTCAATTCCGAAGATGTCGAGTGATTCGACGTAGCCGCCGATGAAAATCACGATCGCGGCCGGGGCGATCGCGTACTCGATCAGGATCGCCGTCCCGGTGGCAAAGCCCCCGAGCGGGCCCAGCGCCCGCCTGGCAAAGCCGTAACCGGCGCCCGTCACCGGCAGGGTGGATGAGAGCTCGGCGAGGCCGAGAACCATGCACGTGTACATGATCGCCATGAGGACAGTGGCGATGAGGAGCCCGCCCCAGCCGCCCTCGCCAAGGCCGAAGTTCCAGCCGGCGTAGTCGCCGGAGATGACGTAGGCGACACCAAGGCCTGCGAGCAATACCCAACCCGCGGCGCCAGCACGAAGCGAGCGCTTGTCCATGTAGCCCTCGCCGGCACGCTCGTAGTCGACTCCACGCACATGTCGCCGTTCGTCTGCCACGCCGTGCTCCCTTCGCTGGCTCCGAGCCAATGGTTTGCCGCACCGACCTTTCGCGGCAGCCTATCTGCAGCGAAGGGTCTGTCAAGTGCGTTTTAGATAAGCCCGGCCAGGATGTGCTCGGTGCCCTCGATGTGGCGGCGCATCAGCGCCACCGCGCGGTCGGTTTCGCGCTGCGAGAGAGCGATGAGCTCGCGGTGCTGTTCGTTGGAGCGGGTGAGGACCTCCTCGGGGTGAGGGATCCGCGCGATCAGCTCGCTCATCTGGCCCTGGACCTCGGTCATCTCGGTGACGAGGTGGGGCGACTTCGCGGCCTCGGCGACGCCGATGTGAAAGCGGATGTCGGCTCGGCGGTACTCCTCGAAGCTCGCCGGGCCTGACATGCGTTCGACGAGGTCGATGAGCGCCGGATAACCCGTACTGGCGGAACGCTCGCTGGCAAGCACGGTTGCGCCGAGCTCGACAGCCACTCGCCGGTCGAGGATGGCTCGTGCGTCGCGGCCGAGCGGATCGCTGTCGCCCTCTGTCAGCGGCGGGCGATCGGCGACGAAGGTACCTCCCGATCGGCCCCGAGCCGAGTTCAGGTGGCCCGACTGAATCAACGTCGTCAGGGCCTGGCGAAGCGTCGACCGCGAGATCCCAAGCTCCTTTGCCAGGGCGCGCTCCGGCGGCAGCCGGCTTCCCGGAGGCAGAAGACCGACCCTGATCGCCGTGCCCAGCCGCTCGACCGTCTCCTCGAAGGTGGTCGCTGCCCGGACGGGCGCAAATACCGCTTCGACCGCTGCATCGCGAGCCATCGAAATACCGTAACGCCGCGCTGCCCCGCCTCCTAATCGAGTTCGAGCACCTTGCGAATTGCGGCCGTCGCCTGCTCTGTGTCGACGAAATGCACCGCCTGCATACCCAGGTGAAGCGCCGCCTCGATGTTGACCTCGAGATCGTCGATGAATAGGCATTCGGCGGCGGTCACACCGTCGCCAAGGCGCTCCAGTGTGAGCTCGTAGATCGCGGGGTCGGGCTTTCGCATGCCGACGAAGGCGGAGTCGACGACCAGCTCGAAGATCTCGTCGACTGGAAGCATCGACCGCCAAAGCGGCTCCCACTCGCGCACGTTGTTGGTGAGCATTGCCATCCGCCGTCCGCTTGTCTTGACCTCGGCCATGAGCTCGATCATGGGCTCGTTCGGGTGCAGCGCGCTGAAGTAGATCTCGCTGAACTGATGCAGTTCCGGGGCGTGGCCGAGCTCGGGTTGAAGTGCATCTGCCAGGCGGTTCAGGAAGTCGACCTCGCTGACCATTCCCTTCTCCAGCTCGTACAGCGGATGGGCGCCGTCGGCCTCGGCGATGGACTGCATCGCGCGGCCCAGTGATGCTGGGGAGATGCCGGTGCGGTCCTGAACCTCGGCGAACGAGCTGATCAGCGGCGTCGTCAGCACGCCGCCGAAATCGGAGATCACCGTGGACGGAGCCGGGCTCATGCTGGCCTCAGCAGGTCGAGGCGACCACGGCCGACCGAGCCGGAGAGGCGAAGCTCGAAGCTGGCCGATGTGCGCTCCGCGGCGCCATCGGCGGCGCGGACGACAGCGGTCGCATTGCCGGCCACCCGCAGCGGAATCGCTCCCTCACCTCGGTGGAGCTCGAGTCCGACCCTCCGCGGCAGGCCGCCCGCGTCATATTCGACCGAGAGCAACGTCTCATCGATCGCATTGGCCTCGCCGTCGCCGTCCGCCAGCACGCAGACGACCACCTCCTGACCGTGGCCCTCGGCTCCCGCCGGGCGCAACGCAGCCAGGCCGAGCAGGCGCCCGTCCTCAAATTGCGCCGACAGCACGCGAATCAGCTCGATCTCATCCCAATCCAGCTCGCCGTCCAGCTGCCAGGGAGCCGATTCCGAGGGCTCCCCGTCCAGGGAGGCGAGCGATTGCGGGTTCCACTCGAAGTAGAGGCGCTCACCCTCCGGCGTCTCAAACTCGAGCCCGAACACCTCGCTCAACGGCGCCCCTCGATTTCGGGCGGTGGCTCGGTGACCTCGTGGGCGGTCCCCTCGAAGTCATAGCCCTGCGCCGGGCCGCGGGAGCCTGCGGTTCCGGCTCCCGGCCTCGGGGGCGGCGACCCCTGACCCATCGTCCAGGCAAAGCTCACGCGCCGGCGGGCGAGGCGGGCGACAAATCCCCTCAGCAGCGCCCGCGTTGGCGGGATGAGCAGCGCAAAGCCAAAGACGTCGGTGATGAACCCCGGAGCCAGGAGCAGCGCGCCGCCGAGGACGATCATGGCGCCGTCGAGTGCCTCGCGTCCGGGCATGCGGCCTTCGGCGAGCGCGCGGTTGACACGCGCCCACGCGTTGCGGCCCTGCGAGCGCGCGAGCGCTGCACCGGCGAAGCCATCGAGGATCAAAAGCAGCAGGGTCGGCACCAAGCCGATCGCCTGGCCGACCTGGATGATCACGTAGAGCTCCAGGATCGGCAACAACAGGAATAGGAAGACAAATACCAGCGGCATCGCTCGAAAGGCTACGCAACCGGCCAGAGCTGACGGGCGGAAGGCGCGCAAAGCCTGACCCGCAATGGCTACGATCTTTTGCATGCCTTCAGAAGAGGACGTCTACGAGGCTCTTGAAGAGGTGATCGACCCCGAGCTCGGGCTCGACTTCGTCTCGCTTGGCCTCGTCTACGACGTCGATATCGAGGATTCAGAGGTCTTTGTGACCTTCACGCTGACCACCCCCGCCTGCCCGATCGGGCCGCAGGTCTCCGAGCAGATGCGCGAGTTCGTCGGCGATCTGGACGGCGTGGAGAAGGTCCATCCGAAGATGATCTTCGACCCACCGTGGTCTCCGGAGATGATGTCCGAGGACGCCAAGTTCGCGCTCGGCTTTTGAGAGCTGGGCTCCCCGCCCCTACGTTCGGCTCTTAGCCTCCGGTCGGGGTCGCCTCGACCGAGCCCCCGTAGGCGCCGGCATTGCGGCGACCACCGTTTGGCTGGGGCTCGAGGCCCACTGCCGATGTCGGGCTGGCAGCGTCGATCGCCGGGCTCGCAGGTGCCAGGTGGAAGTCGTCGGCAGCCACATCGGCGAAGCCCGCCACGCCGCGGCGTACTCCCTTGCCGCGCTTCACGTGAACCGTCTTTCCGTCGACGAGGCTCCATGAGATTGTGCTTTTCGGCGGCGTAGGGATCCTCCTCGCGCACTTGGTGCAGACGAAGATCTCGACCCTGCCCCCGTTGTCCGTGACAACGCTGTTCGTCATCGAGAGGCTCGAGCCTCCCTCGGTGAAGATCGCGGCGCCCCGGGTCCCCGCTGGACAGTTCGAGTTGGTCATCGTGACGTTCTCGAGCTTTGCAACGGAGCCGGTGGGCACTATCCCGGTCCCGTCGATGTAAAGGGAGGAGGCACCGTTGCCGCAGGCGTTGTCATGGAACAGATCGCCCACGATCGTGGCCTTCGCATCTTCGTCGATAAAGAGTCCGCTACCCAGCGACGGCGCGCTGTTTGCGACCCAACGATTGGACTCGAATCGGGCCTTCGGTGTCGGCTTGCCCGGCCCGTAGAAGATGGCGCCGCCACCCCATCCGTAGCCAGCCTGATCACCGATCGTATTGTTGCGAATGAGGTTGCCGCGGATCGTCAGCGTTCTTGCGCTCAAGTACAGACCGCCACCATGGTCGCCGCCGGCGTCGTTGTTCTCGATGAGGTTGCCTTCGATCAACCCAGGGACCCCGATCGACATGGCGGCACCGCGCTGCGCACGGTTGTTGCGGACCTCGTTGCCAATGACGGTTACCGAGCTCTCACGAAGGGTGCCGGTTACGTCGATGCCGCCGCCGAATGTCGCGCAGCTGCACGTATTGAAGTTCTGACCGTCGTCGTTACTCTCGATGAGGTTGTTGCGGATCGTGACCGCGCCCGATTCGCTGACGGCGATCCCCGATCCCCGGCCGTTGCCATCGGCGTCCAGCCTCGCCGCACCGCCGGTGATTGTGAAACCGTCGATGGTGGAGTCGCCGGCATTCCTGAGCGTGATTGTCGTTCCGCCCCGTTGCCCGTCGATCACGGTCGGGTTGGCGGCCGGGTTGCGAGTCGCGAATCCGGCTGCGAAACCGCCGAGGAGGGTCAGTTGTTTGCCGGTCACGTTCGGTTGCTCGGTGTATGTGCCGGCCTCTACTTGGATCGTGTCGCCGCTGTTCGCGTCGGCGATGGCTGCTGAGAGCGTCTGATGGGTCCCGGATGGCCCGACGCAGAGAACCGTCGCGCCGCAGGCGGCGCCGGTGCCGACACCTCCGCGAGCGGGTACATAGTCCAGGGGAGGTGGTGGCAGGACGGTTGTGGTGGCGCGTGCGGTGGCGGCGGCGGGCGGATCCGCACCTGGCGCTACGGCGGCTAGCCCGATCAGGGCCACGATCGCGACCGACGCGGTTCGCAGGAGACGCGGCGCAAGCATGCGAAAGGGAATCTACCCCGTGGTGACGGATGCCGGGAGGCCATTTCGGCTTCCACTTTTGATGGCTGCGCGAGTATGTGCGCCACCCTATGAGCAAGATCGATCGAGAGCGGCTGCGCGCGGAGCGCATCCTCGCCGAGGAGGCCACTGCGCGCGAGACCAGACGGAGGCTGCTATTCGGCTACATCGTTGCCGGCGTGCTCGGTCTTGCGCTCGTCATTGGCGTGGTCGTTGTGATCATCGGGGGCGGCGGCAGCTCGGGCGAGGGAACGGACTTCCCGCCCAGCGCCCACATCCAGCCTCAGACGGGGTCGGCCAACGACGTTGCGCCCGACGCCCGCACGGGCACGCCGCCGCCGGCGGTCAAGGAGGGCGACCTGGCGGCAGCCGCCGACGCCGCCGGCTGCGAGCTGCGGCTGGACCTGCCCGACGAGGGCAACACGCACATCGAGCCCTCGGATCCTGTGCCGACGTACGCGACGAACCCGCCGACCTCGGGCGACCACATCGTGCCGCCGCTTCAGCAGGCCGACGGTGCCTACTCGGAGTTTCCTGAGCCCGTCCGATTCGTCCACTCGCTCGAGCACGGCCGGATCGAGATCCAGTACGCACCCGACCTATCCGAGAAGGACCAGCTCGCGCTCAAGGGCGTCTTCGACGAGAGCCCACCGGGGATGTTGTTCTTTCCAAATCCTGAGATGCCCTTCGAGGTTGCGGCAACGGCTTGGAGGCAGCTTCTCGGCTGCGATCGCTACGCGGGCGCGGTAACCCTCGACGCGCTCCGGGCCTTCCGCGACGCCTATCGCGGCCAGGGACCGGAGGACGTTCCGCTGAGCGTTAGCGGCTAGCGCGCGGGCGTATCGCCGAGTTCAATGTGTTCGGCGGCGCTCACCGGTGCCGGGGTCAGCGCGGCAGCACCGATCACGAGGGCGAAGGCGGCGACCCGCAGGGTGGCGCCGACCGGGTCGTCGGGGAAGGGCTCCTCGAAGACGATCGGGCCCGCCGCGATCGTCAGCGCGTTCGCGGCGACGCTGGTCAGTGCGATCACCGGCACGGCCTTGCCGATCTGGAGGCTGCGCGCCGAGACGACAAGACCGACGAGTGAGGCCACCAAGATCAGCAGTGCGAGGGGGCTGAAGAGGATCGCGCTCCAGGCAGAGTCGCCGAGCTCGCCAGACAGTGCCTTGATCGACGTGTCGGACGCCGCCCAGAAGAGGCCTGCCGAGACACCGAGCATGACCCCTTCGCGAAGGCGACCGCGCGCGGCGACGGCGACCGCGATCGCCGCCGCGGAAACGATGGCGAGGTAGACGACGAGTTGTCCTGTTTCATAGTCGGAATGGCTGTCGTCGCCGGCGCCCTCGAGCGTCGCCGCGAGGAAGGCGAGCCCGAGCGCTGCCAAGCCGACCCCGACCCATTCTCGGCGCGTCACCTCGTGGGCGAAGAGGCGATCGGCGGTCACCGTAAGCAGGACGAGCCCACCGGCGATCACCGACTGAACGAGGGATATCGGGGCGAGCGCGAGGGCGCCTACGTGGAGTCCCCACCCGCCCATCGCGATGACAATGCCGAGGGTGTATGCGGGTGAGCGAAAAAGCGCAAGCGAGGTGCGGATCGGTGCGCGCAATGAGACCTCGGGCGAGGCGACAGCGCCCCGGTGCTTGAAGAGAAAGCCGAGTACCGAGGCGAACGCCGTGGCGAGCGCCAGCAGCAGGCCGATCTGGACCGAGAAGCTCAGGGTGTGAGCGCCCGTCTCAGGCGGCCGCGCCGGGTCCGGGCAGCGGCGGCTCGCCGTCGCCTTCGGAGGCGGGTTCGCGCGGCTTCAGCTCGGCGTCGAGCTGGATGGCTCGGATCGCATGCTCGTCAGGCAGCTTCGCGAGCACCTGGTTGATGAGCGTGTGAATCTCGCTCTCGTCGTGGCCGAAGTCATCCAACAGGCTGCGCAGCGCCGTATGCGTGATCTTCAGCTGCGCCGGGGTGAGCTCGAGGTGGTAGTTGATCGACTCCACCCGGCAAGTATGACCGCGACTCGATCGCTACGGTGAAAAGCGTGGCGGGGGACATCGCAATCGAGACCGAGGGCCTGCGGAAGTCCTACAAGGACGTCCAGGCGCTGTGCGGAATCGACCTTCGGGTCGAGGCCGGGACGATCCTCGGCCTGCTCGGCCCCAACGGCGCGGGAAAGACCACCGCTGTGCGGATCCTGGCCACCTTGCTGCCGCCGACGGGGGGCAGCGCAAGGGTCCTGGGACTCGATGTGGTCTCCGACGCGACGAAGCTCCGTGAGCAGATCGGCCTCGCCGGTCAGTACGCCGCGGTTGACGAGAATCTGACCGGTTTCGAGAACCTCGACATGGTCGGGCGGCTGTACCACATGGGCAAGGACCCGTCGCGAAAGCGAGCGGCCGAGTTGCTCGAGCGGTTCGATCTCGCCGATTCCGGCGACAGGCTGGCGAAGACGTACTCCGGTGGCATGCGCCGACGGCTTGATCTCGCCGCTGCGCTCGTCGCGCGCCCGCCGGTGCTGTTCTTAGACGAGCCGACCACAGGGCTGGACCCGCGTAGCCGCATCGCCCTGTGGGAGGTGATCGAGGCTCGGGTTGCCGCCGGAACCACCGTGCTCCTGACCACCCAGTACCTCGACGAAGCCGACCGGCTCGCGGACAGGATCGCCGTGATCGATCACGGCTCGCTGATCGCCGAGGGCAGCTCAGATGAGCTGAAGGACCGTGTCGGTGGCGAGCGCCTCGAGGTCAAGCTCGAGGACCCGGCCACGACCGAGACGGCGCGCTCGATCCTCGCCGAGCTCAGCGACGAGGCGCCGTGGTGCGACAACGGCACGGTCTCGATCACCCTGCGCGAGCGCCAGGGTGCGATCGCCGATGCCGTGCGCCGCCTTGACGCGCGCGAGATCGGCATCGACGACATCGCTCTGCGGCGCCCGACGCTCGATGACGTCTTCATGACCCTCACCGGAAGGCCGCCCGAGCAGGAGGAGTCAGAGGAAGCGGAACGCAGCGAGGTGGCGGCATGAACGCCCGCTACGCGATCTCCGACACGCTAACGCTGACCGTGCGGGCCCTGCGCCGGATCCCGCGAAACCCCGAGCTCCTGACCTCGTACACGGTCCAGCCGGTGATGTTCACGCTGCTGTTCGTCTACGTCTTCGGAGGCGCGATTCAGACCCCCGGCTATGACAACTATTCCGACTTTTTGATCCCGGGGATCATCGTCCAGCAGATGTCGTTCGGCGGCTTCGCGACGGCCCTCGGGCTCGTTGACGACCTCAAGAAGGGCCTCGTCGATCGCTTCCGGTCGCTGCCGATGTCGCGCAGTGCCGTGCTCACGGGGCGCACGCTCTCCGACATCGCGATGAACGGCCTGGCGCTCACGGTCATGCTCACCGTCGGCTACATCACCGGCTTCGCCTTCAGCACCTCGCCGATCGAGGTGATCGGAGGCATCGGGCTCTGCCTGCTGATCGGCTACGCGTTCTCGTGGATGTTCGCCTGCGTGGGGTTGTTCGCGTCGACGCCGGAGTCCGCGAACGCCTTCGGGTTCATCGCGATCTTTCCGCTGACGTTCGCCTCTTCGGCGTTTGTGCCGCCCGAGTCGATGCCCGCTTGGCTGCAGACCTTCGCCACCGATATCAACCCGTTTTCGACGATGGTCGACGGCGTCAGAGCGCTGTTCGTCGGCGGCCCCGCGGGCAACGACGTCTGGGGGTCGGTCGTCTGGTGTCTCGCGCTGATCGTGGTCTTTGGGACGCTTGCGGTCAGGCGCTATCGAACCGCCGTGCTGAGCTAGTCGCGAAGTACGACCCGATCAGGATCAGTCCAAAGCCGACGATCGCACCGGTGCCGGGGCGCTCGTTCAGTGCGACGATGCCCAAAGCCAACGCGACCACCGGCGCCACGTAGGTGATCACCGATGCGCGGCTTGGCCCGACGTCCGCCACCAGCGCCCCGAACAGCACGAAAGCTACGGCCGTGCAGAGGACGGCGAGGATCGCGATCGATGCGATCGCCTCGGCCGGGACCGGGCCCTGCGGTGGCGCGATGATCGCGGCCGGGGTCAGCATGACCGCCGCGATCGCGAGCGCCCCGAACATGAGCGCGCGTGCGTCGATATCGCGGAGGTGCAGCTTCAGGATCATCGGCCCGACGGCGTAGCCGGTCGCCGCGATCAAAATCGCCGCCGCGCCGAGCAGCTCCTCGGAATCGCCAGCGACGTCGAGACCGACAAGGGCGACCACGCCCGCGAACCCGATGACCAGACCGAGCAGTCGCCTCCCCGTGACCCTCTCGGTGTGGTCGAAGCGCAACGCGAGCAGCGCAATGATCAGGGGCACCGACGCGATCAGGATCGCGGCCAGCGAAGAGGAGATGTGCTGCTCGCCGGCGGCGATCAGCGGGAACGGGATCGCGACCTCAACGAGCGCATAGATCGCGACCACGCCCCAGCGGCCACGCAGCTGCGTGAAGAGGCCGAGCCGCCAACAGAGCACGCCGAGGAGCGCGGCCCCGATCGCCACCCGGATCCAGGCAAGGAAGGCGGGCGGCACGCCGTCGTCGACGGCGACCTTGATGAAGAAGTACGGGATTCCCCAGAGGACGGAGACCGAGCCGAATGCGGCCCAGGCGCGAGCGCTCAACCCCGGGAAAAGCTCACGCTAGAGGGCTCGACGTCGGCGCTGATCGGCTTCGCACGGTTGCGCCTCACTGAACTTCCCACGTGGTCTTCACTACGCATGTGTCCACCAGCCGGCGCTTCTTGAAGACCTTTGTCGTCTTGGCGTAGGTGCCGGTCCAGCCTGCATCATCCGCGGTCAGCTGGCCGGCCATCTTGAACGTGTCGCGCAGCAGGTACTTGCCGTCCCTCGTCTTGCTCTTGCGCTTGTCGACGAACGCGCCTGGATCGGACATGTCGAACTTCTTGAACTTCGCCGCGTCGATCTCCAGGCGGCCCACATCGCAGACGGCTTCGGTCGCCCCGATCTTGAAGGCCGTCGCGTGGCCGCGGCTCGCCACGAACAGCTTGACCTTGATCCCCTCGGCCGTGGCCCCGGTATGGACCGTTTGCCCGGGGGCTGCGCTCGCCGAGGCCACCACGACCGCGAACAGCGAAAGAGCCGCGACGGAGCAGCGCGTCAACATTTCAGAGCTCATGCAAGCTTCCCTTTCTGGCTTTTAGGCGCGAGCGCCGGAGGCGTTGGGCTGCTTGCCCTCCGCATCCGCGGCTTCCGCTGCCTCGGCCAGCTCGGCGATCGACGCTTCGATCCCCGCCGCGATGTCTTCGACGTCGTCGATCGCGTCGTAGTCAGCGAGCAGGCCGAAATTGATTCCCCCGTTGTAACTCATGATGGCCACGAAAAGAGCTTGATCTGGGGGAAGAAATCCGACCGGGAAAATGTCCTCGAGCTCGCGACCCAGGACGTAGAGCGGAATCTGCGGACCGGGAACATTCGTGACAACGAGGTTGAAAAGGCGCGTCGAGAAGTTCACCCGCGCCGCCTGGGCGAGAAGTGTCGGCGGAGCGAAATCGTTGAATCGCGAGATCACCTCGGCCCCAAGTGCCTGCTTGGAGTCCTTGATCCCCTGCATGCCCTGACGACACAGCTCGAGGCGCTTAACGGGATCATCCGCGTAGACGGGGATCGGACCGCGCACCGCTGCGATCTGATTGCCAAGGTGGCCGTGCTGATCCTCAGCGCGGATCGAGACCGGCACCTGCGCGCGCAGCTCCATCCCCTCGGTCTTCACGCCGCGCTTGTGCAGCCATTCGCGCAGCGCGCCGCTGACCACCGCGAGAACGACGTCGTTGACGGTGCCGCCGAGGACGCCCTTGATCCGCTTGAACTGACCGAGATCGCCCCGGACCCAGGTGTAGCGACGATGCGATCCGATCTCGACGTTGAGCGGGACCTTCGGTGCCGGGTTTGCGAAGTTCCAGCCGACCTCGCCCAGGGCCTCGGCGGCCTCCGAGACCTCAGCCAGCGTGCGGCGTGGGTGCTGGAGGCCGCGCTCGAGGCGGCGCAGGGCACGGACCGGGGCTCGGGCCACGCCCTCCGCATCACGTGCGAGCAGCGACGCCGCCGATGGCTCGGGGCCCGGAATCCACTCGTGCTCGTCCTCCGCCGGCTCGGGCACGGGCTTGACGTCGAAGAGCACCGTCGCGATGTCAACGCCCGAGACCCCGTCGACGAGCGCGTGGTGCGTCTTGGTGACAAATGCGAAGCGCTTGCGGGTCAGGCCCTGGACCATCCAGATCTCCCACAGCGGCTTCGTGCGGTCGAGCTGCTGGGAGAAGACACGCGCCGCCATATTGCGCAGTTGCTCCTCGGAGCCAGGCGCCGGGAGCGCGGAGTGGCGCACGTGGTATTCGAGGTTGAAGGCCGGGTCGTCGATCCAGAACGGCCGCCCGGTGGGGACCGGGGGGTAGGCGAGCTTCTGGCGAAAGCGCGGCACGAGATGCAGCCGCGACCGGACGTGATCCAGCAGGTCGGTGTAGCTGGGCGGCGGACCCTCGAAGATGCAGATTCCGCCGACGTGCATGTGCGACGCGGAGCTCTCGTTGGTGAGGAACGAGACGTCGAGCGCCGAGAGCCTGTCCATATGCGCGGTCGCCATGCGCCTAACTTACCTGCGCATGGGCCGCATCGCCATAACGATCATCGTCTGCGCGGCCGTCGTCGGCTGCGGCGGATCCGACGGTTCGGCGAGTGGTTCGCATGGCGGCGGCTTCGACGGCGAGCGCGCGTTCGCCGACCTCACGGCGCAGGTTCAGATCGGTCCGCGCCCCAGCGGCAGCCAAGGCGCTCGCCGCGCGGTCAAGCTCATCCGAACCGGCCTCGAGCGAGCCAACGCGAAGCGCATCCGCGTACAGCGCCCGTACCGCAACGTGCTCGCGACGATCCCTGGCTCGCGCAAGGGAACGGTGGTCGTCGGCGCCCACTACGACACCAAGAAGGGGATCTCGAACTTCGTCGGGGCCAACGACGGCGCGTCGGGCGTGGCGGTGCTGCTCGAGCTCGCCCGGACCCTGTCGCGGCCGCTGCCTGGCCCGTCGGTGCAACTGGTGTTCTTCGACGCCGAGGAAGCCCGGGGCGATCGCGACTTCGCCGCCGACGGCACCCGCGGCAGCCGCCAGTACGTGCGACTTGCCCGTAAGGGGCGCCGCGGATCGGTGCCGCTTGGCTCGATCGACGCGATGGTGCTCTTCGACATGGTCGGCGACTGCGATCTGACCATCCCTCGCGAGCAGAACTCGAGCCGAAACCTCTACCGCTTGTTCGCTGACGCGGGCGGCGACGTCGCACCCTTCGGCGGGACGACCTTCGCCGTCTCCGACGATCACATCCCGTTCGTCGAAGCGGGCATCCCGGCGCTGGACCTGATCGATTTCGACTACGGCCCCGGGCCGCCTCCCGGCGCCTACTGGCACACGGCCGAGGACACGCTCGACAAGGTCTGCCCGGAGAGCCTCGACGCGGTCGGCGAGGCTGCACTGGCCGCGATACCGAAGATCCGATAGCCCTATCCCCGTCGATTGACGCCCTAGCCACCTCATGGGTGGTTAATCCGCCACTCGACGGCTGTCGTCGGCGGGCGGCTCGCAGCTACCCTCTAACCGTGTCGCCAGCACCCGATATCGCCGCTCCGAAGCGGATCATCCTCGCCGCCCCGCGTGGCTACTGCGCGGGGGTTGACCGCGCCGTGCAGACGGTCGAGCACGCGCTCGACATGTACGGGCCGCCGGTCTACGTGCGCAAGGAGATCGTCCACAACAAGCACGTGGTCGAGAAGCTCGCCGAGCGTGGCGCGATCTTCGTCGAGGAGGAGACCGAGGTGCCCGAGGGCGAGCTGGTCGTCTTCTCCGCCCACGGTGTGGCGCCCGCGGTCCACGACAACGCCGCGATTCGCGGCCTGCGGACGATCGACGCGACATGCCCGCTCGTGACGAAGGTCCACGTGGAAGCGCGCAAGTTCGCCGAGCAGGGCTACACGATCATCCTCATCGGCCATCAGGGTCACGAGGAGGTCGAGGGGACGACAGGCGAGGCGCCGGAGCACATCATCCTGGTCGAGACCATCGCCGACGTCGACTCGCTGGAGATCGACGATCCCGACCACGTCGCCTTCATCACGCAGACGACCCTCTCCGTCGACGAGACCACCGAGATCATCGCTCGGCTGCGCGAGCGGTTTCCGAACATCACCTCGCCCAAGTCCGACGACATTTGTTATGCGACCACCAACCGCCAGATCGCGGTCAAGCAGCTCGCCGCCAAATGCGAGCTCGTCCTCGTCATCGGCTCAACGAACTCCTCGAACTCCAACCGCCTCGTCGAGGTCGCGCGTGAGCACGGCGCCGCGTCATATCTGATCGACAACGCGAGCCAGGTCGACGAGAGCTGGCTCGACGGCGTCGAGACCATCGGAATCACCTCCGGCGCGAGCGCTCCCGAGGAGCTCGTTTCCGAGCTCGTCGAGTTCTTTCGCGAGCACGGCGCCGGTGAGGTCTCCGAGCTGCGGGCGGTCGACGAGGACGTGCGCTTCATGCTGCCGAAGACGATTCGCACCGAGCTCGCCGCGCGAGCTTGACCCACGCCCACAGCCACGATCACACGCGCTCCGGTTCGACCCGGGCACTGAAGACCGTCCTCGCGATCACCGCGGCGTTCATGGTCGCGGAGGTCGTAGGAGGCCTGATCGCCGGCAGCCTCGCGCTGCTTGCCGACGCAGCGCACATGTTCTCGGACGCTCTCTCGCTCGGAATCGCGCTGTTCGCATCGTGGCTGGCGGCCCGACCCGGCGGACCGTCGCAGACGTTCGGCTATCGACGAGCGGAGATCCTCGCCGCTCTTTTCAATGGCGTGTCGCTTGTTGCGATCTCGATCTGGATTTTCGTTGAAGCGGGCATGCGATTCGGGGATCCTCCCAACGTCGAGGGTGGGCTGATGCTGGTGATCGCGGCGCTTGGGCTGCTCGTCAACCTCGGGGCGGCCCGGATCCTCCACGCGCACGCCGAGTCGAGCCTCAACGTGTCCGCGGCGATGCGCCACGTCATCGCCGACGCGCTCGGCTCGATCGGTGCGATCGTGGCCGCCCTCATCATCCTGCTGACCGACTGGGAGTACGCGGATCCCGCCGTCAGCGTCCTGATCGGGCTGTTGATCGTCGCCAGCTCGTGGTCGATCCTGCGCGACTCGGTGCAGATCCTCCTCGAGGGGTCCCCGCCTGGGACCAACGTCGGTGAGGTCGGTCAGGCGATGGCGGCCACCGCCGGTGTCAAGCAGGTGCACGACCTGCACGTATGGACGATCACCTCCGGCTTTCCGGCTCTGGCCGCGCATGTGCTCGTCGATCGCGAGACCGATTGTCACGCCACCCGGCGCGAGCTCGAGACGATGCTGCATGAGCGCTTCGGACTCGATCACACGACCCTGCAGGTCGATCATGAGGGCGGCGAGTTGCTGCAGATCGAAACGTGATCGCAGAACGCGACGGTTACCTGCTCTCCGATGAGCGCGAGCGCCTCGACGTGGAGGCGGTCTGGGGCTATCTGCGGACGGCCTACTGGTCCGAGAACGTCCCTCGCGACGTCGTCGAGCGAGCGATCGCCGGCTCGCTGTGCGTAGGGCTCTACGACAGCGACGGCCGCCAGGTCGGATTTGCCCGGGCGGTCACCGATTCAGCCACCTTCGCCTGGATCGCCGACGTCTTTGTTCTCGATGAGCATCGGGGTCGCGGCCTTGGCGTCTGGATCGTCGAATGGCTGCTCGACCATCCGCGGCTGCAGGGCCTGCGCGCGGTGACGCTCGCGACCCGCGACGCGCACACGCTCTATGAGCGCTTTGGCTTCGTTCGCGAGGGCGAGCGACGGCTGGCTCGCCAGGCGACCGCGGCCGAGCTCTACGGAACGCCGGCCGAGAAGCTCAGCGAGTAGATCGCGAGCTGAGGGTCGGCCTCGAGGCGCAGCGAGTGCTGCTCATGCGCATCGTGTGAGGCGAGCTCGACCAGCCCGGCCGCGGGCACGCCGATCGCGCGCGGCGGCGCACCGTCGAGCGCGACCCGGAGCTCGCCCGGCTCATCGGCCTCGACCGTGGCGTACGCACCGCCGCCTGCGTAGTCGACCTCTATGGCCTCGCCGGCAAACCGCCATGGATCCGAGACCGACCCGCCGGGGAGCAACTCGGCGGTCGGGGGGATGACAACCGCGTCAGGGGCGTCGCTCGGCCGCACGACCTCGAGCACGGGCGGCGCGTGGAAGCTCGAATCGATCCGAGCCAACTCCGCCGCAATTGCCATCTCGGTGGCGGCGTACTCGCCCTCGCCGAAGTGAAACCAGCTGAGCGCGCCTCCCTGCGCCCACAAAAACAGCGATGGCCAGCCCTTGCAGCCGTAGTCGTGCCAGAGGGCGTAGTCGGAATCGTCGACGACGGGGTGGCCAATGCCAAGGCGGCGAAGCGCCGGGCCGAGCAGCTCGCTGCGCTTGGTGAACGCGAACCGCGGCGAGTGAACGCCGAAAGTGGTCAGCCCGACTTCGCGATAGCGCTGATCCCAGGCGATCACATAGGGCAGGGCCCGCACGCTGTTGAGCTGCGCGAAGTCGAAGAAGTGAAAGAGAACCGGTCCGGCCGCGGTCGCCTCGGCAAGAACCGGATCGCTGTCCACGTTGTGCCACTTGCGCCTTCCGGGCAGGGGAGGGGCGGCGATGTTGTCCTTATCAGGGCGCATGGGGCCGGGGATCGTAGAGCGCTGTGATTCGACGCCCGGGAGACCAGCGCCCGCTCGCGTTATGCTGGCGCTCGGCCGAAATCGAGCACTGAGAGGGGACCAGCATGGTCAACGAACGAGTCTGGGATCGCATCGAGCGCAGCCGCGAGCGGTGGGACGTCCTCCGCCATCCCTTCTACCAGCGCTGGTCGGCTGGGGAGCTCGAGCGCGATGAGCTCGCTCGCTACTCAGGCCAGTACCGCCACGCTGTCGAGGCCATCGCGACGATGAGCGCGGGGGCAGCCGACGCCTTGCCGGAGCATCCGGAGCTGCGCCGCCATGCGGCCGAGGAGGTCGGCCACGTCCGTCTCTGGGACGGCTTCGTCGACGCCTGTGGCGGTCATGCCGAGGATCCGGCGAACGCCGAGACCGCCGAGTGTGTCCGCGCTTGGACCGCCGATACGACGCCGGCGCAGACGCTCGCCCGCCTTTATGCGATTGAGAGCGGACAGCCTCCGATCTCGCAAACCAAGCGCGAGGGCCTGCTGGACCGTTACGGCTTTGCCGACGGCGCCGGAACGGCCTACTTCCGGGTGCACGAGAGTCGCGATGTCGAGCACGCCGCCGAGGTCCGTGAGCTCATCACCGAGCTCGCTGACGAGAGCGACGAGGACGCGATTGTCGCCGCAGCCGAGACGGCGTTCAGGGCTAACTGGCGCCTGCTCGACGGGGTCTAAAAGCGAGCGCGTATGACCCGGGGCGATCGCATCACTGGGATCGTTATCGGCATCGCCCTCGGCATAGCGATCGTCGCGATCTTCGTCTTTGTCTTCAGCGAGGACACCGTCGACGCGCCCAAGATCAACGAGGGCGCGCCGACGGAGGCTCCTGCTGAGCCTTAACCGACTCGGCTAAGTACCGAGAATCGCCTCGATGAGGTTCGGCCGGAACGGCTCGGTGCCGTTCACGAGGCTGACGCCGGCAAACGACGTGTTCGCCCGCATCCAGTCGAGCTCGTGGCGAAGGTCGGCGACGCCGTTCGAGGCGGGGACGGGGGCAATTGCCAGCGTGCTCAGCGTGCCGATGGCGGCGCCGTCGGCATCGAGGAAGCCGCTACCGGAATCGCCCGGGATACCCGGGGTGACCGTGTAGACGGTCCGGCTCCAGCCGTTGCCGGCACTCTGGACGACAACGCCCTGCTTCGGGCTCAGCGTGGTAACGCCACCGCGAAGCGACGAGTTGCCGTAGCTGTAGACGGTGTCGCCGAGACCAGCGGCGGAGCTGCCTAGGCTGGTCGGCCCGCCGAAGCGCGGAACCGAGGGATTGACGCTGGCGACGTCGGCCGGGTCGATCCGAACCAGCGCGAAGTCGTTATAGGCGCAGGCGTCGGCGTTGGTCTCGCCCTTGGCCTGCATCGAGATCCACGAGTTGTAGGCGAGCGTCCCGGGTCTGCTGGCGCCGTCGATCTCAACCGGCGTGCCGATCGGCAAAGAGCCGCTGTCGCACCCGTTGGTGTCGGTCTGTGCCCCGGTGCTCGAGCAGTGCGCGGCCTGGCCGATATAGACGCCCGCGCCGTCCTGGTAGATGAAGTTGGCGGTGCACTGGCCACCGTCGGTGTACGTCTGGACGCCCGGCGTGATCGTCGCGGACGCAGCTGGTGCCCATGCGCTGGCGCCGGCGGGCGCAAATGCAACGACACCGAGCGCGATCCCCACGACCGCGCTCAGCAGTTTCCTGCGGTTCATCTACTCGTTCCTCCTGGTTCCCCCCGGGGCCCCACGCCCTGGGATCAAGTTCGGACGAGTCCTTACCCGACCGCAGCAATTTTCAATCAGCGTTTATCCGCGGCTCCCTAAAATCGTGCGCCATGCAATCTCCAGGGGCCAAAACACTGGCGGGAATCGCGGCACTTGCTCTCGTGGTCGTGCTCTTCGTCGTCCTCAGCGGCAGCGATGACGAGCCGGCGACGCCAGGCGCATCGACCACGAGCACGACCGAGACACTGCCGGTTGAGCCCGACGGCGGCACCGGCGCGGCAGACGGCGATGACCAAGGACCGCAAGACAAGCCTGACAAGCCGCCGAAGCCCGAGGTTGCGACGATTGTCGTCAAGGGAGGGGTGCCGGTCGGTGGCGTTCAAGAGCTGACCTTCACCGAGGGCGACGACATCCGGTTCAAGGTCGAGTCCGACGTGGCAGACGAGGTCCACTTCCATGGTTACGACGTTTCGATGGACGTTGAAGCGGGCGGCTCCGTCAGCTTCGATGTCCCGGCCACCCTTACCGGCGAGTTCGAGGTCGAGCTGGAGCACAGCGTGACCCAGCTGGCCGCCGTCACGGTCAACCCGTCCTGACCGAGCTCCTCTCAGAACCCCTGCGGCTCGCCGGCCACGCGCTCTTCGGCCGCCAGGACCTGCCGATCCCCGAGTGGCTGTTTGCCTGGGCGGCCTCGCTCGTTCTGATCGTCTCCTTCTTCGGGCTCGCGGTCGCCTGGCAGACGAGCCGCCTCGAGGACGACCGCTGGCGCCCGGGGCCGGGGTGGATTTCGACCGCATTGCTCAATCCCGTCACGCAGTTCGTGCTCGGGGCGATGTCGGTGTTCTTGCTGTTCCTCGTCATCTGGTCGGGGCTGAAGGGCACCGAGGCACCCGACCGCAACTTCTCGGTGACCTTCGTCTACGTGACCGTCTATCTCGGATTCGTCGTCCTCAGCGTGGCTTTCGGCGACATCTTCAAGGCGGTCAACCCCTGGCGAGCGATCGCCCGAGTCGTCGGCGGTGCGTTCAAGCTCGTGGCCGGCCAGGACGCTCCGCCGCCGCTTCAGTACCCGGAGAAGCTGGGCCGCTGGCCGGCCGCGGTTGGGCTCTTCGGCGTCGTCTGGCTCGAGCTCGCATATGGCCAGAGCGGGTTTCAGGTCGTCGGTCTCACCCCGCACACGGTCGCGATCGCAACACTCGTTTATTCGGTCTACACCTTTGTGGCGATGGCGCTCTTCGGCTCAGAGAAGTGGTTGGCTCGAGGTGAGACCTTCTCCGTCTACTTTCAGATGTTCTCGACGCTGGCGCCGTTCGAGGCGCGCGACGGCCGGGTCGGCATTCGCCGTCCGCTCGCGACAGCCGGCAGGTGGGTCGCGGAAGCACCGGGTTCGATCGCGTTGATCCTTCTGACGATCGGCGCGACCACGTTCGACGGCGCCGCCGAGGGCACCCTGCAGAGTCCCATCGGGACCTTCGAGGGATGGATGGGGGACATCGGAATGGGCCCCGTGTTAGCCCTTCGGTTCACGAATAGCCTCTTCCTCCTGCTGGCAATCGGGTTCGTGGCGGCGCTCTTTTGGGCGGGGATCTACGGGATGCACACCGTTCGCACCGAGTTCTCGACGCGCGAGCTGGGCAGGCGCTTCGCGCACGCCTTCATCCCGATCGCCCTGGCCTATCTGATCGCGCACTACTTCAGCGGCATCGTCTTCTCCGAGCAGGCGCAGTTCACCTACCTGCTCTCGGACCCACTTGGCGACGGCTCCGACGTCTTCGGCACCGCCTCGGGTGGGATCGACTACGGCGTGATCAGCGCGAACGCCATCTGGTACGTGCAGGTCGCGGCGCTTGTGATCGGCCACGTGACCGCGCTCGTGCTCGGCCATGACCGCGCTCTCCGCATCTACGGCAGCGCGCGGGAGGCGACTCGCTCGCAGTACTGGATGCTGGCGCTGATGGTCGGGTTCACCTCCCTGGGGCTCTTCTTGCTCTCGCAGGCAAACGGCTGAGCGACCGGCGAAGATTCGCCTGATGGTCCCGATCGCTCACGTGGGACACCACCTGTGGATCCTCTATCTCATCCCGATCGTGATCGTGGTCGGGTCGATCGCGCTGCAGTGGTGGCGCGGGCGCTGAGTTCGGCCCCCGGAGGGACCCAACTTACGTGCGCTAAAGCCTCGTCGGTTAGCCTCCAACGGGTGTTCCGGGGAATTGAGGTCCGCCAGTCACTTCGTGATCTGCCGCCGCTACTCGCGGCCGCGATCTTGCCGCTGATCCCGATCGTCTCACAGGCCGGGTTCCTCGCCGCAATCCCTCTGCTCGCGCTGATCATCCCGCTGATCCTCGGACACTTCCCTGGGGAGAAGGTGATCGAGCGGCTTGCTGAGCGTTCTGCCGCGCCGGCCCGCTCACCGCGCCACGCCAGCGTCGCGCCGCCGCGCCCGGCTGCGGTTCCGTCCCTCCTTCGCACTCGCCTTCTCATTGCCGCTTCGTTTGCCAAGCGCCCCCCGCCCTTCGCGCTGATCGCAAGCTGAATCCGCGGCCTCCTCGGTCGCGGGTGCAACCCCGAGATCGAAGGAGGGCCGATGCATCGGCGCCTTTTTGCCGTTGGGCTGACCGCGTGTGCGGTCGCTTTCACGGCAAGTCCCGCACTTGCCCATCAGGGCGACAACAACTACAGATCCGAACTGGACGGCGTGACGCCCGCGGCGCCGGGCGTCGAGGTCGAGGTCCTCAACTACGACGACAGCCTGCAGCTTCGAAACCAAAGCGACCAGGCGGTGATCGTCGACGGCTACGAGGGCGAGCCGTATATCCGGATTGCCGCCGACGGCACCGTTGAGATCAATCGCAACTCGCCCGCCTTCTACCTCAACGACGACCGCTATGGCGACGTCCCGGTGCCCGAGTCGGCCGACCCGGAGGCCGCGCCCGATTGGGAGTTGGTCGACGAGACCGGCCAGTACGTCTGGCACGACCACCGGATCCACTACATGAGCACCGGCAGGCCGTCCCAGGTGACCGACGCCTCTGAGCGGACCAAGATCTTCGACTACGAGGTTCCGATAGAGGTCGGTGCACAGCCGGCGACGATCACCGGGACGCTGTTCTGGGTCGGGGAGTCGGGCGGACTGCCCGTGGCGCCATTTGTGGCCCTTGGCGCGCTCCTCATTGTCGGCGGCGCCGTCTTCTTCCTGCGTCGCCGCTCCGGCCGCGACGACGAGCCTGGGGCCGCGACCGAGGCCTGGTGATTCGCCGGGCGGTCATCTGGGCGCTGGTTGCGCTGCTGGCGTTGCCTGCGGCGGCGGCGGCGCACGCGGTCGTCGAGCGCACGGACCCGGGGCAGGGCGCGACCGTGGCGAGCGCTCCCGACAGCGTCGAGGTGTTCTTTGACGAGCCCGTCGAGGCGAGTTTCGGCGCCGTTCGCGTTTTCAATGCCGGGGGGGAGGAGGTTCAGGCTGGTGAGCTCTTCCGCCCCGAGGGTGGCAGCGAGGGCATCGCCGTCGATCTTCAGCCCGGCCTGGCCGACGGCACCTACACGGCGACCTACCACGTGGTCTCCGCCGACTCTCACCCGGTCTCCGGGGGCTTCACGTTCGTCATCGGCAAGCCAACCGCCGGTGGGGGCGAGGCGGTGGCGGACGTGCTCGACCGCCAGCGCGCGGGCGACGTGACCGGAGCTGCGTTCTGGCTCGACCGTGCAGCAGGCTACTTCGCGATCGCGCTGGCGGTGGGGCTCTTAGTCTTTTCTCTCGGCGTCTGGCGCGCTGCATCGTCCGCTGCGGACGCGGCGTTTTCGCGCCGCCTCCGGCGCCTGCTCCTCGGCGCATGCGGGGCGGGCCTCGTCGCGACCCTCGCGGCCCTGCCGCTGCAGATCGCCACCGTGGCCGGAATCTCGTTCTTCGAAGCACTTGATGGCGCGCTGATCGATGACGTCTTATCGACTCGATTCGGGACCGTGATGGCGATCCGGGCTGGCGCCTGGGTGTTGCTCGCCGCGATCCTCGTGGTCGCGTGGCGGCGTGGCTGGCGTCCGATCGCCGCGCTGCTTGCAGCCGCTGTCCTCATCGCCACACCGGCATTCGCCGGGCACGCGTCCACGCAGAGTCCCGAGGGCTTACTCGTGGCCTCGGCGATCGCCCACGTCGGTGCTGTCGGCGTCTGGCTGGGCGGCCTGCTCGCCCTGACCTTGGCGCTCCCACGGGCGACGGCGCAGGTCGCCCCGGATCAGCGCGCCGCCCTCTTGCATTTGACGCTGCGGCGGTTCTCACCGCTCGCCCTCGCCAGCGCGATCGTGATCGCGGCGAGCGGTTCGACGCAGGCGATCGTCGAGGTCGGCAGCTTCGCCGCCCTGGTCGAGACCGGGTTTGGCCGCGCCGTGCTCGCGAAGATCGCAATCTTTATCCTGCTCGTCGCGCTGGGTTATGCCAACCGCCAGCGCCTGATCCCCGCGCTGGGAAAGCTGATGCAGGCGCGCACCACACCGGGGCGCGTCGGCGTCTGGTTGCGGCGCAGCCTGCGTGCCGAGGTGGCGCTGCTCGGGGTCGCGATCGCCGTCACCGCACTGCTCGTCGGCTATGCGCCCGCGAACGAGACCGCATCCGGCCCGGTGTCGGGGCGCACCGCGATCGGGGAGGCGGTGCTCGAGTACACGATCGAGCCGGCGACGCCAGGTCCCAATCAGATCCACCTCTATCTCTTCGACGCCGAGGACGGCAGCCAGTTCACAGGCGCGAGAGAGCTGACGCTGACGCTCGAAGAGCCAGAGCGCGACATCGGCCCCCTCGAGATCGACGTCCGAAAGTCCGGTCCTGGGCACTACACCGCCGCGGCGGCAACCTTCCCGGCGCCGGGTGACTGGACCGCAACGGTGGCGATGCGAACCTCGCGCTTCGACGAGGACTCGGCGCGAATCGAGGTGGCGATTCGATGACAGCCGGGCTTCTCATCGCGCTCGCGCCGCTGGCGCTGCTGCTAGCCGCCCTCGCGCGCGGTCGCTATCCCGGGGAGCGCAAGCTCGACCGGGTCAGGCGCCTCTGCGCGGCGGCGAGGCGTCTGTGCGATCGCCAGCCGACCCTCCGCGCCCCGAGCGCGCCGCGGTCGCTTCGCCGCGAGGGCGGCGAGCTTCTCGCCTGGCGGCTCGCCGGGCGTGCGCCCCCTGCGTTGGCGTGATTTCAGTTTTCGCAAAAAGACGTCAAAGGAGAAACAAATGTTCAAGTTCAAGCACGCGCTCGTGGCCATGGCGGCCGTGGCGCTGATGGCCCCGGCGGCCGCCGCGGCACACGTAACGCTGCAGCCAGGCGAGGCGCCGGCAGGTGGCTTCACGCGGCTGGACGTCCGCGTTCCAAACGAGTCCGACAGCGCCGCAACCGACCGCGTCGAGGTCGAGATGCCGGCGGGGTTCGAGTTCGTCTCCTACGAGCCGGTCGCCGGATGGAGCACCGAGGTCGCTCGCGAGGACGATCAGGTGAGCACGATCACGTGGACCGCCGACGATGCGGCGGCCGCGATCGAGCCCGGCCAGTTTCGGGACTTCGGAATCTCGGTGGGGCTCCCGGAGCAGTACGCCGAGGGTGAGTCGCTGACGTTCCCCGCGATCCAGCGCTATGACGACGGCGAGACGGTCCGCTGGATCGGCGAGCCGGACTCCGACCATCCCGCTCCCCAGGTGTCACTCACGGCCGCAGAGCCGGAGCACGGCTCGGATACCGAGCATGCCGAGGCAGAGGAACCTGTCTCCGCCGGCGAGGCGACGGACGAGGACGATAATGACGGCAACGGCCTTGCCGTGGTCGCCCTGATCGTTGGTGGACTGGCTCTGCTCGTAGGCGGCGCGAGCCTGCTGCGAGGCGGCCGCTCCGCCTGAGTCCGTTTCGTCACCCCGATCCGTCCGCGCAAGGGGCGGGTCGGGGGGCGGTCTCAGTCCTGGAGATGGATCCAGTCGTTTTCGAGGAGGCCGGCGAGCTCGAAGATCCTGCGCACCCGCTCCTGGGCGCCCTTGATACGGAGGGCGCTGCCGCGCTCGGAGAGCTGGCGGGCGGCGCTGACGAGCTTGGCGATGCCGGTCGAGTCACAGAATCCAATCCCCCGCATGTCGACCTCGACCTCGCCGTCGTAGCCGAGAGCCTCACTCAGAACCTTTTCGAGCTCGGGTGAGGAGGCCATGTCGAGCTCGCCGAGCAGCGTCACGACAGCGCCTCCGTCCTTGCCCGGGGCGAGCATCGCCTTGAAGGTGTCGGACGTCACGCTGTAGGGACTGTCGAGGCCGGTCCGGAGAGCAACTGTGCCAAGCGTTGCTCGAGTGCTTCGCGCAGGGCCTCTCGGATCGGGCCCTCGTGCGCGCGTTCGACCAGCTCCTGCAGGAAGCCCTCGATCACCAGCCGCTTCGCGTTTTCGACAGGCAGTCCGTGTGAGCGCAGGTAATAGAGCTGTTCGGGATCTACCTGGGCGACCGCGGCGGCGTGGGTGCAGCGAACGTCATCGGCTTCGATCTCGAGGCCGGGGATGGCATCAGCGTGGGCTTGTGTCGACAACAGCAGGTTTCGGCTCTCCTGGAACGCATCCGTACGCTGCGCGCCCCGATCTACCCGAATCATGCCCCTCCAAACCGCTGTGGCCTGATCGGCCAGCACGCCACGGAAGGCGAGATCGGAGTTCGTGTCCTCGGCGGCGTGCTCCTGGGTGGTGTCGTAGTCAAGGTGCTGAGTGCCGCTCCCGGCGTAGGCGCCCGTCACACGCGCGCTCGAGCCGCGGCCGGCGAGCTTGGTTTCCATGCGCACCTTGCCGCGCGCCGAGCCGAATCCGAGCGCGACCCAATCGAGGTTCGCGTCGCGGCCCACCTCGGAGCGCTGCGTGGCGAACACCCACCCCTCGTCGGAGATCTCCTGCTCGCAGACGTAGCGGAGGTTGGCGCCATCGCCGACATCCAGCTCGACGACCGCGTTGAAGAGGCCGTCGCCCTCGGACTCATATCGCTCCCAGACCTCGGCCTCGGCGCCCGCGCCGAGCACGACCAGCGTGCGCCACTCGATCTCCTCATCGGGACCGCCGCTGATCGAGACGCGAATGGGCTCGGTCAGCGCGGTGCCGGCCGGCACGTAGACGAGCATGCCGTCGCGCCAGCGCGCCTCGTTGCGTGCGGTGAAGGCGTCGGTTGAGCCGACGATCGAGCCGAGATGATCCGCGATCAGGTCGGGATGCTCGGCTGCCGCTTCGGCCAGCGGCACCACGATCGCGCCGTCGGTCGAGGCGCTCTCGAGGCCCTCGACCCGCGCGGGGGCCTCGGAGTAGCCGTCGAGGTCGAGATCACTCAGGTCGGTGAACTCCCAGCCCTTCTCCTTCGGGCCGGGCAGCGAAAACTCAGCTCCGAGCTCCTTGGCGCGGTCGCGCGCGGCGCTCAGCCAGTCGGGCTCTTGCAGCGCCGGCGCCGCGGCGGCACCGTCGCGGCTAGCCAATCGAGCCCTCCATCTGGAGTTCGATCAGGCGGTTCATCTCGACGGAGTACTCCATCGGAAGCTCCTTGGCGATCGGCTCGATGAAGCCGTTGACGATCATCTTCGATGCCTCCTCCTCGTCGAGGCCGTGGGCCTGGAGGTAGAAGAGCTGGTCCTCGCCGACCTTCGAGACCGAGGCCTCATGGCCGACATTGGCGTCGGACTCGTCGATGCGAATCGTCGGATAGGTGTCCGAGCGCGAGTCCTCATCGAGCAGCAGCGCGTCGCAGACGACCTTGGACTTTGTCTCGGTCGCACCCTTGGCAACCTCGAGCAGGCCGCGGTAGGTGGCGCGTCCACCGTCCTTGGAGATCGACTTGGAGAAGATCGAGGAGGTCGTCTTCGGGGCAGCGTGGATGATCTTGCCGCCAGCATCCTGATGCTGGCCCTTGCCGGCGAACGCGATCGAGAGGATCTCGCCGTGGGCGCGCTCGCCGAGCAGATAGATCGACGGATACTTCATCGTCAGCTTCGAGCCCAGGTTGCAGTCGACCCACTCCATCGTGGCGTCCTCCATCGCGATCGCGCGCTTGGTCACCAGGTTGAAGACATTCTGCGACCAGTTCTGGACCGTCGTGTAGCGGACCCGAGCACTCGGCTTGGCGACGATCTCGACAACGGCTGAGTGCAGCGAGTCGGTCGAGTAGACCGGTGCGGTGCAGCCCTCGATGTAGTGAACGTCGGCGCCGTCCTCGGCGATGATCAGCGTGCGCTCGAACTGGCCCATGTTCTCGGTGTTGATCCGGAAGTAGGCCTGCAGGGGCATCGCGACATCGACGCCCTTCGGCACGTAGACGAACGAGCCACCCGACCAGACGGCGCTGTTGAGCGCCGCGAGCTTGTTGTCGTTCGGCGGGATCACGGTCGCCCAGTACTCGCGGACGAGGTCCTCGTGCTCGCGCAGAGCCGTGTCCATGTCGGTGAAGATCACACCCTGGGCCTCGAGCTTCTCGTTGACCTGGTGATAGACGGACTCGCTCTCATACTGAGCTCCCACGCCGGCGAGGAACTTGCGCTCCGCCTCGGGGATGCCGAGCTTGTCGAAGGTGTTCTTGATGTCCTCGGGGACCTCATCCCAGCTGCGCTCGCTCCTCTCGGAGGCGCGGACGAAGTAGTGGATGTCCTCGAAGTCGATCTGGTCGAGGTCGCCGCCCCACTGCGGGGTCGGGCGGCTCTCGTAGTGCTCGTAGGCCTTGAGCCGGAAGTCCCGCATCCACTGCGGTTCGTTCTTGTACTCGGAGATCGAGGCGATCAGTTCGCGGCTGAGGCCCTTCGGGGCCTTGTAGGCGTAACCGGTCTCCGGATCCGAGAAGCCGAACTTCTCCTTGTAATCGGAACCGATGCCCTTGAGGGCGGACTCGGCTTCGGTCAACTGCTTGCCCGACCCGGTGGTGGGGAGTGCGGCGGTCTCGGGGGGTCTCATCTGAGTCTCAGAGCTCCAATTTCACTTCGTCGGCTTCAATTCGGACGTCGTAGGTATCGACCGGTCGATAGGCCGGAAGGGACTTCGGCTTGCCGGTCCGCAGGTCAAACAGCGAGCCGTGGCGCGGGCACTCCACGGTACAGGAGGCCGAGTCGAACTCCCCCTCGGCGAGAGGGCCGTCATCGTGCGAGCAACGATCCTCGATCGCGAGCAGCTCGCCGCCCGGGCAATGGAAGACGCCAATCTTGAGGCCATCGGCCTCGACGATGCGCTTCTCGCCCTCAGGTAGCTCATCGAGCTTGCAGACTGTGATCGTGTTCGTCATGTATTCCTAGTTGCGAGGTCGGATTTTAGCTGTGTCGCGGTCGGACCCCGCCGCCGGTACCTCGTCGCCGACCGACTCTGATGATCTAGCGTTGCGGCCGTGCAGAGCGGCGGGGATCCAGGGCAGGTAAATCCGCGGGCGCGGATCGCGATTGCGGCAGGCGCCGCGGTGATGCTGATCGCGATTGTGGTCGCCGTTGCGGTGGTCTCGGGGAGTGACTCGGATGATCGCGACGCGGTGGCCGCGGATCCAGCCTGCATCGAGGCTTGGAACGAGGATGCCAGCGCGCGGGCATACGGACGCCACAACTTCAGCTTCCACCTCTACCAGGGCGCGCTGGTGACGTTCCTGGACGCCGCGGGCGAGGAGGTGGGATCGCGGGCGGACGGGTTCTGCGCGGTGGTCTTCCCGTCGAAGGTCCTCGACTCAGAGCCCTTTGCGGCTGGGCAGGTCCTTCGCGGGAAACGCTGGCTCGCGATCAGCGACCTCGAGGACGTCCCCCTGACAAGGGTCGCCGAGCTCCAGGTGCTCGCGGCGGGTTCGCCGAACACGACCCTGGACGTCCAGGGCGTCCTCGCAGCGCTGCCGTAGCTCCGCTGGGTCGTCTAGGCACCGCCGGTGAAGGCGGTGAACTCTTCCCAGGCGGGCTTCGGCTGCTCCAGCGAGCCGAGGGGGAACAGCCCTGAGCGCGCGCACCACTTGCAGATGGCGTCGTGTCTTGGCACGTCCTGCCAGGCGTACCAGAGCACGGTCTCGATCTGCATCGCGCGGCGCTTGCCTGAGAAGTACGCGAATGCCTGTCGTAGCCGCTCGGCCTGGCCGCGCGGGCCGCGGTTCAGTGGCTCCTTTTCGCTGCCGCCCGACGCCCAGCCGACCTCGGTGACCCAGATCGTCGCCTGCTCATCACCCGCCTGAGTGATGATTCGATTGATCCGCCGCATCTGTCGCTTGACGCCGGAGATCCGACTCGCGTAGGGGTGGACGGCGACACCGTCGAAGGCCGCCTCGATGTCGGGGATGGCGTAGAGCGCGCGCAGGTAATCGGTCGCCCGCATACCGCCGTCGCGGCCGTTCAGCGGGTAACCGAAGAGCCCGCCGATGACGATCTGTGCCGACTCGTCGCGGCCGCCGATCGCCTCGGAGGCGGCGCGCAGCAGGTCGGCGTAGCGGTCGGGGTCGGGCCGCGGCTGAAAGAAGCCCGGCGAGTTCTGCTCGTTCCAGATCTGCCAGGCGCGGATCGGGCGGCGGGGGACTGTCGGGTGACCCTCCCAGAAGCTGCCGTCCGGCCCGTAGCGGCCAACAGCGGCGGACAGAAACGACCGCCAGAAGCTGAGTCCGTAGGCCGTATGCGGAGGGGTGATCGAGCACGGGCCGTTCGCGGGCGTTCGGCAGCCCTCGGCGAGCGAGACCCACTGCGGGACGGTGTAGACCGTCGGCAGGATGTCGACCTGGTGGCGGGCGGCATTGGCGACGATCTCGTCGAATCGGTCCCAGTCGAGGTCGTTGGGGGCCGGCCCAGGATCGATCTCCTGCCAGGGCAGCGCGATCCGCGCGGTGCCGACGTTGCCGCGGTCCATACGCTCGAAGTCCACGGTGTCGAGATCGCGGTTTTGCGAGACAACGCCGAAAAAGGGGTCGGGCGATTTTGGTGCAGCGGCCGCCGGCGCTGCGAGTGTGGCGATCGCGATCGCGGTCCCGGCGGCTATCCCTGCCCACCTCATGCGGGCGAGCCTAGATACGTCGGCGCGCAGCAGCGCCGGTTAGATCCGGTCGCGTTCGGCGGTCGGGTCGACGACACCGCTCTGATCCGCGTCCTCTTCCCAGTCGGCCGCGTTGCCGAGCGCGGCTGACTTCACGACCTTGAGGCCGAGCAGCGCGCATTTCATCCGCGTGGCCGAGATCTCGATGCCGAGCAGATCGAGCACGAAGTTCTTGTCGAGGCGGACGAGCTCCTCGCGGGTCTTGCCCTCGAGCTCTTCCATCAGCATCGATGTCGCCGCGGTGGAGATGGCGCAGCCCTTGCCCTCGAAGGTGACCTCACTCACGCGCCCGTCGGTGTCAAGACCGATGTAGACGTGCTGCTCGTCGCCGCAGAAGGGGTTCGTGTCCTCGAAATCGAGGTCAAAGCTCTCCGGCCGGCCGAAGTGGCGCGGGCGCTTGTAGTGGTCGAGGATGTTCTCGCGGTAGAGGTCGTCCACGATTCGAGGCTAGCGCCGGCCGCTCTTGATCAGGCTGACCACCGCTCGCGGGATGTCGCGTCGTGAGCGCGAGTAGGCGCGCTCGAGCTCGGCGTCGGCTCTCGCATGAATCGGGGCGCCGTGACCGGCGAGCAGATGCTCAGCCCGGAAGCCGCGAATCGATTTCGGTGGCCACAGCCTCAGCATCGGGTGAACGCCGACCGCGCCGGTGCCGGCGGTGGTGATCGGGTTCGTCCCGACGATCTCGGCGACGATCAGCGCCCGGCGCTCAGGCCACCACAGCGCGGTTTCCTTCCAGCCCGGAGCACGCACCGCCTTGATCGCCTCGAAGGGCGACCCACTGACAACGTCCGGGACCTTCAGGTGCTCGATCCTGAGGCGCTGGGCGACCTCCGCGCAGTCGCGGTTGTGGCGATCGAGAAGCTGCAGCACGCCTGCGGGCTCGCCAAGGGCGGCACCACGGTCGACAACGTCGTCAACCTCGATCGGATCGATGAACCACACCTTCGCGTCCGCGACGATCGCGTGACAGGCGCGCTCCATCGGCTCGTCGAGGACCCAGCTGATGCCGAGGTCGGACTCGTCAAGCTCAAGCAGCTTGCGCGGCATCGAGCTCAGAGACCGAAGACGCGGCGGGCGTCGTGGAGACCGTCGACCAGGCGGTCGATCTCCGCGGGCGTCGTGTAGACGCCGAAGCTCGCTCGCGCGGTTGCCGCGACGCCGAGGCGCTCCATCAGCGGCTGCGCGCAGTGGTGGCCGGCACGGACAGCCACGCCGTGGCGGTCGAGAATCTCTGCGACATCATGGCCGTGCACGCCTTCGAGCTCGAACGAGACGGGACCGAGCCGATCGGCGGAGGGGGGTGGCCCGAAGACCTGAAGGCCGGGAACCTCGCTGAGTCGATCGAGGGTGTACGCGGTGATCTCGCGTTCGTGGGCGGTGATCTCGTCCATCCCGAGGGCGTCGATCCACCGAACGGCAGCTGCCATCCCAATTGCCTGAGAGATCGCGGGGGTACCCGCCTCAAAGCGCGCGGGGGGATCGGCCCAGGTTGTGCCGTCCTTCGACACCTTGCGGATCATCGAGCCGCCGCCCATGAACGGCGGCATCGCCCGCAGCAGATCGAGGCGCGCCCAGAGCGCACCGATGCCCGTGGGCGCGTAGAGCTTGTGGCCCGTGATTGCGTAGAAGTCGACCCCCAGGGCAGCGACGTCGACGGCGAGCTTCGGCGCGGCCTGGGCGCCGTCGACGAGGACGAGCGCGCCGGCCTCGTGGGCGAGCCGGGCGATCTCCACCAGCGGATTCTGAGTGCCGAGGACGTTCGAGACGTGGGCCACCGCAACAAGTTTCGGGCCGCGCTCGAGCAGGCCGGCGTACATGTCCATGTCCAGCAGGCCATCGTCGGTGATCGACACCCAGTCGATCTCCGCACCCACCCGCGCGGCGAGCAGCTGCCAGGGAACGATGTTCGAGTGGTGCTCCATCTCGGTGAGCACGATCCGGTCGCCGGCGCGAACGTTGGCGGCGCCCCAGGCAAACGCGACGAGGTTGATTGCCTCGGTCGCGTTGCGCACGAACACGATCTCGCGGCGATCGCCGGCGCCGATGTGGTCGGCGACGGTCGCGCGGGCACCCTCGTAGGCCGCCGTCGCCTCGGCCGAGAGCGTGTGCGATCCGCGGTGTACGTTCGAGTGGTGGCGGCGCTCGTAACGATCGACCGCCTGAATCGAAGCCAGCACCCGCTGAGCGCTGGCGCCGGAGTCCAGGTACGCGACGGGCTGGCCGTTGACCTCGCGGCTCAACGCCGGAAACGCCTCGCGCACCCGCTCGACATCGAGTGCCGAGTGCCGAGTGCCGAGTGCCGGATTCATGCGGCCGCCTCGACCTCTTCCTTGATCCAGCCGTAGCCCTTGTCCTCGAGCTCGCCGACGAGCTCGGGGCCGCCCTGCTTGACGATCCGCCCGTTGAACATCACATGGACGAAGTCGGGCTCGACCAGGTGCAGGATCCGCTGGTAGTGGGTGATGATCAACACGCCCATGTCGGGTCCCGAGAACTTGTTGACGCCCTCGGCCACGATGCGCAGAGCGTCGATGTCAAGACCGGAGTCGGTCTCGTCGAGAACCGCGATCTGCGGGCGCAGCAGAGCGAGCTGGAGCACCTCCAGGCGCTTCTTCTCGCCGCCCGAGAAGCCGTCGTTGACGTAGCGGCTCGAGAACTCACGCGGGATGTCCACGAGCTCCATCGCGGCCTCGACGTCCTTGCGGAAGTCCTTGAGGCTGATCTGCGACTCGCCGCGTGCCTCGCGATGGGCGTTGATCGCCATGCGCAGGTATTTGGCGACGGTGACGCCCGGGATCGCGACCGGGTACTGGAAGGCCAAAAAGAGGCCGGCGCGCGAGCGCTCCTCGGGGTCGGTCTCGGTGACGTCGTCGCCGTTGAAGACGATTTCTCCCTCGGTGACCTCGAGCGCAGGGTGGCCCATGATCGTGTTGGCGAGTGTCGACTTGCCGGAACCGTTCGGGCCCATAAGTGCGTGCACCTCGCCGCGTGAGACCTCGATGTCGAGGCCGTTGAGGATCTGCTTGCCCTCGGCGGTTACGTGCAGGTTGTGAATTTCAAGATCAGACATGAATCTCCGTGGTTGGTTGAAGTCTCAAACGGCGGCGCCGGCTTTCACCGGATCTGGCGCCGTGCCGAACTCGACGAGCTCGGCGAGCGTTGTGCCCGACAGCGCCTTTGTGACTCCGCTCTGGACTCGGGTCCAGAGCAGCTTCGTGGCGCAGGCGCGATCGGCGTCCAGCTCGTGGGAGCAGAGGACGCGACCTTCCCTGTCGGGGTGAAAGCATTCCATCGGCGCTATGGGTCCCTCGAGCGCCTCGACCACATCTCGCATCGAGATCTCGGCGGCCGGCCTCGCCAGCAGGTAGCCGCCGTGTGCCCCGCGCACCGACGTCACCAACCCGGCCTGGCGCAGCTTCGCGACCAGATGCTCGAGATAGGACAGCGGCAGCAGCTCGGCCTCGGCGACGGCAGCGAGGGCGACGGGCGCGCCGTCGTCCGAATCACTCGCGCGGCGTCCGAGCTCGACCATGAGCCTCACTCCGTACTCCGCCTTCGTCGAGAACAGCATCGCGTTAAATCCTAGCGATGGACTCGGAAAAGTCCGCCACGCCGCCTTTCGGCGAAGCCAACGGCTACGGCTCGATCAGCCCGCGGCGGATTGCGTAGCGCACGAGCTCGACCCGGTCGCGCATGCCGAGCTTCTTCATCGCGTTCGAGCGGTGGTTTTCCACGGTCTTCTCGGAGAGGTGCAGGATCTCGGCTATCTCCTTGTTGGTGTGCGCCTCGGCGACCAGCTTCACCACCTCCTCCTCGCGGGGGGTGAGCTCGTCGGTCCGGCCGGTGCCCTGGCCGAGAACGTCCTTGATCAGGGCGCGCTGCGCCTCAGGGGTGAGGAACGGCTCGCCGCGCTCGACCGCGCGCACGGCCTCGAGCAGATCGACGTCGGCTTGGGCCTTCAGCACATAGCCAGAGGCTCCGGCCTTGAGCGCCTCGAAGAGATAGCGCTCGTCGTCGTACATCGACAAGATCAGGACGGAGACATCGGGAGCGTGCTCACGAATCTCGCGGGTCGCCTGCAGACCGGTGAGCTTCGGCATCTTGACGTCGAGGATCGCGATATCCGGACGCTCGCGGATCGCGACGTCCCGGGCCTCCGCGCCGTCCCCGCACTCCGCGACGACCTCGAGGTCGGGCTGCTGCTCGAGCAGCATTCGCAGGCCCGAGCGAACGATCCCATGGTCATCGGCGATCAGGACGCGCACGCAGTCAGTTTCCACCGTAGTCGGGGTCATCACCGTTACCTATCGGCACGCGGAGGCGAATGCTTGTGCCTGCGCCCGGTCTGGACTCGACCTGCAGGTCGCCCCCCACCAAGAGCGCCCGCTCACGCATCCCTCCGATTCCCAGTCCTGAGCCGAGCCGATCGAAGACGAACCCGCGTCCGTCATCAACGACCGCGAGCGTTACCTCGTTGTCCTCGCGGCCGAGGCGGACGACCACATGTTCGGCCTCGGCGTGGCGGACCGCGTTCGAAAGCGCCTCCTGCGCGACGCGGTAGACGACGAGCTGAACGTCCGGCGGCAATACGCCAAGGGTGCCCTCTACCTCGAAGCCCGCGTCCACGACACCCTGGCGCTCGAGCTCGCGAACGTGTCCGGCAAGCGCCGCCCGAAGACCGAGGTCATCGAGGGCGGTGGGGCGGAGCTGGCGGGCGAGTGAGAGCAGCTCCTGCATCGCTCGGTTCGCGAGCGTGCGAATCTCGGCGAGTTCGGCCGCGAGTTCGGGGGGTGCCTTCTCGCGGGCGGCCTCGAGGCGCAACAGGAGCCCCGTCAGTGCCTGGTTGACCTCGTCGTGAAGGTCGCGAGCGACGCGCGCGCGCTCCTCTTCCTGCGCGTTCAGGGCCGCGCTCGATGTCCGCCGGCGCTCAGCCTCGAGGCGCTCGAGCATGTGGACGAAGGCCTGGTGCAGGCGTACGACCTCGTCGGGCCCTGGGATCTCCTCGAGGCGCAGGTTCGCGCCGGATCGGGAAAGGTCCACGCGCTCCATCTGGTCGACGAGACGCTCGAGCGGCCGGAAGCGCCGCTGCAGCAGGATCAGGTTGAACAGGATCGTCAGTGCGACTGCGATGCCAAGGACGATCCCCGACTGCGTGGTGGCGATCGTGTCGTCATTCGGGTTTGCGGCGATTGCGGCGGTGACCACGGCCGCGACGACCAACAGCAGGTTGACGAAGAGAACCTGGGTCAGCAGATCGCGTGGGCGCACTCCTCCAGTATCGGCGCCGCGGCGGATACCGGCCGTTTCGGGCGTTCTCACAAAGGGGTGTTGCACCCAGTGCAAACTAGGGGCCAGCCCCCATAAGGACGCTTCGGCGCACGTCAGAATGTCTGGACGCACCAACAGGTTTCAGTCCGGCCGCCTGTGTCTTGAGAGCCGGACAGGCATCAAGGAGTCACCCTCGTGACAACCACCCGTAAGTCGACCTACTCGGCCGGACTGCGGACGACGATCCTCATGGCCACCCTCGGTGGTCTTCTTGTCGCGATCGGATACGCGATCGGCGGGATCAGCATCGCCTCGGTCTTCCTCGGAATCGCCCTGGTGATGAACTTCGTCGCGTACTTCTTCAGCGACAAGATCGCGCTGAAGGCCTCCGGCGCAAAGCCCCTGTCAGAGCAGGAGGCGCCGGGCATCTACCAGATGGTCCGTGAACTCACGACTCGTGCCGGTCTGCCGATGCCGAGTCTCCACATGATCCCGACCGAGCAGCCGAACGCATTCGCGACCGGCCGCAACCCCAAGCATTCCGCGGTCGCCGTGACCGCCGGGATCACAAAGCTGCTCTCCGAGGACGAGCTGCGGGGCGTCATCTCTCACGAGCTGGCCCATATCTCCAGTCGCGACATCCTCACCCAGTCGGTCGCCTCTGCGATCGGCGCGATGATCACCTACCTCGCCTACTTCTTCATGTGGTTTGGTGGCGACGACGAGTCACCACTGGGCCTCATCGGGAGCCTGGCCTTGGTGATCCTTGCCCCGTTGGCAGCGACGTTGATCCAGCTCGCGGTCTCGCGCCAGCGCGAGTACGCGGCGGATGCGACAGGTGCCGCTTTCTGCGGCAACCCCGAGTCGCTCGCATCAGCGCTGCTGCGGCTCGAGGAGGGTGTTGCGGCCAATCCGATGCACGTCAACCAGGCGACCGAGTCGATGTACATCGTGAAGCCATTCAAGGCCGGCGGAATCGCGGGACTGTTCTCGACGCACCCGCCGACCGAGGAGCGCGTCCGGCGTCTGCGCCAGATGCGTCCCTCGCTCGTCTAGTTTCCGCTCGTCAGCGGTAGCTACTCGATAGTCGTCGTCACATGGGAGTGCGCAGGCCACCTGCGCACTCTCGTGACGACCATGAACGCGCACCTCGACGGCTCGCAGGAGCTCGTCGTCGTCGACAACGCCTCAGGCGATCTGCCCGAGGAGGCGCTCGCTGAATGGAAGGGCCCGAGCCGTTTCATCGGCCTCGATGAGAACGTCGGCTTTGGCAGCGCCAACAACGTGGGGCTTGCGGCAGTGGATCGAGCGGTGACCGTGATGCTCAACCCCGATACCGAGCTGCTCGACGACGGCCTCGACGGCCTCGCTGCAACCGCCGGGGAGCTCGGGGCGTTGGTTGGCCCGCGCGTGGTCAACCCCGATCGTTCGATACAGGCGTCAGCGAGTGGTCCGGAGGTCGGGCCTTGGCCGTGGGTGCGGGCGCTGGTGCCGGCGGCGCTACAGCCCGGATTCGCGCTTGCCCGGACGGAGCCGTATCGGCTCGACCGGCGGCTGCGGGTGAGCTGGCTCACCGGCTCGTGTGTCGCGGGCCCGACCGCCGTGTTGCAGCGGCTTGGCCCGTTCGATCCCGATCTGCACATGTTCGGCGAGGACGTCGACCTAGGCCTACGCGCCGCGGCCATCGGCGTCGACTCGTGGTTCGATCCGCAGATCTGCGCGATCGTCCACCACGGGCAGGGTTCGTCGACCATCGTCTATGGCTCACGGGAGGGTTGGCGCGCCACCGGCACGCTCAACTGGCGAGCCGCCGTCCGGCGCGCTTACGGACCACGTCGCGAGACCGTCGGGTGGTACGCCCTGCGCCTCAACCTGCGCCTGCGATTGATCGCCAAGACCCTTTTACGCACAGCGACCGATCGCGACCGCGCGGCGGTCGCCGCGGTCGTTTCCGCCAAACCCGTGCCGGAGCTGCATCGGACCCACACCCCATCGCGCCCCTAGCCACCGGCCCTGGGCAACGCGACTCGCGCCTAACGTCGTCAGGGGCGACGTTTGACGCGACTCGCGCAAGTGGGGGGCGCTACACTTTTGAAAGTAAAGACGGTAATCCGGATAGGGATTAGGAGTTTTTGACGATGGCGCCTCAGATGATCGACCTCGATGCCGCCCAGCGCGAGCTTGCCGACGGGACGAAGCTGATCGACGTTCGAGAGCAAAACGAATGGGATGAGTCCCATATCGAGGCTGCCGTTCACGTCCCTCAGGGTGAGTTGGTCGAGCGCCTCGACGAGGTTGCTCCCGACGCGTCGGAGCGCATTCTTTTGCACTGTCGCACCGACAATCGCTCGGCGAAGATGGCGGAGGAGCTGGCCTCACTTGGCTACGACAACGTCGGCGTCGTCGAGGGTGGGATTGTCGCCTGGGAGAAGGCCGGCCTGCCCACGATCAGCAATTCGGGTCTGACCCGCGATCAGCGGATGCGCTACTCACGCCACACGCTGCTCTCAGAGGTCGGCGTCGAGGGTCAGCTGAAGATGCTGAACTCGAAGGTCCTGCTGCTTGGCGCCGGCGGCCTCGGGGCGCCGACCGCGCTCTACCTGGCAGCCGCCGGGATCGGCACGATCGGCATCGTTGACGACGACGTAGTCGACGAATCGAACCTCCAGCGCCAGGTGATCCACAACACCGAGCGCGTCGGAATGGCGAAGTCGCATTCGGCGCGTATCGCGATCGAGGCGCTCAACCCGGACGTGAACGTGGTTGAGCACAACCTTCGCCTCGACGCCTCGAACATCCTCGAGATCATCGAGCCATACGACATCATCGTCGACGGAGCCGACAACTTTCCCACCCGCTATCTGCTCAACGACGCCTCCGTTCGCCTACGCAAGCCGGTCGTCTCGGCTTCCATTCTGGGCTTCGACGGGCAGGCCTCGACCTTCGTCCCCTACGAGGGACCGTGCTATCGCTGCCTCTACCCGGTACCGCCGCCGCCCGAGCTCGCTCCGAGCTGCGGCGCCAACGGCGTCCTCGGCGTAATGGCTGGCGTCATGGGCCTGCTTCAGGCAAACGAGGTGATCAAGCTGGTCGCCGGTATCGGCGAGCCGCTCGTCGGTCGTCTGCTGCTCTACGAATCGCTCGCGACGCGCTTCACCGAGCTCAAGGTCCGACGCGACGCTGACTGCCCGATCTGCGGCGAGCACGCACCGGAGATCGACGAGTCCGAAATGGGCAGGTTCCCCGACTACGAGCTCTTCTGCGGTGCACCCGCCCGCGAGGAAACGCCGGCGATCGCCTAGCGAGGCGAAGCCAGCAGCGCCGCCCAGCTAGGTTTCAGGACATGCCCCAGGTGAAGATCCCCCCGGTCCTGCGTTCGCGCACGGCTGGTGAAGCAGAGGTGACCGCCACCGGCGAGACCGTGGGTGACGTTCTCACCGCCCTCGCCGAGGAGCACCCCGACACGCGCGATCAGCTCTTCTCCGCCGACGGCGAGCTCAATCGCTACGTCAACGTCTATCTCAACGACGAGGACGTCCGCGTTCTCGACGGACTCGACACGGCCGTCGCCGCAAGCGACACGGTCGTAATCCTGCCGGCAATGGCCGGCGGCAAGTAGCCGCAGGCACCGTCTGCCAGCCGGCCGGAAGCGACGGTTGTCGCTTGCGGGATTGATATGCCGCGGGATATTGTCGGCGCGGGATGGGAGAGGATCGGGATGAGGACAGGGATTCCTCGGGGCGCGCACGTGCCGCGGCGGTCGTCGCGGTGCTCGTCGGCGTGGTTGTCGTGCTCGGCATTTGGCTGAGCGGCGACGACGAGTACACGATCACGGCCGAGTTCCAGAACGCGAGTGCGCTGGTCAAGGGCAACGAGGTCGTCATCGGCGAGCAGCCGGTCGGCAGTGTCGATGAGATCCGCCTCGGGCCTGACGGTCAGGCCAACGTCACGTTCACCGTTGACGAGGAGTTCACTCCGCTGCGACGCGGGACTGTTGCGACCGTGCGCTGGGCATCGCTCTCGAGCGTTGCCAATCGCCAGATTCAGCTGACGCCGACCGCCGACCGGCGTCGGTGAGGAGATTCCCGACGGCGGCGTGCTGTCGTCGACAGAGACGATCACCGACGTCGAGGTCGACCAGTTCTTCAACATGCTCGACGACAAGACGGTCAAGGACTTCAAGCGGGTGATCAAGGGGTTCGCGACCTCCTACGACGGTGTTGCGGAGCAGGCGAACCGCGGCTACAAGTACCTCAATCCGTTGCTTTACACGGGGCGGAGGGTCTTTTCCGAGCTCAATGCGGACCAGGCCGCGTTCGAGCGCCTCTTGGTGGACGGGTCTCGTTTCGCCGGCGCCCTCGCCGCTCGCCGAGACGATCTACCCGAGCTCGTCCACAACCTGAACCTGATGATGAACGCGATCGGCGATCGCAAGCGCGAGCTCGCCGAGGCGATCTCGCTGCTGCCACCGTTCCTGCGAAACGCGAATACGACCTTTGTCAACCTGCGAGCCGCGCTTGACGATGTGCAGCCGTTGGTCGTCGCCGCGAAGCCGGCGGCCGAGGAGTTGCGGCCGTTTCTCGTCGAACTGCGCGCGACTGCCCGAAATGCGGTGCCCACGGTTCGCGATCTCTCGGCCATCATCCGCCGCCCAGGTGACGCGAACGACCTGATCGAGCTGCAGCGGGCACAGCCCCCGCTTCGCGACGTTGCGGTCGGCTCCGGCTCGCCGGACTGCGGGCAGGGCCCGGAGCAGCCGCAGGACCTCAGGGTCGTCGCCGACGACGACTACACGCAGGGCAGCTTCGGCGAGGCGGTCTGCTCGCTTCGAAACGGCCACGACAACCTGAGCTTCTTCCGTGCGTACACGCCCGAGCTGGTCGCTGGTTCGACGGTTTCGGCCACTCGGGTTACGCCGACGCCATCGGTGCGTCGGGCGCGTCGAGCTGACGCTCAACACCTACAGCGCCGACGGTTTCGCTGTTTCCCGACCTGACCGATCCCGACTCGCCGGTCGAGCAGTTCTCGGCGCTCAGCACCGGCAACGTGCGCCGCTGCCCCGGCTCCAACGAGCGCCCGCTTGGAGCCATAGCCCCGGACGACGACTCGGTGCCGTTCACCGACGGCGGCGCGCTCACCGACGGGACCCCTGGCGAATGCGACCCGACCAAGGTGCAGCCGGGGCCATGAGGCGGATCGCGCTGATCCTCGCGTCCCTGCTCGCCGCTGGCGGCGTGCCGCACGAGGCCGTGGCCGACGACGTCCACAGCTACAAGGTCGAGATCTACAACGCGTTCGGTCTCGTCCCCGGCTCGGAGATCCGCGATCGCCGGGGTCAACGTCGGCTCGATCACGGACCTGACCGTCAACGAGGACAAGCGGGCCGTGCTCACGGTCGAGCTCGCAGGGCGACCTGACGCGGCTCGGCGACGAGACGACGTGCGAGTCCTCGCCGCAGTCGCTGATCGCCGAGTACTTCCTCGACTGCGAGCCGGCGGGCGAGCCGCTCGAAGAGGGCGAGATGATTCCCGCCAGCCAGGTCACGCATGACGGTGCAGCCGGACATCGTCGCGAACACGATGCGCGAGCCGTTCCGGCGCCGGTTGACGCTGCTGATCAACGAGTTCGGAACCGCGCTCGCCGGCAACCCCGAGAACCTGCGCGAGGCGATCCGCCTCGGTGCACCGGCGCTCACCGAGCTCGAGGAGACGACGGAGATCCTCGCCAACCAGGCCGAGATGGTCCGAGCCTTCAACGTCCACTCGGAGAAGATCTCGGGCGAGCTGGCGGCCCACCGCGAGCGAGATCGTCGATTTCGTTGACGAGGCCGAGGACGTCGCCTCGACCGCGCTCGAGCGTCGCGAGGACGTCGCCCGCGGCTTCGACCTGTTCGACGACTACATCGACCGAGCTGCGGCCGACGCTCGCGCAGCTCAACGACACCGCGCGCCAGCAGACGCCCGCTGCTCGCGGATCTGCGCGACGCGGCGCCCCGAGCTGCATCGACTGACCGACGAGCCTGCCGACGTTCCAGCGCGCGTCGGAGGACTCGCTGCGCTCGCTCGGCGCCGCAGCGGTCGTCGGCACGCCGCGCGCTGACGCACGGTCGCGACGAGCTCGAGCTGCTTGCCGAGGCCGGCAAGGACGCGCCGGTCACCACCGAGATGCTCGCCGATCTGCTTCGCGACGTCGACGATCCGCGCCGCGCGGTGGAGATCAACGACCTGGCCGAGGAGACGACCGGCCGTACCGGCGAGCGGCCCGGCACGCCGGAACACCAAGGGCTACACCGGGCTCGAGGGACTTCTCAACTACCCGTACTACCAGGCGCTCGCGATCAACCAGTTCGATCGCGGCGGCCACTCGCTCCACATCAATCTCTACGAGTTCTACACCGGCCCGTGCGGGAGCTTTTCGTCTGGCCGCGACCCCGACACCGGCGAGCTCGGTATCCCGGCCGAGGACGGCGGGACGACGACCGACTTCGAACGAGATCGCCAAGTGCGCGACATGGCTCGGCGCCAACCAGCCCGGCATCAACGAGGACCTGGGGCTGGCCGGCGTACGACCCGTCAGTCTGCCCCGCCGGCACCTCGCCCGACCACGCGCGGGAGACCCTCTGCGATCCCGGGGACGTGATCCATCGAGCAACCGCGACCGCAACCGCGATGGCGATCGCAACGGCGCGCGGCCCGGGCGGCGGCGGACCCAACACCGAAGCACCGTCAGGTTCGGGTTCCGGGGACGGCGGCGGCTCGACGGACTCGGGCTCCCCTGACGTCGACGACATCGTCGGCGACGTGCTCGACCTGCCCGACGAAACGCTTGAAGACCTCGGCATCCAGAGTCCCGGTACTGGCTCGGTGGCTCGGCTCAATCCACCGAAGACCTCCTCGACTTCCTCTTCGGCCCATGAGATGCCGTAGTCACATCGGAGCGATCTCCGCCTCACCGACGATGGTCGGCGCGATCACGGTGCTGATCGCGATCGTCGCCGTGTTCCTCGCCTACAACGCGAACAACGGACTGCCGTTCGTGCCGAGTCTACCGCGTGTCGGTCGACATCCCAAATGCGGCGCGACTCGGTGCGAACAACGAGGTCCGGATCGGTGGCGTCCGCGTCGGCGTCGTCGAGTCGCTCGAGCCGGTGCGGCGGAGGCAATCCCGCGAACGGACCTCGACCGAGCTGCCGACCGGCCGGCGCGGCGCTGCCTCCCGTCGCCGCTCGGCTGAACCTCAAGCTCGACAAGACCGTCGCACCGTTGCCGCACGACTCGATCTTCCGGGTTCGCTACCGCTCGACCTTCGGGCTCAAGTACCTGGAGGTCATCCGGGGCGCGGGACCGTCGGCGCCCGAGGGCCATGTCTTCGACGGCACCGACGATGGCGCCGTCTGCGACCTGCCGACCGAGGGCGGGCGTTTCGCCGCGTCGAGGTCCCGACGCACAGCCGCAACGGTTGCTTCCAGGGTCAGACGGAGTTCGACGAGATCAACGACACCTTCGACGGCCCGACCCGGCGGGCCCAGCGGACGAACCTTGTCGGCTACGGAAGCGCGCTCGCGGGCCGCGGCGTCTCACTCAACGAGACGATCGCCGAGCTGCCCGCGCTCTGTTCGGGACCTGAGGCCCGTCGGCCGAGGCGCTCTCGGACCCCGAGTCGAACCTGAGCCGGTTCATCAGCGGCCTCTACGGACCTCGCTCGCTACACAGCTCCCGGCGGCGCGCGAGCAGGCGCGAGTTGTTGCGCCTTTGCGGCGATTGCGTTCCGCGCGATCTCGTCGAACCCCGAGACGCTGAAGGAGACGATCACCGAGGCACCGCTGACGTACGAGACCGGGATCCGCTGCTCCCGCGCCAGCCGTCGTTCCTCGGCACCGGGTCGAGACGCTTCGCGCGCCTGATGCGCCCAGGCGCCGAGGACCTCCGGACGACGCTTCCCGTGCTCAACGATGCGCTCGAGACCGGCACCCCTGTTCTGCGCGATGTCGCCACCGGTCAACCGCGAGCTGCGGCGCGTGCTGAGCGAGCTCAACCAGCTGGTCGAGCCAGCCCAGCACGAGGGTCACGCTGCAGCGGCTCGGGGAGGCGTTTCGCCTCGGGTCGCGATCTCGCTCGAATGGGTTGCGCCGGCACAGACCGTCTGCAACCTCTTCAACTACTGGTTCACGAACTTCCCCGGCGCGCTCTAGGAGCGCAGCCAGGTCGGCTACGGCCTGCGCCAGTCGATCGTCCGCTTCCCGGGCGCGGCGGCTGCGGAGGTCGGGTCTCGGCGGCTACGCGGGCATCGGACCGAACGGGAAGGCCGGCGTACGGCGGCAGTTCGGCCGTACGAGATCCCGATCACCAACACGCATCCCTACACGCCCACCGGCCAGCGAAACGCGGATTGCCAGCCGGGCCAGACCGGCTACGCGCTGGGCCAGGCCCTGGTTCGCGGGCAGCGCCTCTCGGATCCGGCCAACCGGGTGTCCGACCTGCCGGGCAGCCGCGGCCCGACGACCGCGTTCTGGAACGCCGACCGCGAGCGCGTGCTGTTCGACAGTCGCGTCCCGTCGCGGCAGCCCGGCAGCTGGGAGGAGGTCGGCAAGTGAGGGGCATCGGCACCGACCACCGTCTGCCGAACTGGCTGCTCGGCCTGGTCCTGTTGGTCGTCATCGCCATCGGTTCGGTGCTCGCTTACACCAAGGAGATTCCGTTCGGCGACCGCTACGAGGTCCACGCGGTCTTCTCCTCGCCGCAGACGATCCGCACCGAGATCGCCGGTGCGGATCGCCGGGGTCGAGGTTGGCGAGGTGACCGGCCTCGAGCTCGTGGGGGCAGACCCGCGCGGCCGGCCGTGCGTGATGACGATGCGCCTCGACGAGCAGGCCCGCCCGCTGCGCGAGGACGCGACCTTCCAGGTGCGGCCACGGCTGTTCATCGACGGCAACTACTTCGTCGATCTGCACCCCGGCAGCCCGAGCGCCGCCGAGGTCTCGGACGGCCACACGTTCGGCCTCGATCAGACCGCGCACACCGTCCAGCTCGACCAGGTTCTGACCACGCTGCAGAGCGACGTTCGCTCGGACGTCCGGACCTTCCTCGACCAGTTCGGCAACGCGCTGATCGCGCTACCGCGGGGCCAAGGGGCTGCGCGAGTTCTTCCGCAACTCGCCGACCGGCCTACAGGTTCTCCGCTGCGGTCGCGGAGTCGCAGCTTGGAACGCGAGCCGGTGACCTGCGCGGAATGGTCGACGGCCTCGGCAGGGTCTTCCGCGGCCTCAGCCGCAACCAGCAGGCTCTGAGCGACCTGGTCACGAACCTGCGCCGGGTGACCGGGGCGTTCGCGGCCGAGGACCTGGCCCTCGGCCGAGCGATCGATCGATTGCCCGGATTCCTGGCCGAGGGCGAACCGACGTTCCAGGCCATCAACGAGGCGCTGCCCGTCGCTGCGCGCCTTCGCCCGCGAGGCGCTACCGGGAGTTCGCAAGAGCCCCGAGGCGCTGCGGGCCGGCCTGCCGCTGCTCCAACAGCTGCGCGGGCTGATGTCACGCTCCGAGCTGCGCGGCCTCGTCGCCGGCTGCGCCCGACGATCCCGCGCTCGCGCGCCTCGCGCGCGCCAACGTCGGGCTCTTCCGCGAGCAGCGCGCGTTCTCCTCGTGCTTCAACGAGGTCATCATCCCCTGGTCGCACTCGACCGTCGAGGCCGCCGGCCGGCTACCCGCTCGAGGTCGGGGGGCGCACCTTCGAGGACACCGCCTACAGCCTTCACCGGCAGCGCGGGCGAGAGCCGCAACGGCGACGCGGCGGGCCAGCACCTGCGCGTGCTCGGCGGCTCGGGCTCGAACCTCGTTCGCTATCGCCGACATCGCCGGCCGCGACGAGATCTTCGCCCTGACGCCGTTCCCGGTTCTCGGTGCGATCCCGCGGCTCAGCGACTCACGCAAGACCGCCTTCCGCCCGAGATCCGGCGTGCGAGCCGCAGGAGCCGCCGAACCTGGAGGCTGGGATCGGCTCGCCGCCCGAGCAGGGGCCCGCGCCGGGGACCGCCGATCTCGACGACGCGACGGGTGGGGGCGCGGACGGGCTGCGAAGCCTGCTCGAGACGCTGAACTCGGCGACGCGCGAGCTGGGGCGCCTGCTCGATGACGCTCAGGAACTTGTCGATTTGCTTGGTTTGCCGGAAGTCGACCTCGGCGCGATGAGGAGGCGAGCGAGTAATGGCACGCCGATCAGAGGCCAGCTGCGCAACGTGGTCGCGATCGTGGTGATGCTCGCCCTCGGGCTGGCCGTCGCGTACGGTGATCCTCCAGAACCAGCGGCTGCGGATTCCGATCCTCGACGAACGGCCCTTCGAGCTCAAGGCCGAGTTTCAGACCGCGCAGGCGGTGGTGCCGGGACAGGGTCAGACGATCCGGGTTGCCGGCGTGCGGGTCGGCGATGTCGGCAAGGTCGAGCTCGTCGATGGCGCCGGGGTGGTGACGTTCGCGATCGACCGCGAGTTCCTGCCGATCTACCGCGACGCGACGATCCTGATGCGCCCGGCCACCGGGCTCAAGGACATGTTCTTCCAGCTCGACCCGGGCAGCGCGAGGGCGCGGCGACGTACGAGGAGGGGGAGGTCGTGCCGATGGCCAACACGGCGCCTGACGTCAACTTCCACGACGTGCTCTCCGTCGCTCGACTCGGAGACCCGGTCCTACCTGCGGCTGCTGCTCGTCGGGGTCGGCAAGGGCCTCGACGATCGGGATCGCGAGCTCGGGACGCCTGCTCGGCAGCCTCGGGCCGATCAACCGCAACATGGCCGAGCTCAACAGGTCGTCGCCAAGCGCCGCGACGAGCTCGCCCGGTTCACCCACAACACCAACGTGCTCACGACCCGCTCGTGGCCGAGGCGGAGGCTGAGCTGACGCGGCTGGTCAGCTCGGCGTCGCAGTACCTAGGACGAGATCGCCGGTGAGGACGTCGACGTCTCGCGGTTGGTTCGCGGCCTTCCGGGGACGCTCAGCGAGGGCCGCGAGGCGCTGATCTCGATGCGCCGGCTCGCGGGAGTGATGGGCCCGGCGTTCGAGCGAGCTGCGTCCGTTCGCCCGCAACCTCGAAGGTCTCAACGAATCGAACATCCGCTTCGCCGGGACGGTGACGCCGACGATCCGCGACGAGATCCGCCCGTTCGTTCGCAAGGCGCGCGAGCGCGTCCGCGACATCCGCGACGGTGCGACGCGGTTTGCCGCCACGGCCCCCCGGCTCGAGGTCATCTTCTCCAAGCTCAACCGGCTCGGCCAACATGGCGGCCTACAACCCCGTGGCGCGGAGCCGGTCGGCGCGCCAGGACGAGACGAGGGCTACCTGTACTGGGTGAGTTGGCTCGCGAACAACACCTCGCAGCTGTTCTCGTCTGGTGACGGAAACGGCTTCTATCGCCGCGTCTACCTGACGATGGGCTGCGAGCAGGCGAATTCGCTGATCGACAATCCGAATCCGGCGGTCAGGACCTTGACGCAGCTGGTCACCGGCGTCACCGACCCCGTCCTGGCGGAGGTCTGCTGAGGTGCGAGGAAAGCAGGCTCCGTCGATCGCTCGGATCCTCGTTGCGGCTCGGCTTCACGCTCTCCTGCTTCGGGCTGATCCTCTTCCTGTGGATTGCCTTCGGCGGTCCGATCCCGCTGAGCCCTGAGAGCTACCGGTTCACGGCCTACTTCCCCGAGGCGACCCGGCTGGCGACCGAGGCCGATGTCCGCATCGGGGGCGTCTCCGTCGGCAAGGTGAAGGCGATCGAGCTCGCGCCGCGCCGAGTTCCGCGTGAACGGCAAGGACGTCGCCGCCGCGGAGATCGAGATCGAGCCCGAGTTCGCACCGATCTCGATCGACGCGCGGGCGATCCTGCGCCAGAAGACGGTGGTCGGCGAGACCTTCGTCGAGATCACGTCCGGAACCGAGCCGAGCGGCGGAGAGGACACCCTGATCGCCTCGGTCTCTCACGGCGAGGCGGTGGATCTACCCGAGGGCGTCGAGCCCGGCGGCGAGCCGCTGCCCGACGGCGGGACACTCGGCGTTCAGCGCACGCAGGAGGCGGTGCAGATCGACGAGATCTTCAACGCCCTCGACGAGGAGACACGCCTGGCGTTCCAGCGCTGGCAGCAGAGTTCGGCGGTCGCGATCCGAGATCGCAAGCTGGCGTTGAGCGACGCGCTCGGAAACCTGGCCCCGTACATCACGGACGCGAGCGACACCCTCGAGATCCTGGCCGGTCAGGAGGAGTCGCTGCGTGGGCTGATTCGCGACGCCGGGATCAGCTTCGAGGCGCTCGCCTCTCGTCGCGACGAGCTCACCGAGGCAATCCGCGGCCAGAAGAACACCTTCGAGGCGCTCGCCGCCGAGGACGAGGCGCTCGCCGACATCTTCGAGATCCTGCCCACGTTCCAGCGCGAGACCCGGGCCACCATGGAGCGCTTGGAGGTCTTCCGCCAGGACGCAAACCCGCTGATCCGCAGGATGATCCCCGTCGCACGCGAGCTCAGCCCGACGCTGCGCAGCGTCAGGAAGCTGTCGCCGAATCTGCGCAATCTCTTCCGCGACCTCGATCCGCTCTACGACGTATCCCTGCGGGGCATGCCGGCGCTGCGGGACGTACTCGACGGTCTCGCGCCCGGTGATCGACGAGCTCGATCCGTTCCTCGCCAATCTCAACCCGATCCTGACCTATCTCGAGTACCAGAAGGGCTCGGTGACCGACTTCCTCGCGGGACCGTCGGTGAGCCTCTCCGGTGCCGCAGACGGGCTTCCGGGCGACCCGGCTCCGCGACATTTCCTGCGCCAGCTCACGGTGGCCAACACGCAGAGCACGTCGATCTGGCCCACACGCCTGGCGACGAACCGCGGCCACGGCTATCTCGCCGACGGCGCGCTCAATGGCTACGAGGCGGCGACCAACGGGATCTTCCCCAACTTCGACTGCAAGAACACCGACTACTCGGCCGCGAGTCAGAACCCCGACGAGGACGAGATTCTGCGCGGCCAGAGCGTTCCCGGGGTGAACAACGGTGCGCCTCCGGACGTCCGCTTCGCGCCGTGTTACGTCGACGATGAGTTCGACGCCGAGGCCGAGGCAGGGTCCGGACGCGCGCCGGTCCTCTTTGCCGATCCGTAGAGATGGGTCGCTCATCGCGGCCGCGTAGATAGGGTCGTCGGGTGGAGGACTCGATCTTCGCCACGGTGCTGTTGCCGGTCGCCCTGGCGGTGATCATGACGACGCTCGGAATGTCGCTCACGCCGAGCGACTTCCGGCGGGTCGCCGTCTACCCGAAGGGCGTCGGGATCGGGCTTGTCAATCTGCTTGCGATCTCGCCGGTACTCGCCTTCGCCGTCGCCGAGCTCTACTCGCTCGAGCCCGCACTGGCGGTGGGCCTGGTCCTGCTCGGCGCCTCGCCCGGCGGAACGATGGCCAACATGCTCACCCACCTCGCGCGGGGGGATACGGCGCTGTCGATCACGATGACAGCGATCTCCTCTGTTGCCGCCGTGATCACCGTCCCGCTGTTCTTGGAGCTGTCGACGAGCCACTTCGGCGCCACCGGCTTCGACGACGACATCGCGATGGGGGGCGTGGTCGCACGGGTTCTCCTCATCACCGTCATCCCTCTGTCGCTCGGCATGTACCTGCGTTCGCGCTCGCCCGAGCGCGTCAAGGCGATCGAGGGACGGGCGCGTGCGACCGCCTTCGCGCTCTTCGTCGGGGTCGTGGTCGGAGCCATCGTCGCCGAGCACGAGCGGGTCATCGACAACCTCGATGATGTCGCCGCCGCGGCGATCACGCTCAATCTCGCGGCGATGACGGTCTCGTTCACGATCGCTCGCGCTGCTCGCCTGGACAACCGTCAGGCAACCGCGATCGCGATCGAGCTCGGCGTCCACAATGCGACCCTTGCGATTGCGGTCGGCGCGACGATCGCGACGGTGCTGACGATCCCCGCCGCCGTCTACAGCGCGTTCATGTTCATCTCGGCGGGACTCTTTGCACGCGTCATGTTCCGCCGCAACACGGCGGCGGCTCCGGCGCCCTGACCTAGCTGGCGGGTATGTGCGCGAGCCCCTGAGTGTGCCCGGGCCAGAAGTGCGCCTCCGGCTCTTCGACGAACTCCGAGTAGTGACCGTCTGCGGCCAGTGCCGCTTGTTCGAGCGCGGTGGGGGCTTCCCCGGGCCGGCGCGGGGGGAACTCCGACCCGATCGTGAGGGGTCGGCGGCCTAGCCGCAGACCGGTCTCGAAGACCCATGGCTTCGCTGTGAACCCGAAGCCGATGTCATCGACGAGGAAGTCGCAACCGTGCTCCTCGAGAGCGGCCGGCAGCGTCTCCATCACGTCGCCCAGAACCGTGATGCAGCGGGCGCGCAGCTTCCCTGGGATCAGCCAGCCGCTGCTGGGCGCTGCGTCGAGCGTGACCAGAGTGCCTGGCCGACCCTCGGCCTCGTTGCGCTCCAGCGCGCGGCAGATCAGAGCCGCACCGAGCCCATCGTGGGTGCCGACCTCGATGGTCACGGCCGGCTTAAGCAGACGCGCGACGCAGTAGTACATGTACCGATAGCCGTAGCGAGGAACGCTGTCGCGCTTCGGGTTTCCGCGCAGCAGGGCCGTCAGCTCATCGCGCAGCTCGGCGTCGGCCGCGAGCTCATCCAGCGTGCGCGCGGCCGCCTCCTGGCTGACACCCAGGGCCTGCGCGACCGTCCGGGCGACGTCCACCATGTTTGTGAGCTCGTAGGTGAAGTTGGAGACCTCGTTTGAGCGAAACAGGTAGCGCAGGGCGTCCCGCGGCCGCGCCCGTGCCGCCGCCCGATTGCCGGCCAGCACCCGGCCGCGCACCGCAAATCTCGGTAGCCATGCCCGCCTGAGACGCTCGCTGAGTCTTCCCTGCGACAAGCGGGGACCCTTGCGACTAGGTGCCGCCGGTAAACGACGTGAACGCACCCCAGGACGGCTTCGGCGTGAGGCTTTCGAGCGGGAACAGACCCGAGTTCGCGCACCAGTCGCAGACCCCCGCGTCGAGCGGCGTGTCGCGCCACGAGTACCAGATCACGCTCGCGATGTTCCATTCGGTGCGTTTCGAGAGGAAGAAGTCGAACGCGCCGCGCAGCAGCTCGGCCTGACCCTGCTCGCCGAGCTCCAGCGGATTCTCCCCATCGCCCGAAGACGCCCCAACCTCGGTCACCCAGAGCGAGGCGTCGTCCTCCGCACGAGCCACCTCATCGTGCAACAGCGCGACCTGATCTTGGATCTTGGGCAGATTCGCCGCGTACGGATGGGCGGAGACAGCGTCGAAGTTCTCGCGGGCGCCCTCGATCTCGTAGAGCTGGCGAAGGAAGCCGTCGGCGAGAATCGCGCTCCCGCTTCCGTTCGTCTGGAACATCCCGCCGAGAAGGATCTGGGCGCCGGGATCGCGCTCGCGGATCGCGTCGGCCGCTGATGAGAGGAGCCGCTCGTAGGACTGCGGGTCGGGCTTTGGCCCAAAGAAGGTCGGAGAGTTCTGCTCGTTCCAGATCTGCCAGGCGCGGATCGGGACCGGGTCAACGTCCGGATGCGTGGCCCAAACTTCTCCGTCAGGGCCATAGCGCTCGACCATTTCGCCCACGAACCGCTCCCAAGCGGCCAGCGCTTCCTCCGACTGGGGCGCGTAGATCGCGCACGACTCGCCGCAGTCGGAACCGTCGATCCCCTGCGTCACCCAGTCCGGCGAGCTAAAGATCGTTGGCACCACCTGAATTCCGTTGCGCGCAGCGCCGAGGACCACCGGATCGATCGTCGAGAGGTCGGTGTCCCCGGGCTTCTCCGTCTGGTCAAGGTCGTGCCAAGGAAAGACGAGCCGCATCGTCCCGACTTCGCCGGCGCCCATGCGATCGAGGTCCTCATCCGTCAGCGTTGTTTGCGGAACGACGCCAAAGAACGTCTTCGGGACGTCCACAGCCGCGGCGGTCGTCTTCTCCCCGTCGGAGCCGCACCCGAGCGCGGCGATGCAGACGGCGAACGTGAGCAGGGCTGTGGCGAAAAGAAACTTCATTGTGGGGACGTCGCGGGCGGCGCAAAGTCAACCCGATCCGACGGCGGTGCCGGACGTCAGCGTTGGATCTGCGCCGTCAACGACCGCCGGTGAACGCGGTGAAGGTAGCGAGTGCGTCTTTCGGGTTGAGATCCGTGGCGACCAGGCCCGACCCCGGACACCACGAGCAGAGCCCGTCGGTCGCCGCCGGCCGATCGCGCCACGAGTACCAGTCGATGTTCTTGAGCCGGAGCTGCCGTCGCCGGGCGACCAGGCGCTCGAACGACCGACGCAGTTGCCGTGCCTGCCCTGCCGCGCCGCGGTTGAGCGCGCTGGCCTGCCCGCTCGAGGCCCAACCGAGCTCGGTGATCCAAAGGCTCGTCGAGCCGTCCTCGGCGCGCGCCATGGTGGCGCGAAGGGCCTCGATCTGGGCGAACACGCCGGAGAGGGTAGGGGCATAGGGATGGGCGGCAACACCGTCGAAGTCGGGAGCAGCACCGCGTCCATATAGGCGGGCCAGAAACCGCGATGCTGCGACCACGTTCCCGCGACCGGCGCGGGGTTTTCCGAACATGCCGCCGAGGATCACCCGAGCTCTCGGATCGACCGCCGTGATCGCGTCGTGCGCGGGGGAGAGGATCGCGAGGTAGCGCCGGGGACTTGGCGTTGGCGCGAAAAAGGTACGGGAGTTCTGCTCGTTCCAGATCTGCCAGACGCGCACCGGCATCGTGGGGATCTGCGGATGCTCGCGCCAGAACTCCCCGTCCTGGCCGTAGCGCCGTGCCACGGCCTCGGCGAACGCGCGCCAGGCCTCGAGCGCCGGCTTCGCCCGGGGAGCGTAGGGCGCGCAGCTCGGCTCGCAGCTGCTGCCATCGAGGGCTGCGACCCACGGAGGCGTCTCGAACAAGAACGGAAGTGGGCGAATGCCGCCGGCGGCGGCGCCTCCCATGACCGAGTCCGATGCGGTCCAGTCGAAGACGCCGGGCGCGGGATTGGCGAGCGCCCAGCTGAGCTGAAAGCGAAGGGTTTGAACCTCGGCCTGCGCCATCCGCTCGTAATCGGCCTGTTCAAGCGGACCCTGCGGCACGACACCGAAGAACCCGGGCGGGGTCGCCGCGCGCGCCGGCGTGCCAAGCACGCAGCAGGCCAGGGTGCCGATCACGACACCGACCGCCGCCCTGGCTGGATTCAAGGTTTGGTGACCTGGACGAACGCGTTCCAGGCGGGCTTGGCGGTCCCGTTCTCAGCCCGCAGTCCCGCATGGCCACACCAGGTGCAGATCAGGTCGCCGCCAGGTTTGTCGCGCCACGAGTACCAGTAGATCCCGCGCAGGTTGTACTTGCGCTTCTTCTTCTTGAAGCCCTTGTACGCCTCGGCGAGGATCTTGCGCTGGCCGCTCTTGCCCTTGTTGAAGGGCTCGTCGTTTGGCCCCCCCGACGCCCAGCCGATCTCGGTGATCCACGAGCCGACCTTGCGGTCGCCGACCTTGTTGACGACCGACTCGGCCACCTTGAGGGCGTCGAGGGCACCATCAGCGCTGGACGAGTAGGGGTGCAGGGCGATCGAGTCAAAGGTCTTCTTGATTCCCTTGACCCTGTACAGCTTCGTCAGGTACTTGCGGACCGGAAGCACCACCTTCTTCGCTGAATCGGGTCCCCACATCCCGCCGAGGATCACATCGAACCTGGGGCTGATGGCGTGGATCGCTTTGCCGGTGCTCTTGAGCATCTTTGCGTAGCTGCGGACGCTGACCTTTGGCGCGAAGTACTTGGGGGAGTTCTGTTCGTTCCAGACCTGCCAGGTCATGATCGGCCGCTCGACCGTGCACTGACAGGGCGGCAGCGATGGATCAAGTGGGCCGGGTGGTGGCGTGGGGGGCGAGGGCGGGAGCGTCGGCGTCGGATCCCCCGGCGGTGTATTCGGTGGCTCGTCGGGCGTGCACCCAGGGAGGGGGACCGGAGTGCACGGAAATTGCACGAGCCGCCGCTGCTGATTGATTGGCACCGTCCAGAATGGGCCACCCGGTCCGTAACGGGCGGCCGCGGCGGCGGCGAACTCAGTGAACGCCTCGCGGGTCGCGGCGGACTTCGGGGGATAGACGGCGCATTCGGTTCCGGCGCAGCTGCGGTTGTCCATGGCCGCCGCCCAGTCAGGCGTGCCATAGAGGAACGGAAACATCTTGATCCCGTGCGAGCTCGTCTGCCGGACGATCTCGTCGGTTCCCGACCAGTCATAGGTTCCCTGGACGGCCTCGACCGTGCCCCAGGAGAGGATCGTGCGGATCGAGCTGATGCCGCCGTCTGGCATGAGCTCGAGGTCGTCCTGCGTCGGCAGCGCACCGTCCTGCGGTACCACCCCGTAGACGACCTTCCCGCCATGCGCGGGCGCCGCGAGAACGAGGACCGCTACGAAGGAGCCGAGGGCGGCGACGGTCGAAAACCAGCGACCCACCGGTCGGTCCCGACGCGCCACGGCGCTACTGAGGTTCGCTGCCGGTGGGCGCGACCTGCTGGGGCGGTCGCGGGTCGTCGTCCTCACCGCTGGCGCCGCGAAGGCGCCAGGCGGCGAATCCGGCACAGACGGCTGCGACCGCTGCAAGGCCAACGAGAAGAATCGAAGCGCCACCACCACCGCCGTCATCGGATCCCGAGGCCGGCGTTGCTGCGGCGGGGGTTTCATCGTTGCCGCCGGTGGGAATCTGCGAGACGTCGTACTCATCGCCTGCGGCCTGGGCTGAGACCGACGCGGGAACGACCGCCGCGAGCGCGAGGATCGCCATCAGCGCACACACGAGTGCGCGCGCGGTCGTCGACCTAGACTCTCTGCCTTGCATCATCCGTCGGATTCCTCTTTCTCGGCCCGGCGCCAGGGTAGTGGGGAGGGCCGATGCATTCTCGCATGCGACGCCTGAAGCCCCAACACGTTACCGCCCTCTCAGTTGCGGCAGCCACAGTGCTGTTGGCGCTTGCCAATGGCGGATTCGACCCGACGGGTTTCGGCGCGGGCGCTCTCGTTGCCTGGGCGCTGATCCTTGTCGTCCTCGCCGTCGGAGCATTCCCGCGCGCCGAGCCGCCCAGGGTCGCGGTTGTCGCCGGCATGTGCCTGGCCGGGTTCGCAGCGCTGACGGCGCTTTCAATGCTCTGGGGAAGCGACAACGGTCGCGCATACGAGGATGTGGTGCGAACCCTGCTCTATCTCGGCATCTTCGTGCTCGTCGTCCTGGCCGCTGCGCGAGGCGACGCGATCAGCTGGCTCAGCGGCCTTGCCATCGGCCTCGTCGCCGTTGGAGCGATCGCGCTCGGAGGACGTTTCGAGCCGTCATGGTTCGGCAACCCGGAGATCCAGATCGTCGAGCGGTTGCCGGCGGCTCTCGGGCGCCTCACCTACCCGGTCGGCTACTGGAACGGCCTCGCCGCCGCGATGGCGACCGCGATCACGCTGCTCGCCTGGCTTGGGGCGCGCTCCGGCACACCGCTCGCCCGATCCGCCTCCACAGCAGCGATCCCAGTCGTCCTGCTCGCTCTCTGGATGACCGACTCGCGCGGTGGCCTGGTCGCCGCTGCGCTCGGGATCGCGGTCATGCTCGCCGCCGGTCAGCGGCGGACACCGCTGCTCGCGGGTCTGGGGCTGGGCCTTGCCGTCGGTGTCGTCTCGATCGTCGTGGTCGAGAGCTACGACACCCTGCGCAGCGACCCGATCGCCGCCGCCACGACCTCCGAGGGCGACTGGATGCTGGCGATCGTCGTCGCCCTGACCGCAGCGACCTTCGCCCTGCGGTTCCTGCTCGATTCGCGGATAAACGCGCTTTCCGCAGCGCCCCGCCATGGCCGGGCGGCCTTGGTGGCGCTCGCGGTGGCGGTCATCGCAGCGATCGCCCTCTCGGGCCCGACTGAGCGCTGGGAGGACTTCAAGGAGCCACCGACGGGCTCGGAGGTCGCCGAGGGCGGGGTCAGCCAACTGCGCGTCGGAGGCAGCGGGCGCTATCAGTTCTGGGAGCAGGGCCTTGACGCGTTCGCCGGCGACCCCATCGCGGGGGTCGGGAGCGCGGGATATACGTCGTACTGGCTCGAGCACCGCGACATCGTCATACCTGCCACGCGAGCCCACTCGCTTCTCTTCGAGACGATGGCCGAGCTCGGGCTGATCGGACTGACCCTGATCTGCGGCTTTTTCGGCGTGGCCGCGGTTGCCGGTGTCCGCCGCGCCGGTGACGGCCTCGCGGGGGAGGGTGCCAGCGCCGCCCTCGGCGTTCTCACGGTTGGCTTTATCGCGTCGGCCGTCGACTGGACCTGGGACCTGCCAGTCGTCTTCGGGACGACGGTCATCGCCGCCGCGCTGCTTACGGGTCCGGCGACGCTTGCGCCAATCGCTGACAGCGGACCGGTCGGGGTCGGAGTCGCGCGCAGCCGGAGGCGGTTCGCCGCCGGTGTGTCGATCCTGATCGTCGGATGGGTCTCGGTCTGCGCCGCCGGGCTCCTGCTGCTCTCGGATCGACGCCTGGAGGCAAGCAAGAACGCGTTCGACCGCGGCGACCTCAGCGCCGCCGCGGATGCTGCGGAGGACGCCTCGTCGATCCAGCCCTGGGCAGCCGAGCCGTACGCCCAGCTCGCTCTCGTCTACGAGCGCGGCGGCCAGATCGCGGAGGCGCAGGCGGAGGTTGCCGAGGCCATCGACCGGGCGCCACGCGACTATCGCCTCTACCTGCTCGCGACACGTCTGGCGACCGAGGCCGGTGACCGGGAGGCCGCATCCGCCTACTTCGAGCAGGCCCACCAGCTGAACCCGAGGGATCCCACCCTCGCCGAGCTGATCGGCAGCGGTTGAGCGCTACTGGGCGTCTTCGACGATCGGCAGCAGCGGAAGGCGCTCGTCGAGCCAGCGATAGCGCTCGCTCTCAGGGCTGAAGGGCGGGTGTACCTTCGCGAGCGAATCCGGCATGTGAAGCCAGAGGCGGTAGTGCAGGTGGATCATCTCGTCGAGGTCCAGCGTCGTCGCGTCGGGCTCCAGAGAGCCTCGGTGACGCAGGGGATAGTTGTAGGAGTGCGAGAGGACCCGGACGCGGTCGTGGTGGTCCGCTGTGACCGCGGCCCAGCTCAGCTGATCCATGAAGTGGGGCCATTTTTCAGGCACAAGGCCGAGGTCGTGCAGGCGCACGAGCGCCCGCTCCCATGCTTCGAATAATCCAGCCGAGCGTCGCGCTCCGATGAGACCGCTGTTCCAATAGGCACGGATCGGCATTTGACCGACGCCGGTTTCGACGAAGGGCCGCCCCTCGACGCCGATCGCGTCGTACATCTTGCGCCAGTAGGGCTCGTTCTTGCCCTTTCCGCGCGAGCCGGCGATCCGACGATCGACCGGCCGCATCGCGGCATCCCACTCGCCGGTGGCCAGCTCGGTCGGCTCACCGAGGAAGATCGAATCGGTATCGGTGAATACGAGCGTGTCGTGATCGAGCTCGCGTTCGGCCCAGGCCGAGACGGTCACCTTGTTGTAAGTCGGTCTATCGGCAAAGCGGCCGACCATCGGCTCGGTGATGAGTGCGACGTTCATCGATTCGAGCCGCTCGATCGTCTCCCGCTCCGGCTGAAAGTCGGGTCTGGGCGCGAATGCGTACACGGGAGCGTCGGCGCAGGCACCGCCCCAGGCGCGCAGGCTTTCGACCAGGAGAATGGCCTCGGTCTCGAGCCTGCCGTGCTCAACGCAGATGAGAAAGGCGGGTGCTCGCAAGGGCGCAAGAGGGTAGAGAACCGAGCAGGACGCCTCGATTTCGCTTTCGGGTCGCCGCGAGAGCGAGTGTGCGCAAGAACTTGTGAGCGAATCTTTTGGCGAATCGCCGGGTTAACCTCACGAGATGCAATTGCAGGGTCCCGAGGCTGGGCCTGATTTCGTGAACGCTGACCGGCTGGGTCGGCCACGTTTTTGGCGCGACGCGCTGCGGCGCCGCCTGCTCGCGGTTGCGGACCTCGGAGCGGCTACCGCGGCAAGCCTCGTAATCGCCTCAACATCGGCGGACGCCTTCTGGGCGCTCGTCCTTTTGCCGGTTTGGGTGGTCTTCGCGAAGTTGATCGGTCTCTATGACCGCGACCATGTCGCGATTCGCCATCTGACCGTTGACGAGCTCGTTCCAATTGCCGCCTGGGCGGCAGCGGGGGTGGGCTTTCTCGCCCTGATACTCCCGCAAACGCCGGCCGGCCAGGTGGAGCCAGGGGCTGCGGTCATCGCATGGATCGCGGCGGCTGTCAGCGTCCTTTTGCTGCGCGGTGGCGCGCGCTGGATCTGGCGGCGGATGACTCCGCCGGAGGTAACCGCCGTGCTGGGTGACGGCGACCTGGCCGAGATGATTCGCCGCAAGCTGGAGCTCTTCCCGGACATGCACCTCGAGCTGATCGACGAGCACCAGATAGAGGCCTTCGACGCGCTTGCCGGCAGCGTCGACCGAGTGATCTTTGCGTCCGATCGGATGGAGCCGGGCGAGGTCGGCGGCCTCGTTTCCCTCTGTCGCGAGCGTCAGGTCAAGCTCAGCGTGATCTCGCCGCTGCACGGGCGCGCAGGGCCGGTCCGTCTCTCGCGCGTCGCCGATCTGCCGGTGCTCGAGTACGAGACCTGGGATCCGTCGCGCTCGACGGCGATGATCAAGCGCGGCTTCGACGTCGTCGTCTCGTCGATCGGGCTTCTGTTCACCGCACCACTCTTCCCGGTGATCGCGATCGCGATCCGCCTCGACAGCCGCGGTCCGGTGCTGTTCAACCAGACGCGCGCCGGCCTCGACGGGCGGCCGTTCGAGATGCACAAGTTCAGAACGATGGCCGCCGACGCCGAGGAGCGCCTCGAGGACGTGATCCGCCTCGACGATCTGCGCGATCCGGTCTTCAAGCTCTCTGACGATCCACGCGTGACCCGTGTCGGGCGTTTCCTGCGCCGGCTCAGCCTCGACGAGTTGCCGCAGCTCTGGAACGTGCTGCGCGGCGAGATGTCAATCGTCGGCCCCAGACCCGAGCAGGTCGAGCTGGTCGCCCGCTATCGCCCCGAGCACCGGTTCCGGCTCAGCGTCAAGCCCGGGATCACCGGTCCGATGCAGGTCTTCGGGCGCGGCGACCTCACGTTTCACGAAAGGCTCGCGGTCGAGCTCGACTACATCGAGAATCTCTCGCTGGCCCGCGATCTGCGGATCATCGCCGAGACCGTCCCGGTGACCCTGCGCGGTTCCGGCGCTTACTGAGGTCTGGGGTGGAGGCAGAAGGGGCTCGTCCCTGTCCGGCCTGCGGCCGGGGCCCGTTGGTGCGCTGGCGTCGCGCGACCGCGTCGGATCCGCAATTGGCCGGCCGCGCCACCTTCGAGCTCGAGCGTTGCCCCGACTGCGACAGCGCGGCGACGATAGGCACCGCCGACGTGCCGGCGGCGATGTACGAGGGCGGCACCTACAACGAGTCCCGCGGGCTGGCGCGACGCCTGGTCGCCCCCCTGCGCGGGTTCGCCGAGCGCGACCGGATGCGCTTCGTCTCGCATCTCGCTCCGGGCGCGCGCGTACTCGAGGTCGGCGCGGGCGACGGCAAGCTCGTCGCCGCGATGCGTTCCGCCGGCCTCGATGCTCGCGGTATCGATCCCTCGACGGCGGCCTGCGCTGCCGCCACCGCCCTGGGAGTGGAGGTGGCCAATGTCGGCGTCGATGAGGCGTCGGTCGAGCCGGGCTCCCTCGACGCCGTCGTCATCTGGCACGCGCTTGAGCACTTCGATGAGCCGGCCGCCTCGCTCGAGCGCGTTCGCTCATGGCTGGCGCCGGATGGCGCCCTGATCGTCGCGGTTCCAAACCTCGCCTCGCTGCAGGCGCGCATCGGTAGCGATCGCTGGTTTCATCAAGACGTGCCGCGCCATCGCCTTCATCTCACCCCCGCCGGGGCCACGGCACTGCTTGTCCGCACCGGATTCGCACCAGGGCGCATCCGCCATCTGCTGATCGAGCAGAACCCCCTCGGCATGTGGCAGACGCTGCTCAACCGCCTCACCGGGGAGCGCGATTTTGCGTTTCGGCTGCTCAAGCGCGATCTCCCCCAGGGTGGCGGACCCTCGCGGTGGCGAGATCTCGCCATCACGGCACTCGCAGGCCCGCTGCTGGCTCCCGTCGCACTTCTGGCCGAGCTCGGCGCTGGGCTCGTGCGCCGTGGTGGCTCGATCGTCATCGAAGGGCGAGCCGCGTGAGCTCGGCCTCGGTGATCGTCCCGACCGTCGGCGCGGGCGACCGCCTGCGGCGGATGCTCGAGTCGGTCGCGTCCCCAGATCACCAGACGATCGTCGTCGACAACGGCTCGAGCGGAGGGGTCGGCGCGGCGGTTGACTCACTCGCGGGTGTTGAGGTGCTGCGACTCGACCGCAACGCGGGCTACACAGGAGCGATCAACCTCGGAGTCGAGCGCGCTGACGGCGAGGTCGTCGTTCTTCTCAACGACGATTGCGTCGTCGATCCCGGCTTCGTCGAGAAGATCGTCGCGCCCATCGATCCAGGGGACGGAGTCGTCATGGCTGCGGGCGTGATGCGTGATTGGCGCGATCGCACGTTGATCGATAGCGCCGGCATGGAGCTCGATCAGACGCTGCTCGTCTTCGATTACCTCAACGGCGAGCCGGTCTCGCGTCTGGGTGGCGGCGTCGCAGATCCGATCGGGCCCTCCGGCGCGGCGGCCGCGTTCGATAGAGCTAGTTTCCGCTCGGTCGGCGGTTTCGACGAGGGACTCTTCGCCTACTGGGAGGACGTTGATCTTGTCCTGCGCCTGCGCCGGCTAGGGCTGCGGTGCGCTTTGGCGCCGGACGCCATCGGCGACCACGAGCACTCGGCCACTCTCGGGTCGGGGTCGAGGCGAAAGAACTATCTGATGGGCTACGGGCGCGGTTACGTGCTGCGCAAGTGGAGCGTCCTCGACGGGCGTCGCACCGGCTCGGTTCTCTTCCGGGAGGGGATCCTCTGCGCGGGTCAGGCGGTGGTCGATCGCAACCTGGCCGGTGTCCGCGGCCGCATACGCGGCTATCGCTCCGCGCCTGCGAGCGAGCGTTACCCCGAGGCGCTTGGCCTGGGGGCTACCAACGCAGGCGTGGTCGAGAACCTCGCTCGCCGTGCCCGGCGACGCGGCCGCCTGCGCGGAGCCGTCACGGTGCAAAAACACGGTTCGGCGCCCCTGCGCTCGCTTGCCGTCTTCCACCTCGCCGACACGAGCGGCCCGTCCCGTTCGCTCGAGGCCGAGCTCGCCTGGCTCGGCGAGGCCGGCTCGATCGACGTCGTCGTTCCGGGGCCGGGCACCGTCGGAAGTCTGCTCGTTTCCGACGCCGCCGTGATCCAGGCCGACTACGAGGCCCTCACGGCGCCGAAGCCAGGCGTTGGTGGGCTGGCGCTCGAGTTGCGCAGTCTCACCCGCGACGTGTCGGCCTTTCGGCGGATCATCAAAGAGCGCAGCCCGGAGCTGGTGATCTCGGTGACGACCATGCTTCCAGCCGTGACGATCGCTGCCTGGCTCGAACGCGTGCCGGCGCTCGTTTATTGCGGCGAGCTCTTCGACCGTGGATACAGGCGCGGACCGCTGCGAAAGCTGGCCAATCGCGCTCTCGCGGTGCTGACAGCACGGCTCTCTAACGGGATCATCGCCTGCTCGCTCACGGTCGCCGGCCAGTTCGTGCAGGCTTCGGCGCGGATCGAGACGGTCTATCCGCCGGTCGGCGATCGCTACGCCACTGGCGATGGCGCCAGGCTGCGCGCACAGCTCGGGATTGCCGCCGACGCTCCGGTCGTTGCCTCCGTGGGCAACCTCACCGAGGGACGTGGCCAGGACCTGCTGATCAGGGCGATGCCCGAGATTCTCCGGCGGGAGCCGGCGACCAGGTGTGTGATCGCAGGCGACCCGTTCCCACGGCCTCAGGACCTCGCGTACCGCGATCGCCTCATCGCTCTGGTCTCGGAGCTCGGGCTGGAGGATTCGGTCGTCGTTGCCGGCCACGTCGAGGATGTGGGTGCCGTGTACGCGGCGGCCGATGTGGTCGTGAACCCGGCACGGTTCAACGAGCCCTTTGGCCGGGTGCCGTTCGAGGCGGCAGTCGCCGGCAAGCCGGCTGTGGTGACCCGCGTCGGCGCCATTCCCGAACTGTTGCGCGACGGACGCTCGGCGCTGATCGTCGAGCCCGAGGAGCCCTACGCGCTTGCGCTCGCGATCGTTCGTGCGCTTGGAGATCCTGAGCTTCGCGCGCGGCTGGTCGAGGGGGCTCGCGCGATCGTCGCGAATCGGCTGACGCCCGCTCACAGCCTGGCCGGCTTTCGCCGCGCTGTCGAGGCCGCCGTGGGCCGGCCGGTCGGTTAGGCGTACTCGGGCGGCAGATCGGCGTCGTTGAGCGGGTCGGTGCCCGTCGCGCGTCGTATCCGGCGACGCCATGTGAGCCCGCGCAGCATGCCGGCCTCGCTGCCGCCGGTGTCGTCCACGCGCAGCCGGCGCACCTGGCGCCCTGTGAGCCACGCGAGCGCGGCGGGGGAGTGGTCGGCCGCCAGGGCCAGCCGCAGCGCGCGCCGGTGCGACGCCATCAACTGTGGGCCGAGGCGCTGTTGGAGGGCGACAGCCGAGAGTGCCATCCGGCAGTACTCACCGAAGTAGATGCGCCGCCATTCGCCGCGCAGGCGCCCGGCATCGCGTCCGCGCAGCGCTGCGAGCCGCCGCGGCAGGTTGCCGCCGACGACACCGCGGTTGGCACCGGCGTGCCCGATCACCGCGGCGCTGTGCTGTACGTAGTCGTAAAGCGGGCGATCGACGTACTCGATCGACCCCGTCGCGGCGGCGATGAGCGCAAGCCAATGGTCGTGGTAGAGGTTGCCGAAGCGGGGCGGGAGGGGAAGCGCTTGATCGAGGAGATCGCGACGAAACAACGAGGCGGCACCGGTGACGCTGTTGCCCAGCAGCAGCGAGGCGAAGCTGGTGTGATTCGGCCGGCGCTTGGTCCAGTAGGTCTCGGAGATGAGCCCGCCATCGTCGTTGACGATGCGCATGTCGCTGAACGCGAGGCGAGCGTTCGCGGCCGTCAGCGCGTCCGCGAGGCGGGCGAGCTTGTCGGGGTGCCAGACGTCGTCCTGATCGCTGAGCGCGACGTGCGCGGCGCCCGAAGGCACCATCGCCAGCGCCCGGCCAAAGTTGTCGTAGGCGCCGAGCCGCGCGGACGAACGCGAGACGAAAAAGCGCGAATCGCCCGCGACGGCACGGTCGATTCGTTCAACCGCCGCGTCGCCTGAGGAGTCGTCGCTGATCACACAGGTCCAGTTGCCCTCGCTCTGCGCTGCCAGCGACTCGATCTGGCGCTCGAAGAGCTCGGGTGGCGGCTCGTGGGTTGCCATGCAGATCACGATCGAGGCATCCGACGCTGCGCGGCCCGGTGGAGTCGACCCCTCGTGGCGGCCGAGATCGACCTCCACCACCGAGCCATCCGCGAGGGTCGCCTCGATCAGTCCGCCCCCATCGCTGACGCCCCAGAAGATCGCGCGCCGCGCCGCCTCGCCCCGCTCAGCGGCGAGGCTTGGGGAGGGCATCGACTCTGCCATCGCCCTGCGCAGGCGCCCTGCGCTGCCGAGCGCCACCGCCTCCACCTTGGCGCGTTGATGCACGACGGCACCGTGCACGAACGCGGCTTCGCCCACCGGGGCCCGAGGCGTGCGCAGCCACACCTGCAGACCGTCTTTGCTGGCGTCCGGCTCGCCCCAGGGGCGGGACTGGCGCTCGGGTACCTTGCCCTCCATGGCGAGCGACTTTAGATGGCCGATTCAGGCGTGATCGTTTACGGGTGCGCGGTCACCGACGGAGACGAGTTCGCACGTTGCGCCGAGCCTGGCATCCGCCGCGTCCTCGACGCCGACGCCGACTCCGAGCTTTTGGCGCTGGCGAGCACGGGATCGATCTTTCGCAACTACAACCTGATCTGCGAGCGCATCGCCGACCGCGAGAATCTCGAGGCGCTCGTCCTTGTCCATCAGGATGCGGAGATCGTTGACGCCGAGTTCTCGGCCAAGGTTCGCGCCGAGCTCGCCGACCCCGAGGTCGCGATCATCGGCTGCGCCGGTGCGATTGGGGTTCGCAGCATGGCCTGGTGGGAGGGAGCCGTGACCTGGGCCTCGTTCACCCACCGCTACGAGGAAATGGGTGGCGGCGAGATTCCCGCGATCTCCTGGCACTCGGGCGACCCGCCTCCCTACGCCAGAACGGGCGAGGTTGATGTCATCGACGGATTCGTGATGGCGCTCTCGCCATGGGCGGTGCGAAACCTGCGCTTCGACGAAGAGCTCGGTGGCAATCACGGTTACGACGTCGACCTCTGCCTGCAGGCCCGCGCCGCCGGGCGCCGGGTGGTCACCGCCGATCTGCGGGTCGTCCACCATCACTCGCTCGAGCTTCTCGACGACCCCGAAGCGTGGATCCGCGCCCACGCCGCGTTGGCTGAGAAGTGGGAGGAGCGGCTGGCGGCCGGCGCCACGACCAACGGCGACTGGCGCAAGCGGGCTCGTCGCGCCGAGGCCGAGGCGTCGGCCTATCGGCTGATGATGGGCGGCGCCGAGCTGCAGCGCGACGCGGCGCGGCGCCAGCTAGATCTCACGCGTCGGACGACCAGTTGGCGGCTGACCGCACCGTTGCGCTCGCTGAGCGAGCGCCTCAGGCGGCGCCGGCCCTGATCAATCCGGCGAGGCCGTGCCCGCGAGGTCGCGACGCTGGGCTTCGCCGAGAAGATCGTTGTCGGTGCGAATTCGCGAGAGGGCGTCTTCAACCTGGGTGCGGGTGAACATCGGCTTCCCGCCCTGGCGAAGTCCGGAGAGCCGCTCGGCGAGCGCGAACGCGCTCGACTCGAGCATCGTCGAGAGCAGGTGCTGAAGCTCGTAGTCCTGGCTTCGCATCGCGTCGATCTCCTGCAGATGTGTGAACTCGGCGACCAGATGCTCCACGCGCTTTTCCTCGGCCCGAATCAGCAGTGGATTGCGATCCCAGGGCGCGACGGCAGCTTCGACCGCATCGGCGTTCGAAGCCCGCGTGTCCCAGACCACCCCGAGGCCGAAGAACGGCGCCATGATCGCGAGCTTCAGCTCGGAGCGGTCCGCGAGGAAATCCTCGACGGCCGTGAGGACCCCGTTTCGCGGGCCGCCCTCGTGGGCCGCGGCGCTGCGGTAGTAGAGGCCGCGATCACCGACGCCCGGGTCGCCTGGCACGAGCAGCGCCGGCTCGGCAAGCGGCTGGCGGTGCTCGGCGGGGATCTTGTCGGCGGCGTGATAACTGTCGCGGCGAGCGAGCGGCCACCCGATGTCATGAAGGAGGATGAGCGGCAGCGGCCCGTCACCTGCGAGCTCCGCAACCAGGCGAAGTTCCTCGCTGACCGTGAAGTAGTTGTGGTCGCCGTCGATGATCACCGCGTCGGTGAGCTCGAACCCGGGGAGCGCGCTGGCGCTCGACTCGACGATCAGCTCGAGCTCGGGGTGCTCGCCGGCGAGCTCGAGCAGCTGCGGACGCGGCTCCGGGTCGATTGCGACGATGCGGTCGACATCCCGCCCGGCGGCCCAGGCGAGCAGCTCGCTCGTGAAGAACCCGTACTCGGCGCCGATCTCGACCACCGACCGAGCGCCGGACGCCTCGAGGCATGCGAAGACGAGCTCCGCGAGGTTCGCCAGCGTGCAATCGAAGCTATCGAGGCGTTCTGAGGCAATCCAGCCCTTAGCGCGTTCTTCCATAGATGCGCGCGGCGTTTGTTTCCCGCGAACCGCGCAGGCCAATCGTAATGACTTGCTCGCAGAAGCCGATTCTCAGTGCTCGAGAACGAGCCCGAGAAACTGCTTGGTGCGCGCCTGACCGGGATTGTCGATCACCTGCGCGGGCGTCCCCTCCTCGACGATGACCCCGTCGTCCATGAAGACGACCCGATTCGCCACCTCTCGAGCAAAGCCGATCTCGTGGGTGACGATGACCATCGTCATGCCCTCGGAGGCGAGCTCTCGGATCACATCGAGCACCTCCTTCACGAGCTCCGGGTCGAGCGCCGAGGTGACCTCGTCGAAGAGCATCACGTGCGGGTCCATCGCCAGCGCCCGGGCGATCGCCACTCGCTGCTGCTGACCGCCGGAGAGGCGGTCAGGAAACTCGTGAAGCTTGTCGGCGAGCCCGACCCGGCTCAGCAGCGCGTCGGCCTTCTCTGCCGCCTCGCTACGGCTGCGACCGAGGACCTTCTCCTGGGCGAGTCGCACGTTCACGAACGCGCTCTTGTGAGGGAAGAGGTTGAACTGCTGAAAGACCATGCCCACGCGCTGGCGAACGAAGTCGCGATCCTCCGACTTGCTCCGGCCCGTGATCTCCCGGCCTTCGAGTCGGATGCTTCCGGACTCGGGAGGTTCGAGCAGGTTGATCGTGCGAAGCAGGGTCGACTTGCCCGACCCGCTCGGGCCCAGGATGCAAACCACCTCGCCCTTTTGGATCTCGAGGTCGACGCCGCGCAGAACCTCGAGGTGGCCAAAACGCTTATGGACGTCCGTGAGTGTGAGCATCGGCTCGACGTCGGTCATACCGCGCCTCCCGGTGCCGTTCCCGGTGTCGGTTCGAGTGTCGCCTCGGCCTTCGGGTCGCCGCCGCGGCCACCGCGCTGCGTCCGTTGCTTTTCACGCGCGATCATCCAATCGACGAGCCGGGCGAGCGGGATCGTGACGATCAAGAACAGGATCGCTCCCATCACAAGACCGGAGCCGTTGAAGGTCTCGGCCTGGATGTCGCTGCCCGCCTGGACGACCTCGACCGCGCCGAGAACGCTGACGAGCGAGGTGTCCTTCATCAGCGCGATGAAGTCGTTGAGCAGTGGCGGCACGACCTTGGTCACCGCCTGGGGGACGATGACGAAGCGCATCGACTGGCCGTGGCTCATTCCCAGCGATCGCGCCGCCTCCATCTGTCCGCGCGGGACCGCCTCGATCCCGGCCCGATAGACCTCGGCCATGTACGCGCCGTAGGTGAGGGTGAGGCCAAAGACTCCGTACCAAAACGGCGCGGTCTGACCGAGCCAAGTCGGGGTCGCGATCCAGCTCGGCAGGATCTCGCCGCCGATCGGGGCGCCGAAGACCGAGATCCCGGAGATCAACAGCAACACCAAGAGCAACGGGATTCCGCGGAACGCGTCGATGTAGGCGATCGTCAACCAGCGAATCGGCGCGAGTGGCCGTCCCGGAAGCTGGCGTAGGACCGCGAGGATGAGCCCCCAGAGCAGCGACAGGACACCCGCGACGATCGAGAGCTTGAGCGTCAGGCCGAAGCCGCGAAGGATCGACTCGAAGTTGCCGTCGGCGAAGACCGTGCCGTCGAAGTCGAAGTAATAGTTGAGGAAGAAGTTCATCGTGCCCGCAACGCACACGGGGCGCCCGAAAGGCGCCCCGTGCTAATGCTCACAACCGCTTGATCTCGCTCAGCTTGGGTTCTCCGTCGTCCCGCTGAGCACGGAGTCAGGAGCGTCGGCTGCCAGGTACTCCTCGTAGAGGCCCTGGATCGTCCCGTCCTCCTTTAGCTCCGTGAGCGCCTCGTTGACCGCTTCGAGCAACTCCGGGTTCTCCTTGGAGATCGCGATTCCATAGAGCTCGTTGGTGGGGATCTCCGTCGCAACCACAACCCCGCCCTGCTTCTCGACGGCATCGGCCGCGACGGGCTGGTCGATGATCGCCGCCGCCACCTGACCGGTTGCCACCGCGGCGACTGCGTCCGGGCCCTCGGGGTATCCACGGACCTCGGAGGCATCGGTCTCGTCGTTGGCATATGCCTCACCGGTGGTCCCGTCCTGGGCCCCGACGATCTCTCCCGCGAGATCCTCGACCGAGGTTATGTCCGAGCCCTCCTGCACGAGCAGGGCCTGCTGGGCCTCGTAGTAGGGGTCGGAGAAGTTGACCGTCTTCTGGCGGCCGGGGGTGATTGTCGATGCGGCGAGCACGATGTCGAACTGATTGGCCGCGACGTCGCGGAAGATCGTGTCGAACGAGGTGTCTTGGTATTTGACCTCGAGCCCGAGCTTTTCGCCGATCGCGTTGCCGAGATCGGGCTCGAAGCCGGTGAAGTCGGGATCATCTGGAGTCCCAATCTCAAACGGTGGATACGGCGCATCGGTGCCGATCAGCAGAGTTCCCTCGGTAATCGTGGATAAGTCAGCGCCGCTCGCCTCGGTGGAGGTGTCGCCACCCGCGCTGGTGGTCTCGTCGTCGTCACCGCAGCCGGCGACCACGAACGCGAAGGTAAATAGCGCCACGAGCGCTCCGACAAAAATAAGCCTGGTCCTGCTAATCAACTGTTTTCTCCCGATCATCGACTTTGTGCTTTCCGGCTCTTCAACTGTGACGCGCAACATACAGAGGCCACCGAGCGGTCGCGAATCCATGGTCAGGGTCGAGCTGAAACTCGAGCTCGTGCTCGCGCGACCAGATCGCCAGCGCCTCGGCTTCGCCGGGGCGTCCCGCGTCGTCGAGGAGGATGGTTGCGCCGGGCTTTAGGCGATCGCTGAGCGCGGGCACGGCCGGCTGGCGGCTGCGTCGCAAGGCCGGGTCGCCGGCCGGCGGGCCGTCGATCAGGAGCAGATCGATCTCCGCGGGAAGCCTGACCAACTCGGCTAGTGAGTACCAGCCGCCGGTCTCGCCGGCGAGCGGATGGCGTTCGAGCGGCGCGTCGATCACCTCGGCGCGGTCGAGCTTCTCCGCGGCAAGCTGGGCGCGCGTTCGCAGGGCCCAGGCGGCATCATGTTCGAGGCTGTGGACGCTTCCATCTTCGAGCTCGGCGAGACGCCGCGCCAAGACGATCGTGCTGCGACCGGAGCCGCACTCAACGATCCTGCGCGCACCGGAGTCGACCGCCTGGAGGGCGCTTCGCAGCGGTGCGTCGTCGAGCGACCAGGCGTCGGTTGCGATCGGCGGGCCGGCGCCGAGCAGGCGAGCGAGAGTGTCGATCGGCGCATCGGCGGTCATGCTTCGCATGGGTTTGCGTGGATCATGAAGAAGTGGTTGCTGGCGGCCTGGCTCGTTGTGCTGGTCGGTTCGAACGCGGAGTTGGCGTCGGCGCGGGAGCCCGCCATGGCGAAGCAGCATCCGGTGGCGATGCTCCTGCATGGGGGCGGCTTTCTGTTCGAGGGAGAGGACAGGATGGCCGTCGCCAGCGAGCTCGCGGGCGAGTTGGGCTTCGAGGTCTCATATGTCGACTATCCCCTGTTCGATCTGCCAGGGGCGATCGCGACCGCCGAGCGCCACGCGCGCGCTCTCGGCCGAGGCGGTCGAACGGTCCTGGCGTTTGGCGAGTCGGCCGGGGGCACGCTCGCAGCTCTGCTGGCGCAGCGGGGGTTGGTGGACGCGGCGGCGACCTACTCCCCTGTTGCGGACATGCGCGCGTTTCCGGCGCACACCGAGGACGCCGAGCAGTACATGGAATTCATCCAGGCCGATCGCCGGGATCTGCGCCGGGCGTCGCCTGCGCTGTTCACGAGCTCGGCGCCGATCCTCGCTCTGCGCGCGGCCGGCGACCGCGGCTTCGTGGCGCGGGGGATGCGCCGGTGGGCTCGTCGCGATCACGCGGTCGAGCTCGTTCGCGTTCCCGGCAGGCACTCGGGCGCACGCCAGCCAGCCTTCTACGCACGCAACGCAACCCTCGCGCTGCGATGGCTGCAACAGCAGTCCTGACCAGCCGCTGTCAGCGCGTGGAACCTCACTATACTTTCTAAAGCGATGCTCGAGCCGACGCTCAATCGCCCCTGCGGCGGCCGCTATGGCAACGTAATCGAAGCGGTTGGCAATACGCCGCTGGTGGAGTTGCCGCGCCTTTCCCCGAAGCCCGGGGTGAGGATTTTCGCCAAGCTCGAGGGGCGCAATCCGACCGGCTCGGTCAAGGACCGGGTCGCGAAGGCGATGGTCGAGGCCGCCGAGGCCGAGGGTGCGATCGAACCCGGCCAGACGGTGCTCGAGCCGACCTCAGGCAACACGGGCATCGCGCTGGCGATGATCTGTCAGCGCAAGGGCTATCCGTTCAAGGCCGTGATGCCCGACAACGTCACCGGGGAGCGCTCACAGCTCCTGCGGATGTTCGGGGCGGAGATTCTTTACTCCGAGGGCGCAAAGGGATCCAACGGCGCCGTAGAACTCGCGCTTGAGACCGCCAGCTCGGACGCCTCGTACTACATGCCCTACCAGTACGGCAACGAGGCAAATCCGGGCGCTCACTACAACGGGACCGCGGTCGAGATCCTTGACGAGCTCGACTCGGTCGCGGCGTTCGTGGCCGGCCTTGGAACCGGTGGCACGCTGATGGGTAATGGGCGGCGTCTCAAGGAGGCCGATCCAGAGACGAAGATCGTCGCCGCCGAGCCGAAGCAGGGGGAGGACGTCTCTGGTCTGCGCTCGCTTGATGATGGCTTCATCCCGCCGATCATCGATCTGTCGGTCCTCGATCGGAAGATCATGGTCTCCAATCGCGACGCGATCGTCTGGACGCAGCGGTTGTTGCACGAGGAGGGCGTGTTCGCAGGGGTCTCCGCCGGCGCGGTCGCCGCGATCTGCGTGCGCGTCGCCTCTGAGCTGGATGAGGGCAACGTCGTCTTCCTCGTGCCCGACGACGGATGGAAGTACCTCTCGACCGGCGTCTACACCACGCCGGTCGACGAGCTCGAGGGCATCGACTCCACCATCTGGTGGTAGTCGGCCGCGGCTAGCTCGGGCTGCTCTGGCTCGCTCTACTATCCCGGCCGATGGCGCCGGACAAGGCCGAGCTCGAACTTCAGCGCGAACAGTTTCACCGGGAGCTGATGCGCAAGTCGATGCGGATCGCTGAGCTCGAGCTCGAGCTGGAGGCGACGACGCGGCGATTCGAGGAATCGATGAGCTGGCGGCTGATGAAGCCGGTGCGCGTCACATATCACCTGGCCAAGGGGCTGCGGCCGGGCGGCTCATGATCGGGCCGGTCGCTCGCGGGCGGCTCGGCTCTTGGACCTCGCGCCGTTCACGCCCGCACGCCGAGCGACTTCACGCGTTGCCGACGCGACCGCTGATCTCGGTCGTGATGCCCGCGTATGAGACCGAGCCGCACTACCTCAAGGCAGCAATCGACTCGGTCCGCTCGCAGACCTATCCGGACTGGGAGCTGTGCATCGCCGATGACGGTTCCAGGCGGCGCCAGGTTCCGCGCCTGATCGCGGCGGCGGGCCGCGCCGACGACCGGATCAAGTCCGTGCGGCTGGAGCACAACGCCGGGATCGCCGGTGCGTCGAACGCCGCACTCGCACTGACCAGTGGCGAGTTCGTCGCCTTCCTCGACCACGACGACGTCCTCACTGACGACGCATTGCTGTGCGCTGCGGAGGCGCTGACCGCCGACTCTGAACTCGACATCGTCTACACCGACTCCAACAAGCTCGACCTTTACGAGCGCATCGTCGACCCCTTCTACAAGCCCGACTGGGCGCCGATTTACGCCCTTGGCGCCATGTACGTCGGCCACCTGCTCGTCGTCCGGCGAGCGCTGGTAGACGAGATCAGCGGCTTCGACGCCAGCTTCGACAAGATTCAGGACTTCGAGCTGATGATGCGCCTGTCTGAGCGGACTGAGCGCATTCGTCACCTGCCGCTGATCCTCTACCGCTGGCGCGCGATCCCGGGCAGCATTGCCGCCGGGGCCGAGGAGAAATCCGGCGTACCCGAGCTTCAGGCGGCTGCCGTAACCGCCCATCTCGAGCGCACCGGCACCGAGGCGATCGCGGTGCCCCATCCGTGGATCCCGCACCGAGCGCGGCTGGCGCCGAAGCCGGGCTGCGAGCCCGATCCGAGCGCGGTGACCGCGGTGATCAGCTGGCGCGGGGATTCGGCGCGCCGTGAGCGGCTGATGGCTGCGCTCCGGCGGGCAGGAGTCGGTTCGGAGCAGACTGTGGTCGTTGATCCGGAAGCCCGCTTCAGCCGCGCCCGCAGCGCCAACCTCGGCGCCCAGCAGGCCCGAGGCCAGGCGCTTCTGTTCTGCTCCGATGCAGTCGAACCCCTCAACGACGATTGGCTTGAGCAGCTGCTCCTGCACATGCGCCTTCGCGACGTGGCAGCGGCCGGGCCGATGCTGATCAGACCCGATCACCGGGTCGCGGCGGCGGGCTACGCGGTCGGTCTCGGCGAGCCCGTGATGCCGATGCTTGCCGGCCTCAACGCAAACGAGGATGGCTACTACGGCTCGCTCTCATGCTCGCGTGATGTGTCGGCGTTGTCCGGCGATTGCCTGCTGGTCGAGGCGGAGGCGTTCGCGGCCGTCGGTGGCTTCGACCAAGCGTTTGCGACCGGCTTCGAGGACTTCGACCTGTGCATGCGCCTTCGCGCTGCCGGGCATCGACTTGCCTACGTCGCCGGCGCCCAGATCGTTGATCACGAGGCCCCAGCGGCGCGCCGGGAGGCCCTTGACATCGTCGACCGCGCCCTCTTCGTCGACCGCTGGTATCCGGAGCTCGAGGCCGGCGACCCCTACTACAGCCCCGGCTTCGACCGGACCTCGGCATCATTCGCTCCCGCCGATCCGATGGCCGTCGCGGCATGACCACGGCCATGAGCTCCGCGCCGGAGCCCGCCCGGATCGTCTTCGTCTACTTCGGACCGTTCACGGTCAACAGCGCCATCCAGGCCTTTCATTTCGGCAACGAGTTGACCGGGATCGGCTGGGATGTCACCCTCGCCGGCGTCGGCGATCCCAGGACGATTCGCAAGGTGGGTGACGCGCGCTTTGCGACCATCACTCACCACGAGCTGCCCGCGCTCACCGAGCGTTGGCGGCGCGACCCGCAGCCGTCGATCGTTTTTGCCTGGACGCCGCGCGAGATCGTTCGGCGCGCGACCGAGTCGATGGTGCGCCCGCTCGGGCTTCCGTACACCGTGCACCTCGAGGACAACGAGGAGTACCTGTTGTCGACCAAGGTCGGGATGACGATGTCTGAGATGCGACGGCTGACGATGGCCGAGCAAGATCACCTCGCCCCGCCGGATCAGATTCACCCGACGCACTCGCAGAATTTCCTCAGTGGCGCCGATGGAGTCACGGTGATCACCGAGGAGCTGAACGAGTTCAATCGGAACCACCGCCCGCATCACGTCGCCCGACCGGGGATCGATACCGAGCGCTTTCGACCTGACCTCGAGCCGCCGCTGTCACGTGCCGCCATGGGGATCGCCGAGGACGAGTTCGTGCTCGTCTACCACGGCACCGTCCATTTCGCCAACCAGCACGAGATGCTGAGCCTGTATCTGGCGATCAAGCTGCTCGAGCGGGCTGGCCGCCGAGTTCGCCTCGTTCGTCTCGGCGAGACCGAGCTCGGTGGCGTTGATCCGCTCGCATTCGGTGCGCTTCGAGACGGTGTGATCGAACTCGGCGCCGTCGAATGGCGTGAGATCCCTCGCTACCTGGCCCTCGCCGATGCGTACGTGCAACCAGGGGCAACGAACGACTTCAACCGCTATCGCCTGCCGTCGAAGCTGCCCGAGTTCCTGGCGATGGGGCGGCCGGTGATCTTGCCGAACTGCAACATCGGCCACGATCTCGTACACGGCGAGAACGCACTGCTGCTCGAGGATGGAACCGCACTCGAGATCGTCGCGATGATCGAGCGCCTTCTGGATGATCGCGGGCTTCGAGAGCGGCTGGCGGCCGGCTCGCGCCGCTTTGCTCTCGATCACCTGAGTTGGCAGGATAACTCCGTGTCCCTGGCCCGATTCCTCCGCGACCTGATCGACGCGCGGGCCACGAGCGGCACTGACTCGCCGGTTCGGCGGGCCGCCTGATGCGCCACTCGCGCGCCGCCAACACGTTTCGTCGCGGCCGCGCCGCCGCGCGGCGACGGATCAAGCGTCGGCTCGAATCGAGCGCTCCAGGCTCCGAACACGCGGGTGATGGATCGGGGCTCGCCTTGAACGGCTCGGAGTCGCTCGTTCCTCACGAGGAGGTTTGGCCGCTGCGCGAGCTGTTCGCCGACCGCCGTCCGAGCGATGGTCTCACCTACGCGACCGCCGCTGACCTCGCCGAGTTCGCCGACGCGATGGCAAAGCTGATCGCGGCGAGCCCGCCTCCGCTCGGGATCCAGCGCGGCTGGGCGATCAAGGCGCTGCTCGGCGCCGTTCCCGAGGGCTCGGCGATCCTCGAGGTCGCCGGCTCCGGTCCGCTTGCGGCCGGCGTGCTCGCTCGACTTGGCTACCGAGTCACGGTTCTTGACCCCTTCGATGGCACGGCCAGCGAACCGCACCGCTTCTCGGCGGTGACCCGCGACTACTCAGCCCTCGACTTCATCCGCGACCGCTTTCCGACTACCAGGCCACTGCCGCAGTCCTACGCCGCCGTTTACTCGACCGGACTGCTCGATCGCCTCGAGCCAGAGCGGGCGAGTGCCGCCGTCGAGGCTGCGATGGCCGCGCTTGAACCCCAAGGTGTCATCGCCTTCGCCTTCGCGCACGTGATTGCTGGGTGGGGCACCGAGGAGGCCGAGGCCAGGCTCGCGCGGATCACCCATGCCGCAGGGCTCGATGAGACTGACGTGGACGCGGCGCTCGCGCCGATTGCCGAAGACCCGGAGACGTATCTGGTCTCGGCCGAGGCGCACGACAGCTGGCGCGGCTCGGTCCCGTACGCGAGCTATCCGATGCGTCGGATCGCGTCGCTCAACTTGGTGGTGCGCCCCCGGCCCTAGAGCTTTTCGGCGATCCGCGGCGCCTCGCGGTTGAAGATGCGCCAGCCGAGAAAGCAGGCCGTGATGAAGATCAGCGTTGCCGGGATCAGTCGCTCGACGCCACCGGCGGCCTCGACCGGCCCGGGAGCGGTTGGGTCGATGATCCAGACGCGAGCCTGCTCGAGAATGACGGCGATTGGGTTTGCCATCAGCGCCGCGCGAAACCCCTCGGTCGTCGGGATGTCGATTGGGTAAAGGACGGGACTGCCGTAGAAGAGAACGCTCGCCGCCACCGTCCAGATAATCAGTGTGTCGCGGAACTTCACGTAAAGGGCGGAGAGCAGCATCGCGACGGCGGCAGTGAGGATCGTGAGCGGCAACAGGATCACCGGCAGCAGCGCCCAGGTCCACATCGGGTCGACGCCGTAGACGAGCAGGAAGGCGAAGACGGCGATCAGGTTGAGGCCGAGGTTCATCAGGCCGGTGAGCACGACCGAGAGCGGGATCACGAGACGGGGGAACTGCGTCTTTCGCACGATCCCCTCCTGCGCTACGACCGAGGTCACGCCGGTCGTGGTCGACTCCTGGAAGAAGCTGAAGACGACGATGTTGAACAGCAGCAGAACCGGATAGTTGGGCACCGTGCTGCCGAGGCGGAAGATCTTCGTGAAGACGAAGAGGAGGACGGCGAACAGCAACAACGGGCGCAGCAGCGACCAGACGTAACCGAGGACGGTCCCGAAATAAGTTCGCTTGAACTCGGTCAGCGCCATCAGCCAGAGAAGTTCGAAGAAGCGCTTCGCGCCGCCACCCAGCGCCGCGGGCCCGGGCACCTCGCGCAGCTCGATCGGATCGATGCTCGCGCCGGCGCTCATCTGGACACCTCGATCTGGGCGTCGTCGACGAGCGAGACGAGGCCGACCGAGTGTTCGGTTCCAAAGACCACGAAATCGAGAATCCGAGGCGACGCGAGCACGGGCTCCCCCAGCGAGTGGTTGCGGTAGATCCACGCCTGAACCGCGTAGCGGCCAGGCGCAAGGCGGTTCTCGAGCTTCGCCCGTACCGAAACGCTCTCGCCGGCTGCGACCGCCCCGGTGTGGTCGACGTTGAGCCCGAGGCCGACGCCGCTGATCTCCACGCCGTCCTCGTTCGCGATCACAAAGCCGAAGCTCGGGTTCGGGATCTCGGCGTTCGCCTTGAACTCAGCGCGGAACTCCATCGGCTCGCCCTGACCGATGTTGGCCGCGCGCTCGCCGTCGGGCCGCTGTAACCAGGCGTCGATGAGGACGAGATCACCGGCCTGGTCGACCGGGTGCCCGGCGCCACCGGGCTGGGCGAAGTTGAGCCGCAGGTAGCGCTTGGCGACCGTGTCAGGGTCGCCGATCTCGACAATGTCGCCGCCGTGCAGCAGCATCGCCCGGTGACAGAACTGCTCGACCGCACCCATGTCATGGGTGACCAGGACGACGGTTCGGCCTGAGCCGCGGATGTCGTGAAAGACGTCCTTGCACTTCTGCTGAAAGGAGGCATCGCCGACGGCCAGCACCTCGTCGATCAGCAAAATGTCGGCGTCCGACTGGATCATCACCGAGAACGCGAGCCGGACGAGCATCCCTGACGAGTAGTTCTTGAGCTTGAGATCGGCGAACTCCTCGAGCTCGGCGAACTCGATCACGGATTCGATGCGCTGCTTGGCCTCATCGAGTGAGAGGCCCATGAGGACGCCGTTGAGAACCACGTTCTCCCGTGCGGTCAGCTCGACGTTGAAGCCGACCCCGAGCTCGATGAACGGTGCGACTCGGCCAGCCATCCGGATCGATCCCGAATCCGCGCCGTAGATGCTCGCGAGGATCTTCAGCAGCGTGCTCTTACCGGTGCCGTTGCGTCCGACGATCCCGAAGAATTCGCCGCGGTGAACCTCAAAGGAGATGTCGTCGAGCGCTTGGAGGTTGCGCACCCGCGGTTGGCGAAACGGGTGGGCAACGCGCTCCTTGATCGAGTCGACTCGTTCGAGCGGAATCTCAAACGCCTTTGACAGGTTGCGGACCTCGATCACCGCCGGGCGCGACTCGACGCCAGGATCCGAGGCCTCGGGCGCCGGCGAGACGATCTCCTCGAGTGTCATGGTGAGAGGGGCCGGGGCCCAACTACCGTGGGGCGGCGGTCGCCATCCAGCGCTCGACGTTCTGCTCGTACATCTGGCTGAGGATGTCGTCGATGCCGAACCGCGGCGACCAGTCGGGATAGTCGGATTCGAAGGGCGCCAGGTCGGAGACCCACCAGCGGTGGTCGCCGATCCGCGGTTCCGGCCCCATCTCCCACTCGAGCTCGCGCCCGGCAATGCGCTCGCACGCCGTGATCGCCTCGAGCATCGAACAGTTCGAGAACCGCCCGCCGCCGATGTTGTAGACCGCTGCCGGCCGCGGTGCCCGGCGAAAGGCCTCGAACGCGGCCACGAGGTCGGCGCTGTGGATGTTGTCGCGCACCTGCTTGCCCCCGTAGCCAAAGACCGTGTACGGCGTCCCCGTGACGACGCATTTCATGAGGTAGGCGAGGAAACCGTGGAGCTTGGCGCCGGCGTGTTGGGGGCCGGTCAGACAACCGCCGCGAAAGCACACGGTGGGCATGCCGAAGTAGCGACCGTACTCCTGAACGAGCAGGTCGGCGGCGGCTTTCGAAGCTCCGAACAGCGAGTGGGTCGAGAGGTCGATCGACATCGAGGTGTCGATGCCCTTGAAGTACTCATGGTCCGCGGGCAGCTCGAGCCGCGTGTCCGTCTCGATCAGCGGCAGTCGGTTGGGCGTGTCGCCGTAGACCTTGTTGGTCGAGCAGAAGATGAACGGAGAGTCCAGGCAGTGGGCGCGGGCCGCCTCGAGCAGGTTGAGGGTCCCGTTGGCGTTGACGCCGAAGTCGGTCTGCGGCTCGCGCGCCGCCCAGTCGTGTGAGGGCTGCGCAGCGGTGTGAACGACGACCTCGATCGAGCCCGCATGGGCGGCAAACAGCCGCTCGATGCCTTCGGCGTCGCGGATGTCGAGCTCCTCGGAGCGAAAGCCGTCGAGGTTCGTGACGAGGTCCTCGGTTACAGACGAGGTGGACGCTTCCGGGCCGAAGAAACGGCTACGCATGTCGTTCTCGATCCCGACCACGTCAAGGCCCTGCGCCACCAGGTGGCGCACCGCTTCGGAGCCGATCAGGCCGCCCGATCCAGTGACTATCGCGACATTGCCCATATTCGTCAGAAGCGGACGGGAGAGGCCCCGTCCGCGTCCTTCCACACTCTAGAGGCTGCCCTCGGAGCGCAGTTCTCCACGGCGGACCCTAGATTTCCCCGGCGTGGCGACCGCGAACGCAGGGCTGAGGCCGATGGGCGGCGCGCGGAATCGCACCTTGTCGAGCGCTCTTGGCGATCCGGCAACGCTGCTGCTGATCTCCGCGTCGCTCGTCGCTGCCGGCTTGATCCTCTACTTCGAACGGCGGATCACCTTCCGTCTCGACGAGTGGGAGTTCTTGGTCGCGCGGCCGGGGCTGACCTGGGATTCCGTCTTTCTGCCCCACAACGAGCACATCGTGGCCGGCCCCGTGCTCGTCTACAAGGCCCTCATCGCGGTCTTTGGCACCGACTCACCGCGACCGTTTCAGATCGTCGCCGTCGCCTGCTTCATTGCCAGCGTCGCGCTCCTCTACGTCTGGCTGCGCCGTCGAATTGGCGAGTGGCTCGCGCTTGCCGGGTGCCTGCCGATCCTCTTCTGCGGCGCCGCCGCCGAGGATCTCCTCTGGCCGTTTCAGATCGGATTCTTCGTCGGCATGGCCTGCGGCATCGGGATGTTGCTCGCGCTGGAGCGAAACGACCGCAAGGGCAACCTCGTTGCCTGCGGCCTGTTGTTTGGCTCGCTCGCGTTCTCGAGCCTCGGCCTCTCGTTTGCAGCTGCGGCGATCGTCGTCCTTGCGCTCGGTGGGGATTGGCTGCGGCGGGCGTTCGTGGTCGCTATCCCGGTCGCGCTCTACGGCGTCTGGTATCTGAAGTGGGGGCACTTCGCCGAGAACTCGCTCTCGGTCCACAACTTCCTCGCCAGCCCGATCTACATCTTCGACGGGTTCGCTTCGAGCCTTTCGTCGCTGCTCGGCTTCGCGACCACGCGCAACGAGGCGGAGGTGACCTCGCTCGACTGGGGGCGAGTTCTGTTGGTAGCGGCACTGATCGGTGCGGCCCTTCGGATTCGCTCGATCGGCTCGGTTCCCAGGTCGCTTTGGGTGGTTCTCGCCCTCGGTGTGTCGTTTTGGTTTCTGGCCGCATTGAACGCGGGTCCCGACCGACCGCCCACCAGCGGTCGCTACCAGTACATCGGTGCGGTCTTCGTGGTGATGATCGCGGCCGAGCTGCTGCGAGGCGTCCGTCCGCGGATGCCGGTGATCGTGGGTGTCTTCGCGGCCGCCGCGGTCGTCCTCCTCAGCAGCACCTCATACCTGCAGCAGCTGGCAGCCGCCCAGGGGCAGGTGGGCGACATCATCCGTGCCGATCTGGCAGCCGTGGAGATCGCCCAGGACACGGTTGACCCTGGGTTCTTGCCGGACGTCTCGTTCTCCGGCACGGGCGACGTCTACATCCCCGCGAGCCTCTATCTAAAGCTGGTCCGCGACAGTGGCTCACCGGCGTTCTCAGAAGCCGAGCTCGCAGCGGCCCCGGCGTTTGCGCGGGAGTTCGCAGACAGGGTCCTCGCGCGTGCCGAGCGCCTGGTGGTCGGGTCCGGCGAGGTGGCGCCTGCGACTGCCCCGTGCCGCCCTGTGGACGCCGCGGACTCGCCAACCGTCGCGACCGGCCCCGCCACGGTTACCGTCAGGGGCGATCCCGGTGCCCGCCTCAACCTCTATCTGCGTCGTTTCGCGACTCGTTTCCCTGTGAGCGCCGGACAGGTCATGGGTGGGGGGCAGAAGTCGATCGCGTTCCCCGCCGACCGCTCCGACGTGCCGTGGGTACTGCTGGTCGAGGGCAGGGGAACGGCGACCGTGTGCGGGGCGAGCTCATGAGCGTCGAGGCCAAGCGCTCGAAGGTCGTCGTGGTCATGCCGGCGCTCAACGCGGCGAAGACGCTGAAGACCACCGTCGCGGCGATTCCGCGCGACTGGGTGGACGAGATCATCCTGGTCGACGACCGCTCGACCGACGAGACCCTGCGGATCGCGCGCGAGCTCGAGGTCCACGCGATCTGGCACCCGCACAACGTCGGCTATGGCGGCAATCAGAAGACGTGTTACCTCGAGGCCCTCCAGCGCGGCGCGGACATCGTCGTGATGCTCCACCCGGACGGCCAGTACGAGCCAGGCCTGATCCCGAAGCTGATCGCGCCGATCCGCGACGGCCGTGCCGACCTTGTGCTCGGCACCCGCATGGCCGAGCCAGGCGCCGCCCGCGCCGCCGGAATGCCGCTCTACAAGCGCGCCGCGAACCGCTTTTTGACGACGATCGAAAACCGCGTGATGCGCACTGAGCTGACCGACCTCCACACTGGCTACCGCGCCTACAGCCGCGACTTCCTCCTAACGATCCCGTTCCTTCGAAACTCGATCGACTTCGTGTTCGACTCCGAGGTTCTGATGCAGGCCGCGCACTTCGGCTTTCGGATCGTCGAGGTCCCGGCGCGCACGCGCTACTTCGACGATGCGTCGTCGATCACGGTCGGGCCCGCGACGGTGTACGGCTTCAAGACCCTATGGGCGGCCTGGCGGCTGCTCATGCACCGCACGCGCTTGCTGCGGTCGCGCAAGTTCTCGGCATAGATGGCTGCGATCGTCGCGCGCGCACGTTCGGCCGAACCGACGACCTGGCTGTTCGCGGCCGTGGTGCTGTTGGCGGGGGCGACGCTCCTGCACTTCATGCAGCCGCTGACCTTCTGGCGCGACGAATGGGCTTTCATCCTCGACCGCCGCGGCTCGGCAACGGACATCGACACGTACCTGACGCCGTTCGTCGAACAGCTGCTGGCAATTCCGATCGCCGCGTACAAGCTGCTGATCGCGCTCTTCGGAATCGAATCTGCGCTGCCGTTTCAGCTCGTTTCCACATCGCTGTTCTTGGTGGCGGTCGTGCTCATGTTCGTCCACATGAGGCGCAGGGTCGACCCGTGGCTGGCTCTCGCGGCGACGCTGCCGGTGCTCTTTCTCGGACCCTCCTGGGACGACCTTCTGTTCCCGTTTCAGATGAGCTTCTTCGGTTCGCTCGCCTGTGGGATCGGGGCGCTGATCGCACTCGACCGCGAGGATCGGCGTGGGGACGTTGTCGCGACGGTGCTGCTGACCGTCGGCCTCTTCTTCTCTCACGTCGGGATTCCGTTCGTGGTCGCGGCGTTCGTCGACATCGCGCTGGATCGCACCCGCTTTCGCCGGGCGTTCGTGTTCGTGATTCCCACGTTCATCTGGTTGCTCTGGTATCTCGGCTGGGGCCGCGAAGCGCAGAACTTCGTCGTCTTCCAGAACTTCGCGACCCTGCTCGGCTACGTCGCCGACGGGCTCGCGTCGAGCCTCTCGGCGATGTTCGGGCTGTCCGTTCCCCGCGACGAGGCCGCCATCTCGCCGTTCGATTGGGGCCGCCCCCTCCTGGCGCTGGCCATCGCCCTGGGCGTGTGGCGCGTGCTGCGGATCGGCGTCGCCGCGCTTGGGCGCCGATTCTGGGCGCTGCTCGCCGCGCTGCTGGTGTTCTGGTCGCTGACCGGCCTCAACGCGACGTTCTTCGGCGAGGCGACCTCGGGCCGTTACCAGTTGATGGGGGTGATCCTCTGGCCGATGGTCGCGGCCGAGCTCTTCCGCGGCGCGCGAGTAACCAGGCCGGTCGTCGCCGCGATAGTCGTCATCGCCGCGTTCTCGGCGCTCGCCAACTTCTCGTATCTGCGCCTAAGCGCGGCGGGGCTCGAGGGCCAGGCCCAGTCCCAGCGCGGCGGCCTGGCTGCGCTCGAACTGACCCGCGACCAGGTGGATCCGGAATTCATCCTCACCGAGGAGAACTCCGGCGTCAATTATCTCGAGATCGTCGACGCCGCCTCCTATTTCTCGGCGATCGACGCCTTCGGCTCACCGGCTTACTCCCCTGAGGAATTGGCTGATGCGCCCGAGCGCTCCCGCGCCTCCGCCGACAGTGTTTTCGGGGCCGCCCTCGGCGTCAACCTGCAACCGGCGTCTGGCTCGACAACAGGTTGCGAGGAGATCACCGTCAACCCAACCGCAACAGCCATCGAGCTGCCTGGGCCGCCCACGGACGTTCGAATCCGCGGCCTGGAGGGATCGGTGGAAGTCGGGCTTCGCAGGTATGCCACGACTGCGTTCCCGGTCGATCTCGGAACTGTTCAGGGCGGAGACGACGTGCAGCTCGAGATTCCGCAGGACGCGTCCGCGCAGCCCTGGCACCTCGGACTCGGCGGCTCCGGTCGCGTCGAGGTGTGCGACTGATGGCGGCTCGTGCGTGGGCGGCGTGGGAGCGGCTGGTTGCCGACCGACGCGTCCCGGTGACGATCCTCGCCGCCGCCATGGCTGCGGCGGGGGTGGCGCTGATCGCGGCGATCTCGAACCTGACCTTCCTGGTTGACGACTGGGACTTCCTCCTCAGCCGGCGCGGCTTCAGCGTCGATGTCTTCTTCGAGCCTCATGCCGGCCACACGTCGATGAGCCTGATAGCGATCTACAAGGCGATCCAGGCGACGGTGGGCATGGAGTCGCTCACCCCGTACGGCGTCGCTTCGACGCTGGCATACCTGGCGACGATCGCTCTGCTTTTCGTCTGGGTGCGACGCCGGGTGGGCGACTGGCCCGCGCTGATCGGCGCCCTGCTGTGCCTTGGCTTGGGGTCGGCGTACGAGGACCTGCTGGCCCCCTTCCAGCTCGGCTACTTCGCCCCGGTCGCATGCGGGCTCGCGGCGATGCTCGCGCTCGAGCGCGGGGACCGCAGAGGTGAGATCACCGCCTGTGGACTCTTGATCCTGGGACTCAGCTTTCAGACCCTTGGGCTTGTTTTCGTCGCCGGCATCGGCGTCGGGATCGTGCTCGAGAGGCGGCTGCGAGAGCGCTGGTGGATCGTCGTCGTGCCGGCGGTTCTCTACGGCCTCTGGTATCTGGGCTGGCACAGCTCCGAGGCCGACCAGCTCAGCTTCGACAACATCGCGACGTCTCCGGCGTTCATCCTCGATGGTTACGCGGCCGCAGTCGGATCGCTGGTCGGGCTCACCGGCGAGGGAAACGGCACGATCGTGTGGGGCAGGCCGCTGCTGGCCGGCCTGCTGCTTCTCGCTGGGCTGCGCATCGCGCGGCTCGGGACGATGCCGCGCGGCCTCTGGGTCGCGCTCACGATCGGCGCTGCCTTCTGGTTTCTGATCGCGATCAACGCGTCGGTTTTTCGGACGGCCGAGACATCGCGCTATCAGTTTCCTGGCGCCGTCTTCGTGGTGATGGCGGCGGCGGAGCTACTGCGCGGCATGCGCCCCGATCCGCGCATGATCGCGGTCGCGTGCGTTGCGACCGTTGCTGCAATCGGGTCCGGCATAGCGACACTCGAGGACCGCTATCAGGACCTCAAGAGCGCCAGCGCCCTGGTTCGCGGCAATCTCGCTGCCCTCGAGATCACCGCAGCGACCGTCGATCCGAACCTGGTGCTCACGCCCGAGAACTCGGGCTTCAACTACTTCACCCTGGTCAAGGCCGGGCCGTATTTGTCCGCCGTCGAGGATTTCGGCTCGCCGGCCTTTACGCCTGAGGGGCTCGCGGCTGCCCCAGATGGAGCGCGCGAGGGCGCCGATCGCGTGCTTGCTGCGGCCCTCGGCCTGGAGTTGGCCCCCAGCGAGGTGCCGGCTCCCGGCGCGAAGTGCGAGACGATTGCCGGCGTCGCTCCCGGCATCCCGAGTGCCGTGATCCCAGCCGGTGGCGCGATCCTGCGCTCAGCGCCGGGGCCTGGGGCCCAGGTGTTCGTCCGCCGATACGCATCCTCCACTTTCCCGGTCGAGATCGGGCTCGTTCCCGGTGGCGAGTCACGCTTGCTCGAGATCCCGGCCGACGCCTCCCGCCAACCCTGGGAGGTCCAGGTGCAGTCCGGCGGCGGCGAGCTCGAGGTCTGTGCGCCCTAAGTTTTCGCAACCGGTACAGCGAAGAACTCGATCCGCAGCCTTTGCGGTCCGGCCCCGAGCCCCGAGTCCTTGCCGAACGTGATCGAGCTCGGGTTCGGAGCGAAGGCGAATGGCGCTGGGAAGTCCAGCCCTGCAGGCGCCGACAACAGGATCCCGTTCTCGGCGTTGGAGCCAATGAAGCGGTAGGGGATCTCGTCGAGGGTGATCGTGCGCTCGACGTCCTTGTAGACAAACGAGCGCAGTCGCGACGACTCGTTGTCGAGGACCCGCCCGAAGAGCAGCTCGTCCGGCCCCACCCGTGGCACCTCGATCGGCACGTTGAACTCAGCCTCGACCGCGGCGACCTCGCGGATTGCCCCGCACCGGTTCCGGCCGCGCTCGAGCAACTGGTAATCGTCGCCGGAACGGATCGCGCGGAAGTTGCAGAGCATCGCACGCACCGTCGCCGGTTCGTCGAACGCGCCGTAGCGAAAGTCGATCGTGCCGATCGCGCCCTCGGATGAAGTTCGCCGGCGCAGGACGAAGTCGGGTCCGTCGGGCGCGGCGAGCGCCTCGGCGTTGCGGTTGTCGAGGTCGTCCGTGTATGCCGCGTAGGCCTGAAAGACCGGCAAGGGATCCCAGTCGAGGTCATATGCCCACACCATCAGTGCCTCCCAGGGATCAACGTGAACGTCGCCCGTGCGCAGCTCGGCGAGGATCGCGGGGTCGAGGTCGTACTGGTCGCGCAGGCGTTCGCGGCCGGCGTCGACGAGTTCGCCGCGCTCGCTGGGAACGAACACGTCGAAGCTCTGCTCGACGGCGAGCGTGACCGCGTCGATCGGGCGGAACACCTCGGTCTGGGCGATCCCGCGGACCGGCGCCGCGGTGAACGCCAGCACAGCGACCCCTAATGCCACGACGGCGCGCTCGGCAACCACCCGCGCCTGGACCGAGGCGAGCGCGGCAATCGCAACTCCCGCAAAGACTCCAGCGTGGCCACCGTCGTGGCGGACGAACGCCTGCTTGGCGGCAAAGAAGGCGGCGAGGAGGACGATCGCGACCGTTGCGACGCGTTGCGCGAGCGGAAGCCCGCGTGTCGTCCATGCGGCCAACCCGACGATGACCAGCACCGCGGCAGCTGCGAGTGCGCCGTCCCAGCCCGTTGGTGGTTGCTCGATGCCCATCGCCTGCGAGTAGCCCGAGACGATCTGCGCGCTCGAGCGCAGGAAGTCGTCGAAGTTTGCGATGCCCTGACCGCTCGCGAACCACAGGACCGCGAACGTGGCGAGAAACGTGGCGCCCAGGGTCGTGAGGTTTCGCAGCCGCGGCCCGGGCATCGCGGCGACGGCGATCGCAACGACGGCGAGCGCGCCGGCGCCGACGTTGAGACGCACGAGGGCTTCGATAGCGCAGTAGATCCCGCCACCGATCGTGGCGACCCGCCACGACCACGGCGGTGGGTTGGATGCGATGACGACCAGTCCCAAGACCGTGGCGAGTGCCAGCGGCACGACCTCGGTCTGCGTCGCGGCGCAGCCGATGTACGCGAGCGGGACGGCACCGGCAAGCCCGATGCTGCGCCGGAGCGCCCACACGAGGCTCACCGCGAGGCCGATGCGCAGCGCTAGGAAGTGCACCATCGAGAACGGCGTGAGCCATCCGGTGACGACCGAGGGGCCCTCGAGGAATCCGAGCGGGCCGTAGGTCCAGGCGAAATGCGTTCCCTGATCGATTCCGGTGGCGTTTGCGATCGCATAGCCGGCGCTGGCGGAGGGATCGAGACCGACGGTCGGGGTGATGACCGTCTCTGGGTAGCAGCAGAGCCCGATCACGACCCCCCACAGCCACGGCGACCGCACGATCACGCGGAGGCGATCAGGAATGGACGTTGTCGCTTGAGTCAACGAGGGGCCGCCGGTGATAGTCGCCGCGGCTGAGGTGGGCCTCGAGGAAGACGTAAAGCACGATGAACAGATAGCGGCTGCCCATCTCCTGGATCGCAAGCTTGCTCTGCCCCGAGGTGCGGTTTCGCCACGTGATTGGGATCACGGCAAAGCTGTGACCGCGAACCACCGCTTTCAGCGGGATCTCGACGGTGAGGTTGAAGTGGTTCGAAAGCAGCGGCTGGATCGTCTGAATGACCTCGCGCCGGTAGGCCTTGAACGCGTTCGTGGTGTCGTTGAAGCCGTGCCTGAAGAGGACCCGGATGAACCAGTTGGCGAGCCGGTTGAGGATCAGCTTCAGCCGCGGATAGTCATAGACGGCCGACTCGCGCATGAACCGCGAGCCGAAGACGCAGTCATATCCCTGCTCGAGAAGGGCGTGGTAGCGAACGAGGTCTGCGGGATTGTCGGAACCGTCGGCCATCATCAGCGCGACGGCGTCGCCGTCGAATCGCTCGAGACCGGAGCGCACGGCGAAGCCGAATCCCCGCGGGTAATGAGAGCGCAGGCACCGCACCTGCGGATACTCGGCCGCGATCGATTCCACGACCGCGGTGGTGCCATCGACGCTGGCGTCGTCGATGACGACGACCTCGTGCTCGACGCCGGCTCCCTCGAGCGTCGAGATCGTGTTGCGCAGCGTCGCCTCGATCGAGCCGGCCTCGTTGTGAGCCGGCATCACCACGGACAGCTTCACGGTCTCAGCCCCAGCGATTCGGCCACCGCGTCCTCGTTTTCTTCGACCCAGGCCAGGATGTCGGTGAGGATCTCCCTCGGCTCCCGCTGTGGGCGCCAATCGGTCTGCTCGAAGAGCCTCGAGCAGTCGGAGATGTATAGCGGAACGTCGCCCGGCCGCTCGTCGCCTGAGGCTTCGATCTCGAACTCATTCCCGGTGAGCTCGCGACAGATCGCGGTGGTCTCGGTAAGTGAGAGGCTGACCTCACGCCCGCCGCCGACGTTGCCGACGAAACCGTTCCAGCCAGCCGGGTCGGCGAGCTGGCGCTCAACCAGGTCGACGAGATCGGCCACGTGCAAGAGATCGCGTACCTGACGGCCGCGGCCGCCGTATCCGATGTAGCCGAGCGGCCGCCCGAAGTGGTGGTGCAGCAGCCAGAAGGTGAACACGCCCTGATCGACCTTGCCCATCTGCCAGGGTCCGGCGATCACACCGCAGCGGTTGACGACCGTTGGGATCTCAAAATTCGCGGCGTATTCGGTGACGAGTAACTCCGCGGCAAGCTTGGTCGCACCGTAGAGCGTGCGCGGCCCGTCAAGACCGAAGTCCTCCGAGATCCCCGCGCCCGAGACACCGGCAATTGTCTGATCGGGCCGCAGCTCGAAGCGGGTCTCGGTCGTCTCGAGGTCGAGCGCGTTGAGGGCCGGATAGGGGTAGACGCGGCTGGTGGAGAGGAAGACGAACTGGGCCTGGTCGCGCCGCGCCAGCTCGAGGCAGTTATAGGCGCCGACGAGGTTGGTCTCAAACGGATAGGAGGTGTCGCCGCTCATCCCGACGAGAGCTGACGGTTCGGCGGAGCACTCGATCAGCGCGTCGATGGCGGAGATGGCCATCAGCGCATCGCGATCACGCACGTCGGCCTTGACGAATTGCACGCCCGCCCGTTCCAGGCGCGGAAGATTGAGCGCCGAGCCGCGCCGGTGAAGGTTGTCGAGCGCGACCACTTCGCGAGCAGGGTCGCGCTCGGCAAGCGAGATTGCGAGGTTGGCACCGACGAACCCGGCGCCGCCGGTGATCAATATCCGTGACACGGCGCCGCAGGCTACATCGGTGGCCCGGAAGCGCTCGCCAGCCTCTACCCTCGACCGCCCCGTGGACTACGAACGCCTCTACAACTACCGCTTCCGCCACGTCGATCAGGGCAAGCGCGAGCAGGTCTGGCACGAGATCGCGCGTTACGTCACCGAGCGCTCGCTCGGCTCGCCAAAACGACTGCTGGACCCCGCCGCCGGCCGGCGCGAGTTCATCGATGCGGCGCCGGCTCCCGAGCGCTGGGCCATCGACCAGGTCGCATACGAGCACGCCGGGTCGGACCGCGAGGTCAGGTTCTTGACCTCTGAGGTGATGGAGGCCGAGCTGCCCGACGGCTATTTCGACGGAATCTTCGTCTCGAATTTCCTCGAGCACCTCGGCGGCCAGGAGCAGGTCTTTGAGTTCCTCGTTCGCATGTACGAGGTCACGGCCGAGGGTGGCCGAATCGCGATTCTCGGTCCGAACTTCCGCTACACGGCCAAGGAGTACTTCGACTACGCCGACCACATCGTCGTCCTCACACACCTGGCGGTCGCCGAGCATCTCCACACTGCCGGATACCGGGTGGTCTCGAACATCCCGCGCTTCTTGCCGTACTCGTTCACCGGGCGGCTGCCGGCGTCGGCCGGACTGACGCGTGCCTACCTGAACATGCCGCTGGCCTGGCGGGTCCTCGGCAAGCAGTTCTTGGTGGTCGGCGAGCGCTGACCGAACCGGCCGAGGCAGCCGTCGTCGCCCGCGTGGCCGAACTGCGCGCCGGCTATGACCCGCCCGACTTCGCGCACGTCCCGGACCCCGACGCCGCGATCTTCCTCTGCGCGGTTGATCACAAGACCGGCTACGGGCGCGCTCACGATGTGGGTGGGGAGGGGCCCTTTGAGGGCAGCGAGCTGATGTGGACGGTGGCCCTTGCCTCCGACCTCGAGCTGACGGCGGATCGCCTTGCCGCAATCGATGGCGAGACGGTCGCTGCCGCCCTTCGCGTCGACGATGAGACTGTGGCGGATCCCGACCGCAGGGCTGCGCTCTGGCGGGACCTCGCCGCTGGGCTGATCGCCGACTACGAGGGAAGCGCGCAGGTGTTGCTGGCGGCCGCTGAAGGCCGCCTTGGCGCCCCGACAGGACTGCTGGAGCGCCTGTGCTCGTTCGAGGCGTATGGCGACCCGCTCGCGAAGAAGGCACAGCTCTTCGCGAAGATCTGCGAGCGCCGGGGTTGGTTCGTGGTGGACGATCCCGAGAACTGGCAGGTTTCGGCGGACAACGTCCTGATGCGCCTGGCTTTGCGGTCTGGCTTGGTCGAGCCGGGCGACCTCGCGAGCGTCCGCGCGGCGACGCGCGACGCCTTCAAGCGCGTCGCGAACGCGAGTGAGATCTCGCCGCCGGTTCTCGACGACATGCTGTGGGAGCTCGGTCGCCTCGACCCGGATCTACTCGGAACGGCCGCCGGCGATCTGCAAGAGCCAGGTCGCGAAGCGTCCTCCAGCTGGTACTGAGCGGCGCGCTCAGATCACCTGCGTCGATGGGTTCTCGGCGAAGAAGAAGAACCAGACGAACAGCGCGATCAGCTCCAGAAGAGTCCTGAGCTAGCCTCGCTGGCCATGCGGATCGAACCCGAACTGCTCGATGAGCTCATCGCTCACGCCCGCGACGAGTTGCCGAACGAATCGTGCGGGATGCTGGCTCACGACGCCGAGCGCTTCGTCAAGTTCTTCGCCGCTCGCAACGAGTTCGCGAGCCCGATGCGCTTTCGGATTGACTCGTCCGACCAGATCCGGATCTGGAACGCGATCGAGGAACTCGGGCTCGAGACCGCGATCTTTCACTCGCACCCCAACTCCGAGGCGAGCCCCTCGCAGACCGACATCAACCTCGCGCGCGACTGGCCCGGAGCGATTTGGGTGATCTGCTCGCTCGCTGATGGCGAGGCGGTGGTGAGGGGGTTTCGCATCGCCGATGGCGAGGTCGAGGAGGTCGAGCTTGGTGTCGGATGACCAGGGCGAGCCGCTGGCATGTCCGACCTGCGCCCGCAAGTTCTCGCTGGACGAGCGCTTTTGCCCCACCTGCGAGATGCCGCTCGTCTATGTCGGTCAGGGTGATCTCAAGCCGATAACCGCGGCGCACGAGAAGGCCCGCAAGGTCAAGCCGCAGTACACAGGCGGCGAGCCGGTCAAGGTCGCCTTCGCGCAGAACCTTGCCGAGGCTCAGATGATCCAGGGCATCCTCCTCGAGGAGGGCATCCCAAGCTTCGAGCGGCGCACGCGCGGCTTTGACGTTCCCGATTTCCTTGCCGCGGGGCCCCGTGACATTCTCGTTCCGGCGAGCGCTGCTGAAGCCGCGCACGATCTGCTCGACGCGGACACCGGAGACGCGCCATCAGAGGATGCATCGACCGTCGCCGCCGCGACCGCGCCGCGTCCGGGCCGACTGCTTCTCGGGATCCTCACGGCCCTCGGTGGCGGCACCGCGCTGGTCCTCGTCGTCTACGAACTCATGAAGTGAGCGCGGGCGAGCCGGCGCGGTGGCTGGACGAGCATCCCTGGATCGCGCTGGCACCGGTTCTCGCCCTCGCAGCGGTAGTCATTCTCGCGGCGGGTGCGGGTACGAGCTTCTCGGGCGACGACCTCTATTACTTCGGTCGCCAGGCCTACCTCGGCGCTGATGTTCCTCAGCACTTCGATTCGCTCACGCTCGAGTACCTCTTTGTCCCTTACAACGGCCACCTGCAAATCGGCGGCAAGCTCATCTACGAGGGCCTGTTTGCAACCTTCGGCGCTGAGTACGCAGCGTTTCGCGTCGTGGCCGTCATGGGCGTTCTCGCCTGCGTCGCCCTGTTCTTTGAGCTCGCCCGCGTACGTATCGGGACGTCGGCGGCGCTCGTCCTCTCGACCTCGCTGGCCCTGCTCGGCGCCGCCTGGGAGGTGCTCCTGTGGCCCTTTGACATGCACACGACGTTGGCCGTGGCGGCGGGCCTCGGCTCGTTGCTCGCGCTTGAACGACGGCCACGTCACGGCGACGCGATCGCCAGCGCACTTCTCGTCGTCGCGCTCTGCTTCATCGAGATCGCGCTTGCCTTTGTCGCGGCCGCGGCGCTCGCGGTCCTGCTCGAGCCCGATCGATGGCGGCGCGCGTGGGTCTTCGTGGTGCCGTCGGTGCTCTTCGCAGCCTGGTATGCGTGGGCGCAGAGCTACGCGTCTCCGCCCCTCGAGATCGATCTCGGCCACCTGGTGCCGTCGATGTTCGACTCGCTGCGGGCGACGCTCAGCTCGCTGACCGGGACGATCGAGAGCGGCGCTGACGTGAACGTCACTGTGGTCGGTCAGGACGGTTTCGGCAGCCTGCTCGCCATCGCCGCGCTGCTTGGGCTCGCATGGCGCCTCGCTCGCGGGGGCCTGCCGAAGTTCTTTTGGCCGATGCTGGTCGCGCTGGCCGCCTACTGGGTCATGATCGCCTTTGCCGCGCGCGAGGAGGACTCATCGAGGTACATGTTCGCCGGCGCCCTGCTCTTGTTGCTGGCCGCTGTCTCGAGCGTCCGCGAGCGCCGTCCTCACGCAGTTCAGGTCGCCGCACTGGCGCTCCTCGTTGCACTGGCCCTGCCCGCGAACCTCGGAAAGCTCGGCGACGGCAGCGGGTACCTCACTCGAGACGCGCTGCTCACTCGCGCTGAGTTCGCCATGCTCGAGCTTGCGGGGGATCGCGGTGACCCGGACTACCTGCCGGTGGACGATGTCCTGGCGCTCGGGGTTGGCGCGTCGCCTTATCTCGTGATGCCGACAGCGGTGTACCTCGATTCCGCCGAGCGGATCGGTTCGCTTGCAGACCCGCTCGATCGCATCCGCGGCGAAAGCGTCGAATTGCGTCGCGTCGCCGACTGGACGCTCGTCGGCGCGCTCGGCATCGCCCCACGCTCCACAGCGGCTGCGCCCGACGACTCGTGCGAGCCCCTTGGCACCGCAGGTGCCGCGACCGAGCTCGCGGGGGAGGGGGCCATCGTGAGCGCCCGCGGTTCCGAAACCCTGACGTTGACGCTCGCGCGGTTCGCGCCCGAGGACCCCGGCAGGCCGATCGGACAGCTTGAGGCGGGGCAGGCGGCAGCGGTGGAGCTGCCTGCGCCGGACGCGGCGAGTGAGCTGTGGTTGTTGGCCGGCGATGGCGCCGCGCTCGTGTGCCCGCTCCCTTGAGGCCAGGCTTTGCGAGAATCGGGACAGATGGGCTCGCAGCCAGACGGGGAACGGTCGCGGGTGTCGTGGGGCGCGAGTGGCGTACGCCGACGGGTCCGGTGGATGCTCGACACCTTCAGCTCGACCCATGTCAACTCGGCTGAAACGCGTCGCGAACTAGCGGCCCACGGCGCAGAGCTTGCCCGGCGCCTGGAGCGGATCGACGCCGAGCAGCGGCGCACGCTTGAGGCGCTGCGCTCCGTTTCCGACCGCGAGCCGTGGCAGCGCGAGCGTCTGCAGAAGCTGCGCCAGTCCGACGGCTATGAGACCGCGTACTCGGAACCCGATCCGCTCGTGTCGGTCGTGATCCCGACCTACGACAATCCCGCCGGCCTGCGCGATGTCTCGCTCCCCTCCGCGCTGAGCCAGACGTACTCCAATATCGAGGTGATCGTGGTCGGCGATGGCGCCGCGGACGAGACCGCGGCTGCCATCGAGGCCGTCGGCGACGACCGGGTCCGCTACTTCAACCGGCCGATTCGCGGCCCGTATCCGGAGGATCCCGAGCAGCGCTGGCGAGTTGCTGGCGGACCACCGTTCAACGACGCCGTTGCGCTCGCCTCGGGAGCCTGGCTCGCACCGCTCGATGACGACGACGCGTTCTTGCCCGACCACGTCGAGCGACTGCTCGACCATGCACGCTCGACTCGGGCTGAGCTTGCCTATGGGCTCATCCGCCAGCATCGCCCGGGCGGGGCGACCGACACGCTCGGCGCGTTCCCCCCGCGCTGGGGCGAGTTCACGCTGCAGGCGACGATCTATCTGGCCGGACTTGGCGAGATCTTCGCGACCGAGCTTGCCGACGCCGTCTTCGAGGAGCCGTATGACTGGTCGCTCGCGCGACGGATGATTCGCGCCGGGGTGCGCTTCTCGATGCTCGAGGAGGTCGTCCTGGAGTACTACCCGTCGCGTTTTTGGGCACCGCGCTGGGACGGCGAGGTCGCTCCCACGCCCGAGGCTGCCGCCGAGCTTGCAGCCGCTGAGGCGGCGGGGTACAGGCCCGAGTGGGAGTTCGCCGCCGATGGCTGGGAGCGCCAGGCGTCGTCTGCGGCGGGCTGGGATGCGGGAGCCGTCGCTGAGGCCTATCGCCAGAAATGGTCCGAGTTCCTGCGCTCGATCGATGGCCCCGGCCCGCTTGGCGTCGCGCACGAAACACCCACCGACGCGCCGATGCGTCGTGACGACCCGATTGCCCAGAACATCGTTCTCTCCTATGCGCACGTGCTCTCGACCGTTGCCGCCCAGAGCCCCACGCTCAGCGTGCTCGATTGGGGCGGAGCGACCGGCCACTACTACGAGCTCGGGCGCAGGCTCAGCCCCGAAGTCGATTTCGAATGGCACCTGCGAGAGCTCCCCGCCGTCTGCGCTGTGGGATCCGAGCTCGTCTCCGACATCACCTTCCACGAGACCGACCAATGCTTTGAGCGCGCATACGACCTCGTCCTCGCGAGCGGCGCGCTGCAGTACGTCGAGGATTGGCGTCGCCAGCTGGCACAGCTCGCTTCCGCGGCGGGCCCGTGGCTGTTCATCAATCGAATCCCCGCGGTCGAGACGGTGCCGTCGTACCCGGCGCTGCAGCGCGCCTACGCCTACGGTTATGAGACCGAGTACGTCGGCTGGGTGTTTCACCGCGGTGAGCTCGTCCTTGCCGCCGAGGAGGTCGGTCTCGAGCTCGTGCGCGAGTACGCCCTGGTCGATCCGATCGCGGTCGCCGGCGCGCCGGAGAACCCCAAGCACATCGGGCTCTTGCTGCGTCGCGGGACATAGGCCCACCCGCCTTCGGTCGCCTTGCGCTAGTACGTCGGCCGTTCGTTTTCGAACGGCGCGAAGTCGTCGTCGAGCTCGGATGAGCCGGCACGGGGGAGGTCCTCGCGCAGATAGCGGCGCCACTCGGCCTCGACGTCTCGCATCCTCGCGTCGAACGCGAGCTCGATGGCGCGCTCGGGCCCTTCGCGGCGAAGCCTCGAGACCATGATCGAGCACGCGTCCGGCCCGCGCTCACGCTCGAGCACGTCGAAGATCGTGCCGCCGAGCAGGATCGCGTCACGGGCAGAGGGCGGAAAATCGGGTGAGCGCGAGCCACGCATCCGCGTGTTGGCCGCGGCTCTGAAGAGCGCTGTCTGACCGGCGAAGTACTGCGCGCCGCCCTCGATGAGCCAGGCCCAGCGCACGTAGCGGACGAACCGGCGTGGCCCCCACGGAGGCGGCAGGCTCGGGTTGTTGGCCGCGATCACGATCTGGGCGTAGAGGCGCTCGGCGGTGCCGCGCAGTGCCGCCAGCGAGTCCTCGCCGGCGGCGCGCCGGTCGGTGTACTCGTCGTTGAGGATGTGCAGCTCTGACGCCATCGCCCAGCCGGCGAGATAGCGGCGGCCCGCGGGCGCGGCTGCCAAACGCGCGCCGGGAAGGAACGGGTGCGCCGCGTTCAGCCAGCCCGGGGAGGGGTGGATGATCACGGTGATCCCGCCGGGCGCATCGTCGAAGCGGTCTTCGAGGCGCAGCCGGAGGTCCTCGAGGCGATCGAGCGTGCGCGTCGCGCAGGCTTCGTCGTCGGACTCGTGGCGCGCCGTGAAGCTGAGCGATTCTGTCTCGACCCAGGCCATCCGCCGAGGTTAGACCGCGCCACGTTCAGCCCCATTCGGGACTGTCTGCGAGCGCACCTAGAGTTGCGGCGGTGCAACGGGGCCTGAGACGGGTCGAGACGGACGATCCTCGCCTCGCCTGGCTCGGTCTAGCTGGCGCGATGGCGCTCGCCGCGGCGCTGATGCTGTGGGCGGGCCGAGGGCTCTCGTTCTTCAGCGACGAGCACGAGTACTTCGCCCGCGCCGTCGACCTGAACCCGCCGCAGGGCCTCACCCTCGAGTACCTGTTCGCGCCGTACAACGGCCACCTGCAACTGGTCGGCAAGCTGATCTACGAGGCGATGTTCGCCACCGCGGGCGCGAACTACTTCCCGTACCGACTCCTCGAGGTCGTGCTCTATCTCGCCTGCGTCGTCCTCTTTTTCGTGCTTCTACGCCCACGAATCGGCGCCTGGGCAGGGGTGGCCGCGTGCGTTCTGATGCTCTTCCTCGGGGCGGCGTGGGAGGTGATGATCTGGCCGTTTGACCTCCACACGCTGCTGCCGTTGGCGGCCGGCCTCGCGGCCCTCATCGCGCTCGAGCGTGAACGGCCGTGGAGTGACGTCGCCTGCTGCATCCTGCTGGTGGTCGCGATCGCGACGATCGAGGTCGGCTTCGCGTTTGCCGTCGGCGTTGCGGTGAGCATCCTCCTGCGCCCCGACCGCCGCGAACGCCTCTGGATCTTCCTCGTGCCGGTTGTTCTATACGCCGCCTGGACGCTGTGGGCTCGCAAGTTCGACCAGTCGGAGATCGATCCCGTCTATCTCTCGAATCTCGCCACCTCGGTGCCGGCATCGCTCGCGGCGACCGCAAGCGCCCTCACGGGGATGGTCGAGCTTGGAAACGGCGTCCAGCCGTTCTTGGTTCGCGGGCTGGGTCCCGACCGCGTGTTCGCGGTTGTGCTCGTGATCGCCTTCGTATGGAGGATCTCCCGTGGCCCCGTACCGCCGACGACGTGGGTCTTTGCCTCGGTGCTCGGCTCGTACTGGGTGTTCATCACGCTCGCTCACCGCCAGCCCGAGACCTCTCGATTCCTCCTCGTCGATGCGATGCTTGCCGTGCTCGTGATCGCCGACCTCGTCGGTCCGGTCCGGGTCCGCGGGCGCGCGCTGGCGCTGGTGTGGGGCCTGGTGGCGATCGCACTGCCGCTCAACCTCGCAACCCTGTTCAACGGGCGTGATGCCCTGTTGGAGGAAACCGAGCTGACCGCGTCGGAGTACACGATGCTCGAGCTCGCCCGCCAGCGGGTCGACCCGGCGTTCAGCCCCGCCGAGTCGACGGCGGTCCAGGCGGCGGGTGCGGCGCCCGTGTTCAGTCTCACAGCGGGTGCATATTTCGACGGCGCCGAACGCATCGGCTCGATCGCGATGCCGATCGAGCGCCTGCGCGACTCCTCCCAGCGGGTTCGCATTGGCGCCGATGCCACGCTCGTCGGCGCGTATGAGGTGGCGTTGTCACCGAGCACCGCTCCGGCGGATCGGACGACATGTCAGCCGCTCGGCGAAGGCCCGCTTGAGCTGCCCGCCGGAGGGGCTCTCCTCGCCGTTTCACCCGAGTCGCCCGAGCCGGTTGCGCTCAGCCGTTTTTCCGATGCGACCGGTCCGGGCGTTCCGATCGCCGAGGCCGGGAGCCGCTGGCGCGAGCTGCGGCTGCCCAGTGACGCCGCCCCGGAGCGATGGCTGCTGCACGGTCCGACACAGACCCTTGTGTGCCCGAGGGCCGGCGGCGGATGAGCACGGCAATGGCCCGCGTGCGCAGATGGCTCGAGTCCGACCGCGGGCTGGTGGCCATGATTGGCCTCGTCGTGCTTGCGGTGATCGTGATCGCCGCTGTCGGCAGCGGCATCACCTTCGTGCGCGGCGATTGGGTGATGCTGCTCGATCGCCGCGGACCGGTGACCACCGTGTTCGAGCCGCACGGGGCCAACCTCGTCATCGGAATCTCGTTGTTGTACCGAGGTCTCGCCACCGTCTTCGGACTCGATCCACTCGCGTTTCGAGTCGTCCTTCTCGCCGCGTTCGCGGTGGCGTCGGTGCTGTTGTTCATCACGCTGCGGCGCCGGGTCGGCGACGCCCTCGCGCTGCTAGCCACCGGGCTGACACTCCTGATGGGCGCCGCGTATCAGGACCTACTCTGGCCGCTTCAGATCGGCTACGTCACCGCGGTGGCCTGCGGACTCGGGGCACTCCTGGCCATCGATCGCAGGGACCGGCGCGGTGACCTGCTCGCCTGCGCGCTTCTCATCGCGGGCGCGCTGACGTTCAGTGCCGGGCTGGCGTTTGTGGTGGGGGCAGCGGTGGCGATCTCGTTGGCGCCCGGACGGCGGCGTCGGCTGTGGATCGTCGCCCTACCCTCAGCACTCGCGCTTGCGTGGTGGCTGATCTGGGGTCGCGACGCCGACGCCTCGGTCCGCTTCGAGGATGTACTCAGCTCGCCGGTGTTCATGTTCGAGGGCTTCGCCTCCTCGATCGCGGCTCTGCTCGGGCTCTCGACTCCACAGAACTCGTCCTCAGTTGACGGAATCGAGTGGGGGAGGGTGCTCGTGGTCGTTGGCGCGCTCGCCGCGATCCTGCGCGTCCGCCGCCTTGGCGGTGTGCCCGCCGGGCTCTGGGTAGCCCTCGCGACGGCGGCAGCTTTTTGGCTGGTGGCCGGGTTTTTCGAGGAGCCGGGCCGGCTCGCCACGGCCAGCCGCTACACGTATCCGGGCGCGGTCTTCGTCTTGCTGATCGGTGCGGAGTTACTTGCGGGCACGACGGTCGTGCGTCCCGTGCTGATCGCCCTCGGGGTGATCGTCACGATGGCCGTGGCGAGTAGCGCCTACTACCTCGGGCACGCCTCCGACCGCTTCGAGCGCCAGGGCAACCTCACGCGTGCCGGGCTCACCGCGATCGAGATCACCCGCGACCGGGTCGAGCCGTCGTTCACGCTCGAGCAGGCATTCGTAGGGAGCGGCTGGGCGCCGGTCGCCGCGGGCCCGTATCTCGCGGCGCTCGATGACTACGGAGGCACGCCCGGCTTCACCGAACCGCAGTTGCGCCAAGCGCCCGGCTACGCGCGGGCTGCGGCCGATCGGACGCTGGGTGAGATCCTCGAGTTGCGGGCGGTTTCCAAGCCAGAGCCGGGCCGCGCCGACTGCCGAGTCGTCGACGCGGGCGCTCTCGATCTTTTCCCGGGCGGCGTCCAGCTCGAGCCCCTGCGCGGCGATGTGCGAGTGTCGCTCGGGCGTTTTTCCGGCTCCTATCCCGTAGCGCTGGGCACGCTCACCCCGGGTGCGTGGGACGTCATCATCCCGGCGGACGGATCGACACGACCATGGCGCGCTGAGATCAGCGGTGGATCCGGAGTTCGCGTCTGCGCTAGGCGTTGAGCTGTTCGTAGTCGAGCTCGGTGGAAACGCCGAGCTCGTTGAGCGCGTCCCTTCCTTGCTCGAGCGTCTCGGTCTCGAGCACAGCGCCGACGAGCGGCAGCACCGGCACCGCCGCCTCGAGGTCAAAGCAGAAGCCGAGGGCGCTCACTGGACTCAGCCGCAGGCGCCGGCGGCCGCCGCGGATCTCGACCTCGCCCCGCACCCCCAGGGCGCTGCGCGCCAGTTGCAGGCTGGCCTCGGTGCCGGTCGGTGCTGCGGCGCGGAGGATCTCCTCGGCGACCTCGGGCTCGATCTGAAAGGTGCCGATCCAGGCGCGCGCTTCGGCGAGCGCGCCGACGCGTTCGAGAACTTCGTCGAGGGTCAGCTCACCGTCGCAGCCGAGACCGATAACTGCGACCGCTCCATCGAGCTCGCCGCAAAGTCGCGCGCCGGCGGCGAGCATGACCGCGTCACACAGGGGGCTGCCGAGCCCCGGCTCGGAGCCGGTGGCAAGCGCGTCACCGCCGACGTCGGCGTAGACGACGAGGTCGCAGCCCAGCTCGGCTGCGGCGTCGCGAATCCCCTCTGCAGCGCCGACGGCCCCCGCGGTTACGTCGATCAGCACGGTCTCGGAGTCGAGGTGAGCTGCAACGTGGGACTCTGAGAAGAGAACTCCCTCCGGGGTGGATGTCTCGGCCCCGGCGAACACGGCTCGAGTCCCAGCCTGGCGTCCGCCGAGAATCTGCTCGACGGGACGCGCGCCAGGAACGGGATCGATGGGGAGCCGCTCCCAGGCGACCCCGCCAAGCACGAACTCGGTTCCAAGCGCCTCGCAGCGCCGCGCGACACCGATCGAGCCGACAACGTCCCCGCCGCCGCCGATTCCGAGCACGAGTGCGCGGGTTGCCGCAGCGACCCGAGCGTCGAAGTCCAAGCTAAGCCGGAACGGCTTCCGCTTCGCAGATCTCGCGGATCGTCGCGGCGGCGCGGTCGAACTCTTCGTCCGCCATCACCGGTGTGCCCTCGAAGGGCAGGTCGCGATCGATCTCGACCCACGAACGGCAGCCGTGGTACTCGTCCTTGACGCGCACCGTGACCGGGCGCGGGATGCGGTAGACCCGCAGCAGCAGCACGTGAAGCGGATGAGTCCGCTTCCAGCGCAGTCGCTTGGTTGCGTAGTCCTGGGTCCAGACGTGAAACGGAGACAGCGAATCGACGATGCGCGGGTCCTCGGTCTCGAAGTGATCGGCGACCTCGGCCCAGGCGCGGATGCGAACCCGATCGGGCTGGGCGATCCCGCCGTCCTGAAGCAGGGCGCGCGGCGGCGGCTCCTCGTCGGGCCAGACACCCTCCTCAAGCGCGCGGCGCAGCTCGGGGTGGTGTGACTCGCGGACGAGGTCGTTGCGCTGATGGTCGAAGGTCGGATAGAGGAAGAACTGCTCGTGTTCGAGCTCGAAGTGCTTGTTTTCCTCGCGGACGCCGCCCTTGCGCAGGGTGACCAGTTGCTCTCCCTCGGAGAGGGCGCGGGTCGTGACGGCCCATTCTTTAAAGGCGATAGGCATGGATTCGCAATTCGTGGGAGTTGTGTGTAAGCGGCGGGCTGTACGTCGCTCCGCTGGAGCACTCAGGCCCGCTCGGGGTGCCGGAGAATAGACAAGGCATTCGCAAATGCCAAGTTTGTGATCAAAGTTGCGTGGACGTTTGACCGTACCCACCGCCACCTGGCGTTTCGACCCTCAGGCGCTGGCCAGGCGTGAGCTCGCCGGCGCATTTGGGGGCGAGTTCTTCCCCGTCCAGCAGGTTGCGACCCGGCGCCCCATCCTCGCCGCCCGCTCTGCCTCGAGGCGAGTGCAGGCGACGCTCGGTGATCAGCGTGAAGCGCATGGGCGCGAGGGCCTCAATCTCACGCACGACCCCATCGCCGCCATTGTGCTCACCCTTTCCTCCCGACCCGCGCCGCAGGGCGAGCTCGCGCACCCGGACCGGATACTCGGCCTCGAGCGCTTCGACCGGGGTGTTCAGGGTGTTCGACATCGCAACGTGAATCGCGCTCGGCCCGTCGGCATCGGCACACGCGCCCTGCCCGCCGCCGGTGGTCTCGTAATAGGTGAATCCGTCGCCGGCGAGGGTGAGGTTGTTCATCGTGCCCTGTCCCTGCGCCGGCGAGGTCGTGCAGCCCGCGAGCGCGGAAAAGACCAAATCCGCCACTCGGCTGGAGGTCTCGACGTTCCCAGCCGCGACCGCCGCCGGGGGTTGGGCATTGAGTAGGCAGCCAACCGGTGCGCGAACCTCGATTGGCCGGTGCGCGCCGGCCGAGGGCGGCGCGTCTGGATCAGCCAGGACCCGCACGACGTAAAACGCCGCCGACTTTGTGACCGCGAGCGGACAGTTGAGGTTGCCCGCGACCTGCGGGGCGCTCCCGGCGAAGTCGAGAACGAGCTGGTCGCCGGCGACCGTCGCCCGAACGCGCAGCTCGATCTCCTCACGGCCGTCGTGTCCGCCCTCGAGTACGTCGCTCGCCTCGTAGCTCCCGTCCTCGAGCTTTGTGATCGCGGCACGGGTGCGGCGCTCGGCGTAATCGAGGATTGCGGTCATCCCAGCGGCGAGCTCCTGCGCGCCCATGCGCTCGACGATCTCGGCCATGCGTTCTGCGCCCGCCCGGTTGGCAGCGCTCTGGGCGCGCAGATCGGCGAGCCGCTCGCCCGGGTTGCGCATCTGGCCCGCGAGCTCGCGCAGAAACTGCTCGTCGGCGAGCGTGGGCTCGATCACGATGCCTTCCTGATCGACCCTCTTTGAGTCGGCGGGCATTCCACCGGGTGTGGGGCCGCCGACGTCAGCATGGTGAGCCCGACTGGCTGCAAACCCGAGCAGGTCGTCGCCGGCAAAAAGCGGCGAGATCAGGGTGATGTCGGGCAAATGCGTTCCCCCTGCGAATGGGTCGTTGAGGATCCACTGCGCGCCCGGTTCGTGCTCGCGATCGAGCACCGCCGCAACGGCGTCTGGCATCGAGCCCAGATGAACGGGGATGTGTTCGGCCTGCATCACCAGCTCGCCGTGAGCGTCGAAAAGGGCCGTGGAGCAGTCGCGACGCTCCTTGATGTTCGGCGAGTGCGCGGCGCGGATCAGCACTGCTCCCATCTCGTCGCAGGCGGCACGCAGCGCTCCCGCGAGGACCTGAAGTGAGATCGGATCCAGGCTCACGCTTCGCGGCTTCCCACGATCGTGCCCGCTGCGTCGACCGCTGCCGTCCACCCGGGCGGTAACACCAGGGTCGCCTCGGGCAGCTCGAAAACGCAGGGCCCCTCCGCCTCGGTTCCCTCCGGCGGCTCGCCGCGGATGACCTCGGTGTCGCGCCACGCGCCGTCGAAGCGCGCGCGGCGGCTGGCGCGCTCGAGCTCGCCCTGCGCCGCCCTTGGAGCGACCTCAGGCCCGGCCTCGACCAGCCCCAGGCGGATGTTGACGAGGTCGACCTCAGCGTCCTCATCGCGATAGCCGTAGCGGCGCTCGTGCTCGGCCGCAAAGGCGTCCACGAGATCCTTCGGATCGGGCGCCTCTCCGGACTCAACGCTGAGCTCGAACGCCTGGCCGCGATAGCGCAGCTCGTAGGCGATCTCGGCGCGGGCACCCGCGAGGCCGACACCAAGACTCGCGAGCAGGTCGGCCACAGCGGCGGCGATGCGCTCCGCGGTCAGTGTCTCGCCGCCCAGCATCACGGTGCGCGCGGTATCGCGGCGGCGTTCTGAGGCCAGCAGCCCAAGCGCCGAGAGGACGCCGCCGGCGCGCGGACAGAGGATCCGCTCGATGCCGAGCTCGGTCGCGATCGCCGCGGCATGCATCGGCCCGGCGCCGCCAAACGGCAACAGCGCGAACCCACGCGGGTCGACTCCGCGCTCGACCGTGACCACCCGCAGCGCCCGAACCATCTCCTGATTGGCGATCCGCACGATTCCCTCAGCCGCGTCGAGCGCATCGAGGTCGAGGTGTCGGGCAAGGCTCGCGATGGCCTGCGCGCCAGCGTCAGCGTCGAGCTTGACGCCGCCGGCAAGGCTGGAACCAGCGCCGAGGTATCCGAGGGAGAGATTCGCGTCGGTCACGGTCGGCTCGGAGCCGCCACGCCCGTAACAGGCGGGTCCCGGCTCCGCGCCCGCAGATCGCGGCCCCACTCGCAGTGCGCCGCCCGAGTCGCGCCAGGCGATCGAGCCGCCGCCGGCGCCCACCGTGTGGACGTCGACCATCGGAAGCTGGATCACCCGGCCACCAATCTCGCGCGAGTCGGTGCGCCGGACCCGGCCGTCCTCGACGACGCAGACATCGCATGAGGTGCCACCCATGTCGAAGCCAAGAGCGTTGCCGTCGCCCGAGAGCGCTGCGATCACGCCGGCACCGACGGCGCCGCCCGCCGGACCTGAGAGCACGCTCCACGCGCCCGCGCTCGCCGCCTCGTCGGCCGGGGCAACCCCGCCGGAGGAGAGCATCACAGCCGGCGTCGGCAGACCGAGCTCGACCGTCGCGTCCGCCAGGCGGCCGAGGTAGCGCCCCAAGAGAGGGGAGAGGTAGGCATCGATGACCGTCGTCGAGCAGCGCTCGTACTCGCGAAACTGCGGCAACACCTCCGACGAAGCCGAAACGTGGATGTTCGGGAGCTCGTCTCGCACGCGCTCGGCGATTGCGCGTTCGTGCTCGGGCTCGAGATAGGAGAAGAGCAGGCAGATCGCGACCGCTTCGACGTCGAGGCCGCGAACCGCCTCCACGATTCGCTCGAGCTCGGCGTCCTCGAGGGATTCGACGATGCCCTCGGGACCGACCCGCTCAGCCGCCGCGACACGATCCTCTGGGCCGACCAGTGGCGCGGCCTTCGGCGCGCATGGCCGGTAGAGGCTGGGACGGTCCTGGCGCGCGATCTCGAGCAGATCGCAAAATCCAGCCGTCGCGATCAGCCCGGTGCGCGCGCCGCGCTCCTCGAGCAGCGCGTTTGTCCCCACGGTCATTCCGTGCGCGAATACCTCGATTTCACCCGGCCTGGCGCCGGCGCGCTCCAATGCGGCCTCAATCGCTGCGAGGACCCCGCGCGACTGGTCGTCGGGCGTGGTCGGCGCCTTCGCCGTGTGGAGCTCCGCGCCGTCGAACAGGACGGCGTCGGTGAACGTCCCGCCGACGTCGACCCCGAGCAGCATCCGCTCAAGCTAACGCGGCCAACAAAAGAGACCCCGGCTCCCCACGAGCCGAGGTCTCAAAATCCCCTACTGAACGGGCCGCTTGCAGCGGCCTCCCCACGTTGCGAGATCAGGCGACCGCTGCGACCGCCTTACCCTCTTCGATGCGAGCCTCAAGCGCCTCGAGCGGGATCTCCGGCCCGTCGAAGCTCTCCTCGAGGTGCTTGTGCGAGGGGCAGTAATCACGACCGGGAAGCGGCTCGCGCTGGCACGGCGTGCCCTTGCGAGTGTGCGCACGGCACTGCCGCTCGATCCCGTCGAGTACGAGTTCCTCTGGCTTGTTGTCGAGAAATTCGAGTGCCAGAGCGATGTTGCGATCGATCACCATCCAGACGCGGAGCTGATCGTTGAGAGCGAAGTGCATGCGCACATCGTTGAACAGTGCCCGTGCCGGGCGGGCGAAGTAGCGACGGTCGTAAGCGAGACGCCGGATGACTTCCTCACACGCGTCGAGGACGGCCTGCTTGTTGGTGCAACCCGTGAGGTCACGCTCATCCTCAATGATCGCCGGAGCGATCTCCCTGTAAATCGAGCGACTGAATCGATACATCTCTCTCCTCTCCTTACCCCTTATCTCCAATCCCTGGATACCGCCGTGCGGGCGGTGACCTGAGCCCTCTACCCGTTATCCACTAATTGGAATCATCTTCGACTCCGTACTCCAAACGCAACGGGCGAAAACGAGTATCGCCATCCGGTTGGAGGATTTCAAGAGCAAACGGTTAAGAGAGTATTAACCGACCGATGGAGGCATTACCTCCTCCGATCGGAGGAGGCGCTAGATCCAGCGGTCGGCTCGAAGCGCGCCATCTGGCTCGATCACCAGGTGGATCCCCTCGAGCTCGGGATCGGGCAGGGGGTGGTCGCTGCGCCGGTGCGCGCCGCGCGATTCGCGACGCGTGAGTGCCGCCTCCGCGAGCATGCGGGCCAGGGGATAGCCGTCATCACGCAGCTTTTCGAGCTTCGCCTGCTCTCGCTGAGGGCCCGCGTAGGTCCAGACGGCTTCGCGCGTTTCGTCGGTCGGGCCCGCAAAACGCCAGGCTGGTTCGGGGACCGTTTCGGGCGCCGGCAGCTCGATCGCCGCCCGCGCGGCCCGCGAGCCGAAGACGAAGCACTCGCTCAGCGAGTTCGAGGCGAGGCGGTTGGCTCCGTGAAGGCCGGTGCACGCGCACTCGCCGACGGCGAGCAGCCCGGGGAGCGTCGTGCGTCCATCGAGATCGGACGCGATGCCCCCGATCAGGTAGTGGGCCGCGGGCGCGACGGGGACGGGCTCGTTGGCCGGATCGAGCCCCGCGTTGGCGCAGGTCGCAAAGACGTTCGGGAAACGCTCGGCCGAAAGCTCGCGCATATCGAGCAAAACGAAGCCGGTGCCATCCGCTTCCATGCGGTCGAGCATCGCCGCCGTCACCTGATCTCGCGGTGCGAGCTCGTCGGTGAAGCGCCGGCCGGCCGTATCGAGCAGCACCGCGCCCTCGCCGCGTACAGCCTCGGTCACGAGCGACCCGTCAAACCGGGTGCCCGGCAATGCCAGGGCGGTGGGGTGAAACTGGCAGAGCTCGAGATCGGCGAGTTCCGCGCCGGCTGCGTGCGCGAGCACGGAGCCCGCACCGATCGCTCCGCGTGGGTTGGTCGTGCGGCTCCAGAGTGCCGCTCCGCCGCCGGTCGTCATCACGGTCGCCGCGGCCAGCACGTTGCCCGCGTCGGTGATGACCCCGCAGCAATGTGAGCCGTCGCTCCACAGCGCCACGGCCGACACGCCTTCGAGAACCTCGACCCGCTCCTCGGCGGCGACGAGCTCGGCGAGCCGGTTGGTGATCTCTCGACCTGTCTCGCTGCCTCCGGCGTGGACGATCCGCCGCGCGCTGTGGCCGCCCTCGAGGCCGAGCGCAACCCCGCCGTCGGGATCGGTGTCAAAGCGCACGCCGCGGCTCATCAGTTGCTCGACCGCGGCTGGTGACTCGGCCGTCAGCACCTCGACAGCGCTCGTTCGGCACAGTCCGCGCCCCGCGTCGAGGGTGTCGGCGGCGTGACGGGCGGGCGAGTCGTCGGCCGCGAGAGCAGCTGCCAACCCGCCCTGCGCCCAAAAGCTCGAGCTCTCGGCAAGGGGTTTTCGTGAGACCAGCACGACCGCGGCGCCGGCCTCCGCCGCCTCGAGTGCGACGTGCAAGCCCGCGGCGCCACCACCGACGACCACGACGTCGCAGGTGCGACTGGACTGCGTACCGGGCTCGCTCACGGGGCGGCTACGGTACTCATCAGGGTGACCCTTTACCTCTCGCATCCGTCCTCGCTCGAGCACGACACCGGCTCGCATCCCGAGAACGCCGGGCGCATCCGCGCGATCGCGGCGGGGCTCGCTGATGCGGACGATCTCCGGCTCGAGCGCATGGAGGCTCCGAGAGCCACGCGCGAGCAGATCGTCCGCGTCCATTCGGCCGATCATTTCGACGCCATCGAGGCGTTCTGCGCGGAGGGCGGCGGGATGATCGATGCCGACACGACCGTCGTCGGCGCATCGTTTGACGCTGCCCTGCACGGTGCCGGAGCTGCGGTCGACGCGACCGACCGGCTGCTCGCTGGCGAGTCCAGCGCCGCCTTCTGCGCGACGCGACCGCCAGGCCACCACGCCGAGCGCGCTCGGGCGATGGGCTTTTGCCTTTTCAACAACGTTGCGGTCGCGGCCGCCCACGCCATCGCCGAGCACGGCCTCGAGCGGGTGCTGATTCTCGACTGGGACGTTCACCACGGCAACGGCACGGAGGAGATCTTCGACGCTGATGCGAACGTGCTCTACGCGAGCATCCACCAGTCGCCGCTCTATCCGGGCACCGGTGCGGCCGCCTATGAGGGTCGCGGAGCGGGGGAGGGGTACACGGTCAATCTGCCGGTCCCGGCCGGTGCCGACAGCAAAGTCTTCCTGGCCCTGGTCGAACACGTCATCGCGCCGGTGGGTCGCGAGTTCAAGCCCGAAATGATCGTGATCTCGGCCGGTTACGACGCCCACCGCGACGACCCGCTTGCCTCCTGCGCTGTCACCACCGAGGGTTACGCCGATATGACCGCCGTGATGCGCGACGCTGCTGGCGAGCTCGGCGTGCCGCTTCTCGTTTGTCTTGAGGGCGGGTACTCGCCCCACGCGCTCGCGGACTCGGTCGTCGCAACCCTGCGAGCGCTCGACAATGGCGCGCCAGCGCGCAGCACCGATCCCGCCGCGGCGGAGCCGCATCTCAGCCGCCTGCGTGAGCGCTGGGGAATCTGACCTAGGGAGCCAGCCGCGACCTGAGCTCGTCGCTCACCTGCGGCGCGAACTCGGCCAGCTCGTCGAGCTGATCGACTGACTCGAAAGGACCCTGCTCGGCGCGCCGGCGCAGGACGCGCTTGGCCTGTGCCACTGACATCCCGGCCGCGAGCAACTCCGAATAGGTCGCCTCGCTGAGGCCGACCCTGCCCGTGACCGCGACGCCGCCCGGCCCCCTTGGCTCGGCGCTGAGGAAACGCTCGGCGACGGCGATCCGCTCGGCGGCCTCGACGGCGCGTTGTTCGATACCGCGCAGACGCTGCTCGGCCGCCTCGGTGGCGGCGATTCGCGCCTCTCGTTCGCGATCCAGCTGCGCCGTGCGCTGGCGCAGCTCGGCCCCGATGCTCTCCTCCGCGGCTCGGCGGGCGGCCTCGAGTTTTTCGTGGACACGCTGGGCGGCTTCCGGGGAGCTTTCGGCCAGTTCCGCCTGTACCGCCTCGAGTTCGGCGCGCACGGCCGCGAGCTTGGCCTCAGCGGTGCGTTCGGCGTCAGCCGCGGCTTGCTCGGCAGCCTCAGCGCGTTCGGCCTCGGCGCGTTCGGCGCGCTCTTGCGCGGCGTGCGCCTGCGCGAGCGCCTCCTCCACGGCGGGGTCGTGGCCGTTCGTCCCGTTCGCGCCCGATTGCGGAGCGTGCGCGCGCTCGAGCTCGCCCTTGGTCTCGGCAAGCTCGGCACGAAGCTTGGTCAGCTCCGCAGCGTCCGTTTCGGCGGCGAGCTTGGCGGCGGTCTCCGCAGAGCCGCCGACACGCTCCAGCGTCTCGCGCTCCGCCTCTGCTCGCGCCCTTTCGACGGCCTGCGCCTGACGCACCTCCGCCGACTCGCGGGCAGCATCGAGCTGACCGCGCAGCCAGCGTGATGCCGCGGCGCGCGCCTCATCCTCGACCTGGGCGCGGAGCTCTGAAAGCTCCTCGCTGACGGAAGGACCGGTGGGTGCCGGCTCTGCGGAATCCTCGCTCTCGGTCTCCAGTGCGGCGATCCGCTCCTCAGCGTTCTTTGCGCGCTCCTGCGCTGCGGTCGCGCGACGCTCCGCCTGGCGGGCGATGCGTTCCGACTCCGCGGCGCGCTTCTCGGCTTCGACCACCCGCCGCTCGGCGATTTCCAGCTCGCCGGTGACCGAGGCATCCGCCTCCGCGACGCGCTGCTCGAGCGCGGCGAGCTCGTCGGACTGAGCCCCGGCCTCCTTCGTCGCCTGCTCGGCGATGCCGCGAACCCGGGCGGCGACACTGCCCTCCGGCTCGGGCTCGGGGAGCGGCGGCGGTCCTTCGACAGCGGGCTCCTCCGCCTGCTCGGCGTCGACTTCGGCTTCGTCCGCTTCGGCCTCGGCCTCCGCGTCCTGAGCTTCGGCCTCTTGCTGGGCGCTGGCTTCGACCATGTCAGAGACGTCGGCTGAGAAGGCGACCCACTCCTCGGTGCCGACGATCGCGTCCGCCTCTCCGGTCTCGCCGACGCTCTCCCAATCGCCCGTCTCCTCGACAGGCTCCTGCGAGGCTCGCTTGAAGATGCCGAAACGGCGGCGCGCCATCAGGGGTGACTCTATGCCAGCAGCTCGCGGTACGCCACCAGCACTCGTGCGGCGAGCAGCTCGGATGAAAACCACTGGGCTCGCTCGCGACCCCGCACGCGCGAGTCGGGCACATCGAGGTGGCGGCGTGCGACCTCGGCCCAAGACTCCGCGGTGAACGGCGCCGCCAGGCAGCCATCAACCCCGCGCAGCAGCGTGGGCGCGATTCCGACCGGCGTCGAGAGCACGGGGACGTCGCAGGCGAGAGCCTCGACGGCCACGAGGCCGAACCCCTCGTTTGCCGATGGCACCAGCACGGCGTTGGCCGCGTTCATCCACAGCGCCAGGTCGACGGGCTCGATGGTCCCCCCGTGAAGGAGCTCGGCGCCGCTGAGCTTTGCGACCTCCTCCGCGCGATCAAAACGCTTGACCGCCCGGGCCGGGGAGGCGGGGAACAACAGATAGCGCCCGTCCGCCTCGAGCCCGAGCCGAGCTCGTGCCTCGCCTCGCGGGATCGGTTGAAAGCGCTCGAGATCGGCGCCGCAGGGCAGGACGGCGGTTTTGCCGGGCTGGTGCGGGAGTCCCGGCCGATCACCCTCGGGTTCGAGCAGCGCACGCGAGACCGGGGCAGCGAGATCGAGCGATCGCACGAGCCTTCGCGAGAGGCGGCCGGTGACGGGGTGGCGGACGTCGTTGCCGTGAAACGTGACGATCAGCGGCCGCGCACCGGCGAGCCGAGCACACCAGCCGGGGAGTCCGTAGTGGGCGTGGACGAGATCGAACGACTCGGCGCGCAGGAGACGGCGAATCGCTCGCGTCGCTGGGATGTAGTTGCGAGAGCCGGGGGCGAACCAGTGCTCGCTGATGTCGACGCCGAGGTCCCGCAACGCTGCGACCTGATTGCGCACGAACGACCCGCGGCCGGGATAGGACGCGTCGGGGCTCATGTTGGTGACCACGAGGACCCGCACGGGGGCCAGCGTATCCGCGGCGCAGGCGCCGCCCTCTTGCCACGAAGGTGCGCGTCAACCGGCACACCGAGGTCTAGTCACGTGGGCGCCACGTCAGAACGATGGTCGAGCAACCTCGTTCGACCGAAAGGACCGTCTCGTGGACTATCTCTATCTCTACTTCGTCAGGCGCGCTGAGCGCATCCGCCGACTGCTCGACCGTGGCAGCGAGCGCGGCCAGGGGACGGTCGAGTACGTCGGTCTGATCCTCTTGGTCTCGATGCTTATGGTCGGCATGGTCGCCGCGATGAAGGGCTTCAACGGCACCAGCGGGACCGAGATCGCGGAGGTGATCATCGGGAAGATCAAGCAGGCGGTGAACGCGATCACATTCCGCTGATCGCAACCGAAGGCACGCGGAATCGTGATTTCGCGGCTCCGCGGGGCCGCTGTTTGGCAGACTCGGCGGGTGCCGCGCAGCTACGACCGCAGCCCCGCCGACCACCGCCCCGTCTCGATCGAGGCAGATTTCGTTCGCACGGCGACCGGCTCCTGCCTTTACTCACAGGGCGAGACGCGGATCATCTGCACGGCTTCGATCTCGAGCTCGGTGCCGAAATGGCTCGAGGGCAAGGGGCGCGGATGGGTCACGGCCGAGTACGCGATGCTGCCCGCCTCGACCGGTGAGCGCAAGGAGCGCGACTCGAAGAAGGGCCGCCCCGACGGGCGCTCGACCGAGATCCAGCGGCTGATCGGTCGCGCGCTGCGGGGGGTCGTCGATCTCACAGCGCTGCCCGACCGCTCCGTCTACGTCGACTGCGACGTGCTTCAGGCCGACGGCGGCACCCGCTGCGCCTCGATCACCGGGGGCTATATCGCCCTGCGTCTCGCGACGCAGCGGCTGCTCAAGGCGGGCGAGCTCGAGCGCGATCCGCTGACGGGCTCGGTCGCCGCGATCTCCTGTGGCGTCGTCGGCGGCGAGCTGCTGTGCGACCTCGACTACTCCGAGGACTCGACTGCCGAGGTCGACGCGAACATCGTCATGACCGGGGACGGTGGGCTTGTCGAGGTTCAGGCGACCGCCGAGCGGACTCCGGTTTCACGCGCGTCGCTCAACGAGCTGCTCGAGCTCGCCGAGCCTGCGATCGGCGCGCTGCGCGAGGCTCAGGCGCAGGCCTGCGGCGGTCCTCTCCCGGGCTAGAGGCTTGATGGCTGCGCTGGTCCTCGCGACCCGCAACGAGCACAAGTTGCGCGAGCTGGGCGAGATCCTCAAGGGGATCGAGCTGATTGCGCTGCCGGAGGCCCTACGGCTGCCGCCCGAGAGTGGCGAGACGTTCGCCGACAACGCGCTGATCAAGGCGCGAACCGCATATACCGCGACCGGCCGGCCGGCCATCGGCGATGACTCCGGCATCGCGGCCACGGCGCTTGGCGGCGCGCCCGGCGTCCGATCTGCGCGCTTTGCCGGTGAGGACGCGACCGATCAGGAGAACCTCGATCTGCTGATCTCGCGGCTGGCTGACGAGCCGGACCGCTCGGTTGCCTACGTCTGCGTCATCGCATTTGTCGACGAGGCTGGCAACGAGAGCGTCTTCGAGGGCCGCTGCGAGGGTGTCTTCATCGACACCCCGCGCGGCGACGGCGGCTTTGGCTACGACCCCGCCTTCGTTCCCGACGACACAGGCCCGGACGACCAGCGGACGATGGCCGAGCTTGATCCGGACGAAAAGCACGCGATCAGCCATCGTGGCCGCGCGGCGCGCAGGCTCGCGCTTGCGCTCGGGGTGGGGGAGGGCGGCGCGTGATTCGGACGAAGACCGGCGCGGCCGGGCTCTCGATCGCGTCGAACTCGATCCTGATCGTGCTCAAGCTGATCGCCGGCGCGATCACAGGCTCGATCGCGATCATCACCGAGGCGATCCATTCCGGGATCGACCTGCTCGCATCGGTCATCGCCTTCTTCTCGGTGCGCGCCGCCGACGAGCCAGCCGACCGCGAGCACCCCTACGGGCACGAGAAGGTCGAGAACATGGCGGCCGCAATCGAGGGGATGCTGATCCTGGTCGGCGCCGGGATCATCATCTACGAGGCGACGAAGCGGCTCATCAACCACGCCGAGGTCGAGAGCCTCGGCATCGGCATCGCGGTGATCGGGTTCTCGGCTTTCGCGAACCTATGCGTCTCGACCTTCCTCTTTCGCCGCGCCAAGGCGCTGAACTCGCCGGCGCTCGAGGGTGACGCCGCCCACCTGCGTACCGACTCAATGACCTCGGGGGCGGTGCTGCTCGGATTGGTCCTCGTCGAGGTCACCGGCGAGCCGGCCTTCGACTCGATCGCAGCCCTTGCCGTTGCGGTGGCGATCGTCTACACCGGCTTCAAGATCCTTGTCGGCTCCGGCCGCGCCCTCGTCGACGAAGCGCCACCGGCCGCTGAGCTCGACCAGATCGAGCGCGCTATCGCCGCCGAGCGCTCGCACCACCCGGAGATCGCCGGGTACCACAAGCTCCGCGCGCGGGGCGCCGGCGCACGCCGCTATATCGACCTGCACCTGCAGTTTCGTCGCGGCACGTCGCTTGAGCTCGCCCACCAGCTTTCTCACCAAGTCCGGGAGGCGATCGAGGCGGAGGTTCCGCTCTCCGAGGTCCTGATCCACACCGAGCCCGAGGAATCGCTGCGCCCCGCCGAGATCGAGGCGCGAGGGCCCTACCGCGCCGGTTGAGCGCTAGAGCAGGTTGATCGCCGCCGACAGGCCCACGGCCGCGACGACGATGCAATAGCCGGAGTAGCCGCTGACGGCGAGCAGGATCGAAGCGATCAGACAGAACGCGACAACGGTCAGCCACGAGGCTCTGGAAAGCGTGGACACGCTCGCTATTGTCGCCGAGATGGCAGACCGAACCTCGAACGGCGGTCCGAGCGTCGCTGACGCCGAGGTCGCAATCGCCCGCCTGGAAGCGATGTCGGCTGATTTTCGCGGCGCGGCGATCGTCGCTCCGGACGGCTCGATACTCGCCTCCAGCAGCGACGCCAAGGGTTGGGCAAAGGCCGCGAACAGCGTGATCGCGGCAGCCGACGCCGCCGCTGGCGAGCCCGTCACCCACGCCCACGTCGGCACCGAGGACGGGGAGGTCTTCGTCGTGCGCGAGGGCGAGTACGCGATGGTCGCTGCGGCCGAGCGCTTCGCGCTCGCCGGCCTCATGGTCTTCGACATCCGTACCGCGCTGCGCGACCTGGTCGGCGGACCGGAGGGCGCGTGACGCCACCCAAGCCGCATCGCCTGCTTCTCGATCGCGTTTCGGGTTACGCCGACGAGGCTTCGGCCTTCCTGCGCCGCCGCCGCCTCACCCGCCAGCCCTTCGCGCGGATCCACGCGCCGGGTGGGCGAATCGTCGCGCTCACGGCAGAAACCGATGAAGGCCGCGAGCTGTTCCTCGCGGCTTCGCGCGTGCTCGACTCCGCTCGCTGAGGGGCTTCCACACGAGAAGGGGTGGTCGAATCACCCTGATGGGGGATACACGCGCAGGGCCCCCGCGCTTATGGTTGGCCGGTGCGGAGCATCACGATCTGGATTTTGAGTTCGGTTGCGCTGATCGCCGCCGCAGCTGCGATCGCGACCGCGGCGCCGAGCTCACCGGACGCGGCAAAGCCCCCACCGCCGATCGGCACCGACTGTGCGATTTTCCCCAGCCCGGGTCCCGACGTGGCGGCGGATGCGCCCTCGCTGCCGGATCAGCGGATGTGGAATCAGAACATCTCCCAGGCCCCGGTCGACCCGAACTCGGCCGCGATCATGAAGGGCCTTGACGACACCAACCTGCATCCCGACTTCGGCTCGCCCAGCAAGTACGGGATTCCCTACACCGTCGTAGGCGCCTCGACCAAGGGCGTGAAGGTCAAGTACACCGCCTACGGCAGCGAGTCCGACAAGGGCAAGTACAAGATCCCACTGAAGTCTCCGATCGAGGGTGGAAAGAAGGGCAAGGGCGATCGCCACACGCTCGGCGTCGACACCGACGCGTGCAAGATCTATGAGCTCTACCGCGCGTTCCCTGACAAAAAGCGCAAGCGCTGGAAGGCCGAGGGCGGCGCGATCTGGGACCTCAACAGCGCCGGCCTGCGACGTGAGGGCTGGACCTCCGCCGATGCTGCCGGCCTGCCGATCTTCCCGGGCCTCGTCCGTTACGAGGAGGTGGCTGCGGGCGCGGTCAACCACGCGATCCGCATCACGTTCGCCGTCACTCGCGACGCTTACATTCACCCGGCCTCGCACTGCGCCGGCTCCACCAACGATCCCGACGTTGTCGCGATGGGCCAGCGGTTCCGGCTCAAGTCGAGCTATGACATTTCAGGCATCACCGGTCAGTCGGCGCCAATCGCGAAGGCGATGAAGGAGTACGGCTTCGTCAACGCGGACAATGGCTCGGACTGGTTCTTCAGCGGGGCTCCCGACCGGCGCTGGGACGACGACGACCTGAACCAGCTCAAGGAGATCCCGAGCTCGGCCTTCGAGGTCGTGGCGACGCAGGACTCCGCGATCACGTGCTGACTCCGACTGCGATCGACCTGCGAACCTCCGGCGTCTCGTAGGCCTGCTCCTAGCCGCAACCGCCGTGTTCACCGGCGCCGCGCTGCAATCGGCGATCGGCTTCGGTTTTGCGCTCGTCGTCGGGCCGGCGCTGTTCGGCCTGCTCGAACCCAACGAGGCGCTGACGACGCTGATCATTCTCGGAACCGCGGTCAACCTGCTCGTGCTCTTCGGCGAGCGCCGGCCCCGGCGAGTTCGCTCCGAGCAAGTGCTGTCGGCTCTGATGTGGTCGGTGCCCGGCCTCGCCGCCGGCGCGCTGATCCTCTCGGCGGCGTCGAAGCCTGCGCTCCAGATCGCCGTCGGCGTCGCCGTGGTCGTCGCGGTCGCCGTCCAGGTGCGCGTCCGCGCGGCGCCGCACCGACATCTGCGCGGCCCCGAGCCGGCGTGGGCGGCGCCGGCGGTAGGACTGAGTACCGGCGTTCTTGGCACCACCACCGGTACAAGCGGCCCGCCGCTCGTCCTTTGGTTTCAGCGGCTCGAGTTCAGCCCGGCTGAGTTTCGCGACTCGCTCGCGGTTGCGTTCCTCGGCCTCAACGTGCTTGCGATCGGCGCGCTGATCGCGTTCGGCGGCGGCGTCGCTGCGCCGGCGGCGCTTGCGATTGCCGGCCTCATCGCGCTCACCTTCGCCGGCGAGTACGCGGGTCGCCAGCTGTTCTCGCGGCTCGATCCGCGTGGCTTTCGAATCGCCGGACTCGTGGTCGTCGTCGGCGCAGGAATTGCGAGCACGGCCGCGGGCCTGGCCGCCCTCTGATCAAAACGCGGTATTCGGTTGTCGGCCGTCAGGCGCTTGGTTCGCGCTCGCCCGTGGGGCGTTCGCGGGTGCGCCGAAACTGCTCTCGGACCAGCGCCTTGGCGCCTCGCGCGTCCGGGTACGCATCCTTGCCACCCGACGCCGGCCCAGTCTCGAGCTGCTCGATCCTGGCCCGGACGTCCCAGAGCTGCCGACGCTCCCGAGCGACGGGTTCTGTTGGTTGCATGTGCGGATCTTTACCGCCGCGCACATGCGGCGCGCTGGTTACCCGTCGCTGAGCTTCAGGATCCCGCCGGTGACGGCGAGGTAGGCGGTGCCGTCGGGGCCGATGGCAATGCCCGCGTAGTTGTTGTTGTAGCTGAGGCCTGAACCCGCGTACTTCATCCACTGGGTCTTGCCCGAGCGCCAGTCCAGCGCGGTCCAGTAATAGCCCTGCGCGGAGGCGTCGACGGGGCGGGTGTAGGTGTAGATGAGCCCGTTGCCCGTCGAGATCTTCGGCACGACAGACGCGCCGCGAGCCTCGGTGTTGGTCCAGCGCAGCTTGCAGGCGTTGCCGTTCTTCTTCATGTCGACGCGAGCGAATCCGGGCTCGGTCGGTGCGCCGGAGTTGGGCCCGAACGGATCCTGGTAGCCGTAGTTGTTCTCGACGATGATCGAGCGCCCGGCCGCGAGCAGCGTGTTCTCGGTCGCGCTCGCGCCCTTTTCGAAGACGGGCTGTTCGCAGACCTTTCGCTTCTGGCCCTTCTTCAGCTTGCGCTCGGTTCGGTAGACGACGATGTTCATCGGGTCGTCGTTGTCGGCGATCGCGACGTAGCCGCCGTCCATGATCGTCGGCGTCGTTCCCGAGCCGGCGTTCACCTGGCTCGGCTTGACGATCCCCGAGTTCGGATAGGTGGCCTTCCAGATGATCCGCGGCTTGCCGCGCTTGTTGGCCTTGAAGCGGTACATGCGCTTGTCGGAGACGATGTAGACGCCGTCTTCGCCGACCGCGAACGAGTTCTCGATCTCCTCGTCCATGCGCTTGACCGCGATCGCGCCCGTCTTGGTGTTGAGCGTGCCGACCTTGCCGTTCTGCTTGGTCACGAACCAGATCAGGCCCTTGAAGTCGGGCAGGGCCGAGGTGATCCGCTCGGCCGAGGCGTCGAGCACGCTGGTGAGGTCGTAGTCGGACTCGAGCGTCAGCGTGTTGCCGTCGGCGCCCTGAGACAGCACGTAGATGTGGTCGGTCTTGGTCGGGACGACGATGCGGTCCTTGTTGTCGAGATAGAAGTAGCCGCCCCCGGAGAAGTTTTGGTACTGCTCGGTCCCGGCCGGGTCGGGAGCGCCCGGCAGGTCGAAGCTGGAGATCGTCTGGAGCGTGTTCGGATCGATGATCCGCGCCTGCGGTCCAAGCCCCAGCCTCGGGCAGACGCTGACGATGCGCCCCTGCGAGTCAAACGCGAGCGAGCCGCACAACGCCGCCGGGTTCGACTGCGACGTCGCGACGAGGTTCGAGCCCAGCGGCCCCGACTGGCGATAGGCGTCGGTCATCCAGGTGTCGTTGTGGATGTTGGAGTTCGGGTTCGCCGCCATGAACGGGTTCTGGGGCGGGTGCGAGCGCGGGATCTTCTTCGCCACCGCGGCCGAGCCGGTGAAGTCGGGCAGGGAGGGGGTGCCGGTGTCGGTGATCGGTGCGGCGTGAGCCGCCGGGACGCCAATCACGGAGACGGCTACGACGGCGACGAAAGCGGCGACGGCGCCGCGGATACGCGAGGCAAACACTCTCTCGAACTCCTTCTGGGGTGGGACAAAAACCGGCCCGGCGGACCGGAGTGCGGACTCTAGCCGCGCGATTCGTGCCGCGCCTCACTGGAGAAACTTGGCGCAATTTGCGGACGTCTACCGGCGAAACGGACGAATGGTCGAGGGGGAAGCGGCTCAGGACTCGCGGATTGCTTCTTACGATCCTGATCGGTGTCGGAATTTGGAGGTTGCAAGTGGGGGCGGTACGTGTTCAGCCGGGCTTGTCTGTCTCGGGAACCTCGATGAGGACATCGTCCGCATCCGCCGCGCCATCGCTAACACCGTCTCGCGACGGTGCGAGTACGCAGTGGCGAGAGCGCTCCGGCCGGCTGTTCGTCGAGTTCGAGAGGCCGGCCAAGGCGATGGTCCGGCGCGCGTTTCGCGGAGCGTTCTCGGCAGATGAGATCGAGGACATCTACTCAGGGGCATGGCTCGGTGTACTCCGGGCGCTGGCCAGTCGCGAACGGGATCTCAATGACGACGAGATCCGAAGCTATGTCTTGACGGCGGTGGCAAACCAGGCGACTCGCGAGCTGCGGCGACGCAAGCGCAAGCCAACGGCCCCGCTCGAGCTCGTCGGAGGCATCCCAGACCAGGCCGCGGCGCCGGAGGATCAGGTGGTGAGCGCCGAGCGCTCGCAGCTCACCCGAGACCTGTTGGCGTCACTGCCGCCGCGTCGCCGCGCGGTAATGCTCCTCCGCTACGGCTGGGGCCTCGACCCGAAACAGATCTGCAGGCTCGTCGCAAACCTTTCGCCTCGCGCGTACCGCAAGGAGATCAGTAGGGGGGTGGACGAGCTCACGGAGAAGATGCGCGCGGTCGAGGCCGGCGAGTGGTGTGGCGATCGCGAGCCGGTGCTCAAGGCTTACGTCGCCGGTCTCGCAAGCGACGATGAAGAACGCCAGGCGAAGGCCCACCTTGCCCACTGTCGATCCTGTTCAGGATTCGTCGCGCGGCTCTCTGGGCACCTGCACGAGCTCGGCGGTGCAATTACGGCGTCAGCCGTGCTGGGAGCTTTGCGCGGCGGAAGCGGTGCGGGTGACCGTGCAGTCGCCGCGTTGGAGCGCGTGCGAGACGGCGCCGCAGGACTGCTGAGCCGTCGCGATCCGACTGAACTTGGCGACGTTGCCGGGGCGGTTGCAACGAGCGGGGCAGCGCGCGGCGGCGGTACAGCGGGGGCCGGTTTGCTCGCACAGCTCGCGGGGGCCGGAGCAGCGGGGAAGGCCGCGATCGTGTGTCTCGGGGGTGGGATGGCTGCTACGGCGTGCGTCGCCGTCGGTGTTGCACCCTTCACGTTGGATCGCGCTCCCGAGTCACCGAGGTCGACTGCTTCCGCGAGTAAGCGCGAAGCGGCGAAGAATCCGCAGGCGGCGGGGACGCTGACCGTCGAAACCCTGCCATCGCAGATCGGGCATGAGGTGACGCCGCCGGAGCCTGCCCAGCAGGCCCAGGTCGAAGCGGCGCCGGCTGAGTCCAAGCCCCGGCCCGAGGAGGAGGCGACGCCCCTCGCTGAATCGACTCCACCGGTTCAACAAGAGTTCGGCGTCGCGGCGGCCGCGGCGAGTTCAGCACCAGCCGCTCCCACCCCCGGCGCCTCGCCTAGCTCGGGTACTAACTCGGCGGGTGGCAACGCATCCGCGGCTGAGCAGGAGTTTGGACCATGAGGGCCAGGTCTCTGCTCGCGATCGGTATCTCGGCCTCGATCGGCGTGGCGACCTGGGGTCTGCCGACGGCGCTGGCAGCGGACCGCGAGTACGTCGTCCTCAGCTGCCATCTCTACAACCGCCAGGCGCCGGACGTGGAGGTGGCGGCGCAGGGTGCCTACCGCGTCGCCAACAACTGTTCTGGGTCCGCGCAGGATCTTGAGATCTCGGTTGACGGACAGGGGCTTCCCGGCCAAGCCGGCTACTTCCGCTACACCGCCCCAGCCAGCACGTCGATCGTGGGCGTGTCCGTCGACGCCAACCTGCGCCGAGACAACCATCACCGCGCTCAGCTAGCTGTCGTTGATCACCTCGGGAACGCGACTGTTCTCTGGAATGGCAGTGACACTCCAACCGGATTCGTTCACTACGAGACCTCTGGACTCAACGCACTCAGATTCGTCATGCAGCTTGTTTGCAGCGATCCGGGCGGGTGCCCTCCATCGGCTCAGGCGCGGGCCTACATGAAGAACGTCGGTCTGGTCTTGGCGGACCGGGCAGATCCGGCTGTGACCGTGTTCAACGGAAGCCTGCTCAACGACGGATGGCTTCGGGGTCCGGTCGATCTTCAGGCGGATGCTTCGGATATGGGCAGTGGATTGTCGGTCTGTACGCAGCCGTGAACGGAACGGAGATCGGACGGGCTACCGGGGTGTGTCCAGGCAGCCTGGGAGGCGGGGTTGCGAGCGCTTATCTGGTCCCGTGCGGCGTGGCGCCCGCGGCGGACTCAGCTTGGGCGAGCACGACGAGCGACGCTTGCCGCCCTTCGAAGACGGCGCGAATCAGGTCGACGCTCTGTGCGATCGACTTCGCTGGCAACGGTCCGATTTGCCGCTCGACCTCGGTCAAGCGTCGATAACCGGCACCGAGCCTTTCCTTCCCTGCCAGTCAGGATCCCGCCGATCCTGAGTTGATCCGGGTTGCCGCCGCCGATGCCCATTCGGGCATCGAGCCCGCGAAGCGCTCGGATCGCGTATCGGGCTGTTGGAACTGCTACGTGGACTGAACTGCCGACCCGGCTTGCCGATGGCGCGATGGTTGCCCGTGTCGACTCGAGTGCTTCACCGCCCGGCGAGTACGAGTTCGTAGCCTCGGCGTCGGATGTTGCCGGCAACACGGCGCAAACGGACTCGCGACCGAATGGCGAGGCGATGCTCCTCACATTCCCGCTGCGGGCGCCAGTTCAACTGGTAGCCCGCATCGGTCACGGCGACTCACGCGCCGAAACCATCGGTTACGGGCGCGACTCGGCTGCCTCTGGCCGACTGCTCGACGACAACGGTGAGCCCATGCCGGGCCGGTCGGTGACCGTTACCGAGCGGTTCGGCAGGGGAGCGCTGATCGATCGTCGGGTTCGAACGGTCCTGACCAACAAGCGAGGCCGCTGGTCATCGAAACTGCCTGCCGGTCCGTCGCGGACGGTCGTTGTTTCGTTCAGCGGCACCCCTCGGTTTCGACCGCACGAGACGGCGGCGAGACACCTTCACGTGCGTAGCCGCTCGAGCTTTGAGGCGTCACGCGCTCGGATCCGGGAGGGACGTGCGATCGAGTTCTCCGGGAAGGTCGGGCACTTTGGTGCCCACATCCCGTCGGGCGGAAAGCTGGTCGAGTTGCAGGTGCGTGAAGGGCGGGCGCGCTGGAACACAGTTCGCGAGGCGTTTCACACGGATTCGTCCGGCCGGTTCAGTCTGCGGTACCGGTTCGGCACCTTCTACGACGCGAACGCACGGTTCGTGTTCCGGGTCAAGGTCGCTCGCGAGCAGGCATGGCCGTACAAGTCGCCTGGGCGCTCGCGTTCACTTGAGGTCACGGTCGTGGCAGATCGGTAAAGCTTTGCCGGGGAGGAACTATCCGACGCCCTAGCCACACCACGATCGTCGCGTACGCGGCCCTGTTGATTGCCGTCGGAACGGGCGGTGCGTACGCCGTCGACAAGATCACGTCACGGGACATCCGCAAGGGCGCAGTGCGCAGCTCGGACCTCAGAGACGGCAAGGGGGTAAAGGGCCGTGATGTGGTTCAAGATTCGCTTGGAGGCGCGGCAGGTCGACGAGTCGTCTTTGGATGCGGGGCAGTTCCTGAGCCTGGCGGGTTTCAGCGACGCGGTCAGCTGCGATCCAGAGTCGGCTGCCCTGTCTCCGTGCCTGTCTGTGACGCGTGGAGCTCACCGTGCCGTCTCGACTTTTCGTGGTCGCTACGGGCGACCAGTACACGGCGGTTGGCGATACGGACGGCTCGCGCGCTTCGTGTCAGGTGCAGATCGATGGCGCAGACCGGGGCATTTCCGCGCTCCCCGGGGAAACGGGGAGCTCGTCGCACGTCGCTGCCTCTTCGAACGGCTTCGCGCGGACTCTCATCACAACGAATCCGCTCGCAGCAGGCCGGCACGAGGTTTCGCTCTCGTGCGCAGAGTCGTCGCCGGACGTTCAGATCGGCAGTCCCACGCTCGCCGTTCTCGCGATCTCCGCCGGCAGCTAGAGCTCGTACCGAGCCAGATCGGCGTCGAGGCGCTTCGTGTCCTCGTCGCCCAAAGCCGGTTTCGCCTCTGACTGCTCCGCGTCAGACCCTGCCCGCCGCCAGCGCCGCACCGCGACGAAGATCGCGCCGCCGGCGATCACGATCGCCGCGCCCGGCACGACCCAGGCGGCGAGGTCGAAGCCGGTGCTGTCGGGCGTCGCGAGCACCTCGCTTCCGTACTCGGCGACGAGGCGGTCCTTGATCTCGTCCTTGGTCAGGCCGGCGGCGACCAGCTCGAGGATCAGCTCGCGCTCTTGCTCGGCCTGAGGCGCCTCGGTCGCGAGCTCGAGCGGGACGCCGCAGACGATGCACATGACCTCGTCCTCGAGATCGGAGAGGGAGGTCTGAGGCTCCTGCGCGAGCGCGGCCGCCGGCAGGCAGAGCGCCAGGGCGGTAACGAGCGCCAGAGCTCGGCGCAGCGTCATGAGCCGGTCTCCAGCAGCGGCTCGACCTGCTCGGTCAGCATCTCGGCCGTCACCGGTCCGCGGATCGCGACCGCGACGTCGCCCTCGGGATCGACGAGGAAGTTCTCGGGCACGCCGGTGGTCTTCAGCTCCTCGGCGTAGTCGCCGGAGCCGTCGTGCAGCTGGGGGTAGGTGAGGTCGAACTCGTCGATGAACTCCTGGGCCGACGCCTGGCTGTCCTGGGTGTCGATGCCGACGACCTCGAAGGCGTCGCCGCGGTGCTCGCGGTAGAAGCGCTCGATGTCGGGAGCCTCGTCGCGACAGGGGTCACACCACGAGGCCCAGACGTTGATGAGCAGCCACTTGCCCCGGTGATCGGCGATCGAGCCGGTGACGTCTGAGTTGAGGACGGGCAGCTCGGTGGTCGGGGCGGTGTCGCCCGCCTGCAGCGTTCCGCTGCCTTTCGAGACGACGCCGAAACCGAGCAGGCCCAGGAGGGCGAGGACGCCGAGAGTGACCGCGAAGGTCCGTGCGCTCATCGTGGCGAAGCGTAGAGCGGGGAGCGCGCGGGCTTAGACTCTGAGGCCGTTGCGGTGGTAGCTCAGTTGGTAGAGCACAAGCTTCCCAAGCTTGGGGTCGCGGGTTCGAATCCCGTCCGCCGCTTCATGAAACCCCGCTCTACGGCGGGGTTTCGTTTGTTCTGGGCTTTTCGCACGGTCGCGCTGCCCGACCATGGCAGCGATATGGCAGCGCCGCGGCGCGTGTCTATCGCTCGGGCGCGACGCCATATCGTTGCGCTTTGCATGGGAACTGCGCGTCGCGCGCCCTGCGCCGAACGTCGCGGCGTTAGTCCTATAGGCGGCCTTCAGCGACGTTCGGTGGCCGATGGCGGAGCTGCGCTTTGGACGAGGAGCGCCACTGTCACAAGGCATGGAACCTGCGCCTTTGAGCGCTACGCGGAGCGAGATCTCGGCGATCGACGAGAACCTCTCACCATGCGAGAGCTTTGCGTCAACTCGTTGCCTTTCACTGCGCTCGGAAAAGTCGTGCCTTGGACGAGAAGTGGAGCTGCCTTGCATCAGGCCGAGGTCGGCAACGAGATCCGCGGCGTCCAGGACGACGAGCGCCTCAGGGAAATCATCGCCGGATTCTGAGTCACGCTAGATGGAGGCGCGCCATGGCAGCACAGACGGCAGCACACCGCCGAAGACTGAGGACGCTTTCGTGCCACTAAGCGCGGTCAGCGCCGTACCGTCGTCGCCCGCCACCGTTCAGCTTCCCCCGAACGGGTAGGGGCTCGGGACGATGATCACCCAGACATCCCTCAAGCCCGAGGTTGATGGTGAATCGATCGCCTTTCACGGGGAGCTTGATGTCGCCGCCGCGCCGGAGCTTCGCGAGCGCATAAAGACGATCGCGTCCGCGCCAGGCGGACGGCTGCTGATCGACCTCAGCAGCTGCACGTTCATCGACTCGACCGGGCTCGCAGCGCTTGTCGAGGCGGCCGCGGAGATGCACAGGCGTGGACGGGTGGTGGCTGTTGTCTCGCGTGCGCCGCAGGTGCGCCGGACCCTCGCGTTGACCGGGGTCGACGAGCAGATGCCGATCTGCTGGTCGCGAGAGGAGGGGATGGAGCTGCTCTCGAATCCCCACCAAGGGGTGCCGCGCGCGACCTAGGCCTAGCCCCCTGCGGGTTTGGAGCTTTGGCGCGGTTTCTGCAGGTTCTTGCAACCTCTGATACTTTCCCCTGCACCTAAAGGGGAAGTTGACCAAGGAGGGCAGCATGGGCTGGCGCAGCGGTTGACCTAAACGAATATCTCGGTCGCATTCTTCGTCGTTTTGGTCCACAGTTCTTGTCTGATGGAGAAATGGAGATCTCTTCCTCGCGCAGGGACGCGCGACGTGCCTCGTAGACGGCCTCTTGGCGACTCGACGCGCCGCCCCGAAAAGGCGGCCTCGCGCTGGCGCCCCAGTTCGCGCTGGCGCCCCGATGGTGCTTCGGATCGCCGCGCGGCGATTGCGGTTGCCCTCAACGTGGTTCCGGCTTTGGTCGCGCTTGCCGGATTCGTCTGGCTGGCTCCCCCCGGCCCCGCCGTCGACCCGATCATGGTCGCCGCGCTCTTGGTGCTTTCCGGGCTCGCCTACCTCGCGGAGGTTCGCCTCAAGGACGCAACCCTCGCGTTCTTCGGCGCCGGGCTCGCAATCGTGTTGGTGGCCCTGGCGGTCGCCGGGCCTTATGTCGCACTTGCGGTCTGGCTCGTGCCCGACCTGCTTGGGCGGTTCGTCCTGCGGCTGGAGCCGCGGTTTTCGCCCGGCTTCGTCGCCACCGCCGGCAGCTACGGACTCGCGATCCTTGCCGCCGGGTGGGTGCTCGACCTCTCGGGCTCGCACACCGGGATCGAGATGGCGCCGGCGCTCTATAGCGCGGGGTTGGTGCTGACGGTGGTCAACTTCTGCTTTGCGCGCCTGACGTTTGCGCCCTTCTATCAGGGCCACGCTCCCACGGGCCTCGTCCAGGACGAGTTCTTTGCGCTGATGCCTGTCGTGCTCGGGATGTTGCTCATCGGTGTCATGACCGAAGTGCTTATCGCGGCGGTCGGGGTTTTCGCCCTCGCCCTTCTCGCTCTCGTGATCGTCATGCCCCGCCTCGCCATCGAGCGCATCTCGCGCTCGTCGCCGGCCTCAAAGCTCGAACGGTCGCAGGCGATGCAGGTGTACGTGGCGGCAATTGCCGACGTCCTCGGCCTACCCCGCGACGAGCGCGACAAGCTTGCCTGCGCTGCCGACCTGATCGAGCCGGCCAGGGGCAACACCGAGCGGATCAAGAGCTTCAACTGGCCGACTCCAGATGTGCCGGGCGCCGCAATGCTCGCGCTTCACGCTGGCGAGCGCTGGTCGGGAGCAGGCTGGCCGGCGGGCCTCCCCGCCGATGCGATCCCCTACGGCAGCCGCATCCTCGCGGTCGCCCAGGAGTGGACCGATCTGACCGCGAAGGGAACGCCGGAGCTGTGCCAGGAGGAAGCCATGCTCGCGCTTTCGGCTCAGACGGACACGGAGTTCGACCCAGCGATCGTCGCGGCGGCAATTCGCGTCGTCGCCGACGAAGCCGGTTTTGTGCGCGACCCGAACTTCCTGCCGAAGCTGCACCGGATGTGGCTGCCGCGCACGCTCCGTCGTGGCGCGCTGCCGACGATGATGCCGCGGCTCGTCGGCGCCTCCTGATCTAACGACGTCCCAGCCCCAGCGGGCGGCTAGCTTTCGAAGCCATGATCGTCTGCCTCGGCGAGGGACTCGTCGACCTGATCTGCGAGACCCCCGGGTCTTCGATCGCCAACGCCGATTCGTTCAAGCCGTACTTCGGTGGGGCGCTTGCCAACGTCGCGGTGGCGGCCTCACGCGCGGGCGCCGAAGCATCGCTCGCGGGCGCTGCCGGCGACGATGAGTGGGGAAGGTGGCTGTCGGAGCGCCTCAAGCACGAGGGCGTGGACCTCGCGAACTTCGAGCTCCTCGACGGCGAGCAGACACCGATCGCGTTCGCCTCGTTCGACAACGGCGCCAACCCGAGCTTCCTGATCTACGGCGACGCGATCGAGATTGCCGTTGCCGCCATTGGCCCACGCCTGGAGGGTGCGCTCGACGGAGCCGCGGCTCTCGTCTACAGCTCGACCACGCTCGCCACGCCCCAGGAGCGCGAGGTCACGTTGCGCGCCCGTGAGCTGGCTCTCGACAAGGGCGTGCGGGTGTGCTTCGACCCGAACATCCGCCCGAATCGATGGGGTGGCATGGTCGAGCCCGCCGCGAAGGCAGCGCGTGACGTGATCGAGGGCTCCTATCTGGTGCGGACCAACCTCGAGGAGTCGCAGGCGATCACCGGGATGGATGATCCTCGTGAAGCCGCCGCCGAGATCGTGGAGATGGGGGCGAAGCTCGCTGTGGTGACGATGGGCCCCGACGGCGCCGTGATGCGCGGCGCATGCGACGTGGAGCTGCCGGCCCCAAAAGTGGAGGTGGTCTCGACCCTCGGCGCAGGCGATGTCTTCATGGGGACGCTGGTCGCCGGGCTCGCCGAACGCGACTGGGACGCCGCCCGCGCCGGCGAAGCACTCGGGCCGGCGCTCGAGGCAGCCGCCGAGGTCTGCACGCGCTGGTCGGCGCTGGGGTGATGGCGAATCGGGTCGAGGTCATTCGGTGGATCCTCGAGATCACCGACCCGTCTGCGCTCATTTCGCCGGAGACCCCGCCGCAGGCACGATTCGACCTGGTCGTCGTCCACGATCCAAGGCTCAACCGCGAGCTCTATGAGACCGTTGGCGCGCCCCACTACTGGACCGATCGCCTTGGCTGGACGGACTCCGATTGGAAGCGCTGGGAGGCCCGGGTCGAGACGCGAGTCGTGACGGTTGAGGGCGAGATCGCGGGCTACTTCGAGCTCGAGCCCGGCGCCGGGCGGGTGACGATCGCCTACTTCGGCTTGTTTGAGCGCTTCCAGGGCCTCGGTATCGGGGGCCACGTGCTCAGCGCCGCGATTCGTCGGGGCTTCGAGCTGGCGCCCGTGGTCCAGGTGTCGACGAACAGCCTTGACGGCGAGCACGCCCGGGCGAACTACGAGGCGCGCGGGATGCGTGAGCGCGAGCGTTATGTCGAGCACCGGGTGGTCGATCGTTCGTAGGCGTCCCCGCCCGCCGCCGCAGGCGCCGAAGTAGCAGAACCGGCGCAACGATCACGCCCACGATAGGAGCAATGGCGAGTCCGGCAACGAGCAGCGGAAGCGTCGCGGCGATGGTCAGGACGATGAACGGCAGTGCCAGCGGCATCATGGCGAGCAGGATTACCCCCGCGCCTGCGAGCGCGGTTGTGATCCCGAGAATCGTTTCCTTGGACATGGCGTCTCCTTTTTTGTCGTCCAAACGGGAGACGCGGCCGCGGCGAGCGGTGTGACAGCCAATCGGGTTGTCACGTTCGGGAGGGTTGTGTCGTCTGCCCTTTAAATGACTAAAAGGAGACGACCATGAGGATCTTTGTAGTGGGCGCAGGCGGCGCGATCGGCGTGCAGCTCGTGCCGCAACTCGTTCGTAAGGGACATGAGGTGGTGGGGTTGACGCGCTCCGCATCCAAGCGCGACGCGATCGAGGCCCTCGGCGCGAAGGCGGTGATCGGCGACGCGCTTGATCCCGAATCCATTGCGCAAGCGGTGGCAGAGGCTGAGCCGCAGGTGATCGTCCACCAGGCAACCGACCTCGCCCGCGACTTCAACGTCCGCCACTTCGACCGCACCTTTGCGATGACCAATCGTCTGCGCACGGAGGGCACCGACAACCTGCTCGCCGCCGGTCGTGCGGTCGGGATCGAGGCTTTCGTCGCGCAGAGCTTTGCCGGCTGGCCGCTCGTGCGAGAGGGCAGCATGGTCAAGGACGAGACCGCGCCGTTCGCGCCAGAACCGCCTCGCGGAATGGAGCAGATGTTTGGCGCAATCAGGAGGCTCGAGGACAAGGTCACCTCAGCGGATTGGACGCGCGGGATCGTGCTCCGTTACGGCGGCTTCTACGGCCCCGGCACGTCGATCGGCCTGAAGCCCGAGGAAGGCGCGCAGATCGCCGCGGTGAGGAAGCGGATGGTTCCCATCATCGGCAACGGCAGCGGATACGCGTCGATGATCCACGTCGCCGACGCCGCTTCGGCGACCGTGGCAGCGATCGAGCGCGGCGCGCCGGGCCTCTACAACGTGGTCGACGATGAGCCGGCGCCCGCGGCCGAGTGGGTTCCGGCCCTCGCGGAGGCTGTCGGGGCAAAGCCGCCCCGTCGTTTCCCGCGCTGGTTTGCCCGCCTGCTCGCCGGCGAGGCGATCACGACGCTGATGATCGAAGGGCGCGGAGCGTCTAACGCCAAGGCCAGGCGTGAGCTGGGGTGGACCCCGGAGTTCGCAAGCTGGCGGCGCGGGTTCGTCGAGGGGCTGGGCTGAGATGGACGAGGCGGCCCAGCTCGAGGCGCTACGTCCGCGGGCCTTTGCGATCGCTTACCGAATGCTCGGCAGCGTCGCCGAGGCTGAGGATGTCGTTCAGGAGGCGATGCTGCGATACCACCGCGAGGTCGCCGACCCGGACGGGCCGCAGATCGACTCACCTCAGGCCTGGCTTTCGACCGTGGTGTCGAGGCTGGCGCTCGACGAGCTGCGCTCGGCCCGCGCGCGCCGCGAGGTCTACGTCGGCGAGTGGCTGCCGGAGCCGCTCGTCGGCGTTGGCGGCGCGGAGAGCGACGATCCGGCGAGGGAGGCGGAGACCGCCGACTCGCTCTCGCTCGCGTTCCTCGTCGTACTCGAGAGCCTGACCCCCGAGCAGCGCGCGTCCTTCCTGCTGCACGACGTTTTTGACTATCGCTTCGACGAGATCGCAACGATCGTCGGTACCAGCCCCGCCAACGCTCGCCAGCTCGCGAGCCGCGCACGGCGCGAGGTCGAGGCGCGCCGCCCGCGGTTTGAGACCTCAGCCGAACAGCGCGAACGACTTGCCGACGGATTCTTCGCGGCGTTCGGTGAGGGCGACGTGGCCGGATTGGAGCGTGTGCTTGCGGAGGACATCGAACTTCACGGCGATGGTGGCGGCAAGGTTCCGGCCCTCGCGCAGCCGATCAGCGGGCGCGTCCGCGTCGCGCGCACGATGAGCGCCTGGATGAAGGCGGCCTCGAAGTGGGGGGAGCTCAGCCTCGACCGGGTGTCCGTCAACGGACAGCCCGGAGCCCTGTTGGCGGTCGAGGGAACGGTGGCGGCCGTCATGAGCCTCGAGATCGCCGACGGCCAGATCCGCGCCGTCCGCTCGCTTGTGAATCCGGACAAGCTCGCGCACGTGCTCGTGGGGCGCGAGCAGTGGGGCGATACCTAGGCGCGACTCGAGTAGCGCAGCAGCACGACGCCGTTGTTGAAGCTCCGCGTGCCGGCGAGCTCCAGGTCCCACTGCAGGCCGTCCGGCAGCGCCCGCTTGCCGCCGCCGACGACCACGGGCGAGACGAACAGGTTGCATTCGTCGACGATGCCCGCGGCGAGCGCCTGGGCCGCGAGCGTGGGCCCGCCGATGCCGATGTCGCGGTCGGCCGAGTCCTTCATAGTTCGGACGGCGTCGATGTCGAACTCGGGCTCGATCGTCGTGCGTGCGCTCGACGCTTCGGACAGCGTGGTGGAGAAGACGATCTTGTCGGCATCGCGCCAGATCTCCGCGTAGTCGGCGATGGCCTGGGGCTCGCCCTCGGTGTCCATCGTTTCCCACACGGCGAGCACCTCGTACATGCGGCGCCCGAGCAGATAGGTGCCGATCGCGCGCTCCAGATCGTTGACGACCGCGTGGACCTCTTCGTCGGGAGCAGACCAGTCCCAGTTGCCGTCGGCGTCGGCGACGTAGCCGTCGAGTGAGGTGATCGCGGTGTAGATGAGCTTCATCGCGGCGACGCTATCGACTTGGCGGCAGGGGAAAGAAGCCGCTGGTCCGCTCCACGTACTCGGCGAAGCCCGGACGCTTTTGCATCAGCTTCTCGGTCAGCCCCTTGCCGGAGACACGGATCAAGAGCACGCTCATCACCAGCGGCCCGATCACGGTCCACCAGGCGCCCGCCGAGAGCGCGATCAGCCACAGGCCCCACCAGACGCAGAAGTCACCGAAGTAGTTGGGGTGGCGGGTGTAGCGCCAGAGGCCGCGGTCCATGATCGCGCCCTTGTTCTCCGGGTCGGCCTTGAAGGCCGCCAACTGGGCATCGCCGGTCGTCTCGAACGCGAGCCCGAGCGCCCAAACGGCAACACCGATCCAGTCGAGCTGTCCCGAGTCCGCCAGCCTCGCCGGCGGCGCCCTGCAGCGGAAGCGAGACGATCCAAGCGAGCGCGGCCTGAACCAAGAAGACGCGATAGAGGCTGTCGCGCGCGAAGCTATTGGAGCGCTCTCGCATCGCGGTATACCGGCGATCCTCGCCAGGCTCGCGCAGCTTGCGCCAGAGGATGTAGCCGCCGAGGCGCAGGCCCCACGCGCTCACCAGCAGCGCGAGCAACAGGCTCCGGTCCGGATCGCCATCGCCCGCCGCAATGGCGATCCAGGCGACGACCACGAAGCAAAGGCCCCAAGCGATGTCGACGATCGACGCGTCGCGCAGCGCAACGCTGAGCGCCCAGACCGCGACCATGAAGGCGACAAGCGCGAGCGCCGAAACCCAGAAGACCATTGCCCGATCTTCGCACCTGTGAAGATGGGGTCCACGAATCGCATTGAGCTCAACGCGAGAGGCATCTGGATGAGATTGGGTAGCTGGACGATCGGAACGCTCGCGTTGATTGCGGGCATGGCGTTGGCGGCTCCCGGCGCGGCGAACGCCGGCGGGCCGAAGCTGACTGTGCCGAAGGCCGATCTCAAGGCGGCATTTCACTGCCCGGTCGACCCGACGAACGCGAGCGAGACGCCGGTGATGTTTGTCACCGGCACCGGCGCGTCCGGCGACCAGGGCTATCTGATCGGCCAGTCGGCATTCGAGTACTACGGCCATCCCGTCTGTTACATGAACTTCCCGGACTTCACGACCGCCGACATCCAGGTGTCGGTGGAGTACCTCGTCTACGGCCTGCGGCGCGAGTTCAAGATGGCTGGCCGCAAGGTCGCGGTGATTGGCATCAGCCAGGGTGGCCTGCTGCCGCGCTTCGCGCTCACCTACTGGCCGGACCTCCGCCGGAAGGTCAGCGACGTCGTCGCTGCGGCCGGCACCCAGCACGGAACGAATCTCGGCAACTGTTCCGCATCGGCGCCATGCACGCCGGCGGCCTGGCAGCAAAAGCGCCACTCCGACCTTCTTGATGCGATCAACGCTCAGTCCGACGAGACGCCGGGCGACGTCTCCTACACGACTGTCCGCTCGCTTACCGACGAGACGGTCCAGCCACAGGGAGGCAAGCGCCCGACCTCGTCGCTAGACGGCGCGCGCAACATCCTCATCCAGGACGTTTGCCCCGGGCGTGAGACCAGCCACATCGGCACGGCGGTTGACTCGGTGACCTTCGCCGCCTTCGTCGACGCCGTCGCCCACACCAAGAAGAAGAAGAAGGGCGCTGCAAAGGTCTCGCGCCTGCCGGAAAACGTCTGTGATCACCCGTATGCCGACGGTCTCGACGAGACGCAGACCACGGCGTTCTTGGCGGCCTCGGGAACACTCGTCGGCGACCAGGGCGCGCAGTCGCCGAAGGTCTCGAGCGAGCCGCGTGTCCGTGCCGTGTTCCGACGCGAGGCGCCGTAGCTGGGCGATGGCCTACAGCGAGGAGCTCGCCGACCGGATTCGCACCCTGCTCGCCGATCGCGGCGAGTTGACCGAGCGCAAGATGTTCGGCGGTATCGCGTTCATGCTCAACGGCAACATGGCCTGCGGTGTGCTCGGCGACGAGCTGATGGCACGGGTAGGCAAGGACCAGGGAGACGCGGCGCTCGCTGAGCCGCATACGCGTCCCATGGACTTCACCGGCACGCCGACGAAGGGAACGATCTACGTCGAGCCCGCGGGAATCGAGACGGATGAGCAGCTCGCCGGCTGGGTCGACGCCGCGGCGGGCTTCGCTCTCTCGCTGGCGCCGAAGTAGCGCACGGTGAACCGGTCGCTGTTGGCGCCCGTAGGGATGACGTAGATGGCGCGATTGATCGGAGCATCAGCACTTGCCGTCCTGGCCATTGGCGTGTCCGCGTGCGGAGCCGGCGATCAGCCGATCGGGGCTGGCGCGACGGCCGCAAGCGGCCCCGTCCTAAGCGGCACCCAGCCCCTCATCAATGGTGAGGAGCAGAAGCTCGGCGAGTACCGCGGCAAGGTCGTGCTCATCGTCAACACGGCCTCCGAGTGTGGGTTCACGCCGCAGTTCGGCGAACTCGAGGATCTCTACCGCGAGCGGCGCTCGGACGGGCTCATGGTTCTCGGCTTTCCGGCCGATGACGTCGCCGGACAGGAGCCCCGCGACGATGAGGGCATCGCCGACTTCTGCGAATCGAACTTTGGCGTCAGCTTTCCGATGTTCGCGAAGTCCAACGTGGTCGAGGCGCCGGTGAACCCGCTGTTCGAGCGCCTCGCGGCGGCGGCAGGCCCGCCGAGCTGGAACTTCAACAAGTACCTGCTGGATCGCTCCGGCGAGGTCGTCGATCGCTACGACGCGTCGACCGCGCCAGACGATTCCGAGCTGCGCGGTCGGATCGACGAGCTGCTGAGCAGCTAGACGGCCCGCAGGGCCGCGCGCGACTCGCCCTCAGTGAAGATCCGCACGCGGTCGCGGCCCGCCTGCTTGGCCTCATACATCGCCGCGTCGGCATCGCTGACGAGACGCTCAACGCCTCGCGCTTGGCCGTCGCCGGTGCCGAACGTGGCGACGCCGACGCTGGTTGTCACCTTGATGCCTGCGCTATGCGCGTCAACCGCAGCTCCAACGACGGCACGCAGGCTCTCGGCCGTATCGATCGCCTCGTCGCGCCCAGCGTGGGGGAGGACGATCCCGAATTCGTCCCCACCGAGGCGGCCGACGATGTCGGAGGTGCGCAGGCGACCCTGGATCGCGCGTGCGACGGCCACGAGCAGCTCGTCGCCGGCGCTGTGTCCGCGTGAGTCGTTGACGAGTTTGAACGCGTCAAGGTCGAGGATGAGCAGCGCGCCACCGGTTTCGTAGCGCTCGGCTGCGGCAAGCTCGCGCTCGAGCTCGGCCGCGAAGCGACGGCGGTTGTAGATACCGGTCAGCGGATCGTGGTCGGCGAGATACTGAAGCTCGGTCTCGAAGCGTTTGCGCTCGGTCACGTCCTGAGCCTGGACCACCGCGCTGAGCAGCTCGCCATCGGGGTCGCGCAGCAGGGAGACGTTGAAGGCGATCCAGCGCTGGACATCGCCGGAGCCGATCATTCGAAGTTCGGCCTGGAAGGTGTCGTGGTTGCCCTTGACGAGCTCGAGGACGCCGCGGCGCATCGTCTCGACTTCGTCGGGATGGACGAGGTCCCAGTAGCTCATCTCGAGCAGCTCCTCGGGCGCGTAGCCGCTCATCTGCACGAGCGCGCGGTTGACCTCGCGGAAGCGGCCGGTCTGCTCGCCGCGCCCTTCGATTAGCGCCATTCCGGAGGCTGAATCCTCGAAGGCGCGACGGAAGCGCTCCTCGGCTGCGCGCAGCGCCTTGTGGGTCTCGTGTTCCTCGGTGACGTCACGTTGGACGGAAACCCAGACGGTGCCGTGCTCGGTGTGGTCGAAGGTCGAGACGGTGGTGCGACACCAGATCACCGACCCGTCCTTGCGGCGTTTGCGGGCGTCGTAGGTGGCCTTTCCCTCGCGCACGAGCCGCTCGGCGACCGAGCCGTCCGCCCAGTCGTCAGGGCTCGTGCGGGGCGGCTGAAGCATGAGCAGCGACTCACCGTGAAGCTCGCCGCTTTCGTAGCCCATCATCTCCTCGAAGGTGGGGTTGGCGAAGACAATGCTGGCGTCGGCCGCGCGGATCACGCAAACCCCCTCCGCCATGTCGCGCATCACCTCGAAGCCAAGTGCGAGCTGTCCCTCGGCCTGTTTACGGGCGGTGATGTCCGTGAGGATCCCAACGAAGGTCGGTGACTCGCCATTGTCGCCATCGGCGCGAACCGCACGAGAGAGGACCCAGCTGGTGGTCTCTCCGTCGTCGTCAACGAGCCGGTACTCGTGCTCGAACTCGCGATTCTCAGCCGCGCAGGCAGCCCATTCGTCGACCAGGCCCTCGCGGTCGTCGGGGTGGGTCGCCTCCAGCCAAGTCTCGCTGTCGAATGGGCCGTCGCCGATGCCCACGAGCTCGCGAAATCGGGCGTTGCCGTAGAGGAACTCCCCGTTTGCCCCGAGCTCGAAGATTCCAGCCGGCGCGCTTCCCGCCAGCAGGCGAAATCTCTCCTCGTTCGTATGGGGCACAGCCCCCCATCGGCCGATCGACCGATGGCCCGCCGGTTAGGTCGGCTGGCTGGACGGCCGTATGAGAATCTCGTTGACGTCGACGTGCTCGGGCTGACTCAGCGCGTAGAGCACAGCGCGCGCAATGTCGGCGTCCTCGAGGGCCCCCTCGGGGCGGTCGTCGAAGAACGGTGTGTCAACCATGCCCGGCTCGATCAGCGTCGTGCGGATGGTGTTGTTCTCGCGCATCTGGCGCAGTTCGGCACGCAGCGCCTCACCGATGGCGGTGACCGCCCACTTCGTCGCCGAGTACATCGAGCCTGGGAGAACACGGCGTCCGGCGACCGAGCTGGTGATCACGAAGTGGCCGCGATCGCGGTCGAGCAGGTGAGGAAGGGTGGCGCGGATCGTGTAGCCGACGCCGAGGACATTGGTCAGGACCATCTCGCGCCATTGCTCTGGTGATTCCTCGAGAAAGCCGCGCTTGGCGCCAAAGCCTGCGTTCGCAAACACAGCGTCGAAGCCGCCGAACGTGTCGATCGCGGTTGACGCGAGGCGCTCGTTGTCCTCCCAGTCGGTGACATCGCAGCGCACGGCGATCGCGGTGTCATCCCCGCCAAGCTCCTCGGCGAGCTTTGCGAGCTCATCCTCGCGGCGGGCGGCGAGCACGAGGCGCCAGCCGCTCTCGGCTGCAGCGCGGGCGGTGGATGCGCCAATGCCGCTGGAGGCTCCGGTGATCAGAAGGACTGGTTTGTCGGCCATTGCCTTTCAAGCTAGCGAATGGCGTTCGCCATAATTGGCGGCGAGCGATGGATCCGTCACGAAAGCGAAAGATCAGGCTGGTCGTCGCGCTGAGCGCGGCGGTCCTGCTGGCCGCCGGGCTGGTCTACACATCGTTCAGCGCCTCGAACGAGACCCGCGAGCCGTCGGATCTCGTTGGCGTCAGCGGCGGCAACTACGAACTGACCGGCAAGGTCGCACCGGGCTCGGTCGAACACAAGGGCAGCGAGCTTCATTTTGAGATCGCCGACCGCGAGGACCCCAGCGCCACGCTCCCGGTGGTCTACACCGGCACCATCCCGGACCCGTTTCGCGACAACCGTGAGGTGATCGTCTCAGGCACGGTCGACAACGGCACGTTCGTGGCCGACCACGACAGCCTGATCACCAAGTGTCCTTCGAAGTTCGCCGAAGAGGCGGCCGAGGACCCTGAGCACGTGATCATCCAGTAGCGCAGGTTTACCCGCTCCTTCGAAGGGCAACTGGAGCGTTGCGACCGTCGAACCTCGGCGGTTGGGAGAGAGAGGGTGACGTTTGGCGCCAGCACGCGGCACGAGGAGGCTTGTCGTCTTGCTGTTCACAGCTGGGCTCGCCGCTCTCATCACCGCCTGCGGGAGCGACGACAGCTCCGGCAAGGGCGTGGACCTCAACTGGTTCGTCGCCACTCAGCCCGGCGGTTCGATCCAGGAGGTGGCCAAGCGCTGCACCGAGGAGTCGAACGGCAAGTACAACGTCAACGTCGAACTGCTGCCCACCGACGCCAGTCAGCAGCGCGAGCAGCTGGTCCGCAGGCTCGGCGCCGAGGACTCGTCGATCGACATCATCGGCATGGATGTCATCTGGACCGCGGAGTTCGCGAACGCGGGTTGGGTTCGCAAGTGGGAGGAGCCCCTGAGGGGCCAGGTGAGCCAGGACGTCTTCGACAGCGTCATCGATACCGCCTCGTTTGAGGGAGATCTCTACGGCGCCCCGTTCAACTCAAACACCGAGCTGCTCTGGTACCGAAAGGACCTGGTCTCCAAGCCGCCCACCACGTGGGCCCAGATGATCGACCAGGCGGAGAAGCTCAAAAAGGACATACAGGTGCAGGCCGACCGCTATGAGGGCTTCACCGTTTGGGTGAACGCAATGGTGGAGTCGGCCGGTACCGAGATCATCTCCGGTCCGACGAGCGTCGAGCTCGCCGAGGAGCCGACCAAAAAGGCGCTCGCGCTGATCGGCCGCCTTGCGAACTCATCGGCGGCGGCTCCGAACATCGACACTTCCGATGAGGACAGCGCCCGGCTTGGGTTCGAGGCGGGCGATTCGGCCTTCATGATCAATTACACCTTCGCCCTCGGCAGCGCGAAGGAAAACGCGCCGGACATCGCCAAGGAGATGGGGGCGGCGAAGTTCCCCGAGGCGGTCGAGGGAACGCCGTCGAAGCCACCGCTGGGCGGCTTCAACCTCGGCGTCAGCTCCTACTCAGAGCATCCCGATGAGGCGTTCGAGGCCGCCGCCTGCCTGTCAAACGCAAAGAGTCAGCTCACCGCGACCGAGCTCGACGGCCTCCCGCCCTCGAACCAGAGCCTCTACTCGTCGAAGGTCGTCCAGGACGCCTTCCCCGGCTTTGCGGATGAGATCGAGGAGTCGATCGAAGACGGTGGGCCGCGGCCGCTGACACCGGCCTACACGGACCTCTCGCTTGCGATCCAGCGCACGCTGCATCCGCCGCAGAACATCGATCCCGAGGACACACAGGCGATCTACGACGAGCTTCGCGAGAACGTCGAGCTCGCGATTAAGCGGGAGGGCCTGCTCTGATGCTGAGCGAGCGAACGCGATCCGAGCGCCGCCTCGGCTGGATGCTCTGCGCGCCGGCGGTGATCGCGATGTTGCTGGTGACCGCCTATCCGATCGGCTACGCGATCGTTCTCTCGCTCCAGCACCTGGACCTGCGCTTCCCCGAGGAGGGCGGCTTCGCGGGGCTCGCCAACTACGAGACGGTGCTGACCTCGAGCCTTTGGTGGCAGGACCTCTTCAACACCCTGTTCATCACCGTGATCTCGGTCTCGCTCGAGCTCGTCCTCGGCATGGCGATCGCGATGGTCATGCACCGCGCGATCTTCGGGCGCGGCATCGTCCGCACCGCGGTCCTGATCCCGTACGGGATCGTCACCGTCGTCGCGGCCTTCTCGTGGCAGTTCGCGTTCGCGCCCGACACGGGGTTCGTCAACAACCTGCCTCTCATCGCCGACGACATGGCCTGGTTCGGCGATCGCTTCAGCGCCTTCGCCGTGATCATCATGGCCGAGGTCTGGAAGACCACCCCGTTCATGGCCCTGCTGCTGCTCGCGGGGCTGACGACGATCGACTCCGGGCTCTACGAGGCGGCCAAGATCGACGGCGCGAACGCGTGGCAGCGCTTCCGTCGCATCACCTTGCCGTTGATCAAGCCCGCGATCCTGGTCGCGTTGCTCTTCCGCACGCTCGACGCGTTCCGTGTCTTCGACACGATCTTCATCATGACCCGGGGCGCTCAGGACACCGAGTCGGTCTCGATCCTGGGCTACAACCAGCTGATCGGCCGGCTCAACTTGGGCCTCGGGTCGGCGGTCTCGGTGCTGATCTTCATCTGCGTGCTGGTCATCGCGTTCCTCTTCGTTCGGGTCCTCGGCGTGCGGATGGCCGAGGGGAGGCCGGGCGAGTAATGGAACGCGGCAGCCGCGAATACGTCCTCTGGAGCATCGGCATCCTGGTGGTGCTCCTGTTTGCCCTGATCCCGGTCCTGTGGATCATCTCGGTCTCGCTGAAGACGCCCGAGACGCTGGCGGACGGCAGCTTCATCCCGAAGGACATCACCTTCGACAATTACAAGAGCCTGTTCGACGGCGGGATCGACGCCAGCCCGTTCATCAAGCCCCTGATCAACTCGCTCGTGATCGCCTCGATCACCACCGTGGTAGCGATCGTGCTTGCCGCGTTTGCCGCCTACGCGATCGCGCGGCTGGACTTCCCCGGCAAATCGCTGATCCTGGCGGGAGCGCTGGCGATCGCGATGTTCCCGGCGATCTCGACCGTCGGTCCGCTCTTCGACATGTGGCGCGCGCTCGGCCTCTACGACACCTACCTCGGGCTGATCATCCCCTACCTGACGTTCTCGTTGCCGCTTGCGATCTACACGCTCGTGGCGTTCTTCAGGGAGATCCCGTGGGATCTCGAGCAGGCGGCCCAGGTAGACGGGGCGACACCGTTTCAGGCCTTCCGCAAGGTGATCGTCCCGCTTGCCGCCCCGGGCGTCTTCACCGCGGCGATCCTCGTGTTCATCTTCGCGTGGAACGACTTCTTGTTCGCGATCACGCTGACCTCGTCGGACGCCGCCCGCACCGTTCCCGCGGCGCTCGCGTTCTTCACCGGCGACTCGACGTTTACGGCCCCGACCGGCAACATCGCGGCCGCCGCGGTGATCGTCACGGTGCCGATCATCATCTTCGTCCTCTTCTTCCAGCGCCGCATCGTCGCCGGACTGACCGCGGGCGCAGTCAAGGGCTAACAAAGGAGCTATGAGCTGATGGCAGAGATCGTTTTAGACGGAGTCTCGAAGCGGTTCTCCGACGGCTATGAGGCGGTCAAGGACATGGATCTGGAGATCCAGGACGGCGAGTTCATGATTCTCGTCGGGCCCTCTGGCTGCGGGAAGTCGACCGCGCTGCGGATGATCGCCGGGCTCGAGGACATCAGCGACGGCGAGCTGCGCATCGGGGGCAAGGTCGTAAACGACCTGGCGCCGCGCGATCGCGATATCGCGATGGTCTTTCAGAGCTATGCGCTCTACCCGCACATGACCGTGCGCGAGAACATGGCGTTCCCACTGAAGCTCGCCGGCGTCGATGACGCCGAGGTCACGAGCAAGGTGGAGGAGGCCGCGAAGACGCTCGATCTGGTTGACCACCTGGACCGCAAGCCGGCCAACCTCTCAGGCGGTCAGCGCCAGCGGGTGGCGATGGGACGGGCGATCGTTCGCGACCCGAGTGCCTTCCTGATGGACGAGCCCCTGTCCAACCTGGACGCAAAGCTGCGCGTTCAGATGCGGACCTCGGTGGCCAAGCTTCAGTCCGATCTCGGCACCACCACCGTCTACGTCACGCATGACCAGACCGAGGCGATGACGCTCGGCGACCGCGTCGCGGTGATGCGGGCCGGCGTCCTTCAGCAGGTCGGTGCTCCCGGCGATCTCTACGACAACCCGGCGAACATCTTCGTCGCCGGATTCATCGGCTCCCCGGCCATGAACTTCCTGCCCGCGACCATCGAGGGGCAGACCGTGAAGCTGCCGATCGGCGACGTACCGCTTCCGGATGGGGTGGACGACGCGTCGGGCAAGGACCTCGTGGCCGGGATCCGGCCCGAGAGCTTCGAGGATGCGGCGCTCGTCGGCGACGAACGTGATCACGGGCTCGTCTTCAAGACGAAGATCGACCTCGTCGAATCAATGGGCGCCGAGAACTTCGCCCACTTCGGAGTCGGAGGCGAAGGGGTCCAGTCCAAGGACCTCGCCGAACTCGCCCAGGACGCCGGTCTCGCCGAGACGCCGTCGGGCGGCGGTGGCGGCGAGATCGTCGCGCGCCTCGAGGCCGCCAGCGAGATCAAGCGCGGCGATGAGGCCGAACTCTGGGTCGATACCTCGAAGCTGCACCTCTTCGACGCCGACACCGGCCGCAGCCTGACCAGCAGCTCGACCTAGGACATCTCGTCGAGCAGGCGGTGGACCAGGGTGTCGTCGCTTGACGGCGGCTTCGCGATCTCCTCGCGCAACCGGGCGAAGACCTTCTCGTCCCACGCGTGGGTGCGCAGGAGCAGGTAGCGCAGGCTGACGACCCGCACGTAGGCCTCGGTCTCGGTGCCGCGCCCGGTCAATCCCGCCTCGCGGAGCACCTCGACGACCGGCGCGTACTCGTGGTCGAACCAAGCCCGAGCCACCTCGGCTCGGTCCATGAACTCGCCGCTGGCCTGCATCGCGCGAAAGCCCCAGGCCTCGACGCCCTCCGCGAGCCCCGCGTAGCGCCATTCGTCGGAGAGCGAGATCGCCGCGCGGGCCTCAGCGGCCAGCGGCACGCGCTCGAAGAAGAGCCGCTCGTGACTCTTCAGCGCCAGATCGCCGATCCGGGTTTCGCGCCCGGCGCCAACCTCGGTGACGATCTCCGTGACGTTCGCATCGATGACCTCGAGGTCGAGCTGCCGAGCGACCGAGACGCGGTGGTGGCCGTCCTCGACGAAATGCAGGTCGCCCACGCGGAAGACATCGATCGGCGGCATCGCCTCGCCGCGGCGCATCGCCTTCGCGATGCCCTCCCAGCGCCGGCGCAGACGCCTGGAGGTCGGGCGGAAACTACGGTCGAACTCGCGGGTGCGGTCTACGGTCCCGACGATCGAGTCGAGTTCGATCGTCTGCATGCCGAGCCGCCGCTGTCCGCGCTTGCCGAGCGCCTCGACCACCTCGTCAAACGGCAGGATGAGGTTGATGTCGTCGGGCTCACGCCGCAGGCCCTTCGCCAGGTCGGCGAGCCTGTTGCGCCGGCGCGCCTTCGCGAAGTCCGACTGGGCGTCCTGATCGGTGAACCCGGTGTCCACCGCTTCAGTGTGACGCTAGTCCTGGAGCGTCGTGTTGATCTGGTTGATCAGAGAGTCGAGCTCGGTCGAAGCGCCGGATGCCGCGGCCTGCAGCTCGCCGGCAGCCGCCTGGATCTCCTGCGGCGAGTTCGCGTTCTGGATCGCCTCTCCGGCCGCACCGAGCTGTTCCCCGAGCCCTCCCACCGCATCGACGAGCTGAGCGTGGACGTCGGCGACATCCTCGGGCGGATCCACTGCCTCCAGATCCTCGGCTGCGTCAGCGAAGAGGTCCTGCATCTGCGAGGCGACCTCGGCGATCTGGTTCGGGTTCGTGCCAGCGGCGGCGATCTCCCCAGCCTCGGTCTGGAGGTCGGTCTGGATGGCGTTGACCTCGTCGACGTAGTCGTTTGCTTCGCCGTTTCCGCAACCGGCGACGACCGCCAGGGTGGAGACGAAAGCGGCCAGCACGATGAAGCTTCTGACTCTGCTCATGCTGTGCACCCTAGCCGCGGACGACACGTTGCGATAATCCCGGGGTGAACTCCCTGGCGGGCCCGGACCCGTGGTAGAGCTCGGCGCGGCATGCCTCATAGCCGCGCCCTTCGCCTGCGCTTACGCGGCGATCGCCGCGCTCGTCGGCGCCAGTCGCGACGATCGCCGCTTGGTCGAGTCCTCACGGCGTGCCGTCTATGCGCTCTGCGCGCTGCTGAGCGTCTCGGTGGTGATCCTCGAGGCGGCGTTCTTGCGCTCGGACTTCTCGGTTGCGCTGGTTGCCGATCACTCCTCGACGACCACCCCGCTGATCTACAAGATGACCGCGCTCTGGGGAAGCCAGGGCGGCTCGCTGCTGCTGTGGGCCTGGGTGCTCTCGATCGCGTCAAGCGCAGTGCTGTGGATGACCCGCAATCGCCATCGCGAGGTCGTCCCCTACGCGACGGCGGTGCTCGCCGGCCTCGGCCTCTTCTTCACCGTCCTCATGCTTGCCGGCGCCAACCCGTTCGAGCGCCTGAGCCCGGTACCGGCCGAGGGCGCCGGCCTCAATCCATTGCTGCGTCACCCGGCGATGGCCATTCACCCCCCGATGCTCTACTCGGGCTACGTGCTCTGGTCGATCCCGTTCGCGTTTGCGATCGGGGCACTGATCACGCGCCGCCTCGACGCCAGCTGGATCCGCCAGACGCGGCGTTTCGCGCTGGTGGCGTGGGTGTTTCTCTCGGTCGGGATCCTGCTCGGCGCCCGCTGGAGCTACTCCGAGCTCGGCTGGGGCGGGTACTGGGGATGGGATCCGGTCGAGAACGCCTCGCTGATGCCATGGCTTGCCGGCACCGCTTTCCTGCACTCGGTGATGGTCCAGGAAAAGCGCGGCATGCTGAAGGTCTGGAACGTCTCGCTGATCGTCGCGACGTTCAGTCTCGCCCTGCTCGGCACCTTCCTCGTGCGCTCGGGCATTCTCGAGTCGATTCACGCGTTTGGCGCATCCACCGTTGGCACGCCGCTGCTCGGTCTGATCGCGCTCGTCATCGGTGGCTCGGCGGCGTTGATCGTCTCGCGCATGCCCGACCTCAAGTCGGAGCGGCGGATCGAGTCGCTGGCCTCGCGCGAGTCGATTTTCTTGATCAACAACCTGCTGCTGTTGGGCCTCGTTGTCGTGATCTTCTGGGGAACGTTCTTTCCGCTGATCTCCGAGGCGTTCACCGGGAGCAAGTCGTCTCTTGGACCGCCCTGGTTCGATCAGTACACGACGCCCCTGGCAATCGTCTTGGTTCTCTTCACCGGCATCGGGCCGCTGCTCGCCTGGCGCAAGGTCAGCGCCGGATCGATCTGGCGCCTGGTACGGGTGCCCGTCGGCGTGGCGGCGGTGACCACCGTCGTGGTCGCCATTCTCACCGACGCGTTCGAGCACCCGCTCGCGCTGGTGCTCTTTGCCTTTGCCTTTTTCGCACTTGCTGCGCTGGTCTCAGAGTTCTGGCGCGGTGCGGCCGCGCAGCGCTCGCTCAGCGGCGGCTCGTGGCCGGCTGCCCTCGCACGGGTTACGGCGCGAAACCGTCGCCGCTACGGCGGCTACATCGTCCACGCCGGGATCGCGATCCTCTTCATCGCCGTTGCCGCGTCGTCGAGCTTCCAAGACAGCTCCGACATGCGCCTTGAGCCGGGAGAGTCTGGAACCGTCGGCGAGTACACGGTCACCTACGTCAATCCCACCAGCTCGGTCAACTCCGAGGAGCAGGCGCTCATATTCGGGGCGTTGATCGAGGTCAGGCGCGATGGCGAGCAGGTGGCGCTGTTGTCGCCCTCGCGCAATTACTACTCGTCGAGCTCGGCGCAGGGAACCATTCGCGGCTTCTTCGAGGGCGAAGCGACCAGCGAGGTTGGCCGCAAGACCAGGTTCGCGGGGGACATCTGGTCGGCGATGCGACCGGACCTCGTTCGCTACGACGAGTTCATCAACGAGGCCGATCGGCGCATCGAGGCAGCCGCCGGGGATGCTCCGTTCTTGCGGTCTCAGCTTCAGGGCCTCGCGATCAACAACCTCGCCGATCAGTTCATCGAAGACGGCGCGCCCGTCGACTTCCGCGTAAACGTCAACCCGTTCGTCACCTGGATCTGGGTTGGCGGCGCCATCGGCGTGCTGGGGGCCCTGATCGCGATCTGGCCTGCCCCCGATGCCCGCAGGCGCCGGGTCTCCGACGTCTACGCGGCGCGCCTCGCCCGCGATCTCGGGCGCGCCTAGCGCCCCGAGGATGCGTCTGAGCTGATGGCGATCGTCCTCGCGCTCGTGCTCGTCGTCTTCCTGACGATCTTCGTGTTGGCACCGATTTACCGGCGGACCACCGCCGAGGCCGACGGCGCCGCGGGCGAGTCCGCCGATCGCGCCGATCTCGAAGCGCGCAAGGAGAGCCTCTACCGGCAGATCCGCGACGCCGAGCTTGACCGCGAGCAGCGCAAGCTCTCGCACGCCGATTGGGCGCGCGTGGACGCCGAGCTTCGCCGCGACGCGATCGCCGTATTGAAGGCGATCGACTCTCTAGACTGAGCCGCCGTGGAAAGCGTTCTCAACATCGTCCAGGTCACGATCTCGATCGTGCTGATCTTCCTGGTGCTGCTGCACTCGGGCAAGGATGCCGGGCTCTCGGGAGCCTTCGGGATCGGTGCAACCGGCGGATCGGTAGGTGGTTCGCTGGTGGAGCGCAACCTCGACCGCTGGACGATCTTCTTCTCGATCCTGTTCGTCCTCAACACGCTCGTCCTGCTCAAGATCTGACCCACGGGTTGCGCCGGAAGCTCGCTATCGCCGCCGCGCTGTTCGCGGCCGCGATCGTTTCGGGGTGCAGCGGCGACGCCGACGGCACGGATCTCAGCGGCGCCGCAGCCACCGCGCCGACCGGATCAGGCGTCCTGCGCTGGGCGCTATCTGAGCGCGCATCCACCCTTGACCCGCTCTACGCACGCTCGAGCGCCGACCGCCTGCTCTCGCGGCAGCTCCACGAGCCTCTGGCGGAAACCCTGAACGCGCCGTTCGGGGCGGCCAGGTCGAGCCGCGGCCTCGCGCTATCGATTCGACCCTCGCAGAGCAGCGCGATCTGGCGCCTGCGGCTGCGTACCGGTGTGCGGTTCGCCGATGGTGCGTCCTTCGATGCATCGGCCGTGCTCGCGAACACGGCTCGCTGGCAGACGACGGCACAGGGGCAGGCTGTACTCGGCGAGTTTCTCGTCGATGCGCCCAGTCCCGAGATGATTCGATTCATCCTGCCCGCGCCCGACGCCGACTTCGATCGCAGGCTCGCGTCCCCGCGGCTTGGGATCGTCTCGCCGCGTGCCATCGACGCCGCTCGCGGTGGTGAGGTCGTGCCAAGCCGTGCGCCCGACAGCGGGACCGGCCCGTTCGAGCTTCGCGAGCGCAGCGGCGACCGCATGCTGCTCGCGCGAAATACTGACTGGTGGGGCGGATCCCGCGGCCTCGGTCCTGGGATCGATCAGCTCGAGTTCACCTCGGACCCGGACCCGGGCGCGCGCCTTGCCGACCTACGCGACGGCCGCACGCATGTGGCCGCCCTGGGACCGTCGCAACTTGCCGCGATCCGGCGTGACCCACTTCTCGTCGCCGTGCCCGCCGTCGCGGGTGGGATCGGTGTCGAGCGCTCGGTCCGCGGGATTCCTGACGATGCGGTGCCCGGGCTCAACGCCGCCTGGCTCACGACGCTCGTCGGCGGCTGAGCGCTCAGCGGATCGGAGGGTGTCCGAAGCGCCTGCCCGGGTAGGTACTGGGTGTGGAACCGATCGGTCTCAGCCTGACACTTGACCGCAACCCGGACGCTGCCGGCCTCGCGCGCGGGGCGCTCCTGCCCCTCCGCCATCGCCTGGGCAACGAGCATCTGTCCGACCTTCGGGTGGTCGTTTCGGAGCTTGTGGCCAACGCCACCATCCACGGTGCGGGCGATGACATCAAGGTCTCGCTGACGGTCTACGAGACTGGGGTCGTCCATGGGAAGGTGCGAGACAGGGGGTCCGGACAGGACATCAAGCCCCGCCTGGACACCGACTACGTCGACGAAGGTCTCGGCCTTTTGATCGTCGACACCCTTGCCTCCACCTGGGGAGTTGACGAATCGCACCACGGCGTGTGGTTCGAGATCCCGCCGCCGCCATCTCGCGCGAGCCCTGATCAATGTTCTGCCTAGCGGCGGTTCGACCGACCCAAGCTGGGTAGGTACCTCGCCATGACTATGGGAACCGGTCTCGTCCTGCTCGCCGTCGGCGCAATTCTGCGCTACGCCGTCAACGACGAGATCAAAGATGTCGATCTGGAAACCATTGGGCTGATCCTGATGATCGTCGGCGCGGTTGCCTTCGTCATCGGCTTGATCTACGCCTTCGGCGCACGCCGCCGCGACTCCGTGGTCGTGGAGCGTGACCCGCGCGACCCTCGCGACCCGCGCTATTGAGGAGGGGCGGGTTCGCTCGCCGGCAATGGTTCCGCACGGCGAACCACTGTCCTGAGCGCGATGCGCGTATCGGTCTCAATCGCACCACCGTCCGCTTTTAGCCGCTTGATCAGCGCGTCGAGGTCGACTGGGTCCAGGCACGCAACCCGGATCTGATAGTCGAAGCGCCCGGTGACGTGGGCGGCGTCGGTGACCTCGTCGAGCGACCCGACCAGGTGCTCGAAGCGCTCGGATTCCGAAGGACCGGCGAGGCGAACGTCGATTAGAGCCACCAGGCGCCGGCCGGCTGCCGCGGGGTCGATCACCGCGCGGAAGCCGGCGATAATTCCGCGGTCTCTGAGCCGGCGGACGCGCTCAGCGGTGGCGTTGGCGCTCAGCGAGACCCGCTTGCCCAGTTCGCTGTAACTGAGGCGGGCGTTTCCCACAAGCTGACCGAGGATTTCTCGGTCAATATCGTCAATGGCAGAGGTTTTGACGGTTGAACCTTCCTTGAGGTTGCGATTCACACTCAAAAGAGGATACTCGCCGCGCGGGAGCACGGATGAGACTGAGAAGCGGATCCTTACTGGCCAGCGGTGTGGCGACGCTGATCGTTGTCGCTCCGGCTTCGGCGACCACCTTCTGCGTGCCGAGCTTCCACGCAGCATGCCCGGACAATGGGTCCAATGTGCAGCAGGCGAGCCTGCAGACGGCGATGCTTGCCAACGGCGACGACACCGTGCCCGACCAGATCAAGATCGCGGCCGGCACGGTGACGGACGTCGACACCTACGAGCTCGACTCCGGCGACAACGACGACCTCGAGATCGTCGGCGCCGGACCGGCGGCGACGGTGATCACATCGAGCCAGAGCGGCAACCAGTTCGTGATCAACCTCAACGGGGCGCGCAAGGTGACGATGCGCGACCTGACGATCCGGGTACCGGCGAGCATGCCCGACAACCAGGGCAGTGCCCTACAGGCCGAGAAGGACCTGTTCGAAAACGTCGACATCGAGAGTCGCAACGTGCGCTCGGACGCGGCCAACTCGATGATCGGCGGCAGCACCTTCCGCGACGGCCGGGTCTACGGGGCGATGGGCGGCTCGATCGATACGGCCTTCGCGACGAACGGGACCGAGAGCGGCGAGCTGCTGATCGAGCGGACGTCGATCGAGGACGCCTCCTGGGCAGTCGTCGCGCAGGACGGAAACGTCGCAACGCGCGTCAAGCGCACCCGGATAGTCGACCCTCTTGCCTACGGCGTGCGGATTACCAACGGGGGCTTCGCGGTGGTCGACAACAGCGTCATCGAAGCCGACACCGCATATCCCGTGATCGCCGAATCGAACGACGCCGGCACCGTGATCGCGACCGTCAGGCACACGACGATCGTCGGGCCTCCCGACGACCAAAACGATCCCGCGGTGAAGGCGATCGTCCAGAACACGGTCGGCAACGGCCCGGTCAACCTCGTCGTCACAGACACGATCATCGCCGGCTATGACAATCCGCTCTGGTGCGAGGCGCCGACGGCGGCGAACGTCGGCAACGTGAACCTCACAGCGCGCTACTCGTACTTCTCCCATAGCGCCAACGTGATCGGCGACTGCACGCTCTCGAACCCGAACACGCTTGACGCCCTCGACCCTCAGGTCGGCCCACCTCAATTCGTCGCGCCGGGCGACTACCACCTCCCGGCGGGCTCCCCGGCCATCGACAAGGGCGATCCCGCGACCGTGACGCTCCCGATCGAGGACTTCGACGGAGCCCCGCGGCCGGTCGACGGCGACGTCGACGGCAGCGCGCGCCGCGACATGGGCGCTTTCGAGTTCCAGCTGCCGGTGCCCCCGGTCGACTTACCGCCAGACGACCCACCGGCCGGCGATCCGCCCCCCGGCGAACCCCCACCGGTTGGTCCGCCTGGAGCAGATCCGCCGCTCGCCGACACCCAGGTTCCGTTGATCTCCAAGCTCAGGGCCAAGCGCGTCAGCGCAAGCTCGGGCGGCACGGTGAGACTGAGGCTCTCAGAGGCCGCGAGCGTGACCCTCGCGTTTCGCTCGGCCGACAAGCGGAAAGGCGCAAAGGGGGCGCTGAAGCTCAGCTACGCGGGCGCGAGCGGCAAGAACAAGCTGCCGATCAAGCCACGCAGGCTCGCCAGCGGCCGCTACCGACTCAAGGCGATCGCCGTCGACGCCGCCGGCAACCGCTCGAAGCCGGAGCGGACCAGAGTCGTCGTGATGCGCTGACCCATCTGTCACAGGATTGCGGGGCCCGCCGTCAGGGGTAACAATGGATGTGAAATTGACCCCGGCGTTATCGGACGACGAGCTGAGGGGGCTTACGCGCCATGGCTTTGGCGTCGCCTACCGGATGCTTGGCAGCGTCACCGAAGCAGAGGACGTAGCCCAGGAAGCGGTGCTGCGCTTCGCGCGCGTCGCGGACACGATCGATGAACCCGATGCGTGGATCACCACGACGGCGACCCGCCTGGCGATCGACGTGCTGCGCTCCTCGCGCGTTCGCCGCGAGAGCTACGTGGGCCCGTGGCTGCCCGAGCCGCTGATCGAGGACCGCGCAGCGGGGCCGGCCGATGAGGTCGAGACGGCCGATTCCGTTTCGCAAGCTTTTCTCGTGATGCTCGAGCGGCTGACGCCGGTCGAGCGCGCCGCCTTGCTGCTCCGAGAGGTCTTCGACTACGAGTACTCGGAGATCGCCGAGATCATCGATCGCACCGAAGTGAACACGCGACAGCTCCTCACGCGCGCAAAGAAGCATCTCGCGGCGGGCAGACCGCGCTTCGATCCCGACGAGGCGCTGCGCGACGAGCTGTTGCAGCGCTTTCTCGCCGCGGCGGGCGACGGCGACGTTGAAGCCCTGGAGGACATGCTCGCCGAGGACGCGGCGCTTTACTCCGACGGCGGCGGAAAGGTCACGGCTGCGCGCAAGCCGCTCTTCGGCCGAGCCCGCATCGCCAGGGTTCTCGCAAAGCTCACCCGCAAGCAGCGGCGCCGTGGCCCGTTCAGGGTTGAGCTCGTGAAGGTCAACCACCAGCCCGGGCGGATCCTGCGCGGGGTCGACGGCGAGATCTGGGACGTCATGTCGATCGACGTCGTCGACGGGCGGATCCAGACGGTGCGGATCATCCGCAACCCGGACAAGCTCGCGCACGTCTGAAGACTTCTGCGCCGCGGCCGCCCCCTGCGCCGAACGTCGCGGAGTTAGTCCTATAGGCGGCCTTCAGCGACGTTCGGGCTCTTGGGCGAGATGCGTGCTTGCTTGATGCGGCTGAGAGGAGTCGAACCTCCACGGGCTTATGCAGCCCACAAGGCCCTCAACCTTGCGCGTCTACCAGTTCCGCCACAGCCGCTTGAGGGAGAGGCGATTCTAGACAGACGCGCACCGTCCGTTGCGAAGCCTTGCATCCGTCCGAACGGGGGGCTACTGTTACGAACATATGTTCTGTCCAACGAGGCACCGCAGCCTCAGACCCCGCGAAGGAGCTGGCCAGTGGACCTGACCAAGCGTCAGAAGGAGATCTTCGACTTCATGGCAAGTACGCCACGAAGTACGGATATCCGCCCACCGTGCGCGAGATCGGCAAGGCTGTCGGGCTGCATTCGTCCTCGACCGTGCATGCCCACCTCGCCAACCTCGAAAAGATCGGGCTCTTGCGCCGTGACCCGACGAAGCCGCGAGCGATCGAGGTGCTCGTCGACAAGGCGAAGAAGGCAGTCCGGCCATTGGGCTTGCCGCTCGTCGGTCAGGTCGCCGCCGGTTCGCCGATCCTCGCCGAGGAGAACATCGAGGATTACCTCGAGGTGCCCGACGTGATCGGCGGCGAGGACGGGGACTACATCCTCCGCGTCCGCGGCGACTCGATGATCGGCGCCGGCATTCTCGAGAACGACTTCGTGGTCGTTCGGCCGATTGAGACCGCTGATGACGGCGAGATCGTTGTCGCGATGATCGACGAGGAGGCGACGGTCAAGAGTTTCTACAAGGAGCCCGACCAGGTTCGCCTCGAGCCGGCAAACGACGCCTACGAGCCCATCCGCAGCTCGCGACGTGCAGCTGCTCGGGCGAGTGGTCGGAGTGTTCAGGAGCGTCTGACGTGAGTGCGGTGGCAACACCACGGCGGCAGCGCGCGATGACGCAGCGTGCGCTCGCGCCGGAGCGCTCGGCGCAGCGGCTGTTCGAGCCGCGCGCCGGCGGGGTTTCGCTCGAGGATCGGATCCTCGTAGCGTGGGAGGACCTCGCCGGCGCCATCAGCGCCGAGTGCGTGGTGTGCGGTGGCCGCATGGGCGTCAGCGCCGGTTGTGAGGACTGCGGGTCGCATTTGTCATGAAAGCTGCGCGGCCCCGCGGGGCCGCGGCGGCGGCGTACAATCCGTCGGACTGACCGTGCAGTCGCGGGAGGTTCAATCTCTCGAGGAAAGTCCGGACACCAAAGGGCATGGCGGTGGGTAACGCCCACCCGGGGAAACCCGCGGGAAAGTGCCACAGAAAGAACACCGCCGATGGCGCCTCTGTAGCTACGGGGCGCACAGGTAAGGGTGAAATGGTGCGGTAAGAGCGCACCGGCGCTGCGGTGACGTAGCGGCCAGGTAAACCCCGCCAGGTGCAAGGCCAAGCAGGATCGTCGACCCGGCCCGGGGAGATCCAGGTGGGCCGCAGGGCGAAAGCCCCGCCGGGACCTAGGACCCGGCGAGATGGATGGCTGCGCAAGACAAAATCCGGCTTATAGGTCAGTTAAGGGAAAGCCCCGCCTCGGCGGGGCTTTCCTATTGGTAGAGCCAGCCGGAAGCTCGGGCCTGGTGACGGGGGCGTCGCTCCGAGAGCGCGATCTCGGTTGCAGAGTTCGCGCTGCGGCTCGATGCGGTCGATTTCCTCGCTAGGAGCAACAAATTCGCGCTCACCCGACACTCATAAAGTGCAAACCCCCACCAAATCCTTTGATAGTTTGGCGCCTCGCTTAGTCCCCGCCTCATACAGCGGGGAGCGGGGGACCCACAAAGCAAACAGTCCCACGGTCCCGGGGCGAATCGCCGGCCATCAGGCCGCGTAGCGCCATCTCTTTCGGCGCGAGCCCGTCAGCTAACCCCGTAAGCGCCCGGAAGAGATGACGAAGAACCCCACGACGATCGCAGCGACCGTACTCGCGGCAGTTTTGCTTGTCGCGGCCTCGGCGCACGCGAGCGGCACCGGCTCTGGGTCGGGGGGAGTTTCAGGCGGGGGTGCCGGCGGCGTCGCGCCAGCTCCGCAGACGACATTGCCGCCCGGCTGTCTCGACACCCAGCTCGGCAAGCGCGACCTCACGGTCGGCGATTGCGGCGTCGATGTCGAGACGCTCAATTGGATCCTCAAGGCAAAGGAGTTCGGCGCGCCGGCGCTCACGACCAAGTTCGGAAGGCCAACGGCGGACGCGGTTGGCGAGTTTCAGGCGGCAGCGGACCTGCGTCGAAATGGCGTGTTCAACTCGACCACCGCCACGGCCCTCTTTCGTTCGATGCCGGCTCAGCTCGCCACCTGGTACGGGCCGGGCTTCTTCGGCAACCAGACGGCGTGCGGGCAAACGCTTACTCGCAAGACGAAGGGCGTCGCCCACAAGACGCTGCCGTGCGGCTCGAAGGTGGTGCGTCCGTTACAAGGGCCGCTTCGCTCGCACCACGGTGATCGATCGCGGTCCGTTTGCGAACGGGGCCGCCTGGGATCTGACCCAGGCGACCGCTCGCTCGCTGAACTTCACCGCGACCGACACGATCCGCGTCGCAAAACTGGCCCGCCGCTAGGCGGCCTTGGAGAGCGCCGCCAGCGCGGCCTGATCCTTCGGCAGAGCCGCTGCGTTTGCGATCAGGGTCTGGAACTCGTTGAGGGCCAGATGCGCGACCGCCTCGAGCAACTCCTCGTCGGTCCAGTCCTGCTCGCGAGCCTCCTCGGCCAGATGCTGAGCCGGGCGACCGTCGGTCTCGATCAGCGCCGCGAGGAAGGCGAGAAGTGCTGCTTCCTTCTCGTCCTTGGACTCAAAGCGCCTGGCGGCCGCGATCTCGTCGAGCCCTAGACCTGTTGCCCGAGCCGTCCTCGCGTGCTGAGCGATCGAGTAGGGATCGCCACGGCGCTCGGCGATCGCGAGCCCGATCCGCTCACGCGTGGCGGGCGGGAGGGAGCCTGAGCGCAACTCGTGGTGCATCCGCGCGTAAGCGCGCAGCGCCGCGGGCGCGCCCGCGAGCACGCCGATGAACTTCGAGACCTCGCCGGCGGCGCCTGCGACGCCCTTGAGGATCTTGATGCTGCCCTCAGGGGCAGTTAGCTCGTCGTGGATGTGAAAGCGACTCATGTCTGTCTTGACTGTCATCCGTGTCCCTTCGTTGCCGCGCAAATGCGCTTTAGAAAGCCTTATTCCTGCCTTTACTTTACTTTTAGCTAGTTACTTACCTGTCGTAAGTCCAATATAGGGAACACGCCTAACACGTGGAAGGTGTGCCGCCGTTTTTCTTGGACTAACTACTCATACGCAGGAAACGCCGTCACGGATAAGCTGAGCCGCGAAATGACCGAAACCGTCAAACGCCCGGAGTCAGTCGAAGACGTCCTCGCCGCGGTGCGCGACAACGATGTGCGCTTCATCCGGCTCTGGTTCACCGACGTTCTTGGCCAGCTGAAGTCGTTTTCGATCAACGCCTCCGAGCTCGAGGACGCGTTCGAGGGCGGGATGGGTTTCGACGGCTCGTCGATCACCGGCTTCAACCCGATCGAGGAGTCGGACATGATCGCGATGCCCGACCCGACCAGCTTCGCACTGATCCCCTGGCGGCCCTCGGAGGAAAACGCCACCGCGCGGATGTTCTGCGACGTTCAGATCCCGGGCGGCGAGCCGTATGAGGGCGACCCCCGCTGGATCTTGCGCCGCGCGCTCAAGCGGGCCGAGGAGATGGGCTTCGACGCCTTCAACATCGGTCCCGAGCTCGAGTTCTTTTATTTCAAGGACTCGAAGACCGACGGCGGGCCACCGGAGGTTGTCGACGAAGGCGGCTACTTCGATCTGACGACGCTCGACGCGGGCTCCGACGTGCGCCGCGAAACGATCCTCGCGCTCGAGCAATTGGGCATCCACGTCGAGTACGCCCACCACGAGGTCGGCCCCTCCCAGCACGAGGTCGACATGCGCTACAAGGACGCGCTCGCGATGTCCGACGACTGCATGACCTACCGGATCACGGTCAAGGAGTACGCGATGAAGTACGGCATGCACGCGACGTTCATGCCGAAGCCGCTGTTCGGCGAGAACGGCTCAGGGATGCACGTGCACCAGTCGCTCTCGGCGGGCGGCAAGAACGCCTTCTATGACCCCGACGACCAGTACTTTCTCTCGCCGACGGCGAAGTCGTTCATTGCCGGCCAGCTGCGACACGCGCGCGAGATCGCCCCGCTCTTTGCTCAGTGGGTGAACTCCTACAAGCGGCTCGTCCCCGGCTACGAGGCACCTGTGTACCTGGCGTGGTCGCGTCGCAATCGCTCTGCACTGATCAGGGTGCCGCTCTATCACCCGGGCAAGGAGGAGGCGACCCGCGCCGAGCTGCGCTGCCCCGATCCGAGCGCGAACCCCTATCTCTGCTTCGCCGGGATGCTGCACGCCGGCCTCGAGGGGATCGAGCACGGCTACGAGCTGCCCGAGCCGATGGAGCAAAACCTCTACCACCTGACCCCCGAGGAGCGCGCGCAGCGCGGAATCGAGCAGCTGCCCGAGAATCTCGGCGAGGCGATCGAGCTCGCGGCCGAGTCAGAGCTCGTCCTGCGGATCCTCGGCGAACACACCTTCAAGCGCTTCATCGAGATCAAGCGCGAGGAGTGGGAGGAGTACCGCGTACAGGTCACTCCCTGGGAGCTGAACCGCTTCCTCTCGATTCTCTGAACGGCTAGCAGCGAGCCGCGGGACGCCGGCCGGCGCCGGGGGCAAGTCGCTGGCCGGTCAGCAGCCGGGGTCGCGCGGCCCGCCGCACGTGGGTGCAGTCGGGCGCGCTCCCGGACCGCCAGGCGCACCCTCAGTCTCGAGACGTCGATCTCATAGCTGTCGTTGGAGGGCCGTGAATAGGGGGCGTCGTTGCCGAGCAGCTCGAGCTCGATCTCGTGACCGAACTCGAATCGCCACGCTGCCGGGTGCAACTGCCAGACCTGCCGTTCGCCGGCGCCGGGCCGATAGAGGCCGCGCGAGACCAGTCGCCGGGTGCCGGTTTGCGGGTCCACGTCCCAAAGGCGAGCGGCGATCTGCGAATCCTCGGGCCGCGCGCCGTCGACCGAGAGGTTCGCGATCACGGTGGGCGAGCCGATCAGGGTGACGCCGCGGCGGCGCTCGATCGTGCGCTCGGCCAGCGCCGTGGCGCCGGAGAGTTCGTTGGCGACGCTGACGCAGCCGTCGCCACCGCCGGCGACCGGGTCGAGAGCGCGACCCGTCGCCGGATCTCCCCCGGCTGAGCCGATCGTCTGTTCCTCACGGACGCCGAAACGCACCTCCCCGCGGGCCAGGCGCGCGAAGGTCGGGGCCCGGTACGGACCGCGCGGCTCGGCCTCGCGAGGGCAGGTCTGTGCGAAGGCGGTGACATCGGCACGCGGAGGTCGCCCGCGCTCAAGAAGGTGGTGGTCGAACCAGCGGTGAATCGACCGCAGCAGCCGACTGCGCTCGCGATGCTTGTTGGCGGCTCGCTGGTGGCCGAAGTCGCCGAGCTGCAGCTTCAGGGGCAGTCGCGGCCAGCGCGCCCGGGTGCGGTTGGCAAAGCGCAGGACCTCGTCGACCGGGAAGAGGTCGTCGGTGAACCCGGACGCCAGCAGCAGGGGTGGGGGACGGCGGGTCGGCGGCACGTAGTAGGCGGAGTGGTAGTTCGCGAGGGTCTCGACAATCGCCTGCGCCTGGGGCTCGTCGTAGGGTTCGCCGGCGCTCGTTCGCGTAACCCACTCGGTTACGTCAGCCTCAGGATCGGTGCCGGTGGGCGCCAGAAACCCCATGGGTCGGCCCGGGACGAAGGGCTCGCCGACCGGCTGGCCCGGTCCCGTGGCGGTCTGCGCAGCGGCGAATATCGCGTTGACAACCGTGGCCTTCTCGACGCCGACCGGGGCCGTTGCCACGGATCGCGGCGTGATCGCATTGGAGAAGACGCGGCCGTTGGGGGCCGCCGCGGAAACGAGGTCGGTCCAGGGGATCACCGAGGCAGCTGCCGCGAGGCGGAGTGGTACGCCGGCGGGGCTGCGCCACGGAACGAGGCTTCCATCGGGAAGCATCACCCGGTCGGCGAGCGCCGCCAGCATCAGCGTCTGCCCGCCCCCATAGCTATCGCCTGTTGCCGCGATGCGACGAGGGTTGGCGATCCCCTCGTCGACCAATCGCCCGATCAGCTCCTGCGTGTCGCGTACCTCGTAGCGGACATCGGCGAGGTGGATGTAGCCCTCGGCGCAAGCCTGGGGGCTGGCGAGGCGCGACTCGGGCGTGCCGCACGATCCCCAGAGCCCGCGGGCCGTGTAGGTCAGGACCGCATAACCCTCGCGAGCCCAGGCAAATGCATTGTCCGTGTACGCGGTCTCCTGCGGGTTCAGATACTCGTACTTGGAGTTGCCGAAGCCATGGATCTCGACCACCAGCGGCAGCTCGGTCGCGCCTGCTCGCGGCAGGGTGAGGGTGGTATCGAGCGGTACGCCGTCCCACGTTTGGACCAGCCCCGAGCATTGATGGACCCCCTCGACGTCGCCGCAGGCCGTAAGACCGAGCGGCTCAGCGCCGCGGGCGCTCGGGACGACGACCGCAACCAAGCCCAGCGCCAGGATCACGGCGAGAGTGGCTCTCGTTCTCACCCCCGCAGTCTCGCGACTCGGCCGTGCATCCGCGCCGTTTACTCCCGCTCATAGGCACACTCGCTTTGGCGCCGACTGAGAGCTTCGATCAGCCGCTGACCGAGGTTCCGAAGAGCTCACAGCGGGTGGAGCTCTCGTTGAGATTGAGGTGGACCGTCGCCGAGAACCCGGTACGAGTCGTGAAGTGGATGGTCACCTGCTGGTCCGCGTTGAGGCCCGGAAAACTGTCGTCGATGGAGAAGACGTCGACGGTGTCGAACGGGCTGTCCTCCTCTGCAAGCATGTCCACCAACCCGTCACCGTCGTTGGAGCCGTCCTCGCTGCGGATGGCAACCCTCGAGATCAGCGAGCCGTTTACCCCGGTCGCCGCCGAGACGTCGAGGCCGTCGCCGAAATCCTGGCACTGGGCATCGATCCGGAAGATCCCCGGGTAGGTGAGGACGCTCTGGATGGGTGTGCCGACCGGCACCTCAAAGCTGATCTGCTTGACCTCGAGCCCGCCGACCTTGCCCGCGTTTGCCGCGCTGCCAGCGGTCGTCGCACTACCAGCGGTCGTCGCGCTGTCAGCGGTTGCGGCGTTCACGCCCTGCAGGCTCGCCTCGTCGATGTCGCTTCCGGTGAGCGAGTTGTCTGCGACCTGCCCCGAGCCAATCGCGTTAGAGCCAATCGCGGATGACCCAACGGCACCCGGAGCGAGCTTCGTCGCGTTCACCGCGCCATTGCCGAGATCGCGTGTCTTCACCGCTCCGTCCTTGATCTGCTTGGACTTGACGCTGTTCTTGTTGAGCGCGGCGATCGCAAAGCTTCCTCCCCCGACAGCGAGAAAGACGGCGACGGTCGCCATGACGTTGGCGTAGGAGAGGTGAGATCGAAATCGAGGCATGTGCGGATCCTGGCGGGGCAGACGGGGATGGGCAACCCCCCAGGTGGGTGAATCGGCCACCCCCTCGACTGGATGGCGCTCAGGAATCCCGCAAGTACTCAGTATTTACACCGAGTTTCTCGACCTTCGGTGCGCTGTCAGGGATAATCCGCAAGTGCAGGAGGTTCGATGATCGAGGCAGGGCAAACTGTCGACGGCTACCGCGTGGAGCGGATGATCGGTCGCGGCGGCATGGGCGTGGTCTACGAGGCCGTTCAGACATCCGTGAATCGGAGGGTGGCGCTCAAGGTTCTGCGTCCCGAGCTTGCCGATGACCCGGCGTTCGTCGAGCGATTTCGGCGCGAGGCGCGTCTGCAGGCGTCGCTCGAGCACCCGAATGTGCTCGAGGTCTACGAGGTTGGCGAGTCCGCGGAGCGGCTGTTCTTGGCGATGCGGCTGGTAAGTGGCGGAACGCTGCTCGACCTCCTGCGCGACGGGGAACTCGGCGCCGATCGCACCCTGAATCTGCTGGATCAGGTGGCAAATGCCCTCGATGTGGCTCATGACGCGACGCTCATCCACCGCGACGTGAAGCCGCAAAACGTGCTCATCGACGAGGGCGACAGAGCTTTTCTCGCGGATTTCGGGTTGACTCGCGCGGGGTCGGACACGACCATCGCGTCCACCAGCCCAATGCTCGGCTCGGTGGCCTACGTCGCTCCCGAAGTTGTGCGCGGAGAGGACCCGACGCCGGCCTCCGATCGTTACTCGATCGGTGCCACGCTGTTTCACTGCCTCACCGGCGACGTCGTCTTTCCCCGCGGGTCGGATGCCGCGGTGCTCTACGCACACGCGACCGAGGCTCCGCCGCGCGGTCACGACCGCCGCAGCGAGCTTCCGGAAGCCGTCGACAGCGTTCTCGGCGCGGCGCTTGCGAAACAACCTGAGGAGCGGCCATCGACCGCGCGGGCAATCGTCGAGGACGTCCGCGACGTCCTCGGGCCCGCCGCGCAACGCATTGGACCCCCCTCGCTGGCCGGTGCGGGCCGTCCCGCCCTCCCGGCACCGGCGGCACCGCCGCTGGCGCCACGACGACGGCCACGCGCCCGTATCGCACTGGGCGTCGGCGTTCTGATTGCCGCGGCAGCCTGCGGCGCCATCCTCGCCACTGTTCTCGATTCCGACGACCCGGCAGCGGTCGACGAGGCTCCGGTGACAGCGGTTCCGCCAGGCGCGATTGCGCTCGGCAGCGACCTCGCCGTTCCAGAGCAGACGCTTGATTGCCGAGGAGAGACGCCGACGCCACGGTCGACCTCGTGCTCGATCGTCCAGAGTGACCTCGCCAACACGACGGTGCTCGTACCGGAGGACGGGGTGATCGTCGGTTGGGGGGTCAGAGGGGCGCAGGGCGAACTTGCGCTCGATGCGATTCGCCCACGCGGCAGCGAGACGCTCCGACTTGCGCGCTCGCAGTGGGAGTCAGCCGGCAATCCCGGACCGCACTACTTCGAAACGCAGATCGCGGTCGAGGCTGGCGACCAGCTCGGCATCGAGCTGGGGCGGGGGGCGGGGATCGGGGTCAGCGAATCGGCTGGCTCGACGACGCAGCGATGGATCGAGCCGCTCGGTGGGGCCTACGGCAGCCCCGATCGCGCCGAGGGCACCGGATTCGATTACGAGATCGCGCTCAGGGCCGACTTCGTGCCGGGCGGACAGGTCGCGCAGCCGCCGCGGATCACAGGTGACGCTGCCGCTCGAGCCCCGGATGGGCTCGTACGCGACCACGCTCCGCTTCTGCTCGAAAAGCCGCAGCCGACTCGCCTGCGTATGGAGTTGGTTGAGGTCGGGGAACGGGTTGCGCTTGACGCGCTGAAGGACGGCCGACGCACGCTGCGAGTGTTCATTCCAGGTCTGAGGCCTGAGGGCATCCCGATCGAGCTGAAGACCTATGGCTATCCGGGGGAGTCAATTGGAGAGGTCGATGTCTGGTGGGTGAATCCGATCAGCGGCCGGGCCATCTTTCAATACTTCATCGTCGGTGACGGGTTCCTCGAATCCGCGAGCTAGAGGTTTGTGCCGTGGAGGCCGGGACGATGATCGGACCGTTCCGCATCGAGCGATTGATCGCGGCCGGGTCGATGGGTGCGGTTTACGAGGCGACCCAACTCTCGCTCGGAAGGACCGTTGCGCTGCGGGTTATCGGCCCTGAGCACTTCGCTTCGTCAGAGCAGATCGAGCGCTTCGAGGACCAGCAACGCCGGCTTGCGTCGATACGGCATCCCAATCTCGTTCCCTTTTACGAATCGGGTGAGTGGCGGGGCGGGCGCTTCGTCGCGACACGCTTCATACGCGGCGCCAAGCTTTCCGACCTCCAGGAGGATCGCTTGGCGCTTCCGGTCGGCGCGCTCGAAACGGTGGCCGACGCGCTGCGGGTCGCGCACGCTGCCGGTGTTGTTCATGGCCGCGTCTCGGGCGAGAACATCCTGATCGAGGCAAACGGCACCGCCTACCTGACGGATCTCGGGCTCGGCCGTGCGGGCACGCCGGAGGCCGATCGGCAGGCGCTCGCGGCCGTGATCTCAGAGTTCGAGCGGCGAGCCGCGTCGCGGCGTAACCGCAGACCGGCGCGCCGTGCGGCCCTGGCGGTCGCGGCGGCCGTGGGGGCCGTGATCTCGGCCCTCGTTCTGACGCTCGGCGGTGATGAGGAAGCCATCAGGCTCGCCACCGCAGCGCCCGGGCCCGAGAACACGCGGTCCGTCGGAAGCTCTTTACCACCGGTCGCGACGACCCCGCTCGGTTGCATCGAAAACCCGACGCCCAATACGCCGTCTTGCACGTTCGTCCTCACCCGTCTCGACGGCTCGACCGTTGCGATCCCTCGCGCGGGCGTGGTGCGGGGCTGGGCTGTGCGCGGGGCGTCGGGGGAGGTCTCGTTGCAGATAGTCCGTGAGCGAGATGGCCGCTCGTTCATCGTTGGCTTCTCCCAGCCCGAGCAGGTCTCCGGCGCAGGTCCACATGCGTTCACCGCGGACATTTCCGTTGGCGCCGGCGACTCGATCGGGGTCGGTCTCGGTCCGGGGGCGACGATCGGCTCACGCGCCGATCGGTTGGCGACGCTCGCCCGCTTCGACGGCCGGCTCACGGCCGATCCGCGGCCCGAGAGCGAGGTCATCCGAGGCGTTGAGGTGATGATTCGCGCTGATATCGAGCTCGATGCAATGACCGGCGGGCCGCGCCAGCTAACGGGCGCCCTGGCCGCAGCGGCTCCCCCGGGAACGCCGCTGACCGAGAGCCCGATTGTCGCCGGCGTGGGGCGCGGCTTTCGCGTCAGTCTCGTCAGGCTGCCGAGTGGAATCGCAATCGACGTGACCGGCGATCGACGCGTCGCGCGGCTTGCGGTTCCCGACGCGGACCCCGATGGCGAGTTTCGCGAGCTCTCCCACACATGCGGGCCGGTTGGACCGGGCGGGTTCTGTCTTCGCTGGCAAAACCCGGAAACCGATCAACCGCTCAAACACGAGTACCGGGTCCGGCAAGACGGGACCCTCGTGCTGCTCGGGTGAAACAGGGGTGGTACGTCCACCCTCATGGGGGGTTGGCGCATAGGTACAAGTTGTGATCGGCTGATGCGAAATGATTCACATGTGCACTTTGCCTGGCCCGATCGCACACCCGCCGAGCTGACGATGATGATTGCCGCAGAGCGAGCGGGAAGGCCGTTCGTCGCATATCGAGACGGCGTAGGTGCGCTGCGATTGCTGGAGCTCGAGGGCGAGCGCGTCGTGGTGGGACGGGATGCCGGGAACGACCTCGTCCTGATGTGGGACGGCGAGGTCTCGCGGATTCACGCCCTGTTCGAGCAACTCGCCGGGGCATGGACGGTGGTCGATGATCAGCTCTCGCGCAATGGCACCTTCGTCAACGGTCAACGCGTGCGGGGTCGGAGACGGCTGGAGGACCGCGATGTCGTTCGCATCGGCGCCACCGAGGTGCTGTACCGCAGTCCCAACGTTGAAAGCGGAGAGACCAGGCGAGTGGCCGGTTACGGCTCCGAGGCCGGGTTGACGCCGAGTCAGCGCCGGGTGCTGGTGGAGCTGTGCCGACCGTTGCTCGACGCGGCAGGACCTGGCGCCACGCCACCGTCAAACCCCGAGCTCGGCCAGACCCTAGGCATCTCCACCGAGGCGGTGCGAAGCCACCTCAAGACTCTCTTCAAGCTCTTCGAGCTTCCCGATCTGCCGCAGAACCGCAAGCGGGCAGAGCTCGCCCGTCGAGCGATCACGGTTGGAGTTGTCACCCCGCGTGACCTGGATGAGGAGCCCGCGGCAGAGGCGTGATCAACCGCGGGGCGTTCGAGTGGCGCGCCAGGGATGTTCACTCGGGCGTCCGCAGGGCTAAAGCCGTTCGGCGTGTCGCCGATGGTGATGTCAGGTGGCGGCTGTTCCGGTCTACAAAGGCGATTTCGGCGAGGCCGAGGCAACTCGGCTGCTTTGGCGTGCCGGTTTTGGCCCAAAGCCCGGTGAGGCCGCCAAGCTCGCTCGTCGCCTCAAGCTCAAGGGCGCCGTCCGCTCGCTCACCCAGCCGCGCGGACCCGAGATCCTGAAGGGCCCGGCGCCGGTCGACGAGGACGGGCTGCCGATCGCGCCGTTCGACGCATGGGGTCACGACCTGCTGTGGTGGATGGATCGGATGGTCCGCACCAACCATCCGCTCGTCGAGCGAATGGCACTGGTCTGGCACGACTGGTTCGCGACCGCAGACGTCAACTCGGAGCGACTCTCGATCGAGCAGGTGCAGCTGTTCGAACAGCAGGGCCTCGGCTCCTTTCACGAGCTGCTTCGCGCCGTGACGGCCAACCCGGCGATGCTCATCTGGCTCTCCGGCGTCCGAAACACCAAGCGATCCCCCAACGAGAACTACGCCCGCGAGCTGATGGAGCTCTTCACGCTCGGTGCATCTGACGAGTCGGGCTATCCGTACTCCGAGGACGACGTTCGTGAGCAGGCGCGTGCCCTCACGGGATGGCGGGCTACGTGGGTGGACGATCTCGGACCCACCAACTTCCGCTTCGACGCGTCGCGCTTCGATACCGGGCAGAAGACGATCTTCGGGCAGACCGGCGCCTTTGATTGGACCGACTCGTGTCGGCTGTGCGTGACCCACGCCGCGCACAAGGGCTTTCTCGTCGACAAGCTCTGGAGCTACTTCATCCCGACGCCGCCACCCGCAATGACGCGCACGGCGCTCATGGACCTGTACGTGCAAAGCGATTACGCCATAAGGCCGCTCGTCGAGGCGATCCTCATGCACCCCGACTTCTACGAGGGCCCGGCGATGGTCAAGCCACCGATCGTCTACATCGCCGGACTGCTGAGAGCACGCCGGCGGGGGGTCGAGCGAGACTGGGCGTGGATAGCGGCGCTCGCGGGGCAGCGTCCGTTTCGTCCGCCAAACGTTGCCGGCTGGGACGAGACACGATGGCTCGACACCTCGACCTTCCGTGGCCGTTGGATCGCAGCCAACGAGGTGGCCGGAGTTGACGCAGTCGATCCGGAGGCCAACTACGACGCTGACGAGACCCCGAAGCTCGCGGTCAATCGAGCCCTGCGCTTCTGGGCCGACCCAGCGATCAGCACGAAGACCCGCAAATCGCTGGAGCGCTACGCAAAGAGGGTCGAGCGCGCCGCGACCGCCGACTGGCAAAAGGAGACGTTTCGCGCCCTGCGCCAAAACGCGCTGAGGATGTTGATCGCCACCTGCCCCGAGATGCAGACGTGTTGAGGACCGCGCGACGATGAGCTGCAACCACTGCGACGAGTTCACCCGCTCGCACCTGATGCGCCAGGCGGTCGCCACCGCCGGCAACGGCCTGCCCCGGATCGAGCCGGGAATGCCGACTCCGGCAGGGACCGGGCTCAATCGCCGCTCCTTTCTGCTGCGCTCGAGCGCCGCGATGCTCTCGGTTTACGGTGCGTCAAAGCTCGGATTCGCCGATCTGCGCGAGGGCATCGCCGAGGCAGCTGGATCCAGCGACCGGGTGCTCGTCTCGATCTTTTTGGATGGCGGCTGCGACTCGCTGTCTGTTCTTGCTCCCACCGGCGACCCGGCCTATCGCAGCCTGCGTCCGTCGCTCGCATTGCCCGACGGCGTCGGCACGCCCTTCACGGAGGACGATCGGCTGCGCTGGAACCCGGCCGCGAGCTCCTTCGAGGCGCTACATCGCGCGGGCAAGATGTCGGTGGCGCCGGCGATCGGCTACTCGAGCCCCGACCAGTCGCACTTCACCTCCCGCCACTACTGGGAGGTGGGTGGCCTTCAACCGCACGAGGTCAGCGGGTGGACGGGGCGCCTGCTCGACCGCATCGGGACCGCCGACAATCCCCTCCAGGGACTATCGCTCGACGGCTCGCTCTCGCCGGCGCTTGCGAGTCGCTCGGTTCCCGTGGCTGCGATCGACGGTCCGTCCTATGACCTCTGGGCTCGCGACGTCTGGGGCAAACCGGAGGAGCTGATGTTCGCGGCCGTTGGCGAGCTGGGACGTAGCGCCGCGAACGGCAAGGACCTTGGTCGCAGGACGGCCGGTGGCGCCGCGGCTCAGGCGATGGCGGTGAAGGCACAACTCGACCCGTTCTCGGGCGAGGAGATCGTCGCGCCCGTTGCCTATCCCTCCGGCGACGACGAATGGTTCGGTGAGAGCCTCTCGTCGCTCGCGGCGATGCTTGCCGCGGGCCTGCCGATCCGCTGCGCTGCGATCAGCGCCCCCGGTGGATTCGATACGCACGATGGCCAGGCGGAATCGTTTGATAGCGACATCAAGACCGCGGGCGACACGATTGCTGCGTTCCAGGCTGACCTCGAGGCACGTGGGCTCGCCGACCGCGTCATCACCCTGGTCTGGTCGGAGTTCGGCCGCCGTCCCGAGGAGAACGCCACAGGTACCGACCATGGTGCCGGCGGCGCGGCCTACGTGATCGGCACCCAGGTCGCGGGCACGATGATCGGCGAGTTCCCTGGTCTCGCTCAGCTCGATGAGGACGACAACCTGCGCGCCACTTCTGATTTCCGCGGCCTCTACTGCTCGATCATCGAGCAGTGGTTCGGTGAGGACGCCGGCGCTGTGATCCCCGAGGCCGGGGCGTTTGCCAGGCCGACCCTAATCGGATGAGGCGTGCCGTCGCCACAGCAGCTGCGATCGCCGTCGCGGCATTGCTGACCGGGTCGAGCGCGACCGCAAAGCCAAGCGAGGCGTCGCTGCCCGATCGTGTTGGCGTCCGCGGTTCTGAGTTCGATCTCCTGCTCTCCAAGGGGAAGGTCACACCCGGTCGAGTGATCGTTCAGTTCGTCAACTCCGGCGAGGATCCGCACGACCTGCGTCTCCAGCGCCTCGACCCAGCCTCGGGAGTGCAGAAGGGCGCCGAACTCGGCTCGGGCGTTGTGGCGCCAACCACCTATGTCAATCTCGACCTCCGCTTGAAAAAGGCATCGCGCTACGTGCTGTGGTGCTCGCTGTCCGGCCACCGCGAGCGCGGGATGGAAGCAAAGCTCAAGGTCGGCAAGCGCCGCTAGGTCGCGTCGGCCTCTGACGAGGCCGGCGGTCCGCCAGGATCCTCAAGCCACCCTGTGAGAGCACTGTGGGTCCCCGCCAGCGGCCCAACGGTGGCCACCCCGCGAGCCCGATCCACCCGTCGCGGGGCCTTACCTGCGGCGACCGGCCGATACCCGAGCCAGTAGGCGCGCTGGCGCGCCACTCGCTCGAGGGATGGATGACACCGGCTGCAGACGGGAACGAGGTTCGACGGATCATCGGAGCCGCCGAAGCTGCGGGGGAGCACATGGTGGGCGGCATGCGCTGGCCGCTCGCAGCGCACGCAGTTGTTGCCGAGAACGACCTGGGCCGAGATCCTCTTCCAGTTTGCATCGCCGTACGCCACAGCGGATGACGCTAGGTCCAAGGTCGGACCGAAAGCCCGAGTGGACCGAGGCTCTAGCTCTCGCGCAGCTTGCGCAGCGCGTTCTGCGCGGCGGTCTTCGCGTTGAAGACACCGGTGAAGGCGCGATCGCCGAGCGAGCCCTCGGCGGGGAGGAGGCCGAGTTGCTGAGCGAGCTCCGCACCGTTGGTATAGGCGTCGATTGCGACCACCTTGCCGTCCTCGACTCTCAGCATGTCGCAGCCCTCGAGCGTGATCGCCGTCCCGGTGGGGGCCAGGCCCTGAAAGCGACCCGGGCCGAGGAACGTTCCGGTGATTCGCCAGCGGCAGGCACCCTGCTTTCCGCTCGCGGCGATGTCGAGGATCTCGAAGCTGTAGTCGGGGAACGCCCCGTAGAGCGATGCGAAGTAAGCCTTGGCATCAGCCGGCCCGTTGAGCTCGGCGATCCCGTGGATGCGCCCCTTGCCCTCTTGGCTCCACAGCGCCGCGACGGTTTCGATGTCGCGCTGCTCGTGGGCGCCAAAGTACGCGCGAACCACCTGGGCTGTTGTCATCGGCTTGGAGGCGGTATCGGCGGCGGCCACCGCTCAAATCTACCCCGCCAGCGTTGCGGCGAGCTGTCCCGGCTCGGCGACGGGGACCTGGCAGACAAATCGCTGGCACACATATGCGGCAGGCCGACCGTCGAGCGCGCGCCGACCTTCCATCAGCTCGGGGCTCTTGGTTCCCTCGCTTCCTCCGGCCAAAACGAGGTGCGGGCGCAGCTCACCTCGCACAACGGCCGCGAGCTCGGCCAACTCACCGACGTCCTCGCGCGCCACGAGGGCAACCTCGCGAATGGAGGCCTGGTCGAAATCGATCGCGCGCAGCAGGTGCGCGACCGCGCTCGGATGACGCGTCGCGACTCGGGCGTAGAGGGCGAAGACCGAGCGCGCGTGATCGCCGTAGCTCGCCTCGCCGGTGAGCGCCTCGAGTCGCAGCAGCCCGTAAGCGGCAGATGAGCTGCCGCTTGGGATCGGGTGGTCATCGAGGTCCTTGCGGCGGGTGATCAGCTCTTCGTGATCGTCGGAGGTCATGAAGAAACCGCCGCGCTCGGGGTCGGCAAATCGGGCGATCATCCGGTCGGCGGTCTCGCGAGCCGCGTCGAACCAGCGCTGCTCGAAGCTCGACTCATAGAGCGCGAGCAATGCCTCGACGAGAAACGCGTGATCCTCGAGGTAGGCGTTCAGCTTGGCCTCGCCATCCTTCCAGGTGCGCAGCAGGTTGCCTTCGGCGTCGCGCATCGAGTCCCAGACGAACTGGGCCGCCTCGCCGGCCGCGTTCAGATAGTCGTCGCGCCCCAGCACCGCGCCGGCGTCGGCGAGCGCGGCAATCGCAAGCGCGTTCCACGCCAGTAGGCGCTTGTCGTCGAGCCCTGGCCAGACGCGTCTCGAGCGCACCTCGTAGAGGGCGCGGCGCGCCTCGTCGATCCCTGCCGGGGGCTCGGCGGCAAAGCCGGCCGGCAGGTGAAGGATGTTCGCCCCCTCGAAGTTGCCGTCCTCAGTCACTCCGTAGTAGTCGATAACGGCCTCGGCGTCGGGGCCGAGAACCTCCCGGATCTCCGCGGGGGTCCAGACGTAGAACTTGCCCTCGACGCCCTCGGAGTCGGCGTCGAGCGCGGAGAAAAAGCCGCCCTCCTCACCGCGCATCTCGACGAGCATCCAGTCGAGCGTGCGCTCCGCGGTCTGGCGCCAGCGACTGTGACCGAGAGCCTGATAGCCGTGCACGTAAACGCGAGCGAGCAGGGCATTGTCGTAGAGCATCTTCTCGAAGTGAGGAACCAGCCAGACGGGGTCGACCGAGTAGCGGGCAAAGCCGCCTCCGATCTGGTCGTTGATACCGCCGGCGGCGATCCGGTCGAGCGTCAGCTCGACGACCTCGGTCTCACCGCGGGCGAGCAGGAACTCCAGAGCCGAGGCGGGCGGGAACTTGGGGGCCGAGCCGAAGCCGCCGTTGCGCATGTCCGCCGTCGCCCGAAACTGCTCGACCGCGGCGTCGAGAAGGCCGGCCGGGACGGCCTCTGGCGCGGGATCGATTCGCGCGGAGGCCGAGAGCTGTTCGCGGATCCGTTCGGCCGCGTCACGGATCTGATCGCGCTGGCTTCGCCACGACTGCGCCACCGCCTCCAGCACCATCGGAAAACTTGCCATCCCCTGGCGCTGCTCCGGCGGGAAGTAGGTGCCCATGTAAAACGGAACGCCGGCGGGGTCGCAGAAGGCCGTCAGCGGCCAGCCGCCGTGGCCGGTCATCGCCTGCACCGCCTCCATGTAGATCGCGTCGACGTCCGGGCGTTCCTCACGATCTACCTTGATGCAGATGAAGCTCTCGTTCATGAGTGCGGCGATCTCGTCGTTCTCGAACGACTCGCGCTCCATCACGTGACACCAATGGCAGGAGGAGTAGCCGATCGAGAGCAGAATCGGCCGGTCGAGTTCAGCGGCTCGCTGGCGTGCCTCCTCGCCCCACGGGTACCAGTCCACGGGGTTGTCCTTGTGCTGGAGGAGGTACGGGCTGGTCTCGGCGGCGAGGCGATTGGCCATGGGTCGAGGCTACCCGCGATGCGCCCGCGCGATCAGCAGTGCGAGCGCAGCGCGGAGAGCAGGAGGATCGACGCAACCGAGTAGTCGATCGCCGGCTCGGACGTGACGTAATTGCGACGCGCGTCCTCATAGGCGGCGAACGCGCTGTTGAGCTTGCTCTTGGCCTTGAAGCCCTGGTCGCGGATCTGCGACAGCGGTGCCGGGCCACCGACCACAGCGCCAGTGGGCTGGCCCTTGCCGAATACCGTTGCCCAGTGGTGCGGGTTGCGCGCGGCCTTCGTGCCATAGCCGACGACGAAGCTGCGCCCGAAGGGATTGCGGCCCAGCAGGTAGTCGCGCGCTCCGGCCGCGACCGCACACCCCTGCGACGTGCCATCCGGGATGCCCGCCGCCAGCGCCGCGAGCGCGCCGGTGCCGCCGTTCTGCGCGGTCGTTCCCCATGCGAAGAAACCGGGCATGCCAAAGGCGTTCTTGCGTGCCTGAAAGACGGCGATATCACCGTTCTCGCGCAGCAGATTGCAGCTGAGGTCCAGCGCCGGCCCGGGTGCGATCGCCGGACGCCCGAGTGCTCCGCAGGCATCAGCGGCGCCAAGCGGCGCAAAGCTCTCGACCACGCCGATGGTCGCGTTCGGCCGCGAATCGCGGTCGGCGATGAAGCTCGTGTACTCGTCGAGGTAGGAGGTCTCGCCCGTCGCCCGGTAGAGCTCGAGCGCTCCCGTCGCCATCGAGTCCTGCCAGTGGGTTGCGTGGTAAAAGCGACCCGCGTAGCTCGGATAGCCAGCCTTCACCAGCGTCGGTGCGGGAGCACCTGAGAGCTTGCCGGCGTCGTACCACTGCCGCGCGGCTGCGAGCAGCCCGGCGATTCCCGGTGCGCTGGAAGGCCATGGCCAGCGCCGCCGAGGCCTTGCCGCCCAGATCGCCACCGATCTGCCCGCGATTCAGCGTGTAGGCAAAGCGGGTGGCGATGCCCGGAAGGTTGCTGGCGTCGTCAGATGAGGGATCCCGAAAGCCGAGATCGTGGTCGCGAGCGTCGCCGACCTGTGCCACGAAGACGTCGGGAAACGGATGCGCCGCCAGCAGCCAGCGGATGCCGACATCGGCCTCGGCCTCGAGCGCCGCTGAATTCGCCGGATCGAGTAGCGCGGAGGCTTCGAATACCGCTGTCGAGAAGGCGGTCGTCTGGGTGAAGTGCAACATGTCGCCGGCGTCCATCCAGCCGCCGGTGACGTTGATGTGTTCACCGGGATGGGTTGGTGCCGACGGGTGGATGGTCGCGTCGTTGAGATGCGCCGGGCCATGTGTTGCCGACGACTCGGAACCGTCGCGGTTGGCGTTGAAGTAGCCGAGGATCGCGCCCACCGCGCCGTCGGATCCACCGTCGGTAACCACCCACGGCTTCGAGCGCAGCTTGCCGACGATCACCCTGTAGGTGCCTGGGGTCGTGATCGCCGTGAGATCGGCCGCGTATGCCTTGCGCCACGGCGCCGGCTTGCCTCGAGCCTTCACGAGCCGGCCCTCGAGAACCGTTGCTCCGCCAGCGTCGACGACCGTGAACCGCGCGCCCGCGAGCGACCGCTTGGCGCCGACGATCGCCACCTTGCTCTCGTCGATCGAGCTCGGCCCACCGACGCGGATCGCGTTGGGGGGAGCCGCAGCCGCCACCGACGTACCGGCAAGCGTCAGGACCGCGGCGATCAGGAGCGCTAGGCGCGGGATTGGCGCACCTCCCTCGCGAGCTCTCCCAGGGCGGCCACGGCCTCGCCGATGCCTGCGCCGGTCTCCTTCATGTAGAGCTTCGCGGCCTTGCGCTCCTCGCCGGACTCGAGGAGGAGGCGGACCTCGTCGGAGACCGGGGGAGCCTTCGTCGCTTCCACTGCCCAATCTGTCGATCCGGTCTGCTCGAAGAGCACGCTCACCTGACGCTCGAGCTCCTCAACCCGCGCCCGCAGTTCGTCGATCTCGTCGCCCATGTCCTCAGTATGCGCGTGCAAGCTCGCCGATGCGTTCAATCCAGGCCCTCAGTCGCCGACGGTCCCCGAGCGGCTGGTAGCGCTCGAGGATCACATGGAAGGTCTCGTCGTCTGCCGGATCACGGTTGAGCGCATATTTGAGGAACGGATAGGCAACGAAGTCGCCGGCCCCGAGCGGACCGAGCAGATGATCGCCGCCCGCGAGGAGCTCCTCGAAATGATCGAGCCGAGCGGTCATCTGCGCTCCGAGGCGCTCGACCAGCGCCATGTCGGGAGAACTCTTCTCGAGCTCGGCCTCGATCGCGTTCGGTGCAGCCTTGTACACGCGCTCGAACCACTCGATGAAGATGTCCACGCCGGCGCGATGGGCGGGCTCGGTGGGAAAGAGCGGCGGATCCGGTGTGCGCCGATCGAGATGGCGCATGATCGCGACGGAGTCGTGGAACACCTCGCCGGCGTCCTCGATCACAGGCACGAGTCCCTGACCGCTGATCGCCTCGACCGGACCGCGGTTGGAGTACTCGATCAGGATCGACTGCGCTTCGATTCCCTTGTGGGCGAGGGCGAGCCCGACGCGCTCGCAGTTCGTCGACCACTCGGCGCGATAGAGCCGTACCGACGGACCGCCGGCCATCGCTACGCGGCGGTGACGTCTCGCGCGAACGCTTCGAGCGCGTCGGCGAAGACCTGAAGGTCCTCCTCGGAATGGGCGACCGAGATTGTCCACTCCTCCTCGACGCCTGGGGTCATGAAGACGTGATGGTTCATGTGGTAGAGCCACGCGAGGGTCGAGAGCTCGCCGTCGACCTTCGTCAGGTAGTCGCGGTACTCGCGCAACGGCTCGGCCGAGAAGACAACGCAGCCCTTGGCGCCGATGCCCTGCGTGTAACACGGAAGGCCGTACTTCTCGATGATCTCGTCGCAGCGGCCGAGCAGCCACTCGTTCGCCGACTCGAGCTCCGTGTAGGCCTCGGGCGTCAGGACCTTGGTCAGCGTTGCCTCGGCGGCTGCCATCACGAGCGGGTTGCCGTTGAACGTGCCGTACTGGACAACCGTGCCGTCGGCGACGGCCGCCCCGAGCTCAGCGCTCATGCCGATGGCGCCGCCCGGGTAGCCACCGCAGGTCGCCTTTGCGAGCGTGACGAGGTCGGGCGTGACGCCGAAGCGCTCGGTGGCCCCACCACGGGCGATCGTGGCTCCGGTCTTGACCTCGTCGAAGATGAGGACGACGCCGTGCTGCGTGCATAGCTCGCGGACTCGCTCGAGGTAGCCCTCGACCGGGGGGATGATGTTGATGTTCATCATCGCCGGCTCCATGATCAGTCCGGCGACCTGCCCGTCCAGCTTGCCGAGGACGCTCGCCAGGGCGTCGGCGTCGTTGAACGGCACGGCACGCGTGAGCTCGGTCAACGCAAGCGGATAGCCCGCGCCGTACGGAACCGAAACCGGGTCATCACGATCCCCGAGCGCCTCGAGCGGCGGATAGACGCTGACCATCACCGAATCGTGGTGGCCGTGGTAGGAGCCCTCGATCTTGAGGATCACGTCTCGCCCCGTGGTTCCGCGAGCTAGATGCACCGCATCCATCGTCGACTCGGTGCCCGAGTTGGTGAACCGCCACTGCGGCAGGCCCCAGCGGTCGGCAAGCTCCTCGGCGACGACGATCGAGCCGTCGGTCGGTGCGGCGAAGTGGGTGCCGAGGTCGATCCGGGCCTTGACGGCCTCGCCGATCGTCGGGTTGGCGTGGCCGACGGCCATGACGCCGAAGCCGTTGTGAAAGTCGACGTACTCCCCGCCGTCCACATCCCACACCCGTGCGCCCTCGCCGCGCTCGAGGTAGACCGGCCAGGGCTTGTTGACCTGAAAGGAGGAGGGGACGCCGTTGGGCATCACCTTCACGCCGCGTTCGTAGCGCTGTTTGGACTGCGGCGTGCGGTCGGCGAGCTTCTCCATCTCGCGCTCGGTCAGCTCGGCGAGGCGGTCGCGGTCGATGCTGGCGGTCTGGGTGCTTGTCTCGAGGCTCATACGGGGAGGGTAGAGCCCGCTGTTAAACCGCTTCGTCCAAGTCGTCGGGAGATGGTTGGACGAGCAGGCGTTGCCAGATCGTTCCAAGTGCGTCGATCTCGCGGGCGTCGAGGCGCGAAAGGAAGATCCGGCGCACCGCGGCGAGGTGGTCGGGCCGCGCCGCCTCAACGGCTTCGCGGCCCTGGGGGGTGAGCTGCGCGTTGTAGCCGCGCCCGTCGTCGCTACACCGTTCGCGCTCGATCAGGCCGCGGTCGACCAGCCGGTCGGCGAGCCGGGTGATGCCGCTGCGGCTGAGCAACAGACGCTCGGCGAGCTCGCTCATTCGCATGCGCCCAGCGGTGGCGTCGCTGAGGTTCATCAGAACCTCATATGCCGTGAGCCCAAGTCCGTGGTCGCGCTCGAGCTCGGCATCGAGCTCGGCCGTCAGCCGACTGTGGACCGCGAGCATGCCCTTCCACGCAGAGAGCTCCTCGCGATTCAGCCGGTGGGTGGATGCTTGATGCATCGCCACGAGGGTAACAATGCTTGCTCGCGCAACTACCTAGTATAGTTGCATGCGCAATTACTTTTAGTCCCATTGGAGAAGACATGAAGCTCGAGGGAATCCACCACATCACCGCAATCACGGGCGACGCTCAGCGCAACGTCGACTTCTACGCCGGCACCCTCGGCCTGCGCATGGTCAAAAAGACCGTGAACCAAGACGAGCCGAGCGTCTACCACCTCTTCTACGCCGACGAGCAGGGGAGCGCCGGTTCCGACATCACCTTCTTCGAGTTTCGCGGGGCCGCCGACGGGCGCGCGGGCGATGGCATGGTCCACCGCGTCGTGTGGCGCGTCGGCTCCGACGCCGCTCTCGATTTCTGGGCCGAGCGGCTCGGCGCCGCAGGGGTCGAGACCGCGCGCGACGGCGCCTCGTTGCGCTTCTCGGACCCGGAGGGGCTCGATCACGAGCTGGTGGTCGCGCGGGTGGCCGACGCCCCGCTCATCGCCGATCATCCGGAGGTTCCTGGCGAGCTCGCGCTGCAGGGATTTCATGCGGCACGCGCCTATGCCTCGGATCCCGATCGCAGCTCCGGCCTGCTCTCGACCCTTGACTTCGAGCAGGCCGACGATGGCTCCTGGGAGGCGCGCGGTGAGAGTCGCGGCGGACAGTGGATCTACGATGCGCCACCGCCCGAGCGCGGCATCCCGGGCGCCGGCACCGTGCATCACATCGCCTGGGCCTCCTCAATGGATGAGCATGAGGCGTGGCGCCAAAGGGCGGTCGAGGGCGGGGCGCGCCCGACGCCGGTGATCGATCGTTTCTGGTTTCGGTCGATCTACTTCCGCGAGCCGAGCGGCGTTCTCTTCGAGGTCGCGACGCTCGGTCCCGGCTTTGGTGTCGACGAAGATCCTGAGCATCTCGGCGAGAGCCTGATCCTGCCGCCGTTCCTCGAGGAGCACCGCGAGCGAATCGAGGCCGGATTGGCGCCGGTCGTCAACCCGCGGACCGCGGCTCGCGCCGGCTCGTGAGCGACGGGCTCGTTCACCTCCTGCGCGAACCGGCGGCGGAGCCCCACGGCGCTCTGGTGCTCAACCATGGCCGCGGGTCCGATGAGCACGACCTCTACGGGTTGCTCGACGAGCTCGACCCGCAGCGGCGTCTGCTCGGGATCACGACCGGCGCGCCGCTGACGAACATCCCGCCCGGCGGGCGTCATTGGTACCGCGTCCCGCGCGTCGGACACCCGGATCCCGAGACGTTTCACTCCAGCTACGGACTGCTCACGGGCTTTCTCGATGAGCTGTTGGCCGAGCGCGGCATCAGCTGGGACCGCACCGCGATCGGTGGCTTTTCGATGGGAGCCGTGATGTCGTACGCGGTGGCCCTCGGACCGGGTCGGCCGACGCCCGCCGCGCTGCTTCCGCTCAGCGGCTTCATCCCGACGGTCGCGGGCTGGGAGCCCGAACTCAGCGAGCGCGACGGCATGGCGATCCTGATCCACCACGGCCGCAACGACCCGGTGATATCGGTCGAGTTTGCTCGAGAAGCCAGGCAACTGCTCGAGGGCTCGGGCCTCGGTGTCGGCTACCTCGAAAGCGACGCCGGACACTGGCTGCCACCGGAGGTTTTGCCGCCCGCCGCCGCCCTGGTGGACGCCGCGATCCCATAAACCCGTCGGCGGCGTATGCGAACATGTGTTCGTGCGCTGGCAGAACCTTCAAGCAGGCGAAAGTCCTCAGGGGCTGCTCCCCGGGATGGGTGAGTCGACGGTCCGTACGTTCGATGCCCCCGAAGCGCTCGGCATCCGCTTTCACGAGATCGAGGCCCGATCCGCAATTAACCCGGTGCCAAAGCGCTCGCGGATGCCGTTTCGATGGACGATCAACCCGTATCGCGGGTGTACCCATGCCTGCGTGTATTGCTTTGCCCGGCCCACCCACACGTACCTCGACCTGAACGCTCGGGAGGACTTCGAGCGCGAGATCGTGGTCAAGGTCAACGTCCCAGAGCTGGTTCGCTCCGAGCTTGGCAGCCGATCATGGAAGGGCGAGCACGTCGCGCTCGGTACCAACACCGATCCGTACCAATGGGTCGAGGGCCGCTACGAGCTGATGCCGGCCATCTGGGAGGCCATGCGCGACTACTCGAACCCGTGCTCGATTCTCACCAAATCGCCGTTGCTGCTTCGCGACATCGAGGTGATGAAGAAACTTGCCGGGAGAGGCAAGTTCGTTGCCAACCTCTCGATCCCGACTCTTGAGGAGAAGGCCTGGCGGTTGACCGAGCCGCACACGCCGCACCCGCGCAAGCGGATCGAGGCCGTCGCTGAACTCGCACGAGCGGGTATTCCGGTCGGGGTGCTGATCGCGCCGCTGATTCCCGGAGTCAACGACGCTCCCGGGCAGATCGAGGAGCTCGTCGCACTTGCCGGTGAGGCCGGTGCTGAGAGCATCGCCGGGCTCGGGATGCACCTGCGCGGCGAGGTGCGCGACATCTGGTTCGACTGGCTGCGCCAGTATCGGCCCGACCTTCTCCCTCGCTACGAGACGCTCTACCGAAAGGGCGCATACATGGACAAGGACGAGCGCAAGAAGCTCGCTCGCCGCGCTCGCGGAGGACGGCGGACGCGGCGCATGACCGTCCGTCGCGGTGAGGCAGCCGATCCCGTACGCGCGCCCCGCAACCCGGCCGTCTCCGCGCGAGCACAGCCACGGCTCTTCTGACGTATAGGGTCGCCCCGCAGAGATCAAACTTTCCGATTAGGAGTGGACGATGAGAAAGCGAATCGGTCGGCCCTCGCCGGCGATGGTCGTGGCGATGACGGCGCTGGTCGTGGCGCTGGCAGGCAGTGCGTACGCCGCCGTGAAGATCGGCGGCAAGAACATCAAGCCGAACGCGATCAAGACTTCGAAGATCAAGAACGGCGCAGTAACCGGACCGAAGCTCGCGGCCGGGGCGGTTTCCGCGGCGAACCTCGCGCCCGGCGCGATTCCCGCCAACTCACTCGCGGACGGCTCGGTGACAACGGCCAAGATCGGCGATGGCGCGGTGACAACGGCCAAGATCGGCGATGGCGCGGTGACCGCGGCCAAGCTCGACCCGAACGAACGCGCGGACGCGTTCACATCGAGTCACGGACAGGTCTCGCTGCCAACCGCAGTCGAGACGACGGCGATGCAGACGGCCTTACCGGTACCGGGCAACTACGTCCTCACGGTCTCGGGCGAAATCGGGAATGCGAGCGGTGCGGCGAACTTCATCGCTTGCTCACTGCTGGATGCGAACGATCCGCTTGCGAGCTCCGGGTCGGCGACAACCAACTCGAACACCTTTCAGGACAGCATCAGTTTGACCGGCATATCCGACGGCGGCACGGTGAGACTCCGCTGCACGCCCGATGCGAACGCGCAGATCCGCAATCTGGAGCTCAACGCGATTCGGGTGAATACGGTGACGCAGCTGACCTCGACGCCGTAGCGATTAACCCATCGGGCGGGGTCGGTCTACCCTCACGTAGCCAATGACCGACCCTGCCGGCAACTCGGAGAGCGCGATCACCCTGGAGGGGGTGGTCAAGACCTTTGGACCGATCACCGCGGTCGACGGTCTCGACCTCGACGTGCCCGCTGGGATCTGCCTCGGTCTGCTCGGCCCGAACGGCGCAGGGAAGTCGACGACGATGAGGATCCTGACCGGCCAGGCGATCGCCGACTCGGGACGGATCCGGGTGCTCGAGTTCGAGCTGCCAGCCGAGGCGAAGGCGGCTCGCGCGGTGATGGGGGTGGTTCCGCAGCTCGACAACCTGGACGTCGACGTCACCGTCGAGGAGAACCTCGCGGTGTTCGCCCGGCTGTACCGAGTCCCCGATGTTCGCGCTGCGGTCGATCGCGCGCTGGCGCTGGCCCACCTGACCGATCGCCGCACGGACGCGGTCGACGAGCTTTCGGGCGGGATGCGCCGGCGGCTGTTGCTCGCGCGCGGCCTGGTTCACCAGCCTCGCCTCGTCTTGCTTGACGAACCGACGGTCGGGCTCGACCCGCAGATCCGCACGCAGATGTGGACGCTCATCGATGGCCTGCGCTCGCGCGGGGCGACCATCCTGATGTCGACGCACTACATCGAGGAGGCCGAGCGGCTCGCCGACGAGGTCGCCGTGATGGCCCACGGCAAGGTTGTGGCCCGAGGCAAGCCCTCTGAGCTGATCGCCGAGCATGCAGGCCGCGAGACCGCCGAGGTCTACGGGCCTCCGGATCGGCTCGCCGAGGTGCGGGCGCTCGCGGAGTCAGATGGGCTGCGGGTGCGGCCCGCCGGTCCGGCCGTGGCCATCGTCGGCGCCGAGCGGTCGACCAACGGCTCGATTCCCGACGACGCTATCCGCCGCGCCGCATCGCTCGAGGACGTGTTCGTCCTGCTCACCGGGGAGGAAGCCGAGTGAGCGACCAGCCCGTCCGGGTCAGGCGACTGGAACCGGCGGCAATCGCCGGCGTGATGAGCCGCGAGGTCGCGAACTTCCAGACGTTCTGGAAGGCGACGACCTTCTCGAGCGTCCTCGAGCCGACGATCTACCTGCTCGCCTTCGGGCTTGGGCTCGGCTCGACGATCGTCGACGACGTCAACGGGCTCTCCTACGAGGAGTTCGTCGCAACGGGGATGGTGGCAACCGCCGTGATCTTCTCGAGTGCTCTCCCCGCGATGTTCGGAACTTTCGTCAAGCACCGCTTCCAGCGCACATACGACGCGATCCTCGCGGCGCCGGTCGACGTCGAGGAGCTGGTTACCGCGGAGGCGCTCTGGATCGCCCTGCGCGCCGGTCTCTACGGGTGCTTTCCGCTCTTCGTCGGATTCGTGTTCGGGCTCGATCCGACCTGGGCGATGCTCCTGGTGCCGTTGTTTGCCTTCATCACCGCGCTCGGTTTTGCCTCGTTCGGGATCGCCGTCGCTGGCACCGTCGCCAAGATCGACCAGTTCAACTACGTCACGACCGTGGTGATCACGCCGCTGTTCTTGGTCGCCGGCACGTTCTTTCCGATCGACCAGCTTCCTGAGGGCTTTCGGGTCCTGGCGCAGTTCAACCCGCTCTACCAGCTGGTCGAGCTCGTTCGGGGCGCCGCCTTTGGCTTCGAGACGGTCGATGTTTTGCGCGTCGTCGGCCTCCTGGCCTTCTCGTTTGCGATGTGGCGTTTGGCCGTGCGCCAGATGACCAAGCGACTCGTCGACTGAGCCGACTATCCCGGCGCGGTTGCGGGAATCGCCGCCGCCGTAGCCCGCAGCGATAGCGAGACTGCGATCGTCGCGAGCGCGCAGAGGGCGGCGAGCACAAAAGCCGCTTCGTAGCCGCCGATCGCGGCCGCGGCCCCAGCGATCGGGCTCCCAACCCCCATGCCGAGGTCGAAGAAGGCGGTGAACGTCCCCATCGCGGCGCCGCGTCGATCCTCTGGAACGCGGTTGACGACGAGCAACGCGAGCGACGGAAACAGAAGCGAGAACCCGGAGCCCATCGCGACGGCGCCCGCCACCGCGACCGGCACGGAGGTCGCGCCGGCGATCGTCAGCAGTCCTGCCGCCTCGATCATCCCTGCGCCTATCGCGCAGGGGATCGAGCCAAAGCGGTCCGGGAGTCCGCCGCCGATCACCCGCATGCCGACGACGCTCACCGCGAAAGCCGTGAACACCGCGGCACCGTGTCCCACGCCCTGGTTGTCGAGGTGCAGGACGACGAAGGCCGCCATCGTCGCGTAGCCGACGATGGCGAGCGAGAGGCCAAGACCAGGGCGCAGCGCCTCGCGAGAGATCAGCCGGCGGTCGGATTGCGCTTCCTGGCGGGGGACGAAGTTTTCCGGGATCCGCATGGCGAGCAGGGCGCCGAGAAGCGGGGCGGCCGCGGCGAACGCCCAGACCATCTCGAAGTTCGTGGCCTGGAGAATCAGCTCACCGATGGGCGGGCCCAGCGCGAGGCCACCCCAGATTGCGAGCCCGTAGAGCCCGATGATGCGTCCGCGTCGCTCCGGCGGTGTCATGTCGACCACCCATGCGGCACCGGCCGTGTAGACGGCGCCCTCGCCAGCACCCTAGGAAGAGGCGAGCGACGATCAAGCCGCCGACGCCCGCCGGCACGAAGTAGAGGATTCCCGCAACCGCGGTCGAGAGCGAGCCGAGGATCACGACCAGTCGTCGTCCGCGCTGATCGGCCAGCCGTCCGGCCAGCGGCCGGCAGGCCAGGCCGGTGATCGCAAACGAGCCGGTCACCACGCCGACCTCGAAGTCGCTGCCACTGAGCGGACCCGTGACGTATCGGGGAATGACCGGCAGCGTCGCTCCGACGGAGAGCAGCCCCAGCGCGGTCACCAAGAAGATCCCCATGAAGGCCGTGCGCGCTGGCGAGATCCGCGAGGTCGGCCGTTTCACCGCCTAATGAATAGCGCCCACCGCAAACACCAGCCCTGTGCAGTTGCCTTGTTTGCGCCTGGGTTTGCGGGATATACCTCCTGAAGGAGAGGGGCTCGTGGCCCGTCGGGGGGCCGGCCAGGGCTGAACCCAAACTTTGGGAGGAGACATGGCTGACCAAGCCGCGGGCTCGGCGCACCATCCCGAGATCGACTGGGATGCGGCTTCCGAATCGCCCGAATTCCAGGAGCTGGTCCAGAAGCGGCGATCGTTCGTAGTTCCGGTCCTCGCGTTTGTGTTCGTCTGGTACTTCGGCTTTATCGCGCTGGCGGGGTACGCCCCGGACTTCATGGGCGAGCGCCTCATCGACGGCCTCACCGTCGGCTACCTGCTGGCGCTGAGCCAGTTCGTGATGACGTGGGTGCTCGGCTGGCTGTATCTACGCAAGGCCGACACGGTCTTCGACCCGCTCGCCAAGCGTGCGGCCCAGAAGGCACTTGACTCCGCGAATTCGAAGGCCTCCTCATGAGCGCCGCCTTCACGCTCCCGATTGCGGAGGTGAACGTCGAGGCCGTCTCGATCTTTGCCGTGGTCGTCGGAATCACGCTGGGAATCACCTACTGGGCCTCGAAGCGCACCAAGGACGCAACCACGTTCTGGGCGGCGGGCCGCGGAATCACCGGGGTGCAGAACGGATTCGCGATTGCAGGCGACTACATGTCGGCTGCCTCGTTTCTGGGAATCGCCGGCCTGATCTTCCTATTCGGGTTCGACGGGTTCCTGTACTCCGTCGGGTTCCTGGTGGCGTTCTTGATCGTGCTGTATCTGCTCGCCGAGCGGATGCGGAACTCAGGCAAGTTCACGATGGCCGACGTGCTGTCGTTCCGCCTCAATGAGCGACCTGCCCGTGTGGCCGCGGCGCTCGGGACGCTGGTCGTCGCGGCGTTCTATCTGATCGCTCAGATGGTTGGAGCCGGGGCGTTGATCGAGGCGTTGGTCGGGATCAACTTCAACCTGGCCGTGCTGCTCACCGGCATTTTCATGCTCACGTACGTCGTCTTCGGCGGCATGCTGGCGACCACCTGGGTGCAGATCATCAAGGCCGTGCTGTTGATGGCGGCGACGATCGTGCTGTCGATCTTCGTGCTCGGCAACATCGGCTGGAACCCGATCGACATCTTCGACAAGGCTCAGGCCCAGTCCGAGGATGGTGCCGCGTATCTGGCGCCGGGGCTGCGGTTCACCGAGCCGATCAACACGCTCTCCCTGGGGATCGGCCTCTTGCTCGGCACCGCGGGCCTGCCTCACATCCTGATGCGGTTCTTCACCGTCCCGGATGCGAAGGCGGCGCGCTCGTCGGTGGTCTGGGCCGTCGGCCTGATCGGTGCGTTCTATGTGATGACCACCTTCCTGGGCTTCGGCGCCCGGGCGATCCTCGGCGAGGAGGGGACAACCGATGCGGTCGATGCAGCGGGCAACCTCGCTGCGCCGCTGCTCGCGCAGAGCGTTGGTGGCGGGGCCGGAACGATCGGAGGTGACGCCTTCTTGGCGATCATCGCTGCAGTGGCCTTCGCGACCATCCTCGCCGTTGTGGCGGGCTTGGTGATCTCGGCGTCGGGCGCGGTCGCGCACGACGTCTGGTCCAACGTGATTCGCAAGGGCAAGGACTCCGAGCACGAGGAGGTCTACGTCGCCCGGATCGCCGCAGCCGTCATCGGCGCGATCTCGATCGCTATCGCGATCGTGGGCGGCTCCGACCTGAACGTCTCGTACATGGTCGGTCTGGCCTTCGCCGTTGCTGCAAGCGCCAACTTCCCGGCCCTGCTGCTGGCGTTGACGTGGAAGCGGTTCAACACCACCGGGGCGATAGCCGGCGTGGTGACGGGCGTGGTGACATCGGTTGGGCTTGTGTTGGTCGGCCCCGACGTGAGCTCCAATCCGCTCGAGATCATCCCGGGCGTTGAGCTCTCTCAGCCCGCGATCCTCTCGGTCCCGCTCGGGTTCCTCGCCTGTTATCTCGGCACGATCCTCTCCGGTCCGGAGAAGAAGGCCGAGCGCGGATTCGAGGAGCTCCACGTGCGCTCCGAGACGGGCCTCGGAGCCGAGGTTGCGATCGAGGGCGCAAGCCTGTCGGGTCGCAACGGAGGGCCAGCGGCGAAAACCCCCGAGCCCGAGCCCGCCACCCCGACGCGGGCCTGATCTAGGAGACTGGCTGGGGTCGCGAGCGATTACGGGCTCGCGACCCCAGCGGTCGAATCTTCGAAGGAGGACAAATGGAGGCGGCAACCGGTGATTCGAAGGCGGGAAGCGAGCTGGAAGGCCAGCTCGGCGAGCTGCTCGACCAGGAGACATTCGAGCCCTCCAAGGAGTTCAAAGAGGCCGCGCTTGTCACCGATGAGTCGCTGCGCGAGGAGGCTGCGAGCGACCCCGATGCGTGGTGGCTGAAGCTCGCCGGCGAGCTCGACTGGTTCACCGACCCGACGGAGGGCCTCGACGATTCCAACCCGCCGTTTTTCAAGTGGTTCGCCGACGGCAAGATCAACGCCTCCCACAACTGCCTCGACCGCCACATCGAAGCCGGTATCGGCGACCGCGTCGCCTTTTACTGGCACGGCGAGGAGGGGGAGACCCGTGAGGTCACCTACGCCGATCTTCACCGCGACGTTCAAAAGCTCGCCAACGTTCTGCTCGACCGCGGCGTCGAGGCAGGCGACATCGTCGGGATCTACCTGCCGATGATCCCCGAGGTTGCTGTCGCGATGCTCGCCTGCGCTCGCATCGGCGCCCCGCACAACGTCGTCTTCGGAGGCTTTTCGCCCGACGCCGTCAAGGAGCGGATGCAGTTCTCGGAGGCGAAGGCGCTCATCACCGTCGACCAGGCCCGCAGAAAGGGAAAGTCGGCTGACATCAAGCCGGCCGTCGACGCGTTTCTCGACGATGTTCCCTCGATCGAAACCGTGATCGTCGTACGCAACACGGGGGCCGACGTCGAGATGAACGACGGCCGCGACATCTTCTACGACGAGGCGATCGCGGGGGCAGACGATGAGTGTCCCGCGGCGGAGCTCGACGCCGAGCATCCGCTCTACATCCTCTACTCGTCGGGCTCGACCGCGAAGCCGAAGGGGATTCTTCACACGACCGGCGGCTATCTCACCGGCGTCGCCTGGACCCACAAATACGTCTTTGACCTCAAGCCGGAGTCCGACGTCTACTGGTGCTCGGCCGACGTCGGCTGGGTAACCGGCCACTCCTACATCGTCTACGGCCCGCTGCTCAACGGCGCGACCTCGGTGATGTACGAGGGCGCTCCGGACTATCCCGACAAGGACATCTGGTGGGAGCTTTGCGACCGCTACGACGTCACCCTGTTCTACACCGCGCCGACGGCGATCCGCGCCTGCATCAAGTGGGGCGCCGAGTACCCGGAGCGCCACGACCTCTCGAAGCTGCGCCTGCTCGGATCGGTCGGCGAGCCGATCAACCCGAAGGCATGGCTTTGGTACTGGAAGGTGATCGGCGGCGGCAACGCACCCGATCGTCGACACCTGGTGGCAGACCGAGACCGGCAACATCATGATCACGACGCTTCCCGGGGCCCAGGCGTCGAAGCCCGGGTCGGCCGGCAAGCCACTGCCGGGTGTCGAGGCGGCCGTGGTCGACGAGCAGGGCGACGATGCCGGTACCGAGCAGGGCCTGCTCGCGCTCAAGCGCCCAACCCCGGGAATGCTGCGCACGCTCTACCGAGACGACGATCGCTACGTCGAGACCTACTACTCGAAATTCGGACCGGAGACGTACTTCGTCGGCGATGCTGCCCGCGTCGACGACGACGGTTACTTCTGGGTGATCGGGCGCGTCGATGACGTGATCAACGTCTCCGGACACCGCCTCTCGACCGCCGAGGTCGAGTCGGCGATCGTCTCCCACCCGAAGGTCGCCGAGGCCGCGGTCATCGGCCAGGCCGATGACGACACAGGCCAGTCGATCTGCGCGTTCGTGACCCTCGAGGGCGATCTGGAGGGCGGTGATGAGCTCATCGCCGACATCAACGAGACAGTCGCGAAGCGGATCGGCAAGTTCGCGCGGCCGAAGCGGATCGTCTGGGCTGATGACCTGCCGAAAACCCGCTCCGGCAAGATCATGCGCCGTCTGCTGCGCGACATCGCCGAGGGCCGCGAGCTTGGCGATGTGACGACGCTTCGCGACCCCGACGTGGTCAAGGAGCTCGATGAGGTGGTCAAGCAGCGGGTTAAGGCCGGCCGGGAGGACTGACGCGTAGCTCTCAGCCTCGTCTCATCTGAGCGAGGACAATCCGAGCATGCGCGTGCTGGTCGTGGAGGACGATGTGAGGATGGCCGCTGCCCTGCGCCGCGGTCTCGGCTACGACGGACTCGTGGTCGACGTGGCGGCGGACGGCGACGAGGCAATGCGGATGAGCGAGTCGACGGCCTACGAGGCGATCGTGCTCGACGTGATGCTCCCTGGGCGCGACGGCTTCGAGATCTGTCGCCACCTGCGGGCGACCGGAGTGTGGGCCCCGATCATCATGCTCACCGCTCGCGATGCGATCGACGACCGCGTTCGGGGCCTCGACGAGGGCGCCGACGACTATCTGACCAAGCCGTTCTCGCTGGCCGAGCTTCTCGCGCGGCTGAGGGCGCTCGTGCGTCGCCCCGCGGGGGAGCGTCCCACCGTGCTCGAGGTCGGCGACCTCAGGCTCAACCCGGCCACCCATAGCGTCTACCGCGCGGACGACGAGATCGCTCTCTCGGCGCGGGAGTTCGCCCTCCTACAGACCTTCATGCGCCACCCGGGCCAGGTCCTCACTCAGCCGCAGCTGCTCGAGGCCGCATGGGAGCTGGGAGTCCAGCACCGTTCCAACGTCGTCGAGGTCTACGTGCGCTACCTGCGCGAGAAGATCGATCGTCCCTTCGGAGTCGAGTCGCTCGAGACGCTCCGCGGAGTCGGCTATCGCCTGCGCTCGGACGGCGGGCGATGAGTCGGATCCCGATCCGCCTGAGGCTGGCGATCATCTCAGCTGTGGCCACCACCGCGGTGCTTGCTGGTGCCAGCGTTTTCGTCTACGAGCGCTTGGACTCCGACCTCACAGAGACGCTCGACGAAGCGCTCGAGAGCTCCGCCGTCGTCATAACGACGGCGCCCGGCGAGCGGGCGGTGACGGCGGCGGCGCCGGCTGACGGTGACGATGGGTTCGCGCAGATATACGACGTGGATGGCCGGGTCGCGCAGTCGCGTGGTGCGAATCTCGCCGCCATCCTGAGCGCCGCCGAGTTGAGGCGAGCCGAACAGGAGACCTTCACGGTCGAGCGTGAGATCGACGGGGTGGACGGTGTGACCCGGGTCTTGGCCGGGCCGATCGACGGTGCCGCGCCATCGAACGCGGTTGCGTTCGCGGTCGGGCGATCGGCCGAGGATCGCGACGAGACGCTCGCGGACCTCGTCGCGGCGTTCGCCGTCGGCGGCCCCGTGGCTGTTCTGATCGCGTCCCTGATCGGCGTCGCACTCGCGCGGTCGGCCCTGGGTCCGATCGAGTCGATGAGAGCCCGCGCCGAGGAGATCTCGCTCGAGCCTGGCGAGCCGCTGTTGCCGCTTCCCCGAGCGGAGGACGAGGTGCGACGGCTCGGGGAAACCCTGAACGAGATGCTCGAGCGATTGCGCGCGAGCTTCGAGCGCGAGCGCAGGTTCGTGGCCGACGCGGCGCACGAGCTGCGCACCCCGATAGCCGTGATCCATGCCGAACTCGACGCCGCCGGACGCGCCCCCGATCTCGGACCGCTTGCTCGCGAATCAATGACCCAGGCACTCGCCGAGTGCGATCGCCTCGCAGCGCTCGCAGAGGATCTGCTGGTGCTGGCCCGCGCGGCGGACGGCGCGCTCGCCGTACGGATCGCGCGCCTCGACGCTGCCGTCGAGCTCGATTCGGCTCGCGTGCGATTCGCCGAACGGGCCGCCGCAGCCGGGCGAGCCATCCGGGTCGACGTGCGGCCCGGGCTCACCGTCGATGCCGATCCCCTGAGGCTCCGCCAGACGCTCGGCAACCTGGTCGACAACGCGTTGCGCCACGGTCAAGGCACCATCGTCCTCAGCGGCCGGCCTGTCGGCGACGCGACTGAGATCGAGGTCAGCGACGAGGGCCCCGGCTTTGCCGAGGACATGGCAGACAGCGCATTCGAGCGCTTCACCCGCGGCGATGAAGCGCGCTCGGGTGGTGGCGCTGGGCTCGGGCTGGCGATCGTGAGAACGATCGCCGAAGCGCACGCGGGCACCGCCGAGATCGGCGAGCGCGGCCATGGATCTGTTCGGATTCGTTTTCCGGCGCGCTCTCAGGGCGATCTCAGCAACCGCTTTTAGCGTGGTCCACGACAGCGGCCAAGCTCAATCAAGGAGAAGAGATGAAGCACCTGCGAACCAAGAAGACCCTCGCGATCGCGTCCGTTGGCGCCCTGATGCTCGCCGGCGGCGCAGCCGGTATCGCGTTGGCGACGGGCGGTGACGACACCGAGGCGCCGATCGCGGGATCGGACCTCCAGCGAGCCAGTGAGGCGGCTCTCGACCACACCGGAGGAGGCGAGGTCACCGAGACCGAGGTCGGTGACGAGGAGAGCCTCTACGAGGTCGAGGTAACCCTCGGCGACGGCAGCCAGGTTGACGTTCAGCTCGATCAGGATTTCGCAGTCGTCGGTGACGAGACCGATGGCGCCGGTGAGGACGACGACGCCGAAGGCGAGTGATGGCTTCGGCGCCTCGAAGCCGTCGAGCGGGCGCGTGGGCCGGGTTGGCCTGCGCGTTCGCTCTCACTGCGTGTGGCGATGGGGGGTCGAAGGAGGCCGGCACGACTGCGGATCGCCTGCCGCAGGGTTCCGAGCACGTCGAGCTCGACCCAACTGAGTTCACGACTGAGATCGACAATCCCTACTGGCCTATGTCGCCGGGCAGCCGCTGGGTCTATCGCGAGACGGATACGGCCGGCGAGCGCCAGCGGGTTGTGGTCGAGGTAACCGACCGCACGAAGCTGATCGCCAACGGGATCGAGGCTCGCGTCGTGCGTGACACCGTCACAGAGGGCGGTGAGCCGGTTGAGATCACCGACGACTGGTACGCCCAGGACGCCGAGGGCAACATCTGGTACCTCGGCGAGGACACAGCCGAATACCGAAATGGCGAGGTCACGACCCGTGCTGGCTCTTTCGAGGCGGGTGTCGACGGCGCCGAGGCAGGAATCGCTATGCCGGCGTCCCCTGTTGCGGGGATGGAGTACCGCCAGGAGTATCTGGCCGGCGAAGCCGAGGACGAGGCCGCGGTGATCACCGTGGGTGACGAGCGCGTCGAGGTTCCGTACGGCTACTACGACGACGACGTGCTGCTGACCCGCGACCTCGTGCCGCTTGAGCCCAGGGTGCAGGAGTTCAAGCTCTACGCGCCCGGCGTCGGACTGCTGCTCGCGGTCCACACCGACGGCGATGGTGGTCGCGAGGAACTCGTCAGCTACCGGCGCGGCTAGCAGTCGCGGGCGCTGTGGGCAACCGCCGTCGCTGGTTCACCGACGCCGTCGCAGGGAGTCTCGGCAACTTCCGGCGGGCTCGCCGGCGCCGTTGCCCTCGTGTCCGCCGGATTGCCAGCACGGCGCGAGAGCCAGACGAACGGCAGCGCGATGGCGGCGATTCCTGCGCTCAGGAGATAGGAGGGGGCGTACCCCCACACGTCGGCCGACCGTCCCAGCACCGGCTGAGCCCAGACGCCGCCGGTCGAGCTCATCAGTGAGTCGAAGGAGAGGATCGTTGCGCGCTGCTTGGAGGGGATCATCCCGTTGATGTAGGCCTGGCGGATCGGCATGGTCGCGGCAAACAGAAGGCCCCAGACCACGATCAGGGCGATCACGGCCGCGAACGTCTCGATCACCCCGATGAGGGCGAGGACCACCACCCCCAGCGTCGCCATCGTCAGCAATGCCGATGTGCGTCGATGAAACAGGCGGCGGATGCGCGGAGCTGCGATGCCGCCGAGAATCTGGGCGCCCGCGACGATCGCGGCCACGAGACCGGCGATCGAGTACGCGGTGGGATCGCCGTACAGCTCGAGCAGGTACGGCTGCAGCGCGTAGAAGGCGTAGATGCCGACGCCTCCGCTGAACAGCGAGCTCACCATCAGCCACTTGACCGCCGGTACCCGCCATCCGTACTCGATCGAGTCCGATGTGATCCGCCGCATCTCCGCCAGAGGGCGCTGTCCCTTCTCGGGCGTGAACCCGATGTCGTGCATCACCCGGAAGGCGACGACGAACATCACCACCAAGATCGCGGCTCGGACGACGAATGGAATCCCCAGGTTCGTCGCCTGAGCGATCAGGCCGCCGGCAACCGACCCGGTCAGCATCGCAATCCCCGAAACGATCTGCCCCTTGCCGAAGACGGCCTCGAGGTCGCCCGTGAAGCCGGTGGCGGTGAGCGCATCGACAAGCCAGGCCTCGACGGCACCGGAGAAGAAGGTGAATCCGAGGCCGAGGAACACCGACGAAAGCGCCCATGCCCAAAACGGTGCCTCCATCTGCCACAAGAGCACGTAGAGCCCGGTCGACAGCGCCAGGGTCACGGTTCCAAGCAGATAGGAGACCCGGCGACCGATGGTGTCGGCGACGATCCCGGTCGGCACCTCGAAGAGCACCATGCCCGCGGTGAAGAACGCGTTGGCTGCGAACGCCTCGACGTTCGACAGGCCCGCGTCGAGCAGGAAGATCGTGTTGATCCCCCAGATGAACGAGGCCGCCAGCGTGTTGCCGAGCATCAGCGTCAGGTACGTGCGCTGGACCGAACGTGCGGTGGGGGTCATTGACGTCGCAGCTCTGCGCGTTTGATCTTGCCGCTGACCGTCTTGGGCAACTCATCGGCGAAATCAACGATCCGCGGGTACTTGTATGGCGCAGTTGTCGCCTTGACGTGCTCCTGCAGCTCGCGAGCGAGTTCGGCGGACCCCTCCCCGTCGCGAAGGACGACCACCGCGCGAACGACCGACCCGCGCTCGACATCGGGCGCGGCAACCGCCGCTGCTTCGGCGACGGCCGGATGGGTGAGCAGTGCTGACTCGACCTCGAACGGCCCGATCCGATAGCCGGCCGACGAGATCAGGTCGTCGTCGCGGCCCTCGTACCACAGGTAGCCGTCATCGTCGGCGCGCACAACGTCCCCCGTCGACCACCACTCGCCAGCGAACGGCTCGTGGCCGAGATAGCGGCTGAAGAAGGTGGGACACGAGGCAACGCGGACCTCGAGCGTGTCGTCCGCGATTCGCAGATCGAAGCCCGGCAGAGCCTTTCCCATCGAGCCGTCCCGCACCGGCTCACCTACAAGATTGCCGGTGAGCTGCCCCGTCTCGGTCTGCCCGTACCCGTCGGAGATCTCGAGGCCCACGTGCTCGCGAAAGGCGGCGATCACTTCCGGGTTGAGCGCCTCGCCGGCAGAGACGAGTCGACGAAGCGAGGGCACGGGGCCCAGCTGGGTGCGACGGGCGAGAACCCGATACTCGGTCGGCGCCTGGCAGAGGACGTTGACGCCCTCGCGATCGGCCATCCCCAGCCGCTCGGAAGGCTCGAACCGGCCCTCGACGAGCATCGCCGCCGCGCCGCACAGCCAGGGCGCCAAGAACACATTGCGCGTGGATTTCGACCAGCCGGTCGCGGTTGTGCACCACACCAGCTCGCCAGGCCGCGCACCAAGCCAGCGCTCGGCCTGCGTGCGGTTGCCGGGCAGGTAGCGCTGGGCATGCAGCGCAGCTCGGGGCTCCCCGGTCGTGCCGGATGTGAAGACGATCAACGCAGGGTCCTCCGGATCGAGAGCGGCTACCGAGGCCGGCGTGTCCTGCGGTCGGTCCTCGTCGAGTGCGGCTGCGGACCTCGGCGAGGGTCATGACCTCGAGCCCGTCGGGGAGCTCGCCGAGCAGGGCTTCGTCGGCGACGCAGAGCGCCGGGTTGGCGACTCGTGCCCGCAGCTGGAGGTCGCCGCGGCGCAGCTGGGTGTTGCAGGGGAGGGCGACGGCGCCCATACGCCAGCAGGCGAGAAGGCTCAGGACCCACTCGAGCCGATTGCCGACGAGAGTCATGACGACATCGCCACGCCCGACGCCCCGGGCGGCGAAGGCGCCCGAGAGGCCAGCCGACATCGCGATCAGCTCGCCGAAGTGCCAGACGCGACGCTCGCCGTCAGCCGAGAGCACCAGCAGCGCCGGCTTCGACGCCGGGAAGCTCTCGAGCAGGTCCGAAATCAGGTTCACGCGGCCACAGTCTGGCGGGCCGAGCGACGGTTATCCCGTATCGGCGCAGTCGCGCGGCAGGGCCAGCGCCTGCGTCAGCGAGCCGGTTCCGCGGCGACCAACCTCGACCTTGAGGTCGACGTACGCGCCGCGACACGTCTTGATCGCAAAGTCGAGGACCTCGCGCTGGCGAGCGCTGAGGTTGAACTTGGCGACCGCGGTGTGCTTGCGAAAGCGCACGTTCTGCGGACGGAGGTCGAACGGGTAGTCCGACGGATAGCCGTCGACAACGAAGTGGTTGCTGACCCGCGCCCGGGTGCCGCGGTTGGTGTCGACGCGGACCTTGATCTGCTTGCGACGCAGGACACCCTGCTCGGTCTCGGTGAGCAGGGTCAGGGTCGGCTTCGGCTTCGGCGGCTTGTTCGGCTTCGCGTTGGCACCCACGGATCCGGCGGCGATCAGCGCTGATCAGGATGCGATTGGGGTTGGCGGGGTCGATGACCACGATCACGCCCCGGCGACCATCAGGGTCGCGAGGCAGGCAAGAGCCGACCGTCACACGTCTCACACGCCATCGATGGCTACTGAGCGGAGCAGGTCGAGCCTTCACGGGCATCGAGCGCGCCGTAACCAAGATTCCGCGAGTTCGATCGGACGCGGGCTGGCGACGAGCGGCGTCGCCTAGCGGCGCAGTTCGGTGCCGTCGTAGAGCTTCTTACACGACGGTTCCCGGTGCGGACTACCACCGTCCCGGCCGGCGCAGCCTCGAGGCAGAGCTCGCAGAGGACGCACTCGTCGAGGTTTCGGCGAACCACCTCGGTGCCGGAACCGCCGGCTTTGAAGATGTCCACCGGGCAGACCTCCTCAAGCTTCTTCGCGATCTCGGGATCGGTCGCGGCCGCGCCGCTCACCTCAACGTCGATGAAGGTCCCGTCCTGGTCAGCCATTGATCTTCTCCTTGACCACGTCCGGGATCTCGTGAATGCGCTCGACGACCGGTATGCCGGCCGCCTCGAGGCGGGCGATCTTCTCGGTCGCCGAGTCCTCCTTGCCCTCGACGATCGTGCCGGCGTGGCCGAAGCTCATGCCCTGCATCTCCTCGTCATCCATGAACTTGCCGGCCATGAAGGCGACGATCGGCAGACGTGAGTTGTTCTCCTCGCGCCAATCGACCAGCTCAGCCTCCATCCGTCCGCCGGGCTCGGTGTAGATGACGATTGCCTCGGTCTGCTCGTCGGCCTCGTAAAGCGGCATCAGCTCCGCGTAGGTCGAGCCGATGATCGCGTCGCCGCCGATCGAGATGGCGGTCGAGACGCCGAGGCCGGCGGCGGTCAGGGTCGAGGAAATCTCGGTGGTCATTCCGCCCGAGCGCGACATCACGCCGACGCTGCCGGGCTCGTAGGCCTTGGCGGCATCCTTCGCAGGACCGCCGATGCCGCCCATCTTGGCGACGCCGGGAACGATCAGACCGAGGCAGTTGGGGCCGATGATGCGAGCGCCGCGCTCGTTGGCGAGCTCGACCATTTGGGCCACGTCGGCGCGCGGGATCCGCTCGGTGACGATGACGATCAGCTTGATGCCGTTTTCGATTGCCTCGAGCACGGCGTCCTTGGTGAAGGCGGGGGGGACGGTCACGACCGCGCCGTCGGGAGCCGAGCCGTGGTGCTCGACTACCTGCTCGACGGTGTCGAACACCGGCACGCCGTGAACGTCACGTCCCTTGCGGCCTGGCGTGACGCCGCCGACGATCTTCGAGCCGAAGTCGAGGCACTCACGGGTGAGGTTGACGGCCTCGCGACCGGTGATCCCTTGAACGATGAAGGTGAAGTCCTTGTCCAGCAGGATGCTCATGCGGCGTCCTCCGTCCTGGATCTTTCGGACGGCGATGCCCGCGGCGTCCCACATTGAGGTGTTGCGGTCGGCGTACTCGACCCCGTACTTGTCGAGGATCTTGTAGCCCTCCTCCTCCCACGCGCCCGGGATGCGGAAGATCGCGATCGTCTCGCCAGGGTCCTTGCCGAGCTCGAGACAGGCCTTGATCACGCCGCGGGCGACGATGTCGACGCGGGTGTTGGAGACGATCGACATCATCACCGCGATCTTCTCGACCCCGTCCTTCTTCAGAACCTCCATCGCCAGTCCCTTCGACTTTGCGACCGAAGGGTTGCCACCGATCTCGGCGTAGTTGGCGGGTTTGCCGCCCTGGCTGCGGACGGCGTCGGTGAGCGTCAGCGAGCCGCCGCCGGCGCCGATCACCAGGCCGAGGTTGCCGCTGAAGCCGTGGTCCTTGCCCTGGATGACGCCGCGATGGTCGGCGGCGTCGATCGCCTTGACGTTGCGCTCGAAGTCCGATGGCTCGTAGAGCTCGCGTGGCTCTGAGAGGTCGACGCCGATCGACTCGAGCATCTTCTTGTGGCGCCCGACCGCCTCGTCCTCCATCTCCAGGTGCGCGTCGAGGGCGACGAACGAGCCATCAGCGAGCTTGGCCACCGGATTGATCTCGGCGAGCGTCATGTCGTAGTCGCGCTGCAGCCGGGCGAGCTTGGCGAGGATGCCGGTCGCGCGGTTGAGCTCCGACCCGGTCATGCCGCAGCGAGCAACCGTCTGCTTGGCCTCGAAGTCGGCGATCGGGTGGAGGTTCGAGAGATGGCCGCGGCCAACGTGCTCGGGATGCTCCTCGGCGACCTGCTCGATATCGATCCCGCCCATGTCGCTGAAGAGCATCATCGGGCGCTTCGCCCGGCCATCCCAGAGCACGGCGGCGTAGTACTCGTGCGCGACCTCCGCCTTGGGGTCGACCAGGACACCGACCGGCATGTGACCGCCGATCTCCAGCTCGAGGATCTCCGCAGCGTGCTCCGCGGCCTCGTCGGGCGTATCGGCGAACTTGACGCCGCCAGCCTTCATCCGGCCCCCCGTGAGCACCTGCGACTTGATGACGGTCGGGCCGCCGATCTCCTCGGCCGCCTTCCGGGCCTCGTCGGCGGTCGTGCAGAAGCCGTACTGCGTGACCGGGATTCCGGCCAGCTCGACGATCCGGCGTGATTCGTACTCGTAGAAGCGCATGAGCGGCGCGGAAGGCTAGCGGGGGCAGCGCAAGCGCGTTGCGCTCGCGGTGGTGTTCAACGACCTACGGAGAACTTCAGCTTCGCCGGCTTGCGTTCGCGGTTGCCTGCCAGGTCGGTCGCGCTGACGACCAGCTTGTGGTCGCCGGAACGCAGGCGCGGCAGCTTCAGTGGCGAGCGGCACGGCTTGCGCTTGCGTCGATCGAGCTTGCAGGTGAAGTACGCGCCGCGCTCCTTGGAGCGAAAGCGAACCTTCGCCTTGCCCTTGCTTGGACGCTTTGCCTTCGGGCTTGGCGAACCGATCAGCTGCGTGTTCGGGGGGCGGACGTCGTCGTAGGAGAGATGGATGGCAACCTCGAGGCCCGACACGAGGAAGTCGGTACGGCCATCGCCGTTGAGATCGCCGCCATCGAGGTTGAATCCAGAGCCGTCTGGCCGCGGTCGCTCGGGGCTGGCGGGCCTCATGCTGATGCCCTCGGCACTCCCCTTGATCCAGTTCAGCAGCGATGGGTAACGACCGTTGTCAGGGAAGTTCTGGCTGACCGACCCGTTCAGCCCCATCGCGTCTTCGAACCCGTCATTGTCGAAATCACCGACGACCATGTCCTCGAAGGTGCCATCGGTCGCGACCGTAGTCGCCGGTAGCAGCGCCCCGGTTCCGTCGCCGGGTAGGAGGCTGACCGTGCCGTGCAGGGCAGGGTTCGAGGCCAGAACGTCGCCGGCCCCGTCCCCGGTGAACTCGCCGATCTCCGCTGCGAACCACGCGCGCTCGGCGGTCGGTCCGACAAAACGCTGGACCCCGCTGCCGACCCCGACGTATGTCTCCAGCTCCGCGGGGCCCTCGACACCGCTTGGGTCCTCGGCCGCGACGATGTCGTCGCTGCCCCCGTTCAGGTTGCCGGCGGCGAGCCCGCCCCAAGCCGTCATCGGTCCAAGGCGAAGAGCCTGAGGCATGGTGAAGGTGCGGTTGTTGTTGCCCAGGGCGATGCGGACTTCCTGGTCGTAGGCGAGTGCCAGGTCGACGTCGCCATCGGCGTCGAACTGCAGCGGTTCGATCTGCGAAACGCGCGCCGCGTCGATCTGCAGGGGATCGACAAGAGCGCCCGATGCCGTGCCGCGCAATGAGAGGAAGGTGACAGTGCTGCCGACCAGAACCTCGTTGGTCGCGTCGCCGTCGAGGTCGGCGAGCGCGAGGCTGATCGGCCGGATCTGCGGCCCGGAGCCGAGGCTGGTGTCGACCGGCGGCGCGAACTCGGCGCCGCCGAGGCCACGCAGGACGACGATCTTCTCGCCGCCGTAGTGGGCGATCACCACATCGTCGATTCCGTCGCCGCTGACATCCCCGATCTCCGCCGGCCCCGTGCCGACGACGCCAACCGGGGGCGGCGACTGCTCGTTGTAGAGGATCTCCTCCTCCCAGGCCACTGCCGCCGAGGCCAACGCGGGTGACGCGCAGGTGATCGCGAACGCGATTACGAAAGGCAACCTCACCCTGTCCGACAGCAATCTCGCCCACCCTGCCATCCCGCGACACTAACCATCGCGTGCCTGCCGGGTCAAGGCCCGCATAGGATCAGTTGATGGCTGGGCGCAATGCGGACGTGGTCGTCATCGGCGCCGGGCTCGCCGGTCTCGCGGCGGCGCGAACGCTACGAGCGCGGGGCCGCGAGGTCGTCGTCTTGGAGGCGCGCGACCGCGTCGGAGGGCGCACCCTCAACGAGCCGATCGGCGACGGCAAGATTGTCGAGATCGGCGCGCAGTGGGTGGGCCCCACCCAGGATCGGATTCTCGCCCTGATCGCAGAGCTCGGGCTCGAGACCTTTCCCACCTACACCGGCGGGCGCAACACCTTCGAGCGTGGCGGTCGAATCAGCCACTACTCGGGGACGATCCCCCGGACGAACCCGATTGGGCTCGCGGAGGTGGGGATCGCGATGAAGCGGCTCAATTCAATGGCGGCCAAGATCCCGCCGGAGGCACCCTGGGCCGCGACAAACGCCCGGCGCTGGGATTCCGAGACGTTCGCGACCTGGATGCGGCGCAACGTCCGCACCGGCGTCGCTCGCGACATCCTGCGGCTGGCGATCATCGGGGTCTGGGCGGCCGAACCAGAGGACGTCTCCCTGCTGCACGTGCTCTTCTACATCCGCTCGGCCGGATCGCTCGAGGTCCTCACCGATACCGAGGGCGGCGCTCAGCAGGATCGGATCGTCGGCGGCTCGCAGCTGATCTCGCTGCGGATGGCAGCGGAGCTGGGGGAGGGGGTGGTCGCGCTTGACGCCCCCGTGCGTGCAATAGCCCATGACGACAACGGCGTCATCGTGCGCTCGGATCGGTTCGAGGTCAGCGCCAAGCGGGCAATCGTGGCGGTGCCACCGATCCTCGCCGGCCGGATCATCTACGACCCGCCGCTCCCCGCGAGGCGCGATGGCCTATCCCAGCGAATGGCACAGGGCAGCGTCGTCAAGTGCATGGCGGTCTACGAGCGCCCGTTCTGGCGAGACCGGGGCCTCTCCGGGGCGATTACGAGCGTCAGCGGCCCGGTTTCTGTCGGATTTGACAACTCACCGCCAGACGGCAAGCCGGGCGTGCTGCTCGGGTTCCTCGAGGGTCGGGCCGCCCGCGACGCCGCTGACCTTCCCCGGGAGGAGCGCCGCAAGCTGGTGGCCGAGAGCTTCGGCCGACTGTTCGGACCCGAGGCTGCGGATCCGATCGCGTACGTCGACCGTGCCTGGGGTGCCGACGAGTGGTCGCGTGGCTGTTACGGCGGCTTCTTTGGACCAGGCGGGTGGACCGACTATGGGCCGGCGCTGCGTGAGCCGATCGGGCCCATCCACTGGGCGGGTGCCGAGACGGCCGTTGTCTGGAACGGCTACATGGACGGCGCCGTGGGCTCGGGCCAAGAGGCGGCTGAGGCGGTGGACGCGTTTGCTCAATTGATTGGCCGAATTGCCACTTGACCGCTAGCACTTTTGGCCGCCGGGTAGGTAACAATGCAGGTCCCTGCCCCAGAGCGGACCAGCGCCTCGGAGGAGGCGCGAATTGACCCATTGAAGGAGTGAAGCGCACCTTGAGCGAGACCACCGCACCGGCAAAAACCCTCACCGACAACCCGAAGTTGATCAGTTGGGTTGAGCAGATTTCCGAGCTCACGCAGCCGGAATCGGTCTACTGGTGCGACGGCTCGGCCGAGGAGTACGACCGGCTCTGTCAGGAGCTCGTCGAGGCGGGGACCTTCGAGAAGCTCTCCGACGCCAAGCGCCCGAACTCCTATCTCTCGCGCTCCGATCCCGGGGACGTCGCCCGGGTCGAGGACCGGACCTTCATCTGCTCAGAGCGCGAGGAGGACGCCGGCCCCACCAACAATTGGCACGACCCGGCGGAGATGCGCGAGCGGATGAACGGCTTCTTCGAGGGCGCGATGCGAGGCCGGACGATGTATGTGGTGCCGTTCTCGATGGGCCCGCTTGGCTCGCCCATCTCGCACATTGGCGTCCAGCTCACCGACTCCCCGTATGTCGCGGTCTCGATGCGAATCATGACCCGGATGGGCGAGGGCGCCCTGGACGCGATGGGAACCGATGGCGACTTCGTCCCCTGCGTCCACTCGGTGGGAATGCCGCTGGAGGAGGGCCAGGACGACGTCCCGTGGCCGTGCAACCCGGACAACAAGTACATCGTCCACTATCCCGAGAGTCGCGAGATCTGGAGCTATGGCTCGGGCTACGGCGGAAATGCACTACTCGGCAAGAAGTGCTTCGCGCTGCGGATCGCCTCCGCCATGGCCCGCGACGAGGGCTGGATGGCCGAGCACATGCTGATCCTGAAGCTGACCTCACCCGAGGGCGAGGTCAAGTACGTCACAGGCGCCTTCCCCTCTGCCTGCGGCAAGACCAACCTCGCGATGCTGGTGCCGACGCTCGAGGGCTGGACGGTCGAGACCGTGGGCGACGACATCGCCTGGATGAAGTTCGACGAAGAGGGTCGTCTGCGGGCGGTCAACCCCGAGTACGGGTTCTTCGGAGTCGCTCCGAACACCAGCCACAAGACCAACCCGAACGCGATGGACACGATCGAGCGCAACTCGATCTTCACCAACTGCGCGCTCACCGACGATGGCGACATCTGGTGGGAGGGCATGACCGGCGAGGCGCCCGCACACGCGATCGACTGGAAGGGCAACGACTGGACGCCCGAGTCGACCGAGCCCGCCGCCCACCCGAACGCCCGCTTTACGACCCCGGCCGGGCAGTGCCCGTCGATCGCCCCCGAGTGGGAGGACCCCGCGGGCGTGCCGATCGACGCCTTCCTCTTCGGCGGCCGTCGCGCGACGGTGCAGCCGCTCGTGAGCGAGTCGTTTGACTGGGATCACGGCGTCTTTTTGGGCGCGACCATGTCGTCGGAGACGACCGCTGCCCAGGCTGGCGACGTCGGCAAGCTGCGTTTCGATCCGATGGCGATGCTGCCCTTCTGCGGTTACAACATGGCCGACTACTTCCAGCACTGGATCAATGTCGCCGCCACCAACTCCGAGCGGATGCCGCGGATCTTCATGGTCAACTGGTTTCGCAAGGACGCCGATGGCAAGTTCCTGTGGCCCGGCTACGGCGAGAACAGCCGCGTGCTCGAGTGGGTCTTCCGCCGCTGCGACGGGGAGGGCCAGACGGTCGAGACCCCGATCGGCCTCGTCCCGGCAAAGGGCGAGCTCGCGCTCGACGGCCTGGACATCTCCGACGAGGCCATGGACGCGCTGCTGACCGTCGAGGACGACAAGGTCAAGGCCCAGCTCCCACAGGTCGAGCAGTTCCTCGATCAGTTCGGCGACAGGCTGCCGGCCAAGATCAGCGAGCAGCTCGAGGCACTCAAGCAACGCCTTGGCTAGCGCCCTGCGCGGCCTGACGGCCCGCGCTTCTTGCGAAGGCGGATGATCGCCTCGAGGTACTCGAGATCGTCGACGTCGACGCGCCGACCGGCGGCTCGTTTCATGGCCTGAAGGTCGGTTGGCGCTGCGACGAGGATCTCGTGTCCATCGAACTCAACGGTCTCGGCTCCCTCCCTCAGGCTGCGGTAGGGCGGCGCACCGCTGGGACGCCGGTGAACGTCGAGCCACCCCAAGGACGTCTCCAGGGTCAGCAGGTCGACCCGGCTGAGCGTCGCGGCGTCGGGAACGAAGGGCAGGTCGCCTTCGACGCCGCGCAGCGTCGCCCCGAGCTTCACCAACACCCGCCCCAGCCGTTCGAGGTTGTCCGCCTCCGGGGAGAAGACGATGTCGAGGTCTCGTGTAAAGCGAGCGGAGCCGTAGATGACCATCGCGACGCCACCGATAACGATGAACTCGACGTCCCCCTCAGCGAGCGCCCGAAGCATCGCCTCGAGATCAAACTCAGGCCAGACGGCTGGCAGCTCGTCCTTAGGGTCCATTTCCTGTTAGAGCGGCGCCGGCGATTCTCCTCGCCCCCCGGTACGCGCTCGCGTACCGACGAATTCGTTCGTCGGGCGAAAACCGGAGGTTGCCGGTGATGAGGGTCTCATCGATCGGTGGATAGCCGGACGATTCAACGCTGATCGCGAGCCGATGGCCTGTGGCCGCGAGCGCACGCTCCAGGGTTGCGACGCGCGGGTTCGCGCGGCCTGACTCCAGCCGCGCGACGACCGGCTGGGATGCCCCCAGCCGCTCTGCGAGCTCAGCCTGCGTGAGGCCAGCGTCAATCCGCGCCTCCTTCAAGATTTTCCCGGCGAGGATCATGCCTAAAATATAGCGTTTTAGCTATAAGACGCGAGCCCGGCTCGTACTGGCTCTGGGATCGGCGCCGTGCCACTGCGGTCCGCGCTGACGAAGACGTGGCGAAGCGTCCCCTCGGCGATGGCCGTGTCGCCTCGCTCGATCGCGAGCTCGCTCGTCATCGAGGTGGTTCCAAGCGCGACCGAGCGGACGACGAGATCGATCTCGTCGTCGAAGCCAAGTGGCGCCAGGTAGCGGACGTTGGCCTCTGCCACCACCATGTCGACGCCGCCGTCGGTCATCGCGGTGTAGCCGCCGAGCTCACGCCACAGCTCGGTCATCGCCAGGTCGAAGTACGCCAGGTAGTTGGCGTTGAAGACGTGGCCCTGCGGGTCGCATTCGTTGTAGCGGACCCGGATTCGGTGGCGGAACTCAGCCACGTCTGGTCCCTAGAGCTCGTAGGCCTTGGCCAGCTCCGGGTCCTTCTTGGCGAGCATCTCGGCCAGCTCGACCATCACCTTGCACTGCTTCCAGGTGGCGTCGTCTTGCATCTTGCCGTCGATCATGTGGACACCGCGGCCGTCGGGGATCGCCTCGATCACCTTCTTCGCGAACTTGACCTCGTCGGGATCCGGCGAGAAGACCTTCTTCGCGATCTCGATCTGCACGGGGTGCAGCGACCAGGCGCCGACGCAGCCGAGAAGGAAGGCGGCGCGAAATTGCGCCTCGCAGCCCTGGACGTCCTTGATGTCTCCGTAGGGGCCGTAGAAGGGCAGGATCCCCGCCGACGTGCAGGCGTCAACCATGCGCGCGATCGAGTAGTGCCACGGGTCCTGTTGCGCCGTCGCCCGCGGCGCCTCGGGGTCGTCGGGGTCGGGGTCGTTGACGACGAGGTAACCGGGATGACCGCCGCCAACGCGCGTGGTCTTCATCCGCCGCGACGCGGCCAGGTCGGCCGGGCCGAAGCTCATCCCCTGCATCCGCGGGCTCGCGCAGGCGATCTCCTCGAGGTTGACGACGCCCTGCGCCGTCTCGAGGATCGCGTGAACCAGGATCGGCCGCGAGATCTTCGCCTTGGCCTCGAGCTGGGCGAGCAGCCGGTCGACGTAGTGGATGTCCCAGGCGCCCTCGACCTTCGGGACCATGATCACGTCGAGCTTGTCGCCGATCTCAGTGACGAGCGTCGTCAGGTCGTCGAGGACCCACGGGCTCGAGAGGTCGTTGACGCGAGTCCACAGCGCGGTCTCGCCGAAGTCGGTCTCCTTGGCGACCCTCACCAGGCCCTCGCGAGCCGCGACCTTGTTGTCGACCGCGACCGCGTCCTCGAGGTTGCCGAGCAGGATGTCGGCCTGTTTGGCCATGTCCGGCACCTTCGCCGCCATCTTCTCGTTCGAGGCGTCGAAGAAGTGGATCATCCGCGAGGGCCCGAAGGGCACCTCGGTGACCGGCTCGGGGGCGCCGATCGCAAGTGGCTTGAAGAAGTCACGGGGGTTGCGCAAGTTCGTCTCCTGGGTCGTGTGGACGGGCGCGCGCAACGCTAGCGGGAACCCCGTGGCTGCGACCCAGATCCGGTTCGAGGTCCTACCCTCGCCCCCATGGCAGTCGAGATTCGGGCGGCAACGGTCGATGAGGCAGAGCGGCTCCCGGCGCTCTATGAGTGGCTCTTCGCGCCGCCGGGCGCGCAGCCCGACGATTGGGACGAGCGCCGTGCGGTTGTCGCCCTACGGGGTGCGATTGAGTCTCACGATGCCTGCGTCCTCGTCGCCGAAGACGGCGGTTCGCTCGTCGGCATCTGCACCGTCTACCAGGACCTCCACTCCGTGCGTTTCGGCTACCGCGCCTGGGTGGAGGACCTCGCCGTGGACCCCGAGCGTCGCTCAGAGGGAATCGGCAAGGCGCTGCTTGATGCGGCCAAGGATTGGGCCCGCGAGCGCGGGGCCACGCACCTGGAGCTCGACTCGGCTCTGGCGCGCACCGACGCCCATCGCTTCTACGAGCGCGAGGGCTCCGAGTACAAGTCGTTCAGCTTCGGCTGGCGGCTCTGACCTAGGGGTGGGGCAACCACCCTCATGGGGGGGCGACCGATCAGGTCCAAGGCATTACTCTCGCTGCGAAGTGGCATCCGCAGGGAAATGACGATCAGACTTCGCGGCGCGTGCGCGCTCGCCGGCCTCGCACTGGCTGTCACCGCACCACCGGCCGACGCCGGCGACGGCACTTTTCCGCCAGTCGCCGGCGCGTCGGTCTTTCCAGTCGGGGCCGGACCCGCGCGCGATGGCGCTCGGCGACTTCAACAACGACGGCCGACAGGACATCGCAACCGCGAACCAGAGCGGCACCGTCTCGCTCCTGCTCGGCGACGGTGCGGGCGCGTTTCCAACGCAGGCGACCTCCCTGACGGCCGCGAATGCTCCGGAATTCGTCGCCGCGGGAGATTTCAACCTCGACGGAAACGAGGATCTGGCGGTGAGTAGATCGAACGCCTCCGCCGTCGCAATCTACCTGGGTAACGGGAATGCAACGTTCGCCGCCCCCTCGACGCTCGCTACCGGAGGCGGCAACCCGGACGGTCTCGCGGTTGGTGACCTCGACAGCGACGGCGACGAGGACATCGCGATTGCGAACATGACCAACGATGTCGTCCTGGTGCGTCTCGGAGACGGGACGGGCGCATTTCCGACCGCCGCTACGAGTTCTCCGATCCCCGCGGCCGACGATCCGAACCGGATCAGCATCGGAGACGCGAACAACGACGGTAGGCCGGACCTTTACGTCGCGTCGGGCGGCGGTTCCGCGGTCAACCATGTCCTGTTGGGTAACGGAGCGGGCATCTTCACCGAGGCCCCGGGCTCGCCATCCCCCGGCGTGGCGGGTGGCCCCGCGCTCAGATTGGGCGACTTCAACCGCGACGGTCACGAGGACTTTGCACAGGTGTCGGCCGTCGGTGACAACGTGACGATCCAGCTAGGAGCCGGCACCGGTGGCTTCACTGCCCCTCAGTTTGTGTCGGTCGCCGGTCTTGGACGGGGCTTCGCGCTCGGCGATTTCAACTCCGATGGGGTGGAGGACTTCGCCGCCATGCAAACTACGGTTCAGAAGCTCGCGGTTCGATTTGGTGACGGCACGGGTGCGTTTCCCGGGGTGCCGGCCGGCGCGCCGGCCGACATCGGTCCGGGCGCCTCCGATGCAGTGGTCGGGGACTTCAACGCCGACGGCAACGCCGATGTCGCGATCTCCAGCGAATCGACGGACGCGGTCACCGTCCGCCTCGGTGGGGGAGCCCCCGCGGATTCCGGGAACCTGCTCGTGAATGGCGGCGCCGAGGCAGCGCCAGGCTCAACGGCTTCGCGGAAGTTCGGTGCGGTTACCGCGATCCCCGGCTGGACCACGACCGGGCCATTCTCGAACCACCGCTACGTTGCTGCCGAGAGCTATCCGGACCGCTACGACGCGGCGCGCTGGCAGGGCCAGGAGGCCTTCTTCTCGATCGGGGCGACCACGGGGTCGAGCTCAGCCACGCAGACGGTCAACGTTTCCGGATCGGCGGCGCTGATCGACGCAGGCAACGCCGGCGCCACCCTGCGCGGATACCTCGGTGGCTTCCGCGCTGGGGACGACACGATGCAGGCGACCGCGACCTTCAAGAATGCCGCGGGGGTCTCGATCGGAACGCCACTTCAGATCGGGCCGGTGACACCTGCGGATCGCAAGAGCCGTACGACCCTCTTGCGTCGCAGCGCAGAAGGAGCCGTGCCGGCCGGAACTCGCTCGATCACGGTGACGCTCGCCGGGACGCACGGTGCAAGCGCCTTCCAGGACGCCGCCTACGCCGACCGAATGACGTTACTTCTCGCGGATCTGAGCCAGCCGCCGGGCGGCGGCGGCGACCCCCCGCCTGGTGCCGCCAACGATGTGACACCGCCTGAGACCACGATCACGAAGGCCCCGAAGAACAAGAGCTCGAAGGCCAAGGCCAAGTACAAGTTCACGTCATCGGAGCCGAACTCGACCTTCGCCTGCAAGTTCGACCGCAAGCCCTTCAAGCCATGCGACGCCGGCAAGGTCAAGTACAAGCGCCTCGACTACGGCAAGCACAAGTTCAAGGTGCGAGCCACCGACGCCGCCGGCAACACCGACCCGTCGGCCGCGAGGGACAAGTTCAAGCGCCGGTAGAAATCTGGCGCGCCAATTGACGCGTCCAACGTCCCGTGCGAGTCTGCCGGTGATGCGAGCGGCTCGGCTTCACGAGGCAGTCGTTGTTGTCGCCGCCTCACTGATGATCGGGTTGGTGTTAGCTGCTGCGCCCGCGGTGGCGAAGAAGGGCCCGATCTACCGCGATCCCCTGAGCTACGACGGCGTCAAGAAGGCGCCGAAGACCGATCCACCCCCGTTGCCACCCGCTGCGGTGCTCTCGGAAACGGGCGCCGACCCCGACGTTCTAGTCGATGAGGCCGGGACCGCGCACATCGTCTGGAACGAGGGCCGCGGCGATGATGCAGATGCCGCGGTTTACTGCCGGCTGCTGCGAGGAGCCACGGCCTGCGAGACAACCACGACCCTGACCTGGGACAAGACCTACGGCCAGGGTGACGGGCCGCAGTTCAACACCGACAACGGCGGCCCGCGGATCGTTCGAGTGGGCGACCAACTCGTCGTCTTCTCGAAGCGCTATCCCACGATCGGCGCGAAGCCCGATGGCGCCTCGAGCTCGACCCTTGTCGCCTGGAGCTCGAACGATGGCGGCACCACGTGGTCCGGCAATGCGGTGATCGTTGGCAAGAACGATCTCGGCCAGCTCGCGGTTCTCGGTGCCGAGGGGGGGACGCCAACCATCGTCAACCTCGGTTACGACCCTTTCTGCGGCATGTGCGCCACCGCGGTTAAGTCTGGGCAGTATTCGTCCGCTGCTGCCGTCCTCAATACGGACTCGAACTCCAACTACAACGCCACCCTCGTCCGCGATGGAAACGGGCTGGTCGGTGCATTCTCAAACCTCGCCCCCAGCATCTGGCTGCGTCGCTACAACGGCGGGACCGTCACGGATCCGGCGAGCTGGTCTGTGTCGGGTCCACTGCCCGGCGACGAACCCGAGCTCGCCTCGGGGCCCGGTGGGCTTTTCATGATGAGCAGGCCCGGCTACTCCGGCCCCTACCAGGTGACTTCGCTGGCGAGTCAGCCCGATAACAGCGTTGCCGTCGGGAATACGCAGACGATCTCGGCCGACGAGGGTGCTCAGTTCGGGCGCATCGCCGAGGATCCATCGGGTCGGCTTCTCGCCGCATGGGCACAGCAGGGCACAGGGGTCGTCCTGAAGACGTCTACGGCTGGCGAAGGCGGCTTCGGCAAGGCGCAGACCCTCGCCGACGGCGACCTGAACGGCCAGATCGAGCTCGACGCGACGGCCGATGGTGGCGGCTTTGCGGTGTTCAACCACACGGGGTTCGTCAACGAGCCGGGGCAGATTCAGGCGGTCGGATTCGGCCGCAGCACGCCGACGGGCAGCCTCGGAATCGCCAACGTCCCCGGGGGCGGCGGTGACGTCCAGGGCCGCAGCGTCGGCTTTGGTGCGTTCCGCATTGAGTCGCCGGACGGCTTCCTACTCAACGGAACGGGGGCGCGCAAGAACCTGGTGGTGAGCGAATCGGAGCTCGATCTCAACGGCCTGCGGATCATCCCGGATGCCGGCGCCGAGATCGTCCTCGATCCGAAGAAGCTGCGGATCGACACCACCGGCCGGGTGAGCGTGCGAGTCACCGGCGCGGGCGCCGAGGTCGAGCTCTTCCATGGGGAGATTCATCGCGACCTTGCCAACCTCCGTCCCGGCTCGGATCTGTTCCAGTTCCCGGTCGGCCAGTTCCAGGCGAACGTGCTCGGGTTCGACGTTCCTTCGGACGTCCCGGTCGAGCTCACCACGGACGGGGTTCGCATTCCTGTCGACATCGAGTTGCCGCCGGAGTTCGGCGGGTTTACCGGCCACGCCGAGTTGCTGGCCAACAAGACGTCTGGCCTTCTGCTCAACAGCCTGCAGATTCACGCCGGGCCGATCCCGCTGGGCGTGCTCCTAGTCGAGACGCTTGACGTCGATTGGAAGAACACCGCCGACTGGGAGGGAAGAGGCAAGCTCAGCTTCCCCGCCGGTGGTGCGATTGAGGCCCTCGTCAAGTTCACTGGCGGCGACTTCGCCGGCGCCAGCTTCGATTACACGCTCAACCCGGCGGCGACGATCGGCCCGTTCGTCTACCTGCTCTCGGTCGGTGGCGGCTTCTTCCTCGATCCGGTCATCCAGATCATGGCGCGCGCGGCCTTTGGCCTTGGAGCGGCGATCCAGGGGGAGGCTCCGGTGAAGGTCAACGGTGAGTTCACGATGACCTTCCCCAAGAGCGCACCCGCGAGCTTCCGGCTCGATGGTGACGTCGAGGCGCTCACGGTGCACATCGGCGACGGGTTCCTGGAGTTCATCACCGACGGCTTTGCCCGATTCGGTGGTGCCAGCCACCTCGAGCTGGGCCCGCTCAGCGGCGGCATGGACGTGAAGGGGTTCGTGGACGGCACCAACGGTCAGTTCGGCGCAAACCTCGACGGCGACGCCCAGTTCTGCATGACGTTCCCCAACCCGATCCCCGACAGCGACGACATCGAGGTCTGCGGCGGCATCGGCACGAACGCCGCCGTCTCGAGCATCGGCTTCGCCGCGTGCGCGACCCTTGATCCGCCGGTCGTCGACGAGATCAGCGCGGGGCTGGGGCTGCGCTGGGATGAGGTCGACCCGGGCGCGCTTTTCAGCCCGATCCTGTTGACGGCTCAGGTGATCGACGCGATCTCGATCCCGTGTAACACGGGCCCGTACTCGCTCCCCGATCCGCGACCTGCCCCGCGTCAGCTCAAACGCCAGGGCGCGCAGGGCCTGGCTGTCCCAGGCGGCCTGCCAACCGCGACGATCCTGGTCATGGGCCAGGGTGCCGCACCGGATCTGACGGTCACCGGCCCCGGCGGCGAGACGATCACGAGCGCGACCCCATCGAGCGCCGGATTCGTCGCCGGTGCGGTCGGGGCGAATGCGGCCTGGGTGGTGCTCAACAAGCCCACGGGCGGGACCTGGGTGGTGACGCCGAACGCCGGATCGTCAGCGGTCACCTCCCTGAAGCTCTCCCAGGGATACAAGCCGGCGAAGGTGGAGGCCAACGTCAAGAGGGGGAGGATCAAGTACCGGGTCTCAAGGCTCGGCGGCGTCCAGCAGGTGACGTTCCGCGAGAGCGGCCGCTTCGGCACGCACGTGCTCGGCACCGTCGACAACGCGAAGGGAACGCTCAAGTTCAAGCCGTCGCCCGGCGCGGGTGGCGATCGCAGGGTAGTCGCACTGATCGAGCAGAACGGTCTGATCACCAACGAGGTCCCTGTGGGCAGCTACAAGGCGCCGCCGCCCCCGAAGCCGGCGAAGGTTGACAGGCTGCGTGCGCGTAAGGCCGGGGACAGGCTGACCGTCACCTTCAAGCCGCCTAAGCGGGCAGTGCGAACGGAAGTCGTGGTCACCGGCAAGAACGGAACCCGGCTCGCGCAACTCGCAACCGGCAAACAGAAGAAGCTCGTGTTCGCAAACGTCAAGTGGGAAACCAAGTTCAAGGTGAAGGCTCGCGGCGTCGGCGATGACGGTCGTCGCGGCAAGACCAGCAAGATCAGCGTTCGAGCCCGACGCTAAGAAGCGTCGTTAGCGCTTGCCCGAGCCCGCTCGCGGTCGAGATGGAACTCAACCCGCGCGAGCTGGCCATCGCGAAACTTCCATACGGCCGCGCTTGGCTGCTCGACGTCGACGCCGTGGCGAGTGGTCCCGATCTGGTTGACGAACGTGACGACGCTGTCGCCGGTTTCGTAGACCTCCTCGAGCTCCAGCCGGACCCGAGTGAACGTCTCGAGCCAGTCCGCCCAGGTCGCCTGCAGTCCCTCACGGTCCGCGAACTCCGTCGTGAAGCTCGAGTCCGCGGTCATCGCGCCACTGATCGCGTCCCCGCTGATCTCGTCGAGCGCCTTGCCGATGCGCACGATCAGTGCGTCGTCAACGTCAACCTCGCCGCCTCCGAAGATCGGCGCGAGGGCGGTCATGAGGCGGTCGGAGTTCGACATGGCGTCAGTATTCTCCGACTTCCCGAATTAGAAACGCAGAGACAGGAGCCATGGCCGTAGCTACCGCGACGTTTCAGGAGAAAACCGACGAGCAGCAGGCGATCACCGAGATGGTGCGCCAGTTCGCCGACAACGAGATCATCCCTCACGCCGAGGAGTACGACCACGAGGACAAGTTCCCGGAGCCGATCGTCGAGCAGATGAAGGAGCTGGGCCTGTTCGGGGTCACGATCCCCGAGGAGTACGGCGGCATGGGCCTCGACCTGACCACCTACGCGATGATCGTCGAGGAGCTGTCACGCGGCTGGATCTCGATCTCCGGCGTCGTCAACACCCACTTCATCGGCTCCTACCTGCTGATGAAGTTCGGCACGGACGAGCAGAAGGAGAAGTACCTCCCGAAGATGGCGACTGGCGAGATCCGCGGCGCGTTCTCGCTCTCAGAGCCCGAGGTTGGCTCCGACGTCCAGGGCATCAAGTCGACCGCCAAGGAGGCCGACGGTGGCTGGGAGATCAACGGCCAGAAGATGTGGGTCACCAACGGCCTGCGTTCGGGGCTCGTGTTCGTCCTGGTCAAGACCGACACCAAGGCCGACCCGCCCTACAAGGGCATGACCTGCTTCATCTGCGAGAAGGAGCCGGGCGAGTCGGAGGTTCCCGGCCTGAAGATTCCGCCGCAGATCAAGAAGATGGGCTACAAGGGCGTCGAGTCGACCGAGCTCGTCTACGACGGGTTCAAGTGCACGGACGACCACATCCTTGGCGGACGCGAGGAGGGGCTGAACAAGGGCTTCGGCCAGATGATGGACGCGCTCGAACTCGGCCGCGTCAACGTTGCCGCCCGCGGCGTCGGTGTCGCGCAGCGCTCGCTGGAGCTTGCCCTGCGCTACAGCCAGGAGCGCAAGACCTTCGGCAAGCCGATCGCCCAGCATCAGGCGATCACGTTCAAGCTCGCCGAGATGGGCACCCGACTCGAGGCGGCGCGGTTGCTGACGATGAAGGCCGCGCGGATGAAGGACGCCGGCGAGCGCTCCGACATCGAGGCGGGGATGGCGAAGCTGTTCGCGTCCGAGGCCGCCAAGGAGAACGCCGAGGAGTGCCTTCGCATCCATGGCGGTTACGGCTACTCCAAGGAGTACGAGATCGAGCGCATCTACCGCGACGCGCCGCTGCTGCTGATCGGCGAGGGAACCTCGGAGATTCAGAAGATGGTCATCGGCAAGAAACTCCTGCAACGGCACAAGATCTGAGGTGACTGATGGCGGCGTCGACGGCTGATCTGATCACGCAGGCCGTCAACGGCCTGCAGGCCGACGTACCGGCGCTTGCGAAGCTCAAGCTCGTCTTCGGGCTTGAGCTTCGGGGGCGCGGCGATGTTCAGGTCTATCGCGTCGAGGTTCCGGGGCCAAAGGTCTCGAAGGGCTTCAGCGATGACGAGCGCGTCACGGTTGCGATTGCGCGGAAGGCGTTCAACGAGCTGGCCGAGGCGAGCACCGCCAAGGGTTGGCATCGGGCCTGGGATCACGGCGACATCAAGGTCGAGGGCGACCCGAACATCCACAAGCTCGTTGGCCAGGTGATCGCACACGCTGAGGCCCGGTCGCAGCTGCGGCGGGCTCGCCACTAGTCGCATGGCTTCCACCGCGGACCTGGTCGTCGTTGCCGTGCAGCGCCTGCAGGGGCAGCTGGCGACGCTGGCGAAGTTGAAGCTCGTCTTCTCGCTCGAGTTGACGAGCGGCGGACTCATGGGCCCCGGCAAGGCCGAGACCTTTCGAATCGAGGTCCCGGGCCCGAAGGTGACCAAGGGCGAGGCCGACGATGCCCGGATCACACTCTCGATCCCCGAGGCCATGTTCAAGCTTCTGGCCGAGGAGGGCGATCTCGCCGACTGGAAGGACGCCTTCTATTACGGTCACCTCAAGGTCGGCGGCGACCCACGCGTGAAGAAGCTGCTCGGGAAGGCGATCGGCTAGCGGTTACTTCCGCCGTTTTCTGGTGACCTTCCAGGTCTTGTCGGCCGGTGTGGAGTCCGCGTTGCCGGCGGCGTCCGTGGCTCGGACGCGAAAGGTGTGTTGTCCCCTGCGTACCAAGAGCGTGTGAGGCGAGCTGCAGGGCGCGAACGCGCCCGCGTCAACCGAACATTCGAAAATGGAACCGCTTTCGCTGGAATCGAACTCGAACGTCGCCGTTCTCTTCCTCGTCTTCTTCTCCGGTCGCTCGGTAATGAACGTATTCGGCGCGGTGCGATCGGGACAAGGCACCGTGTGGGCCGCCGCGTCCTGAGGACACGAATCTTGACTCTCGTCGCCGAAGCCGTCCCCATCAGCGTCAGGCTCAAGTTGGACTGAGAGTGAGTACTCGACGTCCGGGCCGGAGTTATAAGTGTCGCTGCTCCCGACTGCGGGGTCGTTCGCCGTGAAGCCGAAGACGTACCCCGCTCCAGGGGCCGTCGGACGGTTGCACTGGAACGAGTTGCCGGGGCCGGCGTAGAACCCGAGCACGTCGCCGACGCCGACCACGAGGCGAGTTGCGAACGTGTTGACCTGGTTTGCGAGCATGGCCCTGGGTTCGCTTTGGGCGATCGTCGTGAACGACGTGCCACCGGCGGCTCGCACAACTGTGAGCTTCAGCGACGTAGGGGCCGAGGCTCCGGCGCTGAAGCTCCAAGACGTGATGACGCCGGATGACGGCGCCGCAAACTGACCTTCGGGTGACGCGATCTGCGCATACGTTCCTACCGCACCGCACATTCCGTTGGGCGTAAACGTGGAGTTGCCGAGCGTGGTCGCGGCCGGTGCCGACCCCGCCGTTGCAAGGAGCACCGGACCGAGGAGTGCGAGTGTCCAACCCAACCTTCTCATCCCGACTCCCTCCGCTTGTCTGCCGACACGTGTCGAGGGCAACGTCTCACGCGCCGCGGCAGCAGTCAAGGCCGTGGCGACCCGGGCGTTAGCATCGTGTCGTTGGCGGCCAGCAGAGCGACCGATCGGGGGCGCCTGGCGGCGCGCCGCGCAGCAAGCGCGCTTTTGCATCGGCCAGCCACCGTTCGCGATCCGATCGACGTCGTCCGGCTTGCGGGCCCGGTGCAGGCTCAGGAGCCGCGGGCGGCAAGGCTCGCGTTTCGGGCACGCGCCTCCCGCCTGACGGCCGCCGACATCGATTACGCGCGTACCGGCGACCGTTCACTGCTGCGGGCGTGGGTGATGCGCAAGACGATCCATCTGATCCCGTCCGACGAGGCGGGCTGGATGGTGCCCCTGTTCGCTGAGGCGACCGTTCGCTGGTCGCGCAGCAGGCTCGACTCGTTCGGCCTTGATCTTCGAGCTCAGGACCGGGCGCTGAAGTTCGTCCACGACGCGATTGACGCTGACGGCCCGCTCACGCGGCGCGAGATCGGGGTGCGGCTCAAGGAGGCCGGCTACGAGCTCGCCGCGGAGCACAAGGTCCACCTGTGGCTGCTAGCAACGCTTGACGGCGAGCTCTGCCTCGGGCCCGACGATGGCGCGTACGCCTGCCTGGTGCGCACCTCGGACTGGCTCGGAAAGCTCGAACGCCGGTCGCGCGACGACTCGCTTGCCGAGCTCGCCCGCCGCTACCTGCGCGGCTACGCGCCAGCCACGGAGCGTGACTTCGCCCGCTGGGCGGGATTGCCGCTGCGCGACGTGCGGGTCGGCCTGGAGCGGATTGGCGGCGAGCTCGTCGAGGACCGCGAGCTTCTGCGGTTACGAAAGGGCGGCTCGCGTACAGCGCGCTCGCCCGTCGTGCGAATGCTCGGCGCGTTCGACAACTACAACCTCGGCTACGTCGACCGAGGCTTCGCTGTGGCCGAGGAGCACGTCAAGCAGGTCGCGCCGGGCGGGGGGATCATCCGCCCGACGATCACCGTCGATGGCCGGATCGTTGGCACCTGGAGCTCGAAGCGCAGCGGCGAGCGGCTTCGGGTAGAGATCGAGCCCTTCGAACCACTCGCAGCGGACGTCGAGGCTGCCGTTGCCCGTGAGATCGAGGATGTCGCCCGCTTCGAGGACCTCACCCTCAGCCGCGCAGGCGGCTGAGCTCGGCTCGGCAGCGTTCGAGCGGCTCTGCGGTCGCCTCGGCTGATCCACAAAATCCGATCGCCTCGAGGCAGGCATGCTCGTCGTCGGTCAACCGAGTCCGCTCGAGGTCGATGATGCGAAAGCGGTGGCGTGCGGGATCGGCCGCCGCGCCCGCTGCCGCCGCCGCCTCCAGCGCCGCCACGCGGGCGCGCGCCTCGTCGGCCTCGCGAAACTCGCCTTGCTCATCGGCGATCAGCCCAACGTCGCGCAGCCGTGCCATCGCCGCCTCGATGCCGATCGGCGCTGGGCGCGGCGGGGGAGGCGGCCTGCGTGCGTGCGCAAGCTCGACCATGGTCGCGACCAACTCCTCATACGACCTGGCCGCGCGTTCGACTTCGGTCCAGTTGGGTGGCGCGCCGAGGTCGCAGCCCGCTGCCCCTGCCGAGATGAGCTTGCGCTCGAGATCGCAGACGAAGTAGCGGGCGCCCGGCCAGCTCGGTGCCTGGCCGCCCATGATCGCGGCCCAGACGCACGCATTGCGAAGCCCCTCCGCGCGGTCGACGTCGGAGATCGTCGGGAAGCCGTCCAGCGCCAGCGCCCGCTGGTAGGCGGCGAGGTGCTCGCGGCTGTGCTCGATCCCCAGATTGAGCGTGACCGAGCCGGGGTGGCGGCGCCAGGACACGAGCGGCTCGTCGATGCGGATCGCCGGGCCGCGGAGGCCGATGTCCGCCCAGAGCACGAGGTCGGCCATCATGCGCATGTCCTCGGGCCAGCCCTTTGACGCCCTCAGAGCCGACCGGCGCACGAGGCCGCCGGGCCCGATCACGGTGTCGTGCAGTCGCACGGCCTCGGTCGACGAGTAGGCGATCGGCCGCACCACGTCCTCGACAACGGCGTCGGCGTTGATCACCCGATAGCCGCTGTATGCGACCGCGGCGTCCGGATTGGCGACGAGCGCCCGTGCCTGCGCGCTGACGGCGCCGCGCTCGAGCAGGTCGTCGTCGGGCATGTAACCGATGAACTCGCCACGGGCGAGTTCGTAGCCGCGGTTGAGAGCCACCGCCTGGCCGGCGTTGTCCTGGTGCACGTGGCGAAAGCGCTCATCCGAATACCGCTTGGCGTAGCGCTTCAGGACCTTTCGCGTGCGATCGGACGAGCCGTCATCGACAACGAGGACCTCGAGGGCGCCGTAGTCCTGGGCGAGGAAGCTGTCAAGCGACTCCCCGAGCATGTCGGCCCGGTTGTAGGTCGCAACGACGATCGAGACGGTGGGTTGGGCGTTACTCACCAGCGCAGCCTAAGATCTCGCGCCCAAATGAATTCGAACGACACAACAGAACACAAGCTTTCAACCGATCAGGCCGAGCGCGAGGCGTCTGGCGCACACGCCTATGGCCGCTACCTCGAGGAGTTCGAGGAGGGCGCCGTCTACAAGCACTGGCCGGCAAAGACCGTCACCGAATCCGACGATCACCTCTTCTGCCTGATCACGATGAACCACCACCCGCTGCACCTCAACGACGTCTACGCCGCCGAGTCGCAGCAGGGTCAGAACGTCGTCGTGGGCCCGCTCGTCTACTCGCTCGCGCTCGGAATGTCGGTTTCCGACGTCTCCGGAAAGGCGATCGCGAACCTGGCGACCGAGGAGCTCTCTCACCCCAACCCGGTCTTTCACGGCGACACGCTGTACTGCGAGTCCGAGGTCCTCGAGGTGCGGGCGTCGAAGTCCAAGCCCGACCGCGGCATCGTCAAGGTCCACACGCGGGTCTACAAGCAGGACAACACTCTGGTGGCCGAGTTCAAGCGCACCGTGCTGATTCCGAAGCGACCGAGTACGGGTTCTGACGACGCGCCGAAGGCAGAGGGCGACGTCGAGTAGGTCCTAGCGCTGCTTGCCCGCCCGCGTTCGGTCGAGCGCGCTCGGGTTGAGCGCGAGGGGGTCCGCGACCCCTGCGATTGCGAGGGTGATCTCGAGCTCGGCAAGGAGCGTGCGCAGCATGTGCCGGACGCCCGCCTCCCCTGCCAGCGCCAGGCCGTGGACGTAGGGTCGGCCGATGAAGACGGCCTCGGCCCCCAGTGCCAGCGCCCGGTAGACGTCGGTGCCCGTGCGGACACCCGAGCCGAACAGGACGGCGACCTGGTCGCCCACCGCGTCCGCGATCCGCGGCAGAACGTGAATCGTGCCGGTCGGGCGGGGCCCACGGCGTCCGCGTTCGTTCGAGACGACGATGCCGTCGAAGCCACGGTGGACCGCCTTCCGCGCGTCCGGCACGGTCTGGATGCCGGAGAGGAGGATCGGCCCATCCCATTCCTCGCGGATCGCCGCGAGCGCCGCCCAGCCCTTCCCGGGCTGTGGCGGTGAGAGCACCAGGTGGGTGCACCCTGCGAGCCGCGCGCGCGTAAGGAGCGCAAGGTCGGGACCGTCTCTGCCTGGCCAGTCCAGGCCGAACCATCGTGAGCCCTGGGGCGCGGCGGCGGCGACGCTCTCGACCGGTCTGGTTGACAGCGACGAGTGGACGTACGTGAGGTCCAACATCCCAGCCGCCCGAGCGGTCGCGTCCTCGCCGTCGGGGTGCGCCAGACCCTGGCCTCCCACCGGACCGAGGATGACCGGCGCTGGCATCTCGACGCCGAGCACAGTCGTGCTCGGATCGCGCTCGGCGCGATCGATGAACATCCGCGGGACGATCCGCCACGCTCGCAGAGCCCGCGCGTTCGCGCGCACGGCGGCTGCGCCGCCCGCCCACGCGAGCAGATGCCGGCGCGCCCCGTCGTCCAGCACGCTCGCCGCGGTGGCCTCGAGGTCGGACAGGTTCGTGGTGAAGATCGGCTTGACGCCGCTGGTCATCCCGTTGACATAGATCTCGGACTGGTAGGCCCCGAACGGGGCCGTCGGGCCAACCGGGGCTGACTGTGGGCGAGTGCGGGGGCAGGCGCTGATCGGCCCGCGGCGAGCGCGGGTGGCAAGAGGACGGTCGCGGCGGCGGCCACAACGGCCCCCTCGAGGAATTGGCGACGAGTGCTCTCGGACACGACTGGACTCCGATTCAGCGCGAGCGGCTCAGGGAGGCGGGGGACAGGGTTCGGTGACTGCGGTGGCCGGCCTTGCGCACCTCGCGCTCGAGATCTTCGACAAGGCGACGCATAACGATCTGGGCGCCCCGCTGCCCGCCCAGCGCGAGGCCGTACATATACGGACGTCCGATGAGTACAGCGTCGGCACCGAGCGCCAGAGCCTTGAAGACGTCGCGGCCCGTGCGGACGCCGGAGTCGAAGAGCACGGGCATCTTGTCGCCTACGGCCTCGACGATCGGCCTGAGTGCGTCAAGCGACGCGATTGCCCCGTCGACCTGGCGGCCGCCGTGGTTGGAGACGACGATGCCGTCGATCTTGTTCTTAACGGCAAGCTTCGCGTCGCGCGGACTCTGGATTCCCTTGAGCAGGATCGGGCCATCCCAGTTCGCGCGGATGAGTGGCAGCTGGTCCCAGCTCAGGCCGGGGTTTTGAAAGACACCCGCGAACGCAACGCCGACCGGCAACGGAGCGACATCCGCCGGCGCGGGCATCCGGCGCTGAAAGACCGGGTCACTCGTGTAGTTGGCGATCCCCTTGTTCTCGAGGAAGGGCGAGTACCCGCGGTCGAGATCGAGCGGGCGCCAGCCGAGCAATGTCGTGTCGAGCGTGATGACCAGGTGGGTGTAGCCAGCCTCCCTGGCACGGCCAAGAAATGACACGGCCAGCTCGTCGTCGTTGGGCCAGTAGAGCTGGTACCAGCGCGAGCCGTCCCCGTTGGCCGCGGCCACATCCTCCATCTTGTAGGCGCCCTGCGTGGAGTGCACATATGTCAGCCCGAGCTCGGCCGCCGCGCGGGCAGTGGCGAGGTCGCCATCCGGATGCGCAAGCGTCTGGACCCCGATTGGCGCGAAGAGAAGCGGCGCGGGCATGCGCGTGCCCAAGATTGTGGTGGAGAGATCGACGTTCGCCGGCCTGCGATCCTCGCGCCGCCTGATTGCCCAACGGCGAAACGCGGCCGCGTTGGCGTCCGTGGTGTCCGTATCCCCGGCGCCGGCGAGGATGTACGCGAGCGCCTCGGGTTCCAGGACCTTGGCGGCCTGCGCCTCTAACTGCGAGAGGTCATCGGGGATGGCGGAAGCGGCTGGGCCCTTCTTCACGGGCCGGAGTCTGGCAGGAGCCTCGCGATCGGGCGGCAGTTGCTCGTGGCGCTGGTTGACCTCGGATCGCAGGGGTAGGGGGAGCTTCCCCGACCCCAAGGAGAGCGATGACCGAACAGCCCGAACAGCAGCACGACGAGGAGCCGACGACGGACGACGAGGGCCCGGTTGAGACCGGCCGCGAGACCGCCGACGATGTCTCGCAGGAGCTCAAGGATCGCGAGGAGGAGATCGAGGAGGGCGGCGAGTAGCCGCTAGGTGATCAGCTTCGCAACGGCCTCGATCCCGGCGTCGAAGTCGGTGCCGGCGATGCCACCGATGCCCGGCGAGGTTGTGCCTGCCGCCTCGTAGCGTCGGACGGCGCCGTGGACCTCGTCGATGTCGCCGATCCCCGCCAGCTCGGCGAGCATGCGATCCGAGAGGCCGGCCTTCGCGCGCTCGATGTCGCCCGCCGCCATGCCCGCGTCGAACTCGGCGAGCTCGTCGGCAAAGCCCGACGCCTCGAGCATCGCGCGATAGAACGGCAGCGACGCGTAGGGGATCAGGTCCTGACGGAAGGTGGCGCGCGCGGCTTCGACGTCGTCGGTGAGAGCGATCGGGACCGCGGCGACGACATCGAAGTCATCAAACGAGCGCCCTGAGGCATCGACTCCCTCGCGCAACGCCGGGATCACGGTGCTCTCGATGTAGGAGGGACAGCAGAGCCAGAGCATCACGCCGTCGGCGTGCTCACCGGCCAGCTTCAGCATGTTCGGCGACAGCGCGGCGACGTAGATCGGCAGCTCGGGCCGTGCCGAATAGCCCATGAACGCGAACTTCGTCGGGAAGTGCGCGGAGTCGGGTGGCTCCTCCCCCTTGAGAATCGCCCGCACGCCGAGCAGGTACTCCCGCATCTGCGTCACCGGCTTCGTGATCTTCTGGCCGTGCCAGTTCTCGACGGTCACCCGGTGCGAGACGCCAAGCCCCAGGACCATGCGCCCGTTCGAGTACTCGTCGATCGTCGCGGCGGTCTGCGCCATCGTCGCTGGCGTGCGCGAGAAGATTGGCACGACCCCCGTGCCGAGGCGGATGCGGCTCGATGCGGCGGCGTAAGCCATCAGGACCGTCAGCGAGTCGCGCCCGGCGATGTGCGTGGTGTACGCAGCGTCATAGCCGAGCTCGTCCGCGCGCGCCACGCGCTCGAGGGTCTTGTCGAGCGAACGGCCGGGGGAGATGAAGGCGCCGATGCCTGCCACGCGGCATTCATATACGAGAATCGTCTGCATGCACTCGCTCGAGCGCTCCTCCGTGCACTCTCGCTCGGCAGCGGAGATATGGGAACGCGCGATCACGGAGGAGGGCATCAACCATGAACTGCGGCCGATCCTGCGAATGACGATGCCTCCGGGTCTGCGCGGCAGGACGATCGGGGATGTCGAGGTCGGGGTCGAGCTCGGCCGCAGCTGGATCCTGCTCGGTGGCGTCCTGCCGGTCGACTTTGACGACCTCAAGCTCGCCGAGATCGGCCCCGGCACGCGCTTTTTGGAGCGCTCGCGGACGCTCGCCTTCGCGGTCTGGCAGCACGAGCGCACCGTTGCGGACGAGGGGCCCGGCTGCCGCGTTACGGACCGCCTGAGCTTCGAGCTGCGACGTTCGCTCGCCTGGCTGCCGGCTTCAGCGGCGCTGGCGCGAGCGATCGTCGGTCTGCTCTTCAGCCATCGCCACCGGCGGCTTGCGAGCTACTGGTCGGCCCGAGCCAGGGCGCTGCGGGGCTAGTGCGACTCGTCGGTCGCGTGCGCCGGCGGGCGCGATTCCTCAGCGAGTGAGGTGATCTCGAGCACGCCGCGTGCGGCCTCCTCGAGTACGTCGGTGGCCTCCTCGGGTGAGCGCGCATAGAGCTCGACGAGAAGGTGGACGATGATGCGTTCCTCGTCGTGTTTGTGAAAGCGCACGTGTGTGAAGAACTCGCGGGTGCCGGGGTCGCCGAAGGCGGCGTAGGTGAGTGAGTCGGCTGCCTCGGGGCCGGAGCAGGTCTCGACCAGATCCTGGTCCACCATCACCGTGCAGGAGGCGACCCACGGCGTCCCGGCGACCATCCGCTCCCAGCGGTCCTCGATCGGGACCACGCGGGCCTCGTCGATCGTCAAATGAGGCTGGTCGTGCATGCAGTCCAGACACTGGACAACGGCCTCCTGAATCTCCTCGACGCGCTCGGCGGTTTCGCCGGAGTCAGGGTCGACGCGAATGATCGCGTCGTAGTGCACCTGCGCCTCCAGGCGGGTCGACCAGCAGCGGTAACAACGCAGCCAGGCGGCTCGATCGCCGTTGAGCTCGCTCATCCCATTTGAGGGTAGCGCCGGGAATCCGGCGCAACAATCATCCCGAGACCGGGCGGCCCGAACGGCCCAAGGCTCAGCTCAGGCCGGGGAGGCGGTGCTTGCAGCGCTGCGCTCGCCGACGAGGTCCACGAGCTCATCCATGATCCGGTTGACGTCGAAGTCCTTCGGCGTATAGACCCCGGCAACGCCCAGCTCGCGAAGCTTCGCGGCGTCCGCGAGGGGGATGATCCCCCCGACCACCACCGGCACGTCGACACCCTGTTCCTGAAGGAGTCGCACGGTCTCCGGGATGAGCTCGAGGTGTGAGCCGGACAGGATCGAGAGGCCGACGACGTCAACGTCCTCCTGCACCGCCGAGGCGGCGATCTGCTCCGGTGTCAGGCGGATGCCCTGGTAGATGACCTCCATGCCGACATCGCGCGCGCGGACCGCGATCTGCTCCGCGCCGTTTGAGTGACCGTCAAGACCGGGCTTTCCGACCAGGATTCGCGGCCGGTGGCCGATCCGCTGCGCAAGCTCGTTGACGCGCTCGCGGGTTGCGGCGAGCAGTTCCTCATCGGCGCCGGCTGCCGAACCTGAGACGCCCGTCGGAGCCCGGTAGTCGCCGAAGACATCGCGGAGGGTCTGCGCCCATTCGCCGGTCGTCGCGCCCGCCTTGGCCGCGGCGATCGTCGCCGGCATGATGTTCACCGAGTCGTCGGCCGCCGCTGCGGCGAGCTCGGCAAGGGCGCTTTCGACGGCCGCATCATCGCGCTCGGTCCGCCAGCTCTCGAGCGCCGCGCGGCATTCGCGCTCGACCTCGGGATCCGGTGTGAGGATCCCTCCGTCGGCGCCCGCAGTGAGCGGTGAGTCCTCGGTTTCGGTGTAGCTGTTCTGACCGATGACCTTGATCTCGCCCTGCTCGATCTTTGCGATCCGCTCGCGGTGGGACTCGACGAGACGCGCCTTCATGTAGGCGACGGCCTCGACGGCCCCGCCCTGATCGGCGACGATCTTCATCTCCTCGCGTGCGCCCTCGATCAGCTCATCGACGAGGCCCTCCATCACCTTCGAGCCGTCGAAGATGTCGGGGTACTCCAGTAGGTCGGTCTCGAAGGCGAGCACCTGCTGGATTCGCAGGCTCCACTGCTGATCCCACGGCCGGGGCAGGCCCATCGCCTCGTTCCAGGCGGGAAGCTGGATCGCACGTGCGCGAGCGTTGCGCCCGAGCGTCACGGCGAGCGCTTCGAGGACGATGCGCTGGACGTTGTTCTCGGGCTGCGCCTCGGTGAGGCCCAGGCTGTTGACCTGGACTCCGTAACGCATGCGCAGGAGCTTCGGCTCGGTGACGCCGTAGCGCTCGCGGCCGATCTCCTCCCAGAGCGCGCTCATCGCTCGCAATTTCGCGTGCTCCTCAACGAAACGAACGCCGGCATTGACGAAGAACGAGATGCGACCGAAGACCTTGGGGAAGTCCTCCTCGGCAACCTGTCCCCGAGCCTTGACCTCGTCGAGCACGGCAATCGCCGTCGACATCGCGTACGCGATCTCCTGGACCGGGGTCGCGCCCGCCTCCTGCAGGTGATAGCTGCAGATGTTGGTCGGATTCCAGCTCGGCATCTCGTTGACGGTGAATGCCACCGTGTCGGCGATCAGTCGCATCGACGGGCCCGGCGGGAACGCATAGGTGCCGCGCGAGAGGTACTCCTTGATGATGTCGTTCTGGGTTGTGCCGGTGAGCGCGGCTCGGTCGACGTCGTTTTCGTCGGCCACGGTCACGTAGAGGCCCAGCAGCCAGGCCGCCGTGGCGTTGATCGTCATCGACGTGTTCATCTCGCCAAGCGGGATGCCGTCGAAGAGCGCGTGCATGTCGCCCTTATGCGCGATCGAGACGCCGACCTTGCCGACCTCGCCGCGGGCGAGGATGTGGTCTGAGTCATAGCCGGTCTGTGTCGGCAGGTCGAAGGCGACCGAGAGCCCGGTCTGCCCCTTGGCCAGGTTGCGCCGGTAGAGCTCGTTCGAGCGCCGAGCGTCGGAATGCCCAGCGTAGGTGCGCATCACCCAAGGGCGGTCGGGCTGGTCCAGGCGGTGATCGCTCATGACTGAGATTGTAAGTTCGATCGGCCGTGTCCGACGAACCCAGGCTCATCGACACCATGCACCTCGGCCGCGACCGCGTGATTGCCGCGCACGAGGTCCGCGGCGAGCTGATCGTCGATCCGGGCCCGGAGTCCTGTATCGAGACGCTGCTCGCCGGGCTGGCGGGTGAGCCGCGCGCGCTGCTGCTCACCCACATCCATCTCGACCACGCGGGCGCGACCGGCGCGCTCGTCCGCCGCTTTCCCGACCTGAGGGTGTACGTGAGCGAGGTCGGAGCACCGCATGTGATCGACCCGTCGAAGCTCATGAAGAGCGCGACTCGTCTCTACGGCGAGGACAACATGGCGCGACTTTGGGGTGAGGTCGTGCCCGTGCCCGAGGCGAACGTGATCGCGCTCAGCGGGGGCGAGGAGGTCGAGGGCTTTCGCGCGGAGCACGTTCCCGGGCATGCGTCGCACCATCTCTGCTGGTTGGATCTCCAGACAGGCGATGCGTATGTCGGCGACATGGCCGGGGTCAGGACACCGCCGAGCGATTACACGATCGCGCCCACGCCGCCTCCGGAGATCGATGTCGAGGCCTGGCTTGAATCGGTCGACCGGATTGAGGGGCTCGAGCCGACCTCGCTGCGGCTGACTCATTTCGGCGAGGCCTCGGAGGTCGCCGCTCAGCTCAACCGGGTCCGCGAGAGCCTGCGAGCGAACACGGAGCTTGCGAAGCAGGGTCGCGAGGCGTTTCTCGATCGCTTCGAGGCCGGCATCGACGCCCACGAGGACTCCGAGACGGCAGCGAGGACCCGCCAGGCCACGCCGCCCGAGCAGCAGTGGCTCGGCCTCGAGCGGTATCTGAGGAAACGCGAGGCCTGAAAAATCGCGTGCGCTCCTTTTGGAGCGCACCGGTGTTCTGGGTACCTCAGCGGCTACGCTGCCGGACAGTCGATTTGAGCTCCAGGAAACTGACAAAGCGCCATGCGATCACCGCCCTCGTGGCAGGCTGCCTGCTGGCCGGAGGCGCGAACGCGCTCGCCGAGGTCACGGTGTACAACAACAACTTCGCCAGCCAGGGGCGCTACGACGAGATCGAGCGATCCGGCGGTGGCAAGCGCTGCGAGCGCAAGTACCGCGAGAAGAGCAAGGTCCTGCTGGCCTCCCTGAAGAAGAGCCCGGCCACCTGCGCCTTCCGCCCGCCGATCCAGGGCGACGAGGAACTGCCCAACCATGCGCTGACGATCGACGCGAAGGTCCTCAAAAAGACGCCGAGGAGCGCCCGTAAGGGCGCGTTCTTCGAGCTGACGGTCCGCGCAGGCGGCAAGGGCTCTGGCTATGCGCTTCGCATCTTCCCCCAGCGCCAGCGCTATGAGCTTCGCCGCGGCCCGAAGGGCTCGGGCTTCCCGGCCGGCGGCAAGTCCAAGGCAATCAAGCGGACAAACTCGCGCAATCGCATCGATCTCGTGGCCACCGGCGCTGAGATCATCGCCGCGGTCAACGGCAAGGAGATCGCGCGGGTTGACGACACCAATCCTGGAGCCGTCGAGGGCCGAAAGGTGCGGTTCGCGATCGGCAACAAGTCGAACACGAAGGCGAAGACCGTCGGGACCTTCAAGCAGGTTGCCGTCGCCGTTCCGGATCCCTAAACCGGGGGCCTTCAATCTCGTCCGACACCCTTGAGCGGCCACGCGTAGGAGGTCCAGGGTCTGGACTCGGCGGCAGCTGGCAGGTGATCGTCCTCAACGACGACCACAACACGTTCGACCACGTCGCCTCGACGCTCGCGCGCGTGGTGCCCGGCGTTTCGCTCGACGCCGGTTACCGGTTCGCCGAGCAGATCCACTCCAGCGGGCGCGCCATCGTCTGGGCCGGGCCAAAGGAGACGGCCGAGCTCTACTGGGAGCAGCTCGACTCAGCCGGCCTGACGATGGCGCCCCTTGAGGGCCACTGAACCGCTCTCGCGGGATTACGCCCGGCTGAGTGACTGCAGGTCGATGCCGCGGCGGCGCCTGCGGCGAGCCCCGTGGCGCAGGTTTCCCTTGACCTGACCGGCACGCAGCTGCAGGAGCTTGCGCACCTCGCTCGTGCGGACGAATGGGTCGCCGATCACGTGCCCGTCGTCGAGGGAGATGACCGCCACAAGGCGACTGTTGACCTCGGCCCCGAGCAGCTCCCCATCGGGAGCGGGACGGGAGTCGACACCGGCGAGGCGAGCGAGCGCGGCGGCGTCCGCGGTGCGATCGAGACGGCGGATTGTGATGTTGGCGTTTGACATTCGACTCACCTCACAAATGAGATCTAGTTGACGTTGCAAGAACATCATCGGCCTGAAACTGCATTAGCGCAACATGGATGCATGTGGTGCGTGATAAGCTGACCTAATGCTTGACGTAAAACGCTTGAACATCCTCCGAGAGGTCGCGAGTCACAACTCTTTCTCGGGCGCCGCCGACGCGCTTTATCTCTCTCAGTCAGCCGTGAGCCAGCAGATCGCGACTCTCGAGCGTGAGGTGGGCATGCGCCTGCTCGACCGCACTCGCGAGGGCCCCAAGCTGACCGACGCGGGTCGCGTGCTGGTCACCCACGCCGAGGCAGCCATAGCCAGGCTCGAGGAGGCCGAACGGGATCTCGCGGCCATTGCCGGCCTCGAGGGTGGCGAGCTGCGCCTGGCGAGCTTTCCCAGCGCCAGCGCCACCGTCCTCACCGAGGCCGTCTCGGTCTTCCATCGACGCCACCCCGGCGTGCGGCTGACGGTTGCCGATGCAGAGCCGGAGGAGTCGCTGCCGCGGCTGCGGGCGGGCGACCTCGACCTGGCACTCACGTTCGACTATCCGAGCATCCCGAAGACCGAGGAGCGCGATCTCGATCGCGAACTGGTCTTGACCGAGTCCATGTACGTCGCGTTGCCCGCCGAACATCCGCTCGCATCGCGGCAGGTTGTTCCGCTTGGCGAACTATCGGAGATGACGTGGCTGTGCGGCTCGTTGCCGAGCTCCTGCGGCGAGGTGGTGCTCGCGGCCTGCCGCGACGCCGGCTTCGAACCCCGGGTCGGCTTCGAGACCGACGACTATCACGTGATGCAGGGCTTCATCGTCGCCGGCCTGGGCACAACGCTGCTTCCCGATCTGGCGCTGCCGACCCTGCGTGAGGGTCTCGTCGTCCGCCCGACGACCCCGACGGCACCGCAGCGCCGAGTCTGGGCCACCGTCCGCTCCGAGGGCTCGCGCTCGCCCTCAACCCAGGCGATGCTCGAGATCCTCACCGAGGTCGGCGCAAACCTCTCGGCGCGCACGGCCGAGCACCTGACGCTCGCCGCCTAGCACCGGCCCTAGGGGACGATGTTGCCGTTCGTCGCGAGCGACGCTTCGGCGACCTGCGCATGCCAGTGCTGGTCGACCGGCTTGTGGAAGTACTTGAACGATGCCTGGCGCAGCGCCGAGAGCTCGTCAGAGAACCACCAGCGTTGCTGGTCGTCCCGGCTCTCCCAGAACGTGGTCTGGCGGAGATGGAGCGTGTCGTCCTCGTTGCGCGTCAAGAACGCGCCCTTGGCGCCGTAGGCGAGCGCCCGTTCCAGAGCGGGCTCCCAGATCTCGATGAACGCGTCGCGCCGGAAGGGGACGACGTGCCACTCGATGTAATGAACCTCCACGTCGCGAAGCCTATCGACGCTTAGGCGCCGACCTCCGCCCAGATTGCCCCGTCGCCCTCTTCGTGCTTGCCGGCGTCGTTGTCGGTCGCGCCGACTCGAATCGCGATCTTGCCCGTATGACGGTTCTCGTGGAGCATCTGGTGCGCCTCGGGCACGCCTTCGAAGTCCATGACCTCAGACAGCACGGGGCGGACCTTGCCCTCAGCCATCAGCTGATTCGCGCGCATGCACTCGTATGCGTTGGCGAAATGCGAGCCGAGGATCTCCTTCTGCTTCATCCACAGATAGCGGACGTCGAAGTCGAGGTTGTAGCCGGAGGTTGCGCCGCAGATCACGACCTTGCCGAACGGCTTGACCGTGAGGACCGAGGTCGGGAACGTGGCCTGACCGACGTGCTCGAAGACGATGTCGGGGGCATCACCGAGAATCTCCTTTACCCGCTTGGCGAACCCGCGCGACGCCTTGAAGCGCGCCTTGTCCGCCGCCGGGTCGACCGCAGGAAGGTTTGCGTCCGACCGCATCATCTCGCTGAACTCCGCGCGATTGATGAAGTCGACCGCGCCGAGTTGCTTGACCAGCTCGCCCTTCTCGTCGGATGAAACGACGCCCACCGCGTTCGCTCCGGCCGCCTGACAGAGCTGCACGGCGAACACGCCAAGGCCTCCGGCGGCCCCCCAGATGAGGACGTTGTGTCCCGCCTGGATGTTGCAGCGGTTGAACAGCATGCGGTAGGCCGTGAAATAGGTGAGTCCGTAGGACGAGGACTCGACCCAGCTCAGGTTGCGCGGCTTCGGAAGCAGCTGCTGAGCCTGGACCTTGGTGAACTGAGCGAACGAGCCCCAGGTCGTCTCATAGCCCCAGATCTCCTGGCTGGGCGCGGCCATCGGGTCGAGGCCGTGGACCTCGACGTCTTCGTATGAAGCCTGGTTGCAGTGGACAACGACCTCGTCGCCGGGCTTCCAGCGGGTGACGCCCTCGCCGACCTTCCAGACGATTCCCGAGGCGTCGGAGCCACCGATGTGGTGGCCGAACTCGGGGTGGTCGCCGTAGCCGAAAACCGAGACCGGCTTGCCGAGCGAAGCCCAGACGTTGTTGAAGTTGACCCCGGCCGCCATCACCCGGACGATCACCTCGAAGGCACCGGGCTCCGGAACCTCGATCTCCTCGAGCTGGAACGCGTCCTTGGGCTCGCCCTCTCGTTCCTGGCGGATGACCCAGGCGGCCATCGTCTCCGGCAGCGTGCCGGGTTCCACATCAAGCTTCGAAACTTCCGCTACGTCTACGGCCACGGTTCTCCCTCTGGTCGGTCCGGAAAAGCGCGCGGATCGTAGCGGGCAGAATCGGTCCCTGTGGAGCACGCGAGCGCGACGATCTCGGCGACGTCGTCGGAAACCACCGGGATCTCAAAATCGTCGGGGGAAATCCGGCCGGCGACGAGCAGCTCGTCGCGAATCCAATCGAGCAGCCCGGCCCAGTAGGAGCTGCCAACGAGCACCACGGGATGATGGATTGCCTCGCCGGTTTGGATCAGCGTCATCACCTCGAAGAGCTCATCGAGAGTTCCGTAGCCGCCCGGAAGCGAGACGACAGACGTCGAGTAGCGGACGAACATCAGCTTACGTGTGAAGAAGTAGTCGAAGCTGAGCCCGATGTCGACGTAGGGGTTCAGCCGCTGTTCGAACGGCAGGATGATGTTGAGCCCGACTGAGGTCGCACCGGCGTCCTGCGCGCCGCGGTTGGCCGCCTCCATCGCGCCGGGACCGCCCCCGGTGATCACGGCGTAGCCAGCCTCGCCAACCGCGCGGCCAATCTCACGCGCGAGCGCGTATTCGGGGTGATCGGCCGGCGTTCGCGCCGAGCCGAAGATGCAGACGGCCGGTCCCAGGCCGCGCAGCGCCTCAAAGCCCGCGCGCAGCTCACGGTCGATCAACTCGAGGCGCTCGGAGTCGGTGCGGGTCGAAACGATGATCGCTTCGTTCGGGGTGGTCGGTTTGGGCGTGGCCATGCAGTGTCAGTTTCGCGTCCGGAGCCGCGACTACTTTCGCAAGTTCGAAGATGGAAGCCTCTGAGAGACCACAACTTTCGCTTGACCAAGCCGGTGACGGCCACGTGCGCGTTGTCGAGAACCGGGTCGTCATCGGACACCTCGACATCGACGACGCGGGAGTCGCTCGGGTCGTACGCGAGCAGAAGGCAAACGGCCACGAACCGACCGAGACGATCTCACGCGCGATCGAGATCGGGGCGCGCGTCATTGACAGCGAGGGGACCGCTGCAAATGTCGATTACGTCCGCCGTGAGCTCGAGACGGGCCTCGGTGAGCTCGATCGCAAGCTGGGCGGGACGCTCGAGTCCGGGTCCGAGGCGCTTGCGGAGCGCATCGCGGCAACCTTCGGCGCCGAACGCAACGACTCCGTGCAGGCGCAGATCAAGGAGATCGTCACCGTGGAGGCCCGCCAGCATCGCGAGCAGCTTCTGCAGACGCTCACCGCCGAGGACGGCACCAACCCGCTGGTCGGAATGCAGCTCCGGATCAATGCGAAGCTGCACGAGGCGGAGGAGCGCCACCGGGCTGAGGTCGAGAAGCTGCGCGAGTCGCACGTGACTCAGTCGCGCGCGATGCAGGGCCAGGTCCACGAGCTCAAGGAGCACTTGGCACGCCTGCTGGACAAGGGCGAACACGAGCTTGAGCTGGCCGACGCGGAGGCGGCCGGCACTCGCAAGGGCCTCTCGTTCGAGGAGCGCGTCCACGACGCGATCGAGGCGATCTCCGCTTCGCGCGGCGACGTGGCAACCCACACCGGCGGCGAGCAGGCTGAGGGCGGCGGCAAGAAGGGCGACATCGTCGTCGAGATCGGCGCCTGCGAGGGCTCCTCTCAGGGCAGGATCGTCTTCGAGGTCAAGGACAAGCGGCTCAGCAACAACGGCGCCTGGACGGAGCTCAACGCTGCGATGGAGGCGCGGGCGGCATCATTCGGGGTGCTCGTCGTGGCAGGCGAGGAGAACGTCCCCTCTGGCCGCGAGCAGTTGACCGAGTACGCGGGCAACAAGCTGATCGTCGCCGTCGACCGCGACGAGCCGGCGAGTCTGGGCCTGGCCATCGCGTATCGCCTTGCCGCAGCGCGTCTGGCGATGGCGCGTGACCGCGATCTGCAGGTCGACGCGATCGCCGTTCGTGATACCGCCACCGAGGCAATCACCCTCCTGCGCCAGGCTCAGGCCATCCGGTCGGCGATGACCGGGATCAAGACCAGCTCGGACAAGGCACGAGCGGGCCTGGACGCGATGGTGTCCGCGCTCGAGGAAAAGCTCGAGCGGATCGACGCCCTCGTGGCCGAGGAGGCCGCCGAGGCCGAAGCCGAATCTGACGTCGGCCTGACCTAGCCGCTACGGCAACAACAGTTCGTTCTGAGAGCTCGGCCGCTCAGGGCCGACGCTGAACTGATCCGAGGGCCCGCTCTCACCGGTTGAGATCGTGTACTCGCCTTCGGCGAGGTCGACCTTCATCGAGCCCGTTCCGCCGGCAATAACTGGATCGCTCGAGTGATCGGTCGGGCCTTCGAAGACGAGCCGCGAGGCGTCCTCGCTCTGGTTCGAGATCGTCACCGTCACCGGACCGGCACCAACGTCCTTGGTCGGGCTGACCTTGACGGCCCGGTCGTTGATCAGCGCGCTCAGCTCGATCGGAGCAGCCGGACGCGGGTTGTTTTCGAAGTCCTCGTCACCGCAGGCGGAGATGGCAAGCGCAGCGGCGCCCGCAGCCAGCGGCACGATCAGCCTCCTCGCAGCGCCCATCGTGCGCGCAAGCCTAGCCCAACCACCAGCCGGTTCGTGCCGATTCACTCGCGGCGGCTAGAAGAGCGGCTCGACGAGTTCGCCGCTGGCGCCCTCGCCGACCGCCACCGTGTCGCCGAGTTCGGCTTCACGCCTGATGATCGCGAGTGCGATGTGGCCGTGGGCGGGGGAGAGGACCGCCGTGCCGATGGTTCCGACCTCGCGCTCGCCCAGACGCACCGGATCACCCGCGCCGGCCGCCGCGTCGAGGCGGAGCCCGACGAGGCGGCGGTTTGGCTTGCCCTTGTAGTGCAGCCGCGCGACGGTCTCCTGACCGATGTAACAGCCCTTGGTGAAGCTGACGGCGCGGTCGTTGATTCCGGCCTCCTGCGGGATCGTCGATGTCGTCATTTCGCGCCCGAAGCGGGGCCGCCCCGACTCGATCCGGACGATCTCCACCGCCGCCTCGCCGACCGCCTCGGCCCCCGCTGCGAGGAGGGCGTCGATGACGCGCTCGCAATCGGCAAGCGCGACCAGCAGATCGACGCCCCCGTCGGTGCCGATGGCAACGGCCTCGGCTCCGGCGATCGTGGTGGGGCGATGTGAATTCTCCGCTCCAGTGGGGCCGTCAAGCGCGACCTTTCCTGCGGCGGGACCGATCACTGAGATCAGGGCGCGGTCGTCGCTCTGATCGCAGACCTCGACGTCGCGACCGATCTTGTACATCGAGAGGTGGCGAAGGACGGCGTCCCCGGCCTCCGCCTCCGTGTCGATCCAAAAACCATCATCGCGGCGCAGTACCCGCATGTCGCCCTGCATCTTCCCCTTGCGATCGAGCAGGGCCGAGTAGCACCCGGCGCCCGGCTCGAGGGCCTCGACGTCGTTTGTGAGCTGGCCCTGGAGGTACTCACCCGCCTCTGAGCCGGTCACCTCGAGGATTCTGCGCCCCTTGCGCACGAGAGTGCCGGCGGACTCCCGCAGAACGCGGTACTGGGCATCTAGCTCGACGGGGGCGGAGGCCTCCATGAGTCGAGTGTGACAGCGCCCTTGGATTGAATGTTTTGATCTGTCAAACTCTCAATCATGGCTGACTCAAAACCCGAGGGGCAGACGCCCAAGGGCGTGACCAGACGGCGGCTGCTTGCCGGCGGGGTCGTCGCCGCGCCCACCCTGGCCCTGCTGCACGAATCGGTCCCTCACAATGGCCTGCACCAGGCGCTCGGAGGCGGAAGCGCAGCGGCGAGTGAGCACGGGGGGCACGGTGCACCCACGTCCATGGGTCACGGGGCTCATGTCAACGGTCTCGGTACCGCCGGTCCGACCTTCAGGGCGGGCGAGGTCGTTGACCATCGAGCCAACGGCTTCAACCCGACCGAGATCCTGCGCGACTTCGATTACGGCAAGACCAGCCGGCTTGCGTCAGGCCGCGTGCTGCGCGAGTGGGAGCTCGTCGCCGCCGACAAGGAGATCGAGGTCGCCCCCGGCGTGAGCTTCCCGGCGTGGACCTACAACGGGCGGATCCCCGGGCCGACCTTGCGATGCACAGAGGGCGACCTCCTGCGGATCCGCTTCGTCAACGGCTCCGATCATCCGCACACGATTCACTTCCACGGTCTTCATCCGGCGTCGGAGGACGGCGTCGCAGGTGCCGGCGACGGGATCATCATGCCCGGCGGGTCGACCGTCTATGAGTTCAACGCCGAACCGTTCGGCCTGCACCTCTACCACTGTCACGTGGCGCCTCTTGCCGAGCACATCGCCCGCGGCATGTATGGCGCGTTCATCGTCGATCCGGCCCAGGGCCGCCCGGATGCCGACGAGCTCGTGATGGTCCAGCACGGCTACAACACGACTTTCGACGGCGAGGGAAATCAGCTCTACGCCGTCAACGGAATCCCCTTTCACTACATGCACGAGCCCGTCGAGGTCCCGCGCGACGAACTGGTCCGCATCTATCTGGTCAACACGCTCGAGTACGACCCGATCAACTCGTTTCACGTTCACGGCAACTTCTTCGATTACTTTCCGACCGGAACCCGGCTCGAGCCGACCGAGTTCACCGACACCGTGATCCAGGGTCAGGGCCAGCGGGGCATCTGCGAGATGCGCTTCCCGTATGCCGGCCAGTTCATGTTCCATGCCCACAAGACAGAGTTCGCTGAGCTCGGTTGGATGGGTCTGTTCGAGGTGAGCCGTTGAGGTGCCCATCGTGAGTGGGGCTGAGGCCACCGCGGATCGAGGCCGGCTTCGCGGTGTTCCGGGGTGGGGTCTGGCGCTTGGCGCGCTCGGTCTCGTTGCGGGCGCGCTGCTCGCTCTCGCCGTCCTCGGGGGCGGCAGCCTGCCCGAGCGAACCGGCCCGCCCGTGGAGGAGCTCGCGGTCGAGCGAACCGAGTTGCGCCCGAATCGGATCGAGCTGACCGTGCGCAACACCGGCCCGGACGCGGTGACGATCGCGCAGGTCTTCGTCAACGACGCATACGTCGACTTCACCGGCGCTGACAAGCCCGTGGGCCGGCTTGGCTCGGAGCGGATCGAGCTGACGTATCCGTGGCAGAACGGCCAGCCGTATCTGATCTCGATGGTGACGGCGACCGGCGTGGTGCTCGAGCACGAGATCGCGGCCGCGGTTGAGACGCCGGACGGCGGCGGCGACCTCTTCGCGCTGATGGCGTTACTCGGTCTTTACGTCGGCATCATTCCGGTGAGCCTTGGCATGCTCTTCCTCCCGGCGATGCGCGCCCTGCGTCCCGTCTGGGTTCGGGTGCTGATGGCCGTGACCGTTGGGCTGCTCGCCTTCCTCGCTGTCGACGCGAGTCTCGAGGCGCTCGACCTGGCCGGAACCTCGGGCGGAGCGTTCGGCGGCGCTGAGTTGCTGCTTCTTGGCGCTGGGGTTTCGTACCTGGCACTGACCGCGATCAGCTCGTACCTGGGCTCTCGGCGAGCGCGGATGAGTGTTTCAGAGAAGGATGGCGGCGCCTCACTGGCGCTGATGATCGCCATCGGGATCGGCCTTCACAACCTCGGCGAGGGCTTGGCGATCGGCTCGGCCTACGCCATCGGCGAGCTGGCGCTTGGCGCCTTCCTGGTCGTCGGTTTCGCGATTCACAACACAACGGAGGGGCTTGCCATCGTCGCGCCGATGGTCAGGTCGAGGCCTTCGATCGCCCGACTTGGCCTGCTCGGGTTCATCGCCGGCTCCCCGGCCATCCTGGGCGGCATCCTCGGCGCGTCGGTGAGCAATCCCGAGCTCTCCGTCCTGCTGCTCGGCGTTGGGGTCGGTGCGGTCATTCAGGTGATCGTCCAGATCGTGCCCGCGATGCGCGACCGGTCGGGCCGAATTCTCGATACAGCAACGGCATGTGGCGCGATCGCCGGCGCGATCGCCTTCTATCTCACCGGGCTCTTGGTCTCGATCTGATGGCCCACTCAGGCTTCAGGCGCGACCCCGCTGCCACCAACACCGAGGCGGTCGAGGATTACGCCAAGGCGATCTACTCGCTTGAGCAGCGCGATGCCGGACCGGTCGCGACGTCTGCCCTGGCGCAGGAGCTAGGCGTCTCACCCGGCACGGTCACGACGATGGTCAAACGCCTGGCTGATCTCGGGCTCGCCGAGCACGAGCCCTACCGTGGCGTCGCGCTCACTCCCGCGGGCGAGCGCGTCGCGCTCGAGGTGATCCGCCATCACAGGCTGCTCGAGACGTACCTGTCGGAGGCGCTCGGGATGCCCTGGGATCGCGTTCACGCCGAGGCCGAGGTGCTCGAGCACTACATCTCCGAGGACCTCGAGCGAATGATCGCCGCGAAGCTCGGCGACCCGCGCCGCGATCCGCACGGCGACCCGATTCCCAACGCCGACCTCGCCATCGCCGCCGACGAGACGATCAGCCTTGCCGAGCTCGGTTCCGGTGAGAGCGCGACGTTCGTCCGCGTCTCCGATCGCGACTCCGAGATGCTGCGTTTTCTGGACCAACGCGGAATTCGTCCTGGCTGCGAGCTGATCGTCAGCGGCCGGGACCCGTTCGACGGCCCAGTTTATGTTGAGGTCGAGGGCTCAGACCACGCCTTGGGGGGACGGCTCGCAGCTGCAATGCGGGTGGCCCCCGCGTCGTGAACAGCGCCCCCGACGACGACGAACAGCACGACTTCGCTCTTCCCGGTGAGGCGGCGGTCGCCCGTGCCGCGCGGCGGTCGCTGGACGGTGAGAGCCGAGGCTTTGCACGTCTTTGGCCGTTTCTCGGTCCGGCGTTCATCGCCGCCGTCGCCTATATCGATCCGGGGAACTTCGCGACCAACATCAGTGCCGGTGCGCAGTTCGGATATCTGCTGTTGTGGGTCGTCGTCGCCGCGAATCTGATTGCGATGCTGATCCAGACGCAATCGGCGAAGCTCGGGATTGCCACGGGCCGAAACCTCGCGCAGCTGTGTCGTGAGCGCTTCTCGAAGCGCACGTCACGCGGTCTGTGGGTTCAGGCTGAGGTGGTCGCGATGTCGACCGACGTTGCCGAGGTCGTCGGCGCTGCGCTGGGCCTCAACCTGCTGTTCGGTATCCCCCTGTTCCCGGCGGCGCTGATTGCCGGGCTCGGGGCCTTCGCGATCCTCGCCCTCCAGCAGCTCGGCTTCCGTCGTCTTGAGGCGGGCATCGCTGCGCTGGCCGGGGTCGTTCTCGTCTGCTTTGGCTTTGAAATCTTCTGGGCGAAACCCGACGCCGGCGACGTGGCCAGCCGCCTCTTCGTCCCCGGTTTCAGCAACACGGAGAGCATTCTGCTGGCGACGGGGATCATCGGCGCGACGGTCATGCCGCACGTCGTCTATCTGCATTCGGCGCTCACCCAGCGACGGATCGTCGGCCGCAACGCCGACGAGCGTCGGCGCATTCTTCGCTTCGAGAAGATCGACGTGGTGATCGCGATGGTGATCGCCGGCGTCGTGAACCTCTCGATGATGGTGATGGCCGCGGCGCTCTTCAACGTCGGTGGCCTGACGGGAATCGACAGCATCGAAGGCGCGTTTGAGGGCTTGCGAACAACCGTGTCTGAGAGCGCGGCGACGATCTTTGGGATCGCCCTGCTGGCATCGGGGTTCGCCTCGTCGTCGGTTGGCACGATGGCGGGCCAGGTCGTCATGCAGGGGTTCATCGAGCGCCGAATTCCGATCTTTCTGCGGCGCGCGATCACCCTCGCTCCGGCACTGATCATCATCGCGATCGGCGTCGCTCCCACCGACGCGCTGGTGATCAGCCAGGTGGTGCTCTCGTTCGGCATCCCGTTCGCGCTGGTTCCGCTGTTGATAATCGCCTCGAAGCGAGAGGTGATGGGCGAGCTGGTCAACCCGCGCTGGCTGACCACCATCGCTGGATGCCTCGCAGCGGTGATCATCGCCCTCAATCTGTTCCTGCTGCAGCAGGTCTTCTTCGCCTAGGTAGGCTGCCCACATGGCGCTCGCCGACGACTTCCAGGCGATTCTTGACTCGCTGCCCGACGATTGGACCGACATCGTCTGCGACCTGCGGCTGGCCGATGAGGACCAGTACGTCGACGCCGCGGTGTTGATGACCCAGATCAACGCCCAGCCGTACTCCCGGGCGGACTGGCACTTCCGGATCAACGTCGCCCACCGTTTCGGTCACGCCGCGGCCGCCGACACCGTCAAGGGCACACTCGCGCTCTTCGATCGCGAGGACATTGGCGGCGAGCTGGTCGTTCGCGAGGTTCGCGAGGGCCGGGCCGAGGTGGTCCAGATGTGGGGTCGCCCGGAATCCGTGCGGCGCGAGTTCCGCGCCCGCCGGGCCCTCTAGCGATCAGCTACTCGGCGTGCGTGGTCACGCTTGAGAGGTCGGAGCTTGCCGTGAGCGCGGGAATCACCGACGCGAACTGATTGGCGATCACTCGGGCGCGGTTGATCTCGGTGCGCGACCACGGGCGCTCGTCGGAGCGATATGCCTCGATGATCCCGACGCTCTCGCCACGCATCACGACGGGGACCATGAGCAGAGAGCGCTCGCCGAGGGACAACAAAAGCTCGATCTCGCGTGGGTCGCTCTTGGGGTCGCCCACCCTGGCTTGTGCGACCCGCTGGTCCTCGATGACGATTCTGCTCAGCGGGAAGTCGCCGACCGGAAAGATCGTTTCGCCACTGCGCCCGCCGTTCTCTGCGAGCGTCTCGATCAGCTCGGCCCGTGGATGCCAGGCTGAGAGACAGATCTTGCCTCGCGCCAATCTCGGCGGCGATCAGCCCGAGCGTTTCCTCGAGATCTTCGCGCGAACTGGCGGCCGCAAGGCGCGCGCTGAGGTGGACCAGACGCCTGTCGCTCGAGCCGATCGACCGGCCCTCCGTCGGCACCATCCGGTAGGTCTCCGAAAGAGCCAGGCGACACGTCTCGGCGGCGATGGGGGAGACCTCCACCCACGGTTCTTCAGGTCGTGCCAGGACCCATCCCTGTCCCCACTCCACGTCGAGGTCGGCAAGCACGCCCAGTTCTTCGAGGGTCTCGATTCCCTCAGCGCATACGGTTGCACCGACCACGCTCGCGTAGCGCACGAACGACTCGACGAGGGCCATTCGCGCCAGATCGCGGTCGATCTCGTGAACGAGGTCGCGGTCGATCTTGACGATGTCCGGACGTACCCGCATCAGCTGCTTGAGCCCCGCGTGCCCAGCCCCCGTGTCGTCGATTGCGATCATCGCGCCACGCTCTCTGAGGTCTGCGATCGCCGCCGCAAGCGACTCGTCGTCGGGAACGAACTCGTGCTCGGTGATCTCGATGATCACTCCCTCGAGGTTGCCGGCGAGAGCCTCCGCGACCGCCTCTGACGTCAGAGCGGACGGGCTGATGTTGATCGCGAGATGGGTCCCGTAGGGGCGACCCCATGGCGTCAGCGCCGCTCGGACCGCTGCGGCCTCGAGTTCGGCGCCGAGGCCGCACCCATGCGCCTGGGCGAACCAGACATCCGGGGTGCGCCCGCCCGCTCCGGGAAATCGGGCCAGCGCTTCGTAGGCCACCACATGCCCGGTAGCGAGACTGACCACCGGCTGAAAAACCGGGATGACCGGGGTGTCGCGCTCCAGCAGCTCCTCGATTTCAGCGCGCTGGCGCTCGTTCCAGGTGGCCGGTGAGTGGTCGGGATCGAAGCGGCGGGTCCGATGCTTGCCGCCCACCTTCGCCCAGCGCATTGCGCTCTCGGCGTGCTGGCAGAGCGTCTGCGCGTCCTCGGCGTCTCGCGGGAACGCTGCGATGCCGGATGAGCAACTCAGTTCGAAGCCGGGCACCTCGATCGACTCGATCTCGCGCCGAGCGCGCTCGGCGACAACGAACGCCGTGGTGGAGTCGGCGCCTGGAAGGATCAGCGCGAACTCCTCACCGCCGATGCGGGCGGCGGTGTCGATGTTGCGCACGGCCGTGCAGAGCGCCGTTCCGACCTTGCGAAGGATCTGATCGCCAACCGGGTGTCCGTGGGCGTCATTGATCCGCTTGAAGTCGTCGAGGTCGAGGCTGACGAGGGCGACCGGAGCCTCATTGCGAGCGCCATGCTCGAGCTCGTGCTTGAGCATCTCGTGAAATCCGCGGTGATTGGTGAGCCCCGTGAGCGAATCGACGGGAGCGAGCTCACGCACCCGGCGTCGCTCGCGCAGGATCAGTGCCAGCAGCAGAGTCGTGACCGTCGAGGTGCCAACTGCGATCGTGGCGAGGCCGCTGTCGCCGAGGCCGAGCGCAACCGCCGCCAGCGAAGCGGTCCAGATGACGACGCACACCCCGGCGGCGCCGAGAAGGAGCCAACTTCGCAGGGACGCGCCGGCGCGCTCGCCGGCCCTGCTCCGGAGGTGTGCACGGGGGATCTCGAACATTTCGCTGAAACTCGCTTCCCACATCGGCCAAAGCGGAGCGGCGCTTGAGGTCTCGGCGGATTCGCTCATCCCGGAGACCGTTCTCGGCTGAGTTCCGCGTAGCCTTACCCGATGGCGCTCGACCACACCCACACCGACGAACACCCCATTACGCACGAACTTCTGACGTTCGTGGAGATCCCGAAGGGCAGTCGCAACAAGTATGAGTACGACGAGGGCATCGGCCAGATCGTCCTTGACCGCTTCCTCTCGTCCTCGATGGTCTATCCGACCGATTACGGCTTTTTGATGGGCCATCGCGGCCGCGATGGCGACCCGCTCGACGCGATGGTCTGCGTCTCGGAGCCGACATTCGCCGGCTGCGTGATCCCGGTCAAGCCCATCGCGCTGTTCAAGATGCGCGACGAGAAGGGGGAGGACGACAAGATCGTCTGCGTGCCGACGCATGACCCGGGCTGGAATCACGCTGAGAGGCTCGAGGACATCCCGCCGATGCTCCAGCGGGAGATCACGCACTTCTTCTCCGTCTACAAGCAGCTCGAGGGCAAGGAAGTGCAGGTCGATGGCTGGCGCTCACGCGAGGAGGCGCTCGACGTGATCGCCGACAGCCGACGGCTACAGATGGAGCACGACGCCCCCCGTCGTAGCTAGACTGCCGCGCGCACACGACCTAGGAGGATTTCTCAAGTGCAGGACCGTGGCCTAGCGGCCTACATCGCGGAGCTGATCGGAACGCTTTTACTCACGTTCGCGATCGGGATGGTGGTGTCTCTCTACGTCGCCACCGGCGCCAGCTCGGCCACCGGATCCGACTTTGTCGTCGTTGGCTTGGTTCAGGGTCTGACCCTCTTCTTCTTGATCATGGTCTTTGGCCAGGTCAGTGGCGGGCATTTCAACCCGGCGGTGACCGTGGCAGCGGCCGCATTGAGACGGATCGATCCGATCGACGCCGTCGTCTACATCCTCGCCCAGCTCTCCGGCGGCGTTCTCGGCGCCCTGCTGGTCAAGGGCCTGATTCTCGACGAGGGCCGCGCGGGTCATTACGGCGCCGCCCAGGTTTCGAGTCTCTTGTCGAGTCCCGCAGCTGGCGCAATTGTCGAAGCGCTCGGCGCGATGATGATCATGTTCGCCGTCTGCGCGGTTGCGCTCAACCCGCGTGCTCGTCAGGAGTGGGCTCCGCTCACGATCGGCCTGATCTTCACCGTCGCGGTGATGATCTTCGGCCCGCTGACCGGCGCCAGCTTCAACCCGGCGCGCTGGTTCGGCCCGGCTCTGATCGGTGACTTCTTCAACGGCTTCGCCGGGATCTGGCCGTTTGTCGTCGGCCCGGTTGTCGGCGCGCTGATCGCTGCCGCGGTCTACCGCTTCGTCATCGCCGGTCCGCAGTATGCGGAGGGTCCGGAGCCGCCCACCTCAGAGGTTCGCGGCGTCGCCCAGGCTGTCAAGGACGCGGAAGTCCGCGAGCGCAACAAGTAGGCAGCTCCGTCATCGGTTTCTGACCGCTTCACGGCCCCCGCTAGGTTTGGGGCCGTGAAGCGCGTCACGTTCTCCCGCAACTACACGCTCTCGCTCTCGCGGACGTGTCGCTGCTATTGCAAGTACTGCGCCTTCGCCACTCATCAGGCGCATCTCTACACGCCTGACGAAGTGGAAGAGCGTCTCGACCAGGCGGTCAGACGTAATGCCAAGGAGCTGCTCGTGCTCACGGGTGAGCTGCCCGAGGTCAACCCCACGGTTGCCGCGCGGCTCGCGGAATACGGCCACGACGACTTCGTCTCATATGTCGTTTGGGCGTGTGAACGGGCGCTCGAGCGGGGGATGCTGCCGCACACAAACCTCGGGGTCCTCTCGCGCGAAGACCTCGGCCGGGTGCGTGAGGTCACGGCCTCGCAGGGACTGATGCTGGAATCGGTCAATCCGGACCTCGTCGTCCACCAGGGCTCGCCGACCAAGCACCCGGATGTTCGCCTCGAGACGATCCGGGCAGCGGGAGAGCTCAAGATCCCGTTCACAAGCGGCATCCTGGTCGGGATCGGCGAGAACGTCGACGACCGCCGCGCGGCGCTTCAGGCGCTGGCCGATGCGCACGCCGAGTACGGCCACATCCAGGAGGTCATCCTCCAAAACTTCGTGCCGCATCCGCGCTACTACGGCCGCGAGGTTGCCGATATCGCCGACGAGGCGGCGACGGAGCGCTGGACCGGAGACGGCTCGCCGCTGGGAAACGAGCAGCCGATGCCGGCGTGGGCCACCCACGTCTCCATGGCCGAGATGAAGGGGCTGATCGCAACCACGCGCGAGCTGATGCCCGGCGTCGGCATCCAGATTCCGCCCAACCTCGCCGATTGGTGGGACGAGCTCGTTGAGGCGGGGGCCACCGACCTCGGTGGCCTCTCCGCGAACGGGGACCACATCTCGCCCGAGCATGCGTTCCCGAGCCCGCATCAGGTTCGCAAGCGTCTCGCGCAACGCGGCTACGCGCTGACCGAGCGGCTCTGCGCCTACTCTGAGTACCTCGACCCGGAATGGATCGAGCAGGGCGTCCTCGACGTTGTAAAGCTCAGGTACTGGAGCTTCATCCCACGTCGCGGTTCGGGGCGGCGCAGTGAACGGGTGATCGATCCGGATGTGGCGCCGCGAGCGATCGCACGCGGGCGCGCCGGCGAGCCGCTCACCGAGGAGGAGCTGACGGCGCTGTTCGCCGAACGACGTCCCGAGGTGATCGAGGAGATGCGGATCGCCGCCGACGAGCTGCGCGCGGAGCTCAACGGCGAGACGGCCACCTTCGTGGTCAACCGCAACATCAACTTCACGAACGTCTGCATCGTGGGCTGTGCCTTCTGCGGCTTTGGCCAGGGCAAGCGTTCACCCGACGCATATCTCGTGAGTGCCGACGACTTCCAGGCCCGGATTGCCGAGGCTGTCGAGTTCGGCGCGACGGAGCTGTGCATGCAGGGCGGCATCCACCCCGACTACACGCTCGAGGACTACGGAGGCTGGCTGCGTTTGGCGAAGGAGGCGGCACCGGAGATCCATCTGCATGCGTACTCGCCGATGGAGGTCCATTACATGTGCGAGCGCTCCGGGCGCGACCCGCAGGACGTGTTCGAGTACCTGCGCGAATGTGGTCTCGGCTCAACCCCGGGCACGGCCGCGGAAGTTCTCGACGACGGCGTTCGTGGACGGATCTCGCCGAACAAGCTCCCCGCCGACCGCTGGGTCGAGATCATCGAGGCGTGCCATCGTTCCGGCCTGCGCTCGACCTCAACGGTGATGTTCGGCCACATCGAGGAGCCCTGGGAGCTCGCGCGCCACATGCGGGTCGTCCGCGAGCTGCAGGAGCGAACCGGCGGGATCACCGAGTTCGTGCCGCTCAGCTTCATCCCGTTCCAGACGCTCCTCGGCCGCACACATGGCATCGAGGAGATCTCGCGCGCGGAGAACCTCAAGCACACCGCGGCGTTTCGTCTCGCCCTCGGCCGCTCGATCAAGAACCTGCAGGCGAGCTGGGTGAAGATGGGGATCGACGCTGCGTCGGAAAGTCTTCGCTGGGGGGTCAACGACCTCGGAGGCACGCTGATGGAGGAGAGCATCTCGCGGATGGCCGGCTCCGAGCACGGCGTCAGGCTCGAGCCCGAGGATCTGATCGCCGCTGCGCGCAAGGCGGGACGTGTTCCCGCGCAGCGCACCACGCTCTACGACGTGATCGAGACCTACGATCAGTGAGGCGAGTCACGCTCCCTCGGCCTAGCGCGGGGGTAGGGTGCGAGGGGCAGCGGTGCATCTAGGCGGAGGAGACATGGATGGCTGACTTGACGGTGAAGCGCACCGAGGATTTCGAGGCGACCTTTCGCGGAGGGATGCTCAAGGCGCGGTCGGGGCTCGGGGTTACCTCGTTCGGGATGCAGATCCTGCAGTTCCCGGCGAACGCCGACCGCTATCCGGAGCACGACCACGCCCACGACCGCCAGGAGGAGGTCTACATCGTCCTCGAGGGCGAGGTGACCCTGAGCGCCGGGGGCGAGGATTACCGACTCGAGCCCGGGGTGTTTGCCCGCGTCGGTCCAAGCGAATCCCGCAAGCTCGTGACCGGCGACAGCCCAGCGACGATCCTCGTGCTGGGCGGGGTGCCGGGCGAGGTGTTCGAGGTGACGAAGTTCACCGACGAGGGCGAACCGGACCCTCTCGATGGCTGACGTCACCGTCAAGCGCCTCGACGAGTTCGAGGCCATCTTCGGCGGCGGCTTTCTGCGCGTGCGCGCCGGCCTGGGAGTGAGCTCGTTTGGTATCGCGGCTATGGAGCTGCCCCCGAACTTCGCCGACTATCCCGAGCATGACCAGGCCCACGACAACCAGGAGGAGGTCTACGGGCTGATCTCCGGTCGGGCGACGCTCCTCGTCGGCGGAGAGGACGGCGAGGAGATTGCGCTCGAACCGGGTGTCTGGGTGCGGGTCGGGATGCACGAAAAGCGCAAGATCATCACGGGTGATGAGCCCGCCACGGTCCTCGCGGTGGGTGGCTCACCCGGCGCCGTCTACGAACCACCTGAGTTCACTCACGAGGGCGGCGCGATCAGCGCGCTCAAGGGCCACGACGTGCTCCTCAAACACGACCGGGACAGCTAGCGGAAGAGGTCTCGGTCGGCGCGTCGCTGCAGCGACCGCGCGCCCGGACCGTCCTCAGCCGTCCACCACCGTCCCGCACCTCGGATGAGGACCGCGGGCTGGCGCGACGTCTTGTCACGGCCGAGATCGGCAGCCGCTGCAAGTTGATCGGCAACGGCAATCGCGGTCGCCGCAAGCTTGCGCCCCTCACTGTCCGCCCGGCCCCTCCAGTCATCCATCGGGATCACGCCGGCGCATCCAATCGCAACCTCGGTCTGGCCCATGCGCCAGGGTCGGCCGAAGCTGTCGGCGACGACCACAGCTGGACGGGTCCCGACTGCATCGGCGAGGCCGCCACGCAGCCTGCGAGCCGACGCGTCGGCATCCTCGGGGAGCAGGACGACGGCATCGTCGCCCGGGACGTTGGATGCATCGATACCTGCGTTGGCGCAGATCCAACCCCCGTTGGTCTCGACGATCAGGACGCTGGGCTCGGCGCGCACGATCCGCTGCGACTCGCTGAGAACGAGTTCGACGAGGCGTGGGTCGCGGTCGATCTGCTCGGCCAGCGCGCTCGCACGTGGCCCGGGAGTGACGTCTGCGAGGTTTCGTGTGCGGCCCTCGGCCTTGGAGATGACCTTCTGCGAGACGACCACTACGTCTCGGTCTCGTGGATCAACGCCGGCCTCGCGGGCGGCGGTCGCGATCAACTCCCCGAGAGAGTCCCCCGTGGCGATCTCGGGCAACGGGGCGAGCGGAACGATCTCGAGCGGAGTGGTCACGCCGTCGGATGGCTCAGGAGGCCGAACCGGCCGAGCTCAGATGCCGTCGCGGGAGCGCGGCTGCGGTGTTCGGATAGCGCGTCGGCAAGCGCGGTCAGATCATCCGGGGTGTCGAGATCGAGGCCGAGCGAATCGATGGGTTCAACGGCGACGTCATAGCCGGCCCGCTCGCCGCGATCGCGGTGTCGTTCCGCGCTGCCCTCGCCGAACGCTGGGCCGATCGCGTCGGATGGGGCCATGAGCAGCGCGTTGGTGCCGGTCCCGTGGCGATCCGGAACTACCGCGATGCGGCCTGACTGCAACCGATCAAGCGCGGCGGCAAGCTCGCTCGAGTCGAGCAGGGGGCAATCGCCGGGCAGCAGCGCCACCGCCGTTGCGCCGAGCGCCTTTGCCCGAATGATCCCAAGGGTCGCGGCCTGCGAGTGACCGTGATCGTCGGGGTCACGGAGGACCTCGATCGGGGTCTTCACTCGCTGTGCGTGGCGAAGCGCTACTCGCTCGGCACGTCCCTCGCCGGTCACGAGGATCACCCGCTCGATCGCTTCAACGGCCGTCACCGCGTCGAGGACGTCGCTCAGCATCGCCTTGACGACGGCGGCGCGCTGCGGGCGGTCGAGGCGGTCGAGCAGACGCTGCTTCGCCTGGCCGAATCGCTTGATGGGGATGATCGCCGTTGCTTTCACTTCAGCTCACCTCGCGAGCTCGAGCACGCGTTCGGCCAGCCTTCGGCGACCCGATTCGCCTTCCATGAGCGTCGGCAGGGTGTGCACAGCGACATTCTCGGGCGGCGGGCCGGGGTCGGCGGGATCGATGACGATCGCATCGATCAGGCCGGCGTAAAGCGAGGCGATTCCCGCCCCGGTGTGCGGGCGTCCGAGGGCCGTGAGGAAGGCATCGGTGGGTCCCTTCACCGCTCGGCCACCGATGAGCGGGCTGACGGCTATGACGGGAGCGGTGGAGGCGGCGATCGCATCCAGCATTCCCGGGACCGCCAGAATCGGGCCGATCGAGATCACCGGGTTCGAGGGGCCGACCACGATCACTTCGGCGGCGGCGATCGCTGCCAGCGTTTCGGGGGTCGGCGTCGCCTCCGCGATGCCGTCGAGCTCGATGCCCTCGATCGGTGCCTCGCCGCGGTCGAGGATCAAGAACTCCTGAAGGCCTCTGCGCCCCGCGGGCGTCAGCACGTGGGTGCGAACCGGGTGCTCGGTCATCGGCAGCACCGCGGCCTTGACGCCGAGTGCCCGCGCGATCTGGGCCTGCGCCGCGGTCAGCGTGCCGCCCTCTGCCAGGAAGTGCGTGCGGTAGAGGCAGGTGGCGAGGTCGCGGTCTGAGAGCGAGAACCAGCTCTGGGCGCCCAGAAGCTGAAGCCGCTCATGGACGGTGAACGTGTCGTCGCGGATTCCCCAGCCGCGCGCCTCGTCGATCTGATCGGCGAGCCAGTAGGTGACCAGATCTGGATCAGGACAGACGAGCAGTCCATGCGCCTCGGTGTCGTCGCCCGTGTTGGCGATCACCGAGAGGTCCGCGCCGACGACGGCCTGCAAGCCGGCTGCAAGTTTCGCTCCGCCAGTACCTCCGGCGAGGCAGACGACCCTCACCTGAAACTAGGCCCAGTGGTCGCCGTCGGGAAGCCCGCTGATCTTGATCCCAGCGTGGGTCTTGTACCGGGCGTTGATCGAAATCAGCAGCGGCGTCATCTGCTCGACGATCCTTGCCATCTCGAGCGCCCCGGCGTTGACCGTGCGCAGGCCGGGGATCGCCTCGATCAGCTGCGCGACCTTCGCCTTGTCGGCTTTGCGATCGCCACAGAGGAGGACGTCCTCGTTCAGATCTGCGCCGAGATCGGCGAGCGACGGGGCACTGACCGTGTGCAGCGCGGCGACGACCGAGACGCCGTCGGGGACCATCTCCTGCGCCTGTTGGGCCGCCGAGCCCTGCCAGACGCCGAGTGATCGAGTTGCCTTGCCGCTCACCGCCGCGGCGAGGGGCACGGTGCAGTCGACGAGGAGCTGACCGGCTTCCAGCGACTCCTTCAGATTCGTGAGGTTCTCCGATTGCGCGCGAAACGGGACGGTGAGAAAAACAACCGAGCCCTGCTTGGCCGCCGCCTCGTTGGTGAGCCCTTCGACCTCAGCGTCGGGAGCGAGCTCCGATACCTTCGCGGCCGTCTCGGCAGCGCGCTCCTCGCTGCGCGAGCCGATCACGACTGCCTGGCCCGCCCGCGCCCAGCGGACGGCAAGGCCGAAGCCCAGTGCCCCGGTGCCGCCGATGATCGGAATCGCTTCGCCCTTGGCCATCAGGCGCGCCAGTGTACGAGTGGGGCCCCTATGTTGCTGTTGTGAGGGGGGTGGCGATTAGTTTCGGTCCGACAGCCGGTCTTTGTTGGCATGACTGAACTCAAGCTCGATATCTCCATTTCTGTAGACGGCTATATCGCTGGACCGAACCCGAGCCTTGAGGACCCAATCGGGGTGCGCGGCGATGAGCTGCACGAGTGGGTGCTCGGCAGCGCGGCGTGGCGGGAGAGCCACGGCTATGAGGGTGGCGAGCCCGGCCCCGACTCCGACCTCGTCGCCGAGCACATCGCCAGCATCGGCGCGACGATCATGGGGCGCAGGATGTACAGCAACGGTGAGGGGTCCTGGGAAGACGACCCGAAGGCCGATGGCTGGTGGGGCGACGAGCCTCCGTTCGGCCACCCGGTCTTCATCCTCACCCACCATGACCGCGAACAGGTGGTCAAGGAGGGCGGCACGACGTTCAACTACGTCACCGACGGGATTCGGTCGGCTCTTGAGCAGGCGCGCGAGGTGGCCGGCGACAAGGACGTCGCGATCGCTGGTGGCGCGGACGTCGCTCAGCAATACCTCAATGCCGGCCTGGTCGATCAGGTCCGGCTGCATATCGTCCCGGTCGTCCTCGGTGCCGGCCGCCGCCTGCTGGAAGGGGTCAACCCGGCGCTGGCGTGGGAGCAGGTCGACTCACAGCCCGGCAAGGGCGTGACGCACGTGACGTACCGCCGCCTTACCTAGTCGCATCGGTCGGACGTCGTTCGCCGCCGCATAACCTTGCTCGCATGAGCGAGTTGCCTGCCGCCGTGAAGGTCCGAGAGGTCGGGCCGCGTGACGGCTTTCAAAACGAGCCAGAGGTCATCCCAACGGCTGGGAAGGTGCGGTTGATCGCAATGCTCGGCGCTGCTGGTCTCAGGCGAATCGAGGTCACCTCGTTCGTTCGGGCTGACGTGATCCCGCAGCTCGCCGACGCGGATGAGGTGCTCGACGCCTACGACAAGCTCGACGGCGTCTCCTACTCAGTCCTGATCCCCAACGAAAAAGGCCTCGACCGCGCGCTTGAGCGGCGCGACCGATTCGACGAGGTCAACCTCTTCCTCTCGGCGTCTGAGACCCATAACCGCAAGAACGTCAACCGCTCAATCGCCGAGTCACTGGAGGGTCTCGAGCGGGTGATCGCCCGTGCCCGGGCGGAGGACCTTCGCTGTGAGGGCGTGATCTCGACCAGCTTCGGGTGTCCATACGAGGGCGAGGTGCCCGTCGAGCGCGTGCTCGAGGTCGCCGAGCGCCTCGCGGCGGCCGGGTGTGCCGAGGTCGCATTCGGCGACACGACCGGGATGGCCAACCCGCGTCAGGTCGGCGAGTTCTTCGATGCTGCCGCGGATCGCCTCGGCGAGGTCGAGCTGACCGCCCACTTCCACAACACCCGCGGCCAGGGCCTGGCGAACGTCCTGGCGGCGCTCGAGCACGGCGTCGAGTCGTTTGAGTCGTCGTTCGGGGAGCTCGGCGGCTGCCCGGTCCCGCCCGGGGCCACCGGCAACATCTCCAGCGAGGACCTGGTCTCGATGCTCGAGGAGATGGGCATCGCAACGGGCGTTGACCTCGACCGTCTCGTCGCGGCTTCTCGCGCCGCTCAGGATCTGCTCGGGCGGCGCCTCGGCGCTCACGTGCTCACCGCCGGGCCGGTCGACTGGCGCCGCTGAGGTAGGGTCGACCGGGATGAGAAGTGATGCCTTCAGGGCCGCAGCCGAAGCCAAGGATTTCGCCAGGGCTGACGAGCTGTTCACGCACGACGCGACGTTTCGCAGTCCGATGGTCTTCAAGCCCTATGAGGGGATCGACGCGATCAAGATGCTTCTCGGTGCCGTCGCCCAGGTCTTCGAGGACTTCCGTTACGTCGGTCAGGTCGAGGGTGATGACCTCGCGGTGCTTCAGTTCGAAGCTCGGGTCGGCGACCGCGAGTTGCAGGGCGTGGACATTCTCCAGCTGAACGATGATGGGCGGATCACCGAGATGACCGTGATGGTGAGGCCGATGAGCGGCCTGGCCGCCTTGGGCGAAGCGATGCGCGCCAGGCTCGCCGCCGTATAGCCTGGCGCGTCCGTATTTCAACGAACCGTGGGTGAGGGAGAGATGGAGATCGCGAAGGTAGGAGTCGTCGGCTGTGGCCTGATGGGGCACGGGATCGCGCAGATCTGTGCGCAGGCCGGCTGGGATGTCGTCGTCTGCGAGAGCGATCAGGGTGCCCTCGACAAGGGCCTCGGCAAGATCGAAAAGCAACTCGGCCGCGCGGTCGACAAGGGCAAGCTCGACCAGGCTGACGCCGACGCGGTTCGCGGGCGGATCCAGGCCAGCCTTGACTACACCGACCTCGCCGAGTGCGATCTCGTGATCGAGGCGATCGTCGAGAACCTCGACTCGAAGCTTGAGATGTGGGGCGCGGTCGACCGGATCGTCAAGGCCGACGCTTACTTCGCGACGAACACCTCCTCGCTTTCGGTCGCCGATCAGGCGGCCGCGACCGGTCGTGGCGAGAGGTTCTTGGGGCTGCATTTCTTCAACCCCCCGCAGGTCATGCCGCTCCTCGAGGTCGTCAAGGGCGAGGGAACCTCCGACGAGGCCTACGACCTGGGCTTCGCCGTTGGCGAGAAGCTCCGTAAGACCACCGTTGCCGCCGGGGATAACCGCGGCTTCATCGTCAACCGGCTGCTCGTCCCGTACATGCTCGACGCGATGCGTGGCTACGAGCAGGGGATCGGCTCGATCGAGGACATCGACCAGGGCATGATGGCCGGCGCCAGCCACCCGATGGGGCCGCTCACGCTCGCCGACTTCGTCGGCCTCGACACGCTGGCATCGATCGCCGACGTCATGGTCGACTACTACGGCGAGGATCGCTTTGCCCAGCCGGACACCTTGCGCAAGCTCGTCGAGGCCGGTCACTACGGTCGCAAGTCGGGCCGCGGCTTTTACGACTACTCCGGCGAGAAACCGGTCGCAGTCGAGCCCGGCTCGTAACGATCGTCAGTGACGATCTCGGTACGCTCGGCGTAGTCGCCTTAGGAAGGAGACGGACGTGCAAGAGCCCTCGATCGAGCGCATTCGCAACACGACTTTCTCGCTGACGGTCCGTGGATATGACCGCAACGAGGTCGACGCCTACTTGGCGCAACTGGCCGACTGGCTGGAGACCGGTGGTGGCGGTGGTGCTGCTGCTGTTGAGGCGGTCCGAACCGAGCTGGAGCGCATCGGTGAGCAGACGGCGGGGATCCTGACCGAGGCCCACCAGGCGGCGGAGGGAATCCGAGCTGACGCATCCGCCGGCGTCCGCCAGCAGCTCGTCGACGCCAACCAAACCACCGAGAAGATCCGCGCCGACGCCGCCGAGTACGCGGCCGACACCCGCGACGAGGCCGACGCCTATGCCCGCAAGGTCCGCGGCGAGGCCGATGCGTACGCCGCGCGCACGACGGCTGAGATCGAGAGCGAGTTGGCCGAGGATCGTGAGGCCGCCGAGAAGGAGGCCGCGCGGATCGTGGCTGACGCCAACAAGCGCAAGTCCGACGTCGAATCCGTGATCGGCGACCTCGAACAGCGCCGCGACGCCGTACTTGCCGAGCTCGAGCGCCTTGCGACCGGCCTCGTCGGAACCGCGACCGAGCATCGCGGCCCCGATGGCAAGGCGGCCGCTGGATCTGGCGCCGCCGATGAGGATCCCGAGGAGACCGAGGAGCTCGAGAGCCGCGGCGACGAGACCGACGTGCTCGCCGAGGAGACCGAAGAGACCACCGTCATCGCCACCGAGAAGGACTGACTCGGTGGGGACCCGGGAGGGCACGGGCTTCGAGTCCGCGGTCGAAGCGGCACTGGCGGGCGGGCCTGAGCGCCATCATCTGAAGACCGCCGAGCAGGGCAAGCTCGGCGGTGCGTGAGCGCGTCGAGCGCCTCGTCGATCAGGAGTCGTTCGCCGAGGAGGCGCTGCTCGCCAACTGGGACGCTGAGGGCCTCGGCGCCGACGGCGTCGTCACCGGGATGGCGCTGATCGGTGGTCGCAAGGTCTGCCTGATGGCCAACGATCCGACGGTGAAGGCGGGTTCGTGGGGACCGAAGACTGTTGAGAAGATCCTGCGGATTCAGGAACGCGCGCTCAGCCTCGAGCTGCCGATGATCTATCTCGTCGACTCGGCGGGCGCGCGCATCACCGACCAGGTCCAGATGTTCCCCGGCCGTCGCGGTGCCGGGCGGATCTTCCACAACGAGGTCAAGCTCTCCGGGCGGGTGCCCCAAATCTGTCTGCTGTTTGGCCCGTCAGCCGCGGGAGGCGCGTATATCCCGGCGTTCTGCGACGTCGTGATCATGCGCGAGGGCAACGCCTCGATGTATCTGGGCTCGCCGCGGATGGCTGAGATGGTGGTGGGGGAGAAGGTCAGCCTCGAGGAGATGGGCGGCGCGAAGATGCACACCGGCGTCTCGGGTTGCGGGCACTTCCTCGTCAAGACCGACGAGGAGGCCATCGAGCTCGCTCAGCGATACCTCTCCTACATGCCCACCAACTGGCGCGAGACCGCGCCGCCCGCGCCGCCTGCCGATCCCGAGGCCGACCTGCTGCCATCGCAGATCATTCCCGGCGACGAGAAAACGTCGTTTGACATCAAGGAGCTGATCGGCGCGCTCGTCGACGCTGGCTCGTTTTGCGAGGTCCACGCGCGGTGGGCGAAGGAACTCGTCGTGGGCTACGCGCGCCTCGACGGGCGCGCGATCGGGATCGTCGCCAACCAGCCACGCCAGAAGGGCGGGGTTCTGTTCGTCGACTCGGCCGACAAGGCCGCCCGGTTCATCATGACCTGCAACGCCTTCAACATCCCGCTCGTGTTCCTTGCCGATGTGCCCGGTTTCATGATCGGGACGGCGGTTGAACGCCAGGGCATCATCCGCCACGGCGCGAAGATGATCAGCGCCGTCTCGGAGGCGACCGTCCCGAAGATCTCCGTGATCGTCCGCAAGGCCTACGGCGCCGGTCTCTACGCAATGGCGGGTCCGGCGTTCGAGCCCGACTGCTGCATCGCGCTACCGGGGGCGTCCATCGCGGTGATGGGCCCAGAGGCCGCAATCAACGCCGTTTTCTTCAATCAGATTCAAAAGATCGAGGACGAGGCCGAGCGCGAGCAGTTCGTCAAGGACAAGCGCGACGAGTACTCAGCGGATATCGACATCCTCCACCTCGCGTCGGAGATGGTCATCGACGCGGTGATTGAACCCGACACGCTGCGGCCTGAGCTGATCCGCCGCTTTGCGCTCACCGAGGGCCGGACGCGCCACTTCTCGGAGCGGCGCAACCCGATCACGCCGGCCTAGCCCAGGCCTCAGTCGACGATCAGACGCACGATCGCGACCACACCGATGATCACGATCAGCACCCGCAGCACGTCCGGGTCAAGCCGCCGCCCGTAGCGCGCGCCCACGGTCCCGCCTGCGATCGAGCCGGCGGCGATCAGCCCGGCGACCGCCCAGTCGATGTCGGCGGCAAAGACGAAGATCAGCCCCGCGACCAGGTTGGCGATGCTGGCGAGAACGTTCTTGAGCGCGTTCAGCCGCTGCAAGCCATCGCGAATTCCGATGCCGAGGATCGAGATCAGAATCACGCCCTGCGCCGCGCCGAAGTAGCCGCCATAGACGCCAGTGGCGGCTACCGCCGCCTGCAGGGCCGGGCCGTGCTCGCCGTCGGTGTGTCCGCGGTTCGCAAGCCACCCGGAGAGGCGTGGCTGCACGATCACCAAGATCAATGCGACCGCGATGAGCACCGGGACGATGGCGTCGAAGGCGCTCGCCGGGAGCGTCAACAGCAGCGTCGCTCCGGTAGCGGCACCGAGCGCGGAGAAGATGCCGAGCCCGATGATCCGCGAGCGTTGGCCAACGAGCTCCCTGCGATAACCGAAGATTCCTGAAACGCCGCCCGGGACGAGGCCGATGTTGTTGGAGACGTTGGCGATCAGCGGCGCGTATCCCAGTCCGATCAGCACAGGGAACGTGATTAGGCTGCCGCTGCCGACGATCGTGTTGATCGTTCCGGCCGCCATTCCGGCAGCCGCAATCGCCAGTGCTTCGAGCAGGTCCATGGGAGGCGCGCCAGGGTACCTTTACGGCGTGGGAAGGCTGGGAGTGATCGTCGGGAGCTCGGCGCGCGCCGGCGACGTTCCGCACGGCGAGTGGACCGTGATCAACCGCCACGGCCCGGATGGCGGCTACGTCCTTCCGCACGAGATCGACCACGCGGCGACGATGCGCTACCTGGTCGAGCTCGGCTGCGATCGCGTCCTCGCACTGAGCTCTGTAGGAGGCCTGATCGCCGAGCTCGGGCCGGGCGCGATCCTCTGCCCGGACGACTTCATCGCCCTCGACGCCGACATCCCGACCTCGCTTGACGGTCCCGGGGCGCACGCGGTGCCCGGTCTCGATCCCGGCTGGCGCGGCGAGGTGTTGGCGGCTCTCACCGCTGCCGGCGTTGATGCGGTCGATGGCGGCGTGTACTGGCAGGTGCGCGGGCCGCGGCTCGAGACTCCGGCGGAGGTGCGTCTGATCGCGGCGCATGCCGAGGTGGTTGGCATGACCATGGCGTCGGAGTGCGTGCTGGCCGGGGAGGCCGGACTTCGTTACGCCTCGATCTGCATCGTCGACAACTACGCGAACGGAGTTGCCGACACCGCGCTCACCCTGGACGAGATCGAGCGCAATCGCGACGCCCACCACGCCACGCTCGCGACGATGCTCGCGGCGATCCTGCCGCGACTCGCGGCGAACTAGCTCACCAGGTATCGACGAAGCGAGGGCGCTCCGCGTGACGCGGGTGCGCGGTCGCCGCGGCAAGGGTGCGCGCCAGCTTGTCGCGCGTCTCCGCCGGATCGATCACGTCGTCGAGCTCGAACAGGGTCGCGGCGTTCAGGGCCTTCGCATGGTCGTGTGCGTGGGCCACCATCGCCTCGAGGCGCTCGGCTCGCTCGGACTCGTCGGCGATCGCCTCGAGCTCGCGGCGGAAGCCGAGCTTGACCGCACCCTCCAGGCCCATGGCGCCGAGCTCGGCCGTCGGCCACGCAACCGTCAGCAGCGGCTCGTGGAGGCTGCCGCCGGCCATCGCCTGGGCACCGAGGCCGTAGGCCTTGCGCAGAATCACCGCGCAGAACGGGACGCGCAGCGAGGCGCCGACGACGAAAAGTCGCGAGCAGTGACGGACCAAGCCGGTCGCCTCTGCGTCGGGTCCGACCATCATCCCCGGGGTGTCGATCAGCGAGATCACGGGCAGCCCAAAGGCGTCGCAGAGCGCCATCAGGCGCGCTGCTTTGTCGGCTCCGTCGCTGGTGATCGCCCCTGCGAGTCGCATCGGATTGTTCGCGATGACGCCGATCGGCCGCCCCTCGATGCGAGCAAGGGCGGTCAGCATCTCTGGGGCAAAGCCGGCGCGCAGGACGGTCACTGACCCCATATCCGCAATTCCCTCTAACGCGGCGAGCACGTCGTAGGCGCGACGCCGGCGCTCGGGCACGACGTTGCGAAGGATGTCTGGGTCAGGCGCGGTCCACTCCGCCACCGGGCCCTGAAAGTAGGAGATCAAGCGTCTGGCGGCCGCGACCGCTTCCGCCTCGTCGGCGACGGCCACGTCGACCACGCCGTTCGCAGACTGGACGCCTATCGGCCCGATCTCATCCGGCGAGAAGCTGCCGAGCCCACCGCCCTCGACCATGGCAGGGCCGCCCATCCCGAGCGCGGTCGATTCCGTTGCGACGATGAGATCGGATGCTCCCGCCAGGACGGCGTTGCCGGCGAAGCAGCGGCCGGAGACGATCGCAACCCGAGGCACCACGCCGGAGAGCCGGCCCCAGAGCGCGAACGCACGGGTGTCGAGGGCCGAAACGACGGCGTAGTCGGTGTCGCCGGGGCGTCCGCCCCCGCCCTCGGCAAAGAGCACAGTTGGGAGGCGCATCCGCTCGATCAGCTCGAACAGACGGTCCTTCTTGCGATGACCGATAGCTCCCTGGGTGCCTGCGAGAACCGTGTAGTCGTAGGAGAGCACGGCACACGCTGAGCGCTCGCCGTGCAGATCTCGATTGATCTGCGCTGTGCCTCCGATCAGTCCGTCTGCGGGCGTTCGGGCGATCAGCTCCTCCTGATCTCGGCGCATGCGCTGGGCAGCGATCGCGAGGGCGCCGTATTCGACGAAGCTGTCGGGATCGATCAGGTCGGCAAGGTTCTCGCGCGCGGTGCGACCGCCGCGGGCATGGCGTTTTGCGACGGCCTCGGGCCGCGCCTCGTCACCGGTGAGCCGGCGACGCTCGAGCGCCTCGGCGAGGTCATCGCGCACCACCGAAGACTTTCATAGTTTGGCGCCTCAACAGCGGCGCGATGCTGCGCCTTCGGCTTGCATAGTCTGGGAGGCGTGGGACTGGTGATCACCGGCGCTCGACTCGACGACACGGTCGTCGGGCTGCGGTGTGAAGGCGGTCTGATAGCCGCAATTGGCGGCGACGTAGCGCCGCAGACCGGCGACGAGGTGATCGACGCGTCGGGGATGGCTCTGGTGCCGGGCCTGGTGAACGCTCACACCCATGCGGGCATGACCTTGTTTCGCGGCTACGCCGATGACCGGCCGTTGATGGAGTGGTTGACCGAGTACATCTGGCCGGTCGAGAAGCGCATGAGCGACGAGGACGTCTACTGGGGAACGCGCCTCGCCTGCGTCGAGATGGTTCGCACGGGGACGACGAGCTTCTGGGACATGTACTGGCACGCGGACGCCGCCGCGCGGGCGGTCGAGGATGCCGGAGTGCGTGCGATCACAGCCGCGCCGCTGATCGACGACGCGGATCCGGCGAAATCCGAGCGCGCGTGCAACGACGCCCAGTCGGCGCTCGATCGGATCGTTGAGGCGGGAGGCGAGCTCGCGCGACCCGGGTTTGCACCGCATGCGATCTACTCGCTCAGCGAGCGCTCATTGCGGTGGGTGGCAGAGCGTTCGGCGGAGCTCGGACTTCCCGTGCAGATCCACCTCTCGGAGACCGAGGACGAGGTCTCGGCGTGCATCGAGCAGCACGGCGAGCGACCGGCCGCTTACCTCGATCGTGTCGGGCTGCTCGCGCCAAACGTGGTCCTCGCCCACGGCTGCTGGCTGGACCGCTCCGAGCTCGAGCTGATCGCCGAGCGCGGAGCAACTATCGCCAGCAACCCCGTCGCCAACCTCAAGCTGGCAGTGGGCCGCGTCTTTCCGTATCGCCATGCGCGCGAGGCCGGGGTCGAGGTGGGCCTTGGCACCGACGGACCGGGCTCGAACAACTCCCTCGATCTGCTCTCCGACGCCAAGACCTTCGCCCTGCTTCAGAAGAACGAGGCTCGCGATCCGGCGGCCGTGACCGCCGGCGAGGTGCTCGAGATCGCGACCGGTCAGCGATCGGGCTTACTCGGTGGACGCGGCCTCGTGCAGGGTGCCCCCGCCGATTTTCTCCTCGTCGGGGAGGACGAACCGGAGCTCTCGCTCGGCACGCTCGATGCCGGACTCGTCTATTCGGCGTCCGGGTCGATCGTCGACACGACGGTGGTCAACGGGCGCATTCTCATGCGCGGCGGGGTTCTCGAGGGCGAGGACGAGATCGTCGCGCGCGCGCGCGAGTGCGCGGCGAGCCTAGGAATCCGCTGAGTCGATCGCGAGCTCGGCGGCAAGCTCGGAGAAGAAGTCCAGCGCCTCCGGGTTGGCCAGCGAATCGCGTGAGGCCGCCTGCTCGGCCGGGGTGCCCATCAGGATCCGCTTAACCGGGACCTCGAGGACCTTGCCCGAGAGCGTGCGGGGCACCTCTTTGATCGCGTACACCTGGTCGGGCACGTGTCGGGGTGAGCAGCGCTCGCGGATGCGCCGCGCGAGCTCTGAGGTCAGCTCGTCGTCAAGAGCGACGCCTTCGCGCAGGACGACAAACAGCGCCATCCAGCCCTCCGTGCCGGGCCGGGGGACATCTACGACCAGCGAATCGAGGACGGCATCGACCGACGAGACCGCGCGATAGATCTCCGACGTGCCCATGCGCACGCCCGAGCGGTTGATCGTCGAATCCGAACGCCCGTAGATGATCGCGGTGCCGCGCGAGGTGATCTCGATCCAGTCGCCGTGGCGCCAGATGCCACCGAACATCTCGAAGTAGCTCTCGCGGTAGCGCTCGCCGTCGGGGTCGTTCCAGAGGTAAAGCGGCATCGAGGGCATCGGTTCCGTGATCACGAGCTCGCCGACCTCGCCGATCAGCGGCTCGCCGTCCTCGTTCCACGCCTCGACCGCGCAGCCGAGCGAGCGGCCCTGGAGCTCGCCGCGATAGACGGGGAGGGTGGGAACGCCGCCGACAAATGCGGTGCAGACGTCGGTTCCCCCGGAGGTGGAAAAGAGCCAGGTGTCGGTGCCGACGTGCTCATAGATCCACTCAAAGCCCTCGGGGGCGAGTGGCGAGCCGGTTGAGCCGACGGCGCGAAGCCGTGAGAGGTCGCGCCCGTCGGCGGGCTCGACGCCGTCTTTCATGCAGGCGGCGATATAGGACGCAGACGTGCCAAAGCAGGTGACCTCGGCATCAGCGGCAAGATCCCAGAGCACGCCCATGTCGGGCTGGGCGGGGCTGCCGTCATAAAGGACGATCGACGCCTCGGTGAGCAGGACGCCGACGAGGAAGTTCCACATCATCCAGCCCGTGGTCGTGAACCAAAAGACGCGGTCGCCCGGCTGCGCGTCGAGATGCAGGTGAAGCTTTTTGAGCTGTTCCAACAAGATCCCGCCGTGGCCCTGAACGATCGCCTTGGGCAGGCCGGTCGTGCCCGACGAGTAAAGGACCCAGAGCGGGTGATCGAACCCAACGCGCTCGAAGCTGAGCTCGGCGCCGGCACCCGCTGCCTCGACCTCGCGCCAGTCGATGCCCTTGGCCGGCAGTGATGGGTCGGTGCGTGGATCGAGATAGGGAGCGACCACCGTGTGGGTGAGGCTCGGGATCGAGCGCTCGAGCTCGGCGACGATCTCCGAGCGATCAAAGCGGCGGCCGTTATAGGAATAGCCGTCGACGGCAAGCAGGACCTTGGGCTCAATCTGCGCGAAGCGGTCGACCACGCTCGAGGGCCCGAAGTCGGGCGAACACGAGGACCAGATCGCGCCGATCGAGGCCGAGGCGAGAAAGCCGATCACGGCGGCGGGGGAGTTCGGTAGGTAGGCGACGACGCGATCGCCGCGCTCGACGCCCAGCGAGCGCAGCCCCGCGGCGAACGCACCTACGCGCTCTCCAAGCTCTGCCCAGCTGATCTCACCGAGCGCACCGCCCTCGGCCTGGTGGCAGATCGCGACTGCTGCCGAATCGCGATCTCTGAAGATGTGCTCGGCGTAGTTGAGGGCGGTGCCCTCGAACCAGCGCGCGCCCGGCATCACTCGCTCGGCGAGCACCGCTTCAGGCTCACCGTCCACCTGGACTTCGAAGCGATCCCAGATCGATCGCCAGAAGTCTTCAAGCGAGTCGACCGACCACTGGTGCAGGGCCTCGTAGTCATCGAAGTGAAGGCCGCGCTCGCTGGCGAGCCAGCGCGTGTAGGCGGTCAGGTTGGAGCGCTCGATCGCCTGCGGTGTGGGCTGCCAGAGCAATTCGGGGCTCATCGCGTGCGTCCCAAGTCCGTGTCGAGGGCACGGATGACGTCGAGAGTGAAGTCATGTGCTCGCTCGACGGCCTGCGGATCGATCGCCGCTTGCACGTCGGTGGGGAGGTGGTGATTACTCGGGACGACGGCGCCCGGCTCCAGGCACGTGATCGTGGTCGATCGATAGCGGCGAATCCGCGCGGCGAAGGCATCGGTGGCGGACCCGTGGGCGAGACCCGAGGCCCGATACAGGCGCTCGCCGTCGGCATCTGCCTCCGCGATCGCCTCACAGAGCTGCGTCAGTCGCGAGCTGTAGTCGAAGCTCACGGCGAGCCCGTCGGAGGTGACGAAGCGGACGTCGCCGCGACCGACCGAGTCGACGTTGATGACCCAGCTCGTCGCAGGATCGAGCTGCTTGCGATGACGGCGCAAAAACGATCGCATTCCCTCGAACATGCATTCCTCGCCGCCGGTGATCACGACCCAGACATCGAGATTCTTGGGCAGGTCCGCGTCAAGGGCCTCAGCGAGCGAGAGAACCGTGGCGACTCCGGACGCATTGTCGTTGGCGCCGGGAACGACCGCCGACAGCTGGAGCTCGATGAGGGCGAAGATCGCAATCAGCAGCACCAGCGTCGGTAGGAGCTGGATCAGCGACAGGACCGATGAGTCGATGCCGGCGGCGCGCGCGCCGAGGATGGGAACCAGTACGGCAAGCGACCAGAAGATCAACCGCGTCGGCGTCACGCGGATGCCCAGCGCGCGGCCCAAGCGCGCGATACCCGCTAGCCGTCCGCGCTTGTAGATCAGGCCTGTGCGAGCGGCGTCGATATGCGCGCACAAAACCAGCGTCGCATCGGCCTTGGCGCCCGGCGTCCGGGCGACGACGTTTTGGGAGAGCCGGCGAAAGAACAGTCGGCGCAGCAGGTACAGGCGGGTGTTGAGGTCGAGGTACAGGGAGGTGGCGGCGACCAGCACCAGCGCAAAGCCCACCTCCGGGGAGGACACGGCGATCAGGCTGCCGACGAACGCGACCAGGCAGTGCAGCCCGAGAATCAGCCCGAGCTGGGGGTGGACGTGGATTGGCTCCACCTCCACACGCCGACCCTGCTTTCGCAGGCGCTCGGCGACGCTGTTCGCAGCGCGCCGCTCGGCATCGGTGCCGGTGAGTCGCCCCTCGAACGAGCAGAGCTCGCCGATCACCTTCATGCGCCCCGTGGTATCCACGCGAGCGGTGAGCGGCTAGACGCGCCCCGGCTGGTTCGCCGTGGGGGCCTCGGCTTTCAGCTCGGCCTCGTCCCGCTCGCGCCCCTGCTTGTCGATCCGGATTCCCTCGATGATTATCCCGCAGGCTGCCGCGACGATGAGCGTCACGACGACGCCAAATAGGAATATCCCCAAGGTCACGGCGCTTACTTTCGGGGCGGGAGGACGACTGCGCCGAGGGCCAGGATCGACGGGACCCAGAGGCCCACGAATATGCCTTCGGACTTGTCGTCGGTGACGAAAAACAGGGTCACGGACAAAAGGAACGAGAGAAAGGCCGCGAGCAGGATCAGGGCGCGCGCCTTGTCGGTACTGGTCTGCGGCATCGAACGAAACCTACCGGGTTGGGCCAGCCTGCCGTGGACATTCCCGAACGGATCGAGAAACGGCCGAGTGCGGCGGGTGGGACTCGAACCCACATGCCCCGAAGGACAGCGCCTTTTGAGGGCGCCCTGTCGACCAATTGCAGCACCGCCGCTAGCGCGTCCATTGTGACGACCCGCCCCGTAACGGGGCGGGTCGGTGCGTACGGAGGTTCTGGGCTCGATCTAGCGGACGAGCGACGATCCAGCGTGGTCGCGCGCGGCCGTGGTCTTGGCGCGGGCGGCCTTACCCGACCCACCCGACTTCAGCGCGCCAAGGTCGAACGCGTAGTTCATGACCGCGTCGGCCACAGCGTCGGCCATCGGGTCGAGCGACTTCTTCGACACATTGCCGATGTCGTCGCACTTCTCGTGGTAGCACGCGTCATAGGGCTTGTCGGCCTTACCGCCGTAGAGCTTTTGCTCCTTCTTCGTCTTGATCCCTTCGGCGCCGCTGAAGAGACCGCCCGACGGAATCCCGGCAGTGATGAACGCGAGGTAGTCAGAGCGCCCGTCGAACGCGGTCTCGCCGCTCGGCAGGTCCTCCGCCTTGAAGAACTTCGCGAAGTTCTTCTCGATCGCGCTCGATCCCTTCGGCCCGGCGGCGTCGAAGGCAGAGCCATCGCCGTCGTAGACCTGGCGAACGAAGTTCGGCGAACCGAGCATGTCGAAGTTGAGGTAGAGCTCGATGTCCTTCGCATCCGACTTCTTCAGCGAGGCCACGTATTCCGTCGACCCGATCAGGCCGACCTCCTCAGCGCCCCACCAGGCGAAGCGGATCTTGTTCTTCGGATGGATTCCGAGGTCGGAGATCTGACTGGCGATCTCAAGCAGCGCGGCGCTGCCGGTGCCGTTGTCGTTGATCCCCGCTCCCTCCTCAACGCTGTCGAGGTGGGCGCCGGCCATGACGACATGCTCGGCCCTGCCGCCCGGCGTCTCGGCGATCACGTTCTTTGCCGTCCGCTCGTCGACGCGGGTGGTCGTCTTGATGTGAACGGTGACGCCCGTTGGCCCGCTGGCGACGCCGTTTGCGAGCTCGCTACCGAGCTTGAAACTCGTGTCAACGGCGGGGATCTTTGCCTCCGTGCCGAGGGTTCCGTCGACGATCCCGACGCGGTCGGGCTTCTGGCCCTCGTTGAAGATGACCGCGGCGGAGGCGCCCGCCTTGGCGGCGTTCTTGACTTTGACCGCAAAGTCGCAGGTGCCCCGCTGGATCAGTGCGACCTTGCCGGCGACGTCGAGACCCTCAAAGTCCCTCGCCTTGCAACCGCTCTTGACGCCCGGCTCCTCGGGCGCCGGGATCTCCAGGTTGACCGCGACGAGTTCGGCGGTGACTTCGCCACGGCCGGAGAACTCCATCGTGTTGAAGTCCTTGTCCTCCTCATAGGTGGTGGCGGTCGGGGCCGTCTGCTCGAAGACGGTCGGCTTGTCGATCACGAAGGCCTCGAAGTCGAACTTCTGCGTCGAGACGTCCCAGCCCGCCCCCTTCAGGGTCTTGGCGACGTACTTCACCGAGGCCGCGTATCCCGGGAAGCCCGCGGCACGATTGCCGTCGTTTTCCTTGGCGATGCTCTGGAGCTCCTCCAGGTGTCGGTTCATCCCCTTGAAGGCGACGGCGTCGCGGAGATCAGCCGATGCTGCCGCGGCGGTTTCTGCAGCAGCCGCGCCCTTGGTTCGGTCGGCGGATGCGATGGAGATGCTCGCTATCGCGGCGAGAGCGAGTGCCGTGGACAGCGCGACGACGATTCTGGACTTCACGAAAAGGTTGCCTTTCGTTGGCATGGGCGCGGCTTCTGGCCTGCGCGAGGTGGTCGACGGACACTTACCCGGCATGGGCCGCTTTCATTCAGGGGCATGTGCGGCCGCTACACCCTGACGAATCCAGATCCGATGCGCCTGCGTGCTCGTTTCGACATCCTCGAGTCGGTCGACGGCGTCGATCCGCCCCGCTTCAACATCGCCCCCACGGATCCCGTTCTCGCCGTGCGCGAGATGGGCCAGGGGACTCGTGAGCTCGGACGGCTGCGGTGGGGCCTCGTCCCGGGCCGGTGGGCCGAGAAGAGGAGCTCGCGGCCGCTGATCAACGCCAGGGCCGAGACGATCGCGACCCAGCCAGCTTTCGCCGAGGCGTTTAGGGAGCGCCGCTGTCTGATCTGCGCCGATGGCTTCTATGAGTGGCTGACGGACGAGCGAGGCAAGCGGCCGGTGTGGTTCAGCCGCCCGGACGACGATCTATTCGCGTTCGCCGGCATCTGGGCGGAGCTTCCGGCTCGCGATGGTGAAGGCGCCGTGCACAGCTGCGCGATCGTCACCTGCGATGCGAACGCGATGATGCGGCCGATCCACAATCGAATGCCGGTGATCCTCGAGCGCGAGGTCGAGGCCGCCTGGCTCAGCGATGAGGCTGATGAGGCGGAGCTCGTCAGCATGCTGAAGCCGGCACCTGACGACCTCCTCACCTCCCGCGTCGTCTCCGATCTGGTCAACAACGTACGCGAGGATGGGCCGCGGCTGATCGAGCCGCGCGAGGAGCAATCCGCGCTCTTTTAGACGACCGCGGCGCTCAGGCCGCGGCTGGTGCGGGTGGGGTGGAGGATCCGGTGTCGCCGGACTCGCCGTGAAGCGGTCCGCCGCCAATTGGCCGCTCCTCTTCGACGTGCCACTCCTGGTTGAAGCCGAACATCGCGACGATCACGAGAAGCGCCTGAACCCCAACGACAACCAGCGCAAGCGTTCCGAGCAGGTCCTCCGGCAGAGCCGGGGACTCCAGCCCCTCCTTGGAGCGCGCGAACCATTCGGGCGACGCGATGGCCGCGAAGATGGCGAGGATCACGGCGAGCGCGGCCGCGACCGGAAGAACACCGCGGTTCCACCGCATGACGAGAAACGCGAAGAGGATGTAGATGGCCGCCCAGCCGAGCGTCATGGATGCGACGCTGGTGCCCTGAAGCCGCTCCCAGCCACCGAGCGTGATGATGATCAGAAGGGCTGCGCTGACCAGCAGGACGAAGGCGACGATGGCCTTCATCGTCTTGCTTTCGGCCTTCTCCCGGTTGGGCCGCCACAGCTCGTATCCCTGACGGACAGCGGTCTTCTCCATCGGCGCAAGCATATGCGCTCGGGCGGCCGTGCGCGACGGTCGCAGGGGTGTGCGATCTTCTGCGGCGCGCGGACGTGGCGGAATTGGCAGACGCGCCAGGTTTAGGTCCTGGTGGGCTAGCGCCCGTGGAGGTTCGAGTCCTCTCGTCCGCATAAGGCAGTGCACATGGCAAACTTGGCGGTCCCTGGGGGAGTGAGTCAATGGCTACACGCGCGGTCTCCAAAACCGTGAATCCGGGTTCGAATCCCGGCTCCCCCGTGCCGCTCAGGCTCGGCCAACCGCAACTCGGAGGCCGGGCCTGGGTTTTGGCCGGTGCGCGTCGGCAGGGGCGCGCAATCTTTTCGAGGGAAAGCCAAGTGACGCGAAATCGGGCAGTTTTAATGGCCTTCGCCGCTGCATTGGCGGCGATGGCAATGATCGGCGGGCCGGCGCAGGCGCGCCCCGCAGGCGCTGCGAGTAGCACCGCGGCCGATGCGTGCCCGAACTCGACGGAGATGGTCGCTCAGCTTTCGGCTTCCGATCTGCGCAAGGCCGTGCGGTGCCTCATCGCGTTCGAGCGGAGCGCCCGCGGCCTCTCGAAGCTGACCCGAGATGCCTCGCTCCAGACGGCCGCCAAGAGGCATGTACGGACGATGATCAAGACCGACTGCCTTGCCCACAAATGCCCGGGCGAAGTGGCCCTGAAGAAGCGACTGCGCCGTGCGGGCTATTTCGACGGCGTCACGAGTTACCGCTTTGCTGAAAGCACCGGCTGCGGGACGAGGGCGGATTCGATGGTCGAGAGCTGGCTTGCAAGTGCGTTCGATCGCGCCAACGCTCTCGATCCGGACTTCGAGGATTTCGGCATCGCCGTCTCTCCGGATTCGAGCGACGAGCTTTGCGGGGAGGGCTTCGGCACTTTTGCGGTCGTCTTCGGCTCACGCGTGCCCTAGTCCCCGCGGCTAGTCCTTTCGGCCAAATCGACCGCGGTGGCTCAGCGAACGGCGCGAGGCTCCGATCTTGACTTGCGATGGCACCCCACCCTCGCAAGCACCTTCCGGCGCTGACCACAGTTCTCGCCGCCGCGCTGGTGGCACTTGCCGCAGGTCCTGGCGCCGCGCCGGCGGCAGCTGGCGGATGCGGGCCGGACGCGGAGGCGAAGCCCGCGAATCTCTCCAACGGCGCCGCTCGCGACGCCGTGCTGTGCCTGCTCAATAAGGAACGGGCACAACGGGGGCTCAAGGGCTTCGACAAGCACAAGCGGCTGCAGAAGGCTGCTCAGCGGCACAACGACCGCATGATCGGAACCGGTTGCTTCGATCACGAATGCAATGGCGAGAGCGATCTCGGTAGGCGACTCGAGACTGTTGGCTACCTGGGGGGCGGCCTCAGCCGCTGGGCCTACGGCGAGAACATCGCCTGGGGCAGCGGTGACTACGCGACGCCGCGATCGATCGTCGCCGCATGGATGGGGAGCCCTGGCCACAAGGCGAACATTCTCAGCAAGGACTTCCGCGACATCGGCATCGGCTTCTCGCGCGGCACCCCGAGCGACGGCCGCGCCTCCGGCGCCGTCTACACCACGGACTTCGGCCTGCGCGTCGGTTGAATCGAGCGTTCCGGGGTACCCTCGGATCGTGGACGAGACCGAGCCCAGCCGCGAGCGCGACCCTCGCAAGGACGCCGTCGCCAAGGCAGGGCTTCCGGCTGGCCTCGAATCAGAGGGGCGTGACGAGAGCCTGACCACCGGCGACCTCGTGCGTCCCACAGGCGCCGGCCCGCATGGACACACGACGCCGCCGGGCACGTCACTGCCGGAAGAGGGCGACGACGCGGAGGAGCGGGCGGAGTGAACGTCGTCGTTGTTGGCGGCCATGGCCAGATCGCCCGCCACCTTCTGCGCATGCTCGCCGAGCGCGGTGACAACGCGCGCGGGGTGATTCGCAATCCCGACCATGCCGACGATCTGCGTGCCGACGGAGCCGAGCCCGTGCTCTGTGACCTTGAGCGCGATGACCTGACCGACGCGGTCGCCGGAGCGGACGCGGTCGTGTTCGCGGCGGGCGCTGGGCCGAATAGCGGGCCGGAGCGCAAACGCACCGTCGATCACGGCGGGGCCGTCAAGCTGATCGAGGCGGCGCGGGCAAACGGCATCTCGCGCTATCTGATCGTTTCGGCGATAGGCGTGACCCGCCCCGAGTCCTGGTCAGACGAGATGCGTCCGTACTACGAGGCCAAGGCGGCGGCCGACGACGAGGTCGCGGCCAGCGGTCTCGACTACACCATCGTTCGGCCCGGCGGACTTACTGACGATCCGGGCTCCGGTCGCGTTGACGCGGCCCCCGAGCTCGAGGGTGGCGGTCAGATCCCGCGCGAGGACGTCGCCGCGACGCTGCTCGCCGTCCTCGACACCCCCGGGACCTCGGGCAAGGGCTTCGATCTGATCGGCGGCGACACTCCGGTCGCAGAGGCCGTCCGCGCACTCTGACCGGCTGATCCGGGCGGGTTAGGTACGCGACATGGGCCTCGGCTCGTCCTGCGCGACGGGCAGATTTCGGCAACGGGGCCACCGAAATCGGTCCGCCGGTCGAGAATCGGGGCGACTGGATTCGAACCAGCGACCGCTCGGCCCCCAGCCGAGTGCGCTACCAGACTGCGCCACGCCCCGAATTCGGGCTCAGTCTACGCGAGACAACCAGTGTCGAGTGACGCGTTGACCCCCTGATGGGTGGTCAAGTCGTCACTCGACGGGGGTTAAGCGGGCGGCGGGGATCGAACCCGCACCGAGAGCTTGGAAGGCTCGCATGCAGCCATTACACCACGCCCGCAGTGGGCTGATTCTACGACGCACTCGACGACGTCACCGTGGATCGGCGACCGGCACGCGCACCTTGTACTCCTCCTCGGGCCGGACGAGGATTGCGCCCTCCCCGGTGGCGTAGGCCTCTTCGCCGTGCTCGAGAATGTCCATCCCGATCGCCTCCTCGCGCTCGCCCGCGCGCAACGGCGTAAAGGCGCCGATGAACCGAAGCAGAAGCCAGGTCATCCCAAACGCATATGCCGGCGTCGCGACTACCGCGACCGCCTGCCAGCCGAGCTGCTCGGCGTTGCCGTAGAGCAGGCCGTCGGATAGCCCGTTCCAGTCGAACTGGGCGAAGAACCCGATGAAGAGCATTCCGGTGAGCCCCGCGATGCCGTGGGCCGCGAGAACGTCGAGTGTTTCGTCAACACGTGTCCGCGGGCGCCAGACGATCACGAGATAGCTCGGGATCGCGGCAAGAGCGCCGAGCACCATCGCCCAGCCTGGGCTGATGAAGCCCGCCGCCGGAGTGATCCCCACGCAGCCGACGATGATCGCGGTGGCGGCGCCAATCGCTGTCACCTGGCGCCCGCGGACGAGATCGAGGATGAACCAGACTGTCAACGTGCACGCCGGGGTGAGCAGCGTGTTCGTGAAGGCGAGGACCCCCGCGTCGCCAGCCGAAAAGCCGCTGCCGCCATTGAAACCGAACCAGCCGAACCACAGCAGGCCGGCGCCGAGCAGCACGTAGACGGCGTTGTGTGGCAAAAGCGCTTGACGCCCGTAGTCCTTGCGCGCGCCGACGACCAGCGCTGCCGCCAGGGCCGAGAAGCCCGATCCCATCTCAACGGGAACGCCGCCGGCGAAGTCGAGCGTTCCGTTTGCCTGCAGCCAGCCGCCGCCGAACGACCAGTGCGCGAGGACCGCGTAGACGAGCACCGACCAGAGGCCGGCGAAGATCAAGAACGGGACGAAGCGCATTCGCTCGACCACAGCACCCGAGACCAGCGCGACCGTGAGGATGCAGAAGGTCGCCTGAAAGGCCATGAACAGCAGGTGCGGAATCGTGGTCCCATCGCGTGGGGCGAAAGCGACGTCCTGGAGGAAGGCATGGCCAAAGCCGCCGATCAACCCGTTGCCCTCGCTGAATGCGAGCGAATAGCCGATCAGCGCCCACAGCACCGCGGCGACGGCCAGCGCGGCGACGCACATCATGAAAGTGTTGAGCGTGTTCTTCGCGCGGACCAGGCCCGCGTAGAAGAGGCCCAGAGCCGGCGTCATCATCAGCACGAGCGCCGTTGCCGCGAGCATCCAGGCGGTATCGCCCGAATCGACCTCGGCGACGGCCGCAAGCGGAAGGGCGTTCATGACTTGACCGGGGTGACCGCGCTGACGTCCGTCTCGCCTGTGCGAATGCGAACGGCCTGTTCGAGCGGGAGGACGAAGATCTTGCCGTCGCCGACCTCGCCGGTTCGCCCCCCGGTGCTGAGCGCATCGACGGCCGGTTGAACAAACGCATCGGAGACAGCGATCTCAAAACGCATCTTCTCCTCGAGACTCATCTGCACCGTCGTCCCTCGGTAGGTCTCGACCCGTTCGAGCTCACCGCCGTGCCCTTGAACGCGGCTCATCGTCACCCCCCTCACCTCGGCCCGGTAAAGCGACTCGAGCACATCGTTCGCCTTTTCCACGCGGACAATTCCGATCACCAGCTTCAAGGCTCTCCTCTCTCTAACTGCCCAAGGGCGGGGGCGAGCCTAACTTCGCCATCGGAGGGTTAAGCGGTATAAACGGGCGTCTAAGGGGTTGGCACCAAGGAGGGACCAAGGCATGGCAGGTGGACAGACAGGGAAGTTCCGGCGCCGGGCACGCGCGGGATTGGGCACCGCGACGTTGCTCGCGGCAACGGTTGTCGCCTCATCAGCCGCTGCTCCGCCCGAGGCGGCGAACACGCCACTACCCACCACGGGCGGCGCGAACGCGATGGCCGGACTGCTTTCAGCCGACGCCCCCGGCGTCAACTCCGGGCTGTCTCCGCGCCTCGCGGCGCTCACCTCCCTGTCCGGCGAATCCAAACGCGACCAGGCGGCGGCTATGAGCCTCAGGCCCCGCGGGCCGGGAAGCCTGCAACGCGACGGCAACCGCATCGTCGCCAACGCTCGCCTCGACGCGACCTCACCGAGCCTGATCGACGATCTGCGTGCAAGCGGCGCCGAGATCCTCAGCGTCAACGACCGCTATGGCACCGTCGACCTCGCGGCCCGGCCCGGCGACTTCGCCGCGATCGCCCGCGTGCCGGGCGTGGCTGCGGTCACGGAGGCGATCGAGCCGATCGTCGCCAGCGCTCAGGGCGGTGCCACGCTCGCGCCGGCCGGCAAGCCTGCATCCTCGGGTCGCCAGGTCGGCACCTGCACCGGCTCTCGCGTCGCCGAGGGCGAGACGCAGATGCGGGTCGCCGCAGCGCGCCAACAGTTCAACGTCGACGGCACCGGTCAGACAGTCGGGATCGTCTCGGACTCATTCGACGTCGGATCGAAGTCGGCCACCCGGGCGTCGCAGGACATCGCCAGCGGTGACCTGCCCGGTCCGGGCAACCCCTGCGGGCGCACGACCCCTGTTCAGGTGATCGCCGAGGGCCAGGACACCGACATCGACGAGGGCCGCGGCATGGCCCAGATCGTCCATGATCATGCCCCCGGCGCTGTCCTGCAGTTCGCTGAGTCCGGCGCCAGCGCCGATGCAATGGCCGACAACATCCGCGCCCTGCGCGCTGCCGGTTCGACCGTCATCACCGACGACATCACGTTCTTCGACGAGCCCTTCTTCCAGGAGGGCCCAATCGCCAACGCCGCGACGGACGTCACGGCGGCTGGCGTCCCGTTCTACTCGTCGGCCGCGAACAGCAACGTGATCGTCAACGGCCAGAACGTCGGCTCCTACGAGGCTCCCAACTTCCGGCTGTCCGGCGACTGCCTGACCTTTGCCGACCCGACACTGACCGGGCAGTGCATGGACTTCAACCCGGCCGCGGGGGCAGGCTTCCCCCAGAACGACAACGCCTTCAACGTCATCGTCAACCCGGGCAGCAGCTTCAACATGAACCTGCAGTGGGCCGAGCCGCGAAACGGTGTCAAGACCGATTTCGACGCGTTCGTTTTCGACTTCGCGACCGGGCAGTTCGTCTTCTCGGGGACGACCGACAGCTTCGCGACGCAGAAGCCGTTCGAGCTGGTCAACATCCAAAACCCGCGCTCGACCCCGAGCGAGTTCGGCCTGGTCATCTACCGCAAGCCAACCGCAGGCGCCGGCACGCCGAGGCTCAAATTCACCATCGGACGCTCGAGCCTCGCCGACATTCAGACGACGACCGCCCCGGACGTCGCCGGACCGACGATCTTCGGCCACAACGGATCACTCAACTCGATCAGCACGGCGGCGATTCCCTACGACGATGCGTCGAAGCCGGAGAACTTCTCGTCGCGTGGCCCCGTCGTCAACTACTTCGGTCCCGTCTCGGGCACGACTCCGGCAGCAGCGCTGCCGTCGCCCCAGGTGATGAGCAAGCCCGACATCGCGGCGACCGACAACGTCCAGACGACGTTCTTCATCGATAACTCCAGCGGCGTCTATCGCTTCTCGGGGACATCCGCCGCCGCCCCTGCCGCAGCGGCGATCGCGGCGCTGCAAAAGAGCGCCAACCCGTTCCTGAGCCCACAGCAGATCCTTGCTGCGCAACGTTCCACCGCCGTGCCCGTGGGCGCATTCGGTCCGCTCGACGTCGGCGCCGGGTTGATCGACGCGGTCGCGGCGATCGGTGCGAACCCGCCGATCGTTCCCAACACGACGATCACCAAGGAGCCGAAGAGGAAGGTCTTCAAGAAGTCTGTGACCTACAAGTTCACCTCCGACGTCCCGGGCTCGTCGTTCATCTGCCAGATCGACCGTTCGAAGCCGGTCGGGTGTGCGGCGAAGGTGCGGGTCAAGCGCCTCTCCTACGGCAAGCACCGCTTCCGCGTCGCTGCGGTGTTCAACGGTCAGGTCGATCCGTCGCCGGCAAAGGACAAGTTCAAGCGCAAGCGCAAGCGCGGCCGGTAGGCCGGCTGAGTGGTGAGGCGGCGGGTTGTCAGATGCCGCCCTGCGTAGTGACTGCCTAAAGGGGTAGCGAGCACCGCCGATATCGGAGGTATGGCGAAGAGCTTTGTCGCTACACGTCCGCGTGTCTGGGTGCTCGCGCTTGCAGCCATCCTCTTCGCGGTCATCTTCGGCCTGCGTCTTGCGGTCGCCGCGCCCGACTATGCGGTGGCGACGCTGTTCTTCGTACCGGTGGTGATCGTCGCGATCGAGTGGGGGTTATTGGCCGGGCTCGTCGCAGGTCTCACCGGCGTCGCGCTCGTCCAGACGGCAACGCTGATGACCGACGACTCGGTCCCACTCGTCAGCTACGGCTCGCGCATGGTGGGCTATCTGGTTGTCGGCGGAATCACCGGTTGGATGGCCGACCGCCTCCGCAATGCCGCCGCTGGACTGAAAGAGGGAGCGCGCCATTTCGAGCTTTCCGGCGATCTTCTCTGCACCGCCAGTTTCGACGGCCATCTGGTTCACCTGAACGGAGCCTGGGAGCGCACGCTTGGCTGGACTCGCGAGGAGTTGATGGCCGAGCCGTTCATCGGGTTCGTGCATCCGGACGATCGCGAACACACGATCGCCGAGAGCGAGCGCGCGGCTGCCGGTAATGCCACCGCGACGTTCACCAACCGCTACCGGACCAAGGGCGGGGCGTACCGCTGGCTCGAGTGGTCCTCCCGCGTGGACCGCCACGCGTGTGCGATCTACGCGGTCGCCCGCGACGTCACCGGGCGACGCGAGGCCGAGCGGTCCAGACGTGAGGCTCGCGAACGCTTCCGCCGGATCTTCGACGACTCCTTCGCGGGAATCGCGCTGATCGGCTTGGACGGCAGAATTCTCGAGGCCAACCGGCCGCTTGGCGCTTTCCTCGGGATGACGCCGGACGAACTCGTCGGCAGGCACACGCTGACGGAATTCGCCGAGCCCGAAGGGATCGCCCGTATTCGGGATTCGGTCGAACGCGTGTATTCGGGCGACTCGGACAACTATCGCGATGAGATCCGCGTCAAGCGCGCCGACGGCAAGATGGTCTGGGTTGATCTGACGATTTCGGTGATCCGGGACGAGGACGGTAAGCCGCTGTACCGGCTCTCGCAGCTGCTCGACATCCAGGCTCGCAAGGAGGCCGAGAGCGAGCTGCAGCATCTCGCCGACCACGACCCGCTGAGCGGCGTGTTCAATCGCAGGCGCTTCGAGGTCGAGCTCGATACCGAGCGCACGCACGAGGCTCAGCACGCTCGCTCGAGCGCCGTCTTGCTCTTCGACGTCGACAAGTTCAAGGAGATCAACGACACCCTTGGCCACGCCGCCGGCGACGCCGTAATCGTGCGCTTGGGCGAGACGCTTCGAGGCCAGGTTCGCACCGGCGACGCCGTCGCCCGACTTGGCGGCGACGAGTTCGCGATTCTGCTGCGCCGCGTCGACATCGCCGATGCCGAGCGCATCGCGACCAAGATCCGTGAGCAGGCGCGGGTCGATATCGCTCGCGCAATCGACTCGCCCATGCCCGTCGGCCTCAGTGTCGGGATAGCGATGATCGACGGAGCCTGCGATGCCAGCGCCGATGCCATCCTCGGACGCGCGGACGCGGCGATGTATGAGGCCAAGCACCGCGGCGGCGATCGTGTCGTCTCGCGAGTCGCCCAGCCAGGACCACACGCCGCCGCGAAGATCAGCTAGCGGTCGCTCCGATCATTTACGCTCTCGGCGTGATGGCGCACGGATCGCGAAGGAGCGCGACGACGGCGGCTCTGATGTTGTGCATGGCCCTGGTTGCAGGGTGTGATGGGAGCCAGAACGTCTCGACGACCACAGCGAGCGGGGGAGAGACGCTGCAGTCGTCGACGGGTACCGTCGAGCTGTACTTCACCGCCGGTGAGCAGTTTCAGAAGGTCGATCGACGCATGGCCGACGGCGGCAACCAACTCGAGACGACTGCGGAAGCACTGATCGCCGGCCCGACCCCCGCCGACGCAAAAAAGGGGGTGAGGCCCCAGACCACGATCCCGCCCGAGACGACGCTCGAGGGGGTCGAGCTGACCGCCGACGGCACCGCGACCGTGTCGGTCTCCGCGAGCTTCATGGACGGCATCCCGGCTGATCCAGACGATCGCGACCGCGAGCAGCGCGCCGAGCTTGCGGCGCGCCTCGGTCAGGTGACCTACACCCTGACCAAGCTCGACGGCGTCGCCGCCGCGCGGGTGATCTCCGGTGGCGAGGAGGTCGAGCCCGATCTGGCCGACGCGGCTCTCAACCGAGCAGACTTCGCGAAGCCCTCCGGTGGCCCGGACCGTAAGTCCCGGGCGAAGGGCGCAAAGAGCCTCCAGACCCGCGAGATCCAGCGGCGCCTTGCCCAGCTGAACTACCTGCCACCGGGAGCGGTCGACGGCAAGGATGGCTATCGCACCCAGCAGGCCGTGATCGCCTTTCAGTCCTGGGAGGGCCTGGATCGCGACGGAGTCGTCGGACCGGCGACCACGGCCGCCCTCAAAAACGCCAAGACCCCGCGGGCAAGCGGGCGGGGACCATCGAAGCGCATCGAGGTCTACCGAGCCAAGGGCGTCGCGCTGCTGATCGCGCGCGGTAAGACTCGCCGAGCGATCCACGTCTCAACCGGCGGGCCCGGAACAGAGACACCGTCGGGCACGTACAGCATCTTTCGCAAGGAGCTGCAGTCCTGGTCGGTCCCATTCCAGGTGTGGCTGCCCTACGCCTCCTACTTCAACAACGGAATCGCGTTTCATGAGTACCCGGACGTTCCGACGTACCCCGCGTCCCACGGGTGTGTGCGCGTGCCGGCACCAGAGGCTCCGGGTCTCTACAAGTTCGCCAAGCTCGGCACGAGCGTGACCGTCTACTAGCCCGCAGCCTCCCGACCGGGGATGGCGCCTGTGCTCACGCCGAGCCGGGTGCCGCGGGAACCCATCCCGACGGAAACGCGCCGGCGGGAACTCGCCCCGGATAATCCTCGAACCAGCGCAGAGCGATCCGCTCTCCGGCGCCTCCGGCGAACAGCGGCTCGATGTCGCCGAGGGTCAGCAGCACGCGGACGGTCGCGCCGATCTGCAGGTCGGCCGCCGTTGGTTGCTCACCGCCGATCACGCCCTCCTTTGCAAACGCCTCGATTGCGGCGACCTTGGCTGGAAGACCGGCGAGATCGTCGGCAAGTCGTGCCGCACTGATCCGGTGGTATTTCCACGAGGAGCGCACGTAGGTGATCGCGAAGTCGGTGCCGGCTGCATCGAGCTCACCCCCGCCGCCAAAGGTGCCCATCGCCTCCGGGCGAAAGTGCAGCGCGCCCCACGGGAGGCGCCGGCCGAGGTCCTGCAGCTCGTCGTCGCCCCAGCGCTCGGCCTCGCGCACCCGATCGGAGATCGAGTCCGGGTAGAGCGGTGGGTCGGGAACCAGCGCCTCGAGTCGGTCCAGGATCGAGCGCGAGCCATGAACCGGCTCGTCGTCGACGAGCATGCCCGGAACGGTGTGCCGACCGTCTCCGTAGATCGCCACCATCTCCTCGTTGTGGCGACCGGGCTCGAGCACCACTCGCTCGTACTCCAAGCCTTTCAGCGCGAGGGCCGCTTCCACGGTCTTACAGGGGTGCGACGGCGGTAGGACGTGCAGAGTGAGAGATGGTTGCGGGCTCATGCGAAGGCAGGGTAACTTCGATCCATGGCAGGCAGGCGCGACCTCGAGTTCACCTACTCGCTGATCGACCGCATCTTTCGACTCAGTCTCGGCGAGCTCGCCGACTTCTCAGGGGCGAAGTACGACGGTGACTTCTCGCTCACGCTGGAGCAGGCGCAGCGCCGCAAGCACGAGTTCATCGCCGAGCAGATCGGGATCGATCGCGACCGCCGTGTGCTCGACCTCGGCTGCGGCTGGGGACCACTGCTGAACTTCATCCGCGAGCGCGGGGCAACGGGGATCGGAGTGACCCTCTCCTCGGCTCAGGCTCGATCGGTCGCCCGACATGGGCTCGATGCCCGCATCGAGGACGCGCGCGATGCCGACCGCGACCGTTTCGGCCAGTTCGACGCGATTGCGAGCCTCGGCGCCTTCGAGCATTTCTGCTCGCGCCAGGAATGGCTGGCGGGTCGCCAGGATCAGATCTACTCGGACCTGTTTGCGAACGTCGCCGGGATGCTGCCCCGAGGTGGCCGTCTCTACCTACAGACGATGGTCTTTGGGCGCAACATGATCGACCCCAAACGATCCTCGATCAACGCGCCGCGTGACTCGGATGAGTGGTATGTGGCGTTGATGGAGCACCAGTTTCCCGGCTCGTTCCTGCCCTTTGGCAAGGAGCAGGTCATCGCCACGGCGGAGCCGCACCTACGTCACGTCTCAAGCGAGAGCGGTCGTCTCGACTACCTCGAGACGATCAAGCAGTGGCGCGTGCGCTTTGCTCAGCCGAGCTTTCGAAAGACGCTCATGAAGATGCGGCTGGTGCCGAGATACCTCACAAGCCGCGATTTCCGGCTTGCGTTTACGTCGGGCGTGAGCGCCAATAGCGTGTGCTTCGAGCGGGAGCTGCTCGATCACTTCCGCATGGTCTTCGAGAAGCCGTAGCGAAGAGTTCATACTCCATCGATGGTGACGACTGCCGACGAGCGGGAGAGCGTGGTGCTTGAGCTCGCGTCTGAGCCGTCGAGCATCAAGCTAGCTCGCGACGCGGTGAGCGATCTGGCCGAGCGCGTCGGCGCCTCAGCGCGCGACGTCAAGCTCGCCGTCAGTGAGGCGGTCACCAACGCGGTGGTCCACGCATTCCGCGGGCGGGAGCCCGGGTGGATCTCCGTCAAGGCCCACATGAACCGCGGCATGCTGCTCGTGGTCGTCGCTGACAACGGCATCGGCATGGTTCCCAACCCCGACAGTGCCGGGCTCGGGATGGGGATCTCCTTGATCACGCAGCTCGCACACGACGTGCACATCGATTCCGACGCAGAGGGCGTCAAGCTCTCAATGAGTTTCGGGGTCGGGGCGAGATGACCGGTGACGGCCGCGCCGGTCGGCTCGAGGTAACGGTCTCACGCGAGGGCGACGTCGTTGTCGTTCGCCCCGAGGGCGAGGTCGATCTCAGCAACGCGGACCAGCTCGCTGCAAGCATTCGGTCGGTTACGCAGCCCGAGCAATCGCATCGTGATCGACCTGCTCGCCTGCCCGTTCATGGATTCAAGCGGGCTCAAGGTCCTGCTCGTCGCGATGGACGACCTCGGTGGTCGCCTGGCGTTGGCATTGAGTCCGGATTCGCCGGTCGCCTCCCTGCTCGCGATCGGGGGGGTCGGCGACCGCTTTTCGGTTCACCCGACGCAAGCGTCGGCGGTGGCTGCGTTGTCATGAGCGGCACGAGCGTCGAGGCGAGCCAGGAGCTGACGGCGGAGCAATACGCCGCGATCGTCCAGTACTCCGACGACGCGATCCTCTCGAAGGATTCGACCGGCCTGATCGCGAGCTGGAATCCGGCCGCGGAGCGAATGTACGGCTATACGGCCGAGGAGGCGATCGGGCAACCGATCTCGATCCTGATCCCAGCTCATCGCCACGGTGAGGAGGTGCGGATCCTCAAGCGCGTCCTGGCCGGCGATCGAATCGATCACTACGAGACCGAGCGCGTGGCAAAGGATGGCCGGATGCTCACGGTGTCGCTGTCGATCTCGCCGATCTATGCACCCGACGGGTCGGTGGCGCTCGCCTCGGTAATAGCCCGCGACGTCACGGCGGTCCATCGCTCGCGCACGCTCTCATCACGACTTCTCGCCCTCACCACCGCGCTCTCGAAGGAGATCACCTCCGAGCGCACGATCGAGGTGCTGCTCGAGCAGGTCACGGCCGCGCTGGGCGCGTCCGCCGCCGCTGTCGGCATCGTCGATTCCGCGACCGAGGAGATCGAGCTCCTCGGTAGCGCCGGCCACTCCGGAGCTGGCCTTTCCGGGTGGGATCGCTTTCCGCTCAGCGCCGAGGTGCCGATGTCGGTCTCGGTCCGGGCCAACGAGCCGATCTGGACCGCCTCGGCGGAGGAGCTCGTCGAGCGGTTTCCTGTCCTGACCGGCAGTGATGTGCGCTTTCAATCGCTGGCGGTCATCCCGCTCGCGGTGGATGGGCGCGCGTTCGGCTCTCTCTCGCTCAGCTTTGCCGAGAGCCGGGACTTCGACGACGCGGAGCGCGCGTTTCTGTTGGCGGCTGGCCAGCAGGCAGCACACACGTTCGCCCGCGCGCAGCTCTACGAGAGCGAGCGCACCGCGGCGACGCGCCTCTCCTTCCTGGCGGACGCGAGCGAGGTCCTCTCCTTATCGCTCGACCCCGAGGAGGCGCTGCAGCGCCTGGCGGATCTCGCGGTGCGCAGAATCGCCGACTGGTGTGCGGTCGACCTCATCGATGACGAAGGCTCATTGCGTCATGTGGCGGTCGCCCACGCCGACCCGCGCCGGGTGGAGCTCGCTCGCGAGCTGCGTGAGCTCTATCCGGTCGATGAGGGCTCGGATACCGGCGTCGCGTACGTCGTTCGCACGGGCAGCTCTGAGCTCTACCCGGAGGTCACGGACGAGATGCTCGTGGGTGCCGCTCAGGATGATGAGCATCTCGAGATGATGCGAGAACTCGGTCTGCTCTCGGTGATGATCGTGCCGCTGGAAGCTCGCGGGCGCACGTTTGGCGCGCTGACCCTGGTTGCAGCGGAATCAGGTCGGCGTTTTGACGCGAGCGACCTCGAACTTGCGGAGGACCTCGCGCGCCGCGCGGCCCTCGCAATCGACAACTCGATCCTCTTTCGCCGCGAGCACGAGGCGGCGGTGATCCTTCAGCGCTCGCTGCTTCCCGACTCGTTGCCGCGGATCGAAGGCCTTGAGTTCGCCGCCCGTTATGAGCCGGCGGCGCCGGGGATCGAGGTCGGCGGCGACTGGTACGAGGTCGTGCAGTGTGCTGACGGCCGGGTCGGCGTGATGATCGGCGACGTCGCGGGTCGCGGCATCCGCGCCGCCTCGGTCATGGGCCGCATCCGGCCCGCGCTTCGCGGGTTCGTCGCCGACGGTCACGATCCGGGCGAGGCGATCGCCCGCCTCGACGCGATGATCAAGGAGGGTGAGCGGGCCGAGCTCACGACCGTGTTCCATCTGCTCTATGACCGGGCAACGCGAACCGCCGAATACGTCAGGGCGGGCCATCCGCCAGCGCTCATTCGCCTTCCCGATGGCACCGTTGAGGAGCTCAACGGCGTTGGCAGCCCACCGGTTGGCATCCTCGCGGCCCCCAGGTTCACGGTGCAGACGGCGAAGATCCCCGACGGGAGCCTTCTGCTGCTCTATACCGACGGCCTGATCGAGCGTCGCGGCGAGGACCTCATGTCGGCGCTCAAGCGCCTCAAGGCGACGCTGGCCGAATGCCCGGAAGGCGCTCAGGCGTGCCTGGACCGACTCGCGGAGGTCTACCGGGCTGACGCGGTCCCCGACGATGTGGCAATGCTTGCCATGGCGGTCGTTTAGCGTCATTCGTATGGGATTGATCCCATCGCAGATCTCGCGGTCGGCGTCGAGCCTCGGCGCCGCCGCACAGAACGCGTTCGAGGTCGCTCGGTTCGGCGGGCTCGAGACCGGCGAGGAGGCCTCGCCATTCGAGATCGCCACCGAGCAGCGCACGTTTCGCCTGCGCCACTACTACCCAGAGGCAGCGTCGGGCCCGCCGATCCTCCTGATCCCGCCCCTGATGCTTGCGTCCGACGTTTACGACGTCTCGCCGGCATCGAGCGCGGTGACCGTCCTGCACCGCAACGCCACCGACCCCTGGGTGGTCGACTTCGGCGCGCCCGAGCGCGAGGAGGGCGGACTCGAGCGCACGCTCGCCGACCATGTCGTCGCGGTCGCGGAGGCCATCGATCAGGTGCGTGAGGCCACCGGGCGCGATGTCCACCTGGCCGGCTATTCGCAGGGCGGAATGTTCTGTTACCAGGCGGCCGCGTATCGCCGCGGCGAGGGGATCGACAGCGTGATCACTTTCGGCAGCCCAGTTGATACCCGCGGAGCGCTGCCGCTTGGGATCCCCGAGGAGGTGGCCGAGCAGGTCGCGGGCGTGCTCGCGGAGCTCTTCGGACGCAGTGCCGTGCCCGCGTGGATGAGCCGAACCGGCTTTCGCTTGCTCGACCCGGTGAAGGCGCTGCGCCAGCGCGTTGACTTTGTCCGCCAGCTCCATGATCGCGAGGCGCTGCTGCCGCGCGAGCGCCAGCGGCGGTTCTTGATGGGCGAGGGATGGGTCGCGTGGCCGGGGCCGGCGGTCGCGGACTTCATGCGTCAGTTCATCGCGCACAATCGGATGCTTCAGGGCGGCTTCGTGATCGAGGACAGCACGGTCACGCTTGCCGATATCGGGTGCCCTGTGCTCACCGTTGTCGGCGAGGTCGACGAGATCGCGCCAACTCCCGCCGTCCGGGCAATCGTCCGCGCGGCGCCGCGCGCGGAAATCTTCGAGATGGCTCTTCGCGCCGGACACTTCGGCCTCGTCGTGGGCTCAGCGGCAACCGAGACGACGTGGCCGGCGGTTGCGGCCTGGGCGCACTGGCGCGAGGGCGAGGGCGAACTCCCAAGCTCGATCCACCGCGTCGATCCCGAGGCACCAGACGCCGATTCCGCCGGGGTCGGCACAAGGCTTGGCTTTGGTCTCGAGCTGTTGGCTGGGGTCGGTGGCGGGCTTGCCCGTTCACTCACCGGAGCCGCCTCGCGCGCGAGCGGCGGTGTTCGCGTGCTCGCCGAGGAGGTCACCGGTCAGCTACCACGGCTTGCGCGCCTCGGCCGGCTCAAGCCCGGGACGCGGGTGTCGCTGGGCCTCCTGCTCGACGAGCAGGCGGCCGACCATCCGGAATCCGATTTCTTTTTGTTCGAGGACCGCGCCTACTCCCATGAGTCGGTGAAGCGCCGCATCGACAATGTGGTCCGAGGGCTCGTTTCGCTCGGCGTTCGCCAGGGCGAGCATGTCGGCGTGCTGATGACCACCCGTCCGAGCGGGCTCTCGCTTGTCGCGGCACTCAACCGACTTGGCGCGGTTGCCGTGCTCATGCGCCCCGACGGACCGGTAGCCCACGAGGCCGAGCTCGGGCAGGTGAGTCGGGTTGTGGCCGACCCCGAGCTCGCGAGCCGCGCGGCCGCCGCTCTCGATGGCCGAGGCGAGGTGCTGGTGTTGGGGGGCGGGGGAGAGGACCGCGACCTCGGCCAGACCGTGATCGATATGGAGCGCATCGACCCCGATCTGGTCGAACTTCCCGCCTGGTATCGGCCCAACCCTGGCCGGGCCAGCGATCTGGCCTTCATCCTCTTCACCGGCGAAGGCGAGCGGACCCGGGCGAACCGGATCACGAACGGTCGCTGGGCACTCTCGGCTTTCGCGACGGCCTCGGCGGCCGCTCTTTCTGACGCTGACACGATTTACGCGGTCACGCCGATCTACCACCCGTCGGGGTTGCTGATGAGTATGGGCGGCGCGATCGCGGGTGGCTCGCGGCTGGCGATCGCCCGCGATTTCGACCCAGCGACGTTCTGGACGGAGGTGCGGCGGTACGGGATCACGGTTGCCTCGTACACGTGGACGATGCTCCGCGAGATAGTCAACGCCCCAGACGACCCGGCCGAGCACCACCACCCGGTGCGTCTGTTCATCGGCGCCGGTATGCCGCGAGGTTTGTGGCGTCGCGTGGCGAGGAGATTCTCGCCGGCGACCGTCCTCGAGTTCTACGCATCAACCGAAGGCGACGCGATCCTCGTCAATCTCAGTGGCGAGAAGCCCGGATGCAAGGGTCAGCCACTGCCCGGCAGCGCCGGGATCCGCCTCGCCGCCTACGACGTTGCCGGCGGGCGGTTGCGCGAGGGCGAGGACGGATTCGCGGTCGAGTGTCGCCCGGGCGAGGTCGGGATGCTGCTCACGCGTCTGCGCGGAGTCGTTTCAACCAGCGAGAGCCCACTGCGGGGTTTGTTCGAGCCCGGCGACGCCTGGCTCGCCACGGGTGACCTCTTTCGCGCCGACGACGACGGGGACCTGTGGCTGGTCGACCACGTGGGATCGCTGATCCGCACCGAACATGGCCACGTGGCCTCGTTTCCGATCCAAGACGCTCTCGGCGACGTTGACGCGATCGATCTCGCCGCGGTCTATGCGATTTCCGATGAGTCCGAGGGTCGATCGCTGGCGGTCGCCGCGGTCGCGATGCGCGATGGGCGCAAGCTCGATGCCCGCGCGGTCACGCGGGCGCTCTCGATCCTGCCGGTCGACGATCGCCCCGATCTCGTGCACGTCGTTGACGAGATCCCGGTGACGACCTGGTATCGCCCGAACGTCAGCAAGTTGCGCGCGGCCGGCAAGCCGAAGCCAGGCCGAGGGGTGTGGCGCCTCGAGGGCGACCGCTACGTCGAGCACCGGCGCAAGGATCGGTCACCACGACCCACCGCCTCCGCCGCCTGAGAACCCGCCGCCTCCGCCGCCCGAAAAGCCACCTCCGCCGCCGCTCGACGAGCTCTCCGGCGCGACCTGCGAGGCGAAGCCGCTGGAGAAGCTCGCGCCGTTGAAAGCGCTGCTTTGGACCGAACCCGAGAAGATGTAGGCGCTCCAGCCATCGGCGGTTCTTGACGCCTCGCCGACCGGGGTCGGGATCCGACCGGAGGCGATCATCCGGTCCGCGGTTCCGAATGCCACGCCGTAGACGAGGATTCGCTTCCACAGCTCGAGCGTCGCGGGCGGGTCGTCCTTGAGCCGCGGAAAGTCCTCGGTCCAATGGGCGAAGGCCGCCCAGCTCGCGCAGCGATCGACGTAAGCGCGGTCTATGCGCTTGAACCAGACGTCGGGGAGCGCCGCGAGGATCGCGAAGGTGAGACCGGCAAGCGCAAGCGGGAAGACCAGTGAGCCACCGTCGGCGGCGTGTACGAAAGCAATGACGACCTGAAGCGCGACGGCGGCGATGATGGCCCCGTAGCGCGGCACGTTGAGGTTGCGATCCCAGGCGAGCTGACCCTCGTCGGCCGCCGAGATCTTCTCGGTCATCCGTTCCCAGCGCCCGCGCCAGAGGTCCGAGTGCTTCGGGACCTTGTCCTTCATCTCGCTGAGGGCGACCTGCTCGCCATCGAGCAAAAGGTCGAAGAACTCGAGCACCTCCTGCTCGTAGGGCGTCAGTTCGCCAGCCGGGCGATCGTTGGGTGCCTTGGCCTTCAGGGCGAGGTCGAGCTTCTCATCTTCGGTCGTTGCCGCCTCGGTCTCGTAGTAATCGCGATCGATGAGATCGAGGAGCGTTGCGAGCACGACGTCGTCTGAATCGACGCCCTCACGCGCCAGTCCGTAGGCCAGCGCGGGTGGAGCATCGTCGGGTGGCTCGGGCAGGTACTCGGGTATCGATTCCGGGTGTTCGCGGGCCACGCGCGCGAGCAGGAACTGCACCAGCCCAGCCAGCGCAGCGAGACCCACGATCAGCGCGAGCCAGTTGTCCTCGACAAAGCGTTCGAGACGGTTGGCGAACGAGTTGTAGTCGTCGTCGAGCGCCTGCTCTTCGGCGAGGATCGCGGGCAGCCCGTCGCCCTCGCGTTGCTGAGCGCCGGAGACGTCCTGCGTGGACGTCCGCGGGATCGTCACCCTGAACTCGACCGCCGTCCCAGCGTCGATGCTCTCGGCCTGCAACCGCGCGACTCCCTCTCCGCGCTCGGTCTCGCCGTCGACCGTGCGCGGATGGCCCCAGACGCGGTACGCGTCGTTGGCGGGATCGAGAACCGGGTTGGCGAGGCTGGCGGTCAGATGATCGAGCTCGAAGCTCCACTGATCGCCCCACACAGCCCAGCCGACGTCGATCACGTCGTCGTAGGCGATCGGGCCGCCGACAACGCGATAGGAGAGGTCGTAGGTGCGCTCCTCATCGCTTGCGCGGTAGTGCCAGACGATTCGAAACGTGTTGCCGAAACGCTCCGTGCCGAAGACCCCGGGCCGGTCGTCGCTGCCCAAAACGGTGTTGCCGCCAGGCTGAAAGACGGTCGCGCCCTGTTGCAGGCGAACGTCCTTGATCCTCTCGCCACGAAGCAGGTTGATGTCGCGGTATGAGCCCTGGAAGCTGCCGTCGTATTCGTAGGTGAGATGTTCGATCACCAGCAGGCTTCCGTCGTCCGCCAGGCTGAGCTCGACGTCGGCGTCGATGACGTCCGCGCTACGCGCTGACGCCGCCGGCGCGAGCACGAGCGCCAGCGCCAGGGCGGCCAGCAGACCAATCGTCAGCCTCCGCACGCTCATGCCGGCGAGAGGTCGACCTGCGGCGTCGCCTCGGAGCCGACCGGCGCATCGAAGAACTCGCGGCGCTCGAAGCCGAAGAGGCGCGCGACGATCACCGCGGGAAAGATCTGAATCAACGTGTTGTAGGTCTCGACCGTGTCGTTGTAGACACGCCGCGTGATTGCGATCTGGTCCTCGGTCTCGCGCAGATCGGTGGCCAGCTGTGAGAAGTTCTGCGACGCCTCGAGCTCGGGGTAGGCCTCGGCGACGACGAGAAGCCTGTCGGTTGCCTGCTTGAGCGTGTTCTCAGCGACGGCTCGATGGGGCGGGGTTGCGGCGGAGTCGACGACGGCCGTGGTGCGAGCCTGGGTGACGCTCTCCAGCGTTCCGCGCTCGTGGCTCGCATAGCCCTTGACCGCCTCGACCAGTGCCGGGATCAGGTCGTGGCGACGACGCAGGGCTACGTCGATCTGCGCCCAGCTGTTTTCGGTGATCTGGCGTTTGGCGACCATCCGGTTGTAGGTGAGCCAGACGAACGCGCCCGCAACGGCGATCACGGCAAAGACGATGACGAGCGCGGTCACGCTCGGCAATCTACGGTTCTATGGCTCCAAACGCGCGAGAAGCCAATCCGCATGGGTGACGAGGCGCTCGATCGAGTACTCGGCGGGATCGGTGAGCAGCAGGCGGGCCGCCTCATCGGACACGGCCGAGAGCGTCCGCGCCGTCAGTTGGGGATCCGGGGATTCGCTTCCTGAACCGAGCCCCGGTCTCACGACCTCCGCCAGGGCAAGCACGACCGCATCCCGACCCGCTGTGATCCGTTCCCGCAACACCGGTGGAGCCCCCTCGGGCGGCATCAGGACCAGTCGCCAGGTGACCGGGTCGGCTGCGACCGCCTCGAGGTAGCCGCGCAGCGCAGAGAGCAGGTCCTCGCGTCGACTCCTCCTATCCCCCGGCTGCGGGAGGACCGTGGCCAGCTGAGCCAGCGCTCGGATCCCCTCGCGCTCGACCATCGCCTCCAGCAAAGACGGGAGGTCATCGAAATGTCCGTAGACGACCGGGCGGGTGATCCCCGCGCGGCGGGCGACGGCCTCGATCGAGGCCCCGTGGAAGCCGATCTCGCCGACGATTTCCTTGGTGACGTCCAAGAGCTGCTCGCGGCGCTGCTCGGCGTTCATGCGCTTGCGTTTCGCCTCCACCACCATTGTGCTAGGTTACAGTACCGAAAGTTACACGAGCGTAACTAAGGAGCGACGTTGAACGACCAGCACACCGAAATCGCCATCATCGGCTCCGGGTTCTCAGGTCTCGCGATGGCGACCCGGTTGAAGCGGTCAGGGCGCGACGACTTCCTGATCCTCGAGCGCGCCCGCGACGTGGGCGGCACCTGGCGCGAGAACACTTACCCCGGCTGTCGCTGCGATGTGCCGAGTCACGTCTACTCGTTCTCCTTCGCCCCGAATCCCGACTGGAGCGAGACGTTCTCGCCGCAGGCGGAGATCCACAAGTACCTCAGGCGCACAGCGAGGGAGGAGGGGTTGCTCGAGCACACCCGCTTTGGCTGCGAGGTCGAGAGGGCTCGCTGGGACGAGGATGCGGCACTCTGGCGCCTGCAGACCGCCGCCGGTCCATTGTCAGCGCGGGTCCTGATCGCCGGCGCAGGGCCGTTGCACGAGCCGAAGCTGCCGGATGTTCCGGGACTGCGCGAGTTCGATGGAACCCTCTTTCATTCGGCTACCTGGAATCACGATCACAACCTGGCCGGCGAGCGCGTTGCCGTCATCGGGACTGGCGCGAGCTCGATCCAGTTCGTGCCTCAGATCCAGCCGGAGGTCGACCGGCTCCATCTCTACCAGCGCACCGCACCATGGGTGATGCCGCGCCGCCAGCGCCGGATCACGCGCGTCGAGAGAGCGATCTACCGGCGCTTTCCCTCCGCACAGCGCGCGATGCGCCGCATCATCTACGGCGCGCGGGAGGCGATCGCGATTCCGATGTTGAGGGTGGCGCTCGCGCCGCTGTTGCGCAAGGTCGGCGAGGCGCACCTGCGACGCCAGGTGCCCGATCCGGATCTGCGCGCGCGCCTTACCCCCGATTACCTGCCCGGGTGCAAGCGGATCCTGGTCGCAAACGACTACCTGCCGGCGCTGTCGAAGCCGAACGTCGAGGTGATCACCGCGGGGATTACCGAGGTCCGCGGCCGCACCGTCGTCGGCACCGATGGGAGCGAGCGCGAGGTCGACACGATCATCCTCGGCACCGGCTTCCATGTTCTCGACATGCCGATAGCCGATCGCATTGCCGACGCGGCGGACCGCACGCTCGCCGATCACTGGCAGGGAAGCCCACAGGCCCATCGCGGCGCGATGGTCGCCGGGTTTCCGAACATGTTCCTCTTGCTTGGCCCGAACACCGGCCTTGGTCACAACTCGGTCGTCTTCATGGCCGAAGCGCAAACGCGGTGGGTGATGAGTGCGCTCGAGCAGCTGGAAAACGATGGTGCTGACTCCATCGAGGTGACGCCCGAGGCGCAGCGAGCCTGGAACGACGCGATCCAGGCGCGCATGCATGGCACCGTCTGGCTCGAGGGCGGATGCTCGAGCTGGTATCTGGACGCAAACGGTCTCAATACCTCGCTGTGGCCGAGCTTCTCGTTTCGCTTCGACCGTGAGATGCGCCGCTTCGAGCCCGCCGAGCTGGTCACCTCCCGTTCGGTTCACGCTGAACCGGTGACCCGGTACGCGCCGACATCCTGCTAATTAGCGGGGGCCATGATTCTCGTTCGAAAGCGTCGAGAGCGCCCCGCGCGGGTGAACCTGATCCGCGCGGAGGAGACCGAGCGCGTTTCGGAGACGGGCGCGGTTGCCTCGGTTCAGGAGGCCGAGGTCTTCGTTCCCCGTGAGCTGCTTGAGCAGATGTGGAAGCCCGAGAATCTCGAGCGCCTTGCGCGCTCTTACTGGCGGTGGCTCACCTATGCCACGCTTGGCCTGATTCGCGTGGTCTACACGGAGACGTCGCGAACGACGGTGCTCCTGACGCGACGGCTTCCGCTGCTCAGCTTCTACGCTCCCGAGTACGAGACCGAGCCGGGTCTCGGCTGCGTCACCTGGCGAATCAAGCGCGGGTTGCTGGTCGCGAGGGAGGGCCGCGACAAGAACGGCTTTCTTCGGATTCGCGTGCAGCGGTGCGGTGAAACCGCGGAGGACGATGGGTCCGAGCGCCTCGCCGTGCGCGTCGAGGTCCGCAACTTCTATCCCTGGCTGCGCGGCGGCGGTGGCTTTGCGCGATTCGGTGCCTGGCTATACGGGCAGACCCAGCTGCGGATTCACGTGCTGGTCTGCAACGGATTTCTGCGCTCGCTCAGCCGGCTCGACCTGCCGCCGTCGGAGGTCGGCGCCCTTGCCGGGGAGATTCGCCAGACCGGGGAGAGCGGCGCCAATGCCGTTTGACGCGCAGCCCGGGGGGAAGAGGGAGGCGATGCAGTCGCAAACACGCATCCTGGTCACCGGCGCAACCGGCTTCATCGGCCGCCGGCTCTGCCAGGAGCTGATCGACGGCGGATTCGAGGTCCGCTGTCTCGTCCGCGATCCGCTATCCGATCGCGCCACCGCGCTGGAGCGGCTCGGCTGCGAGCTTCACGTTGCCGATCTGACCCGCCCCCCCGGGATCGCAGCGGCGCTGGAGGGGGTCGAGATCGCCTACTTCCTTGTTCACATGATCAGCGACGACGAGAGCTACCCGGCGATTGAGCGCGCCGCGGCGTCTCGGTTCGCGCGGCTGGCCAAACAGGCCGGTGTCGCTCGCATGATCTACGTCGGTGGGCTTGGGGACGAGTCGACCTCAAAGCATCTCTCGGCCCGCCACGAGGTCGCGAAGGTGCTCGCGGACGAGGGCCCGCCCCTCACCTACTTCCGCGCGGCCATGGTGATCGGTCCAGGTAGCGAGTCCTACGAGCTCCTGCGTGGAATCGTCGAGCGGATGCCGGTGCTGCCGGCGCCGGACTGGCTCGAGACCAAGACGCAGCCGATCGGCGCCTCGGACGTCATCTCCTACCTGCGCGAGGCGATCGACGTGCCCGAGTCGATTGGCCTCGAGGTCCAGATTGGCGGCCCCGACGTGCTCACGCACCTCGATGTCGTGAACGAGATGGCGCGCGCCCTGGGACGCAAGCCGCCCCGGCGAATCAGGATGTCGGCCGAGATCGCCCGTCCGGCCACGGTTGCCGCCGGAGCTGGGGCGATCACCGACGGCGACTCGGATGTCGCGGTCGAGATCAGCCTCGGGCTGACGACCCCGACCGTTGTCACGGACGCTTCGGGCGCCGAGCTGTTCACCACCCATCCGCACCGCATCGACGCGGTTCTCGCCGAGGCCATCGACGGCGCCGAGGCGGCCCTGCGATGAGCCGCAGTGTTCGCGAAGCAATCGTTCTTGCCGTTGAGCCCGCGATCGTCTGGGACACCGTGATGGACCCGTCGCAGCTCGAGCGCTGGGTCACCACTCACGACTCCTTCGAAGGGGCCGGCGCCGGGGCGCTGACCGCCGGCGACACCTTCACTCAGAAGATGCGCCTCGCCGGCAAGTCCTTCAAGGTCGACTGGACCGTCGAGGAGGCCGATCGTCCAGGGCTCGCACGGTGGATTGGCGACGGGCCGGCGGGCTCGACCGCAAAGGTCACCTACCGGTTGACCGAGGAGGATGGCGGCACGCGGTTTGACTATGAGAACGAGTTTGCCCTTCCCGGCGGTGTTCTTGGCAAGGCCGCAGGGGGTCTTCTGTCGGCGGCACCCGGGGCCCGCGAGGCCCGCAAGTCGCTGGAGCGCCTGCGGACGCTGCTCGAGGGCGACTCCTAGTCTCGCCGCAGCGCGCGGCGCCGCAGCGCAAGCGCCAGCAGCGGGTAAAGGAGCACCGAGAGCATGCCCGCGCCGACGAGCGAGACGGCGACCTCCGGGCGCATCGTGTCGGTGTCGGTACCGATCTGCGTGATCGCGACCAGAAGAGGCAAGGCGGCGGCTGAGAACAGGCCGAGCGGCAGGCGCTCCTCTCGCGAAAGCTCCGCGCGATACAGCAGCAAGGCCGGCAGGCCACGACTGACGAGGAAGATCAGCGCGAAACCGGGCACGAGAATCAGCGCCTCAGCGCTCGCAAAGAGACCGTCGATGTCGTAGTCCATCCCTGTCGAGATGAAGAACACCGGGATCAAGAACCCGAAGCCGACAGCATCCAGCTTGCCCTGGTACTCGTGCGCCTCGGTGCCGCGAATGACGATGCCTGTGATCAGGCCCGCGGCGAATGCGCCGAGGATGACGTCGAGGCCGAACTCCGTGGCGATCACCGCGAGGGCGACGATCAACAGGACCGACAGGCGCACCGCGAGCTGCCCGCTCGTTCCCATGGTCGTGGCGACGAGGCGCACGATCCGCGCCGGCCGGACTCGCAACGCCATGACCGCCGTCAAGACCGCGATCGCGGCGAAGACGAACAGAAGCGCCGAGTGCCACGCCTCGCCCGCTTCGACCGCGAGGATGATCGAGACGCAGACCACGGGCCCGAACTCGCCGATGGCGCCGGCGCCGACCACGAAGCTGCCGAAGCGCTGGTCGAGGATCCCGGCGTCGCGCAGGATCGGCATGAGCGTCCCCAGTGCGGTCGTGGTGAGCGCGAGAGCGACGAGCACTGTCGCGTGGATGAGCCCGACGGCGTGCAGCAACAGCGCGATGACCGCGCCGAGGACGACCGCCATCAGCCAGCCCTGAATCCCGCGTTTCAACGGGGCGCCCTTGATGCGCTCGAAGTCGATCTCCATTCCAGCCAAAAAGAAGAGAAAGGCAAGGCCGAATGTCGACAGCGCGCTGATGAAGTCGTCGGTACGCGCCAGGTCGAGCACCTGCGGGCCGACGATGATCCCGAGTGCGATCTCGGCGACGACCACCGGAACCGCGGCACGCCGCGAGAGGTCGGCCAGCACCGGTGCCAGCGCCGCAATTGCGGCGACGACGAGGATGTCGACCCGGACCAGTTCCATCGAGTCGCGAGACTATTCGCCGAGCCGCGGATCTAGAATCGCCGCTCGAGTTCGGGGGACATCAACTATGGAGGTGGACGTGAAGGCAGGACGCGGATTCGCGGTAGCGGTGGCGATGGCGATGGCGCTCTCAATCGGGGCAATCGCGGTGAGCCCCGCCGGAGCCGCAAGCAAGGCGAGCGCCTCGAAGGCGGGTTGCTCGCTGAGCTCGAGCGAGCAGCGCAACCTCGGCGCCTCCTACGTCTACACGCTCAAGGTCAGAAACCTCAGCTGCGACAAGGCCAAGAGGCTCGTCAAGAAGTTCCACAAGTGCCGCCACAACAACGGCGGCGCGGACGGCAGCTGCAACGGCGTCGCCGGCTACAGCTGCAAGACAAAGATCCTCGACGAGGCCCCCACGCAGTTCAGCGCCAAGGCGACCTGTCGGAAGGGCTCGAAGAAGTTCAAGCAGACATTCGGGGAGAACACCTAGTCCGCCGCGAGCGGCTGAGGCTCAACGCGAGAAGTCGTCGTCGATGCGGTCGAGCACGAGCTCGGCCGCGATCGACGACCCCGTCGTGTTGAGGTGGATGCCGTCGGATTCGCGGACGATCGTGTCCTCGCCGTCGACTTCGATCGCGTCGTCGTAACGGCCACCGGGCGTGAAGGTCGGGATCGTGTCGACGACGCGAACCTGGCTCGCCCATGGCTGCGCGGCAACGCGAATCGAGGCGTTGACGAGATCGATCACGCTCTGGGCATCGGGGTCGCGCGGGGCCATGACGGTGAGCCAGTAGACCCTGGCTGCCCCGTTTTGGCGATAGGTGTTCATCACCTGGCGCACTCGGTTGGAGTAGGCGGCGGCGTATTCCGCGCTGCAGCACTCGACCTCCTCGCCGCCGGGGCCCGACATCGCGTAGCCCTCGTTAGCGCCGATGAAGACGACCACCGCGTCGGGCTCGTCGGCGGCGACCTGGGCGGTCGAGAGCTGGCCCCAGTCGGCCAGTGCCGAGTTGGAGATTCCGGTGCCGAGATGCGGATCGCGAATCACCTCGACGCCGGCGGGTGCGAGTCGCCGGGCGATCTCCGAGTCGAGCGGTGTCGAGAGAGAGTCGCCTGTGACCAGGAGCGTCTCGAGCTCCTCCTTCGCGGGCGGGTCAGAGCCGATCTCGACCGGATCGAAGGCGTCTGGCGTCACCGGCGGAACCTCGGCGGCGGCCGTCGCGGTTTCCGTCTCATCGAAGCCTCCTCCGCTGAGATCCTGGTCGGGGGAGAGGCCGCCGGTGAGCTCGTGCTGGGCGCTCTGCAGCGGTAACCGGTCGGCAATCCACTGGGTTGGCCCGCCGACCGCCTCGACGAGGTCGCGACCGATCCCGGAATCGATCTGCGCGGCCGCGTTGCGAATGGAGCCGCCGGAGAACAAAACGAGCAACAGCGCGATGAGCGCTACCGCGCCGACGGCGTCACGGGCGCTGTAGTTGCGCACGCCATCGCGGTCGAAGCGGTTCATCTCGCTGTCGTCTCTGTGCTCGCTGGGGCTCATCTCGAGATCAAAACTGGAAGTAGATGAAGGGTGGGACGCCCTGGCTCGGAACGGTTGCCCCGACGATCAGGATCAGTATCGCGAGCGCGACGGCCAGGACGGCGGGCCGCAGTTGTTCGATGCGCACCTGCGCGCGCTCCAGCGGACGCGGAGGCAGTAGCTGCATTCCAATGACGAGCACGATCATCGCTGCGATCGGCGCGGTGAACAGCGTCGCCTCGCCCGGCTCGACGAGCCGTCCGAGGAAGGTGGCAAACACCTCGAGATCCGGCGAGCGAAACAGGATCCAGGCAAAGCACACCGCGGCGAACGTGAACGCCCAGCGCACCCATCCGGGGGTGCGTCGGCCGATGCGCCCGTCGATCGCGTGCTCGGCGGTGAGCCCCGCCCCGTGAAATGCCCCCCAGAGGACGAAGTTCCATGCCGCCCCGTGCCAGAGCCCGCCGAGGACCATCGTCAGCATCAGGTTGCGGTAGGTCCGCAGGCGCCCTCCACGGTTGCCCCCGAGGGGGATGTAGAGGTAGTCGCGCAGAAAGCGCGAGAGGGTCATGTGCCAACGGCGCCAGAAGTCGCGAAAACCGGTCGCCCTGTACGGGCTGCGGAAGTTCTGCGGGAAGACGAAGCCGAGAAGCAGCGCGAGTCCGATCGCAATATCGGTGTAGCCCGAGAAATCGCAGTAGATCTGCGCGGTGTAGGCGAGGGTGGCGAGGATCGCGTCGGGGGAGAAGTAGGCCTCGGGGACCGCGAATACCGGATCTACGACCTCGCGGGCGAGGGTGTCGGCGATCAGAACCTTCTTGATCAGACCGATTCCGATCAGCGCCAAGCCGGCGCCGACAGCGACCTTGTTCGGATCCGCCGGCTGGCGCAGCTGCGGCAGGAACTCGCTCGCGCGCACGATCGGACCGGCAACCAGGTGAGGAAAGAAGCTGAGGTAGATCGCGGCGTCCATCAGCGACGCCGGCTGAGCGTCGTTGCGCTTGACGTCGACGACGTAGGTGATCGCCTGGAAGGTGAAGAAGCTGATGCCGATCGGCAGCGCGATTGTCAGCAGCGGCGCCGGCATTCCCAGGCCGACCGAGTCGAGGACATCGCCTACGTCGGCGACGAAGAACGCGTAGTACTTGAAGACCGCGAGCGTCAGCAGGTTGAACGTGACCGCCGCGGCGCAGATTCGCGCTCGGCGGCGAGCGTTCTCAGATGCCGCGATGAGGCGAACGGCAAGCTGGTTGCCGAGGGTGATGCCGCCAAGCAAGAGGCAGAAACGCGGGTCGGCCGCCGCGTAGAAGACGTAGCTGGCGAGGATGATGAACGGCTTCCACCAGTCCTGACGCGGCATCAGAAGCCACGAGAGGCCCACGACGATCGGGAAGAAGATCGCAAACTCGATCGTCGGGAAGAGCATTGAGTCGGAGCGGCTAGAGGAGGCCCGGTGTCGGGTAGGTTTTGTCCCCTTGAAGCGAGCGGCGATGCTAGTCCATGTACTCGCGGTGCTCACGCTTGGCGTGGGCAGCGCCTCCGCGGCATGCGGCGGCGTCGAGCAGGAGAACCCGCGCCGCGACGTCAACTTTGGCCGTGCGCCGTTGGCCATCGGCGACTCGCCGATGTTGCTCGCGTTGCCGAACCTCGCCCAGGCGGGCTACCGCGCGAACGCCCACGGCTGTCGCCAGTGGGCGGAGGGCATGGGTGTGATCCGCAACTTCAAGCGCAAGGACCGTCTGCCGCGCCTGGTTGTCGTCGCCCTTGGCTCGAATGGGGTGGTGACGAAGCGCGACATCCACAAGGCGCTTGACCTGGTGGGCAAGAAGCGCACCCTGGGTCTCGTGACGCCGCGCGAGAGCGGTGGCGGCTCCAGCAGCGACGCCGCCATCATCCGCAAGGAGGCCAAGGCGCACGCCAACAGAATCGTGCTGATCGACTGGGTCAAGCACAGCGCTGGGCACAGCGGCTGGTTTCAGCCCGACGGCCTGCACCTCACGTACGAGGGCGCCGCCGCCTTCACGAACCTGCTGAAGAAGCCGCTCAAGGACCTGCCCAAGCCTCACTGAGCAAAAACGGACGAATGTCCTATTAAGGCCGTTGCTGTCGCGGCCGATGAGGCTCTTGCCCGGTTTGGGCCCAGCATGCGTGCAGGAACGCACAGACCCTTGTCAAGGAGGATGCAGATGAACCAGCTTTTCTCACAGCGGGCCCGCCGAACCGTTTCCGGGTTGGCTGTCGCAGTCGCGCTCGGCGCGGCGGCACCCGCAGCCGCGGACGACGCAACTTCAGGCTCGAGTTCGGTCGACTGCGCGACTCAGGCTCTTTCCAAGCCGTTCTTGCCCTGGCTGGACGTCGCCAACTACACGATGCCCGACGGCGCTTCGTTCGAGGACGGCACCGAGGGATGGCGCCTGGGCCCCGGCGCCGCGGTGGTCGCCGGTAACGAGCCGTATGAGGTCCACGCCAAAGGTGACTCGCGCTCCCTGCGGCTGCCCGCGCGCAGCTCGGCGCTCAGCACCCCGATCTGCATCGGGCTCGGCCACCCAACGCTACGGCTGTTTGCGCGCAGCAGCTCGTTCCTGCCCACCTCGCTCCTGCGCGTGGATGTGGTCTTTGAGGACTTCGCGGGGCGATCGCGGTCGCTGACCGTGGGGGCGGTCACGCCGACCACCCGCTGGCAGCCCTCCCTGCCACTTCCGGTGGTGGTCAACCTGCTCTCCGTGCTTCCCTCTGGTCCGGCCGCTGTGAAGCTTGCGTTCACACCGATCGGTTCGGCGACCTGGTGGATCGATGACGTTTACGTAGACCCGAAGGCTCGCAACTGATCTCCCATCTGGCCCCGTACGCGCGCACAGGCTAAACCGGGACCCAGATCCGGTCGATGGACCCCTCGAAGGGGGATCTGCCCTGCGCATAGGCCCGACACCTGAAAGCTCGCCCGGGGTCCAGAGACTCCTGGCCCAGTCGCGGGCGCGACCGGGGCTGAGGCTCGGCGACCGCGAGTTCCTCAACGAGTTCGTCGTCGGAGGCGCATTCGTCGTCGTCGCGGCAGCGCTCGCGCTTCTCAGCCCGGCGCGCCCCCAGGGCGTGGATCCCGAGGATGGGCTGCTCGTTCTCATCGGGCTCGTGCTCGGGGGCAGGGTGGTCTTCCCGGTGGGGGCCAGCTACACGATGCCCGTCCAGCTCGCGTTCGTTCCGGCGCTCTTTCTCACGCCGCCGGCACTCGCGCCGCTGCTTGTTGCCATCGCCCTTGTGATCGCGCGCTCGTTCGATGTCGTTCAGGGCAGGCGGCAGGTCAGTCGCCTGTTGAACGCATTCGGTGATTCGTGGTTCGCGGTGGGACCCGCAGTCGTGCTCGTCGCCGCGGGATCGCCGGCGCCCGACGAGGTCTCCGCCGGGGTGCTGGCAGCGGCCCTCGCGGCACAGTTCTTCGCCGACACGCTGGGTTCGAGCGTGCGGGAGGCCCTGCACCACGGCGCCTCCTTTCGCGAGCAGATCTCAGAGAGCGCCTGGGTCTATCTCGTCGACCTGCTCCTCTCGCCGATCGGCTTTGCCCTCGCGCTCGCCACGCTGTCTGGACCGGGCGCGATTGCACTGAGCTGGCCGCTCTTCCTATTGCTCATGCTGTTCGCTCACGAGCGCGACGAACGCCTGACGTCGCTTCTCGAACTGAGCGACGCCTACCAGGGCACCGCCCGCGTGCTCGGTGAGGTCGTCGAGCACGACGACGCGTACACCGGTCTTCACACACGCGGGGTCGCCGCACTCGCCGTCAGGGTTGCCGCCGACCTCAATCTGGATGCCAAGCAGCGACGACTGGTCGAGTTCGGCGCGCTGCTTCACGACGTCGGCAAGATCGCGATCCCGAAGGAGATCATCAACAAGCCCGGGCCCCTCGACACCCCGGAGTGGGAGGTGATCCGCACGCACACGATCGAGGGACAGCGCATGCTGGCGAAGATCGGCGGGCTGATGCGCGACGTGGGAGAGGTCGTGCGCAGCTCACATGAGCGCTACGACGGCACCGGATATCCCGATGGGCTCGTCGGCGAGGAGATCCCGATCGAATCGCGCGTCGTCTTCTGCTGCGATGCCTTCAATGCGATGACGACGAGCAGGGCCTACCGCGAGGCGCGACCGATAGAGGTGGCTGCGGCCGAGCTCAGGGAGAACTCAGGCACGCAGTTCGACCCGGCGGTCGTCGAGACGCTGCTCGCCATCGTCGAGGGCGAGTACGGCGTCGAGTCAACCGTCCTTTAGCCGTTGGGGATCGTGAACAGGCCGGCTGCCGAGGCGGCGAACATCATGTCGCCCTCGATCTTCAGCTTGCCGCTCATGAACAGCATCGGGCCGGCGGCGTTGCCGGTCACGAGCTTGAGGAAGTCAGCGCCCCCGATCGTGAAGGTGACACGCGCTTCGTCGTGGTGAAATCCCTCGTGAACCGAGCATTTGCCACCGGCGATCACGCTCTCCCACTCGTCGTCTGACCCCTCGGCGCCGCCCCCGACCCGCCAGTGGATCACCGCCTCGGTGTCGCGGGCCGCGTCCGCACGAAAGTGATGTTCCATGCGCCCGAAGATTTCGGCGAGGATCTGAGCGCGCATCGGGCTCGACATCAGCTCGTCGAGCTGCTCGTCTGAGGCCTGGGAGATGTTTTGCGCGACCTCGGATGGGTCGAGCTCGCTCGTGTCGATCTCGCCCATCAGCGGACGTGCACGCCCGAGATGGCGCGGGAGATGACAAGGCGCTGAATCTCTGAGGTTCCCTCGAAGATGTCGTAGATCTTCGCGTCGCGGTGCATCCGCTCCACCGGAAACTCCCGTGTGTAGCCGTTGCCGCCGAGGATCTGGATAGCGCGCTCCGTTACCCAGGTTGCGACCTCGCCGGCCTTGACCTTGGACATCGAGCCCTCGGCGTTACGGAAGGGAACCTGGTTGCGGCCCATCCAGGCGGCGCGCCACACGAGCAGGCGCGCGGCGTCGATCTCGGTCGCCATGTTCGCGAGGGTGAACGCGATCGCCTGGTTCTCGATGATCTTCTTGCCGAACTGCTCGCGCTCCTTGGCATAGTCGAGCGAGTACTCGTAGGCCGCGCGGGCGATCCCGAGCGCCTGCGACCCAACGACGGGTCGGCTGGCCTCGAAGGTCTGCATCGCTGCCTGGGAGTTGCCCTTCTTACCCTCGCGAACGCGCGCGAGACGCTCGTCCAGCTTCTCCTTGCCTCCGAGCAAACAGGAGCCGGGGACGCGGCAATCGTCGAGGTGGACGTCGGCCGTGTGCGAGGCGCGGATGCCGTGCTTTTTAACCTTCGCGCCCTGCTCGAGGCCCTTTGTCCCGGGCGGGACTATGAACGCGGCGTGGCCGCGTGAGCCGAGCTCGCGGTCGACGGAGGCGATGACGACGTGAACGTCCGCGATGCCGCCGTTGGTGGCCCAGGCCTTCTGGCCGTTGATGACCCATTCATCCGCGGCCTCGTCGTACTTCGCGTTGGTGCGGATCGCCGAGACGTCCGAGCCCGCGTCCGGCTCGGACGAGCAGAAGGATGCGACCTTCGGGTCGTCTGCCGTGCCGAAGCACTGGACGATCCATTCGCCCATCTGCTCGGGCGTCCCCTGCCCGAAGATGGCCGCGACCGCGAGTGAGGTTCCCATGATCGACATGCCGATTCCGGCGTCGCCCCAAAACAGCTCCTCGTTGACGATCGGAAGCGTCAGGCCGGACTGATCGAACCAAAACTGAGCCAGCCCCTCGTAGCCGTAGAGGCCGATCTTCGCGGCCTCCTGGATCACCGGCCAGGGGGTCTCCTCGCGCTCGTCCCACTCCGCGGCGGCGGGGCGGACCACGTCGGCCGCGAAGCCATGGACCCATTCGCGAATGTCCTTCTGATCCTGGGTGAGCTCGAGGGAGAAGACGGATGCTTCGGCCTGGTCGCCGGCACTGACGGCCTGGTCGAGCAGCTCCTCAGCGGAGGTGGTGGTGGGGGAGTTCAAGGTTGGCGCGCTCCTGAATACGACATTGGCTTATGTAACATCGCTAACGGTAAGGGTTAGTCCTGGGCATGTCAAAAGCCAACGAGATCCAGCTTCACGGGCACCGCGTCGTCTTTCGCCGGGAGGGCGTCGGCGACGGGCCGCTGATCGTCCTGATTCATGGCATCACCGGACGATCCGAGCAGTGGGAGGCGTCCATGCCGCACCTCAGCGCCGGTCACGAGGTGCTCGCTCCCGACCTCCTCGGTCACGGCGAGTCCGCGAAGCCGCGCGGTGACTACTCGCTCGGCGCCTACGCGAGCGCGGTCCGCGACACCATGGTCGCCCTCGGTCACGAGAGCGCGACGATCGTCGGCCACTCACTCGGCGGCGGGATCGCGATGCAGTTCGCCTATCAGTTCCCCGAGCGCTGCGAACGGCTCATCCTGGTCAACAGCGGCGGCCTTGGGCGCGAGGTGCATCCGATGCTTCGCGCGTCGACGCTCCCGGGCTCGGAGTACGTGATGCCGGTGCTGCTTCACCCAAAGCTGATCGAGGCCGGCGAAGCGGTCGGCCGCCTGCTCGGCCTCCTCAGGCTGCGGGCCGGCACCGACCTTGCCGAGGTTGCCCAGGGCTTTGCCTCGTTAGGTGACGCTGAGGCACGCTCGGCCTTCATCGAGACGATGCGAGCGGTGCTCGATCCAGGGGGCCAGCGCGTGAGCGCGCTCGATCGCCTTTACCTGGCCGAGTCCGTGCCCACGCTGATCGTCTGGGGTGAGTCCGATCCGATCATCCCTGTCGACCATGGACATGCCGCGCATGAGGCCATGCCCGGCAGCCGTCTTGAGATTCTCGAGGGCGTCGGCCACTTCCCCCAGGTCGAGCGACCGTACGAGTTCGCTGCCCTGCTCTCGGACTTCATCGCCGAGACGGAGCCGGCCGAGCTCGACACTGTGACGCTGCGAGAGAAGCTCGTCGAGCGCGGCGAGCTGCGGCTGGTCGCCTAGCGGGCTCTCCTAGCGCCGCTTGCGCTGCTGGATTCGCTCGACCTCGCGGCCGAGCCGGTCCTCGACAGCCTCGGTCATCACCAGCTGAAACATCGCCAGCAGTGCATCGGAGGCCAGCGGGCGCAGCCGCTCCAGCGCATCGCGGACGGCTGGGAGGTCGGTTTCCGGGCTGCCGTCGTCCTCGAATGGCTTCCACACCTCGCGCATGAACAGACCGACGAACTTCTTCGCCACCGCTTCCGAGTGCTTGCGCAGGTCGGCCGCCACATCGAGCGCTACCTCGGGCGGGATTCCCAGCTCGGCGAGCTCCCCGCTTGCGCGGCCAAGCCGCGGGCTCAGCTCCTCGAAGTTGCCATCTGGCAGTGGCCGCAGGATTCCGAGCTTCTCGGCCTTGCGCAGTAGCGAATCGGCTGCTTCGGCACCGTCCCAGCGCTGAGCGAGCTCCTCAGCGCTCACGATCTGTGGCGTCTCATCCTCGAACGGCGCCTTGACCGCGCGGGTGAAGCGCAGCACCTCTTCGCTCGAGCCACCGGCGCTCTCGAGCAGTCGTCCGACCGCCTCGAGCTTGAACCCGTCGGCCTGGAGCTCGCGGATCAGGTTGATCCGCTCCTCGTGGTCGGAGCCGTAGAAGCCGGTGCGACCGCGGACGACCGGCGGGGGGAGCAGGCCGCGCGACTGGTGCGCACGGATATTTCGGACGGTCATTCCCGTCCGGCGCGCTAGCTCATCGATTGTCAGCTCGTCGGACTTGTTCGCCACCGTGACATCAGTCTACGCGCGCTCATGGCGCATCGGCTGATGTCGCATCGACTCGTGCAGCGCCGGCGAGCTGTTCTCGCGTGAGCTCGTCGAGGATGCCCTCCAGGCGGGGCGGGCCATCTTCGTCGACAAAGCAGATCGTGCCCGGCCAGTATGGGCTCTCATGAGCGGCCTTGCCGATCAGGCCCGAGGCGTGGACCCAGCTACCGGTGTTCCAGAGCTTTGGCCGGTTCTCCGCCGTGGGCGATCCGCGCCAGTGGGTGTGACCGAAGACGAGGTGGTCGGCGTCGATGTGCAGGACCGCGGCGGCTTCGGCCATCGCAAGAAATCCCGCCCGCCCGATCGCGCTGGAGGAGAGCTCGGAGCGCACGGGCCCGAGCCCAAGACGGTTGGCGAGGCCGACGGCGCCCGGAACCGCGATTGAGCCGAGCACCCAGTTGCGCACCCGCGCGGTTTTCGTCTCGCCGCCGTTGAGCATCGCCCAAAGCCGCGCGGACGGGTCGGCCCCGCCACGCCGCTCGCCGACGGTCCCCTGCGCGAGCCCGAAGAGCAGCGCATAGACGGGTGTCTGCACCCGTTCGTACTCGTCGAGACTCGCTCGCTCGGCCTCCCCGGGCGGATCGAGCGGGTCCTCTGTGGGCGTGATGATCCCGAGCGTCTTTTCGATCGCTGCGACACCGAGGCGCTCGATCGTGGGTACGGTCAGATGGCGGTCGAGGTAGTGACCGTGAAGCGCGTAGACGTCGTCGCGCAGCCAGAGGCCGGGGTAAGCGAACGTGACCTTGGTTGAGCCGACGCTGCGAGCCAGCGCTTCGATAGCGAGACCCTCTGGCTCCCCTCGCTGCTCGAGCTCGAGCGGGCCGGCGTCCTCGAGCCAGCGGCGCTCGAGCCACGGCTCGATCAGGTGGTGATCGTGGTTGCCGGCCACGATCACGATCTCGCCGCCCGCCATTGCCTCGCCCAGCGCGCCCATCACCGGCTTCGCAGCGGCCAGAGCCTCCGTCAGCGGGCGGTCGCGCAGTTCGAGCACATCGCCGAGCAGGACCAGGCGGTCGGTTCCGTCGAGGGCTTCGATCAGCCGCTCGCGGATATCCGCGCGGCGGGTCAGGTCGGCGCCGCTGCCGAGACCGAGGTGGAGGTCGGAGATCACCGCCGTGCGCATCACAGGATCGTAAGCCCGTTCCGACCGAGGTGATGAGGACCATCACGCGGTGGCCTCGAGTGACCCCCCTTCTCCGCGACGTCGGCCGCTGCCCGCACGTTTGCTCGGAATCGGTGCGCGCGCGGGTGAACGGGTCGCCAGCGCGGCAGGGATCGATGATGCGGTCGAGACCGCGACCGAGGAGGCGATCGTGCGAGCGCTCGAGAGCCCGGCCGTCGAGAGGGCGATCATCCGAGTGCTGGAGTCCGACGCCGCGCAGGAGGCGTTCGAGCGAACCCTGTCGAGCCCGGCTGCGGAGCGAGCCGCGGTCAAGGTGCTCGACTCCGAGCTGGTCGACCACGTCTGGGATCGACTGCTGGCTTCCGACGAAGCGCAGAAGCTCGTCGAGCGAATCGCGGCCGCGCCCGAGGTGCGGGCGGCGATCGCATCGCAGGGCGTCGGCTTGCTCGACGACATCGGCCGCCAGGTTCGCGACGTAGCCGGCCGTCTCGACGACGGCCTCGAGGGGGTCGTGCGGCGGATCACGCACAAGCCGCGCACCGAGCCCGTCCGCAGCGTGGGACTCGTCACCCGAGGGCTGGCGGCGCTTTTCGACGGCGCAATCCTCAACGGGATCTTTCTCGGTGCCGCGGCCCTGTTCGGATACGTGGCCGCGGCTCTGTTCAACTCGGCAGAGCTTTCGGCCACCGGCATCGCGCTTGGTACGGGCGCATGGATCGTCGCTGGTTCTGTTTACGCGCTGATTTTTTGGTCTCTCGCCGGACAGACACCGGGGATGCGGATCCTCTCGATCAGGATCGAGCGCGACGGCTCCAACCGCCTGGGCCTGCGATGTGCGCGCCGACGGCTTGGCGGGGTCTTTTTGAGTCTGCTGACGCTCGGCCTCGGCTTCCTCGGAATGATCACCCGCGACGACCGCCGCGGGTACCAAGATCGCCGCGCTGACACAACGGTCGTCCGGGTCGATCCGATCGCGGCGCCCTGGGCCAAGCGTTCGGAATAGGCTCCTTCGCGATGTCCGGGATCGCTGTCGAGAACCCGGCGACCGGCGCGACAATCGCGACGGTCCCGGCGCTTGGGCCCGACGAGGTCACGGGGCTGGTTGGGGCTGCGCGGGCAGCGCAGCCGGCCTGGGAGGCGCTCGGCTTCGAAGGCCGGGCCGAGGTTCTGCTCAACGCTCGCCGCTGGATGGTCGCCAACGCAGAACGTGTTGTCACCACGATCGTCGGCGAGACCGGAAAGACCGTCGACGAGACGCAGCTGTTCGAGCTCTCCTACGGCCTCAACGCGCTCGAGTTCTGGGCGAAGAATGCACCGGGATATCTCGCCGACGAGGAGGTCGAGTCGGCCTCGCCGCTGGTCCGCGGCCGGCGGATGGTCGTCCGCTACGCACCGGTCGGAGTCGTCGGGGTGATCGGCCCGTGGAACTACCCGCTGATCAACTCCTTCGGCGACTGTATCCCGGCGCTCGCGGCCGGTAACGCGGTCGTCTTGAAACCGTCTGAGGTAACGCCACTGACGTCGCTTCTGATGGCGGAGATGCTCGCCGACAGCGGAACTCCGGCTGGAGTCTTCTCGGTCGCGACGGGCCGGGGCGAGACCGGCTCTGCGCTGGTCGACGCCGTCGACTTCATCATGTTCACCGGGTCGCTTGCGACCGGCAAGAAGGTGATGGCGCAGGCGGCGCAGACGTTGACGCCCGTGAGCCTCGAGCTCGGCGGCAAGGACCCGATGATCGTCTGCGCCGACGCCGATCTCGAGCGTGCGACCAACGCCGCGGTCACCTACGGAGCCAACAATGCGGGCCAGGTCTGCATCTCGGTCGAGCGCATCTACGTCGAAGCGCCGATCTACGACAAGTTCGTCGAGAGGCTGAGCGAGAAGGTGCGAGCGCTGCGGCAGGGCCCGCCCGGCGTCGCCGGCTCGGTTGACGTCGGCGCCGTCATCTTTCCGCCGCAGGTCGACCTGATCGCGGCACACGTGGCCGATGCGGTCGAGAAGGGTGCGACGGTTGTGACCGGGGGCAAGCTCGCCGAGGGCCCGGGTCGCTTCTTCGAGCCGACGGTCCTCACCGGGGTTGATCACACGATGCGGGCCATGACGGAGGAGACGTTCGGGCCGACGCTGCCGGTGATGCGCGTCGATGACGTCGACCAGGCGGTGGCGCTCGCAAACGACGGTCCGTACGGATTGCAGGCATCGGTATGGACTCGCGACCACGTTCGCGGCGAGGAGATCGCCCGCCGCGTCGAGGCGGGCTCCGTCTGCGTCAACGACGCACAGGTCAACTACGCCGCGCTTGAGTTGCCCATGGGCGGCTGGAAGGAGTCTGGCCTGGGATCGCGCCACGGGGCCGGCGGCATTCGCAAATACACGCGCCAGCAATCGATCCTGGTGACGCCGGGCTACGCACCGTCTCGCGACCCCCACCACTTCCCCTACAGCGCTGAGGCGAGCGCGGCGATGGGTGAGGCCTTCGCGCTCCTGGCGACGAGCGATCTCTTCTCCGATGCGCAGCGGGCAACGCTGACCGCGCTTTGCGACACGTTCATCCCGTCGCTGGATCCGCCCGCCGGCGAGACCGACGAGCATGGGTTCTGGGCGCGGGCCGCGTCGCACGCTGCGATCCCCGAGGGCGTCGAGATCGCACTGCTTCAGGCGGAGCTTCTCGACGAGCAGATCGAGGGGCTGCGAGCCCTGCTCGACGCGCTTGCCGCCAATGGAATGGCCGCCGCGACGCCTGGCGAGCTGCGCGAGCAGATCGTGCTCGGCTTCAGCGAACAGGGTCCCGAGGTCCTCGCTGGAATCACCACGTTTCGCAATCTCGCCAACACGCTCTTCTACGCCCTTCCCGATCTCGGGACCGGCCGCAATCCGAGCTGGGACGCAATCGGATACCCGGGCCCGGTCTCGCCGCCACCCGACCGCCCACGGCCGCTCGAGATGCACCGGCCCGAAGGAGCCGAGGAGGTCATCGAGGCCGACGTGTGCGTCGTCGGTTCCGGCGCGGGCGGCGGGGTGATCGCTGCTGAGCTTGCCGCTGCCGGCAAGTCGGTTTGCGTGCTCGAGATGGGCGGCTATCACGACGATCGCGACTTCGACCAGCTCGAGCTCTCCGCCTATCAACGCCTCTACCTCAACGGAGGTCCGTTTCCGAGCGCGGAGGGGCAGGTGGGGATCGTCGCCGGCACCGGCGTTGGTGGCGGAACCGTCGTCAACTGGACCAACTGTCTGCGCACGCACGACTGGGTTCGCGCCGAATGGGCGCGCGAGCATGGGCTCGAGGGACTCGACCAACAGGAATTCGACGCCCATCTCGACGCCGTCTGGGAGCGACTCGGCGTCAATGCCGACTGCTCCGATCTCTCCGGACCGCACCTGCGGCTGCAGGAGGCCTGCGAGAAGCTCGGCTACGACTTCCGCCGGATCACGCGAAATGCCGACCCGGCGACCTACGAGCCCACGTCGGCTGCCTACATGGGCTTCGGCGATCAGTCGGGATCGAAGCAATCGACGGCAAAGACCTATCTGGTTGACGCCCAGCGCGATGGCGCGACGATCATCAGCGACTGCCGAGTTGAGCGGGTCCTGATCGAAGATGGGCGCGCGGCCGGCGTCGAGGCGGTTTACAGCGATCCCGAGCAGGCGGCGAACGGCGGCGGCTCACCGACGCGGGTGATCGTCCGTGCCCCTGTCGTTGTTGTCGCGTGCGGCTCCATCGAGTCGCCGGCGCTGCTGCTGCGCTCGGGAATCGGCGGTCCGGCAGTCGGCGATTATCTGCGACTGCATCCGACTGCGGCGGTCACGGCCCTTTACGACGAACCCCAGAACTGGAACTGGGGGCCGCCTCAGTCCGCTCTTTCGCACGAGTTCGCCGACGTCGGTGACGGCCACGGTTACCTGATCGAGTCCGCCCAGGCGACGACCGGTCTGTTTGCTGGTGCGGTGCCGTGGAAATCCGGCGCCGACCACAAGCGGCTGATGCGCGAGTGGGACCACGCTTCGCCACTGATCAGCCTTCTGCGCGAGCGCGGGCATGGGCGCGTCGTCATCGACGCGGACGGCAATGCCGTCACCAACTACCCGGTCGTCAACGAGCTCGACGTACGCGACATCCGCGCCGGGGTCGAGACGCTCGTGCGAATGCATGAGGCTGCGGGCGCAAAGGAGATCGTCGGCACGGCGCGCAAGGCGTCGAGCTGGAGCCGCGGTGACGATCTCGAGGCGTTCATCGCCGAGCTCAACGCGCAGGCGATTCAGCCGCGCGACTTCCTGCTGTTCTCAGCGCATCAGATGGGAACCTGCCGGATGGGGTCGGACCCCCAGACATCGGTGGCTGGCCCTCGCGGCGAGCTTCACGACACGCCGGGAGTTTGGGTCGGCGACGCGAGTGCGTTTCCGAGCGCGTCGGGCACGAACCCGATGCTCACGATCATGGCGCTGGCGCGGCGCACGGCACACGCGATCGCCAGCGCCTAGGCGTGTCCGACCGCAAGCTCACAGTTGCCGTAACCGGGCCCACCGGCGATGTCGGCCGAGCGGCGATTCGAGCGCTCGAGTCGCGGCCAGAGGTCGGCCGAATCATCGGCATGGCGCGGCGGCCGTTCGACCCCTCCGAGCACGGCTGGACGCGGACCGAGTACCGGCAGGGCGACATCCTCGAGCGAGCTTCGGTGGATGCCCTCGTCGCTGATGCCGACGTCGTCGTCCATCTCGCGTTCATCATCTTCGGCGACCACGACGAGGCGCACGAGATCAATCTCAAGGGCTCGCGCAACGTCTTCGAGGCCGCACGTGATGCCGGGGCCAAGCGGCTCGTTTACACATCATCGGTTGCGGCCTACGGCTTTCACGACGACAACCCCGAGCTGCTCACGGAGGACGTCGCGCCGCGCGGCTCCGAGGGCTTTTATTACTCGGCGCACAAGGCGGAGCTCGAGTCGTTGCTGAGCGAGACGCTGGCGAGCTCGTCGACCGCCGCCTACGTCCTGCGCCCGTGCATCGTCGCGGGCGCTGACGCTCTGACCCTTGTGACGATGATGACCTCGCCCGCCGGACTCGGCACGGTGATCGACCCGCTACGCAAGGCGCTCGAGCGCCTTCCGGTCGTCCGCCCGGTGCTTCCCGATCCCGGGGTGCCGCTGCAGCTCGTGCACACAGAGGATGTCGCCAAGGCGATCGCGGCGGCGACGACGGGGGAGGGACCTCCCGGTATCTACAACCTCGCGGCGCCTGACGCCCTGACGATCTCCGACATCGCGCGCGAGCTCGGCTGGACCGCCATCCCCGTCCCGCGCGCGGCGATCACCGCCGCCGCGGCGGCGATCGAGCGAGCCCCGCTGACTCCGGCCATCGCGGAGTGGGTCAACACCCTCCGGGTCCCGGTCTTGATGGATCCGACCAAAGCTCAGCGCGAGCTGGGGATCGACTGGATCTCGGGCGCGAAGACACTGACCGAGACCGTCGCCTCAGCGCGCGCGAAGGGTGAGATCTGAGTCGCTACGCCAGTAGCGTCACGATCAGTGCGATGAGCAGTACCAGGCCCATCACGCTGAAGGCCAGACGGAAGTCTTTGCTCCCTTGGTCCATCGAGCTCTCCTCGTGTTAGACGACGCGATGAAAACTACCTCTTGGCGGCGGTCGTGCAACCTGGGGTTAAGCTCTAGGCGATGAACCGCTCAGATCCATCCAGACTGGTGATCCTCGGCGTGATCCTCGCGTTTGCCCTGCTCATCGGAGCCGTCTGGGCGAGCGGGGTCAGCGTTGCGACCGGCCTCGCGTTGACCGGCGGCATCCTCCTCATAGGCATCGCGGTGGTTGCGATGGTCAGCCCCGAGCTGCGCGATCGCGGCCGCGTGGACGACCAGCGCGACCGCATGAAGCAGCACACGCCCTGAGCCGTCGCAACGTCGGACGCGACTAGACGACCGCGACGCGCGCGATGGTTGTCAGCGACTGGTAGTAGACATCGCGACCGAACCCGGGGGCGTTGAAGAGAAACGCCTGGGAGGGGGAGGGGATCTCGGCGCGCACCTTCTCGGCCCCGGTGTCGAGATCGAGGATCGCGAGGGCGTCGCTACCGGTGCGAAGGGAGGCGCGGCGGGCCGCCGGCCAGCGCGCGAGAAGCTGTCCGCTCGTGCGGGTGATCGGGCGCACGCCCCGGCTCCGCATCCAGGCCGCGTCGCGCCAGTCGCAGACCACAAGCTCGCGAGTGTCTGGGTAGACGATCAGGTGGCCGGCGTGGGCGAGTCCGTCGCGCTGCCAGAGGTCGACGAGGTCGTCGCCCTCCAGACGCCACGCGCGGACGACCGCATTGCCGGCGTCATAGGCGACGACCACGCCCTGCTCGGGATCCCATGCGGGCGGATTCGACTCGGTTCCATAGGGCATGCCGCTGATCTCGACCGAGCGAACGCTCGCGTCGTCATCGCGACGGGCCCACCAGAGGCGCACCGGGCTCGCGTCCATGCCGCTGCCGACCATCGTGCGATCGGTGTGGTTGCGCCCGTTGTCCATCCAGAGCACGTGCTCGTCGGTGATCACCGGATCCCAGCCGTATCCGCGCTCGGGGGCCGGCCCGTAGCGCGGGCGCCACTTGTCATCGACGACAAGCTGGCCGGCGTCGCGGTCCAGGCGCAGTTGATAGATCACCGTCGAGCCGACAGCGATCACCGCTTCGCCGTCGCTGGCCAGCCTTGCAACGCAGGGCTCCTCGACGCGCAGGGCGGGCGCAACCGCCAGCATGGTCTCCGGGTCGAGCACCGAGAAGGTCGATGGTTCGCGACCGGCCGGGGCATCGCAGTCCTTCATCACGAGCTCCCCGGTGTCGAGCACGACGAACGAGTTGTGCGGGCGGGGGACCGGGAGGCGATGCGACGCGAGAACCTCGAGGTCGGAGCTCAGCCGGTGCGCCCAGCGCCCGAAGACCATGTGGACGTCGCCGTTGGCATGCGCCGCGATCCCGCCCGGCCAGTAGGCGCCGCCGGGCAGGCGCGGAGTGGCGGCGAGCGTCTCGAGAGAGTTCGGATCGAGCCGCTCGACCCAGCCCTCGACCGGGGTTGATTGCGCGCCGCGAAGGGGAATGTCGTGGCGCAACGCGTAGAGCTCCCCCGGCTCGCGGCGCACCAACAGGTCGGTGGCGAAGGCATCGCGCACGGCGGCGACCTCGAGCCGCTCACCGGCTTGGATGTCGAGTCCCGCCAGGCCCTCGGGGCATCCGCGGCGACGCGGCCCGCCGTCCTCACAGGTCCACGGCTGCGGCCAGTACGCGCCGCTCATGCCCAGGTGGCCTGCGGACCCGTCTCACAGAGCACGAGCGTCGCCCGCTCGAGCCCGTCGGCGCGCTCCGCGCGAACCTCGGCGATCCGTGGATCGGCAACGAGAGACAAGAACGCGGCGACGTTCGGGTAGCGGACCGCGATCACCTCGTCCCAGCGCTCGTCCGGTTCGCCGACGACCGTGCGTTCGCCGGGCGTGTACCAGAGGACCGATCCGCCGACGTCGCCGAGAACCTCGAAGGCGACCGCGGCGTAGCGCTGGTAGCTGTCACGGTCGCGATAGCGGTTGAGGTTGAGCATCACGAACGGCTTGTCGTTCGGTCCACCGGCAACCTCGGCAAGTTCGGCGAGCATCTCCTCGGTCGGTTCGATCACGAGCCGTTCACTCTCACCGCTACGACCGCGAGCCAGATCTCGCTGAGAGTGCGCACGGCGGTCTCCTCGCTGACCCGAGGCTCACCGCCGAAAGCGTCTCTCAGGTAGTTCTCGTTGAGCAGGTTCAGCGCACGAGCGGTCTCGTCGTAATCGGCGACCGGGCTTGCGCCGGCAGCCACTGCGTCGCGAAGCGAGAGCGCGACCAGCTCGTCGAACCGGCGTCGGATCTCGTCCTGTCCCTCGGCGATGCGCTTGTCGTCGGCGGTTGCCTCGGCAACGGCGCGCAGGACCGGACCGTGGCGGCGATAGACGACCACGGCGGCGGCCAGCGCGTCGCGGATGCTCTCGGCATCGAAGGCTTCCCGGCCCTGCGCCAGCTTCTCCTGTGCGGCGTAGAGCTCTTCGATCGCCTCGCGCCCAGCTCGCAGCAGGACGTCGCCGAGGTCGTCGAAGTGTCGGTAGAAGAGCGTTCGGCCGATTCCGGCGCGACTCATGACCTCATCAACGGTTAGAGAGGCATAGGAGCGCTCGCGAACAAGCTCGGAGGCCGCGTCGACGATCCGGCGCCGACTCTCCTCGCGGCTTTGTCGGACCTTCGTCTGAGCCATGAGTTGACACAGTGTGACACAGAGTGTTACCGTCGCGGCCGATGAGATCGAAGCTCGCGATCGCCGCGGTCGCAACCATCACCGTGGCGCTCGCCGCCACGGCACAGGCCAGGCCCGATTCCGCTGCCCGCGATGGGCGGCCGAACATCCTCGTCGTCATGACCGACGACATGTCGTTGGCCGACCTCGAGCTGATGCCCAATGTTCAGAGGCTGCTCGTCCGCAAGGGCACGACGTTCACCAACGCGGTCGACTCGTTCCCGTTGTGCTGCCCCGCGCGCGCGACGTTCATCACCGGCCAGTACGCGCACAACCACGGTGTCGAGGGGAACTTCGCGCCATTCGGGTGGTACGGGATGAAAAAGCGCGGAAACATCCTCCCGGCGTGGCTGGACGATGCGGGCTACACGACCGCGCTTATCGGCAAGTGGCTCAACGGTTACGGCGCCCGCGACGCCCACGGCGAGGTCCCCAAGGGTTTCGATATCTGGCGCGGCCTGCTCGACGTCTCGGCCTACGACTACTTCAACTTCGTCATGAACATCGACGGCAGGCTCAGGTCCTGGGGTGACGCCGAGTTCGCGATGAACCTCGTCAAGTTCGCGATCATCCAGGTCGATGACCAACCCGACTCACTTGCGTCGATCGTCGCCAAGCTCGAGGAGCTCTTCGGCCCGCGGCCCTTCACATACTGGGGAGCCGAGAAAAGGCGCGACTACTCCCCCGACGTCACCGGGCGGATCACCAAGGACCTCGTCCGCGCCGAGCGCAAGTCGGACGATCCGTTCTTCATCTGGTGGGCGCCGGCAGCCCCGCATCGCGAGGACGTCGCGTCGACGCTGATGGGCCGGCCGGGGCCGGATCCGCGCCCGCCGCCGCGTTACGCCAAGCGCAGTACCCGCTACACGTTGCCGCGACCGCCGAACTTCAACGAGGCCGATACCACTGACAAGTCCGCCAACTTCCAGGAGAAGGCGCAACCTCTGTCCGAGGAGGACATCGCGCAGCTCGAACTCGACTACCAGGGGCGCATCGGCTCATTGCTCGCGGTCGACGACCACGTCGCCAAGCTGGTCAAGACCCTGCGCCGGACCGACCAGCTCGACAACACGACGATCATGTTCGTATCCGACAACGGATGGCTGCATGGCGAGCACCGCATCCCCGGTGACAAGTTCCTCCCCTACGAGGAGTCCCTGCGCGTCCCGCTCGTGATGCGAGGGCCGGGGATTCCAAAGGGCCAGTCGATCGACCGCCAGGTCGGCAATATCGACTTCGCACCGACCCTCGTCGACATCGCCAACGCAACCGCCGGCCGGACCATGGACGGCATCTCTCTCGTGCCGGCGATTCAGGACCCCAAGCGCCTTCCCAAGCGCGCGATCGAGCTCGAGGCATTGCGTCCTCTCTTCGTCGGCGACATCCCTGTCAACGGCTGGGACCGCCCGTACACCGGAGTGCGAACCGAGCGCTACACGTACGTGGTCTGGACGGACACCGGCGAGATCGAGTTCTACGATCGCAAGACCGATCCATACCAGCTCGAAAACCGTGCCGACGACGCTACCTACGCAGCCGTCATGCAGCGCCTCGCGGCGAAACTCCGCAGGCTCAAGGACTGCGAGGGTGCCGCTTGCGACGTCAAGCCCTGAGCTTCGGCGCCGCCGCCGTGCTCGCGGTGGCGGCCACTGCGGTCGCGAAGCCCGTTGCCGGGGAGCACCTCCACGATGCCCGCTACTGCGAGATTCTCGAGCTCAAGGGCTCGCCGCCGACCGCCCGCGTGGTGGTCTGGAACACGATCGGCTTCAGCGACTGCCCGGCGGACAAGTGGGAGGCGATCGATGCGAACGCCATTGCCAGCGAGCGCGGCGATACCGCGGTGATCAAGAACGGGCCGCGGTATTTCCTCATGGACGCTGCCACCGCCGAGGTCGGGCGCACACACACCTTCGGCGGTTTGAGGATGCGCAGGGTCGCGAAGATTCCGATCCGAAGCGACTCGGAGCTCGCCCAGACTCCGTACACGGAGCGCACTATCAAGCGCAATAACACCTGGACATGGAATGCCGGTCGCCGTGTCTTCAAGCTCCTGGCGCCGGACGGTTCGACCTACGTGATGCAGAGCTACTCACAGATCCGCGATCCGGCGCTGACCAAGCGGCAGCTGCCCGCTCTCGGCGCGCGTCTACAGCTTCCGCAGGGTTGGTCCTACCGGTCGCGACGGCTAAAGCGCGACCTGACGCTGACCGCAAACGGAAGCGCGACGATCATCCAGGACGACCTCACCAACACCTATCAGGAGCTGGCGACCAGCACGATCACCAAACGCCACCGCGTGGACGTGGTTGGCACGACGCGCACAGTCGCGTCCCCGGCGCCGGGCACGCTTCGGGATGAGGGGACGATCAGCGGGCCGCCGTTCGGCGCGGGCACGGTCGCGATTGTTGTCACGCTCGACAACGGCCACGCGACGGGGACGTTTGAGATCAACGCCTCAAAGGGCGCTGCCTATGGGACCGTCGACATGACCTACGTGATCACCGGCAACGAGATCGACTTCATCGGCGAGGCCGCGTTCACCGGCGGAACCGGTAGGTTCCGCGGCATCAGGGGCGAGCATCTGCGGGCCCACGACCACAACACACTCGACGGTCAGTCGGGGACGTTCACCCTCGAGGGCCAGGCCGAGTACTAGGGGACGCATGGACGTCTTTCGCACGCCGGACGAGCGCTTCGAAGGGCTTCCCGGATTTGCCTTCGAGCCGAACTATCGCGAGGTCGACGGTCTGCGACTCGCTCATGTCGACGTTGGCGAGGGCTCGCCGGTCGTCTTCTTTCATGGCGAGCCGACCTGGTCGTATCTGTGGCGCAAGGTGATTCCGCCGGTGCGCGATGCCGGCTTTCGCTGCATCGCCCCTGACCTTGCTGGATTCGGTCGCTCCGACAAGCCGACCGATTTCAGCTGGTACTCCTACGACCGCCACACCGAGCTGATGGCGACGCTGCTCACCGATCTCGACCTCCGTGAGGCGACGGTGGTCGTGCACGATTGGGGCGGGCCGATCGGGCTGCGGCTCGCGGTCGACCATCCCGACCGGATAGCGCGCATGGTGATCATGGACACCGGGCTGTTCACCGGTGAGCAGCCCATGTCGGAGCCGTGGAAGGTGTTCCGAGATTTCGTCGAGCGCACCGAGGACCTGCCGATCTCGATGCTCGTTCGCAACGCGGTCGCACGGGGGATGGACGACGACGTCGCGGCCGCCTATGACGCGCCCTTTCCAGCGCCCGAAGCCAAGGCCGGGGCGCGGGCCTTTCCTCTGATGCTGCCGACCTCGCCCGAGATGGCGGGCGCGGCGGCCGGCAAGCGCGTGCTCGAGGCGCTGCGCACCGACGAGCGCCCGAAGCTTCACCTCTGGGCTGACTCAGATCCGATCATCCCGTTCAAGGTGGGCGAGCGTTTCGCCAAGGCGATCAACGCCGCACCGCCCGAGAAGATCGCCAACGCTTCGCATTTCCTCCAGGAGGACGCCGGGGAGGAAATCGGAGCCCGCATCGCGGAGTGGTTGCGGGCCTAGCGGGTCCGGCGTCCCCTAGAGCTTGATCACAACCGCATTGGTGATCATCTCTGCGAGCGGGCCGGTCGGCACCCCGCCAACCGTCCCGCCTCCTGAAATCACGCGCACACGACCGTCCTCGGTTGACACCTGCATGTCGAAGTCGATCGGGACGACGAAGTCGGTGTCGATTCCGAGCAGGTCCAATGCCATGCCGGCGATGCTTCCGGCCCCCGGAAGGTCGATCTCCTCAACCCCGTAGTCGATCAGCGAGCTCGCCGATGCCTGACCGTGGGCGATCAGCTGATAGGGGCCCGACCGGTCGCGGTGCAGCTCGAAGCTCTCGAGATCCACCGGCCCCGCGGTCGAGTCCGCAATGGAGACGTTGACGCTTGTAAAGCCATCGAGCCGCTCGAGTATCGGCTCTCGCTGGTCGAAGTCCAGCTCGAGCTCGCGCGCACGAACGTCGAAGCGCTCACCGTCGCCGAAGAAGAGGCGAAACGCCGGAACCGAACCCAGGGTCACGTCAGCTGACCCGCCGTTTTCGGTCAGCCTCTCCTCGATCGCGCGCTCACCGAAGCTCGGCAACAGGATCTGGGTGGCGACGAGCACGAAGACCACGATCCCGGCGACGACGATCCCCCATCGCGAGCGAGTCATACCCTAAGGATGGCAGGCGCTCCCCGCGCGGCCGCCCTAATCTGAGGCGCATGAGCGCGCAGGGAAGCAGCGAGCGGGTGGCGGATCTCGGCGAGATCGCGCTGGCCTACGAGACGTTCGGCGACTCTGAAGATCCAGCGATGCTTCTGATCATGGGCCTCGGGGCTCAGATGATCCTCTGGCCCACCGAGCTGTGCGAGCTGCTGGCGCAGCGCGGCTACTTCGTCATCCGCTTCGATAACCGCGACGTCGGGCGCTCCACGATCCTTGATGGCCCGCCACCCACAGTCACGGCCCTCCTGGAGGGCCGAGCGGAAGCCGCTTACGGGCTGGATGCGATGGCGTCTGACGCCGCCGCGCTGCTCGATCACCTCGGCATAGATCGCGCACACATCGTCGGCTCGTCGATGGGCGGGATGATCGCGCAGCGCTTTGCCCTCGACCTCGCCGATCGGACCCTCTCGCTTGCGTCGATCATGTCGACCACCGGTGACCGTGCCGTGGGCGCACCGACGAGCGCGGCGATGGAGGTTCTGATGACGGCGCCTCCGACCTCGCGCGACGGCTACATCGAGTCGACCGTCGCGGGGAGAAGCGTGATCGGCACCCAGCCGCCCGATCTGGCGCGCACACGCCGGATCGCGGCGCAGATGTATGACCGCGGCTATCACCCTGAGGGAACGGCGCGCCACATCGCCGCGATTGCCGTCGCCGGTGACCGCACACAGGAGCTGCGCCGCCTCGATGTTCCCGTGGTGGTCATCCACGGCTCGGCGGATCCGTTGATCAGCGTCTCCGGCGGGGAGGCAACGGCGGCTGCCATTCCCGGGGCCGAGTTGGTAGTGATCGAGGGCATGGGCCACGATCTGCCCCCGCAGCACCACCACGAGATCGCGGACGCGATCGTGGCGAACGCTCAGCGTGGCGCTGCGTAACCTGCGTCGATGGCTTCGACCGAGACCGCGCACAGCCCGTTTGTCGTCGACGAGCAACTCGCGACCGTCAACAGCATTGAGATTGCCTATGACGAGATCGGCGCTCGCGATGGCGAGCCGCTGATCCTGATCATGGGTCTTGCAACCCAGATGATCCACTGGGATCTAGGCCTGTGCGAGATGCTCGCAGCTCGCGGCTATCGCGTCATCCGCTTCGACAATCGCGATATCGGTCGATCGACGCGAATTCAGGCTCCCGTTCCTGGGACGGCACCGATGCTGCTCGGGTTCGGCAACCCGGCCTACAAGCTCTCCGATATGGCGGCGGACACGGTCGCTCTGCTCGACCACCTCGAGATCGACTCCGCCCACATCGTCGGCGCCTCGATGGGCGGGATGATCGCCCAGCTGGTCGCGATCGAGCACCCGGACCGGGCGCGGACGTTGACGTCAGTGATGTCCACGACAGGCAATCGCCGGTTCGGCCTGCCGAAGTGGAGTGCCTTCGGCGCGCTCCTCGCCAAGCCCGGCCGGACCCGCGACGAGTTCATCGACCGCGCGGTGAAGACCTTCAAGGTGATCGGCTCGCCGGCCTACCCGATGGACGAGGCGCGCTTTCGCGAGCTGGTCGGCGCCGCCTACGATCGCGGCAACCATCCAGCTGGCGTCGCTCGTCAGCTGCACGCGATCACGACATCGGGCGATCGGACCAAGCGGTTGCGCCGGCTCGAGCTACCCACGCTGGTCCTCCACGGAAGCGCCGACCCCCTTGTGCGGCCCGCGGCAGGGAAGGCGACCGCCAAAGCGATCCCCGGCGCCCGGCTCGATCTCGTCGACGGCATGGGCCACGACCTTCCCCAGCCACTGCACGAGCACTTCGCTGAGGCGATCGACGCCAACGCGCGGCGGGCCTCGAATTAACCGGTGAGCGATCCAGCCCCCACCGAGCTCGTCGAGGAGCCGGATCAAGGGCGTGTCTTCGAACGAGAGCTGGTGCCTGGGATCGCCGATGCCGCGGCTGATGGGCGCGTGCGGCTTGACGCGATCGCGCGGTGGCTGCAGGACGTCGCCTATCTGGACTGGCTCGACGCGGGTGCCGATCAGAGCGGATTCTGGATCATTCGCCGCGGGCGGATGAGGGTCGAGCGCTTTCCCCGGTTTGGGGAGACGGTGACGCTGCGGACCTTCTGCAGTGGACTCGGCCGTTTCTCCGCGGAACGCCGGACCTCGATACGGGGTGAGTCGGCCTTGGTGGAGGCGGTCGCGATCTGGGTTTGGATCGACGCCGAGACCGGGCGGCCGAAGCGGTTTCCCTCTCAGTTCGTCGAGACATACGCGAAGAGCGCCGGCGGCCGCGAGGCGCCGGTGCGGCTACGCCATCTCGACCCGTCGGCGGGCTGCGAGCGGAGTGGATGGAGCTTTCGTGCCGTCGATGTCGATGTCGCCGGTCATGTCAACAACTCGCACCTCTGGGCCCCGCTCGAGGAGGAGCTTGCGAGCTCGCCGGTGGAGCAGCTGGATGCCGAGATTGAGTTTCGCGAACCGACCATGCCCGGCCAGGTGACGGTTCTGCGCGCGCCTGGGGCGATGTGGATCGCGAACGCCGCGGGCGACCGCGTCACGGCTTCGCTCAGCTTTGCTGACTGAATCGCTCGCGGGCCAGGCCGCGAATCTCGTCGAGCTTCGGCCAGGTTGACGGATCGCCCTCAGGGCGGCGAACGCGCCGCACGTCGCCGGGGGGCAGCGCCGCCAGCGCGTCGGAGTGCTCCGCGAGTTGGGCCGCCACCGTGCGGCGCGCAGTTTCGATCACCGGGTTGCGATCCTTGCGGCTCATCAGGTTCGGACCGATCGCAGCGAGGTCCTCGCCGGTGGGCTGGATCAGGATCACTTGGGCGCCGTCCGCGCGCACGCGCTTGGCCTCTCGGCCGAGGCGCCTCCCCGACGCCGAGCGCATCAGCGTGCCCATCCGCTCGATCGGGTTCCACGCGCGCACTGGGTGAAGCGATGAGGTCGGGTTCAGGCAGATGACGAGGTCAAGCTTCTCGTCGCGAACGAGGTCGAGGTTGGAGGTCGAGTAGATCCCGCCATCGACGTAACGACCGCCGGCGATCTCGACCGGGTGGTAGAAGCCCGGGATCGCGCAAGAGGCTGCGACCGCGTCGGCGAGATCTGCTTGCGGCGAGCCCTCCCGTCCGAAGGCGACACGCCGCCCGGTGGCGTAGTCGCAGGCGACAGCCCAGTGCTTTGGGTGCTCGGTCCAACCGGAGGGGACGACGTTGCGGATGATCTCCTTCAGCGGCTCGGTCGAGACGAAGCCGCGAGGCGCCCACCCAGCGAGAACCGCACCCGGCGAGAACCGGTGGGGGGCGCGCAGGGAGGAGAGCGCCAGCGGCCACGAACCGGGGCCGATGGGCGGCAGCGCCTTCGCCAGGCGAAACTGAGCGCCTCCGGAACGGTCGGCCTCCGCCGCGGGGCGCCCGCGCGCGTCGGTTACGCCCTCGAAGGACTCGCCGGCCGAGTGGGCGACCATGAACCAGGGAGGGATCCCGGCCACGCAGAGGGATGAGATCACCGATCCGGCGGATGTGCCGACAACGACGTCGGCGGTGGCGGGATCCCAGCCGGTGGTCGAGGCGAGCGCGTCGAGACCGCCGGTGAGCCAGGCACCTCCCTGCACGCCTCCTGCGCCGAGGACGAGGCCTACCCGCATCCTCGGAATACTAGGCCCGTTCCGCCTCCCGCAACTCGATCCGTCTGATCTTCCCTGTGAGTGTCTTCGGCAGGTCGCCAACGAACTCGACCTTGCGCGGGTAGGCGTAGGCGCTGAGACGGTCGCGGACGAAGCCCTTGATCTCGGCGGCGAGCTCATCGGAGGGCTCGTGCCCGTCGGCGAGGACGATGAACGCCTTGACGACGTTGCCCCTGACCTCGTCGGGCGAAGCCACGGCGGCAGCCTCGCGAACGGCCGGGTGCTCGATGCACGCGGATTCGACCTCGAAGGGACCGATCCGATAGCCGGCGGCGATGATCACGTCGTCGGCGCGCCCGGCGTACCAGACGTAGCCGTCCGCGTCCATCGTCGCCGCGTCCTTGGAGTGAAACCACTCGCCGCCGAAGGCCTCCTCGGTTGCCTCGGGGAGGTTCCAGTAGCCGATCGGGTAGTGCGGGTTGGATCGCGCGCGCAGGCAGATCTCGCCGCGCTCGCCCTGCGCGACTGGGTGTTCGTCCTCGTCGAGGATCTGGACGTCCCAGCCTGGCATCGGGCGGCCCATCGAGCCCTCGCGCACCTCCATGAACGGGAAGTTCGCGCAGAGGGGGTAGGACTCGGTGAGGCCGTAGTAGTCGAGGACGGTCACGCCGTACTGGTCGCGAAACCAGCGGATCGCCTCCGGGTTGAGCGGTTCCCCCGCCGAGCAGACGATGCGGAACTGCTGCGGGTAGCGCTCGCCGGCGTCCTCGATCGCCATCATCGCCCGCATCGCGGTCGGCGTCGTGAAGACGTTGGTGACCTCATGGCGCGAGAGGAAGTCGAGTTGGTCGGCTGGAACGAAGCCTGCCTCGCGCTGGAGCACGTACTGGACGGCGCCGAGCCGCCAGGGGCCGAGAAGGGGTGAGATTCCGGCCGCCCACGCCCACTCGCCCATCCCGTGAAAGCGCTCACCGTCCTGGACGTCGTGGCAGTAGACGAACTCCTCGTGGGCGAGGATGTAGCGGTGGGCATGGACGATGCCCTTCGCCTTGCCGGTTGTTCCCGACGTGTAATAGAGCTGCGCCGGGTCCTCGGCTGAGGTGTCCTCGCAGATGTGGTCCGTCGGCAGCCCTGAGAGCAGTCCGTCGCCGGCATCGAGAACGAGCAGTTCCTCAACAAGCGATGAGTCGAAGCGCCCCGCGTTCGCCTCGTCTGTGATCAGCAGCTTGGGGGTCGCGTCGACCAGGCGGTGGCGGATGCCGTCGTCGCCGTAGAGCACCGACATCGAAAGCAGAATCGCGCCGACCTTCCACGCACCAAAGAAGATCGCCGCGGTCTCGGGAGTGGGAGGGAGGACGACGGCCACCCGATCGCCCTTCTCGACGCCGTGGTGGCGCAGAAGGTGGGCGGCCTGGTTGGCGAGATCCTGAAGCTCGCCCCAGTTGAGCTCGCGGCTGGAGCCGTCGTGGCGCTCCCAGACCATCGCCGGTTTGTCGCGCGCGTGCTTGTCGCAAACGTCGGCGGCGATGTTGTAGCGCTCGGGGACGTCCCACTCGTGTTCAGCGCATGCCTGCTCGTAACTCGCCACGGTTCAACCGTACCCTCGAAGGCGCAGGCTCAGACGCGACGAGGTGGACAAATGAGTAGAGGAACGATTCGGTTGTGCGTCCTGATCGCCCTGGGCGTGTTGCTCGGGACGCTCGGGATTCTCTCCCTGACCGCAGACGAGGAACGCATCGTCGTGACGCCGGTCCTATCCCGCTAGATTCTTCGTTTCGCGAGCGGCTGTGGCGGAACTGGTAGACGCGCGGCGTTCAGGTCGCCGTGTCCGCAAGGACGTGGGGGTTCGACTCCCTCCAGCCGCACTATCGTCCCGGCGGTGCACGCGCCGGTACCAGCGGGCGGTCGGTCGCTGAGCCGGCTCGGCCAGCTCGCTTTCCTGCTTTTCCTCGTTGCCGGGCTTGCCGGCGGGATCGCGATTCGCGACCACGCGGATCGCAACGCGCGGGACAACCGCCCTGGCGCCGAGGAGACCGCGGCCAAGCCGAACATCGTCGTTGTGATGACCGACGATCAGACCGTCTCGCAGCTGAGCGCGATGCCGCGGACTCGCAAGCTGATCGGCAACCGGGGAACGACGTTTGAGCGTTTCTTTGCCACCGACCCGCTGTGTTGCCCGTCGCGGGCAACCTTCTTCACCGGCCAGTACGCCCACAACACAGGTGTCATCTCCAACGGCGGCCCGAACGGTCTCGCCGCGTTCGACGAGCGCCGCACGCTCGGCGTCTGGTTGCAGGCCGCCGGCTACCGCACAGCGTTCGTCGGCAAGTACCTCAACGGCTACGGGCTCGACGACCCGGAGCACGTGCCGGCGGGATGGAGCGAATGGCATGGGCTGCTCGAGCCAACCACGCAGAACTACTACGACTTCGACGTCAACGACAACGGAGAGATCCGCCGATACGGCACCGGGCCCGAGGACTACAAGTCGCGGGTGATCGGTCACCTCGCGGTCGACGCCGTCCGTAGCGGAGCTCGGGCCAACCGGCCGTTCTTTCTCTACGTCGGCTTCAACGCGCCGCACGCGCCAAGCACGCCGGCGCCGCGCGACGCGGGCAGCGAGGACGGTGCCGAGGCGCCGCGCACACCGGCGTTCAATGAGGCCGACGTCTCCGACAAACCCAGCTTTCTCAGTGACCGCCCACCACTCGATCAGCCCGCGCTCGATCGGATCAACTCCCGCCACCGGCGCGCGCTCGAATCGCTGAAGGAGGTAGATCGGCAGGTCGACAGGATCGTCGAGACCCTGCGCGGGCAGGGCGAGCTCGGCAACACATACATCTTCTTCACCTCCGACAACGGCTATCTCGATGGCGAGCACCGGGTCGAGTTCGGCAAGCTGCTCGCGTATGACCCCTCAAGCCGGGTCCCGCTGTTGGTACGCGGGCCGGGGGTGGAGACCGACACTCGCTCCGAGGCGCTCACGGGGAACATAGATCTCGCACCGACGATCCTCGCGATCTCCGAGGCGAACGCGGATCTCGAGATCGACGGCCGGCCCCTGCCCGGTCTTCCCTTTGGCCCCGAGAAGCCGGGGCATCGGCCGCTCGTGATCGAGTCACTCGTCCGAGATCGCTCGACCTACTACGGCTTTCCCTACAGCGCGATCCGCACCGGTCGCTGGCTTTATGTGGAGTACGAGACGGGCGATCTCGAGCTCTACGACCTCCAAGCCGACCCGGAGCAGCTTGACTCCCGCGCCGCCGATCCGGCCTACGCCGGCACGGTCTCGTATCTCGCAAAGGCGCTGGAGCGGCTCGCCGACTGCGCTGGCTCCGAGTGCCGCCAGGCGGTGGGCCCGGTCCCAGCCCCCGCGGGCAGCGGGGACGAAGAGTGAGCTTCGGATACATTATTCAGGCGAGATGCTGAAGGGCTATTCCTCACCTCGTTCGCCCGAAGGACGCTCCGGAATCGTGCCGCCGCCGCCGTGGCATTACGTCGGCGACATGCTCGTGATCGAGTACTGGGCCGACCCGGCGGCTGCAGCAGCCGTGCTGCCCGAAGCGCTCGAGCCGCATCCCGACGGTGGCCGTGCCGCGGCGATGTTCATCGACTGGCAGTCGTGCTCAGCCGAGGGCAACGAGCTCGTCGATCCATCGCGCTCGCAGTACAAGGAGTTCTTCATCACGGTCAACGCGCTCTATGACGGCGAGGAGGTCGCGTACTGCCCCTACATCTGGGTCGACCGCGACTTCGCGCTCGCTCGCGGCTGGATTCAGGGCTTCCCCAAGAAGCTCGGCTCGATCTGGATGACCCGCACGTTCGGGCTCGACACAAAGGCCGATCCGGGGATCCGCGCCGGCTCGACGTTTGGCGGCACGTGCGTCGCTTATGAGCGCCGGCTCGCGGAGGGCACCGTCACCCTCGAGCGCGAGAGCGCCGACGGACCGACCCATAACGACCCGCCGATCGTGAACGTCCGCTACTTCCCGCGCCTTGCCGCGGGCAGCCACGACGATCCGGCCGTGCACGAGCTCGTCCGCGGCCGCAGCTTCGACCGCGCCGCGTCGCCGGTCTGGGAGGGCAGCGCCACCCTCGAGCTGTTCGATTCTCCGAACGAGGAGCTCGCGACGCTCGCGCCCGCTCGCGTCGGCAAGGGCTATCGCTTCACGCTCGGCTACTCGGTCGACGATCTCGAGACGCTCACCCAGCTGTGAGCACCGCGACCGTTGCCGGGGTCGAGGTCTCGACCGATCATCACATCGACGGCGAGCGGGTCGAATCGGCCGAGCGCTTCGATGATCTCAGCCCGATCACGGGCGAGGTGCTCGCCCAGGTCTCGGCCGGCGGCGCCGACGAGGCCGCCGCAGCGGTGGCCGCGGCGCGCCGTGCCTTTGACGGCTGGGCCGCGCTCGGTCCCGGCGGGCGCCGGCCATACCTCGATCGGCTCGCCGAGCTCATCGACGCGAACGTCGATCGCATCGCCGCCGTCGAGTGCGAGGACATGGCGATGCTTCTCGAATCGCTTCGGGCTGCGCGTGATCTCGCGCGGCGCGCGCAACTACCGCGCCTACGCGGAGCTTGCCGACGCCTATGAGGAGCGAGTCTGGTCGTCGAACGGAACGCTCAATCGCGTGATCCGGATGCCCGCCGGCCCCGCCGCCGTGATCACGCCCTGGAACGCACCTTTCATGCTCTCCACGTGGAAAACGGCGCCGGCGCTGGCCGCGGGCTGCACGGTGGTGCTCAAGCCCGCCGAGTGGTCGCCGCTGTCGTGCTCGCTGCTCGCCGACCTCACCGTGGAGGCGGGCTTTCCGCCCGGCGTCTTCAACGTCGTTCAGGGAATCGGCGAACAGGTTGGTGCAGCGCTGACGACGAATCCCGATCTGGCGCGGATCTCATTCACCGGGTCACCCGAGACCGCGCGAGCGATCGGCCGTGCCGCCGCGGCGAACCTGATCCCGTTCACCGGCGAGCTCGGCGGCAAGGGGCCGCTTGTGGTCTTTGCGGACGCCGACCTCGCCGATGCCGCAAGTCGCGCCGCGAAGATGTACGACGACTCAGGTCAGGTCTGTCTCGCCGGAACGCGCCTCATCGTCGCTGCCGAGGTCGCCGACGAGTTCCGGGCCCTGTTTGAGGCCGAGGTCGAACGCCATGTCCCCGGCGATCCGCGCGATCCCGAGACGACGCTCTCCCCGCTGATTCATCCCGACCACCTCGCCCGGGTCGAGGGGTTCGTCGAGCGCGCACGCGAGGCGGGCGACGCGATCGTTTTTGGAGGACGCCGTGCCGAGGTCGACGGGTCCACTGCTACGTCTGGCCTCTGGTATGAGCCGACGCTGATCGAGCCCGTGGGCAACGACGCCGAGGTCGTGCAGAACGAGGTCTTCGGCCCGGTGCTGACGTGGCAGACGTTCGCCACCGAGGACGAGGCGGTCGGACTCGCCAACTCGACGCCGTACGGGCTCTCGGCGATCGTCTGCACCGGGTCGGCTGACCGCGCGGAGCGGGTCGGCCGCGCCATCCGCGCCGGCACGGTGTGGGTGAACGCCTTCCTCGTCCGCGATCTGAGCGCGCCGTTCGGCGGAATGGGGATCAGCGGAATCGGCCGAGAGGGCGGTGACTACGCGCTCGACTTCTACTCCGAGCTGAAGACCCTTCAGATCAGCGAGGGCTCGACCCGCTAGAGGCCGTAGAGCTCGCCGTATTTCGCCCGCAGGTGGCGAAGCAGCGGCGCGGGATCGAGGGGTCCACCGGCAGCAACCTCGATCAGCTCCGCCGGCAGCATGCGGCCAGCGTGAACGTAGATGCGCTCGCGCAGGAAGTCGCGCAGGCCCGCCAGCTCCCCGGCGGCGAGCTGTTCGTCGAGGTCGGGCAGCTCGTCGCGCGCGAGCTCCCAGAGCTGGCCCGCGATGACGTTGCCGAGTGAGTACGTGGGGAAGTAGCCAAACGAGCCGGAGCCCCAGTGGACGTCCTGGAGCACCCCCTCAGCATCGTCTGCGAGCTCGATTTGGAGGAACTCGCTCGCGCGAGCCCGCCAGGCCTCCGGAAGCTCGGCGACCGCGAGCGTCCCGCTGAACAGCTCGCGCTCGAGCTCGAAGCGCAGGATGATGTGGAGGTTGTAGGTGACCTCATCCGCCTCGACGCGGATCGGCGAGCGCCGAACCCCGTTGGCGGCCCGGTAGACCGTTTCGGGCTCGAGGCCCGAGAAGTTGTCGGGAAAGTGTCGAACGAGGGCCGGGAGCAGGAGGGAGATAAATGGCCTTCCACGGCCCACCCAGTTCTCCCAGAGTCGAGACGACGACTCGTCGAAACCGAGCGATGCCGAGCGGCAGAGCAGAGTTCGCTCGACGGCGGGATCGAGGTTGTTGTTGTAGAGCGCATGACCCACCTCGTGGACGACCGCCCACAGCGAGGAGCCAACGTACGTAGGGTCGAACCTCGTCGTGATCCGGAGGTCGGAGATCCCGATCCCGGTTGCAAACGGATGCACGGTCTCGTCGAGGCGCCATGCCCCCGGCTCGAGTGGCATCAGTGCCGCCAGCTCCTGGGAGAAGGCGTCCTGATGGTGATCCGCGAACTCGCCGTGCAGACAGCTCGAGTCGATCTCGGTTCCGCTCGCCTCGATCTCACCGAGCAGCGCGACCGTGCCGACGCGAAGTTCCTCGAGCACCGGCGCCAGTTGCGCGGTCACCATGCCCGGCTCGAAATCGTCGAGCAGAGGGTCGTACGGATGCTCGTATTCAAAGCACTCGACGTAGCGGCGCTTCAGTTCGACGACGCGCTCGAGATGGGGGAGGAAGGCGACGAAGTCGTTGCTTGCGCGCGCCCCCTCCCAGGCGGCCTCGGCGATTGACGTGACCCGCGCGATTTGCGCTCGTAGCTCGGCGGGGACCCGGCGCGCCTTCTCCCATTCCCGGCGCGTCATGCGGACCAGATCGCGGGTGAACTCGTCGCTGGGGTCGCGCTGGGATTCGACGGTATCGAGCTTGTGGCCGAGCTCGTCGGACGCAAGGCGCTGGTGGCGAAGCTTCGTCAGGGTCGCCAGATGTTCGGCGCGTACGCGCCCACCTCCAGGCGGCATTTTCGTGCGCTCATCCCACGCGAGCAGCGCCCGGGCGCGGCCGAGATCGGAGATCTCGCCGACAATCTCGTAAAGCTCGTCGGCTGCGCTGCTCACCTGCTTCAAGCTACCCGAGCGACCCGGATCAGCTCTCGAAAATCAGCTCCATCGCGCGTTCCAGGTGGCCGCGCGTCAATCGCTCCGCGCCCTCCCCGTCGCCCGCTTCGATCGCCTTGGCGATCGAGCGATGGGCCTCGTGGTCCTTCCCGAGGCCCTTCGGATCGAGCCGCGACTCATAGAGGGTCGCCCCGATGCGCCCGATCCAGACGTGTTCCATGAACTGCACGAGCTGCGGGTTGCCGGTGCCGTGGACGATCGCGAGGTGAAAGTCGCGGTTGGCCTTGAAGTGCTTCGCCGACGAGAGGCCGGCCTTCTCCTCGTCGCGCAGCGCCGCGCGCATCCCGTTGATTGCGCGCTCGAGCCTGCGCTCCGCGGCGACTCGAGCGGCGCCGGGTTCGACCACGAGGCGGGTCTCATAGCTGGAGCGGAGCTGGGCGTCGGTCGCGGTCGCGACCCGTGCGCCGCGATTGGCGAAGAGATCGACGAGCCCTTCGGCGGCCAGCCGGCGAAGCGCCTCCCGAACCGGGGTGCGGGAGACCCCGAACTCGCTCGCGAGATCCTCCTGGTGCAGTCGCGAGCCGCGTTCGATGTCGCCACCGGCGATTCGCTCGCGCAGAACGGCGTAGACCTGATCGGCGACGCTCTGGACCTCGAATCCACTCTGCTGCTGCTCCGCCATTGTCGGATACATTATTCACGTGGCTGGCCAAGACCACTCTGATCGCCCGCGTATCGGCTTGGTCGCCGACCGCCGCGAGGCGAGCTTCGGAGCGTGGAGCGACGTCGACCTCGCCTTCGCCTGGACCCACTACATCGAGGCGATTTCAGGTGCGGGGGGCGCCCCCGTGATCTTTCCGCTTGCGGAGTGTTACGCCGAGGCTCCGGGCCTCGGGCTCGACATCGTCGACGGGCTGCTTCTCGCCGGAGGCCGCGACCTCGATGCCGCCACATATGGCGAGGAGGCGCACCCCGAGAACGAGCCCGGCGATCCCGTTCGCGATCGGATCGAGCTCGCGTTCGCAGCCGAGGCGTTGGAGCGCGATCTGCCGACGCTCGGTGTCTGTCGGGGGATGCAGTTGCTAAACGTGGCGCTCGGCGGCGGCGTCGAGCAGCACCTAGAAGACCCCGAGCGCATCCACCGAGGCGAGCCGGGAACGTTTGTGGGCCACGAGGTCGAGGTCAGCGCCGGCACTCGCCTTGCCGCGATCCTGGGCGAGAAGACGACGGTGCGATCGCACCACCACCAGGGCGTCGAGCCGCTCGGCGATCGGTTCGCAGTGGCCGCCCGGGCGCGCGACGGCCTCGTCGAGGCGGCCGAGGTCGGTGACCGTGACTTTTGTGTCGGCGTCCTTTGGCACCCAGAGGAGGACCTCGAAGGTGGCGGCGCCCGCCTCTATGAGGCCCTCGTGGAGGCCGCTCGGACTGCGAGAGTTTCGGCATGACCAAATTCACGCCCTCACCGTCGAAGATCGTCGCCACGCACCTCAGCTACCGATCGCGCTGCGTCGAATACAAGATGGCCGCACCGCCGGAGTACCCGTCGTATTTCCTCAAACCGCTGAACACGATCTCCAGCGACGGTGCCGAGGTAGTGCGCCCACGGGGCTGTCGCTACCTCAACTACGAAGGCGAGATCGCGCTGGTGATCGGCAAGCGGGCGTACGGGGTGTCGGAGGCGGACGCGCTCGATCACGTTGCCGGCTACACGGCGGCCAACGACTTCGGCGTCCACGACTTTCGCCATATCGACCGCGGATCGATGCTTCGGGTCAAGGGCCAGGACGGGTTCTGCCCACTCGGGCCCGAGCTGGTCGACGCCGCCGACGTTGATCCCACCGACCTCACCGTCCGCACCTTCGTCAACGGCGAGCAGGTGCAGGAGGGGCACAGTGGCACCGATCTGCTTTTCTCGTTCGCCTACCAGGTTGCCGATGTCTCACGGCTGATCACGCTGGAGCCCGGAGACATCATCCTCACCGGCACGCCGGCCAACTCCCGGCCCGTCGAGCCAGGCGACGTCGTCGCGGTGGAGGTCGAGGGAGTGGCGCGTGTCGAGAACACGATCGTCGAGTCCGACCGCGAGCTGGAGCCCGTCGGCGCCCCGCCGGAAGTCAGCGCGCAGACCCTGCACGTGGCGCTGGCGATGCCGGAGGACGAGGCCGAGCGCGAGGTGGGCAGCGTTTGATCCTCCAACTGCACCACGCGACGCTGCGGGTCGCCGACCTGCAGGAGGCCCGTGACCGCTGGGCACGCCTGTACTGCCTCACCCCGGCTGAGGGCGGGGGTGACGCCGTGCTGTTGCGAACCGCCTACGAGGACTTCTGCCTCGAGTTGCGCGCCGAGGGCGAGCCGGGCCTCGAGCACGTGGCCTACGAGCTTCGCTCCGGGGTCTCCCTGGCTGACGCGGCCGAGCGGATCGCGGCGGAGGGCGAGAGCGCCGAGGAGGTCGAGGTCCCCGTGCGGGGGAGGGGGCTGCGGGTGACCGACCCGGACGGCAACCGGATCGTGCTCGTCGAGCGGGTGATCGCAGACGAGCGGCTTCCGCCGGTGGCGCGCTTTACCGACGAGCTGCCCGGATTTCACCCGCGCAAGCTCCAGCACGTCAACTATCTGACCGCCGACGCCCCGCGTATGGCCGACTGGTATGAGCGAGTCCTTGGCCTGGGCGTCAGCGACTGGATCGGCGAGGGCGCAGTCTGGCTTCACGCCGACCGCGACCACCACGTTGTCGCCTTCCTCGACAAGGGCTATGCCCACATCCATCACATTGCGTTCGAGCTTGTCGACTGGGGCGAGATGCGCGTTTTTCTCGATCACCTGGCTCAGCACCGCAGGCCGATCGCCTGGGGGCCGGGCCGCCACACGATGGCCCAGAACCTCTTCGCCTATTGCCGAATGCCCGAGGAGGAGCTGTTCGTCGAGCTCTTCTGCGACATGGAGCAGCTCGAGCCAGATCACGCGCCCCGCTTCTTCGCCGACGACCCCCACGGATCGAACGCATGGGGGATCCTGCCACCGCGTTCGTACTTCAAGTTCGACTCCGCGTCGATCGAGGCTGAGGTGCAACAGCTAGAGGCTCAGCAGGGGCTGCGCGAGTCAGGTTGACGCCGTTGGCTTACATAATGTATACATCCGGCAGTTTTCGCTGACCCCAAGGAGGAGCGAGATGGAAGCGACGACCGCGAGCGCGCAAGCCCCGGAGGGGGAGAACCTTCGAAGGACGGCACTCGGCGTTCCCGATCTGGTCTTCTTCATCGTCGCGGCGTCGGCGCCGCTAACCGTTATCGCCGGCGGTGTCGCGTCGACGTATCTCATCACCGGCAACGCCGGTGTGCCCCTGCTCTTCTTGGTGCTCGGCGCGGTCCTGGCGCTCTTTGTCAGCGGCTACGCCGCGATGAGCCATCACATCACCAACGCCGGCGCCTTTTATGCGTACGTCTCGAAGGGCATCGGAAAGGTCGCCGGAGTGGGAACGTCGTTCCTTGCACTGATCGCCTACAACTCGATGCAGATCGGCATCCTCGGCCTCTTCGGCTTCGTCTTCGCCGGCTTCATGGCGACCCACACGAGTCTCGAGTGGCAGTGGTACTCCTGGGTCTTCGTCGCGATCGCGATCATCGGCATCCTCGGCTGGCTGCGGGTGGATCTCAACGCCAAGGTCCTCGCGGTCTTCCTCACCGCGGAGATCCTCGTCGTCTTGTTCTTCGATCTCGTCGTAGCGGGCAACCCGAGCTCGCAGGGCATCGTCCTCGACCAGTTCGACCCGTCGATCGCCTTCGGCACCGGTGTCGGCGCTGCGCTGTGCTTCACGATGGCCGCCTTCGTCGGTTTCGAGTCCGCCGCGATCTATGGCGAGGAGGTCAAGGACCCCCGGCGTACCGTGGCCAAGGCGACCTATATTGCCTTGGCGATCACCTCAATCTTCTATGCGTTCTCGGCCTGGATGCTCGCGAGCGCGGTCGGCTCCGACACCGTGATCAGCGCCGAGAAGCTCGTTGCGGGTGGCTTCACGACACCCGATGGTGCGGCCCCTGACCCGACGTCGATCGTCTTCATCACCCTCAGCGTCGAGACCTCGACGACGATCGCCGACATCGCCACGTTGCTGTTCTGCACCAGCCTCTTTGCGGCATCTCTCTCATTCCACAACGCGGTCGCCCGTTACTTCTTTGCCCTCGGACGGGTGGGGGTCCTGGCGCGTATGTTCAGCCGCGTCAACCGCGCCGGCGCACCCTTCATCGGCTCGCTGACCCAGACGCTGATCGCGGCCGTGATCGTCTTCATCTTCTGGCAGTCCGACAGCGATCCAGTGTTGGAGCTGTTCACCTGGCTCACCAACCTCGGTGCGCTCGGCGTGATCGCGCTGTTGGCGCTGGCGTCCTTCGCGGTTGTCGGCTACTTCAGCCGCAATCCGCACGACGAGACGCCATGGACCTCCCGGTACGCGCCGGGGATCGCAGGCGTTGCTCTCACGTTCATCTTTTTCCTAGTGCTGAGCAACTTCAACACGCTGATCACCGGTTCGCCGGACGCGCCGGGCGATAGCCGCTCGGTGATCCTCCCGGCGATCCTGATCGGCGGCGCCATCATCGGCGTTCTGGTCGGTCTGTGGCTGAGATCGTCGCGGCCAGAGGTCTACGCTCGAATCGGCGAGATGGGCGAGGAGGACGGCCGCCCCGGCTAAGGGCGTCGTGATGAGCGGGTTCGCGTCCGAGATCACCGTCGCCGATCTCGAGCGCGACCCGTATCCCATCTACGCCCGGTTGCGAGCCGAGGCCCCGGTAGCGTGGGTCCCGGCCGTCGACATGTGGCTCGCCACCACGTGGGATGCGGCGTTGACGGTCGCGTCGGATCCGGAGCTGTTCGCGGCCGACATGCCCGGCTCGCCGATCGATCGCAGCTTTGGCAGCCCGACGATCCTCACCTGCGACGGGCCGCCACACAAGGAACTGCGCAGCTCGATCGATCCGAAGTACCGCCCGCATGCTGTCGACGAGTACATCGAGGAGCTGGTCGCGCCGATCGTCGCTGAGCACCTCGACGCTCTCGCTGGGCGCGACGAGGCCGACCTCATGGAGGAGTTGTTCGAGCCCGTTTCGGTGCTCAGCCTCGGCGCTGTTCTGGGTCTTGGCGAACTGGGCGCCGACGTTCTTCGCGAGTGGTTTGCGGCGCTCGCCGACGGCGCGACCAACTTCGAGCGCGACCCGGACAAGCAGGCGCGAAGCGACGAAGCGTGCGCCGAGATTGACGAGCGGCTTGGCCCCGTCCTCGATCGGCTCGAGCACGAGCCCGACGACTCGACGATCTCACACATGATCTGGACGGGACGTGAGCCCGGTGACCCCCGTCCTCGGGAGAGGTACCTGCCAAGCCTCAAGGTGATGCTCCTCGGCGGCATGCAGGAGCCTGGCCACGGCGCCGGCTCGGTTCTTTACGCGCTGCTCACGCACCGCGATGCGCTCGCCCAGGTCAGCGCGGACGTGGACGGGCTGCTGGGGGCCGCGATCGATGAGGGGATGCGTTGGATCGCGCCGATCGGCACCCAGGGCCGCCGCACAACAAGGGCGCTCGAGCTCGGCGGTGTCGAATTGCCGGCCGATGCTCCCGTCGCCGCCGTGATCGCCTCCGCCAATCGCGATGGCGAGCGCTTCACAGATCCAGATTCGTATGACCTCCATCGCGAGCGACAGCGGCTCGCGACGTTCGGCTTCGGCCGCCACTTCTGCAGCGGCCACGCCTTCGCGCGTGGACAGGAGCGCATCGTCCTTCGCGAGCTGCTTCGGCGCTTTCCGGGCCTCGAGCTCGCCGCCGAGCCTGAGTTCTCTGGCTGGGAGTTCCGGGCGCCCCGCGGACTGCGGGTTCGTCTCAGCTGAGTACGGTTGGGCCCGTGAAGGAGGGCACTCCCACCCGTGCGACCGGCTACTCGGCGCTTGCAGATCGCGATGCCGTACTCGCTGCGCTCTCGCGCCTGATCGCCGACGCATGGGAGTCGTTTGAACGCCCTCGTCCCGAGGAGCCGGCGCTCGAGCCCGACCTGCTGGAGCGACTCGCCCTCCGCCTGCCCGAGGAGCCCAACGACCCGGCGGAGGTGCTCGCAGACGCGGCGCGGGTGCTCGACGAGTCGAACTCGCCCTCGCGCCCGCTCTATCTCGGATACGTCGGATCGAGTGGACTCGAGGTCGGTGTCCTCGCGGAGGCGCTCGCGGCCACCTACGACGTCAACCTCGCCGTGACCGCAAAGGCTGCGGATCTGGTCGAGGCGCAGGCGGTGGCGTGGACGGCCGAATTCGTCGGCTACCCATGCGCTGAGGGCGCGTTCACGAGCGGCGGGATGATCTCCAACCTCACGGGCCTGCTTGTTGCCCGCGAGCGGGCGCTTCCAGGTTGTCGCACGGATGGCTTTGCCGGGCGCGACGGCGCGGTCTACTGCTCCGAGGAGGCCCACCACTCGATTGTCCGCGCAGTCGAAGCCATCGGCATCGGTTCCGCCGCAGTGCGGCGAATCGAGATGGACGATCAACGCCGCATCAGCGTCGACGCGCTCGATGCCGCGATTGCCGCTGACCTCGAGGCAGGCGTCATCCCAGTTGCCGTAGTCGCCAACGGCGGTACTACGCTGACCGGCGCCGTCGACCCGATCGCCGGGGTTGCGGAAGTCTGCGAGCGCCGCGGAGTCTGGCTACACGTCGATGGTGCCTATGGCCTTCCAGCTGCCGCGACCCAGACCGCCGGGGCACTGTTCGCCGGGATCGAGCGCGCGGACTCGGTCACCCTCGACGCCCACAAGTGGCTCGGCCTGCAGAAGAGCTGCAGCCTCATTCTCTGCCGTCACGCCGGTGCGTTCGAGGCGGCGTTCGGCCACGAGGAGTCCTACATGCGCCGCGGCGACTCCGTGCGCAACGCGGTCGAGCGCACGCTCGAATACTCGCGGCCTCTGCGTTCGCTGAAGCTGTGGCTCGCGTTTCGAACACACGGGGCGGCTGCGTTTCGTGGCTGGATCGAGACAACCCTCGCGCTCGCGCGTCAACTCACCGAGGCGGTGCGAGCCGACGACGCGTTCGAGCTGCTCTGCGAGCCGATGCTCTCGACCGTTTGCTTTCGCCACGTCGACGGCGCCGTGAACGATCTCGACGCCCACAACACCGCGCTGGCGACGGCGATCCAGGAGGACGGTCGCGTCTTTCTCGCCCCGGCCCTGGTCGATGGCCAGGTCTGCCTGCGCGTCTGCTTCGTCAACTTCCGCACCCGCGCGGAGGACGTGGACTTCGTCCTCGAAACGGTCCGCGAGCTCGGCGCGCGCACGGCGGCGGCCAACCGTCCTGCGGCTGGCAGCTAGCGGCTAGCCGTCGAATTGAACGTTGAAGCCGTCGTTTTGAAGCAGGTTGTCGCTGGCGTCGATGTTTGCGACCTCGGCCTCGGCGGAGCTCGGGCAGTTCAGATAGTCGGCAGGATTGAGGCTGTAGGAGAGGATCCCGTCGTCGGCGAGGTTGGCTTCGATCGCCCCGGCCAGCGCCGCCGTGGTCGGTGTGAACGGCAGGTCGAAGCAGTAGAACCCCGTGACGGGATTGGTCACGCTGGCGGCTGTGATTCCGCGAGAAGGGCTTCCCGAATCGATCGCGCCGTTGGCCGCGATCGATGCATAGGCGGCCGGTCCGCCGGTGGTCGGTGGCGCGCTGGCGCTTGTGGCAGGCGCGGAGGGCGCTCGTTGCGGTGTCAGCACCCACAGCGTGTTGTGCGTTGGCGACGCTGAGCCCGGGTGCGAGCTGGTTGATCTGCTTCTGCGCCTGCTTTTTGGCGATCTTCTTGATGTTTGACTTGCTGAGCCCACCCGCCGCGATCGCCGAGCCACCGAGACCGAGGCAGAGCGCAATCATCGCGACCACCATCGCCGGGGATGGTTTGCTCGAACGACTCATCACCTGAACCTCCTGCTGTCTCACGGTGGCCGCACTCGACCGTCGGGCCACCCTCTTCGATAACCCCGGGCGTGTCAAGCCGCCGCGAACGGGCCTGTGATTTCGCGCGGTTGGAGTTTTCGTTTAGGGTCGGCGAGGTCACCACTAACGAGGGGAAAGACCACACCATGAGGATTCGTGCTGCCGCGCCGCTACTCGTCTCATTTTCGTTCCTCGCACTTACCGGGTCGGCGCACGGCGCGACGGTGGCAGCCGGGGAGGCGCAGAGCTGCGGGATCACCGCGGGAGCGCTGACATGCTGGGGCGCCGACAGCAGCATGGGAGCCCTCGGCACCGGAGCCCTCATCGACGACACGGCAACTCCGCAGCCCGTCGCTGGAGGCGGCGCCGGCGCCACGGACGTCGACTATTCCTTCACCGGCGGTGGGACGGGCACCACCGGCTGCGCGGTCATCAACGGCGGTGTCCGTTGCTGGGGCCAAGGCAACGAGGGGCAGCTCGGTAACGGTACGTCGGGAAACGCTACGAGCGCCACGCCGGTCGCGGTGACGGGACTGGAGAGCGGGGCCACCCACGTCTCGGTCAGCACGAACCATGCCTGCGCGGTGCAAAACGGTGCCGCGAGGTGCTGGGGCAACGGCGGTTTCGGCAAGCTCGGCGACGACACCGACGAGGATCGGCTGACCCCGGTCACCCCGCTCGGCCTGGGCTCCGGTGTCACCGACATCGCCACCGGGAGAGCTCATACATGCGCGATCCAGGCTGGCGTGGTCATGTGCTTTGGCACCAATCAATCAGGTGCGCTCGGCCGTGACGCGACTGCGCAGAACTACAACATTCCGGTCGCGATGGAAGGCCAGCCGGGCCCTGCGGTGGCGATTTCGGCGGGTACCAACCAGACCTGCATGGCCAACACATCGGGGGCCGCCTACTGTTTCGGCAGCAACGCCAACGGCTCGCTCGGCTCCGGCAGCACCGAGACGCACGATCAGGACGCTCAGCCCGTCAGCGGACTGGGCTCCGGCGTAACGGACCTGGCCTCCCAGGTTCAGAGCAACTGTGCGGTCAAGGACGGAGGTGGGTTCTGCTGGGGTGTCGGGACGAACGGCCAGCTCGGCAACGGGGCAGACGCCAACTCGAACGTACCCGTGGCGGTCCAGGGACTGACCGGCGTCAGCTCGATTGCTACCGGTTTCGGCCATGCCTGCGCGACCGCCAGTGGCGGACAGTACTGCTGGGGTAGCAATCCACATTTCGAGCTCGGCACCACGAGCGTCGGCGAGTCGGCGGTCCCCGTCAAGGTGTCCGGCCCCGCCGCGGTGCCTGATCCCGCAGCCTGCGCGAAGGCGGAGAAGAAGCTCGAGAAGGCAAAGAAGAAGCTCAAAAAGCTGAAGCAAAACGACAACGTCAAGCCGAAGGCCCTGAAGAAGGCCAAGAAGAAGGTCAAGAAGGCGAAGAAGGCAAAGAAGGAGGCCTGCGCGGCCTAGTCGCGGTCAGTTCCGGCCTCACGAGGCGGCGTGCAGCCGCATCGGCATCCGCTTGATGCCGTTGAAGAAATTCGACTGCAGGCGCTCGGGCTTGCCGGCGAGCTCGAACCCGGCGACGCGCCGCAGCAGCTCCTCGAAGACGATCTCGATCTCGAGGCGGGCGAGGTGGGCGCCCGTGCAGAAGTGGGGCCCACCGGGACCGAACGTCATCTGCGGGTTCGGGTCGCGACCGACGTCGAACGAGTAGGGGTCGTCGAAAACCTCCTCGTCGAAGTTGCCCGAGATGTACCAGGTCGCCAGCTTGTCGTGGGCCTTGATCTGCTTGCCGCCGAACTCGATGTCAGCGGTTGCGGTGCGACGGAAGTGATGCACCGGCGTCGCCCACCGCAGGATCTCGTTTGCGGCCTTTGGCATGAGTGAGGGGTCGTCACGAAGGCGCTTGAGCTGATCCGGATTCTCGATCAACGCCAGCAGGCCCGAGGAGATCGAGTGGCGCGTGGTCTCGTTGCCGGCGACAGCGAGCAGCAGGAAGTAGACGTCGTACTCGTGCTGGCTCAGCGGGCAGCCGTCGATCTCGGCCTCAACCAGCTTTGTGACGATGTCATCGCGCGGACACTCGCGGCGCTCGTCGGCGAGCTTTCGCCCGTACTCGAACATCTCGAGCGCGGCGGGGTTCGAGAACGGCAGATGCTTGTTGGCCTTTGCCACCTCGGGGTCGATCGCGAACTCGGGGTCGTCCTGACCGAGCATCCGGTCGCCGATGTCGACGAGCTGGCGGTGGTCCTCCTCGGGGGCGCCGAGCATCTCAGCGAAGACACGCATCGGCAGGTTCGCCGCGACGTCCTCGACGAACTCGACCTCGCCCTTCTCCAGGGCCTCGTCGAGGACCTCGTCGAAGAGCTCGCGGATGCGCTCGGTGAAGACGCGGACCGCGCGGGGGGTGAAGTCGCGGTTGACGATCGCGCGCAGAGCGTTGTGAGGCGGCGGGTCCATGTCGATCATCGACTTGCGCGCTTCGAGCTCTTCGGGCTCGAGGTCCTGCAGCGAGGTGCCGCCGAGCTCGGAGGAGAAGGTGCGCCAGTCCTTGGCGACGGCGGTGATGTCGGCGTGGCGGGTGATCGCCCAGAAGCCGCGACCGTCCGCCTCCTCCTGCCAGTGCACCGGGTCCTCGCGGCGCAGCACCGCGAACATCTCGTGGGGAACCCGCTCGGCGAAGCGCGAGTGGTCGGTGAGGTCGACATCCTCGAGCGCCGGCATCTCGACCCCGGTCGCCATCAGAGGTGGTGCAGGTACTCGGCGAGATCCCAGTCCGACACATGCTGGCGGTAGCGATCGATCTCGAAGCGCTTCATCGCGAGGAAGGTGTCGACGATGTCGGGCCCGATCGCGTCGCGAATCGTCGCGTCGGCTTCGAGTGCGTCAAGGGCGTCGCCGAGTGCGAGAGGCAGCGGGGGCCCCGCCTCTTCATCGGGCAGCGTGTACGTGTCGCCCTCGAGCGGTTGCGGCGGCTCGAGCTCGCGCTTGCAGCCGTCCAGGCCGGCGAAGAGGATCGCGGCCGTGACGAGGTAGGGATTCGCGGCGCCGTCGCCAACCCTGATCTCGAGGCGACAGGCGGAGCCGCGCTCAGGAGGAATCCGCACGAACGTCGTGCGGTTGTTGAGGCCCCAGTTCACGTGGGTGGGGGCGAGACTGTCGGGCAGGATTCGCCGGTAGGCGTTGATCGTCGGGTTGAGCAGCGCCATCAGCGCGGGTGCGTGCTCGAGGACACCGGCGACGAAGTGGCGCAGATCGTCTGAGAGGCCGTCGCCGCCACCGGCGTCGTCCATGCAGTTTGTGCCGTCGCGCTCGAGCGAGACGTGCATGTGCAGCCCCGATCCACCCTGGTCGTTGAACGGCTTGCCCATGAACGTCGCCAGAAGGCCGCGATGCGCGGCGTAGTCCTTGACCGCTGCCTTGAACCGAAACGCGTTGTCGGCAGCGGCGAGCGGTCCCGCCTCGCGCAGGTTGATCTCGTACTGGCTGTTCATGTACTCGTGGTTCGCAGCGATCGCGCCGAGACCCAGGGCTGCGACCGCCTCCAGCATTCCCCGCATGACCCCCTGCGGGTCCGCCAGCGGGCCGACGGTGTAGACCATGCTGAGGTTGTCGACATGGCGGGTCCAGTTGCCGTTGTCGTCGCGCTCGAGCAGGAAGAACTCGAGCTCCGGCCCGATCTTGGCGGTGAAGCCGAGTTCGGCGAGCGCGGCCTCAGCACGCCGCACGAGCGCGCGCTGGTCGGTCGGCTCCGGCTCCTCCTCGCGCTCGAGGTCCGCCAGACAGCATGCGACGTCGGGCTCCCATGGCAGCTCCACCAGGGTCGTGAGGTCGGGCCGCGCGACCATGTCCGGATAACCCTCCTCGCCGCCGACCACGGGGGTGTGGCGCAGATCGGTGCCCATCACCGCCTGGCAGAAGCCGAGCCCGCTGTCGGCGAAGCGCACCAGCTCGGCGACGGGGATGTCCTTGCCTCGCTGGATCCCGTGCAGGTCGGAATACACGATACGAACCGAGCTGATTGCAGGGGAGAGCCCGGCGACGATGTCAGCGACGCTCACCGAAGCGGCACGTTGCGAGTTCAAAAACGCTCTCCTCTCGCGCGGTTTGGGCCTCTGGATAATGTACCCATTCTCGGGGAGGGTGAGCCCGGCTATGGAGCCCCGAGCGCACAGCCCGCACGGTTTCTGCCCCCACGTCAGGGGCGCCGATTCGAGGGAAACCCACGCGCAAACGCGCGCGGGGCCTCGCTAGACTCGGCCCTCCTGCCGCTATCGTCTAGGGGACTAGGACGCCGGATTCTCAGTCCGGAAACCGGGGTTCGAATCCCCGTAGCGGTGCTGACAGGACCCTGGAAAGCGCGCCCGAACCACCTGCGCCGAACGTCGCGGAGTTAGTCCTATAGGCGGCCTTCAGCGACGTTCGGCCTCAGTAGTCGAGTTCGCTGAGCGCGAACTCCATGATCATGCAGGTGCCCTCTGGGCCCGCCTCGACGTGAAGGTCGTCGACGACATGGCCGATCAACGGCAGCCCGAAGCCCAGGCCGGGGGAGTCGGGATGCGGCGACATTCCCACACCCTGGTCGGAGATCGTGATCACCAGCTTGCCGTCCTCGAGCGAAGCCGTGATCTCGATCGTTCCGTGACGGCCGTCGCGATAGGCATGCACGACGACGTTGCCGACCGCCTCGCTGACGGCGATCTTTACGTCGAGATCGTTGGCGCCGACTTCGGACGCCAGACGCGCGGTCGCATGTCGTGCGACGGGCACGCTGTCAGGAACGGCTGGGAGCTCCAGTTCGAGACGACTCGCGAGGCTCTGCATTGAGACGCCCGTACCCACTCTGGCCGCCCCCCACGCACGGGGGGCCGCCCTTGCAACGCGTTGCAACGCAACCAGTAGTCTCGGCGCCGTGGAGTTGAGCGAGAGGCGGCGCGACGATGGCGCCATCGAGATCTCGATCGAGGGGGAACTCGATCTTTCAAACGCGCAGAAATTGCGCGAGGCGATCTTCGCTGCCTTTGACGCGAACGCAGACAGTGAGATCTGGGTCAACTTCCAAGATTGCGCGTTCATTGACTCGACGGGTTTACGGGTGATCATCGAGGGCGCCCGCCACGCTGGCGAGAGCTCGCGACGGCTGGGGATTCTCAACCTCAACGAACAGCCGCGACGGCTGTTCGAGCTGACGTCGGTCGATCGCTCCGAGTTGCTCGAGTTCGCCTAACACCGCGCCGCGAGCCCGGCTCGGGCCTCGATTTGACATTTATCAACCGGTTGGATAAGAATTGGTCGCAGATCTGCTCAGCTGCGAACCGACCGGAGGACTCATGGCAACGATGGAAACGCGGACCGAGGGGGGCTCGGACGAGCTCAGCGCACTCGACGTCCTGCTCGACGGCGACATCGACAAGGTCATGTCCCAGCTCGACAAGGTCGTGGCGGCCGCACCGTCGTACCGGAAGCTGATCTCGCGCTGGGAGAACCAGGGCTGGAGCTCGGAGAGCTTTGACTTCACCGCCGACGCAGAGGAATGGGCCTCGGACATCTGGACGGCCGAGCAGCGCCAGTACTTCAACTGGATCCTCTCGTCGTTTTTCATCGGCGAGGAGCGTGTGACGACCGAACTTCTGCCGTTCGCCATCGCCGTTCCCACTGACGACCAGCGGATCTTTCTCGCATCGCAGATCGCGGATGAGGCGCGCCACTGCGTCTTCTTCGACCGCTTCTACCGCGAGGTGCTCGCCTCGGGGACGACGACGATCGCCGAGAATCTCGCCGCCGAGCGGCCGAAGATGCACAACGAGTACCTGGAGCTCTTCGACGGGATCCTCCACGACGCTGCCGAGACCCTGCGCAAGGACCCCTCGGACATGGACGCCCTCGTCCGCGGCATAACGATTTACATGATCGTCATCGAGGGGACGCTCGCGCTCACCGGCGCCCGATTCATCCTTCGCTACCTCAAGGAAGCCGACCGGCTGCCGGGCTTCCGTGACGGGTTCACTCACGTCAACCGCGATGAGTCGCGCCACGTCGGCTTCGGGATCCGCTTCCTCAACGACGCGATCAACACCGACGTTCATTACCGGGACCTGATCCAGGAGACGCTGTCGTCGACGATCCCGACCGCGGTGCTCGCGTTCTCGCCCGGGTGGGTCGAGGATCGTTACAACTTCGACACCCCGTTTGGCTACCACTCCTCCGAGATGTTCGAGTACGCGATGAAGTCGCTTTCGAAGAAGCTCGCCGCCATGGGCATGGAGCCGGCGGTCGCCGGGGCCCCAGCTTGAGCGGGGGCACGGCCGAGGCGGGGCGCGAACAGGCGTCGCGCCGGCCTGGCCGACCGCCATCGGACGCGCCGGAGCGGATCCTCAACGCGGGCTATGAGGTTCTGCGCAGCGAGGGGTACATCGGACTGACCACCGCGAAGGTCGCCGCGGCCTCGGGTCAGAACAAGGCGATGATCTCCTACTACTACGGCTCGAAGCAGGGCCTGGTCGCGGCTGTCGCCCGGCGGGTCTCCGAAACACTGACCAAGGAGATTCTGGCCGAGGTGGACGGCGCTCGCACGGCGGGGGCGCTGGTGATGGCGATGACCGACTCGCTCTGGGCGGTGATGGACCGCGATCCGGGTCTTCAGAGGGTTTACTTCGACCTCTCCTCGCATGCCGTGGTCGACCGCGAGGTCGGCGGGATCATGCTCGAGATGAAGGAGGGCCACCGGGCGATTCTGCGAGAGGTCCTGCGGGGCCTCGACGCCGAGATCGCGGCCGACGAACTGGACGCGATCGCGATCTTCATCATCGCCGGGCTCGAGGGGATGTCGCTCGAACGGCTCGACCGCGGTGACAGTCCGGGCCTGCGCCGCGCTCGCGAGCTCTTCGTCGCCGCGGCCACCCACGCAATCGAAGCCGGGCACCCCGCGTAGACGATGCTCGGGTTGGTGCGCAAGGCGGTGACGCTGCGCATGCCGCTGCGACTGCACGTCCGGCTGTGGCGCTGGATCGCCCGATCGGCCGTGCGCGAGTTCCCGTGGGCCTTTGGGCGTCTTCGTGGCGATCGTTATCTCCGTGCTTCATCCTTGCTCGGCGCGCTCGGGTCGACGATCGGCCTGGTCGCGGTCACGCTGCTGTTCGCGGACCGAGATCATGCTCGCGCGCTTCTGCCGTGCAGACGCTGCGGACCGCGGCGACGATGCGCGACGCTCTTGCCGAGCTCGAGACCGAGCGCCGGGAAGGACGGACCGATTTCCGCTCAGCAACGTGCTCTTCCCGCCGCTGATGCTCTGGCCGCGCGGCGTTCGGCGCGAGCGGGCGGTGAGTTCGCTCGCGTGGAAGGCCACCGGCCTCCTGCTCGACGTGTATCTGCCGCGGGCCGACACGTCGCGGCCACGTCCCGCCGTGATCCAGGTGCACGGCGGCGGGTGGATCGTCGGCAGCCGCATCGAGCAGGGGATCCCGCTGCTCAACCATCTCGCCGCCAACGGCTGGGTCGGGCTTCAACGTCGACTACCGGCTGAGTCCGCGGGCGCGACCTTCCCCGAGCACATCGTCGACGTCAAGCGCGCGATCGCCTGGGTTCGCGAGCACGCTGAGGAGTACGGGGTCGACCGCGACTTCATCGCCATCACCGGCGGCTCGGCAGGCGGCCACCTCACGGCGCTCGCCGCGCTCACCGCAGACGACCCCGCGTACCAGCCGGGCTTCGAGGACGCCGACACCTCGGTCGCGGCGGCGGTGCCGTTCTACGGCGTTTACGACCTCACCGACGCCGCCAGCGTCTATTACGCCGGAGCTGCGGTCCGCGGTGCTCGAGCCGCTACGTGTTCAAGGCCACATACGCCGACGAGCCGGAGCGCTTTCGCGAGGCATCGCCGACGTGGCGGACGCACGCCGACGCGCCGCCGTTTCTGGTGCTGCACGGCGACAGCGACACGCTGGTGCCGGTGTCCGACGCGCGCACGTTCGTCGAGCGCCTGCGCGAGGCGACGGACAGCCCGGTGCTCTACGCGGAGTTGGCGGGCGCCGAGCACGCCTTCGACGATCGTTCCGACCGTTCGCACCGCCCGAGTGGTCGAGACGATCGAGCTCTTCCTCGCAACGGTTCGTGAGCGAGGGCCTGGAGGCGTAGCCGATCGCGCCGCCGTTGAGGCGCTGGATGTTTAGTGTCGCGGCATCCGAGTCGATCAGTTAGGTTCCTCGCGAAGAACCCGAGCGGAGGAGACCCGTGGACGCAAGCTCGCTGAAGAACACCCCGCTTTTCGCCGACGTAGCCGACGAAAAGCTCTCGAAGGTCGCCACCTTCGCGACGCTGGAATCCGCGGCCGAGGGCAAGACGATCATCCGCGAGGGCGGGTACTCGAACGACTTCTACATCATCGAAGACGGCACGGTTAAGGTCGAGCGCGAGGGCGAGACGGTCGCCGAGCTCGGGAGTGGCGACTTCTTCGGCGAGCAGGGTCTGCTCGAAAAGCAGGCACGGTCGGCGACCGTGGTCGCGACCTCGCCGGTGCGCCTGATCAAGATCGAGCACTGGGAGCTGTCGCGGATGAAGCAGGCGATGCCCGAGGTGGTCGAGCAGCTTCGCACCAAGGTTGAGGAGCGCTCGAACTAGCGTTCTCCGGGCAGCCTCACCTAGACTGCCTCCCGACATACGGCCCGTGGTTCAAGGGAAGTCCGGTGAGAAACCGGCGCGGTCCCGCCACTGTGAACGGGCAACACGGCATCGCATGACGCAAGTCGGCCACTGAGACGCAAAGGCGTCTCGGGAAGGCGCGATTGACCGGCCCGTAAGCCAGGAGACCTGCCACCGGCCTGCCAAACGATCCCTCGAAGGAAGGGTGGCTCTCATGACCACACGTATCCCGTTCGCGCTTTGCGTGCTTGTTTCGCTGGCGCTCATTCCGGCCTCGGCCGACGCGGCGACCGTCCCCGCCAAGCTGCGGGTCCTGACCCCGGACACGGTGCTCGATCCCGGCACGACCTACTACGTGCCCGACGACATCACGGTGCCGACGACCCCCAAGGCCGACTGCTTCGGCCCCCCCGGCGGTTCGGGAGCCGAGTTCACCTACGAGAGGCCGAACGCACTCAGCCTGCTCGCCAGCGCGGCGCGTACCGATCGCAGGGTTGGCCCGCTTGCGCTGACCGACCAGTTCGGGTTCGGGCTCGGCATCTGCGGTATCGGCGGCGAGGAGGCCAGCAGCGGCTCGAGCTTTTGGTACTTCAAGATCAACCACGAGGAGTCGTCGCTCGGCGCTGATCAGGTTGAGCTCAGGCGGCGCGACGAGGTCCTCTTCTACCTCGCGCCCGACGCGTTTCCCAGCCCGAATCCCGCCGAGCTCGAGCTTCGCGCTCCCGCGGGCGTGAAGGCGGGGACACCGTTCGACGTGACGGTTCTTGAGCACAAGTGTGTGACCGACCAGGACACGTTCGAGACGACGTGCGCGGGCACTCCCGCTAGCGGCGTCACCGTCAGCGGTGCCGATGACGCGGCAACCACCGGCGCGGACGGCAGCGCGACGCTCGTCGCCGACGAGGTCGGAGTGGTTCAGCTGGCGGCCACACGCGGCACCGACATCCCATCGGAGGTACTCGAAACCTGCGTCGGACCGGAATCCAACTCCTGCCCGAGACAGCGTGGAAAGCGCATCGTCGGCAGCCCGAAGGGCGACCGGATCAAGGGCACCTCAGGGCGCGACGAGATTCGCTCCCGCGGGGGCGATGACAGGATCGACGTCCGCAAGGGCGGTGCCGACACCGTCAACTGCGGTGCCGGTCGCGACGTTGTGAGGATCAAGCGCGCGACGGCTGGCGACGGCCTGGTCATCAAGGGGAGCTGCGAGAAGGTCAGGCGGTAGCTCGTGCCCCGTAGCCGTATCGCACTTGCGCTGGCGGCCCTCGTTGTCGCCAGCGCGACTGCGGGCTGCGGGCTCGGCGCGGGGGAGCCAAGCGAAGGGACCGCCAAGCTCACGATCACCCGCGATTACGGGTCGATCCCCCTCGGCGGCGGCACGGTGACCGACCCCTCGGGCTCGGAGACCGTGCTCCGCCTGCTCGACCGCGAGGCTGAGATCACCACCCGCTACGGCGGCGGGTTCGTGCAGTCGATCAACGGGCTCGAGCGCAGCGGGGAGGGTGGGCGTCAGCGTGATTGGTTCTTCTTCGTCAACGGCATCGAGTCGCCGACCGGCTCGGCCGAGGTTGGCGTGCGCGCCGGCGATCGCATCTGGTGGGACTACCGCGACTGGACCAACGCGATGCGTGCACCCGCGGTCGTTGGATCCTGGCCCGAGCCGTTTGCGCAGGCGTCCGCCGGAAGTGAGGCGAAGCCGGTGGGCCTGGTCTGTCTCGACGCGGCCGCTGTCTGTGGGCTGGCCCGCGAAGAGCTCGAACGAAGCGGCGCAGAATCAGTCGCGACCGACGTCGGCGAAGCCGCGGGCGGACCGCGTCTGCTTGTCGGTACCTGGGATCAGGTGAGGCGCGACCGCGCCGCGGCTCAGATCGAGGACGGGCCGGCCACCAGCGGCGTCTTTGCTCGGTTCGAGCGCAGCCGCGGGGGCTGGCGGCTCGTTGCGCTTGATCAAAGCGGGGGCCCGGCGTTTGCGGTCGCCGAGGGCGGTGGACTCGTGGCCGCCGTTCGCAATGGCGAGGATCCGCCGACCTGGGTCGCTACCGGCACCGATCCGGCAGCGGTGCGCGCAGCGGTCGAGCTGCTTGACGAGGAGACGCTTCGTGACCATTACGCCCTTGCCGTGAACGGGGCGGAGTCGGTGGCGGTGCCGCGCGGATGAGATCGCCGCTCGCCTACAGCCCGAGCCCGCTGCCGCTGTCCAACGCCTCCGCCGTTGCCGCCGGCCTCTACCTGGGCTCGGTGATCACGCTCGCCTTTGCCTACTCGAACCCGATCGTGCTCGCTGGCGTTGGCGTGGCGGTCGTGGTCGCCGGACTGCTGGCTGACGTTGGTCCGGCGCTGCGGCTCGCCGGCCGCTGGGGGCTGGTCCTCGGTGCGTTCGTCGTCGCAATCAACGTGATCGCCTCTCAGCGCGGCGACACGATCTTGATCCGCGGCTTCGACCTTCCGGTCCTCGGCCAGATCGACATCAGCGCTGAGGCCCTGGTCGAGGGAGCGGTGCTGGCTCTGCGGATCACGGTGGTCTTCGCGGCGTTCGCTGTGCTCTCGGCCTGCGTGGACCCCGACCGGATGATGCGTCTGATCCGGCCGCTGGCCCCGCACTCGGCACTGACGGCGACGCTGATCACTCGGCTCGTCCCGCTCGCGGCATCCGACCAGGCGCGCCTTCGCGAGGCCGCCGCACTGCGAGGCCCCGGTGCCGCCCCGGTCGGACGCGTCGACCTCGCGCGGAGGCTGCTCGCCGGGTCGCTCGACCGCGCCGTCGATGTGGCCGCGACGCTCGAGCTGCGCGGCTACGCACGTGGCGTCCCGCGCCGTGGATCTCGCCCACGCAGCTCGCGCCACAGTCGTCGCTTTGCAATCGCGGGCATCGCGATCCTGGTAGCCGGGATCGGCGCGCGGCTGGGGGGTGCCGGCGACTTCGAGCCCTATCCGACGATTGAGATGGACGCGGGGCTGTTGACCGTGGCACTCGCGCTTTTGCTGCCGCTTGTCGCCGCAGCTCCCTACGCCGGACTGCGCCTACGCAGCCGCCGAAGGCCCAATGGCTGAGCCGCTCGTCGAGATGCGCGGCTTCGGTTACCGCTATCCGGGGGCGGTAGCACCGGCGTTGGCCGGTGTCGATCTCGAGCTGAACGAGGGCGAGTTCGTCGTGCTCGCCGGCCGCTCCGGGTCCGGCAAGTCGAGTCTTCTGCGAGCGCTTTGCGGCCTGATTCCGCATTACCACGGTGGTGATGTGAGCGGCTGGCTCTCGGTCTGCGGGCTCGACGTCCGCGAGGCCGGGCCCGCGCAGCTCGGTGGTCTCGTGGGGCTGGTCGGTCAGGATCCGGAGACGCAGGTTGTGTCGGCAACCGTGCGGGGTGAGCTCGAACTCGCGCTCGAGCTGCGCGGCGAGCCGGCGACAGCGTCGGCGCGCGCGATCGAGGAGGTGACGCTTGCGCTCGGGATCGCAGATCTGACCGAGCGGCCGGTGGAAACCCTTTCGGGGGGCGAGTTGCAGCGCGTCGCCCTTGCGGCGGCCCTGGTGTTGCGACCGCGCGTGGTGCTTCTCGACGAGCCGACGTCGCAGCTCGACCCGGTCGCCGGGGAGGAGCTGATCGCGCTCTTGCGCCGGCTCAACGAGGAGTGGGGGATGGCGGTGGTGCTCGCCGAGCATCGGCTCGACCGCTGCCTTGCCGCCGCCGATCGCGTGCTCACGTTTGAGCGCGGCGCGATCGCGTTCGACGGTTCGCCCCAGGCATTCTGTGAGTGGATTGGTGACGCCGACCCGGCACTCGCACCGCCGGGTGTGACCCTGTTCGGGCTCGCCGGCATCGAGCCGGCGCCGATCTCCGCCAAGCAGGCGCGGCGCACGCTGGTCGCCAGGGGAATCGAGGCGCGGCGCAGGGTTTTGCCAGCCGCGCCGCCGCCGGCGCGCGCCCGCGCCACGGCGCGAAACGACGGCGCGCTCGCCGTTCGCGACCTCTGGGTCGAGCTCGATTCCGGGCTGGCCATGGCAGACGTCCTGCGTGAGGTCGATCTCTCGGTTGGGCCCGGCGAGCGGGTCGCTCTCATGGGGCGAAACGGAGCCGGCAAGAGCACACTGCTGCGAGCCGCCGCCGGGTTGGTCGCGGCGGTGCGCGGCTCGATCACGGCTCCACGCGGGTGCGCGCTGCTGCCGCAGAGCGCTGGCGACCTGCTGGTTCGCGAGCGAATCGGCGACGAGCTGCCCGGCGAGGCGGGTCTTCGGGCGCTGAGCACCGTTGGCCTCGAGCATGCCGTCGACGCAGATCCACGCGACCTATCCGGTGGCGAGCGCGAGCGGCTCGCCCTGGCGGTGGTGATGGCCGGACGCGACAACGGGAGCGTCCCAGGCCTGATCTGCCTCGACGAACCGACCCGCGGGATGGACGGCGCTCGCAAGGGCGAGCTGTGCGCGTGGCTCGAGGGCCTGGCAACCGCCGGCGCGGCGGTCGTCGTTGCCACCCACGACGTCGAGTTCGCCGCGCGGATGGCAACTCGGGTCGTCCTGCTGGGCGACGGCGTCGTGATCGCGGATGGCGCCGTCGACGAGATCCTCGCCGGTGGCTGGTACTTCGCGACCGAGGTCGCCCGGATCCTCGGGACCGCTGGTGCTGTCACCCCCGAGCAGGGTGCGGACCTGCTGAGCTCATGAGCTGGCAGGCGGTGGTGTTCGTCGGACTCGCGCTCGTTCTCGTCGGCGGGTTCGTCTGGTACGAGCGCTCACATCCGACCGCGCGCCTGATCGCGCTCGTCGCGTCGCTGGCGGCGCTCGCGGTGGCCGGACGCATCGTGCTCGCGCCGATTCCGAACGTCGTTGCGACAACCGACGTCGTCGTGATCACCGGCCTGGCTCTCGGGGCTGCGCCCGGCTTTGCCGTCGGTGCACTCGCGGCGCCGATCTCGAACATCTGGCTCGGGCAGGGTCCGTGGACCGCGTGGCAGATGGCGGGGTGGGGAATGATCGGCCTCGCCGGTGCACTGCTCGCCGTTGTCAGCCGCAGGCGCGTCAGCCGCATCGGCTTGGCGCTTGCGTGTGCCGCAGCCGGCCTCCTCTACGGCGCGCTGCTCGACTTCTCGACGATGGTCACGTATGGCGGCGAGCAGTCACTGGACCGCTACCTCGAGCTCTCCGCTCGCGCCCTTCCGTTCAACTTCGCCCATGCCGCCGGCAACTTCGCGATTGCGCTGGCGGCAGGCCCTGCGCTGGTGCGGATGATCTCGCGCTTCCGCACGCGGCTGGAGTTCAGCTGGCCCGCGACGGAGGCCGTGACCCTTGCGATGGTCGTCGCCATGGCGGTCGGCGCGCTGGGCTTCGCGCACCCCGAGCACGCCGTTGCCGGTTCCGGCTCAGCCTCCTGGCTTCGCGACGCGCAGGGCTCCGACGGCGGATACGCCGCGACACCCGGGCAGCAGTCGAGCCCGGCCATGACGGGCTGGGTCATGCTCGGACTGGAGGCCGTGCAGACCAACCCTCTCGACCTACGCACTGGAGGTGAGACGCCGGTCTCGTATCTGCGCTCGCAGGTCGGCCGGCTGCGATCGGTCGGCGATCTCGAGCGCTCGATCCTTGCGCTGACCGCGGCGGGGATCAATCCCCGAGCGTTCGCCGGCGAGGATCTCGTCGCCAACCTCCGCGCAAAGCGCGATGGCGATGGCTCGGTGGACGGCCAGGTCAACCTCACGGCCTTCTACGCGCTGGCGATGCGTGCCGCGGGCGCTCGCGAGGCATCCCTGAAGCGCTCGGCCGGCTGGCTTCGCGATGCTCAGAACGCCGACGGCGGCTGGGGGATCCAGCCCCGGGCGCCGTCGGAGGCGGATTCGAGCGGCGCGGCGCTTCAGGGGCTGGTCGCGGCGGGGGTCGGCGGCAAAGCGGTCGAGGGCGGCGCGCGTTGGCTGCAGCGCTCCCAGCAGCGCAACGGCGGGTGGGCGCTCGGGTCGAGCGGCATCGTCAACGCCCAGTCGACGGCCTGGGCGGTTCAGGGGCTGGTCGCTGCGGGCGCTGGCGCTGATGCGATCGAGTCCGCCCTGCGCTACCTCGCCAGCCTGCGCGAGCCCGACGGCCATTACGCGTACTCGGCGTCAAGCGACCAAACACCGATCTGGGTGACCGCGCAGGTACTGCTGGCCACCGAGCGCAAGGCGTTTCCGTTGGCGAGCGTCCCGCGCGCGCAGCGCTCGTCGTCGCCGCGCTCCGAGCAGCAGGCCTCCGGACCCTCGGCCGAGACTGCGTTGGAGTCGGACCCTTCCCAGCCGCAGCGAAGTGGTGGCGTCGGCGGGTCGCCCGACCGAGGCCGCGGCAACGACGATCGCCCCGGCCGCTCGGCGAACGCCGCAGATCGGCAGGCCCCCGGGGCAAACGACCGTGCCGATTCGATCTCCGCACCGGCGGTGCCAGCCGCGCAGGAGCCGGTGACCGAGGTCACGCCGGCGCAGCACACCCTGTCCGCGCCGGCGCCCTCCAGCGACGAGGATTCGACCGTCATCTGGCTGATCGTGGGCGCCACCGCGCTTGCGGCCACGGTGGGCGGCGGCCTCGCCTGGTATCGCCGCCGTCTGCGGTGACCTCGTTACCCTCGACCGATGCCAGAGAACGAGATCAGCCCCGAGGGCAAGGCGGAGGCAGAGGCGGAGCTCAAAAACCGCACGGAGGTTCGCCGCCCCGAGATCGTCGCCGCGATCAAGGTCGCGCGTGAGTTCGGCGACCTCAAGGAGAACGCTGAGTACCACGCCGCGCGTGACGAGCAGGGTCACAACGAGGCTCGCATTCGGGTGCTCGAGCACCATCTCGCGACGGCGACGGTCACGGAGTCGGCTGGCTCCGGCGACGGATCGATCGCGGTCGGCTCGAAGGTCAGTTACCGCGACACCGCGGCTGACAAGGTCAGCGAGGTGACGATTGTGCATCCGCTGGAGGCCGACGTCGCGGCCGGCAAGCTCTCCGCGGAGAGCCCCGTCGGCCAGGCGCTTCTCGGCGGGACCAAGGGCGACAAGGTCGAGCTCGAGACGGCCCGCGGCGCGAAGCAGCTCGAGATCCTCGACGTCGGCTAGACCGATGCGCGTCGACGACGCGGTTCGCGGCAGGAGGACCCACAAGGCCTATGGGCCGGGGCGGGTCGATCCCGACGTGCTCAACGAGCTCTTCGAACTCGCGCGCTGGGCGCCCAACCACCACCTGACCAACCCGTGGCGCTTTCGAGTCATCGGCCCGGGTGCGCTCGAGCGCCTGAAGGCGGCTGCCGGGCCGGAGGCGGCGGTCAAGCTCGACCGCGCGCCGACCCTGGTCGTCTGCTCATGCTCGGTCAGCGGTGATGAGATTGCCGACGAGGAGGACAAGCTCGCGACGGCGGTGGCCGCGTACATCGTGCTGCTTGCCGCCCACGCGCGCGGCCTTGTCGGCTACTGGCGAACGCCGGAGGTCCTGCGGACACCCCAGGGACGGACGGCGGTTGGGCTCGCATCAAGCGAGCACTTCATTGCGCTGCTGTATCTGGGTCACCCCGTACAGGAGAAGCCCGCGCCTCAACGGGAGCCCGTTGAGGCCGTCGTCACCTACCTGGACTGATCTGATGCTCAGCCGCGAAGATGCACTGAAGGCGGTCACCTCGGAGCGTTTCGACGTGGTGGTCGTCGGGGGTGGGATCACCGGCGCCGGGGTCGCTCTCGACGCTGCATCGCGCGGCTACTCGGTGGCGCTGGTGGAGCGCGACGACTATGCGATAGGCACCTCCAGCCGCTCCTCGAAGATGGTGCACGGCGGACTTCGCTACCTGCAGAACTTCGACCTCGGGCTGGTGCGAGAGGCCCTGCTCGAGCGCCAGCTGATGGTTCAGCTTGCGCCCCATCTTGTCTACCCGACGCCGTTTTTGGTCCCGAGCCTTGGCGACGACAAGCGCAACCGGTTGATCGGGATCGGCCTGAACATGTACGACGTCATGGCGACGACCCGCGTCGGCATGTCACGCCGGGAGCGCGCCGAGCGAGCCACCGGCCAGGATTACTGGGCTCCGAACCGCCACCGCACGATCGGAGGCGCGGAGGTTGTCGAGCTGATCCCCGCGCTGGCGGATCGTGATCCGCGCGAGGCCTACCTTTTCTATGACTGTCAGACGGACGATGTTCGCCTGGTCTTGACCGTGCTCGGCGAGGCAGAGCGCTACGGAGCCGTCAGCGTCAACGGGGCGGAGGTCACGGGGCTGCTTGACGAAAATGGGCGTGCCGCGGGCGTCGCATGCATCGATGGGGTGAGCGGCGAGCGGTTCGAAGTCGAGGCCGACAACGTCATCAACGCGACCGGCGTCTGGGCCGACCAGATTCGTCCCGAGGAGATCCACGACGAGGCCGAGGTCCCGCGCATCGCGCCGAGCCGCGGGACGCATGTGACGGTGGCGATGGAGGACCTGCCGCTGAACGCGGCCTGCGTCGTCCCCGCCGGTGCCGACCGCACGATCTTTGCCCTGCCCTGGTACGGGCGCACGTTGATCGGCACCACGGACAACGACTACCAGGGCGACATCGCCCATGTGAAGCCCGGCAGCGACGACATCGACTACCTCCTCGACGCCATCAACGCGTTCTTCGGAACGGATCTGAATCGGGGACGGTTGACCGGCGCCTACGCGGGGGTCCGCCCGCTGATCTCGACCGGGGACCCGCGCAAATCGGTCGACATCTCGCGCAAGGCAGAGCTCTATGAGACCTCGTCCGGGATGCTCACGATCACCGGTGGCAAGTTGACGACCTGGCGGCGCATGGCCAAGCATGTCGTCGACCGCCTGGTCGAACGCGATGCGCGGGTGGCACCCTGCCGCACCGACGACCTGCCGTTGGGCATGGCTGCCGTGGAGGGTGACCTCGCGCCCCCAGAGGGCGTCGCCGAGTCGGACCTGCCCCCGGGATACGCCAAGCTGCTCGGCTTTCGCTATGGCCACGCCACGCGCAACGTGATGCGAGTCATCGGCGAGCGCCCGGAGCTCGCCGCCCCGATTGTCGAGGGCCAGCCCGACCTGCTCGCCGAGGTCCTGATCGCCGCCCGGTTGGAGCAGGCCCGGTCGGTTGCCGACGTGCTCCTGCGCCGCACGCGGTTGGGGTTGGTGGCCGCGCCGCAGTTGCGCGATGCGCAGTCGGTGCGCGCGGTCGCCGAGACGCTCGGGTCGGAGCTCGGCTGGGACACGAAGAGAGTCGCGACGGAGGCTGACCAGTGGGTCACCGACGCGGCCGCCGAGGGAATCGACCCCGCCGCGGACGCCTAGACGCACGATCCGCTTCGTTATCGTCAGCGCAATGGCTTCAGAACTGAGTGAGATGCACCTGGCCGACCTCCACGAGCGCGCGGCGTCGGCTGGGATCTCCGGCTACCGGCTGATGCGTCGCCCCGAGCTGATCGAGGCTCTCGAGGCGGGCGGCGGTGCCGACTCGCCCACGGACTCCGGCGAGCGGGCGCCCCGGAGGCGTCTGCGCTCGCGCGGTCGAGGTCGCGCACGCGTGCGGTCAGGTCAGCCCCGTGAGCGCGAGACCCTGCCGCCCGAGGACTCCGGTGACGATGCCAAGACGGGTGAGGCCGACACGGATGAGCTGGTCATCACCGCGACGGTGCTCGACGACTCCGACGACAGCGCCGTCGAGCTCGGCGCAGGCGGCGCCGAGGAGGGCGATGAACGCGGCGATCCGACGGTGACCGACGACGTCCGGGGCGTGCTGGAGGTAACGCGCCAGCGTTACGGGTTCCTTCGCCTCGGCGGACTCACGCAGAGCGACGGCGACGTGTACATCTCCGCAGCGCAGGTTCGCCGCTGCAATCTCCGCCCCGGTGATGAGATCTCAGGCCCTGCGCGTGAGCCGCGCCGCGGCGAACGCCATCGCGCGCTCGTACACGTCGACAGCGTCAACGGCGAGGAGCCCCACGTCGAAGAGGGGCGCCCCGACTTCGAAGCGCTGGCGCCGGTCCAGCCCGAGCGCCGCATCGGCCTCGATGCCGTGTCCGGTGACACTCTCACGCGAGCGGCCGACCTGCTTGCCCCGCTTGCCTATGGCCAGCGGGTGCTCGTGCGCGCGGCCGCCGGCTCCGGGCGAACGACACTTCTGCGATCGATCGCGCGCGCTGCGGCTGCAGATGGCGACACCACTCGCGTGATCGTGCTGCTGCTCGACGAGCGCCCGGAGGAGGCGACGGCTTGGCGCGAGGCAGTACCCACCGCCGAGTTTGCGATCGCAACCGGCGATCTTGCGCCCGCCGAGCAGGTTCGGACAGCCGAGCTCGCACTCGAGCGCTCGCGCCGGCTTGCGGAGTCGGGCCTCGATGCCGTGCTGCTTTGCGACTCGCTTTCTCGGCTGACCGTTGCTGCCGGCGACGTTGCCGAGGTCAAGCGCGTGTTCGGCTCCGGCCGCAACCTCTCCGGCGGCGGATCGCTGACGGTGGTCGCCACCGTGCTCGAGGATGGGCGCGACGAGGGCGAGACCGAGCGCGCGGTGCTGACGACAGAGAGCTCGTCGATCGTGCTCGATCCCGAGCTCGCCTCGGTCGGCATCACGCCGGCGATCAGCGTGCCCGGCTGCCGCGTGGCCAACGAGGATCAGATCCGGGAACCGGCCGAGCTCGAGGCCGCCCGCAAGCTGCGCTCACTGTTGTCCGATCTCGATCCCAAGGAAGCTGCCGATCTGCTGCGCGAGCGCGTGGAGGGCACGAGCAGCAACGCTGAGTTGCTGGCTTCGCTTTGAGCTAACGAGCGTCTATGGCCGGTAGGCCAGAGACGCCCAGGAGGGCTCGCGGCTGAGCTCGATCGGCTCGGAGTCGCGATCGGGCTGGACGTAGCCGAAGGTGTGGGTGTCGTCGTCGAAGACGACGTCCAGCTCGCCCTCCTTGACTCGCTGATCGAGCCAGGCGCCGCGGAACACGAGGCGGCGAATCCAGTGGACGAGGCTGCGGTTGGCCGGGCCGACAAGCTCGGCCCAGTGCTCGTTTATGTGCTCGCCGAGCGAGGACGTGGGCTCGCGGATCTCGCCGTTGACGGCGAGTTCGAGGAGGTCATGGAGCTCATCCCCGCCAAGACCACCGTCGACGAAGTCGAGCTTGACCGCGGCCTGCTCGACGCGCTGACCGAAGTCCTGTTCATTGAACGAGAAGCGCAGCTCTCCGTACTCGAGTACGTAGTCCGAGCCGGACTCATAGTTCCCTCTGCGAGTTGCCTTCTCCACTTTCTCCGTGCTCTCCGGCCCCTGTCGAGTTGACCCAGCGGGAGAGGGGCGCTCCCGGTGCGTGCATCTAAGCGGACGGGTCCAACCGGCGTTGAAGAGGTCACCGACCTGAAAGAGGGTTTGCACCCCGGAGGTCGAATACGGCCGGTCGCTCAAATCTCGAGCCGGGCGTCCTCGAGGTCCAGCTCGCGTTCGATGCGCCGCATGACGTCGTCGTTGATCTCGCCACGGTCGCGCAGCTCGATCAGCGTTTCTCGCTGGGCGTCGAGGATGGCGCGCACAAGGCGCTGATAGGCCTCAGACCGCGTTTCGTAGTCGATGCCGTCGCCACCGACGCCGCCATCGAAGTCCCCGCCCGGTACCCGTGCGGTGAATCGACGCTGGCGATAGCGGTAGGTACCGCTGATCCGCTCGACGGTGTCGTCGAGCACCCACTCCTCCTGGCGCAACTCCTCCAGCCGGGCCAGAGCGGTCTCGGTCGCGGCCAGCCTCGCGATGTTCTCCTCCCGCTCGAGCGTCTCGTCGTAGTCGTCGACCCCGAGCCACCTGATGAGCAGCGGCAGCGTCAGCCCCTGCAAAAGCAGGGTGGCCACAATCACCGAGAAGGTCAGGTAAAGGATCAGATCGCGGTTGGGGAACGCGGTACCGCCGTCGATCGTCAGCGGGATCGCCAGCGCTGCGGCAAGCGAGACCGCGCCCCGCATACCGGTCCAGGCGACGATCAGCGTGTTGCGCCAGCCCGGCCGTGCGTCGCGATCGCCGAAGACGAGTCGCGACAGATACGTGAGCGGGAAGATCCACGCGATTCGGACGATCATCACCGTCGCCGCGATCAGCGCGCCGTCGCGCGCCAGCTCCCAGGAACCGAGCGTGTCGATCCCCTCGATCACCGTCGGCAGCTGCAGGCCGACCAGGATGAACAGGGCCGAGTTGAGCAGGAAGGTGACGATCTCCCAGACGGCAAGGTTCTGGATTCGCGTGGTCGGCGTCGTTAGCCGTGAGGTCAGCCTTCCCATGTAGATGCCGACCGTGACTGCGGCGAGCACACCTGAGACACCCATCGCCTCAGCCGGGAGGTACGCGAAGTAGGCGGAGAAGAGCGCGATCGTGATCTCGACGGGCGGGTTGTCCAATCGCGCGCGGATCCAGGCGATGACAGCGCCGATGGCGATCCCGATGGCGATGCCACCGGCGACCGAAACGAGGAACTCCCCGCCTGCTTCAAGCGCGCTGAAGCTGCCCGTGACCACCGCGGCCACCGCAAACTTGTACGCCACGAGCGCGGTGCCGTCGTTGATCAGGCTCTCGCCCTCGATGATCGTCACGGTTCGCGACGGCACGCCCAGCCGGCGCGCAATCGACGTCGCGGCCACCGGGTCGGTGGGGGAGACGATCGCGCCGAGCACGAACGCCTCGGCCCAGCCGAAGTCGAGCGCCACGTGGGCGACGAGGGCGACGACGACCATCGTCGCCAACACCAGGCCGATCGCGAGGAATGAGACCGGGCGTATCGCGCGTTTCAGTTCCCGCAGCGGCGTGAAGAATGCGGCCGCGTACAGCAGCGGGGGGAGGAGGACGAGCAGTACGAGCTCCGGCTCGAGCTCGACATTGGGCACATCCGGAATCAGCGCGAGACCCAGGCCCCCGATCACCATCAAGATCGGATACGGCACACGGATCCAGCTGGAGAGGATGAGCAGAGCGACGACGGTTGCGAGAACCGTCAGCAGTGCGACATCCGTATGCATGGGGCAGTTAGTTGTAGCTGGCAAGGCCCGGTAGCAAGCTCCAAAAGGGGGGCGGCGAAAGCGGGGTTGGGCTTGTACGGCGCGTGACCCCCACCGCCCGCCCGTATCGCTTCCGCCGGCTCCCCACCGCGGAGGTCGCTTCTCATCGGGTTCCGGTGGCGGCCACCCTCCTCTCCCGCCTGCTCGGGCTGGCCCTGTTACGGCCCGGGCGGGCGGGGGAGGGCCTGTTGATCCCGCGCTGTCGCAGCGTCCACACCTTCGGGATGCGCTTCCCCGTCGATCTCGCGTTCCTCGATGGCTTCGGCCATCCGATCTCACGCCGCGTGGCGGTTCCCCCGAACCGGATCGTCAGCGAGCCCTCCGCCGACGCCGTCCTCGAGCTCCCGTCGAACGGCCGGTGGCGCTGATGCTGCCCCGCAACGATCGGGTCGCAACCGTCGTCGTCTGCGAGGACGACCTACCGACGCTCGAGCTGCTGTGCGATCACCTCGAGGCTGAGCGGTACCGGGCGCTCCCAGCGCCGACCGCGGCGGACGCCCTGCGCCTGTGCAGCTACAAGGCGCCCGATCTTTTGTTGCTCGATCTCAATCTGCCCGACGCGCACGGCCTCGACATTCTGCGGGAGATCCGCGACACCGACAGCGCGTGCGGGCGGTTCGACCCCGACCTCGCTGTGATCGTCCTCAGCGGTCGCTCGAGCGACGCCGATCGCGTTCGCGGTCTGGACTGTGGTGCGGACGACTACATGGTCAAGCCCTTCTATATCCCGGAGATCACCGCCCGCATGAGCGCGGTGATCCGCAGGCGCGCGGGACGCCGAGGAGGGCCGCTGCGTGTTGGCGACATCTTCGTCGACGCGGCAAGGCGGGAGGTTCGCGTCGGAGATCGCATCGTCGAGCTCGCCAATAAGGAGTTCAGCCTCCTGCGCGCTCTCGCGACCGATCCGACGCGGGTCTTCACCAAGGATGAGCTCCTGCGCGACGTCTGGGGATTCCGGGCAATGGGCCGGACCCGCACGCTCGACTCGCACGCCAGCCGACTACGGCGCAAGCTTGATCCCGATGCCGGCCGCTACGTCGTCAATTGCTGGGGCGTCGGCTACCGGCTGATCGACGCCCCCGAGGCCGATTGATGCTGGAGGCCTTTGCGATGAGTCCGATCGTGGCCTGGCCGCTCGCGCTCACCCTGGCGACCATCGTCGTGTCGGAGCGCGGTCGCCGGCGTCGACGGCGCGAATTGCTCAACCGCTCGCTGCACGAGCTGCGGCGGCCGCTTCAGGCGCTGACCCTCTCGTGGCCGCAGCCCGATGCGGGCAGTCGCGACCATCTCGGCCTTGCCCTCGATGCGCTGGGTGAGCTCGACCGCCGTGTCAACGGCGATCCCGCCTCTTCGCGAAACCGACCGCAGCTTGTCGAGGCACGAGCCCTCGCAGCCGACGCCGTCCGCCGCTGGCGCGGTCCCGCCGCAAACCGGGGCCGGGAGATCGACCTTTGCTGGCGCGCAAGCGGCTCCCGGCTTATGTGTGATCGAATCGCTGTCGCCCGCGCGCTCGACAATCTGATTGCCAACGCCATCGAACACGGCGGCGGGACGATCCATGTGGAAGGCAGCGTTCGCGGCGCCAGGCTTCGAATCGCGGTCGCGGACGGGTGCCAGCCAGCACGAAACGCCGTCGCGCCGCTCGCGCGGCCACGCGACGCGCGGCGGGGCCAGGGCTTGCGGATCGTGGCCGAGGTTGCCGCCGACCACGGCGGCCGTTTCGTCGCATGCGCGCACGATGGCGGCGCCAAGGCCGTCATCGAGTTGCCACTGGCAGCGGGCCCGAGCGCGATCGCGCGGTGAGCCACCGCGTTCGTGCCGCGGCCTTTGTTGCGGCCGCTGCGTTCTGCGCGGCGCTGGCCGCGGCTTCGGCGGGCGGCACCGGTGACAGTCCGCAGGCCGTCGGCCCGCTGCGCGAGGTGGTGGTGGTCACCGAGGCGCTGCCGGCCCGGCGAGAGCTCGATCACAGGCGGATCGAGTCCTCGCTCGAGCTACGCCGGATCCCCGATGCGTTCGTCGCCTCGGATGCCCTGGCCAATCCGGCGCAGGCGCTTGGACGCCGGCCGGCGGTAGCGGTTCCCGCGGGGGCCTATCTCGTGGAATCCCAGCTGCTTGCGACGCGTGAGCCGACGGCCTCGCAGGATCACGCGGTCGAAAAGGGACATCAGCCCGTCGAGATCACCGTCTCCGCAGCGGGACCGATCGTCGGCGAGCCTCGCCACCGCGTCGATGTCGTCGTCACCGATGAGCCCACCACAGGCGGCCGCGCTCGTACATACGTCGCTGCCCGCGGCGTGCAGCTGCTCTCGCTGGGCCCTATGGGCGACGACATCGCTGCGATGTCACCCCAGCCGGACGGCGTCACGGAACTCTCGATCGCGACGCTTGCGCTGACCCGGCCGCAGGCTCTGCGCCTCATCCACGCTCAGAGCTTTGCCCGCGAGGTGCGGCTCATCGGCCACGGCCGATGAGTCCGCACTGGCCATGAAGTTACTCAGGTTACATAGACCGTAACTGTGACCGTAACCTAGAGTGAACTTCGTATTGAACTCTTCACGATTAAGGGGTATTGATGGCAACTGACGCAGTACAACAAGCAAAAGAATTGCTCCAAGCGCGCATCTCAGAGCTCGACGCGGAGCGGACTCAGCTCGAGCAAGCGCTACGCAGCCTTGGTCACTCGAAGCCGGGACGGCGAGGCCCGAAGCCAGGGTCGGGCGCGGGGGCCAGGCGTCGGCGCTCCGGCGGCAAGCGCGCCCGGCGCGGGCAGCGTGAGAGCGAGTTCCTCGCCCAGGTCGAGAGCGCTCCCGGCGCCAAGATCAGCGAGATCGCCAAGACGATGGGCGTTGCGCCGCAGCAGCTTTATCCGATCGCGCGCCGGCTGAGCGACGGCGGAAAGGTGACGCGCAAGGGTGAGGGGTTCCAGCTCAGTTCTTGAGCTTGGGGGGCGAACCGGGCGGCTCATAGGCCTCCCTCAGTTATCGCCACCAACGAACAGCACACCCGGGCGCTAGCGGCCGAGCTGCGTCTGCGCCTGGTCGAGCGACGTCGCTCCGACGCGGCCGCGGGCGCGCTCGCCGCTGATCTGCCCGACGCTGTTCGTGAGCTCGTCGACGAGGCTGCCGCAGCGCTGTCGACTGCTCGCCGCGAACATATCGCGGGCCTGATTCTCCGCGACACCGTCGGGCTTGGACCGCTCGAGGAGCTGCTTGCCGACGAGGAGGTCGAGGAGGTGATGGTCAACGGCCACGACTGCGTTTACGTCGAGCGTCGCGGCCGTATCGAGCGCACTGACGTTCACTTCGCCTCCGAGCAGGCTTTGCGCGACGCGATCGAGCGGATTCTCGCCCCCGCCGGCAGGCGGGTCGACGAACTCCACCCGATGGCGGACGCCCGGCTCGCCGATGGCTCGCGCATCAACGTCGTGCTGCCTCCGCTTGCAGTGGACGGACCGGCACTCTCAGTGCGTCGCTTCGCCGCCGCGCGTCCCGGGCCGGAAGAGCTGGTCGCCAACGGCACGCTGACCGCTGATCTTCGCGACCTGCTCGCAGCGGCTGTGAGCAAGCGTCGCAGCGTGCTGGTGAGCGGCGGGACCGGCTCCGGCAAGACGACCCTGCTGAACGCGCTCTCGGCCTGGATTGGAGAGGAGGAGCGGGTTGTGACGATCGAGGATGCGGCTGAGCTGCGGTTGCGCCGACCACACGTGGTTCGCCTCGAAAGCCGGCCCGCCTCGGTCGAGGGGCGTGGGGCAGTCACGATCCGCGACCTGCTGCGCAACGCGTTGCGGATGCGCCCGGATCGGATCGTGATTGGCGAGGTCCGCGGCGCCGAGGCGCTCGATTTGCTCACCGCGCTCAACACCGGCCACGACGGCGCGCTGTCGACGGTTCACGCGAACTCACCGGCCGACGCACTGCGGAGGGTCGAGACACTCGCTCTGATGGCGGGGGTGGGCCTTCCGCACGACGCGATCCGCGAGCAGGTCGCCCGCGGGGTTGACCTCGTCGTTCACATGGCGCGCGAGAGCGACGGACGCCGCCGTGTGGAGGAGGTCGGTGAGGTGAGCAGCCTCGCCAGCGGTATTGGCATTCGCGAGGTCTGGCGACGGTGACCGCTCAGCAGACGGTCGCCGTTGTTCTCGGTGCGCTGGCCGGCGGGATGGCAGCGGTGGCAGTGCGCGAGCTGGTCACACTGGCGCCGGGTGGTGCGCGTTGGCTCGCCGTTGCCTTCGAGCCGCTGCGGCGTGCGGGACGCGAGGGGCGGATGCCGACCGAGGCCGAGCGCACGCGGCTGGCGGTGATCGCCGCATTCGTCGCCACCATCGCTGCTTTTGCGATCGTCGGATCTGGGCCCGCACCGCTGGCCGCCGCCGCCGGCCCCGCCCTCGCGAGCTGGGCGGTCGGGCGCCGGCGCGCGGCGTACCGCACGGCCGTCGATCGTGGGCTTGCCGATGTTGCGGTGGCCGTTGCGGACGCCTTGGCGGCGGGGCGCTCCGCCCGCGCAGCCCTTGCCGCGGCGCCCGGGTCGCTCAGCGGACCACCCGCCCGGGAGATGGCGCGGCTGCGCGCCGAGCTCAGCCTTGGGACGCCAACGCGCGAGGCTCTCTCTGAGCTCCGGCGGCGGGTCGATTCGCCACGCGTCGACGCCTTCGCCGCGGCCGTGCTCTCCCAGCGTCTTGCGGGCGGTGATCTCGCGGTCCTGCTGCGCCGCTTCGCGGCCGCGTCGGCCGATCGAGATCGCACCGAGGCCGACGCGCGCTCAGCGACCGCCCAGGCCCGATTCACCGGCCTGCTTGTCGTGGCGATGCCGGCGGCCGCGGCGCTGCTCGCCGAGCTCCTCGATCACGGCTTCGTCGGCGGCCTGATCGCCGATCCGGCGGCGGCGGCGCTCCTTGGCGTAGCGGTGTTCTTACAGGTCGCGGGCTTTGCGGCCATCCGGCGGCTCTGCCGCATCGAGGCCTGGTGACGGGAGCGCTTGCAGCAGCCTCGGTGCTTGCCGTCTTCGCCGCGTGCTGGGAGTTGCTCGGAAGTCTCTCCGAACGCCTCGGCGCGCGGGCGCGAGGCACGCTGGCCCGCGTCTCAGGGGGGACCGGGTCGCTCGCAGACGCCGCTGAGCGTCTGCGACTGCCGCAGAGGATCGAGCGCAGCGGTCTGGGAGCTCGCCTTGATCCCCGCGCCGTCGTGGCCGCAAAGCTTGGAGGCGCCGGCGCCGGCGGGCTCATCGCTGCGCTCGCGGTGCCCGTCCTGCCTGGTCGCTTTGGCGCGGTCGTGGCCGTCGCGATGGTGGCCGCGGGGTTTGTCACACCCGATGCCATGCTCGAGCGCGCAACGCGCCGCCGTCGTACGCGGATGGTCACCGCGTTGCCGGATGCGCTCGACACGCTTGCCGTTGGCGCTGCTGCAGGCCGCGATCCATTCACGGGTCTGGGCGAGATCGCGAACGAGTCGAGCGGGCCGCTTTCGGTCGAGCTTGCACACGCGGTCGCCGAGATCGAGGCGGGGGAGCCCGTTGCGGTTGCGATCAGGCGGCTGCGTGAGCGCATCGGCGCCCCAGAGATCGGTGCGCTGGCGGCGACGCTGGAGCGCTCGCGTACGTACGGGTCGCCGCTCGCCGACCAGCTTCACCTCCAGGCAACGTCACTGCGCCGCGATGCCCGCCGCCGCATCGAAGACCAGGCGGCGCGCGCCGCCCCGAAGATCCAGCTCGTGGTCGCGCTGGTCCTGGTGCCCTCGGTACTGCTGACGATTGCCGCCGCGATCATTGCCCACTCGGGTGAGCTGTTCGCCCACCTCTGATCGGTGTCGGATGGCTGCATAAACTCGTTGGATGGCAGTCAACGACGCGCTTCGCGGCGGTATCGATCTTGGCGGGACCAAGATCCAGGCCGCGATAGTCGACGCCGCCGGTGAGGTCAGCGGCCAGGCTCGCCACCCAACGCCGACCGAGGGTGGACCGCAGGACGTCGCCGACGCGATGGCCGCCGCGCTCACCGAGGCTGCGGAGTCGGCGGGGATCAAGATCTCGGCGCTCGCAGGTGTCGGTGTCGGATGCCCCGGCGATACCAATGAGGAGACCGGAGTCGTGTCAGGCGCGGGCAACCTGCCGGGGTGGGAGGGGACGTTTGGGCTCGGCGAGGCACTCGCCGACGCGCTTGGCGCGAAAGTGCGTGTCGGAAACGACGTCGATGTGGCAACCAACGCCGAGTTCGAGCTCGGTGCCGGCCGGCCATATCAGACGATCCTCGGGGTCTTCTGGGGCACGGGTGTCGGTGGCGGCCTGATCCTGGACGGCAAGCGCTGGCTTGGTCGCGGCGCCGCCGGCGAGATCGGCCACGTGGTCGTCGAGCGCGGCGGTGCTCGTTGTCCTTGCGGACGCAAGGGCTGCATGGAGGCCTACGCGGGTCGTGGGGCGATGGAGGCCGAGGCGAGGCGCGAGCTCGAGGGCGGCGCCAAAACGAAGCTGTTCGACCTGATGGAAGAGCACGGTCGCGAACGGTTGACCAGCGGGATCTGGGAACGAGCTCTCGATCGCGACGACGAGCTCGCCGAGAAGCTGATGGACCGCGCCTACAAGGCGCTCGGCGCCGGGGTTGCCTCGGCCGTGAACTTGCTCGACGTCGAAGCGATCATCTTCGGCGGCGGCCTCGGGACTCGCTTTGGCGAGGCAGGAGCCGAGCGGCTGGCAAAGCACATGCAAAAGCACCTCTTCGTCGATTCGCGTCCGCCCGACATCAAGGTCGCCGAGCTGGGAGACCTCGGTGGTGCCATCGGCGCCTCCTTGCTATTCACCTAGCCAGGGCTCGCGCCAGCCTCCATGGGCCTTGACCAGGTCGCTCGCGGCTTCGGGTCCCCAGGTTCCCCTCGGGTAGGTCTCCAGCGGGCAGGGGTCGTCGATCAGCGGCTGCACGATCCGCCAGGTCTCGTCAATGGCGTGCATGTCAGGAAACAGGGCAGGGTCGCCGCGCAGGGCGTCGTCGAGCAGCCGTTCGTACGCGTCGGGCTGTTCACCCGCCTGGTCACCGAAGAGCAGATCGAGATGCACGCGCTGAAGCTCGTCGGCGCCGCCCTTCTTCGACATCAGGCAGAGCTCGGCCCCAGGCTCGGGCTTGATCCGCAAAACGAGCTCGTCCGGGTCGGGCACCATCCGTCCGCCGATCCCCAGGCGCGGTGGACTCTTGAAGATCACCCTCACCTCGGTCGCTTCGACCGGCATGCCCTTGCCGGCGCGGATGAAGAACGGTACGCCCGCCCAGCGCCAGCTGTCTACCTCGAGTCGAACGGCGACGAACGTCTCGGTCTCTGAGTCCGTCGCGACTCCATCGATCTCGCGATAGCCGTCGTACTGCCCGCGAACGTAGTGGCTGCACGACGCGTGAGGCATCGACCGAAAGAGGTCGGTCTTGCGGTCACGTACCGGGTCGGGATCGGCGGGACCGCCCGACGGCGGCTCCATCGCCACCAGCGCTAGGACCTGCAGCAGGTGGTTCTGAACAACGTCTCTCAGCGCGCCAACCGGATCGTAGAAACTGCCGCGATCCTCGACGCCGAAATCCTCGGCCATCGTGATCTGCACGCAGTCGATGAACTGGCGGTTCCACAGGGGCTCGAAGAGAACGTTCGCAAAGCGCAGGTAGAGGATGTCCATCACCGGCTCCTTGCCGAGGAAGTGATCGATCCTCAGGATCTGCTCCTCGCTGAGCCATTGGGTGAGCTGATCGTTGAGCTGGTTTGCCGACTCTCGGTCGTGCCCGAATGGCTTTTCGAAGACGACACGAGCCCTCTCGGTGAGGCCGGCCTTGTGCAGGTGCTCGACAACGAGGGAAAAGAGGGAGGGCGGGATCTCCAGATAGAAGACCGCCTGCTCGAACTCGCCCATCTCCTTGCGCAGCGCCTCGTAAAGGTCGTCCTGGTCGAACTCGCCCTGGAGATAGTCAAGTCTCGCCTCGAGGCGATTGATCGCGTCCTCGTCAGGATTCTCGACGCTGGCGGTGATCGCCTCGCGGGCATGACCCTCGAGTTCGGCCTCGTCCCACTTGTTGCGCGCGACGCCGATGATCCGCTGGCAGTGCAGCTCCCCACGCTGCTCGAGCCGGTAGAGGGCCCGAAAGGTCATCTTGCGGGCGAGGTCGCCGGTGATCCCGAAGATCACCATCGTGTCGGCTTCTTTCATGCCGCCTTAGTATCAGGCCGGTGCAGCTGGGGATGATCGGATTAGGGCGGATGGGCGCGAACATCGTGCGCCGTCTCATGCGCGACGGGCACGACTGCGTCGTCTATGACGTCAATCACGACGCCGCCAGGGAGCTGGCCGATGAGGGAGCGACCGCCGCCGAGTCGCTCGACGACTTCGTCGCCAAGCTCGCAACGCCGCGTTCAGCGTGGGTGATGGTCCCCGCGGGTGAAGTCACCGAGAAGACCGTTGTCGAACTCGGGTCGAAGCTCGAGGGTGGCGACGCGATCATCGACGGGGGCAACTCCTACTACCGAGATGACATCCGCAGGGCCGAGGAGCTGGGCGAGCGAGGGATCGATTACCTCGACTGCGGAACGTCCGGTGGCGTCTTTGGGCTCGAGCGCGGGTACTGCCTGATGATCGGCGGCCCGGACGACGCATTCGCCCGGCTTGAGCCGATCTTCGCGACGCTCGCCCCAGGGATCGAGGCAGCCGACCGCACTCCCGGCCGCGACGGCGAGCCCACGGCGTCAGAGCAGGGCTACCTGCACTGCGGTCCGACCGGCGCCGGGCACTTCGTGAAAATGGTCCACAACGGCATCGAGTACGGCGTCATGGCCGCTTACGCGGAGGGACTCAACATTCTCCACAACGCCGACGCCGGGCTGCACAAGCGCGAGGCCGACGCCGAGACGGCGCCGCTGACGGACCCCCGGTTTTACGAGTACGAGATCGACGTCGCCGAGGTCGCCGAGGTCTGGCGCCGCGGCAGCGTGATCGGGTCGTGGCTGCTGGACCTCACGGCAGCCGCTCTGAAGCAGTCGCCGACGCTTGCAGATTTCGAGGGCCGCGTATCGGACTCCGGCGAGGGCCGGTGGACCTCGATCGCGGCGATCGAGGAGGGCGTGCCCGCGCCGGTTCTCAGCTCGGCTCTGTACTCACGGTTTGCGTCGCGCGATCTCGACGACTTCGCCGACAAGGCGTTGTCGGCGATGCGCAAGCAATTCGGCGGCCACGACGAGAAGAAGTAGGGCCGCGCTGATGGAGGTCGAGGTTCTGACCGATGCGGAGGCCTGCGCGCGACGCGCCGCTGGGGTGATCGCCGCCGCTGCGAAGGAGGCGGTCGATGAACGTGGTTCGTTCTCGCTCGCGCTCAGCGGCGGCAGGGCCCCGTGGCGGATGGTCGAGCTGCTGGCCGACTTCCCGATCGACTGGGATCACACCGAGGTCTTCCAGGTCGACGAGCGGATTGCGCCCGAAGGCGACCCGGAGCGCAACCTGACCGAGCTCGTTCGCAGCGCCCCCGCACCCGCCCTCGGCCGGCTACGCCCGATGCCGGTCAACGGCGAGGACCTCGAGCGGGCGTGTGCGACCTACGCCGCCGAGCTGCCGCCGCAGCTCGACCTGGTCCATCTTGGCCTCGGCCCAGACGGTCACACGGCCTCGCTCGTCGCGGGCGATCCGGTTTTGGACATAACCGACCGCGCTGTGGCACTGACGGCGCATCCTTATCAGGGCCGGCGCCGGATGACGCTGACCTACCCGGCACTTGCCGCAGCTCGCCAGATCCTCTGGCTCGTCGCCGGCGCTGACAAGGCCGAGCCGCTGGCAAGGCTGCTCGACGGCGACGGGTCGATACCCGCCGGGCGAGTTGCGGCTGCACACGCGTTCGCCGTATGCGACGAAGCGGCCGCGTCGCCCGGACATGCGCCCTAGGGCTGGGAGCCGGTCGCCCCGAAGGGGGCGAAGATCACGCTCAGCTCAGCCGGGCCGACATCACTGTCATTGATCTGAGCGGCTTCGAGATCGATCTTGTGGGATCCAACGGCGACCGGACGCGTCGCGTTCGTCGCGCACTCGTTGTCGACATCGGCAGCGCCCGAGAGGTTGAGAATGCGGCGAGAGTTCGCGACCGTAGTCTCATCGATCTGCAGCACGCACTCGACCTGATCGGTCCCGCCGCCGTAGATGTAGTCGGCGCTGGCGATGATCGTCACATAGCCAGGCACCGGCGCTTCGATCGTCGTGGTCAGGATCGTGCCGTTGGTCGAAGAGGGGAGCGCGTTGGACGTGTTCGCAGACGCCATGCGAACCAGACTGGAAGCGTCGAGCCCGTCAACGGCCCCCGCTGTGTCGGCGCTTGCGGCGCTGTCGGCGCGAGTTGCGTTGTCGGCGTGGGTCGCGTTGTCGGCGTGGGTCGCGGTGTCGGCAAGCGCCGAGCTGTCCGCCCGCGCGGCCGATTCGGTGCGCTTCGCGAGCGGCACGGCCTTCAGGCTCGACTCGTCGACGTCACGGCCCTTGGCGGCATTGGTCTTGAGCTCGGAGGAGCCCACGGATTTCGGGGCGAGGTTCTTGGCGGTCACGTCGTTTCGCCCGAGCTCGCCGGCTGCCCAGACGGCTCCGCCGCCGAGCGCAAGGAAGAGCGCCAGGGTCGCGACCACGTTCGCGTAGGTCAGCCGAACTCGGATCCCGCGCATGCTGCCGACACTAACCGCGCCAGCGCGCGGCGTCCACCCAGGCTAGATCGGGTGCGCTGTGTGCTCGACCTCGTCACCCCGCGCGACGAGGACGTCGGAGACGAGGGCAGGGGAAAAGAGGCCGTGGTCGATCACGCCGGGGGTTGCGCTGAGGCGGCTCGCGAGCCCGGCGGGCCCTGGCACCTCTCCGAGGAAGTCGGCGATAACGCCGTTGTCGGGCGACGGCGGTGCGCCCTCCCTCAAGACGACGTCTCCAAGCTCGCGCAGCGTCGCCGCGAGGCCGAAGCGGTGCAGTTCGAGCGGGATCGGAGCTGCGATCCGATCAACCGTCTTCGACGAGTCGGCGATGACGACGAAGCGTTCGGCGGCGGCGGCGACGATCTTCTCGCGAGTGTGAGCCCCGCCGCCACCCTTGACCAGCCAACCGTCGGGCGCGATCTGGTCGGTGCCGTCGATCGCGATATCGAGGCTGTCCAGGGCGTCAAACGATTCGACCCGAAGACCGAGTTCGCGGGCCTGCTCCTCGGTCGCGACGGATGTCGCCACGCAGCGGATGTCGAGACCGCGCTTGGCCAGAGCGGGGAGGAGGTAGGCGACGGTGGAGCCGGTTCCCAGGCCCACACGCATCCCGTCGACGACGAATTGCGCCGCGGCTTCGGCCGCGAGCCGCTTCTCCTGATCCTGCTCAGAGCCCATGGAGGGCCACATAAAAGCACGGCCGCGGTTCGGGCCAACTTGTTGCTTTTGCCACATGCGTGGGTTATAAGGAACCATGCGGTTACGGCGCGCAACCGCAGTTATCGGCGGACTTCTGTCGATCAGCTGCGTTACGAGCGCGCACGCCAATCAGACGATCGGCAGCAATCTTTCTGCGGCTCCCGGCGCGGGGCAAGACGTGTCGACGTACATCGTCGCCAATGAAGCGTTCCCGATGGGGCACGCCGCTCCCGGCGGCACAGTGGCGCCTTCATCGGGGGTGATCACGAGGTGGGCGATCAGGACGGGCGCCCCGAGCGCTGCGGGCAACGCCGTCACGCTCAGGGTGATCGGCGGCCAGACGGCCATCGCGACCGGTCACACCTACCCGGCCCCGTCGGCCGCGGGCGTGCACACCTATTACGAGCGAATGCCCATCACCGCCGGCCAGACGATCGCCCTCCAGGCCTCCACCACAGGCGGCGGCCCGATCTCGATCAACGCGTACGCCGATCCCGTCGCAGGAGCGCTGTCCAGGCAGTGGACCCAGCCATTTCCTGACGGCGAGACCAAGCCGCCCATCGGGTCGGGCGTGATCAACGTCCTGTTCCAAGCGACATTCGAGCCCGATGCTGACGCCGACGGCTTTGGCGACGAGACGCAGGATGGCTGCACGGGTCAGAGCGGTTCGCAGGCTGGCTGCCCGCCACCGGCCGACACGCCGGACACGCCGGAGCCCGACCCGCCCATAACGCCGGACCCGGTGACACCGGCAGCTGCGCCCGAGACGCAGATCGACTCCGGACCGGCGGCGAAGATCACAAAGCCGAAGGCGACGTTCACGTTCAGCTCACCGAGCTCAGGGTCGACCTTCGAGTGCGCCCTCGATGACCTTGGCTTCAGCCCCTGCGTCTCCCCGGCCACGTTCAAGCGTCTGCGAATCGGCAAGCACCGCCTACGCGTCCGTGCGATCAGCGCCGACGGCCTACTCGACGCATCACCCGCCGAGCAGGCGTTCAAGGTCAAGCGCAAGAAACCCAAGCCCAAGTAGCCGGAGGTCGCTGAGTAGTCTGGGTTCGTGCCCTCTGAGGAGCATGGATTCGGCGAGATCGACGAGCTGGCGATCAACACGATCCGAACGCTTGCGATCGACGCGATCCAGAAGGCGAATTCCGGCCATCCCGGAACGCCCATGGCGTTGGCGCCCGTGGCCTACGTTCTCTTCCAGCGCTTCCTCAGGTTCGACCCGGCCGAGCCGATCTGGCCCAACCGGGACCGTTTCGTGCTGTCGGCCGGCCACGCGTCGATGCTGCTCTACGCCCTCCTTCATCTCACCGGGGTCCGCGCGGTTGACCCCGACTACGAGGTCGAGGGGACGCCGGCGATCTCGCTCGACGACATCAAGTCCTTTCGTCAACTGGACTCGAGGGCAGCCGGGCATCCCGAATACCGCTGGACGACGGGCGTGGAGGCCACCACGGGTCCTCTCGGCCAGGGCGTCGCGACGTCGGTCGGTATGGCGATCGCCTCGAAATGGCAGGCCGCGCACTTCAACCGCTCCGGGTTCCGGCTCTTCGACTTCGACACCTATGTGATCTGCGGCGACGGCGACCTCATGGAGGGTGTCTCGCACGAGGCCGCCTCGATCGCGGGCCATCAGCGTCTCGACAATCTCTGCTGGATCTACGACAACAACCACATCTCGATCGACGGTCATACGGACCTCACCTACGACGACGACGTGGCGGCGCGGTTCATGGGCTACGGCTGGAACGTCGTAAGGGTGGGGGATGCCAACGACCTGGCGCTGATCAATCGCGCCTTCGCGACCTTCAAGGCGACCGACGATCGTCCGACGCTGATCATCGTCGACAGCCACATCGGCTACGGATCGCCGCACAAGCAGGACACCGCGGCGGCCCACGGCGAGCCGCTCGGCGAGGAGGAAGTTCGCGAGACCAAGCGCGTCTACGGCTGGCCCGTGGACGCTCAGTTCCTCGTCCCCGACGGGGTACGAGAGCGATTTGACGCTCAGATCGGTGCTCGCGGCCGTGATCTCGTCCGCGAGTGGCAGCGACTGCTCGTCTCCTACGGGCGCGAGCACGCCACGCTCGAGGCGCAGATCCACCAGATGCAGCGCCGCGAGCTTCCCGAGGGGTGGGACCGCGACATCCCCTCGTTCGATGCCGACGAGAAGGGCATTGCCACGCGCAAGGCGTCGAATCAGGTTCAGAACGCGATTGCAGAGCAGATCCCCTGGTATCTGAGCGGGTCCGCCGACCTAACCGATTCGACGTCCGTTCGCCTGACGGCCAAAGACGACGAGACCGACGTCGACTTCGAGCCCGGCGCTCGCCCCGGCCGCCAGTTGCATTACGGCATCCGCGAGCACGAGTCGGCGGCGATCTCCAACGGCCTCTCGCTCTCGAAGCTGCGGCCCTCGTGGTCGACCTACCTCGTCTTTTCCGACTATGCGCGCCCCGCGATCCGGCTATCGGCGCTGATGGAGCTGCCCGTGATCCACATCTTCACCCACGACTCCATCGGTCTCGGGGAGGACGGGCCCACCCACCAGCCGGTTGAGCACCTCGCCTCGCTGCGGGCGATTCCGGGTCTCAACGTGATCCGTCCCTGCGACGCCAACGAGGTCGCCGAGGCCTGGCGCGTGACGCTTGAGCAGACGCACCAGCCAACGGCCCTCGTGTTGACGCGACAGGACGTTCCGGTGCTCGATCGATCCAAGTACGCATCGGCCGAGGGCCTTCGCAGCGGCGGCTACGTGCTGGCCGATCCCGACGATGGTGACCCCGAGCTGATCCTGATCGCCACGGGCAGCGAGGTGGCTCTTGCGGTCGAGGCACACGAGCAGCTGATTGCCGACGGGGTGCGCTCGCGCGTGGTCAGCATGCCGTCGTGGTTCGTCTTCGACCGCCAGGATCAGAGCTACCGCGACTCGGTTTTGCCGCCCGCCGTAACGGCAAGAATCTCGATCGAGGAAGCGTCGACGCTCGGCTGGGATCGCTATGTCGGCCCGGAAGGCCAGATGATCGGAATGCACACGTTCGGCTCGTCGGCGCCCCTCAAAGACGTCCTGGGAAAGTTCGGCTTTACGCCGGAGAAGGTGGTCGAGACAGCGAAGCAGCTGCTCGGCGGAAAGGAAGCGAAGCGATGAAGTCAACGCAGGAGCTGCACGACCTGGGCCAGAGCCTGTGGGTCGACAACATCACCCGCGACATGCTCGACGACGGCACCCTCGCCGGCTACATCGACGAGCTCTCGATCACCGGGCTGACCTCCAACCCAACGATCTTCGACAAGGCGATCGGCGGCGGCAGCGCCTACGACGAGCAGGTCGCCGAGCTCACCGATCAGGGCATCGAGGGCGAGGACCTGTTCTTCGAGCTCGCGCTCACCGACCTTCGCCGCGCCGCCGAGCTCTTCAAGCCGGTTCACGAGCGGACCGACGGCGTCGACGGGCGCGTCTCACTCGAGGTATCGCCGCTGTTGGCGGACTCAGACCAAGCGACGATCAAGCAGGCCGCGGAGCTCTACGGGCGCGCGGAGGAGAACTTCTTCATCAAGATCCCCGGCACGATCGCCGGGCATGCCGCCATTGAGGAGACGATCTACGCCGGGATCCCTGTCAACGTCACCCTGCTGTTCTCGACCGAGCACTACCTCGGGGCTGCCGAGGCCTACATGCGCGGCATCGAGCGGCGGATCGATGCGGGTCTCAACCCCGACGTCGCTTCCGTTGCGTCGCTGTTCATCAGCCGCTGGGATGCGGCGGTCGCCGACAAGGCCCCGGACGAGCTCGTCAACGAGCTCGGGATCGCGGTCGGCAAGAAGACCTACGCCGCATACCGCGAGCTGCTCGAGTCCGACCGCATGCTGCGGCTGCAAAACGAGGGCGCACGTGCGCAGCGGCTGCTGTGGGCGTCGACCGGTACCAAGGATCCGAACGCCTCCGACGTCCTCTACATCGAGGGCCTCGCATCGCCTTTCACCGTTAACACGATGCCGGAGAAGGCACTCAACGCCTTCGCCGACCACGGCAAGGTGGGGCAGCCGCTTCCGGCCGATGGCGGCGATGCCGACGAGACGCTGCAGGCGTTCAACGACGCCGGCATCGACCCCGACGCTGTCGCGCTGAAGCTGCAGGAGGACGGCAAGCAGGCGTTCGTCGACTCCTGGAACGAGCTGCTCTCAACGATCTCGAGACAGCGCCAGGCCGCATAGACGGCTGAAGGGGGTGGCTCGGCCACCCTCTTGGGGTATGGACGGGTTTGGCATTCGCCGCAATGCTCATCGCGTGAGACGTGCTGCGGCTATCGCGATCGTGCTGTGCCTTGTCGGCGCCGGCCAGGCGTCGGCTGCCTGGGAGCAGCCCGTCGGTGGGCCATCGCCGATCAACCGATCGGCGACCGCGTATTCGCAGGCGCCGAGCATCCTCGCCATCGACGGCGTTCCCTACGTCGCCTGGGACGAGTTCGATGGCAGCAAGGCAAAGATTCGCGTTGCGCGACTCAACGCTGCGGGCACTGCTTGGGAACGGCTGGGGGAGACGCTCAACCCGGTGGCGCCGATCAACCAGTCAGCTTCTCAGAATGCCTACGACTCCAGCCTCGCTGCAGTGGCCGGGGTGCCGTATGTCGCCTGGGGTGAGGGCGACGGCGTCAGCACGAAGATCAGAGTCGCCAGGCTGAACGCCGATGGGAGCGGCTGGGAAAAGGTCGGCGCGACGCTCGACCCAAACTCACCGATCAACCAGACAGCGAGTCGGAGCGGCTTCGAACCCAGCTTGATCACAATCGGCAGCGTCCCTTACGTCGCCTGGGCGGAGGACGACGGCGTCAACGACGAGATTCGCGTCGCGCGTCTCAACTCGGCCGGTACGGGGTGGGAAAAGGTCGGCCAGACCCTGGCTCCCGCCTCCCCGATCAACCAATCGAGCACCCAGTCGAGTACCGATCCATCTCTCGCCGAGCTGAACGGCGTTCCCTACGTAGCCTGGTCGGAGTCGGACGGCTCGAACTACGAGATCCGCGCTGCGCGTTTGAACGCGGCGGGCACCGGCTGGGAGAAGGTCATCAACGCCTCGTCGCCGATCAACCAGTCGAATGGCCACGACGGCGACGATCCGAGTCTTTCCGTGATCAACGGCAGCTTGTACATCGCCTGGTCCGAGGACGACGGCGTCAACCAGGAGATCCGCGTCGCGCGCCTGAACTCGACGCAGACGGCGTGGGAGAAGGTTGGTCAGGCGACCAATCCGGCCTCGCCGTTGAACGTCGCGCCTGATCGGGACGCGATCGATCCGGGCCTCGTCGGGGTCGACGGCGGACCATATGTGTCATGGCGCGAGAGGACCGCTCTCGGACTCGAGATGCGCGTCGCTCGCCTCAGCGCAGACGGAACCGCGTGGGAGCGGGTCGCAGACGCAGCCTCGCCGATCAACGAGGTGCCCGGTGAGGACGGATACCGGGGCAGCATCGCGGCGGTCAACGGCGTCCCGTACGTCGCCTGGGCGGAGGAGGACACATCCGGCGCCGAAACCCGCGTCGCCCGTCTCGAGCCCGAGCTAATCGCTCAGAACGCCGCGGCCGGCCACGACTCGGCCACCCTCAGCGCCACCTGGCGCACCTATGGCCTCGCCTATCCGCTCGGCTTCGACTACGGACCTGCGCTCGAATCCTCGACCACGGCCATCCCGGCAACGACGGGCGTCGATGAGACAACCGTCTCTCAAGGCGTCAGCGGCCTCACCCCCCAAACTGCCTACCAGGTGCGTCCCTTCGCCCTCGCAGGGGTCCCGGCGCCGCGCGTCCTCGGCTCCGTCGGCGCATTCTCAACGACACCACCACCGCCCGACACCACTCCCCCCGAAACCAGGATCACCAAGGATCCGAAGAACAAGCTGAAGAAGTCGAAGGCCAAGTACAGGTTCATCTCGACCGAGCCGAACTCGACCTTCGTCTGCAAGTTCGACAAGAAGAAGCGCAAGCCGTGTGACGCCGGTAAGGCCAAGTACAAGCGCCTCGACGACGGCAAGCACAAGTTCAAGGTCTACGCCGTCGACGCGGCCGGTAATCGCGACCGGAGTCCGGCGAAGGACAAGTTCAAGGTCGTTTGATGAAGCGCACTGCGGCGATCGCGATCGTGCTGGTGCTTGCAGGCGTCGCCTCGGCTTCCGCGGCATGGCGCCAGCCCGTCGGTGGCGTCTCGCCGATCAACCTCGCGGCAGGCACGAACGCGGGCCCGCCGAGTCTCACCGCGATCGGCGGTGTCCCGTATCTGGCATGGGCCGAGGGCAATCAGGTCGGCGTCGCGCGGCTCAACGCGGACGGGACCGCGTGGCAGGGGATCACACCGGCACCGCTCGCTGTCTCCGCGCCGACGCAGGTCAGCATTACCTCGACGGCAGGCACCCCGTTGGTCGCCGTAGCCCATACGGAGGCGGGCGCCGAGGTGGTCAATGTGTTCCGGCCCAACACGGCAGGAACCGGCTGGGACCCCGTCGGGAGCCGGCTGTCCAGCTTCGGCACGCAACCGTCGATGACGACCGTGGCCGGGGTGCCCTACATCACCTGGATCGATACCAACGGCGGCAACAAGGAGGTCTTCGTCGCCCACCTCAACAGCGCCGGCAATGGCTGGGTGCCCGACCGTGATGCTCCCTCGCCGATCAACGTCTCGACCTCGGCGGACGCCAACGCCCCGGGCCTGGCGGACGTCGGCGGGGTGCCATGGGTCGCCTGGCACGAGGCCGCGGGAGCCCAGAACAACGTCTACGTCGCCAAGCTCACCGGATCGACCTGGACGAAGGTCCCGGCCGCAGTCACGCCGGTCGACAAGGTGGCTTCCGCCGACGCCCAGACGGTGAGCCTGACGGCGATGGGCGGGGTGCCATGGATCTCCTGGGCCGAACAGCAGGGCTCGAGCTACCAGATCCGGGTGGCGCGCTTCGATTCCGCAACGGATGCGTGGGTCCGGGTTGCCGATTCGATCTCACCCATCAACGCGGATCCCGCGCGTGTCGCCAACGAGACCCGGCTGAACTCCTTTGACGGCGTTCCATACGTCGCTTGGCACGAAGTCACCGCGACCGGGACCGAGATCCGGGTGGCACGTCTCAATTCCGCCGGCACGGGCTGGGAGCGCCTTGCCGATTCGCCCTCGCCCATCAATCAGAGCCCGAGCCAGAACGCTGGGGCAGTCTCGCTGGCCAACGTCGGAGGCATCCCCTTTGTGGCATGGAAGGAACCCGATGCCGGCGGCGTCAACCAGGTCCGCGTCAGTCGCCTCGAGCCCGAGTTCCAGGCCCAGTCCGTCAGCCCCGGCTCGACGACCGCCACCGCCTCGGCCACCTGGCATACCTACGGACTCCGTTACCCGATCGGCTTCGACTACGGCTCCGCTCTCGAGCACTCGACCACGCCGGCGCTATCGCCCTTGGGCGAGCAGGCCCCGACCATCACTCAGGAGATCTCGGGTCTCAGTCCCTCCGGCAACTATCAGCTGCGTTCCTACGCGACGGCGCCGGTTCCGCCAAAGCTGTCTGCCTCTAGCACGACCCTCTTCCAGACCAGCGGCGCGACAGACATGACGCCCCCCGAGACCACGATCACCAAGGATCCGAAGAACAAGCTCAAGAAGTCGAAGGCGAAGTACAAGTTCATCTCATCAGAGCCGAACTCGACCTTCGTCTGCAAGTTCGACAAGAAGAAGCCCAAGCCGTGTGACGCCGGTAAGGCCAAGTACAAGCGCCTCGACGACGGCAAGCACAAGTTCAAGGTCTACGCCGTCGACGCGGCCGGTAACCGCGACCGGAGTCCGGCGAAAGACAAGTTCAAGGTTCTCTGATTCGATACGCGCGATGAGCGCGCTCCGTGAATCTGAGGCCTGGAAGGCGCTGGAAGCACACCACGCCGAGATCGCGCCGCGGCACCTGCGGGATCTGTTCGAGGCCGATCGCGACCGCGGTGCGCGGATGACCGCCGAGGCCGCCGGGCTCTATCTCGACTACTCGAAGAATCGGATCACCGCCGACACGCTCGAGTTGCTCGTCGAGCTCGCGCAGGAGCGCGGGGTGGGCGAGCTTCGTGACCGGATGTTCCGCGGCGAGCACATCAACGCCTCCGAGGATCGCCCGGTGCTCCATGCAGCGCTGCGGATGCCGCGTGATCGCTCGCTGATCGTCGACGGCGCCGACGTCGTCAAGGAGGTCCACGAAACGCTCGATCGCATGGCCGCCTTCAGCGAGCGTGTGCGCTCCGGCCTCTGGCGCGGCCACACGGGTGAGCCGATTCGCAACGTCGTCAACATCGGCATCGGCGGCTCCGACCTCGGTCCCGAGATGGCCTACGAGGCGCTGCGCCATTACTCGCGCCGCGACATGACATTTCGCTTCGTCTCCAATGTCGACGCGACCGACTTCGTCGAGGCGACCCGCGACCTGAAGCAGGCCGAGACGCTCTTCATCGTCGCCTCGAAGACATTCACGACCCTCGAGACGATGACCAACGCGCAGACCGCGCGACAGTGGTTGCTGGCGGGACTTGACGGCGACTCCGACGCGGTGGCCAGGCACTTCGTCGCGGTCTCGACCAACGCCGAGGAGGTTGCCAAGTTCGGGATCGACACGGAGAACATGTTCGGCTTCTGGGAGTGGGTCGGCGGCCGCTACTCGATGGAGTCGGCGATCGGGTTGTCGACGATGCTCGCTATCGGGTCCGAAGGGTTCGCCGAACTGCTCGCTGGCTCACACGCGATGGACGAGCATTTTCGCGAGGCTCCCTTCGGCCAGAACCTGCCCGCGCTGATGGGGCTCCTGGGCGTCTGGTACGGCGACTTCTTCGGGGCGCAGACCGTGGCGGTGCTGCCGTACGAGCAATACCTCAAGCGCTTTCCCGCGTACCTCCAGCAGCTGACGATGGAGTCGAACGGCAAGCGCGTGACGATCGAAGGAGAAGCCGTCGACTACGAGACGGGCGCCGTGTTCTGGGGCGAACCGGGAACCAACGGCCAGCACTCCTTCTACCAGCTGATCCACCAGGGGACGAAGCTGATTCCCTGTGATCTGATCGGCTTCCACGAGCCGCTCAACCCCCTCGGCGAACACCACGACCTCCTCTTGGCCAACGTCTTCGCCCAGGGCGAGGCGCTTGCGTTCGGTTCCGACAACGAGAATCCCCACCGGCAGTTCCCAGGCAACCGCCCGTCGAACACGATCCTCGCTCAGCGCCTCGACCCGCGGACGCTCGGCAGCCTCGTGACGCTGTACGAGCACGCGGTATTCACGCAGGGCGCGATCTGGGGCATCGACTCGTTCGATCAGTGGGGGGTCGAGCTGGGCAAGGTCCTCGCGAAGCGGATCGTCCCCGAGCTCCAATCCGGGTCGGAGCTCGGCCACGATTCCTCGACCAACGCGCTCATCCGCCGCTACCGAGCAAATCGCAGCGTTGGCTGAATCCGTCCCGGCGCTGCTGTTCGATATCGACGGCACCCTGGTCACGACCGGAGGCGCCTCCGACCGCGCCTGGCACCGCGCCTTTCTCGAGATCCACGCCGTCGATGTCAACGTTCCCGACTACACCGGCAAGGGTGTGCCTGACCCAGAGGTCGGCCTTCAGTGCTTTCGCGGCTCGCTCGAGCGTGAGCCGAGCGGTGACGAGATGGCCAAGTTGATGGCGTTGCGACAGCGCTACCTCGCCGAGGAGGTCGAGTCGTCGCCGGGCTATCGGGTTATGCCCGGCGTGGTCGACCTTCTCGAGCGCCTGACGTCAGAGGGGCGACTGCTGGGGCTAATCACCGGCAACACCGAGCCCGCCGCCCACATCAAGCTCGCGCGCGGCGATCTCAACCGCTATTTCAGCTTCGGCGGCTTCGGCTCGGATGCCAACCACCGCGTCGACGTCTGCCGCAAGGCGCTCGACCGCGCAGCTCACGCTGCGGCCGGGAACCTCGATCGCGACGGTTCGATTGCGGTCGGCGACACCCCGCTCGACATCAGCGCCGGGCACGGCGCCGGGATCAGGGTTCTGGGCGTCGCCACCGGCGAGTACGCGGTCGAGCAGTTGCTCGAGGCCGGGGCCGACCGCGCGGTCGAGACGCTCGAGGATGCCCGCCTGCCGTTCTAGGCCCGCTACCTTGAGCGACCCGATGTCCTCCGAATACATCTTCACGATGCACGGCGTTTCGCGTGTGCACCCGCCGAACAGGGAGGTGCTCGCCGACATCTCGCTGAGCTTCTTCCACGGCGCCAAGATCGGCGTGCTCGGCCTCAATGGCTCGGGCAAGTCGACGCTGCTGCGGATCATGGCCGGCATCGATCAGGACTACCGCGGCGAGGCCCAGCTCAAGCCCGGCGCGTCCGTTGGGCTGCTCGAGCAGGAGCCGCAGCTCGACGAGTCCAAGGACGTACGTGGCAACGTCGAGGACGGGGTACGCGAGCTGCGCGATCTTGTCGACCGCTACAACGAGGTCGCGGCCAACTACTCCGACGAGACCGCCGATGAGTTCGCGCGGCTGCAGGAGCAGATCGACGCACAGGACCTCTGGAGCCTCGACACGATGCTGGACACGGCGATGGATGCGCTGCGCTTGCCGCCCGCCGATGCCGACGTCAGCAAGCTCTCCGGCGGTGAGCGCCGGCGCGTGGCCCTCTGTCGCCTCCTGCTCAGCGCCCCCGACCTGCTGCTGCTCGACGAGCCGACCAACCACCTCGACGCCGAGTCGGTGGCCTGGCTCGAGCAGCACCTTGCCGAGTACAAGGGCGCCGTCGTCGCGGTCACCCACGATCGCTACTTCCTCGACAATGTCGCCGGCTGGATCCTCGAGCTCGACCGCGGCCGCGGGATTCCGTTTCAGGGCAACTACTCGTCCTGGCTCGAGCAGAAGACGGCTCGTATCGAGCAGGAGGGACGCACCGACAAGGCCCGGGCGAAGACGCTCGCCTCTGAGCTGGAATGGGTACGTGAGAACCCGAAGGGCCGCCGCAAGAAGTCGAAGGCCCGCCTCGCCCGGTACGAGGCGCTGCTCGCCGAGGATCGCAATGTCAAGCTCGAGAACGTCCAGATCCACATCCCCGCCGGCCCGCGACTCGGCGGCAAGGTGATCGAGGCCGAGGGCCTGCGCAAGGGCTTCGGCGACAAGCTTTTGATCGACGACCTCTCATTCGACCTGCCCCCGGCCGGAATCGTCGGTGTGATCGGCCCCAACGGCGCCGGCAAGACGACGCTCTTTCGGATGATCGTCGGCTCAGAGAAGCCCGACGCCGGCGCGCTCGAGCTCGGCGAGACGGTCCAGCTTGCCTACGTCGACCAGTCGCGTGACGCGCTCGACGCGGAGAAGACCGTCTGGGAGGAGATCTCGGAGGGCTACGAGCAGATCAAGGTTGGCGATCGCGACATGAACTCCCGCGCTTACACCTCCGGCTTCAACTTCAAGGGCTCCGACCAACAGCGCAAGGTCGGCACGCTCTCGGGTGGCGAGCGCAACCGTGTGCACCTCGCGAAGCTGCTGCGCTCGGGCGGCAATCTGCTGTTGCTCGACGAGCCCACCAACGATCTTGATGTCGACACCCTGCGCGCACTCGAGGAAGCGTTGCTCTCTTTCGCGGGCTGCGCGGTGATCATCTCCCACGACCGCTGGTTTCTCGACCGAATCGCGACCCACGTACTGGCCTTCGAGGGCGATTCCGAAGTTGTCTGGTTCGAGGGTAACTTCGAGGCCTACGAGGAGAACCGCCGCGAACGCCTGGGCGCGGCCGCGGACCGCCCGCACCGCATCACGTACAAAAAGCTCGTTCGCAGTTAAAGCTTTCCGGCCAACCGGCCGAGGAATTGAACGTGTTTGCCACTGCTCGAATGATCGCGGAGCGCATGGATGAGGACGGCTTCACGCTTGTAGAGCTACTGGTCGTGATGCTCACGATTGGGATTCTCGCGACGATCGCGATCCCCACGTTCTTTACCCAGAGCGGCAAGGCGCGCGACGCTGGGACCAAGAGTGACCTGCGCGCGCTCGTGCAACACGTCGAGAACTGCCGCGTCGACACGACCAGCTATCGCTTCTGCGACGAGACCTCGGAGCTCAACGACACCGGGGGCCTGACGTTCGGAACATCTGCGGGTGACGTGGGAGTCGTTTCGGCTGACCATTCAACCTTTACGGCCTACGGGATATCGAAGGCCAAGACCGACGGCTCGAACCATCTGTATATCTGGCAGCGCGCCGGCGGCGATACCAACCGGTTCTGCCTGAAGCTGAACTTCCAGGCGCTTAACGCCGGCGGTTGTTCGAACTCAGGCTGGTAAGACGCCAGTCTCCTTCGCCTCGTCCTGAAGGCGACGCGCGACGGCGGCGCTCGCTTGACAGAGCTTGTCGAGCTCGGTCGACGACTTCTTGTGTCCCTTGGCGTTGCACACCAGCGATCCGGCGACGAGCTCGAAGGCGTAGGCCTCGGGTGAGTTTTGTTCGAGCCAGACCAGGAAGCTGGGGGAGAGGACCTGGCGCGCCTTGTTCATGTCGTCCCGCTCGCCGATGAAGATCTCATACTCCTTGTCGACCGCCGCGGACTCCTGCTCGACGCGCTGGCGCTTGCGAAACACATCTTCCATCCCGTCCATGAACCGAAAGCCCACGCGCCGCTGGCAGAAGAGCTCCTGGAGGTAGGGCGCCGTGTTTGGCAAATCGGTCATCACCAGCGTGAAGTGGACGTAGGTGGTCTGCTTGTTGCCGTCTGAATCCCGCGATTCGTCCTCGTAGGTGAAGAGGACGAGGCTGCCGTCGATGCCGCCCGGCAGGACCCCGTTGAAGCGCTGCTGGGCGTAGCGGCGGTCGCCCTTTCGTAACAGCGGTGTCAGCGGCGGCAGCTGTGACTTGCCTGAGACCCGGGTGAGCCCGCGCCCGGTCGAGTAGGCGTTGAAGAAGTCCTCCTGCGCCAGATTGTTGGCGATCAAGAACACCACGAGCGACGCCAGGAGAATCACCCCGGCGGCGGCTGCAGCGCCGATCGCCAAGCCGGCGCTCGGCCCGACCACAGCAAGCGCGATGACGGCAAGGACTCCGGTGATGATCAGCGTCGCCGGATGACGGAAGAGCCGGCGCAGGTGAGGGCCGCGGGTGTCGTCGCTGTCCTCAGGAACCGGCGGCAGATTCTCGGGAGGCGGTGGCTGGTAGGGCTCGGGCTCGCTCACGCGCGGCAGCCTAGTGCAAGGGCGGTTGCAGCAGAAGGGCTCCTGAGGTGGCCTTCAGCAGGTGCGCTCATGGCCTCAGTTGCGGCTCTGCGATGCGGCATCTCGGCGGTCGCGACAAGCGGCTAGCAAGTCCGTCCGACGGATCGAGTCCACTTCCAGGCGTCGTTTGTGTTGCAAAGTGGGACACAGTGGGTTAGCGTGGCCCAACGAGTTGACCCAGGGACCGGGGTGGTGAGGCTCCTCCCACCTCGCCACTCCGGTCCAAATTTCTTTGCATGATCTCCTTCCGCGGTCAATACGACCACAGCCTCGACGCCAAGGACCGCCTCACCGTTCCGGCGCGCTGGCGCGGGCCGCTCTCGGACGGAATCGTTCTCGTTGCCGGGCTCGACCCCTGCGTCGAGGTGTTCACGCCGCAGGGTTATGAAGACTGGAGCCAGCGCTGGCTCGCCAGCCTCAACCGCCTCGGGCGCAAGGGCCGGATGATGTACCGGCGCTTCAACGCTTCCGCATCCGACGAGGCGCTTGACTCCGCGGGCCGGGTCCGGCTCGCCAAGCATCTGATCGAGCACGCCGGCCTCGAGGGGCCCTGCAAGGTCGTCGGCGTCGGCGATCACGTCGAGCTCTGGAACCCCGAGCGCTGGGCCGCCCACTCCGCCGAGCTCGATGAGCATGCCGAGGCGATGGCCGAGGAGCTCTCGGGGTTGGGGGAGTAGCGGCGCGCGATGGCCACACTGATTCGGATGCCCACAACGCACCTACCAGTCCTCGCGCCGGAGTTGATCGCGCTCACCGATCCCGAGCCCGGTGACGTCGTCGTGGATGCCACCTTTGGAGGCGGCGGCCACGCCAAGTTGGTCGCTGATCGGATTGGCCCGACCGGGAAGCTCGTCGCGATCGACCGCGACCCGGCAGCCGCGGCCCGCTTCGCCGCGCTCGAGCCCGATCTCGGCTGTCAGGCCCGCTTCGAGCCGGGCGACTTTGCCACCGTCCTCGATCGGCTCGCCGACGAGGGTGTTCACGCGAACGTCGTGTACATGGATCTCGGCGTTTCGTCGATGCAGATCGACAACGCCGACCGCGGCTTCTCCTATGCCTCCGATGCGCCGCTCGACATGCGGATGGACACCAACCAGGATCTGACCGCTCGCGAGCTCGTCAACGAGTGGCCCGTCGCGAGGATCGCATCGACACTTCGCGAGCTCGGCGAGGAGCGCCATGCGCGCTCGATCGCTTTCGAAATCGAGCGCCGCCGTCCGCTCGAGACGACCTCTGAACTTGTCGAGGCGATCCGCGCCGCCGTGCCGCCCGCCTATCGCTTCGGCCGTGGCCATCCGGCCAAGCGCAGCTTTCAGGCGATTCGGATTGCCGTCAACGGCGAACTCGAGTCGCTCGACCACGGTCTCGAATCCGCGTGGAGGCTCCTCGTCCCGCACGGACGGTTCGCGGCGATCGCGTTTCACTCACTCGAAGATCGCCGCGTCAAGCGGTCGCTGGCCGCTCGTGCGACCGGCTGCATCTGTCCGCCCGAGATTCCGGTCTGCGTGTGCGGCCGCGAGCCCGAGGCCGAGCTGATCAACCGCCGCGCGGTCAAACCCTCTGAGGACGAGATCGAGCGTAATCCGCGGTCGCGATCGGCACGCCTGCGTGTCGCCCGCAAGCTTGTCGATGCAGGAAGTCCCCGCTCAGAGGGCGAAAACGCGCGGAGGTAGTTATGGCGGCGACTGCAACAGCAAGATCCACCGCGCCGGCTCGGCGCAGTCCCGCACGACGGGTCGCGAGCGCGCCTCGTCGCGCTCCCAAGCGCCACACTCCCGTCACCGGCTTCGTACCGGTCGCGGTCGGCGCAGTCGGCGGTATCGCCGATTCGGGAATCTTTCTCTGGCTGACCCGCAGTCGCCTTTGGATCGGACTCCTCGGCAGTCTGCTGGTCGGCATCGTCGCCCTCAACGTGCTCGCGCTCGGCTTCAGCGCCTCGTCGAGCAACGCCGCGGGCGAGGCCGAGAATCTCGCGCGCCAGAACTCAGCGCTGCGAGCTCAGATTGCGACGACGCTTTCCAGCGAGCAGGTGCAGGGCACCGCCAGCGAGCTCGGCCTCGTCGTGCCGGAGCCGGGAGCTATCCGCTACGTCAGCCCCGCACCGGGCGACGCGGCTCGGGCGGCTGATCGTCTGCGCGATGGAGACTTCGCGGTTGCGACCGCCATCGTCCCGTCCGCGGTCACCCCTGCCACGACCGAGGCTGTCGTGGCCACGGAGGTCGCGACCACTGATCCCGCGCTCGTAACCGATCCTGCGACCACGGCCGAGACCACCGCACCGCCCGTCGACCCGGTCGCCACAACCCCACCGGCCACCGAGACCGCCGCCGTCCCAACAACCGACACGGGGTCGGTCGTCGCTCCATGAATCTGATCGACCGCCGCCTCGGTCTCTTGTTCGCGGCGTTCGTAGCTCTTCTGGCGTTGGTGATGGTCAGGGCCGCATGGGTCCAGGGCGTCAACGGCGGCTCGCTCAGCGCCGAGGCCCAGAGCCAGCAGATCGAGAACATCGTGGTCCCGGGCTCGCGCGGGACCATCTACGACCGCAACCGCAACGAGCTGGCCGTCTCGGAGGACGCAGCCACGGTGATCGCGACGCCTTACCAGGTCGAGAACGCCCCGACGACCGCGAACAAGCTCGCGAACATCCTCGACATCTCCGAGAACGAGGTGCTCGAGGCGATCTCTGACCGCAGCTCCGGTTTCGCATACATCCATCGCAAGGCGACGCTCGGACAGGCCGCCGCGATCGAGGGCCTGGATCTGCCGGGCATCGCGCTTTTGCCCGACAGCCGGCGCATCTATCCGCAGGGCGAGCTCGCCAGCCAGGTGATCGGCACCGTCGGTGTCGACAACCAGGGGCTGACCGGCCTCGAGGCCTCGGAGGACGACCTCCTGCACGGCACCGATGGCGAGCGCGAGGTGGTCCGCGACGCGCTCGGTGATGAGCTCGAGCGCAACACCCTCGACGCGGCGCTGGCCGGGGTCGACATGAGGCTCAGCATCGATCGCAACATCCAGGCGGAGACCGAGCGGGTTCTAGCCGGCATCGGTGAGACCTACCAGCCAGACGGCGCGACGGCGACCGTCGTCGACCCACGCAACTCCCAGGTGCTCGCGATGGCCAACTACCCGACCTTCGATCCATCCGATCTCGCCAGCGCCAAGCCGGAGGAACTCGCGAACATGGCGACCGGGTTCGCATATGAGCCCGGCTCGACCTTCAAGGCCTTCACGGTCGCGGGCGCGCTCGACGACGGCGTCGTCACCCCCGAGACGACCTTCCCGCTCGGCCCGACGATCCAGGTTGCGGATCGAACGATCGGCGAATCGCACGACGTGGGCTACGGCACCCTTACCGTCGCCGACATCCTCAAGTTCTCGTCGAACGTCGGCGCGGTGACGATCGGTCTCGCGCTCAACGACCACTTTGGTGACTCCCAGTACGGCGATCGCTTCGATTACTGGGTCCGGCGCTTCGGCTTCGGCCAGCCGACCGGGATCCAGTTCCCGGGTGAGGAGCAGGGGATCCTGCTCGACCCCAAGGACTACTCAGGCTCGACCATGGGAAACCTGCCAATTGGCCAGGGTCTCTCGGTGACGCCGATGCAGATGGTCGCCGCCTACTCCGCGATCGCAAACGGCGGCGTCCTGCGCACGCCACAGCTGGTGCTCGCGGAGAATGGTGAGCGCATCCCAGAGGACCCCGGCGAGCGGATCATCACCGAGAGGGACGCCGCGGAACTGCGGTCGATGCTCGAGGGCGTCTTCGCTGCGGGCGGCACCGCGCAGGAGGTGAGCGTCCCCGGATACACGCTCGCCGGCAAGACAGGCACCGCGCAGAAGGTCGACCCCGACACCGGCACCTACTCCGAGTCCGAATACGTCGCGTCGTTTATCGGCTTCGCGCCAGCCCACGATCCCCAGCTGCTCGTTTCGGTCGTCGTCGACAACCCGAAGGGTGACATCTACGGTGGCACCGTCGCCGCTCCTGCCTTCGGCGAGATCGCGAAGTTCGCGCTCCCGTATCTAGGCATCGCACCCAATTCCTAGACTCCACTCGATGGAGCTGCGAGAGCTACTCGCCGGCGCCGACGTGGTTGAGGTCGTGGGCGACCCCGCGAGCGAGGTCACCGCACTCACCTACGACAGTCGCCAGGCGCGCTCGGGAACACTGTTTTTCTGCATTCCGGGGTTCACGGTCGATGGGCATGAGTACGCGCCGTATGCGGTGCAGGCGGGGGCCACCGCGGTCGTAGTCGAGCGACCGTTGGAGCTCGACCCCGGGATCGTTCAGGTGCGCGTAGGAGACGCCCGCGCGGCGATGGCCCACGCGGCGGTGCGTTTTTACGGCGATCCCACCGCGGAGCTGCGGGTCGCGGGCATCACCGGAACCAATGGCAAGACGACGACCGCGTTCCTCGTCCGCCACATCCTCGAGCGCCAGGGCGTGCAGACCGGTCTGCTCGGCACCGTCAAGCGGATCGTTGCGGGCGCCTCGGAGCCGGTCGAGCGGACGACTCCCGAGGCGATCGAGCTCCAGGAGACGTTTCGCCGGATGGTCGACGGCGGCGACCGCGCCTGCGCGATGGAGGTCTCGTCGCACGCGCTCAGCCTCAACCGGGTCGACGGCATCCGCTTCGCGGTCGGTGCGTTCACGAACCTGACGCAGGATCACCTCGACTTCCACCACGACATGGAGGACTACTTTCTCGCCAAACGGCGCCTGTTCGTTGGCGATCGGGTCGAGCGCGCGGTGATCAATATCGATGACACCTACGGCGACAAGCTCGCGGCTGAGTTCGACGCGACCACCTTCTCCGCCGCCGGCGACCCGCGCGCCGAGCTGCGGGCGGTCGATCTGAGCTTCGATGCGGCCGGTTCGCGCTTCACCTGTGTCGGCTTCGACTCGGAGCTTGCCGCCACCGTGCCGCTTCCCGGCCGCTTCAATGTCGAGAACGCCCTCTGCGCGCTCGGCATCGCGGTTGGTCTCGGGATCGAGTTAGCCGACGCGGTCGCGGCCCTTGCCGACGCTGACCGCGTCCCGGGCCGTTTCGAGCCCGTAGACGAAGGCCAGTCGTTCGCCGTATTGGTGGACTACGCGCACACGCCGGATTCGCTCGAGAACGTGCTGGTCTCGGCCCGACAGATCACCCCCGACGGCCGTTTGATCTGCGTTTTCGGCTGCGGCGGGGACCGCGACCGCGACAAGCGGCCGCAGATGGGCGCGATCACGGCCAGGCTGGCCGACGTTGCGATCGTCACCTCAGACAACCCTCGCTCCGAGGAGCCGGCGGCGATCGTCGCAGAGGTCCGCGAGGGCATGAACGAGGCGACCGCGGAGATCGAGGTGGAGGTCGACCGCGAGGCCGCAATCGCCCTCGCTCTCGGCCACGCGCGGCCGGGAGACACGGTCGTGATCGCGGGGAAGGGCCACGAGCAGGGACAGGAATTCGAGCACGGGCGAAAGATCCCGTTCGACGATCGCGAGGTCGCCCGGGAGCAGCTGCGGGCCGTGGTCTCGGCCGCGAGCGCGCGCACGTGATCGAGCTCGCACCCGAGCGCATTCGCGCGGCTATCGGCGCTGGGATTGCGGGCGAGGGCGCCGACGGCCGCCCGGCCAAGGCGGTGATCGACTCGCGGCTGGTCGACGCTGGGGACCTCTTCTTCGGTCTCACGGGTGGCTCGCACGACGGCGGCGACCACGCGGCCGCGGCGATCGAGGCCGGTGCCTGGGGCGTGGTGGTCGAGCAGGCCAGGGCGGCGAGCCTCACGGGCAGCGGAGCCTGGATATTCGGCGTGGTAGATCCTCTGGACGCACTCCAGCGGCTCGCCCGGGAGTGGCGACACGAGCTGGACTGCCCGGTCGTCGGGATCACGGGTTCGACCGGAAAGACCTCGGTGAAAGACATCACCCGGGCGCTCCTACCGTCGCGAGTGCACGCCAGCCCTGAGAACTTCAACACCGAGATCGGATTGCCGCTGACGATCCTCTCGGCGCCGTCGGAGACCGAGACTCTGGTGCTCGAGATGGCAATGCGCGGCCTCGGCCAGATCGCCGAGCTCTGCGAGATCGCCGAGCCAGATGTCGCAACGATCACCAACGTCGGGCCCGTTCATCTCGAGCTGCTCGGGACGATGGAGGCGATAGCGGAAGCGAAGGCCGAGATTCTCAGCGGTATCGGTGAGAACGGGCGTGCGGTGATCCCAGCTGATGCCGAGGCGCTGGAACCGCACCTTTCGCCGACACTTGAGACGGTCACCTTCGGCCCCGGCGGAGCGGTGCACGCTCGCGAGCACCGCGTCGAGGGTGACACGATGCGAGCACTGATCGCTGGCCCGCTCGGCGAGGCCGAGTTCGAGCTCGGCTTCACTGAACTGCACAATCTCGCCAACGTCGTCTGCGCCGTTGCGATCGGTACCGCGCTCGGCGTCGAGCCCGCCGCGATGGCCGTCCGGACCGCCGACATATCCTTCTCTCGCCTGCGCGGCGAGCTGATCCGTCTGCCAGGGGGTTCGCTGCTGGTCAACGACTGCTACAACGCCAATCCGATCTCAATGCGCGCGGCGCTCGAGGACCTCGCCATCCGGGCGGTCGACGGCGGGGGCCGGCGCATCGCGGTGCTCGGTGGTATGGGCGAGCTTGGCCCCGACGGGCCGGGCTATCACCGAGAGGCCGGAGCCCACGCGCGCGAGCTTGGCATCGACTTCGTGGTGGGAGTCGGCGAGCTGGCTCGTGACTACGCCCCCGACGATTGGGCGCCAACCCCACCGGAGGCGGTCACGCCGGTCCGCTCGCTGCTTGGCGAGGGCGATGTGATCCTCGTGAAGGGCTCGCGCGCCATCGGGCTCGAGGCCTTCACTGATGCTTTGCTGGCCGCGGCAACGGAGGACCGCGAGTGACGAGCGCGATCGTCCGCATAGGCGAGATCGACGCGAGCCCGATCGACCGCGGAGAGGTGCTGATCGCCGGGATGGCGGCGATGCTGATCACGATCTTCCTCGGCCCGAAGTTCATCGAGTTCCTGCGCGTCAAGGAGTTCGGCCAGCAGATTCGCGAAGAGGGACCGCAGGAGCACCACGCCAAGGCCGGGACGCCGACCATGGGCGGGCTGGTGATCTTCTTGGCAATCGCGGTGCCGTACCTGGTTTTGTCCGAGCGCGATACCGCGAGCCTCGCCGTCTTCGGCGTGGCTCTCGGCTGCGCCCTCCTGGGCTTTGCCGACGACTTCATCAAGATCTCGAAGCGCCGCTCGCTCGGTCTCGGTGCGCGCTACAAGCTGCTCGGTCAGATCGCGATCGCGCTCGCCCTCTGGTGGGTCGCCTTCGACACACTCGGACTCGATCCGGTGCTCGAATCGCGGATCTTCGACACCGAGGTCTACGTCGGCCCGATCCTCTATTTCCTCTTCATCTTCTTGGTCGTTGCCGGGGCCTCGAACGCGGTCAATCTCACAGACGGTCTCGACGGCCTCGCCGCTGGGTCCTGCGCGATCGTGCTCTTGGCGTACATGGCCATCACGATCACAAACGGTCAGGCCGACCTCGCGCTGCTCGCCGGTTGCTTCGTCGGCGCGTCGATCGGCTTTTTGTGGTTCAACGCGTTCCCGGCGTCGATATTCATGGGGGATACGGGATCGCTCGGGTTGGGAGGGGCGATTGCCGGCTTTGCGGTGATGACCCAGACCGAGCTGCTGCTGATCATCATCGGTGGCATCTTCGTGCTCGAGGCGCTGTCGGTAGCCGTTCAGGTGATCAGCTTCAAGATGTTCCGCCGCCGCGTGCTCTTGATGGCCCCGGTGCACCACCATTTCGAGTTGCTTGCCTGGTCGGAGACGAAGATCATGCTCCGCTTTTGGATCATCGCCGCGGTATGCAGCGGCATCGGCTACGTCCTCTACCAGAACAGCATCGGCAGCTAACGCGGGCGCGACGCGTCGGTGAAGCTGGCGACGGCGTCTCGCAGCTTCCTGCGCCCGAGCAGAAAAGCCCACATCCCACTCAGCGGTCCGGCCACGTAGAGGCGGTGCCTCACCTCGCTACCCGCGCCGCGCGGCTCGACGACGTGCTCATGGCCGACGCGGGCCCCCGGGAGGGCGTACTCGGTCACAACAAGCCGCTCCGGCTCGAGAGCGACGACATGCTGGCGGACCGTGCCGCCCTTGCGCAGCTTCACCCGTACCTCGGCCCCGACGGCGAGGCTGCCCTCGGTGTTTGCGGACGCGATCCGCGGATCCCAGTCGCTCCAGCGCTTCGGGTTGATCCAGCGAGCCCAGACCGCGCTCGCCGGTGTCTGGGTCGTTTGGGCGCTCTCTGCCTGGAACATGACTCAGGCAGGTAGCGGCGAGCCGGCAAACGCGAAGAACCAGATCAGCATCGCGATAGTGGCGACGACCGCCGTGCCGACGAAGACCGCCTCAACCGGGCTCAGCTTCTCGGTGCCCGGGCGATAGGGCTCATCGCGCATGCTGCGGTTCCACGGATAGCGGGGCGGCCGGCTCTCCTCCGCGGCCTTGCCCCGAGCCTGAATTGCGCCGGCGATCATCAGCACGCCCACATACGACGCGACGATCCCGACGAAGATGATTGCCGCGGTCGAGCCCTCGACCTGGTTGGCACCCCGCGAACTTTGGATCGCCGATCCGATCCAAATCCAGAGCAGCGGCACGCCGGCGCCGATAAGCACGGCGGCGGCGATCTCTAGGACAAGGCGTCCGGTCGTGCGCACGATGGGAAGGTAGCGGGCACCGGCGCCGCGAATCTAGCCTCTGTGAGGGTTTTGAAGCCACGTCCGCCGCTGCCATCGGGTCCGTATTGCGTGGTCGGACTCGCGCGATCCGGCCAGGCGGCGGTGCGATTGCTCGCGGAGCGCGGCGAGCGGGTGATCGCGATCGATCGGGGAGCACCCGAGGGCGCGGCAGGTCTTGAGGGGGATAACGTCGAAGTTCTCCTGGATGGGGATCGATCGGAAGTCGTCGAGCGGGTGCGCTGCCTAGTCAAGAGCCCCGGGGTGCCAAGCTCCGCGCCCGCGGTCGCCGCAGCCCGGCGGCGCGGCATTCCCGTGATCGGTGAGCTCGAGCTGGCCTGGCGCCTCCTGCCAAATCGGTTCGTCGCCGTCACGGGCACGAACGGCAAGACCACGGTCGCGGAGCTCTTGGGCCACGTTTGGCGCACGGCCGGCGAACCGGTAGCCGTCGCTGGCAACGTCGGCACCGCGCTCACGACCCTCGTCGGTGAGATCAGCGACGCGGTGACGGTCGTCTGCGAGGCGTCGAGTTTCCAGCTCGAGGACACCGACGCCTTCGCGCCCGAGTGCGGCGTCCTTTTAAACGTCACTCCCGATCACCTCGATCGCCACGGCGACTTCGCGGCCTACCGCGACGCGAAGCTGCGCATCTTCGTCAACCAAGACAGCGATGGCGTCGCCGTCTACAACGGGTCCGATTCCGCGCTCGCGGGCATCGATCTCGGCGGGCACGGTCGCAAGGTCGACTTTGCGACGCGAATTGGCGAGTTCCCGTTCGCCCTGCCCGGCCCGCACAATGAAGAGAACGCGGCCGCAGCGGCGGTCGCCGCCGAGGCCATGGGCATCGACCGCGAGGCGATTGCCTCCGCGCTTGGCAGCTTTCGGGGTGTGCCGCACCGGCTCGAACGCGTTGCCGAGATCAACGGCGTCACGTTCGTCAACGACTCGAAGGCGACCAATCCAGCCGCCGCCGCCGCCGCGATTCGCTCCTTTGACGGTGGGGTACGGGCAATCCTCGGTGGCTCGCTCAAGGGGGGCGATTTTTCCGAGCTCGTCGCGCCCGTCACCGAGCGCGCCAGCGGCGTCTATCTGATCGGGGAGGCTGCGGAAAGGCTCGAGCACGAGCTCGCCGCGGCTTCGGGGGCGGGCATCGAGCGCCGTCGCTTTGCCGGCCTCGCGGATGCGACACGAGCCGCCGCCGCCGACGCTCGGCGCGGCGAGACGGTGCTCCTGGCTCCGGCCTGTGCGAGCTTCGACGCCTACCGCGACTACGAGGAGCGCGGCGATCACTTCCGCGCGCTCGTCGCCGAACTATGAGCCGGTCCAAGAAAAAGAAGCCGGTCCAGCAGCCAATCGAGTACTCGCTGCTCCTGACGGCGACGATGTGCCTGCTCGCGTTCGGCGTCGTCATGGTCTTCAGCGCGAGCTCGACCACCTCGCTGCTCGGCGACTCCGGTGATCCCTACTTCTATCTCAAGCGGACGGCCCTCTTCGGCGCGGTCGGGTTGATCCTCCTCAAGTTCCTGGCCAGCCGCGGGGTCAGCCTCGTGCGCGGTCTGACTCCCCTCATCCTCGCCGGGTCCTTCTTCCTCTGCTTCATCGTCCTGATACCCGGCGTCGGAATTGAGGTCAACGGGGCCAAGCGCTGGCTCGGCGCCGGGATGTTTCAGATTCAGCCGTCCGAGGTGATGAAGGTCGCGCTGATTCTCTACGGCGCCCAGCTGCTGGCGACCCGGCCGAAGATGACCCGTGAGCTGCGAACGATGGTCCCCTACCTCGGGGTGGTCGGTCTAGCCTGCGTGCTGGTCATCGTCGAGCCCGACCTCGGGACGGCGATGGTGGCCTGCTTCGCCGCGGGCGCAATGCTGATCGCCGCGGGCGCACGGATCTCCGACATGGCGAAGCTCGCCGGGGTGATCGTCGTCGTGATCATCATCGCTGCGCTGATCGAGCCGTATCGGATGGAGCGGATCACCGGCTTTCTGAACCCCGGCCACGACCCCAGCGGCGCCGGCTTCCAGGCGACCCAGGCAACAATCGCGTTGGGTTCGGGCGGGATCTTCGGCGTCGGGCTCGGCGAGAGCCTCCAGAAGGCCTTCTACCTCCCCGAGGCTCACACGGACATGATCGCCGCGGTGATCGGCGAGGAGCTGGGGATGCTGGGGATCGGCGGCCTGGTCTGTCTTTACGGGCTGTTCGGGTATGCCGGTCTGCGAATCGCTCAGAATGCGCGCGACCGCTACAGCAAGCTGCTCGCCGCCGGCCTCACCGCGCTGGTCATGGTTCAGGCGGTCATCAACCTGTTTGCCGTCCTCGGATTGGCACCGCTGACCGGGGTGCCATTGCCCTTCGTCTCCTACGGAAACTCGAGCATGCTGACGATGCTCGCGGCCGTCGGCCTGCTGTTGAACATCTCCAAAACCCCTTCGGGTGGAACACTGCGCGTCGTCAATGGAGGCCAGAAGAGTCGTAATCGCAGCAGGAGGGACGGCGGGACACGTCGTCCCAGCTCTGGCGGTCGCCGACGCGCTTCGGGCTGAGGGCGCGGCGGTCACTTTCATCGGAGCGCGCGACCGCTCCGAGGCCGAGCTCGTCCCGGCCGCCGGTTACGAGATCGACCTGCTGGACGTTCGCGGCCTCGATCGCAGCAATCCGGTTCGGGCGGCTGGCGCCCTGCGTCTCGCCGCGGCGGCATTTCCGGCGGCGCGCACCGTGCTCCGAGACCGGCGGGCCGAGGCGGTGCTCGGCGGCGGCGGCTACGTTGCCGGCCCGGCCGGCCTCGCCGCCCTCTCGCTCGGTCTGCCGCTGGTGCTGACCGAGGCCGACCGCCATCTGGGACTCGCCAACCGCGTGCTCGCCCGCCGTGCACGACGTGTGTGCCTCGCATTTGAAATCGAGGGCCGCGACGGCGCGCGCTATGTCGTCACGGGGCGCCCGATCCCGGCGGCGATCACGACCGCGGATCGCACCAGCTCCCGCGAGCGCTTCGGCATCGCTGCCGGCGACCCCTGCCTGCTCGTTTTCGGTGGTAGCCAGGGCGCCCGCTCGATCAATCGCTGTTCAGTTGAGGCCTTCGCCGGCGCGGGTTCGGCCGCGCGCAGCTTCCACGTTCTCCATATCAGTGGCAACCGCGACTTCGAGGAGATTCGCGAGGCCCTCGCCCGAGGCTCGAACCCGAACCGCTACACGCTTCTTGCCTACGAGCCGGGACTCGCCGATGCTCTGGCGGCATGTGATTTGGTCCTCGCGCGGTCGGGCGGCTCGATCTTTGAGATCGCCGCGGCCGCTCGCCCCGCGATCCTGGTTCCCTATCCCTATGCGGCCGCCGACCATCAGCGTGCGAACGCCGAGTGGATGGCAAGCGCGGGCGCTGCCGCCGTGATCGAAGACGCCGACCTTGAGCCGGCGGCGCTGCGAGACGCTGCCGCTGGCCTGCTTGGCGACGCCGACCGGCTCAAGACGATGGCCACGGCCAGCGCGAGGCTCGCGCGGCCGGATGCCGCGACAGCCGTTGCCGCGGAGGTGCTCGGCGCGATCGGCTCAAACGATGACTGAGACGGAATGGACAGGCCGCCCACTTCACTTCATCGCGATCGGTGGCGCCGGGATGAGCGGGCTCGCGCTTGTCGCGCATCAGCTCGGCGCCAGGGTCACGGGTAGCGACCGCGCCGACAGCTCGTACCTGACTCCGCTTCGCGAGGCCGGCGTCGATCCACGCATCGGTCACGACGCCGCCAACCTGCCGCCCGAAGCCGAGGTCGTCGTCTCGACCGCAATCGGCGAGGACAACCCCGAGCTGTCCCTTGCGCGCGAGCGCGGCCAGGGGGTGCTTCACCGCGGCGAGCTGCTCGCCGAGCTATGCGCGCTGCGCCGGTTGATCGCGATCGCCGGAACCCACGGTAAGACGACCACCACGGGCATGGTTGTGCACGCCCTCACCTCGCTCGGGGCCGATCCGGGCTTTTTTATCGGGGGCGAGCTCCCGGGGGCTGGGCCCGGCGGGCGGCCGGCAAACGCGGGCTGGGGCGGGGGAGAGTGGGTCGTGGCCGAAGCCGACGAGTCGGATGCGAGCTTCCTCGAGCTTCATCCCGAGATCGCGGTAATCACCAACGTCGAGCTCGACCATCACGCTCGCTGGGGCTCACGGTCAGAGCTCGAGGCGGGATTCGCCCGCTTTGCCGCTCCGGCGGCTGGACTCGTCCTCGGGACCGGCGACGCGCTCGACCGCGTCGCGGCGAGTGCACCGCACCAGGCCGCGGCTCGTTTCGACGACGCCGGTCCGGGGCCGATCTCGCTCAACATGGCCGTGCCCGGCCGCCACAACCGCCTCAACGCCCGAGCGGCAATCGCTGCGCTCGAGCTGGCCGGCTTTGACCCCGAGCCGGTCGCGGCTGCGCTGGCGACCTTTCCGGGAATGCTGCGCCGCCAGCAGCGAAAGGGCCTACGCAATGGCGCGGAGATCTATGACGACTACGCGCACCACCCGACCGAGGTTGCCGCGACGCTGGAGGCGCTTCGCGAGCTTGAACCACGGCGGTTGATCGCGGTCTTCCAGCCACACCTCTACTCGCGAACCAAAGCGTTGGCCGTGCGCTTCGGCGCAGCGCTCGCCGCCGCGGACGCCGTCGGGGTCCTCGACGTTTATCCGGCCCGCGAGGAGCCGGTCGGCGATCTCGCTGGGGTGAGCGGCCTCGATGTCGCTCGAGCCACGGCCGACCACGCCGGGGGCCGACCGGTGTGGTGGCTGCGAGACGCCGAGACGGCGCGGGTCGCACTGGCTGATCAGCTGCGAGACGGCGACCTGCTGGTGACGATCGGCGCCGGTGACGTGTTCAAGCTCGGCGAAGCGCTGGTCTCAGAATGAGCGAGCCCGCCGGCGTCGAGCGCGACCGTCCGCTGGCGCGGCTGACCACCGTCCGCACCGGCGGGGCCGCCGAGGCGTTCGCTCGGCCGAAGACGGAGTCGGAACTCATCGCGTTACTGGCGTGGGCCGCCGAGGAGGGCCACGCGGTCGAGATCGTCGGCTCGGGGTCGAACCTTCTGATTGCCGACGCCGGGGTCCGCGGTCTGGTGATGAAGCTCGATGGTGAACTCGCAGCGCTCGAACGCGCCGGGACCACTCTTTTGTGCGGAGGCGGCGTCCGCCTGCCGTCCGCGGCGGCGAAGGCGGCGGGGTGGGGGCTGACCGGTCTCGAGTTCGGGATCAACATCCCCGGAACCGTCGGTGGCGCCGTGCGCATGAACGCCAACGCCTACGGGGGTCAGCTCGCCGCGGTGCTCGACTGGGTCGACGTCTGCACCGCCGCTGGTTGCGAGCGCCGAACGCCGGATCAACTGGGCTTCGAGTATCGCCGCTCCGCGCTTGCAAGCGGCGAGGTGGTGGCTCGCGCGTCGTTCGCCCTGGAGCGCGACGAGCCCGCGTCGGTCAAAGCGAGGCTCGCCGCGATGCGCGACAAGCGGCGCGAGGCTCAGCCGTCGGGGATCAAGACCTTCGGCTCGACCTTCAAGAACCCAGACCCCGACGCGCCCGGGGTTGAGGGACGCACCGCGGGCCTGCTGCTTGCCGCGGCCGGCGCCCAGGAGATCCAGGTTGGAGGTGCGCGGCTTTCTCCCAAGCACGCCAACTTCGTCGAGAACGCCGGTACGGCCACCACGGCCGACGTGCTCGCGGTGATGGCGGCGGCTCGCCGTCGCGTTCACGACGAGTTCGGTGTCGAGCTCGAGCCCGAGGTGCAGGTGCTCGGCGAGGCCGAGTGGCCGGAGGATTGGGAGCTCTAAGGAAGAACCTCTCCCTGATGAGCTCTTCTCGTGCCGCGACCCCGGCTGGCCGCACCCGCAAGCCCGCCTCGCGCTCGCGCGGCGCCGCGAAGCCGAAGCCGAGGACGCAGCCGAAGCCGAAGCCACGGACGCAACCGAAGCCGAAGCCACGGGGGGCGCAGCCGAGGCCCAAGCCCAGGACGAAAGCGAAGGCCAAGCCCGCGCCGCGCCGCAAGCCTGTCAAAGCCCGAAGCGGCGGCATCTCCTGGCGTTACAGGCTGGTGATGGCGGCTGTGCTTGCTGTCACGGTCGCCGCCGGCTACTTCCTCTGGGCGCGCGACTCATCGCTGGTCGCGATCGACAACGTCGACGTCGTCGGGGTCACGGCGGGAGATCGGGGCGCGCTCATCGGCGAGCTCACCGAAGCCTCTGAGTCGATGACAACCCTTCATGTCGACCGGGAGCGCCTGGAAGCGATCGCTTACCGCTTCCCAACGGTCGCCTCGATCAGCATCGATCCAAACTTCCCCCACGGGATGCGAATCGAGGTCACGGAGCGTCCGCCCACGATGGTGGTCCAGTCGGGTGATCAGGCGGTGCCGGTCGCGGGCGATGGCACGCTTCTGACCGGGGTCGAGATCTCCAAGGACGACAACCTTCCGGTCCTCGCGGTCGACCAGGCGCCGCAGGGGCCGACGCTCGAGGGCAGTGTGCTCGATCAGGCGCTCGTGGTGGGCGCAGCACCCGACGAGCTGCGCCCGCTGATCGAGAAAATCGACCAGTCAAAGGAATACGGGGTGGAGATCACCCTGCGTGGCGGAATTCCGGTTCGCTTCGGCAATTCGGCGGCGGCCGAGGAGAAGTGGTCGGCGGCGGCTGCGGTCCTCGCCGATCCGAAGCTCGACACGCTCTCATACCTCGACGTTCGCGTTCCCGACCGGCCCGCGGCGGGCGGGGCTGACGCGGGCGTCGCCGTACCCGAGCCGCAGGCCTAGTCTCGACGTGAAGTCGAGACTTTAGAAAATATGTCAACCTTCGAGTCAGCATCGAGGGTTGAGCAGGTGCAGGATTCCATGCCGGTTCGGATGGTCACGATTGACACTCATGCGACTATGCCCTACCGTCGCGTAGACGTCGAGGCTGCTGTTTGCGGAAAACGATCAAGTCTTCCTTTAGCCTCGGACGGAACGTGAATTCGGGTCAATCGACTTAGGAAACGGGAGAAAATGGTCGAGTCGTCCTATCTCGCGGTGATCAAGGTCGTCGGCGCAGGCGGCGGCGGTACGAACGCGGTTAGTCGCATGGTCGACGCAGGCCTCAAGGGCGTCGAGTTCATCGCGATCAACACAGACGTTCAGGCGCTGCAGTCGTGCGAGGCTGACATCAAGCTCGCCGCGGGCCACAACCTGACCAACGGTCTCGGCGCCGGGGCGAACCCCGACGTGGGGGCTGGCGCTGCAGCTGAGTCGCGCGACGACATCAAGGAGGCGCTGAAGGGCGCCGACATGGTCTTCGTCACCGCCGGCGAGGGCGGTGGAACCGGTACGGGTGCCGCTCCGGTGATCGCGGAGATCGCAAAGGAAGAGATCGGCGCGCTCACCGTCGGCGTCGTCACGAAGCCGTTTGAGTTCGAGGGCAGCCGTCGCATGCAGCAGGCGATGGAGGGCATCGACAAGCTCCGCGCCAAGGTCGACACGCTGATCATCGTTCCGAACCAGAAGCTGCTCGAGGTCGTCGAGCGCCGGACCTCCGTTCAGGAGGCCTTCCGGATGGCTGACGACATCCTGCGCCAGGGCGTCCAGGGGATCACGGACCTGATCACCACGCCGGGCCAGATCAACCTCGACTTCGCGGACGTTCGGACCGTCATGGCCGACGCCGGCTCGGCGATGATGGGCATCGGCACCGCCGCCGGGGAGAATCGGGCGCAGGAGGCCGCCAGGATGGCGGTCAACTCGCCGCTCATGGAGGAGTCGATCGAGGGCGCGACCGGGATGCTCCTCAACTTCACCGGCTCCGAGGATCTCAACCTGTTCGAGGTCAACGAGGCGGCCGACATCGTCGTCTCAACGGCCGACAAGGGCGCCAACATCATCTTCGGCACCGTGATCGATCCGAGCATCGGCGACGAGGTCCGGGTCACCGTGATCGCCACCGGGTTCGAGGGTCGCGAGACGCTCGCCCGCAAGCCGATGCAGGTGCGCGAGCGCAGCCGTGCTCGCCGGGTCGGCGGGCTTGCCGATCGCGAGCGTCGAGAGCTCCAGGTGTCCGACGACGACATCGACGTGCCCTCGTTCTTGCGCAGCAAGTAACCGCGCAGCCACGCGCCCGCAACCCTGCGCCCCCCGGGTGTTACGAGGGGTGAACCACGCGTGGAAAGGACAGATGTCCTCACTCAAGTCCGCACGGAAGCCGGCACGGCCGTCACCAGCGCTTTTTGTCGCAGTGACCGCACTCGTCATGGCGATGTCGGGGGCCGCGATGGCGCTCCCGGGCCGCGGCTCGGTCGATAAGAACGATCTCGCCAAGGGGTCGGTAACGAAGAGAGCGATTGCTAAGGGAGCGGTTGCCTCGAAACAGATCAAGGGCAAGTCGATCAAGGGGAATCGACTCAAGGACGCGGCGATTCGCGACAAGCAACTCGCTGGCGGGTCCGTCATCGGGGCGAAGATCGCCGACGGAGCGGTCACCGCAGCGAAACTGGCCGACGGTTCGGTGACCTCGGCGAAGATCGCCGATGATGCGGTTACCGCAGCGAAAGTTGGTAACGGCGCCCTCTCGACAGCGAAGCTCTCGGACGACTTCGTCATCTCGAGTGCTGCCGGCAGCTTCGTCAGGCTGACGGCGACCGATGGTCCTGACGAGGCGACCGCCCGAACTGCGGCGCCGGAGTCGACCCTGATGACCAAGGGCGTGATCACGATCTCGGCGAAGTGCTTCCGCGACACGGCGGGCGACGAGACGTTTGCTGAGATGTACGTGGCAACCTCGGCCGACGGGGCGATCTTCGACGCCACCGATGAGCTGTCGGGTGGCAACGCGGCGACGGATTTCCTCAACGCGGGCACGCTCGCGACCGATCGTGTTCTTGACAGCACCTCGGTCAGCGGTGCCGACGCGAACATGGACGAGAGCGAGTTCACGGTTCTCGGACCCGATGGCACGCACCTGATTGGCGAGTCGATGGTCGGGGCCAAGAACGGCGTCCTCGCGGGTGGCAACGGCGCGTACGGCGCCGGCAACGTCTGCATCTTCGGCGGCAGGGTCGCCGGCTGACGCGGGTGGGGCCCTGGCCCCGTCAGGACCTGGGATAGCCTCAGCGTCGTGGAGATCACCACGGCGCTGAGGCGCACCCCGCTCTACGACGCCCACGTTGCCGCCGGGGCGAAGCTCGTCCCGTTCGCGGGGTGGGAGATGCCGGTTCAGTACGAGGGGGTTCGCCCGGAGCACCTCGCCGTACGCACCGGCTGCGGCGTCTTCGACGTCTCGCATATGGGGGAGATCGAGACAGCAGGGCCACAGGCGCTCGAGCTGCTGCAAACGCTGCTTTCCAACGACGTCGCAAAGCTCGAGGTCGGAGGCGCCCAGTACTCGTTGCTCTGCCGGCCAGATGGCGGTGTCCTCGACGACCTCTTCACGTATCGCCTTGAAGAGGACCGCTACCTGACGGTCACAAACGCCTCGAATCACGCGTCGGACCTGGAGTGGTTCCAGCGCCACGCTGGCGACTACGACGTCGAGGTCATCGATCGCATCGACGACTACGCGATGCTGGCCGTCCAAGGCCCCGAGGCGCGGGCGATCGTGGCTGGATTGCTGGAGGGTGAGCTCCCGGAACGGATGCATACCGCGGTGCTACCGCTCCGCACGCCCGGACGCGAGGCGGAGGATGTGGCGGGAGGCGTTCTCGTCTGCGGTACCGGCTATACGGGCGAGGACGGGGTCGAGCTGATGCTCGCTCCCGCCGACGCGCCCGCCCTGTGGGATGGGCTTATGCAGGCCGGGGCGACCCCCGCGGGCCTCGGCGCGCGCGACACCCTGCGTCTCGAGGTCTGTTTTCACCTCTACGGGAATGACCTCTCGACCGAGCGCAATCCGATCGAAGCCGGCCTTGGCTGGTGCTGCAAAGAGGCAACGGGGTTCATCGGCTCGGAGGCCATCGCTGCAGCACGCGCCGAGGGCACCGCGGAAAAGCTCGCTGCGTTCAAGCTCACCGAGCGCGGGATCCCGCGCCAGGGCAACGGCGTGGTGGACGCAGCAGGCGAGCCCGCGGGGACCGTGACGAGCGGGACGCTGTCGCCGTGCCTCGATGCGGGCGTCGGCATGGCCTACGTGCGCGCCGACCTCGCCGAGCCCGGAACGCAGATCGAAATCGATGTCCGGGGCAAGCGCCGCCCAGCACGCATAGAGTCCAGGCCCCTCTACGACCCGCACCCGAAGGAGAGCTGAAAGCAAGTGGCCGACGAGACCTATCCCGACGACCTCAAGTACCACGCCGAGCACGACTGGGCGAGGATCGAAGGCGACGAGGCCACCCTTGGGATCACCTGGTACGCGCAGGACGCGCTCGGGGAGGTCGTGTTCTATGAGCCACCGGAGGTGGGCGCGACGATCAGCAAGGACTCCGCCTACGCGGAGGTCGAGTCGGTCAAGGCGGTCTCGGACGTGATCGCGCCGCTCTCGGGCGAGATCACCGCGGTCAACGAGGCGCTCTCCGACGCGCCGGAGAAGATCAACGACGACCCCTACGGAGAAGGCTGGCTGGTCAAGATCAAGCTCAGCGACGCGTCGGAGGCCGATTCTCTGCTCGCGGTCGGCGCCTATAGGGAGCTACTCGCGTAACCGGATGGCCGCGCCGGGCGCCTCGCTAGCCTCAACTGGGTGAGTCGCTACACGTCCGCAACCGACGCCGACCGCAGCGCGATGCTCGCGGAGATCGGCGTCGACTCCGTCCAGGATCTTTTCGCTGATATTCCGGCGGATCTGCGACTCGGCCGGCCGCTGGAGATCCCCGACGGGCTCTCGGAGGCCGAGGTCTTCGAGCGCTTCGCACAGCTCGCGGCTCGCAACGCCGACGCCGACTCGGAGACGTGCTTCATCGGCGCCGGGATGTACGACCACTACGTGCCCGCGCTCGTCGAGGCGATCATCTCGCGCTCGGAGTTCCTCACGCCCTATACGCCGTATCAGCCCGAGGTCTCGCAGGGAGGTCTCCAGGTCATGTTCGAGTTTCAGACGGCGATCTCCGAGCTCACCGGCTTGCCGGTATCGAATGCCTCGCTCTATGAGGGGCCCTCGTCCGTGGCCTCGGCCGCCTACCTGGCGCTCGGCGCGCGCAAGGGCCGACGCAAGCTCGTGGTCTCGCGCGGTCTGCACCCGCACGCCCGCGAGACGCTTGAGACCTACGCCATCGGCTTCGGTGCCGAGGTGGTCGAGGTCGGTCTCGAGGGTGGCCTCACCGATCCCGCCGAGCTGGCGTCGGCGCTTGACGAGCAGACGGCGGCCCTGTTCGTTCAGAACCCGAACTTCCTCGGCGCGATCGAGGACCTCGAGTCGCTCGCCGCGACCGCCCACGAGGCGGGTGCCCTCTGCGTGGCCTCGGTCGACGCAATCACCCTCGGCGTCCTGCGCCCGCCCGGCGAGTGCGGGGTGGACGTGGCCGTCGGCGAGGGCCAGCCACTCGGCAACCGCCTGGACTTCGGCGGCCCATCCTTTGGGTTCTTCGCCGTCACCGAGGAGCATCTGCGGCGGATGCCGGGACGCATCGCCGGCGAGACGACTGACGCCGACGGGCGTCGCGGCTTCGTGCTGGCCCTCCAGACCCGCGAGCAGCACATTCGCCGCGAGAAGGCCACGCACAACATCTGCACCTCGCAGGCGCTCAACGCCCTCGCGGGAACGATCTATCTCTCCTGGCTCGGCCGTCGCGGCATCGTCGAGCTCGGCGAGCTGTTGGTGCGGCGCACCGCCTATGCCCGCAAGACGCTCGCGGGGGTAAAGGGAGTTTCACTTCTGCATGACGCGCCGGTGGCGCGCGAGTTCGCGGTCGCGCTTGATGGCCCCGTCGACAGGGTGCTGGATCGCATCAGCGAGGAGGGGATCGCCGCTGGTTACCCCCTCGCTCGCGAGTACCCGGAATACGAGAACGGCCTGTTGGTGGCCATCACCGAGCGCCGCTCGAAGGGCGATATCGACCGGCTCGCGGACGCGCTGGGACGGGCGCTTGACGAGAACCTCTCGGATAGCGAGAGGAACGCGTCGATCGGCCAGGAGGTCGAAGCATGACCCCTTCCAACCAGCCGGTTCCGCGTTCGGCCGACATCCCAACGCAACAGCAGCGCGACCACGCGACGACGATCTATGAGAAGTCCGTCGACGGTCGGCGCGCCGGGACGCTGCCCCCGACCGGTGTCGATGAGGCCCCGCTCGACGAGCTCATCCCGTCGAACCTCCTGCGCTCAAACGGTCCGGCATTGCCTGAGGTGGCCGAGCCCGAGATCGTCCGCCACTACAACCGTCTCTCGCGGCGCAACTTCGACCTCGACACGGGGCCCTATCCGCTCGGCTCGTGCACGATGAAGCACAACCCGCGCCTCAACGAGAAGGTCGCGGCACTCCCGGGTCACGCCCGCCTGCATCCCGCTCAGAACCCGAAGCGAGCCCAGGGCGCGCTCGAGCTGATGTGGAATCTCGAACGGGCGCTGTCGGAGATCTGCGGGCTTCCCCACGTCTCGCTGCAGCCCTCCGCCGGCTCACACGGCGAGCTTGCCGGCCTGATGCTCACCCGTGCCTACCACGAGGATCGCGGCGAGCAGCGCACGAAGGTGCTGACGCCCGATACGTCGCACGGCACCAATCCGGCGACCGTGACGATGGCCGGATACGAGGTCGTGAAGGTCGCCACCAACGCCCGCGGCGGGGTCGACCTCGACGACCTCCGCGAGAAGGCCACCGACGAGGTCGCCTGCCTGATGCTCACCAACCCGAACACTCTCGGCCTCTTTGACGAGAACATCGCCGAGATCGCATCGATCGTGCACGGAGTGGGAGGGACCCTCTATTACGACGGCGCGAACCTCAACGCGATCATGGGCCACAGCAGGCCCGGCGATATGGGCTTCGACATCGTCCACGTCAACCTCCACAAGTCGTTCAGCCAGCCGCACGGCGGTGGCGGTCCCGGCTCCGGTCCGATCGCTGTGTCGGAGCGCGTCGCGCCGTTTCTGCCATCCCCGCGGATCGTTCGCGACGAGTCCGGCAATGGCGCCGGGCCGCGCTTCGACCTCGACCATGACCTACCGAAGTCAATCGGCCGCCTGCGTGGCTTTCAGGGCAACTTCGGGGTCTTCGTGCGCTCCTACGCATACATCTCGAGTCTCGGCGGCGACGGCCTGCGCGAGGCGTCCGAGACCGCGGTGCTGAATGCCAACTACCTGCTCGCCAAGCTGCGCGCGGGCCGTGCCGGCAAGTATCTGCCGATCGCCTTTGATCGTGCCTGCATGCACGAGTTCGTCCTCTCCGGCGCACCAGCCAAGCGCGACCTTGGCGTGCGGACCCTGGACATCGCCAAGCGCCTGCTCGACTACGGCTTCCACCCGCCGACGATCTACTTCCCGCTGCTCGTTGATGAGGCGCTGATGGTCGAGCCGACCGAGACCGAGACCCGCGAGGCTCTCGACGACCTAGCCGCGGCGATCGAGTCGATCCTGATCGAGGCGGAGGAGGATCCCGAGATTCTGCGCCAGGCGCCCTACACGACGCCCGTGCGCCGTCTCGACGAGGCAGCGGCCAGCCGCAAGCCCGTCATCCGTCAGCCGCTTTAACTCGGCTTCACCCCGCGGGTGGTCAGGTACTCGCCGTCGAACTCGACGCCGTCGTCGGTGGCCGCATTGACCTCCTCGTACATCGCCTTCAGGTCGGCGAGCAGCTCCTCCCACCGTCCGCTCTCCTCGAGCGCAGGACGCAAGAGCACGATTGGACCGAACTTCTCGGAGTACTCGGCGACGGTCTCCTCGACCGAATCGAAGCGCCAATGCGCGGCGCCGTCGGTGAACTCGAGCTCGGCACCTGTGGGCGCAAAGATCTCGCTCACGTGGTCGCGCATGCCCCAGAGCGGCGGCGGCTGAAAGCCCTCCGGCGGGGGCGGCGCGTACTTCAAGATCGTCATGAAGAACTTGCCGATGTTGCCCTCGGGACGCCACGCGACGACGCCAAACCGGCCTCCTGGCTTCAGCACCCGCACGATCTCGGCTGCCGCCTTGGCGTGGTCGGGGGCGAACATGCATCCAAAGGTCGAGAGGACAACATCGAAGGAGTCGTCGTCAAACGGCAGGTCCTGGGCGTCGCCCTCGATCCACTCGACCTCGACGCCGTACTTGTCGGCGTTGCGCTTGGCGTCCTCGAGCAGCTTCGGCGTGATGTCGAGGCCGGTCACCTCAGCGCCCTTGGCGGCTGCCGGAATTGAGACGTTGCCCGTGCCGCAGGCAACGTCGAGCACTCGCTCGCCGTCGCTGACGTTCATGCGCTCGACAAGCTCATCGCCCACGACCCAGATTCGCTGAGCGATCGCATCAAAGTCACCGGCCGCCCACGTCGCCCGCGCCCGGTCTTGATGTTCTGTCATCGCGCCTCCTTCGGCAGCTTCTGCTTGAGCTCGAGCACGGGGGCAAAGAGGTCTCCGTGCTTCTTGATCCGCTTCAGGACGGCAGCCGCATCGAATCGCACTGACTCTGGGTCGCCGTCATCCGCAAGCTTTTCAACTTCGTCCCATGTGAGCGGTGCCGATGCCGTCGGCCGCTCGCGGCCGCGGAGCGAGTAGACGGCGACCGTCGTCTTGGAATAGTCGTTCTGGCTCCAGTCCACGAGGACCTTGCCCTTGCGCAGCTCCTTCGCCTGGCGCGAGACGACGAGATCGGGATCGGACTTCTCCAGCGCCTGCGCGACCGCGCGCGCATAGGGCTTGGTCTGCTCGTAGGTCACGGCGGTATTCAGCGGCACATACACCTGGATGCCCTTCGAGCCGGAGTGCTTCGGAAAGCATTCGAGCTCGAACTGGGCAAAGAGGTCGCGCAGCCGCATCGCTATCTGCGCGCACTCGACCGCGGTCGCCGGCGCGCCGGGATCGAGGTCGAACGCTAGAACCGTCGGGCGCTCGGGCTTCTTCGCCAGCGAGAGCGAGGGATGCAGCTCGATCGCGGCGAGCTGCGCGAGCCAGATAAGGGTGGGGAGGTCATCGCAGACGATGAAGTCGAGAACGCCGGCCGTTCCCATCTCGACCGGTGCGGTCCTGACCCAGTCGGGCGTGTGCTTGGGCGCGCGCTTCTCGAAGAACCGCTGGCCCTCGACGCCGTCGGGGAAGCGGACCCGCGTCAACGCGCGGTCCTTCAGGTGCGGCAGCAGCGCCGGCGCAACCTTCGCGTAGTAATCGAGCATGTCGGCCTTCGCAAAGCCGACATCGGGCCAGAGGACCTTGTCGAGGTTCGTGAGCGCGATCTCGCGCCCGTCGACCTCTACTTGGCGGTTTTGGCCTTGCTTCTTGATTTCGGCTTCGCGGCGGCGGGCTTCTTTGCCTTCGCTGCCTTGCCGTTCGACTTAGTTTCCTCGTCGCGGACCGCTGCGAGGCTCTCCTCGAGCGCCGCCATGAGGTCGGGTGCCTTGGTCGGCTGCGCGTCCTCGGTCGGCGCGGCCACGATGCTCTCACCCTTGGCCTTGCGCTCGATCAGCGAGAGCAGCTCCTCGCGATATTGGTCGTGATAGCCGTCGGCGTCGAAGTCGGACGCGAGCGAGTCGATCAGGGCCTTCGCCATATCGAGCTCCTTCTTCTTTGGGGCCTCGACGTCCTCGGCAAAGAGCTCGGTGATCTCCTCGGGCGAGACGACCTCGTCGGCAAAGCGCATGGTCGCCATCGTCATCACGTCGCCCATCGGGCGCAGCGCGGCGAGGCTTTCGCGGTTGCGCAGGACGAAGCGGGCGATCGCAACCTTCTTCGAGTCGGCCATCGCCTTCACGAGCAGCGTGTAGGCGCGCTCGGCACCCTTGTCCGGGCCCAGGTAGTAGGGGTGGTCGAAGTAGATGGGGTCGATCTCGTCGAGGTCGACGAAATCCGAGATCTCGATCGCCCGGGTCTTCTTCGGGTCGAGCTCTTCGAGTTCGTCCTTCGTGATCACCACGTACTGCTCGGGGGCGATCTCATAGCCCTTGACGATGTCGCCGTACTCGACCTCTTCGCCATCCGCCTCGGCGACACGCTTGTGGCGCACGCGCGAACCGTCGGATTCGCGCAGCTCGCGAAAGCTCACCGACTTCTTCGAAACGGCGGAATAGAGCTTCACGGGCACATTGAGGAGCCCGAAGCTGATTGAGCCTGACCAGATAGCGCGTGCCATGGGTATCTAGTACCTCAGACTACCCCCGGGCTCCTTTCTAATCGCTCGCAAGAAAGAAATAGTGCGCGCGAGTTATTCACGTCTCCCTGACAACTGCGCGCGGATCCTTATCGGTCCGCAAGCCCTTGAACGACGGCTGGCGCAGGGTGCCCTCGTTGGTCCACTCGGTGAACTCCACCTCGGCGACGAGCTCGGGCTCGACCCAGACGGGGCCGGCGCCGCGGTCGCGAGCGCGCTGGGCGTACTTGACCTTCGGATCCTCGCCGAGCTCGAATGGCGAGTCCGAGCGCTCGAGCGGCTTCAGCAGCTTCGTCAGCTCGGCGAGCGTGTCCTGAGTGAAACCGGTACCGACGCCGCCGGCGTAGGCGAGCTGGTTGCCGACGAAATGACCGAGGAGCAGCGAGCCCACGCGTCCGCCGCGAGTGCCCTCGCCCGGCATCCAGCCCCCGATCACGAGTTCCTGTCCACGGCGGTTTCGCACCTTTGCCCACTCGCGGCTGCGCTTGCCCGGGCGGTAGGGCGAACCGAGTCGCTTGGCGACGATGCCCTCGAGGTCACGCTCCTGAACCAGATTCCAAAGCGCGGCACCGTCGCCGACGTGGTTGCGGGGCGCCCGCCAGTGCGCGCCGTCGAGCTCAAGGGCGTCGAGGCGTTCGCGGCGTCCCTCATACGGCAGCTCGAGGAGCGACTCGCCCTCGAGCCAGAGCACGTCGAAGACGACGTAGGTTGCCGGCGTCTCGACCGCGCGTCGGCGGATCGTCGCCTCAGTTGAAAGGCCCATCCGCCGCTGGAGCAGCTGAAACCGCGGCCGCCCCTCGTCGTCGAAGGCGACGATCTCCCCATCGAGGATCGCATCGCGTCCGCCCATCGCCTCGGGGAAGCCGGCGAGCTCCGGGTAGCGCGGGGTGTGGTCGGCGCCCCGGCGCGCGGAGAGCTTGAGGGTCTCCCCGGCGACATATGAGAGCGCGCGAATCCCGTCCCACTTGATCTCATAGGCCCAGTCGTCACCCGTGGGGGGCTCCGGGAGCGGGGTCGCCAGCATCGGCTCCAGGCGAGGAAGCTTCGGGCTCGAACTCACCGACTGATGATCGCTGCTCGGGCGGCGTGGGGGTCAATGGTCCACGTTTGCCGCCTCAGCGACGGTCAACGTGAACCGGTCCGGTTCTCCCGACGCGGATACGGCCCGCTGCGCTCCGGAGGTCCCTCTACATTCCTCCCGGCGATGAGGATCTTCAGCGGCATACAGCCGACGGGGCGCAAGCACCTCGGCAACTACATCGGCGCGATCCGCCAGTACGTGGAGGGCCAGGACCGTGCGGCGCAGACCGGCGACGACGCGATCTACTTCATCGTCGACCTGCACGCGATCTCGGTCGCATACGACCCGGCTGAGCTGCGCGAGCGCCTCTACGACACCACAGCGATCCTGATCGCGGCCGGCCTCGATCCCGAGCGTTGCACGCTCTTTCGCCAGTCCGACGTTCGCGAGCACACCGAGCTGTGCTGGCTGCTCTCGGCTGTCACCTCGCATGGCGATCTCAACCGGATGACTCAGTTCAAGGACAAGTCGGCCAAGCAGCGCGAGCTCGTCTCGGCTGCGCTCTTTCTCTACCCGGTGTTGCAGGTCGCGGATGTGCTCGCCTACAAGGCGGATGAGGTTCCCGTTGGCGAGGACCAACGCCAGCACATCGAGCTGACGCGAGAGGTCGCGCGGCGCTTCAACGAGCGCTTCGCCCCGGAGCGGCCGATTCTGGTCGAGCCTGAGGTGCGTGTGCCCGAGGTCGGGGGACGGATCATGGACCTCCAGGACCCGACGATGAAGATGTCGACCACGGGCGGCTCCGAGCAGGGGACGATCCTCGTCCTTGACGAGGAGAAGGCGCTGCGAAAGAAGGTGATGAGCGCGGTCACCGACTCAGGATCCGAGGTGGCACGTGGGCCAGGCAAGGAGGGAATCGCGAACCTGATCGAGATCCTCGCCGTGAGCCGCGGCGTCGATCCCGCCGCGATCGAAAGCGAGTTCGCGGGTTCCGGATACGGCGACTTCAAGCGCGCGGTCGCGGACGCCGTGGTTGAGCTGCTGGCGCCGGTGCGCGAGCGCTACGCCGAGCTGCGCGCTGACGAGACGGAGCTCGAGCGGATTCTTGCCACAGGCGCCGAGAAGGCGCGCGCGATCGCAGCCCCCACCGTCGCGGAGGTCCGCGATGCGATGGGGATCGGTCCGGGTCGCACCTAGTCGTCGCCGCGAACCTGGCCGTAGTTGATCATCGCGACGATGAAGACGCCGCCGACGATGTTGCCCATGGTCGCAACGGCGAGCCACCCGAAAAGATCGCCGAGGGCAAGCGGGCCCTCCAACAATGCGCAGAAGCCCTCCACCGTGGTCACGATGCAGTGGTCGAAGCCGCCGAGTCCGACGACGAACGTGAGGAAGAAGATCACGGCGATCTGAGCCCCGGGGGTATCGGAGGCCTCCACCAGCCACGCGACGAGCGCGAGGATGAAGCCGGTCACGATGGCGCTCCAGAAGGTGTCGGTGAGAGGCCCGGACGTGTCGCCGACACCCTCGGCGACCAGCTGCAGTCGGGCCGGGTCGCTGACGGCCCCGCTGACCACGATCAGCAGCGCGAAGACGAAGGCGCCAATCAGGTTGGTTGCGTAGACGATGCCCCAAAGCCGCGCGGACCGGCGAAAGAGGGAGGGGCGGCGGAGCGTCGCCATCACCGGGTAGAGCGTGTTCTCGGTGAAGAACTGCGCCCGGCCGACGATCACCGCGATGTAGCCGATCGGGTAGAGCAGGGCCGCGACGAACTTCTGCGAGTCGCCGTCGCCGAGCGCGACGACTGCCAGGGCGACCGCGAGTGGCCCCATGCCGATGGCGAGCCCAGCGAACAGGCCGGAGTAGAGGAGGCTTGTCCATGGCCGCTCGAGCTCCTCGACCGTGTCCTCGATTACACGTTCATAGATATCGACCGCATGCGGGCGGGGATCGAGTCCGGAATCTTCGTCGGCCATCGTGACCGAGCGTATATCTAGGCTTCAGACGGTGAGAGCTGCAGAGCTCGACTTGGATCTCGACGTCTTCGCAGGACCCTTCGACCTGTTGATGACCGTCGTGCTGCGCGAAGAGGTCGCGCTCGCCGAGGTGGAGCTCGGCGAGATCGTCATCGCCTATCTCGATCACGTCGAGCGCCAGGGCGATCTCGACCTCGAGGCCGCGACCGAGTTCCTCGTCCTGATTGCGTCGCTGCTGGAGCTCAAATCGCGGTTGTTGCTGCCAGCGCCAGAGGAGGAGGCGATCGAGCTTGCTCCCGAGGAGGCGGCAGAGGAGCTCCTCGCGCGAATGCTCGAGTACCGCCGCTACCGGGGTGCCGCCGAGCATCTCGGCGAAGCCTTCGCGCGAAACCGCGAGTTTGGCTACCGCGCTGCGCCTCTGCCGCCCGAACTGCGCCAGGTTGCGCTCGAGGCGGCTCGTCCCTCGTACGAGCCAGATTTGCTCGCGGCGTCGATCGGCGATCTGCTGCGGATCCCTCCGAAGCCCGACACCAGCCACATCCGCCCGACCGTCTCGCTCGAGGCGCGCCTGCGGGTATTGCGCGAGCTGCTCGGCAGCCGTCGCTCTCTCGACTTCGACGAGGTTTTCGGTGGCGAGGAGAAGCTGACGCAGGCCGTCACCCTGTTCGCGCTGCTCGAGATGCACAAGCGTGGCGAGGCCACCTGGGAGCAGGGCGAAGTGTTCGGGCCGATCGAGGTCAGCACAACTCCTACTACGTCCTCGGCTTCGCCTCCCGGCGTGCAGGGTGTGAACCCATGACCTCGCTTGAGACCTTGGTCGAGTCGCTGCTCTTCCTCTCGCCGGAGCCGGTGTCGACGCCCGACCTCGCGGAGGCGTGCGAGGTGACCGAGGCGGAGATCGACCGAGCCCTGGATCTGCTCGGCACGTCGCTGGGCGAACGCGGGTTGATCCTGCGCGAGGTTGCGGGCGGTCACACGTTGGCGGCGCGCCCGGAGTCTGCCGACGCGGCCCGGCGCTTGCTTGCAAAGCCAAAGACTCCGCCGCTCACTCAGGCGCAAGCCGAGACGCTCGCGATCATCGCCTACCTGCAGCCGGTCTCTCGACCCGAGATCGCCCGCATCCGCGGCGTCTCGTCGGAGTCGGCCGTGCAGACGCTCAGCGAGCGCGGTCTGATCGAGGAGGCCGGACGCTCGCGCTTCGGCGCCGTCATCCACCGAACGACGCCGTTGTTCGAGCGTCTGTTCGGGCTGGCGGGCCTCGACGCTCTGCCCGATCCGGCCGGCTTCGATCCCACGCCCGAGGACGAGGGCGAGCTTCGCGAGCGCCTGCTGAAGGCGGGGGAGCAGCGCGCTGAGTAGCGGCGTGGCCAGCCATCACGGCTAGCCTCGCTCGGATGCGCCTCGTCAAGTATCTCGCCCATTCGGGCGTCGCCTCGCGACGCCGTGCGGAGGAGTTGATCGCCGCCGGGCGCGTCAGGGTCGCGGGCACGGTGGTGCGCGACCCGGCGCGCGACGTCGAGTACGAGAGCGGGGTGGAGGTCGACGGGCGACAGGTGGGCCCCGAGCCGCGCGAGGTCTGGATGCTCAACAAGCCGACCGGCGTGACCTCGACGGCGCGCGAGCCGGGGCGCCGGCGGGCCGTGACCGACCTGATCGGTTCGCGCCGGCGCCTTTATCCCGTCGGTCGCCTCGATGCCGAATCGACCGGTCTGATCCTGGTCACCAACGACGGCGAGCTCGCCAACCGGCTGATGCACCCCCGCTTCGAGGTCCCGCGCACCTATCGAGCGCGGTTTCGCCGCCCGCCGAGCGATACGGACATCGGTCGCCTGCGCGACGGGGTGCAGCTCGACGACGGCGTGACCAAGCGAGCCAAGGTGCGCCGAGTATCGCCTCGGGTTCTCGAGATCACCCTGAAGGAGGGCCGCAATCGCCAGATCCGCCGGATGGCGGAGGCGATCGACAACTCGGTGGTCGAGCTCGAGCGGATTGCGTTCGGCCCGCTGCGCCTCGGCGAGCTCCCGCGCGGGCAGGCGCGGCTGCTGAAGGCGGCCGAGCTGCGGCAGCTCTGGAAGGATTCGCCAAGCCGATGAGCCAGCCTTCGCCAACGAGTCGTCTCTGGGCCGTGCGCGGCGCCGTACGCGCGGCGGCCAACGACGAGGCGTCCATTCTCGAAGCGACCACCGAGCTGATGACCGAGCTGATGTCGCGAAACGGCATCGGACCGGACGACATCATCTCCGTGATCTTCACCGCCACGGGCGATCTCGACGCGGCCTTCCCCGCGGCCGCCGCGCGGAAGCTCGGCTTTGAACGCGTACCGCTTCTGTGCGCGCAGGAGATTGGCGTACCGGGGTCAATGGAGCGGGTCGTGCGGGTCCTCGCTCACTACTACGCCGGGTTCGAGGATCCGCCCGAGCACGTGTATCTCGGCGATGCGCAGGCGCTGCGCGCCGACCTCCACGCGGCGCAATGAGCGAGAGCGAAGGCCTGTGAGCGTTCACTTCGCCGAGAAGCTGGCCCGGATTCCGGGCTACGTCGCCGGTGCGCCAGCCGGGAAGGCGCCCGAGTCCCTCGCCAGCGAGGGGATCGCTCAGCTTGCCTCCAACGAATCGCCGTCGGGCCCGCACCCGGCGGTCGCCGACGCGGTCGCCCGCGCCGCCGCGGCGGCCAATCGCTACCCGGATCCGTCAGCGAGCCTGCTGCGGCGGCGGATCTCCGATCGCTACGAGGTCGAGCCCTCGGGTGTTGCTCTGGCCAACGGCTCCTGCGAGATCCTGCTTGCCGCCGCGATGGCCCTCTGCGAGCCCGGGGCCGAGCTCGTCTACGCCTGGCCGTCGTTCTCGATGTATCCCTACCTGGCGCCGCTATCGGGGGCGCGCGAGATCCGCGTCGGCCTCACCGATGGCGACGTCCACGACCTCGACGCGATGCTTGCTGAGATCACGGCGGCCACGCAGCTGGTGATCGTCTGCAACCCGAACAATCCCACGAGCACCCATATTCCCGCGGCGGAGATCGCGAGCTTCTGTGAGCGCGTGCCCGATCACGTGACGATCCTCGTCGACGAGGCCTACGTCGAGTTCCAGCTCGACGACGATCCCGACGACACGGTCGACCTGCGCAAGCACTTTCCCAATCTGGTCCTCCTGCGCACGTTCAGCAAGGTCTACGGTCTCGCCGGCCTGCGGGTCGGCTACGCGCTGTGCTCGCCGAAGTTCCGCGCTGCGGTCGATGCCGTCCGCCAGCCGTTCAGCGTCAACGCGATCGCTCAGGCCGCGGCAGCGGAGGCGATCCGCCATCAGGACGATGTGATCGCGCGGATCGAGCGCAACCTCTTCGCGCGCGTCACCGTCGAGGAGGGGGTACGCGGGCTCGGCCTCGTCACCCCCGACTCGCAGGCCAACTTCTCGTGGATCGACCTCGGCGACAACGACGAGGCCGAGGTCGTCGCGGCGCTGGCCGAGCGCGGCATTCTCGTTCGCGCCGGCACTCCGCTCGGCGGCCCCGGACACATCCGCGTCTCCTACGGCACGCCGGCCGAGAACGAGCGCTTCCTCGCGGCCATCGGTGACATCATCGCGCGATGAAGAAGCTCCTCCTCCTCAGCGTCCTGCTCACCATCGCGACCACGGCTCCCGCCACCGCTGCGGGTAAGGCCCGCATCTACTCGAGCGTCGGAGTCGCCTCGTTTCTCGTCGAGCCGGCAAAGCTCAAATACACGCCCGACGATTTCGGCGGCGAGCAGAGCTACGCGCTGAAGAGGCTCGAGTGGACGCGCTGGGGGAAGGCGAAGGCGAAGGGAACGGGCACCCTGAAGTCGTGCCTCGACGGTGAGGACTGCTTCACCGTGGACGCCGCCGTCAAAGCGTCGAAGCTCCTGAAAAACGACGGTGACCCTGACCGCTACTACGGCAAGCTGCGAATCACCTTCGGGCAGAACGCGGTCAAGCTGGGCCTGCCGACGCCCGCGGGTTAATCGCCCGTCGAGGAGAAGTGCTGGTAGTCACGGATCGACTGCGGCCCGTCGCCCAGCCACTCCCAGCCCGCCTTCTTGGCGAACGCCCTCTCCACCCTGTCGCCGTCGTGGATCATTCCCGGCCTGTCGCGCGAGCGATCCGCGTAGCGACGTCCCTCGGGCGGTGAGACGTGCGAGCCCGAGACGTAGGGATTCTCGATGGGGTTGATGTCGATCGCGAGCCCATAGGCGTGCATCGACCATCGCGTCGTTCCGGCCACGAATCGACAGTTGAAAGCTGAGGTGTTGTCGGCGCGCATGGAACGGCGGTCGTCGGCCCCGTACTGATCGATCAGCTGCATGCGCCTGATCGGATAGCGCAGTTTGTAGAGCCGCTTCATGACGGCGATGATCCCGTCGTCGTGGCGAGCGTTGACGACGAGGCGCCCGTTGTGAGGGCGGTCATCGAAGCCCCAGTAGGTGACGCGAAGGAGGCGGAGGTCCTTGAGTGGCACGGGACAGCCGCGATGCCAGGAGTTGCCGACGATGCGCTCGCGCACATGGCCCCTTATCGCTTCCGAGCGGCCCTCGAATGCGGGCTCGCCGGAGGAGGCGATCGTCGTCGCAAGCACAGCGACCAGGGTGAACGGTGCGAGCACTATCCGATCTTGGCATGCGAATCGTGCATGCTGATCGCCTGGTCTGCCGGTAACGGCTTGGCGAAGTAAAAGCCCTGCGCGTAGTGGCAGCCGAGGTCCTCGATCATCTGCAGCTGCGCCGCTGTCTCCACGCCCTCGGCAACGACGACGAGGTCGAGCGCCTCGGCGATCGAGGTCACCGACCTGACGATGGCGGCGGTGGCGGGATTCTCATCGAGGGTCGCGACGAACGAGCGGTCGATCTTGAGCTGGTCGAATCGGAAACGCTGCAGATAGCCCAGCGCCGAGAAGCCGGTGCCGAAATCGTCAAGGACGAGCTTGACGCCGAGCTTGCGCAGCGAGGCGATCGCCATCACCGCGTTGTCGATCTCGTCGACGAGAACCGACTCGGTGATCTCGAGGCTGAGCGAAAGTGGGTCGAGCCCGCTGGCGCGAAGGATGCTTGCGACCCGGTCGGGCAGCCCGCGGTCGGCCATCTGGCGCGGGGAGACATTGACCGAGATGCCGATAGGCGGAGAGTCTGGGCGCTCCTCGTGCCAGGCGGCGGCTTGGTTGCAGGCGAGCTGCAGGATGCGTTCGCCGAGCTCGACGATGAGCTCGCTCTCCTCCGCGAGCGGGATGAACTCGCCTGGGCCGAGCAGACCGCGCTCGGGGTGCTGCCAGCGAGCGAGCGCCTCGAAGCCGGTCACCTCGAGACTGGGAACCGCGACGACCGGCTGGTAATGGACGACGAGCTCGTCCCGGGTCAGCGCGAGTCGCAGGTCGTTTTCGGTGCGCAGGTGCTCTACCACCCGGTTTCGCATCAGGTGGTCGAAGATCTCGTAGTGCCCTCGCCCGCGCTCCTTGGCCCGGTACATCGCCAGGTCGGCATCACGGATCAGCGCCTGTGGGGAGTCCAGGGCACCACCCACGGCGATGCCGACGGAAGCGGTGACGAAGTGCTCACGATCGCGGAGGACGAACGGCGCTGCGAGCGCTGCTGAGAGGCGCTCAGCCACGCGCGTCAGATCGTGGATCGACTCCGCCTCGGCGACGATCAAGCCGAACTCGTCGCCGCCGAAGCGTGCGACCGTGTCGCCGGAGCGCAACACCGAGCCCAGCCGAGGCGCGACCATGCTCAACAACTCGTCGCCGGCGTCGTGGCCAAGACTGTCGTTGACGAGCTTGAACTGATCGAGGTCGCAGAAGAGGACGCCGACCTGCTTCGCGTCGCGCGCCGCGTTGGCGATCGCCTGCTCGAGCCGGTCGAGAAAGAGCACGCGATTGGGCAGACCGGTGAGCGGGTCGTGCAGAGCGCGATGGCGAACGTCAGCCTCCGCCTCGACGCGCTCGATCGCAGCGGCCAGGACGTTCGCGAGCGACTGGGCGAAGTTGACGTCGTCCTGGCCAAACTTGTTGGCCTCGGGGCTGAGGACGCCCAGGACCCCGAAGGCGCCGTCACGGCCTCGAACAACCACGCTCACCGCGCTGCGGGCCCCGATTCGCTGGATTACCTCGGAGCGGATGAACCGGTCGTCTGTATCCCAGTCGTCGACCACGACGGGATGGTCTGTTTTGAGGGTGTAGCCCGACTGCGTCTCTGGGCCCGCCGGATAGCGAACGCCGAACAGGTCCCCAAAGCCGGCCTCGGCGACGATGACGAGGCTCTGGTCATCCGGTTCGAGCTCTGCGAGCACGACGGCGTCCACCGCAAGGACGCGAGCCGTGGTGGTCATCGCCTCCTTGAAGAGGTGCTCGAGGTCGGTTGCCCCGAGTGCGAGTTCGCCCAGCTCAGCGACGACGCGCTGCATTTCCGCGCGCCGAAGTGCCTCCTCCCGCGCCCGCTCGCGGTCGGTCACGTCCTGGCTGGTGCCGATCAGGCGCGGCCCCGTGCCGTCAGCCTGGGCGACCTCGGCGCGCACGTGGATCATCCTGGTCGAGCCATTGGGATGGTGGTAGCGGTACTGAAGGTCCATGGGCTTGGCGTTCGTCGCGGCGAGCTCGAGCGCCTTCTCAACGTGCGGACGGTCAGAGCTTTCGATCCGCGCGACGTAGCGCTCAACCGAGAGCGGGTCGTCCGGGCTGATTCCAAAGATCCGCATGAGCTGGGGCGAGTAATCGACGCTGCCGGTGACCAGGTCGCACTCGAAGCCGCCCATCCGCGCGAGCTCCTGAGCGTCGGCCATCGATCGCTCGTTGCGACGCGCGACGCGATACGCACGCTCGGTGCGCACGCGTTGATCCTCGTTGAGACGCCACGCGACGACCGCGGCCAAGCCCCCGGCGACGACCAGAGCCGCGTGGATCAGCGCCCATTTCACCGGGTGGGCGATTGCGTCCGGGTGGTTGTAGACCGATTCGGGATCTGCGAGCCCGACGAGACCGTGGTGAATCAGCACGTATGCCGCGGCGACCAGGAACGGAACCCAGTCCTCGTAGAGGGCGAGGAGGATGATCACCACGAAGAAGACGAAGTGGGCCTCGATGAAGCCGCCGGAGACGTGAACCGCGACAGAGGCCGAGCTGACGAGGCCGACCGAGCTCACCGTTGCCGCGAGACGGTGCCGCTCGCGCGTTACCCAGGCCGCCAGCGCGAACATCTCGAGAAGACCACCCTCGAGCAGCGAGTGGCCGACGGAGTAACCCTCGACCAGGGCGAAAAAGAAGATTCCCACGCCGAGCGCCGCGAGAAGCGTGACCAGCCAGCGATGGCGGATGAGCCAGGCGTCGTAGGGGAGGGTGTTGCCTCGCGGCAGCCACCCGAAGGTGCGGGCGAGCGTCCTTTGGCCCTGCTCGGCGTTCATACATGGTGCCCATCGGCCCAAAAAGCCGCGTCCTTGACGTTTCTCGCTGCTCTCTGGTACAAACGCAGCGTGAACTGCGACGTCGCACAGGCTCCCTCGACCGCCCGCCCTGGGCTCGAGCCGTGCGCGTGGTTTACCCCTTACTGGCGATTTAGCTAGGCGTCCGGCCGGCCGCAAGGCCCGTGCAAGAGCAGGAAAAGCCCGGACGCCGCAGCAGCTGACCGATGCCGCACCCCACGTACCGGTATACCCCGGGACTGACCGGAGACTGAGGAAGACGATGAACGTGATGGAAGACGTGACCAACCCGACCACGACGGTGATCCGCGACCGGCGCATCGAGCGCATCGATCCGCTGGCGCGCCCGTCGAAGCTCATAGACGAGCTACCACTGCCGCAGGCGAGCGAGGATCTGGTCGCGGCCAGTCGCGAGGCCGTGAGCGCAGTGCTCGATCGGACCGATGACCGGCTGCTGGTGATCGTTGGGCCCTGCAGCGTCCACGACGCCGAGGCCGCGCGCGAGTACGCGGATCGACTCGCAGACAAGGCCGGCGAGCTTTCCGACGAGCTCCTGATCGCGATGCGCGTCTACTTCGAGAAGCCGCGGACGACGACCGGGTGGAAGGGCCTGATCAACGACCCCCACCTCGACGATTCCGGTGATGTGAACACCGGCCTGCGCCGAGCGCGCGGCCTGCTTCTCGACGTCCTCGAGCGCGGTCTGCCGGTCGGTTGCGAGTTCCTCGACCCGATCATTCCGCAGTACATCTCGGACACCGTCACCTGGGGTGCGATCGGTGCTCGAACCACCGAGAGCCAGGTCCACCGTCAGCTCGGCTCGGGCCTCTCGATGCCGGTCGGATTCAAGAACGGGACGGATGGCAACGTCCAGATCGCCATCGACGCTGTTCGCGCGGCTGCGGCCTCGCATGCGTTCACCGGCATCGACCGGACCGGTGCCGCCGCGATCCTGCGAACCACGGGAAATCCCGACGGCCACGTGATCCTGCGCGGAGGTCGCGACGCCCCAAATCACACCGCCGACCAAGTCGATCGAGTGGTTGCCCAGCTCGCCTCCGCGGGTCTGAAGGAGCGCCTCGTGATCGATGCGTCGCACGACAACAGCGGCAAGGACCCCGACCGACAGCGCGTCATCGTCCACGAGATCGCCGAGCAGGTTGCCGCGGGCAGTTCAGCGATCGTCGGCGTCATGTTGGAATCGTTCCTCGTCGCGGGACGCCAGGATCTCGGTTCGCGCGACCTGACCTACGGGCAATCGATTACCGATGCCTGCATGGGCTGGGAGACCACGGCGGAGGCCCTCGACGAGTTGGCCGGCTGCGTGCGCTCGCGGCGGGACGACTGAGCACGGCGTGAAGCTGGCGGTCCTCGGCGTCGGCCTGATCGGCGGCTCGATCGGGCTGGCGGCGCGGCGGCGGCTGGGCGCGGAGGTGGCCGGGTTCGACCCGGTCGCCGGCGGCGCGCGGCGTGCGGTCGAACTCGGTGCGATCGACCGTGCCGCCGAGACCATCGCCGAGGCGGTCTTCGCCGCGGATGTGGTCTTCTGCGCCGCACCGGTCGGGGCACTCCCCGCGCTTGCCGCTGAGGCGCTCGCCGCGTCCGGCCCCGAGACGGTGATCACGGATGTCGGATCCACCAAGCGCGGGCTTGTCGATGAGCTCGCTGCAAGCGAGCACGGCGAGCGCTTCATCGGTGGTCACCCGCTGGCGGGCGCCGAGACGGCGGGGGTCGAGAACGCTCGCGCCGAGTTGCTCGAGGGAGCGCGTTGGTATCTGACGCCGACCGACCGCTCGAGCGGGATCCTCTACGACCGCCTGCAGCGGACGATCGCGGAGCTTGGGGCGCGACCGCAGGCGATCGACGCCGCCACGCACGACCGCGTGATGGCGACGGTCAGTCACCTGCCTCACGTGATCGCAAACGCGCTGGTTCGCGAGGCGGCAACCGCGCTAAGCGGCGAATCCGAGCGGCTGCCCGAGGTCGGGACGAGCTTTCGCGACACGACGCGTGTGGCCGGCGCGAATCCCGCCATATGGGGAGACATCTTTGCCAGCAACCGCGATGCGGTGGCTGACGGAATCGACGCGGTCATCGAGCGCCTCGGCGAGGCGGCGGCACTGATCCGTGCTGGGGATCCAACCGCGGTCGCGGCCTGGCATGCCGCCGCGGGCGAAGACCGCCGTCGGCTACTCGAGTCCGGCGCGGACGGTGGCGAGCGGCGCGAGCTGCGGATCGCCGTCGAGAACCGGCCCGGGACGGTCGCCGAGATTGCGCTCGCGCTGGGACGCGAGCAGGTCAACATCGAGGACATGGCACTGCAGACGGCTGCCGATATGCGCACAGGCGCGATTGCGATCTGGGTCGCCGGCCGCGACGAGGCCGAGCGCGCCGCCGCGACCATTCGCGAGCTCGGCCACACCGTCACGGTTGTGCCCGGTACCGACCGATGACCCGGGTCGATGCGGCGGGTCCGCTGCGCGGAACGCTCCAGCCGCCGCCGGATAAGTCGATCTCACATCGGGCCGCCATCGTCGCGGCGATGGGGGAGGGTGAGACGACGGTGCGCAACTACCTCGACGCTGCCGATACGCGCTCGACCCTCGATGCCGTGGCGGCGGTTGGCGCCGGCGTGAGGCGAGAGGGCGATGACGTGGTCGTCAGTGGCGTCGGCCTGCGGGGCGCGAGCTCGGCGAATATCGATGTCGGTAACGCCGGCACCTTGTTGCGGCTGCTGCCGGGCTGGCTGGCGGGACAGCCGCAAGGAGAGTGGCTTCTCGACGGCGACGAGTCCATTCGCCGGCGCCCGGTGGATCGGGTCGCTGAGCCGCTGCGCCAGATGGGCGCCGAGGCCGAGGCTCGCGACGGGCTCCCGCCGCTGCGGCTGCGTGGGTCGCAGCTGCGCGGGATCGAATACCGCATGCCCGTCGCCAGCGCTCAGGTCAAGTCCTGCCTGATGCTTGCGGGGTTGCTTGCCGACGGTGACACGACCGTGATCGAGCAGCGCCCGACCCGCGACCACACCGAGCGCATGTTGCATGCCGCCGGCGCCACCGTTCTGACAGCGGATCAGGGCACCTCGGTGACGATCCACGGAGAGCTCCCGGCGAAGCGCGTGACGGTGAGCCCGGCGGATCGCCTCGAGTTGGGCGAGCTCACCATCCCAGCCGACTTTTCGTCAGCGGCCTTCTTCATGGTCGGCGCGCTGCTGATCACCGGAAGCGAGGTTCGCCTCGAGGGCATAGGCATCAACCCGGGCCGCATCGGACTCCTCGGCATCCTCACCCGGATGGGCGCCGCCATCGACGTGATCGAGACCGCGGCCGCCGGTCGCGAGCCGGTGGCGACGGTTGTCGCCCGCTCGGGGCCGCTGCAGGGAACGCGCGTCGGCGCCGGCGAGGTCCCGCTCGCCATTGACGAGCTGCCGCTTGTCGCACTGGCCGGAGCCTTCGCCGATGGCCAGACCATCGTTTCGGGGGCGGGAGAGCTGCGCCATAAGGAATCCGACCGGATCGCCACCGTCGTGGCGGGGCTCAGCGCCCTGGGAGCGAAGATCGAGGCGACCGGCGATGGCTTCGTCGTCACCGGCACAGGGGGCCTGCGCGGTGGCGTGCTCGAGGCGGCCGGCGATCATCGCCTGGCGATGCTCGGTGCGATCGCGGGATGTGCCAGCGCCGAGGGGGTCGAGGTCGACGGTTTCGAGGCGGCGGGCGTCAGCTACCCGGGGTTCGCGGACGACCTCGCCACACTCTCCTGAATGGTTATCGCCATCGACGGCCCTGCGGGCGCCGGAAAGTCCACGGTCGCGCGCGGTGTTGCAGCCGCGCTGGGAGCGACCTACCTCGATTCCGGGGCGATGTACCGCGCGGTCGCGCTCGCTGCGCTTCGAAACGGCGTCGACCCTGACGCCCCCGAAGCCGTGGCGGCCCTCGCGAGCCGCGTCCAGATCAGCTTCGACGGCGAGGCCGTGCTGCTGGATGGCGAGGACGTGAGCGACGAGATCCGCACGCCCGAGACCACCGCTGCCGCCTCGCGGGTGTCGGTTCATCCAGGCGTGCGTGCGGCGCTGGTCGACCGCCAGCGCAAACTGATCGCCTCGGGCCCGTATGTGGCCGAGGGTCGCGACATCGGCACCGTCGTCAGTCCGGAGTCGCCCTTGAAGATCTTTTTGAACGCGAGCCACGACGAGCGGGCGCGGCGTCGCGCCGCGCAAACCGGTGAGCCCGTTGCGCACGTGCTCGCGGCCCAGATCGAGCGCGACCAGCGCGACCGCGAGCGCGAGCACGGGGCGATGGTCGCGGCGGTGGACGCGATCGAGCTCGACACGACCGGGCTCGGCGTCCACGAGGTCGTGGCACGGGTGGTTGAACTGGCGCGCGAGCGGGGTCTGGGCTGATGTCCGAGTTGACATCGGCGGTTCCACGCCTTGCGCGGATCGCCGTCGTCGGCTTTCCCAACGTCGGCAAATCGACGCTGGTCAACCGCCTCGTCGGTGGTCGCGAGGCCGTCGTCCACAAGGAGGCCGGCGTCACACGCGACCGCAAGTCGCTGGAGTGTGAGTGGAATGGCATCCGCTTCGAGCTGATCGACACCGGCGGGGTCGACCTCGAGGCGGAGGATTCGCTCTCGCGCGAGGTCCAGACGCAGGCCCGCGCGGCGATCGCCGATGCCGATGCCGTCGCGCTCGTTCTCGACGCACGCGCCGGCCTGCGCCAGGGCGATGCCGAGGTTGCCGAGATCCTGCGCCGCGGCGAGCTGCCGGTTGTCGTCGTCGCGAACAAGGTCGACGGGCCGAAGGAGGAACCGCTGGCAGCGGAGCTCAACGCGCTCGGTCTCGGCGAGCCGATCTCGGTCTCGGCAAGCCATGGTCGCGGCACCGGCGACCTGCTCGACCGGCTCTCGGAGCTGGCGAAGGAGGCTCAGGTCGAGTTGCCCGAGCTGGGTGAGGAGCCCGTGGCGGTCGCCGTTATCGGGCGGCCGAACGTCGGCAAATCGTCACTGGTCAATGCGTTTTTGGGCAACAACCGGGTGATTGTGTCGGAGATGGCGGGGACGACCCGCGACTCGATCGACACCGCACTTCAGTTCGGTGATCGCATGGTCAAGCTGGTCGACACCGCGGGGATTCGCCGCCGCAGCAAGGTCGCCGGAACCGTCGACTACTACGCGCAGCTGCGCTCCGAAACCGCCGCCGAGCGCGCCGACGTCGCGATCGTCGTCTGCGATGCGACGGAGGGGATCACTGCCGAGGACCTGCGCGTGGCCGAGCTCGCCATGCGCACCGGCTGCTCGACGCTGATCGCGCTCAACAAGTGGGACCAACTCGACTCGGACGCCGGCGACTTTCTCGAGGACGCGAAGGCGCGGCTGGTGAAGCGGATCCGCCAGCGACCACCGGTGATCGCCTGCTCCGCGCTCAGCGGCAGGGCAGTGCCGAAGCTGCTCGAGCAGGCGATCGGCCTCGCCGACCGGCGCGCGGAGCGGATCCCGACCCCGGAGCTCAACCGCTTTACGGCTGAGGTGGTCGCGACAAGACCGCCGCCGCAGCGCCGTGGCAAACGCCTGCGCCTGTACTACGCCGCGCAGGCGGGGGTGCGGCCTCCGCGGATCGCAATTCAGGTGAACGACCGCCGGCTGATCACCCAGGACTGGGCCTATCACCTCGAGAACCGGATTCGTGAGCGATACCAACTCGAGGGTGTTCCGCTGGTGATCGATTTCATCCCAAAGAAGAAGCGCTCTAGGCGCGAGTAATCCGGGTGTGTATAACGGCGTCCGGTGAAGGAGCGCCTGAGAAGCATTCGCTACGGACTCGGCGACGTGGGCCACGCGGTCAAGGCCCCGTTTCGCAAGCTTTCCGTCGTCTGGAAGAGGCGCCTGGTTGCGCTGGTCGTCGTGGTCGCGGCGATCGTTCTGATCGTCACCGTGGCGGTTCCCGCCCTCCCGTGCAGCTTTCCGGGCGGAGATAGCTGCGCTCCCGATGATGAGGCGGTCGCGCTCGTTCCTGACGATGCCCTCGCGTACATGCACGCGAACCTCGATGCCGAGACCGAGCAGTACTCCGACTTCGCCGATCTGTCCGAGAGGCTGCCGCTGTTCAGCGGCCAGATCGCAGATCGCGCCGCGGCCCTGCTCGCTTCCCCCGGCACTGAGTCGCTGGACTTCGACGCCGACGTTCGACCGTGGTTTGGCGGTGAGGTGGCCGTCGCGATCCTCGACGACGCCGGCGAAGCCAATCCGGTCGTGATGATCGAGATCAGCGACGGCGAGGGCGCCGATGATTTCGCCTCGTCGCTGACATCCGGCGACACCGTTGTCGAGCAGGTGGGCCGCTTCCTCGTAATCGGCTCGGCCGCCGGCGTGGCCGCGATCGAGGACGTCGCTGCGGACGAGTCGCTTGCCGACGATGAGGCCGCGACGAGCGTGCGCGACGAGCTGCCCGAGCACCGTGTCGCCGACGCATGGATCTCACCCGACGGGATCAACGTGCTGATCACCGACTCGCGATCGGGCCTTGATGCGCTGACGCCTCTGCTTTCCCCCGGGGCCAGCGAGGGCGCTGCGCTCTCGATCGGCGCCGGCGAGGAGGGCGAGGGCTTCGAGCTCGCCGTGCGCTCGTCGCTCGATCCGAAGCGCGCCAAGAGTGCCCCCGGATTCTTCGCAGCGTTCCCGGGCTTCGAGCCCGCGCTGCCCGAGCAGCTACCGGCCGACTCTCTTGCCTACCTCGGCTTCGCGGACCCGGGCGAGACCGTTCGTGAGCTCCTGGCTCAGGCCGGTGAGGGGGCGCCCGGGATTGCCGAGAGCTTCAGGGATCTGACCGCGGACCTGCGCGCCGAGGCGGGCCTCAACCTCGGTACCGACCTCATCGACGCGCTCGGTGAGGAGGCGGCGCTCACCCTTGACGCGACAAGTTCGTCGGAGAGCAGTTCGAGCGCAGGACGCCCGTTTCCATATCTCACGTTCGTCTCCGACAACGTGGACGAGACGGGCTTGCGCGAGGCGCTGGCGGCGCTCCAGGCTCCGCTGGGAGACGTGTCGACCGAGCAGCAGATCGCCGGCGTGGACGCCCGGACACTCCAGGTCTCGCCAACGGTGTCGGTCACCTACGCGATCGTCGACGGCGTTGGGATCGCCGCAACCTCGCCCGAAGCGATCGGCGCCCTCACCGGCGGCGGCGCGGGTCTCGAGGAAACCGACCGCTACAGCGCGGCGATCGAGGGGTTCGCGGATGAGGTCTCGTTGATCGGATACGTCAACCTCGGCGACCTCGTCGCTCTTGGTGAGGAGCTCGGTCTCGCCGAGGATCCCGTCTACGCAACCTTTGCCGGCGAATTTCGCCGGCTGGAGGCTCTCGGGTTCGAGGTCGAAAGCGCTGACGACCTCCTCAGCACCAACGCGCGACTGCTCCTCGGCGACGGACCCCCGGTCGACGACGCCCCCTCGTCGATTCCGGCACCGACCGAGGATTGAGTCTCTACCCTCCTCAAGATGAATTCAGAGCTTTCCGAGGATCTCGCAGACAACGAGTACCTGTTCACCTCTGAGTCGGTCACCGAGGGACATCCCGACAAGGTCGCCGACCAGATCTCAGATGGCGTCCTTGACGCCGTTCTGCGCGATGACCCGACCGGTCGGGTGGCCTGCGAGACGCTCGTGAACACGGGCCTGGTTGTCGTCAGTGGTGAGATCTCTACCGACACCTACGTCGATATTCAGGACATCGCCCGAGGGACGATCTCGAAGATTGGCTACAACGACGCGACGCTCGGCTTCTCCGCCGACTCGTGCGCGGTGATCAACGCCATCGACAAACAGTCGCCCGACATCGCTCAGGGCGTCGATACCGCGCTCGAGGTCCGCTCCGGCGGGAACGCCGACGAGGCAGAGGTCGCCGGAGCCGGCGACCAGGGAATGATGTTCGGCTACGCGAGCGACGAGACCGACGAGCTGATGCCGCTGCCGATCTCGCTCGCACACCGGTTGGCCGAGCGCCTCGCCGCGGTGCGCAAGAACGGCGAGCTCTCCTATCTGCGCCCCGACGGCAAGACGCAGGTGACGGTGCGTTATCGCGACGCGGTGCCGGTCGCAATCGAGAAGGTCCTGATCTCGACTCAGCACGCTGAGATGGCGACCCTCGAGGAGATTCGCGCGGACGTCTTCGAGCACGTCATCGAGCCGATCCTGCCGGCGGACCTGTACGACGCCGCGGAGCTGAACACGCCGGAGAACTACTTCTGCAACCCGACCGGGCGCTTCGTCATCGGCGGCCCCGTCGGCGACGCGGGCCTCACCGGCCGCAAGATCATTGTCGACACCTACGGCGGTATGGCCCGTCATGGTGGCGGGGCCTTCTCGGGCAAGGACCCGTCGAAGGTCGACCGCTCAGCCGCCTATGCGGCGCGCTGGGTCGCCAAGAACGTCGTAGCCGCCGGTCTGGCCGAGCGCTGCGAGGTTCAGGTCGCATACGCGATCGGGGTTTCGCACCCCGTGTCGGTCATGGTCGAGACCTTCGGCACTGAGGCGATCTCAAAGGCTGAGATCGTGCGGCTTGTCGGCGAGCACTTCGATCTGCGCCCCGGCGCATTTCGCAAGGAGCTCGACCTGCACCGGCCGATCTACCAGGAGACCGCCGCGTATGGCCACTTCGGCCGCGAGCGCGACGACTTCACCTGGGAGAGGACCGACCGCGCCGCCACTCTGCGCGATGCGGCAGGCCTCGCTTCCGGCGAACCCGCAGCGGTTTAGGGCGTAGCGCCGGGCTCGTCGCCCAGGCCCTCGGAGCCGCCGCGCCGCGTCGCCTTGTCGACCATGTGGACGACGTCGGCCGGGTCAGCCACCCCGTCGAAGACGAAGTTGTAATCGTCACCCGCGGCGGTGTCGAAGTCGACGTTGCCGATCTGCAGGATCCGCTGGATCACCGATTGCGTGTAGTTGACGTTCTGGACGCGCTCGAGGCGGGTCTCCTGGATCGTCCGCGAGACGATGCCGCGCTTGATGTGCAGGCGCCGGTTGGTGATCGTGTAGCTCGTTGCGACCCGCCTGATGAAGCCGATCAGGATCGTCAGGGCGACCCCGACCAGGGCGATGATCGTGACCAGGCCGGAATCCGCACCGCCGTCACCCATGCCCGTGATGATCGCGACGATCAGGGCGATCACGGCCGTGGCGACGATGCCCTTCAAATAGAAGTCGAGGATCGAGCGCCAGGAGGGGTGACCCTCGTAGAGGATCTGCTCACCGGCGTGCAGCTTGGGCGCCACGGCGCCAGTCTATCCAGGCGTCTTCGCGCACAGCGCCTCGCGCCCTCCCTTCGCCTCGCCCATCCGCCGAGGTTGCGCCTAGCCTGGCCGTTGCGATGAGCAACGCGATCGCCAAGGTAGAGCCGCTCACGACCGCAAGGGCGTTGCGCGGCCCATACGACTACAAGGTGCCGGCTCGGCTGGGCGATGTGGGCGTCGGCACGCTGCTCGAGGTCCCGTTTGGCCACCAGCGTCTACTCGGTGTGGTCGTCGCAATGGCCGAGCGCAGCTCGGTGCCCGCAAACCGCCTCGTGGAGCCGATTGCCGCGCTCGAGTCCGGGGTTCCCCAAGAGCTCGTCGACCTCGGTCTCTGGGTTGCTCTCGAGTACTGCTCGACGCCCGCGCGCGGGCTCGAGTTGGTCCTGCCGCCTGGAACGCAGACGGCGCGGGGGCAGACCGCGGCCAGAACCGAGACCGTCGCCGTTGCCACGGTCGGTGCCGGCGCCGCGCTTGAAGCCGGTGCTTCCGGGCTCGGGCCGGTCCAGCGGCGCGCGCTTGAGCTGCTGACCGCCGAGGGGGCGGAGGTGGGCGCTGGGGCGCTCGCCGAAGCCGGTGTCGCCCGTGACGCGCTGTTGCGCCTGGAGCGGCGTGGTCTGGTCGAGCTTTCGGATCGCGAGGTTCGCCGCCGGCCCGCGACGACGTCTATCGGCGCGGCCTCCGGCCCTGTGGAGCTCGATCCCGCACAGCGGGCTGCGGCCGAGCGGATCGTGGGCGCCCTCGATGGCTCCGGGGTGGAGCTACTCCTTCACGGCGTCACCGGCTCGGGTAAGACCGAGGTCTACCTCGCCGCCGCGCAGCAGGCCTTGGAACGTGGGCGTGGCGTGATCGTCTTGGTTCCAGAGATCGCGATGACCCCGCAGGCGCTCGCACGGTTCACCGCGCGGTTTGGTGACGGCGTCGCGATCCTTCACTCGAAGCTCAGCGCCGGCGAGCGCCGCGACGAGTGGCATCGGCTGCGGGAGGGCAAGGCGCGGATATGCGTCGGGCCGCGCTCGGCGATCTTCGCGCCGATCGAAGGTCTCGGCCTGATCATCGTCGACGAGGAGCACGACGCCTCCTACAAGCAGGAGGGCGACCCCAAGTACGACGCGCGGGAGGTAGCCCGCCGCCGTGCAACGGGCGCGGGCGCCACGCTCGTGCTCGGCTCAGCGACGCCGCGGCCGGAGAGCTGGAGCTCGCTCGAACGGCTCGAGCTGCCGACCCGCGTCGACGGGCGGGCGCTGCCGGCGGTTGAGATCGTCGACATGCGCGAGCGCGACGGTCGCACGGGCGCCCTCCATGAGCGCACTCGGGCCGCGCTCGCCGGGCTGGGCGACAACGGTGGAAAGGCGATCGTCCTCGTCAACCGCCGCGGCTGGGCGCCCCACCTTGCGTGCCGCACCTGTGGCTGGGTCGCGGAATGCCCCGAGTGCGATGTTTCGCTCGTCGTGCATCGCGCCGGCCAGCCGTGTCGTTGTCACCACTGCGGCCATTCCGAACCGCTGCCGGAGTCCTGCCCCGATTGTGGATCGGTGACCCTGGCGCGTGCGGGTGCCGGGACGCAACGGATCGAGGAGCAGATCGAGGCGGCCACCGGAGGGTTGCCGGTCTTTCGGCTCGACGCGGACACGACGGCCGGGGTCGGCGGGCACCTCGAGGTTCTCTCGGCGTTCGAGGCGGCTGAGTCGGGCGTGCTGGTGGGCACCCAGATGGTGGCCAAGGGTCACGACTTTCCCGACGTCGTGCTCGCCGTGGTCGTCGACGCCGATTCGACCCTGCGCTTTCCGGACTTCCGCGCAGAGGAGCGTACGTTCGCGCTGGTCGCCCAGCTCGCGGGACGCAGCGGCCGCGGCGCCCGGCCGGGGCGTGTGCTCGTCCAGACCATGACCCCGGATGCGCCCGCGATCGTCCACGCGGCGAACCACGATGCGGCGGGCTTCGTCGCGGGCGAGCTCGAGCGCCGCCGCGAGCTGGGCTATCCGCCGTTCGCGCACGTGATCCGCATCGAGCTGGGGGCGGTTGATGGGCCGCGGCTGCAGGCATCCGCGCAGTCGCTGCGCGAGGCGCTGGATCGGGCGTTGCCGGAGGGCGCGCGAGCGCTGGGCCCCGCGCCGCGTTTTCGCCTGCGCGGACGTGAGCGCCGCCAGATCCTGATCAAGGCCCGCGACCGCGCCGCTGCCGTTGCGGTGGTCCGCGAGACCGTGCACGCCGAGGCTCGCGCCAAGCGCCTACGCGAGATCCGCGTCTCCGTCGATGTCGACGCTCAGTGATCTGCTCGTAAAATCGACCGCATGAGCGACGTGACCGAGGAGCAGCTTGAGGCGACGGCCGAAGCCGAGGACCCCACTGCTGCCGATGGCCTCTCCGAGCAGGAGCGCGCGCAGCGTGCCCAGGCGCTGGCCGAGGTCGTGCAGTACGGCGACCCCGTGCTGCGCTCTGCGGCCTCCGAAATCAGCGACTTTGGCCCCGAGCTCGAGCGCGATGCCCAGCGCATGGTCGCGATCATGCACGGCGCGATGGGCGTCGGACTCGCCGCGACTCAGCTCGGCGTCCTGCGCCGGATGCTCGTCTTTCAGGCGGGACCCGATGCGGTTGCGACGGCGCTCGTCAACCCCGTGATCGAGTGGCTCTCCGAGGATCTCGAGACCGCCGAGGAGGGCTGTTTGAGCCTGCCCGGGATCGGCCTGGACATCGAGCGGCCGCTGCACGCGCGCGTTCGCGGGGTCGATACGTCCGGTGAGCCCTTGCTGCTCGAGGCTTCGGGCCTTGAGGCGCGAGTGCTCCAGCACGAGATCGACCATCTCGACGGCGTTCTCATTCTTGACCGCAGTCCGCGTGCCCAGCGCAAGGGCGCAATGCGAGCTCTGCGTGAAGGCACGACGTACAGCCCTGAGCGCGAGCCGCAGCTCGACACCGGCGACGAGTGAGCCTCGTCTACCTCGGCACCTCCGACTTCGCCGCGGAGATTCTGCGACGTCTCGCGGCGACCGATGCGCATCGACCGCAACTCGTCGTCACCCCGCCCGATCGTCGGCGAGGGCGCGGTCGCAAGACATCGCCGACGCCCGTCGCCGACGCCGCCGAGACGCTTGGCATCGAGGTCCTCAAGACCGAGGCAACCAGCGAGCCCGCAGCGCTCGAGCGGATCTGGGCCGGGGCGCCTGAAGTAGGCGTCGTTTGCGCCTTCGGCCAGCTGATTCGCGAGCCCCTGCTGTCCGAGCTCGAGCTCCTCAATGTGCACCCGTCACTGCTGCCGCGCTGGCGCGGAGCGGCGCCGATCGAGCGTGCGGTGATGGCTGGCGACGTTGAGACCGGCGTCTCGATCATGCGCCTCACCGCCGGTCTGGATTCAGGGCCCGTGGCGCTTCACCGCTCGGTCCCGGTCGGTGAGTCCGACTTCGGCGAGCTCTCTCGTCGTCTCGAGGACGTCGGTGCCGAACTGCTCATCGAGGCCCTCGACCGGCGCGCGGCGGGCACGCTCGAGTTCACCGATCAGGACGAAGACCACGCGACGTACGCGGACAAGATCGAGCCCTCAGAACGCCGGCTCGACCTGCGCTCGACGGCGATCGATCTCGAGCGCCACGTGCGGGCGTTGACGCCACACGTCGGCGCCTTCTTGGAACTCGACGGCGGCGAGCGGCTCGGGGTGGTCAGCGCGCGCGCCGAGCCCGGAACACTCGAGCCAGGCGAGGTCGATGCGTCGGCTGACGGGTTGCGCTTGGGGACCGGCGATGGTGTGCTCGCGCTGCTCGAGGTCCGACCGGCTGGGGGCAGGTCGATGGATGTCGATTCGTATCTGCGCGGCCACGAGCCACCGGTCCTGGCCCGGTCATGAGCGAGATCACCGCGGCTCGGCGGGTCGCCTACGAGATTCTGCGAAGGACGTTCGAGGAGGGTGCGTGGACCGACCGCGCCTTCAGCGCCGCCGCGACGCGAGAGGAACTGGACGGCCGCGACCGCGCGCAGGCGCGACGCCTCGTCTACGGCGCGGTGCAGCGACGCGCGACCAGCGATCACATGATCGGTGTCCTCGCCGGTCGTCGCGGGGGCAAGATCGACGATGCTGCGCTCGCGGCCCTTCGACTCGGCCTCTACGAACTGCTCTATTCCGAGACCGCCGACCACGCGGCGGTCGATCAGGCCGTCGAGTTGGCCAAGCGGGGCGTGAGGCGCGGCGGCATGCCTCATGCCCGCGCCCGGGCGGCGTCCGGCTTCGTCAACGCGATCCTGCGCCGCGCCGCTGCCGAGCGCGCCGACTTGCTCGCCTCGCTCGATGACTCGACGCCCGAGGGAGCCGCGATCGCCCACTCATATCCGCTCTGGCTGGTCGAGACCTGGTGGACTCAGCTGGGTGCCACCGAGGCGAACCTGCTGATGGCGGCCATGAACGAGCCCGCCGAGACGGCGCTGCGCGTCAACACACTGCGCGCCGAGCCACCGGCGGTGGCCGCCGAGCTGCGCGTGGCCGGTGTCGAGGTCGACGGCCCGGGCTCGGGAGAACTGCTCGAGCCGACCGACGGGATAGTCGTCGATCTCGCCACCGAGCCGGTCGGGGCGCGAATTGCGACGGGCGAGCTGGTGCCGCAATCGCGCGGTTCGCAGGCGGTCGTCGCTTTGCTCGACCCGCAGCCGGACGACCGCGTTCTCGATCTCTGCGCAGGACCCGGCATCAAGACCACCGCGATCGCCGCGAGGATGCGCGGCAGCGGCTCGATTCGCTCGGTCGAAGCCGACTCCCGTCGAGCTTCCGAGATCGAGGAGCTGTGCGCACGCACCGGCGCGACCACGGTCACCGTGGACGTCGCCGATGCGGCCGAGGTCGACCTCGGCGCTGACTACGATCGAATCCTCTTGGATCCGCCGTGCTCAGATCTCGGAACCCTGGCCTCACGGCCCGACGCGCGCTGGCGGCGCGGTCCGACCGACCCGGAGCGCCTCGCCTCGCTGCAGCGAAGGCTGCTCGTGCGCGCTGCACGAGCGCTGGCACCCGGCGGCACGCTCGTCTACTCGACGTGCACGATCTCGGCGCCCGAGAACGAGGGAGTCGCGGCCGCCCTCGGGTCGTATGCGAGGGGGGTCGAGCCCGACGATCTCGGCGCAGCACATCCACGACTTGCCTCGCGCGCTGACCCCCGCTTTTTGCAGCTGCTGCCCCAGCGCGATCGAACGACCGGTTTCTTCTGCGCTCGCTTCCGGAGGGCCTGATCGCCGAACGCGTCCTCAAGCGCCCGAACTGTCCCGGCTGTGGCGAGCCGTGGCTGCGCCCGACCCAGCTCCCCGGGCGCTATCGCTGCGTTTACTGCCTGCGCCGCTACGAGCTCGTATCCGGCTGCCCGAACTGCGGCGAGCATCAGACGATGGTGCGGATGTCGACCGATGAGGATCTGCTCTGCCAGAGTTGCGGCCACTCGATGCTCCAGCCGGTTTGAGCTCTTCCGTCTACACCCAACGCAGGGTTGCGCCGTCGATCCTGTCAGCCGACTTCGCGCGACTCGGGTCGCAGGTTGCCGAGGTGATGGAGGCCGGGGCCCGAGTCATCCACGTCGACGTCATGGATGGCCACTTCGTCCCGCCGATCACCATCGGGCCGCTGGTCGCCGGTGCGATCGCCGACCAGGTCCACGACGCCGGCGGCGCGATCGACGTACACCTGATGATCGAACAGCCCGAGGGGCAGATCGCCGAGTTCGCAAAGGCCGGAGCCGACTCGATCACGATTCACGCGGAGGCCACGGCGCACACAAACCGCACGCTCAACGCGATCCGCGAGGCCGGCTGCATCGCCGGCATCGCGCTCAACCCCGGGACTCCGACCAGCGCAGCGGCCGAGCTGGCCGGGGTGGCCGATCTCGTCCTCTGCATGACCGTCAACCCGGGGTGGGGTGGGCAGAAGTTCATCGCCAGCTCCCCCGACAAGGTGCGCCGGCTCGCCGAGCTCTTGCCGGACGCGCTGCTCGAGGTCGACGGCGGTGTCGACGCGAACACGGCGGCCTCGGTCGCCGACGCCGGCGCCTCTCTTTTGGTCGCTGGCTCGGCGATCTTCGGCGCGGCGGATCCGGCCGCGGCCTATCGCTCGATCGCCGACGCCGCGGGCGCGGAGTAGTCGCTACTCCGCCTGCGGCGCGTCGCGCTGCGGCGCCGGCGCGCTGAGAGCACCCGAGAGCTCCTGCCACCACGCACGCTCCGCGGGCCCAAGGCCCTCGCGCGTGACACGCCGCGCGCACCACTCGGCGAGTCGGCGACGGCTGCCGACCGCGAGCAGATCGGCGCCGGTGGCGGCGTAGCGACCGTCGGCCAGCACCACCAGGGAGCCGGCGCCGTCGCGTCGGGTGCGAAGCCGGCTGGCGACCTCGACTCCAGCGATCTCCATCGGTGCGCTTGGGTCGCCGTCGGCATCAGACCATGGGCGCACGGTGAAGACCTGAGAGGCGCCGCTTGGCGGCAGCGCGGCCACCGGGGGCTCCCCGAGCGGGCCGTCGCGCCAGCGCCCGGCGAGTAGCTGAACCTCATCGAGCACCTCGAGCCTGGCGACGATGTGAAGCTCGTCGCCGGCCAGCAGCTCGGTGGAGCCGCGCGGCGGCAGCGCCTCGCCCTCACGAACGATCAGGTTCACGAGCGCCTCGCGAGGCAGATCCAGCTCCTTGGCCATGACCCCTGCGGCAGCGTCGCCCTCCTGGATCTTCCACACGAACGACTCGGCTCCGAGCTCGTGGATGATCCCTGTCTCGATCAGCGGGGGCGGGAGGCTCGCCTCGTCGGATACCAGCCCGAGCCTCTTCGCCAGCGGTTCGAAGGTGGCGCCCTGGACCAGGGTCGAGGTGACGACGACGAAGAAGATCGAGTTGAAGATCAGCTCGTTGTCGCCGACCCCGGCAACCACCGGAAAGGTCGCCAGCCAGATCGGGATTGCCCCGCGCAGCCCGGCCCAGCCGAGCATCAGCCGCTCGCGGCTGTTGAACGGCGAGAAGGCGCTGGCGATAAACGCGGCAGCGGGTCGGGCGACGAAGATCAGCGCGGCCGAGAGCAGCAGCCCCTCGAGTGCGATCTCCCCGAGGCCGCTGGGGAAGACGAGCAGGCCGAGCAGGGCAAAGAGCGAGATCTGTGCCACCCATGAGAGCCCCTGGTGAAAGGCGATCACGGTCGGCTTTGCCGGGACCGGGCCGGTGCCGAGGATCAGGGCGGCGATGTAGACCGAGAGAAAGCCCGATCCGTGGACGACCTCCGGGACCCCGTAGGCGAGCGCCACGGTCGCGATCGACGCCACCGGGTAGAGCCCCGGGTTCGGCAGGTTGAGGTTTCGAAAGCACCAGCGAGCACCCCAGCCGATTGCGATCCCGAACGCGGCGCCGAGCCCCAGCTTCAGCCCCAGCGCGCCGGCCATGTCGACGATCCCGTAGCCGGGCTCCTGGATCCAGTCGATGAAGCCCAAGACGAGCAGCAGGGCGACCGGGTCGTTCATTCCCGACTCACCCTCGAGGGCGCGCGCGAGTGACTTCTTCAGATGCGACCCGCGGAGCACGGCGAAGATCGCGGCGCTGTCGGTCGCGGCGACGGCGCTGCCGATCAAAAGGCCCTCAAGCGTGGACAGGTCGAAGAGCCAGACGGCGAGAAAGCCGGTGAGCAGGGCGGTCACCATCGTCCCGATCGTTGCCAGCGAGACCGCGGTTCCCAGCACCGGCCGGATCTCGCCCCAGCCGGCGGCAAGACCGCCCTCGAAGAGGATCAGGATCAGGGCGATCGTGCCGAGCGTCCGTGCGAGCTCGTAATCGGCGCTCTCTGCGCCGAAGTCGACTCCGCCGATGCCCTCGGAGCCCAGCAGCATTCCGAGGCCCAAGAACAGCAGCAGCCCCGGCACGCGCACCCGATCGGCCGCCTTGGCCGCGAGCAGGCCGACTGCGAGCAGCAGGCCTGCGACCAGGATGAGTTCGTAGTCCGCCAAGTACTGACCGTACCGGCTCGGTCGCGGACCAGCTGTCGCGGTGGAGATCGCTCGCCCTGACCTGCCTCACCAGCTCGGAGGGGAGTAATCTGAGATCTTGACTGACCAGTCAATCACCACCCCTTACGGCATGACGGCCTCGGCTACAGACCAGGATCGCGCCCACCTGCGCCACGCCTGCGAGCTGGCTGCGCGGGGCGTGGGCCGGGTCAGCCCCAACCCGCCGGTTGGCGCCGTCGTCGTTGCTGACGGCGAGCTCATCGGCGAGGGTTGGCACGCCGAGCTCGGCGGTCGGCACGCTGAGGTCGCCGCGCTTGCTGACTGCCGCGAGCGCGGCCACGATCCGGCGGGCGCGACGGTCTACGTCTCACTCGAGCCATGCGCCCACCAGGGTCGCCAGCCACCCTGCACCGACGCACTGCTCGCCGCCGGGGTCGCCCGCGTCGTGATCGGATGCGACGACCCGACCGAGAAGGCGGCCGGCCGGGGACCGGGCATCCTGCGCGACGAGGGCGTCGAGGTCGTCTTCGCCGATGGCGCCGAGGCCGCTGCCGCGCGCGTCTTGGTTCAGGCCTTTCGCAAGCACGCGATAACCGGCAGGCCGCTGGTGGTGTTGAAGTCGGCGATCAGCCTCGACGGCTTCACCGCGACCGACGGCGGCGATTCGAGGTGGATCTCCGGCCCCGAGAGCCGCGCCCTTGTCCACCGCTGGCGGGCGGAGGCCGATGCCGTCGCCGTCGGGATCGGCACGGCCCTTGCCGACGATCCCCTGCTGACCGCGCGCGACGTCGCCGACGCCGACGCCGTTCACCAGCCCGCGCGGGTGATCTTCGATTCGGATGCTCGGCTTTCCCTCGACTCGGCACTCGTCGATTCGCTCGACCAGGCGCGGCTGCTCGTCGTCGTCTCCGCGGACGCGGACCGCGGCCGTACCGATGCGCTTCGCGATCGCGGGGTGGAGGTGATCGAGCTCGCCGGCGACCGCGACCGCCGTCTCGCCGACGCGCTGGATGCTCTCGGCGCGGCTGGCATCACCTCGCTGCTCGTCGAGGGCGGCGCCGAGCTCGCCGGCTCGCTGCTTGCAGCCGACCACGTCGATCAGCTGCGGGTATTCATCGCGCCGATTCTTTTGGGCGCGGGCCGCCCGCTCGCGGTCGGGCCGCAGGCGGATACCGTCGCCGACGCGGTCGGTCCGCTCGCGGTCGAGTGGACGCGCAGCGGAGCCGACATGCTCGCGAGCGCACGGCTGCGGGAGTGGTGATGTTCACAGGGATCGTCAGAGAGCTCGGCAGCGTCGCGTCGATCGAACAGGGCGACGGCGGTACCCGCATCGCGGTCACCGCGAGCTTCGCGGGCGAACTCGCCGAGGGCGACTCGGTCTGCGTTTCAGGCGCCTGCCTCACCGCCACGCGAGTGAGCGCCGATGGGTTCGAGGCCGACGTGATGAATCAGACGCTCTCGCTCACCACGCTCGGAGCCCTCAGCCCCGGTGAGCAGGTCAATCTCGAGCCGGCCCTTCGTGCCGGCGACGCGCTCGGGGGTCACATCGTCCAGGGCCATGTCGATGCTGTCGGCGAGGTCAGGTCGGTGACCGATGACGGTTTTGCGAAGCGAGTGCGCATCGCCGTGCCCGGTGGCCTCGAGCGCTATCTGGTCGAGCACGGTTCGGTCACGGTCGCGGGCGTCAGCCTCACGGTGAGCGCGCTCGAAAACGACTGGTTCGAGGTCTCGCTGATCCCCGAGACGCTGGAGCGCACCACGCTTGGCGCCATGGCCGACGGGGCCCGGGTCAATCTCGAGTTCGACGTCGTCGCCAGATATGTCGAGCGGCTTCTAGGCTTTAACAAGGAGTGAATCGATGAGCGAGACCGCAACCGAGTCCAAGTTCGCGACGATCGAGGAGGCGATCGACGAGATCCGCCGCGGCCGCATGGTCGTCGTCTGCGACGACGAGACGCGCGAAAACGAGGGCGATCTGACGATGGCCGCCCAGTTCGCGACGCCTGAGGCAATCAACTTCATGGCGAAGGAGGGGAGGGGCCTGATCTGCCTCACCCTCACCGGCGAGCGCTGCGACGAGCTCGGGCTCAACCTGATGGCGGCCAAGAACGAGGCGCCGCTGCAGACGGCCTTCACCGTTTCGGTCGAGGCGCGCGAGGGCGTGACCACCGGCATCTCCGCGGCCGACCGCGCGCACACGATCCAGGTCGCAATCGACGCGCGCTCGACGCCGCACTCGCTCGTGCAGCCGGGCCACGTCTTTCCCCTGCGGGCCAAGGACGGCGGCGTCCTCGAGCGCGCTGGACAGACAGAGGCCGCCGTTGACCTGGCGCGGCTTGCGGGGCTCAACCCGGCCGGTGTGATCTGCGAGATCATGAACGACGACGGGACGATGGCCCGCGTCCCGGACCTGATCCCCTACTGCGAACGCCACGGGCTGAAGATGATCACGGTCGCCGACCTGATCTCCTACCGCCGGCGCACCGAGCAGCTGGTCGAGCGCGTCGTCGCGACGAAGCTGCCGACCGCGTTTGGCGAGTTCACGGCCGTCGGGTACCGCTCGCTTCTCGACGAAAAGCACCACGTCGCGATGGTCAAGGGCAACGTGGCCGGCGCCGAGGACGTTTTGGTGCGCGTTCACTCCGAGTGCCTTACCGGCGACGTCTTTCATTCGCTGCGCTGCGACTGCGGCGAGCAGCTCGAGGCGGCGATGGCGATGATCGAGCAGGAGGGGTCCGGCGTCCTGCTCTACCTCTCGCAGGAGGGGCGCGGCATCGGCCTGCTCAACAAGCTCAGGGCCTACAAGCTTCAGGAGGAGGGCCTCGACACGGTTGACGCCAACCTCAAGCTCGGGCTCCCGGCCGACCTGCGCGACTACGGCATCGGCGCGCAGATCCTGGTCGATCTCGGGCTGACCAGCATTCGCATCCTCACGAACAACCCGAAGAAGATCCACGGCCTGGAGGGTTACGGCCTCTCGGTTGCCGAGCAGGTGCCGATCGAGTCGATCCCGAACCCGCACAACCAGGACTACCTCGACGCCAAACGCGACAAGATGGGCCATGTGCTTCACCACCAGGGCCTGCCGCTCGACGAGGAACTGATCCGCCAAGAGCACGAGGCCGACCGTGACTGACCCCGACGACAGCGGACGCGAGGCGGGGCAGCCGGCGGGATTCGTTCCGACCGGCGAGTACGCGATCTGCGTCGCGACCTTTTACGAGGATCTGGCGAAGGCGCTGACGAACTCGGCGACCGAGGCGTTCGTCGAAAACGATGTGAGCCCGACGTCGGTTCATGTCTTTGAGGTGCCCGGCGCGTTCGAGCTGCCGTTTGCGGCAAAGCTCTGCGCCGAGTCGGGTCGATTCGATGGCGTTGCCTGCCTCGGCGTCGTCATCCGCGGCGAGACCGACCACTACGACTTCGTCTGCGGCGAGGCGGCCGCGGGGATCACCCAGGTCCAGCTGACCACGGGCGTTCCCTGCGCCTTCGGCGTCATCACGTGCGATACGCGCGAGCAGGCGGAGGCCAGGGCCGGCGGCGACAAGCGCGACCAGGGCCGCAACGCGGCGCTCGCGGTGCTGCGCTCAGCCGAGCTCCGCGCGACCATCTGAATAAGCTGGCTCAACGGCGCCAGGGCTCCGCTTCGGCCTTCGGCCTCCGCGATCGCGGCTCGCTACCATCTCGCGCCCATGGCAAAGGTCTGCTTCAGCTGCGGCAAGGGTCCCGCGTTCGGCAACTCGCGAAGCCACTCGATGGTCGCGACCCGCCGGCGCTTCAACCCGAACCTTCAAAAGGTCCGGATCGACGACTCAGGTCGTCCCCGCCGCGTCTACGTCTGCACGCGCTGCCTGAAGTCCAACAAGGTCACCAAGCACGCCTGAACAACTTCGGCGTGGGTAAGGTTCCCGGCCGTGCCGGACTTATCGATAGTCCGTTTCCGCCATGTGGTGGGCGTCGCGCTCTCGCATCTCGAGGAGCGCCGTGAGGAGATCAACGACCTCAACGTCTTCCCGGTGGCAGACGGCGATACGGGGGACAACATGGCGCTCACGATGCGCCACGTCCTTGACGAACTCGACTCGCTCGAGCAGCGTTCCAATGGCAATCCCCGCCGCCCGGAGATCGTTCGCGAGGTGGCCCGCGCCGCGCTGATGGGAGCGCGCGGCAACTCGGGCGTGATCCTGAGCCAGATCGTCCGCGGCGCTGCCGAGAAGGTTGCGACGCCCCCGGGGCGACTGATCGACCCCGAGCTGATCGAGGCCGCACTCACCAACGCCGCCGATCGCGCGTACACGTCGGTTCGCGAGCCGGCCGAGGGCACGATGCTGACCGTGATTCGCGCCATGGCCGACGCGGTCGCTGAGCGGCGCGCGCAGTGGCAGCGCGAGCGTCTGGATCCCGAGGCGACGGCGGACGAGCAGAACGCGCTGCTCGCCGAGATGTTGGCGACGGCGCTCGTGTCCGGAGAGGAGGCGGTTCGGCGTACCACCGAGCAGCTCGAGGTCCTGGCGCAGGCGGGTGTCGTCGACGCAGGCGCCCTGGGGCTGGTGGTGATCATTCGCGGGATGGTCGCGGGACTTGCGGGCGAGCAGGCCCACCTTCCGGAGATCCCGCACTATGCCGCCGCCCGGCTCGATCAGGTTCACCACGCGGACTCGGAGTTTCGGTTCTGCACCAACTTCATCGTCACTGGCGACGAGCTCGATGGGGACTCGTTCGTGGGGGCGCTTGAGGACCTGGGTGATTCAGTTCTCGTTGTCGGCGACAGCGCGACCCTGAAGATTCACGTGCACACCGACGATCCCGAGGCGGCGAAGTCGCTGTTCGCGGACGTGGGAGAGGTCACACGCGAGGACATCGCCGACATGCACGAGCAGGTTGCCGACCAGCGAGCGCGCCTGGGCGGTGGGCGCACCGGAGTCGTTGCGGTCGCCGGGGGCGAGGGGATGAGGAGCATGTTCAAGAGCCTGGGCGCGACCGTCGTCGACGGCGGGGCGACGTTGAACCCGTCGACTCAGGACCTGCTCGCCGCGATCGAAGCCTGCCCCGGGGAGGAGGTCGTGCTGTTGCCGAACTCGCGCAACGTGATCATGGCGGCAGAAGAGGCCGCCCGGCTCGCCGGAAAGAAGGGCCGGACGGTTGTCGTGGTTTCGTCCGTCGCCCAGCAGGCGGCGCTGGCGGCGCTCGTTGAGCTCGATCCGAGCGACGATGCGACGGCGAACGCCGAACGCCTCTCCAGCGGTCTTTCGGAGATCCGCGTCGGCGCGGTCGCTCCGGCGGCGCGCGACGACACCGAGGGGCGATTCGTTCGCGGGGATTCCGTCGGCTTTGCCGACGACGAGATCGTCGCCTGGGGGGGAATCGGCTCGACTCTCGTCGAGACGGTGCGGATTCTCTCCGAGGGCGCCGAGATCGTCACCGTGATCGACGGTGCCGCGGCGCCGAGCGACGTCACCGTCGAGGAGCTTCTGCTTCCACTGCCCGACGGAGCCGAGCTCGAGCACCACGCCGGGGGAACGGAGAGCTACTCGTGGCTCATCGCCGTTCAGTAGCCGTCGGGCTCAGTTGGCGCTGCTAGACGAGGTGATCGCCGCCCATGGCGGCCGCGAGCGGTGGGCCGCCGCCAGTCAGTTGCGCGCGCGGATCGAGTCCGGCGGTCTGTTGCTGCGCACGCGGGTTCCCGGGCGCAGGCTCAACGGCGAGATCACGATCGATCTCCACAGGCCGGTGTCGAGCTTCAGCCCATTCCCCGCTGCGGGCATGCGCGCCGTGTTCGATCACGGGGCGGTGCGCATCGAGACCGAGGGCGGCGAGATGCTCGAGTCGCGCGAGCGTCCGCGCGAGCTGTTCTTCGGCGCTTCGGGTCTGCGTCGCAACCTGCGCTGGGACGCGCTCGACCTGACCTACTTCGCCGGCTACGCATGGTGGAACTACATCGTCGTGCCCTTCCTCTTGGAGGAGCCCGGCGTCGTGGTCGAGGAGATCGAACCCTGGCGCGCCGGCGAGGCCGCGGGTAGCGGGTGGCGGCGGCTCGCCGTCAGCTTTCCGCCCGAGATCCACACCCACTCGCCCAAGCAGGTCTTCTATTACGACGACGAGCTGCGCCTGCGCCGCCACGACTACGTGGCGCAGGTCGTCGGTCGCTGGGCGCACGCCGCGCATATGTGTGCCGACCACGTCGAGGCCGACGGACTGCTCTTCCCGACTCGGCGCTGGGTGCGCCCGATCGGGCCGCGTAACCGCGCGCTGCCGGGCCCGACGCTCGTCGCCCTGGGACTCGCGGACATCCAGGTCGGCTGAACGAGCCCTAGCGGACCGCGACCACAGCCTCGATCTCGACCGGGACGTTGAAGGGCAGCGTCTCGACGCCAATTGCCGACCGCGCGTGGCGCCCGGCCGGGTCGCCCCAGATCTCCAGGATGAGGTCGGTGAAGCCGTTGATGACCGCGGGGGGCTTGTCGAAGCCCTCTCCGCACTGAACCATCCCCAGGGCCTTTACCCAACTCGTGACCCGGTCGAGGTCGCCGAGCACCTGCTCGAGCGAGGCGAGGATCGAGAGCCCAACCAGCCGCGCGGCCTCGTAGCCGCCATCCACGTCGAGCTCATCTCCGACCCGCCCTGTCACGAGCACCTCGGTGCCGTCCATTGGCAGGTGCCCCGAGACGTATGCCATGTCGTCGTGTACGTGAACGAGGTCGAACTTGAACTCGATTCCGGCCGGTGCGGCAAATGGCTTCGGCAGCTCGAGCCCGAGCTCGGCAAGTCTGTCGGCGATCGTTGCCATCCCAAGCGGAGCCTAGCCTCTAGCGAGTGGGGATTCCGCGCGCGATCGGGACTGGTGCCGAGCAGGATCGTGAGCTGCTGCGCGCCGTCCCGCGCCGGGGCGCCCGTCGCCCCAGTCGCCTGCGTGCGCCGATCACGAACCTTCGGGGTGCCGGGCCGAAGCTTGCCGAGGCCGCTGCAGCGATCGGGATCGAGAACATCGGCGACCTCCTCTGGCATGTTCCGCATGGCCACCGCGACCGTCGCGACGTCACGCCGGTGGCCGACCTCCCGTTCGGCCAGGACGCGACGATCCGCGTCGAGGTGAGAAGCGCACGCCTGCGCCACACGAACCGGCGCAACCTGAAGATCGTCGAGGCAAACGTCGCGGACGAAAGCGGCGCCGTTCAGGCGGTGTGGTTCAACCAGGCGTACCTGGCCGAGCGCCTTCACCCCGGAGCTCGGCTTGTCCTCAACGGCCGCCTCGGCAAACGCAACTTCGCCGTCAAGACCCACGAGATCGTCGCTGGCGGGGCGGCGGGGCGCGGCCGGCCGGAATCCACACGACCGGCGTCGTTCCTGTGCACAACGCGACGCATGCGCTGCGAGCCGAGCGCCTGCGTGAATGGGCCTGGCAGGCCGTCGAGCTCGCACCGGACGCGCTCGAGCCGCTACCGGCGCGGATCCGCGTGCGACGCGGGCTCTGCGCCGAGGCCGACGCGCTGCGCGCCGCCCATTTCCCCGAGTCGCTGGAGGAGGCCACCGCTGCCCGCGAGCGGCTCGCGTTCGAGGAGCTGTGCCTGCACCAGGCGGCGCTGGCCGTTCGCCGCGGCGCCCGCCGCGAATCTCGCCAAGGAATTGCCATCGGCCCGCCGGGCGATTTGATCGCCCGGTGGATTGGTTCGCTGCCGTTCACGCTCACCGACGACCAGCGGACGGCCTGTTCGGAGATCGACGCCGACCTCGCCGCGGGCCAGCCGATGCAGCGCCTGTTGATGGGCGAGGTGGGCTCCGGCAAAACGGCGGTTGCGGTCTATGCGATGTTGCGCGCGCTCGAGGCCGGACACCAGGCGGCGTTGATGGCGCCGACGGAAACGCTGGCCGAACAACATGCGGCAACCCTCAACACGCTCCTAGCCGGGGAAGCCATTCCGTTCGCGCTGCTCACAGGCGCGACCACAGCTGGCCGTCGGCGCGAGACGCTCGCGCGGCTCGCCACGGGTGAGCTCGGGCTGATCGTGGGAACGCACGCGCTGATCGAACCCGATGTTGCCTTCGCCCGGCTCGCCGTCTGCGTGGTCGACGAGCAGCACCGCTTCGGCGTCCGCCAGCGTGCGGCTCTCGACGCCAAGGGCCCAGGCAATGCGGCGCCGCACGTCCTCCACATGACCGCGACGCCGATCCCGCGGACCCTGTCGCTGACCGCCTACGGCGATCTCGACACGACGACGATCCGCCAGCTTCCCGCGGGGCGCCAGCCGATCAAGACGTGGGTCGTGGGCGAGGAGCGCCGTGACGGCGCGTATGAATTCATCCGCGAGCGGCTGCGCGAGGGTCGTCAGGCGTATGTGGTCTGCCCGCTTGTCGCCGACTCCGAGAAGCTGAGGGCGAAGGCGGCAAGCGCCGAGGCAGAGCGCCTGCGCGCCGGCGAGCTCGCGGACTTCGAGGTCGAGCTGCTGCACGGGCAGATGTCCTCGCGTGAGAAGGCGGCCGCGATGGACCGCTTCGCATCCGGCGCCGCCGATGTGCTCGTCGCGACCACCGTGATCGAGGTCGGCATCGACGTCCCAAACGCGACCGTGATGCTGATCGAGGGCGCCGAGCGGTTTGGGCTCTCGCAACTGCACCAGCTACGCGGGCGCGTCGGCAGAGGTGAGCATGAGAGTCATTGCATTCTGTTCGCGGATGTCGAGTCTCAGTTCGCGAAGCGGCGGATGGAGGCGATCGCGAGCGCGGCCGATGGGTTCGAGCTCGCCGAGGTCGACCTCACCCTGCGCGGTGAGGGCGAGATCCTCGGCACCCTGCAGAGCGGGCTGCCTCGCTATCGCGTCGCCGAGTTGCCAGATGACGCTGAGCTGCTCGCCGCGGCGCGTGCCGAGGTCCGCGAGCTGCTCGATCTCCACGGCAGCCTCGACGTTCCCGAGCTTGGCCCCTTTCTCGACGCGGCGCGGGAGCGTTTCGGCGACGAGCGTGAGGGGATCGCCGCGTGAGGGTCACGGGCGGCAGGCTCGGAGGGCGGAGGCTGGCCTCGCCGCCCGCCGGCTCGAAGGATGTGCGGCCAACGTCCGACCGCGCCCGCGAGACGCTGTTCGCGGTGCTCGACCACCTCTCCGGGCTGAGCGTGCTCGACCTGTTCTCGGGCACCGGGGCGCTCGCGATCGAGGCGATATCTCGCGGTGCCGACTCGGCGGTGTTGGTCGACAAGGCGCCGGCGCTCGCGCGCCGAAACGTCGAGGAACTGGGGATCGCCAATCGCTGCGAGGTCGTTCGCTCCGACGCGCTCCGCTACCTGGAGCGCAGCGAGGACCGCTTTGGCCTGGTCTTCTGCGATCCGCCGTATAAGCTTGCGCCCAGTCTTGAGCCGAAGCTCGAGGAACACCTGCCGCAACGTCTCGCAAAGCACGCCCGCCTCGTGCTCGAAAGCTCCGCGCGCCACCCGCTCACGATCGACATGCCCAAGATTGAGCTCGTCGACGAACGGCGGATCGGCGAGGCGCTGATCCGGATCTACACGAAGCGATAGGTAGCTGATGAACGGAGAGCGTGTAGCCGTGTGCCCGGGCAGTTACGACCCGGTTACCAACGGCCACATCGACATCATCAACCGGGCGTCCAAGGTCTTCGATCGAGTCATCGTCGGTGTAGTCGGCCAGGGAATCCGCAAGTCGAAGTCGATGTTCACCCCCGAGGAGCGGCGCCAGTTCATCCTCGACGCCACGTCGCACCTCGACAACGTCGACGTCGAGATCTTCACCAACCTGGTCGTCGACTTCGCCCGCGAGCACGGTGCGACGGTGATCCTCAAGGGGATCCGTGCGATCTCGGACTTCGAGTACGAGCTCGAGATGAACCAGCTCAACCGCAAGCTGGCGCCTGACATCGAGTCGGTCTACCTCTTCTCGTCGTCCGAGTACAGCTTCCTTTCGTCGACGGGCGTGAAGGAGATGGCGACCTTCGGCGGCGACGTGAGCGACCTCGTGCCCAAGGCCGTCGCCGCGGCTCTGCGCGACCACTCGCGAGAGTGACGATGGGCAGGAGCTTGCAGCGCAGCGCCGAAACCCGCGTCTAGCAGCCGTTCTGGCCGCCGCCCCGTATCCTGTCACGACTTCATGGACGTCCTTGTACTAATTGACAAGCTCGACGATCTGATCCACAACGCGCGGCCGGTGCCGCTCACGGATCAGGTTCGTGTCGATCGCGAGGAGATCTATGACCTCCTCGACCAGATGCGTGCCACGATCCCCGAGGAGATCAAGCAGGCGCGCTGGATCGTCAAGGAGCGCCAGGAGATGCTCGCCGAGGCCAAGCGTGAGGCCGAGCGCGTCGTCAAGGAGGCCCGCGAGCAGTCCGAGCGCCTGATCTCAAGCGAAGAGGTCTATCGCCAGGCTGAGCGTGCCGCCGAGGAGATCATCGAGGACGCGCGGGAGACCGAGCGTCAGATCCGCCTCGGCGCTGAGGACTACGCCGACGAGATCCTCTCAACCCTCGAGGTCAACCTCGAGAAGTTCCTCTCCGCCGTGCAGCGCGGTCGCGACCGCCTCGCCGGTCGCGACGACGAGCCCATCGAAGTCGGCTAGCGCCCCCGGCCTACAAGCGGCTCATCCGCCGCTAGCCCTGAGCATCTGGCGAACCTCGGCCCGGTCCGCCTGGATTTCGTCGTCGAGTGCCGTGTTATCCACCCATACGGTGGTTGATGCGCCATTCGACGGGGGATGGCAGGGCTCCCGGAACCTGCGCCTGTCGTCGGACGGGCAGGGGGTGGTTAGTCCACCCCCTTGGGGGATGGACGCCGGGTCGATTCAGGCGAATTATTCGTGGGGTGAGGCGCCTCGTGACGATGACTCTGGTGCTGATGGCCGGTATGGCCGGGACCGCTCACGCGGCCGCGGGCGACGACGCGCGAATTGTCTTTCGCGAAGTTCTCGCCAACGCGACGTCTGACGCCTCGCTGCAGATTCGCTGCGACCCCGGGGAGGTCGCGCTTGGCGGCGGGACGCGCTCGCTGGGCTCAGACGACGTCGTTGTGCGGGCAAGCGGGCCACTATCGGCCGCCGCGGGGACTCTCGAAAACGGTGAGGAGCCCACGCAGTGGTTCATCACGGGCTACAACCCGCGAAATGTCCAAGCCACCTTCAGGAGCTATGCCATCTGCTCGGCGAGCAGCGACGGCCTGATCCGATTTGCCGACATCACCACCGCGCCGAGTCCGGACGGCGCCAACCAGGGCTCGGCGACCGTCATGTGCCCAACCGGCCAGCGCGCGGTCGGTGGCGGGGTCGTCCCGCTTGGCGGTGGCGGCACCGTCGAGGCGAACGGGCCTGTCGACGAGACCGGGGATCCGGCGAACACGGTCGACCTCGACATTCCCCGCGGCTGGCTCGTCTCGATGGTGAGCGGCGGGCAGGCCTTCGCCCGTGCATACGCAGTCTGCTCACCCACGTCCACGGCAACCGTTCAGGTCGAATCACTTGGCCTCGGTCAGAACAACGGAGCGGGGGTGAACGTCTCCGCGATGTGTCCCACCGCGGAGCGGCTGATCTCGGGAGGCGTCATCAACACTGCCGGCTACGGGGTCGTGGTCGCGACGACCCCGGCGACCACGGGCGGCAATCCCGCAACCTCAGATGTGACCGTGGGCAGCGGCTGGTTTGCGCGGGTTCGCAACTACGGCCCGGCGGCGACCTTCAAGGCCGCCGCGGTGTGCGAGGCGCCCACACCTGCGCCAACGCCCACTGATCCGACCGCGCCCACGAACCCCACTGGCCCGACAAATCCCACCGCACCCAGCAACGACTTCTCCATCGGCAGGCTGGTGCGCAACACCGACCGTGGCACCGGGCGCCTGCCGCTCGTACTGCCGGGCCCCGGCGAGGTCATCCTGTCGGCGCGCAAGCTCAAGCCTCAGGCAATCGTGATCCCGGCCGCCGGCGAGTTCCTCGTGAAGGTGAAGGCGGCCGGCAAGGCGAAGCGCAAGCTGCGACGCAAGGGCAAGCTCAAGGTCGCAGCGACGGTGACCTTTACTCCGAGTGGCGGGGTGGCAAACACCGTCGCCACGCGCGCGAAGCTCAAGCGCAAATAGGAGGACCTAAGCTCGGCGGGATGCCCAGCGTCGCGCGAACTGCCACGGTCGCCGATGCCGCCGAGATCGGCCGGCTGCTCGACTCGTTCAACCGCGAGTACGACGATTTCACCCCTGGCGCCGCGGTGGTTGCCGAGCGCTGTCAGGAGTTGCTTGCGGCCGGTGAGATGAGCGCGCTGCTTGTCGGTGATGGCCCGGACGGCCTCGCCGTCGTGCGCTTTCGGCCCTCGTTGTGGGTGAACGCCCCGGAGGCGTACCTGGAGGAGCTCTACGTCGCGCCCGAGCGTCGCGGCCAGGGTCTGGGCCAGGCGCTGCTCGACGGCGTCATCGCGCTGAGTCGCGAGCGCGGCGCTTCGTACATCTCGCTCGGAACGAGCACCGACGACACAGCCGCGCGCGGCCTCTACGAGAGCGCGGGCTTCACGAACCGCGAGGGCAGCCCCGACGGCCCCTCAATGCTCTGGTACGAGCTCGAGCTCTAGGCGTACACGGCCCGGATCACGGCGAGGTCGTCGGCCTCCCAGACGATCTCGCCATCGCACCACTCGGCCTCGGGGTCGCCCTCCACGACATCGCCGATCACCAGTGCTCGCGATTGCTCGCGGACGCGGCGAAAGAGGTCGCGCTTTTGCTCTGGGTCGAGGTGGTGGACGGAGAGGACGGCGATCACGAGGTCCCACGGGCCGTCGGGGAGCGGGTCCTGCATCCGGCCGAGGCGCATTTCCTCCCAGCCGAGCTCGCGGGCGCGAAAGACCATCTCCGGGGTCGAGTCGATCCCGGTGATACGAGCCTGCGGGTAACGCTCCCAGATCCGTCGGGTCGTTTCGGCGGTGCCAAAGCCAAGTTCGAGCACTCGTGCCGGGGCGAACGGGATCGCATCGATCGCAGCCGCCTGCAGCTCGTCGTATCGAGGCAGCTCGGCGCGAATCATCTCCGCGTAGGTGGCGGGAGTGAACTGGTATTGATCGGGGTTAGATGGCAAGCGCCGCAACCATAGATCTGGGAAGGCTCGCGCTCCATTCCGGCGAAGGGCGACGGGTCGATCTCGACCTCGTCGTCGACGGACTCGAGCTCGCCGGGCAACGGTATTCGCTTGCGCCGAATCCGGTCCCGGCCCAGCTGGACGTCTCGCGCACGTCCTCCGGTCACGCGATCCGGCTCGCGTTTTCGGGCACGGTCGAGGGCCCGTGCATGCGCTGCCTGGGGCCGGCCGGGGTGGAGGTCGAGGTCGAGGCGCGCGAGGTCGATCAGCGCGGGGCCGAGGACGAGGAGTTGCGCAGTCCCTACGTCGACGAGGAGGTGCTCGACGTCGGCGCCCTGGCCCACGATGCGCTTGCCCTCGCCCTGCCACAGCAGCTGCTGTGTCGCGCCGATTGCGCCGGCCTCTGCCCGGTCTGCGGCGAATCGCTCAACGACGCTGAGCCCGGCAAGCACGATCACCCCAAGGAGCCCGACCCCAGGTTCGCAAAGCTCCGTGAGTTGTTGGACTAGCTACCATTCCGCGCCGCAATGGCCGTTCCGAAGAAAAGGCAGTCCTCGACGCGTCGCGACAAGCGCCGCGCCAACCACAAGGCCGCGAAGCCGCGCCTGAACGAGTGCCCGCGCTGCCACAGTCCACGCCTCCCTCACCGGGTCTGCCCGGTCTGCGGTACCTACGCAGGGCGCGAGGTGATCGCGCATGAGATCGGCGAGGACGAGCCGGTCCGCTAGGTCGACGCGGAGCACCCAGCCATGACCGCCGTCGCCCTCGATGGGCGCGGGGCGGAGGGTGGCGCCGAGGTGATCGTTGCCGGCGCGCGCACGGCGGCCGCAGATGGAATCGCTGTACGCGTGTTCGGCGATCTGGCTGAGCTCTCGGATCTCGGTTCGACCGACGGCGTCGAGCTGATCGAGGCGCCGGATGTGATCACCAACGACGATGACCCCGTCGCCTCGGTCCGGGGCACGCCGCGGTCGTCGATCGCGCTTGCCGCCGCGGACGTTGCCGAGGGCCACGCTCAGGCGCTGGTCAGCGCCGGCCCGACCGGAGCAACGATGACCGCGGCGCTCTTCGCGCTGCGGCGGATGCACGGCGTCCGTCGGCCCGCCCTCGCTCTGCAGCTTTCGGCACCCGGGGCGACGGGTCCGCCGACAATCCTCCTTGACGTCGGCGCCAACACCGAGGCGCGGCCCGGCGATCTCGTTCAGTTCGCCTACCTGGGGTCGGCATTCAGCCAGGCGGTGCTTGGCGTCGAACGCCCGCGTGTCGCGCTGCTCTCGGTGGGCGAGGAGGCCAAAAAGGGCTCAAACGACGTTGTCGCTGCCCACGAGGAGCTGGCGAGCGCTGACGCGATCGATTTCCGCGGCAATGTCGAGGGGCGCGACCTTCTGGCCAACGTGGCAGACGTGATCGTTACCGACGGTTTCACCGGCAACGTCGTTCTGAAGACGCTCGAGGGCACGGCGAAGGCGGTTGCCGCCGCGGTTGGCGACGCCGCTCGCTCGAACCCGATGGCGATGCTCGGCGGCTTGCTGCTGCGCCCGGCGCTGGGCGGCCTGCGGCGTGAGATGGACCCCGACACCACTGGCGGGGCGATCCTGCTCGGGTTGCGGGGAGTCGCCGTGGTCGGCCACGGCAGCTCTGGCGCCGAGGGGATCGCGAACGCAATCCGGCTGGCGGCGCGAGCCGTCGACGTCGAGGCCGTCGCGCGAACCGGTGAGCTGCTCGAACAATCAGGCGCGACACGAGCCGCGATGCGTGATAGGAAGGAGGAGCTATGAGTCTCGACCGCGACCAGGTGATGGCAAAGGTGCGCGAGCACCTCTCGTCCGAGCTCGAAGTCGAGCCGGACCGGATCGCGGATGCAACCCGCTTCAAGGAGGATCTCGACGCGGATTCCCTCGATCTCTACGAGCTCGTCATGGAGCTCGAGGACTCCTATGGGATCAGCGTGTCGGAGGCGGATGCCGCCCGGATCGAGACCGTCGGCGACGCCGTCGACTTCGTCGTCGGAAAGCTGCCCGCGTAATTCGGGCGTGGCACGCGGAATCCTCAGGCTCGGGCGGGGGGGCCGAAGTCATCGCGACACCAGCCCACCCGCCTCCGGGCCGGCGGCGCTTCGCGCGCTGCTCGACGACCTGCCCGAAGACCTGCGTCGTCAGGCGCTGAACCACTCCTCGTGGGTCGATCACCGCGCCGACTCGTACGGGCGCCTTGCATTTCTCGGCGACGGTGTCCTTGGGCTTGCGCTCGGCGAATACCTCTTTCGCAACTATCCGCGCGCTGACATCGGCCGGCTCACGAAGATGCACGGGCAGGCGGTGAGCGGTCGCGCCTGCGCCGAGATTGCGATCGAACTCGGAGTTCCCGACCTGCTGGCCGAGATGGCGCCGGTCAAGCTCGAGGGTGGCATCGACGTCGAGGCGCTTCTCGCCTCCGAGCGGGCGCTCGCCTCCGTGTGCGAGGCGGTCATCGGCGCCAGCTACCTCCATCACGGCTTCGAGGTCACGTGCGAGGCGACGGTGGCGGCGTTTGCGAAGGAGCTCGAGATCGCTTCGGAGCGGCTGCTGGATTTCAAGTCGGCGCTTCAGGAGCGCCTCGCGCGCAGAGGCTCACGTGTGCGTTATGAGGTCATGGGCGAGTCCGGACCGCCCCACGACCGCATCTTCGAGGTGCGCGCGAGCGTCAACGGCGAGAGCCTCGGAACGGGCACAGGACGCTCGAAGAAGGCGGCCGAGCAGGCCGCGGCGGAGCAGGCGCTTCAGATCCTCGAGTAGGCGTCCGTCTATCTTGAATTTAGGCGTCCGAGGCGCAAGCGAATCTTTGCGCCGAAGCGTCCCTTTCGCATGCACCTGAGCTCAATCACCATCAAGGGCTTCAAGTCCTTTGCCGAGCGCACCAAGCTCGTGTTCTCGCCTGGCGTGAGCGTGATCGTTGGTCCAAACGGGTGCGGCAAGTCGAACGTCACCGATGCCGTGCTCTGGGCTCTGGGCGAGCAGAGCCCGTCATCGGTTCGCGGCCAGACGATGCAGGACATGATCTACGCCGGCGGCGAGGGCGTGGGCCCGTCGCGATACGCCGAGGTCGAGGTGGTTCTCGACGCCGATGGCGCCGAGAAGGCGGATTTCAGCGAGATCGCGATCACACGACGCCTCGAGCGCGGTGGCGACGGCTCGTATCGGATCAACGGCGCCCGAGCGCGACTCGCCGATGTGATCGAGATCCTCTCCGACGCGAACCTCGGCCGCGAGATGCACTCGGTGATCAGCCAGGGCCGCGTTGAGGAGATCGTCCTCTCCGCCCCGCGTGATCGCCGCCTGCTCGTCGAGGAGGCGGCCGGTCTCGGCAAGCACCGCAAGCGCCGCCGTCGTGCCCAGCTCAAGCTTGAGCGCACCCAGGACAACCTCGATCGCGCTCTCGATGTCGAGCGGGAGGCCCGCAAGACGCTGCGCCCGCTCAAGCGCCAGGCCGAGGCGGCCGACATCCACGCGCGGCTCGAGCGCGAGGGCGCGGAGCTGAGAGCGACCCTCCTGGCCGCCGAGTTGCACGGCCACGACGACGAGCTTGCCGCCGCCGAGAAGCACGCACGCTCGGCCCGCGACGCGCGCGCCGAGCTCGATTCGAAGCTTGCCGTTGTCGCCGAGCGCCGCACTGCGATCGAGTCTGAGCTGGCCGAGCGCGAGAGCTCACGCACCGAGGCCTGGGGCCGGCTGACCGCGGTGCGGGCAGCGCACGAGCGGATCTCGGTCCGCTCGGAGGCGCTTGCCGCCAGGCGCGCCGACATGATCCGCAGGCTCGACCGCCGCCGGGCCGCCCTCGGGGCGCTCGCCGAGGAACTTGCCAAGGCGACGGGCGCCAAGGCCGGCGACGACCCCGTCGCGGCCGGGATGGAGCGGGTGGGGGAGTCTCTCGCCGCCGCGCTGGAGGCTTTGTCGGACGCGCGCGAGGCGGCTGGCGACGGCGACCGCGTTGGCGGTTTGGTCCGCGTGCGCGAATCAGCCGAACGCGCCGCGCAGATCGCGCGCCGTGTCGAGGACATGCTTGGCGACCGCCAGCAGGACTCGCTCTCGGCGCGGATAGATCGAGAGGCCGATCTGATTGCCGCGCTCGAGGAGCTCTCCGGTGCGGCTGCCGACGTCCGCGACGCCGCCGGCGAGCGCGCGGCGACACTCGAGCGCCGGATGCTCGGCGAGACCGGCGAGGACACCGTCACCGAGCAGCTGCGTGCCTGTTCACGCGAGGAGGCCGAGCTGCAGGCGAAGCTGCGGGCCGCCGGCGAGCAGGTGACCGAAGCTGAGGTACGTGTCGCCCACCTGGGAGACCGGCGCGCGGAGGCCGCCGGCGAGCTGGCCAAGCTCGCGACCGCCCTGGGGCGCGAGATCGGTCCCGCCACCGAGGCGCTCGACGAGGACGAGCGGACCGAGATCGAGGTCAAGCTCGACCGCGTCGGTCGCCGGCGCGAGCAGCTGGGACCGGTCAACCCGCTGGCCGAGCGCGAGTACGAGCAGGCCCTCGAGCACGTCGAGAGCCTCGAGACCCAGCGTGCGGATCTGGAGAGCGCGCTCTCGGAGCTTCAGGGCCTGATCCGCGACACGGACCGAAAGATCCACTCGGCGTTCGAGGAGACCTTCGAGGCGACCGAGAAGAACTTCGAGGAGCTGGTGGAGCACCTCTTCCCCGGCGGCCGCGGCCGCCTACGGCTCGTTGATGACAGCCGCCAGTTGAAGGCTGTGCTCGGCGGAGCAGAGCTTGACGATGCTCAGCCTGATTCAGACCCGGCCGCCCCCGGACGCGAAGCGGAGGAGGCGGACGGCTTTGGTTCGGAGGGGGATGAGTTCTCGACGCAGGGAGTGGAGATCGAGGTCACGCCGGCCGGCAAGGCGATGCGTCGGCTCTCGCTGCTCTCAGGCGGCGAGAAGGCGCTGGTCGCACTTGCCTTCGTCTTCAGCGTCTTCCTCGCCCGGCCGTCTCCGTTTTACATTCTCGACGAGGTCGAGGCGGCGCTCGATGACGCCAACATCGACCGCTTCCTCCAGCTGGTTGACCGTTTCTCCGATCGCGCACAGTTCATCGTCGTCACCCACCAGAAGCGCACGATGGACGCCGCCGAGGTGCTCTACGGCGTCTCGATGGGCAAGGGCGGCGCGACGAAGATCGTCTCGCGGCGGTTCGAGGCCGAACAGGCCCAGCTCGAGCCGGTTGTCGAAGCAGACGCGGCCTAGGCGCCCATGGAGTGGGAGGAGCTGATTGGCCGCGATGGCCTTGACGCCGACGCCGAACCCGAGGCGGAGCGTGGTGGACGCTTCGCGCGCCTGCGCGAGCGCCTCTCGAAGAGCCGCCAGGCACTTCGCGCGGAGCTCTCGGCGAGCCTCTTCGAGAAGATCGACGCCGAGACGTGGGAGCGCCTCGAGGAGGCGCTGATCCTCGCCGACGTCGGAGTACGGGCGACCGCGGATGTGGTCGCCAAGCTCGAAACCGAGGTCGAGGCGGGCGAGGTGAGTGGTCCCGAGGCGATCCGTGCGCGTCTGGTGGAGCTGCTCGCCGAACTAGCGGGCTCAGAGCCACCGCGAATCGAGCTCAGTCACACCCCGACGGTCGTCATGGTCGTTGGCGTCAACGGGACCGGCAAGACGACGACGATTGGCAAGCTTGCCGCGGTGCTGAAGGAGCGGTTCGGGCTCGACGTCATCGTCGCGGCGGCGGACACCTATCGCGCTGCCGCGATCGAGCAGCTCGAGACCTGGGCAGAGCGCGCCGGCACCCAGATCGTGAAGGGAAACGAGGGCGGCGACCCCGGGGCGGTGGTGTTCGACGCGCTGGCCGCCGCGGAGGCTCGCGGGGCCGATGTCGTGATCGTCGATACGGCGGGGCGCCTGCACACCCACGGCAACCTGATGGAGGAGCTCACGAAGGTCTACCGCGTCGCGGGCAAGCGGCTTGAGGGCGCTCCGCACGAGACGCTGATCGTGATCGACGCGACCACGGGCCAGAACGGGCTGCGCCAGGCACAGGCATTCGCGAAGGCGGTCGACATCACCGGGATCGTCCTGACCAAGCTCGACGGCACCGCCAAGGGCGGAATCGCGCTCGCGATCGCTGGCGAGCTCGAGATCCCGGTGAAGCTGATCGGCGTGGGGGAGGACATCGGCGACCTGCGCCCGTTCGACCCGAGGGACTTCGCGCAAGCACTGCTGTCCGATTAGAAACAAAACCTGCCGGCTGCTCCGCTTCGCGTCCGCCGCCGTCAGGGTCGTAGGCTAGTTCCGATGTTCGACCAGCTTTCAGACCGCCTTCAGGAGACGCTTTCCGACGTCCGCAATCGCGGCAAGCTGACCGAGGCGGATATCGACAAGGCCATGCGCGAGATTCGCCTCGCGCTGCTCGAGGCCGACGTCAACTTCAAGGTCGTCAAGCAATTCACCTCGCAGGTGAAGGAGCGCGCGCTGGGCGGCGACGTCCTCGAGGCGCTCAATCCCGGCCAGCAGGTCGTGAAGATCGTCGACGAGGAGCTTGCCACGCTCATGGGCGGCTCCGGACGCGACCTGGCGTTCGCCTCCAGCGGGACGACCGTGATCCTGATGGCGGGTCTTCAGGGCTCCGGTAAGACGACCGCGTGCGCGAAGCTCGCCAAGCACCTGGGTGACCAGGGCAAGAGCGTCGCGCTGGTTGCGTGTGACACCCAGCGGCCGGCGGCGGTCGAGCAGCTGGTGACGATGGGCAAGCGCGCCAACGCGACGGTCTACGAGCAGGGCACGGAGCGCAGCCCGGTCGACATCGCCGAGTGGGCGCTGGGGCAGGCGCGAGGTGCCGGAACCGACGTCCTGATCGTCGACACGGCGGGACGGCTTCACGTCGACGAGGAGCTGATGGATGAGCTCGCGGCGATCCGCAAGCGAACCAAGCCCCACGACATCCTGCTCGTGCTCGACTCGATGACCGGTCAGGACGCCGTGAACGTGGCGGAGAGCTTTGCCGAGCGAGTCGACTTCGACGGCGTGGTCCTCACCAAGCTGGATGGCGATGCTCGCGGTGGCGCTGCCCTCTCGGTGAAGGCGGTCACGGGAAAGCCGATCATGTACGCCTCGACGGGGGAGCGCATCGAGCAGCTCGAGCGCTTTCACCCGGACCGCATGGCGCAGCGGATCCTCGGGATGGGGGACGTTCGCTCGCTGATCGAAAAGGCCGAGGAAGTCCACGACGCCGACAGCGCGGCCGAGCTCGAGCGCAAGATTCGCAAGCAGCAGTTCACGCTCGAGGACTTCCTCACCCAGATGCGACAGGTGCGAAAGATGGGACCGCTTCAGAACGTGCTCGGGATGATGCCCGGGATGGGCAAGGCGATGAAGCAACTGCGCCAGGTCGACATGGACGATCGCGAGCTCGACCGCCTTGAGGCGATCATCCTCTCGATGACGCCCGCCGAGCGGGCCAACCCGACGATCATCGACGGCTCGCGGCGCAAGCGCATCGCCCAGGGCTCAGGGACGACTGTTCAGGCGGTCAATCAGCTCGTCAAGCAGTTCGCCCAGATGCGCAAGATGATGTCCCAGCTCGCCAAGGGCAAGATGCCCGACCCCGCTCAATTGATGAAGCAAATCCGCTGAGATGTCGCGCTTCGCGCCCGCTCTCAACGCGGCTTACTACTTCGCTTCCCGCTAACCTTCCGCGCCGCAATGGTCCGAATCAGGCTTAGAAGGGTGGGTTCGCGCAAGAACCCGATCTGGCGCGTCGTCGTCGCCGACAAGCGCTCGCCGCGCGATGGTCGCACGATCGAGACGATCGGCCACTACAACCCGCAGACCGACCCCTCCGTCATCGTCATCGACGAGGAGCGTGCTCAGCACTGGCTCGACCACGGCGCGCAGCCGACGGCCACCGTCGCGACCCTGCTGCGCACCAAGGGCATCCGGGCGACGGGTACGTAGCCCTCGGCCTATGCGCGACCTGGTCGAGTTCCTGGTCAAGGCGCTCGTCTCCGACCCCGACGCCGTGCGCGTCGAGGAGACTGACGAGAACGGTGACATCCTCATCGAGGTTCATGTCGCTCAGGACGACCTCGGCCGCGTGATCGGCCGTGAGGGCCGGGTCGCCAATGCGATCCGAACCGTCGCCAAGGCCGCGGCAACCGCGCGCGACGAGGGTCGCGTGATGGTTGAGATCGTCGAGGACTAACGCCCTGCGCATAGACGTCTTCACCCTCTTTCCCGAGTGGTTCGAGTGGTTTCGCTCGCAGCGGCATGTCTCGAACGCCCTTGAACTGGGCTCCGAGCTTCAGACGTTCAACTACCGCGAGTCATCGACGCTCAGCGGCAATGTTGTCGACGACACGCCCTACGGAGGCGGCGCCGGCATGGTGCTTCGGGTCGACATCGTCGACCAGGCACTCGGGGATGCATACGGCTCAGAGCGCCCCGCGCGCAAGATCCTGCTCGCGCCGTCGGGGCGCCAGTTCGACGATTCGCTGGCCTCCGAGCTTGCGGGCGAGGATCACATCGCCCTGCTCTGCGGCCGCTACGAGGGTGTCGACCACCGAGTTCGCGAGCACCTGGTGGACGATGTCGTGTCGGTCGGTCCCTATGTGCTGAGCGGGGGAGAGCTGGCGGCGATGGTGATCGCCGACGCGATCATTCGCAAGCTGCCGGGAGCGCTCGGCCATGCTGACAGCGCGCTCGAGGAGTCGTTCTCGGAGGCGCTCGAAGGCGGCCCCGAGTACCCGCACTACACCCGTCCAGCGAGCTACAGGGGGTGGGACGTTCCCGAGATCCTGCTCTCCGGGAACCACGCCCGGATTCGTGAATGGCGCCTGCAGCAAAGCCGCAAAGCCGGGTCGGGCGGCTCTTAGGCAACGATGGGAACCGAGTTGTCTACTATCTGACGCCCGCGCGGGCCTTCCGGTGCCGCGCTTTTTCCTCGTTATGAGCACGATCATTGAGAGCATCGAGCAGCGTCAGCTGAAGCAGGTCCCGCGCTTTGCGGCGGGGGATCGAGTGCGTGTGCATTTCCAGGTGATCGAGGGCACGCGCCGGCGGACCCAGGTTTTCGAGGGCATCGTGATCGCCCGTCAGGGCAGCGGCGCCCGCGAGACGTTCACCGTCCGCAAGCAGTCATTCGGTGTCGGCGTCGAGCGGACGTTCCCGCTTCACTCGCCGAAGATCGAGCGTCTCGAGGTCGTTGCCCGCGGTGCGGTTCGCCGAGCGAAGCTCTACTACCTGCGCGGACGCGTGGGCAAGCGTGCTCGTGTCGCCGAGCGCCGCTGGGGCATCGAGGACGACCTCGTCCTCGCCGAAGCTGAGGTTCCAGAGGCGGTCGACGCCGAGGGAGTCGCTCAGGATGAGGCGGAGGTGGACGGCGAGGAGGATGCGGCCGCGGAGCCCGCGGAGGAGGCCCCCGAGGCGTCGCAGGAGGCCCCTGAGGCAGCCGCCGACGAGGCCGCTGAGTCCGAGGAATCCGACGGCGAAGCCGAGGATTCTGAGGACACTTCCAACTGATCCCGAAGCCGACAACAGCCTTCGGCATGGTTGCCGAGGTCATCGTCATCGTTGCGCTCGCGATCGGTCTCGCGCTCGGCATCCAGGCGTTTCTAGTCAAGCCGTACCAGATCCCCTCCGAGTCGATGGAGCCGACGCTCGACATCGGCCAGCGGGTGCTGGTCAACCGCGCGTTCACCCGGCTGGGCGACGATCCGGACCCCGGTGACGTCGTCGTCTTTCACCCACCGGTCGGCGCGACCAACGGCAACCGCTGCGGCGATCCCGACAAGCAGCCGCAGGAAGCCTGCTCGATGCCCGTTCCCGAAGAGGACGAGACGAACTTCATCAAGCGCGTCGTCGCCGGCCCTGGCGACACCCTCTCGATCCGCAATGGCATCCCGATCGTCAACGGCGAGCCGTTTGAAGGAGATTGGGAGATTCGCCCGTGCCGCGGGTCGGGAAGCTGCAGCTTCCCTCAGGAGATCACAATCCCCGAGGACCACTACTTCATGATGGGCGACAACCGGGGAGCCAGTGACGACAGTCGCTTCTGGGGCCCGGTGCCGCGCGACTGGATCATCGGCCACGCGTTCTTCACCTACTGGCCCCCCGATCGGATCGGCACGCTCTAGCCCGTAGCGACGGAGCCCGCAGTTTCCGTGAACCGCCTGCGGTTCCGCCGGATCACTACTTCATGATGGGCGGCGATCGTGAATCCAGCGATGACAGCCACCTCAGAGGTCCCCTCCTCGAAGCCCACGGGAGCGGCGAAGAAGGCGGCGGCCAGGCGTCGAAGGCGGGCGGCGAAGCTCTTCAAGTTCGATCGCGAACTCGGTTGCCGGTTCGTCGCGGGCGCCGATGAGGCCGGGCGCGGCTCGCTAGCCGGGCCTCTGGTGGCGGCAGGGGTCCTGCTCGACTACGAGCAGCTGAGCATGCGCGACCGGCGCGCTCTCGGCGACCTCGACGATTCCAAGCAGCGCACAGCTGAGCAGCGCGAGACCCTGTACCCGGTGGTCATCCGCGCGGCTGCCAAGGTCGCCGTGACGATCCGCTGCGTTCGCGGCCTCGACGCCCGCGGCCTGCACGTAACCAACCTCGAGGCGCTCGCGCGCTCACTCGAGCGTGTGGCTGTGCCGGGGGCGGTGTGCCTGAGCGACGGCTTCCCGCTCGGCAAGCGTTGCGCCGTTGAGCACCGGCCCGTCGTCGACGGCGACGCTCGCAGCGCAGCGATCGCGGCGGCCTCGGTGATCGCCAAGGTCACGCGCGATCGCTACATGCACCGGATCGCCGCCGACTACCCGGTCTACGAGTGGGCGGGCAACGTTGGCTATTCCACGCCCGAGCACCGCGCCGCGATCATCGAGCACGGACCGTCGCCGCTTCACCGCCGCTCGTTCGCGTCGATCGCCTACTCGCAGCTGCGCCTCGGTTAGCGGCTGCGCGGCACCGCGCGCCCGCCTCAGGCGTCGACGATCACCTCGAAGCCGCCGAAGAACATGCGCTTCGGATCCATGACGTCGTCGGGGTCGCCGCTTTTCATCATCTCGTCCATCCGCGGATCCGCCATGACCTTCTCGTTGACCTCGTCGCGCTGCGCCCGCGACTCGTACTTGATCCAGGAGAACACGACGAGCTCATCGTCTTCAAGCTCGACGCTACGCGGGAACGAGGTGCGCTCGCCGGCGCTGACGTCCTCGGCGACGCATTCCTTGTACTCGGAGGCACCGAACTCGCGATACAGCTCGCCGACTTTGCCCGACATCACGCGGTACTCGTCGACCTTGTCCTTCTTGATCGGTACCACGAATCCGTCTACGTACTCAGCCATCGAGATCTCCTTCTGTGATCGAGTGTTTCGATCCTATGACCCGGGCCATGGCGCGAACTCATCGATGTCGCTCAAAACGCGCCGCGCAGATGCTCGTACTCGGTGACCTGGCCAAACCCGTCGAGTCGGAGGCCGACCACGTCAAAGCGCAGGTCGCGGTGGCGCGGGACGTCGTAGCCGCGATCGCGTAGCCACGCCGCCGCCAGCGCCCGAAGCTTTGCGCGCTTGCGCGGGCCCACCGCCATCGCGGGTCGCTCCGGTCCGAGCTCCGATCCGGCGCGTCGAGCCTTCACCTCGACGAAAACGAGCGCGTGTCGATCGACCGCGATCACGTCGATCTCACCGCGCAGCCCAGGCGGCCGCGCGTTGCGCTCGATGATGCGCCACCCGGCGGCCTCGAGGCGCCGCGCGACGAGCGACTCCGCCTGGCGTCCGAGGTTCTGGCGGGCGACGGTCATCGCGACTGATGATGGGCTGGGGGCGCGAACGTGTGGTGCGCAAAACCAGCCGGTTGTGTGACTTTGCGAAGTCCTGACATTCAGCGCGCCATCCGTGCGCCGAGCGGGCCTACGGTCGTCCGATGCTCGCCGTCGCCCGCACATTCACCCTGCTCGGGGTCGAGGCTTACGAGGTCCGCGTTGAGGCCGACATCCGCATGGGCCTGCCCTCGTTCACCCTCGTCGGCCTTCCTGACACCGCCGTTCGCGAATCCCGGGAGCGGGTGCGGGCGGCGATCGTCAACAGTGGCTTTGAGTTCCCGCAGCGGCGAATAACCGCGAACCTCGCGCCGGCCGATCTGCGCAAGGCCGGCCCTGGATTTGACCTCGCCCTCGCCGCCGCCGTCCTTGCCGCGACCGAGCAGATTCCCGCCGCCGCGCTCGCCGACCTCGCCCTCGCCGGGGAGCTGGCGCTGGATGGCTCGCTGCGGCCTGTGCCGGGGACGCTCGCGATGGCCGAAGCTGCCGTAAAGGGAGGCGCGAGGGCGATCGTCGTTCCGGCGGCCTGCGGGTCGGAGGCCGCTCTCGTTGCCAAGGCCACCGTCATCGGAATCGAACGCCTCGACCAGCTCGTCGCGCTCGGCGGCTCCGCGGAGCCGCCGCCCTGCGCGCCCTGTGTGAATGGCTCGGGCGACATCCGCGCGCCTGATCTCGCGGACCTTCGCGGTCAGCCGGCGCTGCGCCACGCACTCGAGCTCGCCGCCGCCGGCGGGCACAGCCTGCTGATCAGCGGCCCGCCGGGAGCGGGGAAGTCGATGGCCGCTCGGCGGTTGCCGTCGATCCTCCCGGCGCTCGACCCTGCCGAGCGGATCGAAGCCGCTCGGGTTGCAAGTGCCTGTGGCGTCGCCGTCGAGCCCGCGATCGCCGGTCGCCGCCCATTTCGCGCTCCGCATCACACGATCTCGCCTGCGGGCTTGATCGGAGGTGGGAACCCGCCGCGGCCCGGGGAGGTGACGCTCGCGCACCGCGGGGTCCTCTTCTTAGACGAGCTGCCCGAGTTCAGCCGCACCGCGCTGGAGGCCATGCGCCAGCCCCTCGAGGACGGCTCGGTGCGAATCAGTCGCGCCCGCTACTCGGTGGAGCTTCCCGCGCGCTTTCAGCTCATCGTCGCCGCGAATCCGTGTCCGTGCGGGCGAGGCCACGAGTCGGGCGAGTGTCGGTGCGATCTTCGGGCGATCCGCACCTACGAGGCGCGGTTGTCTGGTGCGCTCGCTGATCGGATCGACATCTCGCTGGTCGTCGCTCAGCCTGACCTGCGCGAGTTCGCTTCGCCCGGCGAGGCCTCCGCGGCAGTGCGCGAGCGGGTGCTGGCGGCGAGGGAGCGCCAGCTCATGCGCGGGACTCCGGCCAATGCCGTCTGCCCTGCCGAGGCAATCGCCGTGGCCGACGACGCCGCCCGGCTGCTCGAGGAGGCGGGAATGGCGACCGGTCTCAGCGGCCGCGGGCGTGATCGGGTCGTCCGCGTTGCCCGGACGCTTGCCGACCTCGAGGCTCGCGACACGGTGGGGGCGCAGGACATCGCCGGTGCGCTCGCGATGCGCCGCCGCCACACCAGGGAGGCGATGGCAGCGTGAGTCTCGAGGTGTGGCGATGCGCGGCCGGCGACGACGCCTATCCACCGTGCCTGAGCGACCTCGACGGCGAACTGCCGCGGCTGTACGGCGCCGGTGATCGGACCAGGCTCGCCGAGCTTGACCACGCGCTGGCGGTGACCATCGTGGGGGCGCGTCGCGCGAGCGCGTATGGCCTCCGCACCGCGGAGCGTCTGGCGTTCGACCTCACCACCGCCGGCATGACGGTCGTCAGCGGCATGGCGCTTGGGATCGACGCCGCGGCTCATCGCGGGGCGCTGCGCGCGGGCGGGCCGACGATTGCGGTCCTCGCCAACGGCCCCGAGATTGCCTACCCGAGCACGCACAGGCACCTGCACGCCGAGATCTGCGAGGCCGGTTCGGTCATCTCGGAGTACCCGCCGGGAACGCCTGCGCGAAAGCATCAATTTCGCGAGCGCAATCGACTGATGGCGGCGCTCGGGTCGCTGGTCGTGATCGTCGAGGCCGCGCTGCCCTCGGGCTCGCTGATCACCGCGCGAGAGGCACTCGACATCGGCAGGAGTGTGGGCGCTGTTCCCGGGCGGGTGGACGCGCGGATCGCCGAGGGCTCCAACCAGCTGCTGCGAGATGGCGCCGCGGTGATCCGCGATGCCCGCGACGCGCTCGACGAGCTGGTCGGCGTTGGCGCGGAGCGGCTGCCGTCTCGCGCGCCGTCGCTCGAACCATTGTTGGCCGAGGTCCTGGACCTCGTCGAGGGCGGCGCCGGCACCGTCGATCAGGTTGCCGTCGACTGCGGGATCGAGGCCGGGGAGGCGGCGGTGGCGTTGGCTCGGCTGGAGCTGCTGGGCTACATCAGCGCGGGTCCGGTCGGCGGGTTCACGCGGTCGGGAGGTGCGCACCCCTAAATTCAGCCGTACATGGAGCGAGTCCCTGTCTGCCTTTCGATCGCCGGCTCGGATTCCGGCGGCGGCGCCGGAATTCAGGCCGACCTCAAGGCGTTCGCGCGGTGCGGCGTGCACGGGACGACCGCGATCACCGCGCTGACAGCCCAGAACACCACCGGCGTCGAGATGGTCGCGGGCGTTGCGCCGGAGATGATCGTCGCGCAGGTGCGCGCGGTGGCGGTGGATCTCGGCGTCGACGCCGTGAAGGTCGGGATGCTCGGTGACGAGGTAACGATCGACGCGGTGCTGGAGGCGCTCGATCTGGTCCGCGGCGCGCCCGTGGTGGTCGACCCGGTGATGATCGCGTCGAGTGGGGCGTCGTTGCTCGACCCTGCGGCCAAGGCGGCGCTGATCGAGCGCGTACTGCCGCGAGCGAGGGTGATCACCCCGAACCTGCCGGAGGCGCGCGCTCTCTCGGGACTGGGGGAGGGCGCGTCGAGTCGTGAGCTGGGCGAGGCGCTGTTGGCGCATGGCCCAGGCGCGGTGATCGTGACAGGGGGGCATGCCGAGGACGGTGCCGATCTCTTGGTCGACGCCGACGGTGTGCTGCGGATCGATGGCCCGCGCTATGCGGATGGCGCCGCGCATGGCTCCGGCTGCACGCACTCGTCGGCGCTTGCCGCGTTTCTTGCCCGCGGCGAGGAGCTCGCGGACGCGGCAAGGTGGGCGCGCGAGGTCGCTTCCGAGGCGGTCGGCAACGGGCTGCGCGACCTCGGCGAGGGAATTGGCCCGGTGGACGTCTTCGGCCTGACGCGATCCGGACGAGCGGGTTCACCGCCCGCGCCATAATCGACTGATGCGACTCGTGCGGATGAAGGCCGGTTATGGCGATCTGCTGCTGGCTGAGGGCGATCCCGAGCTGGCGGCCGACGAGGAGCGTCTCATCGCAGAGTTTCGCCGTCAGCTTGACCAGGGGCTGGTCGCGGCGGTGCCGATCGAGACGGCTGGCCGCCGCGAGGCGACGATTGTGCGCGACTTCTCCGAGGTCCCGCGCGACGCCCAGCGGGTGATCTTCTTTCCGCCGGCTGCCGGCGGATGAGCACCACGGCAGCCGAGGCGGCCGAGGCGAAGGCGCGCCAGCTGATGGGCTCGGTGCTGAGCGCCGACGACGTTCGCACGTACGAGGAGCTGGGCTTCATCAGCGTCCCGGGGCGGGGCGACCACTCGAGTGGCTACGCCTACCTGATCTACCCGCACCGTCCGCTCGTCGCCTATGAGACTGCGTCGGGGAAGCTCCTGACCGAGTACTGCGTGCGTTTTGAGGACGCGGGAGAGCGGCTGCCCGACGCCGACGATGTGCTCGCGAAATGGATCGCGGTGAGTGGCGGCGAGCGCGAGCTGATCGCGACCGCAAACGTCGGTAGGCCCGGCAAGCAGATCGACCCGGACCACCTGCGGCGAGACCTCGATCGCCTCCGTGCGTGGCGGGCTGCCACGATAGGCCCATGAGCACACTGCCACGCCCCAGGTCCGCCGCCGTTTTCGACGGACCCGACCGTGCCGCGGCGCGCGCGTACATGAAGGGCATCGGCCACGACGACGAGTCGCTGAGCCGGCCGACGATCGGGATCGCCAATACCTGGACCGAGGCGATGCCCTGCAACTTCCACCTGCGTGGGCTCGCCGAGCACATCAAGGACGGCGTTCGCGCGGCCGGCGGCACGCCGATGGAGTTCAACACGGTCGCGATCTCCGACGGAATCACGATGGGGACCAAGGGGATGAAGGCCTCGCTCGTCAGCCGCGAGGTGATCGCCGACTCGATCGAGCTGATGGCGCGCGGCTACCAGTTCGACGCCGTGGTCGCGCTCGCCGCCTGCGACAAGACGATTCCGGGCGCGGTGATGGCGCTCGCACGGCTCGACATCCCGTCGGTGCTGCTCTACGGCGGCTCGATCGCCCCAGGCCGTTGGCACGACAAGGACGTGACGATCGTCGACGTCTTCGAGGCCATCGGCGCCCATGCGGCCGGGAACATGTCCGACGAGGAGCTGCGTTCGCTCGAGGACGTGGCCAGCCCCGGCGCCGGCGCCTGCGGCGGCCAGTTCACGGCCAACACGATGGCGTGCGCCTTCGAGGCGCTTGGGATCTCGCCCGGTGGCGCGGCGATGGTTCCCGCCGAGGACGACGAGAAGGACACCGTCGCAGAGAAGGTCGGTGAGCTGGTCATGAAGGTGCTCGCCGACGACCTGCGACCGAGCAAGGTCATCACGCACGAGTCGCTGGAGAACGCGATCGCGTGCGTCACCGCCTCGGGCGGCTCGACCAACGGCGTCCTGCACCTGCTCGCGGTCGCGCGCGAGGCCGGGGTCGACCTGACGATTGACGACTTCGAGCGTATTTCCAAGCAGACGCCGTTGCTGGCCGACCTCAAGCCGGGCGGGCGCTTCGTCGCCACCGACCTCTACCGGGCTGGCGGCGTGCCCCTGATCCTGAGCCGTCTCGACGAGCTCGGTCTGCTGCATCGCGAAGCGATGACCGTCACCGGCCGGACGATCGGTGAGGAAGCCGACGATGCTCGAGAGGCCGAGGGCCAGGAGGTTGTGCTGCCGGCGGCGACACCTCTGAAGAAGCAGGGCGGCCTCGCAATCCTGCGCGGCAACCTCGCCCCCGACGGCGCCGTGATCAAGGTCGCGGGGACTGAGCGCATGGGCCAGACCGGTCCCGCAAAGGTCTTCGAGCGCGAGGAGGAGTGCTTCAAGGCCCTGAAGACGGGCGGCATCGAGGCGGGCGACGTCATCGTCATCCGCAACGAGGGCCCATCCGGCGGGCCCGGGATGCGCGAGATGCTCCAGGTGACGGCGGCGATCGTCGGGGAGGGGCTCGGCGAGGAGGTCGCGTTGCTCACCGACGGGCGCTTCTCAGGAGCGACCCGCGGGCTGATGGTCGGCCACGTGGCTCCCGAGGCTGTCAAGGGCGGCCCGATTGCCGCGATCCGCGACGGCGACACGGTCACGATCGACGTCGAAAAGCGCGAGCTCTCGGTCGACCTCTCCGACGAGGAGATCGCCGAGCGCGTGGCTGCCTACGTCTCGCCTGAGCCCGAGTACACCAGCGGGGTGCTGGCCAAGTACTCAAAGAGCGTCGGCTCGGCGAGCCTCGGCGCGATTACGTCCTAGGCCAAAAAGCCGTCGAGCAACCGGTTGAACCTCACCGGGCGTTCGGCCTGGACGAGATGGCCGCACTCGCCGAAGATCACGGTCTTTGAGTTGCGCAGGCGGCGAGCGAAGTGCGCGGCGTCGGCTGGCGGAACGACGCGGTCGTTTCGGCCCCAGACGATCAGGGTCTGCTCCTCGACCTCCTCGAGGCGATCAAGGATGTCGTAGCCGGCGAGCGAGGTGAGCGCGTCGCCGAAGCCGTCGCCGCGCTGGCCGCCGTTGAAGAACTCCCACAGCAGCTCGGCACGCAGCGCCTCAGGGCGGTGGACCAGGCCGCGAAAGGCCGCGGCGCGGGCTCGGGGACGGCGAAAGGAGCGGGTCTGAACGTTCATCACCAACGGGGCGCTGACGGCGACCATCCGCGCGAAGACCTCCGTTGGCTCGCGGCGCAGTCGCCTGCTCGAGACGCCGGCGGCGGACACGAGGCCGAGACGCTCGAAGCGCTGTGGCTGGTTGATCACAGCCTCTGCCGCCACGAACCCACCCATCGAATGGCCGACGATCACCGCGTCGTCGAGCCCGAGCGCGTCGCAAAACTCGGCGACGAGGCGACCGTAGGCGGGGATCGAGATGTCCCACTTGCTTGGCATAGGCGAGGAGCCAAAGCCGGGCAGGTCGGGGACGACGACGCGATGGCGGCGCGCGAGGTGGGGAATGTTCTCGAGCCAGTTCTGCCAACAGCCGCCGAGACCGTGGACGAGGACGATGGCCGGAGCGCTCTCGGGCTCGACCGGGCCCATCTCCGCGTAGTGGACGCTCTCACCGCCGATGTCGATGTCGTCGAGCAGCTCACGCCAGTCGATCGCCAGCCAGTCGGGCTGTTGATTGCCGTACGGATCGGGTCCGTCGGGCGCGGTGGGATCCGGCCGGGGGCCGAACGGCTCGAAGCGCGGCAGGCGTCGCGCCCGGGCCTGGGCTGCGGATCGGCTGCGATCTGGCATTGGCTCGCCATACTATGCCCCGCTCTTCGGAGCGATCCATGGCGAGACGTACGTCACTGACAGAGCGCGACGAGGCCCTGCCCGACCAGGAGCAGGACGCCAGCGCCGACAATCTGCCCGCCCGGCGCTCCGGCGAGGAGATGCGCGACCTGCTGCCGGCCATCGAGCCCGAGAGGATGCTCAACGACTGGGGCCGCTCGGAGCGCATCGAGGGCCTCATGGACCAGACGCTGGTCGAGTTCTTCTATCGCTACTGGTTTCGCGCTGAGGTCGAGGGGGTCGAGAACGTTCCCGCCGATGGCGGCGCGCTACTCGTCTCCAATCACTCCGGCGCGCTGCCGCCCGATGCGGCGATGATCGCCAAGGCGATTCGCGAGGAGCACCCGAATCCGCGGCCGCTCTATCTCACGGTCGAGCACTTCTTCAAGGGCTATCCGGGCTTCTCGATGCTGATCCCCAAGATCGGAGGCGTCGCGGCGCATCCCGCGAACGTCCATCGCCTGCTCTTCGACGAGCGCCAGCTCGTGCTGGTCTTTCCGGAGGGACGCAAGGGAACCGAGAAGCTCTACAAGGATCGCTACCGCCTGCGGCGCTTCGGGCGCGGGGGGTTCGTCGAGGCCGCGATGCGCGCGGAGGCGAAGCTGGTGCCGCTGTGCGTGGTCGGGGCGGAGGAGGCGGCGCCGATCTTCGCCCAGGTGCCCGCACTGCAAAAGCTCACCGGCCTCATCTACTTCCCGCTGACGCCGACGTTTCCATGGCTCGGACCGCTCGGGATGCTCGGCTATCTGCCGGCGAAGTTCAAGATTCGCTTTCTCGAGCCCATCGACACGGTCGAGCTCGGCGGTGCCGACGCTGTCCATGACAAGGCGCTCGTGCAAAACGTCGCTCAGGAGATCCGCGCCCGGATTCAGGAGAACGTCAACGACATGATCGCCAAGCGCAAGTCGGTCTGGTTCGGCTGATGCGCGTTCTCGTCACCGGACTGTCGACCTACTGGGGAGGGCGCCTCGCGCAGGCGCTCGAGGCCTTCGACGAGGTCGAGGCGATCATCGGCGTGGACGCGCGCGAGCCGACCCTCGAGCTCGAGCGCACGGAGTTCGTGAAGGTCTCCAATCAGCACTCACTGCTGCAGCGCATCGTCCGCGCTGCAGAGATCGACACGGTCATCGACACGCGCCTCAGCGTCAACGGATTGGGTGGCTCCGAGCGCAACGTCCACGAAAACAACGTCATCGGGACGATGAACATCCTCGCCGCTTGCTCGGGCGCCGACACGCCGGTGAAGAAGTTCGTCTTCAAGAGCTCAACCCACTACTACGGCGCTGAGCAGGACGACCCCGCCTTCTTCACCGAGCGGATGCGCCGCCCGCACCCGCCGAAGTCGCGCCTCGAGCGCGACATCGTCGAGGCGGAGGCGGCGGTCGCGGAGTTTGCCGCGCGACAGCCCGACACCACGGTCACGGTTCTGCGCTGCGCAAATGTGCTCGGACCGGACGTCGACACGGGCTTCACACGGATGCTCGCGCTCCCGGCGGTGCCGATGATGCTCGGGTTCGACCCGAGACTTCAGTTCGTGCACGAGGACGACATCGTTCACGCGCTCGAGCACGCCGCGGTCAACGACACGCCCGGCGTCTTCAACGTCGCCGCCGATGGCGTTCTCGCCCTCTCGGAGGCGATCGACCTGGTTGGGAAGCGTGCGGTCCCCGTGCTTCCGCCCGTGGGGCTCGGGCTGATCACGGGCCCGCTTCGCCGCCTCGGACTGCGCATCCCGGCCGAGATGACCAACCAGCTGCGCTTCGGTCGCGGCGTCGACAACCGCCTCTACAAGGCGACCGGCTTTCGCTATGGGTTCACCTCGCGCGAGAGCGTCATCCGTCTCGGCGAGCACCTTCGCCTGGCGCCGATCCTGCGCGTGCGCGCCGGGGATGACACATACCGCTACGAGCGCGACGTCGAGGACTTCCTGCGGTGGAGCCCGCATGTGCGGCGCGAGCGCGACGGCAGCCAGAGCGGCGTCGCAGCCGACAGCGAACCACTCGGAATCTGAAGAACGCTTTGCAGGCGCGGCCTCCGCGGTGAGCCGTGAGGGAGGCGCCCCTACACTTTTTCGCCGGTGGTCCGAAGGCTTCAAATCGGCGTCGTTTTCCTGGTCGCAATCATGCTCCTTGCAGCGGTTGGCGCCTACGCTTGGGACTCCACGCGCTCCGGTGAGATTGCCGACGGGATCACCATCGGGGGTGTCGACATCGGTGGGATGACCGCCGATGAGGCCCGCGAGGCGGTAAACGCGGAGCTCGTCGCGCCCCTGCGGCGCAAGGTCACGGTCACCCACGACGGCGTCAAGTACCAGCTCAGCGCCGAGCGCCTCGAGGTCTCGTCGAACGTCGACGGGATGGTCGACCAGGCGCTCGACGAAAGCCAGGAGGGGGGCCTGCCAACCCGCGTGTGGCGCTATGCCACGGGTGGTGAGGTCGACGTCGCGATCTCTCCCCAGGTCACGTTCTCCAACAAGGCCATCGACGAGTTCATCACCAAGGTCGCGGCCGAGGTCAACACCGAGCCGGTCAACGCAACGATCGAGCCGACCTCCGCCTCGCTCGAGGGGGTCGCGGGCCACAGCGGGATCTCCGTCGACGAGGGAGCTATGCGCACGCGGATCGAGTCGGTTCTCCAGCGCACGTCCAAGCGCACGGTGTCGGTCCCGGTGGATGAGGTCGAGCCCGAGGTCACCAAGGCCGATCTTGCGGCCCAGTATCCGACCTACATGATCGTCAACCGCTCAGACTTCACCCTGACGCTGTTCAAGAACCTCGAGCCCGTCAAGACCTACACCGTCGCTATCGGGGCGCAGGGCTTCGACACGCCGGTCGGGGTCTACAACATCCAAAACAAGGCGGTTGACCCTGTCTGGAGCGTTCCGGACTCCGACTGGGCCGGCGAGCTCGCGGGCACCACGGTGGCGGGCGGCATTGCGGAGAACCCACTCAAGGCACGCTGGATGGGCATCTACGGCGGTGCCGGTATCCACGGCACCGACGACACCGGCTCGCTTGGCAGTGCGGCCTCACACGGTTGCGTGCGGATGGCGGTCCCAGACGTGGTCGAGCTGTACGACCAGGTTCCGGTCGGCACCCCGATCTACATCGGTTAGTTCCCCTCGGTCGGCCACGGCGGGGATCGGGCTTGCGTGAGCAGGCGACGGCGCCTGCACGACGAATCAGCCTTCGATGACGGACCGAACCGCCCTGCAGGCGACGCCTGCCGCTGAGCTCACGCTGAGCCCGACCTGGCAGACCGCGCTCGACGACTACGCGGCGGAGCTCACCACCCGCGGCGCCTCACAGGCGACGCTTCGCGCCTACCGGCGCGATCTGCTCGAGCTCGCGGACTGGGCGACGACGCAGCGCCGTGAGCCGGGCGACCTCGTCTACCGCGATCTGCGCCGCTACGCCGCTCTGCTGTCGGAGCGCCGCCTGGCGCGCACGACCATCGCGCGCAAGCTGGCCGCTGCTCGCGGATTTCACACCCATCTCGTGACCGTGGGCGCCGCCGCTTCGAACCCGGCGGACCTTTTGCCCGCCACCAAGACCGGCTCGAAGCTTCCGCGCGTGCTCGGGCGCGACGAGGTCGCAGGCCTACTCGATCGAATCCCGGCACGCAGCCCACTCGAGATCCGCGATCGCGCGCTCTTCGAGCTCGCCTATTCGAGCGGTCTACGGGCCGAGGAGATCGTCTCGCTTGATCTCGACGGAATTGATTTCGAATCGGAGCTCGCCCGGGTCACCGGAAAGGGCGCCAAGACCCGTCTCATCCCGATCGGCGAGCCCGCTCAGGCAGCGCTTCGCCGTTACCTCGAGGTGGGCCGCCACGCGCTCGGACCGGCGCGCGACGAAGCCGCGGTCTTCGTTTCCCGACGCGGTCGCCGTCTCTCGGCGTCCGACGTGCGCCGCCGGCTCAACAAGTGGGTCCGTGAGGCCGCGGTGGCGGGACGGATCTCGCCGCATACGCTGCGCCATTCATTTGCAACGCACCTGCTGGAGGGTGGGGCGGACCTGAGATCGATCCAGGAGCTGCTCGGCCACGCAAGTGTCTCTACGACGCAGATCTACACACGAGTGGAACCGTCACGATTGCGCCAGGAGTACGCAAAGTCTCATCCACGCGCATGACCAAGACCTGGATAGATAAACAGCGGGTAGCCTTCCGCGAACGGGTACAGGAGTAATGGAGTAATGGAGACCAATGTCAAGGCGGTTGAGCTCCGCGAACTGTGGCGCCGTTACAAGGTTGACGGTGACGACAAGGCTCGCGAGCGACTCGTCGTCGCGTACTCGCCGCTGGTCAAGTTCATCGCCGGCCGCATGGCCTCGGGTCTGCCCTCGCACGTCGAAGAATCCGACCTCATCTCGTACGGCCTGCTGGGCCTGATCGGGGCGATCGAGCGCTTCGACACCGAGCGTGAGATCAAGTTCGAGACCTTCGCGGTCGCGCGGGTCAAGGGCGCGATCATCGACGAGCTTCGCTCACTCGACTGGGTCCCGCGGTCGGTGCGCGCCCGCGCGCGCCAGGTCGAAAAGGCCCACGCGGCGCTCGAGGCCAAACTCGGGCGCTCGCCGTCCGACGAGGAGATGGCCGACAAGCTCGAGATGACCGTCGAGGAGTTTCAGGGCGTGCTGCTCGAGATCGCGAACTCGTCGGTGCTCGCCCTTGACGACCTCTGGACGTTCGCCGACCCCGAGGGTGGGAGCCAGGTCTCGATCCTCGACACGATTCAGGATCCGGCCGCGGTTGATCCCGAATCCGAGGCCGCTGCATCCGAGCTCAAGGATCGCCTCGCCGACGCGATCGAGTCGTTGCCAGAGCGCGAGCGTCTTGTCATCGCCCTCTATTACTACGAGAACCTGACACTGCGGGAGATCGGTGAGGTACTTGGCGTCACCGAGTCGCGCGTCTCACAGCTTCACACCAAGGCCGTCATCGGTCTGCGGTCTCGGTTCACCCTCTAGCTGAGGGCGTTGGTGGCGCTCTCAGATCGCCAACATCGCGCCATCCTCGACCTCGTCGGGACGGTCAACTCCGCACTCGGTCTGGAGGAGTTTCGCTCGGCGCTGCTCGGGGGCATGCGGGCGATGATCCCGACGGACTTCGTCTCATACAACGAGGTCATCGACGGTCAGCCGGCCGCAAGCCTGGCAGAGCCTGAACTGCCGGCCTGGGCCTATGAGGCGTGGGCACGCCTGGGTGAGGCGAACCCGCTGATCGCCAACGCGATCCGCACCCGTGACCTGCGTCCCTACCGCTGGTCGGATGTGGTCGATCTCGCCGAGCTGCGCTCCCAGCCGCTTTTCACAGAGCTCTACGAGCCGCTCGGGATCGACCACCAGATCGCCTTTCAGCTCCCGGCCCCGCCGGTGCTCGTGATCGGCGTGGTGCTCTCCCGGGGGCGCCGGGATTACGACGACGTGGAGATCGAAATGCTCGACCTGGCTCGGCCGCATCTGATCCAGGCCTATCGGTCGGCTCAGCTTCGCGACGAGCTCATCGACCTCGTCAGCGCTGCGCGGGCCGGGGTCGAAGCTGGCGGGGTGGGCGTCGCGGTCTGCACCGACGACACCGTGAAGTTCGCGTCGTCGCTCGCGGTGCAGGCCGTCATGGCCGCCGGTCTCGGCGAGCTGGTCGAGGGCGACCGGCTGCCCCCGGCCCTTGCGGAGCGCAGCCGAGAACGGGTCTTGCGAACGAATGGCGAGGCGCTGTTGATGCGGCGAATCGATACGGGCGGGGGAGAGACGGTGCTGATCTTCGAGCGCTCGCAGCCGGCGTTCTCGCGTGAGGCGCTCCACGGTCTTGGGCTCACCGAACGAGAGGCTGATGTTCTCGCGGAGTTCGCGATGGGGAGGGATACGACGGCGGCCGCTCAGAGTCTCGGGATCGCCCCGGGGACGGTCCATAAACACTCGCAAGCGATCCACGCCAAGCTCGGAGTCCGCACCCGCGCTCAGGCGGTTGCCACGGCTTGGGCCGCCGTCGGAGCGGCCACGGCGATCACCCTTTAGGGTTCGCGCCATGCCGCACAAGGCCCCCGACCGCATCCGCAACGTCGCGCTTGTAGGTCACCGGGGCAGCGGCAAGACCAGCCTCGCCGAGGCGGTCCTCTTCGAGTCGGGTGTGATCAACCGTCTCGGTCGCGTCGACGATGGCTCGACCGCTTGCGACTTCGAGCCCGACGAACAGGAGCGGGGGATGTCGATAGGCGCAGCGGTGACCTCGTTCGAACACGACGGGCGCAAGGTCAACATGATCGACACGCCCGGCGAGCCGAGCTTCGTCGCCGACACGCTTGCGGCGCTTCAGGTGGTCGACGCTGCCGTGTTCGTTGTCAACGGCGTGATGGGCGTCGAGGTGCACACCGAGCGGCTCTGGCGCCGAGCCGACGGCCTTGCCCGGCTGGTCTTCGTGAACATGCTCGACCGCGAGCGCGCCGATTTCTTTCGCGTCCTTGACTCGCTCAAGGCGGCCTTCGGTCCACACGTGGTCGCGACCGAGATCCCGATCGGCTCCGAGCACGAGGTCCGCGGCATCGTCGACCTGATCGACATGACCGCCTTCGAGTACGAGGGTGACGGCCGCGCCAACGCCAAGGAGATCGCGATCCCCGAGGAGCTTCAGGCGCAGGCCGAGGAGTACCGCGAGAAGCTGATGGACGAGGTGGCCGAGAACTCCGACGAGCTGATGGAGCGGTACCTCGAGGGCGAGGAGATCGCCCACGACGAGATCGTGGCCGCGCTGAAGAAGGGTGTCTGCGAGGGCCACCTGTTCCCGGTCACGTGCGGCGTCGCGACCAAGAACCTCGGCACCAACCGCCTGCTCGAGGCGCTCGTCGAGGATCTGCCCTCGCCTGCGATGCGAGGTCCTGTGACTGCGCTCGGCGCCGACGATGAGGCCGTGGAAATCGCCCCGGACGAGTCCGCGGACCTTCTCGCCTACGCCTTCAAGACCACGGCCGATCCCTACACGGGCCGGATCAACATGCTTCGCGTGTACTCAGGCGTGCTGAGCTCCGACTCGCAGGCGCTCAATGTCAGCCGCCGCGAGAAGGAGCGCATCGGCCAGCTCGCCGCCCCGGAGGGCAAGGAGATGACCCCGATAGCGGAGCTCGGGCCAGGCGACATCGGCGCGGTGCCGAAGCTGCGCGAGACGCGCGCAGGAGACATCCTCGCCAGCAAGGAGACGCCCGTTCACTTCCCGCCGCTTGACCTGCCCGCGCCGGTCATGGCGTTCGCGTTCGAACCGAAGACCGCGAGCGACGACGAGAAGGCGGCCAGCGCTTTGCGCCGGCTCTCCGAGGAGGACCCGACGCTCGACGTGCACCGCGATTCCGAGACGGGCGAGCAAATCATCGCCGGGCTGACTCAGGTCCACGTCGAGGTGATCGTCGATCGCGTCAAGAGCCGCTTCGGCGCCGAGATCGTCCTGCATCCTCCGCAGGTGCCCTACATCGAGTCGATTCGCCGGTCGGCTAAGGCTCACGGCCGCTACAAGAAGCAGACCGGTGGGCGCGGGCAGTTCGGCGACTGCCACATCGAGATCGAGCCGGCCGAGCACGGCGAGGGCTTCGAGTTCGTCAACGCGATCAAGGGCGGCGTGATTCCCGGTGGCTTCATTCCCGCGGTCGAGAAGGGAATCGTCGAGGCGATGGCCGGCGGCGTTATCGCCGGCTATCCGATGAAGGACGTGCGGGTGCGCCTTTATGACGGCCAGCACCACAACGTCGACTCCTCGGAGATGGCTTTCAAGATCGCCGGCTCGATGGCCTTCAAGCAGGCGGTCGCCGAGGCCGACGCCTACCTGCTCGAGCCGATCATGCAGATGACCCTCTCGGTGCCGGAGGACGCCGTGGGCGACGTGATCGGCGACCTCAACTCACGCCGCGGGCACCCGCTCGGCATGGAGCCGAAGGGCACTGCAACCGAGATCAAGGCGGAGGTGCCGATGGCCGAGGTTCTCGACTTCGCGCCGGACCTGCGCGCGATCACCGGTGGGCGCGGCGACTACACGATGGAGTTCCTGCGCTACGACGAGGTTCCGAGTCACATCGCGCAGAAGGTGATCGCCGCGGCAACCGCAGAAGAGCACGCGGCCGCCTAGCCGCGAACGACCGCGGAACGCACGGCCTCGCGCGCTTCCTCGCCCTCGAGACCGAGCACGCCCAAAAGGTCGACCGAGATCGCTCGGACCTGACCGACGATCACGTTTGCAGAGAGGTTGCCGGTGACCTCGAGCGCGGTTGTCGCGCTGGCCGCGGCGCCGACCACGATCGCTTCCACCTCGTCGATCGACCCGGGGTCCGAGAGATACGAGGAGAGGCTGGGAACGGCCTCGGCCAGCTCGCGAATCGCTGTGAATGCTGATTCGGGGACGCGATCGCCCAGCTCGATGGCGCTGATGGCGCGCCGTGCGAGCACGCGCGTGTTTCGCACGGCGTAGTCGAGCTGGTCGACGGCACGGCTGTACGGATCGAGCGATGGCCGGGCGTGTCGTCGCGTCGGCGCGAGCAGGGTCGTCTCGCGGCCGGTCATCAGCGCGTCGCGCAGGGCAGCGATCTGCGGGTCGAGGCCCCGGGCGAGCGAGAGACCGTCGCGTGCGCGCTCGAGGTCGTGGTCCTCGAGACCGTCGGCGATCGTCTCGAGCGTCTCGGAAAGACCGTGAAGCAGCGGGTCGGCCTCGGCGCGAACCATTCGCAACGGGTTCGACGGGATCAGGGCGTTGGCAAGCAGCGCGATCGCCGAGCCGAGCAGGGCATCGGCAAAGCGCACCCCGATGAAGTCGTCGGGCTGGGCGAGCGTCACCACCAGCACCCCCGAGATCGCCGCCTGGTTGACCATGAGAACGCCGCCACCGGCGAGAACGGCACCCGTCATCGCCACCAAGACGATGATCCCGAGCTGCCAGGTGCCCGTGCCGATCAGCAGGACGATGGCGTCGGCGATGCCGATGCCGAGGGCAACCCCGAGACCGATCTCCCAGGCCCGGCGGCCGCGCTGGCCGACGGTCAGCCCGAGCGTGAGGATCGCCGCGATCGGCGCGAAGAAGGCATCGCGATCGTTGCTGAACGTCTCGCGCGCGATGAACCACGCGAGTGACGCCGCCAGAGCGACCAGCACGAGGTTGAGCGCCGACGCGCGCAGTTCGGCGATACGCAGCTTCAGCCAGCGATTCGTTCGAGACACAGCCGCTGGTACGTTGCCGCATCGTGGCTGAACGGGTGGTCGTCAACGTCGATGGTGGCGCCAGGGGAAACCCTGGGCCGGCGGCGATCGCTGCCGTCGTCGCCACGGCCGAGGGCGAGGTCATCGATGAGGTCGGCGAGACGATCGGGCGCGCGACAAACAACGTCGCCGAGTACCGGGCGCTGTTGCTCGGAATCGATCGAGCCGTCGCCGCCGGCGCGAGCGAGGTTGAGCTGATCGGCGACTCCGAGCTGATCGTCAAGCAGGTGCGCGGCGAGTACAGGGTCAAGGACGCGGCGCTGCGCGAGCTTCACGCCGAGGTCCGCGCTGCGCTCGGTGGGTTCGAGCGCTGGTCGATCCGCCACGTCCGCCGCGAGCAGAACGCCGCCGCCGATGCGCTGGTCAACCAGGCGCTCGACGCCGCCGGCTAGACGCTGCTGCTGAAGATCCCGTGAAAGTTGAACGGGATGTGGTGGGGGACCCGGGCGCGGGCGATCTCTGAGAGATCGGATGCGTCGAGCACGAGCAAAAAGGACGTCTCGCGCTCGGCGTCGAGGACGACTGAGAGCACGACGCCCGCGTCCTCGGCCTCGGCACCCGGCTCAGCGACGAAGACCGGCTCGCCCGGGTACGTCGCGGGCTCGTGCCACTCGGTGTGGGTGCGTGCCTCGACGTCGGCCTTGATGATGCGGTCGATCCAGGTGTCCGGCGGCGCCGCGACTCCCCAGGCGTACTGGTACGGGCGCTCGTTGCAGCGTCCGTAATTGATCCGCCCGAGCTCGAACGGGGTGTCGAGCAGGGCCTCGTGCTCGACCGTCCGTGCGCCCGGATCGATGCGGAAGCGGCGCAGCTCCGAGGTGGGGAGGTCGACGCCCGTGCGGACGTTGTCGAGATAGAACTGATCGACGATCGAGGCGTCGGGATAGGTCTGGATATCGGCGACGATCGTCCCGTCGGGCTCCTCGTAGGCGTTGAGGTGGTGAAAGGCAAAGCACGGGTCGGTGGTGATCGGCTCGCTTGCCTTCCCCGTCTCGCGGTCGACGAGAAAGAAGCGGGTGCCGCGCTCGGGCTCCCACTCGAAGTTCTCGGCATACGGGCGTCCGGCGAGCGCGAGCTTGAGCGGGTTGACGACCCAGGGGAACTCGGCGAAGACGATGTAACGCTCGGTGAGCCCGAAGGAATGCACGTAGCCCGGGTGCTTGACGGGGATGTGGGCGATCACCTCGGGCGTCGTCGAGTCCGGCGCGAGGTGAAAGAAGCGGTACTCGTTGCGCGGCCCGAGCTTGGCGGCGTAGTTGAGCATGCCCTTGGTGGCGCGGTTGAGGTGGGGGTGAGCGGTCGTCACCATCCCCGGCGGCATGAACGGGACGCCCGCGGCCTCGAGGGTCTGCGGGTCGAACTGCACCGAGATCGGCGCCTCGGTCATCGTCAGAAAGCGCTCGCCCAAGCGGACGACGTTGATATTCGCGTTGTCGCCGAACTCGGGTGAGAACACGGTCTGGATCCGCTTGAAGACGGAGCGGCACGGGTCGGTGGCGAACTCGGGGTAGGGGATTTCGCCCGTTTCCTCCGCGGCCGTCCAGGTCTTGCCGCGCAGGTAGCGGTTGCCGTAGGAAACCTCGCCCGAACCGAAGCTGAAGCGGTGAAGCATCGTCAGCCCGTCGAACCAGTGGCGGTAGTCGTTGTCGCCGACCTCAAACCGCGCCGGACCGGTGCGAAGCAGCGAACCGGCCAGCCACGTAGGCAGCTCGCCCTCGATCTCGAGGCGGTCGATGGTGCCCTCCTCGATGGAGGGTCTCGAAGCCCTTCAAATACGGCGGCGCGCTCACCGCGGCCGACATGCGCTAACTCCCGGCGTAGGTAAGCGTGCCTCGCGTCGTCGAGCCACAGCCCTTGAGCTTCATCGAGTACTTGGCCTCCTTGCCCGAGACGAAGTTGCCCTTCAGCTTGAAGTCCGTCGTGGACTGTCCGGTCGGCGGCGTGGTCGCGCCGATCACCTTGAACTTCTTCTGCTTGTTGATCCCGATCGGGATAGGCAGGTTGGTGAAGTTGTGGTAGCCGTCCTTGTTCCCACATCGCCAGTAGATCGTCAGCTTCTTCAGCTTCTTGCCATTGGCCACCTTGAACTGGATCGAGGAGAGGTTGTCATCGTCATCGGGGTCGACCAGCTCCGAGAACCAATTGCCCGACTTCGGCTTGCCCGCGTTGGCGGGGGCCACCGCCACCAACACCGTAAGGGCCACGATGAGTAGACCGATCAGAGTCTTTCCCGCTGCCACTTGGCACCTGCCTTTGCATTCGTACGAATTCCCTGCGATTGCTGGGCGACAATAGCCGCCCAGCAACGCGGGGGGCGGCTACTCGGTAGCGGCCTGTACGAGATCGACCCGACCGAAGCCGTAGCTCGGATCGCGGCCGGCGGGGCCGAGATCGTCAACCGCCCCGTCGAGCTTCGCGACGATCTGCGCCGCGCTTGAGCTCGCGTAGCGGTTGCGGATGATCGCGGCGACTCCGGCGACGTGAGGTGTCGCCATCGAGGTGCCCGAGATCGTGTTGTAGCCGCCGTCGTTCCAGGTCGAGATGATGTCGACCCCGGGTGCGGCGATCTCGACGTCGGAGTTCGCGTTCGAGAAGCTCGCCCGCGAGTCGTTTTGATCCGTTGCGGCCACCGAGACGACGTTCGGGTAGGCAGCCGGATAGTTGAGCGTCGAGTCGCCGTCGTTACCGGCAGCGGCGATCAGCACCGACCCGCTAGCCGCTCCGCCCTTCCAGGCGTAATCGACCGCGCTCTTGAGCGTGCTTGACGCGCCGCCCCCGAGGCTCATCGAGATCACCTTGGCGCCCTTGTCGTGCAGCCAGGTGATGCAGTTGGCCACATCCGACGTGGAGCCCATCCCGAGCGGGCCACTCAGCGCCTTGCAGATCGAAAGCGGCGAGTTGAACGCGACGCCAGCGACGCCAATCGCGTTGTTGGTGTTGGCGCTGATCGTCCCGGCGACGTGAGTGCCGTGGCCGTTGTCGTCAGGACAGGTGCCCTCCGTCAGCGAGCCACCGCCGATCGGCAGAACGCTCCCCGAGCGTGCGCAGTCGACGACCTTGCCGGCGAGGTCCGGGTGATTTGCCTGGATGCCGGTATCGACGATGCCGACCTCGACGCCACCGCTCGACGGAAAGCCGCCGAGACCGGCCGCGTCCCAGCCCTCGGGCGCGTCGATCTTGTCGAGGCCGTACATGCCGGCGAAGAGCGGATCGTTGGGAATCGCCGCGGTGCGAAGAGTCTTGTTCGGCTCGGCGTAGGCGACGAGCGGCGAGCGCGAGAGCACCTTTGCGGCCGCTGCCGGATCGTCCGCGGCAATGACCACGGCGTCGAGGCGGCGGACGGTGCCGACCTGCTCGCCGAGGCCGGCGGTCAGTGAACCGACCTGAGCTTCGGTGGCAGAGCCCTTGAACTTGACGATCACCGAATCCGCAGCGGATGCGGATGCGGACGGTACGACGGCCAGCGCGAGCGCGAGCGCGACCGTTTGCAGCGTGCGCTTCATTAAAAAAAATCCCTTCCCTAAGCCCCTTGACAAACACTGCTTCACTTCCCCGATGGCCGTCGATCCCAAACCACCCATCGATTCCGGCGTCGCGATCGGCCACGTCCATCTCAAGGTCGCCGATATCGATCGGTCGCTCGACTTCTACTGCGGCGTGCTCGGGTTCGAGCTGACGCAGCGTCTCGGCGCGGAGGCCGCGTTCATCTCCGCGGGCGGCTATCACCACCACATCGGGCTCAACACCTGGCACTCCAAGGGCGGCTCACCGCCACCACCGGGGACGACGGGGCTCTTTCACACGGCGATCCTCTATCCCACCCGGGCGGCGCTGGCCGATGCGCTGAAGCGCGTCATCGACGCCGGCGTTGCGCTCGACGGCGCCTCCGATCATGGCGTCAGCGAGGCGCTGTATCTCCGCGATCCGGATGAGAACGGTGTCGAGCTCTACTGGGACCGCCCGCGCGAGGAGTGGCCGCGCGACCCTTCCAACCCGAGCGGGGTGGCGATGTTCACGGCCCCGTTGGATCTCACCGACCTGCTGGCCGAGCTGGATCCTCGGCCCTAGGGTCAGCGGCTCGCGCGGAGGTTGCGCTCGATTGCTTCGACCGGTTAGGGTCGGCTGAAGGCATCGAATTTGGAGGTGGAACGTGTTCAGGCGACGGATCGCTGGAGTGACGTTGGCGGCGCTGGCCGTCGGCGCGGTAGGGCTGGCATTGGTCTCATCCGGAGCCGCGGCCGACACGATGAGAGGGTCGCCCGCAAGGATCGCGGTCGACCTCGAAGGGACCGGAAGCGGTCAGGTGGTCTCCACGCCGGCCCTGATCGACTGCCCAGACTCCCGGTGCGTGGCGGCGGCGGAGACCGGCCAGCAGTACACGCTCACCGCTACCCCAGACGCGGGCTCGTCCTTTGTGGGGTTCGTCGGTCCCTGCGACTCGGTCGCCGGTAACTCCTGCACTTTCGTGGCCCAGTCCGGAAGCAGCGTCTTCCGGGTGGGGTTCGACAAGGGCGCTGATGCTGGATCGACGGCCTGCGACAAGGCGAAAGCAAAGCTGGCGGCTGCGAAGGAGAGGCTGAAGCGACTCCAGCAGGGCGGCGGCTCGGACCGCAGCATTGCCAAGGCCAAGCAGAAGGTCAAGAAGGCCAAGAAAAAGAAGAAGAAGAAGTGCGCCGCATGACGGCGTGCTGATCCCGGCGCCCAGTCCGTCGCCGGAGGTCGCGAGCTAGACTACGCGCCTCGCGCGGCTGTAGCTCAGCTGGCTAGAGCGTCTGCTTGCCATGCAGAAGGTCGTGGGTTCGAATCCCATCAGCCGCTCTCTTGAGCGTCCCCGTCAACTCGCGACGGGGGCGCTCTTTTCGTAGGTGGCGCCGATCCTCGCGGCGTCCGACCCCTTGCGAACCCAGGCCCGAACGTCGCTGAATGCCGCCTATAGGACTAACTCCGCGACGTTCGGCGCGGGGTGGCCGCGACGTTCGGCGCGGAGGCGGCCGCGGCTAGCGGCGGAGGCGCAGGTGCCGGTGCAGGTGCAGCGCCAGCCAGGCGCGCGCCAGCAGCAGGCTGCCGCTGGCGCCGACCAGTTCTTCCACCGGGACACCGCCCACGTGCGCGACGATCACGACTGCGAGCCGCTGGCCTCGGGGTGCGCGGCGCGGTACCGAGCTGCCATCTCCTCGAAGTCCGCAGCTGTGGCCGTCTCCGTCTCGGCGATTCCGTACTCATCGTGGCGTCGGACCCAGGTGGCGGGTTGGTCTTGCGGGTACCCCTCCGGTGAGTCCTCCCACGTCTCCTGGCGCCCCAGCGGGGTGATATCGAGGTACGCCCACAACCCGCCCAGAGCCTCGTCGCCGCGGCCGTCGACGAAGTAGGTCCGAAACACGCGCTCGTCCTCGCGAAAGAACACGTTGGTGCCATGCCACTCGGCGACGTCGAAGTCGGCATCGAAGTCGTCGGTGAGCGTGTACCAGGGAATCGAGTCCCAGCCCATCCGCGCCTTCCACCGGTCGAGGTCGGCCTGTGGAGCACGCGAGATGAGCGCGATGGTGGTGTCGCGGGCGTTGAGGTGGGCCGGATGCGTGATCTGGTCGGTGACCCAGGAGCAGCCCGGGCAGCCGCTCTCGGGCCAGCCCATGACGCCGGGCTCGAAGAAGTGGCGGTAGATGATCAGCTGGCTGCGGCCCTCGAACAGGTCGAGCAGGCTGGCCGGGCCGTCCGCGCCGACGAACTCGTAGTCCTTGGTCACCTCTAGGCGCGGCATCCGCCGTCGCTCGGCGGCAAGCGCGTCCCGGGCGTGGGTCAGCTCCTTCTCCTTCGCGAGCAGCCGCTCGCGCTCAGCTTTCCACTCGTCCGCTGAAACGATGGGAGGCAGGTTCATCTCGTTCTCCTTCTTGGTGGTCTTGTCGTTATAGACCCCGGGGATCCGGCAAACGGAACGGCCGATTCGTTTTGAGCTGAGATGGTGTCGGTATCGGTGATGATCATGAAGGCAGACGGAGATGAGGCGTTTCGCGAGCTCACCCAGCCGTACGCCCGCGAGCTGCAGGTGCACTGCTATCGGATGCTGGGCTCGGTTCAGGACGCTGAGGACCTCGTGCAGGAGACTCTCCTCGCCGCTTGGCGCGCGCTAGACGAGTTCGAGGGCCGCTCTTCGATGCGAACGTGGCTGTACCGGATCGCAACCAACCGCTGTCTCAACGCGCTGCGCGATCGGTCGCGCCGCCCCCAGGAGGTGCAGGCGATGCCGGATCCACCCGTGCCGACCAGACAAACGGAACCCTTGTGGCTTGAGCCCTACCCGGATGTCCTTTTGGAGGGCATTGCCGACAGCGCCCCTGGACCGAGCGCCCGATACGAGGCTCGCGAGGCGGTCTCGCTCGCGTTCATCACTGGCCTGCAGCGCTTACCCCCGCTCCAGCGTGCGGTGATCGTCTTGCGCGACGTGCTCGGTTTTCACACGGATGAGGCCGCCGAGATGCTCGAGACGAGCGAGGGCTCGGTCAAGGGAGCGCTGCAGCGCGCAAGGGCAACGGTTGAGGCGCGGCGCTTCACAGACCGCGAACGTGCGCCGCTGCCGGACTCTGCGGACGAGCGTGAGTTGAGCGGACGTTTTGCGGAGGCGGTCGAAAGCGGCAACGTCGACGATGTGATCGCCCTTCTGACCACAGACGCGCTCCTGACGATGCCGCCGCAACCGCTCGAGTACCAGGGCCATACCGCGATCGGAGAGTTCCTCGCGCAGCGTGCCGAGCTCCGGGGGGGAGCCCTGCGCACCGTTCCGACTCGCGCCAACGGCCAGCCGGCATTCGGCTGCTACCTCCCGGACCCGCACGCCGGCGTCGCGCGGCCATATGGGTTGATCGTGATCACGCTCGCCAGCGGTGCCGTCGAAGCGATCACCTGGTTCAGCGACACGGCTGTGTTTCGCAGCTTTGGGTTACCCCGGAACCTGCCGACCACCTGAGGGGGCCGGGCTGAGGCTCGCCCGGCATGGCAATTCGCCGCTCAACCCGATCGATTGACGGCGTCCTGATCCGCGCCGTTGCGGGGGTCGCCCGCTGGGTGTAGGGTCGACGACGTGTTTTCAGGGGGCTTTCGACGCAGCAGCACACCGGATCGCAGCGGGACCGTCGCCAAGTACGTGGCCGGCGCGGCCACTGTGCTGCTCTCGTCACTCGCGGTTGTCGGTTTCGCGCCGCCGGCGGGAGCCACCCCCGTCGCTGGTGAGAACGGTCGCATCGTCCTGGCGAGCTACCAGAACTTCGGTATCGCGCGGGTCGAGCTCTTCCTGTTGCCGGTCCCGTTCTCGACAGGCGGGGGGACTCTCAGCCCGCCGATTGCCACATCGGCTACCGAGCGCCACCGCCACCCGACGTGGTCGCCGGACCGAACCAAGATTGCCTACGCACGCGGGATCTCGGCTAATGACACTTACGACATCTTCGTGCAGGACCTGACGCAGCCCCTGGGCGCGGGGAATCCGGTCAACATCACTCAGTCGGCTGGCTCGAGCGAGGACCGGCCCGCGTGGGCTCCCAACGGCACGCATATCGCGTTCGAGAAGCACCCGAACGCAACGCCCGCCGATCGCGACGTCATCGTTTCGCTCACCAACGGGGGCGGCCAGACGAACATCACCAACACGGTCGGCGCCATCGAGGGCAAGCCGGCGTGGCACCCCTTCTCGTCGACCATCTTCTACGAGAAGGGCAACGCGCAGAACCCGGCCGTCAACACCGACATCGTCAGACGGTCGATCTCCTTCCCCAACAACGTCCCCACGGTGGGAGCGGAGACACTCGCCGTTGCAGACGACGCCAACCGCCCCGAAATCCAGCCCGCGATCTCGCCGAGCGGCGACAAGATTTGTTACGGGACCGGGTACCCCGGTGCTCCCAGCACCGACGTCAAGGTCGCGGCACTCACGGGAACGCCGGCGAGCGGGTCAAAGATCTCGATCAATGCCACCTCGTACAACTGCGTCTGGTCGCCCGACAGCACGATGGTCGCCTACACAGCCGGCGCCGGCGCCGCGGGTGACCTGGTGATGGTGCGCGGGGACGGAACGAGCTCAATCGAGCTTTCGCTCGCGGCCGGGGCTGAGAGACAGGTGAACGCCGACTGGGCGCCCGACGGTCGTCCTGACTGTCCCAACCTGGCGACCTCGACGACGACCGGCACGCCCATCTCCATCCCGGTGGCCTGCAACGACACCGGCCCCGAATACGAACGCAGCAACGTGCGCGAGTTCATCACCGCGCAGCCGCAGAACGGGACCACGGATCAAGACCTGGCCGGGGACCCCGTCACCTACACGCCGAACGCCGGCTTTGTCGGCGTCGACACCTTCGAGATCGGCAGCTTTGACGAGTTCGGCTTCGGAAGCGACCGCGGCACGGTGGTGGTGACCGTTAACGCGCCTCCGCCGGGAGGCAACGATCCTCCACCCGGCGGCGCCGACACAACGCCACCGATCGGAACGCTCACCGGTAAGGGCAAGCAGGACGTCGACAGGCTGAAGCTGATCGCCGGCTCCAACGAGGCCGCGACGGCCAGCGGCAAGTCGTCAAAGCCCGCGACCTCGAAGACCGCGAGTTCGGCGATTGCCGCAAACGACACAGCCAAGCTGAAGTTCAAGCTCAAGAAGAAGCCGCTGAAGAAGATGAAGCGCCGGATCGCCAAGGGCAAGAAGCCCAAGGCCAAAATCACGGTCACCTTCACCGACGCGGCCGGAAACCAGTCCACCGTCCGGAAGGCAGTCAGGCTCAAGGACTGACGGCGTCCCCCGACGGGATCTTTTCGTCGAGGGCGGTTTCGGGTTCTTTCTCTTGGGTAACGGCCCACCCGCGGCGGCTCGGGAGACCCTCGAGTGGCCGTAAGAGAGGTGGGATCGCGGCTCAGGAGGTCGTGGACCGCTGCTCGACGATCTAAGGAGAGGAAGTATGAAGAGAGTTTCGTTCGCGGCCGCAGTCGCTGTGGCCGCCATGCTCGTCCTCGCCCCGGTTGCCTCGGCCATCGACAAGGTCAACACCCAGCAGCTTCGCAAGGGTGTGACCCTCGACGGCGTCTTGGAGCACGAGCGGGCGTTTTACGAAATCGCGTTGGCCAACGGTGGCAACCGCGCCGCGGCGACGCCCGGCTATGAGGCCTCGGTTGCATATGTTCAGCAACGGCTTGAAGCCGCGGGATACGACGTCACGCTGGAGCCGTTTGAGTTCGCGCAGTGGACCCAGAACGGTCCTTCGACCTTGGAGCGGATCAGCCCGAATCCGGCGGTCTTCGCTGAGGACAGCGACTACATCGTCTCTCAGTTCTCGGCCGGCGGTGACGTGACGGCGGAGGTCTTCGTCGCTGGCAATACCACGGTTCCGCCACCGGCTGGGCCCGGGACGGGCGCAAGCGGATGCGACCCCGCCGACCTCAACGGCGCGGCCGGCAAGATCGCGCTGATCCAGCGCGGGACCTGTCCGTTCACGCAGAAGTTCGAGAACGCTGACGCGGCCGGTGCCGTGGCGGCGCTGATTTTCAACGATGGCGGCGAGGGCCGAGAGGAACCCCTCTTCATCACCGCACCGACGGACATGTCGGTTCCCGCGGCGATGATCAGCAACGACGTCGGTGAGGAGATCTACAACCAGGCACAGTCGGGCCCGGTCACGCTCCACATGGTCGTCGACGCAACGACGACGCCGACCGTCCAGCACAACGTCATCGCCGAGACAGGGGGCAACCCTGACCGCACGACGGTCGTCGGCGCCCACCTCGACGCTGTGGAGGCGGGCATCAACGACAACGGATCCGGCTCCTCGGCGATCCTCGAGATCGCGGAGGAAATGGCGCAGCTCCCGAAGGAGCCGCGAAACCGCATCCGCTTCGCCTGGTGGGGAGCGGAGGAATCCGGGCTCGTCGGCTCGACCGCGTACGTCGAGGAGTTGACCAATACTGAGCTCGCTCAGATCGAGTCGAACCTCAACTTCGACATGGTCGGCTCGCCGAACTTCGTCCGGTTCGTCTACGACGGCGACCTGTCGGATTCTCCACCGCCGCCAAGTGGCGCGCCGGCGGGGTCGGCTCAGATCGAGCACATGTTCCAGCGCTACTTCCAGCGCCAGGGATTGGTGACCGATCCGACGCCGTTCAGCGGCCGTTCCGACTACGGTCCGTTCATCGAGAACGGTGTTCCGGCTGGTGGCCTGTTCACCGGAGCCGAGGGAATCAAGACCGAGGCGCAGGAGGCCAGGTACGGCGGTTTCGCCGGCGCACCCTATGACGAGTGCTACCACGAGGCCTGCGACACGTTCTTCAACCTCAGCTACGTGGCGCTCGATCAGAACTCAGACGCCGCGGCGCATGCGGCCCTGACGCTCGGTTCGTCGCGAAGCGCGATCACCGAGGAGGAGGGCGCCGCAAAGGAGCGCGTGAAGGGCTCCAAGCGTGGCAAGCACGTGAAGTACTGGAAGTACACCGGTCCGTTCCGGGTCCGCTAGCCCGAAACGGACGCCCCAGCGGCCGGCGCTCGCACCCGCGAGCGCCGGCCAGGGGCGATAAACGCGCATACACTGAGTCGCAATGACCGTCGCTCGACCGCCCGTCGTCTCCCAGGCCGAATGGGAGGCTGCGCTGGCGTCTCTGGCCGAGCGCGAGGCGGAGGTCGGCGCCGCGATGCACGAGCTCGGCGCCGCGCGCAAGCGGATGCCGATGGTGCGGGTGGAGCGCGACTACCGCTTCGAAGGGCCCGACGGCGACCTGTCGCTGCTCGATCTGTTCGACGGGCGCAGCCAGCTCATCCTCTACCGGTTCTTTTTCGAGGAAGGGGTCGGGGGCTGGCCGGACGCCGGGTGCGTCGGCTGCTCGTCGGTTGGCGACGCGATCCCTCAGCTCGGGCTCCTGCACTCGCGCGACATCACCTTCGCGATGGTCTCGCCGGCACCACAGGAGAACCTGCGCGGATACGCCGAGCGGATGGGGTGGACCCACGTTCCCTGGTACACGATTGCCACCGAGAGCTTCTCGGCCGACTTCGGCGTCGACCAGTGGTTCGGCTTCAACGTCTTCCTTCGCGACGGCGACGACGTCTTTCGCACCTACTTCCTTCAAAACGGGCGGATGGTTCAGCAGATCGGGAGCATCTGGACGCTGTTCAACCTCGCGCCCTACGGCGGGCAGTCCGAGGACGAGGACGCGCCAGAGGGCTGGCCGCAGGCGCCGGACTCGTTCTGGTTTCGCCGCAGCGACGAGTTCGACGAGCCGCCGCCATCGGCCGCCGGCGGATCGCCCCCGACACGCGGGGCGTAGGGCTGACGGTCGTCCAGAGCGGCGATTGAGGGTTGTGGGTTGCGGGCGTCCGGGGGCGCTGGCTAACCTCCTGCGCTCGGATAATCGGTAAAGCCGAGTTTCGGGCCCACGGGCCCGGGAGCGGGGGAACCACCTGTTTTGGGGCTAACCCACCGTCGTGGGGGCGCAGGCTCTTTCAGCGCCAGCCCGTCAGCTAACCCCGTAGGCCAACGAAGGAGGCAAACACGTGGCGTACGTATCCGTGCGAGGAATTGGACTACTTCCGCTTGCGCTGGCGCTGGCCGGTGTGCTGGCGACAATGGCGGTGATCTCCGAGGTCGCAGCCGCCGGCGGCGGCAGCGGGGGCGTGAGGACGTCGCCCGGCGGGGGAACGACCGCTTCGGGCGAGGGCGTCTTCCCGGTGCGCGCCAAGCACACCTACGGCGACGGATTCGGCGCCGGACGCGGGCACGAGGGTCAGGACCTGATCGCGAAGTGCGGCAAGGCCGTCGTCGCCGCTCAGCCGGGCCGCGTGCAGATGAACAAGTACCACTCGGCTGCGGGCAACTACGTCGTCATCGACGGCGCCGGCAAGCTCGAGGACGCTGTCTACATGCACCTGCGAAGCCGCTCCTCGCTGCGCGTTGGCCAAAAGGTTCTGGCGGGCGATCGGATCGGCCGCGTCGGGGATACGGGTCGAGCGACGACGTGTCATCTGCACTTCGAGCTTTGGTCCAATCCGGGCTACTACGAGGGCGGCTCGGCCATCGATCCCGAGCCGAGCCTTCGCCTATGGGATAAGGCAAAGCGAAAGCGACGCTGAACCGCACCTATTGACACGAGGCCTTCGCCGTGAGAGAGTCGGCGCTGAGGTCTCGTAGTGACATTCGTCACAACCGTAAGTCTGGTGTTGGCTGCGGTGTTCTCCGTAGCTGGCGTCGCCAAGCTGCGAGATCTCCCGGGTTCGCGGGAAGCTATGCGGGGCTTCGGCGTTCCCGCGGTCTTGGCTGGCACGCTCGGGATTGCGATTCCGCTCGCCGAGCTGGGGGTGGCCGGCGCGCTGATCGCGAGCCCGACGAGAATCTCGGGTGCGCTGGGCGCGACCGCGCTTTTGGCTGGATTCTCGTTAGCGATCGCGTGGAACCTCGCCCGCGGCCGCGCCCCCGACTGCCACTGCTTCGGTCAGCTTCACTCGTCGCCCGCGGGGCCGGCGACGCTTTTGCGAAACGCCGGACTGATCGTCTTGGCCGTTTACGTCGCCAGTCAGGCGGACCCGATGTGGAGCGCGCTTGCTGGCGTGGTGGGGTCGACGGTCGCGGTTGCCGGGTGGCTGCTCGCCCGCCGCGCGGAATCCGGCGACTCCGCGGTTTCGCCGCAAAGACTCGCGGTCGGGGCGCCGGCGCCCGCGTTCGAGTTCTCGCGCGCTGACGGCCCTCCGATTTCACTGGGGTCGCTCCTCGGGCAGGGCCAGCCGGCGCTGCTCGTCTTCGCAGACGCGCACTGCGGGCCTTGCCAGGAGCTGGCGCCCCACATCGCCAACTGGCAGCGCCTGCACGCCGACGAGGTCACGATCGCCGTCATCGAGGGGCGCGGGGCGGCAGAGATCGCAGACGACTACGGTGCGCGCGGCACGCCTACTGCGATCCTCGTCGACCGAAATGGCCAGATCGCCAGCCGGGTAGCGGGTGGGTCGGCCGAGATCGAGGCGCTGATGGCGCGGACGGTGACCGGCTTTGAGCCGCATCCGGTCGAGGCGGAGGGCGGCTCGGCGTGGACCGTGCCGGTGCGCCTGGGCGGTCCGCTGGCGCGGCGCGAGCTGTTGGTGCGAGGGGCCGCCGTTTCGGCCGCGACGGCCGTGTTCTCCTGGCCCGCGCGCGTGGTCGCGCGCCGTCCGCCGCGATGCGAGCGAGACCGCGATTGCCCGGACGGAACGGAGTGTCGGCGCGGGCGCTGTGCGTGCACCGGCTTCTTGCCCGACCGTTGTGCTGGCGACTGCACCAACTACGACATCGATAATCGCCACTGCGGCGGCTGCAACCGCCCGTGCCCGGAGGGGACGGCCTGCTTCGGAGGACGCTGCGTCACCGGCGACGGCAGTGCCTGCCCCGAGTGCGGCCCGGGCGAGGTCTGCTGTCAGGGCGTGTGCGTGTTCCTCGGAGACGACAGCAACTGCGGCGGTTGCGGGATCGTCTGTCCCAGTGGGCAGACCTGCTGCTTTGGCCGCTGCGTCGACGAGCGCCGCGACCCGCGCTACTGCGGCGGCTGCTTGGACGGCGAGAGATGTGCGCCGAATCAGGTCTGCCACGCCGGCCGTTGTCGCGACGAGTGCCCCAGGCCGCTTCGCCGCTGCGGGCGCAGATGCGGCAACCCGAGGACGCAGATCTGCTGCGGGCACCGCGACGTCATCGATCGCGACGACATCGACAACGGCTTCGTGCGGTGCTGCAGCGGCCACGCGATCGAGGTTCACTCCGACGTCGACAACTGCGGGTCGTGCGGCTGTCGTTGCGTCGGGCGCAGCGAGTGCGAGTGCGTGAACGGAAAGTGCGTCTGCGGACCGAACCCGCTCGACGGATCCTGCTTCTTTTCCCCGTAGGCGATTAGTTTCAGTCGTCCGCCTTGTCTCAGTAGCGTGATCTGAGAACAACGGGAGAAGGAGACGCCTTGTCGGGGAGTTTCGGTCCGGCCGTTTTGGCCGAGGGCTTGGTCAAGCACTACGGAAACGGGGACGATGCGGTCGAGGCCGTGCGCGGCGTCGATCTCGCTGTCGAGACCGGCGAGGTGTTCGGCTTTCTCGGGCCCAACGGCGCCGGCAAGTCGACGACGGTGCGGATGCTGACGACGCTGCTGACGATCACGTCAGGTCGAGCCGAGGTGGCCGGGATCGACGTAGCCGAGGATCCCGACGGCGTTCGCCGAAAGATCGGCGTCGCGCTGCAGGAGGCCGGGCTCGATCCGCGCCAGACCGGGCGCGAGCTGCTGGTTCTTCACGGCCAGCTGTTCGGCCTCGACAAGGAACGCGCGCGGACCCGCGCCCAGGAGCTGCTCGAGCTGGTCGAGCTCGAGGACGCCGCCGACCGGGTCACCAAGAGCTACTCCGGCGGGATGCAGCGACGGCTCGATCTCGCAGCCTCATTGGTTCACGAGCCCGACGTCCTCTTTTTGGACGAGCCGACGACCGGCCTCGATCCCGCCAGCCGCCTGACGGTCTGGGAGGAGCTGCGGCGCATCAACGCCGAGGGGACCACGATCTTTCTCACCACCCAGTACCTCGAGGAGGCCGATCAGCTCTGCGACCGGATCGCGATCATCGATGCCGGCCTCATCGTCCGCGAGGGCACGCCGGCCGCGCTCAAGGCGGAGCTCAGCCAGCGGCGTGGCGGCGAGAGCGTCAGCCTCGACGACGTCTTCTTGGACGCGACGGGGCGCAGCCGCGACCGAGCGGCCGGCGAGGTTCAGGAGGTGCACGCATGAACGCGACCGTTGTCCTCGGAGCGCGCGCGCTGCGCGAGGCGATTCGCCAGCCCGACGCCCTGTTCATGACGATGTTCATCCCGATCTTCTTCCTGGTCGTCAACACCGGCCAGGCGGCGAACATCTTCCCGTCGGAGTCGACCGACTTCCTCGAGGGTCAGGGCTACGGCGCCTTTCAGGTGCCGATCACGCTGCTGTTGGCGGCGTCGTTCGGGATGGCAGCGCTGTTTTTGGTCGAGGAGATCGAGGGCGGCTACTTCGACAAGCTGCGCGCGATTCCGATCCCGCGCTACTCGATGGTGTTGGGGCGGCTCGTCGCCGAGGGTGCGAAGTGCGTCGTCATCGCAAGCCTGATCATCTTCATCGCGCTGCCGTTCGGGGTCGAGATCGCCAGCGGGATCCCGGGCTTCTTGCTGATCGTCTTGCTGACCTCGCTGTGGGGCGTCGTCTACGCGGGCTTCATGCAGCTGATCGCGCTGAAGACGCGCAGCGCGGCGGCGACGAACTCGGGCGGGCTGATCTTCTTCCCGCTGTTGTTTTTGACGCCGAACTTCGTGCCGCGCGAGCTGCTGACCGAGCCGATGGAGGTCGCGGCGACGCTCAACCCGGTCACCTATCTGATGGAGGCGCTTCGGTCGATGATCCTCGTCGACCTCGACTGGGACAAGATCCTGCCCGGCTTCGCAGTGGTCGGGGTGCTGGGAGCACTGGCGCTCTTTTTGAACGTGAGGATGATCCGAAACTACGACTGAGAGACTGCGCGCATGTTCGCGCGACTTCTCCTCGGCAACGGAAGGCTGAGCCCCGAGCTGCGCGCCGAGCTCGAGGCGGAGGGCCTCGTCCTTTGCGAGGAGAACCTCCCGGGCAGCGTTCGCTACCACCGGTTCAAGGCGCCGGGCCGCCGCCACCACGGCAAGGTCGTGCCGCAGCGGTTCGCGCTCGCGATCAGCGAGCAGCGATTCGTCATCTACTGTCGGTCCGGGAAGCTCGACCTGATCGACTCCGACTTCGATCAGCCGAATCTGCGAGCCCTCGCCGTGACGAGCGAAGCGCAACGGCTGGTGCTCGAGGTCGACTACGACCGGATGGGAGAGGAAGGCCTCTCGGGCAAGATCGCGATTCACGTGAAGACGCCCAAGGCGGTGGCGATCGCTGAGGAGCTGCGAGCGCGCATCCCGACTAAGGATCCTCTCGAGGGGTAGGTTAGATCCGTGAACGCAGGTCCGCTCGCCCTCGCAGCAAGTCGCGTCGCCTACGCGGCAGCCGTGATCGCGGCACCGGGCCCCGCCGCCGGCCCCTGGCTCGGCAAGGAGGTCGAGGTGGGAGGGACGCGGGTCGCCGCACGCGCGCTGGTCGCCCGCGACGCCCTGATCGGCATCGGCCTCGGTGCAGCCGCATTGCACGACGCGCCGACCAGGCCATGGCTCGCCGCCCTGGTCGCCAGCGACCTCTCGGACATTGCCGCGACCTTGGCCGATCGCGAGCATCTTCCGAGCCGTGCCGCGATCGGGACGGTCGCCGTCGCCGGCACGATGGCCGCGATCGGCGCGATTCTGTACGCGGGCGCTGACGAGTAGTCAGCGCTAGTCGCGCGCGAAGCCGCTGATCAGCTCGGCGGTCTCGAGCGGGACGTCGAGCTGCGGGCAGTGGCCGATGCCGTCGAGCTCGACCCAGTCGGCATTGGCGAGCCAGTCGTTGCGATACCGCTCGGCGGACCGTGGCCACTCGAGCATCTTGTCGTCGGTTCCCCAGACGACTCGCACCGGGCAGGTGACGTTCTCGGCGTCGAGCTTCCAGCCCTCGGTCTCGGCGTAGTCGATCAGGTCGTAGACGGCCGGGCAGGCCGCCGCTCCGCGAATCTGATGGGCGAGCAGCTCGGCCGGAATGTGCTCGAAGTTGGTCGTGGCGAAGAGCGTCGCGCGGCGGCGCCCCTCGAGCGTCGAGACGATCGCATCCGCCTGAGGGCCGGCCTGTTCGAGTAGCTCCTGCATCGTCCTGAAGAAGGCAAGCGACTCTTGAAACGACTCGTCGCCGTCGGCCCACCCACCGGCCGGCGCGAGCGCGACGACCGTCCGCGCCCGGCCCCGAGCTGCAAGCTGCAGCGCGATGTAGCCGCCGAGCGAGTTGCCGACGATGTGCGCGGTCTCGAAGCCGGCGTCGTCCATCGCCCGCTCAACAGCGTCTGCAACCGCGTCGTCGGTGACAGGCCCCTCGATCTCCGGCCCGCCGGAGTGACCGGCGAGGGTGGGGGCGAGGATGTCGTGGCTGCGCTCGAGCGTCGGCAGCACCAGTTCCCAGCTGCGCCAGGTGTCGGTGAAGCCGTGAAGCAGCACCATCGGCGAGCCGGAGCCACCGCGGTGCAGTGGGGTGAAGGCGGAATCCACGGGCGCAAGGTATCGACAAGCCACTCAAACGCGCTTAGGATCAGCGTAATGCCGACAAGGAGGTGGGTTTCGGTAGTAGCCGCGACGGCGTTTGTGGCGGCGCTCGGAACCCCGGCCGTGGCGTCGGCGGTCACGCGCTACGCGGAGCCTGGCACGGGTGGTAGCAATACAGCCTGCCCGCAGAGCGACCCATGCGATCTCGAGGAAGCGGTCGAGTCCGCGGCTGTGGGCGACGAGATTGTGATCCTGACTGGCGCGTACACGCTGGCTGACCCGCTCGTCGTCAGTGGCGCCGGCACCGTCGTTCGCGGCGAGGCCAACCAGCCGCATCCGCTGATCCAGACATCCGCGTTCACGGGCGTGGTCGCCTCGAACAGCGGTAGCACGGTCCGCGACCTGGCGATCCGCCATAGTGGCGCCGGCAACGCCCTGATCGCATACGGCACGGCCGAGAGGGTCGATGTGCGCAGCACCAGCGCGGTCGCGATCTCGGCGTGCCACCTGGGCTTCCTGTCACGTCTGCGCGACAGCGCCTGCTCGACGACGGCCGGCACCGTACCCGCGATGCGGGCCTTCATGTCCGGGGCATTCACCAACACACTTCGGCTTCGCAACGTCACGGCGGTCTCGGCGGGTGGGCACGGTCTGGTGGCGCGTGCGGAGGACGGCGAGGACCTGACCGTCGACGTCAAGGCCACGATTGCGCGCGGGGGTGGCGGCTTCGCTGACGTGAAGGCCGAGACCGACGGCGCGCTAAGCACCTCGGTGACCGTCACCCTCGAGCACTCCAACTACGCGACGGTCATTGCCGAAGCATCGACCACGATCACGGCGGCGGGCTCGGTCACGAACCAGACGTCTACGCCAGGATTCGTCAACGCCGCGGCGGGCGACTTCCATCAGGTGACCCCTTCGCGGACGATCAACGGCGGCGTCGTTGATGCCAACAGCGGGACGACCGACCTTGACGGCGAGCCGCGAACTCAAGGCTCTGCGCCGGACATCGGCGCCTACGAGTACGACCAGATTGCGCCCGTGGTCTCGATCACCGCCGGCCCGGCTGCGGGGGAGACGATCGACGTGTCAAGCGCGACCTTCGAGTTCACCTCCGACGAGGCGGGCGTGACCTTTGCCTGCAGCCTGAACGCCAGCGGGCCGGTCCCCTGTTCCGGACCGGGCAATACGCACACGTTCAGCGACATCCCGAACGGAGGCCACGGCGCGAACATCCGTGCCTTCGACGAGAACGGAAACATCGGGCTCGCCAGCCGCAGCTTCATCGTCTCGGTGCCGTCGCCTCCGCCGCCACCCACCGCCCTCCCGCCGCAGACGACGATCACAAAGAGCCCGCCGAAGAAGACCGAGAAGACGAAGGCCAAGTTCAAGTTCACGTCCAGCGCGGCGGGCTCGACCTTCGAGTGCAAGCTCGACAAGGGCTCATACAGGCCGTGTACGTCACCGCGAAAGTTCAAGCGCCTCGACGAGGCCAAGCACAAGTTCCGGGTGCGCGCGATTGACCCGGCAGGCATCGCTGACCCGTCGCCAGCTAAGGACAAGTGGAAGGTCGTCGGCTAGGCGTCGTTGGACGCCGATTGGACGCTGGTCCAGGAAGGTCCCCACGATGAACCGAATTATCGGCCGCAGGGCTGCAGTCACATTGGCACTGGCACTCGGATGCGCTCTCGGCGTGGTGGCGATCGCCCTCGGCGCCGCCGGCTCGCTGACGTTCGTCGAGCAGGACAAGAACGGCGACCCCGGCATCTCCACGCTCTCGCTGGCGATCGACGTCGCGGTTTCGCCCGATGGCTCGAATGTCTACGCGGTCGCCAGCACGTCGAACGCGGTCACCACCTTCACCCGCAATCCCGACGGAACGCTGACCTTCCTCGAGGCGGACGTCGATGGGGCCGTGGGTGTGGACGGGCTAATGGGTGCCCGCAGCGTCGTCGTCTCGCCTGATGGAACCAACGTCTATGTCACCGGCAATGGCGAGGCGGCGATCGCGTCGTTTGAGCGCGTGGCGGGCACCGGCGCTCTCAACTACCTCGGCGTGATCAAGGACGGAGACGCGCCCGGGGTCGACGGTCTCACCGGCGCCTGGGGCGTGGCGATGGACGCAGACGGCGACAATGTGTACGTCGCCGCCAACGGCGACAGCTCCGTCGCCACCTTCGATCGCCTAGGCACTGGCGCCGGTGGCCTGCTCAGCTGGGTGGAGGTCGACAAGGAGAGCGACCCCGGCATCGACGGACTGGGGACGGCCACCGGGGTCAGCGTTTCACGGGACGGCGCGAACGTCTACGTCGCCTCGTGCACCTCTAACGCGGTGGCGACCTTCACTCGAACCGATGCGACCGGCGCTCTCGGCTTTCTCGAGAGCGACAAGAACGGCGATCCCGGGGTGAGCGAGATGGCGTGCGCGCGCGGCGTGGTCGTCTCGCCCGACGGCAACGATGTCTACGTGGCCGCGGAGTCCGACGATTCACTCGTCGGTTTCGACCGCGATCCCGGCACCGGCGCCCTGACCTTCGCAGGGTTCAAGGGCGACGGCCTCGACGGCGTCACCGGGCTCAACGGAGCGCGCGACGTCGCAATATCCCCCGACGGCAAGAGCGTCTACGTCGCTTCGCTGGTCAGCGATTCGGTCGCCTCGTTCTCGCGTGCAGCCAACGGGGCAATCGACTTCGTCGAGAGCGATAGCGACGGGGTCAACGGGGTCGACGGGCTTAACGGTTCTAATGGCGTGGCGGTCGCCGCGAACGGCGCCCAGGTCTATGCGACCGGCGAGGTCGACACGGCCGTGGTCACCTTCAATCGCGAACTTCCGCCTGCCGACCCGGACCCGACAACCACGACTCCCACCACGACAACGCCGACGGATCCGCTGCCGCCTGCGGCTGATCTCACCAGAACCCTTGAGCTCACGGTCTCCAAGAAGAAGGTCAAGAAGGGCAAGAAGGTCACTGTCTCGGGAGCAATCGTCGCCGCGCAGGCGAGCTGCAAGGCAGCTCAGACCGTCGAGCTTCAGCGCCAGATCAAGGGCAAGAAGTCGTTTAAGCCTCGAAAGCAGCTGACGACGAACGCCAGCGGCGCCTTCTCGGTCAAGGAGAAGCTGAAGAAGCCGGCGAAGTTCCGGGCGACGGTTGCGGCCGGTGCATGCGCCTCGGCGACGTCGCCGACTCGCAAGGTCAAGGTCAAAAAGAAGAAGAGGAAGTAGGGCGCTAGCCCGCGGGCGACGACGGTGTCCCGCGGTGCTCGGCGTAGAGGCGCAGGGCGAAGGCGCCGGCAGGATGCTCGCGTGCTTTGTTGATCAGGGCGGCTGAGCCTGGCGGCAGGACGGCGGGCTGGGGGAGTGGGACCCCGTAGATCGGCGGCACGATCACCGACGCGCAGAGCGCCGCGAAGGTGAGGTCGGCCGCCCCGAACGAGTCGGTGACCAGGTACGGCCTACCGTCGCCGAGGAGCCCCGCGACGTAGTCGAACTCCTGCCAGACGATCGCCTCGTCTTTGACCTCGACCCCCGGCGTGATGGCGAGCGCCCTGTTTGCCCAGCGCACCGCCAGCGGGAAGCCAAGCCGCATCATCCGGTCCTCCCACGCGGGCACGCCCTGGTTGTTGAACTCGAGCAGCAGGTCGCGCTGGGCGAGCATCTGCACGTACATCAGCCGGCGCCCGTGCGGGCCGAGGACGTCGTCGAAGCGCTTCGACAGGCGATCGGATTCGGCTCTCGCATCCGCGTCGGTGGGCTGGAGGCGCTGCTCGGGAGCCGTGCGCGCGTCGACCCAGTCGAGGATCTCGTCCGACTCCCCGATCGCGCCGTCGGGCGTGACCAACACCGGCACGGTCGAGCCGCCGCCCGCGCGCCGCGCGGCGAAGCGGTGGATCGCCTGGACGTGGCGCTCCTCGCGGAAAGGGATCCCGGCGCGGTCGAGCGCCCAGCGCGCCTTCTCGCAGTAGTGGCTGATCGGGATGGTGACGAGCCGAAGCTCAGGCGAGGAAGTCAAGGACCTCGTCCACGCAGCGCTGCGGCTGCTCGTCCCAGATGAAGTGCCCGGCGCCGTCGAGCACGATCAGCTTCGAGCCGGGGATCTCGCGCTCGAAGCGGCGGGCGGCCGCGACGGGGGAGAAGGGGTCGTCGGCTCCCCAGAGGATCAGCGTGGGAACGCCGAGCTGCACCGAGCTTGCCGTCCCACTGCGCGAGCTTTTCGAAGTCCATCGAGCGATAGAACTCGAGCGTCGCGCGGGCGCCGTCGCCGCGCTCGAAGGGCGCCCAGTAGGCGTCGATCTCGGCGTCGCTGAAAACGGCTTTGCCCTCGGGATTGAGCAGGCCGGTGAAGACGCTGCGATCGACGGCGGCGATGATCGCCTCGCCTTGCTCGCTGCGCAGGGCCGCGGCCATGTCATGCCATTTGCCGTCGGAGAAGAAGCCGGTGTCGCTGAGCACCAGCGCCTCGACGCGATCGGGGTGATCGCAGGCCCACGAGAGGCCGATGAACCCGCCCCAGTCGTGGACGACGACCACGACCTTGCCCTCGGGGTTCGTCTCGTCCATCCAGGCGTCGAAGCGCTCGCGCGAGTGCTCGAAGGTCGCCTCGCCAAAGTCGGTCGAGTCGCCGAGCGCATAGAGGTCGGGCGCGAAGGCGGGCCGGCCGGCGTCGGCGAGCGCGGACATCAGCGGCTCCCACATCAGCGAGCTCTCCGGGAAGCCGTGGACGAGGACGACGGAGGAGCCGGTCGCGTCGCTTGTTGGTGCTGCCTCGCGATACGCGACGGGGCCGTCTGTGTTGAGCTCGACTGTGGTCATCGCTGGCACCCTAGCCGGACGTGTACGAAATGATCGCGTCGCCGATTCGATTGAGGTCGTCGCGATGAAGCTCGTGGCCGCCGCCTTCGAGTTCGACGAGCTCGGCTCCGAAGGTCGCTTCCGCGAGGGCGCGACCGTGCTCGATCGGAAACAGCGGGTCGGCTGTTCCGTGGATCACGAGCAGCGGGGCGGTGACATCGGATTGGCGATGGCCGGGTCCGTCTTCGCCCCCCAGCAGCGTGTGGTTGATCAGGCTGAGCGGGTTGTGCGTACGCTCGAAGTCGCGGTCGATGAACGCGCGAACGGCGTCGCGATCGAAGTCACGGCCGGAGCCGCAGAGCGCCTCGCAATCGCTGACGACGAAGTCCTTGATCGAGTCGGCGTCGGTCCAGTCGACCTTTTCGCCAGCTGCCGCGTGGGCCATGTACTCGGGAGTCGGATGGGGGAGGTCAGGGCCTGAGTCGTCGAGCATCGTGGTGCTGATCGCGGTGACCGTCGCTACTCGGTCGGGGTGCTCGGCAGCGATCCCCTGCACCAGCATGCCGCCCATCGACATGCCGACGAGGTGCGCGCGGTCTATTCCGTAGCCGTCGAGGATCGCGACGGCATCGTCGGCGAGCGCTTCGGAAGCGTAGCCAGGCTCGCCCGCCGGGTAAGAGGTCGAGCGGCCGGTGTCGCGGTGGTCGTAGCGGATGACGAGGCGGCCGGCGTTCGCCACTCGCTCGCAGAGCTCGTCCGGCCACCAGAGCATGGACGCCATCTGTCCCATGACGAGCAGCACGGGTGGGTCGGTTGGCGCACCGAAGGCTTCGGTGCAGAGTTCGACGCCGTCGAACCCGACCGATCGTTCTCGCCCCGCACCCACGCGATTGATGTCTACCAGCCGCGCTCACTCGCCGACGGGACCACTTTCAGAGCCCGACAGGCTCGCTACGCTTGCGCCCGCTCTGGCGCCTTGGCGGAGTGGCTACGCAGCGGCCTGCAAAGCCGTTTACGCCGGTTCGATTCCGGCAGGCGCCTTCGGCTCAAATAAGCGAAACGGGTTCCTTTAGGAAGGCGTGCCAGTCCCGGCGCGGGACCTTGACGTACGCCGATTCGGAGGTAGTGTCGGTGGTACTTCGTACCGAACCGAGAGGAAGTGGCCGCCCATGCGTCGTCCGATCCGAGGTTCGGTGCTAATGGCAGTCGCAATCGGGGCGTTCGCGCTCGTCTCGATGCCGACCATTGCTGCGGCGAAGCCGAAGGCGAAGCTCGTGGCCAAAGGCCTGAAGGTCGTATCGAGTCCGGCCGCCAGCATCAACCCTGCCCTCCCGGTCGTCATCCTCGAGAGCGACAGGCGCGGGCGCTTCTCGGTCGAGTACACGATCAAGAACGTCGGCAGGGCGCCCTCGAACACCAAGCACGCCGGCATCTACAGCGGAGCCACCAAGGTCGCCAGCCAGAAGGTGGGCCCTCTTAACAAGCGAGAGGCGAGGACCTTCACAAAAACGCTCAACCCACGCTTCGGGTCAGCGGGCGCGTACGACGCCCAAGTGTGCATCACCCGGAACTGCAGTTCGGCGGTTGACTTCACCGCGGTCCCGCGCCGTTGGTTTGTCGACAAGTTCGAGACCGGCCCTAACACCTTCGCCGGCGGTGCACCGTTCTTCTCCGGCCACGCCGAGCAGATCGTCTTCAACTTCCACGGCATGGTGGTCCATGGCGGCGAACCTAACCTCATGTGGCTGGCGACGGGCAGCATGTTCGGGGAGACCAGCGGCGAGGCAGACGGGTGTCGCTACAGCGGCACCGGCCAGGTCGCACACTCCCCATGGGGCTGGACCACCGGGCCTGACTGGGGCTACCTGGCGATGACCCCGGAGCTCGACCGCTACTTCGCCCAGATCAAGGCGGACGAGGCCGGCTACGGTGGCTTCAGATCTTGCGAGAACCCGGACTTCGGGGGCGAGTACACCGGTTCGTTCTGGCCCCTGGAGACGCTCGACTCCACGCAGGGCTCGGTGTATCAGACGACGTACCCAACGGCGACCCAGCTTGTCGGCAACTACGTCATCTACACCGGGTACGGCAGCGGGAACGCGACCGGCGAGTGGTCGTTCCGCGCCGATATTCCGTAGACGGCTAGCCGATCTTGACCTTCGTCCTCGCCGGGCTCAGGTCCGGTCCGCCGCCGCCGGCCGCCGCCACCTCGAACGTGTACTTGCCCGCAGCCAATCGCTTGTAGGTCTTGGGGGAAGCGCAGTCCTTGAACTTCAACTCCTTGCGCTTCGCTGCTAGCGCGCACTGGAAGCCGGTTGATTGACCCACTGCCGTGAACTCAAAGGTGACCTTGCCCTTCCTCGACTTGACCTTGACGTTCGAGATCTTCGTGTCGGGGACGGTGGTCGCGGGGTCCGTGCCGTCGGGATTCGTGCCATCGGGCCCTGTGACCAGCGAGCGGTCGACCGTCGAACAGAAGCCGACTACATCCAGCTGGTCGACCTGCGCGTGACCGGCGCCGCCGCAATCCACCGTGTCGCGCTCCCCGTCGCGCGCGAGCACGACATCGTTCGCGGGCGAGCAGAAGACCGAGCAGCCGGCGATGTCGCCGTAGAGATCGTCCGTGCCCGCTCCGCCGTCGACCGTGTCGGCCCCGAACGTCCCCTGGACCTTGTCGTTGCCCGCTTCGCCGAAGAGCTGGTCGTCACCACCGTTGCCGACGAGGTCGTCGTTGCCGGCGCCGCCATAAATCACGTCGGCACCGGCGCCACCATCGAAGCCGTCGGGGCCCGGGGAACCCGTGAAGACGTCATTACCCCCGGTGCCGATGATGGTCTCGATGTCCGAGCCGATGTTGTCCCCTTCGCCGGCTGTGCCGTCGTCGGGCAGCCCGTTGAGATTGATCGTCATCGCGCCGACGTGGCCGTCGAGGCTGAGCACGTCGACTCCATCCCCGCCACGGATCACATCCGCACCCGGGTCAGGGTCGCGCGGGGTCGTGAAGTTAGGGGTGAAGCCGATGCTGTCGTTGCCGGCGCCGCCGTCTTCGACGTCGTTTCCGTCCCCGCCACGGAGGGCGTCGTCGCCGCCCTCTGCGTAGACCTGATCGTTGCCAGACGCGCCGTACATGAGGTCGGGGCCCTCGCCACCGTGCAGGATGTCGCTGCCGTCCTCACTGCGGACGGTGTCGGCGCCGTCGCCGGCGTTGATCGTCATCACCGTGCTCGCCGAGGCTCCGCGCAGCGTGTCTTGACCCGAGCCGGCGGTGATCGTCCCGGTTGCCGCGTTCGTGCACGTCTCGTCGAAGGTGTTCTCGTTGGACCCGTTGCCCAGGGTGAGCTCGTAGGTGTCGAAGCAGTCCGGATTGAAGAAGACCTTGTCGTTGCCACCGCCAAGCACGACCCGCACCCCCGTGTGGGCCGGACAGGAGATCCAGGTATTCGCGACGATCACCGTGCAGTCGCCGGGAATGCCGGTGAACTGCTGGCTGTCCAGGATCTCGTCGCGGTTGTTGACCCCGTCGTAGCGGAACTGAACTTCGTGGTTGAGGTTGTCACCCCCGGTGACCACGAGCACGGCCCCGTCGTAGCTGATCGTCGCCGCAGGCGCGGGGGCTGCGCCGGCCAGGACGACCAAGCAGCGTCGCGATGGCCAGTGGCACGGAAACGAGAACCCGCGTTGAGATAGACGCCTGCGCAGCGTGATCCGACATTGCCTCTCCGATCGCGTTCCTCCCGGAGTCGACCGCGCGATCAAGTGGGAGGAACGAGAGGATCTCGAAGGGCGGCGCTACGCCGACCCTACAGCCGTCGTCGCCTTGAACCAAACGCCCAGCGAAGATGTTGCCCCGAGCGGCGGCGCCCAATTCACGACGGCGCCATGAGAGCTAGCTTCCGTAGGCGTGGAGGACGTCCTGCGGATCACCATCGTTTTCGGCCTTGTGGCGGCCAATGCCTTCTTTGTCGTGGGGGAGTACTCGGTTCTGACGGCACGGCGCGCTGCGCTGACTCCGCTCGCCGAGGCCGGCAGCACGCGTGCCGCCGCTGCGCTGCGGCTGATGGACGACCCGGTGCGTGTGATCTCCACGGTCCAGGTCGGGATCACGGCGATGGGCATCCTCATCGGGGCGATCGGTGAGCCGCTGGTCAACGATCTTCTTGGCGGCGGGCTGCCGGAGTGGCTCAGCTTCCTGATCGCGTTCGCAGTCGTCACCTACCTCAGCGTCGTACTCGGCGAGCTGGTTCCGAAGGCGCTCACCCTGCATAAAGCGGAGCGGCTCGCGGTCCTCGTCGCCAGTCCGGTCGAGGCAATCGGCGTCGGTCTGCGGCCGGTGGTGTGGCTGCTGCAGCAGTCGGCACGGCTGCTGCTGAAGCCGTTCGGCGTCGGCGACGTGATGGCCGGCGAGACGATCAAGAGTGTCGACGAGCTGCGCGCTTTCGTTGATGAGGCGGAGAACCTGGGCGTGATTCCGCGGGCTCAGGAGGAACTGATCTACAACGTCTTTGACTTCGCAAGCCGCGAGGCCGCGGACGTGATGGTCCTCGCCTCCGATGTCACCTGGCTCGACGCCAGCGTCGCCGCGGCGGAGGCGCTCGACCGGCTCGTGACGACCCCGCACCGGCGGGTCCCAGTCGCGACTGGCACGCTCGATCGGCTGGTGGGAATCCTTCACGTCTTCGACGCTTTAAGGGCTGTCCACGAGGAATCCGCGGCGACCGTCGGCGAGCTGGCGCGCCCGGCCATGGTCGTGCCCGAGACCAAGGACCTCGGCGCGCTACTGCGGGAGTTCCGCGAGGGCCGCCAGGAGATGGCGATCGTTGTCGACGAGTACGGGCGGACGGCTGGCATCGTGACCCTCGAGGACATCCTCGAGGAGATCGTCGGTGAGATCGAGAGCGAGTACGAGCTGCCGGACGCGGGACTCGACTGGGTTGGCGAGCGCGTCGTCGAGGTCGCGGGCTCGATGTCGGTCGACGACTTCAACGAGTCGACCGGGGCGGAGCTTCCCTCGGACGGGCCCCGGACGCTCGCGGGGCTGGTCTTCGAGTCGCTCGGCCGCGGGGCAATCGAGGGCGACGCGGTCGAAGTGGCAGGCGTGACGTTTCGCGTAGAGGAGATCGATGGCGCGCGGATCACGCGTACGCGTGCCGAGTTGTCGAAGTCGCGGCCAGGAACCGAAGGAGCTGGGCGTTGAAGGCGTCGGGGCGCTCGAGCATCGGCATATGGCCCGAGCCTTCGAGCACGACGGTGCGCGCTGCGGGCAGGTCGCTGGCGAGCGCGCTCGTGTCCTGCAGCGGGGCGATGCGGTCGGAGTCGGCGGCGAGCGAGAGGATCGGACAGCGCACTGCGTCCTGGCCCTCGCGGGGGTCGGAGCGCGCGATGGCGCGCACGGCTGGAAACACGCCTCGGGCGCCGGCGCCGTCGACGATCAGGGCCGCCACGTCGGCGGGCAGGGCGGCCGGATCGAGCACGTATGGCGAGAGGATGAGGCGACGCAGCACGGGCGAACGTGCAACCAGCTTGCGTAGCGGGGCCGGGGCCGGCAGCCCGGCGGTGGCGATCTCCAGCACGATCGCGGCCGTCTCACGCGGACGCTCGCGCGCGAACCGTGCCACATCGCGCAGGGCGAGCAGCGAGCTGAACTGGTAGACGGCACCGGCGACGAGTACGACCGCGGCGGCCAGGTCGGGGTGGCGGGCGGCGAAGCGCACCGCGATCGGTCCTCCCATCGAGTGACCGATGAGCACCACCCGCTGGATCGCAAGCAGGCGGGCGAGCTCGGCGACGGCGTCCGCGAAGCCGTTTAGGGAGGTGCCGCCCGCGGGCAGTTCGCTTTGACCGAATCCGGGCAGGTCGATCGCGATCACTCGGCTGTGTTCGGCCAGCGCTGGGATCGTCTCCAGCCAGTGCTGCCAGCGCCCGCCCATCCCGTGCACCAGCACGCAGGCGGTGTCGCCTTCCCCCGTGTCGAGGTAGTGCAGCCGCCGACCGGCGATCAGGGCATCGTGCTCGCGCGCGGACCAGTCGCGACCGCGCCATCCGGGCTTGGCCGGCCGGGCGTAGTCACCGTCGAGTGGTACTCGTTCCATCTGCGTCATTTCCCCCGTGGGCCAGCAAGCCGCTTGCGCATTCTCTTGTAAAGGATTAGGCGCGCCGGTGCGATACTGAAATAGCGTGGGTGCCCGGAGAACTCTGATCGCTTTGACGGCGTTCGCCGTGGCCTCGGCCGGCGGTGCGGCGTTTGCTGATAGTGCCGCGCTTGGGCAGGCCGACTCCCCTGGGCTCTCGTCCGCTTCGCATGGCGACATCGCGCTGATGACCCAGGCCGTCAACGCCGGCGTGGACACCGTGCTGGGCGACATGGTCGCTGCGAACACTCCGGCGAGCGCGCTGCCGCCGAAGCAGATCAGCGCGGAGGACCGCAGAGCCGCGCGGCCCGAGCGACCACCGAGGATCCCCAAGAACCCGACGCCTGAGGAGATCGCGGCGATGCCAGCGGCCTCCGCGGGGACGAACGGAACATACGAACGGCCCTCGGCCCAGGAGCGCCAGTACGCGAGCCAGTCGGCCGTCGCGGAGATCACCCATACGCCTCCGAATCGTGTGGCCGTAATGCTCGGCGACATCGCGGTCCCGCCCGCGAGCGCGCCGCCGCGGGTGACGAACGCCATCAACGCCGCGAACACGCTGGTCGGCCAGCCCTACGTCTTGGGCGGCGGCCATGCGTCGTTTTATTCCCGCGGCTATGACTGCTCTGGTGCCGTCAGCTTCGCCTTGGCCGGCGCGGGCTTTCTCCAGGCGCCCCTGGTTTCCGGTCAGCTCGAGCGCTGGGGCGCGCCCGGGCCGGGCAAGTGGATCACCGTCTATGCCAACGCCGGGCACACCTATGTCGTGATCGCGGGCCTGCGCTTTGACACGGCCGGCGAGGAGCGCGGCAGCGGCCCCCGGTGGCACGTCGCGCTGCCCTATCCCGAGGGGTACGTCGCGCGCCACCCGCCGGGGTTCTGAGCGCAGGCCAGGCGGCCTAAGGCAGAACCTGCGTCTGCGGGTTCATCAGCGGTCCGAGGCTGCGCACCTGACCGGTGCCGAGCTCGTCCATGGCGAACGTGCTGACGCCGAGCTTCGAGGCGTGCTCGTTGGTGTAGATCCGGCCCCGATACCAATAGCCCGCCCACATGTCGGGGTTGGCACCGTCGACCTGCGGCAGGTAGTAGCCGAGCTCCTTCGGGTTCGCCGGGTCGCTGAAGTCGACGACCGAGAGCCCGCCGGAGTAATACGGCGTGACGGCGACGTAGCGGCTCGGGTCGCGCATCGGCAGGATCGAGTAGTTGTGGGTCGTGCAGCGGAAGCGCTCGACCTCTTCGGCGCTGTCGACCGGCGGCACCCGCGGCAGCGAGTAGCTGCCTTCGAGTTGCGGGTTGGCGGGGTCGCTGATGTCGTAGTACCACATCGCTCCGACCGGACTCGACTGGTCGGGGGAGCAGCCACCGCCGCCCGCGGCGCCGGCGTGCTCGTCGCCGATCACGGCGTACTTGCCGTCCCAGGTCAGCTGCGCGGAGTGATCGAGCTCGATCAGCGGGTTCTGAACGACGCCCAGCGTCTTCGGCTTGACCGGATCGGAGATGTCCAGCAGCGCCCAGGCGCCGAGGCACGCGGCGACCGCGAGGTCCTTTTCCGGCAGCACGCCGGTGTCGTGACAGCCGATGGTGTCCGGGGTGACGGTGGCGGGGAGGATGTCGGGAACCGCGGCGACGTCGGCGCTCGCCGGGTCGGCGTTGGGGATCTCGATCACCGAGAACTCGCCCTCGGGATGATTGGCCTCGGTGCACTCGGCATCGGCGCCGAGCGGATAGGAGTCGACGTAGAGGTATGACGTCGGATCGCCGGGGATCAGCGTCTGGGTGTGCGAGCCGCACTCCGTCTCAACGAAGCCGATCTGGCGCGGATCGCGGACGTTGGAGATGTCGACGATCCGGATCCCCTCGCGGCCGGTCGAGCTGCGATCGAGGTTCGTGTTCGTGTTGTTGCAGCTCGCGGACTCCTTCGAGTTGGAGCCGCGGCTGTCGATCGAGACGAAGAGCGTGTCGCCGAGCACGGTGACGTCGCCCTGGGAGCCGGGACAGTCATAGAAGGAGAGCTGGCGCGGAGCCTGATCGCCGCCGATGCGAAAGAAGCCGATCCCCTCATAGGCGCCCGCGACCATCAGGTTGCGCCGGAAGGCGAGGTCGGAGCCCTGGGCCTGCTCGCCGGTCCCGGTCTCGATCGTCGATCGCCCGAGCTTTTGGAAGTTGGCGCTGTGAAAGTCGCCGGTGGTGTCGTCGGCTGCGCCCACGGCAGTGCCGTTGCCGTACTCGGCGGGTTCGGCCAAGGCGCCCCCGAGAGCGGTCGGCGAGGGTGGTGCCAGCAGGCCAAGCTCGCCGCGGAGGTCACCCTTGAAGCCAAGGCCGGCGCCGGAGCTGATCTCGGCGATGCCGCTGACCGGGTGATCGGCCGCTGCCTCGCCGGGAACTACGAGACCGACGAGCAACGCACCAAGAACGAGACCCTTCCGCATTCGACCCACTCCCAACACCCCCGAATGAACTCCCCAACGGGGTTCGCATACCACGATCGGCCGCGATCCAAACCCGAGCGCAGCAGCCGGTTCCATAGGCTCTCGTCCAGTACGCCCCCGCGACGATGACCACCGCCACCACCAGCCGCCTCTTCAACCCCGCCAGCTACCGCGCGGAGGAGCTCGACCCCGCGAGCGCACGGCTGATGCGCGCGACCATTGACTGGTTCGAGGCGAAGGGCAAGGAGCGCCTGACCGCGGAGGTGCACTCCGACGATTGGTACGCGGACTTCATCGAGTTTCTCGGGCGCGAGCGGGCGTTCGCGACTCTGCTCACGCCGGCGCGGGACGGCGGGGGAGACCCCGACAAGCGCTGGGATACCGCCCGCAACGCGATCTTCAACGAGATCCTTGGCTTCTACGGGCTTCAGTACTGGTATGCGTGGCAGGTCACGATCCTCGGCCTCGGCCCGATCTGGCAAAGCGACAACGACGCCGCCCGCGCCCGCGCCGCCGAGCTGCTGGAGGACGGTGCGATCTTCGCCTTCGGCCTCTCCGAGCGCGACCACGGCGCCGACATCTACTCGACCGACATGGTCCTCACCCCCGACGACGAGGGTGGCTTCAGCGCGAGCGGCGGCAAGTACTACATCGGCAACGGCAACCTGGCCGGGATGGTCTCGGTCTTCGGGCGGCGAGCCGACGTCGAGGGGCCCGACGGCTACGTCTTCTTCGCCGCCGACAGCTCGCACCCCGCGTACGAGCTGGTCTCGAACGTTGTCCACGGCCAGATGTACGTCAGCTCCTTCGAGCTGAACGAGTATCCGGTCGGTCCCGAGGACGTCCTTCACACCGGCGTCGAGGCGTTCGAGGCGGCGCTGAACACGATCAACGTCGGCAAGTTCAACCTCGGCTTCTGCTCGATCGGGATGTCGGAGCACTGCTTTTACGAGACGGTCACCCAGGCGGAGAACCGGATCCTCTTCGGCAATCGCGTCACCGAGTTCGGCCAGGTGCGGCGGATCCTCATCGAGGCCTACGGCCGGCTGGTTGCGGCAAAGCTCTACGGCGCCCGGGCAGTCGACTACGTGCGAAGCGCGAGTCGGGAGGACCGCCGCTACCTGCTCTACACGCCGATCAACAAGATGCAGGTCACGACCGAGGGCGAGCGCATCGTGCGCCTGCTCGCGGAGGTGATCTCGGCGAAGGGCTTCGAGCGCGACAGCTACTTCGCAAGCGCCAAGAACATCATCGACGGCCTGCCCAAGCTCGAGGGCACGGTCCACGTCAATCGCGCCCTCACGCTGAAGTTCCTACCGGCCTACCTCTTCGGCGCCGAGGCGCTCACAGCGCCCGACCCTCAGCGCGAGCCCGGCGACGACGCATTCCTCTTCGCGCAGGGCCCGACTCGCGGCCTCAGCAAGATCGCCTTTCCGGACTGGCGCGGTGTCTTCGACCGTTTCTCAGAGCTGCCCAACGTCGCCCGCTTTCGCGAGCAGGCCGAAGCGCTGGTCGAGCTGATCGCGGAGGTCACGCTGACGGAAGCGCAGATGACCGCGGACCTCGACTTCCAGCAGTCGCTGTCGCAGCTCTTCACGCTGCTGCCCTACGGACAGCTGATCCTCGAGCAGGCAGAGCTGGCCGAGGTCGAGCCCGACTTCGTCGACTTGGTCTTCGAGACCCTGGTGCGCGACTTCAGCGCCACGGCGATCGAGCTGCACGGCAAGGCCTCCTCGACGGAGGCACAGCAGCGCTGGGCGCTCGGCGCTGTGCGCAAGCCGGTGGTCGACGAGGCGCGCGACGACCGCATCTACGCCGAGGTCAGGGCGCTGTCGGACGCGTACGTGATGCCTGCCTAAGCGCCGTCGCTTTGCCATGACATGAGACGGGTTAGGGTGCGCATGAGCCAATGCGCATTGGCGCCACCAATCGATCCAGGGAAGGATCAATGTCAACTGCCGCTATCTCGTCTCGTCGTCTTGTCGCCGCAATCGCCGTGGGCGCGGTCGCCCTCGCGCTCGCAGCGTGCGGCGACGACACCGTCGATCAGGACTCGATCGAATCGGGAATGCTCAGCCTGGCCCAGGAAACCGCCGACGTCGAGTCCGCATCCTGCCCTGGCGACATCAGCGCCGAGACGGGCACCGAGTTCGAATGCATCGTGACCAACGCCGAGGGTGAAGAAGTTCCGGTCGTGGCCACGATCACCGGCGAGGAGGGCGACGACATCCTCTTCGAGGTCGAAAGTATCGACGGGGTCGACATCACGCCCTGACGCGGTGCGCGAGTACCGTGGTTCTCACTGTGCTCGACCAACACACAGCCCGCGGCCTGCGCCGCCTCAATGCGGTTGTCGGCCTCATCCACGCCGCCCAGGCGGCGGTGATACTGGCGATCGCGGCCGACGCGAAGCTGCCGGTAACCGCCTCCTATCTCACGGGCGCCCCGGGCAGCGGGCAGCTCACCGCGCCTGACCAACTCTTCGAGGTGCCGTTCGGGCCCGCCGTGGCGGCCTTTTTGCTGTTCGCCGCCATCGACCATCTGCTCGTTGCCGGGCCGGCGCGCGGCTGGTATGAGCGCAACCTGGCGGCGGGCGTGAATCCCGCGCGCTGGTATGAGTACTCGATCAGCGCCTCGCTGATGATCGTGCTGATCGCGATGCTGGCGGGGATCTGGGACCTCGCCGCCCTGATCGCGCTGTTCGGCGTCAACGCCTCGATGATCCTCTTCGGCCTGGTGATGGAGCGCACCAACGGGCCCGACACCGACAAGCCCGATTGGCGTCCGTTCTTCTATGGCTGTGTCGCCGGCGCCGTCCCGTGGATCGCGATCGGCGCGCAGATCGTGCTCGCCGACTCAAACGGGGAGGGCGTGCCGGGCTTCGTGGTGGCGATCTTCGTCTCCCTCTTCGTGCTCTTCAACTGCTTTGCGATCAACATGGCGCTGCAGTACCGCAAGGTCGGGCGCTGGCGCAGCTACGTGTTCGGCGAGCGCGCCTACATCCTCATCAGCCTGGTCGCGAAGTCGGTGCTTGCCTGGCAGGTCTACGCCGGGGCGCTTGCCGGGTAGGGCGCCTAGCATCGCTGCGATGGATGAGCACGGGGACTGGGAGTGCGTGATCGTCGGCGGCGGCGCTGCCGGGCTGAGCGCCGCCCTTGTCCTCGGCCGGGCACGACGCCGGACGCTGGTCTTCGACGTCGGCGGACAGAGCAATCGTGCTGACGCTCATGTCAGCGGCGTGCTGGGACTGGACGGGACGCCACCCGATGAGCTCTATGCCCGGGCCAGAAGCCAGATCGCCGTCTATGACTCGGTCGAGTTTCGCGACGAGGAGGTCAGCGCCGCACGGGCGGACGGAGAGGCCTTCGTCGTCTCCGCCGGCGATCGCGAAGTTCGCGCTCAAACCGTGGTCTTGACGACCGGGATGGACTACGAGGTCCCCGACGTTTCGGGCTTTCGCGAGCACTGGGGCGGACAGGTCTTTCACTGCCCGTTCTGTCACGGCTGGGAGGTGCGCGACCGCAAGATCGCCGTGTTTGCCGACGGCGAGGCGGCTGATCACCTGATGCCGCTGATCCGGGGGTGGACCAGCGATGTGACGCTGGTCTCGCCAGCCGACGTCAGCGAGCTGCGAAGCGAGGGGGGAGAGGCGCAGGCGCTGGTTCTCAAGAACGGGTCGGAAATTGCCTGCGATGCGAGTTCTCGTGTCCGCTCCGCTGCGCCAGCGTGGGCCGCTGGCCGAAGCGCTGGGTCTCGAGTTCAACGACCAGGGGCTGATCGCCGTCGACGGAATCGGGCAGACGAGCGTGGCCGGTGTGTTCGCAGCGGGCGACGCGGCAGTTGCCCCTCAGCAGGTGGTGGTTGCAATGGCGAGCGGGCACATGGCCGGTGTCGCGGTCGTGCGCGAGCTCTTGCTCGGGCGCACGAGCTGACGCGGCTCGTCAGAGCAGGCGCTCGAGGCCGTCGAGGATGACGTCAAGGCCGAAGAGGAACTCGGCCTCGTAGTCGTAGCCGGCCTTCGCGACGTGGCCGCCGACGACCTCGACCAGATTCGGATAGTCGGCAAGAGCGTCGGCGTAGTCGACCATCTGGCGCTGCGCCTCGGCCGCGAAGTCCTCAGGAGTTTGCGAGGCCATGTCGGTCTGCTGCAGCGCGAAGCCGTAGATGTAGGCGTCTTGAACCGACATCGCATGGATCGTCATCTCGATCGAGAAGCCGGCAGCGCGCAGGCAGCCCAGGACGGCGTCGTGGACCTTCATGTTCGACGGTCCGTGGTTGGTCCGTCCCTCCATCTCGCCGACTGCCCACCGATGTCGCAGCAGCGCCTCGCGTGTGGAGACGGCGCGGTTTCGCATCTGCGCCTTCCAGTCGCCCTCGGCGGCTGGTGCCTCGATCTCGCTGAAGACGATGTCGATCATCCCGTCGAGCAGGTCGGTCTTGTTGGCGACGTGGTTGTAGAGCGACATCGCCTCGACACCCAGCTCCCTGGCGAGCTTTCGCATGGTCACGGCTTCGATGCCGCGCTCGTCGGCTAGCGCGACCGCGGCTGCGAGGACGGCGCCGCGGCTCAGGCGCTTTCGGGGCTTGATCTGGAGTGGGGTGGGGGTCATCGGGTTGACAAACTTACAGTGTAAGTGTATACCTTCACAACCGAGACCGCTGATTCTCGGTCAATCGGCTCAACCAAAGGGGAAAACCAATGGACCCGTATCCCGTCACCTACGACGTCGAGTACCCGGACCGGCCGCTCAACCGGCTGACCACGTTCTTTCGCATCTTCGTGGCGATTCCGATTCTGATCCTGTCGGCGACGATCACCGGCTTCTCGACTCACTTCGCCGGTGTTGGCGACACGGCGATGACCGTGGTCGTCGGCGGCGTCGGGCTGCTGTTCATCCCGGCGCTTTTGATGATCCTCTTTCGCGAGAAGTACCCGCGCTGGTGGTTTGACTGGAACCTCAACTTCCAGCGCTTCTCCAACCGCATCGGCGTCTATCTCGCGCTTATGGACGACCGCTATCCGTCCACCGACGCGGAGCAGGCGGTCCGCCTCGAGTACCCGTATCCGGACCCGCGCAGCGACCTGGGTCGTGGGATGCCGCTCGTCAAGTGGTTCCTCGCGATTCCGCACTACGTGGTCCTGCTCTTCCTCACGATCGGTGCGATCGTCGCGATCGTCCTCGCCTGGTTCGCGATCCTGTTCACCGGTCGCTACCCGCGCGGGCTGTTCGACTACGTCGAGGGAGTTCAGCGCTGGCACAACCGCGTGATCGCCTACGCGTTCGCGCTGGTGACCGACCGCTATCCACCGTTCAGGCTGAGCGCGTAGCCGACGCTTTAGGGGGTGACGATCGCGAAGTTGGGATCGGGCTCGTCGAGCAGGCCGAGGAGCGTTGCGAGCCTCATCGCATCGCCCTCGATCTGCAGCTCTCCCGACGCGACGAGGTCCTGCGGGGTCGCGGCCCCCAGCAGCACCTGGTTGAGCGCATCGCGCGTCACGATGATCGACGCATCCGGCTCGCGATCCTGCTTGTCGGGGACGGAAGTCAGGACGCCGTTTTCCAGGGTCATCGCGTAGGTCTCCTCGTCGACGCGCCAGTTGAGGACGATTCGCTCGCTCGCAGCTCGAGGCCCGTCGAGGCGTATCGCGAGCGTGTCGAATAGCTGATCGAGCGTGAGGTTGGCGACGAAGTCGGCCGCCACGGTGCTGGTGGGAGTCCCCAACGGGCCCTCGCGCAGCTCCCTGGCGCCGGTGAGGTAGAAGTTTCGCCAGGTGGCGTTCTCGGACCCGTAGCCCAGTTGCTCGAGCGCCTTGGCCTGAAGCTCGCGAGCGGCCTGGTTGTCGGGGTCGGCGAAGACGACGTGGTTGACCACCTCGGCAACCCAACGCAGGTCGCCGGCGTCAAAGGAGGCCTGCGCCTTTTCGAGCACCGCCTTGGCGCCGCCCATGAACTCGACGTAGCGCTTCGCTGCCTCGGTCGTCGGGTGTTCCCACAGATGCGCGGGATTTCCGTCGAACCAGCCCATGTAGCGCTGGTAGACGGCCTTCACGTTGTGGCTCACCGAGCCGTAGTAGCCGCGGCAGTGCCACGCGGCCTCGAGGCTTGGCGGGAGCTCGAACGTCTCTGCGATCTCGGCGCCGGTGAAGCCCTGGTTGATGAGCCGCAGGGTCTGGTCGTGGATGTAGGCGTAGAGGTCGCGCTGCTTGGAGAGGTAGTCGACGATCCGCTCGGTTCCCCAGGTCGGCCAGTGATGACAGGCGAACAGCACCTCCGCCTCGCCGCCGAAGTCCTCGATGGTCTGATTGAGGTAGTGCGCCCAGATCCGCGGGTCGCGCACCAGGGCTCCCCGCAGCGTCAGCGTGTTGTGCATCGTGTGGCTCGCGTTCTCGGCCACGAACAGCACCCGGTGGTCGGGGAAGTAGAAGTTCATCTCCGACGGGGCCTCGGTTCCGGGCGTGAGCTGGAAGCGGAAGCGAACGCCGTCGATCACCTCCTCCTGGCCGGTGGCGGTGACGTGAAGCGTCGGCGGGACGAGCGTCACCGTCCCCGTCGAGGTGGTCGGGCCGAGCCCCGCGGTCAGATGGCCGGCCGCGCCGGGCTCGAGCAGGGCCCCGTACATGTAGCCCGCACGCCGACCCATCGCGATGCCGGCGTAGATGTTCTCGCTGATGGCGTGCTCGATGAACCCAGCGGGAGCGACCACCGGCACCCGGCCCGCCGCCAGCTGCTCATCGCTGAGGACGCCGCGGGCGCCCCCGAAGTGGTCGATGTGGCTATGGCTGTAGATCAGTCCGGTCACCGGCCGGTCGCCGCGATGCTCGCGATAGAGCGCCAGCGCGGCGGCCGCGGTCTCGGTCGAGATCAGGGGGTCGGCGACGATGACCCCCTCATCACCCTCGATGAAGTGCATGTTCGAAAGATCGAATCCACGCACCTGATAGAAGCCGGGCGCGACCTCGAACAACCCATGAATCGAGAGCAGCTGCGCCTGGCGCCACAGGCTCGGGTTCGCCGTCGGCGGCGGCTCGCCGTCGGCAAACGAGAACGCGTCCATATCCCAGACCGTGCGCCCGTCGGCCGCCTCGATCCGCATCGGGTCGATCGTCGCGACGAATCCCCGGCGAGCGTCCTCGAAATCCGCGGTGTCGTCGAAGGGCAGGTCGGTCATCGTCGCCTGCGGTGGGGAACTAGGCCGCGGTCTCGCGGTGCGGCAGCTTCCACCCGGGCCTGGGGTAATGGCACGTGTAGCCGTTGGGGATGCGCTGGAGGTAGTCCTGATGCTCAGGCTCGGCCTCCCAGAACGGGACCGCCTCGCTGATCTTGGTCACGACCTTGCCGGGCCAAATGCCTGAGGCGTCGACGTCGGCGATGGTCTCCTCGGCGACCTCGCGTTGCTCGGCGCTCGTGAAGAAGATCTCCGAGCGATAGGAGGAGCCGATGTCGTTGCCCTGGCGATCCATCGTCGTCGGGTCGTGGATCTGGAAGAAGAACTCGAGGATGTCTCGATATGAGATCCGCTCAGGGTCGAAGACGATCTCGACCGCTTCGGCATGTCCGGGGTGGTTCGGATAGGTGGGGTTGTCGTTTTCGCCGCCGGTATAGCCGACGCGGGTGGAGATGACCCCGTCGCGCTCGCGCAGCAGTTCCTGAACACCCCAAAAACAGCCGCCGGCGAGGATCGCGGTTTCGGTGGTGTCGCTCATCACGTGTCCTTCCATAGAGATTGCGTTTTCAGACTACGCTGCGGTCGATGCCGAGAGCCGCTCGCAGCTACGTCGCATTCGCAACCCTGGCTTGCTCGATCGCGTTGGTGGGCCCGGGTGCTGCCACCGCCGGTCACAACAGCAAGAACTGCGGGATCGTCTCCTCCGGTTCAAGCGACTACCGCGTCCACGCGTCCAAGCTGAAGTGCAAGGTCGCCCGCAAGGGGACCAAGAAGTACCTGCGAAGCGCGACCGCGCGTTCTGGCTATGACTGCGCCCCGACCGAGGACGGTTTCTACTGTCAGAAACCGCCGAAGGCGTACTGGGCCACCCGCCTCTAGTGCCATGAAGCGGCTCGCGGCTGTCGCATTGCTCACGCTGTGCTCGGTGGCGCCTGCCGGCGCTCACCCCGGTCACGGCGCGATCGCGGTGACCGTCGACGGCGATGCGACCCGGTACTCGCCAGCCGAGGTGAAGATCGGGGTTAACGATTCGGTCGTGTGGTTTTGGAGCGGCGTCGTCAGCCGCGACCACTCGGTGACGGCGGATGCAGGTCAGGCCGAGGCCTTCGATTCGGACCCCGCCGGCCCGCCGACGGCCGCCACGCACCCTGATGGCGATTCGTTCAGCCACACCTTCCGACACAAGGGGCGCTTCACCTACCACTGTCAGGTGCACCCGGAGATGACGGGCGTGGTCAACGTCGTTGGCCTGCCGGGATCGGAAGACCTGCGCGTGAACGGCTTCCGGGTTGCCGGTCGCGACGACTCGATCCACGTCCGATTCACGCTCTCGCGCAGGGCCGACGTCGTCTTTCGGCTCACGCAATGGCGCAAGCCGAACTGGGAAGCGGTGAAGACGCTAAGCCGAAAGGCGCGCAAGGGGCGCAACGTCTTCGACTTCCCGGCGCGAAACCTGGATGCGGGTCGTTACCGGCTCGCCCTGACCGCCTACGACGCCCGTAACGGGCGCGCCGCGATTCAGGGTCCGTTCTCGCTCCCCTAGGGCTCGTCTGAGAGCGATGCCCGCGAGCGCTCGCTGAGCAGCTCGATCGCGTCGGCCAGATGGACCTGGTCGATGTTGCGGTCACCGCGATCGACGCGGATCCGGTGGGCCTCGAAGAGGACATCGGCATGTGTGTGGCCGGCGGGCGGCTCGAACCGATACGCCGCGAGCTCGATCAGCAAGCCGAGCGGATCCTTGAAGTAGATCGAGTCCATGAAGCCACGGTCCTTGGGGCCGCTGTGCTCGATACCGCGCTCTTCTAGGCGTTCGACCGCCTGGTCGAAGGTGGCCTTTGAGACCGCGAAAGCAAGGTGATGTACGCATCCAGGCTCGGTTGGGGTGCGCTCCGAATCTCCGGTGCGCTCCTCGTTGGTGAAGATCGTGATCAGGCGGCCGTCGCCGGGATCGAAGTAGAGGTGGCTCTCCGCAGCGTTGTCGAGGTTCGGCTGCTCGAAGATGAATGGCATCCCGAGAACGCCCTCCCAGAAGTCGATCGACGTCTGGCGATCGGCGCCGGTGATCGTGATGTGGTGGACGCCCTGACTTTGAAGCTTGCGGATCGACATGGTTGAAACCTATTCCGGCAGCAGCCGATCCACCAGCTCGAGCGCCGCTCGCCCCTCGAACATGGGCCTCGTGTCGGGGCGGTAGAGGATCAGCGCGAGGCTCGGCGCGATCATGAAGTCGGCGACGTTCAGCTCCGGACCGTTGAGGACGCCGTCGTCGATCCACGCGTCGATGCGGTCAAGCAGGCCGGGAAGCTCGGCGAGGAGCTCATCGCGCTCGCTCGAGTTGGCCGCAAAGACGAAGCGCCCCAGCGCCGGGACGATGAGCCTGCGCGCCCACGCCCGCTTGTAGAGAAGGGGACCCATGCGCCCGTCGGCGCTCAGACGAGCGAACTTCGCGGGCTCCTTGGCGGCTGCCGATGCGGGGATCCTGCGGGCCATCATCTGCAGCACCTCGTTGCCCCAGCGCTCGGCCTCCTCGACGGCGACGCGACGCTCGGGATCGGCCGGGAAGAGGGGCGGCTCAGGCTGCGTCTCGTCCAGAAAGCGCGCGATGCGGTGGTTGGTCGAGATGCGCCGCTCACCCGCGGCGAGCCCGGGCACGGTGCCGAGCCGGTCACCGAAGCGCAGTCCCAGCGGACGGCGACCTCCGGCGGCGCGCGTCTGGCCGCCGGCGTCGAAGCCATGAAGACGCGAGGCGATGGGGTGGAGGAGGGTGACGATGTCGACCCGCTCGTAATCCACGCCCTTGTGCTCGAGCATCAGCATTGCCGCGCGGCACGCGTGTGAGCCGGGGATGACGTAAAGCTTGTACATACTGACCGATCGGTCAGTACCATACCGAAGATGTCGCCGCGCGCATCCGCCCGTCTCGACCGCCGGTCACGTGCCGCTCGTGCCGAGGACCGCGAAGGGCGCCAAGAGTTTCTGCACGCGGCCCTGCGGGTGTTCGCGCGGCGTGGATATCGCGCCGCGTCCGTGGGGGAGATCGCCGAGGAGGCCGGGTACTCGAAGGGGGCGCTTTACTGGCACTTCACAAGCAAGGAGGAGTTGCTCTCCGCGCTTTTGGACGAGCGCATCGACAGGCCGATGCGCGAGCGCTTCGAGGCGCTGGCGACTGCGCCACCCGATCACGACATGTCGGAGCTCGCGAGCCAGACCTTCGCCGAGCAGTTCGAGCGCGAACGCGACGCGCAGTTGCTCGAGCGCGAGTACTGGAGTCTCGCGATCCGCGATCCGGACCTGCGAGCGCGCTACGTCGAACGCCAGGCGCAGCTGCGCGCCGACTTTGCCGTTGCGCTTCAGGCTCGCGCGGCGCACCTCGGCACCCCGGACCTCGGCATGTCCGCCGAGGACCTCGCGCGGGTGGTGATGAGCATCATCGGTGGCCTGGCCGTCGATGAGCTGATCGAGCCGGGCTCGGTGCGGCCCGCGTTGCTCGGCGAGGCGCTCGCGACCATCTACGCCGGCCTGGTGGCGCGAGCCGAGTAGGCGCACATCGTCGGCATTCCCGGCGTAAGTACCTCAAAGCAGGCCGTTTATTACCGCAAAGGGGGGATCAAGTCGTCCGGTCGGGCTGCCGATACACGTAGTGAGCACGCTCGGGGGGTCGAGCGGGGCACACCTCAGAGTTCGCACTCCGGCTACCGACCCTCGATCGCCTTGATGCTCAGCCCGCTCAGCACGACCGGTCACATCATCGGCAAGCCGAACCGGCGCCCGAAGCTGGAGCTCTCGCTGATCCTCCTGAACTTCGGCGCCTATGCCTTCGCGGTCTCGGCGTTCGTTTCGAGCCTCTAACCCGCGAGCTCGATCGCGCACTGCTCGTCGCCGCCGGTGAGCCCGTCGACGAGCGTCTCGGCGTTTGCGGCCAGCGCGCGGACGTAGGTCGAGCCGTTTGAATCCTCGGGTCCGAGGGCGTCCGCCCACAGCTGACCGCCGACGACCGCATCGGTTTGCCCGGCGATGGCCTCCTCCAGCTTCTCGCTCACGCCGGCCTCGGGGAAGATCGCGTTGACGCCCTCGCTGCGGATCAGGTCGATCAGGTCGGCTGTCTCGCCGGCCGAGGCCTGCGCCTGCGTGGTCGATGCCGGGATCGCTGCGCCGACCACCGTGAGCCCGTAGCGATCTGCGAAGTATCCGAGCGAGTCGTGGCTTGTCACGAGCTTTCGCTCGGCAGGTGGGACCCGGTCGATGCATGCGGCGATCTGGCTGTCGAGCTCGCGGAGAGTCGCGATGTAGCGACGCGCGTTCGCGCTGTACGTCGCGGCACCGTCGGGATCGACCTCGCTGAGCTCGTCGCGGATCGCTTCGGCTGCCTCGATCGCGTTGTGCGGGTCCTGCCACCAATGCGGATCGGCCTCGGCATCCGCGGCCTGGATCGTGGTCACCGCGTCGATCAGCGCCAGGCTCGGCGCCTCGCTTCCCGCGCTCTCGACGATCTGGTCGAGCCAGAGATCGAGATCGCCGCCTGAAGAAAAGATCGCGTCCGCCTCGGCGACCGCAGCCGCGTCGCTGGGGCGAGGCTCATAATCGTGCGGGTCGGAGTTGGGGGCGAGGATGCCATCGACCTCGGCCTCCTGGCCGGCGACGTTGCGCACCAGGTCGGCGACTTGGGTGGTTGTGGCGGTCACGTGCACCGCGTTCGCATCACCAGCGTCTCCGCAGCCGGCGACGACAATGCCCACCGCAACACATGCGGCTCGGCAGGTGTTCGCAACGGTAGAGTTCTTAACGATGACCATATCGAGAATCATTCGCATTATTAGCAGCTCGGCTGCGATGGTGGCCATGGGGACGTTCGCCACCAGTGCCGAGGCTGCACCGTGGTCATCGCCGGGCAAGGCGCTGAAGAAGGCCGACCACGCGCTCTCGGGCGAGGCGTGGGGTGAGCAGGGAAGAACGCTTGACGCGACGATGGCGCTGCGTGATCTCCACCAGGCCCTGCCGCGTCTTCGCGGCGAGCGCCGCGAGCAGGCTCTGCGGCTGCTGTCGCGCCCAACCGACGCAAACGATCCCTTTCGCAGCTCCTACAAGGTGCCCGAGGCTCCGCCGTATTGCACGGCGAACTTCTGCGTCCATTACGTGACCAGCACCAGCGACGCGCCCGACCTCACCGACGTCGGCGGGGTGGCTGGGGTGCCCGATTACGTGGAGGCGGTCGATACCGCGGCCGAGACCTCCTTTGCCGTTGAAAACGGCCAGCTTGGATGGCCGGTCGCGCGGTCGGACGGCAAGCTCGGCGGCGGTAGCGGGGTGACAGACATCTACCTCGCCGACATTGGCAGCGGCGGGCTCTTCGGCTACGCGGCGCCCGACCCGGACCAGGCCTGCCGGACCAAGTGCTTTGCGTTCCTGGTCATGGACAACGACTACTCGACCGCGGAGTTCGGCTATCCCGATCCGCAGATTCCGCTCGAGGTGACGATGGCGCACGAGTACAACCACGTGCTCCAGTTCGGGATCGACGCGGCGCTTGACAGTTGGCTGTTCGAGTCGAGCGCGACCTGGTCGGAAGAGCGGGTCTTTCCCAACGACAACGACTACGTCAACTACCTGAACGTCTTCTCGCGAACGCCCGGCGTTCCGATGACGAAGTTCTCTGGCGGCCGCGGCCTGCGCGTTTATGGCCTCGCGGTCCTCCACCACTACCTCGACGTCGGCGACGGAGGCTTTGGGCCCGGGGTGGTCCTGAAGACATGGAAGGGCGGTACCTCAGCCAAGCCCAAGAACTTCGCGCTCAACGCCCTTGGCGCAGCGATCCGCAAGCTTGGCGGCAAGGGATTCGGCCAGGAGTTCACCCAGTTCGCCGCCGCGACGGCGGAGTGGCGCACCTCGGGCGGCTTTCCCGACGCGGCGCTTTATCCCGACGTCAAGCGCCACGGCAATCTGGCGCCCGGGACGAGCGCAAATTCCGTTCTCGATCACACCGCCTATCGCCTCTACGACGTCCAGCCAAGCGCTGCCGGCAGCCTGAAGCTGCGGCTGAAGGCAAACAACGTTCGCGCCGGCGTCGCGCTCGTGGGCCGCGACGATGACACGGGTGTCGTCTCGACCGCGGTCAAATACCTCGGTCACGGCGGCAAGGGCACGGTAGTCCTCGCCAACCCCAGTCAGTTCGAGCGGATCACCGCCGTTGTCGTGAACGCGGACACTCGAATTCGGGGCCGCTCGCGCGACGGCCGCGACTGGAACTACGTCTTCGACAACGCCGAGCTGAAGGCCACGCTCGGAGGCTAGGCGGCCCTAGCGCGCCGCCGAGAAAGCTTCAACGGGCGACCGGGCCGGGGCCGGGCGTTCGCCGGCGCCCCGCCTTACCGGCAGCGTCAGGGCGAAGACCGCGATCGCCGCAAGCGCGATCGCCGCGCCGGCGGCAACGTCGAGGTAGTAGCTCGCGTAGAGCCCGCCCAGTCCCGCTGCGAGAGCGAGCGCCGCTGCCGTTGCGAGAGCAGCGCGAAGGCTCCGAGTGACTCGCAGCGCCGCGGCGCCGGGTGCGATCAGGGCGGCAACCACAAGCAGGTTGCCGAGCGCCTGGATCGCGACGAGGGTTGTCAGCGCCAGGATCGCCAGCAGCGCCGCCTCGAGTCGTGCGGGGTGGGCGCCGAGGCTGCGGGCGCTCTGCCCGTCGAAGCCAGCCAGGGCGAGCGGGCGGTGAAGAACCACAAGCGAGCCGACGACGCCTGTGGCGAGCACTGAGGAGGCGACGAGGTCCGCTCCGCTGATGCTGAGCGGGTCTCCGAACAGGAGCTCGCCGAGGCGAGCTGGAACTTCAGGCGAGAGCGCGAGCAGCGTCCCGAGGCCGAACAGCGATGTAACCGCGACCGCTACCGCGATGTCGGCCCCGATGCCGCGAAGCCGTCCGGCGAGGGCGACCGCCAACGCCGCAATCAGCAGCCCGACCCCCGCACCGACAACCAGCGAGAAGCCGGCAAGCGAGGCGATAACGAGCCCGGGTAGCGCGCCGTGGGCGATCGACTCGGCGGCATAGCTTTGGCGGTAGAGCACGATCCACACGCCGAGCGGACCGCAGGTGAGTGCGAGCAGGACGATCTCGATCAGCGCACGGGTGCCGATTGCGCCCGCGAAGGGATCGGTGAGGGCGTCGATCATCAGTGCTCGTGGTGAGCGACGACCACCGCGTGCTCGCCGCCGTCGAGAACGATCAGCTCGGCGCCATAGGTCGTCTGAAGCGTCGCCGGCTTGAGCGTTTCGGCGGGTGCCCCGTAGGCGATCTGCGCGTGGTTGAGGCAGAGGACGCGATCAAAGCGCCGGGCCTGGGCGATGTCGTGAGTGGCGACGAGCACCGTTGCCCCGGCACCGCGAAGCTCGTCGAGGACCGCGAGAACGCGCTCGGCTGACGGCGCGTCGACGCCGCTGAGCGGCTCGTCGAGCAACAGGAGCGACGCCTCCTGCGCGAGCGCGCGAGCGATCAGGACCCGCTGGCGCTGGCCCCCGGAGAGGGCGCCAAACGGGGTCGAGGCCTCGGCCGCCAAGCCCACTCGGGCGAGGGCCTGCGTCGCGCGGTCGCGCTCCGGGCGCCCGAGGCGCCGGTACCAGGGCACGGCGGCGTACGTGCCCATCAGCGCGACGTCAAGCGCGCTCACCGGATAGTCGAGGCGCGCCCTCTCGGTTTGGGGCACATAGGCGATCGATCCGTTCGCCTCGATCGTGCCGCTCATCACCGGGAGCTCGCCGAGCAGCGCGCGAAACAGGGTCGTCTTGCCGCCGCCGTTGGGACCGAGGACGGCGACGATCTCACCCGCTGAAGCGGTGAAGTCGACGCCCGAGATTGCGGTGCGCCCGGCCGTATAACCGCCCTCGAGACCGACGACGCGCAACAGCGGCTGCGAAGTGGTGTTCATCGTGGTGCCTCAGCCGGCCGGCCTGCGAACCGAGTCCACAGCGCGGTTGCGACGAAGACGATCCCACCCAATGTCGCGATCGTGGCGCCGGGCGGGACGTCGAGCTCGTAGGCGATCAAAAGGCCCGCCAGGCCCTCCGCGAGAGCGATTGCCGCCGTCGTGATCTCCAGGCTGCGAACGCTCGGGGCGACGAGGCGTGCTGTTGCCGCCGGGATCACGAGGATCGCACCGACCAGCAGAGCCCCGATCGCATCAAGCGCGGCCACGACCGCGATCGCAATGAGGCCGATCAGCGCCCAATCAGCGGTCGCCACCGGCAGGCCGAGGGCGCGGCTGGATGCCGACTCAAAGCCACTGGCCAGCCATGCCCGGCGGTAGCGGACGCTGAGGGCGATCGTCGCGGCGAGCACGGCTGCGGTGACGATCAGCTCGATGTCGCCGATCGCGAGCAGGCTCCCGAAAAGCAGCTGGTCGACCTGCGCGCCGGACTCGAAGACATCGCTCGCGAGCACGATCCCGACGGCGAGCATCGCGACCAGCAGCAGGGCCGTCGCCGCATCAAAGGCGAGGCGGGCCCGGCGCGAGAGCTGGTCGAGGCTGAGGCCGAACAGCAGCGCCGCCCCGGCGGCAAAGAGGAGGGGAGGGGCTCCTGCGGATCCGGCGATCACGAGTCCGGGAAAGGTCGCGGTGCCGACGCCGTGGGTGTAGAACGCGAGGTGTCGGAGGACGATCTGCGCGCCAAGCAGCCCGGCGAGTGGTGCGAGCAGGACGATCTCAAGCGCCGCTCGCTGCATGAAAGGGAATTGGAATGCATCAATGGCGTCCATCGCGGGGTGCCATTAAAATGAAAACGAGTCTCGATTGCGTCAACGATGAGCCCAAGCAAGCAGAAGGAACGCGTTCCAAGCACGCCCTCAGCCGATCACTGGGTCAAGCTGGCGCGCGCTGAGCTGCAGCGAGCGGGTCATCGCTCGAGCGCTCCGCGGGCGGCGGTGGTCGAGATGCTCGGACGCCAGAGCTGCGTCGTCAGCGCGCGCGAGATCTCAGATCGGCTGCACTCCGAGGGCAACCCGGTGGGAATCGCAACCGTCTATCGCACGCTCGAGCTGCTCGCCCGGATGCGCCTCGTGCAGCGACTGGACATGGGCACCGACCCCGCCCGCTATGAGCCCGCTCTGCCGGACGGCGACCAGCACCATCATCACCTCGTTTGCGAACAGTGCAGCGAGGTCACGGCCTTCGATGATCCTGCGCTCGAGCGAGCGATCGACCGGCTCTCGCGTGAGCTCGACTACCGCGTCGGCGACCACGACGTCGTGCTGCGCGGCGTCTGTCCCGAATGCCGTTGAGCTAGCTCGCGGCGATGATCCTCACACTGGCGATCGTCGGGTTGTTCTTCATCCCCGACCCCTGGCGTGTCCTTCTTCTCGTCGCGGCGGCGTGCATCGAGGTCGCGGAGGTCTTTCTCTGGATCAAGTTCCTGCGCCGATATCGCGTGACCACCGGGGCTGAGGGAATGCTTGGCGAGCGCGCGCAGGCGATTGGATCGCTCGACCCGGAGGGCAAGGTCCGGCTGCGGGGGGAGATCTGGAACGCGCGCGCGAGTGGGCCTGTGGCCGAGGGCGCGGAGGTGCGGGTAGCAGCTGTTGACGGCCTGACGCTGATCGTCGAGCCTGACTCGTAGCGATAACTCAACTGCAACATCACCGCTGCCCGCGGCGGTAGGGTCGGGCTCAATGGGTGCGGTGGGCAGGATGGGAAGGCTGGCGGTCGTCGCAACCGCGCTCGTTGTCGTGCTCGCCGCGATCGCGATCGCCGCCGCTCCCGCGACCACGACGGGAAGCCGGCACGCCGACAAGCTGATGGGTGACGAGGGTCCCGACGTGCTCAAGGGCCTGGCCGGCAAGGATCTGCTGGTCGGCGGCCGCGGAGCCGACCTGCTGATCGGCGGCAAGGGTGCCGACAAGCTGCGCGGCGGACCGGGTCGCGACGGTTTCAACATGCGCAACGGCGTCCCGCTCGCCGCGCCCGGCAAGGACAAGATCTACGCCCGAGACGGCGGCAACGACGAGATCAACTGCGGTGCCGGCAAGGACATCGCGATCGTCGACGCCAGTGAGGACGGCGTTTACGACTGCGAGGTGGTGCGCACCCCATGATTCGTCGACCCCAGGACCATTCCGATCATTTCGCGCGTGGCGAGCTCGCCGATGGCGAGGAGGCCGAGCGCCTCGCAGGCGTCGACCCCGACGGCTACCTGCGCCGGCGCGACTTCCTCGCGCGTACCGCGACCCTCGCCGGCGCCGCGGGGATGGCGGGTCTGTTGCCGACCGAAACGCTGCTGGCTGAGGCCGCCAAGCGTGCTCGCAAGCCATTTCCGAAGCCGCGCGATCTGCCGATCGACACGTTCGTCGTCCTGATGATGGAAAACCGCTCGTTCGACCACTACTTCGGGTGGCACCCACGCGCGGACTCCCGCAACACCGGCCTCAGCTATCCGACCCTCGACGGGACCCAGCGGATCCCGACCCGCCACCTGACGCCCGATTTTCAGGGGTGTGACTTCCGCGACCCCGACCACGGCTGGAAGGGCGGTCGCCACCAGTTCAACGGCGGAAAGATGGACGGCTTTTACAGCGGCAACGAGGACGGCACGGGATCGGACGAGTTCGCCCTCGGTTACTACCTCAAAGACGACCTCGGCTTCCTGCCGAGCGCCGCTGACGCCTTCACGCTCTACGACCGCTACTTCTGCTCGATCATGGCCTCCACGTACCCCAACCGCCACTACCAGCTGGCGGCGCAAAACGGCGGTCAGAAGTCCAACGAGCTGCCTCCGGAAACGGAGCAGTCGACGGGCTTTCAGTGGGAGACGATCCTCGATCGCGCGGAGGCTCGCGGCGTGAGCGTGGGCTACTACGTCTCCGACCTGCCGGTGCCGGCGCTTTATGGGTCGCGCGGGATGGCGTGGGTCCGACCGGCGTCGCAGTTCTATGGCGATGCCGCCGCCGGCACCCTACCGCGGGTCTGCTTCATCGACCCGCCGTTTCGCGACGGTGGGGGCGGCGACGGGATCTCCGCCGACGACCACCCGCACGGTGACATTCGCCTCGGCCAGGCGTTCATGTCAGACGTCGCCCACGCGTTTATGGAGTCGCCGCAGTATCGCCGCGGCGCGATGTTCATCAACTACGACGAGTGGGGCGGGTTCTTCGACCACGTGAGGCCGCCGCATGTGCCCGACGACCGCCAGAACAGGGCGGACCTCTATGAGGACTGGTCGCTCACCGGCTTTCGCATTCCCGCCGTCGCGATCTCGCCGTACGCGCGGGCGAAGAAGGCCGGCGCGAACGTCAGCCACATGACGGCCACGCACGAGTCAATCCTGAAGCTGATCTCGTATCGCTACGGCCTCGGCTACCTGACCAAGCGTCACCGCTACGCCTCGAACATCGGCCGCAGTTTCAACTTCTCCAAGCCCAACTTCGAGCCGCCCGAGCTGCCTGATCCGGAGGCCGTGTCGGCGGTCCCGTGCTCGGTCGGCGGCAGCGCGCGGCCGAAGCCGCACGACCTGGCCACCCTCGAGACGTCGGGGCTGCTCGAGAACCTCGGCTACGAGATCCCCAAGGTCACCTACGACTCCCTGTTCCGTTACCCCGACCGCGTCCGCAAGGCGTTCGCGGACGCCGACTGACCCACCCTCAGGCGCGAGTCGCTCCTAACGTCGTCAGGGACGACGTTAGGAGCAGTTCGCGATCTCTAAACTCGCGCGCTCGCACCCCGGGCGCATAGCTCAGTTGGGAGAGCGCCGCCTCGACAAGGCGGAGGTCGCTGGTTCGAGCCCAGCTGTGCCCACTTCCGTTAAGGGGTCTGACCCTTTGGGGTCAGACCCTTCGGGGTCTGACCCCGTTTTGTGGTTTTGTCAGCGGTGGCCGTCGAACGAGATCACCTGCTGGATCCCGCTCGGGCGGTTGGTGTAGCGCAGGGTCGTCTGAAGCAGGCCCGGGGCGAACTTGATCCGCTCGCGCTCGGCGTCTGAGCGCCACTTCTTCGGGTTCTTCGAGCCCTGGGCGGCCGCGATCTCCTTGCCGGACTTCGCGAGCGCCTTCCAGATCGACTTCTGGCACTTGTTCAGCTTGCCCTTGCCGCAGTACTCGTTCTCCAGCGGCTGCTTGACCTTGTCGCCGAGAAGCGCGCGGATGTCGCGGTCGAAGTACTGATACCAGCCGCTGTACTGACCGCCCGGCGGCAGGTCGAAGCGGCTGAACAGCGAGTCGAGCTCGTCGAGCTGGGAGCCCAGCCGGGGCTTCATGAACGCGTCAGCGATGTTGTCCCACGAGCCATCCATCACGGCGGCGCCCGGGTCGTCGATCTGGCCGTCGAGATCGCGGTCTAGGCGACTGCCGCCCTTCTTGTTCCACTTCACCAGGACCTGGAGCATCTTCTTCGCCTGTTTCGAAGGCGCCTTCGTGCCCTTGAGCAGCCGCTTGAGCAGCGGTACGGTGTCGATCGCTCGAACGTCCTGGGTCGCCGCCGCGTTCATCGCCGCGGTCACCGAGGCGAGCGTCCACCTGCCCTTCTTGTCGGCAAGGCGCTCGAGGTTCTCATCGAGCAGATCGACCCGCCCGACCGAGCCCTGGGTTCCCCAGGAGGCGTCGGAGGCGCCGAAGCCCTTGGCCACGGTCTGGTTCCAGTTCGTGATCGTTCCATCCTTCGGGTTCGTGCCCTGCGGATGGCCGGAGGCCGCGAGGAAACCGGTCCACTCATGCTCGCCCGTGCCCCACGCGGGGAGGCCGGGGTCGACGGTGTCTGGCCGCAGCGGCAGCAGGCCCGCCGTGTACAGCGCGATGTCCTCGTCGTCGATGTAAAACGAGTTGAACGTCTGCGGTGTGAGCGAAGCCGCCTCCATGAACGACTTGGCGCTGTTGACCTGACCGTTTGAAAGGCGCCGGTTGTAGAGGAGGTCGAGCGAGTCCTTGCCGTAGGAGGAGCGCTTCGACGAGATCGCGACGCGCTCACCGTCAACCGTCGCGTAACCCACGACCGGGCCGTGAACGGTGGTCTTGAACGTCACCGGCTTGCCGTCGAGCGTGCCTGCGTTGAACGTGCCCATCTCGGTGCACTGGCCGTTGAAGAGGTACTTCGTGTCGCTGCCGTCACAAAGGCGCTCGACGTACTGGTCGATGATGTCGCCACTCGCCGACGTCAGCGTGTGCGCGAAGTCCTCGCCGCGGCCGATCAGCACGTAGCCGGGGAACGGGGCCGAGGTAGCGCCGCGCCACTGCAGGTCGCCGGCGTTCATGTCGATTTCGTACGTGAAGCCCGGATAGAAGTAGCCGATCTGCGGTCCACCGACCATCAGCGGGTTCTTCGTCTTTGACTTCTTGCCGCTGATCATCAGCGTGTTCGATGCCTGCGTCGGCTCGCGCTCGGCCTCCGCCGCCAGCTTCGCCGGGACCGCCGGTGTGCTGGTGAAGCTGCCCGGATCGAGGACCGCGCTTCCCGGCGACTTCTTCGGGATCGAGCCGTAGTTGAACTTGCCGTCGATCGAGGTCGGCAGCTCGCGGTTTTTGAACTGGCGCAGGTCGTTGAAGACGCTGAGGCCCTTCTTGTTGCCGAGTCGCTGCTGCAGGCCGCCGAGGAACTGCGAGCGGCGCGCCTCGTCACCGCCGCCTTCGCCGACGAACTGGCCCTTGAGCGCGTTCAGGGCGAAGATGTCGTTGCGCGTGAACGGCGCAGTCGCGGGGCTGTTGAGCGCGTAGTAGTCGTTGATCCCCGAGATGAAGACGTCGATGTCGTGCAACACCGCGACTCCCTCGGGCCCGGCCGCCTCGAGCACGGCCGCCTGCTTGGCGATCTCATCCTCTGTCTGCTGGCTCGGCTGGAAGTTCTTCAGGCTCGCGATGAGACCCACGGCGTCAAGCCCCGGCGCGCTGATGGCCGCCACGCGTGCGTTGTTGCGGGCCTGGGTGAGGAGCAGGCCACGGTCCGCTGCGGCGATCCAGCCGGCCGCCCACACGCCGTCGTCGTGGGTGGCGCCGGTGACATGCGGGACGTTGTAGGAGTCGCGAACGATCGTCACCCCAGGGCGCGGAACGTTCTCGACCGTTGTCGGCGTCGCGTTGTCGACGCCAAGACGCTCGGACTTGAAGTACTTCGTCAGGTCACCCGGCTTGACGTTGTCGAACAGCGGCGTAAGGCCGTCGTACATCTCGGCCTGGACCGATGCCTGTGCGGGCACAGGGGCCCCTCCGTACTGACCGGACGGGATGATGTTGAGCGCCGTGTCGGCGTAGTCGGTCGGCGTCTGCGCGAAGGCAGCGGTGGAGGTCGTCATCGCCAGCGCGATGCCAGCGGTCAACACGGAGCGTCGTAGCACGGAGGTCCCTCTCAGCGAATCGGGGCGGACCCTGCCTAGGGATGCCGCCATCTCTCGTCTTGCAACATATCGAGCGACCTAAAGTCGCGCCTTCTCGGGGACTTATCCTCGCCAGGTGTCCGGGGCCGTGGCCACCTACGCAAGCTTTCTGCTCATTCTCGGGTCGGCCGCCCTGGTCGGCCAGGCCATCCTCATCGCCTGCGGGCACAGAGGATGGAGTCGCCTGGCACCGGCGGTCGGACTTGCGGCGCTGTTCGTCTTGGCCTGGTGGACGGTGCGGCTGCCCGGTCACGCCAGCTCGGCGGTCGTCGCAATTGCACTGACGAGCGTGATCGCCGGGTTCTTGGTGATCAACTTCGTTGACGGCCTCGGCCACGCGCTGCGCCAGGGTCTCCCAGTGGCGTTTGCGGCTGTCGCGCTTGCCTCGTTGCCCTTTTTCGTCGAGGGCCGTTTCGGGATTCTCGGTACCGGCCTCAATCCGGACATGTCGCAGCATCTGTTCGCGGTCGAGCAACTGGCGAGCGGGATGGGCGACCGTCTCATCAACGGGGGATACCCGCTCGGCCCCCACTCGCTGGTGCTTGCGGTGGCCGAGCTCGGCCCGAACACGGTGCAGGCGTTCGATGGGCTCATGCTCGCGATTGCGGTAAGCGCCTGCCTCGTCGGTCTGGGACTGCTCGAGCCGCTGTCGGCCTGGCGGCGGATCGCTGGGGCCCTCACGATCGGCTTCGCCTATCTCGTCGCCTCGTATTACACGCAGGGCGCGTTCAAGGAAACGATCACCGCCCTGCTGCTCCTGGCTTTCGCGGCGGGGCTCGACCACCTCGCCCGCGGCTGGGCGTCGGATGAGGGCGGACCGCGGCGCGTGCGGGCACTGCCGCTCGCCGTCCTCGTCGCCGGCGCCGCCTACGTCTACAGCTTCCCCGGCGTTGTCTGGCTCGGCGCAGCGTTTGCGCTTTGGGGCGGGCTCGAACTCGTCCGCGCAGCCGGCGAGGGGCGCCTGGCTGGTGCCCTGGCGACCGCGCGGGAGGCGGCGGTACCCGCGCTTGTTGCCGGAGCCCTGGCCCTGCTCGTGATGGCCCCGGAGCTCGCGCGAATGGCTGACTTCGCCAGTTTCGAGACGTTCAACCCCGCCGGCGCCGGGCTCGGCAACCTCTTCGACAGGCTGTCGCCGCTGGAGGCGCTCGGGATCTGGCCCTCGGGCGACTTTCGCGTCGAGCCCGGCGACGGCGCCGTCCCAGCTGTCGCCTTTTATGGCGGGGCGTTGTTCGCAGCGGCGGCGCTCGCGTTCGGGATCCACTGGCTGTGGCGAGAGCGGCGCCTGGCGCTGGTGGGCGCCACGCTCGCGGCGTCACTGCTGTGGGCCTACTCGCTCGTCAGCGGCACGCCCTATCAGGAGGCCAAGGCGCTGCTGCTCCTCGCGCCACTGGTGGCCGCGGTCTCAGTAACCGGGCTGCTTCGGTCGCAGCTCCCGGTGGCGATTCCGGTCGCCTTCCTCGCGCTTGCCGGTGCCTCGGCGACGCTGACGCTTGCCAATGGCCCGGTCGGACCGTCGGGCTATTCGCCGCAGCTCGTTGACCTGCGAAAGAACCTGCCCGACGGCTCGGTGCGCGTGATCGCGCCTGCCGAGGTGCTCGACGAGCTGCACGGCATCGACTACCTCTCCTGGGAGCTGCGCGGAAACCGCCTCTGCATCGAGTCCGACTCCTCGAGTGAACCCGGCCTGACCGCAGGCATCGCGGCCACCGTGACGATCGTCGAGGAGGGCGGCGCCCTCGTTCCCGGCGAGACCGCAGCCAACGATCATGTCGTCGGCCCGGGGCCGTGCCCGTTCGTTCCCAGCGCCGCGCGCGCCGATCCCGGCGCGGACGGCAACTAGCATGGCCGCCGTGGCTGCGATCAGCGTCAAGCTTCCCGACGGAAACCCGCTCGAGCTCTCCGAGGGCGCGACGGGTGCAGACGCCGCTGCGGCCATCGGCCCGCGCCTGGCCAAGGACGCGCTTGGGATCAAGGTCGACGGCGAGCTGCGCGATCTCTCAGCGCCGCTGCCGGACGGGGCGACGATCTCGATTGTCACCGCGAAGAGCAAGGGCGAGGACGCAGACGACGCCCTCTGGCTGATCCGCCATGACGCCGCCCACGTGATGGCCACAGCGGTCGTCGACCTCTGGCCCGGCACAAAGGTCTCGATCGGTCCACCGATCGAAAACGGCTTCTACTACGACTTCGAGTTCCCCGAGGGCCAGCGGCCGAGCGAGGCCGATCTCGAGCGGATCGAGGCGGCGATGCGCGAGCACATCGCGGCGGATGAGCCGTTCGAGCGCTCCGACGTCAGCGCAGAGGAGGCGATCGAGCGCTTTCGCGGCGAGGACCAGCCCTACAAGGTCGAGCTGATCGAAGATCTGGTCCGCGACCAGGGCGTCACCGGCGTCTCCCTCTATAGGAACGGTCCGTTCACCGACCTCTGCAAGGGCCCACACGCGCCGTCGACCGGGCGGATCAAGTCCTTCAAGCTCAGCTCACTGGCCGGCGCCTACTGGCGCGGCGACGAGAGCCGCACGATGCTGACCCGTATCTACGGGACGGCGTTTCACTCGCAGGCCGACCTCGACCGTCACCTCGAGCTGCTCGAGATGGCGCGCGAGAACGATCACCGCCGCCTCGGGCCGGAACTCGATCTCTTCCGCTTTCGCGAGGAATCACCCGGGATGCCGTTCTGGCTGCCCAACGGCACCGTGCTCCTGCGGCTCGTCGAACGCGAGGTCCGCGACCAACTCCTTAAGCGCGGCTACGCGGAGATCAAGACGCCGGCGATCCTCGACGAGGAGCTCTGGCGTCGCTCCGGTCACTGGGACAACTATGCCGACGACATGTACTTCGTCGACTCGGGCGAACGCCGCTACGCCCTGAAGCCGATGAACTGCCCGGGCGCCTGTCTCACATTTGGCTCTGCGCGCCACTCCTATCGCGAGCTGCCGCTGCGGCTCGCCGAGTTCGGGACCGTCTTTCGAAACGAGCGCGAGGGCGTTCTGCACGGCCTTCTTCGGGTTCGATCGTTCACCCAGGATGACGCCCACGTCTACTGCACCCTCGACCAGATCACCGACGAGGTCAATTCGATCTGCGAGGGCATCGACGAGCTCTACGCGCGGTTTGGCTTCGAGGACGTTCGAGTCGAGCTCTCGACGCGCCCGGAGAAGTCGATCGGCAGCCCCGAGCAATGGGATCAAGCTGAGGCCGCCCTCGAAACGGCGCTGCAGAGTCAGGGCCGCGATTACGTGGTCAATCCGGGCGATGGCGCCTTCTACGGGCCGAAGATCGACTTCCATGTCACCGACGCGCTCGGCCGCTCCTGGCAGCTCGGTACCTGCCAGCTGGACTTCCAGATGCCCGAGCGCTTCGAGCTCTCCTATCAGGGGGAGGACAACGCCGACCACCGGCCGGTGATGATCCACCGCGCCCTGCTCGGCTCCATGGAGAGGTTCATCGGGATCCTCATCGAGCACTACGGCGGGCGCTTTCCGGCCTGGCTGGCGCCGGTGCAGGCGACGATCCTCCCGGTGTCGGATTCCTTTCTCGACTATGCCGAGTCGGCGCGGGCACAACTCGCGGCGGCCGGGCTGCGGGTCGACATCGATGAGCGCACGGAGTCGGTGGGGCGCAAGATCCGCGACGCCGAGCTCTCGAAGGTGCCGTACATGCTCGTCGTCGGCGAGCGCGAGCGCGACGCCGCTACCGCGTCCGTTAGGTCTCACGACAGCGGCGACCTCGGCGCTATGGCGCTGGGCGAGATCGCACCCCTGATTCAGCGCTGATCGTCGGCGGCGAAGGGGGGAAAGTCACGACCCGGTCCGGGGGTATGAGGACCGGGTCGCGAGGCTTTCCAATGACGTCCCTGTGTTCGCGGGAGTTGGATGCACGGAGGTTCCCCGCGAGGGTGATGCACCCTACCACAAATCGGGTAGTGCAATTGGGGTAATGAACCGACGGCCTCGATTGTCGCCGAGGGCCGTCTATACTGTCGCGCGATGGAGGGCACCGAGATTTCGCAGCGCCGCTAGTTGTTGTTGACGCCTGCACCCGTGCCCTTCGCCCTGTTCCGTGCCCCTTCTGCCGGCCCGCAGGTAGCTTGACGCTCCCCGCCAGCGTGAATCACTAGTGCCGGTCCCGAGGCGGTTTGATCGCCAGCCTCCGGAGCGCGACCAGACGCGGATCAACGAACGCATCCGCGTTTCCGAGGTCCGGCTCGTTGACGAGGACGGAAGTCAGATCGGCGTCATCAAGACCGACGAGGCCTTGGCGATGGCTCAGGACCGTGACCTCGACCTGGTCGAGGTCGCCCCCGAGTCGCGCCCGCCCGTGGCCCGCCTGCTCGATTACTCGAAGTACAAGTACGAGCAGGAGCAAAAGGCCAAGGCGGCTCGCAAGCACCAACAGCAGGTCAACGTTCGCGAGATCAAGCTGCGCCCGAAGATCGCCGACCACGACTACAACACGAAGAAGGGCCACGTCGAGCGTTTCCTCCGCCACCAGGACAAGGTCAAGGTGACGATCATGTTCCGCGGTCGCGAGCAGGCGCACCCCGAGCGCGGCCGGGCGCTGCTCGAGCGGCTTTTCGAGGACGTCGCCGAGCTCGCGGTGGTCGAGTCGAGCCCCCAGCAGGAGGGCCGCAACATGCACATGATGCTCGCGCCCTCAACCGCGGTGGCGGCCAAGGCGCGCGAGGAGCGCCAGCGCGAGCGCGGCGAAGAATCTGCTGACGCGGCTGAGGCCCCCGCAGACGCCCCTGCGGCCGAGGCTGCGGACACCGGCGGCGAAGAAGCCGCGGCTGCGGGTTAGCTCCCAGGCCTTCGCTTCGGCCTGCGGCTTCCGCGATCGCATCTGCTTCAATAAGCCGCTGCCGTGCCCAAGATGAAGACTCATAGCGGCGCTAAGAAGCGCTTTCGCAAGACCGCCACGGGCAAGCTCCGTGGCCGGCGCGCGTATTCGAGCCACATCCTTGAGAAGAAGTCGCCCAAGCGCAAGCGGCGCATGGCCAAGCCGGTTGACATCGCTCCGAGCGACGTCAAGAAGGTCAACAAGCTGCTCGGGAGCAAGTAGCCGATGAGCCGCGCCACGAACGCCGTCGCCCGCAAGCGCCGTCGCAAGAAGGTCCTCAACCAGGCCAAGGGCTACTGGGGGCGCAAGCACTCCAGCTACCGCTTCGCAAACGAGCAGGTCATGCGGTCCGGGCAGTACGCCTACCGCGACCGGCGGGTTCGAAAGCGCGAGATGCGCAAGCTCTGGATCATCCGCATCAACGCCGCCGCCAGGCGCGAGGGCATGAGCTACTCGCAGCTGATCCACGGCCTCTCCGAGGCCGGGATCGAGGTCAACCGCAAGATGCTCGCCGACATCGCCGTGCGCGATCCTGAGGCTTTCCGCCGATTCACCGACCAAGCCCGGGAGGCCGTGGCGGCCTGAACGACCGCCGCATCTGACTTCACCGGGCGCCCCGCGAGGCGCCCTTTTTTGTGGCTCAACACGAATGATCACCAGCAAGGACAACGAGAGGCTGAAGCTGATTCGCAAGCTCGCCGAGCGCAAGCACCGCGAGCGCGAGGGCCTGTTTGTCGCTGAGGGCGAGGATCTCGTTGGTGCCGCCGAGGCCGCCGGTTTGACGGCGGAGTTCGTGCTGCGCGCAGGAGACGATGTGGAGCCGGAGCTGCTCGACGCCGTTTCGGCGCTCGGCTCGGGAACGCGCGTGATCGGGGTCTACCGCCGCCCGCACCCGCCCGCGTTCGCCGGCCCGCAGATCTATCTCCACGAGCTCGGCGATCCCGGCAACGTCGGCGCGATCGTCCGGACGGCCGACGCCCTCGTCGGCGGCTCGGTTGTGCTCGGTCACGGATGCGCCGACCCGTACGGGTCCAAGGCCGTGCGCGCGAGCATGGGGTCAATCTTCCGGCTGCCCGTGGCCCCGGGCACGGCTGACGACCTGACGGGCCCTGTGGTCGGCCTCGTGGCTCACGGCGGCGCGGCGCCCGACGACGAGCCGGTGGGTTCTCTGATGGTCGGTGGCGAGCGTTCCGGACTCTCGGACGAGCTCATCGCGCGTTGCGATCGGCTCTGGACGATCCCGCTGCGCGATGGGGTCGAATCACTCAACGTGGCCGCAGCGGTGGCTGTCGCGCTGGGACGGATATCGTCGGCCGCATGAGCACCGAAAGGATCGACAGCCTGCGCACCGAGGCCTCTGCGGCGATTGCCGCGGCCGGCGATCTCGCGGCCCTCGAGGAGCTGCGCGTTCGCTATCTCGGTCGCAAGTCGGAGCTGACCTCAATTCTGCGCGGGATTGCCGATCTGCCCGCGCAGGAGCGCGGCGCGGTCGGCTCAGGTGCCAACGCTGCGCGCAAGGCGCTGGAGGCCGAGCTCGCCGACCGGGAGAGCGACCTTGAGGCGGCCGAGCTCGAGAGCTCGCTCGCTGCCGGCGCGATCGACGTGACGATGCCCGGCGCCCCGGTCGCCGGGCGCGCCGCGCAGAACCTGCTGATCCGCACCCAGCGTGAGATCGAGGACGTGTTCGTCGGTCTCGGCTACCGGGTGGTGGAGGGGCCGGAGGTCGAGCTCGACTACTACAACTTCACCGCGCTCAACCACCCGCCGGGGCACCCGGCGCGCATGGCGCAGGACACGTTTTACGTCGATCCCTCGACCCTCAGCCCCGAGCTGCGGATCGAAACGCTGCCTCCGGGGCCGGAGGACGTCGTGTTGCGCACCCACACCTCGCCGATGCAGGTCCGCTCGATGGAGGGCCAGGAGCCGCCGATCATGATCGTCTGCCCGGGCCGCTGCTATCGCTCCGACCCGTTCGACGCCACGCACAGCCCGGTCTTTCACCAGGTGGAGGGCCTCGCGATCGGCGAGGACATCACGCTCGCCGATCTCAAGGGAACCCTCGATGAGGTTGCTCGCGCGATCTTCGGACCCGAGCGCGAGACCCGCTTTCGGCCCGGCTTCTTTCCGTTCACCGAGCCCAGCGTCGAGGTGGACGTCTCGTGTTTTCGGTGCGGAGGCAGCGGCGAGCTGCCCGATGGCAGCCGCGATCCGCTGTGCAAGGGCGTGGGCTGGATCGAGATCCTCGGATCGGGGATGGTCGATCCCAACGTCTTCGGCTTCGTGCGCGAAAACGGCTATGACCCCGAGCGGGTTCAGGGGTTCGCTTTCGGCATGGGGATCGAGCGGATCGCGATGCTCAAGCACGCGGTTCCGGACCTGCGCAAGTTCTTTGAGAACGACGTCCGCGTGCTGAGGCAGTTCCGATGAGGGTGCCCTACAGCTGGCTTGTCTCCTACTGCGACCCGGGCCTTTCGCCCGAGGCGATCGGCTCGACCCTGTCGATGCACTCGATCGAGCTCGAGCGAATCTCCCACGCCGGGGCGCCGAGCGACGAGGGCTTCGTTGTCGGCCGCGTGATCAGTGCCGAGCCGCACCCGAACGCCGACCGCCTTCGTGTCTGCGAGGTCGACATCGGTGCCCAGTCGCCGCAGACGATCGTCTGTGGCGCGCCCAACGTCGCCGCGGGCCAGACGGTCGCGGTCGTTACGCCCGGTGCACGAATGCCCGGTGGCGAGAAGCTGAAGAAGGCCAAGCTGCGCGGCGTCGAGTCCAACGGAATGATCCTCAGCGAGCGCGAGCTCGAAATCGGCGAGGACCACGACGGCATCCTCGAGATACCGCCTCCCACCGCCGCTTCGCGTCCGGGGGTGCTCGGGTCTGAGGGGGGATGGGCTCCGGGTACTCCGCTCTCCGAGGTTCTCGCCGTCGCGGAGCCGGTGATCGAGCTCGAGCCGACGTCCAACCGCGTCGACTGCTTCGGCGTCTATGGGGTCGCTCGCGAGCTGCACGCGGTGACCGGCGCCGAGCTCGCGCCGGCGCCTTGGGAGGACGACGCCGAGGCCGCGGGTGATGGAGCGGTCGAGGACTACGCGTCGGTCACCGTCGAGGTCCCTGATCTTTGCCCGCGCTTCAGCGCCCGCGTCTTCACCGACGTGCGGATCGGGCCGTCGCCTCCGTGGCTGAAGGCGAGGCTGACGGCCGCGGGAATGCGGCCGATCAACAACGTCGTCGACATCACCAACTACGTGATGCTGATGACCGCTCAGCCGCTTCACGCCTTCGACCTCGACAAGGTTCCCGACGGCGAGATAATCGTCCGCCGGGCCCATGACGGGGAGAAGATGACCACGCTCGACGGAAACGAGCGGTCCTTCGATACCGACACCGTGCTGGTGTGCGACCGCAACGGGCCCACCGGGATCGCCGGAATCATGGGTGGCCAGGTCTCAGAGGTCAGCGAAACCACCACCCGCGTGCTGCTCGAGGTCGCGACCTGGAACGGAGTCAACATCCTGCGCACCTCCCGCAAGCTCGGCCTGCGCTCCGACGCATCGAATCGAAACGAAAAGCAGCTGCATCCCGACCTGGCGCTGCGCGCCCAGCGGGTTGCGTCGAAGTTGCTCGTCGAACTCTGCGGTGCGCGCCTGGTCCCGGGCACGATCGACGCCGCGGGGGAGATCCCCGACGCCCACCGCGTCCGGCTGCGTGACGGACGCGCGGAGCGACTGCTCGGGCTCGCCATCCCGATCGAAGATCAGGTCGAGTATCTGCGCCGGTTGGAGTTCGGTGTCGAGATGACCGGCGGGGACCTCGAGGCCACCGTTCCGTTTCATCGCCACTACGACGTCACGCGCGAGGCCGATCTGATCGAGGAGGTCGGGAGGATCCATGGCTACGCCGATCACCTGCCAGCGACGCTGCCCTCCGGCGGCGGTAGTGGTGGCGCGCTCAGCCGCGAACAGCGCCTGCGCCGGCGCGCCGAGGACCTCATGCGCGACTTCGGCTTCGACGGCGTTGTCACGCTCAGCCTCACCGACCCCGGGCAGGCAAAACGGCTGCGGATAGAGGCGGGCGATCCACGCGCCGCGACCATCGCGATCTCGAATCCGCTCTCGCGGGATCACTCCGCGCTGCGCACGACGCTGCTCGGAGGCCTGCTCGACGTCGCGCGCTACAACCGCGCCCACGGGGCCAGCGATGTCGCGATCTATGAATCCGGGCGCGCCTATCTGCGCGAGGGAGAGACGCTCGGCGCCGGCACGCTTGCCAGCAGCTTCCCGGGCCGACGTTCAGCCCCGGCCTTCGAGCCCTGGCGGCTTGCGTGCCTCACAACCGGCCCGCAGGCCGCAGCGGGGTGGAGGGGCGACCCGCAGCCACCGGACTTCTACTCGCTCAAGGGGGTTCTCGAGGGCGTGGGGGCCGGGCTCGGAGTCGAGGTCGAGGTGCAGCCGGGCGATGAGCCCTTCCTCAGTCCTGGGCGGGTCGGGCGGGTGCTCGTCGCTGGCAACCCCGCGGGTTGGGTGGGGGAGATCCATCCGCTTGTCGCACGCGCATGGGATCTCGACGCGGCGGTCGGCTTCGAGATCGACCTCGCTGCGCTCGTCGACGCGTCACCCACGCCAAATGAGCAGTACGAGGACGTCATCACCTATCCGGCCGTCGAGCAGGACATCGCCGTGGTCGTTGCCGAGGGCACCGAGGCGGCGCGGGTACGCGCGGTGATCGCCGAAGCGGGCGGCGAGTTGCTGCGCTCGATCACCATCTTCGACCTCTACCACGGCGATCAGGTCGGCGAGGGGCACAAGAGCCTCGCACTGCGGCTCGAGTTCCGGGCCGCCGACCGCACCCTCACCGACGAGGAGGTTGGCGGCATCCGCGAGCGCATCGAGTCCGCGCTTTCAGAGCAGCTGGGCGGGTCGCTGCGTGGCTGAGAGGACACCAACCAGGGTGGTTGTCGCCGGAGCCTCCGGATACGCCGGTGCGCTTGCCGCCGAGCTCGTCTGGCGCCATCCGGATCTGGAGCTGGCGTTCGCGACCTCGCGAAGCGAGACAGGTAGGCGGCTAAACGAGCTCTACCCCCGCTACCGGGCGCCGATCGAGCTCACCGAGCTCAACCTCCAAGAGCTCGAGGACGTCGAGGCCGCGATCGTCTGCTATCCGCACGCCGCCGCCGCGCCCGTGGTCGCCGAGATGCGTGGGCTGGGACTGTCGGTGGTCGATCTCTCCGCCGATTTTCGCCTGGTGGACGCGGCGATCTACGAGCGCTGGTATGCACCCCACGGCGAGCCCGAGCTGCTCGACAACGCGGTCTACGGGCTCACGGAACTTCGCCGCGACCTGATCAAGACCGCCGATCTCGTGGCCAATCCCGGCTGCTATCCGACGGCCGCGCTGCTCGCCTTGGCGCCACTTGCCGAGCGCGGGGTGGTCAGCTCGGTGATCGTCGATGCGAAGTCCGGCGTCTCGGGGGCCGGGCGAGATGGCGGCGAACGCCTCTCGCTCGTGAACCTCACCGAGAACCTGACGCCCTACGCGATCGAGGGCCACCGCCACCTGCCGGAGATCCAGCAGGAGCTGGACATCCTCCATCGCAGCGCCACGTCGTCGACGGTGTCGGCGGGGGTGCGCGGCCCCGGCGAATCGATCCCGCTGACGTTCATCCCGCACCTGTTGCCAATCGATCAGGGCCTGCTTGCGAGCTGTTACGTCGATCTCACCGAGCCGGTTGAAGATGTTGCAGCCCTTTACGCCGAGCGCTACGCCGACGAGCCGTTCGTCGAGGTCGTGGGCTCGCCGCCAGGCGTTCGCGACGTGCGCGACTCGAACCACTGTCGAATCCACGCAGCGTCGCTCGGCGAGAGCCGCGCGGTCGTGTTCGCGGCGATCGACAACCTCTGGAAGGGCGCTTCGGGGCAAGCGATCCAGAACCTCAACCTCATGCTGGGTCTCGATGAGGACGCTGGGCTGCGATGACCTTTTTCCGATCCCGCTGGGTGACCCCGCCCGCCGGGGTGCAGGAGCTCGATCCTTCGGTGCTGGCGCCAGGCTTTCGCGCCGCGGGCGTCGCATGTGGACTCAAGGGCGACGGGCAAACCGACGTCGGGATCGTCGCCTGCGATGCGCCCGATGTTCGCTCGGCGCTCCTGCTCACGCGTAACGCTGCAGCGGCTGCCCCCATCCGGGTCTGTCGCGACGAATGCGACGGCGCTGCGGTTCGCGCCGCCGTGGTGAATTCCGGCAACGCCAATGCCGCCACCGGCGAGCAGGGCTACGCCGACGCCCTGGCGATGCGCGATGCAGCTGCCGCGGCGATCGGCATCGATCCGCGCCAGGTGGCGGTGGCCGAAACGGGCGTGATCGGCGTTCCTCTGGCGATCGACGCCGTCGTTGCCGGAGCGGGGGAGGCCGCACGAGCGCTCTCGGACACCGGTGGAGGCAGTTTCGCCGAGGCGATCATGACCACAGACAAGACCGCGAAGGCGTGCACTGTGAGCGCTGGCGGTGTGACCGTCTCCGCCCAGGCCAAGGGCGCGGGAATGATGCAGCCGGGCTTCGCGACCATGCTCTGCTTCGTGCAGACCGACGCAGAGATCCCCGATCCCGATAGCGATCTGCGCCGCGCCGTCGATGCGTCGTTCGAGCGGATCTCGGTCGACGGCCAGATGTCGACCAACGACACCGTCCTCCTCCAGGCGACCGGCACGGCCAGAAAGCAACTTCCGGAGGGCCTGCTCGACGCGGTGGCGTTACAGCTCGCGCTGGAGATCGTGGCCGACGGCGAGGGCGCCACACGCGTGGGGCGGATCGAGGTCGCCGAGGCCGCGAGCCCCGACGAGGCCGAACGGGTTGCTCGCGCGATCGCCAACTCGCCGCTCGTCAAGACCGCGCTCTTCGGCCACGATCCGAACTGGGGGCGGATCGCCCAGGCCGCGGGGATGGCGCTGGCGGGCGAGGAGCTGGCGGAGCTCGGGCCCGCCGAGATCGACGCGGACGCCCTCGCCGCCGACGATGCCGAGGCCGAGATCGCCGTTCGCCTCGGTCGCGGCGATCATGGTCATCACCTCTACTTCTCGGACCTCAACTACGAATACGTACGAATCAACGCGGAGTACACGACATGAGCACCAACATCCAGACGCTTCTCGAGGCGCTGCCGTACATCAAGCAGTTTCACGGCAAGACGGTCGTCATCAAGTACGGCGGGGCGGCAATGCGCGACGAGACGCTGCGCGAGGACTTTGCCACCGACGTCGTCCTGCTCAAGTACGTGGGCCTCAACCCCGTGATCGTGCACGGCGGTGGCCCTGACATCACCCACTACATGGAGCGGCTGGGTATGGAGGTGCGGTTTGTTGAGGGCGTTCGCGTCTCCGATCCAGAGACCGTGGAGATCGCGAAGATGGTGTTGCTCGGCAAGGTCAACTCCGACATCGTCATGCGCCTCAATCGCCACGGGCAGCCGGCCGTGGGATTGTCGGGTGAGGACGGGGACCTCTTCCACGTCCGCCCGCACGCGAAGGCCGACGAGCTTGGATTTGTCGGCGACATCGCGCGCGTGCAGGTCGACGTCCTCAATCACATCGCCGAGGACTACATCCCCGTGATCGCCTCGGTCGGCGTCGACGCGGAGGGCAACTCCTACAACGTCAACGCCGATACGGCTGCAGGCGAGGTAGCCGCCGCCCTCGGCGCCTACAAGGCGATCTTTCTCACCGACGTCGCCGGCTGGCTCGCCGATCCGGCCGATGAGAAGTCGCTGACCTCGCGTGCCACCGTCGACGAGGTCGAGGCGGCGCTTGCTGGGATCTCGGGCGGGATGCGGCCGAAGCTCACCGCATGCGTAAAGGCCGTACACGGCGGCGCCGGGTCGGCGCACATCATCGACGGCCGCCGCCCGCACAGCCTCCTGCTCGAGCTCTTCACGGACGCCGGGATCGGGACGATGGTTACGCCCGCGTGAGCGCGACTGTCGCCGAGCTGAGGGCGCTTGAAGAGCGCTACGTGATGGACACCTACGCCCGGGCGCCGGTGGAGTTCGTCCGGGGTGAGGGCGCGCGGCTGTGGGACGTCGATGGCAGGGAGTACCTCGACTTCTTCGCCGGGCTCTCCGTGCACAACGCGGGGCATTGCCACCCGCAGATCGTTGCCGCGATCACCGAGCAGGCGAGCCGGCTGGCGGGGTCCTCGAACCTCTTTTACAGCGAGCCCGCCATGCGGCTCGCGGCGCGGCTCGCCGATTCGAGCCTCGGGGGCCGGGTCTTTCTTTGCAACTCCGGAGCCGAGGCGAGCGAGTGCGCCATCAAGCTCGTGCGCAAGCGCGCGCACCAGGCGGGAATTGATCGGCCCGAGATCGTCAGCCTCGACGGCGGCTTTCACGGTCGCACGATTGGAGCCCTCGCAGCGACGCCGAGGCTGGCCCGCGACGACCTCTTCGGACCGCTACCGCAGGGCTTCGTGGCCGTGCCGCGCGACGACGCCGAGGCGCTGCGCGACGCCGTCGGCGAGAAGACGGCGGCGGTGATCGTCGAGCCGATCCAGGGCGAGGCTGGGATCTTTCCGATCGCCGACGAGGTGCTCATCGCCGCCCGCGAGGCCTGTGACGCTGTCGGCGCAGCTCTGATCTTCGACGAGGTTCAGTGCGGGATGGGGAGGACCGGCACGCTCTGGGCGCACCAGCAGCTGCCGGTTCAGCCCGATGTGATGACAGCTGCAAAGGCGCTGGGCGGCGGGCTGCCCGTGGGCGCCGTGGTGACATCGCCGCAGCTCTCCGAGATTCTCACGCGCGGTGACCATGGCTCGACCTTTGCAGGCGCGCCGATCACCGCGGCCGCGGCTCTCGCGACGCTTGACGTGATCGACGACTCGGACCTGCTCGCTCGGGTCGGCGAGCTTGGGACGCGGTTGCGAGGCGGCCTCGAGGCAATCGACGCCGTTGGCGAGGTGCGCGGGCGGGGTCTGATGGTCGGGCTGACGCTCGAGGAGGGTCACGACGCCGCCGACGTTTCGGCTCGGGCGCTCGACGCCGGCCTGATTATCAACGTGCCGGGCGAGCGGATGCTGCGGCTGTTGCCGCCGCTGGTGATCGATGAGACCGACGTCGATCGCGCGCTCGAGCTGCTCGCCGAAGCGATCGCTGCGTAGGCGCGCTCAGGCGGCGATCGGCAGGGGCGCGCTCTTGAGCTCCGCCGGGATCTCAACGCCGTAGGCCTCGAGGATCGTCGGCGCGACCGACATGAGCTGGGCTCGGCCCTCGTGGACGTGGTGGCTGCGCGAGGGATGGCGCACCCAGAAGAGGCCGTCGGGGTGGTGCTGGCCGCTCTTGAGCAGATCCAGGCGATAGAAGATCTCGAAGAACCCGACCGAGTGGTCGCTGCCCTCCACCTCGAGTCTTGCGTCGTCGGGCAGCTGCGTCCAGATCATGCACTGGCAGCGCAGGCCGTTGCCCGTGCGCTTGGCAGCCATCGCCACCTCGCCGCGGACGCGAAGCGCCTCGAGCTTCGTCTTGCCCTCGATCGCCGCCTCCTCGGTGTCGAAGTCGATGTTGAACTCCTCCGCCATCACAGGGGTCACATCGGCGCGGTCCGTGATTCCGGCCTCGTCGAGCAGGCGCTGGAAGTTGTTGGGTCGGTAGAGGTTCTTGCCGCCGATGTCCTCGTATTTGAGGCTTGGCTGCTGGCTTAGAGCCGTCACCAAGACGAGTGTGGCCTCAGCGCCGGCCAGCTCGACCAGCTCGCCGATCAGGCGGTCCATCTGCTGGTAGCCGTAGAGGATCGCCTCCTGGTAGACCTCCTGCTCGTCGGCCTCCGGCTTGACCTTGAAGTGCTCTGGCTCCATGTTGCGCCAGTACAGGTGCTGGTAGTGAGCGGTGCTGTTCAAAAACAGCGTCGAGAAGTCGGGACGGGCCGACTTGTAGTGGCTGCGAAAAACGTCGGACTGCAGGCGGTCAAGGATCACCGCGCGCTTCCAGCCGATGTCGGCGCGTCGCTCGCCTGCGAGCTGACCCAGGATCGATGCGACCGTCTTCGGGCGCAGTCCGTGCGTGGCCATGAAGCGAAGGAACGCGATCTGATCGGATCGGGTCAGGGCCACGTTGCCGCTGGTGTGCTCCTGCACGTTTGCGGACACGAACTTGTAGTAGGGCTCGAGCTCTGAGGGCGTCGGGGCCGCGCGCCGGACCCAGGGGTCGGGCAGAACCCAGCCGTTGATCGGCGCCTCGTAGTCGACGTTCATCGAGCCGCAGACCCAGACCGATTTGCCGGCGGCCGAGAGGCGGTCCCAGATGTTCGGGACCTCGAGCTTGTGACCGTCGCCGAGGTGGTGGACCTGGTGTTGTTCGTAGGGGATCCCGGAGTGCACGGTGACCCACTGAATCCATGGCTCGAGATCGGGCGCGGGCGCGTCGGCCTCGGTCGTGAAGACCTGCGACTCGTCGTGAAAGCGCTTGAAATTGGGGAGCTTGCCCGCGGCGATGAACTTCTCCATCAGCACCGGCGAGAGCTCGTTGAACTCGAGCAGGATCATCTTCATGGGGCGGGTGAGTATAGGAACGGGTGGCGCCGCACCCGGGAATAGACTGGCGCCGTGCACGACGATCCGACCAGGCGGATGGACCTTCCGCGCGAGCCGCGCCGAAACTCCGGTTACGACGAGGAGCCCCCTCGTTCAGGCATGACCGGGGGAATGAAAGCGGCCATCGTGATCCTGATCGCCGCCGTGATCGGACTTGGCATTGCGCTGGCGGTTGTCGCCGGTGACGGGGGCGACGAGACGTCAAGCTCGACGTCAACCGAGACGAGCTCGACGTCGACCACGACGTCGACTACCTCCTCGACGACGACTTCGACATCCTCAACGACGACTGAGCCGACGACGACCACGACGACCACGACGCAGCCGTCAACGACAACGACCACAGAGCCGTCGACGACGACCACGCAACCGGGTACGACCACCGAACCAAGCGGCGGCCTGGAGTCGTCATAGCGGGCCCCGAGCCCGCGATCGCATCCGCGCCCGGAACGAGCGCGCGACGAGTCGCCGAGGCGCTCGCCTGGTTGTGGAGGCTGGGACCCGTCGCCGACAGCCCGAGGCCCGGCGCCGTCGTCGTCGGCGATGCGGACGAGGCGGCGGAGCTGAGAGCAGCCGTACGTGACCGCAGGGCGCGGGCGGCAGTCCTAATCGCCCCTGGCGAGGGACCGGCAGCAAGCGGATTGCCTGCGCGGCAGGTGGTCGCGGGTGTCGCGCGGTTTGCTCCGGGCGCCAGGGTCTTTGACCGCCATACGGTCTTCGCCGGGGGGTCGACGGTGGTCGAGAGCCGCCTCGGGCGCCACGCGGTCATGCTCGAGGAGCGGGTTCTCGCGGTCGGAGCCGACCTCGTCGAGCGGTGGGGGCGCCTGGGGGCGTTCTGGGCACTCGGGCCCATCGAGGACCTCTTCGTCGATGCTCTCGATCGCCCGCTGGTGAAGCTGGCACCGGTTGGGGCCCTCCGACTTGACGACGCTCCGAGCACGGCCCAGATGCAGCTGGAGGGCCGCGCAAAGAGTGATCCGGTCGCCGCCCGGCGCGCCCGACGACTGCGGCGAAGCTACGCCAGCGCGGGCGCGCGACTGAGCATTGCCGTTGCGGCCCGGGGGCTCGAGGACGGGGAGCCCGTCCCGGCGGAACGGGTGTGGCCGCGCGCGATACACGAGCTCGGTCAAGGCTGCGCAGATGGCGTGTTCGAGCCCATTGGCCACGGCTGGTTTCACTACGACCCGCAGCGAACGACGCCCGAGAAGGTCGAGCCGCGCGAGTTCGCCAGGCTCGATGAGGCCGCTGCCGGCGAGCGCATCGACGCCGCCATGGCCTGGCAGCGCGAGCACCTCGGTGAGCCAGCGACGTTCGTGGCTCCCGCATGGGGTTACAGCGATGGCACCCTGGGTGCGCTTGCCGCACGCGGACTGCCCGCCTGGCACAGGGCCGCTCCCGAGCCGTTGCTCGTCGACGGCAACCCGCGTGAGACGTTGATCGGGCCCGGAGGAATCGGAGGTGTCCACCGCCTCGATTACGGCTCCCTGGTTCGCCTCGCCAATGCCGGAGTGCCGCCCACGCTCGCCCTGCATGGGGGGCTGATGGACGACCGGCTGGAGTCGCGGATCCTGCGCGACGCTTCGGGCTATGCGCGCCTGCTCGCGCGGCGCGACGCACACCGGCTGCCACGAATCCGCGGGATTCGCTGGGTCGGCGCGGCCGAGCTGGTCGAGCTCTATAGAGCTCACGCTGCAACCGAGGTGGTCGACGGCGAGCTGCAGGTCGCCGTCGGGGCCGAGGTGATCGTTCGGGACCGCACCGGCCAGCGCGCGGTGCGGGGTTAGGTAGGCGCAATGCGGATTCTCTTCTTCACCCAGTACTTCGTCCCCGAGGTGACCGCGCCGCGGGTGAGGGCCGAGGCGTTCGCTGAGGGGCTCGCGCTGCTCGGACACGAGGTCGAGGTCATCTGCGAAGTGCCGAACCACCCGACCGGGATCATCTATCCGGGATACGGCGGTCGCGCGAGAGATCGGCGTCGAGTCGGTGGCTACGACGCGACCTACGTCCGCGTCTATGCCCGGCCGGAGAAGACAACCCGCAACCGGCTGCTGCTCTATGGGACGTACGCGGCGGCGGCCCTTGCCGCCGGCTCCATCTCACGCCGACCCGACGTCATCCTCGCGTCCTCGCCACCGCTGCCGGTCGCCGCCGCCGCTGCCGCCACAGCCGCTCGCCACCGGGTGCCGTGGGTCATGGACGTGCGCGACCTCTGGCCCGAGGCTGCGGTGATACTCGGCGAGCTTCGCGGCGACCGGGCGATCCGCGGCGCTGAGTGGCTGGAGCAGCGGCTCTATCGCAGCGCAGCGGCGATCGTCACCGTCACCGAGGCATTTCGCGAGCAGATCGCCGGCCATGTGCCCGAGAAGCAGATCGAGCTGATCCCAAACGGAACCACCGAGCGCTGGGTCGAGGCCGGGCGCCAGCCGGTTGATCGCGTCGCTGCTGACCTTCCCGACGACAAATTCTGCTGGGTCTACGCGGGCAACCTCGGGATTGCCCAGGGGCTCGAGCACGCGGTCGAGGCGCAGCGTCTGCTCGGGGATGAGTTCCGTCTCGTCCTGCTGGGGGGTGGGCCGCAACGGGGTCGTCTGGGCGAGCTGGCGGCGGCGTTGCCGGAGGGCCAGGTTGAGTTTCGCGAGCCGGTGCAGCCGGAGGAGGCAGCGGGGCTGATGCGAGCCGCCGACGCGCTCTTGGTTTCCCTCGGCGAGGCGCCCGAGCTCGCCAAGTTCGTCCCCTCCAAGCTGTTTGACTGTTGCGCGCTTGGGCGGCCGGTGGTTCTCGCGGCGCGAGGTGAGGCGCCCCGGATCGCCGCGACTCGGGACGCAGCTCTCATCGTCGAGCCCGGTGATCCCGGCGCGCTCGCCGAGGCGATTCGCCGCGTTCGCGACGACGCCGAGCTCCGTGACCGTCTGATCGCCGCCGGACCGCAGCTCGCGGGCGATTACCTGCGCGAGCGCACCATCGAACGGCTCGAGGATGTGTTGTCCTCGGTCGCGCGGGACTCATGACCGCGCCGACCGTCTTTCACGTCGCCGACTATGGCGGCCCCTACTCGGGCTCGTTCGTGCCGATGCTTCGCGCGGCCGCGGCTGCGACCCGCGCCCGAGGGTGGGAGTTTCGCTGCGCGTTCACCCCAATCGCGTCGGACCGCGCCTGGCACGCCGACCTCGAGGCCGACGGGATCGCCGTCGAGCTGGCGCCGGGGTGGGGGCGAGGGGAGCTTGTCGATTGGCTCGAGGCCACGACCCGCTCGATCGACGGCCCGCTGATCATCCACTCGCACTTCACCGCGTTCGACCTGCCGGCTCGAGCGCTTGTCGCGCGGCGAGATCAGACCTCGGCGCTGTGGCACCTACACAGCTATCTGCCTCGCGGGGCCCTCGCCACGCTGAAGACCGCCGTCAAGGCCGGAGTGCTCGGCCGTGGGGTCGACATCGTCTGCGTCAGTCAGGACACCGCGGCCGGGATTCGCCGTCGTGGCGCCAGGAAGGCGCGCGTCCATGTGATCGAAAACGGCATCCAGACGGCCCGGTTCGGGCTCGTGGGCGCGGACGAGCGCGCTCGGGCTCGCGACGCGCTCGGGCTTGCGCCGCAGGAGCGCGCGCTGCTTCATTTCGCCTGGGACTGGGAGGTCAAGGGCGGACCGCTGTTCGTGGAGACCCTCGCACGACTGAACCATGAGCCCCCGTGGATCGGCCTTAGCGTCGGCGGCGGCGACCGCGCCAGCGCCCACGCCGCGGCGCTGGGAATCAGTGACAGGCTGCGACCGCTGGCCCAAACCGACGACGTTCGCTCGCTCTACGCCGCTGCCGATTCCCTGCTCGCCTCGAGCGTCGCCGAGGGCATGCCATTCGCGGTACTCGAGGCGCTCTCGTGTGGGCTGGCGGTCGTCGCGACCGATGTCGCGGGCCACCGTGTTTCATCCCCGCTGCCGCCCGGCATGCACCTCGCGCCGATCGATGCCGATGTCCTGGCCAGGGCGCTTGAGGCTGCTGTGCCCGCAGACGCTAGGGCCCGAGGTCTGGAAGCTGAGGCGGCGCACGATTGGGCGGTGGCCGAACGCGACGTCGGTCGCTGGGCCGAGCGGGTGATGGGCCTGTACGACCAGATCCTCGCTCGCTGAGCACTAGCCGCGAACAAGATCCGGAAACGCGCGCTCGACCTCTGGCGGGGGGCGCTCAAGCCATCTGCGGTCGGGGCGGAGGGTGTCGCGGACCCGCCGTGCGAGCGCGGCCGCGCGCTCCGCGGCGCCGGAGCGTCGCGCCAGGGCGCGGTCGACCTCAGCGATGCGCTCTCGAGCCGCGGCCGCGACCCCCGGGGAGCTATGCGGGTTGTCGGCGACCCGCTCGAGGACAAGTCTGAGGTTGCGGTCCATCATCGACTCATCGGCCGATTGGGAGTCGTGTCGGCCCCGCTGCAGAAGTAGGGGGTGATCGCCTGCGCGTACGGCGCCATGACCGGCGAGCATGATCCGCAGCCAGAGGTCGTAGTCGTCGGTGCCGCGAACCGCCGGATCGAACCCGCCGACCTCCCTCAGGACGGTGGCGCGCGTGCAGACCGAGCTCATCACGAAGTTGACGCGTACCAGCTGTTGGAGCGTCGCATCCGCACCGGCGCCGACGCCAGCGTCCGGCCGGCTCTCGAGCTCCGTCCGGCGCAAGAACCGGCGGCTGGCGTCGTCGAATCCCCAGGCGTCGCAGTATGCAAAGCCCGCACTTGCGTCGGCGTCAAGGGCCTTCTCGGCCTCCTCGAGGTAGTCGGGCATCCAGAGGTCATCGTTGTCCAAGAACGCGATGTACTCACCCTGCGCCGCGGCGATCCCGGTGTTGCGAGCCGCAGCGGTTCCCTGATTTGCCTGTTCGATGAGCTCAACGCGGGGGTCCGCCCGGAAGCCATTCACCACCGAAGCCGTGTCATCGCCTGATCCGTCGTCGACGACGACGAGTTGGAGGTCGGCCCTGCTCTGAGCCAGGACGGATTCGATCGTGGCGGCGATCGTCGCGGAACCGTTGTAGGCGGGGATGACGACGCTAAAGCGGGGCTTGGGCATCGGCGCAGGAATCTAGGGCGCGAGGGTCTCGTCGAGAGGCTCGGGCTCGGGCGCGTCGGGGTCGGGACCGCGAAATCGCGCCAGCCGGACGGTGGCACGGCGAACGCCCGCCGCCAGCTCGCGAGCCGCTGGCGGCGCAAGCAACGCGAGGATCGCGAGGTAGATCACCGCTCCTGCAAACGCCTCAGCGATGAGCAGCACGACGGCGAGCGCGACCGCGTGCGAGGCGGCGTCGATCACCCACAGCTCCAGGGGGACGATCGCGAGTGCTGCAAGCGCCGCCGCGACCGCGATCGGTGCCACCTCGGCGAGCATTGTGCGCAGCGGGATGTCGAGCGCACCCCTGGCGAGCACCAGGGCGTAGATCCCACCCGCCATTGCACCGACCGACAGTCCCGCTGCCACGCCGGTGAGACCGGCGGGGATCAGTGCCACCATCACGATGATCGTCACCCCCGAGGTCATCGTGTGCATGCGGGTGAGAAGGCGCGGCTCGCCGATCGCCTTGAGCGCTTCGGAGACGACCGAGGCGAGCATGCCGCCCGCCGGAAAGAGGCACATGGCAATCAGCGCCTCACCGGCCGGTCGCCAGACCTCGCCGAAGACCGTGACCATGAGGGGCTCGCCGAGCGGGACGAAGACCAGCCCCGCGGGGAATGCCAGCAGACAGGTCCAGCGCAGCGAGCGCATGAAGGCGCCGCGCAGCCGTTCGAGGTCCTCGGCGATTCGCGCAAAGGCGGGGAAGAGGACATACGAGGCGCCGGCGAGCAGCAGCGCGTACGGCATCGAGGCGACGCGCAGCGCGTAGCGGAACTGTCCGAGTGGACCGCTGCCAAGCGCACGACCAACGATCAGCGTGCTCGCCTGTTCACCCGCGTGCAGGATCGCCGTGGCCACGAGCACATGGCGGCCGTAGCCCACGAGCTCGCGCCACATCGCAAACGACGCGAGGCTCGGCGAGGGTCGCCAGCGCACGAGGATCCACGAGAGCCCCGCGTCGATCGTGAAGCCTGCGTACTGGCCGATCACCAGCGCCCAGGGACCGAGATCCGCGGTCGCCGCCAGCACCGCCGCAACACCGAAAGCGATCACGGTTGCTGGCTCGATCACCAGGCGCCGCAAGAACGAGAAGCGACGCTGAAGCAGGGCGTCCGGTACGGAGCCGAGGGTGCGCAGGAAGATCGTTCCGGAGGAGGCGGCCGCAAGAGCGGTCACGGTCGAGCTGTCGAAGAAAGCGCCGACGAGGGGCGACGTCGCCAGCGCCAGCAGGCTGAAGAGGACACCGGCGACGATCGTGGCAAAGGCGGCCGTGGACGCGGCCGCCTCGACCTGAGTGCGGCGTTGGATGACAGCCGAAGCCATCCCCGACTCCGTCAGCAGCAGCGTGAAGCCGATGAGGACGGTCGCCGCGGCGAACTCGCCGAAGTCGGTGGGCTCCAGAAGCCTCGCCAGGGCTATGTAGAAGGCAAGGTTGAGGATCTGCGCGGCGATAAAGCCGCCAGCGGCGAAGCTGACGCCACGAACCACGGTCGACGTGAGATCGCGGGGTGCGTCTTCGTCGCCGGCTGCCACGCAGCTTCGATGCTAGTTGCGGGGTCGGCCGCTCAAGCACACGCCCCGTCCAGGCACGCCGGTTAGCACTTCTCCGCGATTTGACAAGCCATCTGGACGAACGTCCAAAAAACCGGCGTTCAGTGGGGTTCTGCGGGCCTGCGCCGATCCAGAGGACTGTGAAGCACCGGAACACAATTCTTCTCCCCGCCTTGATCCTCGCCCTCTCGATTCCAAGCGCGGCCTCCGCGCAGGACACCGCGGCCGCATCGGCGCCCGCCACCTGCGACGTCGTCGCAGCGCCGAACGGCAACGACTCCGCCGCCGGAACGGTCGAGCAGCCGGTGCGCAGCGCAGGTCGCCTCGCCGAGGCCCTCGCGGACGGAGAGACGGGCTGCTTTCGCACAGGTACCTACGGCTTCTCCGAGCTCAACATCCGCGCCGCCCAGGCGACGGTGACCTCCTTCCCCGACGAGCGCGCCACGCTCAAGGGCCAGGTTCGCATCGAGCGCACGGCCACGGGGACGGTCCTCGAGAACCTCGACCTCAACGGGTTGAACCCGGACGACAACTTCAGCCCGCTCGTCTATGCGGACGACGCGATCATTCGCGGCAACGACATCTTCAACCACGACACCACCAACTGCATCCATCTCGCCCGCTACTACGACGCTCCCGCGCCCGCCGACGTGATCATCGAGGGCAACGAGATCCACAACTGCGGAGGAAACGCTCCCAACCACGACCACGGCATCTACATCGCCGAGTCGCGTGATCTGATCATTCGCGACAACGTCATCTACGACAACGCCGACCGTGGCATCCAGCTCTGGCCCGACGCGCAGGGCACCCACGTCTACGGCAACGTCATCGACGGCAACGGCCAGGGAATCCTCTTCGGCGGCTACGAGGGCCTCTCGACCAACCACACGGTCGTCGAGAACAACATCATCACCAACTCGCACGTCCGCCACAACGTCGAGGGCTACTGGCCCGACGACATGCGGCTTCCGCAGGACAACGTCGTTCGCAACAACTGCGTCTTCGGCGCAGAGGGTTGGTACGCCGAGAGGGACGGCAGCGGCATCCAGTCACAACTGGTCGGTTTCACCGCCGAGCACAACATCGTCGCCGACCCCGGGTACGTCAACGCGGCGGCTCACGACTACACGCTGAAGCCCGGCAGCCCCTGCGCCGGCGTCCTCGACGGCGACCCGAGCGTTGCGCTTCCGATCTCGCTCGAGACGACAACGACCCGCGTCCCCGAGGGCGGCCGTGCCACCCTCACCGGAAGCGTGCCCACGACGGTCACCGGCGAGGTCTCGATCCTTCTCAAGCGCAAGGGCCGACCGTGGGTCAGGGCCGGCAAGGGCCACGTTCGCGGCCAGCGCTTCGTCACTCGCCTTCGCATCGCAAAGACCACCCGCTTCAAGGCCCGCGCCGAGGGCGCTCTGGACTCGAACGCGGTCAAGGTCGCCGCGGTCAACGCAAAGCGCAAGGGCTGATCGCGCTCAGCTGATGAGCCGAGCCGAGGCGGCGTTTCGCGCTCGGCTCGCGTGCTCGGCAAGGGTCCAGGCTCCGGTCTGGCGAATCCACCGCAGCGATCGCGACGACTTGAGAGCGAACGCGCGGTCGTTGTCCGCACGGTAGATGCCGACGCGAGGCCACGAGAGTGCCCGAGGCGTCTCGAAGCGCGTGGGCAGCGAGGCGCCGGTGAGATAGCCGGCATCGCGCGTTGCGAGGATCACACGCTCGTCGACGGCGCCGTACGGGTAGGCGATCGAGCGAACCGGGTGGCCGAGCTCGCGCTCGAGAACAGCCCGCGAGTCGACCAGCTCGGCGGACAACGCCTCGTCGTCAAGCGTTGGGAGGCGGGGGTGGGAGCACGTGTGCGAGCCGATCTCCCAGCCGGCCCTCTCGAGCTCACGGATCTGATCCCACGTAAGCGCATCCAGCTCGCGTGCGTGTGGTCCGCCGGCCCATTCTGAGATGCCGGTCCAAGAGAGCGGCTTCGCGTCGGGGAAGTCGGTGGGGACGAAGACGGTCGCGGGAACCCCGAGGTTTGCGAGGACGGGCGCTGCGGCGGTCAGCATCGACTCGTAGCCGTCGTCAAAGGTCACCGCCACGCGCTTGCCCTCCGGGTCACCCAGCACCGCGTCGCTGAACGTCACGCCCTCATAGCCACGCTTGATGAGCCGGCCGACGTGCGATTCAAGCTGTTCGCACGTAACCGCGAGCCGCGATGGCCACTCGTCGCTGACCGCGTGATAGCAGAGCACCAGAACCTCGCCGTGATCGGGCCGATGGCGCCACGGCAGCCGCTCGGCAACCTTGGTGCTGCGCGGCACGACGAGACGAAACGCGACCTTGCTCGCCGTCGCGCGTGCCTGCGCCGCTCGCGACTGCTGGTAGCCGCGGAAGCGCTCGGCGGCCGCGATCAGCTCGGGGCGAGGGCTGACGACCTCCATCGCCTCTAGCTGGGTGATGTGCAGCTGGTGGTAGGCGCCGCTGGCGACGTTCGGGATCGGGTGCGGAAAAAGGTCGTACAGCGACCACGAGCCCGTGTCGAAGCGCTCGATCTCCTGCGCGAGCGTTTCGAGCCCCTGGTCGTAGAGATCCATCGCGTCCTGATCGCCCAGGCCGAGACCGACGTCGCGCAGTCCCCAGAGGGCGAAAAAGGCGCCGTTGAGCACGTAGGAGGCCGGGTTCGTCGGATACTCCTCCAAGAAGAAGCCGCCGCCGAGCTCGGTCGCGACGCCGCCCTCGCGCGTCGCAATGGCCATCGGCTTCAGCGCCGCCAGCGCTGCCTCGGCGTAGCGGTCGTCACCCGTTAGCGCGTGCAGGCGAACGAAGACGCTCGCGCCCTCGCCCTGGGCCATCGCCGAGAGCCAGGGCGGTCGCAGCCAGTAGCTGTGGGGCATCGCGATGCGATGCGGCCAGCCGCCGTCGGAGCCCTGCTCGTCGATGAGCTCGTTCGCGATGGTGAGCGCGAGCTGAAGCCACTCGTCGCCGTCGCCGTTGAGGTGGCGCTCGATGCACCCCAGGGCAAGCTGGGTCGAGGCGACGTGGATGCGCTGCTCGGGAGGGGGAAGCCAGTCCGGCGGCCACTCGGTCGAGTCGGCCTTCGACGAGAAGTCGATGTAGTAGCCGCTGACGGACTCGGCATCGATCCGTGAGCCGACAGGTGGCGAAAACGAACCGGCCGTGCTGAGCACGTTCGGTGCCCCCGGGTGCACCTGCCAGAATCGCCGCAACCGGTCGAGAGCGGGACGTTGAGCTCCGGCGTCGGGATCGTTGTCGGTGCCCTCCATCACAAGCCAAGCTACAAAACCGTCGCTCGATGCACGCGAGCGCAAGCTCCGCGTCCTGACGATGTCGGACCGAATCGGTGGCCACGGAGGTGCCGAGGCGTTTGCGCGCGAGGTCGCTCAACGCCTCGACCGCGAGCGTTTCGAATCGGTCTTCTGCGTCACTCGCCACCGACCCTCGGCCGACGACCAGTGGGTTCTCGACGAACTGGCTGCGACCCAGACTGAGTTCCTCGGGATCGAGCGCACCGGGAAGCTGGACCTGGGCTCATGGCGGGGTCTCGTCACGGAGATGCGCCGGCGCCGGATCGACGTCCTCCACACCCACAAGATTGGCTCCAACTTCTGGGGCGCAATGATCGCGCCGCGCGTGCCGGTTCCGGTTTTTGTCGCCCACGAGCACAGCTGGTCGTTTGAGGGGCAGCCACGGCGCAGGGCGATCGATCGCTTTTTGATCGGCCGTCGCGCCGACGCCTTCGTTGCCGTGTCGGAGGCTGATCGCCGTCGGATGATCGAGATCGAGAGGATCTCTCCCGAGACGGTGAGGTTCATCCAGAACGGCATCCCCGATCCGAAGCCGCCACGTCGGGCGGCCGAGGTGCGGGCCGAGCTGGGTTTCGCTGCCGATAGACCGCTCGCCGCGGCCGTGGGCACGCTGCGCCCCGAGAAGGCCTATGAGAGCGTGATCGACGCGGCGGCGCTCCTGCGGCGCGAGATCCCCGACGTTGGCGTCCTCATCATCGGTGGGGAGGAGAGCGACACGACCACCGGCAGGGCGCCGCTCGAACAGCAAATTCGCGATCTCGGGCTCGAGGAGACCGTATATCTGCTCGGCTTTCGAAAGGACGTCTTCGACATCATCAGCGCGGTTGACGTCGCTTTCTTGAACTCCGACCGCGAGGGCAGCCCGCTCTCGGTCATGGAGTACATGGAGGCTGCGAAGCCCGTGGTCGCCACACGGGTTGGTGGCGTGCCCGACATCGTCGTCGATGGCGAGACGGGCATGCTCATCGACCCGCGCAGCCCGGACCAGCTTGCGAGCGCCCTCGCGGCCATCCTCGCCGACTCCGCGCGCGCTCGCGAGATGGGGGAGGCCGGACGCCTGCGCCGCCGAGAGCTCTACTCGATCGACGCGACCACGCGGGCCATTGAGACGCTCTATCTGGAACTGGCTCACCGAAAGGGCCTGCTTTGAGGACGGCGCTGATTCACGACCTCGCGGGCATCGATGCGATTGAGTCGCAATGGACCGAGCTCACGATCGCGCGGGGCAATGCCTTCACCAGCCCGCAGTGGGTTCGTGCATGGGCCGAACAGACGACCCAGCAGCTCGCGATTGCCGCCGTGCACCGTGACGACGGCTCGCTGGCGGGGGTGATGCCGATGGCCGTTGACCGTCCACGGCGGGGCACTGTGCGTTTCGCGGGCGCTGCTCTCGGCGATCGATTCGGTCCTGTCTGCATGCCGGGCGATGAGGCCGAGGTGGCGACCGCCGGCCTGGCGGCGATCGTGGCAAGCGACCTGCGTCCGGCAATGACGATCCTGCATCGAATTGACGCCGACAGCGATTGGTCCGACCGGGTCGGCGTCGCCGGCCGGCGAGGAACCACCAGGATCGTCCAGAGTCCCGCCGATCTGCTCTACATCCCGGCGGGCGAGACCGACTGGGAGGGTTATCTGGCGACCCGATCGTCGAAGTTTCGCCAGCGCGTTGTCCGCGGGCTCGAGAAGACGCTCGCCAAGGAGCACGAGTTCGCGGTACGCGAGTCGAACGGCCCGTCGGAGCTCGAGACCGACCTCGACACGCTCTATCGCCTGCACGATCTGCGCCATGCCGAGGACTCCTCTATCGCAGCGGGGTCCGATCGCGAGGTCCTGCGAGCGTTCGCCGGCGCCGCAAGCGACGCTGGCTGGCTGCGCCTGCGCCTGCTCGAGGTCGAAGGCACGCCCGTGGCGGCCTTCCTCGGCTGGCACATCGGTGGCTCCTACGGGATCTATCAGAGCGGCTTCGACCCTGAATGGGCGCGCTACAGCGTCGGGATGCTCCTCTTGGTCACCACCGTCCGCGCGGGGTTCGAGGAGAACGCGGTCGAGGTCGACATGCTCCTCGGTGAAGAGGACTACAAACAGCGTTTCGCTGCAGCGACCCGACAGGTCCACACGGTCACGCTCGTGCCATCACTGAGCCGCGCCCGTCTACTCGTGGGTGCGGAGGCGGCCGCGCGCAAACGGGCGCGTGGGCTCGCCGACCGACCTCACATCGGCGCCGCCCTCAAACGGGCCGCACGCCTGCTTCCGACCGGGCGGCGGGGCTAGGACGCGCGGGTTACGCGCGGCTGCCGACCCGGCGCACGACATTGCGCCCGGCTCGCATCGTCCGCCAAGCGCCGACCTTGACCCGGTCGGCGACATCGCTTTCGCCGGGTGCCTTTGGCGAGAGGTGGAGCTTGCGTAGCCGCGAGTTCATCGCATAGACATCGACGACCTCGGCGCTTCGCTTCGTATAGAAGGATGTCGAGAGGGAGATCGAGTAACTGTCGCCGTTGGTGATCGCGTGCGGATCCTGCGGCGGGATGTGAACGCCGTCGCCGGGTCCCATATGGAACGTCTCGGCGTTGAACGGCATCTCGTTGATGTTGCGGTGCCCGCCGCCGTAGTAGCGCTCGGCCTCGACGCGCTCGGTCTCGGGATCCTTGAACTTCCCGATCGTGATCTCCTTGGTTCCGTGGATCTGGAAGAGCATGTTGTGCTCGGGATCGAAGTGCGACGGGACGTTGGAGTGCGCCGACGAGATCAGGATGTAGCACTCGCTTGAGATCCGGCCTCCCTCGAGATCGATCTGATCGGAATGAATCTCGGACAGGATCTGCTCGGTCATCTCGGCGTACTCGGGATCGGTGTGGACTCGCTTCATCACCATCCACTTGCCGTTGGTCTCGATCCCGCGGATGACGTCGCCGGCGGTCAGCGTCGCATCCTGAACGCCACCGTCGGGAAGGATCGACGGCGCGTCGGAATCCGTGTGCTCGTACTGGTCGGCCGGCAGGCTGTCGGCGAGCTGGGCGAGACGCTCGATCTGAAGCAGCGGGTGATCGGAGAGGTTGTGGCGAACGGCGAACGCGTCGCGTCCGAACTTCGTCTGCATCACGTCGTAATCCACTTCGATGAAATTGCTCATTGGCTCCTCGCGGGGTCTCGTTCAGGCTGCCGTAATAGCTTCGGCAAACCAAGGCCACGGCTGTAGTGGATGCTAGTGGCGTTGCACGGGATGGCGGCTGACGCTGAGCATTGCCGGGCCCATTGCCAAGAGCAGCCACAGCGCCTTGCTGAACTGCTCGGAGATAAAGATGTCGGCCACGAGAATGCCCGAGATCGCGGCGATCAGAGCTCGCGCAAGCAACTCCATCTCACGATCGCCCGCGCGCTTAAACGTGCGCACCGACTTGATCAGCGCGGCGAGGCAGGCGGCGATCAGCCCGAGGAAGAGGCTGACGCCGATGATCCCGTACTCGACGGCGGTCTCGAGATAGGTGTTGTGGACGACGATGTTGCGATCGATGATCAGGTCGCTGCGCGGCGCGGCGCCCGGCTCGAGCAGGTAGTTGCGCGATTCGATGGCGAAGTTGCCCCCGCCGACGCCCAGGAGCGGATTGTCCTCGGCCATGCGCCAGGCGATCTGCCAGATCGTGTAGCGGCCCTCGGCGAAGCGGGCGTCGCCCTGCGTCGTCGACTCGAGGTGCTCGACCGCGCTCGGGGGTGCGAACGCTGAGAAGTAAATGAACCCGCCGGCCGCGACCGTCGCCGCGACCAGCAGCATCTGTGGCCGCCAGCGCCCCCCGGCGATCACGGCGACGATGAGCATCACGAAGAGGGCGATGAGCCCGCCGCGCGAGACCGTCATCAAGATCGTGAGGCCGCAGACCGAGCCCACGAGCAGCGCCCCGAGCTGAAGGAGCGGTCGGCGCAGGCCCAGCGCGGTGAACATGCACAGCGCCACGGCGGGAACGAGCACCGCCGAGAGCTCGTTCGGGTCCAGCGCGGCGCTCTCGAGGCGTCCGAACTCCGACTCGAACCGCCCAGGACTGAGCAGGCCGTAGATCGCGGCGATGAACGCTCCGGCGGCAAACGCGCCCATCAGCAGCGCCGCGTCGCGCCGACTTCGGATCGTGGTCGCGACGATGACGAAGAACCCGGCGTTGAGCAGGTAGCGCTGGACGGTTGAGAGCGCGTCGCCCGGGACCGTGGCCCAGATCGTGCTCAGCAACGTCCAGCCCAAGAAGCCGCCCAGGATGAAGGCGATCGTCCGCGTGTATTCGTTGGCGATCGGCACCCGCCGCGTCGACGTCATCACGAGCGCCCAGGAGACGAACAGGAGGCCGCCGAGCACCTTGCTGAAACCCACGCTGGCGGCGCCGAACGGGACGATCTCCAGGAACGCGAGGAAGACGAAGAGCATCAGCCCGACCAGGAGGTCGGCGATGACGATGATCATGAACGCGATCCCGAACGAGGCTGCGATAGCGAGCTTCGGGTCGATCCCGGCAATCAGGCCGATCGCGATCGTCAGCGAGCCGACGGCGAGGCCGCCTAGCCACCGACTCAGGTCGGGCGGCGCGAGCGTCATTGGGCGCTAGGAGACGGTGCGGGCTGGACCGTTCTCGAGCCCGCGCTCTTCGAACAGTGGGGACCGCTCGGCGTAGTAGTAGCTCGTCTTCGACGGGCGGGGGACGCCGACCACCGCGAAGCCGACGGGCTTGATGTTGTTCTCGGCCAGAAGCTCTCCAAGCCGGCTGATCGCCGACAGCCGGCTGTTGCCGAGGCGCGTAACGATGAGGACATCGTCGGCGAGGCGAGCGAGCGGCAGAGCGTCAACGACCTCCGTCAGCGGCGGCGAGTCGATGATCACGTAGTCGGCGAGCTCGCGAGCCTCCTGAATCAGCCGCTCGGCTGCGCCGAGTGCGAAGAGCTCGGTCACCCAGCCGCCCTCGTAGTCGGCCAGCAGCAGTCCGAGGTTCTCGCCGTAGGCGGTATCGGTGATGAGCGCGTCACGGATGTCGACGCTTTCGAGCAAGACGCTGACGACGCCCCGGCGCGGGGTGGCCCCGAAGGCCTTGCCAATCGCCGGGCGGCGGAGGTCGCCCTCGATCACGATCACGCGGTTACCGGCCGCGATCAGGGAGGTCGCGAGGTTGATCGCCGTGGTTGTCTTGCCCTCGGAGGGTGCCGGACCGGTGACGAGCAGCACACGGCTGCCGCTTCCGCGTCGATGGGCCGCGAGGGTGGCTCGTAAGGCTCTATAGGCCTCCTGGCTGGAAACCGACAGCGTCCGCGGCCCGAGTGGCTGATCGCCCCGGCGGGAGGTCTCCTTCGGGATGCGGGCGAGAATCGGGAGCCGGTAGAGCTGGCGCAGCTGCTCTTCGCGGCGCAGGCGCGGGTCGAGCACGCGCGAGGCGAACGCGACGGCCACCCCGAGAATGAGCCCGGCGAGGATGCCGCCGGCAACGCTGAGAAGCGGGCGGGGGGCAACCGGAGACTCGGGCAGGTCGGCCTGTGTCTCTACGGAGATGGTCGGGTCGTCGCCCTGGCGCAGTGCCCCGAGCTGGCCGATCAAATTTTCGAGTTCGCTGCCGCCCTCGCCGGCAGCGAGATTCGCCTCGAGCGCCGGCAACCTGTCGTCGATCTGAGCTCGCATCCGCTCGGTGCGCTCCTGGACGGCCTGGTCGGCGAAGGTGTCGGCGATGTCGCGCGCCTCCTCGGGCGCTGAAGCACGTGCGGTGATCGCGATCAGGTTGCTCTGAGCGATGGGCTGGGCGGTGACGTTGGCGAGCAACGACTGAGGCGTCTGATCCGTGCCCAGCTTGTCCTGAACGCGCGTCGCGACATCGAGTGTGGTGACCAGGCGCGCGGCCGTCTCAACGTCGCGGGTTGGGTCGGCCGATTGCTGCGGTAGGCCTGCGATCACATAGGCGGACGACTGCTCGCCGGCGATCGGGGTGACGAGGACGTCCGCCTCGGCCTCGTAGATCTCAGTTGCCGTCGCGACGTAGAGAATCGCGACCAGCGTCGTGGCCGCGACGATCGCGATGATCAGCCTGCTGCGCTCGCGCAGCGTCTGGACGAAGCGGCTCAGGCCCTCCTGTTCTTCGGGCGGGTGCAGCCAGTCCGTGTCGATCTGAGGGCGGTCGGCGCTCACCGCGAGATTGTTACAGCAGCGGAAGTCGTCTCAGCGCACCAGCGGACGCCGTGAACGGGCGCTGTTATCGGTTCGGCCGCGATAGCTGGCACAGTTCACGCGCCTTGCGGACGCTCGTCTACACCGACTACCCCTACCAGCGCGTTGGCGGCCGCATCCATTCCGAGCGGGCGTTCTCCCTGTTTTTGAACGAGGTCGCCAGACGGGCAGGAGGCAACTTCGCGATCCTCGGCCGCGTTCGACCCGACGCGCCGATCCACGCCGCGTATGAGCTCGGTCCGGAGTTCGAGTTCATCGATCTGCCCTGGTATCAGTCGCTCGCTTCATTCAGTGCGGTCGCGGGGATGTTCCGCTCACTGGTGACCGGGTGGCACACGGTGGGCGCCGTCGATCGGGTCTGGCTGCTCGGGCCGCACCCGCTGATCATTGTCCTTGCCGGCTTCGCGCTCATCCGCCGGCGTTCGCTCTTTCTGGGCGTGCGCCAGGACTTTCCCCGCTACATCGCGTCCCGGCGCCCCGACAGCAGGCTGGCCCGCCTCGCCGCATCATTGCTCGAGCACTCGTTCAGGCTGCTTGCGCGGCGGTGCTCGGTCGTGGTCGTGGGCCCGGAACTGGCGCGCAACTACGCCCGGTCCAAACGGCTGCTCGAGATCCCCGTGTCATTGGTGTCGGCCGATCAGATCGTCGACGAGAAGACCGCGCTGGCAAAGGACTACTCAGGACAAAGAACCGTGCTCAGCGTCGGCCGCCTCGACAATGAGAAGAACCCGGTTGCGCTCGCCGATGTGCTCGACCGGCTGCGCGCGGCGGGCGGGGATTGGCGACTTGAGGTATGTGGCGAGGGCCCACTCTCAGATGACCTCGCGGACGAGCTCGAGCGGCGAGGGCTCGCCGAGCACGCGGAGCTCGCCGGCTACGTCCCGTATGACGGCGGGCTGATCGAGCGCTACCGAAACGCCCATTTTCTCCTGCACTCATCGCTGAGCGAGGGATTGCCCCAAGTGCTGCTCGAGGCCTGTGCGGCCGGCCTGCCGATCGTCGCCTCGGATGTCGGCGGCATCGCCGAGGCGCTGGGGGAAGCGGTGGCCCTCATCGACGCCGGCGACGCGGACGGCGCAGCGGCAATGCTCGCGGCGCTTGCTGAGGATTCTGCGCGCCGGGAGCGTTTGATTGGCGCAGGTTTGGCCTATATCAAGCAACATACGTATGAGAAAGAGACCGAGCGCGTCGCGGCGTTTCTCAATTCTTAGTGTGTCCGGCGCGCGGCTGAGAATGATTACGCGCTAGAAGGAGTTGCCGCCGAAGTTGAGAACGGTGGCATGATGACCCCCCGCATGGCAGAACTCAGATTTCCACGTCGCAGTCGCACCGCCCGTCGGGCGTCGGCCCCCGAGGTCCCCGCGGACCCGCTCCAGGCGATGGCGAGCGAGATTCGTGCCCTCGACGCCGCGGCCACCAGCGCGGCCGAGCGGATCAAGGTCGCGGCCGAGCAGCTGAGCGAGGGTTCCGGCATGTCGAAACTACGGGTGGAGCTGATGGGCGGCGTAGCTACCGCGCTCGTCGACCGCACCGAGGAGATTCGCGCCGACTGTGATCGTCTCTCGTCACTGATGGACCGCACGGCAAAGCTTGTCGCCGCCCGAGACGCGGAGGCCGGGGGCAACCCGTCGGTCGCGCCGGCCACGGAGGTGCCCGAGTCGCAACCACCGCCGGTCTCGCACCTGGACCTGCCGCGGCCCGAGCCGGTTTCGGAACCCGAGTCCGAGCAGCAGGCGGCCAGGCCGCGCTGGCTGGAGCGCGACGACGCGCCAGAAACTTCGCAAACGGACGAGGGCGGAACTTCCGAGGGGGTCCGCCTGATCGCCACACAGATGGCGATTGCAGGCTCCAGTCGCAGCGAGATCGAGCACCGCCTGCGGATCCAGTTCGGCGTCGTTGACGCCGAGAAAGCCCTCGACGATATCTTCGGCAACCGTCGGTCAGGAGTCCAATGAGCACGCAGAGCACCAGTCCCTCGATCCAGCCCGGTCCGGGCGTGGGTTCGTCGTCCGAGCTGAAGCGCTCGGTCAGTCAGGCGACCGAACGGATCAGCGAGATCATCACCGCGGCCGAGCAGGTCGCCGTCGACATTCGAAACGACGCCGAGACCCAGGCCCGCAACTACGTGGCCGCGCAGCAGCGCGAGATCGACCGTGTGGTCGGCGAGCGCAGCGCCGCTCTCAACCGGATGACGGAGACGCTGATCGAAAACGCAGAGCGCTTCCGCCGCCAGGCCGAGCATATGCTCAACAGCGTCGACGAGGTCATCGACGAGGCGCGCCAGGCGCTCGAGTCCGACCGTTCAAGCATCAGCCGTTCGACGGAGATCCCTGAGCTGGAGCTCGCCCCAAGGCCGGTCGCGCAGCCCGATTTCCGCCCCGAGCCCGGCTTCGAGCCGATGTCCGAGCCCGCCAGCGAGCCGGAGCCTGAACTCGACCCCGAGCCGGTTTCCGAGGCCGCTGTCGAGGAAGAGGTCGCCGACATCGAGGCCGAGGCCGAGGCCGAAGCCCTGGCCGACGAAGCTGTCGAGGAGGGCGAGCCCGCCGTCAGGCTTGCCGCCTATCAGGGCACCGCGACCGATGAGGATGAGGACGAGGCACCGACCAGCGACGACAGCGCTGAGGCGATGCTCCGGGCGACGCAGATGGCGATCGCGGGCAACACTCGCGACGAGATCGCACGTGTGCTCGAGGCCGACTTCCCGGGCGTGGACGCCGATCAGGTCCTCAACGAGATCCTCGGCAGCTAAGCCGCCTGCGCGAGAGCGGGCACGAACGGGGCGCCTCGCTGGAGGTGCTCAGGGGTCCTGCCACTTACGGGCGGACGTTGCGAACAGGCTGACGTCCGTGAGCTCGGCGAACACAGCCCAGCGCTCCGCTGCGCTGTAGAGGGGGTGGCAGGCGGTGAGGACGAGGCGCTCGTAGCCGACGTCGTCGACGATCTCAACCTGACTGGGATCGACGATCTCGTGCTTTTCGACCGTGTAGGTGAACGTCCCGTACGGCATCTCGAGGCGGATCTCGTCGCCATCCTCGATCTCGTTGATCTTGCGAAACGGCGCGAGATAGGTGGTGCGATGGCCGGCGATTCCGATCGTCTTGCCCTCTCCGGGGAAGCCGGTCTCGGGGTAGCGCCCGGGTCCCTTTTGCAGCGTTGCTGTGTCCGTGCCCTCGACAGCGACGACGTCGACCCCGATGTCGGGAATGATTATGCGGCCAATGCCCTCGCCGGTCTTGACCTCCTCGCCGAAGCGTTTTGCGAGGAGGTCGATGCGCTTCTCAATGTCGTCGACGCCCGCGACGGCCTCGAGGTCCTCCGGGGCCGGGAAGCGCCCCTCGAGGGCCTTGAGGTCGTCCTCGGCCTGTCCCTGCTTGATCGACCCGTAGATCGTCGACAGGGGCTCCTTGTAGGCGAGCGTCATGCCCACGTCGATGCCGATCACCAGGCCGGCGGTGATCAGTGCGACCGACATGATCCGCATGACACGATTGCGCATCACCGAATGATGGCTGATCGCCGCGACGTGTCGGCCACGCCCGTGCGACACTGCCCCGCCGATGACGCCTGAACCGAGCCCAAGAATCGCCAGCTATCTCGCCGACCCGGATCAGGTCAGCAAGGTCCTGCTCCTATATTCGGGCGGCCTCGACACCTCCGTGATGCTCCACTGGATCCAGGAGCGCTACGGCGCTGAGGTCGTCACGCTGACCGTCGATCTGGGTCAGCCTGGAGAGGATTGGGATGCCGTCGTCGGCAAGGCGTTGAAGATGGGCGCGGTTGACGCGATCCGCGCAGACGCGCGCGAGGAGTTCGCCCGTGACTACGTGCTGCCGTCGATCAAGGCCAACGCGCTCTATGGCGGCGGCTATCCGCTCTTCACGGCTCTCGCCCGGCCGCTGATTGCGAAGTTGGCGGTCGAGCACGCGCGCGAACATGGCTGCGACACGATCGCGCATGGCTGCACAGGCAAGGGCAACGACCAGGTCCGCATCGAGGCAACGATCGCGACGCTCGACACCGACCTCAAGATCATCGCTCCGGTTCGCGAGTGGAAGATGGGCCGCGAGGAAGAGATCGCCTACGCGCGCGAGCACGCGATCCCGATCAAGGGCGGAACCGAGGTCTCGCCGTACTCGATCGACGACAACCTCTGGGGACGCTCGTCGGAGGGGCGGACCATCGAGGACCTCAACGAGCCGCCCGCCGACGACATCTTCCAACTGGTCACCCGTCCGGAGGAGGCCCCGGATGAGGCTCAGCTCGTGCGTATCGGCTTCGAGGCCGGCTGTCCCGTCTCGATCGACGGTGAGCGGCTCGAGCTTGTCGAGCTGATCGAGCGCGCGGGCGAGATCGGTGGACGCCACGGGGTTGGCATCGTCGACCACATCGAGGATCGCATCGTTGGCCTCAAGGTCCGTGACATCTACGAGGTCCCGGCAGCGGCGATGATCCTGCCCGCGCATCGCGAGCTCGAAAAGCTCGTCTCGACGATCCATCAGAACAACTTCAAGCGCACGCTGGAGGACCGCTGGGCCTACCTCTGTTACGCGGGCCTCTGGATCGAGCCACTGCGTCACGATCTCGATGCCTACATGGACTCGGCGAATCAGTACGTGAGCGGCGAGGCCACCGTGAAGCTCTACAAGGGCTCGGCCACCGTTGTCGCACGTCAATCGCCCTACGCGCTCTACGACCAGACGCTCGCCTCGTTCGGGGAGTCCGGGGGGCAGTTCAGCCAGGAGGCCAGCCCCGGCTTCATCGAGCTGTTCACGCTGCAGAGCCGGCTCGCGCACCGCGTGCGCAATCGCGACAGCGACAGCTAGCTAGCGCTCCTTCGCGGCGAAACTCGGCGTGATCTTCGGCATCCGCCTGCCCTCGTAGGCGGCCAGCCGACGCTTGTAGCGACGCTCGAGCTTCGCTGTCACCCACCTCCTCTGACCGGCCCCTAGGCGCACGCGCTTTGAGCCCACGATGCCTCGGATACCGAGCTTGCGCGCGACCCGCCCGCTCGCCCGCAACTCGATCCGAACCCGGCACTCAGTCGAGCAGCCCAGACGGACGCGGACGCCGTTTCGTAAAAGTTGCGACGGGCGTCCAGGCACCTTGAAACGCACCACATCGAGCTCGAGTGGGCCTTCGAGAACGACGATCGTGAACTCGCGTTCGAGGACGCCGCCAAACTGATCGGTGGCGCGGATTCGCACGCTGCGGACCGCACCATGCTTACGCTCGAGCTCGGTGGCGGTGAAAAGGGACGTGCCGCTGATCGCGAACTCGCCATTGTTCTCGGCGCCAGGGCCGGGGACCAGGGTGAATGCGGATGAGTCGCCCGCGTCCTGATCGTCTGCGGCCAGGTCGCCGACCGCGGAGCCCGCGGGCATATGCTCGCCGACGCTCGCGTTCGACAGCGTGATGTTGCTGGGTAGATCCTCGACGTCAGCGACCGCGATCGCGAATGCGCGGGCCGCGCTCAGCCCCTTTGAGTCCTTCACGGCCAGGCGAATGTCGCGTACCGGGTCGGCCTCGAAGTCCAGTGGCCGGCTCGTCACGAGCGTTGACCCACTGACCTGGAAGTCGGCGTTGTCGGCGGAGCCATCTCCGTCGACGAGCGTGAAAGTCCAGTTGTCGGAGGCGTCGGGGTCGTCGCTGGCGAGGTTGGCGACGAGGCTGCCCGCGGGGAGGTTCTCGGCGACCCACGCGCTCGAGATGGTTGGCGCGCTGGGCGGTTCGTTCACGTCGGTGACGGTGATGTCCAGCCGGCGCTCGAAGCTGTCTCCTGAGCCGTTCTCGCTGCGTACTCGGATCGAATAGGTGGCCCCTTGCTCGTGGTCGAACGTGGCGGCGGTTCTCAGCTCGGTGCCCGAGATCGCAAAGTTCGCGTTGTCATCTGCCCCCGAGCCACTGACGAGCGCATAGGTGTGGGGGGTCGCATCGGGATCGGCGCTCGAGAACGCCCCGACCACGCTGCCTAACGGCAGGTTCTCCTCGACCGCGGAGTTTGAGAGCGCGATTTCGGTCGTTGGCTCGTTGACGTCGCTGACCGTAACGGTCAGCTGCTGTTCGAAAGCGCCGCCGGCGGAGTCGTCGCTCTTGACCCGGATCGAGTAGCTCGACCTGGCCTCGTAGTTGAAGCTGGCCGCCGTCTTCAGAGAGGTCCCGTCGACTGTGAACGAGGCGTTGTCAGCACTTCCCGCTCCGGAAACCAGGGAGTAGGAGTGGCTATCGCCGACGTCCTGGTCCGTGCTCGAGAGCGCTCCCACCGTGGCCCCCGACGGCTGGTTTTCATCGACGGACGCGTCCGAGAGCAGAATGCCCGTCGGCGCGTCGTTGGCGTTCGTGACGGTGATGGCAAACGCTTTCGCGAAGCCGGTGCTCCCGTCGTGGGTTCGGATACGAACCGAGTAGCTCGACTTGGTTTCGAAGTCGAAGCTGCCGCTGGTCTTCAGGGTGGATCCATCGATCTGAAACCGCGCGTTATCCGTATCGCCGGTTCCGCCGACAAGCGAGTAGGTGTGAGCGCCGCCGTCGGGGTCGGTCGTCGACAGTGCCCCGACCGTCGCTCCAGAGCCCTGGTTCTCAGCAAAGCTCGAACCGGAGAGGGCAAGGTCGGTCGGCGGGCAGTTTGGCGCGTAGGTGGCGGTGAGCGTCATCGACGTCGCCGCCGTGAAGCTGTGAATGCGGCTGGCGCCGTCTGACCACTGACACCAGTTGTAGGACGTCGCACTGAGGGTCTGAGTCGTCTGCGCGATCGCCTGAACCTGCGAACCCTGGATGGCGGTCAGTGTCTGGGGCGCGGGGCCCGTGACATCGCCGAGCTGAAGAATCAGGCCCGACGGAACCGACTGGGACTGGATGTTCACCGTGTTCGGCTGCAGATCGAGTGTGGTCCTTCGCGCCAGCCCCTTGTTGTCGGTCGCGGTGAGCTCGATCGAAAGGTGCGCCGGATATCCGTGGTCGGGCGCGGTGATCTGAAGATCGTCGTCGCCGTCGAGCGTCGTCTGGTGATGGTCGTGGCAGCCGCCGCCGGGAACGCAGTGCTCGAGGATCACGTCCCATCGCAGTGCGCTGGGGGGCAGCGTTCCCTGCTCGGCATCCGTGGCCACTCCGTGGAAGTTGAGCTGCTGGCCGACCGTCCAGGTGCTACCGGGCGCCGGCGAGGTGATGCTGGGGGCAGGCGGATGGTTGCCCACATCCACGCGGATCGTGTCGGTATCCGTTTCCGGGCTCCCGTCGCTCACACGCAGGTGAACGTCGACGGTCTCCGGTGAGTTGTAGGTGTGGGTGGGGGTGGCCGAGGTCGAGTCCTGCGGATCGGAGTAATCGCCGTCGCCGTTGAGGTCCCACTCGTAGGTGAGCGTGTCGCCCGCGTCCGCATCGGTTGATCCGGTTGCATCGAAGTCGACCTCGAGCGGAGCGCTTCCGAACTCGGGGGTGGCGGTCGCGACGGCCTGCGGCGGGGTATTGCCGGCCGTGTGCTGGATACGGCGGATCTCGGCCAGGCCGATGTCGACGTAATAGAGGGCGCCGTCCGGCCCGACCTTGAGGTCGACCGGAGCTATGACGTGTTGGTCGAACGCCTCCGTCTGGCCGAAGAGTGGGTTCCCGCTCGGGTCGACGGGCACGCGCCAGATGCAGTGGCGGGCGTAGTCGGTGAAGAACAGCGAGCCGTCGTACTCGGACGGAAAGCTGTCGCCCGTGTAGAAGGCGATCCCGGAGCTTGCCGAGCCGTCGCCGGGAACGGGGCACGGGTCGCCTGGGTACACCTCCTCGTGGTGGTCGTATTCGAACGTCGGGACCTCAACGGCGCCCGGGCCGGCGGCGTAGAGGTTCTCGCAGAGGGTCAGGTTCAGCGGGTCGTACTCGGGTTGGCGTGCGGCGCCCTCGTAACACGGCCAGCCGAAGTTAGGAACGGTGGGGGAGGCGGTCGAGAAGGAGTCGATCTCCTCCCTGGACTTCCAGCCCGCATCGCCGAGCCACACCCGTCCGTCGTCGGGTGAGACGGTGAAGCGGAAGGGGTTGCGAAACCCGTAGGCGAGCATGCGGCTCTCGTTGGAGGTTGGCGCCGCCGAGTTGTAGAGCGGATTGTCGGGGTCGCCCGCGCCCGTGTCCGGGTCGATGCGGATGATGGTCCCGCTGAGCCCGAGAGGGTCGCTGGTGGTCCAGTGGTCCTGCGATCGCAGGGCCCCTCCCTCGGCGTCCGGGAGGCTGAGCGGGCTTCCCTCTGGTCCGCCGGGATCGCCACACGGATTCCAGGGCGCCTCTGGATCATCGGGGCCCGTGGCCTGACCGTAGTCGGCGACGATGTAGCTGGCGCCGTCCCCGCCGCCCACATAGAGCCGACGCTGGCTGTCGAAGGCAAGCGTCCCGATCGAGTGGCTCTGGTACTGGTTGCAGTAGTCGTCCTGGATCAAAACCGTGCGCGGAACGGGCGTGGTCCCGCTCAGGTCGAGGCGCTCGATTCGTGCGGTCACCTCGCACTGGTTGACGCATGAGTCGTCGTATCTCGGCGGCGGCAGCGCGTGGGTGGGGGCGGTGCCTCCCACCGGCGCGTCGTACGTGTAGGAGATGTACGCGTAGTGGTTGGTCGCGTAGTTGGGATCGAGCGCGAGCCCGAGAAATCCGCGGTCGCCGAAATTGTTGGCCTCGTCGCGAAAATCCAGCACCGTCTCGGGCGTCGAATCGTCGAGCCCGTCGAACCGGAGAAGCATCCCGTCCTTCTCGGCCACGAACACGTCGCCATCCGGCGCGAACGCGAGCGCTGTTGGTACGTCGAGCGACCCCGTGATTACCGAGGTCTCGTAGAACCCAGGCGGGAGCTCGTCGGCGACCGCCTCGCCGGGTAGCGAAGCGAGAACGATGAAGGAGAGCGCACACGCGATCCCCGCAGCCAGTCGGGCCCGCGTGGTTCCCCCTTTGCGCCCTCTCCGTGGCGGGCTTGGGTGATACACGAAGAATTCAAGCTAGCGGTTGGTGGTGAGGCCGTCTAGGCGCACGCAGGCTGGGTAGGGTTGAGCACATGTCGAGTGCTTATGAGCTCATCGGACGCCTGGTCGTCCGCGTCGCCTGGCTTCGCTTTGGCCGTCAGATCAAGATCGCGGGCGGGGTGGTTGCGCTTTTGGCGGTGGTCGGCGCCTATCTAGCTGCCCGGCACTCTCCGCCTGAAGGCTGAGCGACTTACCGTGCGCCGCTAGGCAGCGCACTCCCAAGCCGAGGCGCCCGAGTCCGCCCAGATCAGCGCGGCGATGCGAGATTGCTCCTCTGGTGACGCGTCCTGGGGCAGGCCCTCGCCGCCATACAGATGCCAGGTCGACGGAAGAATCTGGTAGGCGCCGCCCGCCCCCGACGTCGGGTTGACCGCGCTGAAGTCGCCGCCCGATTCGCACATGACGATCGCGTACGGGATCGCCCACTCCCCGAACCAGGTCGCGACCTCGCTCCGAGCCTGTCTGGCCGAGATGCGTTCCAGGCGCTGGACCTCCTGGGTCCACTCGCCGACCTTCGAGCGCAGAGTTTCGATTGCCGCTTCGCGCTGGACTCGCAATTCGGCCAGCGCCGCCGCCTGTGCCTCGGCTTCGGCGCGAACCGCGGAGATCTCGTTTCGCGCAGCGGTGACCTGCTCGTTGTGGTCGGCCGCGCGCGCTTCGGCCTCCTCGACCTCACCGAGCCGAGCCGAGACGTCGTCACGAGTCGTGCGGACGCGGGAGACCAGCGCGGCGTCGGCTTCCTCGATTCGGCGCAGGTACTCGGCGCGGGTCGCCAGATCATCGAAGCCGTCGGACTGAAGGATCAGCGTTGTGGTGTCCGGCATGCCACTGCGGTAGATGTCGACGAGCCGGCCGGAGAGCGCGTTGCGCGAACGCGTCATCTGCCGGCGGGCGACGGAAAGGCTGGCCTGTGACTCGGCGATCGCGGCCTCGAGCCGAAGTTCCTTGGCCTGGCCCTTCGCGAGCACAGCGTTGAGCTCTGCCTCGCGCCCAGCGGCGTCGATCGCCTGCTGCTGGGCGGCCGCGAGGCGATCGGTGGCCGCCTGGATCTGCGAGCCGAGTGCCTGCGCCTCCTGCTTGGCGGCATCAATCTTCGAGCTGAGCTCGTCGATCGACTGCGCACCCGAATGTGCCGCCGTGACGGCGAGCGTCCCACACGCGAGGAAGGCCGCGGCGAAGCGGGACCCGGTAAGGCGCAAGCGGGCGGGGGTATGTGGATCTGGGATGCCCATGGGGTCGTCGCCTACGGGGTTAGCTGACGGGCTCGCGCCACCGCAGGCGCTACGCGCTCGCGGTCACGAGGCGCGATTCGCCCCAGGACGGCGGAGAGCATGCCGTCCCTTGGGTCCCCCGATCCCGTTTACAACCACCGGCTTATCCGGCGAATTGCAGGGGATTCGGCGAGGGCGTGAGACTAGCGGAGGATTAGGAACGCGTTAGCACCGGGCGCGAGGAATCCTCCTGTGCAACGGAAATTGCATCAGCGGACTCGCCTGCGGCGATCTCGTCGCCATCGGCGTCGGGATCGCGATCGGGTTCGGGTGTCAAATCGACCCCGCGCAGCGTTATGGCCGCGAGTGCCAGGACCGCGAGCACGCCGACGCCCGCAACCGCGTAGCTGACCCGCGGGCTCAGCGCAGCCGTGATCGCACCGCCGAGGAGAAAGCCAACACCCGGCATCGCGCTTGCGAGCGCCTCGAGTAGCGACAGCACCCGTGCCTGATACGACGCCCGGGTCAGCTCCTGAACAGCGGTTACGAGCGCGATCCACTGGACACCGTTGCCGATGCCGCCCACCAGCGACGCCGCGCAGGCCACGGCAAGTGTGGGGGCGATCGAGGTTCCGAGGTAGGCAGCACCGATGGCCGCGGTCGATGCGACAAGGAGGACCGGCAGGCGCACCCGCCCGAGCGCGGCAAACAGGGTGCTGCCCACGAACATGCCGACTCCCCAGCTGGCCAACAGCAGGCCGTAGCCCGTGTCGCCCGCGTCGAGGGTTTCGACCGCGAAGACGACCTCGATCGGCAGTACCAGCGCGAAGAAGATGAACGCCACGCCCTGCGCGGCCAACAGGCGCCCGAGAGCGGGCTGCGTGCGCACGTAGGTGAGGCCACGCTTGAGCCGCATGGTCCAATGCGCCCCGGGATCGTCGATCTCCGGCGTGCGCAGCGGCGCGATTGCGAGCAGGCCGGCGACCGCGAGGAACGAGGCTGCATCGGCAAGCAGGGCGGTTTCGATTCCGGCCGTCGCCACAAGCAAGCCGCCAAGTGCCGGACCCGCAGCGGATCCAACTGTGAACGCGACGTTGAGGAGCGCATTGCCCTCTCGTAGCTGGCCGGCCGGTGCGAGGACCGAGTGGGCTGCCGCTCGTGTCAGCGCCCGGCTGGCGGAGGCGATGGATCCATCGAAGGTGGCGAGGATCAGTACGAACGCGAGGCTGAAATCGCTGGCGAGAAGTGCCAGGAGCGCGAACGCGACAGCCTCAGCGCCGTACAAGAGAGGCAGGCTGACCCGCGCGGGCAGGGCCTCCAGCCGCGTGACGAGCGGCGGTCCGAGGAGCGCGGGCGCGAAATGCATGCCGCAGAAGAGCGCCGCGGTCGCCATCGGGCTGCCGGTCTCGCTGAAGACGAGGATCGCAAGGGCGATTTCCCCGAGCCAGTTGCCGAGCTCATTGACGAAATAGGCCCCGCCCAGATTTGGAAATCCCGGGAGGCGAAGAGGGCGGAGGGCGGCGGCCATGCAGCGCGCACCTTAAGCACCGGGTTGCACGAAAGTTGCAAAATTTCAGCCCGACTTGCAAGTTTGCGAAGGTTTTGTCAAGCTTGCTCGGCTTTTGGACACTTCCGTGACTTTCCACGGATGGAAATCGACCGATCGGGTTGGAGGATCAATGGGCTACCGCCTTCGTTAAAGAACCTGGTTTTTTGGAACGTTCGAACGCCGCCGGTCCCGTGCAGGGGCTCGGCGGCGTTCGTGCTTTTGGATCTTCCGGGTTGGAGCGGAAGTTGTATGACTACTGGGCCAGGGGGGCTCGCTCGCCGACCGACGGGGTCTGGCGGACGTAGTCGTGGATTCGCTTGTCGAGCGCCAGCTCGGCCTCGAAGTCGGCGTCCTCGCCGTGGCGGTATGCCAGGTCCTTGCCGTCGAGCACCTCGATGAAGGCCTCGACCATGTTCTCGTCGAGCTGGGTCCCGGAGACTCTGCGCAGCTCGATGACCGCCTCCTGAGAGCTGACCGGGTCGCGATAGGTGTCGCGGGCCGTCATCACGTCGTAGGTATCGGCGACCGAGATGATCCGCGCGAGGAGGGGGATCTCGTCGGCTGCAAGGCCATTCGGGTAGCCCTTACCGTCGATGCGCTCGTGGTGGGCGAGGATGATCTCACCGATCGGCTGGTATCCGTCGATCTGCGAGACGATCCGCGCGCCCTCCGCCGGGTGAGTCTTGATCGCCTCCCATTCCTCGTCGGTGAGTCGACGGCGACCGGACTTCAAGACGTTGTCCGGGAGAACGAACTTGCCGATGTCGTGCAGGAGCGCGGCGGAGTGGACGAGCTCACGATCTTCCTCGGAGAGGCCCACCTGGGTTGCGATCTCGCGCGCGTAGCGAGCGACGGCGGCGCTGTGGCGGGCGGTCATCCGGTCGCGAAGGTCGAGCGTTCGCAGCAGGGCGGAGAGGAGGGCGACTTGGAAGCCGGCAAGCTGGCGGGCGCGCAGCTCGAGTTCCTCGGCGCGCTCCTGAGAGACCAGGAGGGCGCCCACCAGATACTGGAAGACGAGGATTACGGCACCGAACATGGCCAATGCCCCGATGCCGAGCTCGACGTAGGCCGCGGCGATCGCGAGGGTGAGAACGGCAGAGGCAAGCTCGGACGGCAGGATCGGCGCCAGCGCGCTGCGAACCTTCGACCACAGTCGCGTTCGGTCCAGGTAGCAGGTGTAACCGGCGATCAGTACGAAGTCGGTGGCGAGCCCGAGAATGAAGACCGCGAGGATCAGCAGGAAGTAGATCGGGGCACCGCTGTCGATCCCACCCGCGTCTATCACGGCGCCGAAGACCATGCCGGCGATAAGCGGAAACCAGGCGTAGGTCAGAAGATTGACGAGCAGGAAGCTCGGCGTGTAGCGCTCGCGCGTCCAGCCGACCAGGATCGTTGAGACGCCCACGATCGCGGCCGGTGTCTCCCCGGCGATGACGGCGACGAGCACGGTTGCCAAGAAGCTCGCCGAGACGACGATCCGGTTGGCCCGGACCTCGATCGACATCAGGTCGCTCGCCGCTGCGAGGACGAAGAGAATGCCGATCACGGCAAAGTCCCAGTCCGCTTCCGGAGCGCGCCATACGGCAACACCCACGGCGGCGAGAAGGGCGGCGACCTCAACGGCGATCGCGAGCTTTGTCGGCCTCTGCTTCATCTATTGATCAGTCGCGTTTGACTGGGACTGGTGCCTTAGGCCGTCGTCGAACCCGCGTTGCGCCCGAACCGCGGCACCGCGGGCCGCGCGCCCGAGGGCTGGCGCATCGAGTCGAGGAACTCCTCGAGGTCACCCGGCGCGTAGCGCCGCTGACCGCCTGGGGTGCGATAGACGGGCACCAGTCCGTCGTCCGACCACTTGCGCAACGACGCGGCGCTGACCCCCAGAAACCCGGCCGCCTCGCTTACGTTGAGAAATCGCTGTACTGCTTCCATCTTCCCTTCCCGGTCTGTCAAACCGCCGTGAAGCGGCGCAAACGTGAAACCGTCAGAGGGGTTGGTAGCCCGAAGAAGCCCCCTCCACAAGGCCCTATCGGCAGATGCGGAAGGAATGCACAACTTCTCTGGACGGAACTTGCACTAGACCGCATAGGTCTGCGTAAAAGCGAGCAAACTTGCAAAAGGTGCGCAAGGTCTATGGGCGGTCGTTACTGGGCGGTTGGAGTTCCGTCTTTGCCGTGACGTTTGCGGCTCGCGGGTCCTGTCGCGGCGGGTGCCCCACCGCTCGCCTATCGGCTCGCGGGGCCTCCCCGCTCGCGCCACCCGCGCGAGTCACGTGGTGGCCACGGCAAGCTGAGCGCTCTCGTTCCCACTCGAGATGAGATGGCAAGCTCCGGCGCCTATCGCGCGGGTGGCACGGATGGGGAGGTCCCGCGAGCGCATGCGAGCGATGGGGTCCCCGCCGTGACAGGACCCGGCGCGCTACAAGCGGAGGGCTAAGACAGCGAGGTGAGGAGCTCGTCCGTCGCCTCGGCCGGTTCCTGGCCGAGCGAGGGAACGCCGTCGCGTCCGGCGACGAGACGCGCCGCGCGGTAGCCGTAGAGGCGAGCGCTCGCGTCTGAGCTGCGCAGGGCGCGCAGCGGCTCCGAGAGGACGTCGAGACGAGCCTCGGATCCGCAGATCACCACGGCACGTGGTGAGAGTGCGCGCAGGGCACTGCGGAAGCGGCCTTCGGCAAGCCCGGTGGAGAGAAGTAGTACGCGCAGGCCGGCGCGTCGCAGGAAGAGCTCGAGCGCCTGCACATGAACGGACTCGACGCCGATCGGCGACCCCGAATCGAGCAGAAGCACGCCCTCGCTGCGCGTCGCGCCGGGTGAGAGGCGGCGCGCGCGATGAAGCCAGCCGGTTGCCCAGCGGCATGCGTACTCGAGCTCGGCCTCGCCGTTGGGGCGTTGGGCGGCGAGCTGGAGCGCGGGGAGCAGAACCTCGGAAACCGTTCGTTCCACCGAGCGGACGGCGAGGCTCTCCTCGAGCTCGCGGTCGGCCTCGATCTCGTCGAAGCCCTCGAAGGTTGCGACAAGCCGTGGGGGGGAGGCGGGACCGCGACCGCGCATGCGAGCGACCTCGACGGCGCTTGAGATGTTGTGAGTCTCGCGCAGCGCCTCGCGCAGCGCCTCGACCTCGTCAAGCAGATAGAGCCGGTGATTGCCCGGGGTGCGATGCGGGTTTGGGTACCCGAGTCGGCGCTCCCAGCTGCGCAGGGTGCTGGCGCTCACTCCGAGCATCTCGGCGGCTGCGTTGATCCTGATCCCACTCATCGGCGCGGGATCTCAGCAGGTTCTGCCAGCTCTTACAAGGTTTTTGAGATTTGCGCTACGGATCTTGCAGAATGGATGGGCGCTCGGCGTTGGGGCTTCGGCCCACCGTGACGCCCGCCGCCTTTGCCGCATACGTTGCTTCGGCGGCGCTCTCAAGCAGCCGCTCCGCGTTGAGTCCGTCGGTCGGGCAATCGACGATTCCGGTCGCAACGGCGATCCGTGGTCCCTCGTGCACCTGCGAACGCGCGATCAGATCGGCGATGCGGTCGGCGAGCGGAACGAGGTTGTCAGCCCGGGTGTGGGGGGCGAGGATCGCGAACTCGTCCTCCTCGAGGCGAAAGACCTGATCGACCTCGCGGACCTGACGGCGAAGCACAGCGGCAACGGCGCTGAGCATCCGGTCACCTCCGCTGTGGCCGTACGCGTCGTTGACCTTGCCGAGGCCATCGACATCGATCAGCGCGAGCGCAAACTCGGTGCCGTAGCGGCGTTGCTCGGCGAGAAGGGTCCGCAGGCGCTCGTCGAAGCTGCGCGACCCGGGAAGCCCGGTCAGCGGATCCTCGTCGACCTTGACCGTCGGCGAAACCGAGACGCCCTCACGGGTCGACGCAATCGCCGAATCGATCGCGCCGAATAGTTCTGCGAGGGCGACGACGTCGCGAGCGAAGTCGCCCGGCGTGCGTTCACCCTTGCGTCGCAGCGCCTCGATGAGAATCGCCTGAAGCGCGCCGAGATCGCGCGGAAGCCGCGCCGCGCCGCCAGCGCTCTCGCGAAGCCTCGCAAACGCGAGTGCGTGCTCGACCAGTGGGGGGCTGAGCTCCAACTCCGACGCTTCCAGCGCGTGCGGAACCTCGTCGAGGATCGCATCGATCAGCTTCGGCGCCTGTTCGGTGAACTGGGCAAGCGGAAGCTCGCCGACGTCGGTGAGCGAGGTGCGCTCAATCAGACGTACGAGCCATTCCTTGGCAAGGCGGTCGCGTTCGCCCGTCGAGCGCGCGATCTGACTTCCGTGCGAGTCGTCCACGCATGCGCACGGTATCCGGTTGGGCGGTCGTAGCGCCGCAGTGGGGCGGACGAAGCGCGCGCAAGCGGTGGAAGATGGCGTCTAGACTCGCCCAGGGTGGCCCCCGAAGACACAACATCAGGCCGCGGGGGCGAGCGGGCAGCGGAGGGGGAAACGGACGATCCGATCATCGGGGCGACGATGGACGGGCTCCGCCTTGCCGCCAAGGAGGTCGAGCACGTTGCGGCCGTGGCCGAGACGCTTCAACGCAGCCTCCTGCCCGATCGCCTGCCCGATCTTCCGGGGCTCCAGGTGGCGGCTCGCTACGTCGCCGGTGCTGCGGACGCCCAGGTCGGCGGAGATTGGTATGACGTCATCGCGCTGCGCGACGGCCACGCCGCGATCGCGATCGGCGACGTGGTCGGACATGGGCTCGACGCAGCGGCGCGCATGGCACGACTACAGAACGCGCTCCGCGCCTACGCCCTGGAGGGTCTGCGGCCATCGCTGGTGCTCGAGCGCATGAACGGCTTCGCCCGCGAGGTGTCGGGCGGCCCGATGGCGACGCTGATGTATGGGGTCCTCGATCCCGACGAGGGGCGCCTGCGGCTGGCGACCGCCGGCCATCCGCCGCCCCTGGTGATCCCGCCCGACGGGGAGGCCTACTTCGCCGAGGGCCCGCCGGGCAGCCCGCTCGGGGTTGTCCCGTTCCCGACCTATGAGGAGACGACGATTCCCCTCGTTCCCGGTGCCACCGTCCTGCTCTACACCGATGGGCTCGTCGAACGTCCACAGGTCTCGCTCGACGAGGGCCTCGAGTGGCTGCGGGGGTTCTCCAGAGGCGGGCACGGAACTCCCGATGAGCTCTGCGGTGCGCTGCTGCAGGAGCGTTTCGCCGGCGTGGCTCCGCGCGACGACGTCGCCCTGCTGGCGGCTCGAGTCGAGCCGGTCTCACTTGATCGCACCGAGATCACACTGCGCGCCGAGCCAGAGTCGCTCGCGCAAATGCGCCGCGCGCTGACCCGCTGGCTGCGCGCGATCGGAGCCAGCGACACCGAGGCGTACGAGACGCTGGTCGCCGCCGGGGAGGCATGCGCCAACGCGGTTGCCCACGCCTACCCGCCCGGCGAGGCCTCCTATGTGCTCGAGGCGGTGCGCCTTCCGGACGGTCTCGAGATCAGCGTTCGAGACTTCGGAACTTGGAGGCCGCCGCGCGAGGGTTCGCAGGGCCGGGGAATGATGCTGATCGAGCAATTGATGGACGAAGTGGACATCGACCGGGGGCGCGCCGGAACGATCGTCAAGATGAAGCGCATGCTTCGCGCTGCCCCGCCAACAAAAAGCTGATGAGCCAGCTCGCCGAGTTTGGATTCGAGGAACGTGGTTCGGTGCTGATCGCCTCGGTCACCGGGGAGATCGACGGTTCGAACGCGGCCGATCTGCGCCTCGCGCTTGCCGACCGTCTCCCGAGCACCGCCAGCGCCCTGGTGCTGGACCTCACCGAGACCTCCTACCTCGACAGCGGCGGCATCCACGCCCTGTTCGAGCTCGGCCGCAGGCTTGCCGCCCGGCGCCAGGCTCTGCGCCTGGTTGTGCCGGCGGCCGCGCCGATGCGCCGCGTGCTGGAGCTCTGCGCGGTCGATGCGGTTGCGCCGATGGACACGGAGCTCGCGGCCTCGCTGCGCGCGCTCGATCCTCAGGCTCAGGCCTAGCGAGACCGCTCAGACGATTCGCGGTCCGGCCGACCACGAGGCTGAGAAGCGATCCATCGCACGGGCGAGGCGGTCGTGGATCTCCCCACCGTCAAGGATGACCTCCGCAACGCGGTTGGCGAAGGCCTGGAGGAGAAGCATCTCGCTGCGTCCGATCGGCCGGCTGGGGCGTGGCCGCAGAGCGATTACGCCGAGCAACCTGCCGCCGCCGACCATCGGCGCTGCGATCAGGGCGCTCGCACTACCCCCTGAGCCCGCGTGATGAAGCAACTGCGCGCGACGTTCGAGCGCGGCACGGCCGAGAGGACCCTCGCCCAGGGCGACGACCTCCGCGAGCTGAGCGCTGGGGTCTGTCCCCGCCACGGCCGCGACGCGGCGTAGCGAGAGGCCGTCCTCCTCGGCAAGGTAGACCCCGCCGCCGTCGACGTCGTAGAGCGCGATGAGACCGTCGAGCATGGCGCTGAGGCCGCTGGTCGGATCAGTGGAGGCCGTGGCCAGCGGGGTGGAGGAGGGGGCGGGGCGCTCGGCGGGCACCTGCGTAAACGCATCTGCGGTGATTTCGTTTCCTCTCAGGGCAAGCGCCACCGCCTGCGAACGGGTCGAGGCCCCGAGCTTGGTCATCGCATTGCGGACGTGGGTGCGGACCGTCTCGGGGGAGAGCACGAGCTCGCCGGCAATCTGGGCGCCGCTCAGGCCCTCGGCAAGGAGCCCGAGAATCTCACGCTCTCGTCGAGTCAAGGGGACGCGGCCACTCCCGACATCGGCGGGTGCCGCAACTCGGATCTCTTCCTGAGGTTGCATAATTGTGCGTAAACTCCGAAATGCCTGGGAAGCTCTCCCGGGCGAGAAAGGCCGGCCACGACGCAGTTGGGACCAGGCGCGAATCTATCACTACCCGGTTTGAGGTAATGCAGGTTCCGTTTCCTGGTAATTCCCCCGGTTCTGATTTGACGGGCTGGCCACCACCCCTAAAACTCGTACGCACCGATGCCGAACTAGGTATCAGGCGACTTGCTCGGCTGGAAGGTGAACCACCGGGCGGGGGGAAACAGGGCAGCTACAACTAGGAAGGTGATCACTATCTCCAGCAACCACGCAAGCTTTCGCAAGCTCTTCGCGCTAGTTCTGACCGTCGCGGCGTTTGCCGCCATTCCGACGGTCGCCGGTGCGCAGACCATCGATCCGACAACGGATCAATACGACAACACGCTCCAGCAGGTCTCTCAGGGCGGGAGCGCCTGTGAGAACGCCGCTCCCGGTTCGGCCGCTGCGGCCGAGTGCGCCCCGCCTCCTTCGAGCTGTGAGGATCGTGCCGCCAACGGTTCGGGTGAGGACTGCACACCTGAAGCCGGTGGGCTGCCCTTCACGGGTCTCGACGTCGCCGCGCTGGCCGCGGTCGCTGGATTCCTGCTGCTTGCCGGAATCGGCCTCCGTCGCGCACGCTTTGGGGAGCGCACCCAGGCCTAATGGCGACGGCGGAGATCGAGACGATCTCGACGAGGCTCGCCTCGGCAAGCCGTCCTTCCCGTCGGGGGCTGCGCGCGCTGGAAGCGCAGCGGATGATCGATCTCTGTGCTCTGCGGCTGGCACCTTCGCTGGCCGCAGGGCTCATCGCCTTCTCGCACACCCGTCGCGTCGGTGACGGGGTCATCGTTTTCGCCGGAGTCCTGATCGCCGCTCTCGCCGCGGGGCGCTCGGGGCTCCCGCTCAACCTGATGCCCGCGAGTCGGATCATCCTTGGGCTGGCTGTGCCGGTGATCGGCATTGCTGGCGCGTGGCTGATCTCGCTCGCGGCAGGTCAGAACTACTCAATCTTCGAGTATGAGGCGGCCCTGCTCGGGGCATGGCTGGTGACCGCGATTGCAACCGCGATCAAGAATCGACTCGAAAAACCGCTGCGAGCCCGGGTCGCGGTTATCGGGCCGCGAGAGTTCGCCGCCGACTTTGCGGCTGAGCTCGCTGCCGCCAACGTCGGCACCTACGACGTCGTCGGCTGGATCGATTCGCGCGGTCCCGGTGAGTACCGCGATATGCGCTGGCTCGGCAACCTCGATGGCCTGCGCTCGGAGATCCTTGCCGAGCGCATCGAGCTGATCGTGCTCGGCCCGCAGCAGCCTGGCGAGCCGGGTGAGAGTCCCCGTGAGGACGTCTTCGCGCGTGTCGCTGACGAGTGCGTGGATCTCCCGGTCCGGCTGATCGCCGCCAACCAGCTCTACGAAGAGGTTCTCGGCCACGTTCCGGTCGGGATGATCGACGCTGCCTGGTATCGCTACATCATGCACCCGCGCTTCCGCGCGTCGGGCCCGTACACCAAGCGCGCATTCGACCTTTTGTTCGGGAGCGTCATCGCCTTTCTGTTTCTCCCGGTGGTCGCGCTGGCAGCGATCGCGATCAAGCTCGAAGACCGCGGGCCGGTCCTCTACCGCCAGCGTCGCCTCGGCGAGCTCGGTGACAGCTTCGAGATCCTGAAGCTGCGAACGATGCGCACCGACGCCGAAGCCGACGGCCCGCAGTGGTCCACCGAGGGTGACGATCGCGTGACCCGGATCGGTCGCCTGCTGCGCCGCTCGCATATCGACGAGGTCCCGCAGCTTTGGAACGTCCTGCGTGGCGACATGACGTTGGTCGGGCCGCGTCCTGAGCGGCCCGAGATGGTGAGCGAGCTCGAGCGCCGCTTCCCGCACTACACGCGCCGGCAGCTGGTCAAGCCGGGCATCGCTGGATGGGCCGCTCTGCGCTGTGGCTACGCGGGGTCCGACATCGGCACGGCCTGGAAGCTCTGTCACGACCTCTTCTACATCAAGCGCCGTTCCATGCTCGCCGACACGCTGATCCTCGCCGAGACCGGCGTTGAGGTCTTCCGCGACGCCCACCGCGCCCTTAGAGCGCCGGGCGAGCGCTTTCTCGTGGGCGAGCAGACAAGTGCCTAAGGCCCACGGCGCAGGCCTCGAGAGCGCCGGCCAGGTCGCGGCCAGCGCCCAGGTCCTACTCATCGTCGACGACGAATGCATCTGCGTAGAGGCCAGCCTGGGTGCCAGCCGCCTGCTCGGCGCGGGTCGTGACGACGTGGTCGGCCGCGAGCTGGGCGAGCTGCTCGAACCCGCGTCCCGTAAGCGGCTCGCCGTTCGCTGGGCCACCGTGCGCGGGACCGGGCCGACCCTCGGCAGCTTCGCGCTTGCCCCGCCGGCGGCGGTCGAGGTCGACGCGACGGTGATCCACGATCTTCTCCCGGGGCGCCATCTCATCGCTCTCAAGGCAGCGACCGAGACCGTCGTCGAGAAGAGTCGGCGTTTCTCAGACGCCAGGCGCGGCCCGTTCGCCGAGCGCGCGTGAGCGCGAGGTCCTCGACCTGCTGGCCGACGGAGCGACGGACGACCAGATCGCGACGCGGCTAAAGCTCTCGCCCGCGACGGTGCAGACGCATGTGCGCAACGCGAAATCCAAGCTCGGTGCCCGGACCCGCGCTCAAGCCGTCGCTCTCGCCCTCCACCGCGGACTGATCAGCAACTAACCCTCGGGCAGAGGCACGAGCTGGCTCTCCGGGATTCCGAGCTCGCCGGCCAGACGGCGAACCTTGAGGTCGAGCGGGTTGAGCTCGAGCGCTACGCGGATCTCGTTGCGCGCGATTCCCGGGTTCGTCTCGGATTCGAGATCCGCGATCAGATAGTGGACCGCGTACTCCTCCGGGCGCAATTCCGCTGCTTCGCGCAGGGTCGCGAGAGCGCCGGACTCGTCTCCGGTCTCGGTCTGGATCTGCGCCTTGAGCAGGAGCGGGAAGTCGTCGAAGCGGTTGAGGTCATGGGCGCGGCCGAGCGCCGTGATCGCGCGCTCGGGATTGTCGCGCCAGCCGTCCTTCAGGACGCCGTGGACATAGCGGTCGGCGAAGTAGGGGGCGAAGGTGCTCAGCGAGAGCACGGCCAGCCCGGCGAGCGCCCAGCGTCGCCATGTTCGCGTTGAGCGGCGGGTTGCCGTGCGAACGGCGGGAGCGGCCGCCGATCCGAGCAGCGCGAGCGCAGGCGCAGTGATCGCCGGGTACGGCCAGAACCAATCGACGGAGGCGTGGACGATCCAGTAGGTGCCGGTTGCGAGCGCCGCCGCGCTCAGCAATCGTGCGGCCGGACCGAGAGGGCGGGCGCGGATCGCGCCGGCGAAGGCGCCGATGATCGCCGCGGCGAACAGACCGAAGCCCACGATGCCGAGTTCGGACGCAACCTCGAACTCAACGCTGTGGGCATCGCGAAGGTTCAGGTACGGCGTGTTTCGCTTCTCCAGATACGAGTAGCGAAAGCCGCCCCCGCCGTCGCCGAAGATCGGATCGTCGCCCACATCGCTGAGCGCAACCCTCCAGGCGTCGTATCGATTGGAGCCGACGTTGAGGCCGAAGCGGGTTCCGCTCTCATTCAGGTTGGGGCTACCTGCGTTTTGAAACTCATCGACCCGGTCGCCGACCCAGCTGAATGGATTTCCGACGGCAACGAGAAACCCGAGCGCCCCGATCGCCGCAAGCCCGATCATTGTTCTGGAGACCAGGCGGTTGCTCGCCGCGCTGCGGCTGCCGAGACCGGGAAGGCGATCCTCGTTGCGCACGGCCAGGGCACCGAGCGCCGCGGCTGCCGCGGTCGTGAGAAGAACGACCAGGCCCGCTGTGTGCATCTCGCCCGCGACGTCTCGGATGCCCTCGGCGGAGGCCGTGAACAACGACGACATGGCCGGGACCGTCGGAATCGCGGCAAGCGCTGCGAGGCCGAGCCAGCTGAGCGCGCGCACGCGGCGCGGCGAGACGAGCGCAAAGACGATCACCGAGATGATCAATGCCGGCAGCGACGCGCGGCTCTGGGCGAGGATCAGGAGATTGATGCAGAGCGTCGTCGTCGCCAGGCCCGCCACCCGCATCCAGCGATCGGTGCGCGGATCGATCGCGAGGCTGATCGCGGGGAAGATGCAGATCGCGAAAAACCCTGCTGCGGCGTTGCGGTACCCGAGTGGGTACTCCAACGTCCCGTCGACCTCGAGGATGCCCTGCGCATCGGAGTTGAGGAGAAGGTGAAAAGCGGTGATCAGCCCGACGATGGCGCCGGCGAATGCCAGTGGCGCCATGGAGAGCAGCATCCGCCGACCGAGCAGATTGCAGAGCAGGACGCCAAATGCAAAGGCGATCCCGTAGCCGATGATCCGCTGCCCGTTTGCGATCGCGATGTCGGGGGCGGGGGACCATGTCGCCGACAGCAGGGCCCAACAGCCGAGACCCACCAGCGCCGAGAGTGCGATCACGGCGGGGGTGGAAAGGCGCAGCCGTAGCCGCCACGGCGCGAACATGATCAGCAGACCGAGGCCGATGCAGAGAATCACGAGACCGGGGAGGAAGACGGTCCCGACCACGGGATAGGCGCCCTTCTGCCATGCCCACCAGGCCCAGGTCCCGCTCAGCATCACGAGGGCGAGCCATGCGGCCGGCTCGAGACCCCAGCCCATCCCGTTGGCGGCGGCGCGCTCGGGCGGCGCGCTGGGTCGCAGGCGTCTCAGCAGGTCCCCGAGCATCCGAGAACCGTAGTTGACACCTAGGCGTTGCACGCGATCGCAAAGCCGCGCCGCCGACGAGGTGCGTTTGCTGATGGACTAGACGTTGCAGAAAGCGGAGTCCAGGCGTCGGCGACGAACCAGGCCGCACCAGACGCCCGGACCCAAACGAGGAACAGATATGTCAGGAGAAGGTGAGAGCGGCGGTCGCGAGGAGTTTCGCCGTGCCGCCGAGCAGGCGCGCAGCAGTCTCTTCGAGCAGTTGGACGTCGAGGCGCATCGTCTCGATGAGGAGCTCTCAGAGCTCTCGAAGAAGATGCTCGAAAGCGCCCGGCGCGTTGCCGAGGACCGCGTCGAGCGAGAGGTTCAGCGTCTCGAGCGCGCCTCATCCGGGCTCTCGGCCGAGCTTCACCGCCGCTTGGATGAGGGTGCGCAGCAGTTTCGAACCGTCCTGACCGAGCAGCTTGCTGCCAGCGGCGCCGAACTGCGCGCTCAGAACGAGCGTTCGCTCGAGCAGATGCGAGGCTCGATCGGGACCGAGGTCGAGCGTCACTTTCGTGGACGCGGTCAGTTCGTCGAGCGTGAGTTCTCGGATCGCCTGAACGCTCGCCTTGGCGAGGCGGACTCGATCTTGCGCGACCGTCTTCAGACCGCGGTCATCGACGCGCAGGAGCGCGTCGAGCAGCGCTTGGCCGAGCGGCTGAGCGTCGCCTCGACCACGCTCAACGATCAGATCGAGACCGCTCGGGCCGAGTTGCGCGGTCGCATTCTGGAGGCGGTCGAGCGTGCGACGGATGAGCTGGCCGCGACGTCGGCCGAGGTTCGAAACGAGGTGGAGAATCGCCTCGAGATCGGTATTGACCAGCTCGAGTCCCAGTTGCAGGACCGACTCGGCACGGCGACGACCGCGACTCGCGTCGCGCTTTCGAACGAGATCGCGAGTCGGTTGGGCGAGGTTGAGGAGGCTGCGAAGGCCCAGCTTGAGATCGACCGGGCTGAGAGCGCGCGCCGGCGCGACGAGGCGGTCGCCTCGCTGCGCGATGAGCTCCGCGACGCGATCGCCGGCCAGATCCGAAGCGTCCGTGACCAGGTCGGCACCGCGGTCGACGAGCGACTCGAGGCCGGGCTGGAGAAGACGAGCAGCGAGGCGATCGCTCAGGTCAGCAGGGCCACAGAGGAGCTTCGCAGCGAGGTGCGCCAGTCGGTCAGCGCCGAGATCGAGGCGTTTCGCAAGGAGCTGGGCGAGCGGATCGAAACCTCGATGGACGAGCGCGGCGAAACGCTCGGCACCGAGCTGCGCGAGGGTGCCGCTAAGGCGACCCTCGCCCTGTCGGATCGGGTCACCGCCTCGCTCGAAGAGCTCGGGCGCAGCCTCGATGAGAAGCTCGCGGAGAAGTCCGCCGAGCTCGAGCGCGTTGTCGGTGACCGGCTCGACTCCGATCTCAAGCGCCACCGCCTCACACTCGATGAGGAGCTGGCGGCGGCGAAGACGAAGCTCGACAGCGCCGTCGAGGCAGGCGAGACCAGGCTCGATAGCGCGGCCGAGAAGATCACTGATCAGCTCGAGGAGCGGCTGACCACGTCGCTCACCTCGCAGGCCGAACTGGCGGCCGAAGCGGCACGTTCGAGCGCGTCGCAGCGCTTCGAGCAGCTCGCCGCGATACGTCTAGCCGAACTGCAGTCGCGCACCGAGGAGGCGCGCAGCGAGATCGACGCCCACGTCGAGCAAACGCTGACCAAGAAGGCCCGCCGCCACGAGCTCGAGCTCGCGCGCGAGGAGCGCGAGGAGGGAATCAAGGCGGCCGAGGCTCGACTCGAGCTGCGCTCGCGCCAGTTGCTCGAAGAGGCGCGAAGCGAGGTGGAGCAGCTGCGAAGCGGGGAGATCGCGGCACTACGCGACGAGCTCGCCGCGATGCGTGCCGAGGCGGGCGAACGGACGGCCCAGGCACAGAGCCGAATCGACGAGGTCTTCGCGAACGCTCAAAGCTCGATGGCCGAACTGGCGGCATCGACTCGAGACGCGATCACTGGAAGCGTTGAGGCCGCCGGCACAGGTGTCGAGGAGCGAGCGCGCGCCGTCGAGGGCGAGATCGCCGCGGCGGTCTCAAACGCGCGTGAGCAGCTCGCGGCGATCGCGACCGAGACCAAGCTGGAGGCCGAGCGTGCGGTCCGTTCGCAGGAGCGTGAGCTCGCGACTCGGATGCGCACCGATCTCGGGGCGATGATGATCGAGGCCCGCGCTGAGTTGGTCGCCCTGCGCGACGAGCTCAGCCAGAGCGGTGGCGACGTCCGGATCGCGGCCAGCGCCGCCGAGGAACGCGTTGCCCAGATTGCCGAGCTCGCCGAGACGACGCTTTCCACCAAGGCTCAGAGCGCCGCGGCCCAGGCGATTCGCGACCTGACCGCGACCGCACGTGATCTCTCGCTGCGCATCGAGGCTCAGGCTGGGGCGGTTGACGTTGCGGAGCGTCTCGACGAGGTTCTCGCGGGTCTGCGGGTTGCCGATCAGCGCCTGCGCGAATCCGATGAGCGCACCCGCACCGCCTTGCGCCACCTGCGCGCCGTTCCGGACCCCTGATCGCTGGATCGCGCGCCTGCAGCGGGTGTTTCACGCTCGTGGGTGACCCGATCGGGTGGCTCAGGATCTGAGATAACTCCTGGTCCGTTTCCTCAACCTTTGACCAGTTCGCGGGAGCGAGAATGTCCGACGACACCGCGTACGGCGCATGGAGTGGTACCGGTGCCTCCGGACTTGGCGTTGGTGCCGACACCCGGCTCGACCACGAGTTCGCTTCGCTTGCGCCCGAGCTCAGCCGCCGGATCGGCACGATCCTCGACACGATTCAGCGCGAGGCCGACAAGATGCTCGACCAGGCGCGTCTCGAGTCCCAGCGCCGCGTCGACGACGGACACCGCACCGCCGATGAGCTGATCACCGAGCGACGCCTACGCCTCGCGCGACTCTCCGACGCGCTGATCTCGCGCAGCGAGCAGGTCCTTGCCCAGCTCGACGAGGCCGAGCAGGTACGCCAGAGTTTTGCGGGGCTGCTCCGGGCGCTCGCGGATGCGGCAGATCGGATCGCCGACGAGGCGCGCACGACCGCGTCGCTGCCATCGACGCCGCCTCCGCCGGTCGCGCCTCCTCCGCCGGTTGCGGCGCCTCCGCCGGTCGCGCCGGTTGGACTCGAGTCCCATGCGCCCCTGTTCGCGTCCACCGCGCACACCGCGGCGCAGCCGCCTCCCGCTGAGTCGGTCCCGGTCCACGAGCCGGCGCCGCCGGCTCCCAGCCCGGCGTCCGAAGCGACTCCCGCCGCGGTCGACCGCACATGGGTCGAGGCACGACAGGCGGCGATACACATGGCCGCAGCCGGCAACACCCGCGGTCAGGTCGAGGCTCAGCTGCGCGACTTCCTCGGGGTCCCCGAGCCAGAGCAGCTTCTCGATCAGGTTTTCGGCGCGGGCAGCGACCCCAGCTCACGCGTGCCGTGGGCCATCGCCCCGGCGACGCCGTTGCGACCACGCGGCCGCCGTTAGCGGCTACGACGCCGCGATTCGGCGGATCTGATCGGGACGCAGCAGGGCCTTCAGCATCGAGCCCTCGATCGCGGCAAGACCGCCCTTCTTGAACTCGACCCTGGCTCCGGTCGCCAGTGCGACCGCGCGCGAGAAGTCCGGCTCGTGGCCGACGAGCAGGCACGCCCCGCGCCCCGCGCAGAGCTCCGCTGCATCGAAATCGCCGCCGCGCAGCGTGTCGACCGACTCGACCGCGACGCCGAGCGCCTCGCATGCGAGCTGGGCGGTCTGCAGGGCACGGAGCTTGGGGCTTGTCAGGCAGACCTCGATTCCGACGTCGAGCTGGGCCAGGGCAACTCCCGCGGCTCGGGATTGACGCTCTCCCTTCCGGGTCAGTGGTCGCGAGGCGTCGTCCTCGGCGACCTCCTCGGCGTCTCCATGGCGCAGCAACCAGATCATTGGCGCGCAGATCCTCCCACTTAGCGGCTTGAGAGGTCGATGACGACCGGGTCGGTTGCCATGATCGATGGGTGAGCCCAAAGCCCCTCAAAGGCGTGTCGTTTTCGTGTCCAACGGGGGCCCTGCGAGGCGTCGGCCCGGCCGCGACGCAGCTGAGGCGTGTGTCGTGACCAACCCGGCCGTGCACCTCCATGTCCACAGCGAGTACTCGCTGCTCGATGGTGCAAACAAGATCGAGGCCATGGCTGCACGCGCGGCGGAGCTTGGGCAACCGGCGCTCGGCCTCACCGACCACGGGGTCATGAACGGCGCTATCGAGCACTACAAGGCGTGTAAGAAGCACGGCGTCAAACCGATCCTCGGCCTCGAGGCGTACTTCGTGGATGACCGGCGGGCCGAGGGCCGCGTCGAGCGCAACCATCTGACGCTGCTGGCCGCGAACGACACCGGTTTCCGCAACCTGGTCAAGCTCACCTCGGCGGGCTTCCTGGAGGGCTTCAGGCGCGGCAAGGCCAACGTCGATATGGAACTGCTCGAGCGCCATGCCGACGGTGTCATCGCGCTGACCGGCTGCCTGCAGTCGCGCTTTTGCAGGCGCCTGATCGAGGAACGCCCCGACGACGCGCGCCGCCACCTCGACGACCTCGTCAACGTCTTCGGCGCCGACGACGTCTACTTCGAGGTGCAGGAGAACGGCATCCCCGAGCAGACGAAGGCCAACGAGGGCATCGCGCGATATGCCCGCGAGCTCGGTCGCCCTCTCGTCGCCACGGCGGATGTCCACTACCTCCGGCGCGAGGACTACGACAACCATTCGGCATTGCTGTGCGTGCAGACGAAGTCGACGCTCGCCGAGCCGAAGATGACCTTCGACACCAACGAGTTCTTCCTCAAGTCCAACGATGAGATGGACGAGTCCTTCGCGGCCTGGCCTGGCTCGGTCGAGACGACGCTCGAAATCGCCGAGCGCTGCGAGGTTGACATCGAGCTCGGCAAGCTGCTGCTTCCGCGATTCCCCACCCCGAACGGCGAGGAGCCCAAGCAGATGCTGCACCGGCTCGCGCGGGAGGGGATGGCGCGACGTTACGGCGATCCGCTGCCTGCCGAGGCGCTCGAACGGCTGGAGTTCGAGCTCGGGGTCATCGGTGAGATGGGCTTCGACTCCTACTTTTTGATCGTCTGGGACTTCGTCAACTACGCGAAGCAGAATGGGATCGCGGTGGGGCCGGGTCGAGGGTCAGCCGCCGGCTCGATCGTCGCCTACGCGCTCAACATCACCGACCTCGACCCACTCGCCAACGACCTGCTGTTCGAGCGTTTCCTCAACCCGGCGCGCAAGTCGATGCCTGACATCGACATCGACTTCTCGGTTCGCGGCCGCGAACGGGTGATCCGCTACGTCCAGGAGAAGTACGGGCGCGAGTCCGTCGCCCAGATCATCACCTTCGGCAAGATGGCTCCCCGGGCTGCAACCCGCGATGCGGCACGGGTTCTCGGTTACGACTACGCGACCGGCGACCGAACCGCAAAGCTGATCCCAGAGCCGATCATGGGGCGCAGCCCGAGCTTCGCGGACTGCCTCAAGCCCGGCCAGGACCTGCGCAAGGCGGTGGACTCCGATAAGGACATCAAGCGGATCGTCGAGGTCGCCCAGGGCCTCGAAGGGATCGTCCGCAACAACTCGATCCATGCCGCGGCGGTCGTGATCGCCGACCGTCCGCTGGACGAGATCGTGCCGCTGCAGCTCGCCGAGGATCGGGGCGCACCGGCGAGTACCGGCGACGGTGGCAAGCCCGAACGCCAGTACAAGATCGTGACCCAGTACTCGATGAATCCGATCGAGGAGATCGGCCTGCTGAAGATGGATTTCCTCGGGCTGCGAAATCTCGACGTGATCGAGGATGCGGTGGAAATCATCCACCGCTCCCGCGGGGTCGAGGTCGAGATGGAAACGATCCCACTCGACGACGCGAAGACCTTCGAGATGCTCTCCCGCGGAGACTCGGTTGGCGTCTTCCAGCTCGAGTCGGAGGGCATGCGCGAAGCGCTCAAGCAGATTCGCCCGACCGAGTTCAACGACATCGTCGCGATCGGCGCCCTGTACCGCCCGGGTGCGATGCGGTTCATCCCCGACTACGCCCGGGGTAAGCGCAACCCCGCGTCGGTCACATACGCCGACCCGCGTCTGCGACCGATCACCGAGGAGACCTACGGGTGCTGCGTGTATCAGGAGCAGCTGATGGAGATCGCCAAGCAGATCGGTGGCTTCAGTCCGGCCGAGGCCGACGACCTGCGCAAGGCGGTCGGCAAGAAGAAGCGCGATCTGATGGCGACGATGGAGAGCATGTTCATCGACGGGTGCGCAGCGTCCGGAACGGCCCCCGCGGTCGCCAAGGACCTCTGGTCGCTGATGACCGCCGCGGCGGACTACTCGTTCAACAAGTCCCACGCGGCGTGTTACGCGCTGATCTCCTACCGCACCGCCTACCTCAAGGCGAATTTCCCCGCCGAGTACATGGCGGCCGTGATCTCCTCGGTCATGTCGACCAAGGACAAGGTCCCGTTCTTCGTCAACAAGTGCGCCGAGATGGACATCGAGGTGCTGCCGCCCGACGTCAACTCCTCCGACCACAGCTTCATCGTCTCCGGCAAGTCGATCCGCTTCGGCCTTGACGCGGTCAAGAACGTTGGGCACTCCGCCGTCGAGACGATCATCTCGGTGCGCGAGACCGCGCCGTTCGAGTCGATCTGGGATTTCTGCGAGCGCGTCGATGCCCGCGTTGTCAACAAGCGCGCGATCGAGTGCCTGATCAAGTGCGGTGCGCTCGACTCGACCGGCGATACGCGAATGGGGATGCTCGAGGTCCTCGCACACGCGCAGTCCGCCGGTCAGAAGGCCCAGGAGGACAGTCGTCGCGGGCAGGGGTCGATCTTCGATCTCGACGGCGACTCTCCAGCGGACGCCTCGACCGCGGAATCGCCGTTCGCAGCCCCGCGACATCCGCAGGTGCCCACCGAGGAGTTCGACCAGCGCGAGAAGCTGACGCTCGAGAAGGAGACATTGGGGACGTTCGTGTCGGCCCACCCGCTGAGCGAGGTGCGCGACGCGTTGCGCGCGCGGGTTGAGCGGCCGCTCTCGGCGGTCAGCTCGCTGGCTGACGGCGCCTGGGTGACGGTTGGCGGCATCGTCGCTGAGGCGAAGAAGGTGCGCACCCGACGCGGAGGCCACGTTATGTTCGCGGCGCTCGATGACCTCGAGGGCCGGCTCGACCTGTTCGTCCGCGATGCCACATCTGAGGCGGCCGAGGCGCTTGATGTCGACCGGGTGGTGGTCGTGCGCGGACGGATTGAGAAGGGGGAGGAGGGAAAGCTGAGTCTCAACGTTCACGAGGCCGAGGGCTTCAACCCCGGAGCCGACGAGCTCGCCAAAGCACGCGCGGCCGTCGCCCAGGCTGAGGGACCCCTGGTGCTGAGCATCGACGCGGCCGAGTTCGCGGCGGGACTGGTTGAGGACCTCAAGACGGTCTTCGAAAGTTTCCCTGGTGACAGCGAGGTGCTGTTGGTGATGTCGACTCGCGCGGGCAAGCGCCAGCTGCGTTTCGGCGACGGCTACAAGGTCGCCCCGGGTCCGGGTTTGCGCGCGGAGTTGGACCAGCTCCTTGGCCCTGCCGCGCTCGCGGCCTGAACGTCCGCTTCAGGCAGTGTTTCCGCCGCTCTGGCCATAGACTTCCCACGTGGCTTTGGTGAAGAGAGGCAGCGGGACTCGCGCCGGCGAATGCCGGCGCTGCCGCACCTTCTGCGACAAGCTGGTCGAGCCGCGCGGGTGCATCGAGCTCGGGTGTCGTTTCCTCTACAGCTACGAGGACCAGCTCACGGGCGGCCGCTACATGGGCTGCATGCGCAAGGTCTTCCGGGCCGAGATCGACCTCGACATGTTCGAGCTCGCCGAGGCGGCCGACGGCTTCGGCGGGATCAAGATGACCGGGCAGCCGCTGCCGCAGTGTCAGTTCACGGTCGAGCCGTGTTACGACGGTGAGGGCCGCGGCTATGACTGCGTGAACCCGCGCTTCTTCGATTGCACAGACGATGGCCCGGAGGGCATCCGGGCCTTCGACATTCGAAACGTGTTGACCGACTAAGGAACAATTCCCGCGGGTGCTCCGCTCCGCGTCCGCTCCCGCGGGGTCGCGCTCTGTTGAGGGAAGGCAGGCCGTGAGCGCGTGACTACGCGCGGAAGCGGTAGCCGACGCCGCGCACCGTCTGAAAGCGCTGGGAGCCGAGCTTGCGGCGTAGGTAGCCGACGTACACATCGACAACGTTTGAGCCGGGGTCGTAGTCGTAGCCCCAGACCCGGTCGAGAAGCTGCTCGCGGCTCAGGACCTGGTCGGGGTGTTGGAGGAAGGTCCGCAGGAGCTCGAACTCGCGAGCACTGAGCTCGACGGTTTCCTCGCCGATCGTGGCCCATCGCGTCCGCAGGTCCAGGGCCAGGTCGCCGACGCGAAGCTGGGTCTGTTCGGTCGATCCGCCGGCCCGCAGGCGAACCCTGATTCTCGCGATCAGTTCCTCGAAGTGAAACGGCTTGGGTAGGTAGTCGTCGGCGCCGGCCTCGAGGCCGGCGACGCGATCCTGGGGGTCGGCACGGGCCGTGAGAAGGATCACCGGGAGGCGCTGACCCGCCTCGCGCAGGTCGCGCAGCACATCGAGGCCGTTCTTGCCCGGCAGGCCAATATCCAAGATCAGCAGGTCGAAGTCGTCGTCGCGAGCGACGGCACTGGCGGTCACCCCGTCGCCGACGATCGTAGGTGCGAAGCCGCTCGCACGCAGACCCTTCTCAAGGAACGACGCCAGCCGCTTTTCGTCCTCGGCGACCAGGATTCGGTTCATGGCTGGGAAGCGGGCAGGACGATGGTGAAGGTCGCGCCGAGACCGGGGCGCGAGTCGAGGTCGACGCTGCCGCCGTGCGCCTCGGCGATCGCGCGGACGATTGAAAGCCCAAGTCCGGCTCCATCGGGGTTCTCCCTGTCAGAACCGACGCGGCCGTAGCGCTCGAAGATCCGCTCGGCGTCCGCTTGATCGATCCCTGGCCCCTCGTCGCGGACCCATAGGCGTGCCTGTTCGCCGATCAACGAGCTGCCGATCCAAACGGGATCGCCGTCGTCGGTGTGATGGACCGCGTTGGTCGCCAGGTTCATCACCGCCTGGGTGAGGCGCTGCTGGTCGGCGACGAGGATGCCAAGGCCGGTCCCGTCGAGGTGCCAGTCGCGGTCGCCGAGGCTGGCGGCCTTACTGAAGAGCTCGTGCGTGAACAGGTCGAGATCGATCGGACCCAGCCGCAGGAAATCGGGTCGCGGTGCCTTGGCCAAAAGCAGGAGGTCGTCCACGTATCGGTTCATGCGATCGAGCTCGTCCTGGATCACCGCGATCGCCTCCTCGCGCTCAGCGGGGGAGTCGCCAAGCGTCTCGAGGTGCCCGCGGATCACGGTGATCGGAGTGCGCAGTTCGTGGCTGACATCGGTGAGGAAGTCCTTTTGATCCGCGAACGCCGTTTCGAGTCGATCGAGCATGCCGTTGAACGTGCGGCCCAGCTCGGCGATCTCGTCTCCGCCGCGGACCGGAATCCGGCCCGACAGGTCCGTCTCGGAAATCGTTTTCGCCGTCCGCGTCAGGGCCTCGAGAGGGGCGATGGCTCGGCCGGCGGCCAGCCAGATGAACAGCGAAGCCAGAAGCATCACGACTATCGAAACCCCGACCGCGATCTGGACCGCGTCCGAGACCTGGGTGCGCTCGGCGGCGGTCAGCGCGGTCGCGACGAGCACGCCTGTCGAGTCGCCAATCACCACCGGGATAGCGACGTAGCGCGTTTCGCCGAGGGCGGTATCGCGCTCGCCGCTCACGGGGCTCGAGATCGTGGCGAGCGAGTCGAACGCCTTCGTGAGCCCGACGTCCTCCGAGTCGGCCACCTTCGCCTCCGTCCGCTGGCCGGCGACGAAGGTGATCAGAGCGCCGTCGTTGGGCGCCGTGTTCTGGCCGAGGTACGAACTGAAGAGCAGCGAGATGTCTCGGAATGGCTCGCCGTCGCTGGGTCGCCCGCGCTCGGTCAGGTTGCGCAGGGAGTCGATGTCGCGGGTGAGTTCGCGTTCGACCTGGTCGCCAATGCGCGAGAGAAGTACCTCGCGCAGCACGAATACCGAGGCCGCGGTTGAGAGCACCAAGAGCGCGAGGAAAGAGACCAGAACTCTGGTCCGTACCCCCGCGAGCGGCGACTTCCGCTCGTCTTCACCAATCGCGGCCTCCGCCTCTGGGCTAGACCGGGACTCGATCAACACGCCCGGAATGTACCCGGATCAGTGGTTGAGTTGGCTGGTTGAGCGCGCTTTCAGCGCATGGCCGAGTCGAGCGCGCCGAGCGTGTCCGCGTACTGATCCTCGGTCGGTGATGGCGTTTCGAAGCCGTTGTCTGGCCGCACGGGCGAGGTTTCGGGCAACGGTGCGGGGGCGACCGGGGGTGATCCACTTGCGCTCCCTGTGGCGGTGCCGGTCGGCGATGCGGTGTCCGCGGCGTCGTTCGAGCCGCCGTTTTCGCGATCGCCGCCGCCGCTTGGGCCGCCGGGGTTGGCCCCGCCACCGGGGCCACCATTGCCACCGTCGGCACCCGAGCCCGGGCCCTGGGCAATCTGCGGGCCGCCGCTGATCGCGCTGAGCGGTGATTGCGACTCGGGTTTGAGCAGGGTCAGGACGACGACCACCGCGAGCGCAGTGACGACGATCGCCTGAACGGCAACCCAACGCAGGCGCCTTCTCGTCACCTGCGCATCCCCCAAGACCTTCCGGACCGCATGCTTGGGGAGCTTGTCCGATCCTCATGAGAGCCTGATGAGAGCGGCATGAGAGCCCGTGACCATGAGAGGCTTTCTCACGGTTCGCTCACGCTCGTCTCACCGATCGGACATAGCCTCGTTCGGGTTGCACCTCCCTCTCTCCAAGGAAAAGGCTTTCCTCGCATGACGAACCTGATCAAGAAAAAGCTCGCCTCGCTAATGCTCGTGTCGATTTGCGCGGCGCTGATCGCGCCCGCATTCGCCGGCGCTCAGACCGTCGATCCGACGGATACGCAGTACAACAACACTCTTCAGCAGGTCTCCCAGGGCGGGAGCGCGTGTGTCGAGGGTTCACCCGGTTCCGGTTCCGGATCCTCGGCCGGCGGCGACGAGTGCGCTCCGCCCCCGAGCTCCAACAACGGGCTTGGTGGAAACGTCGGCCCGCTCCCGTTCACCGGCTTCGACGTGATCGCGATGGCGGCGGTCGCGCTCGCGGTGACCGGCCTCGGTCTCGGGCTCCAGCGCGCGGTCGGTCGCGACGCCAACGAGCCCGTCTGAACCTCGCTGTGATTCGCCGCGCGCCTAACGGCGGGCGGCGATTCCGCGTTCTCGCAGCTTTTTCGCCAGTCGGACGTCCGCCTTGCCGGGGGCGCCGTCACCGGCCCCGGTCTCAATGAGCGTCGGCAGCTCGTTGAATCGCGGGTCTGAGAGGAAAACGGCGAGCCCGTCCTCGCCGATCTCGCCCTCGCCCAGCGGCGCGTGGCGGTCGCGGTTGCCACCGAGCGGAATCTTCGAGTCGTTGAGGTGCAGGCAGCGGAGCCGGTCGAGTCCCACCTTGGCCTCGAACTCGTCGATCACGGCGTCCAGAGCTGCGGTCGTGCGGATATCGAATCCGGACGCGAGCAGGTGACATGAGTCAAGGCAGATGCCGACCCGGCTGTCGCCGTCGAGAAGATCGATCAGGTCGGCAAGTTCGTCGAAGTTGCGTCCAAGCGGGCCGTTGGTCCCCGCCGTGTTCTCGAGCAGGATCGGGCACCTCTCCGAGTTGGCGAGCGCCTTCGCGATTGCTTTGGCGGCCCGCTTCATCGAGGCCGCATGGGGCTCGCCCTTGCGAGCACCTGCGTGAAGGACGACGCCACCGGCGCCGATTCCGTCGCCCACCCGCAGCGCCTGCGTCAGCGATGCGATCGACTTCCTGCGGATCTCGACCTCCTTGCTGGCGCAATTGATCAGGTAGACGGCGTGGATAACCACCTGTGACATCGGCGATTTCGCCAGCGAGGCTCGGAACGCCGCGTAGTCGGCGTCTGAGTAGCTGGTTGGCCGCCACATGCGCGGGCTCTGGTTGAAGACCTGGATGGCCTCGGATTCGCTCTCGATCCCTCGTTCGACGGCAGTGGCGAGGCCGCCAGCGGTTGAGACATGAGCTCCGATCAGCATCGCGGCGCCACAGCCTACGATCACCGCGTGAACGATCAGAGCCCAAGAGTCCGTTTCGCCCCTTCGCCGACCGGTGCGCTGCACATTGGCGGTGCACGGACGGCGCTCTACAACTGGCTATATGCCCGCGGTAGTCACGGCGTCTTGGTTCTGCGGATCGAGGACACCGACCGGGAGCGCTCGACGCCGGAGAACGTCGAGCAGATCCTGGACGCTCTGCGATGGCTCGGGCTCGACTGGGACGACGGCCCACTGAGCCAGGCGGAGCGGGCCGAGCGCCACCGAGCTCGGATCGATGAGCTCGTGGAGGCGGGCCGCGCATACCCGGACACCGCCACGGCCGATGACGTGCGCGCCTACAAGGTCGCGAACGACAATGCCGGGTATCGCGGAGAGGCGAAGCCGGGGGAGGGGGCGGCGATTCGCCTCCGCGTCCCCGACGAGGGTGAGACGCTCGTCGAGGATCTGATCCGAGGCCAGGTGAAGTTCGAGAACCGCCTCCAAGACGACTTCGTCATCGCTCGGGGCGACGGAACTCCCCTCTACAACTTCGCGGTTGCCGTCGACGACGCAGACATGGGGATCACCCACGTCATCCGCGGCGACGACCATCTTTCGAACACGCCGAAGCAGTTGCTGGTGCTTGAGGCACTCGACACACCGGTGCCTGCATATGCGCACCTGCCGCTGCTGCACGGGCCCGACGGCAAGAAGCTGTCGAAGCGCCACGGCGCCGCGTCGGTCCAGGAGCTGCGCGCTGCCGGCTATCTGCCCGCCGCGATTCGCAACTACCTGGCGCTGCTCGGCTGGGGTGCCGACGACGATCAGACGATCCTTGCGACCACCGAGCTCGTCGAGCAGTTCTCGATTGAGCGAGTGGGCAAGTCCTCAGCGATCTTCGACGAGCGCAAGCTGCGCTGGCTCAACGGCCGCTACATGCGCGAGCTGCCGCTGGACGAGTACGTCGATGCGGTCGCCGGCCAGCTCGAGCGGGACGGTCACCGCGAGGCAATCGCCGACCGCGAGCTGCTCGCACGTGCCTGCGCGATCGCACAGGAGAAGGCCCAGACGCTGTCGGAACTTTGGCCGCTGATCCGCTTTTTGTTCGAGCCGCCGGTCGAGGACGACAAGGCATGGTCGAAGGTGATGGATGCCGAGGCCACCGGCAACCTCGCCGCCGCGGCCAAAGTTCTCCGCGAGGTCGAGCCGTTCGACCAGTCCACGATAGAAGCGGCACTGACCCAGGTTCTCGAGCTGCTCGAGACGAAGCCCGGAAAGCTCTATCAGCCGCTACGCGTTGCGATCACCGGCACCACCGTCTCGCCGGGCATCTTTGAATCGCTAGCCGTTCTCGGCCGAAAAACGGCTCTGGAGCGCATCGATCTCGCTCTGGCTCGCCTCTCCGGCGCCTGACCGAGCGCCTGCAAGCACCATTTCCAGCCGTTCAGGGTTAAACAACCGCGTCCCGCTGCCGATCTATGGAGAGACCCCGCATGTCGAGGGCCATGGAACGGGCGGAATATGGGTGGACCGAATAAAAAGACGACTGCGGGTAAGACCGCTCCCGACGCTCGGGGAAACGGCGTCGGTGGACGGCGGCTGGCCGACGCCTTTGATGCGGTGACCGCGCTACCCGCCTTGGCCGAGGCACGCAGCCGCCTGGTTGGCCTCTGCCAAAAGCCCGCGAGCTCGTCAAATGAGCTCGCCGAGGCCGTGGAGTCCGATGCGGCTCTCGCGATCGCGATCATGCGCGCGGCCAACAACGGCGACGGACCGTCCGGGCGCACCGGTGGCGTCCGCGAGGCGATCGAAGCGCTGAGTGTCGAGCGAGTCCACGGGCTTGCGAACAATCTTGAGACCTATGACGTCCTCGAGGCACCGGGCGTCATCGCCGACCGCTGGGAACGCTTCCGGCGCCACGGCGTTGCGGTTCGAGTTGGCGCCGAGCGGGTTGGTGAGCTGGCCCGTCTACCGCAACGCGACGAGCTCGCGGTCTCCGCGCTGCTGCACGACGTCGGCAAGCTCGTGATCGTCCAGCTCTACGGCGAGCCGCGGGGCGGGACCGAGAAGCGCGAGATGCCTGAGGATCGGGTTCGAAACGAGCGCCGCGAGCTCGGCATCGACCACGCCTTGGTCGGCGCCGTGCTGGTGCGCCGTTGGGGCCTCCCGCCGGTGATCGCGACGGCCATCGAGCGCCACCACTCTCAGGACGCGAGCGGCCACGCTGCCGCGATCCGGCTGGCCGACCTCATCGTCCATCTTGCGTCGGGCGACCCTGTCTCAACCGATGCGATGCGCGCGACAGCTTCCGCACTCAACATCGACGAGACAGCACTGAGCGGTCTGATGTTCGAGTTTCCACACGTTGGCGAGCGCCGGCGTCGGGCCACCGAGCCGTGTCCGCTGTCAACCCGCGAGATCGATGCGCTGCGCGGGCTCGCCGAGGGCAAGGTCTACAAGCAGATCGCCCAGGAGCTGACCCTCTCGGTCAGCACTGTGCGCACCCACCTCCACAACGTCTACCGCAAGATCGGCGCCGTCGACCGAGCACAGGCCGTGCTCATCGCGCGCGACAGAGGCTGGCTGTAAAAAGCGCCCAGTCACGGTTGCGCCGAGAGTAGGCGCGAAGCGCCGGATTACGAGGTAACGACCTGCCGTCCCTCAACAGAGCGTAACCCCGAGGGAGCGGACGCGAAGCGGAGCATCTCTCGGGAGTGGTTCACTCGATGATGCTGGTCCGCAGTGCGATCGCGACCGCGTGTGCGCGGTCGCGGGCGGCGAGGCGAGCAAGGAGCCCCTTTGTGTGGCTGCGGATCGTCTCGGTGCTGAGGCCCAGCTTGCCGGCGGCGTCCTCTGTGGAGAGGCCATCGGCGTAGAGCTGGAGGATCTCGCGCTGGCGCCGGGTTAGGCGGCTTCCGTTGACCCGCTTGGCCGCTGGATCGACGAAGGTCTCGGCGTCAGCGGCGGCGTCGACGGCGCGAGAGAGCGCCGCGACTGGCGAGTTCTTGGCGACGTAGGCCGTTGCACCGGCGCCGATCGCCTCGCTGGCCGCGTGCTTTTCCGGGCGGGTCGCGTGAGCGACGATCCCGAGTCCGGGGCGCGCCTTGCGCAGGGCGCGAATCGCGCCGATCCCGCGCAGCGGATTGCCGTCGCTATTGGCCATCGGAGCGAGCTCAACGATTGCCACGTCGAAGTCGCCGATCGATGTGATCAGGTCGAGCGCGTCGCGCCCGTCCTCGGCCTCCTCGACCTCCCACCGATCACCGAGTAGGCCGCGAACCCCCAGCCGAACTGCGGGTTGCTCGTCGATTACCAGGCAGCGTCGCTCGTCAGTCAAATGTTCCTCTGCACCGGGTTGTGCCTACCGGTCTGATTCCACCGGCTGCGGTCTCCACCCGGTTGACGGCCCTCCAGCGCCGCCTGGGTCCATCGTAACCCGACGCGGTGAAAACAGAACTGCGATGCGTCGGTAGGAGCGGGAAATTTGACTCCACGTTCGCTACAAACAGACGCGAATGGCGGCGCAAGCGCGGAGCAGTCGATGATCTCGGTCACCTCGAAGTCCCGTTACGCCGTCGTCGCGATGGCCGAGCTCGCTCGTTCCGGCGAGGGGCCGGTGCCGATCGCTCAGATCGCCGAGCGCCGCGGGATGCCGGTGCAGTTCCTCGAGCAACTGTTCTCAACCCTGCGCCGCGACGGGCTTTTGACCAGCCAGCGAGGTGTCAAGGGCGGCTACCGGCTTGCGAAGGCCCCGGACCAGATCAGCGTCATCGAGGTCGTTCAGGCGCTCGACGGAAAGGTCGGCGAAGAGGCCCGTGAGGCCGGGGGCATCTGGGCTGAGGGCGTCGAGGCGTTGCGCGACGTTTTCGCGAAGACGACAATTGCCGACATTGCCCGCCGCGAGGCTGAGATCACGGGCGCCGGCATTTATTACATCTAGGCCGATCGCCAAAAGAAAAGCGGCCGGCGCAATGGCCGGCCGCTTCTTGATTCTTGGGTCCGCTTACGCTGGCTACTCGCCAGCGCAGCCCTGGCCGGCCTCGAAGCCGGCGTCGATCAGATCCTGTGGCGGTTCGCCGGTCTGGGCGGCCTCCTCGATCGCCGACTGGAGCTCATCGTCGGTGACGGACTCCTCGAGAGCGTCGATGGCGCACTGGGCCTGCGACTCGGTGAGACCCTGAGCGGTGGTCAGGACCTCGAGTAGCTGCTGGTTGAACTGGTCGCGCAGCTCACTCGCGTCGCCGGTGTCGATATCGCCGGTGTCCGTGGTTGCCTCGCCGGTGGCTCCGGTCGAGACCGTGGTCGAGCTAGTGGGCTCCTCATCGTCGCCACCACAGGCTGCAAGGCCGAGAACGGCCGTGCATCCGGCAGCGAGTAGGAGCATGCGCAGGCGCGTGCTGGTGCGTGAATCGGACATGAGGTGTACTCCTTCACCCGGGACGAGACTTCGCTTCCGGATAGAGATCAAATGGGCCGCGGAAGCGTAGATGAGCGCTCCGACGGCTGTACCGTGAGACCAATGAGTTCTGAGATTTCAAGCACCGCACGAAGGCCTGCGGTCGAGGCGTCCGCGCTCATCGGCGAGACGCCGACCGTCGAGCTTGGCCGCCTCACGAAGGGTCTTGGCGCGAGCGTCTTCGCCAAGCTCGAATATCTCAATCCCGGTGGGTCGGTCAAGGACCGGATCGGGGCTTCGATGATCGACGCCGCCGAGCGCGACGGTTTGCTCGAGCCAGGTGGGCTGATCGTTGAGCCGACCAGCGGCAACACCGGCATCGCCCTGGCGATGATCTGCGCTGCGCGGGGCTACGAGCTCGTGCTCACGCTTCCGGAGGGAATGAGCCGGGAGCGGACCAAGCTGTTGCGCGCGTATGGGGCGGAGGTCCACGAGACGCCGTCGCTGGGCGGGATGGGCGAGGCCATCAGGCTGGCGGAGAAGATCGTCGCCGAACGCGGAGCGTTCATGCCGCAGCAGTTCGCAAACCCGGCCAATCCCGAGATCCATCGACGAACGACGGCGGAGGAGCTGTGGCGCGACCTCGACGGCGAGATCGACGCCTTTGTCACCGGCGTCGGCACCGGCGGCACGGTCACGGGCGTGGGGCAGGTGCTGAAGGAGCGCAATCCCGAGGCGCTGGTGATGGCGGTCGAGCCCGCCGCCTCGCCCGTACTCTCAGGGGGCCTCCCGGGACCGCACAAGATTCAGGGCATCGGTGCCGGATTCGTCCCAGACGTCCTCGACCGGTCGGTGATCGATGAGATCTGCGCGGTGGATGACGAGGCGGCGCTTGAAGCGGCTCGGGCGGCCGGACATCGCGAGGGGCTGCTCATCGGAATTTCAGCCGGTGCCGCGTTCCACGCCGCGCTCGAGCTCGCCGCGCGTCCGGAGATGGACGGCAAGAGGATCGTCACGATCGCCTGCGACGGCGGGGAGCGCTACATGTCGCTGCCATTCTTCGCCGAGTAGCCGTGTTGGGCCTGGGGACATTCCGGCGTGTGATGCGCGAGATCGGCTCCGACGTCGCCTCGGCACGCGATCGCGATCCAGCCGCGCGCGGAGTCGGGACCGTCGAGATCCTCGCCAGCTGGGCGGGGGTCCAAGCGCTTCTCGCACACCGCGTCTCGCACGCCCTGTACGAGTCAGGTGTGCCCATGGCCCCACGCGCGATCTCCTTCGCGAGCCGCTCGGTGACCGGGATCGAGATCCATCCCGCGGCGAGGATCGGCGGTGAGTTCTTCATCGACCATGGCTCAGGCGTCGTGATCGGCGAAACCGCCGAGATCGGCGACCGCGTGACCCTCTATCAGGGCGTCACGCTCGGCGGCACCGGCTTCGCACGCGGCAAGCGCCATCCCACGGTCGGCGACGATGTCACGATCGGCTCGGGCGCAAAGCTCCTTGGCCCGGTCACGGTCGGGCACGGGGCCAAGGTCGGTGCGAACACAGTTGTGATCGAGGATGTTCCGGCGAACTCGACCGTCGTCGGCAACCCGGGTCATCCCGTCCGCGTCGAGGGCAAGCGCCCCGAGGGGCCCGACGCCGACTGGATTCATCTGCCCGACCCTGTGGCCGACGCGATCAAGACCCTTGCCGACCGGATCGGGCTTCTCGAGAGCCGGCTCGGCGAACTTGACGGCAAGCCCGCTGAGGGCGAGCTCAAGCGGCTGCATCCACGCCAGGGGCCTTCTTCGGCCGGTGGCTGAGCGCCGAGGCCGGGACTATCCTCGGCCTCGGATTGAGTGACTACGGCCAAGACGAGTTCTTCGGGGCCCCGACGGTGGTCGGAGCCGACGCGGCCGAGCGCCTGCTCGAGGGGCTGAATCCGCCGCAGCGAGAGGCCGTGACCCATGGCGAGGGGCCGTTGCTCGTGCTCGCGGGGGCCGGGTCGGGCAAGACCCGCGTGCTCACCCACCGAATTGCCTGGCTTCTGGCGACAGGGCGGGCGCGCCCGAGCGAGATCCTCGCGATCACCTTCACCAACAAGGCCGCAAGCGAGATGCGTGAGCGGGTCGGGCAGCTCGTCGGCGGGGTCTCGCGAGCCATGTGGGTGATGACCTTTCACTCGGCGTGTGCCCGGTTGCTGCGGGCCGAGGCGCCCCGCCTGGGCTACAAGCGCGCGTTCACGATCTACGACGAGGCCGACTCCCTGCGGATGATCAAACGGTGCATGCAGGAAAACGAGATCGATCCAAAGCGCTTCGCGCCGCGAGCGATCAAGTCGGCGATCTCCAGCTCGAAGAACCAGCTCGTCGACGCGACCGACTACGCCGAGAGTGTCGGGAGCCCGTTCGAGGAGGCGGTCGCAGACGTCTACTCGCTCTACGAGCGGCGGATGGTCGAGGCGAGCGCGATGGACTTCGATGACCTCCTCGTCCGCACCGTCAACCTGCTCGAGCTCTTCGCGGATGTGCGCGACAAGTACCGCCGGATCTTCCGCTGGATCCTGGTCGACGAGTACCAGGACACCAATCGCGCGCAGTACCGGTTGCTCCAACTTTTGGCCGGTGAGACCCGGAACCTGACGAGCGTCGGCGACGATTTTCAGAGCGTTTACGGATTCAGGGGAGCCGATATACGCAACATTTTGAACTTCGAGAAAGACTTTCCCGATACCACCGCCGTCCTCCTCGAGCAGAACTATCGCTCGACCCAGACGATCCTGGATGCCGCCAATGGGCTGATTGCAAATAACAAGGATCAGAAGCCCAAGCACCTGTGGACCGACGGCGAGACGGGCGAGAAGATCGTCGTTGGTGAGTTCGACGATGAGCATGCGGAGGCGCGCTATGTCGCCTCCGAGATCAACCGTCTGATCGAGGAGGGCTACTCGCGCGACGAGATCGCGGTCTTCTATCGAATGAACGCCCAGAGCCGGGTGCTCGAGGACACGCTCGTTCGCTTCGAGATCCCCTACCAGGTGATCGGGGGCACCAAGTTCTATGACCGGCTCGAGATCAAGGACGCGGTCGCCTACCTGCAGTTCCTCGCCAACCCCGCCGACGGGATCTCGTTTGGGCGGATCGTCAACTCACCGCGGCGTGGAATCGGTCAGCAGACGCAGGCCCGAATGCTCTCGCACGCGAACACGATCGGCGCCGACATCTCCGAGGTGCTCGATAACCCTTCGGGGATCCCCGGTCTCGGAGCTGCGGCCTACAAGGCAGTAGGCCGGTTCTCCGAGACGATGGCTCATCTGCGCCAACGCGCCGAGAAGGCGGGACCGATTGCCGAACTGCTCGAGGCCGTGCTGCACGAGACCGGCTATATCGAGGCGCTCGAGGCCGAACGCACGGTTGAGGCCGAGGGACGCGTCGAGAACCTCGAGGAGCTCGTCGGAGTCGCCGGCGAATTCGACGCCAACCGTGCGGTCGAGGGGGATCAGGAGATGAGCCCGCTCGAGGAATTCTTGGCGCAGATCTCGCTCGTAACGGTGCAGGACGACATCCGCGACAGCGAGAGCCTTGCGACCCTGATGTCGCTCCACAACGCGAAGGGTCTCGAGTATCAGATCGTCTTCGTGATCGGCTGCGAGGAGGGCGTCTTTCCTCATTCACGCTCGCTGGAGGAGGGCAACGTCGAGGAGGAGCGTCGGCTCGCCTACGTGGGCGTCACCCGCGCCCGCGAGCGTCTGTGCATGACCCACGCGCGACGCCGGTCGCTTCATGGCGGCGCGATGTGGAACGTGCCTTCGCGTTTTCTCGCCGAGCTGCCGGCGGCGCTTGTCGAACACCATGTGGCAACCACCCCGACCGGCTGGTCGGCCGGTGGCGCGGGAGGCGACGCCCGCCAGCGCGCGACCGGATTCGGGCGGCGGCCGTCCGGCGGGGAGGGCGGGGCCTTCCGCCCGCCTGCCCCGAAGCAAGCCGCACCGCCACCGGTCCCCTACGCGGTGGGCGACGACGTGGTGCACGCCAGCTTCGGAGAGGGCGTGGTCACATCCGTCGAGGCAGGTTCGGTCGTCGTCGTGCGCTTCGCCGGCGACGGTGCCGAGCGCAAGCTGATGGCCGACTACGCGCCGCTTCAGAAGGTGGCCTGAAAGGTGGCCGCGAGGGTGATCGATGGCAAGGCTCTCGCGGCCAAGGTCCGGGAGCGGGTCGCAGCGGACGTGACTGAGTTCGCGGCGACCCACGATGGCCAGGTCCCTGGGCTGGCGACCGTGCTCGTGGGCGACGATCCGGCCTCGCACGTCTACGTGGGCAACAAGCGCCGGCTCACCGAGGAGGTGGGCATGCGCTCGATCCATCACGAGCTCGGCGCGGAGACGCCCACCGACGAGTTGCTCGATCTCGTCCGCGAGCTCAATGGATACGACGACGTCGACGGCATCCTCGTCCAGCTCCCGCTCCCGGAGCAGATCGACCAGGACGCCATCGTCTCGGCTATCGACGCCGGCAAGGATGTCGACGGCCTCACCGCACTCAGCGCAGGCCTTTTGGCTCAGGGCCGCCCCAAGCTCGTGCCGTGCACCCCGCAGGGCGTGATCGAGTTGATCGGCGAGGCCGGGACCGAGATAGCCGGCGCGGAGGCCGTCGTGCTCGGCCGGTCGATTCTGGTCGGCAGGCCGTTGGCGGCCCTGCTGACCAACGCAAACGCGACCGTGACCGTTTGCCACTCACGCACGCAAGATCTCGCCGCCGTGTGCTCCCGCGCCGACATCCTCATCGCGGCGGTCGGTTCTCCGGGCCTGGTCGGCGCCGACATGGTTAAGCCGGGAGCGACCGTGATCGATGTCGGCACCAACCGCACCGACGACGGCCTCGTGGGCGACGTTGATTTCGAGGCGGTGGCAGAGGTCGCGGGCGCGATCACCCCCGTACCCGGTGGCGTCGGGCCGATGACAATCGCCATGTTGCTCGCAAACACCGTCCGCGCGGCTTCCGAGCGTCCGCGCTAGCGGTATAGGCTTGGACCAGGTTTGAGTTTCCCTACCTCCAAAAAGGAGAGTCAATGGATGTCAGCCGCCTGACTCGAGGCGAGCAGATCGCGGGCGTGTCCGGTCTCGCGCTTCTCTTGATCATGTTCATCTTCGACTGGTTCACCGTCGACGCAGGCCTCGTTTCGGTCGGGGGCAACGCCTGGGACACGATGGAGTTCATTCGCTTCATCATCCTGCTGGCTGCCCTCGCCGGAATCGCCGAGGCGGTCCTCAGCGCTACTCAGTCCACCTACCAGGCGCCTGTCGCCGTCAGCGCGTTGGCTGCCGGTTTGGGCATTCTGGCGGTCGTACTGATCCTCTTCCGGATCCTCAGCCCGCCCGATGGCGGCGTTGACGGTCTCGATATCGGTCGGGGTATCGGCGTGTTCCTGGGCCTGATTGCAGCAGGTGGAGTCGCCTACGGCGGCTGGGTTGCGATGCAGGAGGAAGGCACGTCCTTCGGCGACCAGACGGACAAGTTCCAGGGTGGCGGTGACCCGCCACCCCCGCCGCCGCCGGCAGCGCCGCCGGCTGGAGGCCCGCCCGCCGCTTAGGGCACGGGCGACCGAGCTCTCGGGCTCGGGAGGAGAGGTGAAAGGTGACGGCCGCCCTCGGGCGGCCGTCGCTTTGTTAGGCCCAACCTAAGATTGGCTCGATGATCGACCGCGAACAGGTCCTCCACGTCGCGCGGCTGGCCCGGCTGAAGCTCTCAGAGGGTGAGCTCGAGCGAATCGCGGCTGAGCTGTCCGGAATTCTCGAGCACGTCGATCGGATCTCAGAACTCGACCTCGATGATGTCGAGCCGACCTCTCACGTGGTCGCCCTCGAAAACGTCCTCCGACCTGACGTTCCGGACCCGAGCCTGTCGCCAGAGGCGGCTCTCGCGAACGCGCCCGACGCTGCCGACGGAACCTTTCGGGTTCCGTCCCCGCAGGCCGAGAGTGCCGAGGGCTAGCCGGTGACCGAGCTGCTCGAACTCAGCGCGGCCGACGCGATCGGCCGAATCGATGCGGGTGACCTGGGCGCCGACGAGTACTTCGACGCGTACGCCGAGGCGGCCGCCGGCGACGAGCTCAACGCCTATCTCTGGACGGCAGACCGGGGTCCATCTCCGGCGGCAAACGGGCCGCTGCGTGGCACTCCCGTTGCCGTCAAGGACCTGTTCGTCACCGAGGGCGTGCCGACGACCGCCGGCTCGCGAATTCTCGAGGGCTACGTGCCCCCGTACACCGCGACGTCGGTCGTGCGCCTTTGGGAGGCGGGCGGGCGCCTCCTCGGCAAGACGAACATGGACGAGTTCGCGATGGGCTCGTCGAACGAGAACTCCGGCTACGGGCCGGTCCGCAACCCGTGGGACCACGAGCGCGTGCCCGGGGGCTCCTCGGGCGGGTCGGCCGCGGCGGTAGCCGGGCGCCTGGCGCCGTGGGCGATCGGCACCGACACGGGCGGCTCGATCCGCCAGCCGGCCGCGCTGTGCGGGATCGTTGGCCTGAAGCCAACCTACGGAGCGATCTCGCGTTACGGCATGGTCGCCTTCGCCTCCTCGCTGGATCAATGTGGCCCGCTGACCCGCACCGTCACCGACGCCGCGCTGCTGCTCGAGGCGATGCAGGGCCTCGATCGCCACGATTGCACCTCGGTCGGCATCGAGAGCGGGGTCGAGCTGCCCACGCGCACGGACCTGAGTGGCCTGCGATTCGGTGTGGCGCGCGACTTCTCCCACCACGCCGAGGGGGTCGAGTCGGGTGTCGCCGAGATCTTCGAGCAGTCGCTGGCGATGATCGAGCGACTGGGTGGCGAGCTCGACGAAATCGAGCTTCCGAACGCTGAACACGGAATCTCGGCGTACTACGTGATCGCGCCGGCCGAGGCTTCGGCCAACCTCGCTCGCTACGACGGCGTCCGCTACGGCATGCGCGAGCCCGCGCCAGGGCTCGACGCGATGTACGAGCGCACCCGCTCCGCCGGCTTTGGGACCGAGGTCAAGCGGCGAATCATGCTCGGCACCTACGCGCTCTCCTCGGGCTACTACGACGCCTATTACGGCCGGGCCCAGAGAGTGCGAACGAAGATCGCCGAGGACTTCTCCACGGCGTTTGCCAAGGTCGACTTCATCGTCACCCCGACCTCGCCGACGGTTGCCTTCGAGCTCGGTGCGAGGACCGCCGATCCGCTCGCGATGTACCTCTCGGACTACTTCACGGTGCCGATGTCGCTGGCAGGGATCCCGGCGATTTCGATTCCGGCGGGGCTCGCCGAGCCGCCAGGTGGAGGCGCATCCCTGCCGGTCGGGCTGCAGATCGCGGCACCCGCTTTCGCGGAGACAAAGCTCCTCGACGCGTCACACGCACTGGAGCAGGAGATCGGATTCCCGGGGAAGCCACGATGACGGAGGACGAGGTCCGCGAGGCGGCGACCGAGGCGCTCGATGACCTTCCCGGGTGGGTGCGCGAGCGTCTGGGTGACGTCGCGGTCATCGTCGAGGAATCCCATCCCGACGGGATCATGGGCATCTACGACCCGGTGGGCGGCCTGCGGCGGATCGTGATCTTCCGCAACGCGAACCCGAGCGCGGCGGAGGTCCGAAAGACGGTCTGGCACGAGGTCGGCCACCACCTCGGCATGGGCGAGGACCACCTGCACCGACTGGGGTTCGGATGAGTGACACACCGACAACCGAGTGGGAGCCGGTCATCGGCCTCGAGATCCACGTCCAGCTGTCGACGCGGACGAAGATGTTCTGCGGCTGCGAGCTCTCGTTCGGCGACGAGCCCAACGTCCACACCTGCCCGATCTGCCTGGCCCATCCAGGGGCACTGCCCGTGGCCAACGAGCAGGCGGTCCGTTACGCGATCCAGATTGGCCTCGCGCTCGGATGCGAGATCGCGCAGCACTCGATCTTTCACCGCAAGAACTACTTCTATCCGGACAGCCCGAAGGCCTACCAGATCAGTCAGTACGACTCACCGCTATGCACCGGCGGTCGCCTGGGCGACGTCCGCATCCACCGCGCCCACCTCGAAGAGGACGCGGCCAAGCTCGTGCACGAGTCGGCTTCGGGGCGCATCCACGGCTCGGAGAGCTCGGCCGTTGATTTCAACCGCGGCGGCACCCCGCTTGTGGAGATCGTCACCGAGCCTGACCTGCACGACGGTGCGACCGCGCGGGAGTGGCTGGGGCTGCTGCGCACGACGATCCGCCAGCTCGGTGTCTCCGACGTCAACATGGACGAGGGAAGCCTGCGCTGCGACGCGAACATCTCGCTGCGCCCGGCCGGCACCTCAGCCCTCGGCACGAAGACCGAGCTCAAGAACATGAACAGCTTTCGCTTCGTCGAGCGCGGGATTGCAGCGGAGATCGAGCGCCAGAAGGCGATACTGGACGCTGGCGGCACGGTCGAGCAGGAGACCCTCCATTACGACCCGCGCTCGGGCGAGCTGACGCCGCTGCGCTCGAAGGAGTACTCGCACGACTATCGCTACTTCCCGGAGCCTGATCTGGTCCCGATCGCGCCGACCGAGGAGATGCTCACGTCCGCGCGGGAGGCCCTGCCCGAGCTCCCCGCCGAGCGCCGTGAGCGCTACGCGGGGCTCGGGCTCGGCGACGCGCCGGCCACGCAGCTTGCCTTCGACTCCGAGCTCGGGGACTACTTCGAGCAGGTCGCGGCAGCACGACCGGAGCTCGACGCGGTGGTCGTCGCCAACTGGGTCACGGGTGAACTGGCGGCCGCGCTCACCGACGTCGGCGGTGAGGCCAGCCGGCCCGCGCCGCCGAATCTCGCTGCGACGATCGCGATGGTTGGCGCCAAGCGGATCTCCCACGGAGCCGGGCGCCAGCTGCTGCGAGTTCAGGTTGTCGACGACGCTGACCCCGAAGCTTTGGCCGAACGCGAGGGCCTTGGCGGGATCGAGGAGTCCGGCGAGCTCGAGGCGGTCGTCGCGGCGGCGATCGAATCCGACCCCGACGCTGCCGAGCGCGTGCGCGAGGGCAACATGAAGGCAGTCGGACCGCTTGTCGGCTACGTCATGCGCGAGACGAAGGGGCGCGCGGACGGCGGAGAGGTCACACGACTGATACGCGCCCAGCTCGGGCTAGATTGATTGCACCCATGGCCTGGAACGTCGTCATCGCCGGAGGGGGCTTCGCGGGGGCCGCGACCGCACGCGAGCTCGAGCGCCTGCTGCCCAAGCAGTCCGCGCGCCTGATTCTCGTCAACGACGTCAACTTCATGCTCTACACGCCGTTTTTGCCCGAGGCCGCGGCGGGCACGCTTGAGCCGCGCCACGTGGTCACGCCGCTGCGCGAGATGCTCAAGCGCACGAACCTGCGCCTCGGCGCGATCGCCGGCCACGATCCGGCGGCGCGTACGGTCGAGCTGCACACCCACGATGGCGAGGTCGAGGAGCTGCGATACGACCAGTTCGTGATCGCGGTCGGCTCGGTCTCGCGATCGCTGCCGATCCCCGGTCTCGATGAGCACGCCATCGGCTTCAAGAGCCTCGCCGACGCGATCTGGCTGCGAAACCATGTGGTCGAGACGCTCGAGAAGGCAAACGCGACCGATGACCCCGTCCGCCGCGAGGAGCTTCTGACCTACGTCTTCGTCGGCGGTGGCTACTCGGGGCTTGAGGCGCTGGCCGAGCTTCAGGACTTCGCCGCCGACGCGATGGAGAACTACCCGCGCGCTCGTCTGCAGGGCATGCGCTGGATCCTCGTCGAAGCGGCGGAGCGGGTCCTGCCGGAGGTTCCGCTCGACCTTGCCGACTACGCGGTGAAGCAGCTGCGCGGGCGTGGCATCGACGTCCGGCTCGGAACGCGGATCGAGGAGGCGGCCGCCGATTCGGTTCTGCTGTCGACCGGCGAGCGGGTCCCGGCCCGCACGCTCGTGTGGACGGCAGGCGTCAAGCCGCACCCAAGCCTGGCGACGATGTCCCTGCCGCTCAACGAGACCGGCCGCGTGCTGGTCGACTCGGAGATGCGCGTCGAGGGGATGCGGGGGGTCTGGGCGATCGGCGACTGCGCTGCCGTCCCGCACCCCGACGGCAGCGGCCGTCCGTGTCCGCCGACGGCAGCGATGGCGGTGCGACAGGGCCCGGTTGTGGCCCACAACGTGGCCTGCGAGCTCGGCGTATCGACCTCGACCCGGAGCTTCGGATACCTCGGCCGCGAGGCCTTCGTCAACCTTGGCCGCTACAAGGCTGTTGGCAAGGTCGGTCGTCTGAAGTTTCGCGGCTTCATCGCCTGGTGGATGGCGCGCAGCTACCACATGAGCCAGATGCCGGGCCTGGCTCGAAAGATCCGCGCGATCGTCGACTGGACCACGGGCCTCCCGTTCGCCCGTGATACCGCCGAGGTCGGTTCGATCGGACATCCAGGGCCGCTTTCAGGCGAGGTCTACTCGCACGGCGGCACGCACCGCCCGGTAGCCGACTGAGCAGATGGCCGGCGGCGCCTATCTCGCGATCGCGATCCTGTGCGGGATCGCGACGGGAATCGTCGGGCGGGCCAAGGGAAGCTCGTTCTTCATCTGGCTAATGATCGGCACCGTCTTGCCGCTGCTCGGCCTGATCGCTGCCTTCGCCTACCGCGGCGAGAACATCGAGCCGGAACGTCGCTGTCCGCGCTGCACGGCGACCCTGAAGCTCCACGTGCAGGTATGCCCGCGGTGCGGGCTCGACCTCGAGATGCCCCCGGTCGAGGAAACGCGCCCCGGGCCCGCGTACAGGTAAGTCCGCTCGCGCCCCGCGCCGATACCTGGTTCTACTCGGAGAGCCCTACGGCTGCGAGCGCATCGCTTCGGCTCATGATGCTTTCGAGGCGGATGACGGAGTCGCCGCGGAAGGTCCACACCTGGAAGTAGCTCATCCGCACCGGTACACCGCTACGTGGCCCCGTCGCCTGCTGATCGACTCGAACCACGACGCTGTCACCGGCATCGATGAACTCCACGCCGGCGATCGTCGCCTCCACGAAGTCCTTGAGGAAGTCGTTGCGCATGTACGCGCTGATTCCATCGCGCCCATGGTGTGCTCCGGCCTCGGGAAAGTCGTGGCGCAGCACGAGCACGACGTGCTCGTCGTAAATCTCCGTCCCGCCGAAGTCGCCGATCTCCCAGCGCTCGTAGAGCCGCCTCAGGGTTTCGACGTGGTCGGCGGGCATGGCTAGCGCAGCCAGGTCCGAACGATCGCGTTGGCGAAGCCCATGCCGTAGCGGATCACTGCCGGCTTCTTCGAATGGCCCGAGAGGCGGCTGACGACCGTCACCGGCACCTCCTTCGCCGGGACCCCTCGTTTGATCGCCTCGATCATGAACTCGGAGGTGTGGAATTGCTCCTGGCGCAGGACGAGCTGGGGGAGGACGTCGGCGCGAACGGCGCGGTAGCCGTTGGAGCAGTCGGTCACATGGGTTCGCGTGATGAAGGAGACGAGCTTGTTGAAGAAGACGATCCCGGCCTCGCGGGCGGGGTGGTTGCGCTCCGCCTCGCCGAGAACGCGTGAGCCGTGTGCGACGGCGACCTCGCCGTCGAGCACCGGCTTGACCAGGCGCTCCATCTCCTCGGGCAGATGCTGGCCGTCGGCGTCAAGGGTGACGACGACCGTCGCGCCCGAGTCCGAGAGCAGCCGATAGCCGGTGCGAAGCGCGGCGCCGCCGCCGCGATTGATCACGTGGCGGGCGACGGTCGCACCGTGGGCCGTTGCGACCTCATCGGTGCCGTCGCGCGAGCCGTCGTCGACCACGAGCGTCGCGGTGGCCACGCCGCAGACGGCGGCCGGGATCCGGTCGAGCACCTGGCCGACGTTGTCGGCCTCGTTGTAGGCGGGAACGAGAACGCCGATGTGATCGCGGAAGCGCTCCGGGCTGCCGGCGGCGCGAAACTGCTCCCAGGCGATTCCCTCGAGAATCGCCGAAAGCTCGCTCGTCATCCGCGAGTTCTGGCTCAACGCTCGCAGTACGAGAACGAACAGGACGACGATCGCGAAGATCGCCACGCCAACGATGCGGGTGCCGTTCTCACGTTCGAACGAAAAGGCCGAGAGCAGCGCATCGGGGATCTCGGTGCCGGCCACCACCACGAGCGCGAGCGCGACAACGAGCAGGATGAGCACGTCGAAATTACGCAGCTCGCGGCGGCGGGCGATCGCGTATGCGGCGATCAGCGCGGCAACGGCCAGGCCGCCTGCACGAATTGCTGTGAGCTCAGGCGGAAACAGCCCGGCAACGGTTTGCATGGGGGGTCATTCTGTACCCTCGCGCGGCTATGCGGATCCTGATCTTGGGCGGTGACGGCTACCTTGGCTGGCCCACCGCGATGCGCTTCTCCGAGCGCGGCCACGACGTCTCGATCGTCGACAACTTCTCGCGCCGCCGTTGGCACACCGAGCTCTCGACCGATTCACTGACGCCGATAGCGTCGCTGACCGACCGCATCGAGGCCTGGCGCGAGGTCTCCGGCAGAGATATCCACCCGTACGTCGGCTCGATCGAGGACTTCACCTTCCTCGACGCGGTGATCGCCGAGACACTGCCCGAGGCGATCATCCATTACGGAGAGCAGCCATCGGCGCCGTACTCGATGAAGTCGCGTGAGACGGCGGTCGAGACCCAGTACACGAACGTGATCGGCAACCTCAACCTGCTCTTTGCGATCCGCGACCGGGTGCCGGACTGCCATCTGGTCAAGCTCGGGACGATGGGGGAGTACGGCACTCCCAATATCGACATCGAAGAGGGCTACATCGAGATCGAGCACAACGGGCGCAAGGACACGCTGCCGTTCCCGAAGCTCCCGGGCTCGCTCTATCACCTGTCAAAGGTCCACGACTCCCACAACATCCACTTCGCCTGCCGGATCTGGGGCCTGCGAGCGACCGACCTCAACCAGGGCGTCGTCTACGGGATCGAGACCGACGAGACGTCGCGCGATGAGCGCCTCGCCACTCGCTTCGACTACGACGAGTACTTCGGCACCGTCCTCAACCGCTTCTGCGTGCAGGCGGTGATCGGCCACCCGCTCACCGTCTACGGCGAGGGTGGTCAGACCCGGGGCTTTCTCAACATCCGCGACACGCTTCAGTGCGTGGAGCTCGCGGTCGCCAATCCAGCCGATCTCGGCGACTTCCGTGTCTTCAACCAGTTCACCGAGCAGTTCTCAGTCGGGCGAGCTGGCCGAGCTGGTCGCGTCGGCCGCGGGCGAGACCGGTCGCGAGGTCGAGATCCGCAAGTTCCCGAACCCGCGCGTCGAGCTCGAGGAGCACTACTACAACGCCACCAACACGAAGCTTCTGGACCTCGGCCTCGAGCCGCACCTGCTCGGCCAGGAGCTCGTCACCTCGATGCTCGGCACGATCGAGCGTTATCGCGATCGCGTGATCAATCGCGCGATCCTGCCGCGTACGCAGTGGAAGCCCGGGGAACTCACGGCGAGGTCGCAGAGCCCGCGTCGGCTTGACTGCTCAGGGCCTGTGGGAGGCTGAGCGCTCGTGGCGAATGATTCGCCGCCAAGAGTCATGGATGTCGCGTCGGATCTCGAGGTCGCGACTCGCGCTGGCCTGCCATCCGCATCGCCGCGGGCTGGTCCGGCTCGCTGCGACTAGCTTCCCGGCGTCACCGAGCACGCGGGGCGATCGCCCGGGCCCTCAGCCCGACCGTCGTCGAGCATCCGGCGGCCGGGTTCCAGAGCACCGTCGCCGATCGAGGTCGGCCGCGAGCGGTGACATCTACGTCGGCGACGCGACGCACCGACCGGGTCAACCAGTTCGGTCCGACGGGACCTTCATCCGAGCCTGGGGCTGGGACGTGATTCCGGCGGACGCAGCACCCGCGTTTGAGATCTGCACGACTGCGTGCCAGGCGGGCGCCAACGGCGCCGGACCGGGCCAGTTCGCGAGCGTGGACGGGATCGCGCAGGCCCGACCGGCGCCCTGTTCGTCTCGCAATTCATCAATAACCACCGGATCGGTTCACCGACGAGCGGCCTGTTCGAGCAGGGACGTGGGTGGGGCGTCGACGACGGGCGCCGAACGACTTCGAGGTGTGCAGCGAGTCGGCCCGGGTGCCAGGCCGGTATCGGTCGGGTAGCGGCGCGTAAGCCAGCTGACCTCCCCGAGCGGCATCGCTGATCGCCCGAGTTGGATCTACGTCACCGAGACGGTGAGCGGAGGTCGCGATCAGCCGATTCACCGTAAATGGCGTTCCAGTCGGCTCCGTGCCGTTCTTCGGCCAGACCGGGGCCGGCCAGCTGAGCGGCCCCGCGAGGTCTCGCGATCGACCCCGCGGCAACGTCCTGGTCGTGGACGCAGGCAACAACCGCGTCACGCGAGTTCGACTTCGGCCGATGGCGACTTCGTCCGCCGCTGCGGGCTTCGACGTGATCCCGGCGAGGCGCCAGCTGGGCTCGAGGTCGTGCACACGTCGGCTGTCAGGCCGCCACCCGGCGGCCGCTGCGGGCCGGGATCCAGATGGCGACGCCGGCGCCGGAGGTCTCGGCATCGCCGTCGACGCCGCCGGTCACATCTTCGTCGCCGACCTGACGGCAACAGTCGCATCGCGCGAGTATGCGGCCGACGCTCAGCTTCGTCCGTGCATGGGGCTTCGACGTGCATCACCGAGCGGGGCCGACGGGGTTCGAGAATGCACGACCGCGACCGGCTGCGCCGGCCGGGGTCGCGTGTCCGCTGAACGTGCTGCGACACCCGGCCAGCTCGACAAGCCGGCCGACATCGCGATCGACTCAACCGGTCGCGGTGCTCGTCGTCGACTACGAGGGCCGCCGACGTACGCGGTTCGCCGATGACACGCCACCTTCGGACGCTCGACCCCGACTGAGCCGCTCCCAGCGACAACGACCTGATCCGATGACCGTACCGATCCGACTACCGGACCGATCCGAAGCGACAGCCAACCGCGCGCTGCAGCGAGCGTGTGCACGTCGCCAACGAAGTCCGCAAGGCGAACGGTCACAGACGCAACAAGGCGCAACGGCACGCTGCCTGCTCGATCGCCTTCACCGCGGACGCGACCGCGACGCTCCGCTGCACGCTCGACAACGAGCCGAAGGTCCGGAGCGCCGAGCGCGAAGCTCGTCCTGGTCTACACGGCGGCAGCGTGCCAGCCAGGCGGGTCAGAGCGCGAGGGGTTCGCGGCAGGTCGATCGCGGTCACCGACAACACGATGGCCACGCTAGTTCGCGGCACCGGACACCGCGAGAACGTCTCCGCGTGCTCGGCTCCGATGTCATACGCCGAGGTCACCCCGCCGCGTGAGCGCTCAGGCCTGCGCCCGGCGAAGGTGAAGCTGGAGAAGGCAAGGCAAGCTCAAGAAGGCGAAGGAATCCGGCAAGAAGAATCGGATCAAGAAGGCCAAGAAGAAGGTCAAGAAGGCAAAGAAGCGGGTCGCTGAGGCCTGCGATTAGGCCTTGCGCAGGCCGCCGTACTTCCGCTTGCGAGCGGGGAAATCGACATTGACGGCCTTGGGACCACCGCTATCATCGCTCGCTCATGCGCGCCGCTGACGCACTCTTCCAAGCCCTTGCAGCCGAGGGCGTCGAGCACATCTTCGGCATCCCCGGCGGGGCGAACCTGCCCACCTACGACGCGCTTTACGACGCTGATCTGACGCATATCCAGGCGCGCCACGAGGCTGGCGCCGGACATGCGGCGGAGGGCTACGCCAAGGCTTCAGGACGAGTGGGAGTCGCCCTCGCGACCTCCGGACCCGGTGCGACCAACATGGTCACGCCGATCGCGGACGCGATGATGGACTCGGTCCCGACCGTCTTCATCACCGGCCAGGTGCGCACCGACATGATCGGGACCGACGGCTTCCAGGAGGCCGATGTCACCGGGATCACGCTGCCGATCGTCAAGCACTCGATGATGGTTCAGGACCCGCGCAAGATCCCCGAGTACATCCACGCCGCCTTCCATATCGCCAAGACCGGCCGTCCCGGACCGGTGCTGGTCGACATCCCGCAGGATCTCTCGCGAGCCGAGATCGAGTACACACCCCCCGAGGGGCTTCCGAACCTGCCCGGCTACAAGCCGCCCACCGAGGGCAACATCAAGCAGATCCGGATCGCCGCAAAGGCACTGGCGAACTCACGGCGCCCGGTGATCTACGGCGGCGGCGGGATCATCAACGCCGGCGCCTCCGAGGAGTTCCGCGACTTCTGCACGGCCGACCGTCTGCCGGTCACCCTCACCGTTATGGGACTCGGTGCCTTCCCGGCGCCGCACGAGCAGTGGCTCGGGATGCTCGGCATGCACGGCACCCGCACGGCGAACTACGCCATGGACGAGGCAGACCTGATCGTCTGTGTCGGCGCCCGCTTCGACGACCGGATCACCGGCAAGCTCTCGGAGTTCGCGCCCCGCGCCAAGTTTGTTCACATCGACGTCGACCCGGCTGAGATCTCGAAGAACGTCCCGGCCCACATCCCGATCGTCGGCGACGCCAAGGATGTTCTCGCCAAGCTCGCCCGCGAGTACAAGGCGCTCAAGCCCGACTCCTCGCGACTGGATGAGTGGTGGAAGCAGATCCGCGAGTGGCAGACCACCTGGCCGCTTCGCTATGAGGACTCGCGGGATTCCGAGATCAAGCCGCAGTTCATGGTCGAGTCGATGTACGAGGCCACCGAGGGTGACGCGATCATCACCTCCGACGTCGGCCAGCACCAGATGTGGGCGGCGCAGTACTACCACTTCTCCGAGCCGCGCCGGTGGTTGAACTCCGGTGGGCTCGGAACGATGGGATTCGGCCTCCCGGCCGCGATCGGCGCCAAGGTCGCGTGCCCCGACCACCCGGTCGTCTGCCTCTCAGGCGACGGCAGCCTCGTGATGAACGTCCAGGAGTTCGCGACCGCGGCCGCCCACGACGTACCGGTGAAGGTCTTCCTCATGAACAACGGCCACTTCGGCATGGTCCGCCAGTGGCAGGAGCTCTTTTGGGAGGAGCGCTATCAGTCGGTTGAGATGGGGCCGAGCCCCGAGTGGCCGAAGCTCGCGGAGGCGTTCGGCTGGACCGGCATGCAGTGCACCGACAAGGGCGACCTGCGTGAGGCGATGACGACCGCGCTCGAGACCGACGGCCCCGTGTTGCTCGACGTTCACGTGACCAAGGACGAGAACTGCTACCCGATGATTCCGGCCGGAGCCGCTGCCAGGGACATGGTCGGCTGATGGGCGAGCCAGGCACACAGGACGTCGTCCGCCTCGAGGACCTCGAGGCCTCGCGCCAGCTCACCGGGCGCAAGCACATCCTCTCGCTGCTGGTCGAAAACCGCCCGGGTGTGCTCGCTCGGATCGCCGGCCTGTTCAGCCGCCGCGGCTTCAACATCGACACGCTCGCCGTTGGTCCGACCGAGGATCCCGACATTTCGCGGATCACCCTCACCCTCGACGGCGCAGTCCACCCGATCGACCAGGTGACCAAGCAGCTTCACAAGCTCGTCAACGTGATCAAGATCCGCGACATGGAGCCGGGTTCCACGACCACTCGCGAGATGGCGCTGTTTCGCGTTAACGCCTCCGTCGAGAGCCGCTCGGAGATCATGCAGTTCGCCGAGATCTACGAGGCCAAGGTCGTCGACGTCTCCCGTCGCTCGCTGACCATCGAGGTCACCGGCTCGCAGGAGAAGATCGACTCTTTCGAGGCGATGATCCGCCCGCACGGCCTGATCGAGATGGCGCGCACGGGCGAGGTCGCGATCACCAAGTCCCGTCCCGAGCACTGAGGCTCGCGCCTCACCTGCCGGAGTAGCCTCAACCGCGTGATCGCGGTCGACTCACTGCTCGCCGAGCTCGGCGCTGCGCTCGAGGCGGCGGAACCGCACCGACGCATCGTCAGCGTCACGGCTCGCGTCGACATCGACGACCCGGCGGCGGTGGTCTTCGCATCGCGTCTGGCGAGTGACCGCTGGTTTTGCTGGGAACAGCCCGATCGCGACGGGTTCGCCCTCGCCGCCCTGGGCTCCGCCCACGAGGTCGTGGCTCGTGGGCCGAAGCGATTCACCGATGTGGCGCGCGAGCTTGCCCGCATTGGGCGCGGCGCGATCTCGCGCGGCGCTGAGGAGGCTCCGCCAGGGGCTGGCCCGGTGTGGACCGGCGGTTTTGCGTTCGCGGAGAGCGGCGCCGCGAGTGGCCAATGGTCGTCGCTGCCTCCGGCGTTGCTCGTGTTGCCCGAGCTGAGCCTCCTGCGGGTGGCGGGGGAGACGTACCTGACCCTGACGACGCTCGCCGGCGGAAACGGCGCCGCTGCGCGCGAACGACTCGAGCGACGGCTGCTCTCGCTCCGCTCGCAACCGCTGGCGCTGCTCGACCCGAGTCCGACTGAAGCTCCCTCGATTTCAAGCGTTCTCCCGCCGAGCCACTTCGAAAACGCGGTTGAGACTGCGGTCGGCCGTATCCGCGCCGGCGAACTCGACAAGGTGGTTCTGGCGCGTGAGGTTGCCGTCGAGAGCTCGTCCGCGCACGATCCTGCAGCGGTCTTCGGGGCCCTGCGAGAGTTGTTTCCGTCCTGCTTTTCGTTTTGCGTCGGCACGCCCGAGGCGGCGTTCCTGGGCGCTAGCCCCGAGCTTCTCGTCCGCCGTCGCGGGGCGAGCGTGGCGACCGTGGCGCTCGCCGGCTCGACCCGCCGCAGCGCTGACCCCGCCGTCGACGACCATCTGGCCGAGCAACTCCTGCAGAGCAAGAAGAATCAGAGCGAGCACCGGATCGTCGCTCGGCGGATCGAGCGCAAGCTCTCATCCCGCTCGGTGTGGGTCCAGGCGGGAGCTGAGCCGGAGGTGATCAAGGTCGCGAACATCCAGCACCTCGCCACCCCGGTGCACGCGCAGCTGGCAGATCCGTCCTCGGCGGTTGACCTCGCGGGGCTCCTGCACCCGACGCCGGCGGTTGGAGGCGAGCCTGATGCCAAGGCACGGGCGGTGATCGGCGAGCTGGAGCAGATGGACCGCGGTTGGTACGCGGGCCCTGTGGGCTGGATGGACGCTGCCGAGGACGGCGAGTTCTGCGTGGCGCTGCGCTCCGCGCTCCTGCGCGACCGCACCGCCCGGCTGTTCGCCGGGGCCGGAATCGTCGCCGACTCCGATCCCTCAGCCGAGCTCGCCGAGACGGAGCTCAAGCTCGAGGCGTTGCTGCCGCTGCTGGCCAGCTAACCGCACCGGTAGCCGACCCACCGGGTGGCGTGGCGCGCGCCTTAGGGGTTCGCCGGCGAATGTTCGGGTGGCGGGTTTGGGGTGCGCCCTGATGACACGGGGATGCGTGGCCCCGACCATGGCGCCATGAAGACGAAACTCGCGTTCACAGCCACTGCCCTGACGATGATCTTCCTTTCTGCGCCGAGCGCGTTTGCGGCGACGCGGTACGCGGCGCCTGATGGCGATGGTGCGGTCGCGACCTGCGCCGCGAGCGACCCGTGTGCCCTCGAGGATGCGATGAACTACGACTTCGTACGCAATGGCGACGAGATAATCGTCGGTTCAGGCGAGTACGCCAACGTCGGCCAGATGGGAACCAACAAGGCGATCTCCATCCATGGCGCTGCCGGTGCCCCGTCGCCCGTGATCCACGGCGTCAACGGCACGACGTTCTTTCTCGACAACGACAACCTCGAGATTTCAAACCTCGTGATCGACCACGTCGGTGGCGGTTCGGGTCTTGCTCTTGTTCGCGGAACGGGCGAGCGCCTCATCGTGCGGTCGCAGGATGGTGACGCTTGCATCGGTGCCTGGGCGACACTGCGCGACACTGTCTGCGCGAGCGAGGCCTGGTCGGGAGTGCGTTCGGGGTACTCGAATCCCTACGTCTACACCCTGCGCCTACGCAACGTGACCGCGATTTCGAGCGGGTCGTCTCCCGGCTCGCACGCAATCTCGATCGACGGCAACCAGGGCAACAAGATCACGGTCGATGCCAAGAACGTGATCGCGTATGCGGCCAATCCGGACAGCGCCGACGTTTACGCCAGCGGCGGCAGCCAGGGCGCGACGAGTGATGTCGTGCTCGAAGCTTCCAATTTCGACGAGGTGTTTGTTGGCAACGCCGCCACTATCACGGCGCCGGGCAGCAACACAAACCAGACCGTGCCGCCCCTGTTCGCCGGGTTCGCCGGCGGTGACTTCACCCAGGCGGCAGGTTCACCGACGATCGACGCCGGCGTGGACGATGCGCTCAACGGGACGACCGACGTGACGGGTGGGCTGCGCAAGGTCGGCGCGGCAACGGACATCGGCGCCTACGAGTTCGTTCCCTCGCCGCCCCCGGTTGACCCCGAGGATCCGGTCGATCCAGCAAATCCAGCCGACCCAACGGATCCCCAGCCATCGACGCCCGCGGATCCCTCCGATCCGGCGGTCCCGGGCCCGGTCGGTACGCCCGAGACGACGATCACCAGGGCACCCCGCATGCGCACTCACTCGCGGCGAGCGGCGTTTCGATTCACCTCGCCGGGCGCAACTCAGTTCGAGTGCGCGTTTGACGGCGGGGCGTTTGGGAATTGCTCGTCACCGCTGCGAGTGCGTGTCACCCGAGGTCGCCACACATTCGCCGTTCGTGCGGTGACGGTCGACGGCAAGACGGACCCGACGCCGGCGACCGTGCGGTGGCGCGTCCTCCGGCGCAGCGTTCGCTAGGCGAGCGCGTTTGAGGCTGCGCGCTGCGCTGCGTCCGTGAGGGTGCGGTGCAGCGCGAGGTTCTCCGTGCGGTCGGTTCGGATCTCGGCCAAGACCGGGCCCGGCGGAAGCTCCGGGAGATCCGGGCCCTCGATCAGCAGGTGTTTGAGGCCGAAGAGCGCGGCGACCTGTGCGAGCTCGATATCGAGTGGGGTTCCCAGGAGTGCCTCGAACTCATTGCGTTCGATCTCGCCGGCCTGGGGAAGAAACTCAAAGATTCCGCCGCCACCGTTGTTGATCACGAGTACGCGGATCGGGGCTGTCGTCTCTCTCACGGCCGCGAGGGCGTTCATGTCGTGAAAGAGGCCGAGGTCCCCGGTAACGATCCACGCCGGGCGGTCGGTCACCGATGCAGCGCCGATGCCCGAGGAGATCAGCCCGTCGATCCCGTTGGCGCCTCGATTAGCGAGAAACATCACGTCGGCTGCTCCGCCCCCGATGAACGCCTCTTGGTCGCGGATGGGCATGCTTGAGGCCGTGTAGACCAGGTCGCCGTCGCGAAGGGCTCCGCCCAGCGCGGCGAACAATCCGGGCTCGCTCGGCGCCTCGAGTTCGCTCAGCACAGCGGTGATCGCAGATGCTGCGGCGTCGGCGGCTCTCACCCAAGAATCCGTCCAGTCGCTCGTCGGTGTGAAGCCGCCCCGCTCGACCAGCGCCGTGCACAGTGCCTCTGGCTCGGCGCGAATGATCGCGCCGGCGAGGCGGGTCGGTTCGTTCCAGCCGTAGTCGGGGTCGACGGCGAGCTGTGGGACCTCCTCCATCGTCGCAAGCCACTGGCGCAGCGTCTTGCACGTGGGCATCTCGCCGAAACGGAGCACGAGGTCCGGCGCGAGCTGGCGCGGGCGCAGGCGGGCGACCGCCTCATAGGTGGCGATCACGCGTGAGCGGTCGTGCGCGCCGAAGCGCAGCTGCGAGGTCGGCTCGGCGAGGATCGGAATGCCCGTGGCCTCGGCCAGCGAAGCGATCGCCGAGGCGGCGCCGGGCGCCATCCTGCCGGCGACGATCAGGCCGCGCTCAGAATCCCTGATGCGTTCCTCGACCGCGTCCACTAACGACTCAGAGACGGGAGAAGCAGCCGCGGCCACCGTCGTCAGAGGCCGCGCGCCACGGCCGGCAAGGGCAAGCGCCGCGGTGGCCGTGACGTCCTCGGGGCGCGGCTCGGGCCCGAGCGGATCGCGAAAGGCAACGTTGAGGTGAACTGGGCCAGGCCGCGGATCGCCGGCGGCGGCCCAGAACGCCCGGCAGGCAACCGAGCGGAAGTGAAGGAGGCCGGCATCGTCGGCGTCGTGAGTGCCGACCTCGCAAAACCAGCGGACAGCCGAGCCGTAGAGCTTGATCTGGTCGATCGTCTGCCCGGCGCCGATGCCACGCAGTTCGGGCGGGCGGTCGGCGGTGAGCAGAATCAGCGGGACGCCGGACTCGTCAGCCTCGCAGACGGCGGGGTGGAGGTTCGCCGCGGCCGTCCCGGACGTGCAGACGATCGCGACGGGCGTCCGGCTGGCCTGAGCGGCGCCGAGAGCAAAGAATCCGCCCGAGCGCTCGTCGACGACGACGTGGGCCTCGATCTCTGACTGGCGCCAAAGCGCCAGAGCAAGGGGAGTCGAGCGTGACCCGGGACTGATCACGGCGTGGCGTACGCCACAGCGTGCCAGCTCCTCGGTCATGGCCGTTGCGAGTGCCGTGTTGCGGTTGGTGGCATCCATCGTCAGTAGAAACCTAGATCCGGTGCGCGGTGAGGGCATCGTCGTCGATTTCGACTCCGAGGCCCGGGGCGTCAGGCAGATGAAGCTGCGGTCCTGCGAGCGTGCAGGCTCGGCTTGCGATGGTCTCGGCGAACAGCAGCTGCGTTGCAAGTCCCTGCGCCAGGCCCGCGGCGGGGCCCGACGCGGGTAGCACCTGAGCAGCGTGCGCCGCCGCCGCGATGCCCACCGGGCCATCCAGAGCGCTGGAGAGGAACATCGGCAGCTCGGCCGCGATCCCGTTCGCCTCGCCGATTCCGCCGACCTTGCTCAGCTTCACGGTGGTGAGGTCGCAGACCGAATCGCGCTTTGCCTGAGTGGCGTCCTTCACCCGCTCGACGGACTCATCTGCGGCAACCAGGATGTTGGTCGCGGCGGTGACCTCGGCCATGTCGCGGGCGCCGGACACCGGTTGTTCGACCAGCTCAATCCCGAGGGGCTCGATCATCTGCAGGATGCCGAGTGCCTCGTCGACGCCCCAGGCGCCGTTGGCGTCGACGCGGATGCGAGCGTCGGAGCCGACGCGTTCGCGAACAGCACGCACCTGCGCGACGTCATCGCCGGTGCCGAGCTTCAGCTTGAACGTCTCGAAACCCCGTTCGGCCCAGAGGCCGGCGTCGTCGGCTACCGCGGCCGGCGCCCCGGCGACCAGCGTCGCGTTGCAGATCACGGGCTCGGCGGCCTGCGCGCCGAGCAGGGACCACAGGGGCCGTTCGGAGGCCTTGCCGGCAAGGTCGAAGACGGCCATCTCGATCGCTGCCTTTGCCGGTGATGGAAGTCGGCGCCCGGCAACGGTGTGAATGAACGCGTCGACGGCCGCGAGCGTCGGCTCCGCGCCTGAAAAGTCCGATAGGTCGGCGCGACGCAGCCGCCTCGTGCCCTTGCGCAGAGCCCGCTCGATCGATGCAGCGTCGGCGCCACCCCGCAGTGAGAGCGGCACGGCCTCGCCGAGTCCGACGAGCCCGTTGTCGGCGATCAGCTTCAAAAGCAACATTTCGCGCCGGTCGAGCGTCCCGCGCGCCGTGGTATAGGCCCGCTCAAACGGGAGCGCGTACGGCACCACCTCGACCTCGGCGATGCGCATGGCTAGGAGGCGATCAGCAGACCGGCGCTGACTAGCAGGCTGAAGACACCAAGCAGGGCTCCTGTGCCGGCGAGGGCGCCATTGAGGGCTGGGCCATCTGTACGGGTGAGGACAGCCTGCAGCGGTCGATAGACCAGCGGCGCCGCGAGGAGGCCGAGGAAGGCGGCGGTCGGTCCGTCGGCGACGGCGATCCCCATGGCGAGGACCACGAAGGCGCCGCCGATGCAGATCTCATAGAGGAGCCTCGTGCCCTCGCGGCCGAGCCGGACGGCCAGCGTGCGCTTGCCGGCACGGCGATCGGTCTCGAGGTCGCGGACGTTGTTGACGACGAGGATTGCCGTCGAAAGAAGGCCGACCGAGATCGACAACCAGAAGGGCAGCGCGTCGAGTTGCTCGAGCTGGACGTAGTACGACCCGTTGACCGCGACGAGCCCGAAGAACAGGAAGACGAAGAGCTCGCCCATGCCCGCGTAGCCGTACGGTCGCGGCCCGCCCGTGTAGAGGACACCCGCGGCAATCGAGGCCGCGCCCACCGCGATGATCACCCACCCCGCCACGGCGGCGAGGTAGATGCCAGCAACGACAGCCACCGCGAACGCGAGCCAGGTTGCGTAGAGGACGCGGCGGGGTGCGATCAGCCCGGCAGAGGTGACGCGCACCGGGCCAAGGCGGTCGGCGGTGTCGACGCCGCGCTTGGCGTCGGAGTAGTCGTTGGCGAGGTTGGTGCCGATCTGGATGAAGATCGACCCGATCAGGGCGGCGGCGAACGCGCCCCAACGGATCTCGTCGGATGCCTCCACCGCAGCCGCCGTACCCACGAGCACGGGCGCAATCGCCGCGGGCAACGTCCGCGGCCTGGCGGCCATCAGCCAGATGCGCGGGTTCAAGGCCGCTTCGGAAACTTCGAGAAGTCCGGCCGGCGGCGCTCCTTGTAGGAGTCGCGTCCCTCCTGGCCCTCCTCGGTCATGTAGAAGAGCAGCGTCGCGTCGTGCGAGAGCTGCTGGAGGCCGGTGATCCCGTCCTCGGCGGCGTTGAAGCTCGACTTGAGCAGACGCAGCGAGAGGGGGGAGAGGGTGGTCATCTCCCGACACCAGGCGACCGCCTCGGTCTGCAGGTCTGGGGTTGGGACGACGGCGTTGACGAGCCCCATCTCGAGCGCCTCTTCGGCTGGATACATGCGACAGAGAAACCAGATCTCCTTCGCCTTACGCACACCGACTGCGCGGGCAAGCAGCCCCGCTCCAAAGCCGCCGTCGAAGCTGCCGACACGTGGGCCCGTCTGGCCGAAAACTGCGTTTTCGGCGGCGATCGAGAGATCGCAGACGAGATGCAGGATCTGCCCGCCGCCGACTGCGTAGCCCGCGACCGCCGCGAGCACCGGCTTCGGCAGGCGGCGTATCTGGACATGGAGGTCGCCAACATCGAGACGACCGACTCCCTGCGACGCGACCTCGTCGTCGCCGATGTAGCCGTCGTTACCGCGGATTCGCTGGTCACCACCAGAGCAGAAGGCCGCGTCACCCGCACCCGTGAAGATGATCGCGCCGACGCCGGTGTCGTCGCGCGCGCGGCGGAAGGCGTCGCGCAGCTCAGCGAGGGTCTGGGGCCGAAAGGCGTTGCGCACCTCGGGCCGGTTGATGGTGATCCGCGCGATTGCCTCGGCGCGCTCGTAGAGGATGTCCTCGTAGGAGGCGGCCTCCGACCATTCGATCGGCGCGTAAAGCTCCTCGCGCGGGGGCGCGTCCTTGTGCGGGGTCGGCACGGGAGCGCAAGAATACGGACCCGCCGATGTTCCTTGACAACTGGCTCTCCCAGCGCGCCCAGGCCTGTCCTGAGCGCTGTGCGTTGATAGCCGACGACGCCTCCCTCACATATGCCGAGCTCGAGGACGCCGCGACGGCTGCCGCGCGCCGGCTCGCCGCGAGGGGAGCACGTCGCGGAGCGCCGGTCGCGATCACGCTCGATCCTGGGGTCGGGTACGTCGTCGTGCTCCACGCGCTGATGAAGCTCGGTGCGATCGCGCATCCGATCAACACCCGTCTCAGCGCGCCGGAGATCGAGGCCGAGATCGAGCGAATCCGGCCCGTGGTCACCGTCGGCACCGACCCCGACCTGGGCCAGACGCAGGCCGATCTACCGCTGCTCGGCGAGCACGAGCTCGAGGCGATTCACTGCAGGCTGCTGACGTCGGGGACCTCGGGAACGCCCCGATCGGTCGGCCTCACCTACGGCAATCACCTCTTCAGCGCCGTCGGGTCCGCGTTCAACATCGGCGTCGAGCCCACCGACCGCTGGCTCTGCTGCCTGCCGCTCTTTCACATCGGCGGCCTCTCGATCGTCATGCGGAGCGTGATCCAGGGCACGACCGCCGTGGTCCACGATGGGTTTGACGTCGACCAGGTCGCGGCCTCGCTTGAGGGCGACGGCGTGACGATGCTCTCGCTGGTCTCGACTCAGCTCACACGCCTGCTCGAAGCCGGCATCGACCTACTTCCGCTCCGCGCGATCCTCGTCGGCGGTGGCCCGATCCCCGACGACGTTCTCGCTGAGGCGATCGGGCGCGGCGCGACGGTGGTCCAGACCTATGGCCTCACCGAAGCGTGCTCGCAGGTGACCACGCTCGAACCGTCCCAGGCCGAGCGCAAGCTCGGTTCGGCGGGCAGGCCGCTGTTGACCACGCACCTGCGCATCAAGGACGGCGAGATCCTCGTCCAGGGCCCCACGGTCGCGCCGGGATGCGCCGACGAGGATGGCTGGCTGCACACCGGCGACATCGGCCGCATTGACGACGAGGGCTTTCTCTACGTCACCGACCGTCTCGGCGACATGATCGTCACCGGCGGCGAGAACGTGCTCCCGGCTGAGGTCGAGGCGGTGCTTCTGCGCCATCCGGCGGTCGCTGACGCCGCCGCAATCGGCCGCGCCGACGCGGAGTGGCAGGAGGCGGTGACCGCCGTGGTCGTCCTGCGAAATGGTGCCGCCATCAGTGCCGAGGAGCTTCGCGATCACTGCGCCGCAAGCCTCGCCGGTTTCAAGGTGCCCAAGCGAGTCGAGTTTGTCGCCGAGCTTCCGCGAACCGCCTCGGGCAAGCTGCTGCGACGCCAGCTGCGCTGATGCCGCTCGATCGCGAACAGGTGCGGGCCTGGCTTAACGCCTACGTTGCGGCGTGGAAGTCCTACGACCGCGAGGAGATCGCGGCGCTCTACGCCGAGAACGCGAGCTGCAGGTATCACCCCTACGACGAACCGATCGTGGGTCGCGCGGCCGTCGTCGAATCGTGGTTCGGTGTGGGCGAGGGCGCGCCGGGGCGTGACGTGCAGGGCACATATGACGCGACATTGGAGGTGGCGGCGATCGATGGCGACCTCGCTGTCGTGACCGGAACGAGCATCTACACCGATCCGCCGACCGTCTACGACAACTGCTGGCTGATCCGCTTCGACGAGGACGGGCGCTGCCGCGAGTTCGTCGAGTGGTTCATGAAGCGGCCACCCGGCTAGCATCCCGCGCCATGCCTGACGACATCTATTACGACGACGACGCCAATGCCTCCGCACTCGAGGGCAAGACGATCGCGATCCTCGGATACGGATCGCAGGGTCATGCACACGCGCTCAACCTGAAGGAGTCGGGCCACGACGTCATCGTCGGTCTGCGTCCCGATTCATCGAGCCGTGAGAAGGCCGAGGCCGCCGGTCTCGAGGTCGTCGACACCGCCGACGCTGCCAGTCGCGGTGACATCGTGATGGTCCTGGTCCCAGACGAAAAGCAGGGCGAGATCTGGAGCTCGGACATCGCCGACGGAATCGCCCCCGGCAACCTGTTGATGTTCGGCCACGGCTTCGCGATCCACTTCGGCGAGATCGAGGCGCCGGGCGGAGTCGACGTTGGGATGGTCGCCCCCAAGGGCCCGGGGCACCTCGTCCGCCGCCAGTACGAGGAGGGCAAGGGCGTGCCCTGCCTGATGGCGATCCACCAAGACGAGTCCGGCAACGCCAAGGAACTCGTGCTCGCATACGCGAGCGGCATCGGCGGTGGCCGCGCCGGCATCATCGAGACGACCTTCAAGGACGAGTGCGAGACCGACCTATTCGGCGAGCAGGCCGTCCTCTGCGGCGGTGCCACCGAACTGGTCCGCGCGGGATTCGAGACGCTTGTCGAAGCGGGTTATGACCCGCGCCTCGCGTATTTCGAGACGCTTCACGAGCTCAAGCTGATCGTCGACCTGATGTACGAGAAGGGCGTTCAGGGGATGCGCTACTCGATCTCCAACACGGCCGAGTACGGCGACATGACCCGCGGATCGCGGGTTATCGGGCCGGAGGTCCGGGAGTCGATGAAGCAGGTCCTGGGGGAGATTCAGTCGGGTGACTTCGCCCGGGAGTGGATCGCCGAGAACCGCGCCGGCGCCGAGAACTTCGACCGGATGCGCGAGGAGGCGACCGGTCATCAGATCGAGACGGTCGGCAAGGACCTGCGCTCGATGATGCCCTGGATCGACCAGGAGTTCTAGAGGAACGGTTCGGTCAGTCGCCCGTTGCGCCCGGGCTGGCCATGCGCTGCTCGCCCTCGGGGAGCTTGCCGTCGCGGCCGACGTAGCCACCTTCACCGCCGACGATGACGTAGGTGGCGTCCTCCGCCCCTGAGTTACGGATCTTTCGGGCCGTCGCGGCATCCACGCGGGCCAGCCCGCCCGGTCCGAGCTTGAAACCCTGACCGTCGTCGAACTCGATCTCGAGCTCTCCGGCGAGAACGATGTAGAGCTCCTGCTGGCGCTCGTGCAGGTGAAACCCCGTCTCCGCGCCTACCGGCAAGACGATTGCATTGACGCCAAATTCGGTGACTGCCAGGTCCTTACGAATCTTGCGAAAGCCGTAGCCCTCGCCGAGCCCGCTGATATTTCCGACCGCGTACCCTCCGCCGTCGACTGGCTCCGTCGCCTCTTCAAAGCTCACACACGCACCCTAACAATCATGAATTCAATCGCTGCCCGAATCCCCGACGAACTCAAGCCCGCCGACGGTCGGTTCGGCTCCGGCCCGTCGAAGGTTCGCCCCGAGTCGCTGGCAAGGATCTCCGAGGCCGCGATGGTGATGGGAACGTCGCACCGCCAGAGGCCGGTCAAGGAGCTCGTCGGCAGGATCCGCAGCGGGATTGGGGAGCTGCTCGGCGCGCCAGACGACTATGAGGTGATCCTCGGCAACGGCGGCACAACCGCCTTCTGGGACGCTGCAGCGAGCTGCCTGATCCGCGAGCGTGCTCTCCACCTCAGTTACGGCGAGTTCTCGAGCAAGTTCGCAAAGGTGACTGGCGCCGCCCCGTTCCTCGGCGACCCGATCGTGGTCGAGAGCGCTCCCGGCGACGCTCCGGCGCCGCTCGCCGATGACTCGGTCGATGCGATCGCCTGGGCGCACAATGAGACCTCAACCGGGGTGATGGTCCCCGTGGCGCGTCCAGCCGACGCCGGTGACGCGCTGATTCTCATCGATGCGACTTCCGGCGCCGGTGGCCTGCCGCTGGCCGCCGGCGAGTCCGACGTCTATTACTTCGCGCCGCAGAAGGGATTTGCCGCCGATGGGGGTCTCTGGCTGGCGCTCGTCAGCCCGGCCGCCGTTACCCGCATCGAGGAGCTCGACGGCACCGCAGGGCGCTGGCAGCCCGCGTCGCTCTCGCTCTCGACGGCGCTCGAGAACTCGCGCAAGGACCAGACCTACAACACGCCGGCCGTTGCCACCCTGCTGTTGCTCGCCGACCAGGTTGAGTGGATGCTCGGTCTCGGTGGACTCGACGGGTGCGTCGAGCGCACCACCGCCTCGTCCAGCCATCTATACGGCTGGGCCGCGGCTTCGGGCTACGCCTCACCGTTCGTGGCCGACCCGGCGAAGCGCTCCCTCGTCGTCGGCACCATCGACTTCGACGAGGGCATCGACGCCGCTGCGATCGCGGCGACCCTGCGAGCCAACGGAATCGTCGACACCGAGCCCTACCGCAAGCTTGGGCGCAACCAGCTTCGGGTCGCGATGTTCCCGGCGGTCGATCCCGCAGATGTCGAGGCGCTCACGGCCTGCATCGATTGGGTCGTCGAGAACACCTAACCTTCCGCCGCCCGTGCCCGACCGCACTCTCACCGACCACGTGCCGCGAGTTCTCGTCAAGGAGAAGATCGCCGACGCAGGCGTCGAGCTGCTGCGTGCTGACTTCGACGTCGAGCTTGGCGTCGACTGGGATCAGGCCGAGCTCGAGAGCCGAATTGGCGAGTTCGACGCGATTCTGATCCGCTCGGCCACGAAGATGACCGCCGAGCTGATCGAGCGGGCCGAGCGTCTCAAGGTGATCGGTCGCGCCGGCACCGGGGTCGACAATGTCGACATGGACGCCGCGACGAAGCGCGGCATCATCGTCGCCAACGCGCCGGAGTCGAACTCGATCGCAGCCGCGGAGCACACGCTGGCGCTCGCGCTGGCGCTGGCTCGCAACGTCCCCCAAGCACATCGGGCCCTCGTGGGTGGCGACTGGGCACGCTCGCGCTACGGAGGCAACGAGCTCTATGGCAAGACGCTCGGGGTCGTCGGTTTCGGGCGCATCGGTCAGCTCGTCGCACAGCGCGCGCGGGCCTTTGAGATGGAGGTGATCGCCTTCGACAAGTTCGTTACGCCCGAGCGCTTTCGCGAGCTCGGTGTCGAAGGAGCCGAGCACCTCGACGACCTCTACGCCCGAGCCGACGTGATCACATTGCACGTGCCGAAGACGCCCGAGACGAGCGGGATGATCAATGACGATGCGATCGCGAAGATGCGCGACGGTGCACGGATTGTCAACGCCGCTCGCGGCCCCCTTGTTGACCTCGATGCGGTCCAGCGCGGGCTCGAGTCGGGCAAGCTCGGCGGGGTCGCGCTTGACGTCTTTCCGGAGGAACCGTTCACGGCGCACCCGCTGTTCGAGCGCGATGACGTGGTGGTCACCCCGCACCTCGGTGCGTCGACCACCGAAGCGCAGGATCGGGCGGGCATCGATACCGCGGGCCAGGTTCAGGCGGCGCTCACCGGCGGGGTGGTCACAAACGCAGTCAACATCGCGGCGGTGCGACCCGAGGCGATGGAGGCACTGGCTCCGTTCGTGCCACTTTGCGAGCGGCTCGGACGCCTCGTTCAGGGTCTCGAGCCCGGCCGGCTCGACTGCGTCGAGGTCTCATTTCAAGGCCGAATCGCCGAGCACGACACCCGCCTGCTTGGAATCGCCGTGTTGGTGGGAATCCTCTCCGGCCACACGGAGGAGCCGGTCAACCTCGTCAACGCGCCCGCGATGGCAGAGGATCGAGGCATCGACCTGATCGAGCGCAAAGCCTCGGCGTCAGAGGACTTCACCGAGCTCGTCACCGTCAGAATCGGCGACGCTGAGGTCTCGGGAACGGGCGTCGGCCCCCGCAACATTCCCTATCTGGTCGGCGTCTGGGGCCAGAGCCTCTACATGCCGTTCGCTGACCATCTCGCGATCTTCCGCTATGCCGACCAGCCCGGCATGATCGGCCGCGTCGGTAACGCCTTCGGCGGCCACGGAGTCAACATCGTCTCCGCCGGCGTCGGCGCGGAGGACGGCTCCCACGAGGCCGTGATGGCGCTGACCACGGACGCCCCCGTGCCCGAGGGCGTCGTCGCCGAGATTGCCGGCGGCCAGGGCTTCGCCGAGGGCCACGCGATCGACTTCTAGGTTGCGGGCTCCAAGCGAGGAGGTTTTGTAACGACAGTCGTTACTGAATCTCCACGCCTCGGCCCGAGCGCGCTAACGCAGGGGGACGAGCCCGAGCAGGCGTTCGCGGTCGGCTCGCAGGTCGGCGTAAGTCATCTCAGGAAGGCGCGACGGGTCGAGATCGATCGTCTCGGCCTCGCCGCGCTCGATAACGCCGACGCCGCAGTCGGTGTCGAGGACGCGAACTCGCAGATCGGATCGGGTTGCGCGCAGCTGGACGATGGCCTTCCAGACATCGCCGCACCAGGGGCCATCGCCCGCGTCGGCGGGATCGGGGCTGGCGGCCTCGGCGGTGGGCGGATCGCAGTCGTGGACGAGGATCACCCCGCCGGGGCGCAGGTTCGAGAGCGCGTTGGCAATGTCGCGGGCCGACTGGTCGAAGCTGTGATCGCCGTCGATGAACACCACGTCGAAATGCTGGCCGCGGGAGAGCGCCGTAAAGAACTGATCGCTGGTGGCGCGGATGACCCGGCCGCGCAGGACGGTGTTCGGATGCAGCAGACGCTTGAGCTCGGAGAGCCTCGGGTTCGGGTCAACGGCGACCTTGGCCGCCGCGCGCACGTGCAGAAAGACGACGCCCGTGTGCACGCCGATCTCCAGGTAGCGCGGGCTTCGCCGTGCGGCGAGTTGCGCGGCGACGATGCCCACCCGCGGAGGGTGTTCGCGTCCGAGAACCTGTCGTAACCAGCTCACGGCCGGATAGTGTGATCGAGTGCGCGCGGTTGTGATCACCAAGCATGGGGCGCCCGACGTCCTCCAGGTCGAGGAGCGCCCGGACCCGCCCGTCGCTGCCGGAGAGGTGCGAATTGCCGTCCGTGCCGCCGGGGTCAACTTTGCCGACCTGATGGCGCGCTCCGGGGTCTATCCCGATGCGCCAAAGCCACCGTGCGTCGTCGGATACGAGGTCGCGGGCGAGGTCGAAAGCGTCGGTGAGGGTGCCGCTGACTTCGCCATCGGCGACCGCGTCCTGGCGGGAACCCGCTTTGGCGGTTACGCGGAGCTCGTGTCCGTGCCCACCGATCAGGTGATCCGTCTGCCCGAGCAGATGAGCTTCGAGCAGGGTGCGGCCTTCCCCGTGAACTACTCGACCGCTTACGCCGCGCTTGTGATCATGGGCGGGCTCAAGCCCGAGGAGCGCGTTCTGATTCATGCTGCGGCCGGTGGCGTCGGTATCGCCGCCACGCAAGTTGCCAAGGGCATCGGAGCCGAGATCTTCGGCACGGCCTCACCCTCCAAGCACGACGCGATCCGCGCGCAGGGCGTCGACCACGCGATCGACTATCGCGACCACGACTTCGCCGTCGAGGCGATGCGCATCACCGGTGGCGTCGGCCTCGACCTGATCATCGACGCGGTTGGGCCTTCGAGCTTCAAGAAGGACTACGCGATCCTGCGTTCGGGTGGGCGGCTGGTGATGTACGGCCTCTCCGAGGTGCAGACGGGGGACACACGAAACCTCCCGGCCGTGCTCAAGGGCCTGGTGACGATGCCGCTGGCAACGATGCCCTGGTGGAAGAGCCTGCAGATCATGCAGGAGAACAAGGGCGTGTTCGGCCTCAACATGCTCAAGTGGTGGGACGACGAGGGTCTCGATCGCGCGCTCGACCCGCTGGAGGCCGGGCTCAACGATGGGACCTATAGCCCGGTCGTCGCCGAGGCCTTCGCCTTCGATCGCGCCCCGGACGCCCATAGGTTCATCGCCGAGCGCAAGAACATCGGCAAGGTCGTCCTCACGCCGTAGTCCGCAACCGCCGATACGTTTGGCGACGTGTTCACCACCATCGCCAGCGTCGGCAGCGAGTTCCAGCGCGACATCGTCGATTCTGGACGCCTCGCGGCGTTCCTGTTCTTCGTCTTCTTGCTCGGAACCTTCGGGTTCATTCGCATGAGCACGCACATGATCCGCGCCCAGGTCAGCTGGTGGCCGGGCAACGTGTCGGTCGGCGGAACCCACATCCACCATCTGGTGTGGGGGATCTGCGCGATGATGATCTTCGGTTACGTCGGGGTCGTCGTTCAGCCCGACTCCCCGTGGCGGGAGATCGTCACGGTCTTCTTCGCGATCGGGATGGGGCTGACGCTCGACGAGTTCGCCCTGTGGGTCGATCTCAAAGACGTCTACTGGGAGAAGGAGGGGCGCAAGTCCGTGGACGCGATGATCATCGCGGGATGCCTCGCCGGGATGTTGGTGGTTGGCATGTCCTCGTGGCTGAAGCTCGCCGACGACGTTGGCAACACGGTCATCGCGGCGGTGGGCGCGGTGGGCGCGGTCGGGATCGCCCTGGCGCTTGTCTGCGCGGCGAAGGAGAAGTTCTGGATGGCCCTCGGCAGCTTGCCGCTGTGGCCGATCGGGGCTATCGGGGCGATCCGGCTTGCCAAGCCTCACTCCCTATGGGCGCGCCACTTCTACCGCCACGGGCGCCTGGAGCGTTCTCGCCAGCGTTACCCCGACGCTGGAGCCGACTCCACGCCGGCGACGGACGCGTCCGCGGTCTGATCGCTCGCGGGCGGGGGCCAGATCTCATCGAAGATCGCGGCCAGTGATGCGGCGACCGGGATCGCGAGCAACGCGCCGAGAATCCCGGCAAGCTGCGCGCCGGCGAGCACGACCACGACGGCCGCAGCCGGATGGATGCGCACCGCGTTCTTGTAAAAGAGCGGCTGCACCACCCGGTCCTGGAGCTGCTGGTAGACGACGAAGAGCACGAGCCACAGCAGCAGCGCCGTCGGAAAGTCGTGCAAAGCAGCGACGATCGCGACGAGAAGCCCGCCGACCGTGAACCCGATCAGCGGCACGAGGTCGAGGAGCGCGACCAAAACCGCAAGCGGCACGGCGAGTTCCACTCCGAGAAGCTCCAGAGAGAGCCACGTGAAGACGCCGGCCAGCACCGCGAGCAGGAGGTTGACCGACACGTAGGAACGAACGATGCCCGCAATACGCGCTCCAAGCCGGCGCACGCGCTCTCGCGTCGGCGCCTGAAGGCGGGTGGTCGCGCGGCGAAACTGAGCGGCGCCGTCGAGCAGCAGGAAATAGGCGATGGTGAGCACAACGACCGCCTCGACGATGTTGTTGAGGATGCCGACCGTGATCGCCTTCGCCGCACCCGCAGCGTCGCCGAGCTTTGCCGGGAGCTGCGAGGCCTCCTGGCTCAGCAGCGCGGTGATGTCGTACTTGTCGTTGAGCTCGCGAAACTGCGCGTTGTTGTTCGCCCAGCTCTCGAAGTCCTTGACGTACGTGGGTAGCTGCGAGCCGAGCTGCTCGATCTCGCGCACGATCGGTGGGATTACCTCGAGGATCAGGAATGTGAAGCCCACCAAGAAGAGGACGTAGGCGACGAGAATCGCCAGCCATCGCGGGAGAGTGCGCCCGCGAACGCCGGTGCGTTCGATCAGGTCCACGAGTGGACTCAGCGCGAGGGCCAGGAAGATCGCCGCGCACAGCCACCTGATCGTCGTCTTGATCTCGACCACGACGTGGTTGAGAAGCAGCGCCACGCCAATCGCAGCGAGGATGATTGCGGCGACCTTGATCACCGCGCGTGTCTCGATTCGTGAAGCGACCACAGGATTTCCCGGGACTGAGGTTCGCCGCCAGCTTGCGCTACCCTGCGAAAACCGCATGGACCTGCGCATTGCCAACCTCGCGCTTCTTCTCCTCCTCCCCCTCCGGGGGGAATAGCGCTGGGCGGCGCGATAGCCGCGAGATAGAGGGTTCAAACGGTTTTAGGGAGAAGGAGTAAGGGCAATGCCCCACGTAGGTGACGCGGACCGCGTCCACATCTTTGACACCACGTTGCGAGACGGCGAGCAGTCGCCCGGGATCTCGCTGAACACACAGGAGAAGGTCGAGATCGCTCAGCAGCTCGCGCGGCTGGGCGTCGATGTGATCGAGGCGGGGTTCCCGATCACCTCACCAGGCGACTACGAGGCGGTCGAGGCGATTGCCCGACAGGTGGAGGGCCCGACGATCTGCGGGCTGGCGCGCACGCACAAGGCCGACATCGACGCGGCCTGGGGCGCGATCAAGGACGCCGAGCGGCCGCGCATCCACACGTTCATCTCGACCTCCGACATTCACATCACCCACCAACTGCAGACGACGCGCGACGACGTCAAGGGTCAGGCGAAGGCGGCGGTCGCGCTCGCGCGCTCCTATTGCGACGACGTCGAGTTCTCGCCGATGGACGCAACCCGGGCCGACGTCGAGTTCACCGCCGAGGTCTGCGCGATCGCGGTCGCTGAGGGCGCGACCGTGCTCAATATCCCCGATACGGTCGGCTACACGACCCCGGAGGAGTACGCCCGCTACTTCGCGTCGCTGCGCGAGCTCGTTCCCGGTATCGAGAACGTCGAGCTGTCGGTGCACTGTCACGACGACCTGGGCCTGGCGGTCGCCAACTCCTACTCGGGCGTCCTGGCCGGGGCACGGCAGGTCGAGTGCGCGGTCAACGGGATCGGTGAGCGCGCCGGCAACTGCTCGCTGGAGGAGATCGTGATGCTGCTTCGCACGCGCAGGGACGAGCACGGTCTGGACACCGGGCTGGACACCCGCGAGCTCGCACGCACCTCGCGGATGGTCACCCGTTTCACCGGCTACCAGGTGCAGCCCAACAAGGCGATCGTCGGGCGCAACGCGTTCGCGCACGAGTCGGGCATCCACCAGGACGGTGTGCTCAAGGAGCGCACGACGTACGAGATCATGGATCCAAGCGACGTCGGACTCGAATCGAACTCGATCGTGCTCGGCAAGCACTCGGGACGCCACGCGTTGCGCGATGCGCTCGAGCAGCTTGGCTTCAAGGTGGAGGGCAACGCGCTGAACCAGGCGTTCAAGCGGTTCAAGGAGGTCGCGGACAAAAAGAAGCAGGTGACGGCCCTCGACCTGGAGGCGATCGTCTCCGACCAGGTCCGCGATGGATCGGCCCGTTACGAGCTGGCATGGCTCGACGTCGAGGCATCGACGCGCCGTGAGCCCGTCGCGCGGGTGGCGGTGACGATGCCCGACGGATCCGAGGCGGTCGGCGAGTCCGGTGGCGACGGACCCGTCGACGCGATCTTCGGAGCCATCCGCGACGCGACCCGTGTTGATTCCGAACTTCGCCAGTACACGGTCTCCGCGGTGACCGAGGGCGAGGACGCGCTCGGCGAGGTGACCGTGATGCTGAAGGCCCACGAACGCCTCGCAAGCGGTCAGGGTGTCGCGACCGACATCCTCGAGGCGTCGGCCCGCGCCTACGTGCGGGCGATGTCGAACGCACTCGAAGGTGCAGCTGTGCGCGAGGCCGAGGGCCTCACGGCCGATGCCGCCAGCGCATCCGCCACCCCCGGCCCCTGACGGATAGGCTCGGGGCATGGGGTTGCTCGACGGACGCAGGGTCCTGATCACCGGCGGCTCGTCGGGCATCGGCGAGGCGACCGCGAGGGCGATGGCCGCCGAGGGCGCTGCGGTGGCCGTCGGAGCGCGGCGAAAGCAGCGCCTCGACGAGCTCGCTTCGGCGATTGAGGGCGACGGCGGCACCGCTGTCGCGATCGAGGCCGACATCACCGACGAAGCGCAGGCCGAGCAGCTGGTCACGGGCGCCGCAGAGGCGCTGGGCGGCCTCGACTGCCTGGTCAACAACGCTGGTGTGATGCTGCTGGGGCCGTTGCAGGGCGCGGACCCGGCGCAGTGGCGCCAGATGATCGAAGTCAACTGCCTTGGCCTTCTGTATTGCACTCACTACGCGCTGCCGCTGATGCGCGACGGCGGGGGAGGGGACGTGGTCAACGTCTCCTCGGTCGCCGGTCGCACGGCGGCCCTCGGATCCGGCGTCTACAACATGACCAAGTGGGGAGTCGTCGGCTACTCGGAGTCTCTGCGCCAGGAGGGAGCCCACATCGGAGTCCGCGTGACCTGCGTCGAGCCCGGCTTCGTTGAGACCGAGCTGCAGAGCCACAACACCCACCCGATGGTCGTCGAGCGGCTCGAGAAGATCCGCGAATCGACCGGTAAGGCCCTCGAGGCGGTCGACATCGCCAATGCGATCGTCTACGCCGCATCGCAGCCGAAGCACGTGAGCGTCAACGAAATCCTCGTGCGGCCGAGCGGTCAATCCGGGTGACGAACGTGGTTTCCACCATCCGTATCTGACATACAAGCGTCCGTGATAACGTACGCCGCGTGAATGCCACGGCGACGAGAGACGGAGTTGCGGTCGGCGCGCGAGTGAAGGCGCTGCGCGAGGCGATGAACCTCTCGCTGCGCGATCTCGCGGCCCGCAGCGGCGTTTCGGCGCCGATGCTGTCGCAGGTAGAGCGCGGCGAGACGAGCCCGACCCTGGCAACCGCCGAGCGCATCGCCTCGGGCCTGGACCTGAGTCTCTCGCAGCTGTTGCGCCTCGACGAGCGCCCGCACATCGCGGTTATCCGCGGCGGCCAGGGGCGCGCCCGCGCGCGCCGCGGTCATCTGACGGAGGAGCTCACCCCGGCCCTGCCCGGACAGCGCGCCGATGTCTCTCGTCACAGGCTCGAGCCTGGGGCCGCAACGGGCACCCCCGGGGACCCGCCGCTGCACGAGCCGGGCGCGCGCGAGACCGCGGTGGTCCTGACCGGTTCGGTCTCGCTACTGATCGACGACGCGCGCCACGATCTCAACGCAGGCGACAGCGTCACATTTGACGCTGACCTTCCGCACCACTTCGTCAACGAGGGCGACGCGCCCGCTGAACTGCTCGCGGTCGTCGCCGCCGGGCTCAGGAGGAGCTAACGAGATGCCGCAAAGTCTCTTCGAAAAGATCTGGACCGCGCATGAGGTGGCCGAGGGCCTGATCTACATCGATCTCCACCTCGTGCACGAGGTGACCTCGCCGCAGGCGTTCGATGGCCTGCGCCTCGAGGCCCGGAATGTTCGCCGGCCCGACAAGACGGTCGCCACCGCCGATCACAACGTCCCCACCGACGGCACGCCCACCGCACGGATGATCGCCGACGAGCTCTCCCGAGTTCAGGTCGAGACGCTGGAGCGAAACTGCGAGGAGTTCGGCGTCCCGATCTATTCGCTCGGCTCCGACCACCAGGGGATAGTCCATGTGATCGGTCCGGAGTTGGGCCTCACTCAGCCCGGGATGACGATCGTCTGCGGCGACAGCCACACATCGACACATGGGGCGTTCGGCGCGCTCGCCTTCGGCATCGGTACCTCGGAGGTCGAGCACGTGCTGGCGACACAGTGTCTGGTTCAGCGCCGGCCAAGGACGATGCGAATCACCTATGAAGGCCGGCTTGGCCACGGGGTGACGGCCAAGGACCTCATCCTGGCGACGATCGGGCGTCTGGGCGTCGGCGGCATGACCGGTTACGCGGTCGAGTACGCGGGCGAGCCGATCCGCGCGCTGACGATGGAGAACCGGATGACCGTTTGCAACATGACGATCGAGGGCGGCGGGCGAGCGGGGATGATCGCCCCCGACGAGACGACCTTCGAGTGGGTCGAGGGCCGACCGGGAGCACCGGGCGACTTCGAAGCTGCGGTGAATGGCTGGCGAGAGCTGCCGACCGACGACGGTGCCCAGTTCGACAACGAGGTGACGATCGACGCCTCCTCGATATCCCCGATGGTCACATGGGGCACGAATCCGTCGCAGGTGACGGAGGTCACCGGCTCTGTGCCGGAGCCGAGCGACGAGACCGAGGAGCGCGCTCTGCGCTACATGGGCCTCGAGCCCGGTCGCGCCATGCAGGAGATCGAGCTCGACCGCGTCTTCATCGGCTCATGTACCAACTCGCGTATCGGCGACCTGCGCGAGGCCGCCGCGGTCGTGGCGGGGCGCAAGGTCGCCAGCACACTGAGCGCGATGGTCGTCCCCGGCTCGGCCCAGGTCAAGGCGGAGGCCGAGGCGGAGGGACTTGATGAGATCTTCACCGCGGCTGGATTCGATTGGCGCTCGGCGGGCTGTTCGATGTGCCTGGGAATGAACCCCGACACGCTCAGTCCGGGCGAACGCTGTGCATCGACCTCCAACCGCAACTTCGAGGGACGGCAGGGCAAGGGCGGGCGCACTCATCTCGTCAGCCCGAAGATGGCAGCTGCGGCGGCCATCGAGGGCAGGTTTGTCGACATCAGGGATTGGAGCTGACGTGGAGCGCATTGACATCATCGAGGGCATGGTTTCGGTGCTCGACCGCGCCGACGTCGACACCGACCAGATCATCCCCAAGCAGTTCCTCAAGCGAGTCGAGCGCACCGGCTTCGGCGAGTTTTTGTTCTACGACTGGATTCGCGACGGCGAGATTGAGCTCGAGCCGAACCCGATCCTCGTGGCGGGGCGCAACTTCGGCTGCGGCTCGTCTCGCGAGCACGCGCCCTGGGCGCTCCAGGACTTCGGTTTCGCGGCGATCATCGCGCCGTCGTTTGCCGACATCTTCTATGGCAACTGCACCAAGATCGGACTGTTGCCCGTGATCCTCTCCGAGGATGAGTGCAGGGCGATCGCCGACGCGGGAGCGGCGCGGATCGACCTCGACGATCAGACGGTCGACTCGGGCAAGACTGGTGTCGTTCGATTCGAGATCGACGAGGAGATCAAGCATCGCCTAGCGCACGGTCTCGACGACATCGGAGCAACGCTGCGGCAGGGTGATGCGATCGACGCCTACGAGGCGACGGGCAAGGCGGATCGCGGCCCCGTCACCACGGCGCTCGGCACATGACCGTCGACTGGGACGCGGCGACGTACGACCGGGTCGCCGATCCGCAGGAAGAATGGGGCCGCCAGGTCCTTGCCCGCTTCGACCTCAATGGCGACGAGACCGTCCTCGACGCCGGCTGCGGGAGCGGTCGAGTGACGAAGCTGATCTTCGATCTCATCCCTGAGGGGCGCGTGATCGGGGTCGATGGCTCCCGCTCGATGGTCGAGGTCGCGCGCGGGCAGCTCGCACCGTTCGAGGACCGCGTTGAGCTCATTCACTCCGACCTCCTCGCGATCGACCTCGACGGCGTGGCCGACGCCCTGTTCTCGAACGCAACCTTCCACCACATCCTCGATCACGATCTTCTGTTTCGCCGGCTGTTTGCCGCTTTGCGCCCGGGTGGGGTGATGGAGGCGCAGTGCGGGGGAGAGGGCAACATCGCCGAGTGGAAGCGCGCGATCGAGGCGGCTGAGGGTCATGAGCGGTTTTCCGCCTACCTGCGTGGGATGCCCGACATACACAACTTCGCCTCGGTCGGAGACACGCGCAATCGACTGCTGCGTGCGGGATTCGATCTCGATGACGCCGGCGTCTGGCTCGAGCCCAAGACCGTCCAACCGCGCGACCCGGAGGCTTTTGGACGAGCGGTGGGCCTGGCAAAGCACATGGCACTTTTGCCGGCAGAGCTCCAAGACGACTTCGCCGCGACGGTGTTCGACTCGATGCCGAGGCCGTTCACGCTCGAGTACGTCCGCCTGAACATTTCAGCGAGGAGGCCCGGCTGATGGCTGAAGCAAAGATCGTGGTGCTGGCCGGCGACGGCATCGGGCCCGAGATCGTCGGCGCGGCGCGAAGCGTCCTCGACGTGCTCGGCGATTGGGAGTACGACGAGCGTCTCATCGGCGGTGCTTCGATCGATGCCGACGGCGTCGCCCTCACCGACGAGGTGCTTGACGCGTGTCGTGGTGCCGACGCCGTGCTCCTCGGCGCGGTGGGGGGTCCCAGGTGGGACACGACCGACCCGCAGGCTCCGCGCCCGGAGCAGGGTTTGCTCGGGCTGCGCAAGGGCCTCGGGCTGTTCGCGAACCTGCGGCCCGTGAAGCCGATCCCGGCGCTTGTCGGCGCCAGTCCGCTGCGCGAGGAGGTGATCTCGGGCACCGACCTGCTCGTCGTCAGAGAGCTGACCGGCGGGATCTACTTCGGCGAGCGCGGGCGCGATGGCGACCGCGCGTTCGATACCTGCGTCTATACGGTCGGCGAGATCGAGCGGATCGCAAAGGTCGGCTTCGACGCGGCCGCACGGCGACGCGGCCGGGTGACCTCCGTCGACAAGGCAAACGTGATCGAGACCTCGCGGCTGTGGCGGGAGACGGTCACGCGAGTTGCCGCCGAACACCCCGAGGTCGAGCTCGACCACCTGCTCGTCGACAACGCCGCGATGCAGCTCGTCTCCGACCCCGCGCGCTTCGACGTGATCCTCACCGAGAACATGTTCGGCGACATCCTCAGCGACGAGTCAGCGATGCTCACCGGCTCGCTCGGGATGCTGCCGTCCGCGAGTCTCGGCACCGACGGGCCAGGCGTCTTCGAGCCGGTCCACGGCTCCGCTCCGGACATCGCGGGGCAGGGGATTGCCAACCCGCTCGCAACACTGCTCTCGACCGCGATGCTGCTGCGCGACGGGCTCGGCCGCGACGCGGATGCGGCGCGCATCGAGGCCGCTGTGGAAAAGGTCCTCGACGACGGCTTGCGCACACCGGACCTCGGCGGTGACGCCTCCACCGCCGACGTCACGGCCGCGGTGCTCGCAGCGCTATAGGGCGGCCCCGGGGCGAGGGGGGGCGAGGGGCCGAGGGGGCGAGGGGGCGAGGGGCCGAGGGGCGAGGGGACGAGGGGGCGAACGTCGCGGAGTTCGTCCCTTAAAGGGGTATGCGCGACGTTCGGCTGGCGGAACTCGGTGCGCGACAGTTCAACCGGGTCTCCCGCAGACAGATGTTGGCGATGGGCTACAGCCAGACGGCGATAAGCCATCGCCTGCGTTCGGGCCGACTGTTTCAGGTTGAGGAGGGCGTGTTCGCTTTGGCGCCCCCTCTCGAGCACGATGAATGGGGGGCGTGGATCGCGGCAACGCTCACGACCCCGGGGAGCTTCCTCAGTCACGTCAGCGCCGCTGCCGCCCGCGGGTTCTGGCATTTCCCGAGGAGCCTCGAAACCGTAACCCGGCCGGGCAGCGGCGGACCCGTCCGCCATGGCGGCGTCCTCGCGTATCGGAGCACGATCCTCGAGGGAGACACGGAAGAGCTCGATGGGATCCCAATTACGACCGTGCCTCGGATCCTCTTGGACCTCGCTCGTGTTGGAACCAGCGACCACGCGCTCGCCAGGGCGGTGAGGGAGGCCATCAGGCTGAAGCACACCAACACGGCCGCGCTCACCGAAGCCCTGATCGCGCACAGAGGGCGCCGCGGGTGTAGACGGCTTGCGAGAACGCTGACCCGCTACAGCGGCCTGCCCCTCGAGCGAGCTCGAAGCGGCGCCGAGGTCCGCGCGCTCGAACTGCTGCGCGACGCCAAGCGCCCGATGGCACGGCTCAACCACCGGGTCGCAGGCGAAGAGGCGGACCTCAGCTGGCCGCACGCCCGCCTGATCCTCGAGATCGACGGCGGACCGTTTCATCTGGACGTAGGTGAGGATGCGCGAAAGCAAGCCATTTGGGAGCAGGCCGGTTGGACGGTAAGGCGTATCGACTCCGACGACGTCTACGACCGTCCGCATCTCCTTCTAGCCGTCTGTCCGCGCTGAACGTCGCTGAAGGTGGTCCATGCGACTAGCTCCGCGACGTTCGGCGGGGTGGTGGGGGGTTCGGACGCGACGGGTGGCGCTCGCGTCGTAGTCCGCCATACTTGGCGACGTCCTTACAGTCGATTGGAGGCAGTCGTGGAGAAGTCCGAGTGGATCTGGATGAACGGTGAGTTCGTCGCTTGGGAAGACGCCCAGGTCCACGTACTGAGCCACGGCCTTCACTACGGCACCGGGGTTTTCGAGGGAATCCGCTGCTATGAGACCGAGCAAGGTCCGGCGGTCTTCCGCCATCGCGAGCATCTCAATCGCCTCTCGAACTCCGCCGAGCTCTACTACCTGCCGCTTGGATACTCAACCGAGGAGCTGCGGACAGCAACCCATGAGCTGATCAATCGCAACGGGCTCAACAGCTGCTACATCCGCCCGCTCGCCTTCCGCGGCTACGGCGAGATGGGCCTCTACGCGCAGTCGGCGCCGGTCGATGTGACGATCGCGGTCTGGCCCTGGGGCGCGTATCTCGGTGACGAGGGCAAGCGCAACGGGATTCGGGCGAAGGTCTCCTCGTGGCGGCGAATCTCGCCCGCGGGCCTGATTCCCCACGCGAAGGCCTCCGGCCAGTACCTGAACTCGATCCTCGCCAAGACCGACGCCGCGCAATCCGGCTTCGACGAGGCGATCCTGCTCGACGAATCGGGCGTTGTCTGCGAGGGCTCGGGCGAGAACATCTTCATCGTCAAGGGCGGCGAGCTTTCCACCCCTGGTCACACGGCGTCGATCCTCGACGGGATCTCGCGCAATTCCGTGATCCAAATCGCTGGCGATCTCGGCTACTCGGTCGTCGAGCGTGACATCGCCCGTTCAGAGCTCTACCTGGCCGACGAGGTCTTCCTCTGCGGAACCGCGGCAGAGCTCGTCCCGGTGCGCGAGATCGACGGCCACGAGCTGGGCGAGCCCGGCGAGGTGACGCTGAGGATCCAGTCGAAGTTCGAGGACGCGTTGCACGGCCGTGCCCCGGAGTACTCGCATTGGCTCGACCCGGTTCAGCAAACCTCTAAGGTCGCGACCTAGAGATGCCGACTTTTTGGGCAGACGAGCGAATTAGGAGCGCCGCGACCGCTTAGCGGCTCGCGGCTGCGTGGCCTTAGGCCACGCGCACCTGTTCACTCGCTTCCCAGGAACCGGAAAGGCATCAACTTGACTCACGTAAACCTCTACGACACGACCCTCCGCGACGGCATGCAAGGCCAGGGCATGTCGCTCTCGGCCGCTGAGAAGGTCCGGGTCGTCCAGGCGCTCGACCGCCTCGGGGTCGGCTACGTCGAGGCTGGATTTCCCAGCTCGAATCCGAAGGAGGCCGAGCTCTTTGGCCTGCTCGCCGACGTCGAGCTCGACAACGCTGTGATTTGCGCCTTCGGCATGACCCGCCGGCGCGGGGTCGCCGCCGAGGAGGATTCGGCCCTCCGCGACCTCGTTGGTTGCGACGCGCCGTGCGTGACCTTGGTCGGCAAGACCTGGGCTCTTCACCTGGAGAAGGTCACGCGCGTGTCCTCGGATGAAAACCTGGCGATGATCGTCGACTCGATCAACTACGCACGCGCAGCCGGAAAACGCGTGATCTACGACGCGGAGCACTTTTTCGACGCATGGCGTGACGACTCCGGCTACGCGATGGAATGCCTGCGGGCTGCGGTGGCCGCGGGAGCCGAGTGCGTGACCCTCTGCGACACCAACGGTTCGAGCCTGCCATCGCAGATCGCGGTTGCGACGGCATCGGTCTTCGCCGAGCTCGGCGAGCGCACCGAGATCGGCATCCATACCCATAACGATCTCGAGTGCGGGGTGGCGAACTCGCTGGCGGCTGTCGATGCCGGGGCGCGGATGGTTCAGGGAACGATCAACGGCTACGGCGAGCGCTGCGGTAACGCCAACCTCGTTTCGATCCTTCCGGCGCTTCAGCTCAAGCTCGGCTACGAGTGCGTTCCTTCAGATCGATTGCGCCTGCTCACCGAGACAGCGCATTTCGTCGACGAGCTGACGAATACGACCCCGAATGCCGACCAGCCCTACGTCGGCCGTAATGCGTTCGCCCACAAGGGCGGCATGCACGTCGCAGGCGTTCAGGCCGACGCGCGAACGTTCGAGCACATGGACCCGAAGCTCGTCGGCAACAGCCGAGACATCCTGATCTCCGAGCTCTCGGGCAAGGGCTCAGTCCTCTCGCGCGCGGGTGATGCCGGGATCGACCTTGACGCAGACGCCGCCAAGCGAGCCGTCGAGCGCATCAAGGCCCTGGAGCACCGCGGTTACCACTACGAGGCGGCCGACGCCTCATTTGACCTGCTGCTTCGCCGAGAAGCCGGCGAGTACCAATCACTGTTCCGGCTCGAGAGTTTTCGGGTCATCACCGAGAAGCGCGCAGACGGCCACGTCGAGACAGAGGCGACGATCAAGATCTGGGTCGAGGGGCGACGCTACGTCCGCACGGCGGAGGGCAACGGTCCCGTGAACGCGCTCGACAGAGCCTTGCGCGACGCGATCGGCGAGCTACATCCGCACCTCGCAGACATCGAGTTGGTCGACTACAAGGTCCGCATCCTCGACTCACACCACGGCACCGACGCCGTCACCCGTGTGCTGCTCGACTCGGCCGACGGACTCGATTCGTGGGGCTCGATCGGCGTCTCGGAGAACATCATCGAAGCATCGTGGGAAGCGCTGGTCGACTCGCTCGAGTATGCGTTTCAGACGAGAGCCGCTGCTGCTGCGTCCACTCTCGAGTGACCGATCAGATTCCACTGGCGCGGCCTGAGCTCGGCGAGCGGGAGGAGGCTCTGGTGCTCGAGGCCATGCGGTCCGGGCGCCTGTCGCTTGGGCCGATGACCGCCCGTTTCGAGCGGGACTTCGCCGAGTACCTGGGCGTGCCCGACGCTGTCGCGGTCTCATCCGGTACCGCGGCGCTGCACCTCGGGGTCCGGGCGCTGGGCTGGGGGGAAGGTGACGAGGTCATCACCAGCCCGTTCAGCTTCGTCGCCTCAGCCAACTGTCTGCTCTATGAGGGGGTGACACCGGTGTTCTGCGACGTCGACCCCATCACGCTCAACATCGATCCGGCCGCCGCCTGGGAGGCGATCGGCGATGACACCGCTGGGCTGTTGCCAATTGACATTCTCGGCTATCCGGCCGCGGTGCCGGAGCTGGAGCAGGTGGCGCGAGACGGTGAGCTCGGACTCCTCGAGGACTCCTGCGAGGCCCTTGGTGCTCGCGACTCGGAGGGAACGCTCGTCGGTTCGCGGGGCAATCTCGCCACCTTTGCCTTCTATGCCAATAAGCAACTGACCACGGGCGAAGGCGGAATGATCGCTGTCGGCGATCCGGAGATCGCGGCTCGGATGCGCAGCGAGCGCAACCAGGGCCGGGCTCCCGACATGACCTGGGTCGATCACGACCGGCTCGGCTTCAACTACCGCCTGACCGAGCTGCAGGCCGCCCTCGGCATCGGGCAGCTCGAGCGTCTCGACGGGATGCTCGTAGCCAGAGCCCTCGCGGCGCGCCGTTACACCGAGCAGCTGGGCGAGCTGGACTTCGCCGCGTCCGCGGGCGAAGGTGACGCCGCCGGACTCGTGCTGCCCTGCGCGGATCGCGGAGAGGCGCGGCGTAGCTGGTTCGTTTACGCGGTGCGCCTGCCCTCGGGCGCCGACCGCGAGGCGGTAGTGGCCGATCTCGCTCAGCGTGGGGTGGAGGCGAAGGCGTACATGCCGGCCATTCATCTGATGGCCTTCTACCGCGAGCGGTTCGGGTTCGAGGAGGGCCAGTTCCCGGTGGCAGAAGACGCCTCGAGGCGAATCCTGGCTCTGCCGTTCTTTTCGACGATCACGGAGACCGAGGTCGATCGTGTCTGCGAGGCTCTGGGCGAGGCCCTGCAAGGAGACTGGACCTGACCATGGCTCGCATCGACGAACCCCAGGATCCACTCTTTGCGCGGATCAACGCCTCGATCGGCTTCGACAGGCGGCTGTGGCGCGAGGACATTGCCGGTTCGCGCGCGCACGCCGCGGGGCTCGAGGCGGCCGGGGTGATCGACTCGGCCGAGCTTGCCGAGCTCGACCGCGGACTTGAGGCCGTCGCCGCCGAGCTGAGCGCGGGCAGTTTCGACTTTCGCGATGACGACGAGGACATTCACATGGCGGTCGAGAGGCGCCTGACCGAGATCATCGGACCGCTAGGGGGCAAGCTTCATACCGGTCGCTCGCGCAACGATCAGGTCGCAACCGATCTCGCTCTGTTCGTCCGCAACCGCTCGGACCGCGCCAGGGAGCTGGTCGCCGCCCTGATGGGGCGGCTGCTGGGTCTTGCCGTGGCGCACGCCGACTGGAGGATGCCGGGCTACACGCATCTGCAGCGTGCGCAGCCGGTGTATCTCGGGCACCACCTACTTGCTTACTTCTGGATGCTCGACCGCGACGCGCAGCGTTTTGGTGCCGCCAGCGCCGCAACGGCGGCGATGCCACTCGGCTCAGGCGCGCTGGCCGGACTCAACTGGAACATCGACCGCCAGGCCAACGCCAGCCGCCTCGGCTTTACCGAGCCCTCACCCAACTCGATCGACGCCGTCTCCAATCGCGATTTCATCCTCGACTACCTCTACGCCGCGACCGTGTGCGCAACGCATCTGTCGCGCCTTGGAGCCGAGATCGTGATCTGGTCGAGCAGCGAGTTCGGCTTCTGCGAGCCTGACGATTCCTTCGCTTCGGGATCGAGCCTGATGCCGCAGAAGAAGAACCCGGATGCGGCGGAGCTGCTGCGCGCTAAGTCCGCACGCGTCGTCGGTTCGCTGACGACACTCACCGGCGTTCTGCACGCGCTGCCGCTCGCCTACGCGAAGGACCTTCAGGAGGACAAGGAGGCACTGTTCGACGCGGTCGACACCGTCGAGCTCTGCCTCGAGGTCGCCGAGCGGATGCTCGCCGGCATCGCCTTCGATCGCGAGCGGATGGCGGAGGCCGCGGCCGACGAGATGGTTGCGGCCACGGACGTCGCGGACCTGCTGGTTCGCAAGGGAATGCCGTTCCGAGAGGCCCACGGCGTTGTCGGCGGTCTCGTCCGCACGGCGACGGAGTCCGGTAGGTCGCTCTCCGAGCTCGACCGAGCAGAGGTCGCCCGCCATTCCGAGCTGCTTGGCGACGAGTACTACGAGGTGCTCGAGGCCGGCGCATGGCTCGACTCCAAGGTTTCGGCCGGAGGGACGGGCTCGGCACCGCTTGCCGCGCAGATCGAGCAGGCTGAGCGGGCGCTGTCAGCGCTGCAACGCGGCCGGTGAGCGCTCTCGACGTCGCGTTCTTCGACCGCTCAGTCCACGCTGTCGCGCGTGACCTGATCGGCTGCGAGCTTCTGGTCGACGGCGTTGGCGGCGCGATCGTCGAGACCGAAAGCTACGAGCGCGACGACCCCGCCTGTCATGCCTACGTCGGGCTGACGCCAAGGACCGCGGTGCTCTTCGGGCCGCCGGCGCGCACGTACGTGTACCTCTCCTACGGCATTCACAGCCTGCTCAACTTCGTTGCCGAACCCGAGGGCAGCGCGGCCGCTGTACTGATCCGCGCGCTCGAGCCGACCCACGGGGTGGAGGTCATGAAACAGCGACGCGGGCGAACGCGGGAGCTTGATCTGTGCTCGGGTCCCGGCAAGCTCACCGAGGCCCTCGGTGTCGGCCTCGAGCTCAACAACTCCCCCGTGACCGAGCCGCCGTTCGAGCTGCGCCCGCGTTCGGGGCGCTGGCGAGACGTCGTCGTCGCGACCGGCCCGCGTATTGGGATCACCAAGGCGACCGACCTTCCATGGCGTTTCTGCGCCGCCGACAGCCCGCATCTGTCCAAGCCTCTGCCGGCTGCGGATCCGGTCCGAGCCGCCTAGAGCTAGTCGGGGCTGGCGCCTCCGGCGGGCGCCGCGGGGGCTCCGTTGCTTCCGATGTCGGCCGGCGGCGCAGCTGTCTGGTCAGGCGCTTCGTCCGGGGCCGGCTCGGCCGGCGGCTCGGGTGCGGGCGCCTCGGTCTCGGCTTCAGCGGCGGGCGTCTCGGACGTCGTCGAGGGGACGATCTCCGTGCTCTCGGGGACAGGCACCACCGAGCTCGCCGAATCGTCTTCGAACTCCTGCCCGGCCTTACGCGCGTCGAGGATCGCGTCGTACGCGGTGATGACCTGGGAGAAGATCAGCGCCGGAAAGGTTCCTCCGTCAACCGGGGCTCCGGCGAACTCGGTCTCCATCGGCTGGACGGTGTCCGGGTATCCGACCCAGACACACATCGTGACCTTCTCCGTCGCTCCGCAGAACCAGGCGTCTCCGTTGTCATCCGTTGTCCCGGTCTTCCCCCAGGTCGGGTTGGCGGTCTGAGCCCGGCGGCCGGTTCCAGAGGTGACCACGGTCGAGAGGATCGAGCGCGTCTCTTCGGCGACGGCGGGGTCGATCACCTGCTTGGCAACGATCTTGTTCTCACCCGAGGCGCCAGTTTCGTCGGGCACCGGGTCACCTTGGTTGTAGTCCTCGCCGTCGGTGACCTTGACAATCCCAACAGGGCCACCCGCGTTTGCGGCCATTGTGCCCGACAGGCGACGACCGTCCGCGGCGAGCGTGTTGTAGGCATGGGTCATCTCGAGCGGAGTTACGCCAACCTCCAGCCCGCCGAGGATCAGCGCCGGGTTGTACGGCTCAAACGGGCCGTCGGCGATCGAGTACTCGGTATCGGTGGAGAGGTTCGTGTCGACACCCATCGCGTTCGCCGTCGCCGCGACGTTTTGCGGGCCGACCTCGGTGCCCAGTTGGGAGTAGACGGAGTTGTCGGAGTAAGTCGTCGCGTCCGCGATCGAGGCCGACCCAAGGTAGGAGTCGTTGTAGTTGTCGACGCGAAAAACGTCGTTGACGGTCTTCGTCCCCTCGCCGTTCTTCTTTGGCACCTTGGCCTCGAACGGGATCTGCTGCGGGGAGGAGGTGTAGACCTCACCGCTTGAGCGACCCTGCTCGAGCGCGGTGATGAGGGTGAAGGGCTTGAACGACGAGCCCGGCTGGCGGTGACCGTTGGTCGCGAGGTTGAACGGCGCCTCTTGATAGCTGGGGCCACCAACCATCGCCCGCACGGCGCCCGTGGTGTTATCGAGGACCACGAGCGACGCTGTCGGACCAAGACCGGCCAGGGTCGATCCCACAATTTCCTCGGCACGACTCTGAAGCTCGAGGTCAAGGGTGGAGGTGATCTGCAGGCCGCCACCGAACGCCTCTCCCGAGCCGTAGCGGTCAACGAGCTGCTGGCGCAGCCACGAGGTGAAGTACGGAGCGGCCGAGTTCTCGGCCGGAGGCTGGATCTGGCTCGCAAGCGGGACGGGCTCGGCCGCGTACGTCTCGTACTCCTCCGAGCCGATGTAACCCTGTTCAACCATGTTCGAGAGAACCTGGTTGCGGCGCTCGAGCGCGTTCTCGGGGAAGTTCCGGGGCGAGTACGCGCTCGGAGACGAGATGATCCCCGCGAGCAGCGCCGCCTCCCATGGATAGAGAACCGAGGCGCATGGGGTTGCGCTCACCTCCGCGCCGCCGCAGCCGGCGTGGTTGTAGCCAAAGTAGGTCTTCGCGGCCGCCTCGATGCCGGTCGCTCCCTCTCCGAAGTAGATCTCGTTGAGGTACTCGGTGAGAATCTTGTCCTTGGTCCAGTTGCGCTCAAGGTGATAGGCGAGGGCGGCTTCACGGAGCTTCTGGAAGACCGTACGGCTCTCCTGTGCGGCAAGAGCGTTCTTGATGAACTGCTGCGTGATCGTCGACGCGCCCTGTTGCGCCGAACCCGATGCGATGTCGCTGACCACGGCGCGGGCAATGCCCTGGAAGTCGACGCCGCGGTGTTCGTAGAAGCGCCGGTCCTCGATCGCGACAACGGCTTCCTTCATCACCGGCGCGATCTCCTCGCTGTCGTCGAAGATTCGCCCCTGGTTGTTGGTCAGCGTCGCGAGCTTGACCCCATTGACGTCGTAAACGACGGAGTTCTGCGACCGCACGTACTGCTGGCGGCTCTCCAGGGCCGGCAGATCCTGCGCGACCGCCATCATGATCCCGAAGATCCAGGAGACGAACGCGAGCATCGATAGCCCGACCACGACAACGGCGAACCGAAGCTTTCGCATGCGGGGCTTCGTTCGCTGGGTGTCGTCAGGCGCTGGGGGCTGGGGGATCAGGCCCCTGCGGCGCAGCCGACGACGTGGCCTTGGCGACTCCCCCCGCTGGCGGGGCGGGCGCCTGCGGTCGTTGCCGCTGCGGTCATTGTCGGGTCCGGAATCCATCTAGAAGACCGAAGAAGGCTGCCGGACGGACGGGCGGTAAGAGCAACGGCGACGCCCGATCGAGCCGACGGCGGAGTCTAGCATTGGGCCCATGGCGACCAGACCGGCCGAGAGCGACATTTCCGACCTGCTCCAAGGAGCCGTTGACGTGCTCCCAGAGGGTCGCCTCGCGGAGCAGCTGGCGGAGGGCCGACCGCTGCGCTGCAAGCTCGGGGTCGACCCGACCAGCCCAGACATTCACCTTGGTCACTGTGTGGTCCTCACGAGGATGCGCGCGTTTCAGGACGCCGGCCATCTCGTCGTGTTGATCATCGGCGACTACACC
>CAWKNC010000002.1:1005000-1908423 GCA_963851045.1 uncultured Solirubrobacterales bacterium
GGGACGACGTCAAGTCATCATGCCCCTTATGTCCAGGGCTACACACGTGCTACATTGGCGCTTACAGAGGGAAGCAATACCGCGAGGTGGAGCAAATCCCACAAAGGGCGTCTCGGTTCGGATAGGAGGCTGAAACTCGCCTCCTTGAAGGTGGAGTTGCTAGTAATCGCGGATCAGCAATGCCGCGGTGAATACGTTCCCGGGCCTTGTACACACCGCCCGTCACACCACGAAAGCGAGCAACACCCGAAGCCGGTGGCCTAACCCCTTGGGGAGGGAGCCGTCGAAGGTGGGGCCCGTGATTGGGGTGAAGTCGTAACAAGGTAGCCGTAGCGGAAGCTGCGGCTGGATCACCTCCTTTCTAGGGAGACATTCTCTAGATGTCGACCGGACCTGCATCCATAAGCGGTATTGGCTACCGCGGGATGTGTCGTCGGCTCAGCCGGCGTCGACGCTGCTCAGTTTTGAGAGACCGCCAGGCGGGAGTCCCCCGCCGGCCGACCTCGGCGGAGCTTGAAAACTGCACCCAAGTAAAAGTAAAAGGGTATTCACCCACAATTACCTTCGGGTGGTTGTGGGACCTCTGCGTTTCGCCTTCGGGTTGAACGCGGAGCTCACCGTCAAGATAGTAAGGGCACACGGTGGATGCCTTGGCACCAGGAGCCGAAGAAGGACGTGGACGGCTGCGATAAGCCGCGGTGAGTCGCTGAACAGGCATTGACCCGCGGATTTCCGAATGGGGAAACCCGGCACCGGTAATGCGGTGTCGTTCACTGCTGAATACATAGGCAGTGGAAGGCAAGCGAGGGAACTGACACATCTCAGTACCTCGAGGAAAGGAAATCAACCGAGACTCCCCGAGTAGTGGCGAGCGAAAGGGGATCAGCCTAAACCCGGCATGTGTAAGTGGACACACGTTGCATGCTGGGGGTCGTAGGACTCGTGACCGGATCGTGTCCGATCCGGCGACAGTTACCAAGTCAGGCGTTAGTCGAAGTGGAGTGGAACCTCCCACCACAGAGGGCAATCGTCCCGTAGGCGAAAGCGCACTGACCTGTCGATCGAGTTCCTGAGTAGGACCGCTGCCGTGAAACGCGGTCTGAATCTGCGGGGACCACCCTGCAAGGCTAAGTACTCCCTGGTGACCGATAGCGAACTAGTACCGTGAGGGAAAGGTGAAAAGCACCCCGGAAGGGGAGTGAAATAGTACCTGAAACCGCGTGCCTACAAGTGGTCGGAGCATCTTCGGATGTGACGGCGTACTTTTTGCATAACGGGCCGACGAGTTACTCGTCAGTGGCAAGGTTAAGCGATGAGCGGAGCCGCAGCGAAAGCGAGTCTGAATAGGGCGAAATTAGTCACTGGCGGTAGACCCGAAACTGGGCGAGCTATCCATGGGCAGGTTGAAGCGGGGGTAAGACCTCGTGGAGGACCGAACCGACCTAGGTTGAAAACTGGGCGGATGACCTGTGGATAGGAGTGAAAGGCTAAGCAAGCCCAGAGATATCTGGTTCTCTCCGAAATATATTTAGGTATAGCCTCGAGTGAATGCGTTTTGGCCGTAGAGCACTGCTTGGACTAGGGGCCCTACCAGGTTACCGACTTCAGGCAAACTCCGAAGACCATTACGTGTATCTCGGGAGTCAGTGTGCGGGGGATAAACTTCGTACGCGAGAGGGAAACATCCCAGACCATCAGCTAAGGACCCCAAGTGTTTGCTAAGTGGGAAACGATGTTCGAATGCACAGACAACCAAGAGGTTGGCTTAGAAGCAGCCATCCTTGAAAGAGTGCGTAACAGCTCACTGGTCAAGTGTTCGAGCGCGGATAATTCAACGGGGCTCAAGCAAACCTCCGAAGCTATGGACTCAGCAGATCTGCGGATTCGCTGAGTGGTAGGAGAGCGTTCCTGTTGCTTGAAGCGGTCGCGTAAGCGTCCGTGGAGCGTCAGGAAGTGAGAATGTCGGCATGAGTAACGCAAGGAAGGTGAGAATCCTTCCCACCGATTGTCCAAGGTTTCCTGAGTAAAGTTCGTCTGCTCAGGGTTAGTCGGGACCTAAGGCGAGGCCGAAAGGCGTAGCCGATGGCCAACGGGTTGATATTCCCGTACCACGTCGCATCCGCTATGACCGATGGGGTGACGAGGAAAGGAAAGGGAACCCAGGCGATGGTTGTCCTGGGGTAAGCGCGTAGCTAGTCGTGGTTGGCAAATCCGCCACGGCGTTTTGACGCGAGGCGCGATGCCAGCTGGCTTGACCGCCGGCGAGTCCCCGCACCTATGCCTCCGAGAAAAACCTCTAGGCAGGATGCTCGTGCCCGTACCGAGAACCAACACAGGTGGACAGGTAGAGAATACTAAGGTGAGCGAGCTAACCCTCGTTAAGGAACTCGGCAAAATCGTCCCGTAACTTCGGGAGAAGGGACGCCCCGGTAGGGTGAAGCCACTTGCTGGCTGAGCCCGAGGGGGCCGCAGTGACTAGGTCCAACCGACTGTTTACCAAAAACACAGGCCTCTGCTAAGTCGTAAGACGACGTATAGGGGCTGACGCCTGCCCGGTGCCGGAAGGTTACGCGGAGTTGTTAGCTCTTCGGAGCGAAGCAGCGAAGCTAAGCCCCGGTAAACGGCGGCCGTAACTATAACGGTCCTAAGGTAGCGAAATTCCTTGTCGGGTAAGTTCCGACCTGCACGAATGGCGTAACGAGTTGGACGCTGTCTCAACGAGGGGCTCGGTGAAATTAGAGTCTCGGTGAAGATACCGAGTACGCGCAGCTAGACGGAAAGACCCCGTGAACCTTTACTGCAACTTGATATTGGAGTTCGGTACATCTCGCTCAGGATAGGTGGGAGGCTGCGAACCAGCGGTTTCGGCTGCTGGGGAGCCAACCTTGAGATACCACCCTTGATGTGCTGAGCTTCTAACACAGCGCCGTAATCCGGGCTGTGAACAGTGTCAGGCGGGCAGTTTGACTGGGGCGGTCGCCTCCTAAAGAGTAACGGAGGCGCCCAAAGGTTCCCTCAGCACGGTCGGAAATCGTGCGCAGAGTGTAAAGGCATAAGGGAGCTTGACTGTGACACCGACGGGTGGAGCAGGAACGAAAGTTGGGCTTAGTGATCCGGCGGTAGCAAGTGGAAGCGCCGTCGCTCAACGGATAAAAGGTACTCCGGGGATAACAGGCTTATCGCTTCCAAGAGTCCATATCGACGAAGCGGTTTGGCACCTCGATGTCGGCTCGTCGCATCCTGGGGCTGGAGTAGGTCCCAAGGGTTGGGCTGTTCGCCCATTAAAGCGGCACGCGAGCTGGGTTCAGAACGTCGTGAGACAGTTCGGTCCCTATCTGCTGTGCGCGTTGGAGAGTTGAGAGGAGTCATCCTTAGTACGAGAGGACCGGGATGAACGCACCTCTGGTGTACCAGTTGTTCTGCCAAGGGCACTGCTGGTTAGCTACGTGCGGATCGGATAACCGCTGAAAGCATCTAAGCGGGAAGCCGACCTCGAGATGAGCTCTCCCATCCCCTAGAGGGAGTAAGACCCCTGGTAGACCACCAGGTTGATAGGCCGGCTGTGTAAGCGCTGTGAGGCGCTCAGCAGACCGGTACTAATGGGTCGAGGTCTTGACGGTTGATTTTTACCCGTTTACTTCTACGAGGGTGCAGTTTTGAAGCCCCGCGAGGCACCGGGCGGCTCAGTTGTAGCCGTGCGGTCTCGACCATTTTCGGTGGTCATAGCGAGGGGGAAACACCTCTTCCCATTCCGAACAGAGCAGTTAAGCCCCTCAGCGCCGATGGTACTTGGGACTCGCGTCCCTGGGAGAGTAGGTCGCCGCCGTTTCTTTATTCAAAGAGCCGCCCGTGGGGCGGCTCTTTTTCGTTCTAGCGGCGCGCGAGGTGCGCTTCTGCGAGGCAGGCTGCGCGGAAGCGTGGCGTCGTGCAGCCGCGGCGCGACGGCTTGGCGTGGCTGGCGGTGCGCCGGCGTCCGCAGGGGGCGTCCGTTAGCTCGACCTGCTCGAGTCCGTACTCGCCGAGGGTGGCGAATTCGATGGCCAGGTCGACGGCTCCGAGAACTCTCTGGCTGAGGCTCATATTGGTCTCCTTGATCTTCACGCTGGGCAGGCTAAGAACGGCTTCGGACAGAACATACGTTCTGCAAGCGAAGTTGCATGGAAGTGCCGAGAAACGGCATGGGTAAGCGGTAAGGGCGTCATTGACGGCGCCCGAAGCTGTGCGGTTTCGGTGCAACGACCGCGATCTCACGAACGGGGCTCGCGGAGCCACCGGCGGCGGCCACGGCGGGCAGCTCGTCGGTCTCGATGCGTGCGGCCTCAGGCTCGCCTGCTGGCTCAATCGTGCGGATCTCAGCGCCGGCGCCGGACGCCGGCACGGTCAGGCGCGTAACCGAGTGCGCGAGGATGTTGATTACGCCCTCACGGCGCTCCAAACGGCCACTGATGAGCGCGAAGGACGCTGTGCGCACGGCGAGGCGGCAGCGCTCATAAACAGGCGGCGGGACGATGACATTTGCCACGCCGCGCTCGTCCTCGAGCAGCATGAAGACGATTCCCTTCGCGGTCGCCGGCCGCTGGCGCGCGACGACCATGCCGGCGATCTCGAGCTCGGTGCCGTCGCCGATCGTCGCCAGATCACCGGTGCGCGCAACGCCGTCGCCGAGTTCTTCACGCATCACCTCGAGTGGATGTTCGCCAAGCGTGACCCCGGTGGATGAGTAGTCGGCGACGATCCGTTCCCACGAGTCGAGCGGGCGCAGCTCCGGCGGCGCGGGCAGCGGCAGCGGCAGCGCGAGCTGCGCATGGCCTCGGCGTTTTCCTCGCCGAGTCGTCTCGCTGCCGCGAGCGATGCCCAATTGCCAGAGCTCCTCGCGGCGCAGCGCTCTGTTCCCTTCAAGACCCAGTGATTCGCACGCCCCGGCCCAGGCCAGGCGCTGCAGGCCGTCGCGGCCCATCGCGGAGCGCGAGGCGAGGTCGGCGAGGTCGCGGTATCGGCCGTCTCGCTCACGTTCACCTACGAGCGCCCGAATTTCGTCGGCGACGACTCCCTTGATGTAGCCGAGACCGATTCGCACGGCCGGCTCCCCATGACCACGCGGTTCGACCGTGCATTCCGCGCCGCTTGCGTTGACATCCACGGGCCTGACCTCGATTCCGCGCCGCTGTGCCTCATGGGCAAGCGAATCGGGCGGGTAGAAGCCCATCGGCTGCTCGTTGAACAGCGCGCAGAGAAGCTCCGGGCCGTAGTGAACGCGCAGCCAGGTCGACTGGTATGCGAGCAGGCCGAAGGCGGCTGAATGCGACTTCGGAAAGCCGAAGCCCGAGAACCCGCGAACCTGCTCGAAAACGCGTTCGGCAAGCGCGCGATCGACGCCGCGTCCGACCGCTCCGGTGACGAAGCGTTCGCCGTAGGCGTTTATCGCTTCCTCTGAGCGTTTGCGGCTCATCGCCCGCCGCAGGCCCTCGGCCTCGCCCGCCGTGAAGCCCGCAAGCGCCATCGCCACCTGAATCACCTGGTCCTGGAAGACGATCGCGCCTAGCGTGTCGGCGAGGATCGGCTCGAGATCGGGATGCTCGTAGGGAATTTCGAAGTCGGGATCCTCGCGCAAGCGCTTGCGCCGCTCGAGATAGGGGTGGACCGCGCCGCCCTGGATCGGCCCTGGACGGACCAATGCCACCTGGACGACGATGTCGTCGAGCGTTTCGGGCAGGCTGCGAGGCAGCATCTGCATCTGGGCCCGGCTCTCGATCTGAAATACCCCGGTGGTCTCGGCCGCGCGGATCGCCTCAAAGGTGGGCTCGTCGTCGAGCGGGATGCGCGAGAGGTCGATGCGCTCATTACGCGCCTCGGCGACCATCTCGACACAGCGTTCAACCGCCGAGAGCATGCCGAGGCCAAGCAGGTCGATCTTCAAGAAGCCGGCGTCGGCGCAGGAGTCCTTGTCCCACTGCACGATCTGGCGACCTTCCATAGCCGCCGGCTGCACCGGGCAGAGATCGATCAGCGGCCTGGTCGACAGCACCATCCCGCCGGGATGCTGGGAGATGTGGCGCGGCAAGCCCCAGGCCTCGCGCGCAAGTCGCGCGAGACAGCGCCAGCGCGGCGACGCCGCTCGTCCGGCGCCGATTGCCTCGGCTATATCGCGCTCGATCTCCTCGCCGCGCGAGTAGACGTCGGCGATTCCCGCGACCCGCTCGATCTCGCCCGCCGGGAGCCCCAGAACCTTGCCGAAGTCGCGGACCGCTCCGCGCGAGCGATAGCTGGCGAATGTCGAGACCAGCGCCGCCCGTTCGTGTCCGTAACGCTCGTGGACGCGCGGGATCAGCTTTTCGCGGATATCCCGGGGAAAGTCGAGGTCGATGTCGGGCATCTCGGTGACCTCGTCATTGAGAAAGCGGCCCAAGAAGAGCCCGGCGTGAACGGGGTCGACGTGCGAGAGGCCGGTCAAATAACAGACGACCGAGCTGACACTGGAGCCGCGACCACGGCCTGGCGGCAGCAGCGATCGCGCTGATTCCGGTCCCCGGACCTCAGCCGCGACCTCGCGCGCAAGCTCGAGCAGATCGAAGTGGAGAAGAAAGAAGCCGGAGAGCCCGAGGCCGGCGATCACGCGCAGCTCCTCGTCGAGACGCCGCTCCGCCTCGCGAATATGGGCACTGCCGTCATAGCGCAGCGCCATCCGCCCGCGACAGATCTGGGCAAGAGTGGTGTCGGCGTCGGGATCCTCCGAGCCGGGGTAGCGGTAGCCGATCTCGGAGGTGAGATCGAAGCGCAGGCGGTCGGCGAGCCTTGCGCTCTCGGCAACTGCCTCCGGGTGCTCGGCAAAGCGCGTCGCCATCGCCGCCGGCGTTTCGAGCACCGAGCTCGTGTTCCCACGACGAAGGGGTTCGGACTCCTCGAGCGTGGTTCGGGTGCGAACCGCGACGAGTGCGTCCTGGAGTTCGGCGCGGCCGCGGTCGTGGCTGTGGACGTTGCCGGTCGCGACGCAGCTGACACCGAGGCTCTCGGCAAGGGATCGCAGGGCGCGGTTTCGAGCACGGTCGTGGCGCCACAGCGGTCGCTGTAGTTCGACCCGCAGGCGGTCGCGGCCGAAGATCTTCAACAGCCGACCCCCGCGATCGACGGCGTCGCCGAGGGCCCCTTCGCGAGCGCAGCCGGTGAGACAGACCAGGCCCTCGCTGTGACGCTCGAGCGAGTCCAGACTGAGGACGGGGGGGAGGGGCTCGCGGTCCAGATGCGGTCTGGTCTCGGCGTGCGCCTCGCTGAGCAGGCGGCAGAGGTTGTGCCAACCGGTCGCCGATTCGACCAGGGCTGTGAGGTGGAAATTCCCGGCCGCGTCGCGTATCGAGAGCTCAGCGCCGTGGATCGGACGCAGGGGCAGGTCGCGGCAGGCCTGCGCGAGCTCCATCGCACCACAGACGTTGTCGTGATCGGTCAGCGCCAGCGTCTCGTAGCCGTACTCGGCCGCTCGCATCGCGAGCTCATGCGGCAGCGAGGCGCCATCGCAGAACGAATACGAGGAATGGGCGTGCAGCTCGGCGGCGTACATCAGGCGCGCTGCTCGAACCAGCGGCCGGCCTCGGGTGGTTCGGCGGGTTCGCGGAAGACGACGAGGTTGCGCCCGCCGTCGAGGATCACCTCGAAATAGCGTCTTTGCAGGGCCTTTGGTGTCCACCAACGGTCCTCCACGAGCCACTCCTCGCGGATTGCCTCGACCGCAACCCCGGCGATCGCCTCCGGAATTCCGCTCGCGTCTGCGACGACGGAAATCGGCTTGGGCCAATAGAGATTCAAAGATCCACCGACGTCAACGCTTCCGCTCCAAAAAGGGCGCTAGAAGCGCTCTTCGCTCGGGGACGTGCGAGTGGCTGTCGACCTCGACGACGCGCAGCAGCGCGTCGCGACCTGCAGCGGCGCGAGCTTGGCGGACGGCTTCGACGATCCGCCCGCGGCGTTCCTCCGCGGGGGAGGATGCGAGTGGCTGCTGATCGCCCGCCGGCGGACCAAGTTCGATCGCGCGCAGCCCGAGCCAGACGGCGGGACCGGGAAGCTCGGCGAGGCGTGGGCCGACGGCGAGTCGCAGCCGCTCTGCGCTCGAGCTCGCGCTGCGCATCGCGACTCCAACGTGCCAACCGCCGCCGGCGGCGAGCCTTGCTTCGAGGCGCAGCCGTCGTATCGTTCGCGCCCCGCGAGCCTTGTGAGCGAGCAGACGGTCGATCAGCAGGCCGAGTGCATGGTCGAGCTGGGGCCCCGATGCCGCCTCGGGAAGGGCAAGGCGGCACTCGACCGACTCGCCAGGGCGCCGTGGGCGCAGCGGTTCATCACCACCGCGAGCCAGCCGCAGGGCCCGCAGGCCGATGCGGCCGAAGCGATCAGAGACCGCGTCGGCCGGAAGCGCGGCGAGCTCGCCCAGGGTCAGCACGCCAAGTCGTTCAAGCGAATCGATGCAGGTGGCCTCCGCCATCGCCCTGGTGTGGTCAACGCGATCGGGAGTGGGGCGATAAAGAAGCCCGCGCAGAGACCCGACCGGCATCTCGGCAAGAAGTCGTGCCGCAGCGCTCTCGGCCACGACGATTCCCGCCCGCCGCGCTCGCATCCGCGAGGCCGCCTCCCGGGCGCAGAGGCGGTTGGGTCCGGCGCCGAGCTTCGCCGCCGGCCCGAGTGCTCGCTGTGCCTTCGCCAGCACCGCCTCGACGCCTCCGCGGCCACCGATCCCGCCGTAGATCCCGTGCAGGGGCGCCGTCTCGAAGAACGCCTCGCCGGGCGCCGGTGCCTCGACATCGGCACCGATTGCCTCGAGCCGCCGCAGCGATTCCTCCCAGACGGCGGTTGCGCGGACGGGGTCTGCCGCGACCAGCGACAGGTTCGGACAGCGCGAGAGCGCCTCGCCGAGGCGCATTCCGACACGCAGACCGAAGGCCTCAGCAGCGCCGGAGGCCTCGCCGATCACCTGCGGGCCGCCGGGTTCGGGCGCCAACGCCACCGGCCTTCCAAGCAGCTCGTCTCGATCGGCCAGCGCGCTGCGCAGAGAGAGGCGGGGGAAAAGCGCACAGACGATCATGATCGAACGTATGTTCGCATCAATGTCAAGGCCCACGTACGCCACCGGGCAGAATCTGAAAACCCAATGGCCTTTACGAAGTCGTCAGTCGCAGTCGCACTCGCACTCGCTGCCGCGTTGCTGCTTGGCGCCTGCGGAGGCTCCGAGGGCGGGAGCTCGACAGCTGCTGCCAGCGTCCCGGGTGGAGCCGATCCTGAGAAGGTCGAGGTGATCGTCGCCTGGGCGGAGGCGGAGTCGAGCGGCGATCACGAGGCCGCTGCGGCCTACTTCGCGATCCCGAGCCTCGCGCAGAACGGGATCACGGTGAGGATTGAGAACGCATCCGATGCCGAGCGATTCAGCGCCTCGCTGCCATGCGGAGCGGTCCTCGAGGAGGCCACCGAGGAGGGCGAGTATGTGATTGCGACCTTCCGTCTCGGCGAAAAGACAAACTCGAACGCCTGCGGCGGCGGCACCGGGCAGACCGCTCGAACTGCGTTTTTGATCGAGAACGGGAAGATCGTCGAATGGCGCCGTGTCGCCGATGAGACCGGTCGTCCAGCCCCAAGTAGTTCCACCTAGTCAGGCGGGCCTTGCCCCGAAGCGCCCGATCCTGAAAGAATGCGCGTGCGGGGCCCCGCCCCGGTGTCTGTCTTTGTTTCCGAGAGAGGAGATTTCATGTCAAGGATCAAGCTGATCCTTTTGGCTTTGTGCGTGGCAAGCTTGTCGTTTGGCCTCGTCGCCTGTGGTGATGACGAGGATTCCGGCGACGGCGGTGATTCCGGGGGTGGCGAGACTTCGCTCGAGATGACCATTGGCGTTTCGTTGCCGCTCAGCGGTGACCTCGCCGACTTCGGGCCGGCCGGAGAGAAGGCTGCGGATCTGGCGTTGTCAGAGATCGAAGCAGCGATTGATGAGGCTGGCGTCGATCACACGGTCACGCTCGCCAAGGAAGACAACTGCGGTGCAGCCGATCCGCAGTGCGCGGTTCAGGCGCAGCGCAAGCTCGTGACTGATGGTGCCAGCTGCATCGCCGGTCCATGGGGCTCTGCGGACACGATCCCAAGTGGTGAGTCCGTGTCAGTGCCCGAAGAGGTGCCGCTCATCTCGCCGTCTGCGACGTCGGATGAGATCACCGGTCTGGACGATGACGGTTTCATCAACCGGACCTCGCCGCCCGACTCCTTCCAGGGTCCGACCCTGGCGAACCTCCTCGATCAGGAGCTCGGTGGAGCGGACGGTAAGACGGTCAACATCGGTGCTCGCAACGACGCCTACGGAACCGGCCTGGCCGGAACGTTCTCCGAGGCGTGGGAGGGGCTCGGTGGCACGATCGGCGAAGAGGTCATCTATGACATCGACCTGCCGAACTACGACACTGAGGCCGATCAGATCACGTCCGGTAGCCCGGATGCAACCGTGATCATCGACTTCCCGGAGACCTTTAACAAGGTCGGCCCCGCACTCGTGCGGACCGGGAACTACGACGCATCGACGACGTTCGTTACGGACGGTCTGATCACCGACCTGTCTGATGCAGGTGAAGAGGCCGCCAACGGTCTGCGCGGCACGGCGCCGGGCGCGCCGGATGACGCCGAGGCGTCCGTGGCATTCGATGAGGCCTACAAGGCCGCTGAGCCGACCAACGTCGATCGTTTGACGTTCGATGCTCAGAACTTCGATGCCGTCATCCTCTGCTACCTCGCGGCCGTTGCCGCTGGGTCGTCCGAGGGTGCCGACGTTGCGGAGTCCCTGCAGTCGGTCAGCGCTCCCGAGGGTGACGAGTACACCTGGGCGGAGCTCCCCGCGGCAATCGAGGCGTTGCAGAATGGCGACGACATCGATTACACGGGTGCTGCTGGCCCGATCGACCTGGACGATGCTGGCGACGCAACCGCCGGCGTCTATGACGTCTACGAGTTCAAGGGCACCGCGCCTGAGACCGTGGACGAGGTCGAGGTCGCGGCTCCGGAATCCTGATCCGGTAACCGCACGCGTTTCAAACGGCCGGGGCCTTCGGGCTCCGGCCGTTTTTTATTGGGGAATGAGCAGCTCGGCGAACGTGGCTGGGTAGGGGTAGGGATCGCAACTGTGGAGATTCCGTCACGACAGTCGTTACTAGACCTCCACGGTTCGTCGACCGCAGTACGAGGCCGGTGCCTAGCTGACGGTCGGATCCTCTGCGCCCGGCGCTTCGACCGGTAGCTTGTCGGGCTCGTCGATGCGGGCAGTGCCGCCGAGATAGAGCTCGGCGACCTTGGGATCGTCGAGCAGGTCCTGACCGGGCCCCTCGAAACGGTCCTTGCCGAGGTCGAGGACGTATCCGCGGTCGGACATCGCCAGCGCGCGGCGCGCGTTCTGCTCGACCATCATGACCGTGACGCCGGCCTTGTTGACCTCCTGCGTCTTCTCGAAGATCGCGTCGACGAAGGCGGGGGCGAGGCCAGCCGAGGGTTCGTCGAGCAGGAGCACGTGCGGGTCGCACATCAGCGCCTTGGCCATTGCCACCATCTGGCGTTCGCCGCCGCTCATCGTCCCGGCCGCCTGGCTCTTGCGCTCACCCAAGCGGGGAAACAGCTCGTACATGAGATCTTTCTGCGACGCGGTGCGCGACCGGTCCAGCGAGCCCATCTCGAGGTTCTCTTCCACGGTGAGGCTCTTGAACACGTTGTTGAGCTGTGGCACGTAGGCCAATCCAAGCCGGGTGATGTCGTGCGGCTTGCGACCGCCGATCTCGGTCCCGCGAAATGAAATCTTGCCGTCGCGCGGCGTCAGGAGACCAAAGATCGTCTTCATCAGCGTCGACTTGCCGGCGCCGTTGGGACCCACGATCGTGACGATCTCACCCTCACGGACAACGACCGACACACCGTTGAGGATGTCGGCTTCCGGGACGTAGCCAGCGATGACGCCGTTCGCCTCGAGGACAACCTCGCCGCTCTTCGCCTCGCCGCTCATTCGCCGCCTCCGCCACCCAGGTAGGCATCGATCACGGCCTTATCGGAGCGGACCTCGTGCGGCTCGCCGGACGCGATCACGCGACCCTCTGCCATCACGATCACGCGGTCGGAGTGGTTCATGACCACCTCCATGTCGTGCTCGATGAACAAGAACGTGACGCCATCCTCTGAGCGCAGTCGCTGCATGTGGTCGAGCAGGCGCCGGCCGAGGGTTGGGTTGATGCCCGCCATCGGCTCGTCGAGAAGCAAGAAGCGAGGCTTTGCCATCAGTGCGCGGGCGAGCTCGAGCAGCTTGCGCTGACCCCCGGAGAGCGTTCCCGCGTACTCATCGGCGAGCTTGGTGAGGTTGAAGACGTCGAGGAGCTCCATCGCCCCGTCGTGAACCTCGGCCTCGCGCTTGCGCCACCCGAGTGGGCGAAAGACGATGTTCGCGAGCCGCTCACCCGGTTGGTCGGGCGCGGCGAGCATCATGTTGTCGATCACGGGCATGGCAGCCAGGGCCTTGGTGATCTGGAACGTGCGAACCATGCCCATGCGCGCGATCACGAACGGGGGACGACCCTGGATCTCACGCCCGTCGAACACGGCTGTGCCGCTGTCGGGGCGATAGAAGCCGGTGATGAGGTTGAAGAAGGTGGTCTTTCCGGCGCCGTTGGGCCCGATCAACGCTGTGATCGACCCCTCGGTGACGCCCATGGATGCGCCGCGCACGGCCTGAATGCCGCCGAACGTCTTGTGGATGTCGGCTGCTTCGAAGATCATGCGCCCGGCTGTGGGCGTACCTGTGGTGTCGGGCGCCGGGGCAGCAGCGTCAGTCACCGAGGACCATCTCCTTGCGGTTGCCGAAGAATCCTTGGGGCCTGAATGCCATGAGGCCGATCAGCACGATCCCGAGAATGATGAAGCGCAGCGCGGCGATCTTCGTCTCGGACAGCGGTAGCTCGAGGAATCGCAACCCCTCCAACACCGACCAGAGCACGATCGAACCCAGCGCCACCCCCCAGTAGTTGGCGAGACCGCCGAGGATCAACACCGCGTACCCGGTGAACGTCACGAGCGGCTGGAACGATTCCGGCACGACGAACTTGAGGTTGAGCGCGAACAGAAAGCCCGCGATCGCTCCGGTCGTCGCCGCCAGTGCCAGCGACTGCAGTTTGTAGGAAAAGGCGTTCTTGCCGAGAGCGCGAGCGGCGTCCTCATCCTCGCGAACGGCGCGCAGTACGCGCCCCCAGGGGGTGCGCGTGATACGGCTGAAGACGAACATCAGACCAATCGCGGTGCCCCACGTGACGAGGAGCAACGGGAATTGTGTCGGCACATCGCTCCAGCCGAGATCGACGATGAACTCTTGGATCGAGTCCGCGATCGCATCCCAGCTGTCATCGAAGCCAAAGACACCCTGAGGGCCGTTGGTCAAATCGCGCGCGTTGAGAGCCACCAATCGGATCGCCTCGGCGGCGGCGATGGTGACGATCGCGAAGTAATCGGCGCGCAGTCGTAACGACGGCAGCCCGATGATCAGGGCGAAGAGGATCGTCGCTGCGATCGCAACGGGCAGGCTCAGCCAGAAGCTCCATTCCGATTCGGCCGTGAGGATCGCCATCGTGTAGGCGCCGATCGCCATGAAGCCGACCTGGCCGAAGTTCTGGATGCCGGTGAACCCGACGTTGAGCTGAAGACCGGTCGCGAATACAACGAAGATCCCGGCGATGATCCCGACGGAGGTCCAGAAATCGACGTCGGTGAAGGCCTCGAAGGTGAGGGCGACCTGGAACACGTGGGTCGGGTCGATCATCGCGTCAGACCGCCCTCGCCTGGCCGAAGATGCCCTGCGGGCGGATGATCAGGACGATGATCAAGATCAAGAAGCCAACGGCGAGCTTGAGACCCGGTGCGACGATGAACGTCGACCACTCGATCACGACGCCAAGCACGATCCCGGCGGCGAGCGCACCGAACGCGTTGCCGATGCCTCCGAGCACGACGGCGGCGAAGATGGGTAGCAGCAGCTCGAAGCCGAGCTCCGGCTGAAGCTGGGTGATCGCGCCGGCAAAGACGCCGGCGAGTCCTGCCAACCCCGCGGCGAAGATCCAGGTGTAGAGGATCACCCGCGAGGTGTTGATGCCCGATGTCTCCGCGAGGTCGAGATCGTCCGAGAGGGCGCGCATGCGCTTGCCGAGCAGCGTCATCCTCAGCATCAGCCCTGTCGCCAGCAGGGTGACGAAGCCGACGATGACGACGATCAGCTGGGTCTGACCGATCCGCAGGCCAATGAACTCCACCGAGCTCGTCTTGTTGACCTCGAGCTGCCGCAGCTCGGTGCCCCAGATGAACTGAATCGAGTAGCGGATGACGAACGCGAGCCCGAGCGTCATCAGCAGCAACTGCAGCATTCCAGCCCCGCGCTTTCGCATGGGTGCCCACATCACCTTCTCGAAGGCAATCCCGAGCAGCGCCGTTGCGGCGATCGCGAACACGATGCCGAAGACCAGGGGCAGGTTCCAGGTGACGTTGACCAGGTACGCCATGTACGCGCCGAAGGCGAGAAAGTCGCCGTGCGCGAAGTTGACCAGCTTCAGGATTCCGTAGACCAGCGTCAGCCCGACGGCGCCGAGCGCATAGATCGCGCCAAGCGAGAGACCGTTGACCCCCCGCTGCGAAACGTCGTGAAGGCCGTGGTAGAGGATCAGGATCGCGACGATGTTCCCGAGCACGACCAGGGCCAGCGCGGCTGGGCTCTTCTCCGCCGCCACCATCGCGCCAACGGTGAGCGCGAGGATCGCAACCAGCAAGAGCCACTCTCCGCCGCCGTCCGGGAAGCGGTCTGCCACCACCATGACGAGGTCGAGCAGGAAGACTCCAACTGCGGCCTTGACCACGAATGGGGCAGCCCGAAACCGCGCAGCAGCGTTCGCGTACTGCTCTCCCATTGTGCGGTCGCGCACGGCCGTCAAAGATCCGCCTTCCATACCCGGCGTGATCCTATCCCGGGATGGCGGCGGCCGGGGCCGCCGCATGTACTAATCGGCATCGAGACCTTTCGATACGGCAGCTATCACCGCGTCGGTGAACTCGGTGGTCGAGGCGTGTCCACCGAGGTCTGACGTCCTCGTCCCCGCTGCCACGGTCTCGTCCACGGCGGTGTAGATCGCCTCCGAGGCGCGCTCGGCGTCGGTGTCGCCGGCGTAATGAAGGACCGCCGCCCCAGCGAGAATCATCGCCAGCGGGTTGGCGACGTCCTTGCCCTCGAGCGCCGGTGCCGTGCCGTGCGGCGCCTCCGACATCGCCACCGTCGGGTTCAGGTCGTCGTCGAGCGCGAGCAGGACGGACTCCGCGCTGGCGATTGAGCCGAACAGCGGCAGAACCAGATCCGATAAAAGGTCGCCGTCGCGGTTCAGGCACGGGATGACAAGTGGCTCAGACGCCGCGCCCGAAACAAGACCGGCGAGTGTCGCGTCGATCAGCACGGGCTCATAGCCCGTGTCCGGATGGCGCTCCGCCGCGGCATCCATCTCCTCCTTCAGCATCCCCTCGTAGACCGGGCTCACCGTCCACTTCGGCCCGCCGTAGACCCGTCCGCCGAGGCGCTCGGCCTCGAGAAAGGCAAACTCCGCGACAGCACGGCAGTCCGAGCGCCGGATCGTCTCGGTGCGGTGGGCGAGCTCGTCATCGCCGTCGGCCTCGCGCCATTGCTTCGCGCCGTAAGCATCGCCCACGGCCATGCGGCAGACCGAGATCGGGTGGTGGACGCCGGCCACCGTGCTGACCCCGGGAATCCGGCGGCCGGTGCGAACGATCACCTTGCCGTCAACGCCCTCGCGCAGGATCCGGTTGGGGCTGCCCACGTCGTCGGCATCCTCGGGCGTGATCGTCGCCGCCTTGATCCCGAGGCCGGTCTCCCGCATCACCTCGGCGGCCTCCTCGACGATCGCGTTCTTTGTCTCGCGCCGCTTGGCGAGCGAGAGGTCGAAGCGCAGGATCTCGAGGTCCAGCCCAAGCACCTTCGGATCGAGGACCCGCAGCGCCTGATCCAGTAGCTCCTGCCCGGTCTGATCACCCTCGAGCGCGACTATCTTCAGCGGCGCCATGGACGATCAACCTACCTGCTCGGGATGCGGTCGAAACGTGCCTTTCGAGAACGGATGGCACGCCTACGAGACGAGTCGGGCCCGTACGGTCGCGTTCTGCCGTCTCGAGCATCTCGTGCCGTGGGCGATGCGCGGTGGCGCATGGGAGCCGGGGCCCGACGAGCTCCCGCCCGAGTCAGAGCACGAGCAACGGTGCGCTGCGTGTGGCGAGGAGCTCGGCCCCGAACGAGTGGTGATCGTCCGCCACCGCGGGCCGCATCGAATCGCCGACGCGTTCTGCTCAGCCGATCACATGACCGAATGGGCCAAGGCCGGGGGCCGCTGGGCGCCGTAGAACCGCCGCCGAGGCACGCGAGACGCGCCAAACGTCGTCGGTGACGACGCTAGACGCGACTCGCGCCGTGGTGGACCGGGCTATCCGGCCCCGCCGCCGCGCTGGCGCGGCTTGTTCGGCTTGTTCGGCTTGTTCGGCTTGTCCTGGCCGACGTCCCGGGGCGGCGCCTCGTTTGAGTCGTCGCTGGCGTCGGCGGCGAACTCGATGATGAGCCGAGCGGTCTCCTCTGGCTTTTCGACATTGGGCGAATGACCCGCGCCCTCGACCTCCGCCGTGCGTGCTCCCGGGACCGCGGCGTAGGCGCTGACGGCCGGCCCCACGTCATAGATCTGGTCCTCGGTGCCGAAGATCGCCATCAGCGGTACGGCCGCCGCGCGCATCCGCCCGTCGAGCGCGATTGCGTCGGTGAAGTCACCCTCGGCGTCGAGCGACTCCGTGTAGGACGTGAACGTCATCGCCCTGTTGTCGTCCACCACCTGATCCGGATTCGCGAAGCCGGAGTCGATGTCGAAATCGGGGGCGAACGCCTGCTTGTAGCCGTCCTTGATCAGCGAGCCGACCTTCATGCGCCAGAGGGCCTCGCCGATCACAGGCGTCGCGGTCAGCTGCGCCAGAAAGTTGAGGTCTCCGTAGCTCGAATCGGGCGCCTGATTGATGATCACGACGCGGTCGACGAGCTCGCTTGCCTGCTCGGCGAGCGCAACGGCGACCGTTCCGCCGAGCGAATGCCCAACGACGACCGCGCCCTGCACGTTGAGGCGATCGAGGGCGCCCGCGACCAGACCGGCCTGATCGGTGATCGCGTAGCCGCTCTTTGGCTTTGCCGAACCGCCATGGCCGAGCAGATCGATGCGAATGACGCGGTGGCGCTCCGACAGCGTGGGCAGCATTGCGTCCCACCAGTGCAGCGAGCAGCCGAAGCAGTGGACGAGCACGATCGGGGCGCGCGCCGCACCAGCTCCGTCGGGCTCGCCCGAATCGGTTACCTGGACGTCGCCGCCGGGGAGGCTGACGATCTGGCCGCCGTCGATCGTCACCTCGGCGTTCTTGGTCTGATCGCCGACGATTGGCACGTTGATCGCGAGCAGAGCCACGATCGCGACGACGATCGCGATCAGAATCTTGGGACCGCGCCTCATCCTTCGCGCGGCCCCAGGCCGAGCTCGTCGGAGCGCTCACTCATCGCGGCGATGACAAAGGCGACGTGCTCGTCGAAGTCAACGCCAAACTCCTCGGCGCCTTCGCGAACCTCCTCGCGGTTGACCCCGGCGGCGAACGACGGCTGCTTGAGCTTCTTTTTCACCGACTTCGGAGCCATGCCCTCGATTCCGGTGGGCCGGACGTAGGCGCAGGCCGAGATGAAGCCCGAGAGCTCGTCGACGGCGAACAACGCCTTCGCCATGTCGGTCTCCCGCGCAACGTTGAGGAACGTGGCGTGGCCAGCGACAGCGTCGATCAACTCCTGCGGCCAGCCGAGCTCGGCGAACAGCCGCAGCGCCGTACGCGGGTGGCCGTTCTCGGTGTCGTCGAGGTCGGGGAAGCGCTCGTAATCGAGATCGTGGACGAGACCCGTGATCCCCCAAAGCTCCTCGTCGGCGCCGCGGTCGCGGGCGTAGGCGCGCATCGCGGCCTCGACCCCCAGCATGTGCTTGCGAAGCGACTCGGATTCGACCCACTCGCAGAGCAGGTCCCAGGCCTCTTCTCGCGTCGGTTCTGCCATCCACCCATTGTTACCCTCCGCGCCGATGGAGAAGTTCCTGATCACGGGTGGAGTGCCGCTTTCGGGCGAGATCGTCGCTGCGGGCAACAAGAACGCGGCACTTCCGATCATCGCCGCATGCCTGCTCACCGACGAGGAGGTTCTGCTCACGAACGTGCCGCGAATCCGCGACACCGAGGCCCAGGTCGCCGCGCTCGAGACGCTCGGCGTCAAGGCGGAGTGGGGCGAGGCCGGGCTGCGTCTGCAGGCGGACGCCGTCACCAGCACCTCGCCGGACGAGGGCCTCTCCGCGAAGATCCGAGCATCGTTTCTGCTGGCCGGGCCGCTGCTCGCGCGTTTTGGCGAGGCGCAGATGCCACCGCCGGGCGGCGACTTCATTGGCCGGCGACGCCTCGATCCGCACCTGGATGCCTTCAAGGACCTCGGCGCCCGCGTCGAGGGCGACCGCACGATTCGGATCACGGCGCCCGAAGGTGGCCTGCAGCCGTGCGGGATCTTCATGGACGAGCCGTCCGTGATGGGAACCGAGAACGCTCTGATGGCAGCGGCGTTGACCCCGGGCCCGACGACGATCTCCAACGCGGCATGCGAGCCGCACGTGCAGGACCTTGCCGAGCTGCTGGTGAAGATGGGCGCGCAGGTCGACGGGATCGGCTCGAACGTGATGACCGTTCACGGCCGCGACAAGCTCGGCGGCGCCGAGCACGCGATCTGCCCCGACCACATCGAGGTTGCGAGCTTCATGGCACTTGCTGCGGCGACCGGCGGCGAGCTGCGCATTCGCAACGCCGAGCCGGACGATCTGATCACGATCCGCCGCGCGTTTCGCCGCCTTGGCCTGCAGACGATGATCGACGGCAAGGACGTGCTGGTACCGCCAGAGCAGAAGCTGGAGATCCGCGACGACCTCGGCGACGCGATCCCGAAGATCGACGATGGCCCCTGGCCCGCCTTTCCGGCCGACCTCACGTCGATCGCGCTCGCCCTGGCAACGCAGGCGAGGGGCACGATCCTGATCTTCGAGAAGATGTTCGAGAACCGCATGTTCTTTGTCGACAAACTCGTGGCAATGGGCGCTCGGATCACGCTCTGCGATCCCCACAGGGCGATCGTCAGCGGTCCGAGCCAGCTTCACGGAGAGCGCCTTTCCAGCCCCGACATTCGCGCCGGCATGGCGATGCTCATCGCCGCCCTGGCCGCGAACGGGCGTTCCGAGATCCACAACATCCGTGAGATCGATCGCGGGTACGAGCACATCGACGACCGCCTGCGCGAGCTGGGCGCGCGCATCGAGCGCGTGGCGGTCGATGCCGTTACCGCCTGAGACCACTCCCGCGAGATGCTCCGCGCCGCGTCCGCTCTCGCGGGGTCGCGCTCTGTTGAGGGAAGGCCGGTCGTCGCCCTGTAAACCGCGACTTCGTCGCTACCGCCTACGCTCCGGCGTTGGTCCAACCGTCATTGCTTGATGACCCATCCGATTCCCCCAGGTACCAGGGACATTCTTCCCGACGAGATGCGCGAGCTGCGCAGGCTCAGCCTGGCGCTGATCGACACCTTCGAGCGGTTTGGCTATGGCGAGGTCGCGACGCCGACGATCGAGTACGACGAGGTCCTCGCTCGCGGCGAGTCCGAGCGGGGAGCGCCTGTCGCCTACCGGTTCTTCGACGAGTCGGGCGAGCTGCTGGCGATGCGCTCGGACATGACGATTCCAATCGCGCGCCTGGTCGCCAACCGCTACGCGACTGCGGAGCCGCCGTTTCGCCTCTGCTATCTCGCCAGCGCCTACAGGGCTGTGCGCCCGCAGCGTGGACAGATGCGGGAGTTCACCCAGGTCGGGGTCGAGCTTGTCGGGGTCCCTGCGCCGGAGGGGACGGTCGAGGTCGTCGAGGTCCTTGCGGCCGCTCTTGACGCGGCGGGTCTCGGTCGCGCGGTGATCGGGCTGGGCGACGCGACGCTATATCGCCAGCTGCTGATCGAGCTCGAGGTCCCCCCAGATGGCGGTGAACGCATCCTCGACTGTCTCGCGCGCCATGACCACGTCGGGCTCGAGTCCGAGGTCGCGGCGCTCGAACTCGGTGCCCGCGAACGCGAGGCGCTCAACCGCATACCGATGTTGCGGGGCGGGGCGGAGGTGCTCGACGAGGCGCGCGGGTTGCTGGGCGACATCACCGAGAGCGCGACCGCGCGACTGGCCGATACGTACGCGGCCCTGCGCGAGCGCGGCGTCGCGGATCGCGTGCGGCTGGACCTCGGCCTGATGCGCGACCTCGGTTACTACACAGGCGCGATCCTCGAGGTCTACGACCCGGCACTGGGCCACATCCTCGGCGGCGGTGGCCGCTACGACGAGCTCATGGGTCGGTTCGGCAGGCCACTTCCGGCTGCGGGCTTCTCGCTCTATCTCGAGCGACTGCACGTCGCCCAGGCCGAAGAAGGCGTGGCATGAGTGGGCTCGCGCGCTCCGTGCGCACAGGCGACGACGGCACCCTGCGGCTTGCGACTCCCCGTGGAGCCCTGCTCGAGGGGACGCTTGACCTGCTCGATGCGATCGGGCTTGATACGTCGGCGCCGCGCGGTGATTCGCGGGCTCTCACGTTCGATCTCGGCGAGTTGCGCCTGGTGACGATGCGACCCTCGGACGTGCCGACCTACGTGGAGGCCGGCGCCGCGGAGATCGGGATCACCGGTAAGGATGTCCTCGCCGAGCAGGCCGACCGAGCGGTCTACGAGCTGCTCGACCTCGCCTACGGGAGGTGCCGCATGGTGCTCGCCGCGCGCCGCGGCGACACCAGCCTCGAGGAGGCCGAGCGCCGGCTGGGTGCGATGCGAATCGCCACGAAGTATCCGCGGATCGCGGAGCGCCATTTCGAGTCGACCGGGCGCCAGGCGGAGGTGATCGAAGTGAAGGGATCGGTGGAGCTCGCGCCGCTGGTGGGCCTGGCCGATGGGATCGTCGACCTGGTCGACAGCGGCCGGACCCTGGCCGAGAATGATCTCGAGGTTCGCGAGGAGATCTCGATATGCACGGCTCGGCTGGTCGCCAACCGGGTCGCCCACAAGCTGCGAGCGGCAGAGATCGATGCTCTGGCCGCGCGCCTGCGAGAGGCGTCGGCGTGAGGATCGAGCGGGTCGAATACGACGGGTCCGATCCCGCTGCGACGGCAGCGGCGATCCGCGAGCGCGGTCCGCAGCCAGGCGACGCCGCCAAGGCGGTTCGCGAGCTCCTCGAGCGCGTGCGCAATGGGGGCGACACCGTCGTCCGCGAGCTGTCGAAGGCCTTCGGCGACGTCCTGCCCGACGAGCTGCGAGTCGATCCGGAGGAGATCAGAACGGCGCCGTCGCGCCTCGACGCGCCGCTTCGCGAGGCGCTTGCGATCGCGGCCGCGAACATCAGCAGCGTCGCCAGCGCCGAGCTGATGCGACTGACGACCGCGACCTCGTTCGAACTCGAGGAGGGACAGCGGATCGAGATCAAGGCCAACCCTGTGAACGCCGCCGGCGTCTACGCACCGGGTGGTCGAGCGTCCTATCCATCCTCGGTCCTGATGAGCGCCCTCCCGGCGCGGATCGCCGGCGTGCCGCGGATCGCCGTGGTCTCGCCGCCCAATGACTCGGGCCAAGCCGACCCGGTGGTGCTGGCCGCTTGCGCGGCGGCAGCCGTCGATGAGGTCTACGTGCTCGGTGGCCCACAGGCGATTGCCGCTTTGGCGTACGGCACCGAGACGATCCCGCCGGTCGATGTGATCGCGGGCCCCGGCAACCGCTTCGTCACGGAGGCCAAACGCCAGGTGACCGGAGTGGTTGGCATCGACGGTTTGGCGGGACCGAGCGAGCTGGTGGTGGTCGCCGACTCGACCTCGAACGTCGAGTGGCTTGCGCTCGATATCTGTGCCCAGGCCGAGCACGGCGCGGACAGCCCTCTGGTCGCTATCGCGACCGACCGCGGCCTGCTCGGGCGACTGGCCGCCCGAGTCGCCGAGCTCGCGGCGGCGCGTCCGAGCGTCGCCGACGCTGGCCTTACGGTTGTCTTCGCGCCGGGGATTCTCGCCGCGCTGCGACTCGCCGATGCATATGCGCCCGAGCACCTCGAGCTCGCGTTCGCGGGTGCAGATGAGGCAGCGGCTCGCGACCGCGTCGCCGGGTGCGTCTTCGTCGGAGCGGGAGGAGCGACCGCCTTCGGCGATTACGCCGCCGGCTCCAACCACGTGCTGCCGACAGGCGGAGCAGCTCGGTTCGGCGGACCACTCGGGCCGGGCGCGTTCATGCGGCGGACCTCGATCGTTGCCATCGATGGCGCCGCGGCCTCACAATTGGCTCCGCAGGTGGCGGCGCTGGCCGATGCCGAGGGCCTTCCGGTCCACGGCGAGTCGGCCCTCGCCCGCGCCGAGGACGATCCGGAGAACTGAGATGGCAAGAAACGCAAAAATCGAACGCGAGACGGGTGAGACGAAGATCAGCCTCGAGCTCGGGCTCGACGGCGGTGACGTAGCCGTCTCGACCGGCGTTGGCTTTTTCGATCACATGCTCGAACTGCTCGGCCGCCATGGCCGCTTGGCTCTCAAGGTCAGGGCCGAGGGCGACCTCGAGACGGGGGCCCACCACACGGTCGAGGACGTGGGCATCGCCTTTGGGCAGGCGCTCGACGTAGCTCTTGGCGACCGCAGTGGAATTCGCCGGTACGCCTACATCGGTGTACCGATGGACGAATCGCTGGCGACCTGTGCGATAGACGTCTCGGGGCGGCCCTTCTGCCGGTTCGACGCGGATCTACCGGGGGAGGCGATTGCGGGGTTCGATGCCGAGCTGGCCGAGGAGTTCTTTCGCGCGGTCGCATCGAACGCGAAGATCACGCTGCATCTCGCGGTTCCGTACGGCTCCAACCTTCACCACAAGATCGAGGCGTGCTTCAAGGCCTTCGCCCGAGCGTTGCGCGATGCGATCGCGATCGACCCCGACGAGGACGGCGTGCCCTCGACCAAGGGAAGGCTGACGTGATCGCTGTCCTTGACTACGGGATGGGGAACCTGCGCTCGGTCGAGAAGGCGCTCGAGCATGTCGGTGCCGACGTCGTTCGCACCTCCGATCCCGACGTTGGCGCTGATGCGGATGGTCTGGTTCTGCCAGGCGTGGGCGCCTTCGCTCGTGCGATGGAACGGATCCGCGAGCTCGAGCTCGACCGTCTCGTTGCCGACAAGGCGGCTGCGGGCACCCCCGTGCTCGGCGTCTGTCTCGGGTATCAACTTCTGTTCGAATCGTCGAGCGAGCTCGGCGGGGCGGAGGGCCTCGGGTTGATCGAGGGGACGGTCGACGGGCTGCGCGCGGACGAGCTCAAGGTGCCGCACATCGGCTGGGAGCCCGTCGAGTGGACTCGCGAATCGGAGCTCACGGCGGGCCTGGAGGCGACCACGCCGTTTTACTTCGTCCACAGCTTCACGCCGCGCCCGGCGCATGATGAGGACGTGCTCGGCTACGCCGTTCACGGCGAGCGCTTTGCGTGCGCGATCGCGCGCCCGCCGCTGTACGGCGTTCAGTTTCATCCGGAGAAGTCGAGTGGCGCCGGCCTGCGGTTGCTCGCCAACTTCGCGGCGATCTGCGCGCCAGTACCGGCATAGTCCCTGCCGTGATCCTCTATCCGGCGATCGATATACGTGACGGTCGGGCCGTGCGCCTCGTGCAGGGCGACTACGACCGCGAGACTCAATTCGACGCCGATCCGCTCGACGCCGCGCTGCGCTGGGTCGAGCAGGGAGCCCGGGCGCTACACGTCGTCGATCTCGACGGTGCCCGTGCCGGCGCCCCGGTGAACATCGAACACGTCGAGCGGATCTGCGACGCGGTCGATGTGCCGGTCCAGGCGGGCGGCGGTCTGCGCCAGGCGGGCGACGTTGAATCGGTGCTCGGCGCGGGCGCACACCGGGCGATCCTGGGGTCGGCTGCCGTCTCAGACCCGGCGTTGGTCGAGGCGCTGGTCATCGATCATGGGGAGCGAGTTGTCGTCTCCGCCGACGCGCGCGGCGGAGCGGTTGCCGTCGAGGGCTGGGAACGCTCGACCGAGACCACGTCCGCAGGTTTGATCGCCGAGCTCGCCACCCGGGGCGTGCGGACCTTCGTCTTCACCCCGGTCGAGGTCGACGGCACGCTCGAAGGGCCTGGCGTGGAAGGTCTCCGTGCCGCTGCCGGGGCAGCGGAAGAGGGCGGCGCCGAACTGATCTATTCGGGTGGGATCGGAACGATCGAGCACCTGGCGGATCTCGCGGCGCTTGAGCTTGCGGCGCTCAGCGGCATTATCGTCGGTCGTGCGCTCTACGAGGAGCGCTTCACCGTCGCCGAGGGACAGGACGCGATTTCCCCATGGACCTGAAACACGATCAGACCTATGACGCCTCCGGCGACGATCACGAAGACGTGATCGGAGCCCTTCACCTCTTCGCCAGTCAGGACGGCGCGAGTGGTTCATGGGAGGTATCCCTCGGCATTGACGGGGACGAGATCAAGGGCAAGCTCGTCGCGGTTCGCGACGGCGTGGTGATCCTCGCGGTCGGCGGCGATCCGCATGAGGAGTTCCGTTACGGCGACATCGAGTCCGTGCGCGTCTCAGCAGGAAGCTAGCCGGCAGCAGCTAGAAGGCACGCGCTCGGCAGGCGGCGGCGCTCTCGGCTTGCGTCAGGGCAGGGCTCAGCCACCGTGTGCCTCCGGGTGGGCCGCATCGGGGTCGCCAGGCGGAGCGGATGCGGCCCAGTGCTGCGAAGCGGAGCGGATGCGGCCCAGCGGCGGGGAGCTGGGGGTCTACGGGGCGGGTGAGCTACTCCGCGAGGCCGATTCGCCGGTCGAAGCCCGCGGGCGCGTGAACGTTGATCATTCGAACCGGCACGTCGCCGTCGTTGCGAAAACCGTGCTCGACGCCCGGTGGGACCAAGACGAAGGTGCCCGGCGGGGCCGCGGACTCCTCGCCGGCGTGGGTGAAGGTCATCTCGCCCTCGAGGATGTAGAACGCATCGTCCTCAGCCTCGTGGATGTGGGGCTCGAGCTCGCGCCCAACAGCGATCTCGATGATCGAGAGGTTGAAGCGCTGAGTGTCCACCGTTCGGGCCAAAAACTCGACGTTGCCGACGACGTGGCCCTCGCCCGGCGGGATGACGATCGCGCGGTTGGTCAACGAACCGAGACGAGATCCACAACGAACACGAGCGTCTCATCGGGCTTGATCGCGGCCCCGGCGCCGCGCTTGCCGTATCCCAGCATCGGCGGGATCGTGATCCGCCGCCGGCCGCCGACCTTCATTCCAGCGACGCCCTGGTCCCAGCCCTGGATGACCTGGCCCTTGCCGAGACCGAACTTGAAGGTGTCGCCGCGGTCCCAGGAGGCGTCGAACTGCTGCCCGTCGCTCCAGGCCACCCCGACGTAGTGGACCTCGACGGTGTTGCCCGAGGAAGCCTCGTCGCCGTCGCCGATTTCGATGTCCTCGAGCTCGAGTTGATAGGAGGGGTCGCCCTCGGGGACTTCGACGACCGGCTTTTCGGTTGCTGCCATCGAGGCAACGTAGCGTGAACCCGCAGCTCTTTGCATGAGCTACGGCTCGCGGGGCCACCGGGCTCCCGCGGCCGGTTAGCCTCACTGTCATGTTCTGGATCCGGGTACTGGCGATCGCTCAGATCGCGCTGCTGGCGCGCCATCACGCCGGGCTGCTCGAAGCTGATGAGCGCTCACGCCTGGCTCGCCTGGTCGCGAAATCCCGCGGCAGGCCGGGGCGAAACCTCACCGCCAACGAGCGCGAAGAGATGCTCCGCATTGCCCAGAAGCTCGAACCGGGTGCTTTCGCGCACGGCGTCTGGGGTGCGGCGCGCGGGCGCCTGCGGGGCAAGCGCTGAGGCGGCGATGGCGCTGAAGCGGGTGATCCCGTGCCTCGACGTCGACGCCGGGCGCGTTGTGAAGGGCACCAACTTCGTCGGCCTGCGCGATGCCGGCGATCCGGTCGAACTAGCCGCGCGCTATGACGCCGAGGGCGCCGACGAGCTGGTCTTCCTCGACATCACCGCGTCGCACGAGAAGCGCGACACGATCACCGAGCTCGCCCGGCGTACCGCCAACGAGGTCTTCATCCCGTTCACGATTGGCGGCGGGATCCGTTCGGTCGAGGACGCCCAGGCTGTGCTCGACGCCGGCGCCGACAAGGTCGCGGTCAACTCTTCCGCCCTTGCCCGGCCCGATCTCATCTCTGAGCTCGCGGTCGTCTTCGGCTCACAGTGCGTGGTGATCGCAATCGATGCCAAGCAGCGTGGCGGGAGCTACGACGTCTTCGTCAACGGTGGCCGTAGCCAGGTGGCTGGGCGCGAGGCGGTGGCCTGGGCTCGGGAGGCGACCGAGCGCGGCGCGGGAGAGGTGCTGCTGACGAGCATGGATCGCGACGGGACCACCGACGGCTACGACCTGGAGCTGACGCGCGCGGTTGCCGAGGCGGTGGGGGTGCCGGTGATCGCGTCCGGAGGCGTCGGCGAACTGGAGCACCTCGTGGAGGGAGTCACCGAGGGCGGTGCCGACGCGGTCCTCGCCGCGTCGATCTTTCACTACGGCAGGTACTCGATCACCGAGGCGAAGGCCGCGATGTTGGAGGCCGGAATCCCAGTCCGCGCCTAGTCGCGCTTGTTGTCGCGTCCAGACGCCCGGTGGGCCTCGCGCTGGCGCTCGCGCTTGGCTTCCTTCGCGGCCTCCTGGCGCTTGCGCTTGGCTCGGTGCGCCGCCTCCTGGCGCTTGCGCTTCGCCCGTCGGCGCTCCGCCGCGCTGCGCTGTTCTGCGGCCGTCTCGTGCTCGAAAGCGCGAATTCCGCTGGCGCCGGTCAGGTACATGCGATGGCCGTCGGAGACGACCGGGCTGTACTCGCCAAGCTCGGACTCGAAGACCTCCTTGCCCGTCTTGACGTTGAAGCCGTAGGTTCCGACGTTGGGCCCGAGGCCGGCGACGTAGACGGTCTCGCCGAGCACGGTCGCGGCGCCGAGGATGACGCCGCGGATGCTCTCCTGCCAGCGGACGTCACCCGTCTTTGCGTCGAGCGCGTAGAGGGTCTGGTCCTTCGAGCCGACGTAGACGGTGGGTTCGGTCTTCGGAGTGTCCGCGACCGCGGGTGCGGCGTAGACCCAGTCGCCCGTGGTGTGGCTCCAGACCAGCTCACCGTTTGACTGATCGAAGCTGTAGACGCGGCTGTCGATGCTCCCTAGAAAGACTCGTCCGTATGCGACGGCGGGGGTCGAGTAGACCGGCCCTCCGCGCCCGAAGCTCGAGCCCTGCGTGCTCGACTGCCAGACGTACTGGCCGTTCGAGGCCTTGATCGCGAACACCTGCCCGGCGTAGTTGGCCCCGTAGAGGACGCCGTCGTCGAGAGCCATGCCACCCTTGACCGCGCCGTCGGTGTGCACCTGCCAGTCGACCTTGCCGGTCTTGCGGTCGAGCGCATATACGTCGCCGGACTCGCTGCCGACGATGACCCGCGAGCCAACGGCGATCGGCGAGGTCTCACTTCGCCCCGGCAGGGCAAAGCGCCACAACAGCTTGCCGTCCTTCGCGCGGAGTGCCAGCGCCTCACCCTCGTTGACGCCCGGCGCCTTCTGCAGGGTCACGGCGAAGACAACCCCGTGCGAATAGGCGGGCGAGGCCGCGCCGAGGCCGCCGATGTCCTTCTTCCATTCGATTTTGCCTTTGTCCGCGCTCAGGGCGTACAGCAGCGCATCCTTATCCTGGAAGTAGAGGCTCCCCTTTGCGACCACCGGGGGGAACTCGAGGAGCTTGCCCGCGTTAAAGCTCCATTCGGAGGCGTCGTATGGAGGCTTGACGCGCTTGGTCGGCAGATACCGCGTGCGGCCGTCGTCGAAGCCGTAAAGCGGCCAGTCGACCGTCTTGATCGTCTCCTGGGGCTTGGGCTTTTCCTCCTCGACCTCGAGCTCACACGGGGCGGGACAGCTGACGTCGGAGTCGCGCTTGAGCACGAAATAGGCGATCGCGGCAGCGCCAACGATCGTCGCCGCCGTTCCCCCGATCACGAGCACCCGCACGCGTGTGCTCCACGAGGCCCAGATCTTTGCGAGCCAAGTCATCCGCGAAGGCCGTCATCGTACGCAAGCCGCTTGTCGACCCCGCCGGATTTGACCACCACACGCCAAATAGACGAGGGCGGCCTCGGTCCGAGGATCGAGGCCCTGCCTGGCTTTGCGGCTGTTGCCGACGCCGCCGGACCGGCCGGGGTAAACGCCTGGATCGTCGGCGGTGCGGTCCGCGACTCGCTGCTTGGCATGGCGGGCGGCGCCAACCTCGATGTGGTGGTCGACTGCGAGCCGCTCGTGCTTGCCGAGCGACTCGCCGGCGATGTCCGCCACCACGAGCGCTTCAACACCGCAACGGTCTACCTCGCCGACGCCTCGGTCGACCTCGCGATGGCTCGCGCCGAGTCATATCCGCAGCCGGGCTCGCTCCCCGTCGTGCGCTCCGCCCCGCTCGAGGCTGACCTCGCCCGCCGTGACTTCACCGTGAACACGCTCGCTGTGGCGGTCGCCGACCCGGGGACCCTGATCGACAATCACGGCGGGCTTGCGGATCTCGGCGACGGGATCCTGCGCGTTCTTCACGATCGCTCCTTTATCGACGATCCGACACGGGCATTGCGCGCCGCGAGATACGCCGCGCGCCTCGATCTGGAACTCGAGCCGACCACGTTGGAGCTTGTGCTCAATGCGGACTTCAGCACGGTTTCGGCTGACCGAGTCGACAACGAGCTCGAGCGGCTCGCGGCCGAGACGCGGCCGGAGCACGGGCTCGCCCTGCTCGCGGATTGGGGTCTGGTGGCCGTCGCGACCGCCGAGATGCGTGCGTTCGGTGCGGCTGCGGCGCTGGCGACAGAACCGCGCTGGCGAGGCTCGGCGGACCTCGGCCGACTGCTGATCGAACTCGTCCGTGGCGATCTCGCCGCCCGGGCAACCGCGCTCGCAGCGCTTGACCCCGCCACAGCCTCGGCGGGAGTCGACCTCGCGGCGAACCGCTCGGGCGAGGAGCTGATGCTCGCTCGGGCCATGGGTGGCGCGTGGCTCGACCGCTACGTCGATCAATGGCGCGATGTGCGCCTCGAGATCACCGGGGACGATCTTCTGGCCGCCGGGATCCCGCAGGGCCCCTCCATCGGTCACGGGCTGAAGGCCGCGTTGCGGGCGAGACTCGACGGCGATGCGTCGTCGCGCGAGGACGAGCTTCGCATCGCGCTCGAAGTGGCGCGAGCCTGAGGCGCGGATAGCCTCTGGCGGGAGATGCGGTGGCAGGAGCGAGACGGGGTGCGCTGGCTCGAGGCTTCGATGCCGGGTGCGCGCGCGGCGTTCTCAGCGCGTGTCGGCGGCGTCAGCAGAGGTGCGTTCGAGTCGCTGAACGTCGGCCTGCTGACCGACGACGAGCCCGAGGCCGTCTTTTCCAACCGCGCGCGACTCGCTGATGCGGTGGGCCGTGACGGCGCCGGGGTTCTCATGGGGCTTCAGGTTCACGGCTGCGAGCTTGCGCGGCGAGAGCGGCCTCCAGCGCCGAATCCATTCCTCAAGCAGGTCCCCCAACTGGCCGAGGCAGATGGCCAGGTCACGGGCGAGCCGTCATTGACTCCGCTCGTGCAGGTCGCCGACTGCCTTCCGGTCGCGCTCGCTGGAGCAGACGGCGTGGCGATGCTTCATTGCGGTTGGCGCGGGCTTGCCGCCGGCATCGTCGAGCGCGGGGCGGAGGCGGTCGGCGCGCACTCAGCGGCGGTCGGACCTGGGATCGGGGCCTGTTGTTATGAGGTTGGCGACGAGGTGCTCGATTCGTTTGCAGCGCTCGGTGACGGGATCGCCGACGGCCGAATGCTCGATCTGGCGGAGGTCGCACGGCGGCTGCTCGACCGCGCTGGGGTCGGGTCGATCGATGCGGCCGGGTTGTGCACGAGTTGCGAGCCGGAGCTGTTCTTCTCGCACCGGCGCGATCAGGGCCGCACCGGGCGGCAGGCGGGACTGGTCTGGATCGATGCCTGAGCCGATTCGTGACATCGACCCCGAGGTCGTCCGCGCGAACCTCGAGCGTGTTCGCGAGCGCTGCGGTGCCCGATGTCGAGATCCTGGCCGCGACCAAATACGTGGTCGCCGAGGAGATGGCAACGTTGGCTGAGGCCGGGATTTCGCTCGTTGGCGAGAACCGTTTGCAGGATCTCGAGGCCAAGCATGAGAGCTTCGGTGAGAGCTTCACCTGGGACTTCATCGGCAACGTCCAGAGCCGCAAGCTGCGCCGGATCCTGCCGCTGGTGCGGCTGATCCACTCGGTGGCAACGGACTCGGTTCTCGAGCAGCTCGAGCGCCACGGCGGTTCGGATACCGAGGTGCTGGTGGAGGTGAACGTCAGCGGTGAGGCGGGCAAGGGTGGGGTGGAGCCAGAGGCGCTCGATGAGTTCATCGCGCGCTGTCCAGTGCGGGTTTGCGGGCTGATGACGATGCCGCCGTTCACCGAGGATCCCGAGGCCTCGCGTCCGTTCTTCGCGCGACTCGCTGAGCTTGCGAGCGAGCGCGGTCTCGAGCGTCTCTCGATGGGAACCAGCCAGGACTGGCAGGTCGCGGTTGACGAGGGCGCGACCATCATCCGGCTCGGAACGTCGCTCTACCGATAAACCGCCTGCACGCCGGGCAGTTCGTTGCTACATAATCCCGGTAAAGGAATCCCGCGACAGGACGCGAATCCCGCAGCCGTATGGCACTCCGAGACACCTGGCACCGCGCGCTCGTCTACTTCGGCCTCGCCGAGGACCCCGACTACCAAGAGCACGACGTCTACGAGCCCGACACGATTCCGCACGGACAGGTCTATGAGGGTGGAGCGGCGCCGCGTTCGGCCACCGTCAGTCGAATCTCCGAGCGCCGCAGCCGCCGCGACGAGATCGACGACATCTTCGCCGACGAGGACCCGCCGCGCCGGCGGGCGGCCCCGGCCCCGCTGCAGCCGGTCGGCAACGGTGGCGCCAACGTGCAGGTCCATCTCGTGACCCCAGGAAGCTTCAACGACGCCCAGGAGGTCGCGGACCACTTCAAGGACGCTGTCCCGGTGATCCTCAACCTCCAGACGACCGACGGTGAGCTGGCCAAGCGGCTGATCGACTTCGCCTCGGGACTCACGTACGCGCTCGAGGGCGGCATGCAGAAGATCGCCGAGAAGACCTTTCTCCTGACCCCGCGCAACGTCGAGGTATCCGCCGAAGAGAAGGCACGCCTCGTCGAAAAGGGCTTCTTCAACCAAAGCTAGGACCCGCCCGCGGGTGCTCGGCTTCGCGTCAGCTGCCGCGGGGCTACGCTGCGACCATGATCCTTGGGTTCGCCGGCGCGGGAAACATGGCTGAGGCGCTCGCGCGTGGGTGGGCCGATGGCGAGCAGCGCCCCGACGCGATGCTGTTCTGCGATAACGGATCTGGCCGAGCGCAGAAGCTGGCCGAGCGAACCGGCGGAGAGGCCGTCGGCACGCTGAACGAGCTCGCGCTGCGCTCCGACGCCGTCCTGCTCGCGATTAAGCCGAACGCGCTCGAGATCGTGGCGGAGAAGCTCGACGGCGATTCGCGTGCGATCGCCTCGGTGCTTGGTGCGACGTCGATTGAGCGCCTGCGCGAGTTGTTTCCAGGCGTCCCCGTTCTGCGGACGATGCCCACCGTCGCAACCGAGATTGGCGCGGGCGTGATCTGTCATGCGCCGTTGACCGCGGAGGATGGGGAGGTGGGGGCGCGTCTGCTCAACCTCTTCGGCCAGCTCGGGCACATGGCAGAGGTTCCTGATCACCTAATGGATCAGGCGACGGCCGTGATGGGGTGCTCTCCGGCCTATCTCGCGGTCATCGTTCAAACCATGGCCGAGGCCGGGGCTGAGGAGGGTCTCGACCCCGATCAGGCGTACGAGCTGGTAATCGAGACGTTTGCCGGCACGATCGAATTGCTGCGCCACTACGACCCGATTTCGGTTCGCGGCGCGGTCGCCTCGCCCGGGGGTAGCACCGAGGCAGGGCTTGAGGCACTGGCTGACGCTGGCGCCGCGGACGCCTTCCGGGCTGCGGTGCGCGCCTCGATGGCGCGGATGCGCGGATGACGACCGTCGCGGCCTTCACCCGTGACGACGTTGCCGGTTACATCAGCGCGCTCGTCTTCGTCTATCTGATCCTGATCATTCTCAACATCGCGCTGAGCTGGATTCAGATGTTCCGCCCGATTCCGTACAACCTCACCCTCAGAGCTGTGACCGGGTTCATCACCGAGAGCACCGATCCGTATCTGGCTGTCTTCCGGCGCTGGATCCCGAGCATCGGACCAATCGACATCAGCCCGATCCTCGCGATCCTGACGCTCACGATCGTCGGGCGGATCGTCACCGGCCTCATAAGCGGGTGACGAGCACGCGCACCAGTCCGAGCCCGCGGCCGTGGCTGTGGATGCTCCTGGTCGGCCTCATCGTCCTCGCGATCGACCAGGCGACGAAGGCGGCGGTCGTGTCGTCGCTTGTGCTCGGCGAGAGCCGCGACCTCGCCGTGGGATTCGACCTCACCCGGGTCACGAACAGCGGCATCGCCTTCGGCTTGCTTGACGAGGGCAGCGACGCGCTTGTCCTGGTGATCACCGGCGTGGCCCTGCTCGTCGTGATCGGTTGGTTTGCGGTCGATGGGTCGCGGCCGTGGCTGTGGCTCGGCGTCGGGCTCCTGGTTGGTGGCGCGGTCGGCAACCTTGTCGATCGCGTGCGCGTCGGCTCCGTAACGGATTTCATCGACCCACCCGTCTGGCCGGCCTTCAACTTTGCGGACGTGGCGATCACGTTCGGGGTGGCCGTGGTCGTGCTCTCGGCGTTCGGGGAGGCGCCGGAGCCCGAACCCGAGCCGCCCGGTCACCCCTCCTAACGTGAGCCTGAAACCGCGGATCGTCTTTTCCGACGACCGCCTCGCGGTTATCGACAAGCCCGCAGGTCTGGTTGTCCATCCGGCACCGGGACATCGGGGGGAGACACTCGTCAGCGTCCTCGGCGAGCTGCTCGCCGGCGGCGAGAGCGAGCGACCGGGGATCGTTCACCGGCTCGATCGCGATACTTCCGGGCTGATGCTCGTCGCGCGCGACGACGAGGCGCATCGCAGGCTCGCGGCGATGATCAAGCGCCACGATGTTGAGCGCACGTACCTGGCGCTCGTGAGAGGCGCTCTGCGCTCACGAACCGGCACCATCGACGCGCCGCTGGGGCGCGACCATCGCGCACCCGAAAAGCGCGCCGTTCGCGGCCGGGGGGCACGCCCGGCTCGCACCCACTTCACCGCGCTCGAGGTGCTTCCGTCCGACACCCTGGTCGAGGCCCGCCTCGAAACCGGGCGCACCCACCAGATCCGTGCCCACTTCGCCGCGATTGGCCATCCAATAGCCGGAGATGATCGCTACGGCGGGGGCGAGCGCCATGGCCTCAAGCGCCAGTTTCTTCACAGCGCGCGGCTTGGCCTCACCCATCCGTTCAGCGACGAGAGGCTCGAGTACGAGTCCGAGCTGCCCGGGGATTTGGCGGCAGCCCTCACGCGGGCTCGCTCCGGCTAGGCGGCGCGGCGCATCAGGGTGCGCAGGGTCGATCCGTTTCGATAGCCGACCATCGGGGCGATCTGGTCAAAGCTCAGCTCGGTCGTGCGCCGCAGGTGGTTTGCGCGTTCGACGCGAACGCGGTTGATCAGCTCGTGGGGGGTCATACCGGTGCGGGTTCGGCAGTGGCGCTCGAGCGTGCGGCGGGTCGTTCCGATCGACCTGGCCGCCACGTCGATGTTGACACCGCGATCGAGGTGGTCACGGACGAAGCCCTCGAACTCGGTGACGAGCGAGTCAACCCCGGCCAGGTGGCCTACCGCGGCCTCGAGGCTGACCGTCGGGCGCTGGTCGACCAGCAGGTAACGGGCGACAGCGTCCGCGAGCTGCGGGCTGAGGCGTGAGACGAGGCTCATCGCGAGGTCGATGTGGGCGAACGCAGCGCCGGCGGTGGTGACCGTGTCGCTGTGGATGACCATGCGGGTCATGTCGAGCGTGACCTTCGGAAAGAGGCGCTGGAACTCGCCCGCCAGCCACCACGTCGTCGTCGCCGAGCGGCCGTCGAGCACGCCCGAATCGGCAAGGACGAACGTGCCGGTGCAGGCGGCAGCCAGGGAGATATCCCCGCCTGAGCGGCCCAGCCACCCGCGCAGCGCGCGAACCGGCGCGGAGGCGAGCGACTCGGCAAGCGCGGCTGGCGTTGCGACGCCAAGACCCGGGACAACCAGAAAATCGAGGTCAGCCAGCGCGCCGTCGTCGCCGACAAGATGGTCGCTTGCGATCGTCAAACCCGCCCCCGTTCGCACCTGGGTCTCGGTTCCCAGGATCCGGACCTCGATCGGGTCGATGCCACGATCGAGCGCCGGTCGGACCCGCTCGGCCGTGCCAAACACGTCGAGCAGGGCTGTGAGCCCCGAGTCGAAGCACCCCGGCATCGCGGTGATCCCAATTTGCATGTCGCAAACAGTATTACGCCGGTCGCAATCGGTGCCACGCGGCGACATAGCGTGAGGTTGGTGAAGGTCGAAGCGCTCAGCGGCGGATGGTTCACGGCGCCGGCCGGCATTTGGCGCGAGGGTGATCCGCTCGATGAATCGGTTCGCTTTCCGGTCCCGGCCTACGTGATCGAGACGGTTGAGGAACGGATCCTCGTTGACACGGGCCTGCACCCCGAGGCCGTGGCTGACGCCGCGCGTCATTACGGCTCAGCCGACGCTCTCGGCCTCTTCGAGCTCGATCTTGATTTGAATGTCGCCGAGCAGGTCGACCTCGAAACGATCACGAAGGTCGTGCTCACCCACCTGCACTTCGATCACGCAGGCGGAGTCTCGCTGATCCCGCGATCGGTGCCGATCTACGTTCAGCGCCGAGAGTGGGATGCCGGGACGGATTCCGCAGCAATCGCGAAGAACTTCTTCTTGCCGCGCGACTACGAGGGCGCCGAGGCGCAGGTGAGGCTTGTCGACGGTGACCACGATCTGCTCGGAGATGGATCGATCACGCTGCTATCGACACCTGGCCACACTCCCGGACACCAATCCGTGCAGGTAGGAGCGGATCTGATTATCGGCGGTGACGTGACGCATTACGCGTCCGGGCTCGACGACCATCGCTTTCCGATCATCGGTGACGATTTCGAGGCCCAGGCGACGTCGGCGCGCCGCCTGCGCGAGTTGCGCGACGCCGGTGCCGTCGTGACGCCAGGTCACGACCCGGAATTGATCAGGCCGGGTGTTCTGCGGCCCAGGTAGCGATAGCGGCAGAGCCAGCGACCACCTCACCGCCGTCGAGCACCAGGATCGGTACGGAGCGTTGTCCGCTCAGCCGTTCGATCTCCGCCCGATCGGCCGCGCGTGACGGCAGAGTCCAGAATTTGAAAGTGCCGCCCTTTACGGTCCGCAGGTCGTAGGCGTGGCCGGCCTCGTCGAGCGCCCTAGCGGCGCGTCCGCACGGGTGGGCAACGGCCGCGGGCAGACCGCCAAAGGACTTCTCCATCTCGCACGTGTAGAGGACCACGCAGCGCAAACTACCGCCCCGCGAGCGCCCTCTACACTTCGACCCGTCCAGTAACCAACCCCTGGAACGACGAAGGGGCCCTGCCCGGCCCACACAAAAGTGCCGGGTCCCCTGAAGCGCCCAGGAGAGTCATCCAAGATCAAAGGGAGCACCATGTCCGACACCGGACTCAGAGAGCTGCTGCAAGCGGGCGTCCACTTCGGCCACCAGACACGCCGCTGGAACCCGCGCATGCGTCGCTATATCCACGGCGAGCGCGATGGCATTCACATCATCGACCTTCTGCAGACCGAGCCGCTGCTTGCGAAGGCGAAGGACTTCACCACCGAGGTCGCCGGCAAGGGCGGCACCGTTCTCTTCGTCGGCACCAAAAAGCAGGCCCGTGACTCGATCCAGTCCTGGGCCGAGCGCGCGGGGATGCCCTACGTCAATAAGCGCTGGCTCGGCGGGCTGCTGACCAACTTCCAGACGATGTCGGATCGCATCGACCGGCTACACGAGCTCAGCGAGCTCAAGGAGGACGGCCGACTCGACCTGCTGCCGACGAAGGAGCGCATGTCGATGGAGTCCGAGCTCGAGAAGCTCGAGTTCAACCTCGGCGGCGTGCGTGACATGAAGCGTCTGCCGCAGGCGGTGCTCATCGTTGATCTGAAGACCGAGGCGATCGCCGTCGCAGAGGCTGTCCGGCTCGGGATCCCGATCCTCGGCCTCGTCGACTCGAACGTCGACCCGATCCCTGTCACCTATGCCATTCCCGGCAACGACGACTCCATGCGCTCGTGTGAGCTCGTGATCGGCGCGATCGGCTCGGCGGCCGAGAACGCAGCGAACACGTTCCGCGAGGCGGAGGCCAAGCGCCGCGCCGAGGAGGAGGAGCGTCGCCGCCTCGAGGACGAGCAGCGCCGCAAGCGCGAGGAGGAACAGCGCGCCGCCAAGGAGGCCGAGGAGGCCGCGAAGGCAGCCGCTGCGGCGCAGCAGGCCGAGCAACAGGCCGCGCAGCCGCCACAGCAAGCGGCGCCTCAGCAGCCGAAGAAGCCGGCCACGCCGAATCACCCGCAGGCGGTGCCACCAACCCAAGAACAGCAGCAGCCTCAGCCCGAGGCCACGCCCGAGCAGACCCAGGAGGGAAGTTGATGGCCACCATCACCGCAAGTGACGTCAAGGATCTGCGCGACCGCACCGGCGCCGCGATGATGGACTGCAAGGCCGCCCTCCAGGAGGCCGACGGCAACATCGACAAGGCCATCGAGGTGCTGCGCGTCAAGGGTCAGGCCTCGGCCGCAAAGCGTTCAGGCAAGGCCACCAGCGAAGGCGTCGTGAGCTCCTATATCCACGCCGGCGGCAAGGTCGGCGTGCTTGTGGAGGTCCAGTGTGAGACGGACTTCGTCGCGCGCACCGATGACTTTCAGGAGTTCGCGCGCGAGGTCGCGATCCACATTGCCGCGACGGCGCCTCTCTACGTCTCGGCCGATGAGATCCCCGCCGAGGAGGTCGAGAAGGAGCGCTCTGTCTTCGAGGCGAAGGCCCGCGAGGAGGGCAAGCCCGACAACGTCGTCGAAAAGATCGTCGACGGCCAGGTCAAGAAGTGGGCAAAGGACGTCGCTCTGCTCGACCAGGAGCACGTGCGCGCTGACCGCTACGAGGGCAAGACGATCGAGCAGATCCGCGCCGAGGTCGCCTCGAACACGGGCGAGAACGTGCGCATTGCGCGGTTCGCCCGGTTCGCAGTGGGCCAGGAGTAATCGCGGCCCGCACGGGATAAGGTTGCCGCCGATGGCCGATCCGGTCTTTGCGCGCGTGCTTTTGAAGATCTCCGGGGAGGCCCTGATGGGCCGCCTGGACTACGGCACCGATCCCGAACGCGTCAACGCGATCGCAAAGCAGGTTCACGACGTCTGCGACCGTGGCGTCGAGGTCGCGATGGTCGTTGGCGCGGGGAACATCTACCGCGGCCTGCAGGGTGCCGCTGCGGGGATGGATCGGGCGACCGCCGACTACATGGGCATGCTCGCGACCGTCCTCAACGCCCTCACGCTCCAGGACGCGGTCGAACGTCACGGAACCCACACCCGGGTGCAGTCTGCGATCGAGGTGACCGAGGTCGCCGAGCCGTACATCCGCCGCCGCGCGATTCGCCACCTCGAGAAGGGCCGGGCTGTGATCTTCGCCGCCGGGACGGGGAACCCGTTCTTCACGACCGACACGGCGGCCGCGTTGCGCGCCCTCGAGATCCACGCTGAGGCGATCCTGATGGCCAAGCATGGGGTGGAGGGGGTCTACGACGCCGACCCCGCCGTCAACCCGGATGCGAAGTTTCTGCCGGAGATCACCCACCTTGAGGCCATCGAAAAAGGCCTGCGTGTGATGGATTCAACGGCGCTGTCGCTCTGCATGGATAACGACCTGCCGATTCATGTTTTCAACATGGCGGACGAGAGCAACATAGATAGGATCATCAGCGGCGAGCGGGTAGGGACGATCGTGCGCTCGCGCGCACCAGAGAGGAGCGAGACCGGTGTCTGAGATCACGGATGAGTTCGTCGTCGACGCCAAGGACCGGATGGCGAAGTCCGTCGAATCGTGCCGTCACGAGCTCGCCACCGTGCGCACAGGCCGTGCCTCTCCGCATCTGCTCGACCGCGTCATCGTCGACTATTACGGCGTCGAGACGCCGATCAAGCAGCTCGCGCAGGTGTCGGCGACCGACGCGCGACTCTTGACCCTCACGCCCTTCGACAAGTCGGCGATCAGCGCGATCGAGAAGGCGATCATGGAGTCCGACCTCGGCCTGACCCCTTCGAACGACGGCAACGTGGTGCGCCTGCAGATCCCCGAGCTCAACGAGGAGCGGCGCCGCGAGATGGTGAAGATCGTCCACGGTGTCGGCGAGGAGGGCAAGGTCGCGATTCGCAACATTCGTCGCGACGTCATGCACGACCTTCGCGAGCTCAAGAAGGAGGGGGAGGTCGGTGAGGACGATGAACGTCGCGCCGAGACCGAGCTCCAGAAGCACACCGACTCTGCGACCAAGGAAATCGACGACCTGCTGAAGGCCAAGGAAGAAGAGATTCTGGAAGTGTGAGCGTGCCCGATCGAGCACGCTTCGTCGCGATAATCACGGACGGGAACGGGCGCTGGGCAGCCGAGCGCGGTCTTCCGGCGATCGAGGGGCACGAGGCGGGAGCCGACGTGGTCAAGGCGCGCCTCCGCGACGCCGCCGAGCTCGGGATCGCCGAGCTCACCGTCTATTCGTTTTCGACCGAGAACTGGCAGCGGCCGAAACGAGAGGTCGACGGACTGATGCAGATGTTCGGCGAACGCATTCGCCGCGAGACCCCAGAGCTCGACACCGAGGGGGTCCGGATGCGCTTCATCGGCCGCCGCGAGGGGGTCAGCCCTGAGCTGGTCGAGCTCATGGACTGGGCCGAGCAGACGACCGCTGCCAACGAGCGAATCACACTCTTCGTTGCGTTCAACTACGGCGGCAGAGCGGAGATCGTCGATGCTGCGCGAAGCTTCAGTGGCGACTCCGAGGAGGAGTTTCGCGCCCACCTCTACGCCCCCGAGATGCACGAGCCCGATCTCTTGATTCGCACCAGCGGCGAGCAGCGCACGTCGAACTTCCTGCTCTGGCAGTGCGCCTATTCAGAGATCGTCTTCAGCGAGGCGCTCTGGCCCGATTTCGGCCGCGCCGAGTTCGAGGCGGCATTGGCCGAGTACGACACGCGTCAGCGTCGCTTCGGGGGTCGTTAGCTGTGGAGGGATCGCGTCCGTTCGACTCAGAGCTCGACTTCGATCACCCGCGCCGAAACCGCCCCGATCCACCCCCGGCCCTCGCGGCGGAAGCCCCGCCGCGCCGGCGTCGCCGCGCACCTGGTGACGGCGGGCAAAGCGGCGACGAGCCCCCGAAGCGATCGCGATCGGAAACCCTCGCCCGAATCGCGTGGGCGCTGCCGTGGATTGCGATCGTGGTCACGATTGCAATCGTCGGCGGCGAGCTCTTCGCGGCCGCGATGATCGTCTTCGCCGGGATCGGGATGTTCGAGCTCTTTCGCATGACCGCCGACGCCCGTCCGTTCCTCACGATCGCGGTCGCCTCCGCTGCCGGCCTCGTCGTGGCCGCCTTCTACGGAGACCAATACGACATGGTGATCGTGCTTGCCGCGAGCGTCCCGCTTGTGTTCTTCGGCGCGGTGGCACGGCCGGATCGAGCGGGAGTCACGGTCTCGATCGCGCTGACGCTCTTCGCGATCGTTTGGATCGGCATACCGTTCGCGCACGCCGTTCTGCTGCGTGAGCTACCGAACCACGGCGCCGCCCTGCTCGTTGACGTACTCGTCGCGACCTTCGTCGCGGACACGGCTGCCTACGCCGGGGGGCGGATGTTCGGTCGCCATCGGCTGGCGCCGGCCCTGTCACCGAACAAGACCCTCGAGGGGCTTGCCTTTGGATTTGTCGGCGGCACGGCCGGCTTCTGGTTCGCCGGCCTGTACCAGGACTGGCTACCGGGGATCGATGCGCTGGTGATGGGGATGGCTGTTGCCGTGCTGGCCCCGATCGGCGACCTCTTCGAGTCGATGATCAAGCGCGACCTCGCGACCAAGGATTCCGGCACGATCTTCGGTCCACACGGCGGTCTCCTCGACCGCCTCGACGCGGTCATGTTCACGATCGTCGCGGGCTACTACCTCTCGGTCGCATTCGTCTACTGAAACGGCGCCGGCCGCGACTCACGACCGCTCAGGGCTGGGGTGGTGGCGCGTCTTCGAGGAGTGGGTCTCCTGTCGGGCGATAGACCTGCATCAGCAGGCCCGAGCCGGTTGCCTGCGAGCTGATCAGCTCGAGACCGGTCGGGACGACCTCGCCGAACAGGCGCTTGCCGGTGCCGATGACGACCGGGGCGATGACGATGAAGTACTCGTCGACGAGACGCTCCCGGATCAGCGTTTGAACCAGATTGATGCTGCCGTGCACCTGTAACTCGCCATCCCCATTGGCCTTGAGATCGCCGATCCGAGCCACCACATCGTCCTTGAGGAGGGTGGTCTCGTTCCAGCTCGCCTCGTTGAGCGTCTTTGTCGGGACGTACTTCGGCAGCGAGTTGAGCCGTGAGGCGACGGGGTCATCGGGGTCGGTCACCCTGGGCCAATGCGCGGCGAAGATCTCGTAGGTCCGGCGACCGAGCAGGAACGCGCTCGCAGCCTCGAACCGAGCGCCGATCGCGCGGCCGAAATCCTCATCGACGTGGGGGATGAACCAGCCGCCGTGCTCGAACCCACCGTCGCGATCCTCATCAGCGCCGCCGGGACCCTGCGAGATTCCGTCGAGGGTCGTGAACATCGTCACCGAGAGCTTCATCGTCATCCTTTGGTCGTCTGGTCGAGTGCCGCCCGGACGAGCTCCATGTCCGCCTGCTGAGCTGCGGCCGGGCCGGGGGTCTCGACGATTGCCGGGGTGCCCCCCGCAGCGATCATCGCTCGGAGCGCATCCGGGTCGATTTGACCCGCTCCAAGGTTGGTGTGACGGTCGGCACCGGTCCCGGCCGCGTCGCGTGAGTCGTTGACGTGCATCAGATCGATGCCGCCGGTGATCGCAATCGCTCGCTCGACTGCATCCTCGAGCTCCTCTCCGGCCGCGTGCGCGTGGCACGTGTCGAAGCAGAAGCCGAGATCGATCCCGCCCTCGTTGCCCGCCAGGGCGTCCCACAGCGCCGCCAGCGCGTCAAAACGCCGGGCCACCGCGTTGTCGCCGCCCGCGGTGTTCTCGATGAGCACCTTGACGTCCGTTTCGAGCATCTCGAGCGAGCGCACCCATCGCCCGGGGCCCTCGGCGATGTCGTCCTCGGCATGGCCACCATGGACGACGACGGCGGCAGCGCCTATCGCCGAGGCGGCGTCGCAGGTCTGCTGGAGGATCTTTCGCGAGCCGTAGCGCACGTTGGGCTTGGGCGAGCAGACGTTGATCAGGTACGGAGCGTGCACGTAGACGGGGAGCTCTGAGGCACGCAGCTCGTCGGCGTCTTCGCGAGCGGGGGGCTTTCGCCAGCTCTGCGGATCAGACAAGAACAGCTGGACGCAGTCAGCGCCAAGCGCGCTCGCGGCACCGAGAGGATCCTCGCGTCCAACGTGAGCGCCGACTCGGGAGTTCGTGGGCACCGGCCGAGGATATGGAGCCTCGGGGCATCTAGGGGGGTCCCGCCTTCGAATGCGGGGATCGATTTGGGGTTCCACCCAATGTGCGCGCCGCCGCTCGCCCTGAGAGTGCTCGCATCAACCCGACGAAAGGACTCCCGATGCAACGCATGACCACTCTCTCGGCCTCGGCATGTCTGTTGTTGTGCCTTTTTGCTGGCGCGGCGCAGGCAAAGCCGGCAGCGAAGACCGCGAACTTCAAGGCCACGATCACCGGCAACCAGGTGACCACCTGGGCGTACGACACCCCGGCGGAGGGTCCCTGCACGGGCGCCACGCACGCCGAGGGCTCCGTGCAGATGCCGTATCGCACCCGCACGGCGGCGAAGCTGACGGCGATTCAGGTGCCAAAGAGCAACCCGATGTATCAGCTCACTCACGGCGATCCGTATTTCTCGCCCACGATTCAGGTCTCGGCGTCGGCCGACATGGAGGGCGAAACCTGGGCGCAGGGCCCACCTGACCCGACACAGTGCGAAGACAACGGCGGCGGGGTCGAGCCACAGCCTCAGGACTGTGGCCAGGTCGTCGGCTTCATGAACGTCAAGCTGACCTACCTGCTCGATGACGAGCTCTGGGTCACCGGCAACTCGGAGGGCTGGGGTCAAACGGCCGTCTCCGGAGGCGCCGGCGACGAGCTGCGAAATGCCTTCGAGAACTGCCCGTTTTGGAACGGCGGCCCCTATGACGAGGCAGCGGCCGAGGGCGACCTCGTCTTCGCCGGCGACCGGCTGGCCGAAAAGGACGTGTTCAAGAGGAAGAAGGGGAAGTTCGTGCTCGATGGAGCCGAGCGCGAGTGCTTTGACGACAGCGGCGTCACCGCGTGCGGACGCGATGCGACCGACCGGTTCTATGGCGAGATCCTCAACACCTGGAAGCTGACGCTGAAGCGCGTCAAGTAGGCCTGAGCGCGACCGAGCGGGAGCCGTGGAGACCCACGGTTCCCGCTCGGGGCGACTCGGACCCGTCGCTACGCTCCCCTCAATGCCCAAGCGCGTTTTGATCCTGGGCTCGACCGGGTCAATCGGCGAGCAGGCGCTCGATGTGATTGCCGGTTCCGGCGACCTCGAGGTCGCGGGCCTTTCGGCCGCGCGCAACGTCGAACGAATCTGCGCCCAGGCACGGGACGCAGGCGTCGCTGCAATCGCCCTCTCCCACGTGGATGCCGCCGCTGAGGCGGAGGCGACACTCTCGGGCACGGAGGTTCTGGCCGGCGACGACGGCGTTCGCGCGCTGATCGAGCGCACCGCGCCGGACCTCGTCCTCAACGCGATCGTCGGCGTTGCCGGGCTCGGTCCAACCATTGCGGCTCTCAGCGAGGGAATCGATGTCGCGCTGGCCAACAAGGAGAGCCTGGTGGTCGGCGGCGAGCTCGTCACCGCGCTCGCCGAGGCCGCCGAGGCTCGGATCCTGCCGGTCGACTCCGAGCACTCGGCGATCTTCCAGCTGCTGCGCGGCGAGGGACCCGGATCCGTCGAGCGGTTGATCCTCACGGCCTCCGGTGGCCCATTTCGCGGTCGGACCGACCTCGGAGCGATCACGCCGGCTGAGGCGCTTGCGCATCCGACATGGGACATGGGTGGTCGCATCAGCATCGACTCAGCGACGCTGATGAACAAGGGGCTCGAGGTGATCGAGGCCCACCACCTGTTCGGCGTCGCATACGCGGCAATCGACGTCGTCGTGCACCCGCAGTCGATCGTCCACTCGCTGATCGAGCTGAATGATGGGGCTCAGCTCGCACACCTCGGCCTGCCGGACATGCGCGTGCCAATCTCTTACGCATTGCACTTCCCGGCCCGCGCTGATGTCACCGTGCCCAGGCTCGACCTGGCTCGCGTCGGCGAGCTGCAGTTCGAGCGTCCGGACCTCGACACCTTTCCCTGTCTGCGCCTCGCCCGCGAAGCCGGCAGTGCGGGCGGCACCGCCCCCTGCGCTCTGAACGCCGCTGACGAGGTCGCGGTCGCCGCATTTCTCGACGGCGAGATCGCGTTCACGGCCATCGCCGACGTGATCGCTGGGACCCTCGACGAAATGGGCTCGTCTCCGGTCACCCACTTCGACGACCTCTTCGCATGCGATGCGCGCGCTCGAGAGGTCGCCGCGAGTCTGGTGCGCAGGACGGCCGCCGTATGAGCTGGCTGCTCGCGTTCCTCGGGTTCGCCGCCCTCATCATCCTCCACGAGGCTGGGCACTTCGCCGCAGCAAAGGCGGTCGGAATGCGCGTGGAACGCTTCTTTTTGTTCTTCCCGCCGAAGATCTGGAGCGTCAGGCGCGGCGAGACGGAGTACGGCATTGGCGCGATCCCGCTCGGCGGCTTCGTGAAGATCACCGGGATGAACCCGGAGGAGGACGTCGTGGTCGATCCACCCGACCCGGACGCCGATTCCTCACCTGAGATCGAGCCGGAGACCGTGCCCGCCGATCAGTACCCGCGCTCCTACTCCGCGGCGCCTGTCTGGAAGCGGATCTTCGTGATCACCGCCGGGCCGTTCGTGAACCTCGTGATCGCTTTCGTGATTCTTTTCTTTCTTGCGTTCGACGTCGGGCAGCCGACGAACACCGTCGAGAGCGTCGCCAAGGACACACCGGCTGCCGAGGTGCTGGAGCCAGGCGACCGGCTGATCTCGGTCGACGGCGTCACCGGCAGCCTCGAGGCGTTGCGCGAGCAGATCGCCAGCCACGAATGTGAGGGCGAGCAGACCGACAGGTGCACGGCGGCCGAGCCCGCGGTCATCGTGATCGAGCGCGATGGACGCGAGGTGACCGTCGAGGCAGCGCCGATCTACGACGCCGCGTCGCAGCGCCCGCTGCTGGGCTTTCAGTACGGGGTGACCCCTCTCGACCCCGGCATAGGAGGTGCCGCGGACTGGGCTGTGGACCGAATGTGGGACGTCACCTCACAGACGGTGACGATCATCTCGCGGATCCTCGACGCCGAGCAGCGCGAACAGATTTCGGGCGTCGTCGGGTCGTACGAGGTCACCCGTCAGTCGATCGAGTTCGATACCCGCCAGGCCCTCTTCGTGATCGCGCTGATCAGCCTCTCGCTGGCCGTCATCAACCTGTTTCCGTTCCTGCCGCTTGACGGCGGCCACATCTTCTGGGCGCTGGTCGAGAAGGTCCGGGGCCGGCGGGTCTCGCTACGCACGATGGAGCGAGCATCGGTTGTCGGCTTCGTGCTCGTGTTGATGTTGTTCGCGATCGGGCTATCGAACGACATCGGGCGGCTGACCGGCGAGGGGTTCAACGTCCGCTGATACGCAGAACTGCGTATTGACCGGCACCCACTCGGGCTGCTGGAATCACACCAATCGGATCCTGGCTCAACAAATCTCTTGCTGCGGCAATGCTGGTGGCGCTGGTGATCCCTGCGCCATCACAGGCGCAAAGTCGCACTCTGGGGAGCCCCCTTGCCGCGACGCCCGATGGCGCGTTTGGTTGCGAGACGAAGCCGGCGCTGACCGCTCAGTCCTTCACTGGCGACTACTTCTTCGTGGCCTCGGGGGTTCCCGACTGCACATGGTTTCAGTCAGGGGTGATCGGCAGCGTCGACTACTCCGACCCGCGGACAGGTTCGGTTCCAGCTGACGGGACGATCACCAACGTCGCGATTCGTACCGGCGACAACCCAGCCGCGATGGGGATCGTCATCGTCCGCCAGATTGGCGGGCTCGCAGGGGGCGGTCTGGCGACGTCCGGCTGTTGCGCGTTCGTCTCCGAGACGCCGCTGCCGGCCCTGGCTCCTCGTACGACCACGAGCATTCCGGTCAACATCCCCGTCGAGCGCAACATCAGGGGGACGTCGGCCGTGGCGGACTACGTCGGAATCAGCGCGCGGAGCAACACCGGCAACCTGCCGCTGCTCGACACCGGGGACAACAACGCCCTCACCGGATACCGGCCCGGCAGTCCCGACGCGGGCTATCTCTATCCGCGCCTTGGAGCGCTCGAGAGCCCTGGTGGCGGCACCCGCAACAACGAGAGCATCCCCAACGTCGAGGTGATGCTGCAGTGGACGTGGACCCCCGCAGGGGGCGTACCGACACCGCCGGTCGCGGGACCGCAACCTCCACCGAGCCCAGCGGCCCCGATCGCCCCGACCCCATCCGCCAGAGCGACGGCGAATGCACGGCGAGCATTGATCACGCTCGCCTGCGGAGCCAACGCGGCTTGCCAGGGTCAGCTCGAGTTGCTCAGCCAAAGCGCGGCGAAGGCCGCTGCGAAGACGAAGCTTTACGGCCAGGCCGCATACTCGCTTGCCGCCGGTCAGACGGGATCTGTGACGGTGAAGCTCAACCGGAAGGGCAAGGCCCTTCTGCGCAAGCGCAAGCGTGCGAAGGTTGATCTGCGAATCACCCCGACCGGTGGCGCCCCGACGGTCTCGGCGCTGAAGCTGAAGCGCTGACGCCAGTTCTCACCCCGTTTGCCCGCAGGCAGTAGCGTTCGCCCACTGTTGGTAGTTCGCTAAGAGGAGGAGAGATGGAAGCGACGACGGCGGAACGCCACGCGAGTGGCGGCCCGGCCCGCGACCTGTTCGCGCAGAACCTCGCGGTCGCTTTCGAGCGCACCGTCGATCGGATCGGTGAGGATCCGGCGATTCGTGCCGGCGATGGCGATGACGAGGTCGTCATCTCGTGGAACGAGCTCCGTGACCAGGTCCACCGCATCGCCGGCGGCCTCGCGTCGCTCGGGATCGCCAAGGGCGACACGGTCGCGATCATGCTCAACAACAGGCCTGAGTTCATCCCGATCGACATGGCCGCCGTCTCGCTCGGCGCCGTCCCCTTCTCGATCTATCAGACCTCTTCGCCCGAGCAGATCCAGTACGTCGTCTCCGACGCTGGCGCGAAGGTTGCGCTGGTTGAGAAGGCCTTCCTCTCGGTCTTCGAGGAAGCCCGGAAGGATCTGCCATCCATCGAGACGCTGATCGTGATCGACGGCGAGGGCGGCGACCACACGCTTGAGTCGCTCGAGGCGCTCGACCCGGACTTCGATCCCTCGGATTCGATCAACGCGGTCGAGCCTGACGATCTCCTGACCCTGATCTACACGTCGGGGACGACCGGGCCGCCGAAGGGCGTCCAGCTGACCCATCGCAACCTGATGATGCTCACCGCCGCGGTGGAGGACATCGTCAACTTCCCCGAGCGGGGCGCGAAGGTGATCTCCTGGCTGCCGGCCGCCCATATTGCCGAGCGAGGGGCCCACTATTACCTGCCGGTGATCCGCGGATGCACTGTGACGATCTGCCCGGACCCGCGCGAGATCGTCTCGTTCTTGCCGAAGGTTCGGCCGACGTGGTTCTTCGCCGTCCCGCGGATCTGGGAGAAGCTGAAGGCCGGGCTCGAGGCGAATCTGGCAAACCTGCCCGGCGAGCAGGGCGACGCCGCCCGCGCTGGACTCGAAGCCGCGTTGCAGAAGGTCCGGCTCGAGCAGGCCGGGGAGGAGGTACCCGAGGAGCTCGCCGCAGGCGTGGCCAAGGCCGACGAGGCGATGTTCGCGAACCTGCGGAAGATGCTCGGCCTCGACGAGGTCATCGCGGTCAACGTCGGTGCCGCCCCGACGCCGCTCGAGGTGCTCGAGTTCTTCCACGCGATCGGGATTCCGATTGGTGAGCTCTGGGGGATGTCCGAGACATGCGGGACGGCCACGATCAACCCGCCGGAGAAGATCAAGCTAGGAACCGTGGGGCCTCCGGTCCCCGGGGTCGAGATCCGCCTCGCCGAGGACGGCGAGGTTCTCGTCAAGGGAGATGTCGTCATGGCCGGGTATCGCAACATGCCCGACAAGACGGCAGAGGCAATCAACGATGAGGGGTGGCTTGCAACTGGCGACATCGGCGAGCTCGACTCCGACGGCTACCTGAAGATCGTCGACCGCAAAAAGGAGCTGATCATCAACGCCGCCGGAAAGAACATGTCCCCGGCGAACATCGAGGCCAAGGTCAAGGCGGCGAGCCCGCTGATCGGCCAGGCCGTGACGATCGGCGACGCGCGGCCCTACAACGTCGCGCTCGTGGTGCTCGATCCCGACTTCGCGCCCGCGTGGGCGTCAAAGAACGGGCTCGAGGGCAAATCTCCGGAGGAACTCGCAGGCGAGGAGTCGCTCATCGCTGCGGTTCAGGAGGGAATCGACGAGGCCAACGCAAAGCTCTCGCGCGTCGAGCAGATCAAGAAGTTCCGCGTTTTGCCAACCGACTGGGCACCTGGCGGTGACGAGCTGACACCAACGATGAAGCTCAAGCGCAAGCCGATCGCCGAGAAGTACGCGGACGAGATCGAGGATCTCTACGCGAACTGACCCGGCGCGCACCGCGCCACGTATTCGACACACCGCGCGCACCACACGTGCGCCCACGGCCGCCACGCTGGCCCCATGCCCGGCGAGACGCAGCAAACGTCGCCCCCGACGACGTTTGCCGCATCTCGCTCGTGGCGGGCCGTCGCCGAGCTGGCCGCGACGCAAGACGGGGTGGTCTCCCTGGGGCAGTTGGCGGCGATCGGGGTCGGTCGGTCGGTAACCCGGGACTGGGTTCAACGCGGACTCTTGATCCGGCTGTATCGAGAGGTTTTCGCCGTGGGCCACGCTTCGCTTCGCCCGGAGGCCCACCGTCTTGCCGGGGTGCTGGCCTGCGGGCGGGGCGCGGCTCTGTCGCACCGTTCCGCCGCAGGACAGCACGAGCTACGCAGTCCGCCGAGCGCGTTCGTTGAGGTCACCTCACCCACCGGTCGCGGCCGGTCGCGGCCGGGTCTGCGTATCCATACGTCTGAGCTCGCTGGCGACGAGCTGACGGACGAAGGCGGGATTCGGTGCACGACCGTGGCGCGGACGTTGATCGATCTCGGCGCGGTGTTGCCCAGGCGCGGTCTGCAAGCAGCGGTGGAGACGGCCGAGCGGCTCGAGAAGTTCGACCTGCGCCAGGTCAGCCTCCTGCTTGCTCGCCACCGCGGGAAGCGCGGAACGGCGCGGCTTCGAGACGTCCTCAGCGCCTTTGACGCCGAAGTCCTTCGAGCCCGCTCCGAGTCGGAGGCGCGCTTCTTTCACCTCTGCGTCGACCGCGATCTTCCCACCCCGCTTGTGAACCGGTTCGTGGACGCCGGCGGCGAGCGCTTCGAGGTTGATTTCCATTGGCCGGCGGCCCGGCTCATCGTTGAGGTGGATAGTCCCTACCACGACACGACCTCGGCCCGGCCGCGTGATGCCCACCGCGACGCGACGCTACGGCGAAGCGGTTGGACGGTCATCCGTTGTCGGTGGGCTGACATCGTCATCAACCCTGCGCCGCTGCTTCTGGCCCTGAGAAGCCACATCGGCGGCGCGAGATGCGTTTAACGTCGTTACGGGCGACGTTAGGCGCGACTCGCGCAGGATGGCGGTTGCCCGGCGGGCCGCTCGTAGAATGTGCGCATGGCCTCGAAGCGGCAGATATTCGTCGGCGGCGTTCCCATCGGGGGCGGCGCGCCGGTCGTGGTTCAGACGATGACGAAGACCGAGACCGCCAATCTCGAGGCCACGATGGAACAGATCGAAAAGGTCACCGAGGCCGGAGCCGATCTCGTGCGCTGTGCGGTGCCCCGGGATGAGGACGTGGTCGCCCTCAAGGAGATCGTCAAGCGCTCGCCGATTCCAATCATCGCCGACATCCACTTCAACTACACGCTGGCGTTGAAGGCAATTGACGCCGGCGCCCACTGCATCCGTCTCAACCCGGGAAACATCGGTGGGCGCGAGAAGGTCGCCGAGGTTGCGGTGAAGGCCAACGAGCACAACGTGCCGATGCGGATCGGCGTCAACTCCGGCTCTCTGCCCAAGCATCTGCATGAGCTCGAACGCGAGAACCCCGTCGAGGCCCTGGTCACAGCGGCCACGGAGTTCGTCGCGATGATGGAGTCGCTCGACTTCGAGAACTTCAAGGTGTCGATCAAGTCCACCAACGTCCCGAACACCATCGCCGCGAATCGTCTTCTTGCCGAGCGGATTCCGTATCCGATCCACCTCGGCATCACTGAGGCGGGCACGAAGTGGTCGGGCTCACTTAAGTCGGCCGTTGGACTCGGCACGCTGCTCGCCGACGGGGTCGGGGACACAATCCGGATCAGCCTCTCGACGTTCCACGCAGAGGAGGAGGTCAAGGTCGCCTGGGAGATCCTCAAGGCTTTGAAGCTGCGCGAGCGCGGCCCGGTCCTGATCGCCTGTCCGACCTGCGGTCGCCTGCAGTTCGACATGGATGCGGTCGTCGCCGAAATCGAGCGTCGTCTGGAGTCCTATGCGGAGCCGATCGAGGTCGCGGTGCTCGGCTGCGCCGTCAACGGCATTGGCGAGGCCTCCCACGCCGATTTCGGGATCACCGGCGCCAAGAACGAGGGCCTCATCTTCGCCCACGGCAAACCGCTGAAGAAGGTGCCCCAGGACGACCTGGTCGACGCGCTCTTCCGCGAGATCGACCTGTCGCTCGATCGCGGCTCAGTCGAGGTCGACGATGCGGAAGCCGCCGCTGGAGCCAAGTGGCTCGAGCGCATCGAGGAGGAGAACGCCGACGAGCTCACTCCCGAGCGCATCGCCAAGCTCGAGGCCGAGAAGGCGCGCGCCGAGGGCTCCGACGTGACGGCCGAGCCGTTCCTCAAGCCGGTGAAGGGCAAGAAGATCGAGCTCGACGAGTCAGCTTCGCCGACCGCGGGCCGCCGCTTCACCCGCGCCTAGGGCCGTGTCCCAGGAGAACATCGAGCTCGTGCGCGCCCTGTACGCGGCCTGGAACGGGCCGAACAGCAAGGAGGAGGTTCTCGCCTTCCTCGCTGAGGATTTTGAGTTCGTGAACCCCGACTACGCGGTCGAACCGGGCACGCAGCACGGACACGCCGGCTGGGCACACGTGATTGCGAATCTCGAGGCCGCCTTCCACGACCACGGGCACGTGGTCGAGGAGGAGCGAGACCTCGGCAACCGCGTCCTCTGCTTTACGACATTCGTGGCCAAGACGAGCGCCGACTCCGTGACGTTTCGTCAGAACGAACCGCACCTCTGGACGCTAAATGTCGGCAAGGTGACCCGTCTTCAGTGGTTTCACGACCGCGCGGAGGCACTGGACGCCGCCGGGCTGACGGAGTAGGCGTGTGACCAGACCCGTCGACCGTCTCGACCTGGGCGTCACCGACCTCGAGCGAAGTCTGGCTTTCTATAACGGGCTGCTCGAGCCGCTGGGCTTCACCCGAAACAGCGAGATCGTGGGCGGTCGGCCTCCATCACGTCTGCTTTGGTGCGGCGAGCCGCCAGGCGGCGCGGTCTTCTTCTGCGACCCGGATGGGATCAAGCTCGAGATCGTCCATCGCCCGGCGCCCTGACGCGGGGTAACCTCGCGATCCGTGGCGCGCCTCTCCACATACTTCCTGCCGACACTCCGCGAGGATCCGGCCGACGCCGAGGCGCTCTCGCACCGGCTGATGGTCCGGGCCGGTCTCGTTCGCCAGTTTGGCGCCGGTCTTTGGACCTGGCTGCCCGCTGGGTATCGCGTCATCAAGCGGGTCGAGGCGATCATCCGCGAGGAGATGGACGGCATCGGTGGCCAGGAGATGCTGATGCCCCTGCTCCATCCGGCCGAACCGTGGCGCAAGACCGGTCGCTATGACATCCCCGAGCTCTTCAAGCTGAAGGATCGCAAGGACTCCGACCACGTCCTCGCTATGACCCATGAGGAATCGGTCACGACACATGTCGCTCGTGACATTCGCTCCTACCGCGAATTGCCGAAGATCCTCTACCACGTCCAGGTCAAGGAACGTGACGAACCGAGGCCTCGCGCGGGCGTCCTGCGCACTCGCGAGTTCACGATGAAGGACTCGTACTCATTCGATCGTGACCAGGAGGGCCTGGACGCGGCCTATGAGCTTCACCGCCAGGCCTACGCGCGCATCTACGACCGCTGCGGGATCCGCTGGTATGAGGTCGAAGGTGATGTCGGGATGATGGGAGGCACCGCCGCTCACGAGTACATGGCGCCGTGCGCTGCCGGCGAGGACGAGGTCGCGCTCGCGCCCGGCTACGCCGCGAACGTCGAGATCGCGTCGGCGACGCCTCAGCCGGTCGAGATGCCGCCGCCGCTTGACTCACCGCGTGAGGCGCCGACCCCTGGCCTGAAAACGGTCGAGGAGGTCGCTGAGGCGCTTGGGGTCGCCACCGGGGCCGCGCTGAAGGCGCTGCCGGTGGTTGTCGACGGCCAGGAGATGGTCCTGGTGTTGGTGCGCGGCGATCACCGACTCAACGAGATCAAGCTGACCAACGCGCTCGGCGCCGAGTTTCGCCAGGCGACGCCGGAGGAAATCGAGGCCAAGCTCGGACCGCCGGGGTTCATCGGCCCCGTGGGCGCGGATCTTCGGGTCATCAAGGACGCCGCGATCCAAGGCGGTGGCTACTTCGCCGGCGCCAACCAGGTCGACACGCACCTCATCGGCGTCGAGCCCGGGCGTGACTTCAAGTTCGAGGAGGCCGATATCCGCAAGGTCGAGGCGGGGGACACCTCGCCCAGCGGCAACCCGATCCAGATCGAGACGGCGATCGAAGCGGGCAACATCTTCCAGCTGGGCACGCGTTACTCCGAGCCCCTTGGTGCCACCTACCTGGACCCTGACGGCAAGGAGCACGCGATCGTCATGGGTTGCTACGGCATCGGTCCGGCTCGCATCGTCGCGGCTGCCGTCGAGCAGGGGGCTGACGAGAAGGGGATCGTCTGGCCGCGCTCGATCGCCCCTTGGCCGGTGCACCTCGTCGCGCTTGGCAAGGCCGGCGAGGAGACCGTTGAGGCCGCCGAGCGCATCTACGAAGAGCTCTGCGAGGCGGGTCTCGAGCCTCTCTACGACGACCGAGCAGCCGGGGCGGGGCAGAAGCTCACCGATGCCGAGCTGATCGGCTGTCCGTTGCGCATCGTTGTCGGCAAGCGAGCTCTGGCCGAGGGCGTGGTCGAGGCACAGGAGCGCGTCTCGGGCACCGATCACCGGGTCCCGGTCGGCGAGGCCGCGACCCGCGCGCGCGAGCTGCTCGACGCGCTCGGCTGACGGCGATGGCTCCCTCGAAGCGCCGCCTCTTCGGACTTGATCGCTCAGGTCCCCTGCCCACTCAGACCCGTCGTGGCGCGCCACTGCATCCGCTGACACTGCCGAACCTGGTGGGGTACCTCCGCCTCGCCTCGATCCCGCTGTTCTTGGTGCTCGCATTCCAGAGTGATGACGGACGCAACACGCTCCCGGCGCTGCTCTACCTATGGATCTCGCTGGGCGACTATCTGGATGGCTTTCTCGCGCGAGCAACGGGCCAGTACTCACGAATGGGTGCCCTGCTCGACCCGGTCGTCGACCGCCTGGCCGTGCTCTCGGGGGCTGCGGTCTGCTGGCACTTCGAGCTCCTCCCGAGGTGGGCTCTCATCCTGCTCGCCGTGCGCGAGGTCGCGACCCTTGTCCTCGCGCGGATGGCCCTGAGACGCGGGATCGACATCGAGGTCAATTGGATCGGGCGGATCGGGGTGTTCCTCGTCTTCGGCGGCATCTTCTGGAGCATGGTCTTCGACTGGTGGATCCTGCGTGCGGGCTTCGTTGTGGGCGTCGCGCTGACGGTCGCGGCAACGTACGTATACGTCCGCGCGGCACGCGCGCCGATTCCGCATGGGTCGGTGCAACCGTCAAGCTCAACTTGAAGTTTGTAGATCAGGCCTATAATCGGCTCGGCAACGGAATCCGGGCACTACTTGGGCGCCGGCAGCGGCGAGAGACGAGGTTTGATGAGCACTGAGTACGACGAGACTTTCCCCGACATGGGCAACATGAGCGATCAGGAGCTCAAGGACCTGATCTCCCAGCTCACCGAGGAGGAGCACGAAGTCTCCTATCGCCGTCGGGTTCTCCACGGCAAGATCGACATCCTGCGCGCGGAACTGGTCAACCGCCTCAAGTTCGAGCGCGAGGAGGGCGAGTCGGCCCTCACCGGCGCCGACGTTCAGCAGCTCACCGACATTCTGCTCGGGAAGGTTCCGCCGGTTCCGGAGGATCAGGACGACTGACGATGGCCGTTCACTGCCCGGAATGCGGCTTCGTCAATCCTGAGGGAGCCAACTACTGCCAGAAATGCGGCGCCTTTCTCGGCCGGCCGGAAGGCAGCGACGATCCAACCACGATGACCTACAAGGTCGACGAAACGGGGGAGTACACCCCGGTCGACATCGATCAGGAGGTCGACCGCTCCGGCGCCGCGCTCGTCATTCGCTCGGGTGGCGGCAGGGCGGGGGAGAGCTTCACCGTCGAAGAGGAGCGCGTCAGCATCGGTCGCACACCTGACGCGGCCGTCTTTCTCGACGACGTCACGGTTTCGCGCAATCACGCGCTGCTCGTGCACCGCCAGGACGGCTACTACATCGACGATCTGGGCTCGCTGAACGGCACCTACGTCAACCGCCACCGCATCGAGTCGCATCGCCTCGACGACGGAGACGAGATCCAAATCGGCAAGTACAAGCTCAGCTACCTGGAGAAGTGAGAGGGGACTCGAGATGGCCGTGATGGCCGGAAAACAGTCGATCGGACCGGATGGGGGCGACGAGGCCCGGCCCCGCGCGAGCGAGAGCCCATCGCGGCCGCGCAAGGCCCTGACGATCGGCGCCGTCGCCAAGATCCTCGGCCAGGAGTTCGACGACATCTCGATCTCGAAGATTCGCTATCTCGAGGACCAGAAACTGCTTGCGCCGCGTCGGACCGCCGGCGGGTACCGGCTCTACAGTCAGGCCGACGTCGAGCGACTGCGCGCAATTCTTCGTATGCAGCGTGACGAGTTCCTCCCGCTCCGGGTCATCCGCCAAGAGCTCGCCACAGGCGACTTCACGGGACGCCGCCCGAGTGGGGAAGGACAGAAGCGCCGCGCCGCCTCCGTTGGCGAGGCGGTCACCAGCTTCAGCCGCAGCGAGCTGATCGCGGAGGCCAACGTGGGCGATCAGTTCCTGCGCGAGCTGCAGGAGTTCGGGATCGTCGCCGCCAAGCGCCGCGATGGCCGAGAGGCCTACGACGAGACCGATCTCGAAATCGTTCGCGCCGCCGCGGAGCTCTCCAAGTTCGGCGTTGGCGGGCGCAACCTGCGCGTCTTTCGCACCTCCGCCGACCGCGAGGCGGCCCTTCTAGAGCAGCTCTTGGGCGCGAGCCTGCGCTCGCGCAGCCAGGCGCGTCGCAAGGAGGCCGTGGAGAACCTCGAGAGCCTCGCCGCCGTCTGCGGCCATCTCAAGCACCTGCTTCTCGTACGCGACCTGCGCCGGCTTACCGCCACGGCGGAATAGGGATACGCAAACCACGACTTCGTCGCGATTTGCGAGACGATGCCGAAGGTGAGTCGAAAGCGGACGATCGAGGCGCCGCTTGATCGTGTCTGGGAGCTGATCTCCGATCCGCACAGCCTGCCGCGCTGGTGGCCGAAGACGACTCGGGTCGAGGATGTCCGCACGCGGTCCGACGGCCCCGGGATGGAGTGGACCAGCGTGCTCGGAACGGAAGCCGGCAAGGGCGTCCGCGCCGACTATCGCTGCACCGCGTTGACGCCGCCTGAGCATTACGCGTGGGCTCAGGCGCTCGAGGACTCGCCATTCGAACGGGTCCTCAGGACCGCCGAGGTCTCGATCGAGCTGACGGCGCACGGCGATGGGACTGAGATCACGCTCACCACCGATGAGACGTTGCGTGGGCTCTCCCGTCTTGGGAGCCCGATGATGCGCGGCGCGGCGCGTGACCGCCTCGATGAGGCCCTTGATGGAATTGCGATGGCGCTCACGTGAGCCGATTTGCAGCTCCGCCACGGGGGGCGCCGCCGAAGTGGTGGGGCTGGGGCGAGGAGGGCAAGCGCAATCCGCTCGGCCCGCTGGCGCTCGAGACGCTCGCCGGTGAGCTTGGGGAGGCCCGGCCCACCACGCGTGTCGAGCTGTCGGAGGTTCAGCTCGATCCGCCGCGCGAGCTTCCGGCCACGATCGCGCAGGTCGTGGGCACCGAGCACGTCCTCAGCGACGCCGAGTCGCGAATCCGCCGTGCCGCCGGCCGTAGTTATCCCGACCTGCTGCGGCTGCGCTCAGGAGCCTTGGGGAGCGCTCCGGATGCCGTCGTCCGGCCGGCCGATGCGAGCGAGGTGGCCGCCGTGATCGCCGCCTGTTCGGATGCCGCAGTCGCGGTCGTCCCGTTCGGTGGCGGCACCAGCGTCGTCGGCGGCGTCGACCCGGTATCCGGGCGGCACGAGCGGGTGATCGCACTCGATCTGGCCCGTCTGCGCGACGTCACCGTGGATACGACCTCGCTGACAGCAACGCTCGGGCCCGGCCTTCGCGGCCCCGAGGCCGAATCGGCACTTGCGGCCGCGGGCCTGACCCTCGGCCACTTCCCGCAATCGTTCGAGTACGCGACGATCGGCGGCTTCGCTGCAACCCGGTCGGCAGGCCAGGCCTCGAGTGGCTACGGGCGCTTCGACGACCTCGTCACCGCGCTCGCGATGACAACACCAATCGGTGAGCTGCGCACGCTTTCGACCCCACACACCGCCGCCGGCCCGTCCCTGCGCCAGGTGGCGCTCGGCTCGGAGGGAATCCTCGGGGTGATCACGGAGGTCACCGTTCGCGTGCGGCCGGCGCCTGCCCTACGGCGATATGAGGCCTGGGTCGCGGCCGACTTTGACTCGGCGTGCGATCAGGTGCGCAACCTCGCGCAGAGCGACACCCTCCCTGACGTGGTGCGGATCTCCGACGAATCGGAGACGCGGACCTCGCTCGCGCTCTCGGGTACCTCGGCGGTGAAGCGAAGTCTCCTTGACGCATATCTGGCGATTCGCCGCCGCCGTGGCGGCTGCATCGTGATCTGTGGCTGGGAGGGCGAATCGAACTCGGTCGACCGCCGCCGCGCCCTGGCGCTGCCGATCCTGCGCCGGGGGTCGGTGCCCCTCGGCGGATCGCCCGGCCGCGCCTGGGAGCACGGGCGCTACGAGGGGCCATATCTGCGCGACGAGCTGATGGATCTCGGCTACTTCGTCGACACGCTCGAGACGTCGCATACCTGGTCGCGACTCGGTGAGCTCTACTCAGCTGTCGGATCGGCGCTCGATCGCGCCCTGGCGGCGGGCGGGACCCCCGCGATCGTCAACTGCCACCTCTCACATGCCTACCGTGACGGCGCCTCGTTGTACTTCACCTTCGTTTCTCGCGCCCGTCCCGGCCAGGAGCTCGAGCAGTGGCGCGAGGCGAAGGCGGCTGCATCGGAGGCGATCGTCAGTTGCGGCGCCACGATCACCCACCATCACGCCATCGGACGCGACCACGCCCCGTACATGCCTGCTGAGGTCGGCGAGGTCGGTCTCGAGATGCTTAGCGCGCTCAAGGAGCGTCTCGACCCAGCCGGGGTCATGAATCCCGGCAAGCTCCTGCCCGGGGGCTAGTTGCCCTCGGACTGGCGCCGCCCTGGCCGCCACCGGCCGGGATCTCGCCGCGCAGGATCTTCTCACCGGGCTCGTTGAGAACCAGCTCGGTGTTGTCGATCGCGTCGCGGATCAGCGACTCGATCGTCTTGATTGGCGCGATTGAGACGTCCACGTAACGGACACGGGCGATCACCGGCAGCACAGCCGAGGGGATCGCAAAGCGGTTTTGGTAGCTCCCGTTCTGGTTGACGACGATCGGCGACAGGGGATAGCCCTTGTCCTCGGTCAGCATCAGCCAGGCCACATAGGTCTGCTCGCCGGGGGCCGGATCGAGGCCGCGGATGTCCAGATCGATGTAGGGCTGGTCTCCGGTGGCCAGGCCGAAGACCGCTGTCCCGGATGCGTCGCCACCGCCGATGGGCTGGAGATCGACCGATTGCAGCTGTTCGTCTGCCGCGGCCGCTGAGGTTGTCGTCGCGCCGTCGGTCGCGGTGCCGTCCGCATCGTCGCCTCCGCCGAAGGCCCCCGTGATCGCGAGAACGATCACGATCAAAAGCACGGCGCCGGTTGAACCGATGAGAAGCAGCCGGCCCTGGGATTCGCTCAAGCCGTCAAGGCCAAACCGCGACCCGCCAGCGGACCTCGCACCGTCGCCAGCCGGCGATGCGGGGCGACGCAAAAGGCCGCCGCCGGCCGGGCGCGGCTCGCCGGGGAGCCTCGGAAGCTCAGCAGTCGGGAACATCAGGCGCAGCCGGACCGCGAGCTCAGTCGCAATCTTGAGGTCCTCGGGATCGTCGCGAAGGTGGCGCGAGGCATCGGCACGCCCGATCGGATCGGCTTGGCCGAGCAGATAATCCGTGATCCCGACCTTCTGGTCGGGATCGGTGCCCACCAGCTCCGTGAGCGCAGCGCGGGCCCGCGCGCGAACGTCGGCCTCGTCCTGACCGAGCAGGGCAGCGAGGTCCGAGTAGCTCTGGCCGCGCTCGAGCAAAAGCTGCAAGGTGGCGCGCTGATCCGGGGTGATCATGCGGTCGGAAGCCTACGGGTTAGGGCTCTCGGGCTCGCCGCCTGTCCAAGCGTCGGTAGGGTCCGTGCGTGGCCGATGCGGCGAACCCCGGCGACGGACTGAGCGAGACGCTCGGATTCGAGTACCTCGGGGGGACTCCCGAGCGCATCGAGGGGCGCTTTGAGGTCACCGATCGCGTCCGCCAGCCGTTCGGGATCGTCCACGGCGGCGCGTTCGCGGCTCTTGCCGAGACCCTCTGCTCGGCGGGAACCTATGCCGCGGTCGCGGCCGACGGGATGGTCGCAATGGGCCAGTCCAACAACGCGAGCTTCCTGCGCCCGATCTCGTCGGGCCACGCAAACGCTGTTGCCACCGCACGGCATCGTGGCCGTACGACCTGGATCTGGGACTGCGAGATCAGCGACGACGAAGGGCGGCTCTGCGCGCTCGTGCGAATGACGATCGCGGTACGCCCGCGACCGCCCGGCGTCTAGCCGGGATCTCGCGGCTGGTGGGCATCAGCCCGCAAAGCCATCGCGCAGCACATTGACCCGTACGCACGCGTCCGTGGCACGCTCACGCAAGCGCTCGCGACGGCGGATCGCCCGCGTCAGATCCTTATGAGTCGAGCTGACATCAGAGCTGGCGTAAAGCAGCAGGTCGTCGCCCGCCTTTGCCGCCGCGATGGCGGCCTCTCCTGAGTCATAGCCAGCCCCTGTGATCGCCCCCGCGCCGAGCGCGTCGGTGATGATCACGCCCTGATAGCCGAGCTGCTCGCGCAGGATCCCCGAGACGATCCGCCGGGAGAGCGACGCCGGGTGCTCCTTGTCATAGGCGGGATAGATCGCGTTGGAGACCATGACCAGGGGAAAGCCCCCGGCTGGGCGAAACGGGGGAAAGCCCCTCGCAATGGCGTGGCGAGAGGCGTCGATCGAGCTCGGCTCGAAGTCGGTGTTGACCGTTGCCCTGCCCAGGCCGGGAAAGTGCTTGGCCGTGGCTGCCACACCACCATCCTCGAGGCCCTCGCCAAAGGCTGCGACGAGCCTTGAAACGCGGCCCGGCTGGTTGCCGAATGCGCGGGAGGCGATGAAGGCCCCGTCGACGGCGGGAACGTCGGCAACGGGAGCGAGATCGACGTTGATGCCGAGCTTCGCGAGCGCCCGGCCGGTCTTTCGACCCTGCGAACGCGCCTCTCGGGCACCCTTGGCGCCCATCTGCGGCGCTGACAGCTCGGGGGGCAGGCTCGAGAACCGTTTGACCTCACCACCCTCCTGATCGACAGCGACCACGGGTGGCGGCTGGCCGGATCGGCGAGCAATCCTGTGGAGTTTCGCAATCTCATCCTCGAGAGCGCCCAAACCGACCTCGGGTGGGGGGAAGAGGATGACGCCGGCGATCTCGCCTCTCTTCAGGGCCCGTCTGGTGGCACGGGTTGCGGTTCCCTCCATGCCGACGATCAGCATCTCGCCGGCGAGGCGCCCCGGCTTCGATGCGATCTCACTCGGACATGTCGCCGCCGCTGCTGCAGTGCCCCTGGGTTCCTCCTCGCCGCCGTTGGACGCTCCGGCGCCAACGACCGCACCCGCGATCAGCGCTGCCGCGGCCGTGACGCCCAGCGCTGCCCTACGTCGACGTGCTGCGGCCGGCTTCATTGTGCGAGCGGCCGGCCCGCGCGGCCAATGTTGGCGATGATCAGCGCAACGACCGTGACGAGGTAGATCTGCCCGGTCAGCGCCTCGGAGATCACAAAGGATCTGCCGAGCGAGGTGGCGGCGGTCAGGTCACCGAATCCAGTCGTAGTGAGCGTCACAAAGCTGAAGTAAAGGAAATCCGACTGATCGCCTCTGGTGATCTGGGCGAAGAACGACTCGTTCGTCAGCGCCTCAATCGCACCGTACGTGAAGGCAAACGCCATGCCGACGAGCAGATACACGCAAAGGACGCCGAACATCGTCCGCAGCGTTATCGCACCCGCGGCTCTGGCCTGGCGAACGATTCCCTGGCCGATCGCCAGCGGAGCGAGAACGACCAGCATCAGCGTGACGATGCGCGACGCTGCCTCATCGACTTCGCTCGAGCCGATCGAAAGGCCGAGGGTGCCGAGCACGGCTAGTCCGCAAGCGATCGAGGCGGCGCGCACGATCCATCGATGCGCGCCCGAGACGGTCAGCGCCGCGATCAGGGTGACGCCCTGAAGCGCCAGCGCGCCGACGCGTGCCGCCTCGGTGTCGCCGGCCGCGAGCTGAAAGACGAGCGAGAACGCGATGAGCAGCAGCAGCCAGCCGTAGCCAAAGCCGTCCGCGTGCATGTGACGCCGCCATCGCGGCGCGCTCGGGTCGAGCGCTCCCGGCACGCCTCCTTCATAGAGCGCGAGCCGGACGGAGCAGTCCCCAGGCGGAGACGATCGCCCACACGGTTTCGAGCAAGACGAAGCCCCACTGCTCCTCGACGACCGCGAGGTAGGCGAGGATTGCGGAGCCAACGAGGTTCAGGATCAGGTACGCGCTCGACTCGACGCTGAGCTTGCCCATCTGAGCCGCCATGAACCCCGCCAGGATCAGCAGCGCTCCGACGATCTGAATCGCCTGGTCCATCCGAGTCAGGTTAGAAGCGCGCGGCTGGTAGCCTCGCGCCGCGATGGCCGAAGACGAATATCGCATCGAGATCGACATCCACGAATCGGTGCACGGACAGTTGACCGAGCGTCTGCGCAGCCTCGACCTCGATGATGAGGTGCAGGAGCGTCTTGGCGACCGCGTCATCGTCACCCGAGACGGTGAGAAGCTCTTCGTCTACGCGCAATCAGCCACCGCGGTCCGGGAGGCCGAGTCGGTCGTCCGCGGCGTTCTCGCCGAGGAGCGCCTCGACGACGCGGAGGTTCGCCGGCGCCGCTGGAACGCGGCTGAACGCTTCTGGCAGGACGCCGATGAGCCGCTCGCCGAGGCGGACGCGGACACGCCGCCCGACCCGGCCAGGACGGCGACAAATAAGGACCTTCAGCACCCGTTCTTCGTCTTCGTCGAGGCGCACGAACCCGAGTTTCTGCGCGACCTCGGCGTCTAGCTCACGCCGCGCGCAACGACCTCGAACTGCGACATCAGGCCGTGGTCTTCGTGGTCGAGCATGTGACAGTGAACGACGTACTTGCCGGTGTAATCGGAGAAGCGGCCCGCGATGACGATCGACTCATCGGCGTCGAGCAAGAACGTCTCCTTCAGGCAACGTTCGGCGGGAGGTGGACGCTTGCCGTTGCGCGAGAGCATGTACCAGTCCGCGGCATGCAGGTGCATCAGGTGGGGCACGGCCGTGCGGTTGCGCAGCTGCCAGGTGACGGTTGAGTCGACCTCAGCCGTGGTCTCCACGCGGGAGGGGTCGAAGGTCTTGCCGTTGATCAGCCAGGTGGGAAGGAGCCCGGAGCTGATCGTGATGTCCCAGTTGTGCTGCGGGTTAGGCGCAGCATCGGCGACCCAGGCGGGAAGGGGACGCAGCCTTGCCGGAACGCTGGTGGAGTCGGTCGCCCGCCCGCCGACGCGAAACTGCATGAGTGGGCCGTTGAAGATCCGCTGCTCGAGCGATCCCCCCTTGCCGCGGCGGCGGACGCTCAGCAACTCGACCCGCGAGCCCTTGGCGCGGCGGAAGTCGACGATCACCTCGACTCGCTCGCCGGGGCCAATTCGGATGCGTCGTCGCCTCAGCGCCTGGGGCATCAGGCCACTCTCGGTCGCGACCTGGATCATCGGGTCGCCGTTTGACAGTTCGAGGTCGTAGGCCGTGAAGTTGGAGGCGTTCAGCAGGCGCAGCCGGTGGCGCGTGGCGCTGACCTTGTGATGGGGATGAAGGGCCCCGTTGACAAGCACTGTGGAGCCGATGACGCCGTCGTTTGGAGCGTGGGCACCCCGGGCGAAGGGGTCCGTCAGCTGATTGCGCCTGTCGAAAGAGCGGTCGACCAGCATCAGCGGGATGTCACGTTCACCGGTTGGTAGCGGCAGGGACGAGTCGAATTCGTCGTCGACGATCCACATCCCGGCGAGGCCTTTCCAGACGTTCGAGGCCGTTCGCTCGAGGCGGTGGTCGTGGTACCACTGAAAGGCGGCCCGCTCGGGAGCGCCGTCCTCGGTCAGCGCGTAGTCGTAGGTGCGCTTGTCTCCCGGTCCAATCAGGAGGTCGTTGCCTGACTGCCTGGCGCTGAGGTCGCGCCGCACCTGGCAGTAGAGGGCACGCGGCTGGGCAGCGGTGAGGCCGCCGGGCTGGCCGTCGTCCTCGGTGCGATTGTGACCGCCATGGAGGTGGACGGTGAGCTCGCCCGCCGATGGTGGAAGCCGGTGTTCGAAGGTGACCTGGGTGCGCTCGCCTGCGGGCCTGCGGATCGTCGGGCCGGGAAACGTGCCGTCATAGGTCCACATCCGTGTCGGAGCGCCAGGCAGCGCTGCGATCTCGGCCTCGCGGATAGGGATCTCGATTTGGGCATCGCTGATGACGCGCGGGATGCGGAGAGCGCCCGCATATCTCGGCGGCTTCGCGGTACCTAATCGTGCGGCGAGGGCGGGCGAGAGCGGACGCCCCGGCAGCGTCGCCGCCAGAGCGCCCGCGGTACCCGCCGCGAGAAGGGAGCGGCGGGAAAGCCGCCGCTCCCGCTCGCGCGGATCAGAGGTCAATGACGTGGTTAGTCCGTGACCTTGACCGAGCCGGCCATCTCCGGGTGGACAGCGCAGAAGTAGCGCAGCGTCTCACCGGATCCAGCGGAGACCTTCTGCTTGAAGGTCTGGCCTTCCTTCTCGGAGACCCAAGAGTCACCCGTGCGCTTGAGAGTGCCCTCGCGGTCCCAGCCGGCGTCGCCGACCTCAACCGGGTTGCGGCCGACCACGCCGCTTTGAAGGTCGACCTCATGCCACTCGATGATCGCTCCGCAGATCGCCGCGAACTTCCTAGCGCAGTCCTTGATCGCAGAGGGCTTGGTCGGAATGTCCTTCTTGCGAACGAGCGAGAAGGTGTGCGGCCCCACCTTGGCGGGGTCGGTCGCGTTCTTGATCTTCAGAACCTCGCCCTCGCGGACCGTCTTGGGGCCGTCGAAATAGAGGAGCTTGCCGTCCTGCTTCATCTTGATGACCGCTGCGTGGGCCTTCTCTGAGTCGCTCGCCGTAGCGCTGGCGGCTGCGCCGGAAACGGTGAGAGCTACCAGTGCCGCCGCTGCACCAAGCAGGCGCGGCATTCTTGCCTTAGTCAACTGAGTGATTCCTTCCTGGGGGCCGCTTGGTGGGGCGGCCACGAGATTCATAGGACTCGCACGCTACCCCCAGCGCGCTTCGCACCGGGGCAGAATAGTGGGCCGGCGGACGGCACCGCGTCCACCTCCGCGATGATTCATCCGTGACGAGCGGTGAAGAATCGACTCTGGTCATCACCGCCGACGATTACGGCTACCGACCCGCCTATGACGCGGGGATAGTCCTCGCCGCAAGCGCCGGCGCGATCGACCGTGTGTCGGTGATGGCCGCACGCGAGCTCGATCCCGATCCCCTGGGCGCGACCGCCGTGGCCGTGGGCCTCCATCTTGAGCCCGGGAGCTCGATTGCCGACCAGGTGCGCCGGTTCGACGCCCTGTTCAGCCGCCCCCCGGCTTTTATCGACGGCCACCGCCACAGCCACGTCGAACCGCGCATGGCTGGCGTGGTCACCGCGGTCGCTCTCGAGCTCGATATACCTGTGCGCTCGATCAATCCGCCACATCGCGCGCAGTTGCGCCGAGACGGCGTCCGAACGACAGATCGGCTCGTCGGGCGCATGTTCGAACATCACGCCGCCCTCCCGCTCGAGATCGACCGCTGGCTCTCCGGCGCCCGCGCGCTCTCCGGGACGACCGAATGGATCGTGCACCCGGGCTACCGCGACCCGGACGGCGGATCGGCCTACGACGCGGGTCGCCCCGAGGATCTCGCCCTCGTCTTGGCGTTAGGCGACCGGGAGCGCTGGCGCGCCGCCGGGATTGAGCGCTCGTCGCTGACCGTCAGCCGGTAGTCGGGGCCTTCGACTTGGCCGCAGTCCTGCGGCGCTCCCTCTTGGGTGGCGGCGCGGTTGCACCGAGCTCTTCCAGCGAGGCCTCGAGATCGCCGGCCAGCGCGTCCAGATCCGGGAGCGCGTCGAAGTCGCCGATGAGCCCGAAGTCGACCCTGCCGTCGTAGCTCATGATCCCGAAGCACACCGCCTGGCGCTTGGCCAGTGGAACCATCGGGATCACCCGCTGAAGGCGGCGGCCCATCAGATAGAGCGGAAACTGGGGTCCGGGAACATTGGTCACGACCATGTTGAAAAAGCGCTGGCGTGACTGCAGCCGGGCTGCCTGACCGACGATCGTCGGCGGCGCGAAGTCGGCCAGCTCGGTCATCAGCGTCGCGCCGACGGCCTGCTTTGACTGCTTGAGGTCACCCATCGTCGCGCTTACCGCGCGTAGGCGTTCCACCGGGTCCTCGATGCCGATCGGTAGCGGCGCAATGTAGGAGGAGACACGATTACCAAGGGCTCCGTGCTCATTGTCGGCACGAACGCTGATCGGCACCATCGCCCGCAGTTCGAGATCCTGAATCGCATGGCCGTGAGCCCGCAGATAGCGCCCGAGCGCGCCCGAGACGGCGGCAAGGACGACGTCGTTGACGGTGCCGCCGTGTTCGTCCTTGATCCGCTTGAGGTCCTCGAGCTTCGCCTCCACCCAGGCAAAGCGCCGGTACGGACCGATCGGGACGTTGAAAGGGGACGAGGGGGCGCCTAGGCCGGTTCGCGCGAAGGTTCCCGCGGCCTCGAGGCCCTCGACGGCGGCTCTCGCAGCACGACGCGGTCCCGCGAACACTGCGCGGACACCGCGCGCAACCTCCGCCGGCTCGGTCGCGCGCTCGAGCAACGCTTCGCCGAGCACCTGAGCATTGGTCGGCTCGGGCCGCGGCAACCAGTCCGGCGCCGGCCCGGAAGGGGAGGGCTCAGCCGCGGTGTCGAAGAGAACCGTCGTTATGTCAACCCCCGAAACACCGTCGACGAGGCAGTGGTGGGTTTTTGCGACGATTGCGAAGCGGTCGCGCTCGACGCCGTCGACCAACCACATCTCCCAGAGGGGCTTGGAGCGGTCCAAACGCTGTGAGAAGACGCGCGCCGCGAGCGTCCGCAGCTCGTCCTCGCCGCCTGGAGCCGGCAAAGCGGTGTGGCGCACGTGGTAGCTGAGGTTGAAACGTGGATCGTCGATCCACTTCGGCCGGCCCTGGCCAAGCGGCACGAAGCGCAGCTTCTGCCGGAAACGGGGGACGAGATGAAGCCGCGACTCGATGTGTTCGCGGAACTCGTCGTAGCTGGGAGCAGGGCCCTCGAAGAGGGTCGTTGACGCGACGTGCATGTGGGCCGGGCCGCGCTCGAGATGCAAGAACGAGGAGTCGAGGCCCGTGAGACGATCAGAGCTCATGCGGCGATCTTACGCCGCTAGGTAAAGTCGGCGTGCAGGGCATCCACGACTTCAAGGAGCGTGTCTTGGAAGAAGATGAGCATCTCTCGCTCGAGGAACGTCGCCGCGAGGAGCAGCGGGCCGTAACCGAAGGCGGAGGCGGCGAGGCGGAGGGCTTCGAGGAGGCTGAGCGTGAGCTGATCGAACACGCTTCACACGGTGACTCGGGCCCCGATCCGAGCCACCTCGCCGGTCAGCCTGAAGCCTTCCGCGGTGACGAGGGCGGCGAGGCCGACCACGAAGAGTCCAGCGAGGACTCAACCGACGACTAGAGTTTTCGGACATGGGCCCGGAAGCGAAGAACCTCGAAGCGATCTCCAAGGCGATCGATCAACACAACTCGAGCTGCCCGTGGCCGGCTTCAGAGGTCCGGATGAACCCCTTTGAGATCGAGCGACTCGGCTGGGAGGAGATCCGTGGGCTGCCGATCGTCGGCGACGCTGATCTAGGCACCGGCCGCTTTCGCATCGTCTGCTCACGTGACTCAGACGGCGAGGGCCTCGAGGAGACCGAAGCGATCGGTACTCCGCTTGAGGTGGGCGTCGGCACGGACGTGCCGGCGGTTACACCGCCCGTCTAGACGTCCGGACGGCAGCCGCTGGACAGAGCCTGGCATCCGCCGACGGTGCGGATAGGTTTGGCGAGGGGGTCGAGGTAACAGGCAAGAGTCGGGCCCTGGCCTGGCACGGACAGAGGAGAGAATCGATGCGTCGTATCTGTCTCGTGGCGTGTGCGGCTGCCGCTGCGCTCATCGTTTCGGCCGTCCCCGCATCAGCGCGGGTTGAGAGTCACTTCAGCGTGGAGACCAAGGAGGTCTCGTCGCGGGGGGACCGGGACTCGTTTCGCCTTCATGAGGCGCTGTTTGCGCCAGGAACAAACGTGCAGGTAGGCAACGATCGCGTTCGCTGTCATTTTGGCGGCGAGAAGATCAAGTGCCGGGCGGTCATCAACCTCAACGGCAAGCTCGCCGGCGAGGGGTCGCTATTCGTTAACGGCAACATCGGACCCGGCGACAACCGCCTCAACATCGTTGGGGGCACCGGGGATTTCAACGGCGCCGCCGGCAAGTTGATTGCAGCGAAGCGCCTGCACTTCCACATCGTTTACTAGCCCGCTCGTCAGCCCGCGGCGACATCGGTCGCCGCGGGTCTGACTACAGGTTGAGGCCGAGCTCGCTGGTCAGCTCCTGCGCCCAGATGTTCAGCTGGGTGAAGCCACCGGTCAGGATCAGGATCCCCATCGCGATCAGGATCCCGCCTCCCACGCCCACGATCGCGCTGTAATGGCGCTTGATGAGCGCGAACGCTGTCGTCGCTCGTGAGAACGCCAGGGCCGTGATCAAAAACGGGATCGCCAGGCCGAGGGAGTAGACGGCGAGCAAGAAGGCGCCGTGAAGCGCCTCGCCCTGGATGCCTGCGAGCGTGAGGATGCCCCCAAGCGCCGGCCCGGTACAGGGCGTCCAGGCGATCGAGAATGCGGCACCAGCAACGATCGGACCACCCTTGCCGGCGCGTGCGAGCAACGCATCAACGTGCCATTCACGATTGAGGCGGTCGATGAACGTCGCGCCGATGAAAAGAACGCCCATGACGATCAGCATCACCGCGCCGATGTTGGTCAGCAGCTCCTGGTTGTCCTGCAGTCCCTCTCCGAGCGCCGTCGCGGTCAGTCCAAGCAGGATGAACACGACCGAAAACGAAGCGATGAACAGCAGGCTGGGTCCAAGTACCCGACGCCAATCAGCACCCTCGAACTCGTTGATGCTGACGCCCGTAACCGCGGAGAGGTAGCCGGGGACCAGAGGCAACACGCATGGCGAAACGAATGAGACAAGGCCGGCGGCGAAGGCCACCGGGACATCTGCGCCACTGATCGGATCCATTTCTGTGACTACGGGCCGGAGCCCGGATCGGCCTAGTTCAGCGCCGCCGCGAGCCTGCGGCGATGCTCGCGCGCGAGCGGATGGTCAGGGCCGAGCTCGGTGAAGATCGCCACCATCACCTTGCGGATCAGATCGCGCCGATCGCCGTCGCCTTCGGTCGCGAAGACTTCCTGAAGCCCGTCGAGCGCTGTCTCGGGATCGCCCGCATCCCAGGCGGCAAAGGCGTTCTCGAGCCCGGAGCGCGTCTCGTCAGCGAGGTCGCCGTTGGTGCCCTCGAGTGTTGCCCGCGCGACGAGACCCTCTGCGACGAAGTCGCCGACGAGAGGCTCGAGCACCGAGCGCGCGCCCTCATGGTCGCCGCGACCGAGAAGCAGCTTGCCGAGCGAAGTCGCGGCGGCTGAGTGGCGGGGATCGATCTCCAGCGCCTTGCGCAGTGAGTCCTCATCTCCGGCCGCAGCAAGCTCGTCGGCGGGGGAGGGGACGAGGGTGTCCAGGAACTTCTCGATCTGCGCCGGCGGGATCGCGCCGGTGAACTCCGCGACGACCTTTCCATCGCGAAATGCCTTGACCGCCGGTATGCCCTGAACGCCAAACGATGAGGCGAGCGACTGGTTCGCATCGACGTCGACCTTGGCGAGCTCGACCTTGCCGTCGCGTTTGCCGATCGCGCCTTCCAGCGCGGGTCCGAGCTGACGACACGGGCCGCACCACTCGGCCCAGAAGTCGACGACGACGGGCAGCTCACGCGACCGTTCGACGACCTGTGCCATGAACTCTGCTTCGTTCACATCGCGGATCACGATGTCACCGAGGTTACCGAGCGGGCAGAATCTCCCCATGGCGGGAATTGACCCTGAGGGATCCCTTCGCGGGCGATTGCTGATCGCGTCGCCGGCCCTCGTCGACCCCAACTTCGCGAGGTCGGTCGTCCTGATCACCGAGCACGGAGATGATGGGGCGATGGGGGTCGTCCTCAATCGCCCATCGGAGACCGAGGTCTCCGAGGTGGCGCCCGAGCTCTCGGACCTCGCGGACGGGGAACCTGTGTTTGTGGGAGGACCGGTTCAACCGCAGGCGCTCGTGGTGCTCGCGGAGTTCAGCGATCCCGAGGTCGCTGCCTGGATCGTCGCCGCTGACGTGGGCTTCGTCGCCGCCGACACCGATCAGGACACGCTCGTGCAGGCGATCAGGCGCGGACGTGTGTACGCCGGCTACTCAGGCTGGGGGGCGGGACAGCTCGAGACCGAGCTGGCCGAGGACTCCTGGATCGTCGAGCCACCGCTGCCGAGCGAGCTCTTCCCCGATGACCCAGAGGCGCTCTGGCATGAGGTCCTAGCCCGCAAGGGTGGTCAGTTCGCCCTGCTGGCGCGGATGCCCGACGACCCCTCGCTTAACTGACTTGAGCGACTCGGAACGCAGCGTGTGCGTGATTGGCGCCGGCTCGTCCGGAATCGCGAGCTGCCAGGTGCTTCATGCCCGCGGGATCGCGTTCGACTGCTTCGAGATGGGCTCGCAGGTGGGCGGCAACTGGCGCTACATGAACGACAACGGGATGTCCTCGGCCTATCGCTCGCTTCACATCAACACGTCGCGGCGGATGATGGAGTACGCGACCCACCCGATGCCGGACTCCTACCCGGACTATCCGAGCCACCAGGAGATCGCTGACTACTTCGACGACTACGTCGATACTTTCGGGTTTCGCGACCGAATCCGCTTTCGCACCGAGGTAACCAGCGTCGAGCCCGTGGACGGGGCCTGGAAGGTCAGCTGGCGGGAGCTTGACAGCGGACTGGAGGGCGCGGAGCTCTACACCGACGTGGTTGTCGCCAACGGCCATCACTGGGACGCTCGCTTGCCCGAGCCCGCGTTCTTGGGCCAGGACGAATTCAAGGGCGAGCAGATCCACGTTCACGACTACAAGACACCCGACGTGCTCGACGGCAAGCGCGTGTTGGTCCTCGGGATCGGCAACTCCGCCACCGACATCGCGGTCGAGGCTTCACGCACCGCGAAACGCACGTTCCTCGCGATGCGTCGCGGCGCTTGGATCGTTCCGAAGTATCTGGCAGGCAAGCCGACGGACGAGCTCGGCGGCGGCATCCTCTCGCGCATTCCGCCGCGTCTGGCCGTGCTGTTGTTGGGGCGCAAGATCAGGTCGGCAGTCGGTGAGCCGACCGACTACGGGCTGCCGCAGCCCGATCACCGCATCGGCGAGGCGCATCCGACCGTTTCATCGGATCTGTTGCCGCGACTCGGTCATGGAGCGATCACGGTCAAGCCCAACATTGCTGAGTTCACCGGCGGTCGCGAGGTGCGGTTTACAGACGGTTCGACCGAGGAGATCGACCTCATCGTCTACTGCACCGGATATCGGATCACGTTTCCATTCTTGGCCCCGGAGGTCTTCTCAGCGCCCGACAACCAGGTGCCGCTCTATCGCTACGTGTTCAGCCCCGAGCACAGGGGCCTTTACTTCGTCGGCCTCCTACAGCCACTTGGCGCGATCATGCCGCTCGCAGAGCTGCAGTCGGAGTGGATCGCCGACGTGCTCGAGGGCAAGACGTCGTTGCCGTCGCCGGAGGAGATGCGCAAGCGGATCGCCGCCGACAGGGAGGCGATGCGAAAGCGTTATGTGAACTCGAAGCGCCACACGATCGAGGTGGACTTCGAGCCGTACAAGCGGCTCATCCGCCGCGAGCGCCGCCGCAAGCCGTGAGCCCCTGGCGAACTCGGCCGCGTCTGGCTGGGTAGGGATGAGCGCGTTAGTGCTTCGTCGCGCTCGCCCGAAGGCCCGGATTTCGCTGTCCAGTGCCGCGATTATCCACCCATACGGGGGCTTACGCGTCATTCGACGGTGGATGGCAGGACTCCCGGTACCCGCGGCGCCTTTCGGCGGTTCCGGCCTGAGTGAGTTGACATAAGAAGGGTTATCGAGCGTTGGATTCGGGCCCCGGTCCCAAATTCCCGGTCGAGTGACGTGCTGACCCCTCTATGGGTGGTTGGCGCGTCACTCGACTGGGGGTTGGACGCGGTTGGGCGGCGGATTACGGCTGTTTGGGCGGCGTTTTGGCCGATGTTTCGGCGGGTAGCGTCGAAGTACGGCCTTGCGCGTCACGTGGCGGGGCTTTTCATCGAGGGCCCAGGTCACCCCCCACCTGGGTCCTCGTCCTTTGTTTGGACCCGAGACGGCACTATCGTGCGCTGGCCGATGAGCATGCCTCGCCGCCCACCGCGACCGCGCCGACGACCCGGGGATCTGCCTTCGCCCGGCGGCCCGAAGGATGCGCTGAAGTCGGAGGAGGACCTCCTCGCCGAGTACGCGATCACCCGTGACGAACATGCACGCGAGGAGATCGTCCGGCGCTTTTTGCCGTTCGCTCGCAGTCTCGCCATGCGATACAGCGGAGGTGTCGAGCCGAGCGACGACCTGATCCAGGTGGCAAGCCTCGGACTCGTCTCTGCACTGGAGCGCTTCAATCCCGAACGCGGCGTTCCCTTTGCCGCGTTTGCCGGTCCGACGATCCTCGGCGAGCTGCGCCGGCACTTTCGCGACCGGGTTTGGACCCTCCGCGTTCCGCGCGGTCTTCAGGAGAGCATCCGCGCCGTCGAGGGCGCAATCACGAAGCTCAGCCACGAACTCGAGCGATCGCCCACGGTGGCGGAAATCGCCGAGTTCCTCGAGGTCTCTGAGTCAGACGTGCTCGAGACGTTCGAGGCCACCGTCGCACGCCGGACGATGTCGCTGGATCAGCCGACGGCCGGCTCTGAACCCGGAGACGAGGCGCCGATGGCCGAGCGCATCGGTGGTGATGACCCTGGCTTCGAGCTGGTTGAGGACCGCGAGGCGATCGACGCCGGGGCCGGCGTTCTGGACGAGATCGAGCGTGAGGTCCTCCAGCTTCGCTTCGCTGAGGACCTCACACAGTCGAAGATCGCGGAGCGCGTCGGCTACTCGCAGATGCACGTCTCGCGAATCCTGCGACGCGCCCTCAGCAAGCTGCGCGACGCCACCAGCGAGGCCGGCTAGCGAAACAGCTCAGGACTCAGTGGCGTGCGGCGTACGGCCGATACGGATCGCGAGCAGTTCCTGATCGGCGCCCATCGGATCGACGCGGATCTCCTCGGCGAGGCCTTCAAGTGACGCATCGAGCTCCGGGATCCGCAGGCCGTCGATCAGACGCTGCCCGCCGCCGATGGCAAGCGGGCCGACTCGAACCTCGAACGAACCGGCCTCTTCGCGGATCGCGATACGCGCCGTCTCGTCGAGGAAGCCCTCGGTACCGCTCGCCGAGATCGCGTCGCTGAGAAGCACCGCGTCGGAAAGCTCGTCGACCGAGAGATTGGCACGGGTCGCGAACATCGAGATGACCCGCGAGAGCACCGGGGCGAGTAGCTCGCCGCTGGGAAGGCGAATACGCGTTTCCTCGGCTACCGGTGGCTCGCTCCCGTTGCCGTTCGTCACCGGCGTGATGAACGGAACCCGCATCCGCACCTGGGTGCCGGTACCCGGCGTGCCGCTCAGCTCAAAGCTCGAAGTGAGGGCGGCGATGAGCGGCAGCCCGAGACGCAGGCTGCGGTGCTCGACGTCGGCAAGCGGCCTGATGCCCACGCCGAAATCGCGGACCGTGACCTGCAGGTTCTCGCCCTCAGGCCACGCCTCGACCTCGAGCAGACCGGGCTGATCGGGCTTGTAGGCGTGCACGACCGCGTTCATGCATGCCTCGGTGACCACCGTTTTGAGGTCGGCGATCTCGGCTGGCTGCATCTCCAGCGCCTCGGCGAGGCCGGCCAGGACGTGGCGAACCAGGGCCACATTCTCGGCCAGGGCCGGAAGCGAAAAGTCAACTCTTGCCTCGGCCTTCATCGGCGCGCCTGTACCCCTCGCCAATCGCCGCTAATCGCGTTTCCAGGAGCGACCAAATAGACGCCCGATCCGTCCGGTCTGCACGTTCGGCCGAAAGTTGCCTGCACCGGACTCCGGCGGCGGTAGCGTTCCGACCTCGGCCGGGGTGATTGTCAGCGTCACGCCGCGCTCGGCGGTACGCGCAACCTCGGGTGCATCTACAAACCTCAACTCGCTGTCCTCGGTTCGGATGACGAATCCATCGAGAATGTGCTCGCGGTAGTTGTCGACCATCTGGTCGACCGTGCCCACCTGCGTCTCATCCGACGCGTAGACGGGCGTGCCGGGCGTTACCGCGGTGTAGTGAACTGCCGGACCGTCGTCGACCACAGGCACAGCATAGGGTGAGGCCGTGGCCGGATACTCCGCGACGCCGCTGCCGCAGAAGCTCGGGATCAAGCCCGACAGCGTCGTTGCTTTTCTCGCCGCGCCCGCTGATTTTGCCGAGACCCTGGGCGAGCTGCCCGCTGGCGTGCGGATCAAGACACGCCTCTCGGGCTCCGCCGATGTCGTCGTCGCCTTCTTCGAGCGCCGCGCGCGCCTCGAACGGCGTCTCGACGCCCTCGCCGCCGCGATCTTTCCCGACGGGGGCCTCTGGATCGCCTGGCCCAAGCGCGCCTCCGGCGTCGCCACCGACATCAGCGAGGACGACGTCCGAGCGTTGGCGCTCGCCGGTGGGCTCGTCGACAACAAGGTCTGCGCGATCGATGAGACCTGGTCGGGCCTGCGCCTCGTCTATCGCCTCCGCGACCGGCCTAGTCGCTGAGTCGCTCGACGACCGCCGGCTCCTCGCAGAAGCCCGCGATCGCCCGCGAGAGACGGCCGCCCTGCCACGCCAACGGCGATGCCCCCGGCTCCTCACTGATCAGGGTCGCGTGGGGCAGGCGCTCGGCCCATGCCACGGCGGCCGCATACGGATGGCCCGGATCGGCATCGTCGTGGCTGGCGACGACGAGCGCCGGAACCTCGAGGGACTCAAGCTCCGCGAGATCCTCGAACGGCCGCGACGCCGGAACCGCGCGTAGCGCCTGTGCGATCGCGTCGGGATGCAGATGACGCGAGAGCCGTTCGCGAGTGATCCGCAGGATCGTCTCGCGCCACTCGGGATCGAGGTCGTGGTCGAGGGCCTCGACGAAGCCGTCAACGCCGTCTCGCTCGAGGCCATCGGCCAGCGCATTCCAGTAGCGCAAGCTCTCGTCGGCGATCCGTCCACCCAGCCAGGTCGGTCCGATAGCGACGATCGCGGCGACGCGATCCGGATTGGCGAGGGTGAACGCGGTGAGCGTGTGCGCACCCATCGAGTGACCGGCGAGAACACATCGGCGCCCCGGCGACCGGTCGTCGAGAAGGGCGCTGAGATCAGCGGCGAGCTCATCGTAGGAATACCCACCCTCGCCCGGCGCCGGGTCCGACTCGCCGTGACCACGGGCGTCGTAGGCGATCGTGCGCATGCCCGAGCGCGCCAGCGCCCGCGAGCCGTGGACCACGTATCGCCGGGTCGCGGTGAGCCCGTGGAGAAGCGCGATCGGAGGGCCCCCCTCCTCCCCGCTGATCTCGCCCGCGAGCAGGCGGCCGTTGATCTCGAGCTCGAGCGGAGTCACCTCGGCGCTCACGCGGCTGATGCGCGGGCGAACTCGAGCGCCTGCCCGAGTCGCTTCACATCTCGGTAGCGGAGTCCCAGCAGCGCGACGTGGCGATAGCGGACGATCCCATCCGGATCGACGATGAAGATCGAGCGGCGTACCAGTCCTCCCGGGGCGACGACGCCGTAGGCGCGGGCCGTCTCGTGGTCGGTATCCGCCAGCAGCGGAACGGTGAGGTGATGCTCCGCAGCGAAGCGCTCGTGGGAGGAAACCGACTGCGGTGAGATCCCGATCACATCCGCCTTGAGCTCATCCAGCCGGTCCGCCCCGTCGCGATAGGAGCAGAACTGGCGCGTGCAGATGGGGGTGAAATCCCCCGGATAGAACGCCAGGATCACCCAGCGTCCGCGGTGATCGGACAAGCGGTCGAGCCTCCCGCCACTCGACTCGAGCTCGAACTCGGGGGCCCGGTCGCCGATTTCGATCTTCGTCACCGCACGACCGGCCTCAGCCAGCGTCGACCGTGACCTTCTCGATGGTCACCGTCTGGGTAGGTGCTCCCGTTGGATCGCTCGGGTCACCGAGCTCGGCGATGGCGTCGACCGTTTCCATGCCCTCGGTCACCTCGCCGAGCACGGCGTAATCGGGCGGCAGGCCTGCGTCAGCCGGTGCCGTCACGACGAAGAACTGGCTCTGCGATGTGCCGGGTGGCTGGACCTCGGTCTTTGCCATGGCAACGAGTCCGGTCTTGTAGGTCGTGTCCTGCGGTGGAGCCTCGGTGATCGAATAGCCCGCTCCACCCTGGCCATTGCCCAGCGGATCGCCACCCTGAATCACGAAGCCGGGCACGATCCGGTGAAAGGTCGTGCCGTCGAACAGGCCCTGCTCGGCGAGAAAGGCAAACGAGTTGGAGGTCTTCGGGGAGTTCTCGGTGTCCAGTTCGATAGTGAAGCTCCCGCAGCTCGTCTCGACGGTCGCGGTCGCAGGCTGGCCTGGCTCGAGCACCTTCTCAGCCTTCTGGAAGCTCACGTCCTTCGGCTCGGGCGCGTCGACCTCAGCACACTCGCCCTCGGCGGTCGTCGCGGTGGTCGAGGTTGAGGCGGGCTCGTCGTCGCCGCAGGCCGCGAGCAGGAAGGCCGCGAGCAGCGCGACGAGCACGGCGGTGGCACGGATCGGACCGGCGGCACTCATCGGCGCTCAGCCTACAGACGCCCAGGCAGATGAAGGCAAAGCGGCGAGCGCGCTTGCGATCATGCGTGCGGTGAGCGAGCCGCGCAGCGAGATCCCGACCCGCACACGCCTGATTGGCCGATCCGTGAGCGCGATCGTCGCGCGCGCCCCATGGCTCTGGCCCGTGGTGCGACGGCCGGTCCAGGGCTTCTTCGACAACCTGGCCACCGGCTGGGACGATCGCACGAGCGCTGGGTCGCCCGATCATCTTGCGGCTTTGGCAGCGGCCTGCGAACGGGTGCGCCCGGTACCTGAGCGCGTTTTGGACGTCGGCACCGGAACCGGCGCAGGTGCCCTGTTTTTGGCCCGCGAGTTCCCCCAGGCGCGGGTGCGAGGCGTGGATCTCTCGGAGGAGATGATCCGGGCCGCACGGGCGAAGGTTGAGCTCGATCCCGAGGGCCGGATCGCGTTCAAGGTCGCTGATGCGTCGGCCCTCCCCTACCCCGACGGACATTTCGACCTCGTCACGCAGGTCAACATGCCGCCGTTCTTCGGCGAGATCGCACGAGTCCTCGCGCCTGGCGGTTACGCCATCGTGGTCGCGACAAGCGGCTCCGCCACGCCCTTCTATACGCCCGAGGCGGTTCTCGAGCGAGGCTTCGCTCGACGCGGGATCGCGAAAGTTGAAAGTGGCGGCGCTGCGCGGGGAACCTGGTTCGTGGGCCGCTCTGCGCCGGGATAGGCTGGCGCCGCATGTCCGACCAGCGCCGTTTCCTGTTGCTCGTCAACCCGTCCGCGGGTGGGGGCTCGACGCCCGGGCTGCTGCCGCACTTCGAACGGGCGCTCGACGGCCACGGGCTCGACTATCGGCGCGTGCTGACGACCAGCGTCGAGCACGGCTGCGCCGAGGCGCGTGATGCGGCCGCGGCGGGCGAGACGACGCTCGTGCTCAGCGGTGACGGTCTGGTCGGCCAGGTCGGCGGCGTGCTTGCGAACACCGGCGCGACGCTTGGCGTGCTCCCCGGCGGACGCGGTAACGATCTCGCCCGTGTGCTCGGAATCCCAACGGACCCCGAGGGCGCGGCGGCCGTGGTGGCCGGTGCGAACGTGCGGGAGATCGACGTTGGCGTGATCAACGACAACCGCTTCCTCGGAATCGCGAGCTGCGGCTTTGATTCGGACGCAAACCGGATCGCAAATGAGGCGAGGCTGGTCCGCGGTCAGCTGGTTTATCTCTACGCCGCCCTGAAGGCGCTGGCCGGCTGGCGACCGGCGACTTTCAAGCTCACACTCGACGGTCGCGAGGTGCAGATACGCGGCTATTCGGTCGGCGCCGCGAACAACAAGGCCTACGGCGGCGGCATGTACGCCGCACCCAACGCCGAACTTGACGATGGCCTACTCGACGTTGTCTCGCTCGCCGAGATGAGCAAGATGCGCTTTCTCACCAAGGTCCTCCCGAGGGTCCGACACGGCACCCACGTGGACCTACCCGAGGCCACCATGCACCGGGCTCGGGAGGTCGTGATCGAGGCCGACCGCCCCTTTGCGGTGTACGCGGACGGAGATCACGCCGCGGATCTCCCGGCAACCGTGACGCTGCTGCCACGAGCGCTTCGCGTGCTCGTCCCAGCGTGAGTCGCCGTCGCGGCGCCGGCCTCGGCGCAAAGGTCGCCCTCGCGAGGGGCATCGGGGCGATGAGCCGCCGCACCGGGCGCGGCGGCGGCACCACCCTGCCGGGCCGGGTCCTCCTGCGACTGCAAGGCGACGCGATCGCGCGTCTCGGAGAGCAGCTCACCGACGGTGCAACCGTGATCAGCGCCACGAACGGCAAGACGACGACCGCCGGAATGCTCGCCGCGGCGCTGCGGGCCGACGACCGCACGCCGGTGCACAACCGTGCGGGGTCCAACATGACGTGGGGAGTCGCAACGGCGCTCCTCGAGCAGACCGGCACCGAGGGCCTGTTCGAGGTCGACGAGGCCTGGCTGCCGCGAATCGTCGGCGAGCTCGAGCCGAAGCTCGTGGTGCTCGCCAACCTCTTTCGCGATCAGCTCGACCGTTACGGCGAGCTCGAGCTACTCGCCGACGACTGGGCCGAGATGGTCAACGCGCGGGCGGGTCGGAGCGGCTTCGTTCTCAACGCCGACGACCCGTTGATCGCCGACCTCGGACGCGACCGTGAGCTCGCTGCCCGCCCGGGAGTCACCTACTTCGGAATCGAGGACCCCTCGGTCGCGCTCGCCGAGCTCCAGCATGCCCACGACGCCAAGCACTGTCGCCGCTGCGGGCACCCCTACGACTACGCCCGAGCGTTCGTCGGTCATCTCGGGCACTACGAATGCCCCAACTGCGACGCCCGACGCCCGACGCCCGACGTCGCGGCGATTGAGATCGACCTGCGCGGAATGAGCGGCTCCCGCAGTCGCATCCGCACCCCGGAGGGAGAGCTGGAGCTCGATCTCCCGCTGCCAGGGCTCTACAACGTCTACAACGCCCTCGCGGCCCTGTCCGCCGCTCTGCGCCTTGGGGTCGGTCTCAAGCGCGCCGGCGAGGCACTTTCGAAGGTCGAGGCGGCCTTTGGCCGGGTTGAGACGATCGACATCGGCGGAACGCCGGCTTCGATCCTGCTGATCAAAAATCCCGCAGGCACCAACGAGGTCCTGCGCACGCTGCGCCTCGAGGCGGGCGCGGGCGATGGGCTCGACCTCTGGCTGGCCCTCAACGACCGAATCGCTGATGGGCGGGACGTCTCCTGGGTCTGGGACGCTGACTTCGAACTGCTGGCGGGCGCCGCGCGCAGCGTCCATTGCGCCGGGACCAGGGCCCCCGAGATGGCCCTGCGGCTCAAATACGCCGGCATCGATCCACAGACCATCACGGTTGAGGAGTCAATTGCGTCGAGCTTCGACCATGCTGTTGCGAGCGCGCCCGGGGCCCTCTATGCCCTGCCCACCTACACGGCGCTGATCGAGCTGCGAACGATGCTTGCCTCACGAGGGTTGGCGCAGGAGTTCTGGCGTTGACCGCCGACGCGATCTGGCACGACGTGGAGTGCGGTGCCTACGCCGCTGACCTCGCGATCTGGGAGCAGATCGCGGCTGAAGCGGCGGGCCCGGTGCTCGAACTCGGAGCCGGCACCGGGCGGGTAGCGCTTGAGCTTGCAGCCCACGGTCACGAGACCGTCGCGCTGGACTCCTCCGCGTCCCTGCTCGAAGCGATGGCTGAACGAGCCCGCAGCAGCGCAGTGGAGATCGAAACCGTTGTGGCTGACGCGCGCTCCTTCGCGCTGGATCGGCATTTCGCCGCGGTCGTCGCCCCGATGCAGTTCGCCCACATCCTCGGCGGACCCGGTGGGCGCGCGGGGATGCTCGCCTGCGTTTCCGAGCATCTCAAGCCCGCGGGAACCTTTGCGGCCGCGCTCCTGGACGCCGAGGCGATTTCGGGCCAGATGACGGGGTCCCCTCCCCTCCCGGACGTTCGCGAGATCGACGGCTGGGTCTATTCGAGCCTGCCGATCGAGGTCGCCGATGTCGCAGGGGGTCTTGAGGTGCGCCGCCTGCGCCAGGCCGTCTCGCCAGCCGGTCAGCTCGACGAGCGCACCGAAGCCGTTCGGCTCGACACGCTCGACGCGGGCGAGCTGGAGATCGAAGCGGCTCGCCACGGGCTTGTGCCACGCGAACGCATTCCCATTCCCGCCACCGCGGATCACGTCGGCTCGGTCGTCTGCGTCATGGAGGCCGGACGGTGAGACTCCGCCTGCTCGCGCTCTATCCAGAGCAGATGAACATCTACGCCGACCGCGGCAACCTGCTGTTCCTACGTCGCCGCTGCGAATGGCGCGGGATCGAGTACGAGCAGGCAGCCGCGGGTCCCGGCGAGAGCTTTGACCCCGACGCCCACGACCTGCTCTATATCGGTGGCGGGCAGGACCGAGACCAGCAGCTGGTCGCGGCCGACATGCGCGAGACCAAGCGCGCGGCGATCGCCGCCGCGCTCGAGGGCGGCGCCGCGCTGCTGGCCGTTTGCGGCGGCTATCAGCTGCTCGGTCACAGCTACCAGCTTGCCGACCAACGCATCGAGGGCCTCGGGCTCATTGACCTTGAGACCGTTCGCGAGGATGGTCCGCGGCTGATCGGCAACGTGACGATCGAGGCCGATCTCGGCGAGGGCAGCATGCTCGAGATCGCCGGCTTTGAGAACCATGGCGGGCGCACCCATCTGGGCCCCGGCGTCGACCCGCTCGGACGCGTAATTCGCGGGCACGGCAACAACGGCAGGGATGGCTTCGAGGGCGTTCGCGCCGGGCGTGTCCTCGGCACCTACATCCACGGTCCGCTGCTTCCCAAGAACGCTGAGCTGGCCGACCACCTGATCGCCCAGGCACTGGCGCATACACAGGGCTCAGCGCCCGAGCTCCAACCGCTCGATGACCGCCTGGAGGCCGCCGCACACGCCAGCGCGGTTGCCGCCAGCCAGCGTTAGGCAGCAGCGCCGCCTAAAGGCCCGAGGAGCCGAAGCCGCGCTGCCCGCGCTCGCTCTCGTCCAGGGATTCAGTTTCGACGGGCGCGGCGATTGCCACCGCCACGACCACGAGCTGGGCGATTCGGTCGCCGACCGCGATCTCGAACGGCTCGCTCGGATCGGTGTTGAGAACCAACACGCGCAGCTCGCCGCGATAGCCCGCGTCGATGAGGCCGGGCGCGTTGGTGAGCGTGATCCCGTGCTTTCGGGCGTTGCCCGAACGCGGCAGCACGAGACCGGCGTGGCCAGGCGGGATCTCGACTGCGATTGCGGTGCCGACGTCGATTCGCCCGCCAGCCGCAGGCACGGTCACCGCCTCCGCGGCGTAGAGGTCGAGGCCGGCATCTTCGGCGTGCGCTCTGGTGGGCACCCGAGCCGCATCCGAGAGGCGCTGAAAGCGCAGGTCCAACTCAGGCGGCCGTATCGACGGCGAACTCGGCGAAGCGGTGCACGAGCGAGCGCGGGATGCGAGCGTGGACGAGAACTCCGTCTGAGCGCTCGTCGCGCTCGAGATCCCCGGCGAGGTCATATAGCTCGGAGAGCCGCCCGCCCTCGGCGTAGGGGACCAGCAGGTCTACCTCCTCGAGCGTGTCGGCGAACGCGGCCTCGATGCTGTTGCGAAGCTCCTCGACTCCCTCGCCCGACTCGGCGGAGACGCCAATCGCGTCGGGATGCGCCAGCAGCAGGTCTCGCCGGGCGTCCTCGTCGAGCAGGTCGAGTTTGTTGAGAACGAGGATGCGCGGCTGATCCTCCGCGCCGATCTCGGCCAGCGCCGACTCCGCAGCTCCGATCGCGCCGGCGCGTTGCTCCGGAGAGTCGGAACCGTCGACGACATGGACGATGAGATCGGCGAGTCGCGTCTCCTCCAGCGTCGCCATGAACGCCTCGACCAGTTGGTGGGGCAGCTTGCGGATGAAGCCGACCGTGTCCGTGACGAGGTACTGCCGTCCGTCGTGTTCATAGGCACGGGTGGTCGGATCGAGCGTGTGGAACAGCCTGCCCCCCACGCCGACCTCAGCGCCGGTGAGGGCGTTGAGCAGCGTCGACTTACCCGCGTTGGTGTACCCGGCGAGGGCGACCGCGGGAAGGGCCGAGCTCTCGCGCTTGGCCCGCATCACCCCGCGGTTCTGCTCAACGCCCTTCAGGCGCCGGCGCAGGGCTGAAATCCGATCGCGCGCGAGACGGCGGTCGGTCTCGATCTGAGACTCACCAGGGCCCCTGGTTCCGATACCACCGTCCATGCGCCCGGCACCGAGGCGCTCCAGGTGGGTCCAGAGGCCACGCATGCGGGCGAGGTTGTATTCGAGCTGAGCAAGCTCGACCTGAAGCTTGCCCTCGGCCGAATGGGCATGGTCGGCGAAGATGTCGAGGATGATCGCGGTGCGGTCGATCACGGGAACGTCGAGCGCCGCCTCGAGGTTTCGCTCCTGGCGTGGAAGCAGCTCGTCGTCGCACGCGACCACGTTCGCCCCGCTTCGCTTGATCTCTGCCTTCAGCTCATCGAGCTTGCCGCGGCCGAAGTAGCGATCCGGGTCCGGGGACGGGCGCACCTGGACCATCTCTCCAGCCGTCGCCACCCCTGCCGTGCGCAGCAGCTCCTTGAGCTCGGCGAGCACATCCTCGCCCTCGCGGGGTGCGATGGCGCTGACGCCGATCGCGATCGCACGCTGGCGCGCGCGGGCGTTGCGGACCCCCGCTTCGGAGCCGCTCTCAGGTGTGGGCTCGGCGCCGTTCGACGTCACCCCATGAGTCTAAGGCGGCCTACTGGTACGGGCTGGTTTCGAGCGAAGCGCCGTGCTCGGCGGCGCATGAGTCAGCCATCAGCTCGTCGTTGCCGAAGTTGGCGTGACAGAGCTCGTGGGCGACGACGTAGTAGTTCGGATTTGAGATCGAGACGTAGGGACCGGCACCTTCTGGGCACTCCGTGTACGGGCAGGTGACGCCCCAGTGCGAGCCGCCCTCCCAGTCGAGGCCAGGGCCGACACAGTGGATCCCCCACCCGTCCGGAAGCGTGAGGCCCTGCTTGGCCGCTAGTTCCACGTTCTCCTCGCACTCGTCGGTGACGTTCAGTGGCTCGCCGGCAGCGTTGACCACGGCCGCGATGGGCTTGTTCTTTGCCTTGCGTGCCGCCTTTGCCTGGGCCTTGGCTTCGGCCTTGGCCGCGTCGGCCAGAACCTGGATCGGCTGCCCGGCCTCGACGACGACGGCCGCATTCGCGGTCGCAGGCCCGGCGGGCGCCGGACCACCGAGCAGGATTGCCATGGCCGCCAGGAGCGGAAGGCCCAGGAGTGAGCCGAATGCGACCAGCTCTCGAGTGGACTTGGCGGGGTTCACAACCCTGCCATCGGCGGGTCGCGATTTCCCCGAACCCACAGGGGCGGAACTGGACGATCTACCTAGCGCTAGTGGGCGATGTGGCTAACCAACGAGCAATGCGCCGCAACGGTGATGGCGGATAACCTGCTCACGCGTATGAAGGTATTTCTCACCGGGGGAACCGGTTTCATCGGAAACCACGTCGCAGCTCAGCTGCGCGCTCGTGGCGACGAGGTGCGCGCTCTCGTGCGTTCGTCCCAGAAGGGAGCGGCGCTTCAGTCGCTCGGGTGTGAGCTGATCGAGGGCGACCTCGCCGACGACGCTGCGATCGCCCGCGGCCTCGAGGGCTGCGACAGCGCCATCCACGGGGCCGCGGTCTACGAGGTCGGGATCCCCGAGAGCCAGCACCGGGCCATGTATGAGGCCAACGTCCTCGGCACCGAGCGGGTGCTCAAGGCCGCCAAGGCAGCCGGCACGCCAAAGCTGGTCTACGTATCCACCGTCGCCGCGTTCGGAAACACCCACGGCGAGATCGTGGATGAGGGCTACGAACACCCGGGCAAAGAGTTCACGTCGTACTACGAGCAGACCAAGTACGAGGCACACCAGGTCGCCAGGAGGCTGATCGCTGACGAGGGCCTTCCATGCGTGATCGTTCAGCCCGGAGGCGTCTACGGCCCCGACGACCACTCGGCGCTCGGCGCCCAGATCAACTCCTTTCTCGACGGCAAGATGCCCCTGATCGCCTTTCCGGACCTCGGGATGAACATGATCCACGTCGAGGACGTTGCAACGGGCATCCTGCTGGCGCTCGACAAGGGCGAGGTCGGCCAGTCATACGTCCTCGGCGCCGAGGTCACGACGATGCGCGGCCTGATCGAGACGGTCGCGAGCGTCTCGGGCAAGAAGGCGCCAAAGCGAGCCATGCCAACCGCGATGCTGAAGCTGATGACGCCGATGGGCGCTCTCGTCGGGAAGATCATGGGCCAGCCGCCGAACCTCCGCGAGCTGATCAGCTCTGCCGATGGCGTCACCTTCTGGGCAAAGCAGGACAAGGCGGTCGCCCAACTAGGCTTCGCTCCGCGCGATCTCGAGACGGGCATCCGCGAAACGCTGGCGGCCGAGGGCCGGATCTAAACCAAGGAGGCCCCGATGGGCCCTGTCGCGGCCGAGCGCGGGTACTCCTTCGCCGATCCCTACGTTGCGGGCCTGCTCTTCGTAGGCATTGCGGTGTTTGCCGCGATTGGCGCGCTCTCCCATGAGCGCGGGCGCGCCTTCTCGGCGAGTGTCGTCTACCTGACGATGGGGATCGCAGCCGCGCTTGCGATCGAGGTAATCGGCGTTGACTGGATCGACCCGCTCGCGGATGCGGTCGTGATCGAGCGCATCGCCGAACTCGCAGTGATCATCGCCCTTTTTGCCACGGGGTTGAAGCTTGACCGTCCGATCAACTGGACCTCATGGTCGAGCGTGGTCCGCCTCCTGGCGATCGCGATGCCGCTCACGATCATCGGCGTCGCCGTGTTTGGCACAGCGGTGATGGGTCTCTCGCTGGGTGGCGCGATTGTGCTCGGAGCCATCCTGGCCCCGACCGACCCGGTGCTGGCGGGCGACATCGGCGTCGGACCTCCCGGTCACGAGGACGAGCACGAACCGAACTTTTCGCTCACCGGGGAGGCCGGGCTCAACGACGGGCTCGCGTTTCCGTTTCTCTTTCTCGGGCTCTTCGCCCTCGAGCCGGGCGGGACGTCCTGGCTCGGGACATGGTTTCTGGCCGATGTCCTCTACGCGGTTGTGGTCGGCGTCGTCATCGGCGCGGCGATCGGAGGTGGAACCGCCGCGCTGAGCGCCTGGCTCAAAAGGCGCGACCTCTTCGCGCAACCCTTTGACCCCTGGCTCGCGATCCCGACGGTCCTCGTGATCTATGGCCTGACGGAGTTTGCAGGCGCGTATGGATTCATCGCCGCCTTCGCCGGGGGCGTCGCGTTTCGCCGCTACGAACACGATCACGATTACAAGCGGCGGGTGCACGACGGCGCCGAGGTCACTGAGAAGTTCGGGGAGTTGACAGCGGTGCTGCTGCTGGGTTCGATGGTCTCGGTTGCAGGGCTAGGCGCGCCAGGCCTATCCGGCTGGTTGCTGATTCCGGTGCTCTTGGTTGCCATACGCCCGCTTGCGGTGTCGGCAGCGCTCGCCCGCACAAGCCTGCCGAGAAGCGAGCGAGCATTCGTAGCCTGGTTCGGTGTCCGCGGCGTTGGATCGCTGTATTACGCAGCGGTTGCGGTCGGCTCCGGGTACCTGAGCGGCGCGGAGTCCGAGATCGTCGCCTGGACCGCGATTGCCGCGATCGTCGTCTCGATCGTGGTCCACGGCATGACAGCTTCACCGCTGAGCCGGCGTTGGCTTCCGGCCGATGCACTTTCGCCGGGGATCGCCCAGCGAGACGACTGAACGCCTTAGGCGCCGGGCGCCAACCGCGCGGCGAGCCAGGCGACCAGCGGTGCGTAACGGGGCGTCAGGCCGCCGTGCTTGCCCTCAAAGAGCTCGAAGCGGTGTTCGATGCCCTCCTCCTCGAGGCGCGTGTGGAGCATTGCCGTGCCAACGTGGAGGTTGAATTCGTCCTGTAGGCCGCACTCGAGCGAGATCGCGCGCATGGTCCGCAGGTCGTCGATGTGGTCGTCGATCATTCGCGTCGGATCCCACTCCAGCCAGCGCTGCCAGACATCGTCTCGCAGGGCGCCGTCGGCCTCGGCGAACGGTAGCTCGGGCTGACCGTCGCCAGCGGGCGAGTAACAGGCGGCCATCGCGATGACGTTGAGGGCGGCAAACGTTGCGGGCGAGGGCGCTGGATCGACGAGCATCTTCGCCCAGAAGCTCTCGATCGAGAAGTCGTGCTCGCGCAGCACCGTCCAGGCCTGCGGGAAGTCGGGCAGATAGCAGTACTCGAAGGCGGCGTCGCCCGAGACGTCCCCCAGCCCTCCCCAGAGATCGGGGCGCAGCATCGCCAAGACGAGCGCTCCATAGCCGCCCGATGACTTGCCCTGCACGGCTCGCGCGTCGCGCTCCGGCAGGGTCTTGAATCGCTCGTCGACGAAGGGCACGAGCTCGTCGCACAGGTAGGTCATGTAATCCCCGGTCCCGGCGGAGTTGATGAACTGCGCACCGCCGTAGGCCGTCCAGCAGTCGGGCATAGGGATCACCACCGGGCGGCAGTCGCCGGCAACGATCATCCGGTCGAGGTCCTCGATGAACGTGGTCGCATACGCCTGGCGGTTACGCCACATATCCACCTGGCCGGTCATGCCCTGGATCGACCAGACGGCCGGGTATGGCCCACCGTCGGGCCAGCCCGGCGGCGTGTAGACGTAGAGCGGACGCGACGAGGGGTCGCCCAGGGGATTGCCCTCCAAAACCCGGCTCTCGAAGGTGAGCTCGTGCAGCTCGCCGGCCAGGTCGCGGCCCCAGGGGTCGTGGTCGGGCGATTGGATCATCCGCCGCACCCTACGAGAGTGAGTGGGTCAGGCGCGAGCGGTCTGCTCGGTCGGGCCCGGCATCAGGGCCGCAGCGGCGATGACCGCCGCAAACGCGAGGCCTCGGGCCAGCCCCTCGACCGTGCCTGAGCCAATGGCATCGCCGAAGACCAACACGCCGCCGAGGATCGCTGCACAGTTTGACGCCGCCGACGCGGTCGCGATCACCGGAATCGCCTTGCCGATCTGCATCCCCCGGGCGAGGGCGAAGAAGGCACCGATCCCGCCCGCGACAGCAAGGAGCGTCCAGGGGCTCAGCAAACCGATCATGCCCCCCGCGTCGATCGCCTCGGTCAGCGCCTTGATGGCGACGTTGGAGGCACCGATCAGCATCCCCGAGGCGATGCCGAGGAGAACGCCGTGACAGATCGAGGAACCGCGACGCAGCGCGCCTGACGCGAAGAGGAACGCACCGAGACCGAACATCGCCACCTCAAACGCCGCGAGCGTGGCGATCGAATAGCCCTCGCTCTCAGCGGCGCGAGGCACCGTGATGGCAAGGAACGCCAAGCCGGCGGCCGCAAGACCGAGACCAAACCACTCTCGTGGGTTGAGCTGGTGGCCGAAGTAGCGCTGAGCGGGAAAAGCGATCAGCACCAGGCCGCCTGCGATCACGCCCTGCACGAGTGAAAGTGGAGCCATTGCCATGGCGGCAACGTGGAGCACCCACGCGACGGCCGCAACGGCGAACCCGAGGGTCCACCACCCGGAGCTGAAGAGGCCGATGGCGCTACGAAGCGGCGCACGAAAGCTGATCTCGGGCGATTCGCAGGCACCCCGGTGCTTGCAGAGCATCGAGAGATTTGCCATCGCGGCGCACGAAAGCGCCAGGGCTATGCCTAGTGTGGTCACAGGTTCTTAGATCGGAAATTGTTTGCAGGGCCTTGAATCTCCCCTTCCCTAACCCATGGGAGAGCCCTTCAAACGCAGTACGAATTGTTAGCAGACGCTAACTATGGGCGAGCTAGGCGAGATGCTCGCGCATGCGCCCGACGGCCTCGGCAAGGCGCTCATCTGGCGTGGTGAGCGAGATTCGGAAGAATCCCTCGCCGCTCGGGCCATACATGGAACCCGGCGAGATCACGACCGCGGCCTCCTCGAGCACGAGCTCTGCGAACGAGGTGGACGTATGGCCCTCGGGCACAGGCGCCCAGACATAGATCGTGCCCTTCGGCGGTGCCACGTCGACACCGATCTCAGCCAACGCGGCCACGACCAGGTCACGGCGGCGCTCATAAACGGCGTTCATCTCCTCAAGGGGTTCACGCGGGCCATCGAGCGCGGCGGCCCCGGCCAGCTGAACGGCCTCGAAATTCCCTGAATCGATGTTGGTCTTCAGGCGCCAATAGGAGTTGATGGCCTCGGCGTTGCCGAGAATCGCCGCGCAGCGCCAGCCGGTCATGTTGAAGCCCTTGGAGAGCGAGAAGACCTCGACGCCGACCTCTTTAGCGCCCGGCGTGGCCAGGAAGCTCGGAGCCACGTAACCGTCGTAGGTGGTCTCGGAATAGGCGTTGTCGTGGACCACCAGGATCTCGTGCTCGCGGGCAAGCTCGACGACCCGCTCGAACAGGCCGTCGGGGACGATCGCGCCGGTCGGGTTATTCGGATAGTTGAGAAACAGCAGTCGCGCGCGCTCGAGGTCGGCAGCGGAGATCGCGTCGAAATCAGGGACAAAGCCGAGCTTCGGAACGAGTGGGAGCACGACCGCGTCCGCGCCGGCGAGGGTCGGTCCACCGGTGTAGACCGGGTAGCCCGGGTCGGCGGCCAGCGCCGCGTCGCCTGGATCCAAAAACGCGAAGCAGAGGTTGTAGATGCACTCCTTGGCGCCGATCGCGGCCATGACCTCGGTCTCGGCGTCGATCTCGACGGCGAAACGCCGGTCATAAAAGCGCGCGAGCGCTTCGCGAAACTCCGGTCGGCCGCGGTTCGACGGGTACTGATGGGTTCCGGCATCAGCCACAGCGGCCTGCATCGCCTCGACGATGTAGGGGAACGTCGGCGTGTCGGGGTCTCCGATTCCCAGGCTGATGACATCGATGCCCTTGGCCTTCTTCGCGGAGACCTTTCGCTCGAGCTCGGCGAACATGTAGGGCGGGATCGCCTCGAGTCGCTTGGACGGGTCGGTCAGTGCCACGGGGCGCATGAGGCTACGGGATACTGGCGCCGTGATGCGGATGAGACTGACCTCAGCAGAGCTGGCGACCCTCTTTGTGATCGGCGCGGCCGGCGGGCTTGTGGGCGACGCTGGCCACGTTCAATCCGGCACGACGGTCTACCTCGACGACACCACGCCGTTCATCTGGCGCAGCGCGCTTTGGTTTCCGATCCTGGTGGGACTGGCTACCGCCTCGCTCGGCGAACTGCGCCTTCGTCTCGGCTCGCCGCGGCCCGGATTTGACGTCCGCGTCGCGGTTGGCGCGATTGCGGCCGTACTCGCGATCTACGCGGTCACGGCTCTCATCCACACCCAGGCCGAGGGGCCGGGGACGACGCTCATCGTGATGCTTGCCGTCCTCGTTTCGTGCTGGCTTGCCGACGGGCCGCCCGCGCTCGTCTGTGGGGTTGTCGCCGCGGTGGTCGGCCCCCTCGCGGAGATCATCATCGTCGAGCTCGAGCTCGCCCGTTACTCGCCGCTCGACGACACACTGTTCGGAGTTGCGCTCTGGCTGCCGGCGCTGTACTTCGCGTTCGGGGTGGTCGCGGCGAGGCTCGCCGAGTTCCTGGTCGCGCGCCGCGCTAGCTGAGACGTGCGACGAACTCGGAGTCGAGCTCACCTGCGTAGACGCGCCAGGCCGACCCGATCAGCGTGACGTCCAGGCTGTCGCTGATCTCGACCGTGAGCTCACCTCCGTCCAGCTCGACTGTGATCGGGCTTGCTGCGCCGCCGAGGAAGGCTGCGACCGCCGCCCCGCTGGCACCCGTGCCGGATGAGAGCGTCTCCCCCACCCCGCGCTCGAAGATCCGCGCGCGCACCGTAGACCCGTCGACGCTGATGAACGAGACGTTGGTGCGCTGGGGAAACTTGCTGTGGGACTCGATCGCCGGGCCGATCGCCGCCAGATCCAGCGCCTCGAGCTCATCGCCGACCAAGACCACGCACTGGGGGTTGCCCACATCGACATGCTGAAAGCTCCACTCGCGGCCGCGAGAGCTGATCGAGCCGCTCCCGTCTGGCGGTCCGCCCGGATAGAAGGCCGACGTCACCGAGGCGCGGCCGATGTCCATCGAGACCTCGCCATCGCCGAGGATTGTCGGGGTGACGTCGCCGGCCTTGGTCGTGATCGTGAAGGTGTCGGCATCGGTCCAGCCGGCCTGGCGCAGGTAGAGCACCGCCTCACGCGCGCCGTTGCCCGACAGCTCCGCCTCGGAGCCGTCGGGATTGAAGATGCGCAGCCCGGCGACGTAGGCCTCATCCTCGACCTCGCTGAGCAGCAGGATGCCGTCTGAGCCGACCCCGAAGTGCGGCTCGCAGATGAGCCTGATCCGCTCCTCGGTGAGCTCCCAGGGAAGCTCGCGGGCCTCACAGACGATGTAGTCGTTGCCGAGCGCCTGCCACTTCTCGAACCGCATCGCGCGCCAGCCTACTGGCGGTCGAGGAGCGCGACGACCCGCTCGGCAACCTCGGCATCGGAGATCGCCGTGCGATCGATCTGCTCGACGTCGTCCATCCGCCGCATCCAGGTGAGCTGGCGGCGCGCGTAGCGCCATTGGGCGCGCTTCATCGCATCGACGTCCCCCTCGAGCAATTCCTCGAACCCGATGGCCGCTCGCGCCGTGCGCGACGCCGCGGCGACGTCGGCGCCACGCACCTCCTCGATGACCCCGAGCCGCACCATCTCGTCGACGCGAGCGTTGATCCGTTCGCGCAGTTCATCGCGATCGACGGTGATACCGACGATCGTGGTCGGCACTCGCGCGGTCTCACTCCATAGCTTCTCGCTGGAAGGATGCGCGGCGATTCCCATCCGCGACAGCTCGGTGAGGCGCGCGATGCGCTTGCGGTCGTTCGGATGGACGCCCGAGGCCAGTTCCTCGGAAAGCTCAGCGTGCAGCGCCTCCGCTCCACGCGTCGCGATCTCCTCCTCGACCGCAGCGCGCACCTGTGACGGCACGGGCGGTCGCATCTCGAGGTCTGCGAGCGCGGCGCGCATGTAAAGGCCCGTGCCGCCGACGAGGATCGGGCGCCGGTTCTCGGCGATCAGCTGATCGATCTCCGCGTGCGCGAGGTTCGCGAAGCGACCCGCGGAGAACTCGCCGTCGATCGCGACGAACCCGAGCAGGCGGTGCTCGAGGCGCCCGCGCTCCGCGGCCGAGGCGGCCCCGCTGAGGATCTCGAGGCCGCGATAGACCTGGATCGCATCGCACGAGATCGCGACGGGGTCCTCCCCACGCTGGCGCAGTCGTTCGCCAACCGCGATCGCGACACCCGTCTTGCCGACCGCTGTGGGCCCGAATATCGCCAGGACCCGCATCCGCGGCCGATCGTACCCCCGCCCGGAGCTCAGACGCGGCTGAGGAGCCGCTCGTGCCCGGTCAGCGTCTGTGACGTGGCGGAGGTGATCTCGACCTCCACGAACTCTCCGACGCTCGCCGTGCCCTCGAAGTTCACTGCCTTGTTGTGGCGAGCGCGCCCGCGCAGCTGTGACGGGTCGCGGCGGGCGTTGCCCTCGACGAGCACCTCCATGGTCCGGCCGACGAAACGCTGAGCGCGCTCGCGAGCGCGACGCTGGACAGCCTCAACGAGGCGCTCCATACGCTCCTTTTTGACCGGGTGCGGAACCTGTTCGCCGAGAGTTGCCGCCTCGGTGCCGCGACGTGGCGAGAAGACGAACGTGAAGGCGCTGTCGTAACCGACCCGCTCAACGATCTCCAGCGTCTGCGCGAAATCCTCCTCGGTCTCGCCCGGAAAGCCCACGATGATGTCTGTCGTCAAAGCGCAGTCGGGGACGTGCTCGCGGATCTGGGCGACCCGGTCGAGGTAACGATCGCGGTCGTAGGTGCGCCTCATCGCCTTGAGGATCCGCGAGGAGCCCGACTGCAACGGCAGATGGATGTGCTCGCATACCGCCTCGAGCTCCGCGTGAGCACGGATCACGTCCTCGCGCATGTCCTTGGGGTGCGGGCTGGTGTACCGGATCCGGTCGATGCCGTCGACCGAGTCGACCATCCCCAGAAGCTCGGCAAAGGTCGTCTTGCGATCGCGCGGCAGGTCCCGCCCGTAGCTGTTGACGTTCTGGCCGAGAAGCGTCACCTCGCGGACGCCGTCGCAGGCCAGACGCTCGACCTCCACGATGAGCTCGGTCGGGTCGCGACTCTCCTCGCGGCCTCGCGTCGACGGGACAATGCAATACGAACAGCGGCAGTTGCAGCCCTGCGAGATCTGCAGCCACGCTTGAAACTCACGCTCGCGCTTCATCGGCAGGTGACCGGCGAAATCCTCGAACTCGAAGTAGCCACGCTGCGCAGTCAGGGAATCCGACGCGAGGAACTCGGCGAGCCGCCCGATCTGCCCCGGACCGAAGGCGACGTCGACGAACGGGAAGCGCTCGAAGACCTCGTCCTTGACGGACTGCGCCCAGCAGCCGCCGACGCCGATGACGGTGTCCGGGTGCTCGCGCTTGCGCCGCTTCGCGTGGCCCAGGTGGGCTAGGAAGCGCTCGTCGGCAGCCTCACGGATCGAGCACGTGTTGAAGAGGATCAGGTCGGCATCGTCGCGCTCGGGCGCCTGCTCGTAGCCGAGCGACTCGAGCATGCCCTTCATCCGCTCGGAGTCGTGCTCGTTCATCTGGCACCCGAAGGTGGTCACGTGGTAGCGCTTGGCGTCCACGGGGGTGATGCTAGACCGCAGCTAGTTCGACGAGCCGCTGGTCGTCTCGACCAGATACGCAACCAGTGCGTCGATCTGCTCGGGGCTCATCTGCGACTCGTAGCTCTGCGGCATGACGTCCGGCGGATAGCCGTCGGCGATCATGTCATTCGGATCGATGATCGAGGTCCTGATCGAATCGGCTGACTCGCCCTTGAGCGCGCCATCGAGATCCGGGCCGGTTGTGGCTGAGGAACCTGCGTCGGCAAGCGTGTGACAGCCCGTGCAGCCCTGCGAAGCAAAGAGCGCTGCGCCCTCCTCGGTCGAGGCGGTTGTGGTCTCGGCGGCGGCGTCTGGCCCGACCTCCTCTTCGGCCTCGGCTGTGTCGCCCTCCTCCTCGCTGTGCTCCGCGGCCTCGGCGAGTTCGTGAGCCTTGTGGGCCTGCTCGTCCTCGCCGTTTCTCCACGCGAAGACAGAGGTCGCGATGACCAGCACAGATACGGCGGCGGTCACGCCGATCATCAGGCCCTTCGAACCGGGGAAGTCCTTGAAGCGCAGCCCGGCGAACGACAGGATCAGCGCGATCGCGACCAGCCCGAGTCCGAGGATGTAGAAGAGCGTCTCGTTGCTCATGAGGGCGAGATCCTAAAGGAGAGCTGCGGCGTCAGCTCGCATACGACGTCGCACGGCTCTCGCGGATCACCGTGATCTTGATTCGTCCGGGGTACTCGAGCTCGCGCTCGACCGCGGAGGCGACCTCGTGAGCGATCAGTGCAGCGGCCTCCTCGTCGACCGCGCCCGGATCGACGATCACCCTGATCTCGCGGCCCGCCCGCATCGCGAAGACCCGCTCGACTCCGTCGTGGCGCTGCGCGATCTCCTCGAGGTCTCGCAGGCGGGCGACGTACTGCTCGAGCGCGTCGCCCCGGGCCCCGGGTCGAGCGCCGGAGACGGCGTCCGCGGTTTGCACGATCACGGCCTCGACCGTTCGCGGCTCGACCTCGCCGTGGTGGGCCTCGATCGCGTGTGCGACAGCCTCCGACTCGCCGTTTCGGCGAGCGATACGGGCGCCGACCTGGGCGTGCGGCCCCTCCACCTCGTGGCTGACCGCCTTGCCGATGTCGTGTAGCAGCGTCGCCCGCCGCGACGTCTCCACCGACGCTCCCAGCTCCTCGGCGATCAGTCCGGCGAGCGCGGATGCCTCAACGAGGTGATCGAGAACGTTCTGTCCGTAGCTGGTGCGAAACCGCAGCTGGCCGAGCAGACGCAGCAGCTCCGGCTGGAGACCGGCGACGCGTGCCTCCAGTGCCGCCTTCTCGCCCTCCTCGACGACCATCACGTCGATCTCCTCGCGGGCGTGCTCGTAGGTCTCCTCGATCAGCGCCGGGTGGATCCGTCCGTCGGCGATCAGCCGTTCGAGCGTGATCCGGGCGATCTCGCGACGCACGCCGTCGAAGCTCGACAGAAGTACCGCGGACGGCGTCTCGTCGATGATGATGTCAACGCCAGTCAGCTTTTCGAGCGCGCGGATGTTGCGACCGTCGCGACCGATGATTCGGCCCTTCATCTCATCGTTGGGCAGTTCGACAAGCCGTGTGGTCGATTCGCTCGAATGCTTTGAGGCAAGTCGCTGCATCGCAACCGAGAGGATGTTCCGCGCCCGGCGTTCGGCCTCGTGGTGCGTTTCCTCCTCGATCTGCTGCAACCGCAGGCCGGCCTGCTGTCGCGCTTCCTGTTCCACCTCGGCGACGAGAATCTGGCGGGCCTGCGCAGCACTGAGCCCGGATACACGCTCCAGCTCACGGCGCTGGACACGCTTGGCCTGCTTCAGCTCCTCGATCTCCTTCGCGAGGTTTCGCTCGCGATCCGCAAGAGCCTGGGCTCGCCGATCCACGTCGGCGCGCTGAACCGCAAGCGATTCGGTCTCCCGCAGCGACCGCTCCTCCATTCGCGCGATCTCCTCTCGGCGCGCGCGCAGCTCGTCGGCGGCTCCGAAACCGTTGCTCGCCGCCTGGTCAGGCTCGGCCCCGTCGACCGACGCAGGCGTACGCCGCCACGGTCGCCAACGCGCGCGTTCAGCCATCGGTTCCCTCTCCTCGGCCCAGTGGGCCGGCTCGCTCTGCCGCTATCGAACGGCCGTCTTGGCCGTCGCGGCCCTGGAAGCCCGACTCGCGCGTGTGCTCGCTGAAACTCGCGCGCCGATCAGGCGGCGCGCGTCAAATGCGGATCAAGTCCGCCTACGTGTCGACCCCATCCCTGTAGTCGTCATCGAAGTCAAAAAGGCTCTGTTCAGCTTGCAAGTTGCGTAGATCAGGCGACCGACGGGCCGCACGACGATCGTAGAGGTGGACCGTCGATCCCGCAAGGCTCGGGTGAGGACTGCAACGCGCTCAGGCAGCGCGGCGCTCGGCCCCGCGCACGGCCTCGTAGGCAAGCTCAGCCTCGTAGCCGCGCCGCGCCAAGAAAGCGAGCGCTCGCGATCGCGAGCGGTCGTCAAGCGGGGGATCTCCGCGACGCTCGAGCAGTTCGATTGCGCGGTCGAGCTGGGTCTCGCGGCCATCTCCTGCCAGCGCCGCATCGATCAGGGCGCGGTCGAGATTGCGCTTGGCGAGGGCCTCGCGAATCCGATCAGGCCCCCATCCGCTCAGCTCTCGCTTGTCCTCGGCAAAGCGCATCGCAAAGCGCTCATCATCAATCGCGCCGCTTTCGACCAAGCGATTGATCGCCTCCTCGACCTCGCCCTGCGGATACCCCCGGGCCGCCAGCCATTCCGCCAGCTCTCCCGTCGTCCGCTCGTGATGCGAGAGAGCCACGAGCGCCCGCTCGAACGCGTCGGCCGGCACGGTCAAAGGCCTCCGAACTACGCGGCCTTGCGCTCGAGCTCGGCCGCCTCGGCATCCGCGGCCGTCTCAGGTGCCTGTTCCAGGGCCTCCTCGACATCCGGAACCGCGCGTGGGACGGTCGGGGCCCGATCGATGCCGAGCTCGGTGAAGATCTTGCCTTCGATCTCGCTCGAGAGGTCGGGGTTGTCCTGGAGGTACTGCTTGGTGTTGTTGCGGCCCTGACCGAGTCGCAGCTCGCCATAGGAGAAGAACGAGCCGGACTTGCTGATCAGGTCGTGCTCGAGCCCGAGGTCGATCAGGCTGCCCTCGCGCGAGATGCCGACGCCGTACTCGATGTCGAACTCGGCCTGGCGAAACGGCGCCGCGACCTTGTTCTTGACGACCTTGACCCGGACGCGGTTTCCAACCGCCTCCGTGCCCTCCTTGAGCGTCTCGATCCGGCGCATGTCGAGACGCTGAGAGCAGTAGAACTTCAGCGCGCGCCCGCCCGGCTGCGTCTCCGGCGAACCGAACATGACGCCGATCTTCTCGCGGATCTGGTTCGTGAACAGGCAGACCGTCTTCGCCCGATTGAGGTTGCCGGCGAGCTTGCGCAGCGCCTGCGACATCAGGCGCGCCTGCAACCCGACCGTCTGCTCGCCCATCTGGCCCTCCAGCTCGACCCGAGGCGTCAGAGCCGCGACCGAGTCGACAGCGACGACGTCAACCGCACCGGAGCGCACCAGGACGTCCACGATCTCGAGTGCCTGCTCGCCGTAGTCCGGCTGCGAGACCAAGAGCTCGTCCGTGTCGACTCCGATCCGCTTCGCGTAGATCGGGTCCAGGGCATGCTCGGCGTCGACGAAGGCACAGACGCCGCCACGGGCCTGGGCCTCGGCGATGATGTGGTAGACGAGCGTCGTCTTACCCGACGACTCCGGCCCGAAGATCTCGACGATCCGCCCCCTTGGCACGCCGCCGATGCCAAGCGCCAGATCGAGTGAGAGCGCGCCCGTCGGGATCGCGTCGACCGGCACCGAGGCCTTGTCCCCGAGGCGCATCACCGAACCCGCACCGAAGTCCTTTTCAATCTGACTCACGGCAGCCTCGAGCGCCGAGGCCTTGGCCTTGGCCTCCTTGTCAGCCGCCTTCAGCTCCGCCTTCGTCGTATCAGCCACTTTCAATTCACCTCTCTGGTCCTCAGGGGGACGGCAAGTCGATACCCGAGAGCGCGATGTACTCGGCTCCCTGGGGTTTGAGATGCGAACGGTAAAGAACCACTCGGACGGCATCGAACGGCTGTTCGATTGCCTTCGGCAACGGTGCCGGGACCTTGCGGACGCGCTTTGGGCGTGCCTTGCCGCGGCGCTCCCCGCGCTCCGGCGCCAAGCGCTCGGTCCGGACGCGCGCGACGGTCACATGCGGCCAAAACCGCCGCTCCTCCGGCTTGAAGAGGCGTTCAGCGGCCAGGGCTTCCGCCAACTCGGCCTGGAAGGCCACCGCGCTCTCGCTTTTGGCGCTGAGCGTGTAGAGGCGCGGCCTGCCCTTCGGGACCGCCATCGGCTCCGACTCGAAGCGCATTTCGATCCGCCGCGGCTGGAGCGCCTTGATCACCGCCTCGATCCGAGGGATGTCGCGCTCCGCACGCTGGGCGAGAAAGCAGAGGGTGATGTGAAGCGCCTCGGCGCGCATCGCCCGCAGAGCCGGGTCGGTCAGCGCCTGGGCTTGCCAGGCGACAACTCCGTCGCGAACCTTCTGGGGAAGGTCGAGCGCGACGAACAGGCGCGCCTTTGATTCGCTTGATCGGGGCTCGGCCACTCGCCGCCACGCTACGCGGCGCGGCGGCGCGAAACGCACAACGAACGTCCCAACATCGCATCGCGCATCGGTCAAACCCACGCAGGGCCACGCGCGTCAGTCGAGCTTGATGAGCTCGAATGCGAGCTTCGAATCCACGAGCTCGACCACCCCCATCGTGTGTGAGGGCGAGCGCCGGCGTTCGGTCGGGCTGCCCGGATTGAAGATCTGAAAGCCGTCTTCATCTCGCTCGTGAAGTGGAATATGGGAGTGCCCGAAGACCACCGCGTCGACGTCCGGGAACGCTCGGCGCATACGTCTCAAGCGTCCGCGAGCCGACCCCGCATCGTGGATCACCCCGATCGTGGCTCCGCCCACCTCGACCTCCACTCGCTCGGGTAGGCGATTGCGCAGGGCCGGCTCGTCCACGTTTCCATAGACCGCTACCAGCGGCGGCCCGATCCCAGCGATCTCCTCGTAGACCCGCTCACTCTTGATGTCGCCGGCGTGAATGACGAGGTCAGCCGCGGCGACGATCCGCACGCATTCATCGGGCAGGCGCCGCGACCCGCGCGGCATGTGGGTGTCCGCCAGGAGCGCGACCCGCATTACAGGGGGAGTTCTTCTCCTCGAAGCAAGCGTCGCAGCATCTGCATCGCGACCGTGGTCGATCGGTCGCGGATCTCGGTCCGGTCGCCCGGCATGGCGACGTCCCGAGCGAGCACCGTCCCGTCGCTTGACAACACGCACCAGCAGACCGTCCCGACGGGCTTATCGTCGGTGCCGCCGTCCGGACCGGCGATACCTGTGATGGCGGCGGCGACATCGGCGTCAAAGCGCTCGAGCGCTCCCTCGGCCATCGCGCGCGCCACCTCCGGCGAGACCGCGCCATGCGTCTCGATGAGAGCCTCGTCGACGCCGAGAAGGTCCCGTTTGGCCTCGTTGGAGTAGGAGACCACGCCGCCCGCGACATAGGCGGACGATCCCGGCCGCTCGGTCAGCCGAGCGGCCAGCAGCCCGCCCGTGCACGATTCGGCGAGACCGATCCGATGGCCCTTGAGGAGCTCGGCGATCTGATCGTCGATCGTTGAGCCGTCGACGCTGAAGATGAAGCGGTCGTGACGAGCGACGAGGCCCTCGACGAGCGCTTCGCGTTCGGCCTCGGCGCCCGGATGGTGGCGGATCTCGATCTCGAGCTCACCGCGCCGCAGACAGGTCGTTATCTCCAGCGCAGACGTATCGACGTCCGCTTCAATCTCGCGCAGCGACTGCGCGATCTCGGACTCCGGGATCCCGAACATCCGCACGGTCTGACTGTCGAAGGTCTCCGCCCGCTTCAGCACGCGCTGGACGGCGTCGGTCGCAAGTGCCGCGTCCCACATCGCGTGTAGCTCTCGCGGCGGACCGGGAAGCACGACCACCGTCGGCCCGTCGGCGACGGCAACGACGAGTCCCGGAGCGGTGCCCGCGGGGTCGAGGGCGGTAGCCCCGACGGGCACCATCGCCTGCTTTCGGTTTGCGGCCTTGAGCGCCTCTGGGTCGAAGCGCATCCGCCGCGCGAAGCCGGCGACGATCGCCGCGATCTTCGCCTCCATCTCCTCGTCGAGCACCATCTCCGCTCCGGCGAACCGAGCGACGACCTCCGCCGTGAGGTCATCGGCGGTCGGGCCGAGGCCTCCACTGGTGACGATCAGGTCGCAGCCCTCGTTCGCCATGAATCGCAATCCGGCCTGGAGATCCTCCGGACGGTCGCCGACAACGAGAATGTGCGCGACCTCGATTCCCTCGCCGGCAAGCCGCTGAGAGACCCAGGGACCGTTGCGATCGGTGATCACCGCCGTGATCACCTCGGTTCCGGTGACGAGAATCCCCGCCCTGACTGCGCTGCCGCTCATCGCGACGCATTCTCGCTGTTCGAGCGAAGGAGGCGCCGCAGCCCCTGCGCCGAACGTCGCGGAGTTAGTCCTATAGGCGGCCTTCAGCGACGTTCGGGCTCTGACACGCTTGCGCCGCCCGCTTGCACGGGATAGCGTGGGCGCACCGGGGTGGGGACGACACCCTCGCCAGGAACGTCGCTCTATCCGAAGGAGGCCCCATGGCCATTTCGAGGCTTCGCGAGAAGCTCACCTACGCCAACGTGGTTTCAACGCTGTGCCTGTTTTTGGTGCTCGGCGGTGGCACATTCGCCGTTGCGGCGGCATTGAAGAAGAACAGCGTCAAGGCAAAGCAGATCGCCCCCAACGCCGTCGGCAAGTCCGAGATCAAAACCGACGCGGTAAGGGGCACGGAAGTGAAAGAGGCCACCCTGGGCGAGGTGCCGAGCGCAGCGAACGCGACCAATGCCGACAACGCCACGAACGCCGTCAACGCGACCAATGCCGTCAGCGCGACCAACGCGACGAATGCCGTCAACGCCGAAAATGCAACGAATGCGGGCAACGCCGCCGCGGTCAACGGTCAGCCGGTGACCAAGATCTTCGCCAAGATCCCGGTCAGCACCACCGGCCAGACGGTCGCAACGATCGGCGCTTTCGTAATCAGGGCTGACTGCACCGCCGCCGGGAACGTCGACAATCTCGTCGTTGATCCTCAGGTCACCGACGCCGACCTTTCGGCCTCGGGCAATGGCAATGCGGGCCCGATCTACGTCGAAAACCGGGGCCTCGAGCCCAATGCGATCACTCTCGACAGCACTGGGGCGCCCAACAACGATCGCGGCAACGCCAGCTTTGCGGCTGCGCGCAGCGGTGGCACCGTGCTGAGCGGAAATCTGAGTTACACGGACACCTCGCCGTTCAATGGCGAGAACGTCTGCGCCGTCTACGGACAGGTGATCGGCACCGGCTGAGCACCGACGGGCAGATTTCGGCAACGGGATCGCCGCTTTCTGCCCGTCGGCTCCGCCCCTCGCGGTTCGTGCGGAGAGCCGCGACGCGCGGGCGGGCCCGACCCGCACGCCGGAGCCCGCCCATGCATCAACTTGGTCGGCCGATCAGGCGGGGCCCATCCAGCTGGCTTGGAACGTGGCGGCGGGCGATGCCTTGATGTCCAGGGGGGTAAAGGAGAGGCCCGTCGAGCTGACCTGCAACCCCTGGAGCTCGATTATGTCCCCAGCCACCAACCGCAGCTGCGCTGAGACCGTCTGGGTTGTGTCCTGTGCGACGCCGTCACCATCCTTCGCCGGTGGGGTGACATGGAACGCGACCGGTCCGACGCCCGTCTTGTTGATCAGCAACTGGCGGAATCCGTCCAGATCCGCCGCCCAGGTGGCCGTTCCGGTCACCTGGTAGACGCCCGTGACGGGTATCACCAACCGCGAGTTGTTGGTGGTGTTGTCATGCATCGCGGCCGTATCCCAGTCCTCGGCGTTGAATCCGATTGTCGTCGCAGCGATGAATGGGATCGATTGAGAGGTCGTTCGCTTGGCACCGACGGTCGGCGTCAGAGGCGAAATGTCAGGTGGCTCCACCGATCCGTTCGCCAGCATGGCCGAAGTGATGGCAGAGTCACCGATCAAGTTGCCAAATATCGCGCCGTCGGAGATCGATTCATGTCGGACCGCACCCGGTGCGATCTGGTCGCTGAGAATTGCGCCTCCGGCGATCTTGTCGTTCTTGATAGATCCGTCGGCAATCGATCGGGTCCTCACGGCCTGATCGGCAAGCGCATCGGCACCGACGGCGTTGGGCGCGATCGCCACCGCGTCGACAGCACCCGGGGCGAGGTCTGGGGCCTGCACTGCTCCCGGGGCGAGATTGCCCGTTTGTACAGCGTCCGGCGCGAGCTTTCCCGTTGCTACGGCGTTCGGCGCTAGGTTCGCCGTCTCGACGGCGTTTGGAGCGATGTCGGGCGCAGTGACCGCGTCGGACTTGAGCTGCTTGGCACCGACGGTGTTGGCGCCAAGCTTCTTCTTGCCGTTGAGGCCGCCGACCGCCGTGCCGGTCAATGCGACGAACAACGCCAGCAGTGCGACGACCATCGCAGGCGACGGCCGCGCCAATCTGGGCTCATCCATGAACATCCCTTCTATACGGCAGGGCGTGATTGCCGCCGCCTCCCGTGCCGAGACACTGTCGTCGGACTCGGCAGGTGCTTCAGGAGCGAGCCTATGTGCTGATCGCCACTTGTCAAGGCCACGGCCCGGTCCGCGTGGCGGATGTCCTTAGGGCGCTACCGCTAAACCGGCTCGAGGTCCGTCTCGGTGCCGGACGTGTCCTCGGCGCCTTCGGCATCGATGATGCCGCTCGCGATGCCGTCGAGCATCCGGGGCAGTTCAGACTGCGAAATGAGCACCTGGCGAGGCTTTGATCCCTCGTAGCCGGAGATGATCCCGCGGCGCTCGAGCATGTCGATGAGGCGGCCGGCGCGTGTGTAGCCGACGCGCAGCCGGCGCTGAATCATCGATACCGAGGCCGTCTCTGACTCGACGACGATGCGCGCGGCATCGGCGAGAAGGTCGTCCTGGTCGGGCGAGAACTCCCCGTCGCGACCCTCCTCGATCTCGGGTTCCTTGGCCTCAAGAAGCTCCTCGTCGAACTCGGGCTCGCCCTGCTTGCTCCAGTGGTTGCAGACTCGGGCAATCTCGTCCTCGGTGACGAAGGCGCCCTGGATTCGGTTCATCTTCGACGTCCCGACCGGCCGGAAGAGCATGTCGCCCTGGCCTAGCAGCGTCTCCGCGCCGCCCTGGTCCAAGATCACGCGGGAATCGACCTGCGAGGCGACCGCGAACGCAATGCGCGAAGGAATGTTGACCTTGATCGTGCCCGTGATGACGTCGGTTGAAGGTCGCTGTGTCGCGAGCACGAGGTGGATGCCGATTGCGCGAGCCTTCTGCGCGAGGCGGATGATCGAGTCCTCGACCTCGGCGGGCGCAACCATCATCAGGTCCGCGAGCTCGTCGATGACGCAGAGGATGTGTGGCAGCGGCGCGTCGCCCTTTTTGCGGCGGACCTTGTTGAGCTCGCCGAGGTTGCGAGCGCGAGCCTCGCTCATCACCGTGTAACGGCTCTCCATCTCGGTGATGAGGTTGGCGAGGACGTTGGACGCCAGGCGCGGGCTCGTCACCACGGGCGTCAGGAGATGCGGGACGCGCTCGTAATGGTTGAGCTCCACCCGCTTGGGGTCGACGAGCACCAGGCGGCACTCGTTCGGCGACGCGTGCATGAGGATCGAGGTCAGAATCGCGTTGATGCAGCCGGACTTACCGGCGCCGGTGGTTCCGGCGACGAGGATGTGTGGCATCAACGCCAGATCCGCGCTCACCGACTGGCCGGAGACGTCCTTGCCCAGCCAACACAGCAGCGGTGACGAGCCCTTGGGCGGATCGCTGTAGATATCGCCGAGGCGGACCAGGCGGCGCCGCTGGTTCGGGACCTCGACGCCAACGGCCTTCTTCCCTGGAATCGGGGCCAGAATGCGGATGTCGGTGGACGCAAGCGCGTAGGCGAGGTCGTCCTTGAGCTGCGCGACCTTGCCGACCTTCGTTCCGGGCGCAAGCTGTAGCTCATAGCGACTGACGTGCGGTCCGCTGACCACACCGAGAAGTCGAGCCTCCACGCCGAAGTGGCGCAGCGACTCGAGCAGCGCGTTCGCCGTGACGTCGCGGTCCTTCATATCCGGGCCCGGATCCGCCTTGCCCTTCTCGAGCGCCTTCATGGGTGGCGGGTTGTAGGCAATCTCGTCGGATTCGGTAACGCCGTCCTTGGAGCGGCGCTTCCCCATGGGTGTGGTCGGTCCGTCGGGAACGTCCACGAGCTCTGGCTGGGCGGGCTGTGAGGCCGCGTAGGCGAACTCATCCGGCTCCTCGTCGGGCCCTCCCCACTCCGGATCGCCGTCCTCGAGCACGACGGTCTCGGTCGCGTCCTCCTCGTCGTCTGGCTCGACAGCGAACGTCTCCGTTGTCTGCGAGCGGGTGACAGCGATCTCGTCGCCGGGAGCGTCGCCCCAGAGATCGGAACCGGCGCCCTTGTCCATGCGCTGCGTGCGGACCGTGCGGGCCGCGTCGCGACCGCGAGTGCCCGCGGTGCGAACCACATTGCCCGTGCGCGAAAGGAGTGAGGCCAGCGTGGTCTGGGTCAGCAAGAGCGCACCCGAGACGAACATCAAGAGCACGAGGATGTGCGCCCCGAGGCGCTGAAACAGCGAGGTCGATGCCCAATAGAGGCTCTCGCCGATCACTCCCCCGTGCTCGAGCATGTACTTCTGCTCGAAGTAGTCGTGGCGATTGGGACGGTCAGGCCCGATGCCGGCGGTCTCGGCCGCGAACGCGAGCAACAGGCCGGCCAGGATCAGCACGCCACCCGCGTTCAGCGCGGACGGCGTCTCGATTGATGGCCGTGCGATCAGCGCTCCGCCCCACGCCGCCAGCGCGATCGGAACGACGTAGGCGACCTGGCCGAAGCCATTGGCCAGGCCGCGCTCGACCCAGTGGCCAACGCGGCCTCCATCCCAGCCGAGGTAGAGCACGAACGCCATGAAGACGGCGGCTGCGATCAGGGCGAGCCCGATGACGTCGTAATGGCGCTGTTCGAGGCGCTGAACCAGGTCGCGCGGGTCGCGCCGTTGCGGGCGGCCCTGCGGCCTGGCGGGGGCACGGCGCCGCGACTTGGCCGCGCTCGTCCGGCGCTTGGAGGGTGCGGGCTTCGTCCAGGGGAAGATCATGCTCGGCTCGGACGCGGGCCTGGCCCGCTACGGGCATGAACTTCGACAGGCGTGGGCGGACACCTGCGCCGGCCTAAACCCGGGCTAAAAATGCGCGATTTCAAGCCACTTCGCGTCTACCCTTGTGACCATGCTTGCGAATGACGCCTCCCTTGGCCGCGTTCTGGTCGTCGAAGACGACGAGGCGATCGCCGATGTGCTGCGGCGGACGCTGCGCCAAGAGGGTCACGAGGTGCGTTCCTCCGTCGACGGTGTGGAGGCTCTGGTCGCCGCAGCGGAGTTCGTCCCCGATGTCGTCGTCCTCGACCTCGGTCTTCCCGGGCTCGACGGGGTTGAGGTGTGCCGCCGCCTTCGCGCGGAGTCCGACGTGCCGATCCTGATCCTCACCGCGCGGGGCGAGCTCGGCGATCGCGTCGTTGGCCTGGACTCCGGTGCCGACGATTACCTCGTCAAGCCATTTGAGCGGCAGGAGTTGCTCGCGCGAATGCGGGCGCTCATGCGTCGGCGACCACCGCGCGGCAGTGCCGCCCTCGTCGTCGGAGACCTCCGCCTGAATCCGGACACCCGCGAGGTGCTGCGTGGCGATCGCGAGATCGAGCTGACGAACCGCGAGTTCGAATTGCTCGAGCACCTGATGCGCAACGAGAAGCTCGTCGTCTCGCGCGAGCGCCTGCTCGAAGAGGTCTGGGGGTACGACCCGCTTGCGATGACGAACACGATCGACGTGTTCATCTCGAACCTGCGGCGCAAGCTCGAGGAGGCCGGAGAGGATCGCGTGCTGCACACGAAGCGAGGAGCCGGCTACGTGTTGCGCGCAGCGGCTTGAGATCTCCGTTTCGGCGCTGGCCGGTGCGCTGGCGACTCGCTGGCGTCTCGGCTGCCCTCACGCTGATCATCCTCGTCGTTTTCGCGCTCGTCGTCGGGCAGCTCGCGACCACCCGGATCAAGGACGACTTCCGCCAGGAGCTGGTCAGCGTCGGGACCCAGGTGCGCGCGAACCTCCGGCTGCTCGGCAATATCGGGAGCATCGACGGGCCGGACCTCGAGCAACTCGCCCTCTCAGGGGACGCCGCCGTTCTCGTGGTCGATGCAGACGGCCGCGTGAACGCGCCTCCGGGCGCGCGGAGCCTCGGACGGCCCGTGGTCGGCGTGACGAGGATGGGTGAGTTCGACGTCTACACGCAGCCGCTGAATCCGGACTCGATCACAGAGCCGGCCCTCTACGTGCAGTACGCACGCAGTCGCGACTCACTCGAGGACACCGTCAATCGCCTCTGGCTCTTCCTCGTCGGCGGAGTTCTCGGGGGCACCATCCTCGCCGCGCTCGCCGGCCTCGCCGTCGCCGACAGGGCGATGCGGCCGATCGCCGGCCTCACCGGCGTTGCCCGCAAGATCGCCGACACGCGCGACCCGTCACTGCGGCTGCCGATGCCTGAGACCGAGGACGAGGTCGCCGAACTGGCCCAGACACTCGACCACATGCTCCGCGAGCTGGACGCAGCCCGTGACGAGACGGAGCAGATGATCCAGGCCCAGCGTGACTTCGTCGCCGACGCTTCGCACGAGCTGCGCACGCCGCTCACCAGCATCCTCGCCAACCTCGAGTTGCTCGAGGCGAGCTTCGCTGAGCGGGGCGCCGACCCCGAGGAGGACGAGATCGTCGCCGGCGCGCTCGGTTCGTCGCGCCGGATGCGCCGGCTCGTTGCCGATCTGCTGCTTCTCGCCCGCGCCGACGCGGGGCGCGCCGGGCTGCGGCGCGCATGCGATCTCGGCGTCGTGGCGCGTGGGGCCGTGGATGAGATCAGGCCGACCGCGACCGACCACGAGCTCGTCCTCGACGCCGAGGCCGGCCTCGAGGTCGAGGGCAACCCCGACGACCTGCATCGCCTCGTTCTCAATCTTGTCGAAAATGGCGCTCGCCACACCCCGACGGGCTGCACGGTCAGCGTCGTCGTCTCGCGCGACGGCTCTGAGGCCCGGCTCGAGGTTTACGACGATGGGCCAGGCCTACCCCCCCGGCTCGGCGGCCAAATCTTCGCGCGCTTCGTACGCGACGATGGGCCGGCCGACGTCTCCCGTGATTCCGGCACCGGGCTTGGCCTGGCGATCGTGAAGGCCGTCGCCACCTCCCACGGAGGCCGCGTCGAGGCGGGCAGTTCCGCGGCAGGCGGTGCCTCCGTCGTCATTCACCTCCCACTGCGCAAGCAAACGCAGGCTCCAGCGCCCGAGGCGTCGGTTCTTTAGCGACCCTTTACAGGAGCGTCATAGGTTGGTCCCCGGACGAGACACCACCCGGCGAAGACACCCCCGACAGTGCTTCGCCCGGGTTCTTAGGCCCGCCGGGATCTCCCCTCCCTGAATCCCGGCGGGCCGAATCTTTTGCCTGCGCGCTCTAGCAGCCGCTGGACTTGCAGAACTTGCGGTCGACCAGCATGGCCTCGAGGGCTGGAATGTGCGCGCCGGCGTAGAGCAACTGGTCAGCGGCAAGCATGCCCCTTGCAAACGACTTGAAGGTGGTGCCGCGCGAGTTCGTGAAGTTCGCCTCGAGAACGACCCGGTCGACGATCGATCGGCCGTTGGGATCGTTGCCGAGGTCCTGGCGCAACTCGAACAGCGTTGACGCGACGACCTGGCCGACGCAGTGGATCTCCTCCTGGCACTTGCGCTGGGCGGTCTTGATGTTCTCGCCACCTGCAGCATCACGGCCACAGCCATTGCTCGAATAAGAAACACCGTCCCAGTCGAAGATGCAGGTGTCAAACGAACTACCACCGGTCGTGAGGTTGGACATCACCGCGGCCATGTAATCGCCGAAGCCCTCGCCGATCGACCCGCCCTCCTGGGTCCGCAGCGAGCGCGGTGCGGCCTGATCTTGCATCGAGTGCCCGTACTCATGGACGATCACGTCGGCGTCCTCGCCGTCGTCAACGCCTCCCTCGCCGAGAACCATCACATGCGTCTGGCTCGAGTAGTAGGAGTTGTCGTCAGGGATCGCGTTGACAAAGACGGTCTGGCGCTTTTGGCGCAGCGGCTGCGAGAGCCCAAGGGCGTCGGCGTAAAAACGGGTGCGGTCGACGTGGAAGTAGGCCATCGCAGCCTCGAACGCGTCGTCGGAACGAGTGACGGCGGAGAAGTCATAGCCGGGCGCGCAAGCCTTCTTGCCCTTCTCCCCGATCAGCGCCTGGACGTACTGACCCTTGAGGCAGCCCTTGGCGTTATCGATGATGCGCGCGAGCGCAACCGGGAGCCGCAGGGAGGTCAAAAGCGAGGTGTCCCTGTCCCTTTTGTCCTTGAGGCCCTGGTAGCTGCCCTGCTGAACGACCGGGTTCGGGTTGTAGATCGCGGCGGCGCCGGTCGCGTTGCGAAGTACGTCCTTGGAGCGAACCTTCGCGCCGGTGCGCGCGTCGATGTCGACGACGAAGTCCGCCAGGGGCTTGCCTGACGGCAGGGAGACCTGCCAGATCAAATCGCCGGTCGCCTTGTCGAGGCCGAGCTTTGCGCGTGGCTTTCCGCGCAACCGCTTGGCTTCAGTCGCCGAGCGTGCGCTCGCGATCGCCTTCGCGGCGCTGATTGCGCCGCTTGCGTTCGACCAGCTGACGCCGCTTGTGGTCGTATCGCTGACGACGATCGAGTCCGCACCCGGCGGAACGACGACGACGGCCTCCGCGCCAAACACCGGGAGCCCGCCAGCCTTCTGTTGGTAGTGGCGGATCTGACCGCCGCCGGGGACCGTGTTCGTCGCGGCGCGAGCCAGTTCGGCCCTCGGCGCGTCGAGCTTTGCAACGGTCCCGGCGAGGCTGTCGGCTGACGCAGTCCCCGCGAGAAGTAGAAGTGTGGCGGCGGCCGAAACCGACGCCCCGACAGCGGAGCGAGTCATCCCTGGCATCGACCGACTATACCTCGACGACAACCGGCAGAATCATCGGCCGGCGGCGCAACCGCTTGTAGACGAACTTCGCGATGTCGTCGTGCAGATCCTGTTGCAGCAGCACCGGCTCCCGCACGCCCTCACGCGCGGCAGCGTCGAGCGAATCCTCGACCACTTCGCGGACCTCGTCGAGCAGACCATCCGCCTCCGCGTCCTCGAGGAACGGCACACCCCTGAAGATGATCTCCGGCGGCGTGACCGAGTCGCCGTTCTCGCTCGAAACCGTCGCCACCACGATGAAGATGCCATCGGCGGAGAGCTCGCGGCGGTCGCGAAGGGCGACGTCGTCGGGATCGCCGATATCGACACCGTCGACGAAGATCATCCCGGCCTTGGTGCGCTCGACGAGCTTGGCACCCCTGTCGGCGATCTCGAGCGCGATGCCATTGCGACCCTGGAAGATCCGGTCGCGGTCGACGCCAACGGCCGACGCAAGGTCGGCGTGGAGGCTGAGGCGGCGGTGGTCGCCGTGGGCCGGCATCACGTAGCGAGGCTTGGTCAGGTTGAGCATGAGCTTCAGCTCCTCCTGTCGGCCATGGCCCGACGCGTGAATCGGCGCGTCACTGGCAGTGATCACCTTGGCGCCGATGCCGTAGATGTGATCGATCGTCTCGTTGACCGAACGCTCGTTGCCGGGCACCGGTGTCGCCGAGAACACGATCGTGTCGCCCGAGTGGAGCTCAACGTCGCGATGGTCGTTCACCGCCATCCGCCGCAGGGCCGAAAGCGGCTCTCCCTGACTGCCTGTCGAGATAGCGATCACCTTCTCGTCAGGGAAGTCCTCGATCTCCTTCGGTGAGATCAGGAGCCCGGCGGGGGCGTTCGCTATCCCGAGATTGGAGGCGATGTTGAAGTTCTTGCGCATCGACCGCCCGATCAGCGCCACCTTGCGGTCCAGCTGCGCGGCAGCGTCGATCACCTGCTGGACGCGATGGACGTTGGAGGCGAAGCAGGTGACGATGATGCGCCCTTCGCACTGCGCGAACTGCTGCAAGAGCGCCGGACCCACGGAGGACTCCGAAGGTGCGATACCCGGCTGGTCGGCGTTGGTCGAATCGCCAAATAGACACATCAGCCCCTCGGCGCCGAGAGCCGCCAGTCGCGACATGTCCGCGGGCTCTGAGTCGACCGGAGTCTGGTCGAACTTGTAGTCGCCGGTCACGAGGATCTTTCCCTGGGCCGTCTCGATGGCGACGGCGCGCGAGTCGGGGATCGAGTGCGACATCCGCACCATCTCGATCCCGAACGGTCCTGCCTCGACCACCGCGCCCGTGTCGATGACCTCGAAGGGGACGTTCTTGATCTTGTGCTCCTCGAGCTTTGAGCGCACCAGACCGATGGTCAGCGGCCCCCCGTAGATCGCGGGCGGGATGCCGATCTCGCGCAGAACGTAGGGCAGGGCACCGACATGGTCCTCGTGGCCGTGCGTGAGCACGATCGCCTCGATGTCGTCCGCGCGATCGCGCAGATAGGAGAAGTCCGGGAGAACGAGATCGATCCCAAGCATCTCGGCGGTGGGGAACATCAGGCCGGTGTCGACCAGGACGATCCGGTCGTCCTGCTCGACGACCGTCATGTTCTTGCCGATCTCACCGAGACCCCCGAGCGGGAGCAGTCGGACGGTGCTGCTCAAGTCGTCGCTCCAGCGCCGAGCACGCCTGCACCCTCAAGCGCTGCACGCACCTGCTCGCGCTCCTTGTCCGACGCGGGAACGAGCGGCAGGCGAAAGACTGCGTCGGCGACACCGAGCAATTCCAGGCCGGTCTTGACGGGAATCGGATTGGTGGTCGCGGTCGCCTCGTAAACCGGCGTCAGTTCAGCGTCGATCGCCGCCGCGCGGTCATGATCGCCCGCAATCGCTGCTTCGTAGAGCTCGCGCATGCGCGGGCCGACCAGATGCGATGCAACGAGGATGCCGCCGGGGCCGCCGAACGCGAGCGTGCGGGCGAAGGTGTTGTCGTTACCCGCGATCACGTCAATGCCATCGATCGGGCCCAGATCATCGTCGTTGGCCTGCTTTACGGCGACGATCGTGTCCACCGTCGTTGCGAGCTCGGCGAGCAGGTCGGGGGCGAGATTGAGACCCGTGCGCGACGGGATGTTGTAGAGGACCAGGGGCAGCTCACCGGCGCGGTCGGCCACCGCCGCGTAGTGAGCGAGGACCCCGGCGCGGTTTGGCCGGTTGTAATACGGCGTGACCACCAGAGCCGCGTGGGCGCCGACATCGCGCGCCTTCGCGGTCAGCCCCGCCGCATGCCGAGTGTCATTGGAGCCCGTGCCGGCGATGACCGTGGCCTCGTCGCCGATCTCATCGAGGACCGTGTCGAGCAGCCGCAGGATTTCATCGTCAGCGAGCGTCGGTGACTCTCCGGTGGTGCCGGCGACCACAACTCCGTGTGAGCCGTTGGCGATGAGGTGACGAGAAACTCGCCGCGCCGCATCGAGGTCGAGCGCGCCATCGGGCTCAAATGGGGTCACCATTGCCGTGATCACTCCACCGATCCTGCGATCGCGGAGCGAACCACCGCCGAGTCCTGCCGCCGTTGACGCACCCTCCTCAGTCATGGGATGAGCGTAACGCGCAGCCTGGGTTCCGTCAGTTCGCGAAGACGGGTGGGCGACGGTCCGCCCATGGTTGTGCGCGCTCCAGCTGAGCCGCCACCTGGATGAGCAGGTCCTCGCGCCCGAATGGAGCGACGAGCTGAATCCCGATTGGAAGCCCCTCCTCGCTCATGTGAAGGGGGAGCGAGATCGCCGGCTGGCCGGTCGCATTGAAGATCGCCGTGAACGACCCGGCCGGCACCGCGCGGCGGAAGGCGTCGAGCGGATCAGCGCCCGACTGGTCGTAGGTGCCGAGCGGAACTGGCGGCTCGGCCATCGTCGGTGTCAGCATCAGGTCGAATCCGCTCTCGTGCCATCCCGCGATCGCCCTCGAGACCGTTTGATGAAGCGCCGTGTCTGCCAAATAACGCCCGGCGGAGCGGGCCCGGCCCTCCTCGGCCAGCGCCCAGGTGAGCGGCTCGACATCGTCGGCGGTAAGCGCACGACCGAGCAGGACGCCAAACATGTCCAACGTGGCTGCCTGGCCGGCGGCCCAGCGTGTCATGAACGTGTCCTCGAGATTGAGTGCCTCTGCCATCTCCGCGCTCAGCGGGGTCGACTCCTCGACCTCGTGCCCAAGCTCAACGAGCAGGTCGCGCGCCGCACGCACAGCCGCTACGCAGTCCGGATGCGACTCAAGCCCGGGCACCGCGGGCTGCTCCGCGACACCCACTCGAAGCTTGGGATCGGTCTCGAGCTCGTCCATGTAAGGACGGGCGGGTTCAGGTGCCACGTAGGGATCCCCTGGGGCCGAGCCGTGGACCGCGTCAAGGATCGCGGCGGTGTCGCGAACACTGCGTGTGACCGCGAGCTCGACGGTGAGACCGCCCATGTTGTCGCCGATCATCGGTCCTTCGGAGATCCGCTGGCGGGTCGGCTTGAGCCCGACCAGCCCATTGATCGACGCCGGAATCCGAATCGAGCCGCCGCCGTCATTTGCGTGGGCGGCCGGCACCATGCCGGAGGCCACAGCGGCACCCGAGCCGCCGGAGGAGCCGCCGGGCGTGTGATCGATGTTCCAGGGGTTCCGGGTAGCGCCGTAGGCCACGGGCTCGGTCGTGGGCAGGATCCCGAGCTCGGGGACGTTTGTCTTACCGATCACGACGAATCCGGCAGCTCGAAAGCGCTCGCCCAGATAGGAATCCATCGGAGCGCGAAAACCGGCTTCCTTGAGCGCACGCATGCCGAGATGGAGCGGCTGCCCCGCATATGCGGCCCCTAGGTCCTTGAACAAGAACGGGACGCCCTTGAACGGTCCGTCGGGAAGGTCTGGAGATTCAGCCTCGGCGCGGCCCTCCTCGAACAGCTCGTGGATAACCGCATTGAGCTCCGGGTTGACCTGCTCGACACGCGCGATCGCCGCCTCGACCAGCTCCGTCGGCGAAACGTCGCCGTTTCGAACCAGCTCGGCCTGAGCGGTCGCGTCGAGCGTGGCAAGCGCGGTGGTCTCGGTCTCTGACATTGAGTCCTCCTGGAGCTAGAGCAGGGCTTCCAGCCCTACGGTGAAACGATTATCGAGATCCCCCACCCGCCTCACGGCGAGTAGGACCCCAGGCATGAACGAGTGCCGGTCGATCGAGTCGTGGCGGATCGTGAGCGTTTGGCCCTCTCCCCCGAGGATCACCTCCTGGTGCGCTACCAGGCCCGGCAATCGCACGGAGTGAATGGGCTGGTGGACGTTGCCACCCGCCTCGCCAATGAGCTCAGCCGTGCGTTGAGCGGTGCCAGAGGGTGCGTCGACCTTGCGATCGTGGTGAAGCTCGACGATCTCGACCTCGGGCATGTGTCGCGCCGCCTGCGCTGCCAGGGTCATCATGAGCACCGCGCCGATCGCGAAGTTCGGGGCGACGAAGACGTTGGCCTTGCCGGCCTCGGCAACGCCGCGCAGCTCATCAGGGTCATAGCCCGTGGCGCCGACCACGGCATGTACGCCCGCATCGACGCATGCCCGGACGTTCGCCACCACCGTGTCGGGAGTCGAGAACTCGACGACGACGTCGGCCTCATCCAAAACCTCGACGAGCTCGGTGTCCAGCTCCGGGTCAGCCCTGCCCGTGAGCTCCATGTCGTCCGCGCCGCCCACCGCCTCGCAGACAGTCTTCCCCATCCGTCCCTCCGCGCCCGAGACGGCAACCCTGATCAAGCTACAAGCGCCTCGGAGACGGAGCCGGCCGCGGTCGTGAAGCACTCCTCGTCGGGGCCAACGCAGGCGGCGGCAAAACGCGACGGGTCATAGAGCTCGCGGGCCAGTGCGGCAACCTCGTCCGAGGTGACAGCGTCGACCCGCTCGAGCATCTCATCCAGGGAGAGCACGGGCACGTCGAACAGGACGCCGCGAGCGAGCCGGCCCATCCGGGCGCCGGTTGCCTCGAGCCCGAGCACCATCCGGCCCTTGACGTGCTCCTTCGCGCGGGTGAGCTCGTCGTCGCCGATCCCCGCAGTCTGCACGGAGGCCAGTTCCCGCCCGATGATCTCGCATGCCTCAGCGACGTTGTCTGCGCGGGTCCCGACGTACATGGCGATGAAACCGCGATCCACGTACTCGCTCGTATAGGAGCCCACCGAATAGGCGAGGCCCCTCTTCTCGCGTACCTCGCGGAACAGCCGCGACGAAACCGAGCCGCCGAAGACCGTGTCGAGGATCCCCAGAGCGAAGCGGCGGTCGTCGCCGCGAGCGATACCCGGGCCCCCGAAACAGATGTGGTACTGCTCGGTCTCCTTCTCGTAAAAGCGAAGGCGAGCCTGCTCGGATGCGCCGTTGGCGTCCGGTCCGACAGCCGGCCCGGCCCCTGCTCTCGCGAGCAGGCGCTCTGAGAGATCGACGATGTTCGCGTGGTCGACGTGGCCGGCAGCCGCGACAACGATGTTGTCGGCGGTGTACCGGGCCCCGTGGTAAACGGCGATGTCCGGCACGGGGACTCCCGCGATCACATCCGCGCGGCCGAGCACGCGACGCCCGAGCGGGTGGTCACCGTAGATCGCCTCTGCGAGCACGTCGTGTACCCGATCCTGGGGCTCGTCCTCATACATCGCGATCTCCTCGAGCACCACCTGGCGCTCGGAGTCGATCTCGTCCGGAGGAAGCGACGGTGCCAGCAACATCTCCGCCAGGAGGTCAAACGCATCCTCGGTGTGCTCGTCGAGAAAGCGCGCGTGCAGGTGCGTCGTCTCCTTGCCGGTGGCAGCGTTCGTTGCCGCCCCCATCCCGTCGAACAGCTCGGAGATCTCAATCGCCGAGTGGCGCTCCGTGCCCTTGAACAGCAGGTGCTCGAGAAAATGCGAGACGCCGGCCTGAGCCGGCGTCTCGTCACGAGATCCTGTCTTCACCCAGAGACCGAGGGCGACCGAGCGAACGGATGGAACCGCCTCGGTCGCGACCCGGATGCCCGAGTCGAGCGTGGTGAGCTCTACGCCCTCTGGGAGATCGGCCATGCTCAGTCGAGGCGCTCGCGCTGGCGCCCGCCGCGGCCACCCTCGCGTCCACCGCGTCCGCCCTCACGGCCGCCACGTCCGCCGCGATCGCCACCGTTGCGTCCGCCACGTCCGCCACCCATCGTCGGGTCGCCCGTCCCGAGCTTCTGCAGCTCCTCCGGGGTCTTACCTGCGATCTGCGGATCGTCGGACAGACGTAGGCCGATGCGGCCACGCTCCTTGTCGACCTCGGCCACGGTGACATCGATGATGTCGCCCTGGCTCAGCACGCTCTCGACCGTGTCGACCCGCTCGCCGGGCTTGACGTTGGAGATGTGCAGGAGGCCGTCGGTGCCCTTGACGAGCTCGATGAAGGCACCAAACGTCGTGGTCTTGACCACCTTGGCCGTCGGGAAATGATCTCCGACCTCGGCCTCACGGGTCATGGACTCGATGCGCTTGATGACGCCATCGACCTGCGCACCGCTCGGCGCGTAGACACGAACCGTGCCGTCGTCGTCGATGTCGATCTCGGCCTCGAACTCCTCCTGCATCCCGCGGATCGTCTCGCCACCCTTGCCGATGACGGCGCCGATCTTCTCGGGGTCGATCTTGATCGACTCGATCGCGGGCGCGTATGGCGAGAGCTTCTCGCGCGGGCCCTCGATCGCCTCGGCCATCTTGCCGAGGATGAACAGCCGGCCCTTGCGAGCCTGCTCGAGCGCGTCGGTGAGGATCTCAAACGTGACCCCGGTGATCTTGATGTCCATCTGAAGGGCGGTAATCCCGTCCTCGGTACCGGCGACCTTGAAGTCCATGTCGCCGAGGTGGTCCTCGACGCCGGCGATGTCGGTCAGGACGATGTAGTCATCGCCCTCCTTGATCAGGCCCATCGCCACGCCGGCAACCGGAGCGCTGACCGGGACACCGGCCGCCTGCAGCGCCATCGACGATGCGCAGACGGAGCCCATCGACGACGAGCCGTTTGACTCGAGCGTGTCGGAGACGACGCGGATCACGTACGGGAACTCCTCCTCGTCCGGGATCGTCGCGGCCAGCGCTCGCTCGGCGAGCGCGCCGTGGCCGATGTCGCGGCGCTTCGGACCGCGCATGAACCCAGCCTCCCCAACCGAGAACGGCGGGAAGTTGTAGTGGTGCCAGAAGGTCTTCTTCTCCTGGAGGCCGAGGTTGTCGACCTTCATGTCCATGCGGGTCGTACCTAGCGTCGCGCTCGAGAGAATCTGCGTCTCGCCGCGGGTGAACAGCGCCGAGCCGTGCACGCGCGGGGCGACGTCGACCTCGGTCTCGATCGGACGGATCTCGTCCTGGGCGCGCCCGTCAGGACGCTTCTTGTCGACCGCGATCGCCTTGCGGATCGTGTCCTTTTCGATGCTGTCGAAGGCGGCTGCAACATCTCCGCGCTTGCTCACGGCCTCATCGTCATCACCTTCGGGGGCGTGGGCGGCGATGACCGCCTCCTTGACCTCGTCGATCGCGGCGTAGCGCTCGAGCTTGCCCTCGGTGGCGATCGCATCGACGAGCGCCTGCCCGTGGGAGCTGCGAATCGTCTCGAGCAGGCTCTCGTCGAGGGTCACCGCGGCGACCTCGATCTTGTCCTTGCCGGCCTTGGAGGCCAGCTCCTCCATCGCCTCGATCAGCTTCTTGATCTCTGAATGGGCGATGTCGAGCGCGTCGAGGACCTCAGCCTCGGTCACGCCCTCAGCGCCGCACTCGACCATGAGGATCGCGTCCTTGGAACCGGACACGATCAGGTCCATCTCGAGCTCGGCGTGAGTCTCCTCCGCCGGATTGACGACGAAGTCGCCCTCGAGCTTGCCGACCCGGACGGCCCCAACGAGGGCCTGGACCGGAACCTGGGAGATCGCGAGTGCGGCGGAGGTCGCGTTCATCGCGAGGATGTCGTAGGGGTGCTCGCCGTCGACCGAGAGCGGCTGTGCGACCAGCTGCGTCTCGAAGTGCCAGCCCTTCGGAAAGAGGGGGCGAATCGGACGGTCGATCATGCGCGCGGTGAGCGTCGCCTTCTCGCCCGCTCGTGCCTCACGGCGGAAGAATGAGCCCGGGATCTTGCCCGCGGCGTAGTGCTTTTCCTCGACGTCGACCGTCAGGGGGAGGAAGTCGACATCGCGCAGATTGCCGACCGTAGCGGTGCCGAGCACCATCGTGTCGCCCTGACGAATGACAACTGCGCCGCCAGCTTGGCGGGCGAGCTTGCCGGTCTCGAAGGAGATTTCCTCGCCGCCGACCTGGGTCGAGACGCGGCTCACGTCAAACATACTCATGTATTCGGGTTTCCTTTCGACGGCCCGGTTGGCCGCCCACGTTCAGAACTTCTCGTTCTCTAACGCCGCCGATGTTACAAGTCGGGTCCTCAGTCAGCGCGAAAGACGGCGGGCGTGCTCGTGACGCCCGCGCGAATGCCGCTCTCGAAGTCAGCGCGTACGCGGGCGGCGACACCCTCGGAGCGCCTGTCGCGCTCGAAACGCCCGAGGTCGAGCCCCCTTTCCTTGGCGCGCTCCCAAAGATGCGGGTCATCCTGATGGCCGAGATCGGCATAGATCGAGTCGATGAACCACCAGAACGCGTCTGGATCCTGAAGCGACGCGGCCTCCGTGGCCGCGTGGAGCGCCGGCGACCTCGGGCGGCGCGATGCGACCGGGAAGTGGCGCACGCACAGTCGCGCAGGGCGTGCCGTGAGATCGGGCCAGTCGGCCGCGCAGACCGCACAGCCCAGGTCGAGGTACACGATCAGGTCAGGCCCACAACCGCGCACATGATCGCCGTCGCCGATTGGCGGGACCGCGGCGCTGGTGAGATCAGTCAGCGGCCTGCTGGAGCGCGTCGAAGATGAGGTTCGGACCGGGGATCGAGAGCGGTGTCGGCTCGGCGTGGGCCCAGCGAACGATCCCGTCCTCGTCGATCAGCACCAGCGAGCGGTTGTTATGACCACGCTCCTCGATGTAGGCCCCGTAGGCACGAGCGACCTCACCCTTCGGGTGAAAGTCAGCGAGCAGCGTCATCTCGGTGCCCAGCTTCTCGCGAAACGCCGCGTGGGCATTCGTCTGATCGACGCTGATGCCGAGGATCGTCACGCCCCGCTCAGTGAGCTCCGGCATGACCTCCTGATAGATCGAGAACTGGTCGGAACAGACCGAGCTGAAGTCCATGGGATAGAAGGCGAGGACGACCTTTTGACCGCGAAAGTCGGAGAGGCTGACCTCATTCTCGGCCTGGTCGAGCAGCGTGAAGTCAGGCGCCTGTGAGCCGACTTCGATCATTTCGAGGTGTCCGCCTAGCGGCGGAGGCCGAGCTCGGCGACGAGACCGCGGTAGCGCTCAAGGTCAGAGCGCTCCAGGTAACGCAGCAGGCGGCGGCGCTTGCCCACCAGCATGAGCAGGCCCCGGCGAGAGTGATGGTCCTTGGTGTGGGTGCGCAGGTGCTCGGTGAGCTCGTTGATGCGCTCCGTGAGCAGCGCGACCTGGACCTCGGCTGAGCCGGTGTCACCGTCGGAGCGGCCGTACTTGCCGATCAGCTCCTGTTTCTTGTCTGCTGTGAGACCCATCTCGTAAAAAGACCGCGCCCGTCAGGGCTGCGGCGCAGAGAAATTAGCACAGAGCCTTCTGGCCTCTTCGACGTCTCGCTGCATCTGCGCCACCAGGTCGTCCACGCCGTCGAAGCGCTTCTCGCCGCGCAATCGGGCGATGAAAGCGATCCTCAGGGTCCTGCCGTACAGATCTGCATCGTGGTCGATGAGGTAGGACTCGATCAGAACGCCACGACCGGTCTCGAAGGTGGGCCGCACCCCGACGTTGACCGCGGCCGGGATCCCGTCCGCGAAGGCCGCGTAGACGCCGTGCCCGGGATAGACGAAGTCCTCGGATGGGACGATGTTGGCGGTCGGAAACCCCAGCGTGCGGCCACGCTTATCGCCCTCGACCACCAGGCCCTCGAGCAAAAACGGCGCTCCAAGACAGCGCATTGCGCCCTCGACGTCACCCGCCGCCACGAGGGCTCGGATCCGCGTCGACGAGACGGTCTCGCCGTCGACCTCGATCAGAGGCGCCACGGTCGTCTCGAACTCGGTGTGGGACCGAAGCAGATCGGGATCCCCCTTTGCCCTCTTGCCGAAGCGGAAGTTCTCGCCGACCGCAACGCTCTTTGCGTCGAGTGTCTCGATCAGGATCCGCGAGCAGAACTCATCCGCCTCGATGCTCGAAAACTCCCTGTTGAACGGAATCACGACGAGCTCGGAGACGCCGAGCCCCTCGATCACGTCCCGCTTGATCTCGAACGGCATGATCAGCTTTGGCGCCGCCTCCGGATGGATGACGCTGAGCGGATGCGGTTCGAAGGTGAGGACCGTGTCGGCACCCCGGATCACCTTGCGATGACCCACGTGCACCCCGTCAAACGTTCCGATCGCGACCCTGCGCGGGCGGCTGGTTGCTTCGGGTAGCGGCGTGACCTCGATGCTCACGCGCGCGAACGCTACAGGCGGCCGAGTGCAGCGGCGAGCGGGATGGGTGTCAACTCGTCCGCCTCGTCCACACTGAACTGGCCGATGGCGGTCCGCCTCAGCGATGTGCAATAGGCATCGCCGAGGTCCGCGATCAGGCTGCGCACATAGGTGCCCGAGGAGCATTCGATCTCGAACTCGGCCTCATCACCCATGCGCTCGAGCAATTCGAAACGGTGCACCTCGACGATCCTCTCGGGCATCTCGAACGTTTCGCCCCTGCGGGCGCGCTTGTAGGCACGCTCGCCGGCGACCTTAATTGCGGAGTAGGTCGGGGGGCGCTGGCGAATCTGCCCAGTTGGCAGGTCGAGCTCGCCCGGGAGGTTTCCCGTTTCGGTGATCTCACCCTCGGGATCACCTGTCGTTGAGACCGCCCCGAAACGCGCTCGTGTGCGGTAGGTCTTGCGCAGGCCCATGAACCGCGCCTGCTCGCGCGTCGCCGGGCGACCGAGCAGGACGATCAGCAGCCCTGTCGCGAACGGGTCGAGCGTCCCGGCGTGACCCGCCTTGGCTCCGAACGCCCGCTTTGCGCGCGAGACGACGTCGTGGGAGGTGATTCCGGCCGGCTTGTCGGCGAGGACGACGGCGCCCTCCGCACTAATCAAGCTGGGCGGCAACCTCTTCACGGATGAAATCGATGAGTTCCGCGTATGAGCGGTCGCTGCCGAAGCCGGCCGCGCGGCGGTGCCCTCCCCCGCCCTCGCGCCGCGCGATCAAAGAGACATCCACGGCGCCATCGTTGGAGCGCATGCTGACCTTGCGCGCTGCGCGACCTCCATCGGTCTTGTCGCGCACGACCGCGGCGACCCGCGCGCCTTCGAGCGAGCGCAAGAAGTCGATGACCCCCTCGGTGTGGACCTCACCGGCTCCGGTGGCTGCGTAGTCGTCGTTTGAGATGTAGGTGATGGCGATACGCCCGTCGTCGAAGCGCTCGATCTTCTCGAGCGCGCGGCCGATGAGCGCGAGCTTCTCGGTCGGAACCCGCTCGTAGAGGCGACGGTAGATGTCGTTGACGTTCACGCCGGCCTCGATCAGCTCGGCAGCCATTCTGTGCGAAGCCGGGCGGGTGTTCTCGTACATGAACTTGCCCGTGTCGGTGATCAGCCCGACGTAGAGCGCGGTCGCGATCTCCTGCGTGATCTCGACCTCGAGGCGATGTGCCAGCTCGAGGACGATCTCTGCCGTGCTGGAGGCCTCGGTGTTCACGAGGTTGATCGTGCCGAAACGGGTGTTGTCGTGATGGTGGTCGACGTTGAGGATGTGGGCGCCGTCGCGCTGCAGAAAGTCGACCGGCATCCGGTCGATATTCCCGCAGTCGAGGAAGACCAGGGTGCGATCGACGACGTCGGCGGGTGGCTCGTGAAAGACGTCGGTGAGCGGCAGGAAGCGATACTCGACGGGGAGAGGGAACTCCTTCGCATCGAGAAACATCACGGAGTCCTTGCCGAGCTGCCCGAGAATGTGGTGCATCGCCAGGAGCGAGCCCAGGGCGTCGCCGTCGGGACCTTCGTGGGTGGTGAGCAAGAAGCGCTCGCCGCTTCGCAGAGCGTCCACGGTCGCGTCAAGCTCCGAGGTCAACGTCGCCTGCTCACTCATCCCGCTCGCCCTCCCCCTCCTCGAGCAGCTGCGTCAGCCGCACTCCGCGCTCGAGACTTTCGTCATAGAAGAACTTGAGGGTAGGCGTGTGCTTGATCCGTACCTCGCGTGCGATCGCGGACTGAAGCTTTCCGTGCGACGACGCCAGGGCAGCGAGGGTGTCCTCACGGGCTTCATCATCGCCGAGGACGCTGACGTAGACACGGGCTGATCTCAAATCGGGGCTGGTGGTCACGGATGTCACGGTCACAAATCCGATGCGCGGATCCTCGAGGTCGGTGGCGATCGCGGATCCGATCACCTTTCGCATGACCTCGTCGATCCGCCGCATACGGTCGCCTCCAGCCATACCTGGCCAAGTTAACAGGGGAGCTCACCGCCTCTATCCGGTCAGGTCGGCGAGCGTCACCAGGTTGCGCTCGAAGCGGCAGCCGTCCGGACACCGCGCCTCGATGAACCGCTCGAGCTCATGGGCGCGCTCGCGAACTTCCGCGCCACCCACCAGCGCGCAGACCAGGGTCGCCCGTCGTCGGTCGTCCTGGGCGTCGGTTTCGGCAATCGCCGCGACGAAGCGCTGGCGGATCTGCGCCTTCAACGACGAGACCACCTTGCGCTTGTCCTTGAGGCTCGTCGAATGCCGCAGGTCCAGGTGGATCTCGGTGACGGAGACGTATGTCGTCGGCGCGCCGATGCGCTGAGGTTAGGCGCGCAGCCCGCGAGCGCCGGGTGGCATTTCGCGTTACTCGAGGGTCTTTTGGACCTGACGGGTCTCGAACGCCTCGAGCATGTCACCGACCTTGACGTCCTGGAAGCCCTCGAGGACGACACCGCACTCGAGGCCGGCCTCGACCTCGCGGACGTCGTCCTTGAAGCGCCGCAGCGAGCCGATGCGCCCCGTCCAAGCGACGGTGCCGTCGCGCACGAGCCTGACCTCGGCGCCGCGCGTGAGCCGGCCGTCGGTGACGTTGACACCGGCGATCGTGCCGACCCGTGAGGCCTTGAACAGCTCGAGGACCTCTGCGTTGCCGAGCGTCTCCTCAACCTCGTCGGGGGCGAGCATGCCCTCCATCGCGGCCCGGAGCTCCTCGGTGACCTTGTAGATCACCGAGTAGGTGCGGATCTCGACGCCCTCCTGCTCGGCGGCGCGGCGCGCGTCGACGAGGGGACGGACGTTGAAGCCGATGACCACCGCGTTGGAGGCGGCGGCAAGCATCACGTCGGACTCGTTGATCCCGCCAGCAGCGCTGCGGATCACGTTGACGGCGATCTCGTCCTGGGGAAGCTTCGCGATCTCATCCTGGAGCGCCTCGAGCGAACCGGAGACATCGGCCTTGAGCAGGATGTTGAGCTCGTTGAGCTCACCCTCCTTGGCCTTCGCGAAGACCTCGTCGAGGGTGAGTCGGCGCGACTGACGGCGCGCGAGTTGCTCGGTCTTGAGGCGGTGTGCCCGCTCCTCGGCCATCTGGCGTGCCTTGCGATCGTTCTCGACGACCTCGACCCGCTCGCCGGCCTCACAGACGCCGTCGAACCCGAGGACCTCGACCGGGTCGCCAGGCCGTGCCTGCTCGAGATGGGCACCCGTGTGGTCCTGCATCGCGCGGACCTTGCCCCACTGAGGCCCGGCTACGACCGAATCGCCGACGTGCATGGTCCCGCGCTGGACGAGCACGGTTGCCACGGGTCCGCGGCCGGGGTCGAGGTGTGACTCGATCACCGAGCCGGAGGCCGGCGCGTCGGGATTCGCCTTGAGTTCCTCGACCTCAGCGAGCAGAAGGATGCTCTCCAGCAGATCGTCGAGGTTCTCGTGCGTCTTGGCGGAGACATTGACGAAGATCGTGTCGCCACCCCAGTCCTCCGGATTGAGTCCCTGGCTGGCGAGCTCGCCCTTCACCTTGTCGGGGTTGGCTGCGTCGAGATCGATCTTGTTGACGGCGACGAGCATCGGCACATCGGCGGCTTTCGCGTGATCGATCGCTTCGATCGTCTGCGGCATGACCCCGTCGTCGGCGGCAACGACGATGACAACGATGTCGGTGACATCGGCGCCGCGCGCGCGCATCGCCGTGAAGGCGGCGTGGCCAGGCGTGTCAATGAAGCTGATCGTCTTCTCGTTGCTGTGCACCTGGTAGGCGCCGATGTGCTGGGTGATCCCTCCGGCCTCACCGGCGACCACCTCGGTCTCGCGGATCGCATCCAAAAGCGACGTCTTGCCGTGGTCGACATGACCCATGATCGTGACCACAGGCGGGCGGTCGACAAGCTCGTCATCAGAGTCGTCGAAGACGGGTGCCTCGGCGACCTCCTCCGCAGCACTCACCATCTCGACCTTGCGGTCGAGCGCGTCTGCCAGGACCTCGACGGTCTCGTCGGAAAGGGTTTGGGTGAGCGTCGCCATCTCGCCGAGGCTCATCAGCTGCTTGATGACGTCGGCGCTACCCACGCCGAAGATCTCCGCGACCTCGCGTACGGTGGCTCCCGAGGGCACCTTCAGCGGGGGCTGCTCGACCTCGACGTGCGGCCCGAGGGGCGGCTCTTCGAGCAGCGGTCGGCGCCTACGCCCGCCGCGGCGGCGAGGAGGACGGCGAGGCGGCGCGTTCGACATCTGATCGCGACGGGCGGCCTGGGAATCGATCACGACACGGCGGCGCTTCTTCTGAGCGGCTCCACCAGCTGCGCCATCGCCTCCGGCGGCGGGCTGAGCGGGCTTTGCCGGCTGCTCGGCTGATGCGGCAGGCTTCGGCGCCGCAGCGGGCGCGGCGGCCGGAGGGTCTGGCGCAATGGCCTGGGGGTGGTTGGGGATCGGCCGCGCCGGCGCGGGGGCGGCTGGGGCCGCGCCACCGTTGGCGGCGTCGAGCGCCTTCAGCGCCACGTCCTCTTCAACGCTGGACGCGGCGGCCTTCGCCTCCACGCCTGCAGCGTTGAGCGCGGCGAGAACTTCCTTGCTCGTCAGCCCTCGCGCCTTGGCGATCTCATGAACTCGTTTGCGTGCCAACTAGGACTGAGCCTCCGCGGTCTCTTCCTCGGGCGCCTCGGTCGCGACCTCATCGGCGAGCGACTCCTCAGCGACATCATCATCGGTCTCGGGCTCCGCTGCGGTCTCGGGCTCCGCTGCGGTCTCGGGCTCCGCCGGCGCCTCCTCGGCGACCGGGGCTTCCTCGGCCTCGGCGATCGCCTCGGGCGCGAGCGCTGGCGCCTCCTCGGCGACCGGAGCTTCCTCCTCGGCCTCGGCCTCGGCAACGGGAGCTTCCTCGGCCGCAACCTCTTCCTCGGCCTCCTCGGAGAATTCCGCCTCAGCCTTGGCCACGAGCGTGGCGACCTGGCCCTCGTCGGCGCTCGCATCGGCCAACACCGCGACCTCGTCGTCGGAAAGCGGCCCGAGCACGGTCACCTGATTGGTGGCAAAGCGGGCGAGCGACTGGTGCTGCGGAAGTCCGCAGTAGCGCGAACTTGGCAGCGCGGCATTCGGACACCTGCGGCCAGCCGACAGGACTGCGGCGCAGCGACCGTCGGCGACCTGCTCCTCGTCCTCGTACTCGAGCTCGTCTTCCTCGACGAACTCCGACTGCGACTTGATGTCGACCTTCCAGCCGGTCAGCTTCGCGGCAAGCCGTGCGTTCTGACCCTCGCGGCCGATCGCAAGCGAGAGCTGATCGTCGGGGACGATCACGGTCGCCTCCTTGGTGTCGTCATCGACCAACACCTCGCGAACGCGTGCCGGCGAGAGCGCCTTGGCGACGAATCGTGCGGGCTCCTCGTTGTACGGAATGATGTCGATCTTCTCGCCGCGCAGCTCGGACACGACCATGCGCACGCGCGAGCCACGAGGGCCAACGCAGGCGCCGACCGGATCGACTCCGTCAGCGTGCGAGATAACGGCGATCTTCGAGCGATAGCCCGGCTCACGGGCGACCCCGACGATCTCGACGAGGTCGTCGGCGATCTCGGGAACCTCAAGCTCGAAGAGCTCCTTGATCAGCTCGGGGCTGCGACGGCTGACCACGATGCTTGGGCCCTTGCCCTCGGCCGAGACGTCGGTGATCACGGCCTTGACGCGCATACCGTGGTCGTAGCGCTCGTTCCAGACCTGCTCGGAGCGCGGCAGCAGCGCCTCGACGCGCTCGCGCAGCTGAACCAGCGTGTAGCGGTTGTCGGACTGCTGAATGATTCCGGTGACGAGCTCGCCGACGCGGTCCTGGTACTCGTCGTACATCATCTGGCGCTCAGCCTCGCGAATCCGCTGCAAAATGACCTGTTTGGCGGTCTGCGCGGCGATCCGGCCGAAGTCGTCAGGGGTGACGTCGCGGGACTGAATCTGGTCCTCGTACGGCGCGAGAATCTCCGGATCGAGCTCTGGGTCCTCGGGCTCGCGGAGCTCGCCGGTCTCGGGGTCGACCGTGGCCTCCTGCTCCTCGGCGACCTCTGCCAGGAGCTTCTCCTCCAGCTCGGGAGGCAGGATCAACTCGAAAACGCGGAAATCAGCCGTCTCGCGATCGAGATCGACGCGCGCGTACTTCGCGGAGCCGGGGCTCTTTTTGTAGGCGGAAAGCAGGGCATCCTCGAGCGCAGCCATCAGCGTCTCGGCATCGATGCCCTTCTCCTGTTCGAGACCCTTCAGGGCCTCGACGATCTCGCGACTCAAGCCATCACCTCGAATTCAGGAATCAAATTGGAACGACGGATTTCGCTGAGGGGGATGCGGACCGCCCCACCGTCGGTTTCGACCGCGACGCTCTCGTCGTCCGCATCGGTGAGCGTCCCAGTGAAGTTGCGCTGCCCGGCGACCGCTTCGCTCGTGCGGACCTTGACCCTGCGACCGACGAATCGCCGGTAGTGCTGGGGCTTGGTTAGCGGCCTGTCGGCGCCGGGTGAAGAGACCTCGAGTGTCCACGCTTCAAGCAGATCGCGAAGCTCGCCGGTGACCCGCTCACACAACCCGAGATCGACCCCGCCAGGGTGATCGATGAAGAGCCGCAGGGTCTCGCCGGCCGGTCGCTCCAAGGCGATCAGCTCGAGCTGCGGGTCATATGCATCGAGTCGCTGCTCGATCGTCGTTTGTAGCTGTTCAAGCTCGGTCATTCGGTCCTCGAAAGGTTGGTCTCTCTCACCTTCCACGCGCCATCAGGCCAAAAAAAAGGTGGGCCCGGGCCCACCTCAACAGGGTCACGGTACGTAGAAGGTGGAGCCAGTATAGCCCCGGCATTCGCGCCGACAAGCCCGCCTCAGGCGTCAAGCAAGAGCGTCACCGGACCATCGTTTGTGAGCTCGACGGCCATCTGCGCGCCGAAACGCCCACGCTTGGCGCCGGCTCCCTCGCAGAAGCGTTCGTACAGCGGCTCGGCCACGTCGGGGCGGGCCGCGGCGACGTAGCTTGGGCGATTGCCCTTGCGCGCATCGCCGTAGAGCGTGAACTGACTGACGCACAGGATCTCGCGGTCGCCGAGCGGTTCGTTCATCCGACCATCGGCGTCGCTGAAGATTCGCAGCGTCCGTACCTTCTCGGCCAGCCTGTCGGCCTCGGCCTCAGTGTCGCCGTCGCGAACGCCGAGCAAAACCACCAGGCCGGGACCTATCCGCGAGACCTCGGCGCCGTCGACGCTGACCGCCGCCTCGCTCACGCGCTGGACGAGGGCCCGCATGGGTTCGTCAGGACGCTGCGCGAAGCCGGTCGCGGTACTCGCGGTAGTCGCTGCGGTCGGGACGCAGGTTCGACGCCAGCGCGAGGTGATGGCGAGCACGCTCACGCTCGCCGGTGAGGCTGAGGGCCCGGCCCAGGCAGAAGTGCGCGTAGTCGTCGACGGGATGGCTTTCGACCACCGCCTCGAACTCGGTCGCCGCCTCCGCGAACTGCCGATTGCGGAAGTACGCGCGTCCCAGCGCCTCGCGCACGGACGTCTTCTCAGGCGTGCGCCGGGCGACCTCGGCTAGCGGGATCGTCGCGGCGTCGAAGCTGCCGTCCTCGAGCAGCTCGATGCCCTCGCGGTAGAGCTTGTATGTGTCCTTTTCAGCCACATACTCAGTGTAGAAACCGTGTCTAGCCGCTGGCGGGCTGTGCGGCGCGAAGCGCCTCGACGCGGTCGAGAATTGCGTCGGCGATGTCGTCCTTGGACGCGAGGGGCACCTGGTGCTCGCCGTCACGCTCGACGATCGTCACCTCGTTGTCAGCCGAATCGAAGCCGATCTCGGCGCGGGAGACGTCGTTGAAGACAATCGCGTCGGCGCCCTTGCGCTCGAGCTTGGCCCGGGCACGCTCGATCGCCTCCGCCCCGGTTTCGGCGGCGAAACCGACCACGGTCTGATCGGTGACGCCGTGAGGCGCCGACGCCGGCGAGGATGTCCTGCGTCGCTTCGAGGCGCAGGTCCAGGCCCTCCCCCTCGCGCGAGATCTTCGTCCGGGCCCGCTCGCTGGCGCGAAAGTCGGCCGGCGCGGCGGCCATGAGCAGGACGTGGGAGTCGGGAAACCGCGAGCGCACGGCCTCATCGAGTTCCTCGGTGGTCTCGACGCGGACGGTATCGATCCCGGCTGGCAGCGCCGTGCGCGACGTTGGCGGCAATCAGGGTCACCTCCGCCCCGCGCCGGGCCGCGGCGCGGGCGAGCGCGATGCCCATGCGACCGCTCGAGCGGTTGCCGATGAAGCGAACGGGGTCGATCGGCTCACGGGTGCCGCCCGCGGTGACGAGCACCCGCAGGCCATCCCAGCGGCCCCCGGCACCGAGCATCGACTCCACTTCCGCGAGCAGGCGCTCCGGGGCGGGCAGGCGACCGGTCCCGTACTCCCCACGGGAGGCGAGCGGGCCCGAATCGGGCTCGATCACACGCACACCGCGCGCGGCGAGCGTCGCAAGATTCGCCTGAGTGGCGGCGTCGGCGTACATCCGGTCGTTCATGGCCGGGGCCACCGCACGCGGAATCGTCGCCGCGCAGAAGGACGTCGTCAGCATCGAGTCGCAGATTCCGGCCGCGAGCTTGGCAAGCGTGTTCGCCGAGGCCGGCGCAACGAGCATCGCATCCGCGTTCGCTGCGAGGGCGAGGTGCCCGATCGGGTCGTGGGCCAGAGCCGGGTCGCCTGGATAGCCACCGCGCATGGGATCGTGCTCGAACTCCTCGACGAGCACGGGCGATCCGGCGATCCCCTCGAACGAGGCAGCACCGACGAACCGCTGGGCGTTACGGGTCATCACGACACGCACGCCGTGACCAGCCGTGGTCGCCAGCCGCGCGAACTCCAACGCCTTATAGGCGGCTATGCCGCCGCTGACACCAAGCAGGATCCGCGCCATGCGCGGATCGTACGCCCGCCCTAGGCGCGGTAGCGGTAGTTGATCTTGCCCTGGGCGAGCTCTTCCAGGGCGATCGTGAGGTAGTTGCCCGTGGTGGTCTCGACCATCGGGGGCGTGTACTCCTCATAGGAGCCCTCACCGAGCGCGCGGTAATAGCTGTTGAGCTGGCGGGCGCGCTTGGCTGCCACCAACACCGCGGCGTAGTGGGTATCGGTGCGGGCAAGGAGTTCGTCGACTCTGGGCTTGATCATCAGGCGCAGGAGTGTAGTGGGTAGCTATAGGTGCGAACGCACGACCGCCTCCAGCTCATCGATGGCCTGAGCGAGGTCGTCGTTGACGATCACCTGCTGAAACTCCTCCTGCGCATCGAGCTCCAGCTCGGCAGTTCGCAGTCGCTCGGCGATCGCGTCATCGCTGTCCGCGCCACGCCCCTCCAATCGCTGGCGCAACTCGGCGGGATCGGGCGGCGCGATGAACAGCAGAACCGCCTCGGGCATCGCCGCCCGAACCTGACGAGCTCCCTGGACCTCGATTTCGAGGACGACGGACTCACCCTCGCTGAGGTGGCGCTCGAGCTCCGAACGCAGCGTTCCGTAGCGATTGCCGCTGTAGACGGCGTGCTCGACGAACTCGCCCTCCTCCGCACGTCTGGTGAACTCGTCGCGATCCATGAAGAAGTAATCGTCGCCGTGGGTCTCGCCGGCTCGTGGCTCACGGGTGGTCGCCGAGGTCGACAGCGCGAGCTGCGGAAGGCGACCGCGCAGCTCGCGGATCAGCGTTCCCTTGCCGACCCCCGAGGGACCGGTGATCACGAAGACCTTGGCCATCGCGGCCAGAGGGTAAGGGTGGCTAGCGGCGGAGCAGGTGAACGAGCTCGGCGCGCTGGCGCTCAGAGAGGCCGCCGATCGTCTTCGACGGCGAGATCCGGCACTGGGTGAGGATCTTGTTTGCCTTAACCCGACCGTACTTCGGCACCGCCAGGATCATGTCGAAGGCCTTGGCAGACATCACGTACTCGGGCGGATCGAGCAGCAGTGTCTCGATCTTCGTCTTCCCCGCCTTGAGGTCCCGCTTGAGCTGGGCGCGGGCTGAACGGATCTGGTTTGCGCGCTGCAGGGCCCGCATCCGTTGCTCGCGAGACCTCTCGGGAACGGCGGATGTGATGTCGACAGAGACGGGGGCCACGGCGCGGCGGCAGTATATCCCTGCGGGGCCGAGGCGCGAGCCGATCTCGTCGATTCGGACGAAATTCACTTCGACCTCAACCTGAGGTCGACGTAAGTGTCCGGACGATTGGGAGCCCAGGGTCTCTCGAAAGGAGTTCCTGACCGAGCTCTTCGTGGATTCGAAGGGCCGCGGCGGGGTCGCGGAAGCTCGCGGTCCCGACGCCGGCCAGGCTCGCACCGGCTGCCAGAAAGGCCAGCGCATCGACCCCGGTCTCGATCCCCCCCATCCCGATCACGGGAATCGAGACGGCCGCGGCGACCCGCCGTACCTGTTCGATGGCGATCGCTCGAACCGCCGGTCCCGAGAGCCCGCCGCTGCCCGCGCCGAGCCAGGGCTCGAGGGTCTGCGGGTGCGAGGCAAAGGCCTTGAGCGTGTTGATCAGAGAGACAGCGTCGGCGCCAGCGTCGGCGGCCGCCGCCGCGACGGCAGCCGGGTCGGCGCAATTGGGAGTGAGCTTCACGATCAGCGGCTTGTCGGTCAGCTCGCGCAGAGCCGCGCAGAGCGCCCGTGTCTCGTCTGGCTGCTCGCCGACGATGAGCCCCGACTTGACATTCGGGCAGGACACGTTGAGCTCGATCGCGGCGACCTCATCGCGCCCGCCCACGCGCTGGACAAGGGTCGCGAAACCCTCGCGGCTGGGTGCCATAACTGAGACGCAGAGCGGCACCGGCAGCCTGGCCAGCTCGGGCAGATCCGCCTCGATGAAGCCCTCGAGACCCTTGTTCGGCAGGCCGATTGAGTTGATCATCCCGGCGGGGGTCTCGTAGAGCCGCGGCGGCGGATTGCCGGTTCGCGGCTCTGGCGTGATCGTCTTCGAGACGAACATGCTGAACGGGAAGAGCCTGTCAACGGCGTCTCCAAAGGCTCGTCGCGCGGCGATTGCGTCGAAGGTGCCGCTGCCGTTGATGAGCGGGTGCGCCAGCTCGATTCCGCAGAACTCCGTCCTCAATGGCCGCTCCCCGCGACAAGTGCGGTTTCAAGCTCTTCGGCGCGGACCACGGGGCCGTCCACGCAGAGGCGGATGTAGCCGCCGCCGCGCACCGGCACCGCACAGCCGAAGCACGATCCGAATCCACATGCCATCGGCGTTTCCATTGCAAGCTCGGCCGGCACCTCGCGTTCCGCACACAGCACACGCACGGCTTCCAGCATCGCCGGCGGCCCGCATGCGTAGACGCCGGCGCTGGCAGCCTCGTCGCCCTCGAGCATCACTGAAAGCAGGTCGGTGACGTACCCCTGGTGACCGGTGTGCCCGTCCTCGGAGGCCGTGCGGATCTCCTCGCAGCGAAACAGCTCGTCGATCCCCCCGGAGTGCGCCCGGTCGCGAAAGCCCAGCAACACACGCTGAGGAACGCCGCGGTCGGAGAGTTGGCGGCGAAGCATCGCCAGCGGCGCGATTCCGATCCCACCGCCGACGAGGATTGCGCCGGCGCCGTCGGGCGCCAGCTCGCGCAGCTGCGAGAAGGGGCGTCCCAGGGGTCCGGTCACATGCAATCCGTCACCCGGTCCGAGTGCTGCCAACCGCTCGGTTCCCGGACCGACCGCCTCGAGGAGAAACCCAAGGCGCAGGCCTCCCTCGACGCGCTCGACGCTCGCTACCGAGAACGCCCGTGGCAGGTAGGGGCGGCCGCTGGGGCTCCCCCATTCATCGGTGGCCAGCATGTAGAACTGCCCGGGGGCGGGCTCGGGACCCTCCGAGTCGATGGCCGAGACGATCAGATAGCCCCCGGTTGGCTCGTTGGCGACCACCTCGCAGCGGCGCCGCCCGAACGGCGCGAGCACGCGCTCCGTCATCGCTGGTCGGCGGTCCGCTGCGAAAGCCCGTGCAGCTCCTGCAGCGAGACCGGCTCCGCCCCGCCCTCGCGTGTGGCAAAGATCGCGCGGGTCGCTGCCGATGCGCCGGTGAGCGTGGTGATGCACGGAATACCCCGCTTTACCGCGGCCGAGCGGATCTCATAGCCGTCGGAGCGCGCGCCAGAGCCCGTCGGGGTGTTGATGACCATGTCGACCTCGCCGTTGCGGATGAAATCGACCACGTGCGGCGAGCCCTCCCCGATCTTGTTGATCGCGCGCACTGGAATCCCCATCCGCGAAATCGCCTGCGCAGTGCCGCGGGTGGCGATGATCTCAAAGCCGAGGTCGTGAAAACGCGCGGCGAGTTGGGTCGCGGCCGCCTTGTCGTTGTCGGTCACCGTGATGAAGACGGTGCCCGACTCCGGAAGCGAGACGCCTGCCGCGGCCTGGGCTTTGCTGTACGCGGTGGGGAAGTCGGCCGCGACGCCCATCACCTCGCCGGTCGACTTCATCTCCGGGCCGAGAACCGAGTCGGCGCCCGCAAACCGCGCAAACGGCAGCACCGCCTCCTTCACGGACACGTGGCCGTTGTGCATCGTCGGCAGCTCGATCTCCGAAAGGGGCTCGCCGAGCATCAGGCGGCACGCAATCTTGGCGAGCGGCGCACCGATCGCCTTGGAGACGAACGGGACGGTCCTCGAAGCGCGCGGATTCGCCTCGATCACGTAGAGCTTGCCCCCGGCGACGGCGTACTGGATGTTGATGAGCCCGATCACGCCGAGCTCGAGCGCGAGCCGCCGAGTGGTGGCCTCGATCTCGTCGAGCATCTCGGAGCCGAGGCTCATCGGAGGAATCACGCAGGCCGAGTCGCCGGAGTGCACTCCCGCCTCCTCGACGTGCTGCATGATCGCCGCGACCTCGCACGTCTCGCCGTCGCCAAGGGCATCGACGTCGACCTCGATCGCGTCCTCCAGGAAGCGGTCCAGCAGCAGTGGGTGCTCCTGGTCGGCCTTCACATGACGCTCGAGGTACTCGCCGAGCTGTTCGGTCGAATAACAGATCTCCATCGCCCGCCCCCCGAGCACGTAGGACGGGCGAACGAGAAGCGGGAAGCCGATGTCCTGCGCCGTCATCAGCGCCTCCTCGGCCGAGTGCGCGGTTCCGTATGGGGGGTGCGCGATCTCAAGACGCCGCAACAGCGCGCCGAAGCGCCCGCGGTCCTCGGCGAGATCGATCGCGTCGACCGGCGTTCCGAGCAGGGTGATCCCAGCCTCCTCGAGCGAGCGCGCGAGCCGCAGCGGCGTCTGCCCGCCGAACTGGACGATCACGCCCTCCGGTTGCTCAACCTCTAACACCGCGAGCACGTCCTCCGCCGTGAGCGGCTCGAAGTAGAGGCGGTCGGACGTGTCGTAGTCGGTTGAGACCGTCTCCGGGTTGCAGTTGATCATCACGGCGTCGCGGCCCGATTCGCGCACGGTCATCGCCGCGTGCACGCAGCAGTAGTCGAACTCGATCCCCTGTCCGATCCGGTTCGGCCCGGAGCCGAGGATCACGACCGACTCGCGGTCGCCACGACGGACCTCGCCCGCCAGCTGTGCGCCGCGCTCGTGCGCGCTGTAGAAGTAGGGCGTCCGGGCCTCGAACTCGGCTGCGCACGTGTCGACCGAGCGGAAGGTTCGATCGAGACCCTTCGTGCCATCGCCCTCGGTAGCCAGGAGCTGAAGCTCGCGCAAGAACCAGAGGTCGATGTGCGTCGCTGCGTGGACCGAGTCCACGGAGGCGCCGCGCGAGAATGCCTCGTGGATCAGGTCGAAGCGGTCGGCGCGCGGCGTCCGCAGCTCCTCGAGAAGCTCGTCGTCGTCGGCCGGCGGCTCGGCGGGCGAGTCGAGCTCGCGCGAGCGCATCGCCTTCGCAAAGGACTCGCGGAACGTGCGGCCGATCGCCATGGCCTCTCCCACCGACTTCATATGGGTCGTGAGCTCGCCCTCAGCGCCCGGGAACTTCTCGAACGCAAAGCGAGGCATCTTCGTGACGACGTAGTCGATCGTCGGCTCGAACGAGGCAGGCGTGATGCCGGTGATGTCGTTGTCGATCTCCTCGAGCGCGTAGCCGACCGCGAGCTTGGCGGCGATCTTCGCGATCGGGAATCCGGTCGCCTTGGAGGCGAGGGCCGAAGAACGTGACACTCGCGGATTCATCTCGATCACGACGATCTCGCCTGTCGCTGGGTTCACAGCGAACTGGACGTTCGATCCGCCGGTCTCGACGCCGACCGCACGGATCACCTTGATGGCCTGGTTTCGAAGCTCCTGGTAGAGCGGATCGGTGAGCGTCTGCGCCGGCGCGACGGTGACCGAGTCCCCGGTGTGGACGCCCATCGGGTCGACGTTCTCGATCGAGCAGATGATCACGACGTTGTCGTTGTGATCGCGCATCACCTCGAGCTCGAACTCACCCCAGCCGATCACCGATTCCTCGACGAGAACCTGGTTGATCGGGCTCGCCGCCAGACCCTCGGAGACGACTCCGAGCAGCTCGGTCTCGGTATGCCCGACACCGCCGCCCTGGCCGCCGAGCGTGAAAGCCGGTCGCACGATCGCCGGTAGCGCGATATCGCCGCTGGCGAGACCCTTTTCCACCTCCGCGACTGAGCTGACAATCAGCGACCACGGCACCCGTAGGCCTGCGCTCCCCATCGTCTCTCGAAACGCCTCGCGATCCTCGGCACGGTGGATCGCGTCGTAGTCGGCGCCGATCAGCTCGACGTCGAGGCGCTGGAGCGTGCCGTCGTCGTGAAGGGCTTTGGCGAGGTTCAGCGCCGTTTGTCCACCGAGCGTCGGCAGCACCGCGTCCGGACGCTCGCGCTCGAGGATCCGGGTCACGTTCTCCGGGCGCAGCGGCTCGACGTAGGTGCGATCGGCGAACTCCGGGTCGGTCATGATCGTCGCCGGGTTCGAGTTGACCAGGACCACCTCGTAACCGTCCTCCAGCAGCACCTTGCATGCCTGGACGCCGGAGTAGTCGAACTCCGCGGCCTGGCCGATGACGATCGGCCCCGAGCCGATCAGAAGGATCTTCTTGATGTCGTCTCGGCGCGGCATCAGGCGGCCTTCGCGAGCTCGAGGAAGCGATCGAAGAGGTAGCGGGCGTCATGCGGTCCGGGCCCGGCCTCAGGGTGGTACTGGACGGTGCACCCGGGAACGTCACGAAGCGCGAGCCCCTCCACGGTGCGGTCGTAGAGGTTGATGTGGGTCAGCTCCGCGGCGCCGAAATCGGTCTCCCAGCGCACCAGCTCGTCGGCCTCGATCGTCTCGCCGCCGTCGGGCGGGCGGACTGCGAACCCGTGATTTTGCGAGGTGATGTCGATCTTGCCCGTCTCGAGGTCCTTGACGGGGTGGTTCGCGCCGCGATGGCCGAACGGCAGCTTGAACGTCTCGAGCCCAACGGCGCGACAGAGCAGCTGGTGACCCAGGCAGATGCCGACGATCGGCTTGGTGCCAACGAGTTGACGGACGTTGTCGACCACGTAGTCGAGCGCCGCGGGATCCCCCGGGCCGTTGGCCAAAAAGACGAGGTCGGGATCGCGGGCGAGCACCTCATCGGCAGCCGTGTCGCACGGGAGCAGAGTCAGGCGTGCGTTTCGCTCCCGGAATTGGCGGATGATGCTGAGCTTGATTCCCGTGTCCAGGGCGACGACGTGCGGCCCATCGCCGTCGAACTCGATCGCCTCTCCCGGCGTCACGGCCCGGGCGAAGTCGGCGCCCGCCATGTGTGGCTCGGCGTCGATCCGCGACCGCGCGTCGGATTCGCTGACTTCGCTGGCGAAGACGCCGCCGCGCATCGCGCCGCGGTCGCGGATGTGGCGGACGAGCGAACGTGTATCGACGCCGGTGATCGCGGTCACTCCGCAGGCCTCAAGCCAGTCAAGCCAGCCGCCCTCCGCGCCCGCGGCGTCCTCGCCGTTGCGAGCCTCGCGCATGATCACAGCCCGCGCCTGCACACGGTCGGACTCCATCGCCGGAGCTTCGACTCCGTAGTTGCCGATCATCGGATAGGTGAAGGTGATGATCTGGCCCGCGTAGCTGGGGTCGGTCACCGCCTCCTGATAGCCGGTCATCGAGGTGTTGAAGACCACCTCGCCAAGTGCCTCGGCCACCTGGCCGCAGATCGCGCCGTCGAAGCGAGTTCCGTCCTCGAGGAGCACGTAGCCCTCCGCTGTCATTTGACTATCGCCTGCACTTCCTTGAAGCCCTGGGCGTCGGACGAGCCGAGCAGCTCGAACAGCGCCATCTCGACGCTGGTGATCTCGGCACCTGCGCGCTCCATCCGTGCCAGACCGATGTCGCGGTCGCGATCGGTGCGCGAGCCGACGGCGTCCGCGGCGACGTGGACCTCGCTCTCCAGATCGAGCAGATCAAGCGCGGTCTGCGCAACGCAGACGTGGGCCTCGATCCCGCAGACCAGCACCTGGTCGCGATCGCCCAGTTCGAACCCGTCGATTCCGACGGCTGAGAACCGGACCTTGTCCAGCGCCTGAATACCGCTGGGCAGGCTCTCGGAGATCTCGGCGACGGTCGCTCCCAGGCCCTTCGGGTACTGCTCGGTGACGACGATCGGGACACCGATCGCGGCCGCGCCACGAACCAGCTTCGCCGTCTGTGCCGCGACCGCGTCGAAGCTATCGAGCGCCTTGCGAAAGGCCTCTTGGACGTCGATCACCACGAGCGTCGTCTGATCGCGATCGAGCTTCACGCGACCCCCAACGCGAACGACCGTTGGCGATAGGCGACGCGGCCGGCCGCAACGGTCATCAAGACCCGACCGTGAAGCCGCCGCCCGGCAAAGCACGAGTTGTCCGAGCGGCTCTCCCAGCCCTCGGCTCCCGCCTCCCATTCAGCATCAAGATCTACGAGCGTCAGGTTGGCTTCGGACCCGACCTCGATCCGTGGGCGCTCGAAGCCAAAGGCCGCGGCGCCACCGCCCAGGCGCTCGACGATCGTTTCGAGGGAAAGCACTCCCGGGAGTACCAGCTCGGTGTAGAGAACGGAGAACGCTGTCTCCAGACCGGTCACGCCCATCGCCGCCTGCTCGAAGGGGACCTCCTTCTCGTCGCGGGAGTGTGGGGCGTGATCGGTTGCAATGCAGTCGATCGTGCCTGAGCGGACCGCCTCGATGATCGCCTGGCGGTCGGCCTCCGTGCGCAGTGGCGGGTTCATCTTGAAGCGCGCGTCGAGACTGCGGACCGCCTCGTCTGTGAGGGTCAGATGGTGAGGCGTCGCCTCGGCGGTGACCTCGATTCCGTAGGCCTTGGCGTGCTCGATCGTCGCCACCGACTCGAACGCCGAGAGGTGCTGCACGTGAATGCGCGCCTCCTCGTACATCGCCAATGCGATGTCACGAGCGATCATCGTCGACTCCGCGATCGACGGCCAGCCGCCGAGTCCGAGCGCGGCTGAAACCTCGCCCTCATTCATGACGCCACCCTCCGACAGATCGGGATCCTGTTCATGAAGCGCGATCTGGAGACCGACTAGACGCTGGTATTGGAGGGCGCGCCGCATCACTCGCCCGTTGGCGATCGGCAATCCGTCGTCGGAGAAACCGACGGCGCCCGCCGCGGCGAGATCCGCCATCTCGGTCAGCTCAACGCCCTGCATGCCCTTCGTGACGGTCCCGACGAAGCCGACCGGGACGGTGGCCTGCTCGCGGGCGCGCTCGCGGAGGGCGGCGACGTCGGCTGCCGTGTCGACCACGGGGTCGGTGTTCGCCATCGCGACGATCCCGCAGTAGCCGCCGGCCGCAGCGGCACGTGTACCTGTCTCGATGTCCTCCTCGTCCTCGCGTCCGGGCGTCCGCAGGTGGACGTGCGGGTCGAAAAAAGCGGGCAGCAGCGTCATCCCCTCGGCCTTGACGACCTCGGCTCCTTCCGCCTCGCCGCTCCCGGCCTCGGCGAGCTGCGCGATCTCGCCGCCGCGTATGACGACATCGCAAACGGCGTCGACCTCGGCGACCGGGTCGAGCACCCGGGCTCCGCGGACGATCAGCGCGTCCGGCGGATCGGCATCGCTTCCGCGCGAATCCAACGTCGAGATTGCCCTCACGCCGGCTCTCCGATCGGCGTCGGGGCGGGCAGGTCGGCGTCCTCGGCGCCAGCACCGCGGGGCTCGCCGCGGCCCGCCAGCAGCTCGTAAAGAACCGCCATCCGCACCACCAGACCGCTCTCGACCTGGGTGGTGATCAGCGAGGCCGGGCCATCGATCACGTCGCCCGAGAGCTCGATGCCCCGATTGACCGGACCCGGGTGCATCAGCAACTGACGCGGTCCGAGGCGGCGTGAGTCGATCTGGTAGTTGATCGCGTACTCGCGCATCGAGGGGACGAAGCTGTCGGTCATCCGCTCGAGTTGCATGCGCAGCGCGTAGACGACGTCGGCCTCGCCGAGATCGTCCAGCGTGTACGTCACGTCAACTCCGAGCGCGGCCGCGGCGCCACGAGGGATGAGCGTCGGCGGGCCACAGAGAGTGACCTCGGCCCCGAGGGCACGGAAACAGAGCGCGCAGGAGCGCGCGACGCGGCTGTGCTGGACGTCGCCGACGATCCAGATCCGCTTCCCCTCCAAATCGGCGCGGCGCTTGCCCTCCAGCGAACTGAAGCGCTCGAGCAACGTGTAGGAGTCGAGCAGGGCCTGGCTGGGATGCTCGTGCTTGCCATCGCCGGCGTTGACCACCGCGGCTGAGGTCCACTCGGTCACAAGGCGGGCGGCGCCTGCGTACGGCGAGCGGATGATCAGCGCCTCGGGTGAGTAGGCATTGAGGGTCGCGATCGTGTCGCGAAGCGACTCGCCCTTGTCGACCGAGGACCCCTGAGCCTTGATCGAGACGATGTCGGCCGAAAGCCGCTTCGCCGCGAGCTCAAACGAGCTGCTCGTTCGAGTGCTCGACTCGTAGAAGAGGCTGACGACGGTCCGACCCCGCAACGCCGGCACCTTCTTGATGTCGCGGCGGCCAACCTCGGCGAAGCTGGCGGCCCGTTCCATGATTCGGTCGATCTCCTCGCGATCGAGATCCTCGATCGACAGCAGATGCTTCATCGGGGCTCTCCCCCACTCGCGACCGGCTCGCGAACCTCGATCGTCACCTCGTCGACCTCGTCGGTTTCCTCAAGACGCACGTACACGCGCTCCTCCAATGCGGTTGGCATGTTCTTGCCCACGTAGTCGGGCCGGATCGGTAGCTCGCGATGGCCGCGGTCAACGAGCACCGCCAGCTGAACTCGTGGCGGCCGCCCGTAGTCGAAGAGCGCGTCAATCGCTGCGCGCACGGTCCGTCCTGTGAAGAGAACGTCGTCGACGAGCACCACGGTGCGGTCGTCGAGATCGAAGTCGAGGTGCGAGCTGTGCACGATCGGCTGGGCCCCCGGCTCGCGCCCGGGAAGGTCGTCGCGGTAGAAGGAGATGTCGAGGTCACCGAGCGGCACCTCGGCGCCCGTCAGCTCGCCGACGAGCGCGTGCAGGCGGCGGGCGATGAAGGCTCCGCGTGTGTGGATGCCCACCAGCGCGACGGAACCCGACTCGGGGTTCTTCTCGACGATCTCGTGCGCGATCCGGACGAGAGTCCGGCGCAAATCGTCACGATCGAGGACAACCCGTTCGGGCTGAACTTCCACTTGCGCGCCCCTTCCTGGTCTCACTGGACCTGGTTAAAGGAACCGACGCAGCAAGGCTAACAGCGCCGTCGGCGACTGCAAGGGGTCGCACGGAGCGAACGGCCGACGTTGCGGTAAAGATCAATGGGTGAACGCGGAGGTCGCAGAGCTCATCGACATCCACAGCGCGGCCGGGCGTCGCTTCGTCGCGGGTGGCGTTCGCAGCTTCGTGCGCGAACAGGGCGCGGGCCCGCCGGTGGTCTGCCTTCATGGTGTTCCGACCAGCTCGTTTCTTTACCGCAAGCTGCTTCCCCGGCTTGACGACCAGGGCCTACGGGCGATTGCGCTCGATCTGCCCGGACTCGGGCTCGCCGACCGGCCGGTTGACTTCGACTACTCGTGGTCGGGGCTCGCGTCCTGGCTTGGCGCGGCGATCGACGAGCTCGGACTCGACCGCTGTCACCTCGTCGTCCACGACGTTGGAGGCCCGATCGGCTGCGAGTGGGCGATTCGCAACCCGGGACGCGTTCAGTCGCTGACCGTGCTCAACACCGACCTGCGCCCTGCGAGCTTTCGCCGCCCCTGGATGATGGCCCCCTACGCCGTGCCTGGACTCGGCGAGGCATGGCTCTGGGCAACGCCGCGCGTTGCCTGGGCCGCCCTGTTTCGCCAGCAGGGCATCGCCGACCGCTCGGCGATCTCTCGCTCTGAGATCTATGCCCACCACGCGCTGCTCATGCGTCTCGACCGCGGCCGCGCATTCCTGCGAATCATGCGCGGCTTCGAGCTGACGCCCGAGAAGGACCGTTTCCTGGCGCAGGGTCTGGCCGAGAGACGGTTCCCGGTTCGCATCGTCTGGGGCGAGCGCGACCCCGCCCTCGGCCTCGATCATCTGGCGGGCGCGCAGCAGGTGCTCGGCGTCGACGACCCTGTGCTGCTCCCGGCCAAGCACTTCTTGCAAGAGGATCAGGCGCCGGCGCTTGCGTACGCGATCGCCGATCACGTGGCGCCCCTGGGCTGACCTCAGCCGTCGCGCTCGGCGTGGTTCAGCGCCGCTGCGGTCGCCGCGTCCAACTCGCTCGCGTCCAGCTCCACGCCAGGGGGTAGCTCAACGTGGAGCTCACCGGAGAGGTCGAGCCCGACGCTCGCGCGCACAGGTCGTGCGGAGAGGACGTGGCCGCCCTGCTCGCGATCGGCGCTGATGAAGTGGAGGTGGTAGCCCTCTGCCCCGACGCCGCGCGCGTAGTCAGGCAGCCGGAAACCGACAATCGTCCCTTCGACATTCGTCAGCTCGAAGACGCGCTGGTCCTCCATCGCCTCGAGAAGCGGGCGGTACGGCGGATACTGACGGGGGACCGAACGCGCGGTGAGCGAGTCGAACTCGCCGTCGATCCTGATCGCGCAGCCGGCCTCCGGGTCAGCCGCGAGGCCATCGATTCGCTCGAGCAGCTGCTCGTATGTGGTCGACTCATCGAGCTCGAGCTCCAACGACGGCTCGAACCACGTGACCGCGGCGAAGGGCGTGCGCTCGACCGGATCGATCTCGGCGGTGAGCCCGTCCACGTCAGCTCGAAAGAACTGCCCGTCGACAACGATCATCTCGCCGTCCAGGCCGTTGAGGGTTCCGAGGCCAAGGTCGCCCTGACCTGCGAGCTCCTCGATCGTGACGTCACCATCGAACGCGCCCTCGAGGAGTGCCCCGATGGTCGAGGCCTGAAAGAGCGTGTGATGGCGGTGCTCGGGGTGAAGGTCGCGGTGGCGCAGCGACTCGACGTGGAGGTGGCGGGCGAGCCGCTCGTCGAGAGTCACTCCGACGCCGGCGCCGGGTCCGGAGGCGGTACATCTCGGCGCCCACGCGAGCTTCGTTCGATCACATGCGGTTTGCCCTTCTCGGGGAACGGCACCTCGACGATGTCGAAGTCACGAGGTGCGATCGTGGGCTCGAACGCCTCCTGTGCCTCGGCGAGGACCGCGCGCACGTCGTAACGAGACGAGATGTGGACGAGAGCCAGCATCTCGACCGAGGCCTGCGCGGCGAGCTCCGCTGCCTGTCGACCCGTGGAATGGCCCGTTTCGCGAGCGCGTGCGAGCTCCTCGTCGGCGAAGCTCGCATCGTGGACCAGAAGCTGCGCCTCGTGCGCAGCCAGGCGGGTCATCTCGCACGGCGCAGTGTCGCCGGTGAAAACGAGCTTGCGCCCGGAACGCGCGGCTCCCATGACCTGCTCGGGCGTGACGCCGTCGACAGCCTCACCGGATTGCAGGCGCTTGAAGTCGGGACCCGGCGATACGCCGAGGCGCTTTGCCTCAAGGGGATCGAAGCGGCCCGGCCTGGGGTCCTCGACGAGGGCGTAGCCGAACGCCTTCATGCGGTGCACGACCTCGAACGGCCGCACCTCATAGCCGTCGTAACGAACGGCCTCGTCGGGATCCAGCTCGGTCAGCTCCACCTCGTAGCCGACCCGCCCGAAGACGCGCCGCAGCGCCGAGAAGAGGTCGATCAGTCCGGGTGGCCCAAAGATCCGCAACGGCCGTTCGCGGTCGTTGAGGTCATAGGTCTTGAGCAGACCGGGAATGCCGAGGTAGTGGTCGGCGTGAAGGTGGGTGACGTAGATCGCGTCGACCTGGACGAGGCCCGTGGACCGCTGCATCTGACGCTGCGAGCCCTCCCCGCAATCAAAGAGCAGCCGATCGCCCCCCACTCGCGCGAGTAGGCACGCGGTCGAGCGCCGCGCGGTGGGCACCGAGCCGCCGGTCCCGAGGAAGACGAGATCCATGTCCATGCGCCTACCGTAGACGCGCGACAGGGCGTCAGGCGTTCATCGAGTGACGCCTAACCCACCCCTGAGGTGGATAACTCGACACTCGACGGCTGACACTAAGCTCCGCCACCCGCGCCCAGCGCCCGTAGCTCAGTGGATAGAGCGCTCGCCTCCGGAGCGAGAGGCCGCAGGTTCGAATCCTGCCGGGCGCGTCACGGTTTCCCGCGCGGTCGAAACGTCCCCTCCGGTCCGTAGCGCTTGCGCGCCTGCTCGAGCTTCTCCGGGCCGTAGAGGTGGCGAGCCCACCACGAGTTCGGCTGTGCGAGTCGAAACGGCGCTACCCACCACGCGACGCCCACCGTCATCCACCCGGCCGAGAAGAACAGCCACTGGCCCTTCAGCAGGGTGACGAGGGCGCCGATCGCCGCGAATCCGGCGAGCGATGCGATGACCGCCGTCGCGCTGATCGCTAGCCGATGTAGATCGTTGCGCTGTTGCCAGCGACACAAACCGTTGGGCGCTTGCCGCGGCAATACACGCGATAGGCCTTTCCGGTGACCGGGCTGTAGCTGATGAAGCTGCGCGCGCGGCCGCTGACGAAGTAGTCATAGGCGACGTTGAGCGCAAAGGAACACGACGTGCTGGGCCCGGCGACCACGTAGTTGCCGCAATAGCGCGCTCGGCTGAGGCCGCCCTTGGCCTGCGCGTAACTGAGCGCCGGCACTCCCTCGCTCCCGCCGGCGACCGTGTCGCTGCCCGATGAGTCCGTTCGTTGTTGATCCTCGCTCACCCCCTCGGCAATCTGATCGATCTGATCCTGGGCCTTGGCATCCGGCGGCGCGATCTCCTCCGCCGCGGCTTCGTCGGTGCCCGCCGCGGCGCCCTCCGCCTCCGCGGCAGCCGCCGTCGTGGTCACGGTTGTCGTCTCCTCATCACCACCGCAGGCACCGAGGATCAAGGCACACACGAGCACGGCCAAGGCGCATTTCAAGGTCTTCACGGGCGCGATCCTATACCGCGGGGGCCAGCGACTCAGGGTGCTCGCGATACCAGCCGATCGTCTTCGCGAGCCCCTCCTCGAGCGCCATCTTTGGCTCCCAGCCAACCGTCTCGCGCAACTTCGTGGGATCGACGAACTGCCTGTCGATCTCGCCGCCGGGGTTCCCGGCGCCGCGGATGTCAGGCTCCACCCCGGTCGCCGCCAAACGCGCGATCATCGAAACGACGTCGCCGACCCGATATGCGCGGCCGCCGCCCGCATTGAACGCCTCGCCTCGGACCTCGTCACGATCGAGCGAATCCGCGATTGCCAGGTAGGCGCTGGCCGCGTCCTCGACGTAGAGGAAGTCACGCTCCGGCGAGCCGTCGGAGCGGAGCACGGGCGCCCTGCCGGCAATTGCAGCGCTCACCGCCTCAGGGATCAGCCGTGAGAAGTTGAGGTCGCCGCCGCCGTAGATGTTCGCAAACCGTGTCACTGCCACGGGCAGGCCGTAGGCGGTCCAGTAGCTGCGAGCGATCAGATCGGCCGCTGCCTTTGACGCCTCATAGGGAGCCGTCGGCTGCAGGGCGAAGTCCTCGCGATAGGGCAACGTCTCATGCGCCCCGTAGGCCTTGTCCGACGAGGCGAAGACGACACGCGGCACCTCGCGCTCGCGGCACGCCTCCAACACCGTCCAGGTGCCGCGGACGTTCGACTCGAATCCCTGTGCGGGAGACGCCGCGACCGTGCCCACGATCGTCTCCGCGGCCAGATGGAAGACCGTGTCGATGCCGTGCTCATCGAGGACCGCGCCGACCTCGCCCCCATCGGTGAGATCGGCCTGCACCTGGACGATCTCCTCCTCGATGCCGAGCATTCCCACTGCGGATGGCCGCTCGCTGAGGCGCCGCCGATCGAAGGAAACGACCCGATCGCCGCGCTCGAGTAGCGCCTTTGCCAACCACGCGCCGACAAAGCCACGGCCGCCGGTGACGAGAGCCGTGTCGCTCATACGAGACGCCTCACAGGACCTCCTCGCGATCCCAGATCCGCCAGGGCGGCTCGCCCGAGCTCCAGAGATCGTTGAGCGTGACCGCGTCCTTGTACGTGTCCATGCACTCCCAAAAGCCCTGGTGGCGGTAGGCGCCGAGTCGTCCCGCCGCAGCGAGGGCCTCAAGCGGCTCCCGCTCGAGCACCCTGTCGCCCTCGACGGCGTCGAGGAACGCCGGCTCGCAGACAAAGAAGCCACCGTTGATCCAGTGCTCGAGCCGCGGCTTCTCCTCGAACCCCGTGATCCGCTCGTCGGCTCCGATCACGGCAACCCCCCACTGACTGTGCGGCCGGACCACGGTCATCGTCGCGTCGGCCGCCTCCGGATCATGGGCCTCGGCCTGAGCTGCAAGGTCGATATCCGCGACGCCGTCGGCGTAGGTGAGACAGAAGCGCCCTGCGGTGAGGCGGTCGGCGGCCCGCGCGACACGACCCCCTGTATTGGTGTCGAGGCCCGTGTCGACGCACTCGACCTCTACCCCTCTTGGCCAGTGCTCGGCCGCCGCGAACGCCTCGAGCTGCTCGCCGAGATAGCCGGTCAGCAACACGAACCGCCGATGGCCCTGTGCCGCGTAGATCCGGATGACGTGCCAGACGATCGGCTTGCCGCCGATCTCCACCAGCGCCTTCGGGATCGAGTGCGTGTGTTCCTTGAGACGCGTTCCGCGCCCACCCGCCAGGATCGCGACGGGAACGTCCGCCGGGTCCGGGCGCTCCCGGCTAGCGCCCACCGGCGACGGCGGGCAGGATCGTGAGTTCGTCGCCGTCTGAGAGCTGCGTGTCGAGGCCATCCTGAAAGCGGATGTCCTCGCCGGAGACGTAAACGTTGACGAACCGTCGCAGGGTCCCGTCCTCGGTGATCCGCTCGCGTAGGTCCGCATGCGCCTCGAAAACCGCATCGAGCGCCTCACCGACGGTGGCACCGTCGACCTCGAGCTCGTCCTCACCGTCGGTCGCAGCACGAAGCTGCGCCGGAATCTTCACCTTGATCGCCATCGGATGCGAAATCTAGCTGGACCGATCCCGTGGCGCCTAGGCCACGGCGACCGCGCCGCTGGCCTCGACGCCGGACTCAAAGGCAGCGACCGTCGGCTCGATCTCCGAGATCTCGAAGCCGTCGCGAACGGCGTCGAGCGTCTTCAGGCCCTCGCCGGTGATGATCGCGACCACGCGCTCGGACTCATCGATCGCACCTTCCTCGGCGAGCTTTGCGAGCACGGCCGTTGTCACGCCACCGGCGGTCTCAGTGAAGATCCCCGTGGTTTCGGCGAGCAGCCGGATGCCGGCGCGAATTTCGTCGTCGCTGACCGATTCGACCGTGCCACCGGTTTGACGAGCGAGATCCAGCGCATAGATGCCATCTGCCGGGTTGCCGATCGCGAGGCTCTTCGCAATCGTCTCCGGGCGCTGCGGGCGACAGACGTCATGCCCCGCCTCGAAAGCCGTCGCGACCGGATCGCATCCCGACGCCTGGGCGCCGCTGAACGTGGGCAGCTCGCCCTCGACGAGGCCGAGCTCGATCCACTCGCCAAAACCCTTCGCGATCTTGGTGAACAGTGAGCCCGACGCGATCGGGCAGACGATGCGATCGGGAAGCGACCAGCCGAGTTGCTCGACGAGCTCGTAGGCAATCGTCTTCGACCCCTCGGCGTAGTAGGGACGCAGGTTGACGTTGACGAACGCCCATGGGCGCGCATCGGCGAGCTGTGTGCAGAGCCGATTGACGTCGTCATAGCTGCCTTTGACCCCGATGAGGTTGGTCCCGTAGACGCCGGTCGCGAGGAGCTTCTGCTCCTCGAGATCCGAGGGAACGAAGACATACGACTCGAGCCCAGCGGCTGCAGCGTGCGCAGCAACCGCGTTCGCCAGGTTGCCGGTCGAGGCGCAGGCGACCGTTTCAAAGCCAAGCTCACGGGCCTTGGCCAGCGCAACCGCGACGACTCGGTCCTTGAAGGAGTGAGTCGGGTTGGCCGCGTCGTTTTTGATCCAGACCTCCTTGAGGCCAAGCCGCTCTGCCAGCCGGTCGGCACGGATCAGCGGCGTCAGCCCGGGCTGCAGCGGATCGCGCGGGCGCTCGGTGATTGGCAGGAAATCGGCGTAGCGCCAGATTCCCGCCGGGCCGGCCTGGATCTTTCGCTTCGCGGCCTCGGCGTCGAAGCCGCTGTGGTCATAGCTGACCTCCAGCGGGCCGAAGCAGTTTTCACACACGTAGTGCGCCTCGAGCGGGTATTCGGTGGCGCACTCCCTACAGCTGAGCGTATGCGGTGCCATCTGATGAAACTCCTTCCAATCCGGGTTCTTTGACGAAAAAGACCTCTGCTTTTGCGAGCAGAGGTCCGGATCGGACTTCCACTCACATCTCCCAGACACGTCGTCTGCTGGAATTGGCACCGTCCTCGGGTCGTAAGACCTTTGGCGGTTGCCGGGGTTTCATCGGGCCAGTCCCTCCACCCCTCTGGATGCAGCGGGTATGTGACGAGCACCTTATCAAGGCTGGACGGCGCCTTGCGAACCGTCGCCTGCTGGTCGCGTACCCTCAGGTGTGAGGCGTTAGCCGAGCCGCGGCGCCGTTGAGCCGCCTTGTCTGAGAAGCGCAGTGGACCTGATTACGAGCGAGAAGAACGATGCCGAGCCTTCCAAAGCCCAGGCTGACCCGCCGGCGTGGCGGCGATCTCGCCGTACCGGCTGAGCCGCGCGAGCGCACACCCCGCGTAGAGACCGTCGAAAGCTCCGGCCTGCGGTGGGTCAACATCGAGCGCCCAACGCCGCTGGAGACCTCGTGGATCGAGGAACAGTTCGACTTCCACGCCCTCGACCTCGAGGACGTCCTCTCGCGCAACCAGCGCCCGAAGATCGACGAGTACCCGGACTACCTGTTCATCGTCCTGCACTTCCCGGTCTTCGATCGCCAGGTCGGCCGTCTAAACGCCGGCGAGCTCGACATCTTCGTCGGTCCCGACTTCCTCGTCACGATCCCCAACACGCCGCTGCAGCCGGTCGAGTACCTGTTCGAGCGCTGCCGTCAGAAGGAGGAGATGCGCGAGCAGCTCTTCTCGAAGGGCACCGGCTTCCTCCTCTACCGCGTCATCGATGATGCCTTCGACTACTGCTTTCCGATGCTGCGCAAGATCGGCAACAAACTCGACGCGGTCGAGGACGAGATCTTCGAGGGCCGCTCCGAGGAGGTCGTCCGCGACATCTCAAACGTCAAGCAGGAGATCATCAACTTCCGCAAGGTGATCCGCCCGCAGCGGACCGTGCTGCGCGACCTCGAGAACCTCAAATCGCGCTTCCTCGCCCCCGAACTCGATCTCGAGCTGTACTTCGACGACATCGGCGACGCCCACGAGCGCATCTGGGACATGCTCGAGAACTACAAGGAGGTGGTTGAGGCGCTCGACGACACGAACGAGTCGTTCATCTCCCACCGCGTCAACGACATCCTTCGCGTCCTCACGTCGATCAGCGTCATCGTCCTGCCGCTGACCCTGATCGCGAGCATCTGGGGCATGAACGTCGGCGTTCCCGGCGAGGGAGACCCGACGGACTTCTGGCTCATCCTCGGTGCGATGGTCGCCCTCCTCGTCGGCATGCTCGTCTACTTCCGCAAGCGCGGCTGGCTTTAGCGCGTAGCGCGCGCGTCCTGTCGCGGCGGGACCCCACCGCTCGCGCCACCCGCGCGATCGGCGCTCAACCGGGGCGATCGAGTAACGACTGTCGTTACGGGATCTCCACACCTGCGCCCAGGCGGGCGTGGCGGTAGCGTCCGCGCCGTGACCTGGCTCGCCCCCGACTTCGACTTCCCCCAGCGCCTCGACCTCGCGACCGGCCATCACCTGCGACCGATTCGCGCCGCCGACGCAGAGATCGATCTGCCGGCGGTGATGGGGTCGCGCGACAGCCTCTGGGAGATCTATGGCGGCCCCTGGGGATGGCCGCCGGAAGGCATGAGTCTCGAAGCCGACCGGGAGGATCTCGCCCACCACGTCGATGAGATGACCGCGCGCGAGGGATTCAACTTCGCGATCCTCGACGCTGGCGAGAGCGAGCTCCTCGGCTGCGTTTACATCTACCCACCCGGCGATGATGCGCAGAACGACACCGACGCCGACGTCTCTTGGTGGGTCGTCGACAAGGCGGTCGCGACCGAGCTCGAGCGCGAGCTGGCCCGGGCACTGCCGGTGTGGTTTTCGGAGGTCTGGGGTTTCGCCGCTCCCCGGCGCCATCCCTAGGATCTCGCCGTGTGGCCAATCAGCGAATCTGGGCGCCCTGGCGTCTCGCATACGTGAAGAGCGCCTCGAAGGGCTCTGGCGAGGAGTGCATCTTCTGCGTGAAACCGCAGGCAGATGACGACGAGGCGAACCTGATCGTCCATCGCGGCGAGAGGGCGTTCGTAATCCTCAACCTCTTTCCGTATACGAATGGCCACATGATGGTCGCCCCTTATGAGCACGTCGGGGCGATCGAGGCGATCGATGCCGAGACGATCGCGGAGATGATGGCCCTCGGCCAGCAGGGCATCCGGATCCTCGACGGCGTCTACGGGCCTCAGGGATTCAACGTCGGCTTCAATCAGGGCCGCGCGGCTGGCGCCGGCGTCGAGCATCACATTCACATGCACGTCGTCCCGCGCTGGGGCGGCGACACCAACTTCATGCCGGTTCTCGGCGACACCCGGGTGATGCCCCAATCGCTCGAGGACAGCTACGCAGCGCTCAGGGGAAAGTTCGATGGCTGAGGCGACACCGGCGATCTTCAAGGCCTACGACATCCGCGGGCTCTACGGCTCCGAGATGGACGGCGAGATCAACTTTCAGATCGGCAGGGCCTTCGCGCACGTGCTGTCTGACCTGCGCTCCAAGCCGGTCGACGAGCTGCGGATCGGGCTCGGTCGCGACATGCGCCTGCAGGCGCCCGAGATGGCGGGTCGTCTGCGCGACGGAATCGTCGCTGAGGGAGCCGATGTGATCGATGCCGGAATGGTCGGCACCGAGATGCTCTATTTCCTCGTCGGCTCGCGCGGGCTCGACGGCGGCGCGATGGTCACCGCCTCGCACAACCCGAAGGCCTACACCGGCGTGAAGCTAGTGCGCGAGGGCGCCCTGGCCCTCTCCGGCGACGCTGGGATTGGCGAGATCCGCGATCTGGTTATCGGAGGCGACCTGGGCGACCCCCCGGGCGGAGGCGAGGTCGAGGCGACCGATGTCTACGACGATTTCCACAGCCACGTGCTCGCGACGATCGACTCGGCCGGCGTCGGGGGGCTCAAGGTCGTGGTCGACGGCGGCAACGGCATGGCGGGACCGATGGTCGGGCCCCTGCTCGAGCGACTCGGCCTCGACCTCGTCGAGACCTACTGGGTGCCGGACGGCGAGTTTCCCGATCACGAGCCCAACCCACTGCTGCCGGAGAACCGCGAGTTCATCATCGAGCGCGTGCTCGCCGAGAGCGCCGATCTAGGCATCGCCTGGGATGGCGACGCCGACCGCTGCTTTTTCATCGACGACCGCGGCGACTTCGTCGACGGCGATTTCCTCACCGCCCTGCTCGCGCGCCAGATGCTCGCCAAGCAACCCGGAGCAACCGTCCTCTATGACGTGCGCGCCAGCCGCGCCGTCGCCGACACGGTCCGCGACGCCGGCGGCAGGTCGTTTGTCAATCGCGTGGGCCACGCCTTCTTCAAGGCCGCCATGCGCGAGCACGATGCGGCCTTCGGCGGCGAGGTATCCGGCCACTACTACTTCCGCGACTTCTGGTGCGCGGACTCCGGCACGATCCCGGCTCTCCTCGTGCTCGAGTTGCTGGCCACCGAGGGAAGGCCCCTCTCAGTATTGGTGGACTCCCTGCGCGACCGCTACTTCATCTCCGGTGAAATCAACTCGGAGGTCGAGGACCCGGAGGCGAAGATGGAGGAGATCGCCGCCGCCCACGCCGATGCCGAGATCACACGTCTCGACGGCGTTTCGATCGACTACCCGGACTGGCACTTCAACGTGCGCCCCTCCAACACAGAGCCGCTGTTGCGCCTGAATCTCGAGTCGCTGATCTCGCGCGAGGACATGGAGGACAAACGCGACGAGGTCCTGGCCCTGATCCGATCGTGAGCGACGCCGCACCTGGCGCGCCCTTGGGCAAGCTGACTCCCGACGAGGCGCTCGAGCGCGCGCGTGAGGCTGGGATTCGGCGCCTACAGATCCCCACTCCGTTCGCCGTCGGCAGGGTCAACTGTTATCTGATCGAAGACGAGCCGCTGACCCTGGTCGATACCGGACCGAACTCCGGAAAGTCGCTCGACGAGCTCCAGCGCCAGCTCGCTGATGTCGGTCACGCGCTCGAGGACATCGAGCTAGTGGTGATCTCCCACCAGCACATTGATCATCTGGGGCTGGTCGAGATCGTCGCCGAACGGTCCGGCGCAGATGTGGCGGCGATCGAACCGCTCGTCGGCTTCGTCGAGAGCTACGGCTCCGATACCGAACGAGACGACGAGTTCGCTGGGGGGCTCATGCGCCGGTACGGCATCCCCGACGACATCGTCAGCGCGCTGCGCAGCGTCTCGGCGAGCTTCCGTGGCTGGGGCGCAGCCGCCAGGGTGACGCGCCCCCTTGCCGATGGCCAGAGCCTGGAGTTCGCCAACCGTTCACTCGAGGTCCAGCACCGGCCGGGGCACAGTCCCTCGGACACCGTGTTCTGGGACGCCGAGCGGCGCATCCTGATCTGCGCCGACCACCTGATCGCTCACATCTCGTCGAACCCGCTGCTGGCACGGCCATTGGACGGGTCGGAGGGCCGCCCCAAGTCGCTGGTCACCTACCTCGCTTCGCTCGCAATGACGCGGGAGCTCGACGCCGAGATCCTGCTGCCGGGTCACGGCGAGCCGATCACCGATCACGTATCCCTGATCGACGAACGCTTTGCGATGCACCGCCGCCGCACCGCGAAGCTCGAGCGGTTGATCGCAGAGCAACCCCGGACCGCATACGAGCTGGCCCACTCTCTGTGGGGGAATGTTGCGGTCACCCAAGCGTTTCTCACACTGTCAGAGGTGGTCGGCCATGTCGACCTACTGATCGACGCCGGCCTGGTCCGAGAGGTCGCCGATGGGAAAGTCGTCCGCTTCGAGGCCACCGGTAAGGCGGGCGAGGTTACGATCCCGCCGTGAGCGCCTCCGCCACCACCTCGCCCAAGCCCGCTCCGAGCACCAACGGCGCGCCGATCTCGCGTCCCCGCAAGAAGCGGATGCTGATCATCGTCAACCCATACGCGACCACTGTGTCCGACCGGCTGAAGAACCTCGTCGTCTACGCCCTGCAGGGTCGTTACGAGGTCGAGGCCGTCTCGACCGAGGCGCAGAACCACGCAACCGAAATCGGTCGCGAGGCCATCGACGGGGGCTACGACCTCGTGGTCGCATTCGGAGGCGACGGGACTCTCAACGAAGTCGCCAACGGCCTCGCCGGAACCGACGTCCCGGTGACGATCCTGCCGGGCGGGTCCACAAACGTGGTCGCACGCACTCTCGGCATCCCCAACGACGTCGTCGACGCCACCGAGCACCTCCTCGGCCTGGCCGACCGATTCGAGCCGCGCCCGATCGACCTTGGCGTTGCCAACGGTCGTCGCTTCGTCTTCTCCTGCGGCTGCGGCCTCGACGCCTCGGCTGCGATGCGCGTCGACCTCAAGCCAAAGCTCAAGGCGCGCGCCGGTCCCTACTTCTACACCGCGGTCGCCGTCAGTTCGTTCTATCGCGAGTATCTGCGCCGGCCTGTGATGATGCGCCTCGAGATTGGCGACGAGTCGGTGACCGGCGTCACCGTCCTGGCTCAGAACTCCGATCCGTTCACGTACTTCGGTGGCCGACCGGTTCGCGTCTGCGAGGGCGTCGAGATCGACGACGGCACCCTCTCGGTGGCGATCCTGCGCCGCGCCCGCCAGCGAGATATGGCGCCGATCATCACGCGGGTCCTTGCCGAGGGCCTGCGCGCATCGCGTCACCGCCAGATCGCCCACTTCGAGGACGTCACCTCCGCGCGAGTCGTCTCCGCCTCCCAGGACGCCTCCGGCGTTGCCCGGCCTTTTCCGATTCAGGTCGACGGCGATTTCATCGGCGCCCACGCTGAGCTCGATCTCGCCGTCGATCCCGGCGCGCTTACCGTCGTCGCCTGAGTGGCCGACCCCTGTCTCTTCTGTCGGATCGTTGCGGGCGAGGAGCCCGCGGAGTTCGTCTTCGCCGATGCTGACGTCGTCGCGTTTCTCGACGTCCGCCCGGTCTTTCACGGCCATACGCTTGTCGTCCCCCGGGCCCACTTTGAGACCCTGACGGATCTTCCTGACGGGCTGGTCGAGACCTATTTCGCAGATGTCCAGATGCTGTCGATGGCTGTGCGCGACGCGATGTCAGCCCAGGGCTCGTTCGTCGCGATCAACAATGTCGTGAGCCAGTCCGTGCCGCACCTTCACACGCATGTCGTGCCGCGGGTCAAGAAGGACGGTCTGCGCGGGTTCTTCTGGCCGCGCACCAAGTACGACGCCGGCGCACACGCGGCCGAGACGGCCGAGAAGATTCGTGCTGCCGTCAGCGAAGTCGAAGCGTCTCGAAGCTGACGCGCCCCTCGACTACGGCTCGCTCGACCTCGAGCTCGTTGGCATTGAGGCGGCCCGATCCAGTCTTGACCTCGACGAGGACGACCTCGCGCAGCTCGCCCGACGCGAGTCCGTCGAAGACGACATAGTCGATCGGCGCGCCGATGAAGCGTGCCTCGGTCGGGTCGAAGCGCTCCGAGAACGCCGGTACGAGCGGCGCCATCTGCTCGCCCGCCTTGCCGGCGAGAACGCCCCTGCTGCGCTTGGCCGCGTCCCTGCGCGCGTCCTCGAGATCGCCGGCGCCGTAGCGGTGAGTGAGCCGGTATCGCAAATACGAAAGCGACACGGCTGCGAGGGCCACGAGCGCCAGCACGAGCAGGCCGGTTGCGGTCGTCGCGTTCATCGGGCCAGTATCACGGGTCGTTGCTCGCCCGATAGCCAACGTTATGGGCGATCAAGCCGAGTCCGTCAATCGCCCGAAACGCCGCCGGCTCGAGTCGACCGCGCGCGAGATGTACCGCGATGTCGCGGACGCTGCCGGCGAGCCCGGCCGCGAGCGGCCATCGCGGCGCGGCTCCAGGGCGGCGCTCATTGAGCCAGCGCGAACCGGCTCCGTAGCGCGCCACCATCGACAGAAACGAGACGATGTCGTCCCGGTGGTGATGCTCAACCTCAGCACTCGCCCGGCGCTCGAGTTCCCAGCCCGCGTCCTGGAGGCGCCAGCAGAGATCGACGTCGCCGCCTGAGCGAATCGCGTCGGCAAAGCCGCCCACCTGCTCGAACGCGTCGCGGCGGACCAGGAGGTTCCCGGTGGCCGCACCCGCGCCCCCCTTGGCGTGCATGCCGTCGACCTGGTCGAGAAAGTTGCGATCGCGCGCGTAGCGCGCCAGCAAAGAGTCCTGGCCAGCGCGCCCAACGATCGCGCCTGCGACGACCCCTGCCTGCGTTGACGGTGGCGGATCGAAGTAATGCGCGATCAGGTCACTGGCGGGGACGCAGTCGGCGTCGATGAACAGCAGCCACTCCCCGCTCGCCTCGGCCGCACCGGCGTTGCGCGCGTAGTAGGACGAGCGCACCTCCGGGCATCGCACGACGGTGGCGATGTCGCCGAGGGCCGCGCCAGCCACCCCTTCGTCGCTGTTGTCGGCGACGATCAGCTCGTCGCCGAAAGCGAGTTCAAGCCGCTCGAAAGCTGTCGCAGCACGCCGGGCATAGTCGCCATCGCCGTGCAACGGAACGACGACGCTGACGGCGCTTCGCGTCAATCGGTCGGGGTGACGCGGTATGCGTCGAAGACCGAGTCGAGGCTGCGCAGGCGGTTGATCGCAGCCTTGAGCTGCTGCGAGTCTCCCACCTCAACGACGAAGCGGTTGCGGACCATTGGATGCTTGGTCGAGCAGTTGGCCTCGAGGATGTTCACGCCCGCCTCCGAGAAGGTCCTCGAGAGGTCTTCAAGGAGACGGGTTCGGTCCCAAGCGTCCACCTGCAGCTCGACCCGGTAGGAGGTGGCGTTGTCGCCGGCCCACGAGACGTTGGTGAAGCGCTCCGGCGCCTTCATGAGCGCCTCGACGTTCTTGCAGTCGTCGCGATGAATCGTGATCCCGCGCCCGAGGGAGACGTAGCCGACGATCTCGTCGCCGGGAACCGGGCGACAGCACTTGGCCAGGCGGACGACGACGTCGTCGACCCCCTCGACCTTGATTCCGTAGTTCGACGCCTCCTGCGTGCGGCGCTGACGCTCGTCGCGTCCCTCGAGCACGCTCGCGAGTCGCGCCTCGGTCTCGTCGCCGGCGACCGCATCGCCGGACTTCAAGCGTGTCATCAGCTTGTTGACCACGGTCTTCGGCGAGACCTTGCTCTGGCCAACCGCGATGTAGAAGTCGTCCGCCTTGCGGAAGCCGACCTCGCGAATCACATCGGCAAGCAACGGCGACCCCGCGATCCGCTGCGGCGGCAACCCGTTCTTGCGCAGAGCCGTCTGAAGCTCCTCGCGGCCACGGCGTTCGGCGTCCTCTCGGCGTTCGCGCTTGAGCGACGCCCGGATCTTGTTGCGGGCGCGGCTGGTGCGCACGAGCGCGAGCCAGTCGCGCGACGGGCCGCGGTCCTGCTTTGAGGTGAGGATCTCGACGATGTCGCCGCTTCGCAGCGTGTAGTGCAGCGGCACGATCTTGCCGTTGACCTTGGCGCCGACGCAGCGGTGGCCGATATCTGTATGAACGGAGTAGGCGAAGTCCAGCGGCGTCGATCCCGCCGACAGGTTCTTGACCTCGCCCTTCGGCGTGAAGACGAAGACCTCGTCCTCGAAGAGGTCCACTTTGAGCGCCTGAAGGAACTCGGCCGGATCCTCGTCGCCGTCCTCCTCGAGCAGCTGACGCAGCCAGGTCATCTTGTCGCGCTGGGATTCGCCGCGGGTGGCACCCTCCTTGTAGATCACGTGAGCGGCGATCCCATACTCGGCGGTCTCGTGCATCTCCGGGGTCCGGATCTGAATCTCGAGCGGGCGTCCCTCGGGGCCGATCACCGTGGTGTGAAGGGCCTGGTAGAGGTTGAGCTTCGGCGTCGCGATCAGGTCCTTGAACCGCCCGGGCAGCGGCTTCCACAGCGAGTGGATGATCCCGATCGCGCCGTAGCAATCCTTGACCGAGTCGACGATGACCCGCATGGCGGTGAGGTCGTAGATCTCATTGAACTCACGACCCTTCTTGGTCATTTTCGAGTAGATCGAATAGAAGTGCTTCGCGCGCCCGGAGATCTGGGCCTCGATTCCGACCTTTGCGAGTTCGCCTCCGAGGAACTCGCCGGCCTCCGAGACGTAGTCCTCGCGCTCGACGCGCTGCTGGGCCACCAGCTTCTTGATCTCCTCGTACTTGCGCGGATGCAGGCGCTGGAACGAAAGGTCCTCGAGCTCCCATTTGATCGCGTGGATTCCGAGGCGGTGCGCGAGCGGCGCGTAGATCTCAAGAGTCTCGCGCGCCTTTTCCATCTGCTTTTGCTTGTTGAGCGCCTCGAGGGTCCGCATGTTGTGGAGACGGTCGGCGAGCTTGATGAGGATGACCCGCACATCGGTGGCCATCGCCACCATCATCTTCCGGTAGTTCTCAGCCTGGTGCTCGTCGCGGCTTTGGAAGGTGATCCCCGTGAGCTTCGTGACACCGTCGACCAGAGCGGCCACCGAATCGCCGAACGTCTCGCGAACCTCGTCGAGGCTCGCGGAGGTGTCCTCGACCGTGTCGTGCAGGAGCGCGGCGCAGAGTGTCTCGGTATCCAGCCGCAGGCCTGCGCAGATTTTCGCGACCTCGACGGGGTGCGTGATGAAGTCCTCGCCGGACTTGCGCTTCTGGTCGGTGTGGCGCTCGCAGGCGAAGGCAAAGGCGCGCGCGGTTGCGTCGCGATCGATCTCCTCGCTTCCGTTCGACGTGTGCTCGCCGACGACCGCGAAGAGGTCTCCGAGCAGCGCACGCTCTTCAGCGTCGAGGTCCTTGGTGATCTCGTTGATCGGGGCGGCCGCACCGCCAGGCTCCCCCGCGCCGACCTGGATGTGGCCACGGCGAACGAGCGCCGCTGTTGCCGGCTCCGCCCGCTCTAGGTCTGTCTTCGCCCGGTCAGGAATCTTCGACCCTCCTCGTGCCGCTCCCGATAAGCGACGAACGCCGGGGAACGCTCCAGGTCCGTCCCGGTCGAGGATACGACGCTGAGTGCTCGGTTTGGGCCGGATCCGCCCCATCGCGCGAGGTCCAGCTCGCTCAGGACGCGCACCATTCGTGCGCTGCATTCCGCCGAGCGGGGGTGGGTCCGGCCGTCGCCGCAGATGATCCGCCTCAGCGCGTCGAGGCCGATCGGACCCGTTCCCGCGGCTCCCAGGGCCCGATAGAGATCCGCCAAAGAACTGCGTGACGGCCATTCATCCGCGTGGACCCGCAGCGCGAACTCGCGCTCGGCGTCGCCGTCGACGCGATGCAGATATCCGCAGCCAAGTCGGCTCAGGCGCAGCAGATGGGCAAATGGCGGCGGGTCGATCACGACCACGTGCGCGAACCGCGACGCAAGCGCTGGGTTGCGGGCGAGGGATGCCCAGTCGGCGAGCACAACCCCCGCGCCGGCGACGAGGACGCGGGCCTCGGCCGCCGCAATCGCTTCGTCGGGCATGCGCGGCGACACGATGGCCAGCTCACCACCGCCGAAGCGCGCGGGACGGGCAGCCCGTTCAACGAGCTCACGACGGCGAAGCGAGTCCGAACAGAGCGCGAGGACCGACTCTCCACTCGAGGCAAGCGCCGCGATCGTCGCGATCACCGAGGGGCTCTTGCGCGCGACCTCGTCGCGCTCGGCCTTGATCGCCGGCTCCGCGGGGGGCCACGGATCGAGGTCGCACAGGGCCTCCAGGTCATGGCGACGCCAGAACTCGTGGTCGGACAGTTCGTCGCACTGCTCAGCCGATGCATCACCGATCGGGTAGAGCCGCCCAAGCACGACACGGGGCTCAACCGCGCCGTTCCAGTGGTTGAGCTCGAGCTCAACCGAGACGTCGTGCGGATCGGCAACCGCGGATGCGAGTGAGCCGTTCACGCCGAAGGCGACCCCCGAAGCGCGCGCCGGACCGCTTTGGATCACGAACCTGGAGTGCTTGTCTCCCTCCCCCATCGGACGCAGGTCTCCGACCCGAGCGCCGGCGACGAGCAACCGAATGCTCGGGTTGCCGTTGCCAAACGGCCCAAGCCGGGCGAGTTGCTCGGCAACATCGTGACCCAGGCTCTCACCGCCGACAACCGCGTCGACCACGTCTGGCACAGCCTCCGGCATGCCGGCACGGGCCGTGGCGCAATGTTCGGCGAACGCCCGCTGAAACGCGGCTACGCGGTCGCTTTCGATCTCGAGCCCGGCGGCCGCACGATGGCCCCCGTGCCGGGCGAGATGCTCGCCGCAGGCGTCGAGCGCGCCCAGGAGGTCGAAGCCGGGGATGCTGCGACCCGAGCCCCTCCCCCGCTCGCCATCGAGGGCGATCAGGACCACCGGCTTGTGATGGCGCTCGGCCATCCGCGAAGCGACGATCCCAACGACACCCGCGTGCCAGCCCTCGCCGGCAAGCGCGAGTCCGGGCGCGTCTGCCAGCTCGGGAGGCAGTTCGGCGCGTGCCCGCTCGGCCGCCGCCAGCGTCTCGCGCTCGACCTCGCGCCGCTCGAAGTTGGCGCGGTCAAGCTCGGTCGCGATCTCCGCCGCGCGGTCCTCCTCAGTCGCCAGCATCAACTCGACCCCGGCGTCGGCGCGGTAGAGGCGGCCCGCGGCGTTGATCCGCGGGCCCAGGCGAAAGCCGAAATCGACCTCGTTGACGGTCTCCGGAGCCACGGAGGCGATAGCCATCAACGCGCGCAGCCCGGGGCGCCGCGCCTGCCGGGCCACGGCGATGCCTCGCCGCACAAGCGCGCGATTCTCGCCACGCAGCGAAACCAGGTCGGCGACGGTGGCGAGAGCCACGAGATCGAGCTCGCACTCGACCGCATCGGCTCCGCGCAAAGCGACAGCGAGCTTGTATGCGACGCCGGCGGCGCAGAGCTCGTGGAAGTCATAGCCGGAGACGACTGGATGCAGGATCGGGCAGTCAGGGAGCCTGGCGCCGGGCTGGTGGTGATCGGTGACGATCACCTCGATCCCCGCCTCCTTGGCAGCCGCGACCGCGTCAACCGCGTTGATGGCGCAGTCGACCGTGATCAGCAGCGAGGTTCCGCGTTTTGCGAGGGTCTCGACGCTGGCCTGCGTCAGGCCGTATCCGTCTGTCAACCGCCCGGGGATCAGCCAATCGCAGTCAGCGCCGAGCACGCGCAGCGTCCGCACGAGGATCGCGGTCGCGCTGACGCCGTCCACGTCGTAGTCGCCGTGGACGGTGATCCGGCGGCCGGCATCGATCGCGGCCCGGATCCGCTCGCAGACCTCGGCCATGGCCTCGAAATCGAACGGATCGTGATCATCGGCAGCCTCGAGAAAAGCTCGCGCCCGCTCAACCGTGCGATAGCCCCGGCGAACGAGCGTCACAGCGACCGGCTCGGCGAGATCCAGCCCGTCCATCAGCGCTCGCACCTCGGCGTATGCGTAAGGCTCCAGCGAGAACGATCTGGCGGTAGCGGTGGCCACGATGCCAGGCTGGCGTGCGGTGCGGACGGAACTTCGCCCCCCGCGTCAGCGCAATTTGCGGGAGCGTCAGGCCGGTTCGACAGCCTGCGCGCGCTCTCGGCGCACGCCGATGGTGTAGATCGCCAACATCCCGAGGAGCGTCCCCGGGATCGCGAAGAGAACCGTCTCGATTCCGGTCTGGCCAATGCTGTCGCCGGTGATCACCTGGCCTATTGCGCCTGTGATCATCGCGCCGGTCGCGGCTCCCAGCAGCGCGCCGACGATCCCCGCCCAGAAACGGTCGGGGATGAAGACCGTGAAGTGCCAGATGGCAACCCCGGTGGTGAACCAGACGAGTGCGGCCATCAGATCACCTACTCCTCCCGTGCTTGCGCCGGCGGCGCGACTGCTTCTTTGGCGGCTTCGGCGGCTGCGTGCGCGCCGCGCCCGTCTCGGAACGCCCCGCCACGCCCTCGCCGGTCTCCTCGGCGCTCGGCTCCGGCGGCGTCGCGCGCCCGACCGGCGGCTCGTCGACGGCCACCGGCGCGGTCGGCGGCGAGGTCCGGGGTGGGGTCGGCGGTGCCACCGCAGCGTCCGATCCGTCGCCGACGGCCCCCGCGGCGGCATGGCGCTCGACCTCGTCGATCCTCGCGACCACGTTGTCCTCCGGGAAGGTCGGAACCCTGCCCATGGCCTCGAGAATCCGGGCCCGCCTCGACCGGTAAGCGGGCTCGCGTTCCTTCCACTCGGTCAGAACCGGTGCCGCGATGAAGATCGACGAGTACGTACCGGAGGCAACGCCGACCATCATCGCGAAGGCGAAGTCGCGCAGGGTCTCGCCGCCGAAGGCCAGCAGCATGCCGATCAAGAACACGGTCGAGAGGCCGGTGATCAGGGATCGGGTCAGAACCTCGCTCATCGAGCGGTTGACAATCTGCGAGAACGCGGCACGCGGCATGCGCGGAACGTTTTCGCGGATGCGGTCGAAGACGATGATCGTGTCGTACATCGAGTAGCCGAGAATCGTCAGGAAGGCGGCGACCGTTCCCGCTGTCACCTCCCGGCCGACAAGGGCATAGATGCCCGCTGTGATGAGGATGTCGTGAATCAGGGCGATGAGGACGGGCACCGCGTACTTCGCCTCGAATCGGATCGCGACGTACACGGCGATCACGAGGAGGCTGAAGATGATCGCGATGACGGCCTTGTTGGCGACCTGTTCGCCGAAGGTCGGCCCCACCGTCTGCTGATCGAAGCTGAGATCGCCGTTTTCCAGCCCGAAGTTCTCGTCGACGATCGTCTTGACCTCGTTCGCCTCATCGGGCGTGAGCTGGGCCGAGATCTGCAGGACGTTGGTGCCGAACTGCGGGTTCTCCGACTCCTGGATCTTCACCGCATCAGCGTCGGGAATGCCCCCGGCTGCGAGGGCGTCGCGAACCTCGTCGACGCTTGCCTCCTCGGCGAGCGCCACCTGGATGCGAGAGCCGGACTCGAAGTCGATGCCGAAGTTGAGCTGCTGGGTGGCGAAGGCAATCGCGCCGATCGCGAGGATCGCGCCAGAGACCGAGAAGAAGTACTTGGACGCGCGGGTGAAGTCGAATTTCCACTGCTTGCCCTCCCCGCTGGCACCCAGCAGCGCACGCGAGCTCAGGACCTTCGAGCGCCCGAGGATTCCGAGGATCGCTTGCGTGAAGAGAACCGCGGTAAATAGAGCGACGATCGTTCCGATGCCGAGCGTGAGCGCGAACCCCTTCACGCCAGCGGTCGCAAGCCCAAAGAGGATGAACGCCGTCAACAGGGTGATGACGTTGGCGTCGATGATCGTCGCGATGCCCTTGCGATAACCCTCGGAGATCGCTGAGAGCATGGATCGCCCGGCGCGGGCCTCCTCCTTGATGCGCTCGAAGATGACGATGTTCGAGTCCGCCGCGACACCGATGGTGAGGATCAATCCGGCGATACCAGGGAGCGTCACCGTGATCGGCAACAGCTTGATCATCGCCAGATAAAAGAGGGCGTAGACCAGCAGACCCAGTCCCGCGATGAGGCCGAGGAAGCGGTAGTAGAACATGAGGAAGATCAGGACGATCCCGAGGCCGAGCAGACCGGCCTTGAGGCCCTGGTCGAGCGCCTGCTGGCCGAGCGTCGCCGAAACCGTCGACTGGCTGATCAGCGCCAGCTTGATCGGCAATGCGCCGATCCGAAGTACCTCTGCGAGGTCCTGAGCCTCCGTGAGGCTGTCCAGCCCGGAGATCTGGGCGCCCGTGCGGCCGTCGATCCCGTTGGGGTTGGCAACGAAGTTGATGATCGGTCGCGAGACGAGCTCACCGTCGAGGACGATCGCGAACGAACCCGAGAACTGATCGGCGTCGTTCTCGGAGATCGTCGTGCAGGGGCTACCGGTCGCCGTCAGGCAGTTGTCAAGACCGCGCTGGGCGATGTCCTGTGTGACGCGCTGGAAGGCGTCACGCCCCTCGTCGGTGAAGCCGAAGGTCACGTTCGGCTGGTTTGTGACCGGGTCGAACTCCTGCTTGGGGTCGGTGATCTCGTTGCCCGAAAGGCCCGGCTGGTCGCGTAGGACGAAGAACTGCGAGGTGCCCCCGACGGACTCGTCGACATCCTCGGTGGCGGCGTCGTCAGCCGGCTTGTCTTCGGCCACCACGGTTCCGCGCGGGACCGTGATCACGCGGGTGTTGTCGGGCTGGCGCTGGTCCGGATAGCTGAGGAAGAGGTCAGCCCTGTTTTCCGATGGCTCGCCGATCACCTGCAGGGAGGCTTCGTCGAACAAAAAATACGTGTCGCCGCTGGTGGTGCAGCCCTGCTGCCGGCACTGCTCCTCTGACTCCTCGGCCTGCTTCGAGGCCGCCTCGACGGCGTCGATCAGCCGGTTGTATGGCCGCGCGGTCGGGTCGGCAACGTCCTCGTCGGGCGGGATGACGTTCGGCTCGAAGTCATAGAGGTAGAGCTGAGCCGTGGTCCCGATCTGCTCAGTTGCTCGCGCGGAGTTCGAAACGTTGGGAAGGTCGACCTGAATCCCGTCGCTGCCAATTCGAGAGATCTCCGGCTCGGAGACGCCGAGCGAGTCGACGCGCTGGCGGATGATCTCGATGGCGCGGTCGATGTCCTCTGGGGTGACCTCGGGGACCTGCGGGGTGGCGCGGCCCTGGTAGACGAGCTCGGTGCCGCCCTCGAGATCAAGTCCGAGCACCGTCGGCTTCTGCGTGATCGCATAGATCGAACCGCCGATCAGGGCGAGCACGAGCGCGAGGATGATCAGGCTGGTACGCCGCTTACCCATGGAGGCCTACTGAGGGGTCAGCACGAGCAGGAGGCCGCCGTCGTCGTCGTAGGCCGGAAACAGATCGGCCACGGCCTCTGCCGGCAGATCTCCCTCCGCGTTAACGGCAACGCGCTTGCCGAGCGAGCGCACACCCCATTCGAGAGTCGTTTCGATCGGGTCGGTGTTGCCGTCACGGTCGGTGTCGGCGCTCTCGCCGCCGTCGCCGGGCTCAATCCACTCGAGCCCGAGGACCTCGCGGACCGGGCGGCCGATCACCTGCTCGTCCTTGAGACCTGTGAGCTCGAAGCCGTTGCGGCCGACGTCGAGCAGCCGCGCATCCTGGTCGCAGATGAAGAACGCTGCGTCCGGCGCGGGGTAATAGTCATCGAGCAACTCGAACAGAAACGGCGCGCCGCACTTGGAGCACTCCTTCGGCCGCGAGCTCAGGCCCTGGCGTTCGCCGGAGAGCTCGCGGTTCCCACAGTTCGGGCAGATAAAGAACGGCACGCGCGAAAGCCTAGCGATGGCGCCTTGGCGCACTGGCATCGCTCAGAACAGTGAGGCGGCGCGGTCGGGCACCGCCAGACCGAGGTGCGCGAATGCTCTTTCGGTCGCGACCCGGCCGCGTGGCGTGCGCTTGAGCAGGCCCTGCTGGAGCAGATAGGGCTCGTATACGTCCTCGATCGTCTCCTGCTCCTCGTCGACCGCGGCCGCGAGGGTCGACAGTCCGACCGGTCCGCCGCCAAACTTGACTGCGATCGTCTCGAGAATCGTGCGGTCATGGCGGCCGAGGCCCGCGGAGTCGACCTCGAGCAGATCAAGGGCGTCGGCGGCCACCTCGGCGGTGACGATCCCCGCGCCGCGCACCTCCGCGTAGTCGCGAACGCGTTTGAGCAGATGGTTGGCGACGCGTGGCGTTCCGCGTGAGCGCTCGGAGATGACCACCTCGGCCCTGGGCTCGATCTCGACGCCGAGAATGCTGGCCGACCGTCGCACGATTCGCGCCAGCTCCGGCGGCTCGTAGTGCTCGAGTCGCTGGCTGACGCCGAAGCGATCGCGAAGCGGCGTCGTCAGAAGTCCGGCACGGGTCGTTGCCCCGACCAGGGTGAAGGCCGGCAGATCGAGGGTGACCGTGCGAGCACCAGCCCCCTGCCCCAAGACGATGGGCAACTGGCGGTCCTCCATCGCCGGGTACAGCGTCTCTTCGATCGCGCGGTTGAGTCGATGGATCTCGTCGATGAAGAAGACCGAGCCGGGCTCGAGCGCGGTGAGAAACGCGGCGATGTCGGCCTTGCGCTCGAGCGCGGGGCCCGCGGTCTGAACGATCGGGACACCGAGCTCCGAGGCGATGATGTGCGCAAGTGAGGTTTTGCCCAGCCCTGGCGGCCCGGCGAGCAGCACGTGATCGAGCGACTCCTCGCGCTTGCGCGCCGCCTCGATGAACACCGACAGCTGCGCGGTCACCTGCTCCTGGTTGACGAAGTCGGCGAGCGTCCGCGGACGTAGTGAGCGGTCGAGCTCGTCGTCGGCGCCGGCGGTGCGGGCCTCCTCGATCGGCGCCGGTTCGATCGCGGCATCGAGGTCGAAGTTCGGATCGCGCGAGACGCTCATGCTCAGTCGCCCGCCGACCCAGCAGAGCGCAGCGCAGCGCCGATCAGCTCTTCCGGTGTCTCGCCCTCGGCCTTGGCGAGCAGGGTCTCGGCCTCGGTGAGCGAGTAGCCGAGGTGCACCAGTCCGTCGCGCGCAAGAGTGCGCGGATCGTCTTCGTCGGCGGACACGATCGCGGGCACCGCTCCCTCGAGCTCGCCGGCGACCTTCTCCCGCAGCTCCACGATCACCCGCTCGGAGGTCCGTTTGCCGATTCCCGGGACTGCCTGAAAACGCTTGGCATCGCCGGCTGCGATTGCGCGCAGGAGCTCGCGGGGGGTTCCACCGGAAAGGATCGCGATGGCCACCTTCGGGCCGACACCTGAAACCGACGTGAGATGCAGAAAGAGGTCGCGTTCCTCCTCGCTGGCGAAGCCGTAGAGCGAGAGCGAGTCGTCACGAGCGACGAGGTGGGCATGCAGGCCGATCTCCTTGCCGCGCGCGGGAACGGCTTTGAGCGTTTCCGCGGAGACGGTCAGCCGATAGCCGACGCCTCCGGACTCGATCACGACATGGTCAGGCCGACGGACGAGGACCTCGCCCCGAACCGAGGCGATCACACGACACCCGCGGCAGCAGTCCGGTGGTCCGCCGACTCGATCGCCGCCTGGATTCGCATTTGGCCGGCATGGCAAATCGCGACCGCGAGCGCGTCTGCGGTGTGATCGGACTCGGGCGGGCGTGAGAGGCCGAGCAGCGCACCGACCATGTGCTGGACCTGCTTCTTTGCCGCCGAGCCCGTGCCGCACACGGCCTGCTTGACCGCCTGGGGCGTGTAGTCAAAGCATGGGATCTCGCGCTGTGCGGCCGCGAGCATCGCGATACCTCGGCTCTGGCCGACGGCCAGGGCGGAGCGGACGTTCTTGCCGAAGTAGATGTCCTCGAGAGCGATTGCGGCGGGCTCATGCCACGAGATCAGCTTCTCGAGCTCTGAGTGGATGCGGGCGAGGCGGGTCTCCAGCGGCGGACCGGCCGGCGACTCGATCACGCCGCCATCGACGGCTGTCATCTGGTTGCCGGCGACGCGGACGACGCCAAAGCCCGTGTTCGCCACGCCCGGGTCTATGCCCATGACGAGGATCACGACTACGGATTCTGCGTGGGAGGTCGGATGCCTTCATGCTTACCGCCGTGACCCAGCTCGCGTTCCGGGAATTGAGAGAGTCCGATCTCGAGGAGATCGCCGCACTCGTCGTCCGTTGCGACGCCACCGTCGCAGCGTGGGGCCCGCCCGGATTCGAGTTGCCCGACGGCTACAGCGAGCGTGAGCTCGGCATCTGGCAAGAGGATTCGGCCGCCGACGACTTCTGGTCGGAGGTCGCGATAGATGACGCGATCGTCGGCGTCGTCGCAGGCGATCCAAGCGACGGACACATCACGTCGCTGTTCGTCGAACCCACCCTCCATGGCAACGGCATCGGTGCCCTGCTTCTCGCTCGCGGTGAGGATCGGATGCGCGAACTGGGCCACGCCAACGCGACCGTGAACGTCCTCGAGGGATCGCCGGCAATCCGCTTTTACGAGCGCAACGGGTGGAAGCGTGACGGGAGAAACAGCCGCTTCGAAGCGTTCGACATGCCGACCGTCGGCTACTCGAAGCGTCTGAGCGGTTAGGCGGCGACCTGCTCGAGCAGGGCTTCAGGAATGTCGAAGTTGGCGTGCACGGCTTCGACGTCGTCGTGATCTTCAAGTGCTTCGATGAGGCGCACCAGGGCCCGCGCCTCGCTCTCTTCGCCGATCTCGACGACGGCGTTCGGTTCCATCGCCAGCTCGGCCGACTCGATCTCGACGCCGTCGGACTCGAGCGCGGCGCGCACGGCGCTGAGGTCGGTGGGCGCGGTCGTGATCTTGAGCACTCCACCGTCCGGAGCGACGTCCTCGGCGCCAGCGTCGATGGCCCCGAGTAGATCGTCCTCGGAGTAACGCTCGCCGTCGAGCAGGATCACGCCCTTCTTCTCGAACTGCCAGGCGACCGACCCAGGCTCGCCGAGGCTGCCGCCGGACTTGTCGAAAGCGTTTCTCACCTCTGAGCCGGTGCGGTTGCGGTTGTCGGTAAGCGCGTCCACCAGAAGCGCCGCTCCGCCCGGGCCGTACCCCTCGTAGACGACGCGCTCGATCTGCTCGTCGCCCGAGCCGGCGCCCGACCCTCGATCGATCGCCCGCTGAATGTTGTCCTTGGGCATCGAGTAGCTCTTTGCCTTCTCGATGGCCGCGGCGAGCGTGAAGTTCGCGTCGGGGTCTCCCCCGCCCTCGCGTGCCGCGATCGCAATCGCTCGCGCCAGCTTGGTGAAGAGCTGACCCCGCTTGGCGTCGGTGGCCGCCTTCTTGTGCTTGATCGATGCCCACTTGGAATGACCGGACATAGGCGGAGTTTACGAATGGTGCGCAACTCCACCGACCTCGCATTGTTTTAACTAGCGCGCGTCGCCCCGGTCTCACCAGGGCGATAGGGGGAGCCGAGGCGGCGCTTTCGGTTGGGATGCCGACAACCGCGCCGCGGCCGGATCCCCGGATCCGGTCGCGGCCGGGTCTACCCAAACGAGACGGGGCGGCCCGAAGGCCGCCCCGCACTACGAAACGAAATCCGGGTTCGCGCTACTGGCTGGCCGTCTGGGCCTTGACCTTGAGGATGCCCATCGGGGTGCCCTTGTCGATGCGCGTACCGACGAACGACGTCAGCGCCTTCGCGCCGGGTCGGGCCAGTGATGCCTCGATGTTCTTGATCTTCAGCGCGCCGCCCTGCTCGCCGGAGATTCGCGAATCGCTGATGTCGAGGTTGAGCAAACGGAAGGCATCGGTTCCCGACGTCACGAACAGCTTGCCCTTCTTCTTGCCCAGCTTGACGAGGAAGTCATCCACCACGAGTTCCGCGCCGCTGGAGTCCATGAACTGCATTCCGCCGCTGTGCTCGATCGTTCCGGTCACGTTCGAGGAAACCTGACCGCCCTCGATCGGAAAGACGAGGCCACGGTTGTTGGCCCGCGCACCCTCGACCGGCGTCACGGTCACGCCGTAATCGGAGAGCGCCTCGAAGGTGTCGACATCAGGGGCGAGGACGCTCTTTCCGCTGACGACGTCGAAGGTCGCCTTGTTCGTGTTGGCAGTGGCGATTCCCGCGAATGCGAGGCCGAGCACGACCACAGCGCTCGCCGCGAGCGTGCCGCGGAACTTGGGGTTATTCACGTGTCCTCCTTGGGACGTTTCTGACAGAGACTTGGTGGGCGCGAGGCTACCGTTCAGACGGTGAAGCGCCCGTCCTCTTGAAACAGCTCTCCGTCGACTTCGATGCGGCCGCCGGTGCGAAGGTCGCAGACCATGTCGGTGTGGACAGCGCTCTCGTTCTCGCCGCCTGACTCGGGGTAGCTCGCGCCAACCGCGAGATGGACAGTGCCGCCGATCTTCTCGTCGAGCAGGACGTCCTTGGTGCCGCGGTCGATCCCGTAGTTGGTGCCGATTCCGAGCTCACCCAGGCGACGCGCGCCCTCGTCCGTGTCGAGCATGCCGATCAGGTACTCCTCACCACGAGCGGCGCTGGCGTCGACGATCTTGCCGGCCTCGAAGCGAAGCCTGACGCCCGCGACCTCGCGACCGCCGATCACCGACGGCAGGGAAAAGGTGACCTCACCCTCGACCGAGTCCTCGATCGGACCGGTGAAGAACTCGCCGTCGGGCATGTTGTGATCGCCGTCGCAGGCAATGAAGTGACGACCGGCGATTCCAAGGCGCAGGTCGGTGCCCTCGGCGACAATCCGCACCTCCTCGTGGCCCTCGATCCACTCGGCGAGACGATGGCACTCAGCGGAGGCGCGCTTCCAGGCGCCCAGCGGGTCGTCGTCGGTGGCAAGACACGCGCGGAAGTAGAAGTCCTCGAAGTCGCTCATGCTCATCTCCGCGTCGGAGGCATATGCGTTGGTGGGAAACAGCGTGTAGACCCAGCGATGCGTGCCCTCCGCGGCCCGCGCCATCATCGTCTTCATCAGGTGCCGCGTCGCCTGCTGGCGAAGCGTCTGGCGCTCAGGGTCGACCTGCGAGAGCTCGCGTGTGTTGGTGTCGGCTCCGATCGCGATCCGCACGTCGCATTCTTCGGCGGCCCACTCCGACAGCGGTGAGATGTACTGAAGCTGCGGATCGCTGGCCTCGCGATAGAAGGTCGCCTGCTGGCGCTCGAGCTGCAGCGACACGATCGGGTGACCACCGGCACGAAGGACCTCCTCGTAGATGGCGGCGACCAGCGGCTCCGCGGTGGTTGGGCCCTCGATCAGGCAGGTGTCTCCTTCGGCGACCTTGGTGGAGTAGCCGACGAGGATCTTGGCGAGGTTGGCGACGCGGTAATCGATCATGGAGCTGGGTCTGCGACGGTCGAGCGGTCGCGATCCTCGCAGGCCGCGGTTACCAATGCCATCAGCAGGGCGTGCAGGCGTGAGTCATCGGTCAGTTCCGGGTGAAACGAACACGCCACTAGATTGGCCTGGCGAACCGCGACCGGGTGGCCGTCGATCTCGGCGAGGACGTCAACATCCGGTCCGTGTTCCTCTATCCACGGCGCGCGGATGAACACCGCACGCAGCGGCTCCGGGCCAATGCCCTCGATCTGGAGGTCGGCCTCGAAGCTCGCGACCTGACGTCCGAATGCATTGCGCCTGGTTGTCGCGTCGAGCAGACCGAGGTGATCGCGGTCGCAGACGATCATCCCGGCACAGGTGCCAAGAATCGGACGCCGCTGCTCGAAGTGCGCGCGGATCGCCGGCCCGAGCTCGTCGCGCTCGATCGCCTTCATCATCGTCGTCGACTCCCCGCCGGGGATGACTAGCCCGTCGAGGTCGGTGAGCGCCTCGGGTGTCCGGACCTCGACCGGCTCGGCCCCGAGGCCGCGAAGCATCTTCGCGTGCGCTGCGAAGCCACCCTGGCTGGCGAGAACCCCGATCCTCAGGGTCAGACCCCGCGCTGCTGCAGCAGCTCGCCCCGTTCCATGAGCTCGGCGATGTCGTCGCCGCGCATCGCCTCGCCCAATCCCATCGATGCCGCCGCGACGCGCTCGGGATCCTTGAAGTGGGTCGTCGCCTCGACGATCGCGCGGGCGGTCCTCTCGGGCTCTGAGGACTTGAAGATTCCGGAGCCGACGAAGTTGCCCTCGGCGCCAAGTTGCATCGTCAACGCGGCATCCGCCGGAGTTGCGATTCCGCCGGCGCAGAAGAGCGGAACCGGCAGCCATCCGGTCCGCGCAACCTCCTCGATGACATCGATCGGCGCGCGCAGCTCCTTCGCGGCGGATGAGAGCTGCTCGGGCCCAAGGGTGCCGAGACGCTTGATCCCGCCGATGATGTCGCGCAGATGGCGGACGGCCTCGACGATGTTGCCGGTGCCGGCCTCACCCTTCGAGCGGATCATCGCGGCACCCTCGCCGATGCGGCGAAGCGCCTCGCCGAGCTCGGTGGCACCGCATACGAACGGCGCATCGAACGAGTGCTTGTCGATGTGGTTGGCCTCGTCGGCGACCGTCAGCACCTCGGACTCGTCGACGTAGTCGATCTCCAGCGATTGCAGGATCTGAGCCTCGGCGAAGTGTCCGATCCGAGCCTTCGCCATCACCGGAATCGTCACTGCCTCCTGAATGCCCTTGATCATCGCCGGGTCGCTCATCCGCGCGACGCCGCCGTCGCGGCGGATGTCGGCGGGCACGCGCTCGAGCGCCATGACGGCGACAGCGCCTGCCTCTTCGGCCAGGCGTGCCTGGTCGGGCGTGACCACGTCCATGATCACGCCGCCCTTCAGCATCTCTGCAAGCCCGCGCTTGACGCGGAATGTCCCTGTCTCAGCCATGGCCCTCAGGATACGAGACGGGCGCCAGCCGAATTGTCCAAGCCCAGGGCGGCCTAGTAGCCGGGCGGGTGCGTGGCGACGAACCCCGCCGAGCTGCGCGCGGCGGCCGGCTGGTAGCGCGGCGGTGCCCCCGACGTGTCGAACCTGACGCCGGCGATGACCATGTAGGCGTGCCCGGGATTCGAGTAGATGGTGATCCACTGCCCGGGTCCGGACTCGCCCCAGGTCATGAAGCCGGTGGAGTCGAGCGGCGTTGAGAGCAGGCCGCCGCCGTGAAGTGCGTAGCTGATCGAACCGGAGCAGTCGTATCCGCCCGGCGAATCGAACGAGCCGTGGCCGCCGCCGTACAGGTAGGGGCTGTTGGAGATCTCGTTGCCCGCGGCGATCGCGTCCTTAACCGCCTGCGGAGCGTCGGCCGGTGCCGTAGCGGTCCCATCGGAATTGATCGTCGCGGTCGAGCCGTTCGGCGGCGCAACGGGCTCGCTCGGCGCCGCAGCGCTGGTCTCGCCAGTCGCGGAATCGGCGCTGGGAGCTGGCGTCGATAGAGCTTCGACGAGGGTCTCCTCCTTGCCCTTCAGCTTGTTGAGCTGCTCGCGGCGCTCCGCCTGGGCGGCGTTGAGCGCGGCCTCTCGCTCCTCGAGCGCGGCACGCGACACGGCCAGATCCGCCTGGCGCTCCTGAATGGCAGCGCGGGCCTTCTCCATCCGCTCGATCGACGTCTCGATGATCGTGACGTTGTTGCGAGAGTCGGTGCGCAGCTCGCGGACCCTGTTGACGACCTCGGCCTCGTAGTCCTGGGTGTGATCGAGGTAGGCCTTGGTGGCAGCCATCTCGTCCAGGCCATCGGCTTCGAGCAGCAGTGCCGCAGCATCCGGTTCACCCTGACGGTAGATCGAGACGAGCAGCCGCCGCAGGTCGCCAAGCGCGCCGTGGAGCTTGCGCTTGTTGGCCGCGAGCTCTTCGCGGGCAGCGGCGAGCTGGGCACGGGCGTCGGCGAGCTCAGCCTCCTGCTTGGCGAGCTCCGCGGCGACCTTGTCCTCCTGCACGCGAAGCTCAGCGACCTCGCCAAGCAGCGCGTCGACGGCAGCGTTGTGCTCCGCAAGCGCCGCGCGGATGTCCTCCTGGTCGGATCGAACTTCCTGGAGCTCAGCGCTGCTCTGAGCGCTCGAGCTCGCGCCACCTACAAGCGTGCCGCCCAGGCAGGCAACAGCCACCGTCAATGCGACGGCCAGTCGGCGTTTGGGCGGGCGTGAATCGATCACCATCGGAGCGCCGGGCGCGAGCCACAGCACCGACGAACCTAGCCGCCAAGCAGGGAAATGTCAGCATTTGGTTAGCGCCTGCAGGATCACTTGCATGGCAGGAATCCTGCGCAAGTCCCCGACGCGGAGAAATAACCACCCGCCAAAGCGCCCCCATTCCCCCAGTCGATTGCCGAATTAGCCACCCATGAGGTGGTCAGTGCGGCAATCGACGGTGGATTGTGGGGCTACTTGAGCTTGTAGGCCCGAATGCGGTCCTTGTACGCGCCCTTGTCCCTCGCGTAGACACCATGTGCCAGTGCCTGGACGATCGCCAGGAGCGAGGTGTTTGAGCGCGTGAAGGAGGGCCCATTCGACGAGTAATAGAGCGTCAGGTCCGAGTGCTCGCCGATGTCCGAAAGAGTCGCGTCGGTGATCGCCATCGTCGAGGCTCCGCGGTGCTTGGCGAGCTTCATCGCGCGGACGACGATCGGGTGCGCGCGGCCGGCCGAAAAGGCGATCACGAGGGCGTCCTCATCGACGCGCGAAAGGCGAGTGATCGAGTCCTGGCGCGGGCTGGCGACAACCTCCGCACGGATATCGAGCAGCGCAAGCAGGTGGCGGAGGTAGCTCGCGAAGAAGGCGAGCTGATCCATGCCCACGATCATCACGCGGTTGGCGCCGGCGAGCGACGTGACGCAGGCCTCGACCTGCTCACGCGTCAGGTTGCGCACCGTTTCCTCGACATTGGCGTGGTCGGCCGCAAGCGAAGCCTCGAACTCGGAGTGGTCGAAGTCAAAGAGCGGCGCTGCGCTCGCCAGATCGCCGTTCTCGCTGGGACCGCGGCTGCGGTACTCCTCGATCGCGGCCTGCTGCAGCTCGGGGTAACCCTCGAAGCCGAGCGCCTGCGAAAAGCGAACGACGGTCGAGGAAGAGGTGTCGGCACGGCGGGCAAGCTCCTCAGCGGTCTGGAAGGCGGCCTCGTCGAGATGGTCGACGATGTAGCGGGCGACATCCTTCTGTGAGCGCGAGAACTCGTCGAAGCGTTCTGTGATGTAGGTGGAGAGCGCCTTGCCATTCGGCCGAGTGGCCTGGCGACGGCTGCTGCGCGGAGCAGCGGATCGGGTGCGGGCGGCGGGGCGGGTCTTGGTAGCGGTCTTGCTCACGGCCCGTTGATTCGCCTCACCCCGGCCGTTTCCTTTTCACGGATTGCACGAGAGTTGGCCTTGTCAACGGCAGCGAGGCCCCTCCGAGGCCTCCGACCCTCGCAAACCCCCGGTGTGATTGGATCGGCCAATCGACCTCGAGGGCGTCCTCCGACTGACCAACCGGAACATGATCGGCTTCGACCTGGCGCTCGGCTCCGCGGCGCTCCTGGCGCCCGACGCGACCCTTCGAGCGATCGGCCACGACGACCCGTCGCCTGACGCGCGTCAGCTGTTTCGCCGCTGTGGACCGATCTGGCTGACCTTCGCCGCCGCGCACCTCGTCGCCGATCGCCGCGACAGGCCCGAGGACTGGTGGGCTGTCGCCTGGCTGCGCGGAACGGAGATCGCAACGGACGTGGTCTGGTCGCGTTCCCCTGCGCTCAACCGCCCCGGTGCCCGCGAGGGCCTGCTGCTCGCCGGCGCCTTCAACCTCGCGGTCGCGCTCGGCTTCGGTTGGCTCGCTCGCCGGCGCTAGCCCGCGCCTACGATTTGCCGATCTTGCGGCTGCACTCGGCGAATCCGACCTGCCGCGCGATCTGAATCCTCTGGCGCTGCGTCTCGGCGAGTTCGGCCTGGGCCTCGGCATAAACGTCAGCTCGGCCAGCCTCGGCCGCCTGCTGTCCGCGGCGCAGGGTGTCGATCCCGAGGTCACGAGCGTCGAGATAGGTCTGCAGCTCGTCGTTGAAATCGTCGGGACCGTCGAGCGCGGCCAGCCGGTCGCGCTCGTCCAAGGCGATATCAAGCAACTGGCTTGTTAGCGCGGCCGCCTGGTCGGGCGTCTGTGGCGACTTGACCTGCAACTCCTCGAACGCGGCGTGGGCGCGACGGCAGATCTCATCGCCCTGAGCGAGCAGCTCACCCTGCGAGAGCTCCTTGCGCTCGAACGGCCCAAGGTGCAATACGGCTCCGAGCGCAAAGAGCACGGCGAGAACCCCGACCACCCCGGCCACCAGGCCAAGCCTCTCTCCACCGCTGAAGGCCTGCGGCTCGTTCATCGCCGCGAGGTTATTGCTAACGCCCCTTCAGCTGGCGGCGCAGGATCTTCCCTGACGGCGACTTCGGAATCGTCTCGACGGTCTCGACCAGGCGGACGCGCTTTTGCGGCGACACCTGCCCTGCGATCCACTCCATCAGCTCGTCGTGGTCGAGCTTCTCGTCAGCGGCAACGACGAACGCCTTCGGCAGCTCGCCCGCCTCCTCGTCGGGAACGCCAATAACCGCGACGTCGGCGACATGTGGGTGGTTGACGATCAAGGCCTCGAGCTCAGCCGGCGCCACCTGGTAGCCCTTGTACTTGATCAGCTCCTTGAGCCGGTCGACGATCGTGAAGAACCCGTCGCCGTCGACGGCGGCGATGTCGCCCGTGTGCAGCCAGCCCTCGTCGTCGACGGTGGCCGCGGTCGCCTCGGGGTTGTTGAGATAGCCCTGCATCACCTGCGGGCCGCGGATCCACAGCTCTCCGGGCGCGCCCTCGCCCACGTCCTCTGAGGTCTCGGGGTCGACGAGGCGGCACTCGGTGCTGGCGAGGGGAGGCCCGATCGAGCCCGCCTTGTTCTGGCCATCGGGGCGGATCACATGCGTGACGGGACTTGTCTCGGTGAGGCCGTACCCCTGCACGACCTTGCAGCCGATGCGCTCAGCGACGCGGTCGGCCAGCTCGGCCCCTAGCGGCGCTGCGCCGGACATCGTTACCTCAACGGACGAGAGGTCGTGCGTGTCGACGGCCGGGTGCTTGGCGAGCGCGAGCGCGATCGGCGGCACCACGTAGATGCGCGTCACGCTGTGCTCGGGGATCAGACCGAGGAACTGATCGAGGTCGAAGCGCGGCATCGTCACGATCGTCGCCCCGGCGCGCAGTCCCTGATTCATGATCACGACCATCCCGTAGATGTGAAAGAACGGCAGGACTCCAATCAGCGTGTCGTCCTTGGAGATAGGGAAGGAGCTCTGCAGCTGGGTGAGGTTGGCGACCAGGTTGTGGTGGCTAAGCATCACTCCCTTGGGCAGCCCGGTCGTGCCACTCGAGTAAGGCAGGACCGCCAGGTCCGCCTGGGGATCGATCTCCGCCTCGGGGGCCGCCCCCGGGTCGCCAAGCAACTCGTCGAAGCTCCGCGCCCCTTCAGCCTCGCCGAAGACGTACACCTCTTCGCCGATCCCGGCCTGCTGAGCCGCGTCGAGGGCGGTCTCGAGGAACGCTGGAACGGTGAGCAGCATCCGCGCGCCGGCGTCGCTCAGCTGGTGCGCGAGTTCGTTGGCCGTGTAGAGCGGGTTCACCGTCGTGCACTTACCGCCAAGCGCGGCGACGCCGTGGAAGGCGACGGCGTACTCCGGCGCGTTCGGCATGAAGACCGCGAGCACATCCCCATGACCGAAGCCGCGCTCGACCAGCCCGGCGGCCAGGCCCCGGGTCTGCTCGCGCAACTCGCCGTACGAGAGGACGCGACCCGTCGGACCGTCGATCAGCGCCGGCTTGTCGGCGTATTGGTCTGCGTGCTCGAAGACGAACGAGGTCACGTCGGCAACCGGGACATCAACCTCGGGCTCGTCGCTGCGATAGATCACGGCTCTCCTCACTCGGGCCTGGACGCCGCCAACCTATAGCCCGCAACGCCCGCGCTGCGGCTAACCGACGACCAGCGGCTCCGCGAGTGGCGCTGCAATGGGCGGCGCACCGACCGCGTGAAAGCCCCCGTCGACGTGCAGGACCTCGCCGCTGATGGCACGAGACCAGTCCGAGAACAAAAAGCAGACGGCCTGCGCGACGGGCGTCGGATCGCTGGCATCCCAGCCGAGCGGTGCCTGCTCGCCCCAGCGTCGCGTGAGATCTCCAAAGCCCGCGATGCCTCCCGCCGCGGCCGTCTCCACCGGCCCGGCCGAGACCAGATTGACGCGCACGCCCTGCGCGCCGAGGTCGCGGGCGAGGTAGCGCGACGTCGACTCCAGTGCCGCCTTGGCGACTCCCATCCAGTCGTAGGCGGGCCAGGCGACCGACGCGTCGAAGTCGAGCCCCACGATCGCTCCGCCCTGATCGCGAGTGAGCATGGGCGCCATATGTCGCGCCAGCGCTTGGAGCGAGTAGGCGCTTGTTTGAAACGCCTGCGCAGCGCTCTCATAGCGAGTGGTCATGAAGCTGCCCCCGATCGCATCGTCGGGAGCGTGTGCGATCGCGTGCAGGGCGCCGTCGAGGGCTTCCCAGCGCTCCTCCAGCGCGATCGCGACGGCCGCAAGGTCGGCCTCGCTGTTGATATCGAGCTCCAACACCTCCGGCGGTTCGGGCAGCCGCTTCGCGGCGCGCTCAGTCATTCGTCGTGTGCGACCAAACCCCGTGAGGACGATCTCCGCTCCGGCGAGTTGTGCCTCCCGCGCCACGGCGAACGCGATGCTGTGGCGGGTGATCACCCCGGTGATCAGCAGGCGCTTGCCCTCCAGATTCACGCCAGCACACGCCCGTCGGCCAGCGGAGAGAGTTCGAGCTCGCCGGCTTGGCCGTTGCCCGAGGCGAGACCGGTCGCTTCGTGACCGCGCCAGAGGACCTCAACGACTCCGCGCAACACGAGACGCCCATCGTTTCCGCGAACACGCAGGGCGAGTTCGACCAGCGAGAGGCCGTCGGCGAGAGGCCGGATCGCGGCGACCTCCGCCTCGGCGCGGATCGTCGTTCCGATCCCGACCGGGCGCTTGAAGACGACGTCGCGAACCGCTCGGAGAGCGACGACGCGCTCGGGATCGATCGGAAGCAGACCGATTGCGCATGAAAGAACGAGCATCCCATGAGCGACGCGCTCCCCGAACGGGCTCGTCGCGGCCCACTCGGCGTCGGCGTGCTGGGGATGCCAGTCACCGGTGAGGCCCGCAAACGACGTGATGTCGGCCTCCCCGATCGTGCGTCCGCGCCCCTTGAGCTGGGCCCCAATCTCGGTCATGCCGCCACCTCCAGTTCGAGCAGCCGCGCGAACCCGGCGACCGCTTGGTCGTGTCCATACGCCGACGGATGAAGCCCGTCGGCGACAAAGTTCTCGGCCCGCCCGAGTCCCGGATGGTCGGCCACCTCCAGACAGAGCGCGCCGTGCTCAGACGCGGTCGCTCGGGTCGCCTCGTTGAAGGCGACCAGACCGCGCTCGAGCCGCTCGCGTGTGCGCGGGCCGAACTCGAGAAAGTCCCAACGCTCTGGTGCCGTGGCCGTCGCGATGGTCACCTCGGGTGCCGCGTCGCGGAGCACGTGGAACATCGAACCGAGCCGGCGCGCATATGCGGCGGCGTCAGGTCGCACCGAGAAGAGGACATCGTTCGCGCCGCAGACAACGGTCACAAGGTCCGGCGCCGGTGTGACCGCTGCCGGAAGCTGATCGAGCACCTCGGTGCTGGTCGCGCCCTCGACGGCAAGGTTTCGGTAGACGAATGCGGTGCGCCCATGCGCGAGCAGCGCGGCCAATTGGTCGGCCCAGCATCGACCGTGCGCGCAGCCGGTGCCGGCCGTGAAGCTGTCGCCCATCGCCACGTAGCTGTTCATCCGCGGTTTCCCAGCGAGGAGAGTGCCCAGGCCAGCGTTTCTCGGGTCGCCCCGGGCTCGATGACCTCATCGACGAAGCCGTTTGCTGCCGCGGCCGCCGCGGTCAGGTGCTCGGCTGCGTATGCCCGCGCCAGCTCGCCGGCGAGGTCACCGTCTGGCGCAGCTGCGATCCGCCGGCGCTCGACGATTCCAACCGCCTGGCTCGAAGCCATGATCCCGATCTCCGCGTCCGGCCAGGCGAACACCAGGTCGGCGCCGAGTTCCTTGGAGTTCATCGTGATGACCGCGCCGCCGTAGGCCTTGCGGAGAACCACGGTGACCCGCGGGACCGTCGCGGCGGCAAAGGCCCGCAGCAGAGCCGCGCCGTGGCGGATCACACCAGCCTGCTCCTGTCGGCGCCCCGGCATGAACCCGGGCGTATCGACCAGGACGATGAGCGGAAGGCCGAACCGATCGCAAGCTTCGACGAAGCGCGCGCCCTTCTCGGCCGCCGCAGCGTCGATCACACCCCCGAGCCGCCACGGCTGGTTGGCGACCACCCCCACCGCGCGCCCCTCGACACGCCCGAACGCGGTGACCATGTTGCGCGCCCATCCCGCGCAGAGCTCCAGGGTTTCTCCGCCGTCCACGAGAGCGGTGACCACATCGCGCACGTCATAGACCTGGCGTGCCTGCTCGGGCACACAAACCGCTGCACCGGTGGCCGGTCTCGACGGCCGCCGCGGCGCTGGCGTGTCGAGTGGAGCGGGCAGATATGCGAGCAGCTGCCGCGCCTGTGCGACCGCGTCCAGCTCATCTGCTGCAGTCAGCTGACAAACACCGTTTGAGTCGTGAACTCGAGGCCCGCCGAGCTCCTCCATCGAGCAGTCCTCGCCCAGCGCCTCGTGGACGACCCGCGGGCCGGTTAGGAACATCCGTGCCCGCTCGGTCATCACGACGAAATCGGTGAGCGCCGGCGCGTAGGCACCACCTCCAGCCGATACCCCAGCGACGATCGAGATCTGAGGCACCCGCTTCGCAAGCGCCACCGCCTCGCGGAAGATCCGTCCGTACGCGGCAAGGGCGGCGTGGCCCTCCTGCAGCCGGGCGCCGCCGGACTCGACGAACCCGACGACCGGGGCGCCGGAGCGGGCGGCCAGGCGCATGACCCGGACGATCGTCTCGGCGTGTGCCTCGCCCAGCGATCCGCCCATGAAGGCCGGATCCTCGGAATAGCAGAACAGCGGCCGCCCATTCACGGTGCCCGCACCTGCGAGCACGCCGTCGCCGGGCTCCGCCCGGTCGCCCGCACGGCCCGAGCGCACCGCACTCCGGAGCGGCCGAAAGCTGCCGCGATCGCACAGCGCTTCGAGGCGCTCTACCGGGGTGAGTGCTTGCGGCGCCTCGACCCGAAGCGGCGCTTCGGCGACAACGGTCATGAGACCGCCGCGAAGCAGAGGACAACGTTGTGGCCGCCGAACCCGAATGAGTTCGAGATCCCGACCGGCGGGTGGCCGTTTCGCTCCAGCTCACGGGCGGACCCCGCGACGTAATCGAGATCGAGGCCCTCGTCACGCTCCTCGAAGTTGAGAGTCGGTGGCGCGATGCCCGAGCTGAGTGCATTGACGGTCGCAACCGCTTCGACCGCGCCGGCGGCGCCGAGCAGATGACCGATCGAGGACTTCAGCGAGGACACCGGAATCGACGGCGCGCGCTCGCCGAAGACGCGCTTGATCGCCTCGGTCTCGGAACGATCATTGAGCGGGGTTGACGTTCCGTGGGCGTTGACGTAGGCAACATCGCCCGGCTCGACGCCGGCGTCGGCGAGCGCGGCGACGATCGCGCGCGCGGCGCCGTCGCCCTCGGGGTCGGGGGCGGTCAGGTGAAAGGCATCGGCGGTGGCGCCGTAGCCCCCAAGCCAGCCGAGCACGTCGGCCTCGCGCTCGGCAGCGCGATCGGCGTTCTCGAGCACGATCGCACCCGCGCCCTCCGCAATCACGAAGCCGTCGCGACGACGGTCGAACGGACGGGATATGCCCAACTTCGAAGTGGCGCCCATGCCGGCGAACGCCGCGATGGCCAGAGGCGTCACGCCCGCCTCGGACCCGCCGACGACACACGCATCGACATCGCCACGCTCGACCAGCCGCAGGCCTGCTCCAATCGCCTGTGCACCCGCGGCGCACGCGGACACGGTGCCGTAGCACTCGCCGCGCAGACCATGGCGAATCGCGACCGCACCGGCGGCCGCATTGGCCATCATCTGCGGCACGCATAGCGGGGACATGGCTCCCGGCCCGCGCTCGCCCAGAATCGTGTGCTGCTCCTCGATCGTTGAGATGCCGCCGATCCCGGTGCCAATGACGCAGCCGATACGCGTTGTGTCGTACGGAGGCTCGTCTCCCCACCCCGCCTGCGTCATCGCCTCGTCGGCCGCGACCACCGCAAGCTGGGTGAAGCGATCGGCACGCCGCGCCTCGCGCCGGCTCATGTGGTCGGTCGGCTCGAAGTCGCGACAGCGCCCAACACCGTCGGCGATTCCTGACTCACCGGCGGCCCAGCGGTCGCTGAGCGTTGAGGCGCCAACCCCGAGCGGGGTGACGGCACCGAGTCCGGTGATCGCGACACGGGACACGAGCTATGCAGCCACCTTCGCGTTGATCAGATCGACGACATCGGAGACGGTCTCGATCTTGTCGAGGTCCGAGTCGGCGATCTCGACGCCGTACTCGTCCTCGACGATTTGCGCGAGCTCGACGAGGTCAAGCGAATCGACGTCGAGATTCTCGAAGCGGGCCTGCGGGCTGAGGTTCTCGCGCTCCTCGCCAAACTCGACGAGCGCGTCGATCACGCGGGTCTCGATCTGTTCCCTGGATGCGGTTTCCGGCACTTGTGGGTCCTTTCTGGAGGGTGGTCAGGCGGTCATGCCGCCGTCGACGGTGAGGGTCGTCCCGGTGACGTAGGACGCCGCGGGCGAAGCAAGGAAGGCGACGCAGGCGGCGACCTCGGCCGGTGTTCCCGCCCGGCGCGCCGGAATCGCGTCGGCGAGCCCGCCTGCGAGCCCGGCGGTCATGTCGGTTTCGATCAGGCCCGGTGCAACCGCGTTGACGGTGACCCCGCGCCGCGCGACCTCGACCGCGACCGTGCGTGTGAAGGCGATGAGGCCGGCCTTTGCCGCGGCGTAATTGGCCTGACCGGCGTTCGCGCGAACCCCGACGACCGAGGCCACGTTGACGATCCGGCCCGCTCGCGCGCGAATCATGGGCCCGAGCACCTGGCGCGTGAGCCGAAAGGCGGCGCTCAGGTTGGTCTCGATGACGCGATCCCAGTCGGCATCGCTCAAGCGCAACGACAGGGCGTCCGCGGTGATTCCGGCGTTGTTGACGAGCACCGAGATCGGTCCCAGCTCGGCTTGGGTTGCGGCGAGCATCTCGGCCGCCGCGCCATCCGCGCAGATGTCCCCCTCAAGTGCGAGCGCCTCAACCCCGAGCTCGCGGGCTGCGGCGGCGACCCTCTCCCCCGCGCCGCGATCGCTGCGGTAGTTGACGGCGACCGACCGGCCCGACGCCGCCAGCTCGAGAGCGATTGCCGCGCCGATCCCGCGTGATGCACCGGTGACGAGCGCGCAACCGTCGAGGACATCGCTTACGGAGGAGATGGCGTTGTCGCTCGACGGCGCGCGTTCGTCACGTGTCCGGGTCGCGGTCATCAGGCCGCTCCCCATTGCACGATCCCGCCGCCCCAGGTGAGACCGGCGCCAAAGGCCGCCAACAGCACGCGCGACTCGGAGCCGAGACTGCCATCGTGCCGTGCCTGATCGAGCGCAAGCGGGATGCTCGCCGCCGACGTGTTGCCGTGCACGGAGATCGAGTCGACCACGCGTGCGGGGTCAATTCCGAGCCGCTCACCGACCGCGCTGAGAATGCGCCCGTTGGCCTGGTGAAAGACGAAGAGATCGATTGCATCGAGACCCTCGCCAGAGGCGGCGACGACCTCGAGGGTCACCTCGCTGAGACGGGCGACCGCATTGCGAAAGGTCGCACGCCCATCCATACGGACGAGGTTTTCCTCGAACGACGCTGTGATCAGGCGAGAGGCGGCGGCATCGGAGCGAAGCACGATCGGGCCGATGGCTCCGGCGGCGCCCGGGCTGACGACCACAGCACCGGCGCCGTCCCCGAACAGGCCTGCGGTGCGTGGATCGTCGAAATCGAGCACGGCGCTCATCCGCTCGGCACCGATGACCAGCACCTGCTGCGCGCGACCCGACTCGATCGCGCCCGCAGCGAGATCCAGCGCTGAGACGAACCCGGTACAGGCGGCACCGATGTCGATCGTTCCGGCGCGATCGGCGCCGATCAGCCCGGCGACCAGTGGCGCCGCGGTCGGAACGCGCTCGTCGGCAGTCGACGTCGCCACGAGTATCAGGTCGAGGTCGGCCGCTTCCACCCCTGCCCCCTCAAGCGCGCGCGCACCGGCCGTCGCGGCAAGAGCGGCCAGTGTTTCGCCGGAAGCGGCGTGACGGCGTTCGCTGATTCCGGTCCGCGACACCACCCAGTCGGCGTCGAGCCCCAGGCGCTCGGCGATCGCAGCGCTCGATACCCGCCGCTCCGGCAGCGCCGCGGCGATCGATGCGATCCCGGCGACCGTGGCTCGCTCCTGCGAACTCTCCCCAGGCGCTACGGCCGAGACACCGACAGGGCTATGCATGCGCTGCAACCGCGTCTGCGCTGATGACTTCGACGTCGTTGAGCGTGCGCCGCACGAGACCGGCGAGGACCCTGCCGGGACCAACATCGAGAAAGCGCGTGGCGCCACCCGCGCGCAGACCGTGAAGCACATCCACCCAGCGGACCGGGTCAACCAGCGCCGAGGAGAGCATCGCTCGTGGATCCGCGTCGAACGCGCGGCCAGAGGCGCCCGAGATCACTGAAACCTCGGCCTGGTGAAACTCGATCCGATCCATCGCGGCGCTGAAGCGCGCCACGGCGGGAGCCATCAGCGGCGAGTGGAAGGCGCCCGCCACGGCAAGGCGCTTTACACGGATGCCGAGCTCACGCGCCAGGTTCTCGGCTCGATCGAGCTGATCGATGGAGCCGCTGAGGACAAACTGCTTGGGCGAGTTCTCGTTTGCGAGCGCGAGGTCGCTTTGCGCCGCAAGAGCGAGCGCCTCGGCGCGAGCGCATCCAACCGCGAGCATCCCGCCTGGTGTCCGAGCCGCAGCTTCGTCCATCAGCTGGCCGCGTTCGACCGCAAGCCGCAGTCCGTCGGTCTCGTCGAGCGCCCCGGCAGTCGCCAGAGCTGCGATCTCACCCAGTGAGTGGCCGGCGTGAAGCGTCGCACGCGGCCTTCCGGCGCGTTCATAGCGCGCGATCTGGGCGCAATAGATCGCGGGCTGGGCATAGCGGGTTCCCTCGGAGGCCCGGGCGAACGGGTCCTCGCCGATGAGCTCGCTTGCCAGCTCGAGCAGGTCCGGTCGCAACGCGGCCACGTGTTCGCGCTCTCCCTCGGTGGAGACCCCCTGGCCGCAGAACAGGACGGCAAGGCTGTCGGCATCGGCGCGCATTCGCCAGACCTATCGCGCCGCGCGCCGCCGGTTAAGCGCGATCCGCCCTCAACCCCCCAACCGGGGGGTTAGGGCGAGCGCTTTGGGGGGGCGGAGGCCGAGACTGGAGCTCGGCGCTTCGAAAGTGTCTAGCGCGTGAGACCGAGGCGCTCGGCGCGACGCGTGGCCTCGGCGCGGTTCTTGACGCCGAGCTTGCGGTACACAGCGCTCGCGTGCTCCTTGACGGTGTGCGGCGACAGGAACAGCCGTTCGGCGATCTCCTTATTCGTAGCCCCGGTGGCAATCAGACCGAGAATCTCGCGCTCGCGCTCGCTGAGCGGCGTCTCGGGCGCGTCCTCGCGGCGGCCGAAGACCGTCATCCCCTTCCCCACCATTCGGACCGCCATCGCGACCTCATCGGCACTCCAGTCCTTCGAAACGAAGCCGTGAGCCCCGGCGGTCCTTGCCGCCTGCGGCGAGATCCAACCGACGCCGGAAATCAAAAGGACGCGGGTCTGAGGCGAGGTCTCGCGCAGAGCCTCCGACAGCTCTGAACCGGAGCGCTCGCCGAGGAACAGATCGACGAGGGCGACGTGGGGCTTGTGGCGCCTCGCGGCCTCGAGCCCCTCCTCGGGATTCGAGGCGACAATGCAGCGCTCGACCCAGCGCTGGCTGCCGAGCAGGACCTTGAAGCCCCACTGCACGACGGCATGGTCGTCAACGACCAGCACGCGCAGTCGATCCTCGTCTCGGGTCACGAGGCCTCGATTCCAACCACGCTCGCGACATCGCTGAGCGGGAGCAGGAGGCGAATGCGCCACTCCTCGCCCTCGGGTCCGAACTCGAGCATTCCGCCTCGCTGCAACGCCTCGTATGCGGCGAGCCTGAGACCGAGCCCGGATCCAGGCGCCGGATCGGTGCGGCCGAGCCCGTCGTTGCGGACCTCGAGCGCAAAGCCCCCATCGGGAGTCGTGATCGCGATCCTGATCTCGCTCGGGTGCGCGTGCTTTTCGGCGTTGCGCAGGGCCTCGCCGAGAACCGATACCGCGAGCGGCTCGAGCCCGTCGGGAACCTCCGCACCCGCGTCCCACCAAACCGAGATCGGCACCGCCTTGTACTGGCGGCCTAGGCGGGCGAGCTCAGCGCGCAGCGTGGTCGCGGGCACCGGCGACGAGGTGGCCTCCAGCGAGCGGTCGAGCGCATCGCGCAACTCAGACAATGCCGCCTCTATCTCGGAGGCCGAGCGCTCCGCGTCCTCGGTGGAAAGAGGACGTCCCGAGCCGAGCACCATCGAGACGCCGAAGAGCCGTTGCATGACGCTCTCGTGGACCTCCCGGGCGAAACCGACCCGCTCAAGCAACAAGGCGTCACGCTCACGCTGGGTCGCCGCTTGGCGGACCGTTGCGGCCAGTGCCGCAGCGCGTGCAAGGGCCCGCATCGTGCGGCGCTCACCGGCGTCGAGCTCGAGCTCGCCCCCGTTGCGATCGGCGAAGATCACGCCGAACATGTGACCGGCGGCGATCACCGGGGTGCACGAGATCCCGGCGACCGTCGGAACCTCGGAGTAACGGTCGGGAACGGCGCCCGCGAGCTTGTCGACGACGACGACCGAGTCGAGCTCGAGAGCCTCGCGTGCGATCGGCGTCTCCTCGAGCGCTCCGTAGGTGTGGGCCAGCAACTCCGGGTCGACGCCATGACTCCCAGCCGGGACGACGAGCCGGCTCGCCGCGTCATAGAGGAACAGCACCGCCCTTTCGAGCGACGTCAACTCGCAGATCGCCTCGCAGATGCGGTCGCTGAACGGGTCCGCCTCAACCCCACGCTCCTCGACCTCGAGATCGAGCAGCAAGCGTACGACGAGGTCGAGAGCCTCGCTGGAAAGCGCCTCTGTCTCACTAATTGCGGTCACAGCCTCCCCGCTAGCCCCAACGCCGCGTCGAGGTTACGCCTATTGACCTCCGACCCCCCGAATGGCGGGTAGGTCGAGCGTCGTCGACTCGCCCGGGCGCAATGCGCGGAGCTCCGCGTCCGGGGCGAGGCTGGCCAAGTTCTCCGCGAACTCACGCAACGGGCGTTCGAACAGCTCCTCTCGGCGCTTGCCGAGCCCGATCTGAAGCAGGGTCCCCCAGTGGATCGGGATCACGACGCGCGCTCGCAACGCAGCTGCGGCCTCCGCTGCCGTGCGCGGACTGAGATGGAAGCGCTCGTGCAGGCTCGAGTTCCATCCCCAGATCGGCAGGAGCGCAACGTCGACATCCGGAGCGACCTCACCGACCTCATCAAATGGGGCCGTGTCTCCAGCGAAGTAGACGCTGAGTCCACCGGCCTCGACCAGGTAGCCGATCGATCGGATCCGCCGGCCTACCGGCCAACGTCGCCCGTCGTGGTGGGCTGTAACAGCGTTGATCTGCGCCCCAGCGATCGCGAGACGGTCGCCCGTGGCCAGCTCGGTTCGCTCGTCAAAGCCTCGGCGAGACATGATCCGCCCGCTTCCCGCCGGCACGACCAGCCGCCCGGGCGCAATCCGACGCACCGACGGCGGATCGAAATGATCGGGGTGGGTGTGCGAGATCAGCACGGCATCGATGTCGTGCGCGACCTCGTCGCTCGGGGTGGGCGCGTGGCGACGGATGTGCAGAACCCGATCGCGCAGAAGGGGGTCGGTCAGCAACCGAAGCCCGCCAACTTCGATCAACACGGTCGAATGGCCCACGAAGGTGATGCGGCTGCTCACCTCTGCGATCTTCTCAGCGCACGCGCTCGAGCCGCTCGCTCGGCTGCTCGACTCGCCCGGCCTTCGCGCACGGCCGGCCGTCTAGGCGGACGACGTCTGCTGTGAAGTCGTTGGCGCCGCGCAAGAGCGCGGAGCCAACGCCGTAGGCGTCAACTGGCGCCGCGGCTTGCTCGAAGGCCGCGATGCGATCAGTGTCGAAGCCGCCGGAGACCACAATCCGGACCCGCTCATGGCCCGCGCGATCGAGTTCTGAGCGAACGTGGCGGGCGAGCGCGATCGAGACGCCGGGCGCCGCGTCCGCCTGAACACTCTGCAGGCCGGTGTCGATGATCGACCCCGACGTGTCGAGCCTCACTCCCCAAAGATCGGGACCTAGGGCATTCGCGACCTCGACCGCCGTTCGCGCCGAGTCGTTTGCGAAGTCCACTAGGACCGTCACGTTCATGGCGGCCGCGAAGCGCTTCGCAAAGGCCGTGGCCGCGGCAACGGTGTCGCCGCCGAAGGCCGCGATCAGCGAGTGCGGAACGGTGCCGACTCCGCGTCCACCCCACCACGAGGCCTGAGCATCCGTGGACACCCCGATCGCCCCCGCCACGTGGGCCGACCAGCCGTCGCCGGTCTGAACGAGCCAGTGATCGTGGCGCGCGGGAAAGAAGATGATCGGCTTCCCGGCGGCCACCGCGACCACGTCGCGCACGTTTCGCATCACCAGGGATCGACGCGCCATGCAGCCGAGGTAGACCGTCTCGAGGTGGGCGAAGAGCGAGTAGTCCCCAGCGATCGTCATCACCGGCTCCCAGGGCTTGATCGAGTCACCCTCATAGAGCGCTCGTACCTCGAGCTGGTCCCAGCCCGCCCTCCACTCGCCGTCGTCGGCCTCGCAGCCCGCTCCGAGCTTGAGCACAGCGATCGCCTCATCGATGCCGCCGAGGATCGAATCCTCGCGCTGAAAGACCTGCATCAGCACACGCGGGTGGCGATGCTCGGCTTCCAACAGCTCCTTTGTCAGGTTGAAGTAGGCATCGGTGTAGTACCCCGAGCGCAGACGACCAACGGGCAGGTTGAAGACCGCCGGCTGCAGGCGCGCCGGCGGCTGGGGCCGTCTTTGGGCGGCGTTCAGATCTGCGGCGGCGGCTCGGCCGGAGGTACCTCCGGGTTCGGCGGGCTCACCGGCGGTGCGGGGTCGGGGTGCGGCGGGCCGGGCGGCCCTGGGTCCGGCGTCGGTGTGGGCGGGGTCTCCTGCGCTAAAGACATGGGGTGTCCCTTCCTTTCGGCTACCCCATCGGCCTACCCGCTCCGCCGCGGGCCTACGCTTGCGACGATGGATCTGCGCCCGTACGTGGATGACGACATCTGGCTCACCGAGGAGCTCGAGACCGACCCCGAGGTGATGAGCGAGCTCGGCGGACCGCAGCCTCCCGACTCGATCCCGAGGACCCACGCCCGCCGGTTGCAAGCCGTCGAGGACGGCAATTGGTGGCTGGTGATCGAGCCGGAGCCGGGCATCGCGGCCGGGACGATAGGCGTCTGGCCCACGACTCAGGACGGGGTCGAGATGTTCGAGGTCGGCTGGCTGGTCCTTCCCCGATTTCAGCGTCGCGGCCTTGCCAGCGCTGCACTGGCGGCGCTGATCGAGCGCTGTCGCGCCTCGAAGCGCATCGATGCGATCCACGCGTTTCCGGGAGCGACCAACGCCCCCTCGAACGCTCTCTGTCGTAGAGCCGGCTTCACCTGGATCGAGGAGCGCGAGGTGCTCTACGGCGACCGCCCCCTGGCCGTGAACCACTGGGAACTGAGCACCTCCTAGGCGGACTCGAGGTGGCGCAGCGCGGAGTTGGCGGCGTTGTAGCCGTTCATTCCATGGGCGCCGGCCCCCGGCGGCGTTGCCGCGGAGCAGATGTAGACGCCAGGAATCCCCGTCGCGTAAGGGTCGAGGGCAACCCGCGGCCGAAAGAGGATCTGGCGGACCGTGTTGGCGCCGGTGATGATGTCGCCGCCTATGTAGTTGGGGTTGTAGGCCTCGAGCTCCGCGGTTGAGCGGATGAAGCTGCCGACAATCCGCTCGCGCACCCCTGGGGCAAAGCGCTCGATCTGATCGATGACCGCGTCGGTGGCATCACCGGGGTAGCCGCTTGGCACGTGCGCGTAGGCCCAGATCGGATGAACGTCGTCGCGGGCGCGACTCGGGTCGGCGACGGATTGCTGGCAGACCAGGACGAACGGCCGCTCGGGCATGCGCCCGCGGTTGATATCGCGCTCGGCTGCGGCGATCTCCTCGAAGGATCCCACCGCGTGGACCGTGCCCGCGCGACGGGCGGCTAGCGCCGTCCACGGCACGCCGCCCTCGATGGCGAGGTCCACCTTGAAGGCGCCCGGACCGTGGCGGTAACGGCCGTACGCGCGCCGCACCCGCGCTGGCAGTCGATCCCCGGCAACCCCGATGACCGCCTCGGGCGCGAGATCGAGCACAACGGCGTCGGCCTCCGGCAGCTCGTCGAGGGACCGCACGCGCCGGCCCGTCTCGATCCTTCCACCGTTCTCGCGGATCACGGCGGCGAGCGCCGCGGAGATCGCCCCGGAACCGCCGCGGGCGACCGGCCAGCCAAATCGATGGCACGCGCAGATCAAAGCCATCCCCACCGATGAGCTCATCAGCGTCGACAACGGGACGAAATGCGTGGGCGGCGACACCGCCGAACAGCGCCCGGGCCTCGTCGCCGTCGAAGCGCCTGGCCAGCAACGTCGCCGGCATCGCCGCGTGCAGGCCGAAGCGGGCTAGGCCCAGTGGATGGCGTGGCATGTGAAGTATCGGCTGATAGATGTCCTCGCCCAGCGCGTCAAAGCTCGCCGACGACGCGCCAAAGATCCGCCGCCAGCGGGCGCCGTCGCGATCCAGCCCCGCGGCGGTCGCTTCGATCGAGCGCAGCATCACAGGCGCGTCGCCTGAATCGAGCGGGTGCGCGAGGTCCACCTCCGGCCAACACCACTCCAAGCCGTGGCGTGCGAGATCCAGTTCGAGCAGGGCTGGCGCACCGACCGCCATCGCGTGCACCGCCGAACAGTCGTCGTGGACAAGGCCTGGCAGCGTCAGCTCGCTCGAGCGGGCCCCGCCACCGATCTCCTCAGCAGCTTCGATGACGGTGACGCTGACGCCGCGCGAAGCGAGCGTTGCCGCGCAGGAGAGCCCGTTTGGCCCGGCACCGACGACTACGGCCGAGGTCACGTTGTCGCTACGTCGGCCCGCCAGGTGACGTCGACCGGGAAGTCCCAGTTCTCGTCCAGCCAGGGCACACGCTCGACCATGTCGGCGACGTTGACCCAGCCCTCCTCGATCAGGCCGGTCGCGGCGTCGTAAATCCGGTAGTGCTGGCGCTGGATGTGGGCCGGCTGGGATTCGAGCGTGACGACCCGCAACTCGCCGGGCGCGAAGTCGCACCGCTGTTGTACGGCCTCGAGCAGCTGCGGACCGTGAAGGTGACCATCGCCGAAGTTCCAGCCGTTGACCACACCGGAGATCAGCTCTCCCTCGCGAACGTTGTAGGCCTCAACGTCATCGACGGCATGGGGCAGCAGTCCGTTCAGGGCGCGCCCGTGCGAGTGCATGGCCCGGAACGCGAGGCCCTTGTTGAGCATGTACTCGGCCGTCTCGCGGTCATAGATCTGCGTCAGCTGTTCAACCACGATCGCTGCGGGCTTCTCGATGCGCTCGTCGAGGCGCGCCTCGGCATTCGTTTCCTTTTTGAAGAGCCACTGAGTCGTCGCCCAGTTGCCGGCGTAGTAACGCATCGCAGGCAGAAACGAGACCTTGTCGGGGCGGAAGTTGCCGAGCACCGGCAGACCAACACAGATCGCGAGCAGGATCGCGAGCAGCAGCGGATCGTCGAGCGTGGACAGCCCCACATCCCCGTAGTGCCCGAACAGAAAGAGGATCCCGAAGATCATGAAGAGGTTCCACTCGAGCGGTACCGCAAGCGGGATCGTCGAGGTGATGTGCACGTGAAACAGCACCATTCCGACGACGGCGATCGTCCCGATCACGCCACCACTGGTGATGAAGAGCAGGATCGGCAGCGTGAACTCGACCGCGGTCGCAAGGTGAGCCGCCATCGCGGCGCGCCAGCCCGGCCGCAGATCGTCGGGATAGCGCGCGTACAGAAGCGCCTTCATCTTCCGCGACCGATTCCAGGGCGTGTTGCTGATCATCACGCTGACCACGAACGGGAAATGACGGTTGAGCTTCGAGGCCGCCGCCCCGAGCCAAATGGTCAAGAAGACCAGCTGGGCGCCGACGATCAGGTTCTCGAGCGGAAACAAGAAGATGATCAAAAGCGGGCCGTAGACCTCCGGCCGGGTCGCCAGAAAGGCGACCCTGTCGCGTAGCCCGAGCAGCCCGACAAACGCAAGGAGGACGCCGACGGCCAGCGGATCGAGGCGGCCACCCAGGGTGCCCGCCGCCGGTTGCTCGCCTGCGAACAGCAGGTACAACGCCGACGCAAGGACCCCGGCGTAGAGGACGATGTCCGCGATAGCCCTCGTGTTGCCCGCGGTCCCCGGCACCGTCGCTGGCCATGGCGGCAGCCGCACGGTTCCCGGGCGCAGCCAGTAGAGGATGCCGCCGATCGGTGGGACGAAGCGGAAGGTCAGCGGCATCGACCCGCATCCGAGCCCGAGTGCCTCCCATAGAACGAGCCAGACGACGAGCTTCTGAAAGACGATCGGCGCGGTCCACCAGTCGCCGAAGTTGCCGAGTCCGCCAAGACCAGGGGTCGTCGCCGCGATTAAGAGGAAGCCGCCAACGGCGAAGATCACGAGCTTGACGACGTAGAGGAGATACACCGCCTCCGGAGTCCCGAAGCCGTTGATCGCCCAGTCCTGGGCCAGCGGCTTGATCCGCGACAGGTGCGGCTTCGCCTTCCACTCGGCGAGATCGAACGGGGGCGGCGTCGGAGTAAGAAATCCCATCGGGCGCTTGCGCGCCAGCCTATGTCAGACCAGCCGGTTCGAGCTCCTCATTCGAGAATCCGCTTGAGACAGTCGAGATCCTGTCGGTTTGCCCGGCGGACGGCCGGCGCCATGATCGGCGCAAGGAGTCGCGGAAAGCCGGAGGGCTCGCCTCGATTTCTGAGACGCATCACGGTGGCCTCCGCCCCAGCGTCCTGCCAGCTGTAGGTGGTCTCCATCGCGATCGGGCCGTCGGTGGTCGCCATTACAAAGCGCGTCTCGGGCACGAACTCCTTGACCTCGTACACATACGCGAGGCGCCTGCCGAGAAAGCGCGCTTCGAAAGCAAATCGTGACCCCACCCGGAGCGGCGGGGGTGTCCGCCACTCCGCCGCTTCGATTCGCGCGTACCACCTGGTCGCATTGCCTGGGTCACACGCAAATGCCGCGACCTCCGCCCGAGGACGGGCGATCGTGACCTCGGTCTGCACGTCGATTGCCACGCGCAGATACTGGCACTAGCGCAGGGGGCGCGACCTCGGTGCCTTGCCCAGGGGCCTGCCGCCGTAGATCACTTCGCCCTTGCGGTTTTGGTAGGTGAGCCACGCAACCGCACCCCCCTGGTCAACGCCGGGCTTGCTCCAGTCACAGACGCCGCCGGGGAAGGCCTGCTCGAGCTGCGTCCATTGCGAGTCTGTGAACGCCACCGGGTAGTCATTGCGGTCGAGCGGCTTCAGCTGGCACTTCATGATGTCCTCGCTCAGCGGCCCACCGGCGCCCTGTCGAGGCGTCCCGTATGAGGTGACGGTCTCATCGCAGACGCTCGCGGGGTCATCGCTTCCCGCGCCGTTGGTGCAGCGGTCGGTGACGTCATCGGGCTTGTCTCTCGATGATCTTTCGTGCGAGCGGAACCTCGCGTTTGTCAGCCTCCACCGCGGCCAGCCAGCGGTCCATCGCGAAGACGGAATCGTCGGCGAAGGACGGGTCGCCGACCAGCGGGACCGAACCGCGCCACAGCACCTGGTTGGCCGCGGTGCCGAACTCGCGCTCGAGGCGAGCCCTCATCGCGTACGTGCGGTAGACGTCATGAAACGCGCCCGGATCTGGGCCGCGCAGGTCGATGATCGCGACCTGGTCGAGGTTGTTGGCCGAGTTGATCGCGCCGGTGCGATAGAGCCGCTTGAGCGCGATCGGGTCGGCCGGCGTGCGCTCCTGGGTGATGTTCAGATCGAGGTCGCCACCGCCGATATGGGCGTTGAAGTCGACGAACTGCGCCGGTGAGATCAGGCCCTGGTGCAGGCCCTTGAGCCCGTACTGGACTCCGACGTTGTCGAACCCGCGCCTTGCCCAAGCCGCGCTCGTCGACCCCAAACGCGTTGACCATGTAGTCCTGCAGGGTGCAGCGGACGCCGTCGGGGTTGGTCTGCGCGTCATACACCTGCTCGTCGGGAACGCCGGGACATGGGCGCGACGGATCGCCGGAGTTCGGGATCGCCGTCGTGAAGCTGATCGGATTGGCGGGGTTGGGGTGGTCGAAGAACGAAGCCGTCGCCACCGGGTCGTAGGCGACGCCAGGACCCCATCGCTCCGGACTCTCAAGGAACTGAAGGCCGAAGAAGTACTCCTCGTATTGCATCGCCGACGACCAGGCGTCGGTGAAAGAGCACTGCGGCGTGATCCCCTGGTAGACGCCCGGATAGGCGTTGGCGACCTGTTGTTGGGCAAGCGAACCACCCGAGCAGCCACTGCCGATCGTCCACCTGACCTTGCCGTAGCGGTCGATCACGTGTTCCTTGGTCATCACGATCGACTCAGCCTGCGTCAGCAGATTGCAGTTGTGGCCGGCGTGATCGAGCGCGTTCGCCATCACCGCGAAGCCCCCGCCGAGGACCTCCGGAACGAGCACGCTGGGCGCCTCGCCGGTCTTGTACTCGGTGTCGCAGCTGAATCCGTGGGTGATCACGAGGCGGTGGTTGAACTGCGGCTGGGGTTTCGTCGCCTTCCACGGCTTCTCCGGGTCGTAAAGCGCAGCAATCGCGTACTGATCGCGGTCGATGTAGCCCTGCTCGAGCCGAACGATGAACGGAACCGTCACGCCCTCGGTCGTGGTCGTCTCGGCGACGTCGTCGGGCGGGCTCTCCGGGTCGTAGGGCTGAAATGGGCCCCCACCGTCGTTGCCGCTCACCCCCGGCAGAGGCGCTCCGTCGGTCGGAGCTCCCTCAGGCAGATAGAGAAACTCGAATGTCGGCTTCTCGTTGCATTGCTCGTCCACCGCCGTGTCCTGACAATCCCATGGCTGGATCTGCGGCCCGGCGAAGATCGGCCCGCCGATCGGGTGGTTGGTGAGCTTCAGCCTCGCCGCGCCGCCATCGCGGATGCGGGCGATCAGCCGCACGCGCCCCTCTGGCATTCGCTTGATCAGGCCCCGATAACGGTGCTTGCCCGCGCGCCTCAGCGCTCTCGTCACGTTGCGATCGCCGGCGGCAAGGCGCAACTCGGAGCGCCGGGTTCCCACCGGCACCCTCACCTGCACGAGCGCGTCCCCGCCCGAGACCAGGTCAGCGCGGTTCGAAAGGACCTTGATCTTCGGTGCGGCGCTCGCCGCGTCGGCGCTCGCAGGCACGACGGCAGCGCACGCCCCGGCGCACGCCAGCAAGGCGACCAGCCAAACGCCCCGAATCTCGCTCATAACCCTCATCCCTAGCCGACAACCGCCGAGCCGAAGGTCTACCACGCCACCCCCACCACCAACCCCAATCCCCGCCCCCACCGACCACGCGCCACCCGCGACCTACGCCGAACGTCGCGGAGTTAGTCCTAGAGGCGGCCTTCAGCGACGTTCGGCGTCGAGTCCCCCGCCGCCGGGGGAATGCGTCGCCGTTCGGCCAGCGACCCGAAGACTCGCTTGGCAAGCGCGGTCCATGAAGTGGGCCGGGGTGGGCTCGAACCACCGCCTTACGGATTATGAGTCCGCTGCTCTACCAACTGAGCTACCGGCCCGAGGGTCGGAGTATGGCTTCGCCGGTAAGCGGTGCGCCCCTGCCGGTGCGACGACGGCCGTCAGCAGCTTGCGGCGACCTGCGCTCGGGCCTTTCTGACCCGCTTCTTTGCCTTGGCAACGCGCTTGCGGTTCGCGCCGTTTCGCTTCAGACGCTTCAGCTTTCGCTTTGCCTTTGCGAGCTTGGTCTTGGCCTGGGTGCAACCGGCGCCGTCCGCGCCCTCGCCAACAGCAAAGGCGGAGAACGAGTAGTCGATCGGAACGGCGGCTCCGTTCTCTCTAACGCCGGATATCGAGACGTGAACGGCGTGGGTCCCGGTGCGCAGGGCTGGGGGCAGATCGACCTCCCAGCTCAGAGTTTCAGAGGGCCCGTAGTCCGGGTCGGCGCGCCGGAGGTTCGTGTCCGCGACGCGCTGACCATCGACCTCGACGGTCACGTCAGGCTGGCTGAAGGACACGTTGTCGCCCTCCGCGTGGCTGCCGATCGCCACCGACCACACCTTGGGTACCCATGGCCACGGCACGAATCCAGCGGGCGGCCATGCCACGAGCGTGCCAGGCGCAATGGGGACGTCGGCGGTGCCCGGGTTGTAGAGCGCGTTCGCGATATCGGTGGTGCCGGACCCGAACAGCGTCGCCGCAGGGCTGAGGGTCCAGCGGCGGTGCCCAAGGTCCTCCGTCCCGTCGTCCTCGACGTATCCGAAGACCGCCTCGGACCCGGTGATCGGACCTACGCCGCCGTAGAGGTTCGACGCGGCAGCCGCGTCCGCGCCGGTCTGCGAATAGCAGGGCCAACCCGGCTTCGGTTCATGTTCGAGCTCCTTGGCAGCAGTCATCATCAGCGCGGCCGAGAGGGCGCGGTGGTTGTAATCGGGGTCAAAGCGCACCGGCGCGACGCCCGCGAAGGAACGAAGGATGTTCAGCGTCTCGAGAGTCGCCGCCAGCGAGGCGTCGGACTCCGACCCGACCACACACCCTTCAGCCGAACCCGTCCAGCCCGACCCCACAGCGAGGTTCTCCTGCACGGCTTCGTACTGCGCCCGTGCCTCCGCTTCGCTGGTGGGACCGGCCAGCGCACTCGCCAGCCCGAACTGAGAAACCGCAAGCGCCGAAACCACGCCCACGGTGAGTCTGATCACGCCCATATTCCCCTGCTCCTCACAAATCGACCGCCGTGGCCGGATCCTATGTGTTCGCGCGGCCGCCTCGTAGTCGTGTTTGATGTCGGTGATGGCCCTCCAGGCACCCGTGGTCCGGCGGGTAGAAACGGAGGATGGGGGCGCGACCACCGTCCACGTGTTGCGCCGCGACCGAACCGACCACACCGCCCGTGTCGTCGCGCTCGATCCGGTTCAGCCGCTGGCCAGGTGGTGCGCGGCGAATCAGGTGGCCGACGCTCTTATCGGCGGCTTCTACATCCGTGCCGCGGGCATCCCCCTTGGCGATCTGCGAATCGACGGTCGCGCCCTGGTGAGCGTGCCATTCGACGCCCCGTGGAACCGGATTCGATCCTGTCTGCACAGCAACGGCGAGGTGGCACTGCGACCGCGGGCCGAGCTGCCGGCCGAGCCCGCGGGGGACCTTCTCCAAGCCGGCCCGATGCTGGTCCGGGGCGGCTCCAGCCTGATCCAGGATGGTGGCGACCCGGAGGGTTTTTCCGCGGGTGCGCGCCAGTTCGATTCCGACATCACGATTGGACGTCATCCGCGGGCAGCGCTCGGCGTAAGCGAGACCGAGCTGATCGCGATGGTCTGCGACGGCCGCACCCCGACCGAGGCGGGTCTCAGCCTGGCCGAGCTGGCCAGGACGATGATCGAGCTCGGAGCCGTGGACGCGATCAACCTCGACGGCGGCGGGTCCGCGAGCCTCATTTCTGGCGGCCGGCTCGTCAACGTCCCGCACGAGGAGCACGGGTTGCCGATCCCGGGCGGTCGCGCCGTTTCCACGGCGATCAGCTTCACCCGCCGCTGAGCAGCGCTGTTCAGTGTCTGTGCGGAGGCGCACTAACCTCGGTTCATCCGCCAACAAGCCCTACGGGTCCTCATGGGCTTCTACTTTTACCCTCGCGGCGGATCCGCGCACGCATGCCGCGCGATCGCCGGTGAGCTCGGGCGCAATGGTCTGGACGTCACCATCGTGGCTGGGTCGCGGTCGGATATCGGCGCCCACGGGTCGGCGCGAGAGTTCTATCGCAACTGCAATCTGCATCCCGTCGATTTCACGCCGGCGCTCGCCAGCGGCGACCCGCTCGGCTTCGACGGCCCTCCCGGCACAGCACCGATGCACGCCTCCTACGAGGACCGGCCGGGAGCCGAAGATCCCGTCATGGCAGCGCTCGGCGGCGACCTTTATGAGCACCAGGTCAACGCATGGTCCCGCGAGCTCACTCGTGCCGCTCGAACCGGGGTGGATCTTCTCTACCTCCACCATCTGAGCCCGCTCAACGAAGCGGCGGCGCGCGTGCTTCCCGACGTACCCGTCATCGGGCACATCCACGGTTCGGAGCTGCTCATGCTGGAGCGCATCGCCCATGGGATCCCCGCCGGGTGGGGAGCCGCGTCAAGTTGGGCGGCGCGACTCAGCGACTGGGCCGCGGGCTGCACCCGGATTGTCGTCAACAGCCCGAGCGGCCTGCGCCGTGCGAGCACCATCCTCGACATCGACCCGGATCGCTTCGTGCTGGTTCCCAACGGCTTCCGGGACAGCTTCGCCCCGCACGACATCGAGCGGGCAGCGCACTGGGGCCGTCACCTCGTCGCGAGCCCGCAGGGCTGGGGACCAGGCGAGCGCCCGGGTGCCGTCGCCTACACCGAGGCGGATCTGGCATCACTCACCGGCACCGTCCTGCTCAACGTCGGGCGCTTCACCGAGGTGAAGCGGCTCTCACTGCTGATCGAATCCTTCGCGGCGGCGCAGCCTCGATTCGAGGACCGCACGGCATTGGTTTTACTCGGTGGGTTCCCGGGCGAGTGGGAGGGCGAGCACCCCCAAGATGCGATTGAGCGGATGGGAGCCGACAACGTCTTCCTCGCAGGCTGGCACTCTCACGCCGAGCTCCCGGACTTCTTCAACGCCAGCGATGTGTTGGTCCATCCCTCGGTAAACGAGCAGTTTGGCCAGGTGCTTGTCGAGGGAATGGCGTGCGGACTACCGGCGATCGCGGTTGATTGGGGCGGACCCGCCGACATTCTCGACGACGGTGAGACCGGCTGGCTGATCGCACCCGACGACGGTCCGGCGCTCACCGACGCGATGGTGGCTGCCGTGAATCGGCCACTGGTCCGCAGGCGACTTGGCGAGGCGGCCCGAGCCGAAGCGATCCGGTCCTACGCCTGGGAGACCATCGGGACCGAGCTCGCCGATGTCGTCCGCGACACGGCCGAGCGACTACCTCAGGCCGTTCGATTGTCGTCGAGCTCGTCGCGCGACTCGAGCTGAATTTCCTCACCGAGGTGGCGTAAGCGCTACGCCGCCGCGACCCTCGATCCAAGCGGCGCCCGGCCCCGAATCAGATCGCTCGCCCGCTCGGCGATCATGATCGTCGGCGCGTTCGTGTTGCCGCCCGGGATCACAGGCATCACCGAGGCGTCGACGACGCGCAGCCCATCGAGCCCGTGGACGCGAAGCTCGGAGTCGACGACCGCGTCGTCGGACTCGTCGCTCATGAGGCAGGTTCCGACCGGGTGGTAGATCAGCTCGAGCCGCTCGCGAAGCGCGGTCTCGAGCCCGTCGCGCCCGTCGTACTCAGAGCCCGGCTTGAGCTCGCGCACCACGACCTCGCGCAGCGGTGATTGGTCCGCGATCTCACGGCCGAGCTCCATGCCCGGCGATCATCGACTCGACGTCCTCGGGCTCGGAGAGCGAGTTCGTGAGGATCCGCGGCTTGTCGTTCGGATCCGCAGAGCGCAGCCACACCTCCCCCCTCGCCTTCGGGCTCACGAGCACGGGGGCAATCGTCATCGCGTCGCCGTCGAACTCCTCGGCGCCGTGATCCTCGAAGTACAGGGCACCCATGTGAAACTGGATGTCGGGCGCAGGTAGGCCGGGCCGGGTGCGAACGAACGCGACGGACTCGGCGGCGGTCGAGGTCAGCGGGCCGGACCTGCGCAACAGCCACTCGAGCAGGTACCTCGGCTTGTCGGCGCCGTAGAGCGTCCCGCCCTCGGACACCTCCCACATCATCGTCAGGAACGGGTGGTCCTGAAGGTTCGAGCCGACGCCGGGCAGCTCATGGCGAACCTCGATGCCAACGTCGCCCAGTCGTCGAGCGCGGTCCGATTCCCGACAGTTGGAGGATCTGAGGCGACCCGATCGCACCCGCGCTGAGAATCACCTCCTCGGAGGCCCGAGCGATCGTCTCCCCGCCTCGTCGCCGCCGATAGCGAACGCCGGTCGCGCGCGTGGCGTCGAGCTCGATTTGCGTGACCGTCGCGCCGGTGACGATTTCGAGGTTGGGGCGCTGGCGAGCGGGGCGCAGGAAGGCGTCGGCGGCACTCCAGCGCCGGCCACCCTTCTGGTGGACCTGAAACATCGAGGCACCGTCCTGCTCGGGCCCGTTGTAGTCGGCGATTCGCGGGATGCCCGCCGCCTCACAGGCGTCCAACAGCCGCCGGTTGAGACGCCGCGGGGAGCGCTGCTCCTCGATTCGCATCTCGCCCCCGGCGCCGTGGAACTCCGAGCGTCCGCGGACGTTGTCCTCGGAGCGCATGAAGTACGGCAGCACATCGGCCCAGCCCCAGCCGCGCGCTCCCTGCTGTTCCCAGAGGTCGTAGTCGAGCGGTCGGCCGCGCACGTAGAGCATCGCGTTCATCGAGCTCGAGCCGCCGAGTGCTTTGCCGCGCGGGATATAGAGCGAGCGCGCGTCCACCGCGGGCTCGGGCTCGGTCGCGTAGTCCCAGTCGAGCTTGGTGTGAAACTGGTTGGGAAATGCTGCCGGGATGCTGATGTTCGGGTGGCGATCGCGGCCGCCGGCCTCGAGCAACAACACGCGCGTCGAGCCGTCCTCGCTGAGCCGGTTGGCGAGCACGCAGCCCGCCGAGCCGGCCCCGACGATGACGTAGTCGTAAGAGCTCACTCGTCCGTTTCACGCGCGTCGGCACCGGTCTTCGTCGTCATCGCGCTTCCCACCGCCCCCGACGTGGCGCGGCGAATCAGTCTCGGCAGCGTGATCCTCGCCACCGCGGCCGCGGCGTAGTAGCGCGGTACGTAGCGCTCGGCCTTGCCCCCGGGTCCGGTCTGCATGATCGCTTCGGCGACCTTGTCCGGGCTCGAGACCAGCCACCGGGTCATGACCTTCGCTCGCAGCTCCTCGGCCGGAAAGCCCTCGGTCTGGATGAAGCCGGGCAAGACCATGCCGACGTGCACCCCGTTGGCCTTTTCCTCGGCGTGGAGCGCGTCCGTCCAGCCGACAAGCGCGAACTTGCTGGCCGAGTAGGCCCCGGTTCCCGGACGCGCGACACGGCCCGCCGTGCTCGCGACGTTGACGATCGAGCTCGGGGCTGAGGCGCGAAGCAGCGGCAGCAGGGTCTCGGTGAGGCGGACAACGGCATCGAAGTTGAGCTCCATGTGGCGGCGGACGTTGGCGTAGCCCTTGTCGGCAAACGTGCCGCGCCAAGAGGCGCCCGCGTTGTTGACGAGCAGCGTCAGTTGCCCGCCCCGCTCGGCGACGTGGTCGCGCACGCGCTCGGGCGCATCGTCGTCGGTGAGGTCGGCGGGGATATAGCTGACGCGATCGCCGAGCTCCTCGCTCAATGCCCGCAGACGGTCTTCGCGACGAGCTATCAGCACGATCGCGCGCTCGGGATCACGCGCCAAGCGGCGGGCGGTCGCTTCGCCGATTCCGCTCGACGCCCCGGTGATCACGGTCAGCGGGTCAGTCGCGCTCACCCCGCCAACCTACCGGGCGTCGACCATCGTCGAATGGCGGGGCCGACGGTTTCGACACGTGGCGATTGGGGAGGTGCGTCGGCGACCCTACGCTCGGGTAGGAGGATCGGGACTCGTACTCTCACCCCACGCGAAATGCACGAAGAAGCTCCAGCCACAGATCCCCTCGGCCCTCCCTCCAAGCTGGTTGGCGACTCGAGCGAGTACGAGCCCACACCCGGGTTCGCGGACGAGCTTTTCTCATCCCATGGGACACCGCGCGGCCACGCCGAGGACCTCGTCTCGACGCTCGACAGCATGGGACGTCTCACCCTCGTCGACCTGGGACGCCGACGCGATGAGATCTTCCGCCAGCAGGGCATCACGTTCGCGATCGTCGACCCCGACGGCGCCAGCACCCAGGACCGGCCGTTCCCGCTGGACCTCGTGCCGCGGATCATCCCGGCCGCCGAGTGGGAGCACATCGAGCGCGGCCTGGCCCAGCGGCTGCGCGCGCTCAACGCCTTCATCGACGACGTCTACCACGGGCGCGAGATCGTCCGCGACCGGATTGTTCCGTGGGAGCTCGTTCTCGGCTCACCGCAGTTTCGCCGTGCCGTCCACGGTGTTCGCCCGCCCGGCGGGATCTACTGCCATGTCGCCGGCTGCGACCTCGTCCGCGACGGCGACGGCACCTGGCGGGTGCTCGAGGACAATTGCCGGACTCCCTCGGGGATCTCCTACGTGCTCGAAAACCGCCTGGCGATGACCCGCCTCGCGCCCGAGCTCTTCACCGGTTACCGGGTTCGCGCCGTCGACCACTACCCGCAGCTGCTGCTCAGCGCTCTGCGCGAGATCGCGCCGGCTCCCGGACGCGATCCGACCGTGGTTGTGTGGACGCCCGGCCCCGCCAACAGCGCCTACTTCGAGCACTCGTTCCTCGCCCGCCAGATGGGTGTCGAGCTGGTCGAAGCCGGTGACCTCGTTGTCCGCGACGACATTTGTTATATGCGCACGACCGAGGGTCTGGCGCGGGTCGATGCGATCTATCGGCGCCTCGACGACGACTTCATCGACCCGCTCGAGTTCCGGCCGGATTCGTTGCTCGGCGTCCCGGGGCTTATTCGCGCGTATCGCGCCGGGACGGTCGCGCTCGCGAATGCGGTGGGCACCGGTGTCGCCGACGACAAGGCCGTCTACGCGTACGTCCCCGAGATGATCCGCTACTACCTCGGCGAGGAGCCCCTGCTCGAAAACGTCTCCACTTATCTATTGCGCGACCCCGAGCAGCTCGAGTACGTGCTCGACCGCCTCGAGACCCTCGTTGTCAAGCCGACCGGCGAATCCGGCGGCAAGGGTGTCTACATCGGTCCGCGCGCGACCGACGAGGAGACCGCACGCCAGCGCGAGCTCGTCCGGGCGGCGCCGGAGCGCTGGATCGCCCAGGAGGTGGTCTCGCTCTCGACCACGCCCACGGTCACGCCGAGCGGAGAGCTGGTCGCGCGGCACGTCGATCTGCGCCCATTTGCGGTTTACGGTTCCGAGCTGAGGATCATCCCCGGAGGGTTGACCCGGGTCGCGCTGGCCGAGGGCGAGATGATCGTCAACTCCTCGCGCGGCGGCGGTTCCAAGGACACGTGGGTTCTCTCCGACGGCGGCCCCGAAGCGGTGCCGACATTTGGCAGCGAGGGCGGCAGGCTGCTCCCCGAGATGCCGGCGATCCCGCACTCCACGTGGACCGGCCAGGAGCAACAGCAACAGCAGTCGCGCACCGATGAGAAGGGCGACTGATGCTTGCCAGGATCGCTCACGAGCTCTACTGGATCGGCCGCTATGTGGCCCGCGCCGACGACACGGCGAGGATGCTCGACGGTCTCTTTCGCGCGTCGCTTCAGTCTCCGGGCGGTCCCGGGGGTTCGAACCTGCCGTGGGAGGCCGTGATGGCCGCCCTCGGCGCGGAAACGGCCGACGACGCGATGCCGGTCGGGACGGATACGGCAGTACGGACGCTGACGCTTGACGCCGACAGTCCCGCGTCGGTCACGGCGTGCGTCGAGCGCGCTCGCGAGGGCACGCGGCGTGTTCGCGACGTCGTCTCGCGCGAGATGTGGCAGTCGCTCAACACGCTCTACCTCGAGCTCGACACCAGCGACCTCGGCTCGGCGCTTCGCACCGGCCCCTACTCCGTCTACTCCTACGTGCGCGAGCGCTGCGCCTTGTGGTGGGGACTCGCCGACGAGACGATGCTGCGCGATCAGGCCTATGCGTTCCTCTCGGCTGGTCGTCACGCCGAGGGCGCCAGCATGATGCTGCGAATGCTGCGTGTCTCGATCGTTCCCTCGCTCGGTGAGCGCCCAGCCGAGGGCGGTCCGGCCGCAGCTCTGTTGCAGGCGATCGGTGGACTCGAGGCCTTCCGGCGCTCCGTGCCGGGCCCGGCCGACGCGCACCCGGTCGCGCGCTTCTTGCTCTTCGAGCCGAGCTATCCGCACTCGGTGACCGCCGCTCTGGAACTTCTTCACGCGCGACTCACAGACGCCGATCCGAGCTATCGCACAGCGCCGCCGCTGCTGCGCCTCGCGCGGTTGCGAGCGGAGCTCGAGTTTCACCACGGTCAGCTGGCGCTCGAGCCCGGGGAACGTCTCGCGGGGCTGCTCGAGCACGTCGGCGACGAGCTGTCAGAGGCTGATGTTGAGATCGAGAAGCGCTATTTCGGCGGCGCTGCCGCCCAACCGCACGTGGTGGCCTGATGCGATTTCAGATCACCTACTGGACTGGTTATGAGTACTCCGAGCCGGTTCGCGACAACCTCAACGTCCTGCGGGTAAAGCCGGCGACGACCCGCCACCAGGCCGTCGACGACTTCTCCTTTCGCGTCGAGCCGGAGGCTCGCCTGCATCAGTACCGCGACTACTTCGGCTCGGAGGTGATCGAGTTCGGCGTCACCGAACCTCACGAGCGACTCGGAATCGAGGCGAAGATGCGCGTGACCACTGTCGAGCAGGACGTTGATCCGGATGAGCCGTGGGAGGCGATCGAGACCGAGGACTATCGAGTCGAAGCCGGCGAGTATTTGCTTCAGCCCGATCAGCAGCCGGCCAATGTGCGCTTCAGCGAGCTTGCCCGCGACGTGCGTGGCTCCACGCCTCTCGACACGCTCATAGCCGTCGCCGAGGCGATCCCCGATCGGTTCGAGTATCGCGCGGGTGCGACGTTCGTCGGCTCTACGGTCGCCGACCTTCTCGAGGGCGGGGCAGGCGTGTGTCAGGACTTCGTCCATCTCGGAGCCATGGTTTTGCGAAGCCATGGGATCGGCGCGCGCTACGTCTCGGGCTATCTGTTCGCGTCATCGAAGGACGGCGGAGCAGAGTCGGTCGAGGTCCAGACACATGCCTGGCTCGAGGGCCTGCTGCCCGACGCCGACGGCGAGCGGCGCTGGATTGGGGTGGATCCCACCAACCGTGGCCGCGCGGGCGCGACGCACGTGAAGATCGGCCATGGCCGCAACTACCAGGACGTGCCGCCGATCCGGGGCGTCTACCGCGGTCCGGCCGTTGCCGAGCTGAGCGCCGGCGTCGAGATGCGCAAGCTCAACGGCGACGGCGCCTGAGCGCCGTTATGAGACCTTGTCGAGAGCCTGGTTGAGCTCGTCGACGCTGAACGCGCCCTCGATCCGGGTCGAGACGCGTCCGTCCTTGTCGATCACGAAGAGCCAGGGCTCGGTCCGCAGCTTGTAGTCGAAAAGCTGCGGGCGGGCGCCCTTGTTCGGATCGTTGTCGTTCCAGATCTCCATGTGGATGTAGGCGGCGTCGCCGGGGCGCTCGTTCTTGACCTGCTCGACGACGTCGGCAACCGGGCCACACACACGGGTCTGGCACAGCGCCGGGGTTGCAAACAGAAGGACGATCGGCTTTTTGCCGACCACGTCTGCGAAGTCGACGTCGTGCAGCGTGTCGGGCGGCACCCGGGTGTCGATGTCGGTGATGTCGCCGACGTCGTCGACGGTGGGGGTGTGGATCACTGGCGCCTCGTCGCCCACGCCTGGAATCCGGTCGGTCTCCTTGGCGATGACGCTCTCCACGCGCGTGGCGACGCGCGTGCCGTCGGGCTTGTCGACGACCGCGATGATCCGGTGCTCCCCCGGCTCCTTGAAGTCGACGTCGGTCACGTAGACGACCTTCGCGGCGTCGGGGTCGGTGGTCGTCGTCTGCGAGGCGAATGCGGAATCGGTGGTCAGGCTCTCTCGGCGCGCTGGAAACGGGCCCTCGGCCTTACCCCCGGCGCCGGGGGCGACGTAGATCGCGGCATCCAGCTCCTCGTTGTTTGGCGTCGCGTCGACGTTGAAGATGCCGACGGCGAGGCGGTTCTTGCCGACGGTGAAGTCGCCACCCGCGAGCGCGACGACGAGATCGTCGCCCGGATCGTTGTCGGCGAGGATGTCGTCGAGGGTGCCCCCGTTGGTCGCCGGAAAGGTGGAGGCGGCGGGGGCGCTCCCGCCGCTCTCGGGCTCGTCGCTGCTGCCGCAGCCGACGGCAAACGTTGCGCCCACCGCCACCGCAGCGATGGCGGCGCCCTGCTTTAAACGGGCCAATCCCACGGGCGCAATCCTAGAGAGACGGGATAACGGCACGCTAAGTCGGCGACTCACCGCTTGGTCTAGGGTGCCTCGCCGGTCGATGACGTCGAAGGAGGAGCTTTAGTGGCGAAACGAGCAGCGCTGATCACCGGTGGGTCGAGCGGCATCGGCCTGGCGATCGCCAGGGCGCTGGCCGAGGACGGCTACGACGTGACCATCTCCGGCCAGGCGGCCGGAGAAGCTCGAGGAGGCGGCCGAGGGGCTGCGCTCCGACGGATTCGACGTCCACTCGATGCCGGCGATGATGACCGACGAGGAGCAGATCGCTGCGCTGGTGGCCTCGCACCGCGAGCGGTTTGGTCGACTCGATGTGCTCGTCAACAACGCTGGCGTCGGGATCGGCGAGGCGATGCCGGAGATCACTTCGAAGAAGCTCGACATCCAGATTGGAACGAACCTTCGCGGGCTCATCATCGCCACTCGCGAGGCGCTTCCGATGCTGAAAGAGGCCGGCGCGGAGCACGGCAAGGCGCTGATCGTCAACACGGCGTCGATCGCCGGGAAGAAGGGTCAGGGCTGGCTCTCGGTCTACTCCGCGACGAAGGCAGGCGTCGTCGGCTTCAGCCAGGCGTCGCAGCAGGAACACGAGAACGACGGGATCCAGGTGACGGCGTTGTGCCCTGGCTTCGTTGATACGCCGATGACAGAGTTCGTGAAGGGCCAGGTGCCCGCGGAGAAGATGATCCGGCCCGAGGACATTGCCGCGTCGGTGCGCTTTCTGCTGGCGACGTCGCCCGCCTGCCTGGTGCCGGAGATCGTCTTCCAGCGGCCCGGCGAGATTATCTAGACGCAGCTGGGGTCAGGTGCGGCTGAGCTCGCGCTCGGTTGCCGTGAGCAGGTCGCTCTTCGGCGCGCGGCGACGAACCTGAATCGGCTCGTCTGACGGCTCGGGCACGGTGACCGGCGCCGGGACCTCGACGTGGCCCGCACGCTGGCGGCGCTCGGCGCGGATCTGGGCTGCGAGCTCGGCGATCGAGAAGCGATCGAGCGAGGTGTCGCGGTTGAGGCTCTCCTCGAGCAGCCCGCGCAGCATGCCCACCTCGCGGCGCGTTGCTCGGCGCGGGCGGCGCGGGTGCGTGTAGGCGTCCCACGCACGCGCGAACTCGGAGACGTCGGTCCGGCCGCCGTTTCGGTGGGCGGCGAGCATCGGGCAGATGCCCCCGGATTCGGAGTCGACGTAGGCGCCAACGATGATCCGGTTGGTGTCGATGCCGCGGAGCATCGCCTCCTTCGTCCGGCGTGGAAGCTGGTCGACGGTCCGACGGAGTCGGCGCGCTGGATCACCTGATTGACGTCTCACGTGAAGAATGGTCGGCGAGATGACGTCATCGGTCAAATCGGCGGAGGGGCCGGGAAAGCGATCTTGCAGGCTGCTGGTCGCCGCTTTCGGCGATGCCGGCCACGCTTTTCCAGCGATCGGGCTCGCGCGTGCACTGCACGAGCGGGGTCACGAGGTGATGGTCGAAACGTGGGAGCGCTGGCGCGAGCCCGTTGAGGCGCTCGGGATTGAGTTCACCGCGGCCGAGGAGTACACGACGTTTCCGCCGCAGACGCCCGGCTCGACCGAGGAGGCGACGGCGGCCGATGCCGCGCTCGCCCTGGTGCCGCTGATGGAGCGCGAACGGTTCGACGTCGTCGTCAGCGACATCCTCACCCTGGCACCGGCGCTCGCTGCCGAGCGTGTTGGCCTGCGCCGGGCAACGCTGATCCCCCACATCTATCCGGTCCAGGAGCCGGGCCTGCCGTTCTTTGCCTTTGGCGCGGTGGCCCCGCGAACGGGAGTCGGTCGCCGGCTGTGGCGACGGGCGCTGCCGATGCTCGTTCGCGGCCTCGAGCGGGGGCGCGACGAGATGAATGAGACGCGTGGCGCGGTCGGTCTCGAGCCGATCGATCGACTCCACGGCGGGATCTCCGAGGAGCTGGCGCTTGTCGCGACGTTTCCCCAGCTCGAGTATCCGCGGGCGTGGCCGCCACACGTGCACGTCACCGGGCCGTTTGGATTCGAGCTTGCCTATCCCGACGTCGAACTTCCCGACGGCGACGAGCCGCTGGTGCTGGTCGCCGCCTCCACCGCTCAGGACCCCGACTGTCGTTTGATCCGCGTCGCCCTCGAGGCGCTCGCCGACGAACCGGTGCGGGTGCTGGCGACGACCAACGGCCACTTCCCGCCCGAACCGCTGCCCGCTCCGCCCGCCAACGCGCGACTTGTGGACTGGCTCTCCTACTCGCAGGCGATGGCCGCCGCCGACCTCGTGATCTGCCACGGCGGTCACGGGACCGTGGCGCGGGCGCTGGGCGCGGGCGTGCCTCTCGTATGCGTGCCCGGCCGTCGGCGACATGGCCGAGACCGGCGCTCGGGTGGCATGGTCGGGATCCGGCGTGATGCTGCCGTGGCGGTTGCTGTCGACGACGACGCTGCGCCTCGCGACGCGTCGGGTGCTAGGCGAGTCGTCGTACGGGATGCGCGCACAGCAACTTGGCGACTGGGCGAACGAACACGACGGGTCGGCACGGGCCGCCGAACTGGTGGAGCAACTCGCGCCGGCTTCGTAACGAGACTGACACCTAGCCGTCATCGAACGAACATATGTTCGTGTTCACGTCCGGTCCATGCACTGCACGATCGACCCATGGAACGCGAGCAACTGGTGGCGTGGCTGAAACAGGGTCTGTCGCTCGACCGGATCGCCACGTTGGCTGGTCGTCACCCGTCAACCGTGTCCTACTGGCTGAAGAAGTACGACCTGGTTCCGAACGGACGCGCAAAACATGCTGCCAAGGGTGGTTTGGAACGCCATCGACTCGCCGAGCTGGTTGCCGAAGGCCGACCCATCCGGGCGATCGCGGATGCGCTGAGCGTAAGCCCATCCACCGTGCGCCATTGGCTTGACCGGTACGAGCTCTCGCAGCCGATCGAGGTTCGGCACGCTGCGACCGAAGCGGCCAAGACGCGAGGCGATCGAACCGTCACCCGCGACTGCATCCGCCACGGCACAACCGTCTTCGTGATCGAGACCTCGGGCCGGGTCAGGTGCCGACGATGTCGCATTGAAGCCTTCGATCGCCGACCTCCGTCGCGAGGCCGCGAAATGCGTGCTCCTATGCGCAAACTGCCATGTAGAGGTGGAGGTCGGAGCCGCTAGCCTGTCGAAATAGACGCCCTGCGAACCGCACCCGCGGTAGCGCAAGGGGATTACGGTCCGGGTAGCTCAACGGCAGAGCGATCGGCTGTTAACCGATAGGTTGTGGGTTCGAATCCCACCCCCGGAGCTTTGGGAGGCCCGCGACGTGCGCGACTCCTGTTTCGCTACGACTGGGCGCGCGCGATTCGCTCCGTCAGCTCGGCTCGTTTGCGCTGGAGCTCGACCGGGGGCGAGTCGGAGGCGGCGCTGGAGGCGGCAATTTCCGCGTCGACCCGTGAGACCTCGAGCTCGAGCAGACTCAGCTCCATAGCCTCGGCGCTGGCCGGCTCGCGCTCGGCCTGCATGACAACCTGGGTGACGTACGCAAGCAGCGGCTCGTCCGAGCGATCGAGGCCTTCCGTTGGGTGCTCGAGGTGGCCGAGCAGCCAGCCGCGGGCCCGCGCCGCGACCGGGTTGGTGAAGTGGTCGTCGGTGAGACGCTCGAGGTAGTCGGCGCCCTCTGCGGGCAGGCGCACGCACATCGCCAGCAGCGCCAGCTCGCGACGTTCGCGCGCGTTGAGCGGCCGCGGCGCCTCGCGCTCCTTCTCCGGGCCGGGATCGCCTGAGACCGGCGCCGCCTCGACCGGCTTTCGCGCCTTCGCCGACGAAACGCGTCGCGCCACGAGCCCGGGGTCGGCATCCAGGCGGTCGCCCACCTCGCGCATCAATTCCTCACGGGTGATCGAGTCGGGCATCGACCCGATCACGCCGACGACCTCGTCGAGGGCGCGGTCGCGCCCGGAGGGCGAGCTCAGGTCGGCGTCGTCAAGCAGGGTGTGGACGTGAAAGACCGGCAGATCCTCGGCCGCTTCGATCGCAGCCCGAAAAGCGTTGGCGCTGGCCCCGTCAGCACCGGCCAAGAGATCAGCCGGATCCTTGCCCTCCGGCATGCGCGCGACGCGCAGCCGCAGCCGAGAGCCACCAACCCGCTGGGCGCGGAGCATCGCTTCGCGCCCGGCCCGGTCGGCATCGAGGGCCAACACCGCCTCCTCCGCGTAAGCGGAAAGCAGCTTCACCTGCTCGGGCGTGATCGCCGTGCCCATGATCGCGACCGCATCGCGGATCTGAGCCTGATGGCAGGCGATCACGTCGGTGTAGCCCTCCACCACCACCGCGCGCCCGCTCTTGACGATCTGCGGACGGGCCCGCTCGATCCCGTAGAGCGTGCGTCGCTTCGAATAGAGCTCGCCCTCAGGCGAGTTGACGTACTTCGGCTTCTGATCCGGCAACAGCGCACGGGCGCCGAACCCCTGCACCCTCCCGCGCGCGTCGCGGATCGGAAAGATGATCCGCGACCGAAAGCGGTCGTAGTGGCCTCTCCCCTTCTGGCTCTTCAACACCAACCCGGCCGCCTCGAGCTCCTCGATCGAATAACCCGCCTGCTGACCGCGGACCAGCACCGTGTCCCACGTGCCGGGCGCGCAGCCGACCCCGAACTCCTTCAGCGCCTCCTCCCCCATCCCCCGCTCCTTCAGGTACTCCCGCGCCCTCGACGCCTGCGGCGCGTCGTTGAGGAACGTCGAATAAAAACCCGCCGTCCGCTCGAGCAGCTCGCTCAGCCGCCCGCGCTTTCGACGTAACTCCTCGGCGCGCGGATCCTCCGCCTCGCGCTCGAGCTCGACCCCATAGCGATCGGCAAGAGCCTCCACCGCGTCGGGAAACGGCAGCCCCTCCTTCTCCTCGACGAACTTGATCACGTCGCCGCCAACCCCACAGCCGAAGCAGTGGTAGAGCTTCTCGGCCGGATCGACCGAAAACGACGGCGAGCGCTCGTCGTGAAAGGGACAGAGCCCCGTGTAGCGCACGCCCGAGCGCTTGAGGTCGGTATGCGCCGAGATCACCTCGACGATGTCGCTCGCCTCCTTGACCCGCTCGACGCTGCCCGACGTGAACAGCGCCATCAGAGGTCCCTGAAGGTCGACATGGCATAACGATCGGTCATTCCCGCGATGTAGTCGGTGACCCGCTGCAGATCGTCCCCCGCGACGTCGGCCGCCGGGATCCGAGACGGATCCTCGAGGTAGTAATCGAACAGCCCGTGGATCGTGCTGTGAACGCTGTCGTGTTCCTTGCGCGCCTCGGCGCCGAGGTAGACGTTCTGGAACATGAACTTGCGGAGCCGCAGCATGGCGCCGCCCACCTCATCCGACTGGGAGATGTCGCCGCGTTGTGCCGAGGTCTCGACGATGTCACGCACGAGGGTGTCGATCCGCGCCGAACCCGTGGGACCGAGCGATTCGATCTCACTCAGCGGCAGCTCCGACTCCTCCAAGATGCCCGCTCGCACGGCATCGTCGATGTCGTGGTTGATGTAGGCCACACGATCGACGAGGCGGACGATCCGCCCCTCCAGCGTCGCTGGGTGGTCGGGCCCCGTGTGACGCAGGATCCCATCGCGCACCTGCTCGGTGAGATTGAGTCCGCGGCCGCCGCGCTCGAGCAGTTCGACCATCCGCAGCGAATGCTCGTTGTGGCGAAAGCCACCGGCGCCGCGGTCCTTCAGCGCCTCGTCGAGCGCCTCCTCGCCGATGTGGCCGAAGGGCGGATGGCCGAGATCGTGCCCAAGGCCAATCGCCTCGGTGAGATCCTCGTTGAGGCCAAGCGCCCTGGCCACCGTGCGGGCAATGAAGCACGTTTCGAGCGTGTGCGTGAGACGGGTCCGGTAGTGATCGCCCTCGGGGGCGATGAAGACCTGCGTCTTGTGCTTGAGCCGTCGAAACGCCTTCGAGTGAGCGATTCGATCGCGGTCGCGCTGAAACGGAGTGCGCACCGGGCTGTCCTCCTCGGCAACCGCCCGCGCCGCGGGATACGACCGGGTCGCACCGTCGGCGAGAAATCCCTCTTCCCAGGCGCGGACGCGCTGCTCGAACGACATCGAGGCGGCCGTGGACCTGATCGCTGTTCCCTCCAACTCAGTTCAAGAGGATAAGCGCGGCTCTGGCTCGTCCCCCTGCCGCAATACCAGGAACGTCAACCAGATCGCGAGCAAAAATATCGGCAGGCCCATCGCCGTCTTCGCGATGCCGAGAGCAAGTAGAGCGCCGGCGAGATAGAGCGGGAGCTGTACCGCCAGCCGGATGACGAAGACCCCGACCCAGATCCAACTGGCGCGCGAGTAGAGGCGCACCTGCTCGGGATCGCGCCGCCACGCCATGCCCTCGCCACCGAGCGGGCCGAGGATCACCCCGATCAGCGGCCAGCGGATGGCGATCGAGATCAGATAGGCGAGCGCGTAAGCCGCGTTGATCAGCAGCCCAGGCAAGAAGAAATCCTCCGCCTTGCCGGTTCTCGAGGCGATGAAAGCTGCCAACGCTACGCCGGCAAACCCCGCAAGCGCGAACTGCAGGCTCTCGCGACGCACCAGCCGAACCACGGTGATCAGCGCACCGACTCCAACCGCCACCCACGCCGCGGTGTTCAGCTCGTTGCCGTTGAACGTGTAGACGAGGACGAACGCAAGCGCCGGAATACTCGAGTCGGCGATCCCCTGCGGACCGCCCAAAGCCTCGAGCAGCTCGTGTCTATCGCGCGGCCTGGCTCCCTCCATCGCGATCAGCTTAGGTCAGGGCGAAACCGGTTTACGCAGCGGCGCGCAGCTGAACCGAGGCGTGGTGCTCCACGGTCTCGGAGATCGCGCGTTCAACCTGGCGAAGCGTGCGCTCGGAGCCGCTCGGCGCCTGCGCCAGCGGACGTCCAAGCGCCTCGACCATAAACGTGTGGGCATCCCGCGAGAAGCTGAACCCCTCGCGCACGCAGGCCGAGCAGACCACGCCGCCGGCACTTCCCGAAAATCCGCTGAGCCCATCCGGCTCACCGCACCGAGCGCAGGCCGCGAGCTCGGGCGAGAACCCAGTCGCCAGCGCCAGCTTGACTCGAAACGCGAGCGCCGTTGCCAGCCCCGCGGCGCCGTCGCCGCTGCCATCGCCGTCGAGCGACTCGGATCCATCGAGGATCGTCAGATACCGGCAGAGCAGGTTGTAGGCGCCCGGGTTGGCCTCCTCCGCGTCGCAGAGTCGGAGAACTGCGTCGCATGCCCGCGCCGCCGCCCCGAGAGCTGGCCCGTCGGCGCGCAGGTTGGCGTGACCGTCGAGCGTGTGCGCCGAGGTCACCGTGGACAGATCGCTTCGGCCCTCATAAAGGACGAGATCGAGGCGAAAGAACGGCTCGAGCCTGCCACCAAACCTAGACCGCGGCTTGCGCACGCCCTTGGCGATCGCGCTGATCCGACCGCGACCGGCGCTGAACAGATGCAGGATCCGATCGGCCTCGCCATAGCGGATGCTGCGTAGGACGATCGCTTCGGTCTTGAACTTTCCCGGCACTGCCGCGGAATTGTCTTTGCTGCGGCGGACGGCGTTTAAGTCACACAAACGTCTCGAACCCGATTAGGATGCGACAAGTGCCAAAAATCACTTACGACCAGGGAGGTTGGTAGTAGTGACGGACTTCCAAGTGGATCGCAAGGTCGGCGGCGGAACCGTCGTTCTCGCGGCAGTGCTCACGGCAGTTCTCATCGCTGGGACCGTCGCCATCGCCGACCAGGGCGACCGTAGTGCGAACGCCAGCGCCAAGAGCCAGATCAAGAAGCTCAAGAAGCAAATCGCGAAGGCCAATCGCAAGGCCGCGAACGCCGAGAAGATCGCCGCCCGGGCACTCGATACGGCCGAGGAGACTTCGAAGCAAACCGGACCTCAGGGTCAGCAGGGTCCCGCGGGTCCCCAGGGCACTCCGGGCGCTCCCGGAGCCGACGGCCTCGCCCCGAACGACTCCGGCTTCAACGCCGCGACGGTGCAGACCGCTCTCGCGCCGCCCCAGAACCTCGGCGGACCCAGCGCAACGCTGACCGTCGGTCCGAACGGAGGGTTCGTGCAGTTCTTCGCCTCCGCTGACGTCAGCACAACCGACGGAGCGTCCACGTGCCAGGGCGTGATCACCTCGCCGGCGCTGACCGGCAACATCGTCGTCTTCACGGCCTCCAACACAGGGGCGGGATTCGTGACCAGCTCCGGCGGCACGCCGCCGGTCAGGTTCGTGGCGGCGGGCACCCACACGTTCCGCCTCGACTACGGCGAGACCGCCGGCGCCGGGCCCTGCCAGTTCAAGAATCGCCTGATCTCGATCGCCCTGTTCGACTGAGCCAGGCGCTGGTCCCTACGACGGCGCCACGGAGCCGCGGATTGCCGCTGCGGTCACGCTCGCGGCCACCGTTCCGACCGCGAGCGCGACGAAGCGGTGCACGGCCGACGGCTCTCCGGACGCTAAGCAGAACGCCACGTCACCGTCCACGTCTGAGAACACTGGATCGATCGCGCGGGCGATCCCAGCCGACGCCATCCGGGCAACCCGGGCGCATTCGGGCTTGTCGAGCGGCGCGTCGGTCATCACACAGACGAGCGTCGTATTGCGCTCCTCGAGCCGCGTCCAGTCTGGAACCGCGTTCATCGCCGCGAGCGTCGCAGCGGTTGACCGGGGTGGTTCGTCACCGGCGCCGACGCCGGCGAGCACCCCTCCGTCCGCACCGATCACGTCTCCGAAGGCGTTGACGACGGCAAGCGCGGCGACACGGTAGCCGAGCCCCGTCTCGGCAGCCGCGTAGCCGATCCCGGCCGGGGTGGCGCTCGCACGGCCCGCAATCTTGCCGACGGTGGCCCCCGTTCCGGCACCGACACGCCCGCACTCGGGCACACCCTCCACCGCAGCCTCGCACGCCGAGTACCCGGCGTCGGAGTCCGGCCGTGCGTTCGGGCTCCCACTTCCCAGGTCGTAGATCACGGCCGCGGGAACGATCGGCACCAGTCCCGCCGGTGTCGCGTACCCGAGGCCCTCGCGCTCGCACCAGCGCATCACCCCGTCGGCGGCCGCAAGTCCGTAGGCGCTGCCCCCCGCGAGCGATACCGCGGTGACCTCCGACGTGGCCGCGTACGGGCCAACGACATCCGTCTCCCGCGTCCCCGGCCCGCCGCCGCGAACGTCGACGCCGCCGCGTGAACCCGGCGGGGCGATCACCGCGGTGCATCCGGTGGCTCCCTCGGAGTCGGTCCAGTGGCCGATCCGAAAGCCGTCCGGTGGCGGCGCCGGCTCGTTCACCTGTGACGGCGCGGGCGCCGGCGAAGCCGCACCTGGCAGTTGGGACAGAAGTAGGTTGAGCGCCCGCCGACGACGATCCGCCTGATCGTCTCACCACAGCGCAGGCAGTCCTCACCCTCGCGCGTGTGCACGAGGAACTCATCCTGCATCGAGCCGCGCTCGCCGCGGGCGTCGCGGTAGTCGTCGATCGACGAACCGCCATGGGCAAGCCCCGCCTCGAGCGCGCCGACGATCCCGTCGACAAGCTCCTCGGCGTGTTCGAGGCGCATCGATCCAGCCGGCGAGAGCGGGTGCAGGTGGGCGCGCCAGAGCGCCTCGTCGGCGTAGATGTTGCCGATCCCCGCCACCATCGCCTGATTGAGCAGAAACGACTTGAGCGGCGCCGTACGCCCGGCGGCGACCTCGAGCAGATGGGCCGGCGTCAGACCCTCCTCGAGCGGCTCGACCCCAAGCCGCGAGGCGAAGTAGCCGTCGACAGCTCCCTCGTCGAGGACCTCCCCATGCCCAAAGCGGCGCGGATCGGTGAACCAGAGCTCACTTCCATCGTCGAGTCGCAGTCGCGCGCGCAGATGGCGAGCATCGGCGTCGGCCTCGTAAAGGCGTGCCATGCCGAGCCGGCCGGCCGGCTCCTCCTCATCGCCTTGGCGAATGAGGATGTTGCCGGTCATCCGCAGGTGCATCACCAACGCCGAGCCGTCGTCGAGCGTCAGAACCAGGTACTTGCCGCGGCGCCCAACATCCTCGATTCGCCGTCCCGCCAGCCGCTCCTCGACCTGCGCAGGCAGCAGCGGCCGAGTCCAGCGCTCGTCGAGCACCTCCGCATCGCTGATCGTGCGGCCCGCAACCTCAGGCGCGAGCTGGCGGCGGATCGTCTCGACTTCGGGCAACTCCGGCATCACCTCAATCATGGCTGCTATCAACGTGCGATGAAGATCGTCGACGCCGCGCCCGAGCACCTCGACGCCATCGCGGACATCTATCGCCACTACGTCGAGAGCACTCCCATCACCTTTGACCTGATCGAGCCGGACCCCGCCCATTGGCGCCAGGAGCTTGCCGCCCTCGACTCCGAGCGCGGCTACTTCTTCCTCGTCGCTCTTGATGACGACGATGCGGTGCTTGGGTATGCGAAGAGCGCCAGGTTCCGTGAACGCGCCGCCTACGACACCACCTGCGAGACCTCGATCTACGTCGACCCGGCAGCACAGGGCAACGGCGTCGGCTCAGCCCTCTACTCGCGTCTGATCGCGCATCTCGAGGGTTCCTCGGCGCGACTCGCCGTCGGCGGCATGACCGAGCCCAACCCGGCAAGCGCGGCCCTTCATGAGTCGCTCGGGTTCACCAAGGTCGGGACCTTCGTGGGCGTCGGCGTCAAGTTCGACAAGCCCTGGGACGTGACCTGGTATCAGCGCGCCGTCACCTGAGAGGGCGCTACGTGGTCGCCCGCGGGTGGGCCTTGAAGTAGACCTCCTTGATCCGCTCGCGTGAGAGATGCGTGTAGAGCTGCGTCGTGGCGACGTCGGCGTGGCCGAGCATCTCCTGGACCGAGCGCAGGTCGCATCCGCCGGACAGCAGATGCGTCGCGAACGTGTGGCGCAGCGTATGCGGGCTCATCTTGCCCTCGAGGCCGGCCGCCTTCGCGTGGCGCTGGATGATCTTGTAGAGACCCTGGCGAGTCAGCGACCCACCGCGGAAGTTGACGAACAGCTTGCGTTCGAGCCGTTCACCGACGATCTGCGAGCGCCCGGTGCGCAGGTAGCGGTCGATCGCTCGCGCGGCCTCGCGGCCCAGCGGCACGATCCGTTCCTTCGAGCCCTTCCCGTGCGGTCGCACGAAGCCGCGACGCAGGTCGACATCTCCGATCTCGAGCCCGATCGCCTCGGAAGCGCGCAGGCCGCAGCCGTACATGACCTCGAGCAGGGCACGATCGCGAAGGCTGATCGGATCGGGGTCCCGCGCACTGTCGAGCAGCTTCCCGACCTCCGCCTGGCTGAGCACCTGCGGCAGCTTGCGGCTCTTCGCGGGCGGCGTCAGCGTCGCCGTCGGATCGTCGGCGATCAGGTCCTCCCGACGCAGGTGGCGATAGAAGGAGCGCAGGCATGCCGTCTTGCGGCTGATCGTCGCCGGCGAGCACGCGGGCCGGCCCCCGCTTCCGTCGTCCGCCGGCGCAACTCCGGTGGCCAGGTCGGCGAGGAAGTCGGCGACATCGCTGCGCTCAACCTCAATCGCGTCGCGATCACGCAGAGCGAGAAACGTCCCGAACTGCAGAAGGTCGGTCCGGTACGCGTCGAGCGTATTGCGGGCCAGGCCGCGCTCGAACTCGAGATGAGCGATGAAGTCGAGGACCAGGGCCTCAAAGCGCGCGTCGGTGGTCGGCGCGGCGGTGGGCTTTGGGACGGCGATGGCCATGGCGCCGGTTTCTCCCACCCGGCCGCCGCACCTGCCGGTGCAACGCGACTACCGCAGTGACTCGCGCAGCAGCATCAACCCGATCAAGGTCTTCGAGTCGATGCACTCGGCGATCGCGCCATCGAGATCCGCGAGCGGCCAGGCGACGATCTCGATTCGCTCCTCGGGATCGGGCTCGTGGTCTTCCACCTCTTGAAGACCGGTGGCAAAGAAGACCGTTACCTCCTCCTCGGCAAAGCCGGGCGAGGTGTAAAAGCGCTTGACCTCGCTCCACTCGCGAGCGCGTCGACCGATCTCCTCGACCAACTCGCGCTTCGCGCACTCAAGATGGGATTCGCCTTCGACATCGAGCTTGCCCGCCGGCAACTCCAGCAGCTGCGGTTCACCGACCGCCTCGCGCGGCTGGCGCACAAGCCAGACCACCTCGTCGTCGTAGGCGGCAATCGCGACCGCGCCGGGATGAGTGGCCATCTCGCGGTCGGCTTCCTCACCGTCCTTGTAGCGAAAGCGATCGACGCGGACATTGATGATCGTGCCCTCGTAGACCGTCCTCGAATCGATCCGTTCCATCTCGCGACCTCTACCCGTCGATCGCTGCCGCCAACGCGCGGCCGGCCGCGAGCGGTGAGGCGAAGAACAGCGGGTCGTCGTCTATGGACCGGCCCATGGTCGTCGTCGGCAGACCGCTGGCCGCGTACCCGCCGAGGTCGATTCGCTGTACCGCGAGATCATGGCGGCCGGTGCAGATCTCGATCAGGTCGTCGAGCGCAGCCTGCGCCGATCCGCCCTCGGGCGCCCTCTCCCCGAGCAGGGGCCACCCCTCGATCTCGGCCTCGGGCACCGGCACTCGCACCGGCGCGAGCAGCATCTCCAAGACCGTCGCCGTGTGATGGCTGAGCCCCCGATGGCGGGGTCGCTCGTCGGTGCTCGACATCCGCGCGCAAAGAAGCGTCGGCATCTCAAGCGCCAGGGCTGCGTGCGCGGCGTCGAGCGCCGCCATTCCCCCGTGTCCCAGCCAGCTGGCCGAACCGAGGATGCCGGGCCCGGGCCCCACCACAACCGCATCCCATTCCAGCCGCCGGGCCGCCGCATCGATGGCCCCGGCCACAGAAATCGCCTCGTGCTCGCCGCCGTAGGCAGCGCCGGCGGTGATGTGGCCGCAGATCAAGCCGCGATCGCGCAGCTCGACGAGATCGCGCGACATCCCTCCGGGAAGCGCCGCGCCGGCGCCCTGAACGAAGCCCACGCGCAGGGCGTGGCCGGCCTGGTGCGCCGCCCACGCCAGCGGCGCGAGGTGTCCGTGCAAGGAGATCACCGCCACCGGCGGTTTCGGCCCGCTGCTCTGGCCATCGGGCTCGGCCACCTCCACCGGCTCGACGGGGTGCTGGAGCGGGCTGTAGTTGAGCTTCATCACGTGCTCTGACACCGATCCTGCGGCCTCGAGCCCGCGGGTGAGATTCACGAGCAGGATGTCGAAGCCGCCAGAACCGAGCCCGAGGTCGAGCGCCTCGACGTTGACAACGACCTCATCGCCCATCTCGGCGGAACCGACAAGGCCGTCGTCGGCCCATGCGCGGCGACGTTCGCCGTCGATCTCGACCTCGAGCGGCTCGATGCCGACGACCCTTCCTCGGCGCAGCTTCAGCACGCTAAACCTCCGCTCCGACCGCGGCCAGCTCGACGATGGCCTCGCAGACCGCCAGCATCTCGCCCAGCTGCGCGGCGCCGACGCTCTCGCTCGGCGTGTGGTTGTCGGTGGTGCCGTTGGCGAGCAGCACGGCATCGAAGCCGCGCGCCAGAAGCGCGTTCGCGTCGGAGCCGCCACCGGTGGCCACCTCACGCGCCGTGATCCCACAGCGTTCAAGGGCCGACCGGGCCAGCTGCACACCGGCCGAAGCGGACGCCTGGCGATAGCCCCGAAAGACCTCGTCCACGTCCACGTCGACGTCCACTCCGAGCTCGCTGGCCGCCCAGGTGCAGGCATCGATGATCGCCGCCGTCGCCGCCGCGACCTTGGTCTCATCGAGCGAACGCGCCTCGCACTCGAGACGACACGCGCCCGCGACCACGTTCGAGGCCACCCCGCCGGCGATCACACCTGCGTTTGCGGTGGTCTCATCGTCGAGGCGGCCAAGGTCCATCCGCACGATCGCCGCCGCCGCAGCCTCGATCGCCGAGCGCCCATCCTCCGGTCGGATGCCGGCATGTGCCTCGACGCCCTCGAACTCGGCGACTATCCGCTGGTAGGTCGGTGCCGAGGTGATCACTTCACCGATCGGCGTCGCATGGTCGAGAACGAACCCTTGCGTGGAGCGCAGCCCACCCACGTCGACTTCCTTCGCCCCCCTCAGGCCGTCCTCCTCGGCGACGGTGAAGACCAGCTCGACGCCCGCTTCGCGCGGCAATGCCGCCGCCCGGGCCGCGAGCTCGACCAGCACGGCCACCGCCGCCTTGTTGTCGGCTCCGAGGATCGTCTCGCCGCGACTGCGAAACACCCCGTCGGTGAGCTCGACCTCGATTCGGCCGGCCTCGGGAACGGTGTCGAGGTGGGCGAAGAACGCGATCCACCGCTCCCCCGTTCCCGGAACCCGTGCGATCAGATTGCCCGCGCCGGCGCGCGCGGGCTCGGCACGGTCGTCCTCAACGACCTCGACGCCCATCTCCTGCAGTTCCGCGAGAACGTCATCGGCGACAGCGCGCTCCGAGCCGGTTGGGCTCGGCGTCTCGCACAGACGCACAAAACGCTCGAGCAGCCGATCGGGGGGCGCAAAGCTCACCCAGGCAAGGCTAGTTACCGCGCGCCCAGCAGCTAGGTGTCGCTGCGAGCCTTGAGCTCGTCGACGTTGACCGCGTCGGAGATCTCGCTCTCCTCGGTCGGTGGGCCCTCCCCGCGCTCGGCAGCGAGCTGCGAGGCGGCGCCCACGAACTCGCGAAACAGCGGCTCGGGACGGTTGGGGCGTGAGTTGAACTCCGGGTGAAACTGCGAGGCGACGAAGAACGGGTGGTCGGGCAGCTCGACGATCTCCACGAGGCGCTCGTCCGGTGAGGTACCGCCGCAGACCATGCCCTCGTCCTCGAGCCGGCGGCGCAGCTGATTGTTGACCTCAAAACGGTGGCGGTGGCGCTTGTAGATCACGGCCTCGCCGTAGATCTCGCGGGCGCGCGTGTCGTCGTGGAGCTTCACCGGGTCGGCGCCGAGGCGCATCGTGCCGCCCATGTCGGAGACCTCCTTTTGCTCCGGCAGCAGGTCGACGACCGGGAACGGAGTCTCGGGATCGAACTCGGTTGAGTTCGCACCGTCCATGCCCGCCACATGGCGGGCGAACTCGGCGACTGCAATCTGCATCCCGAGGCAAATCCCCAAGAGCGGGATGCCGCGTTCACGCGCGATCCGCGTGGCCTCGATCTTGCCCTCGATGCCGCGCTCGCCGAAACCGCCGGGAATCAGGATTCCGTCGGCCCAATCGGCGATCTGCTCGGGATCGAAGTTCTCGGAGTCGACGAGCTCGACCTCGACGTTGGTGTCGTGGGCATAGCCGCCATGCACCAGCGCCTCGATGACCGACTTGTAAGCGTCGGCAAGCTGCACGTACTTGCCGACGAGCGCGATCCGCGTCGTGCCCTCGCAGGCGTCGGCGCGGCGCATCAGCGTCTCCCATTGCTCGAGGTCCGGCGCCGGAGCCTCGATCGCGAAGTGGTCGAGCACGAGGTCGTCCACGCCCTCGGCGCGGTAGACGAGCGGCACCTTGTAGATGTTGTCGACGTCGCGGGCGGAGATCACGGCCTCCACGGGGACGCTCGCAAAGAGGGCGATCTTCTTGCGGATCTCGCGATCGAGTCCCTGCTCGGAGCGGCAAAGAAGCGCGTGAGGCTGGATACCGATGCGGCGCAGCTCGTTGACCGAGTGCTGGGTCGGCTTCGTCTTCAACTCCCCCGCATGGCCGATGTACGGGACCAGCGTCAGGTGCAGGAACATGCAGCGCTTGGGCCCAAGCTCTGAGTAGAGCTGGCGGATCGCCTCGAGGAACGGCAGTGACTCGATGTCGCCCACGGTTCCGCCAATCTCGGTGATCACGAAGTCGACGGCCTGGCTCTCCGCGACGATCAGGATCCGCTGCTTGATCTCGTCGGTGATGTGGGGAATCACCTGGACGGTCGCGCCGAGGTAGTCGCCACGCCGCTCGCGGCGAATGACCGAGTTGTAGACGGCGCCGGCCGTGACGTTCGACGCTCGCGAGGTGTTGTGGTCTGTAAAGCGCTCGTAGTGGCCGAGATCGAGGTCGGTCTCAGCACCGTCCTCAGTCACGAAGACCTCGCCATGCTGGAAGGGACTCATCGTCCCCGGGTCGATGTTGATGTAGGGATCGAACTTCTGGATTTGAACCCGGAAGCCGCGCGAGACCAGCAGACGCCCGATCGATGCTGCAGCGATCCCCTTGCCCAGTGAGGAGACCACGCCGCCGGTGACGAAGATGAAGCGTGTTTCGCCCGGCTTCATCGCGTCAGATCGCCTCGACTCACTCTGCCAAGCGAGTCTAGCCAGCGCAGGGGCGGAATCGTTTCGATCGATTTCGAGATCGACCGAAACTCCCCGAAGATTGTGAGTGCCGCGACCACGGCGAGCGCGATCCAGCGGCCGGTGTCGCCCAGGGTGACCAGCATGGCGACACCGGCGAGGGCTCCGACCAGGTTCGAGCCGGTGTCGCCAAGCATCGCGCGCTCGCGCAGCGTGAAGACCGCCCCGACCGCCACCGGACCGATGAAGACTCCGAGGAGCGCCAGCGGGGCATCGGTCCAGGCGCCAAGGCACAGCCCTGCCACCAGGAGCGCGAAGGTCTTCTCGACCCGGCCAGGGCGCAGGTCCAGGAGGTTGAAGAGGTTCGTGGCCAAGAGGAGCAGCGCCAGATCGGCCACGTAGTCGATGCCCTCCTGGCCGCGACCCGACACCGCGTAGGCGGCGAGCGCGAAGGCGCCGACCGCCTTGATCGCCCCGGTCGAGAACCCACCGCCCACAACCGCGCGAGCGTGACCACGCCAGCCTCGCGGCGTGTCCGCATCGGTGCCCCGGCCGAGCGCATCGTCGAGCAGGCCGAGCATCGCGACTCCGATGACGTAGACCAGCCACTGGCGCAAGCCCGGGTCGAGCAGGTCGAGATCAGCGCGATCGTCGAGCACCGCGAGCGGCGCCAGGGCGATCAGCGAGCAGGCCATGAGCGCTGCCCCCGCCGGGAAGGCCAGGTCGCGACCCGCGTAGTTGACGCGTCGCAGGCCGCTGCGCTGCATGTCGGCAAGCCACGGTCCGAGCACGAGCGCGGCGACGAGCGCCGAGATGACCAGACCGGACAGCACCGCCTAGCCCTGCTCGTCGTCGGTTGGCGACGCCAGCAGGTCGGGCAGCAACGCGTCGGCCGTCTCCTTGACCCCGAAGTCGCCCTCAGCCCCGCCAAGCACATAGACGAGCGCGACCCTGCCCGCGAGCTGGTCGATGTTGTCGACGCTGGCCACGTCGTGCTCGGCGAAGAAGTCGATCGAGCTCGGGTCCGTGTCCGTGCGCTCGGCACCGACCATCGTCACCGGCTCGGTGCCGGGCAGGTCGGCGAACGCCTCCTGCATTCCCTTGATGATTCCGTTCTCGATCAGCGCCGTATCCGCGGCCTCGCGACCGCTCATCTCGTCGGGCGCCACACGAACGATCACGACACCGTCGAGACCCCCCGGGTCGCCGCTATAGCGCGAGAAGAGGGCGTCGCGCAAAGCGTCAAAGCGATCACCGCCACGTATCAACGCCTCCCCGGTCAGCGTGCCCGCTCGGGTCAGCTGCTCGGTGCGGGTCTCGCCGCGCCGGCGGCGCCTTGGCAGCACCTGGTCGACCGCATCAGCGTCGGGCGGCTCGCGCACGACCGCGATCTCGCGCAGGGTGGCGCCGGCAGGAGCGAGCGCAGCGCGAATGTCGCCGGCCAGGCTCTCATCCAGGCCTCCAAAGGCAACGATCGCGACCTGTAGGTCACGCAGCCGGTCCTCAACCAGCGCCGGAGCGACGGCGCTGTTGAAATCACGCTCGGTGGCGAGGTCGCTCTCGAGATCCTCGATCTCGGCGTCCTTGGCCTCGATATCGGATTGAAGGCTCCGCTCAAGGTCATCAGCGGTGCCGCTGACCAGATCGGAACCGAAACCGACGCCGATCAGGATCCCGACGGCGAGCGCGAGAAAGACGGCGGCCAGCGAGGCCGCGTGATAGCGGGCGGAATATCCCATCAGAGGTTCTCGATCTTCAGCCAGAGGAGGTCGAAGAACTCCGCCAACGCCGGTGAGCTGAGGACCACGACAACGATCACCAAGACCGAGATCGCCAGGAACGCCCACATGTGCCAGCCGCGCACGCCCGGGTTGTAGAGGCGGCTCACGCCCTTCGCGTCGATCAGCGTCTCGCCGATTCGTAGCCGGGTCAAAAACGTCGAGGACATGCCGGCGCGATTCTTATCGAGGAACTCGGTGAGGTTGAAATGAGCACCGACCGAGACGATCAGCTCGGCGCCGTTTTCGTGTGCGAGAAGCATCGCGACGTCCTGGCTTGTGCCGATCGCCGGAACCACCAGCGGCTCGAGGCCAAGCGACTGCAGTCGCTCGAGGCCGGGCGCACGGCCATCGGCGTAGGCGTGAACGACGACCTCCGCGCCGCCGGTCAGCGCCGCGTCAGAGGCCGAGTCCATGTCGCCCAGAATCATGTCGGGCGCAAAGCCCTCCTCGATGATCGCGTCGGCGCCGCCGTCGACTCCGACGAGCACAGGACGGGTGTCTTGGATGTAGGCGCGCAGGGTCCGCAGGTCGTGTCGATAGGTCGTGCCGCGGACGACGATCAGCGCATGGCGGTTACGAAAGTCGGTGCGCACCGGCGGAAAGCCCAGCCGTCCGAGGAGCAGCTCGCTCTCATCCTGAACGTGCTCGATGGTGTTGCGCGCGAACTCGGAGAGCGCCTCGTTGATCCGCGCGCGCTGGCGGTCCAGCTGGGTGGAGGCGTGCTCGACGTCGATTGCCGTGCCCGTTGCGACGACCGTGCCGCCGACGCTGATCTCGCCGCCGCGAAGGATGAGCTCATCGCCATCGCGAAGCTCCTCGAACAGCGGTGCTGCCGGAACATCGACGAGTGCGACCCCGGCGCGGGCGAGAATCAGCGGGCCCCGGTTCGGGTATCGGTCCGTCGAGGAGCGCGAGCAGTTGACGACCGCCACCACGCCGCTAGCGGCCAGATCCTCGGCGGCGATCGGATCGAGGTCCGCGTGATCGATCACAGCGACATCGCCGGGCCGCAGGCGCTTGACCAGGTTCTTCGTCTTGCGGCCGAGCTTCGCCGGACCAACGATTGGCGGCGTCTCGGTCGGCTGCAGCTGGATCTCAGGCCCACGCAGCAACGCGCGCGCCCGGCTTCGCAAAGCCATGCCTCGATTATGCGGAGTCGGGGTCGCTCAGGCGGCGCGCAGGAGCCGCCGCGCATGTGTGCTGGCCGCCGAGTCATCGCTGTCGGCGCCGAGCATGCGAACGATTTCGGCGATGAGGCGGTCCCCGTCCACCCGCTCGACGGTCGCCGTCGTGGCCCCGGCTGCCGCGGACTTCTCGATCCTGAAATGTGTCGCCGCGAGCGAAGCAACCTGAGGAAGGTGGGTGATGCAGATCACCTGGCGGCCCTCGGCCAGATCCCGCAGGCGCTCTCCAACCGCGCGCGCGGTGTTGCCGCCCACGCCCGCATCGATCTCGTCGAAGACGAGCGTCAGTCCTCCCTCATCGCTGGCGAGGCCGGTGAGCGCAAGCATGATCCGCGACAACTCACCACCGGATGCCGCGTCCTTGAGCGGCGAGAGCGGCATGCCGGGGTTGGTGGCAACCATCAACTCAACGGTTTCGGCGCCCGCGACCCCGAAGCCATCGGCATGGGGTTCGAGCTTGACCTCCAGCCTGGCCCCATCCATCGCGAGTTCTTCGAGCTCGGCGGCGACCCGCTCGCCAAGGGTTGTCGCGGCGTCGCGACGGCCAGCGGTGAGCTGCTCGGCGAGGACCGCGCGCGCTGCTCCCGCTCTCTCAAGCCGTGCCTCGAGCTCGGCCGCGACCTCTCCCGCATTGGCGAGGCGCTGGATCACCTCGCGGCAATGCTCCGCGTGCGCGAGCACCGCCTCGACGCTGCCGCCGTGCTTTCGCTTCAACCGATCAATCGCGGTGAGCCGCTCTTCGACCGCGTGCTGGCGCTGCGGATCGGCATCTATCCCGTCGAGGTAGGAGCGCGCTTCGCTGCCCAGGTCGTCGAGCTCGAGCGCGACAGCGCGTAGCCGCTCCGCGATCGCGTCGAGCCCAGCGTCGACACCCATGACACCGGTGAGCCCTGAATCGGCAGCGGCCAGCGCATCATGGACACCGTTCGTGTCGTCACCGTCGCCACTGACGGCACCGACGACCGCCGCGGCGGCTGCTCGCAATGCCTCCGCGTGGCGAAGTCGCCCGCGCTCGGCCTCGAGTTCACTCTCCTCGGATTCCTCCGGGTTGGTCGCCTCAATCTCCTCCAGCTCGAAGCGCATCAGGTCGAGATCGCGCTCCCGCGTGCCTTCGCGGTCGCGGAGGTCGGCAAGCTCGGCGTCCGCCTCGATTACGGCGGCGTGGGCTTCGCGGTAGCGACCCCGCAGCTCGAGGTGCTCACCGCCGGCAAATCCGTCGAGGATCTCGAGCTGCGCGGAGGCGAGGGTCAGCTTGCGGTGCTCGTGCTGACCGTAGAAGGCGATCAGCCTGGCGCCCAGCATCTGAAGATCCGCGGCGGTTGCCGCGCGTCCCGCAACGAATGCGCTCGTACGGCCAGATGTGCCGACACGGCGGCCCAGAACGATCTCGTCGGCGTCCGCCGGGAGCCGATCCGCGATCTCGGACAGCTCGGGATCGTCACGCAGCCCAGGCGGCAGGTCGAAGACGCCTTCGACCCACGCCTCCTCGGCGCCCGGGCGCACGATCTGCGGGCGCGCTCGGCCACCGGTCAGGAGATCGAGGGCGTGGGCGAGCACGGTCTTGCCGGCCCCGGTCTCGCCGGTGATCGCGTTCAGGCCCTCACCGAGGCGCAGCTCGGCGCGCTCGATCAACAGCAGGTTCTCAATGCGTAGCTCGCGCAGCACAGCACCGGTTTTAGCGGCGGCTCCCGACGGATTCGCCTAGCCGGGCGTGGTCACCCGCCCGTTTTCAGTGGGCGAGACGGCCGAACTTGTCGCGAATGCGCCGGTAGAAGTTCGCGCCAGCCAGCTGAGCGAGCCGCGACGCATCCTCGCGAAACCGGATCTCCATCGCCGCCCCGCTGGCGAGCTCGCCGACGTGCTCACCGTCGAGGACCACCTCCACCGGGTCGCGCCCGGCGATATTCGTGACCGAGAGGATGTCGTCTGGCGCGACCACCAGCGCCCTTGCCGTGAGCGTGTGCGGAGCGATGAAACTGACGACATAGCCCTTCACGCCCCAGGCCAGGATCGGGCCCTGGTTGGCAAGGTTGTAGCCGGTTGACCCAGCCGGTGTGGCGGCGACGAGCCCGTCACATCGCACGTGGCCGACCTCCTTGCCTCCCAGCCGGTAGGAGAGCTCGGCGATCCGACCCTGGTGGCGGCGGATCAGGGAGATGTCGTTGAGCGCCGGCGCCGCGAAATCGCCCTCTGCACCCGCGTCGAGTCCCGGCATCGCGATCACCTCATAGTCGGAGGCGAAGGCCGCTCTCAGGCCGCTCTCGAGGTCCTCGTTCTCGGCGGCGGCGAGGAATCCCACCGTTCCGTAGTTGACACCGAAGACCGGCACCTCGGTGCCGGCGTAGGTCCGAAGCGCGGTGAGGATGGTGCCGTCGCCGCCAAGCACCAGACAGAGGTCCGGGCGCTCGATCTCCGCCACCGGGAGCAATCTCTCACCGAGCTGGCCATGCTTTGCGCGCTCGGCATCGCCGGCGTGAAGGCGCCACCCGTCGGCCTCAGCTAGCTCGAGCGCGCGCGTGAGGGCGGCCGCCGTCTGCTCGGGCTGGGTGTGGGTGAGCACGACCGCCGTCTTCATGGCTCCACCGCCTCGATCGCGGCCTCGAGGTCGGCGACCGACTCGCCCGTTCGCCCGAGGTGGATGAAGGTCTCGCGGTTGCCCTTGGGCCCAGGCAGACCCGACGACGCGAACCCGAGCACGGCAAGCCCTGCGTCCTCGGCAGCGCGGGCAACGCTGCTGATTGCCTCGCGGCGGGCCCCGGCCTCGCGAACCACGCCGCCTCGAACTCGGCCGCGACCGAGCTCGAACTGCGGCTTGATCATGGCCAGCAGCTCGCCGTCGTCGGCGACGCTCGCCGCAACCGCGCCAATCACCTTCGTCAGCGAGATGAAGGAGACATCGATCGTGGCCAGCGCCGGCACGTACGGAAGATCCGCCGGCTCGAGGTCGCGCGCGTTGTGGTTCTCGATGACGCTGACCCGGTTGTCATTGCGAAGACCCCAATCGAGCTGCCCATTCGCGACGTCGAGGGCGATCACCCGGGCCGCACCGCGCTTGAGCAGGCAGTCCGTGAAGCCACCGGTCGAGGCGCCGGCATCCAGACAGCTGAGTCCGGCCACATCGATCGCTAGCTCATCGAGCGCATTTTCAAGCTTGATCCCGCCCCGCGACACGAAGCGCGGCTGCTCGACCATCGTCAGCACCGCGTCCGCGGCCACCAACTGGCTCGGCTTCAACGCGATCGGGCCATCTGGACCGAACCGCACCCGGCCGGCGCGAACCGACTCCGCCGCACTCGTTCGCGACGTCGCGAGCCCGCGTTCAGCCAGCAACGAGTCGATCCGCTGCTTCGCCATGGCGGGAAGGTAGCGCTCAGTGGATGGTGCCGACCTGGATCGCGGTCACCTTGGGAAGGCGGGCCACCGTGGGGCCCGCGCTCGTACGACACTGAAGCGTCGCGCTGGCAGCCGCGGCGGTCGTGCCCGCAGCGGTCAGCGTGAGCGCCTCGTCCGAGCCGGCACCATCTGCCGGTAGGAGCATGTCCTCGGTCTCGTCGACTATCTGCCCGCCACCGGGACCGAACAGAAGCCGACAGCTGATCGTCCGCGCGGCGACATCGTTGTTGTTGAGCGTGGCCTTGGCGATTACCACGTAGGCCCCGGCGGGCAGGTTGGTCACGGTCGCGAGGGTGGTGTTGGAGGTGCCGACGGCGCCAGGCGACGCTCCCGAATTGAAGTAGGCGTCGCTCGGGCCGCGCGCTCCCGTCGGGCCGGTCGCACCCTGGGTGCCGGGAGGGCCGGTCAGACCGATGGGCCCGGCCGGCCCGGTCGCGCCGCTACGGGCGATCTGCCCACGCAGTTTGCGGTTGAGGTCCTTCGACTTGATCGTGCCGTTCTTGATCTGCGAGCTCTGGACGAGCGACTTCGCCGCGGAGCTCACCGCCGGTGCCGCAACCGCACCGGCCGCTGCCGTGGCGGCCACCGCGACCGCAGCCATCAAGCCAACGCTCGTTCTCGATGCTTCCCTCAACACCCTGCTCTCTTTCCTCGCCGAGGCCCCTGTCGGCGCGAGCCTATCGGCCCCAGTGGGTTTAGGATCGCGCCATGAAACGCTCAAGCCTCCTTGTCGCCGCCATTCTCGCCTCACTCGCAGTCGGCAGCGCTGGCGCCGCTAGCCAGCCGCCGGTCGGCAACTTCATAACCCTGCACCTCGGGCCGGCCGCCGGCCAGTTCCGCGGGGCGGTCAAGTCCGACGTTCTCGAATGCATCGCCGACCGCAAGGTCCGGATCGTGATCATCCAGGGCCCTTCAGTCGGCCCCGACATGCGTGTCGCCAAGGGCTACACCGACGACCGCGGCCACTTCAACATCCAAACGACCCAAGCGTCGGGCACCTGGATCGCGAAGGTCAAGCGCGATCGGGTTAGGCCGGGGCTCGTCTGCGCCGGCGCGACCTCGAAGCGGCGCGCCGCCGGCTGACACGCGAGCCGGGCGACCACCCGGCCAGGCAGCGCGCCCGGCCGGATGGTCGCGAGGTCGCGGACGCGTTACGGACTCGGCTCGCCTGCAACCTCACAGAGGGCCGCACCGACGGCCCCGCCGTTCGGATTAGCGGTCACCAGCACGCGTACTGCCTGGCTGGTGCTCGGCCCGTAGAGATCGACGACCAATCCGAGGAGGTCGAGGTGAAGCGGTCCAAGCAGGAGGTTGAGCACCTCACAGCTGCCCGGGGGCACCGGAGGCACCTCTTCGTCTTGGCGGGAGGTCGGCCGCGCAGATGCGCGCTGCGGGGGCGCCTCCTGTGCACGCACAGGCGCCGAGAACGAGACGATCGGCAACGGCCGCGAGTCGAGCGCCTTGTTGAGCGAATCCGCGGTCTTGCGCGCGAGCGCGCCCTTGTTCAGCTTGATCCCCTTGGAGAGCTCACAGAACAGCTTGCCCAGCGCCCGGTCGGGCGTACCGGTTACCTCGAGGTTGATCTCGCTGGTACGGACCTCGAGCCCAAGCAGGTTCAGATAGAGCTTTGCGAGACGAAGCTCCAAAACGCGACACTTGTTGGTCGCCTTGACCCGCAGATCGACCTGCTTGTTGATCGTTTCGGTCGTCCCGTCGGAACGAACGACACGAGCCTCAACCGGGCCTTCGGCTGAAACCTTCTTGCCCTGAACGACGAACTTGGTCGCTGATATGTCAACGCTCACCTTCGCCTTCTCTCTTGGCGGCGGGCTCTCCTCCTGCGCGACCGAGTTGGCCGACAGGACCCCGAAAGACAGAAGCGATGTGGCGAACAACAGCGAGCACCTTCGTGCGCTGCTCGACTTCATGCATACCTCCCTAAATAGGCGTTCTCCCCTTTTGAAAGCGAGCCGTACCCGCGCGACGTCGCCGATAACGGCCGCCGACCGATCCCAACCAATGTCGGAGCCGTCCCGACCGAGAAGCCAGAAAGCCCCCCGCGCACCACGCCGAACGTCGCGGAGTGAGCCCTACAGGCGGCCTTCAGCGACGTTCGGCGAGCTGAGCGCTTCAGTCGCTCAAAGCGAAACGCCCGGCAAACGGGCCGGGCGTCTCGGGGTACAGGGAGGAGAGATACGTATTTTTTTTGTCTATGTGAGGGCGATCGGCGTGTTTAGGCGCGACGTGGATGGCTGAACCGCGTTGAAGCGGTCAACGCAACCTGGGCTGCGCCTACACCGATCAAAAAGCTTGGTGCGTACCACTCGCCACTGACAAGCCCGATCGCGACGCCGCTGAGCACGGCGAACGCTGCGACCGCGTAGTCAAAGGCGGCGTGCGCGGAGATCGGCACGCTCGGCTCGGGAGCCTCGGCTTGAAGTGAAAGACCGAGGAGCAGAACCCCGATCAGGACCGAGATGATCGTCGCCGTCTGGCCGAAGTCGAGCAGGAACGGCGCAACCATGATCGCGGGAGCCGCGAGCATCTCGAGTGCGCCGTGGATGGAGAGTGGAATGGCCCTCATGTCCCCAACCAGGATACGAACGTATGTGCGTTTTGGGTGTGATGGGGCTCACAGTCCCCACAGTGGCGAAGCCGCCTAGCCGCTGACGCGAGAACCGGCGCCGATGGCGACCTGCACACGCTCGGCCACAGCCGAACCGGTCAGGCCGACCTCCTCGCGCAAAAGCGCGGGCTTGCCGTGGGTGACGTAGCGGTCGGGCAGGCCGATTCGCATCACCCGCGCGCGCTCGGCACCGGCCTCGCCGAATGAGTCCTCGAGGTGCTCGAGCACTGCCGAGCCGAACCCACCGGCGAGCACGTTCTCCTCAACCGTCACGACGAGGTCGTGCTCGGCCGCCAGTCGCTCGATCAGTGCCTCATCGAGAGGCTTCGTAAAGCGCGCGTCCGCGACGGTCACATCGAGATCGTGTTCGGCCAGCAGAGCCGCGGCGTCCAGGGCGACGCTGACGCCGTAGCCGTAGCCGAGCAGGGCGACCTTCTCGCCTTCCTTCAGCACCTCACCGGTGCCGATTGGGATCTCGCGAGCCCGATCCGGAAGCGGTACGCCCTCCGCGGCTCCGCGCGGATAGCGGAAGGCAATCGGGCCGTCGTGGGTGATCGCGGTGCGCAGCATGTGGCAGAGCATCGCCTCGTCGCGCGGCGCCATCACGACGATGTTCGGCAGCGAGCGCAGGTAGGAGATGTCGAAGGCCCCGTGGTGGGTGGGGCCATCGTCGCCGACGAGGCCGGCGCGATCCATCGCGAAGACGACATCCAGACCCTGCAGACAGACGTCGTGAACGATCTGGTCGTAGGCACGCTGTAGGAAGGTCGAGTAGATCGCGCATACGGGCTTCGCGCCCTGGATGGCAAGACCCGAGGCGAACAGCACCGCGTCCTGCTCGGCGATGCCGACGTCGTAGTACTGCTCGGGACATTCCCTTTCAAGCGCCGTCAGGCCAGTCCCCCCCGCCATCGCCGCGGTGATGCCGATCACCCGCGGGTCGCGCTTGGCCTCGACCACGAGCGCGTCGCCGAAGACCGCGGTGTAGGCGGGCGGCGCCTTCTTGGCCTCCTCGGGACGGCTGCCCTCGACCATCTCGGGCCGTGCGACCGGCGCCTTTGGCGTCGGCTTCTTCTTCGGCGCCGGAGCGCGCTCGACGATCGATCCCGGCTTCGCGGCATGCCACTCCTCCATGCCCTCGAGCCCGCCGTCCTCGGCCGGCTCGAAGCCCTTGCCCTTCACCGTGTGGATGTGGACGACCACCGGTCGGTCGGCGTCGAGGGCGGCGGCGAGGTTGCGCCGCAGCAGTGCGACGTCGTGGCCGTCGAACGGCCCCATGTAGGCCAGGTCGAGCTCCTCGAACATCAATCCCGGCGCGGCATACGCCTTGATCGCCGACTTGATCTCCGGGCCCAGCTTTCCGATCTGGCGACCAAGGCCCAGCGGCAGCTTCGTGAGGCGGTCCTCGACCTCCTCACGAGCGTGGTAGAGGCGCGGGTTGGCCCGCAGGCGCTGGAACGAGCGCGAGAGCGCACCGACGTTCGGGGAGATCGACATCCCGTTGTCGTTCAAAACGATCACGATCGGCGTCTGCAACCCGCCGGCGTTGTGCAGTGCCTCGAAGGCGACGCCGCCCGTGAGCGCTCCGTCGCCGATCACCGCTACGACCTTGCCGTCGTCGCCGATCCCGTGGCGCATCGCTTCCTTGAGACCGACCGCGTAACCGATGGAAGTCGAGGCGTGGCCGGCGCCCATGATGTCGTGCTCGGACTCGGCCATCGAGCAGAACGGGGCCAGGCCGCCGTACTGGCGAATCGTTTCGAGGCGATCAGCGCGCCCGGTGAGGACCTTGTGCGGGTAGGCCTGGTGACCGACGTCCCAGAGGATCTTGTCGCGCGGCGAGTCGAGCAGTGCGTGCAGAACCGTGGTCAGCTCGCAGGTTCCCAGGTTGGCGCCGAAGTGACCGCCGATCTCGCCGATCGTGTCGATGATCAGCTCGCGGACCTCCTGGGATACCTGGGTCAGCTGCTCGTCTGAGAGCTGGCTCAGGTCGGCAGGGCCGGAGATCGCGTCGAGGAGGCGGGGGTCCCTGGGCTTGCCGTTGGTTTCGTCGGTCATGTCTGGCGGGTGTGGATGAAGTCTGTGATCAATTCGAGGTCCGAGGTCTCGCCGTCGATCGCTGCGAGCGAGTCGCGCGCCTTGGCGTGTGAATCCGCTGCCAACTCGCGAGCGCGATCGAGTCCGTAGAGGCTGACGTAGGTGAGCTTGCCATGACGCTCGTCCGATCCGCGCGGCTTGCCGAGCTCTTCGTCGCTTCCCGTGACGTCAAGAATGTCATCAACGATCTGAAACAGAACCCCAAGTTCGTCTGCAAAACGCGTGTACGGAATTGTCGCAGCTTGGTCGTATCCGGCCACCCGGAGCGGCACGATCACGCTTGCGCAGATCAGGCGGCCGGTCTTCAGCGCGTGGAGCCCGCGCAGACCGTCGGCATCGAGACTCTCCCCCGCCGTTACGTCGACGTACTGGCCGCCGACCATGCCGCCAACGCCCGTCGCTTGCGCAAGCGCTCCGAGGGCGGACAGAATGTTCGCGGGCTCCCCGCGCTGCTGTTGGCAGAAGTGGCGAATCGCCTCCGCGAAGAGACCGTCCCCCGCCAGGATCGCGACGTCCTCGCCGTGAACGACATGCGACGTTGGACGCCCGCGCCGAAGCGCGTCGTCGTCCATCGCCGGCAGGTCGTCGTGAATCAGCGAGTAGGTATGGATGAGCTCAATCGCCGCTGCGGCCGGCAACATCTCGGCCGGATCCGCGCCGGCGGACCTGGCCGCGGCAAGGCACAGCACCGGCCGAATCCGCTTACCGCCGGCGAGCAGCGAGTAGCGCATCGCCTCGTCGAGACCCGTCGTTGCTGCGAGCTCGGAGAAGCGCAGGGACTCAAGGTAGGCCTCCACCTGGGCCTGGAGATCGTCTGGGTAGTTTCCCGCGCCGGACACGACCGAAAGCGTACGGCGTGGTCGCCGCCCAAACGGCGTGCAGACTTATCGCGGCAGGTGCTCGAGCCGTCGCACCAGGAGGTCGAGGCAATCGCTATCGGCAAGCACGTCGTCACGGAGCGTGCCCCCACGGCGCTCGCGAAGCTCTGCGAGCTGGCCAGCGTCGGGGACGATGTCCACGAGCCCCGCGGTGAGGTCGTTGACCCCGACAAGCCGGCGCTCGGCGACGCCGACAGTTCGTGTGCTTGGGATGCCGTAGGCCTCGCGCTCGGATGCGGATGCCAGGAAGGTGCGATGCGTAAGCCAGGGAGCGGTGTACCCGATCACTGCGACGTAGCGATCCTGAAGGCGCTTGATCACCGCATGCAGCTGTTCGGCCATGCGGTTGTGGACCTCAACGTAAGCCGCCCGTTCACTGTTTCCCCAGGCACCGTTCTCAGTCGAGCAGTCCTCGCGCCATGTCGGCTCGATCCCGCGTTGTTCGAAGAGGCCGGGATCGTCATAGCGACCGCACGGCGACAGCTCTCCCTCCCAGTGGTAGATCGCCTCATATGGGACGTAGGCGAACGGCTCGGAGATCACCACGCGGTCGATCCGCAATCCGTGGCCGACGAGCGGCGCATTGGATAACAACTCCGGCTCGGCTCCGCGCAGAGTGGCCGGGGGGTCGCCGAGTCCCTCCGGGTAGTAGCCCTCGCCGAGCAATCTCCGGTTGATGGCGAGATGCTCAGGCGAGAGCGTGTAGGGCTTTGTTTTCTGACACGGCAGCAGCAGGAGCGCGGCCGGCTCGCCGCCGGGCGGCGGCTCGAACTCCTCTCGCGCCCATGCGAGAAACCGGCTGACGACCGGGAGCCCCAGGCCCTCGAGGTTCTCCTGCGGACAGAAGAACGTCAGCTCGGGGTCGAGGGTGTAGGGCGGTAGCGGCTTCTCACGGGCCGCCTCGATCAACTCCTCGCGATCCATTATTTGGTTGAGCCTCCGCTCCGCGTCATGAGCTGCTCGCAGGCCGCGATCACCTCTTGTTGATGTGGCTGCAGGTCCTGGTAGGGAAAGCTCGCGTATCCGGAAAGAAACGGGTCGGAAACGCCCGTGTCGATGCCGGCGAGCTCCTCGACGACGGCAAGGCCGCAAAACGGCACGTAGGCCGTCGCGTATCCCCCCTCATGACACGCAACGAGCCGCCCCGCGCAGAGGTCGTCAGCTGCCGCCATCAGCGCACTCGTCATCGTCCGAAATCCCTCGCTGTGGACCATCATCCGAGCCAGTGGATCCTGTGGGCTCGCGTCGAATCCGCAGGCGATCAGGATCAGCTCGGGCTGATGCCTTTGCAGCGCCGGGACGATCACGCGGTCGACGGCCTCCAGATAGGCGCCCACGCCGGAGCCGGGCGGCAGCGGGATGTTGAGGTTCGCGCCCTCGCCGGCGCCCTCGCCCGTGCGGTCGAGTCCACCCGAACCGTGCGGGAACGCGCCAGCTTGATGGATCGAGATCGTTAGAACGTCGGGATCTCGATAGAAGGCATCCTCGGTTCCGTTGCCGTGGTGCGCGTCCCAGTCGACGATCGCAACTCTCCCCAGCCCCAGCCGCGCTCGCGCGTGGGCCGCGGCGAGCGCGACGTTCGAGTACACGCAGAATCCGAACGCGCCCGCGGGCCCCGCGTGGTGGCCGGGCGGGCGCACGAGCGCGTAAGCGTTCATGGCCTCGCCGGCGATCACGGCCTCCACGGCGGCGAGACACCCTCCGGCCGCGAGCCGCGCAATCGCCGCGCCACCGGGTCCAATCGGAGCCTCCTCGCCCACCTCGCCGCCGCCCGCCGCGCTCACTCGCTCGACGCGATCCACATGCTCGCGCGTGTGGACGCGCAGGAGCTCCTCGTCGGTTGCCGGCCGTGGCGAGATCGGCACGAGCGCGTCGAGCGCTCCGCTGTAGGCGAGCAGGTTGTGCAGCCGCCGTTTCGCGCGTGGGTTCTCAATGTGCTCCTCCGGTTCAAGCGGTCCCCCGGCAGGCAAGAACGCGGCGCCGCTGCCGGTTGAGTGCCACATGTAGGACTCATGCCACACCAACCCGGTCGGCGCCGACCGGGTCATTCGCCGCCCCGGCGTGCTGCCTCGTCGTAGTCGTAGAGGTCCGGTCGCGCTGCGGTCAACTCGCCGTAGAGCTGTGGGCGCCGCGCGCGAAGCAGGCCGGGTAGCGAGTCGAACTGCTTCGGCTCCTGCATGGAGTCGTCCGTCGACCGCAGCCACCTCGCGCGCTCGAGGTCGCAGTCGGCAACGACGAGGCCGGGACGATCCGACGACGCGAGCACGGTCTCCGGGCCGGCGATCAGGGCGGAGCCACTCTCGTCTCCGAACAGAGCCTGCGTCAGCCCCAGATAGCACTGATTCTCGATCGCTCGGGCGCGTGCGATCAGCTGCCAGTTCGGCGCCACACGGTGAAATCCACCACCAGCAGGGGCGAGCAGGATCTCCGCCCCGGTCAGCGCAAGCGATCGCGCGATCTCTGGGAGCCAGAGTTCCGAGCAGATGAGGACACCCACCTCAAGGCCGCTAGCGAGCGCGACGGAGCAGAACTCGCCGCCAGGCGCCATCCCGACGCCGGAGAGAACCTCGTGGACGTCACCGGTGGCCGGATGGCTGCGCTCGTACTGACGAACCGTTGAGCCATCCGTGTCGCACAGGTAGGCCATCGTTCGGTGGAGGCCGTCTTCGCCGCGCTCGACACGGCCCCAGCAGACCGCGCAGCCAGCCGCCGCGGCGGCTGCGGCGATCTCGCCGGCAGCGTCATAGGTGGAGCCCGACCGGATTGGCCCCGGGTAGGCCTCGGGAAAGACGAGGAGCTCGACGCCACGTTCGCCGGCGGAGGCGATGGCTGCGACCGCCGCCTCAACCTTCGCCTCCTCGGGCTCCTGCTCCTGCGCGAGCGGTTGACATACCGCGAGGCGAACGCTCTCTGGCCGATCGCTACTGCCTGACATAGGTCCTCCCAAGTGCGGCGGGCATCGATGCGCGCCCGACGACAACCGCGTAGACGATGAGGGTTGCGACATACGGCAGCGCGAGCATCAACTCCGCGGGCAGGTCGATATTGGTCGCCTGGACGCGGAGGGCGAGTGCCTCGAAGACGCTGAAGAGCAGCGCGGCCCAAATTGCCTTGATCGGAGACCAGCCCGCGATGATCACAACAGCCAGCGCGATGAATCCGCGGCCCCCGGTCATTCCGTCGCTGAAGGTAAACAGCTGGCCGAGCGAGAGAAACACACCGCCGAGACCGGCGAGGGCGCCGCAGATGAGCATCGTCTGCCAGCGGACACGGACAACGTCGATACCAAGGCTGTCCGAAGCGCGGGGATCCTCCCCGCATGCCCGAAGGCGCAGCCCCCAGCTCGTCTTTGTGAGTGCCCACCACGACATCCCGACCGCGCCAGCCGCGATGTAGACGAAGGCGCTCTGCTCGAACAGAATCGGTCCGAGCACCGGGATATCGCGCAGGACCGGCGGGCTGAGCGCCCCAAACCCGTCCACCCGCGGGACGTTGCCGCCTTCCCAGATCGTCCGCGACAGATAGGCGGTGAGTCCCAACACCGCGATATTGAGGGCGATCCCGCTAACGATCTGGTCCCCTCCGAGGTTGATCGCAACGTATGCCTGAATCGACGCGACGACCAGCGCGAACGCGACCCCCACCGCGAGCCCAAGCAGCGCAGAGCCGGTGATGTCAGCGCCAAGCACACCGCCGAAGGCCGCCATGAGCATCATGCCCTCGAGGCCGACGTTCACCAGCCCGGCGCGCTCGGCGAACACCTCGCCAAGCGCGGCAAAGAAGATCGGCAATGCCAGCCTGATAGCCGCCGCGTACAGCGCCGTCGAGGTCAGGATGTCAAGTAGTTCGCTCACGCAACCCTCCGCGGAAACGTCGCCTGACGCGCTGGCCGAGGCGGACCACCAGGTCCGCGTTGGCGATGATCAAAAACAGAACGACGACGCCCAGCAGGATCTGTGCCAGGGCGATTGGGACCTCGGCCGTTCCCTGCGCCACCTGGATGCCACTGCGCAAGAACCCGATGAACAGCCCTGCAGCCAGGGTGCCCAACGGCGAGCCACGGCCGATCAGGGCAGTTGCCACCGCGTCGAATCCCCAATTGGGGCTGAAGAAGTCGCTGAGCCGATGCTGATCGCCCAGGAGGCTGACCGCGCCGGCCAGGCCTCCGAGCGCGCCAGCCACGGCCATGGCCAGCGTCGTCATGCGTTGCGTGGCGACGCCGGCAAATCGGGTGGCATGCTCACCCGCGCCGAGTGCCTTCAGCTGGATCCCTGCGCGCGAGCGGTCCATGAGCACCCACGCCGCGCCGGCGACGACGACCATCAGGATCGCCCCGACCGGAATCACGTCACCGAGCAAATCCAGGCGACTCGCCTCGGGGATCTCGCGCGTGTACGGATAACCGGCTCCATCCGGGTCCTGAATCGGTCCGCGCACCAGCCAGCTCACGAACCAAAACGCGATGAAGTTGAGCATGATCGTCGTGATGATTTCTGACAGGCCGAGGCGCGCGCGCAGAACGCCGGCCGCCCCTCCCCACGCCGCCCCGGCGACTACTGAAGCAGCGAGGGCGCAGACGATCAGCAGCGGGCCCGGGAGGTCGATGTAGAGCGCGATGACAACCGCAGCCAGCGCGCCGATGTAGATCTGACCCTGACCGCCGAGGTTGAAGAGCCCGGCGCGAAACGCCACCGCCACGCCGATGGCGGTAATCGTGATCGGCGCAGATTCAAGAAGCGAGTTGCGAATCGCGACATCGCTGCCGACGGCCCCGTCGTAGATGGCCTCCCACGTTGCCGCCAGATCGAGGCCAGCGGCCGCAAGCGCTACCGCACCAACGATGGCGGCGCCGATCAGCGCGATCGCGGTACGCGCGACGAGAGCGACGCCGTCCTCGGAGAAGCCGAACTTACCGCTCACCGGCTCCGCCCATCATCAGACCGACGCGGTCACGGGTCACCTCGTCGACCCCGAATGGACCGAGCATGCGTCCTTCGTAGAGAACCGCAATGCAGTCAGCGAGCTCGAAGACCTCGTCGAGATCGGTCGACACGACGAGCACGGCCGCCTGCCGCTCGCGCGCGTCAAGTAGGCGCTGTTGGACCTCATGCTGGGCGCGGATATCAAGTCCGCGGGTTGGATTGACGGCGATCACCGCCTCCGGGTTACCGCCGAGCTCGCGCGCGATCACGACCTTCTGCTGATTGCCGCCGGAGAGGTTTGCGGCCGGCATGCCCGGGTCCGGCGGCGACACTCGATACTCCGTAAGGGTCTCGCGAGCCCAGCTCAAGACGGTGCGGCGCCGCATCACCCGCCCGAACCGGGGCGGTTGAGGGCCGAGCATCAGGTTTTCCCAGAGGGGGGCATCCAACACCAGTCCGTAATGGCGCCTGTCTTCTGGGATCCGCGCGATCGGCACCCCCCGGTGTGACCACTCGCCGACCGGCGGCAGGGGCTGACCGTCAAAACGAACGGAGCCGCCGCTCGGCGCCCTGAGGCCGAAGAGAACTTCGGCAAGCGGCCGCTGGCCGTTGCCCTCCACTCCGGCGATCGCGACGATCTGTCCAGCGTGCACGCGGAGGTTGCACGCATCGAGCTCGCGACGGCCGAAGTCGTCCTCAACCGAGCAGAGATCGAGCTCGAGTCGTGGAGCTCCAACCGCCGCGCGATCGCGGCGCAGCGGCGGCTGACGGGCATCGCCGACCATCGCCGATGCGAGCTTGGCCGCATCCATCTCGGAGGTCTCGTAGGTGCCGATGTTGCGCCCGCCCCGCAGGACGGTGATCCGGTCGGCGATCCGCATCACCTCGGACAGCTTGTGGGAAATAAAGATGACGCTGTGGCCCTCGGCCCGCAGTCGTTCGACCTCTCCGAACATCTGCGCGACCTCCTCCGGGGTGAGCACCGCTGTGGGCTCATCGAGAATCAGGAGCCGCACACCGCGCGCCAGACAGCGCACGATCTCGAGACGCTGGCGCTGGGACATCGGCAGCGAGTCGATCCGAGCCGCGAAATCGACGTCAAGCGGAATGGTGCGGGCGGCGTCTGCGACTGCCGCGCGCGCTCCGTCGGGGCTGCCATCGCCCAGCCCGCCCAAGAAAAGGTTCTCCGCGACCGTCATCGGGCCGACCACGAGCGGATGCTGGTGGACCATCCCGATTCCGGCGGCGAGCGCGTCGGCCGGCGTGCGCGGGCTGATCTCCTCCCCACCGAACTCAATCGTCCCCGCGTCGGGGCGCACGAGCCCGTAGAGGATGTTCATCAGGGTCGTCTTGCCCGCGCCGTTTTCGCCCAGCAGCGCGTGTACCTCGCCCTTGGCGATCTCGAGAGAGACGCGATCGCAAGCGGTCACGTTCGCAAACCGCTTGACGATCGCGCTCATCCGAGCCAGCGCAGGCAAGACTCTCCTTTCCTATCCGTTACTCATCAGGCGACGGCGCGGCTCAGCCGCTGCCCTCTCCCGAACCGGGGATGTCACCGCCGACCGAGGGCACGTCGACCTCGCCGTCGATGATCTGCTGCTTGACCTCGTCAACCTCGGCCTGGACGTCCTCGGGCAGGTTGTAGACGGGGCTGAGGTCGATCACTCCCGACGCGAGTCCCTCAACGGCCAGCGTGCCGCCCTCGAACTCATCAGCGATCGCCTGCTCGCACGCCAGTCCAATCATCTTGGCCTGATCGACGATCTGGCTTGCGATGACCGTGTCAGGCGCGAGCTCGTTTTGGTCGACACCCCAGCCGATGGCGTAGATGCCTTCCTCGGCGGCGCCGTTGATCACGCCCACGCCCGCCGAATCAGCGATGTGGTAGATCACGTCGATGCCCGAGGCAGCCTGGCTGCGAGCAGCCTCCTTGCCCTTGGCGACGTCATCAAACGTTCCGAGATACACAGCCTCGAAGGTGACGTCCGGGTTGACCGACTTCGCCCCGGCCTCGAATGCCTCGGCCTGGGTTTGTAGAACCGGATACTCGAATCCGAAGATGCCGCCGAGCTTGTTGGACTCGGTCGCCTTCCCCGCGACGACCCCCGCCAGGAACGCGCCCTGGGTGGAGTTCGGCATCAGGTGCTGAATGTTGTCCTGCTCGGGTGGGAGCGGGTTCGACGTCACGATGTACTCGACGTCCGGAAAGTCGGGAGCGATTTTCGCCGCGACCTCGCCGAACTCGAATCCGTGACCGATAACCAGGTCGTTCTCCTGTGAGAGCGTTTCGTACGTCCGATCGAACTCCGGCACAGGCACGAGTTCCTGGAACGATGTTTCCGCCCCGGAGCCCTCGCATGCCTGCAGACCCTCGTAACCGGTCTGGTTGAACCCCTTGTCGTTGATGGGCCCGGGCAGGACCATCCCGACCTTCAGGCTCGTGGCCTCACCACTGCCGCCCGAGTCTCCTCCTTCGTCGTCGCTGCCGCAAGCGGCCAAACCGAGGCTGAGTACCGCGCACAGCGCGGCCACAGCTGGCCAGCGTCGAGTGTTCATCGTGTCTCCCTTTCTACATCCGGGATTTCGCGGGCTGCCGACATCTGCCGGAAACCGCGCATGTCCTCCATCGCCCGCAGCGTGCGTGCCGGGGGCGTTGAAGCCTGTTGAGCTCGCTTTGATGCCTGCTCGGCAAGCGCCGCCCGCGCCGCCGCGCCGTCGACGGTGGTGCACCGTCCGTCGCGTACGACGAGGCGGCCATCGACAACGACGTGTCGCACCCCGCGTCCCGATTCTGAGAGCGCGAGAGCTGCGGTCGTATCGACCGCTCCGGCAAGTCCATCTCCGTTGCGGTCGATCAGAGTCAGATCGGCGATGGCGCCCTCGCGCAGCGACCCCAGGCGGTCGCCGAGACCAAGGACGGCTGCCCCGCCGGAAGTTGCCATCGTGAGGGTCCGGGCGCTGGTGAGCCAGCGGTCGCGCTCGCCGTCGTTGTGAATCAGCGTTGCGAGTCGCACCGCCTCCCAGAGGTTGTGGTTGTCAGAGGAGGCGGCGCCGTCGCTTCCGAGCGCCACCGTCGCGCCGGCCTCGAGCAGTTCCACAATTGGAGCCCGGCCACTGCCGAGCCTCAGGTTCGCCGCCGGGTTGTGCACGGTGATTGCTCCGCTGCCGGCGATGAGCGCGACATCGTCCTCGTTTGCCCAGACCGAGTGCGGCAGCGAGCAGTCAGGCCCAAGGACACCAAGGCGATCGAGTGCCTCGACTCCGCTCGAGTCATACCGCGAGCGAACTACCCGATCCTGAAGCGCTGTCTCGAGCAGATGGATGTGGATCCCCGACCCGTGGTCGCGCGCGGCGGCGGCCAGACCGGTCATCAGTTCATCCGAAGCCCACTGGACCCCGCCCGGTCCGGCGAGCACCTGCAGCCTGCCGCCCTCAGCGCCATGCCAGCGCTCGAGGCTCGCTCGCAACTGGTCGATCAGCTCACCGGCGGGCGGCATCGCCACGTGCTCAGACATCGCTCCGAGCCCCAGCTCGATGCCTAGCGCCGCGGCGTAGTCGGTGGTGAAGTCGTGGTCGTCCATCAAGGGCGCCACAGCCGCCCGGATGCCCGCGTCGCGGTAGGCCCGCATGGCGGCGTCGACGGCCTCAACGCTGGGCGGGGTCATCCAGAGGTGGTCGACCACCGCCGTGATTCCAAGCTCAAGCATCTCGACGGCCGCCGCCAGCGCGCACGCGTAGTGGTCCTCGGGCTCATAACGGCCAGACGTGCCGAACATGCGAAGCAGCCACGGTTCGAGCGGCAGACCCTCGCCGAGACCGCGTAGGCACGCCTCGGGGGAGTGCGAGTGTGCATTGACGAGTCCGGGGACCGCGAGCAGGCCGGAACCGTCGAGAGAGGACTCAGGTTCGACCGCCCGCGGCCCCGCCTCGCCAATCGACTCGATCACGCCGTCCGTGATCGCGATGTCGACGCATTGCAGCTCCTGTCCTGGCGCGACCAGCGCGTCGCATCCGCGGATCAGAAGCCCGGTTGAACCGTCCGGCGAGGTCATCGGCGCGGAGGCGCCCCCGCTGCGAATCCGGTCCTTGTCCTCGGATCCATCTACTCCACTCCTCGCTGGCGGCGTGTTCAACATATCGAACACGGTTCAACACACTGATGCCCATCCAATCACAAATGGGAGACGTCGGCGTGGCGCGCGCAGCTAGGCCGAGACGACCGTCAGTGTGCGGGTGCTTGTGAAGAACTCACGCGCCGCGCGGCCCTGCTCACGCGGGCCATGGCTAGAGAGCCTGTTACCGCCGAACGGCGCGTAGTAGTCGACCCCTGGCGTGGGTGCGTTCACCCGCAGGAGCCCGCAATCGAGTCGGTTCGCGATCGCGACGGCCCGTTCGAGGTCACGACCGTGAACCGCTCCGACCAACCCGTACCGAGTGGCGTTTGCGGCGGCGACCGCTGCCTCGTCGTCGTCGACCGCGATCAACGTCAGCAGCGGCCCGAAGGTCTCCTCCTGATTTGCCTCGTCATCGACGTCGTCTATTGCGAGGACCGTCGGCGCCACGTAATGGCCCGGTCCTTCTGGCGCTGCTCGTCTCGCGACCACGTCGGCGCCTCGCCCGATCGCACCCTCGACGCGGGCTGCGAAGTCGGAACGAGCCCGCTCATCAATCAGCGGGCCGACGGTCGTCTGCTCGGCGGCGGGGTCTCCAACGGAAAGCGCGGCCACCTCGCGAGTGATCGCCTCGGCAAGAGGCTCAGCTGCAGATCCCACCGCGATCGCACGCCTGGTCGCCGTGCACTTCTGTCCCGCGTACGACATCGCGCCGGCGACGATCCGGGCTGCCGCAGCGTCGATGTCGGCATCGTCGAGCACGATTGCGGGGTTTTGACCGCCCATCTCAGCCTGGGCCGGCGCCGCGCGGCGGGCCAGTCTCCCGACCACGTCGAGTCCGACCTGAGTCGAGCCGGTGAAGGTCGCCGCGGCAATCCGCTCATCGTCTAGCAGGGGACCCGCCTCCGAGCCAGAGATCGGAGCAAGCGTGAGCACGCCCTCCGGCAGCGACTCCGCAGCGAGCTCACCCAGCAGAGCACCGAGACCTACCGCTGGACCCGCCGGCTTCGAGATCACGGCGTTGCCATAAGCGAGGGCCGGGGCCGCCTTCCAGATCGGAATCGCAAGCGGGAAGTTCCACGGACAGATCGAGAGGACGACACCCAGCGGCTCGCGCCGAACCACCACGGTGGTGTCCGGCGTCGATGCCGGATAGACCTCTCCGGTCGGGTCGAGCGCGGCCTGTGCGTAGTAGCGCAAGATCGCCACCGCGCGAGCGATCTCGGCGCGCGCCTCGGTGATCGGCTTGCCGACCTCTCGGACCATCAGATCTGCGAAGTCCCCCTCCCTCGCGGCGATCGCATCCGCCAATCGACTAAGCGCGGTGCTGCGATCGGTTGCGCGGCGCGCCCATTCGGGCTGAGCGGCTTCGGCGGTCGCGATGATCGCCTCCAACTCGGCGGGCGAGGGGCGGGCGACCTCGGCCACGACGTCATCGGGCGCGGCCGGGTTGACGGACCTGATCGTCGAATCACTCATCGAGATCGGCTCCCACATTCTGCAGATCCTCGACGACCACGCGCGTGCCGGTTTCGGCCGCGCGGTAGGCCGCATCGATCAGCGCGACCGTCTCACGCCCCGCGTTCGCGTCGACCAGAGGCCTGCTGTCGCGAGCGAACGCAACGAGCGCCTGGCCGACTGATGCATGCAGCGAGGCCTCCCATGTATCGGTCTCCGGATCGTCGCGCCACTCGCCGCCGACACGCACCCGCAGCTGCGGCTCTTCGCGCAGCTCGCCCTCGAAGTAGGCCTCGCACCCGGCGACCGACGCGGCGCCGTCCGATCCGACCACGTCGATGCGGTCGTCGAAGACGCCGCCGGGGGCGAAATATGAGGCCTGAACGACGCCGGTGGCGCCCGAGGCGAACTCGAGCGTGAGCGTGAACGCTTCCTCAGCACGCGGCGAGTCCATCGCCGCGCTCACTGCGGCCACCGGCCCGCCGATCGCGCGCATCACGTAAACGCGATGTACACCAGCGTCCATCAGGAGTCCCCCGCCTACGATCGCCGGGTTCTCCCGCCAGCCGCGATAACGGTCGGCGATCCATAGCCGGGAGTAGACGTTTCGAATCGAGCCAAGCGCGCCGTCGTCCACCAGCTCGAAAAGACGTTGATGCGGACCGTAAAAGAGCTGGTTGTGCGAAACAGCAATCTGAACCCTGGCACCTTGCGCCGCCCCGATGAGCCGATCACAGGAGTCCAGATCCACAGCCATCGGCTTCTCCAGCAGGACATGACATCCGGCTTCGATCGCTGCCAGCCCGGCATCGAGATGGAGCGAGTGCGGAAGGCAGACGTCGAGAGCCTCGAGGTCGTGCTCCGCCAGCATCTCCGCCAGTTCCGTATGCCCCGTCTCGCCCTCCCCCAGGCTGCTTTCGACCAGATCGCCGTCCAGGTCACAGATCGCGACCAGCTGGGCGTCATCACACGCGCGTATCGCAGCCAGGTGATGCTGGCCGATCTCCCCGAGCCCAACGAGAGCGGTCCTCATGGCGACGGCTCCCTCGCCCCGCGCAGGAGCGCGTCCACCTGCGTGCGCGCGAGGCGCGCGGCGGCCTCTGGATCCGAGCCAAGGACCTGCTCGTAATAGCGGTAAGCCTCGAACTCCACGGAGAGCGGGCCCTCGTAGCTGACCTCGTCGAGAGCGGTGAAGAACTCGGCCCACGGCACGCAGCCCTCGCCCAGCAGGCAGAAGATGAAGTCCTCGCCGTCTTGCCCCGGTCGCCCGAACGCGTCCTTGAGGTGAACGTGTGCGATGCGATCACCCCAACGGCGCACGAGCGCGGGGATGTCATCGCCGCGTCATCACGAAGTGACTGGGATCGAACGTGACCGCGACGGGCACAGCGTCCAGGACGCGTTGTGCCGTCGCCGCGTCGTGAGCGAGCGTTCCCCAGCAGGGTTCGAAACCGATCGTCACACCGAGCTCGACCCCTCGCGCACACGCGCGCTCGAGCGATCGGAGGGCTGCGTGCCAGGCCTCCTCGTCGTCGCGCTCGCGGGCGCCGTCTTCCCACAAGTTCGGCCCGGTAAGGACGTTCACGGTGGTGATTCCGGCGTCGGCCGCCTTCTCGATGGCGCCGAGAGTTATCTGCAGGGCCTCGGCACCGCCGGTAACCAGGTCCTGCTGGCAGGCCAGCGCAGCGGACGGCGAGCGCAGGGTCTCGGCGTGCGCCATGGTCCACTCGACGGAGTCGTAGCCGACGCCCAAAAGTGAATCGGCGACGGCATCGGCCTCCCAGCCCTCATAGCCCAGCGCGGCGATGAAGGCGATCGGCCTGCCGCCGCCTGAAGTCAAAGCGTGGCCTCGACCTCGGCGAGGGCCTTGCCGAAGAGCTCAGCCATCTCGACGATCTCGTCCTCGCCCACGTTGACCGCGGGCTTGAACTTGATGACGTTGCCGTTGGAGCCGAAAACCGGGCCGCTCTTGCCGATCATCAGGCCGTGCTCGAGGCACGCCGCCATCACCTGGTCTGTCTCGGTGAAAGCCTCCTCCTTGGTCTCGCGGTCGCGCACCAGCTCGACACCGATCATCAGGCCCTGACCGCGAATATCGCCGATGAGCTTCGAGTCCTTCTCGATCTCGCGCAGGCGCTCGGTGAGCAGACCGCCCATCCGCTCGGAGTTCGCCGACAGATCGTCGCGCTCCATCACCTCGATCATCGCCAGGGCCGCCGCGCAGGCAACCGGGTTGCCGGCCTGCGTGAAGCCGTACTCCCAAGGCAGGAGATCGGAGTACTCGGGCGTCGTGATCGTCGCCGACAGCGGCAACCCGCCGCCCAGGGCCTTGCCAAGGATGATCATCTCGGGCTCGACCTTTGTTCGCTGGGTCGCGTACATCGGGCCACATCGGCAAAAAGCGCCCTGGACCTCGTCGATGATCAGCGGCACCTCGTGGTCCTTGCAGATCTCGTGAGCGCGCTCCAAATAGCCATCGGGCGCCGGGACCATTCCGCCGTTCGCCTGCAGCGGCTCGACCATCACCCCGGCGGCCCCGTTGGTGTGACCTCGCTCCAGCGCGAAGTCGATGTACTCGGCGCAGGCCAGGTCGCAGCTGTCTGGCTCGAGGTTGAGGGGGCAGCGGTAACAGTTGTAGGTCGGCACCCGCATCTGGCGCGGCAGGTACCTGTCAAGGCCCTTGTTCGAGCCCTCGACCATGCCCGGGTGCACGTAGGTCATGCCGATGGTCGCGAACGTCCGGCCATGGAAGGCCGCATCGAGTACGACGAAATCGCTGCCACCCGTCGCGCGCATGGCCAGATGGACAGCGCCCTCCACCGCGCCGGCGCCGGAGATCCCGTAGAGAACCTTGGAGAGCTTGCCCGGTGCGTGCTCGGCGAGCTTCTTGGCCAGCTCGGTACGCGCCTCGCTTTCGAACACCGGCGAGACGTAATCGATCGTGTCGAGCTGATCGATGATCGCCTGCTTGACCTCCGGATGGCGAAAGCCGAGGTTGAGCACCCATTCGGCCGAGATCGCGTCGAGGTATTCCTTGCCATCGGCGTCGGTGACGCGCATCCCCTGACCGGTCACGAGCGCCATGTCGACGTCGCCCATGCACTTGATCACGTGCTCGTCGGACTCGGCGCGCAGCTCCCGCGAACGACTCATCTCGATTCTCCTTCGTGCCCGCTTCAGTCGGGCAGGTAGGCCGGCTTCGGCAGATCCCAATGACCGACGTTGATGCCCTCGGTGTCCTGTGGTTCGCGCGAGAGCTTGAACTCGATCAGGTACGGGCCGTCCGACGCCATCGCCCTGCCGACGGCACCGGCGACCTGGTCGGCAGTCTCGACGAGCTCGGCGCCGCAGTTGAACGCCTTGGCGATCGCGACGAAGTCGACGGGCATCAGCTGATCGCCCTTGCGCTGGCGGAACTCGACCGAGAACGCCCGGTCCTCGCCGAACATGCCCCGCTGGAAGTCGCGGATCGAAAGCCAGCCGTGTTGTTGAGACAGGCGATGATCACCGCCGGCGCCCGTCTCAGCCGCAACCGCAAGCTCCTGAATTGTCTGCTGGAGGTCGCCATCTCCCGCGAATCCGACCACAGGTCTGTCCGGCTGAGCGAGCTTCGCGCCGATTGCCGCGGGCAGCGTGTAGCCCATCGTTGAGTAGCCGCCGGGGCTGAGCCAGGTTCTCGGCTCGTAGGAGAGAAACTCCTGGAAGGCCTGGATCTGAGGGTGTCCGGCCGAAGCGATCGCGATCGTCTCGCGCGGCGTCGCATCGCGAACCTCGTGCAGGACACGGCTCATCGACAGCTGGTCCGTCCAGCGCTCGGTCAGCTGCTCACGCCAGCGCTGCCGGTGCTCCGCGAGCTCGGAGCGATATTCCGGGCGGGCAACTCCCCCCGGCCCACCGCGGTCCTGCAGCGCCTCGAGCAGTGCCACGAGTCCCATTCGGGCATCACACACCGCGCCGATGACGGTGTCGTAGTTCTTGCCGATTTCAGTCGGGTCGATGTCGAAGTGAACGATCTCGGTCTCGGTCGAGAACGACTGGCCGGGAACGTACGAGGAGCTGGTCTGCTCAGCGAAGCGGGTGCCAACGGCAAACAGCACATCGGCCTCCCGGGTCATGTGATTGCCGACGGCGGTTCCATTGGAGCCCGTGTGCTCTGCCGAGAGCGGATGGTCCTCCGGAAACACCCCCTTGCCCATCATGGTCACGACGACCGGGGCATCCAAATATTCGGCGACGGCGCGCAGCTCTTCCGCCGCCTCCGCGGTCAGGCAGCCGCCGCCGGCCAGGATCACGGGCCGCTTGGCCGCCAGCAGCTTCTCCGCCGCCTGATCAACGGCATCGGCATCAGGCCGCGGAGCTCCCCGCGCGGGCCGGCGCAGCTGCGGATCCGGCACCGGAAGGTTCGTGCGCTCGGCCTGCACATCCATCGGCAACTCGATGTGCACCGGCCCGGGGCGACCGGAGAGAGCCGTGTTGAACGCGCGCGGGAGAACGTCGGCCAGCAGATCGACGTGCTGAACATCCCAGTTGCGCTTGACCATCGGCTGGATGACGTGCGGGAAGACGTTGTCCTGCTGGCGCTCGAGCTCCTGCAGGACCCCGCGGCCCAGCATGTACGTCTGCGGGCCGCCCGTGAACGCAATCACCGGGATCGAGTCGACGAACGCGGTGGCCAGGCCCGTCGCTACGTTCATCGAGCCGGGGCCGATGGACGTCAGCGTGGCCAGCGGCCGTCCGCATGCCCGGTAATACGCGTCGGCCATGTGCGCCGCGGCCTGCTCGTGCTTAGGCGCAATCACCGAGATGCGGTCGCTGCGGTCCTTGAAGGCGTCAAAAGCGGCCATGTCGCCGTGGCCCGGGATCCCGAAGACGTAAGGAACGCCCTCCGCGATCAGATACTCGGCGACGAGCTCGCCACCAGTGAGACTCATCCGCTGCTCCCTTCCGAAGATGACGGTTTGTCGGCGACGAGCGCCGAGATCGGCCCGGGTCCACGGCGCAGCTCGCCGGGCTCGAGGCCGGCGTCGCGGGCCCAGCCCGCAATCTGCGCTTCCGTCCAGGTGCCGCCGCCCTCGTTCTCGACGAGCATCATCAGCGCGAACAGAGCCACCTCGGGCGGCGAGACTCGATCCTCCTCGATCACCCAGTCGTAGACGACAAGCGCACCGCCGGGCGCGAGCAGGCCCGCCGCCTCGGCCACCAGCTCCGCGCATCGGACGGGCGGGTGGTCGTGGAGGATGTTCGCAAGCAGGATGTAGTCCCACTGCTCGCCCTCCGGGCGTCCGAACCGCGGCGAGTCGAAGTTCCCGGTGACGAACTCGAGCTCGGGGTGGCGCTCGCGCAGAACCGGCTCCGCCTCCGGCAGGTCGAGCACGGTCGCTTCAAGCCCCTCGACAGCCGCCTCGAGATAGGCGGAGTGCGAGCCGGCGCCACCGCCGACGTCGAGGAGGCGACCGCCGCGCTCAAGACCGGCGAGCTCGGGTAGCCCTGCGCCGAAGCGCGAGGCGAGGTCGTCCAGAGCGCGCAGGAAGGCCAGCGACTGGGCCGGGTCGTCGCGGAGACGATCACGCCACGCGGGGATGCGCGCGTGGCCGTCGGCGATTGCCTGCGGCAAGGTCGCCCAGGTTCGATAAAAGAACCATTCCTTGCGGACGATCTCCGCGATCGAGTCGGCTGCGTCGGCGGCGAGGGTGGCACCGGTCGGGGTGAGTGAGAAGCCGTCGTCGCGGCGCTCGGCGAGGCTCAGTGCCACGAGCGCCGAGAGCAGCCGTGCGGTCGCGTCCGGATGGGTGCCAAGCTCCTCGGCTATCGCGTCGGCGTGGCGCGCCTCGCCTGCGATCGCATCCACGATTCCGGTTTCGACCGCGGTGCCGACGATGGCCGACCGCTGGTAGCCGGTGAGCATCTCAAGGGGGTCGGCGCCGCCGCCGGTCGCCGGACTCACGCCGCGCTCCTCAGCGAGCGTGCTGCCCGCGCCGCGTCGCGCAGCAGGCGGGCCTGGCCGCGCAGACGCTGCAGCCGGTTGCCGCGCCGCAGTCCGAGCTCACGCAGGACGACCGCCGCGGTGTTGCGGCCCGGCATCCCAGTGACGCCGCCGCCCGGATGCGTGCCCGCCCCGGTGAGGAAGAGTCCATCGATCGGAGTCGTGTACCGCGACAACGAGGGCGAGGGGCGCATGCCGAGTAGCTGGTCGAGCGACATCTCGACGTGGTTGGGACAGGCGTTGGGGTTGCCGGTGCGGTCGACCCAGTCCTGGGGTCCGGTGATCTTGCGCTCAACGGGCTCGAGCCTGGCGCCGAGCGCCCGCTCGGCCGCCTCCCAGGTGTAATCGGCCGCCGCCTCGAGCGCCGCCTCGTCCCACGGTCCGTCGCTGCGGCGCCAGGGCACGAATGTCGAAAGCCACATCACATGGTGCTCAGGGTTTGCCGTCCAGCCGGCCTCGCGGGTTGACGGGAAGCCGATCATCAGCGGCGGCCGCTCCGGAAGCTCGCCGAGTGCCACGCGTGCGAAGGCGGCCTCGATGTCGGCGTCGGTATTGGGCGAGAGCATCAGGGCCTGCTCGAAGCCGCTCGGAAACTCGCGCTCGGGCAAGGCGGCGATCACCGCGTCGACCTTGAGCTCGCTGACGTTGCGGCGACCGACATGAATCGCACCGATCTCGCGCTTGAGCGCGTCGGGGACGTTCACCGGATCGATCAGGTCGTTGAATACCCGACGCGCGTCGATCGCGGAGATGACCGCGCGACGCGCTTCGATGCGCTCATCACCCGCGTGCACCGCAACCGCGCGACCGGCGCGAACCTCGATCTGCTCAGCTCCCGAAGCGAGGCGCAGTTGGCCGCCGTGTCCCTCCAGACAGCGCACCAGAGCATCGACGGTGCCACGCGACCCGCCAGCTGGGCGCGCCGACGGTGCGCCGTGAAACGCGGCAAGCATGATGGCTCCGGCCGCCGTTCCCGGATCGTCGGGAGGCTGCTGGGAATGCGCCGCCCAGTGTTCGAGCAGGCCGCGCAGCCGCGGATCGCCCAGCCACCCCTGCAGCAGCGTTGCCGCCGAGGCGAACAGTGCCTGGATCAGCTTTGGGCCCTCCGAGCCCAGCGTCAGATCGGCCAATGCCGCAAGCTCGCGGATCGACGGCGGTGGGCCCGCGTCAGCCTGGCCGAGGACTCCAACCGCGCGCTCGGACCAGTTCGCGAAATCGCGATAGCGCTCCGCCTCCTCGCGCCCTAGAACCTCCGCGTAGCCCTCGACCGTCTGATCCAGCGAGTTGTACATCGCGAGCTGGGTGCCGTCGTCGCACGGCGCGAGAACGAGCTCGTCGCGCAGCAACCACTCGAGCCCAAAACGCGACTCGAGCTCGAGGTCGTCGGCGACGCCTGACGCGCGGATGCCGCTGTGCTCGAACGCTCCCAGCTCGAGCCGTCCCGCCCCGGACGGAAGCTGTTCGGTTGCTACGCACCCGCCCGGCTGAGCAGCCTGCTCGACAACGATCACGTCGAGTCCCTCGCGAGCAAGGTAGGCACCGCAGGCGAGGCCGTTGTGCCCAGCCCCGATCACGACGACATCGACCGTGCTCATTCGCCTGCTCCGACCCGGCCCGGCCCGGCGTACACGGACTCATTCCCGAGCCCGGCCCGCCGCACCAACTCCGCGCCCGCCTGGCGTGCCTCGCCGACCAGCGCCGCGAGGTCGAGCCCGAGCACCTCCCCACCGCCAACCCGGTGCTCGCCATCGATCCAGACATCGCTGACGCAGCGCGCCGTTGCGCAGTACACGACCTGCTGGAAGGGGTCATGGATCGTTGCCAGCTCGGGCGTGTTCCCATCCAGCAAAACCACATCGGCCCGCTTTCCGGGTTCGAGCGAACCGATCTCGTCTTCGAGACCGAGCGCTCGGGCGCCCTCGATGGTGCCCATCTCCAGTACCTGTCGCGCATCGATGATCGTGGGATCCATCGCGTTGACCTTGTGCAGCAGGCCGGCGGTCTTGAGCACTCCGAACATGTCCTGGTTGTCGTTGGAAGCCGCTCCGTCCGTGCCGAGCGCGACCGTGATGCCCTCGCGCCGCAGGCGCGGAACCGGGCAGACGCCGTTGCCGAGCAGCATGTTCGCCACCGGGTTATGCGCGACCGAGACGGCGTTGGATGCCAGCAGGCCGATATCGCGCTCCGTGCACCAGATGCAATGGGCGGCGAGCACGTCGCTCTCGAACAGCCCCTGGCGAGCGGAGTGCTCGATCGTCGTCGCGCCATGTGCCACACGCGATGCGGTGAGCTCCTCGCGGACCTCGGAAAGGTGCGTGTGAATCGCCCAGTCGTGCTCACGACACGCTTCGACCGTGCGCGCGAACAGGGCATCCGTCATTCCCAAAACGGTCCCGATGCCACAGCGAAACGAGATCAGTTTCTCGTCCGCGATGCGGTCGGCGAGGGCCTCGTGCTCAGCCATGAACACCTCTGGCGCGGGCGCACCCTCATAGGAGTCCTCGGCTCCGAACGAGACGACACCCCGCAGGCCGACCGAGGTGAGCCCGTCCACGGCTCCGAGCGTCGCGAGGCTGCCCATGTTGCGATGACACGACATGTCGTTGACCGTCGTGATCGCGCTGCGCAGCATCTCGGCTCCCTTGAGGCGAGTACCGAGCGCGACCTCGTCGCGGTCGATCACAAGACCTACCGGGTTGACGATCCGCTCGAACCACTCGAACAGGACCGCGTCCTCCCCCATGCCCGGAATCAGGCACTCCGTGAGATGCGTATGGGCGTTGACGAGTCCCGGCATCACCACGCCGTGGCCGTCGCCGAAGGTCTCCGCCCCCGGGTGCTCCGCGGCGAGCTCCTCGTAAGAGCCGACCGCGGCGATCGATCCGTCCGCCGCGATCGCGACGGCGCCGTCGCGAATCGGGCCATCTGCGGGAGCCATCGTCAGCGCCCAGGCGCCGCGAACCAAAGCTCGGATGTCGGAGCCGCTCACGCCCGTCCTCCAACCTGGATCGCGTCGTCGGGCGGCTCGGCCGCCGCAGCGTCCTCGACGACCTCCCGTCGAGCGTCGTGGTACCACGGCAACAGCAGGCGCTCGGCCAACGAGACCAGGGCGAACAAGGTGATCCCGATGACCGCGAGCAGGAAGATCGTGGCGAACATGGTCGCCGTGGCAGTCGCGTTGTTGAGGACCAAGATCAGGTAGCCAAGACCCTCCGAAGCACCGACCCACTCGCCGAAGACCGCACCGATCACCGAGAGAGCGGCCGCGATCTTGAGGCCGCTGAATAAAAACGGGAGCGCCGCGGGGAGCTGGGCGTAGCGAAACCGCTGCCACCCTGAGGCACGCATCGTCCGCATCAGGCGCAGAAGCTGCGGGTCGGCCGCGCGCAGCCCGTCGATCGTGTTGACGGCGATCGGAAAGAAGGCAACAAGGGCGATGACGATGATCTTTGGCCGCAGGTCGAAGCCGGTCCAGAGAACGATGATCGGCGCAATCGCCGGGATCGGGACCATCTGCGAGACCACCAACCACGGATAGAGGGCTCGCTCGGCAAGCCTCGAGGAGCGGATGACGACGGCCAGAGTGACGCCAAGGACGATCGCGGCGGCGAAGCCGATCAGGATCTCCTGCACCGTGACCCAGGTGTTGTCGAGCAGGAGCTCGCGCTGGTCCCAGCCGGCCTCGACCACCTGCGTCGGCGCCGGCAGCGACGAGTCGCTGATGTCGCTCACTGCCACGTATAGCTGCCACAGCGCGAGCACGGCCACCGCGAACGTCAGCGGTGCCACGATGCGAAGCAGACGTGAGTCGGGGTTCATCGCTTCAGCCTCACGGCCGCATCGCGAAGCGGTTGCAGCAGCTTTGCCTTCATCTCGGTGAACTCGGGGGCGAGCAACGTCCGCTCGAGCTCACGCGGACGCTCGAGATCGACCTCGAGGCAGAGCTCGATCCGTCCGGGGCGTCCTGACATCACGTAGACGCGATCGGAGAGAAAAAGCGCCTCCTCGACGTCGTGGGTGACGAAGAGGATCGTCTTGCGGTCGGCCTGCCAGATCTCAAGCAACCACTGCTGCATCTCCTGGCGGGTGAGCGCGTCGAGCGCCCCAAAGGGTTCGTCGAGCAGCATCACCTCGCGACCAGCGAGGAAGGTGCGCAGCAGCGCCGCGCGCTGGCGCATCCCACCTGAAATCTGAGTCGGCCACACGCTCTCGAAGCCACTGAGGCCAAAGCGCGGGAACTCTGCCAGCGCCCGCTCGCGCGCCTCACGACGACCGACGCCATTGAGGATCAGCCCGAGCGCGGTGTTGTCGAGCACGGTGCGCCACGGCATCAGAAGGTCGGCCTGCGGCATGTACCCGATCTCGCCCAGAAGCTGGTCGGCCGGGCGGCCGTCGAGGAGGATCCTCCCCCCCGACGGCCGGTCCAGCCCGGCCAGCAGGTTGAAAAGCGTCGACTTGCCGCACCCCGAGGGACCGACGATCGAGACGAACTCGCCGGCGCCGACATCCATGTCGACGCCCTCGAGCGCGCGCACGCGATCGCCGTTTCCGGCCGCGGCCGGAAACGCCTTTGTCAGGCCCTCGGTCTGCAGGCGAGCCGACGCCGCCATCTCGCTATTCGCTCCCCTCGACGAACTCGTTGGTCGCGTAGCGATCTGGTGCGATTGGCTCGGTCGCGAGTCCCTGGTCGACCATGAAGGTCGAGAGGTCCTCGAGGTTGGCCGTATCGAATCCGCCGTATGCGTCGGCGTCGCCCTGGAACAGCGGCTCATATGCCTCAAGCGAGGCCTGAGCGAAGTCCTCGGGGATCGCCGGGTTCTCGGCCAGCAACGCGTCGAGACCGAGCTGCGGATCCTCGATGACCTCGTTGTAGCCGTCGATCGTGGCGCTGACGAAGCCCTGCATCAGCTCCGGATCGCTGCTGATTCCCTCCTCGGTCGAGAAGACCACGAGGCCCGGGTACTGGGGGCCACCATTCTCGTCGAGCGGGAACGAGGTCGTCGGGAACCCATCGACCTCGATCTGCACGCCGTCCGCGGGAATGAAGCCCGTGAACGCGTCGACCTTGCCGTTCTCCAGGTTCTGAACGCCGTTGAAACCGATCGTCACCTTCTCGACGGACTCGGGATCAGCACCCGCGTCGGCGAGCGTGGTCGCGAGGATCGCGTCGTCGGAGGGAACACCGGTGACTCCGACCGTTGCGCCCTCGAGGTCAGCCGGTGATGTGTATCCGGACTCCTCGAGCGTGATCAAACCACCGAGCGGTCGCTGCGTGAGCGCCATGATCCCCTTGGCCCCGCGGCCGTCGACGATCTGCGTCGCGACATCGATCCCGTCGGCGATACCGAAGTTCGCCTTGCCGCTGTCGATCAGCTTCAACGTGTCGGCGGTTGAGGTCGGCTCGATGATCTCGAGGTCGATTCCCGCATCCTCGTAGTAGCCCTGTTCGACGGCGCGGTAGATCCCCGCGTGAACCGGCCCGGGAACGAAGTCGAGCACCAGGGTCGCCTCCTGCGTCCCCCCGCTCGCCGCGCTACCACCGCTGTCGCCCGAGTCGTCGTCATCACCGCATGCCGCGAGCCCAATACTGCCCACGGCAAGCGCAATAGCCGCGACGAGACGCGGCGCTGCCTTACCTCGATACCTCACTGCGCCCACGTCCGGGCTGGCATCTGCTGCCGGCCAAGGCCGATCACGACGCGCGAATCGTCGGCTGATCCCCGTTGACCTCCTCCAGCCCGGCCGCTCGACGAATCCCGCCGGCCACGTCGACGAGCAACTCGCCGGTCGCCTCGATCTCATCGCCGCGGAGCTGTTCGGCGAACCCAAGTGCGAGCAGGATCAGCTCTGGGCTCCTGCCGCGACCGAGCACCGGCGCCGCGACAGCGTTGTTCTCGTTGAACTCCTGCTCGGACGCGGCCCAACCCTGATCGCGCACCTGCTGGACCTCGGCCACGAGGTCGGCCGGCTTGGTGAGCGCGCGAGCCGTATAGGCGGGAATCGAGCGCTTCTCGACGATCCGTTCCACTTCGTCGGCGGGCATACACGCCAGCAGGCATTTGCCAAGCGCGCCCTCATACAGCCCGTGCTCGCTTCCGATTCTGATCCCCACGTGCACGCCCTGTGGCGGATAGAAGCGGTCGACGATCACCGTCTCGTACTGACCGACCGGCTGTGCGATCGCAAATGACAGACCGCAGTCGGCCGCGAGCGGCGCGAGGCGCTCGCTGGCGATATCGATCAACCTCCTTTGACCGGAAGCCGCAGCGCCGAGTGTAATCAGGGTCGGACCGAGGCCGTAACGGCGCTGGTCATTGCGAGTGACGAATCCCTGGCTCTCAAGCGTCGAGAGCAGGTTGTGCATCGAGCTCTTCGAGAGCCCTGTAGCCCGGACCAGGTCGGCTTGCGTAGCCCGGTCGTCGCCGCGCTGGCGAAGTTCATGCAGAATCGTCGCCGCCGAGACGATCGCCGGCACCTGATAGTTGTTGCTCATGTTGGCGCGCTCCCGCCCGCGTCGCGAAAACGGTAGAGGTCAGTCGTCCTCTCGCGGCTGTGCTCCCCCAGCGTGTAGCCGAGACTCTGTACCCCGGGACCGGAGGCCCTGGCTCCGCCTAACGGGATCACGGGCAGCCGGCATGGCGGCGTGATACGCACTGCACCTGTATTCAGCATGTCGAACCCATTTCGACATACTGTATTCAGATCAGCGGTGCTTCAGCCGTCGGCCTCGGCTTCGCGGGCGGCACGGTCGATCTCGTTGCCCGCCCGGCTCACCAACTCGGCGGCCTCGCGGGCAAGCGTGGCGGCCAGCTCGTCGCCGATCTCGGGATCGCGCAGCTTCTCGGCGATGACCCGTAGCTCCTCGGCCATCGCGCGGACCTCCTCTGCCCCACTCACGACGCGGCCTCGTGTGTCGCAGGGAGCTCACGGGCGGCGCTGCCGAGGATCCCGTTCACGAAGCCAGGCGCATCGGCGCCGCAGTACTCGCGAGCGAGGTTGACGGCTTCGTCGATCGCGATCTCCGTGGGCAGTCCGGCTCGCATCTCATGCAGCGCTACGCGCATTATCGAGCGCTCGAGCGGCGCGATTCGATCGAGCTCCCAGCCGCGCGACAGAGTCGCGATCGTCGCGTCGAGGTCGGCCAGCGCGGCGTCCGTTGCCTCCGCCAACGCGCGCGTGAACGGCTTAGCGCCCGCGAGCAGCTCACCCAGCTCTCGCCCGGTGACATCGCGCTGATAGAGCGCAAACACCGCATCACGCCGCTGGTCGGACCTACGCATGCACTGAGCCTACGCGGTGTGCCCCCCGTCACCCGCCCAAAGACGTATCCGTCGGGAGGGTCCGGACCGATACGTCATTCGGTGCGGGGTTGAGCGGGTGGGGCGCCGGCCGCGAGGAGGCGCGACACCAATCGTCCGGGTTCGTCGACGGCCTGGTGCCAGGTCACCCGCAGCACCCTCTCGCCGGCCGCTTCCAGCAATCGCTGGCGCTCGCGGTCGTCTGGACGCGCGAGCGCGTTGTCGTGCCACCGCGCCCCGTCGGCCTCGAGAACGAGTCGCTGCTCGGGCCAGCGGAAATCTGGGACCACCCACCTATCCCCCACCCGCATTGCCTCGTTGACCACCGGCGGCTCCAGTCCCCCGGCGAGCAGGAGGTCGTAAACGACATCCTCGAGCTCGCTGCGCGTGGGCACCATGCCGGTCGCCATCAGCCGGCGCAGCTTCCTGATGCCGCGCCGGGGGCCAAGCCGTGTCAGCGCATTGGCCAGTGAGCGGGGTGAGATTCGGTGCCGGGCCAGCGCTTCGCGAAGCAGCCGCCTCAGGGCTGACTCCGAGAGGTCCGCCGACAGGTCGACGACCGTTCGTACGGGCGTCGTTACGGGGATGCCCTCACGTGTTGCGAGGTCACGGGGGTCCAGGTACTGGCTGCGGTGGAGATTGATCCGCCGCGGCGCTCTCGACGCGCTCGACGGGACCGTGACGTCCGGGTGTCGGTCCACCGCCTTCATCAGGCCCCAGAGCTCCGCCGCCGCGTAGTGACTCAGTACCGCACCGCGTCCACAGGCCTTGACCGCGGCAAGCAGGCGTCCTTGCCGAGGCGGGTTGGGATGGCCGACGGCGTAGACCGCTGGATAGAGACGATGGAAGAAGCCCTGCAGCGCCCGCTCGGCAACCAGCTGCCGCGGCATGCCGCAGGCCTCGAACTCAGCAAGCGAGAGCACTCCCCACTGCTCCGCGGCCACCTGCGCCACGCGTAGATCGCGCCCAAAGTCGTATCTGTCCGGACCCTCCCGACGGATACGTCGTTCGACGCGGGGTGGCGGGGGCATTGCCCCACGGTCCCAGGCGCCGGCGTGCGGGTGGCGCGCTGCGTGTGCCGGAACGGCTAGCGCTTACGCGCGGGAGACGTACTCGCCACTGCGCGTGTCGACGCGGACGCGGTCGCCCTCGTTGACGAACAGCGGGACCTGGACGACGACGCCGGACTCGAGCGTTGCGGGCTTGGTGCCGCCGCCTGAGGCGGTGTCGCCCTTGAGGCCGGGATCGGTCTGCGTCACGGCCATGTCGACCGCCGAGGCGATCTGGATGCCGGCCGGTCGCTCGTCGACGAGCAGGAGCTCGACCTCGTCGTTGGCGACAACCCAGCGCATCTCGTCCTCGATCCCGTCGCGAGGGATCTCGGTCTGCTCATACGACGAGGTGTCCATGAACACCGCGGCGTCGCCCGAGTCGTAGAGGTACTGCATCTTGCGCGTCTCGGTGCGAACGGGGCGGAACTTCTCGCCCGCGCGAAAGGTCTTATCGACGACGTTGCCGTCCTCGACACGGCGCAGCTTCGTGCGCACGAACGCGCCGCCCTTCCCCGGCTTGACGTGCTGGAAGTCGATGATCCGCCAGATCGTGCCATCGACCTCGATGTGACTGCCGTTTTTGAACTGGTTGGTCGAGATCATCGGCGGGGAGGGTAGCCGGGCGCCCGATGTCGGATAGTGTGGGAAAGCACATACTCATTACGCGAAGGGGATCAATGTCGCACCAGGCAAAGACGCAGGTCACGTTCCTTTTTACGGTGCCCGAGGATCAGGTGAGCGAGGCGGATCGGATCTTCGCGAGCCATGCGAATTGGATGGAGCAGACCCATCATCGCGATGGAGAGAAGGCACTTCTGCATTACAACGTCGTCAAGGGACCTGAGCTGTCGAACCCGCTGGATCCCTCCTCGGAGCCAACCGCGAACACCTGTTACGTGATGGCGGAGGTCTACGAGACGCCGGCCGGCCTCGAGGATCATTGGAAGATGGGCGCCGAGACCTGGAACGACTTCAACGCCTTCATGGACTGGGCGGGCAACGTCGACATCGCGGTTTTGCACGGCTCTCCGGTCACCCACTCCCTCTGGTAAAACGGCGCCCAAAGAGGCATGCCTGAGGGCCTAACCGAAGGGCAGATCGTCGAGCGTCTTCAGCGCCTCGTCGATGCAATCTGATCCGGTCGACGGCCCAGGCTCGACGCCGAGACCGCGAGGGCCATCAGTACATTCGCCGACCCGATGCGCACCTTCGCCTGCCAGAACTGCGGTCAGCTCGTCTACTTCGAGAACACGACGTGCCTGAACTGTGGCGCGGCGCTCGGCTTCGAACCCAAAAACAACGAGCTCGTGACGCTGCTTGACGTCGGCCCCGACGCTCAGCTCGACCGCTTCGACGGCGAGCCTGGCACGTTCTTTCGCTGCGCCAATCAGGGCCTCGTCGCGTGTAACTGGTTGGTCACGAACGCTGGCGAGCTCTGTGCGAGCTGCGCGCTCACACGCACCCGGCCCGCTAATGACGACGGCGACGGCCTGGCGCGTCTTGCCGCCGCCGAGGCCGCAAAGCGCTGGCTGTTGTTCGAGCTCGTCGAGCTCGGGCTTCCCCGCGACGGGCTCAAGTTCGACCTGCTCTCAAGCGAGGCGGAGCCTGTGACGACCGGGCACGCCGATGGCGTGATCACGCTCGATCTCGCCGAGTCCGACGACGACCGCCGCGAAAAGCGTCGGCTGCAGATGGGCGAGCCGTACCGGACGCTTCTCGGTCACATGCGCCACGAGATCGGCCATTTCTACTTCCCGATCCTGGCCGACAGCGATGGGAAGCTCGCCAGAGCGCGTGAGCTGTTCGGCGACGAGACCGCCGATTACAGCGAGGCGCTCGAGCGCCATTACGAGCAGGGCCCACCCTCTGATTGGCGCAAGTCGTTCGTCAGCGCCTACGCGACGATGCACCCCGCCGAGGACTGGGCTGAAACCTTCGCGCACTACCTGCACATCCGCGACACGCTGCAGACAGCCGCCGAGTACCGGATTCAGGTTGGCGGCCCGGACGCCGTTGCGCGGGTGAGACCGACGACCGATCTGCGATCCACCCCCCGCGAGGGCGACCTCCCGTTCCACGAGATTCTCGACGAGTGGCTGCCGCTGACCTACGCGCTCAACGCGCTCAACCGCAGCATGGGTCGCGATGATCTCTATCCATTCGTCCTGCCACCGCCCGTCGTTGAGAAGCTCGCCATCGTCGACGAACTGGTTGCAGAACACCCGCAGGAGGCCGGGTAATTAGTCTCTCGCCGATGTCAGAAGTACCCGAGACCCTCCACAAGCTGCTCAGCACTCCCGGCCCCTCCGGCTACGAGGCGGCCGCCGCTGCCGTCTGGCGCGAGGCCGCATCGTTCGCGACGATCGAAACCGACAAGCTCGGCTCATCGATCGCGCGTGTCGCCGGCGAGTCCGAGGATGCCCTCGTCGCCGTCGTCGGCCACATCGATGAGATCGGGCTTGCGATCACGCACGTCGACGAAAAGGGCTTTGCCTACTTCACGACAATCGGAGGCTGGGACCCGCAGATCCTCGTCGGTCAGCGCGTGACCGTCGAGACCAAGGACGGGCCGGTCCCAGGCGTCATCGGCCGCAAGCCAATCCACCTGCTCAAGGAGGATCAGCGCAAGAAGGTCGTCGAGATCGACGCGATGCACATCGACGTCGGTGCCGCCGACCGCGCCGAGGCGCTCGGGATGCTGCGGATCGGTGACTCCGTCGTGATCGACGCCGAGCCCCTCGCCCTCGCCGGCGATCGACTCGCCTCCCGCTCGATGGACAATCGCCTCGGCTCATACGTCGCCCTCGAATACGCGCGGCGCTGTCACGAGCGCGGTGGCCATGCCGTGAGCGTTGCGGGGGTTGCGGCCGTGCAGGAGGAGATCGGCATCAACGGGGCCCAGACCTCCGCCTACCAGCTCCAGCCGACGATCGCGATCGTCGTCGACGTCACCCACGCGACCGATGCCCCCGGCGTCGACGAAAAGGAGAACGGAAGCCACCCGCTCGGCTCCGGTCCCGTGATCGGTCGTGGCGCGACGCTCGCGCCGAAGGTCTTCGAGCTGCTCATCGAGACCGCGGAGCGCGAGGGCATGAACTACTCGATCGAGACCTCGGGTCGGCGCACCGCCACCGACGCCGACGCCTACCAGATCTCCCGGGCCGGAATCCCGACCGGGCTGGTCTCGATCCCCCTGCGCTACATGCACTCTCCGGTCGAGCTCGTCGACCTGCGCGACGTCGAGGCGACGATCGAGCTGCTGGTCGCGTTCGCGACCAGCCTCGACCCAGACGTCGACCTCTCGCGCTAGTTCCGCCCCCTAGAGGAGGTCCTCCTTGAGCGTGTAGGTGGCGACGAGCTCGCCCTCGTCGAGGACGTGTCCCTCCATCGCCGAGCGCACATCGTCGAGCGTGAAGTCGCCGTCGAGCCCGAGGCTCGGCACGTCGAGCGCGTAGATGACGAAGTGGTAGTGGTGCAGGCGCTCGTCGTTCCACGGCGGAAAGGGACCGTCGTAATTGCCGTAGGTCCCCTGCATGTCCGGATCCTCGGCCAGGAAGTCGGTGTAGCCGTTCACACCGGTGACCCCGTGCTCGGTCTTACCGGTCGGCTTGCCGCCGACCACGATCTCGGTCGAGCCCGCACCCTCTGGCAGCTCGGTGACGTCGGCCGGGATATCGACGAGCAGCCAATGCGGGAAATCGGCGCGCGCACGGCTCTCGTCGAGCGTCGTCTCGTCGGAGTTCACATCGGACGCATCGGCTGGGACGTCGGGGTCGTAGACGATGAGCGCGAAAGACTCTGCGCCATCCGGGTGGCCCGACCAGCGCAGGTGCGGGCTGCGGTTGCCACCCTCAGCCGCCGCCTTGCCTGCGCCGTCCGGCACGCCGAACGCGTGCTCGTCGGGAACGCGTTCACCATTTCTGAGACTGTTGGATTCGACCGTAATTGCCATCGGATTCCCTCGCTTTCTGTATCGCTACCCGGGCGCTACCCGTCAACCGACGACTCGAAGCCCCTTGTCGAGCGAGCTGAGATTGCGATGACCGTCCTCCGTAACGACGACGAGGTCCTCGATGCGGATGCCAAAGCGCCCCGGGACGTAAACGCCTGGCTCCACCGTCACGACCTCGTCGGCCATCAGCACGTCCTCGGAGCTCTGTCCGAGCCGCGGGGCCTCGTGGACCTCGAGGCCAACGCCGTGTCCGAGCCCGTGGCCGAAGTGGTCACCGTGCCCGCCCCCGCGAATGACGGCCCGAGCGGCCTCGTCCGCGTCGGCACCGCTGACCCCGGCACGCACGGCGTCGAGCCCAGCCAGCTGCGCAGCCAAAACCAGCTCGTAGGCCTCGCGAGCCTCGGTGTCGGGCTCGCCCGCGGCGAACGTGCGAGTGCAGTCCGAGCAGTAGCCGTCGACGAGCGCGCCCATGTCCCAAACCACCAGCTCGCCTGCCTCGATCTCCCGATCGGAGGGTTCGGCATGCGGCAATGCCCCGTTCGGGCCAGCAGCGACGATCGCCGGAAACGACGGCTCACCTCCGAGCTCGCGGATCCGGGCATGGGCGGCGGCCGCGACCTCACGCTCGGTGCGCCCGGCGAGGCCCGCGGCAGCGACCGCCTCATAGGTTTCGTCGGCGAGCCGCGCAGCCTCGGCGATGAGCTTGATCTCGTCCGGGTCCTTGCGCCGGCGCAGGCCCTCAACCAGGCCCGACGTGGCGACGAGCTCGACTCCCTCCGGCAGCTCGGCCTCGAGCTTTCGCAGGTTGGCCACGCTCGTGGCGCCGTCGTCGTAGCCCACTCGACCCTTGAGGCGCGATGCGAGCTCCGACAGCATCTTCGCCCCGGCAATCACCCTCTCAAAGGCGGGCTCGACCTCGTTGGCCGCGCGCTCGTCGTAGCGAAAGTCGGTGATGAACAGCCGCGCCTGCGGGCCGACGACCGCCATCGAGCTGGTCCCGGTGAAGCCCGTGAGCCAGCGGGTGCTCGCGGCAGCATCGGGGCCGGAATCACCGGGCCGGACAAGGTCCGCGACGATCAGCTGGTCGAGCTCCTGCTCTGCCACGACGCCAGCAAGTCGCTCGGCACGGTCCGCGGGAACGGTCACCCCTTGAGCTCTTCCTTCAAGAGGGCGAGCGCCTCGCGATATCCATCCGGGCCCTTTCCGGAGACGACACCGACGACGAGACCGTCGAGAACCGACTGCCGGCGCCAGATCTCCCGCGACTGGACGTCGGAGAGATGCACCTCGACCGCCGGCACGCCGGCGATCTCAAGCGCGTCGCGAATCGCCCAGCTGTAATGGGTCCACGCACCCGGATTCAGAATCGCACCGTCTGCGATGTCGGCAATCCGATGCAGGCGCTCCACGTACTCGGCCTCGCTGTTGGTCTGGAACATGCTCACCGTGAGACCGAGGTCGTCGGCACCTCGGCGGATCTCCTGTTCCAGCTGGGATAGGGAAAGCCCGCCGTAGTGATCGGATGGCCGCCGCCCGAGCATGTCGAGGTTGACGCCATTCAGCACCTCGATCCGGTTATGCGAGCCACCCATCAGTAGAGAATCTCCACGGCGCCACGCACCCTATCCGGCTCGATCAGCTGTCCGACGCTGAGCTCGCCCGGAGCCGAGCACAAAACGAAGCCGACGCCCTCGGCTGTGCGCTTCTTGTCGCGCCCAACGGCCTCCAACACCGCTTCGATGTCGATCTCGGGATCGATCACGACAGGCAGCCCGAAGCGGCGCAGAATCGCCTCGACCTCATCGCGCAGCTCCCCCGCCCCCGAGAGGTCCAAGGCGGCCAGTAATCCAAGGCCGACCGCCTCGCCGTGGCGATAGCGCGTGTACTGCGAGGCGGACTCGATCGCGTGGCCCACCGTGTGGCCAAGGTTGAGCACCTGGCGCAGCCCGCCGTCGCGCTCATCGGCCGCGACGATCGCAAGCTTGGTTCGAACGCAGGCGAAGATCAACGGGTCGAGCGAGCGCACATCGAGCGCGTCCAGCTTGCGCACGCGCTCCCAGAGACCCCCGCCCGCGATCAGGGCGGTCTTCAGAACCTCGACGAAGCCGGCGGCGAGTTCGGCCGCCGGCAGGGTTGACAGCGTCTCGGGATCGGCCAGCACCGCCTCTGGAAGGTGGTACGCCCCCACGTAGTTCTTGGCTTCCGGCAGGTCGACCCCGGTCTTACCGCCATAGGCGGAGTCGACCTGAGCGACCAGCGTGGTCGGCACCTGCACGACGCCGATTCCGCGCTGATAGACGGCAGCGCAGAACCCGGCGAGATCGCCGACCACCCCACCGCCGAGGGCAAGGACGTGATCGGCTCGGGTCGCGCCCAGCGCGGCGAGCTCGCGCAGGACGCGCTCCACCTCGCCAAGCGACTTCGACTGCTCGCCAGCCGCAACCTCGATTGAGCCGCTGACCGGCCCGACCGCGTCGCGGTAGAGGCCGCCCACCACCGAGTCGGTGATCATGAAGCTGCGGCCCTCTCCTCGGGGGTGCATCGCTCCGAGGAGCCCGCGGCCCACAAATGCGGGGTAGTCGCCGGAGCTGCTTTGGGCCCACGCCATCCGCGTTCCGGCCGGCATCGACCGCAGCGCAAGCAACGAGTCGAGCGCGCGCTCGACCACCGCGCCCTTACCGGGAACGATGGCCTTTGCCACGGCCTCGTAGAGCCCGACGCGTTTGGCGTGCAGGGCGGCGAACCGTTCGCGATCGCGAGCGAGCGGCCGCTTCGAGCCCTCGACCCTCTCCCATGCCACCTTCGCGTCGACGTCGAGCCAGACCACCGCATGCTCGCCGAGCGCTTCTCGGACCTCGGGCGATTCCACAGCGCCACCGCCGAGGGCCACCGCGTCGACGCCGCCACGTGCAAGCAGCGCGACCACATGCTCGGCCTCGCGACGGCGGAACTCAGCCTCGCCCTCGGCGTCGAAGAACTCGGCGATCGGCCGACCGAGCTCGCGCTCGAGCTCGAGATCGGCGTCGACGGTCTCCAGCCCCGCGCGCCGGGCAGCATGCGCGGCCCTCGACTTGCCGGCGCCCATGAAGCCGACGAAGACGAGTTTGCGTTCGGGTTCTCCTAGCGGCGCCAATCGATCCGCTCCCGGTACGCCTCCACGGCGGCGAGAACGTCATCGATGTGGTCACCGCCGAACTTCTCGCGATAACACCGCGCGAGCACCAAAGCGACCATCGCCTCTCCGACGACCCCCGCCGCCGGAACCACGGTCGAGTCGGTGCGCTCGCGCATCGCCTGCGCCGGCTCCTTCGTCTCGGTGTCGACCGAGCGCAGCGGTTTTGTCAGTGTCGAGATCGGTTTCAGCGCCGCGCGGACCACCAGGGGTTCGCCGTTCGACATGCCGCCCTCGACGCCGCCAGCGCGGTTGGTCTCGCGAAAGTAGCCGCGCTCGGCGTTCCAGAAGATCTCGTCGTGTGACTCGGAGCCCGGAGTTGCCGCGACCTCCCAGGCCTCACCGACCGAAACGCCCTTGACCGCCTGGATCGAGACGACAGCATGCGCGAGGCGACCGTCGAGCTTCTCGTCCCAGGCGACGTGCGATCCGAGCCCGGGCACGAGCCCGAACGCCCGCACCTCAAAGACTCCCCCGAGGCTCTCGTTTGCCTTTCGCAGCCGGTTGATCTCGTCGATCATCTCCACCTCGGCCTTGGGGTCAAGGCAGCGCACCGGAGACTCGTCGACGTTTGAGAAGCTCTCGGGAGTCAGCTCGCCGAGCTCGGTTGCCTCCACCGACGCGATACGCAGGACATGGCTGTGGACGCTCACACCGAGAGCCCGCAGGAACTCCTTGGCGATCGCGCCTGCGGCAACCCGCGCCGCGGTCTCCCGCGCGCTGGCGCGCTCGAGCACGTTGCGGACATCGCGAAAGCCGTACTTCTGAGCGCCAACGAGGTCAGCGTGGCCCGGCCGCGGTAGGTGTGACTCCTCGACCTCGGCATCCACGGGCCACGGGTTCATCCGCTCTTCCCAGTTGGCGTAATCGCGGTTGGCGACGAGCAGCGCGATCGGGCTGCCGAGCGTGCGCCCGTGGCGGATCCCCGAGCGAACCTCGACCGAATCCTTCTCGATCTTCATGCGCCCGCCGCGCCCGTGGCCGAGCTGGCGACGCGCCATGTCGCTATCGATCCGTTGACGGTCGATCTCGAGTCCGGCCGGGAGACCCTCGACGATCGCGGTCAGCCCGGGGCCGTGCGATTCGCCTGCAGTTGTGAAACGCAGCGCCATTGCGGCGCCAAGGCTAGGCGACGACGCCGCCAGCAGCCGTTCGGCTACTCGTCCGCGGTTCCGCCGTTGCTGTCAGCGCTCTGGCCGCGCGGGTCCGGGACCCGGACGATGTCGGTCGCGCGCACGTTGAGGCGGTAGGTCTTGCCCTCGTACTTGATGTATCGCGACTCGCCCGGCTTGAGCGTCAAGAACTGACAGGGGGCGGGCTTCTGCTGTGCGCAGCGACCATCGCCCTTGCCGACCTCGGCGAGGCTGGTGAGCGCGAACACGGCGCCCTCGCCCTCGCCACGGCCGGTCAGGCCAATGAAGGCAGCAATCGGCGCGTCGTCATCCGGGAGGAAGGTCAGGTACTTGACGTTGTCGATGTCCTTGCCCTTGCCGATCGGCCCCACGGTGACGTCGACGCGGCCGGCATAGAAGCGGACCTCCGGCTGGACCGGCTTTGTGTCGTCCGGCTCGGCGGCCGTGTCACCCGGGGAACCCGTATCCGTCGGGGCGCCGCCCGAGACATCGGGGCTGGGAGAGGTGTCCGCCGGTGCCGTGGGGGCGGGTGCCGGCGCGGCGCCGGTGTCATCCGGGGCCGCGGGCAGCTCGGTGCCGGTGTCGGTCGTCGTGGCCTGATCGCCACTGCCGCCGCCGTTGCCGGAGACGCCCTGGTCGACGCCGAAGTGCTGCTCGAAGGGGTTCTTGGACTTGAGCTTGGCCAGTCGCTTGCGGTAGTCGCGAACGTCAACCGTGTCGTCGACCAGGACGGCGGACGTCACGGCGGACGAGTTGGACGAAACCGCCGGCACGGCTGCAGGCGGCACCACCTCGGCGGGCTTTCGCAGCAACACCGGGACCGCGATCAGGGCGACGATGAGTGCCACCGCCGGGACCAGGAGGTGCCGGTCGCGCAGATCGCGATAGATGTCGTTCAAGAAGCGTGGGGCCTTGGTGTTCATTGTCCCACCACCGCCGGGGTCACCGGCTCTGACGCGCTCGGCTCAACGGCTGGGACCGGTGTCGCCAGCGGGCCGCTCTGGGTCGCGCCGCCGGTGACGCCCTGGTCAGCCGGCGAGAGGTAACTGGTCGCGTCGACCGAGACCTCGAGGATTTGCTTGTTGCCGGTGCCCTCGACGGGAACCATGGTGAAGTTGTTGATCGTCAGCAGCCGGCCGTCGACGGACACCTGGTCGCCCTCGCCGACGTTGACCATCGCGTCGATCTCGCCGAAGAAGTCCGCGATATCGAAGAAGGCGCCGTCGAACTCCATCGTGTACGGCATGATCGGCAGGCCCGCTGCTCCGACGGTCGCACCGATCGGCAGCAGAGATGCGCTCGCCTCGGTCGCCTCGCCGGCTACCAGCGTCTCGCCGGTGAGACTCGTGGACGGCGCAGCGGCGGTTGCCGCCGTGCCGCCGCCAAGCGTGATGCTTTGGAAGGCGACGTCCGAGCGGGTCGAGAGCGTCTGAAGCTGCGTCAGCAGGCTCGGCGTGTCCGCGTCGACCGGGACGGCCTTGCCGAGCGTGACCAGCTTGCGGTAGTTGGACTTGAAGTCGGTCTCTGCGGCGCCTGCCGTCGAGGCTTCGAGCTCTTGCTGAGCCACCTGCGACTGCAGCGACGACACCTTGGCGGAGAGATCCGAAGCTTCCTCGCGCTTGGGCGCCAGGACCACGAACCAGAAGGCCGCGACCAGCCCCACGCAGGCGACGACGGCAAGAATTGTCCGATCACTCGACTTCATTCGCCACCACCCACTCCCACGGCGTCAGCACCGTTTCGTGACTCGCGAGTCTGGTCGTCGGCCGACTCGACCGCGCCCTGCTGCTCGCCCTGCGTCTCGGCCACGCCGCCATCGCTGGTCGGTGTTGCAGTTCCCTCCGGGGCCGGGGCCGGCGTCACCGGCGTCTCTGCCGGGACGACCGCTGGGTCGGTCACTGCCGGCGCTGCCGTCGGGACGGCATCGAAGGCGACCGTGATCTGAAAGTTTGCCGCGCGCGGGCTATCGCAGCCGCTGGCCGTGCTGTCCGACGCTCCTGGCCCAGTCTCGCTCTCGCTCAGGGTGGAGCTCTGCATGCCCACGCGGGTGACACCGTCGATGTCGCGCAGCGCAGCAAGCAGGCGCGCGGTGCCCTCCTGGCCGTTGGCACAGCCGGCGAGCTCGAGCGACGGTCCGGTGACGGCGCTGCTGGAGCCGGTGTCGGCCGCAGCGGCAGCGTTGGCGTCGGCGGTTGCGGTGCCTGTGATCGACTCGAGCATTACGTCGTCCGGGATCACGAGCGCGAGCTCCTGAAGAATGCGCTCCCAGTCGAAGCGGCTCTTTGCGAGCTCAGAGACGGTGGCGCTGCGGCTGGACGAGAGGGTGGCGAAGTCGTTGTAAGGGGCGAGCGCCGCGGCCTGTTGCTGAGCGACCACCTGGCGTGACTGCAGGCTGGCGAGCTCCGAGCTCTTCGCGTTAATGCTGTTCGACGTGAGGACCAGCGCGACGACGGCCAGCAGGCCGGCCGCGAGGACGCCCACGACCACGTAGGAGAGGATGCCTGCGCGCAGCGGCGCGCTGTCGCCGCGGCGATCCTCGGGAGGGGTGAGGTTGAGCGGGCGCATCGCTAGTCCTCCAGCCCCAGTCCGTATGACAGGGTCAGACGTCCCGCTGCGACGCCGGCAGCGTTCGATAGCGGGCCGGGGATCGCGGCCTCGAGAGGCAGCGGAAGCTGGGTGCGAAGCTGGTCGACAAGACCCGGAATCGAGACGCCAGAGCCCGAGACGGTGACGCTCGTGATCTGGGCCGACTCCTCGAGGGTTGCGTAGTACTCAAGCGAGCGGCGAAGCTCCTCCACCAGCCTGGCCGATCCTGCGACAAGCGCCTCCCGGGTGCTGGCGACGATCTGGGGGTCGCCCTCGATCTCGCCGATCGGCGCCTCGAGACCAACGTGGATGAGCCACTGACGCGCGTGATCGAGCGTCAGGCCGCTCTTCTCGGAAAGGCTCTGGGCGATGCCCTCGGTGCCGAAGTTGAGAACGCGACTGAAGATGCATGCTGTGCCGCGGGCAAACGCGAGGTTTGTGATGTCGCCGAGGTTGACGTAGAGACGTCCCTCCATGAGCGAGGGGTCGAACCCGGTTGTGGGATCCGGCTCGAGCGGGGTCGGCTGGCCGACAAGCTGCGCACCATCGGGGGCCACGCTGCCGGGGCGACCCAGCGCGCGGATCAGCGCGAAAGAGGAGTGGTCGATGCCGACGAGCCGCAGACCGGCGCGCCGAACGGCCTCGACGGCGGGTTCGAGCATCTCGCGCCGCGCGGCAACCACGACGACCTCGACCGTCGTCGTTGGCGAGCCGTCTGGATTCGGCGGCGTCGGCACGATTTGCCAATCGAGCACAGCGCGGTCAAGCGGCATCGGGATGTGCTCCTGAGCGGCGAAGCGCACTGCCGCGTCAAGCTCGCTGTTGGAACCGATCTTCGGCAGGCTGAGCGTGCGGACCGCAACCTGCTGGTTGGCGATCCCGAGACGGACGTCGCGGGGAAGCTTGCGGGCGCCAAAGAGGTCCTTGATCGCGTCGCCAAGCTCAGCCGGCTCCTGCACCTCGCCGTCGCGAAACACGCCGGCGCCGAGTGGCGCAAGTCCAAAGCTCGAGACCTGAACCCCGCCGTTAACGCGCAGTTCGGTTGCAGCGACGCTGGCCGACTCGATGTCGAGACCAACGACGCCCTTGACGCCCTTGGTCTTTCCACCCGACTTCGGCTTGCCCCCGCGATTGAGCTTGGGCAACTTGATTTCCGTGTTCTTGAGCGTGGCGAAGTCCATTTGATGCCTTCCGGAAAGAGCATCGACCGTCGCCGCCCAGGACTTGAGCGATGCACACGAGCGACTGGGCCAGAACTTGCGCGACGCTCAGCGGCTGGTGAACGTGTCCAGGTACCAGTCGACGAGGTCAGCCCCGAACCAGAGGCCGATCACGCCTCCCAGAGCCAGAAACGGGCCGAACGGGATCGCGTACTTGCGCGCGCCCGCACCCTCACGCCTGGCCAGGGTCGCGCCGACGATCACGCCGACGATGCAACCAACCAGGATCGCCGGCAGGATCGAGCGGCCGAGATAGATCGCCATCATCGCGACCAGCTTCACGTCGCCCATCCCCATCCCACGCGGGACCGCGAGCGCCAGGGCGAACAGGGTGCCGCCGGCGATTCCCACGGCCAACGCTCGCTCATCCAGTTCACCCAGGTCGAAGGCGAGGACGATCGCGATGCCGGCAAGCGCGCCAAAACCAACGATCGTGTTGGGTATCAGCCTCAGCTCGAGGTCGGTCAGCGTGACCACCATCAGGATCGTGCAGAGCACCAGCCCAAGCACGAGCTCGCCCGTGTCCTCGGTTCCAAGGGCGAGGACGGTGCCCGCCCAAAGGAGCCCGAGCCCAGCCTCCGCCAGCGGGTAGCGCGCCGAGATCGGCTCGCCACAGGCGCGACAGCGGCCGCGCAGCAAGAGCCATGAGACGATTGGGATGTTGTCCTGGGCGCCGACGATCGCATCACAGCCGGGGCAGCGCGATCGGCCCGTGACGAAATCCTCCTTGCGGGGCACGCGGTGCGCCACTACGGTGCCGAAGCTGCCGACGAGAGCGCCCGCCACGAACGCGAGTAGTGCCCAGGCCGCCATCGTCGCGCCAGCCTACTTTCGGCTCAGGCGGCGTCGCCCGGCTAGCAGGCGAGCGCCGGGTCTGAAGCGCCGACGGTGCAGCTCGTCTCGCGGATCACGCGCCAAGCCGACGAAGCGAGGTCGAACAGGTACGGAGGCTGCAGCACTGCGAGTCGGTCGTCGTAGTTGTAGTTCTTCAGGTAGCCGGAGTTGATCCAACCGCTACCACCGGTGCCGACCGTTCCGCGGAAGATCTGAGCGATCGCGCCGTTGACGTTGAGGCTGTCTGAGATCGGGTCACCACAGTCGTAGTTGTCGACGATGAACGAGTGCTGCAGGGCCAAGGATCGCTGCGTCGATGCGAATTCCCGGATGCGTGTAGCTAGAGAGGTTGTCGGCGCCTTCGCAGTCGTTCGGATAGTCTTCTCGATCGTCATCGACGCCATGCATGACTCGGATGAAGTTGTTGGCGACCAGGCCGGCCACGGCCGAGCCAGCCAGGTTCGTGGTCATGCTGCCCTTGAGCACGATGTCGTTGGCCGCGGCAATCGTGATCGACGTGCTGTACGTGCCCGAGATGAAGACGTTGCCGCACGTCGACCCGCTCGTGTAGTTGCTCGAGCCGCCGAAGTACGGCGTGTAGGTAGCCGAGCAGCCGCTGTCGTTGGTGACGTAGATGATCGGGAAGTTGATGAGGCTGACCGTCTGCGGGGTCCCGCCGGAAACACTGGCGTTCGAGATCGACGCGGTTGTCCCGTTGAGCGTGATCGTCGTCTTGCCCGTGTAGACCTTGCCATTGGCCTGGGCGTACGGGAGCAGGTTGGTGTTGTCGGACGGTGGATCGATCGTGCCGGCGTCGCCGAGCGGACCTCCGGTCGGTGTGTTGTACGTCGGACTGCCGCCGCAGATCGAGATCGTCGGAATCGGTGCCGCCGATTGCATCGTGTCGCTCTTGCCGGGTCGACCGAACGTCGGCGACCCGCAGATGACGTACTGATCCTGCGTGTATAGAGGGCCGTTGATCTCGTCGCCTGTGACCCAGCGGATGTACCCGCACTTGGAGGGCCGGCCATCGCGAATGAACGCCGCGCAGTCCTGATAGTTCTCAGGGTCGTCGTATGTGTTGGGATCGAGGGTCTCGTACTTGGAGTAGTAGAGGTAGTCGAGCGGCGACCGGCGCTTGAACTGGGCGACGATCGAGCGCGTGACCCCGTTCGATGCTCCGGTGAAGCGCATCCGGAAGCTGCCGGTGCTGATGTCGATGAAGGTGCCGACCGGGTTGGAGGTTGTGCATGCCGCCTGCCCGTTGGCGGGCAGCGGTGCGTAGGAATAGGTCTGGCCGCTCGAGCCTGGCACGGCGGTGGTCGCCTGCGACGGACAGGTCTGCCAGAGCTCGTTGTTCTTGTTGAGCAGGTACAGGAAGCGGTTGAGGCCGGCGCGCGCCGAGTAGTAGGCGCGCTTGCCGTCGAGGTCGTGGCGCGAGTTGTCGACGTCGCCGTTGGCCGCAACGAACGCCGCCCCGATCAGCAGGGTGACGATCGTCAGGACCATCATCGCGATGATCATCGTGAAGCCGCTCTCGTCCGCGGCGCGGCGTCGGAGCCTCATAAGAATGGCGTTCACTCGCATGGCGGCGGTACCCCCTGGTTGTTATCGCTCGGGACCGGCGTGATCCGCAGGACTACCGAGTCGCTGACCGTCACCGGCGCGGTTGAGTTGTTCGGATTGGAGCCGAGACCACCGTCCGCGTCGACGCGAAGGTTGATTGCAACGGCCGCAGTGCCCTGGGCGCCCAGTGAGGACAGCGGCACCGGCAGCGGACTCGGCGAGTTGGCGGGCATCGTCCCATCGGGGACGGAACTCCCGCCGCTCGTACGGATGTTGGAGGGCAGCGTCGAGAGCCCGTCGAGCAACATGTAGTAGGGGTTGCCCGCGGTGTCGATGTAGTTGTTTCCCGACGAGTCCTTGGCAACGCCGAAGCCGTAGTAGGTGAAGGCGCTCTTGCCGGGAGCCGCCGTGACGTTGCTGAGGATCGTCTGCGGCGGCGGATTCGTCGAGGCGGTCGACGAGAAGACCCAGGTCGATGGCGTGGTTCCGCTCGCAAGGGAGTACGTCGTGTCGACGAGGTTCGTCCCAGTCAACTCGATCGTGTGCTTGTCGGGGGTGAGCGCGGCCGCCGAGCCGTACTTGCTGATGAAGTTCAGCGTGTCGTCATCGCTTCCTGCGAGCACGGGAGTGACGCCCTCGGCGACGCACGCGGAGTGCAGCCGGCTCTCGATCTTCTCGATCGCTGTCCGCGCGTCCTGGGTCGCGTCAACGTGGGCAAAGACTCGGTTCGTCTGGCGCAGGACGAGGTCTTGGAAGCTGAAGAGGGCGATCGCCGTGATGATCGAGATGACCATCACCGTCAGTAGTTCGACCAGGGTCAAGCCCGACTCCTCGCGGGCGACTCGCGTAAGCGCCGCTCGCGCGCGCATCAGCACTGCCCCTGGTAGGTCGAGTTGCTGCTGTTCGGAATCGCGATCGTGACCGTGTTTCCGTTGGACGCGGTGAAGCTCGTGTTGTTGACCGTCGCGGTTCTCTTGCGGTAGCTCGAGCTGTTGTATTTGTAGTCAGCGCAGACCGTGTAGCCGCTGCCGTAGGGCTGGCCGGGATAGGCAAGCCAGCCGGTGGTCGGCTTCGTTCCCGAGCTCGAGATCGTCGGCGTCCACGTGTCGGTGCAGGCATCGCGCAGGGTAATCCCGGTCGGCTTGACGGCGCTGCCGTTGTAGGTGACCGAGACATTGATCACGGGCATCTTCACCGTCACCGCACCGTTGCTCGTCGATGTCGCCGTGCCGCCCGGCGGGACCGTCGCATAGGACTGCTGATTGGAGTTGGTCGGGGGCAGTGCCGAGGCGCACTTGCCCGCGTAGACCGTGTAGTTGTTGGTGAACGTCGTCGGCGACGTCGTGATGTACGGGAAGATCGTCTGCCCGGTCTCAAGCGCGGTGTTTTCGTTGGCCGAAGGGTCGAAGATGCCGGCGGTCGACATGTTCGGGTTGACCCACGAGATCGCTGGTGCCCGGGCTGCAACGACGGAGCTGCTGCCGGTCACTCCAGTGAAGGTGGCGCGAATCTTGCCGGGTTGGCCGAGACGGACGGTGAGGTTGGTCGAGCTGCCAGGAGTCGTCGTGATCGAGCTCGTAGGCATCGCATTGCCGGTCGAGTCGAGATACCCCGAGAGGCTCGTCGAAACCGAGTACGCCCCCACGGGAAGCGAGCCAAAGATGACGCAGCCGCCGCTGTCGGTAGCGCCGCTGCGCACGACATGCTGGGTGTCGTCGTCGGTGCCGGTCGCGGTCACGGTCGCGCCGGCGAGGCCGACCGCACCCTGGTCGATCGACTGGACGACGAGGGAACCGCCGACCCGCGGCGTGATGATGCTCTGCTGGACCACGGCCGAGCGCCGGTTGTTGGGCCAGTTGACCGAGGAAATGACCTTCGCGTAGTCGGCCGCCGACGCGGATGAGGCGCAGCTGTCCGAGCCCGAGGTGGCGCTCTGATACTTGCCTGTGGAGGTGACGGTGTATGTGGTGCCGTCGAGCGTGACTGTCCGGGTCTGGTTGAGCGTCGCCAACTGGTCGGCGGACATGCCGCGCAGCCGCTCCTGATCCTGCTGGGCGACCTGAGTGGCCTGCGCGACGCGGCGCTGGTCGGCGCTGGTGCGCCCGACCGCATCGAGGCCCATGAACGAAAGCGCGATCAGGCCAACCAGGAGGATGCTGACAAGCACCTCCACCAGGGTGACTCCGTCCTCGCTGCGGAGGCGGGCGCATGGTGCTTCGAGCTTGGGCAGGCGTGCGTGCATGAAGAGAGGTCCTCAGGTGACCGTTTCGGCAGATCGGGCCAGGCTCTTGAGGGCTGCAAACGAAAACGACGACCTCTCAGCCGTCGCTTTCGCTGTGCGATGCCCCGTCCCCACGTTGCAAGAGCAAGGTGTCAGAACAAGCGGGGGCGGCCGAAGCCGCCCCCGTCCGAATCGTTTAGGCCTGGATCGTTAGTTCCAGGACCCTGCCGCGGTGCCCGAGCCGGGGCAGCCGCCACGGTCGGTCCCGCTGACGGTGCAGGGGTAGGTGATTGCGCCGCTCGAGGCGCGGGTGATGCTGTATGTGTTCAGCGTCGTCTTCGCGCGAACGGTCACCGTGTAGTTGTTGGCGCCGACGGTCAGCGCGCTGATGCACGGAGCGTTGGACGAGGACGAGTCGCAGGTCGGGGGCACGGCGCCCTCAATTCCCTGCAGGCCCGTGACGGTCGCGCCCGTGTATGCACCGCTGTTGTCGGTTGCGTAGGTCTCAAGTGCGGTCTGAGCCGTACGAACCGATTCCTTGGCGCTGGCGTCATTGGCCTTGTTTCGCTGGTTGAAGAACGCCGGGATGGCGATCGCGGCCAGCAGACCGATGATGAGCATCACGACCAAAAGCTCGACGAGCGTGAAGCCCGATTCGCTTTGTGCCCTGACGCGGAGCTTGTCGATCATGAGGTACCTCCTGGGTACTTCGATTTGCTTTGCGCCAGAGCCCCGGGCTATAGCCGGTCGGAATCCCTCTTTTGCGTGACCCCGGCGGTAGCCCGGCTGACTCCTTTTTGAGCCCCGTGGCTTTGCGCCTCCGCCTCACGACGGATTTGCCTTTATCGCCAAGGCACTGGCCTTTCAAGCGCAGCTATCGGTCGGATTGCGGGTGAGCTTTAGCTGCGCATAGGGGCTGGCCCCCAGTCTGGACGGATGTACCCACCAGCCGCATGGTGCGGAATCCGCGAAATCCGCCCCTAAGCTGCTCGGATGGCCGCTCGCCGCCTGATTCTCGCGATGCTCTTCGTCTTGGTGTTCTCCAGCATCCTCGTCGCTTTGATCCCGCTCGAGGAGCCCGGCACGGGGGATCAAACGTCCACGTCGTCGACTACGACGGCCACGAACGCCACCACGGCTAACGAGGGCCGGCTGATCACGCGGCGCGTCGCGGCCGACGCGGCCCGACCGGCAACGATCCGCATGCACCTCGGAGACGAGCTGCGCCTGACGGTCACCTCGCCCGTCGCCAACATCGTCGAGATCGAGGAGTTCGGCGACTTTGAGAACGTCGACCCGGACTTCCCGGCGACGCTCGATGTGTTTCCGTTCGACACGGGCCGCTTTGCGGTGCGGCTGGTCGACCCGCCAGGCGTGGTCGCAACGATCGTCGTCACCCCCTGAGCAACGTGCTTGAGCTCCTCGCTCGCTCGTTTCCGCTGATGGTCGCCGCGGCGGCGAACCCCGTCGTGATCACCTTGATCGTCCTCGTACTGACGGCACCGGATCGGCCGCTCGCGCGAGCGTGGTCGTTCTTCGCGGGCTTCGCGTCGGTGCTGATCGTTGCCGGGGTCCTCTTTCTCACCGTCTTTGCCAATCACACGGAGACGTTCGGGCCCCGTGGCACGCTCTACGGGTGGATCGACATCGGCTTCGGCGCGCTCATGCTTGGCGCCGCCGTGCTCACATTCGTTCGTCGCGGTGGCGAGGCCGGAGCAAGCCGGCTGATCGGGCGAATCGGGCCACTTGCGTGCTTCGGCCTTGGCGCCGTGATGATGGCCAGCGACACCTCGGCGATCGCCGCGTACGTGCCGTTGCTGCACGAGATCTCGAACGCGGGTCTTGCGCGAGCCGATCGTGTCGTCGCCCTGGCGATCTCCGACCTCGTCATCCTCGCGCCGCTTGGCATTCCGATCCTGGTCCGCACACTGGCACCCGATCGCGCCACACGGGTGCTTGAGGCGATCCGCAGGTTTCTCGACCGCTACGGCGCGATCATCGCCGCCCTCGTGTTCGCAGCCCTCGGCGCGCTGCTCATGATCCGCGGCATCGACGCGCCTCTAAACCTCGACGCGACCGCGCCACGCCGTCGAAGCACCGGGCGAGATGCGTTGCGGGCACATGTCAAGCCTCTAGGATCCGCGTCTCTTGAGTTCACTGAAGCTTGGCTACAACACCGGTTACTGGTCAAAGGGCCCGCCGCCGGGAGTGGTCGAGGCGATCGCCGAGGCCGACAGCCTCGGGGTGGATTCGATCTGGTGTGCTGAGGCGTACGGCTCAGACGCGCTGACGCCGCTCGCATGGTGGGGCTCGCAGACCAAGAACGTCCGCCTGGGCACTGGGATCATGCAGCTTTCGGCGCGCCAGCCCGCGGCAACCGCGATGGCGGCGATGACGCTCGATCATCTCTCCGGGGGCCGGATGATTCTCGGTATCGGCGCATCCGGGCCGCAGGTGGTCGAGGGCTGGTACGGGATGCCGTTCGCGAAGCCGCTCGCACGTACCCGTGAGTACATCGCGATCCTGCGCGACATCTGGAAGCGCGAAGGCCCGGTCACCGCCGACGGCCCGGCATACCCCCTCCCCTATCCCGAAGGCACTGGTCTTGGGAAGCCGCTGAAGTCCTCGATTCACCCGTTGCGCGAGGACATCCCCATCTTTCTCGCGGCCGAGGGTCCAAAGAACATCGCCATGGGCGCCGAGCTCTGTGACGGCTGGATGGCGATGCTGCTCTCTCCCTACCACCAGGAGATCTACACGGAGTCCCTGGCCGAGGGCTTCGCTCGCGAGGGTGCCCGTCGCACGGCCGATGACTTCGAGGTCACGGCGATGGTGCCAATGGTGATCTCCGACGACGTTGAGGGCGCCGCCGACGCGCTGCGCCACTACTACGCCCTCTACTTCGGAGGCATGGGGGCCAAGGGCAAGAACTTCCACGCCAACGTCCCGATTCGCATGGGCTATGAGGACATGGTCGAGACCGTCCAGGACCTCTACCTCTCCGGCAAAAAGGACGAGGCTGCGGCCGAGATCCCGTTCGAGCTGATCGAGAAGATGTCGCTCATCGGCCCCGAGGACAAGATCCGCCACGACCTCGAGGCCTGGCGCGACTCGTTCGTGACGACGATCCTCGTCGCCGGCGACGTCGGCACGCTGCGCACCGCCGCGGACCTCATCCTCGGCTAGTTCGCGTCGCTAGTGCCTTGCGCGGGGGCGGCGGCCGATGCGCCCGCTCTGCGACCAGGAGCTGAGGTCGACCAAGAACGCCAGGCCGACGATGAACCAGTCGAACCCCTCGACCCGGTTGCCCGAACTCCACATCACGGCGTAGGCAAGCGTCGTCCATGGCAACAGGAAGAACCCGAGCAGCGGCACGTACCAGTCGTCGAACGCGCGCCCCAGGAGGTCGCCGAACAGCCACAGCGCGAACAGCGCCAGCCGCGGCGAGAAAAAGGCGAGAAGAACGGCCAGGCAGCCCATCGACCGGAGGCTACCTACGGCCCCGGGCGCGGCGTCGCTCGCTAGCGGATCTTGTCGTAGAGGCTGAAGATCGGCAGGTACATCGAGATGACAATGAAGCCGACGACGACGCCGACGACGACGATCATGATCGGCTCGATCAGCGACGTCAGGGCCTTGACCTTGGCGTCGACCTCGGCGTCGTAGAAGTCGGCGATCTTCTCGAGCATCGCCTCGAGCTGTCCGGATTCCTCACCGACGGCGACCATGTGGCTGACCATCGGGGGGAAGACGGAGTTCTCCTCGAGCGGGCGCGCGATCGAGCCGCCATTCTTGACCGAGGTGTAGACGTCGGCCATCGCGTTCTGAATGACCGCGTTGCCGGCTGTCTCGCCGGAAATCTCAACGGCTTGGAGGATCGGGACTCCGGAGCTGACGGCGCCGGAGAATGTGCGCGCCCAGCGAGCGAGCGCGACCTTCTGGACCACGTCGCCGATCTTCGCCGGGAGGCGAAGCTTGAAGCGGTCCCACAGCAGACGACCGGAATCGGTCTTCTTCCAGCGGACGAAGAGGTAGCCGAGCGCGGCAAGGGAGGGAAGCAGGATGTACCAGCCCTTGGTCACCGCATCGGACATACCGACCGTGATCTGGGTCATCAGCGGCAGGTCGGCGGGTGCGCCGTTCTCCGTTGAGATCTCCTCGAAGATGCCGACGAATACCGGCACGACGAAGGCGACGACGACCACCATCACGAGCAGGGCGACCCCGAAAACGACGGCGGGATACATCATCGCCGACTTGACCTGGCGCTTCAGCGCGTCGAGCTTTTCGAGCTGATCCGCGACGCGGTCGAGCGACTGTTCGAGGCGACCGGCGCCCTCGCCCGCCGCAACCATCGAGCGATACAGGGGCGAGAAGATTCCGGGCTGGCGCTCCATCGCCGCGTGCAGCGAGCTGCCGGCCTCGACGTCGGCCCGTAGCGAGCCGATCGCCGGCTTCAGCATCGGGTCCTCGGTCTGGTCCTCAAGCGTGTAGAGCGATCGCAGCATCGGCATACCCGAGGCGATTAGCGTCGCGAACTGGCGCGAAAAGACCGAGAGCTCGCGCATGTTCACGCTCTTGAAGCGCTGCAGGATCGACTCGAGCTTGAAGGCCTCGTGGCGCTCGGAGATGTCGAGAACGATCAGCCCGCGCTGGCGCAGCTGGTCGGCGACGACCGACTTCGAGGGCGCCTCGAGCTCGCCACGCGAGGGGACGCCGGCCAGGTCAACCGCACGGAAGGTGAACATGCCCATGGGGAGCTCCTCAGCTCATCGCCGCTGGCATCGAGGCCGTTGCACCGTTGCCGGGCGTTCCGGCCGTCCCGAGCAGCCTGCGCAGCTCCTCGGGGACCGCGGCCCGCTGCTCGGCGATCGCGCGCGTGATCTTGTCCTCGCGAACCAGCGCGGCAAGGTTGGCGTCCATCGTCTGCATGCCGACTGAGCCGGAGGTCTGCAGGGCCGAGTAGATCTGGTGCGTCTTCCCCTCGCGGATCAGGTTGCGGATTGCCGGGGTCGGGATCAGGATCTCGGTCGCACATGCACGGCCCTGACCGTCCGCGGTCGGGATCAGCTGCTGAGTGACCACGCCCTGGAGCGCGATCGAGAGCTGCATGCGCACCTGGTGTTGCTGGTGCGGCGGAAAGACATCGATGATGCGGTCGACCGTCTGCGCGGTCGACTGGGTGTGAAGCGTGGCGAAGACAAGGTGACCCGTCTCAGCCGCGGTCAGCGCGGTCGAGATCGTCTCGAGGTCGCGCATCTCGCCGACGAGGATGATGTCGGGGTCCTCACGCAGCGCGCCGCGCAGAGCGGAGGCGAAGTCGGTCGCGTCCGCGCCGATCTCGCGCTGATTGACGATGCAGTTCTTGTGCCGATGGAGGAACTCGATCGGGTCCTCGATCGTGAGGATGTGTTCGCGACGCTCGTTGTTGATCATGTCGACCATCGATGCGAGGGTCGTCGACTTGCCCGAGCCGGTCGGGCCGGTGACAAGGACAAAGCCGCGCGGCTTGCGCGTGAACTCCGACATCACCGCCGGCAGCCCCAGGGTTCGCAGGTCGAGGATCTCGCTCGGGATCAAGCGGAACGCGGCGCTGATCGCGCCACGCTGGAAGAAGACGTTGACGCGGAAGCGAGCGAGTCCCGGGATCGAGTAGGCCAGGTCGAGCTGGCGCTCGTTCTCAAAGCGCTTGCGCTGAGCGTCGTTGAGCACCGAGTAGACGATCTCGCGGGTGTCCTGCTGGGTCAGCCGCTCGAAGTCCTCCATCGGAGTGATCTGCCCCCGCAGACGCATCGCGGGTGGCACGCCCGGGGAGAGATGGACGTCAGATGCCTTGTTCTCAACCATGCGGGCGAGAACTGATGCGAAGTCGATGCTCATGGTCGGAAGATCGTCAGTCGGGACACAAACCTTGAGCGGCGCACGATCACGATGAGACCCGGGCCACTTCGGCGATCGAGGTGACGCCGGCGCGGACCTTCAAAAGGCCATCCTCACGCAGCGTGACCATGCCCTCAGAACGGGCGACCTCGGTGATCTCAGCCTCGGAGGCGCCGTCGATCGTCATCTCCTTGAGGCGCTCGCTCATCACCATCACCGAGAAGAGGCCGATCCGGCCCTTGTAGCCGCTCTGCGTGCACCGCGCGCAGCCCACAGGCTCGTATGCCTCGAGGTCTCCCCCGACTCGAAATCCAGCGTCCGTCAGAGCTGCCTGCGGAATCACCGTGCGCCGCTTGCAGTTGGTGCAGAGCTGTCGCGCAAGGCGCTGGGCGACTACGCAGTCGAGCGCGGAGGCGGTCAGGAAGCTCTCGATACCCATCTTTGCGAGGCGGGTGAGCGTGCCCGGAGCATCGTTGGTGTGAAGCGTCGACAGGACCATGTGGCCCGTCAATGCCGATTCGATCGCGATGCGCGCGGTCTCGGCGTCGCGAATCTCACCAACCATGATCACGTCCGGATCGGCGCGGAGGATCGAGCGCAGCCCGGTTGCGAACTCGAGGCCGGCCTTGCGATTCACTCCCATCTGAGTGACCCCGTCGATCCGGTACTCGACCGGGTCCTCGATCGTGATGATGTTGCGGTCGACCGAGTTGAGCTCCGCGAGCGCCGCGTACAGCGAGGTCGACTTGCCCGAGCCGGTCGGGCCGGTAACGAGGACGCAGCCGTGGGAGTGGTTGATCGAGCCCTGGAAGCGCTCGCGGCCCTCGCCGCCCATCCCGAGCTCATCGAGCGAGCGCAGCGCCTGCTCCTTGTCGAGGATTCGAATTGTTGCTCCCTCGCCGCGCTGGGTCGGCAGGGTGACGATGCGAAGGTCGACCTTGCGGCCTTCGACGTTGACGCCGACGCGGCCATCCTGAGGCACCCGCTTCTCGGCGATGTCGAGCTCGCTCATGATCTTGATGCGCGAGACGACACCGGAAACCATGCGCTTCGGCACGCGCGCGGCCTCGTGCAGGACGCCGTCGACGCGAAAGCGAACGCGCATGTCCTCCTCGTGAGGCTCGAAGTGGATGTCGGAGGCCCCCTCGGTCGCGGCCTGTCCGAGGATCGAGTACACGAGCTTGATGACCGGGGCGTCGTCGGCGGACTCGCGCAGCTCACCGAGGTCGCCGAGCTCGATCTCCTCGTCCTCCTCGACGGCCTCCGTGACGGCGCTCTCGAGTGAGTTGAGACGACGAATCAGCGCCTCGACATCGTCGCCGGCCGCAACGGCCACACGGCAGTTGAGGCCGGTGATCATGTGGATGTCGTCGATCGCGAGGACGTTCGCTGGGTCGACGAGCGCGACCAGCAGCGTCTTCGAGTCGACGTAGCCGACCGGCACTGCCTGATAGCGGCGCGCGGCGGCCACCGACAGCAGGTTCGCCGCGCCCATGTCGACGTGAAAGGAGTTGAGATCGAGGTGGTCGAGGCCGTAGCGCTCTGCGATGGCGCGCGAGAGCTGATCGTTGTCGATCAGGCCCTGTTCGACCAGCAACTCTTCGGGCGAGCGGTTCGCGGCCCGGGCTTCCTGGATGATCGCGTCGACGCGCTCGCGGTTGGCGTAGCCAAGCTCGACGATCACGTCCGTCAGGAACATCGCCGAGTTGCCTCGGCCGAGCGGGGCGGTCAGGCCGGGGATGCCATCGACGCCCTCAGGCCGCGCCTCGTCCGCCGGGGCCTCAGCCTCGGCGGTCACCGCCTGGAGATGTCCTGCGCGATTTTCTGGTGCCATTGGTTTTGCTCGAACGTGCCGCGTTTCGCATCGTCTCCAGCGGCGGCTCGATGCCGGTCCAGATCAGAAGCGAGGCGGCTCCCTGGTGGACCAACACCTCGAGACCGTCGATCACATGTGCCCCGCGTTCGCGTGAGTGCGCCGCGAGGGCCGTGTCGTAGGTCCCATAGACGAGATCCACCACCGTTTGGTTTTCACCAATCGAATCGGCATCCACCGGGTACGCCTTTAGGTCTGCGGGTTCCGGCGCACGTGCGCCAGCCTGCTCGAGACCCACCGTCGTGGCGTTGATAACGACGTCGTAGGCCCCTGCATCGACACGATCGCCACCCACCGCGAGGTGCCCCACGCCCATCTCGTCGGCCACTGACGCGGCTTTGGCGGTGGTGCGATTCCAAACCGCAACCACCGCGCCGACGTTATGTAGAGCCCAGATCGCGGCTCGCGCCGATCCCCCGGCACCGAGCACGAGAGCATTCATGCCGTCGACTGGCGTTCTGATCGCCCGGATGACCCCCGTCGAATCGGTGTTGTCGGCTGCGATCAGGCCCTCGGCGAACGTCAGCGTGTTGGCGGCGCCGATCTCCCGGGCCGCCCCACTCGCCCTATCGGCGACCGCAAGTGCGGCGAGCTTGTGCGGGACGGTCACATTGACCCCGGCGTATCCGCGGCCCGGCAGAGACCGGACCAGATCCTCGAAGCCATCGGCCTCGATATCGATGGCCTCGTATTCCCATTCGCCGGCCAGCCCGAGTTCCGCGAGGGCCGCGTTGTGCATCGCGGGCGATCGCGAGTGAGCGACCGGATGTCCGAGGACGGCGAGCCGCGGCATCAGCTACGTCAGCACTCGGTTGGCGAGCCGCCCTGCTCCTGCAGCGCCTGTTGGTACTCGGCCTCGGCCTGAAGGAACTCCTCCTCGGTCTCGACGAAAACGTGCTCACCGCAGGTACCTGGCTTAACGACGAAGTAGAAGAGGTCGCCCTTGGCAGGATTCGCTGCCGCCTCGATCGAGGCGAGACCAGGGTTGCCGATCGGCGTCGGCGGCAGGCCGTTGAGAACGCGGGTGTTGTACGGGTTGGTCTCGTCGGCAAGCTCCGACTCGGTCAGCTGCTCGTCGTAGTTCTGCAGGTAGTAGCGAATCGTTGCGTCGATCCCGAGCGGCGTTCCCGCCTTGAGCCGGTTGTAGATCACCTCGGCCACCAACGGACGCTCCTTGTCGACCTGGACCTCGCGTTCGATCATCGAGGCGATCTTCAGGACGTCGTAGGTATTGAGGTTCTTCGACTCGGCGAAGGAGAGGTTGACCTCTCCAAGGTTCTGCTGGAAGGCATCGAGCTGGCGCGAGATCAGATCCTTGGCCGTCGGCTTCTCCGGCAGGTCATAGGTGGCTGGGAACAAAAAGCCCTCGAGGTTCGGCGCGTCCTCGGCGCCGTACTCGGCGGGATCAAAGCCCTTGAAATTCTTGCTGGCGTTTTCGTAGTTGCCCTTGAGCTTGGCCTCCTTTGCGACGTCGGCGATCTGACGGCGATCAAGTCCTTCGGGGATCGTCAGCTCCGAGGTCTTCACGGCGGCCGGTTGGGGAGCTTCATCGGCCGTGTCGTCGCCGCCGAGGGCGCCGATCACCTTCGTCGCGCCGAACACGAGCAATGCGAGAACGCCGAGGACAACGAGGGCTGCAACCACGCGGCGGATCAAGAGCTCGTCGGCAGCGGAGCGAGGTGGGCGCGGCGGTCTTGGGGCGGTTGGGGACGCTCCCGTCGCGGGCGCCGGTGGAGGCTCGGTCGGCTCGGGCGTCGCGAGGGGCGGCGGCTCGGCGTCGAGCCCCGCCTGTCGGCGCGCCGCGGCTGTCGTCGGCTCGACCTCACCACCGCCCTGCTCGGCCTGGACCTTCTCGCCGAGTGAGCCCTGGCGCTCGCGGCGGCGGGCCTCGCGCTCAGTCCGGCGGCGTTCGCGCTCGAGGTCGTCCTCGTCCTTTGCGAACGGGTCGTGCCAGTCGCTCATCAGTTCGGTCCCTGGTGAGCCGCCAGATACGACTCCAGCAGGTGTGCGGCGGCGAGGGCGTCGGGTGGCGCCGACGCGCCCTCGCGAGAGCTGGCGGCTGCCATTCGCGTCGTCAGCCGTTCGTCGTAGGTTTCGACGGGCACCGTGGCGGTGAGCTCGACCTCGCTCGCGAACGCGCGCGCAGCCTCGGCCTGACCGCGCTCGGCACCGTCAAGGGAGACCGGCAGGCCGACCACGATTAGCTCCGCCCCCTCGTCGGCGGCGACCCGCGCAGCCTCGGTCGCATCGGGAGGTGAGATCACCCCAAGTGGCCGCACGATCGTCCCGGTCGGGTCGCATATCGCGGTGCCCGCCCGGACGTCGCCATGGTCGATCGCCAGAACGCGCATCGCGAAACCCTATGTCAGCGCTCGGTGGATGGCTTGGCGGGCGATCTCGAGCGCCTCGTCGAGCTTCTCCGCATCGCGGCCGCCGGCCTGGGCGACATCGGGTCGCCCTCCCCCACCACCGCCGACCACTGCGGCCGCCTCCCTGATGACCTCGACGGCGTTCGCGCCGCGCTCGACCGCGCTCGGGCTGAAGCTCGCAACCAGCGCGACCTTGCCGTCGCCTGAGCCGCCGAGCACAACCGCCGCGTCGCCCTCGCGTTGCTTGATCTGATCGGCCAGATCGAGGAGGCGGTGCTGATCGCCCTCCCCCCGCCCCGCGATCACCTTGATCCCACTCACCGTTTCGCCCTCCGAACTGATCTCGGCGGCCGTGTCACCCGCCGTCTTGCGATCAAGCTCAGCCACCTTGGCCTCGAGCTCCGCCAGGCGGTCCGCAGCGCGGCGCGCGGCTGCGAGCGGATCACGCGACGAGCCGAGCAGCGCGCCCGCCTCGGAGAGCTCGTCGCTACGCCGGCGATAGTGGTCGATGGCCTCAGGGCCCGTCAGGGCCTCGATGCGGCGGACATTGGCCGCGCTGGATCCCTCGGAGACGATGGCGACGATCCCCACCTCGGCGGTATTGGCGACGTGAGTCCCGCCGCAGAGCTCGCGCGAGACCTCGTCGACTTCGACCATCCGCACCCAATCGCCGTACTTCTCGCCGAACAGGGCCATCGCTCCCAGAGCCTCGGCCTCGGCCCGCTCCATTTCGAGCGCCCGCACCGCGTAGCTCGCCTTGATCCATTCGTTGACCCGGTCCTCGATCAGCCCCACGGCCTCGGCGCCCAGCGAGGACCCGTGAGTGAAGTCGAAGCGCAGCTTGTCGGGACGCACAGCCGATCCGGCCTGTCGCACGTGTGTGCCGAGATGCTCGCGCAGCGCGGCGTGCAGCAGGTGGGTTGCGGTGTGGTTGCGCATGGTTGCGTGGCGGGTCGTGCGATCGACCGCGGCAGCGACCTGGTCGCCGCTCCTCACCTCGCCATCGCCGCGCGCGACGCGGATCGCCTGGTCGTCACCGATGCGATAGACGTCCTCGACCTCCAGTTCGGCGCCGTCAACGACGATCACCCCGCTGTCGGCCACCTGACCGCCACCCTCGGCGTAGAACGGGCTCTCCTCGAGCTTGACCAGCGTGGCGCCCTCCCCGAGGTCCTCCGCGGCAACGATGCTCGTCCGCGCCGCGAGCTCGCCGTAGCCGACAAACTCGGTCTTCGGAGCCGACGATGCGAAGGCGATCACCTTCTGATGGCGATCGGGCGCGACGGCGTCGCCGCCCCCGCCCCTGGCGCGCTCTCGCTGCGCCTCCATCAGGGCTTCGAAGCCATCGTCGTCGACGGCAAGGCCCTGCTCGGCGAGCAGCTCCTTGGTCAGCTCATAGGGAAAGCCGAAGGTGTCGTGAAGGCGAAAGGCGTCTTCGGCGTCGATCCATGAGGTGCTCTTCGCACCGGCGTCCTCGACGAGCTTCGCGAGCAGATCCGTGCCGCGATCGAGGGTGCGGCCGAAGCTCTCCTCCTCGTCGTTGACCCAGCGCATGATGTTCTCGCGCTCGGCGTCGAGGTGCGGGTAGGCCGTCCCCATCTGCTCGATCACCTGCTCGGCAAAGCGCCCGAGCCAGGGTGCCTCGAGCCCGAGCGCACGACCCTGCTGGATGGCACGGCGCATGACGCGCCTCAGCACATAGCCGCGCTCCTCGTTTGACGGGACGACGCCGTCGGCGATCAGGTTGACGGCGCCACGGCTGTGGTCGGCGACGATCCGCATCGCGCGGGTGACTCGCTCGTCGCTGCCGTACTTCACGCCCGAGAGCTCCTCGGCGAGCCCGACGAGCGGCGTGAACCCATCCGTGTCGAAAATCGAGTCCACGCCCTGTTGAATCATCGCCATTCGCTCGAGCCCAAGGCCGGTGTCGATGTTTCGCTGGGGGAGATCGGTGAGCGAGCCGTCCTCATGGAGCTCGTAGCTCATGAAGACGTGGTTCCAGTACTCGAGGTAGCGATCCGAGTCGTCGCCCGGGCGGACGTCGTCGTCGCCGTACTTGGGTCCGCGGTCGATGTACATCTCCGAGCATGGGCCGCACGGGCCGGTCGCACCCGCCTGCCAGAAGTTCTCGGATTTGGGCAACAGCACGATCCGCTCCTCGGGGACGCCTATCTCGCGCCAGATTTCAATCGCTTCCTCGTCGGGGCCGAGGCCGAGCTCCGCGTCGCCCTCGAAGACCGTGACCCAGACCAACTCGGGGTCGAACCCGAAGCCCTCGAGCGAGAGCTCCCAGCCCCATTGCATCGACTCGCGCTTGAAGTAGTCGCCGAAGCTCCAGTTGCCGAGCATCTCGAAGAACGTCAGGTGGCGGCGGGTGTTACCGACCTCCGCGATGTCGGGAGTGCGAAAGCAGCGCTGCACATCGCATACCCGCGGCGACGGCGGCTGCTCGCGGCCCTCGAGATAGGGCTTGAACGGCTGCATCCCGGCCACCGTCAGAAGCGTCGAGGTGTCGTCGGGTGGCGGAATCAGCGACGCGGATGGCACGCGCAGGTGGTCGCGCTGCTCGAAGAACGCCAGATAGGTCTCGCGGATCTCGTCCGATCTCATCGGCACGCCAGTCTAGGTATGCCGGAGGCCGCTTAGGCGATGGTCGCCCGCCCGACGACGAGGTCGCCGTCGAGCAGACATGCGGTCTGACCAGGGGCGACGCCGTAGGCGGGCTCGGCCAGTTCGAGCTCGAGCTCGTCGTGTTCGCCCGCGGCGACGCTCGCAATCCGGCAGCTCAGCGCGCGTGAGTGGTAGCGCAGACGCACTCGGTCGACACGACCGCCGGGCCGATGAAGCGTGGCGGCACGAACGCGGACGCGATCGGTTGCGAGCTCCTCGCGAGGCCCGACCGTGACCCGATTTGATCCAGCATCCGTGGCAAGGACGAACAGCGGCTCGGACGCCCCGAGGCCGAGGCCGCGGCGCTGCCCGACCGTGAAGTGGTGTTGACCGGAGTGCTCGCCAAGGCGCCGCCCGGAGCTGTCGACGATCTCGCCTGGCTCGTCGCCCAGGCCTGCATGGCGCTCGAGAAACGAGCGCTTCCCCTCGCCGGCGAGAAAGCACAGGTCCATGCTCTCGGCCTTCGAGGCGACGGCTAGGCCGGCGCTTCGGGCAAGCTCGCGCACCTCGGGCTTGCGCATCTCCGCCAGTGGGAAGCGCAGGCGCTCGAGCGATCCGGGCCGCAGACCCGAGAGCATGTAGCTCTGGTCCTTGGCCGGGTCATCGGCGGCGCTGAGCAACGGCCCGTCGCCGTCGTCGATCACGCGGGCATAGTGGCCGGTCGCGAGTGCCGTGGCGCCGAGCCGGTCGGCGAGCGCGATCATCGCGTCGATGCGGAGGTCCCCGTTACAGATCACGCACGGGTTGGGCGTACGTCCTTCTCGGTAGCCGTCGACGAATGCACCGACGACACTCGCGCGAAAGCTGGTCTCGAGATCAAGCGTGAAGTGCGGGATGCCGAGCTGGTGGGCGACACCGCGCGCGCCCAGGACCGCCAGCGGCGAACAGCAGCTCTTGGCGGCGTCGGTGCGCTGGTCGGCCCAGAGCTTGAGCGTCACGGCCACCACGTCGGCGCCGCGCTCGCGTTCGCGAAGGGCCGCGACCGCCGAATCGACGCCGCCGCTGAGCGCGATGAGCACTCGGTCGCGACCCGGTGGGGGCTCGGCGATCTGCACGCCGGAGACGGCGAGTGCCGCCAGCGCGCGGTGAAGAGCGTCGGCGGCGAGGTCCGCCGCATGGCGGCCTTGAGGGGTGAGTCCCCCGACCTCGGCGGCGATCGCGGCGGCGTCGAGCCTCGCCGCATCGAGCAGCGCGAGCCCATCGGCCAACGAGGCCGTCGCGGCAGCACAGGCGCGGGCGCTGGCGCAGCCCTCGGCCGCGAACGTCACGCGCTCGATCCGGTTGTTGTTAGCGCTGAGTGAGATCCGCACGACGTCGCCGCATACGGCGCCACCGGCGGCTCCCTCGAAGCCTCCGTGGATCGGCTCGCCCGCGTGGGTCGAGTCGGCTGCGTAGTGCGCGAATGCTTCGCTGTCGGTGGTCATGGCGGCTACGCCGCCGAGGCTACCGGGGGACTACTCGGGGTAGTACGGGAGGTCGCTGCGGCCCTTGTAGAGAGCGTCTTCAACGGTCTGGTTGACGCTGTCCGGTCCGCGGAAGCCGTAATCGATCGACGCGGTCGGCTGCCCGCTGTTCTCGGTGAGCTTCTTTGGCCGCAGCACCACGAGCGCAGGCGTCTGCTGAAGGTCGACACCCTGGGCGATGCGCGAGTAGCTGGCGACGTTCTTGGCCTCGACGGTGAAGAGCGCGGTGTCCGAGCGCTTGTTCAGGTCGGACGCGATCGCCTTGATCTTGTCGTCGTCGACGCTGCCGTTGTTGACGACCAGCAGGACCACGACCTTGTTGGCGTTGTAGGCCTTGACGACCGCCTTGGGCAGACCGGGGCCGGCCTCAAACTCCGAAGCGCTGCCCGGTACGGGCGTGACGCTGCCGTCGGGAGTGGTCGGGGTCACCGGGGTGACCGGAGCCGTGGCGGACGCGTCCGGGGTCAGCGGGATCGCCGCGACCGGATCCGTCGGCGCTGTGGTCTCCTCCGAGCCTCCACCCATGCGGGTGATCAGCAGGAAGCCAGCAACAAGAGCCAGAACTCCGAGGAGCGCGACCTGGGTGACCGGATTGGAGTTGAGCTTCTCTCTCATGCGACGACCTCCGTCGCGCTCAGGGCGAGAAAAGAGGGCCCCAACCTGCCGGTACCGCTCAGCCTGTGAACCTGACGAGTCAGGTGGGAGCCTGCCGGCGCTACGACCAGCGCGCTACCGGACGGTAGCTCCCGAGGCAATTGTGTTGGCTCACAATGTGAGCGGCTAACGAACAAGTTCGAGCCCTTTCAAGACGGTATCAGCCTCCCCTTGTTCGGCTGCGCGGGCGCGAGGCTTTAGGAACGCAGCTGTTGCAACAGGCCTGGCAGGCGAGCCAGGGCGTTACTTCGAGGGCCCGGGCGGCTTGCGCACCGCGATTCCCAGCTCGCGCAACTGGATCTCATCCACCGGCGCCGGAGCACCCGTGAGCGGATCCGCGCCGGAGGCGGCCTTGGGGAAGGCGATGACATCTCGGATCGAGTCGGCGTGCAGCAGTCGCTGGACCATCCGGTCGAGCCCGTAGGCGATGCCGCCGAGCGGCGGTGAGCCGTAGCGCTGGGCCTCGAGCAAGAAACCGAAGCGCTCGTTTGCCTCCTCGCGGTCCATGCCGATGGCCTCGAGAGCCTGGGTCTGAAGCTCTGGGTCGGAGATACGGATCGACCCGCCCCCCAGCTCCTGACCGTTCCAGACGATGTCGTAGGCGAGCGCCTTTGCGGCGCCCGGGTCGGCGGGATCGAACTCGCCGTCCGGCGCGGTGAACGGGTGATGCAGAGCGTCCCAGCGCTGCTCGGTTTCGTTGTAGCCGAACATCGGCCACTCGGTCACCCAGCAGAATCGCTCCAGCTCGGGATCGATCAGTTCGAAGCGCTCGGCGAGATCGAGCCGCAGCTGACCGAGAACCGCGTTGGCGGTGTCGACCTCGTCGGCAACGATGAGAAGAAGATCGCCCTCCTCGGCGCCGAGTCGCTCGTTGAGCGCCGCGAGCTCCTCTGGGGTGAGGAACTTCGCAGTCGGCGAGCGCCAGCCGTCACCCTCGCGAAAGGCCCAGACGAGGCCCTTGGCCCCGAGCTCCTGGGCGCGAGCGATGAAGCCGTCGAGCACCGATCGCGGCGCCTCGCGCTTGCCCGCGTTGATTCCCTTGATCGCGCCGCCGGAGTCGGCGACCCCGCGAAAGACCTTGAACTCCGTCTCGCGCAGCGCGTCGGTGAGATCGACCAGCTCGAGGCCGAAGCGCATATCGGGACGGTCGGAGCCGTAACGGGCCATCGCGTCCTCGTAGGCGATCCGGTCGAGCGGCAGCTCGATCTTCGGCCCGCCGACCGCCTCGAAGACTGCGGCGAGAAGCCGCTCGTTGAGATCAAGGACGTCCTCAACCTCGACGAACGCCATCTCGAGGTCAAGCTGGGTGAAGTCGGGCTGGCGGTCGGCGCGCTGGTCCTCGTCGCGAAAGCAACGCACGATCTGGAAGTAGCGCTCGAACCCGGCGATCATCAGCAGCTGCTTGAACAGCTGCGGCGACTGCGGCAGCGCGTAGAAGGTTCCCGGAACGCGGCGCGCCGGCACGAGGAAGTCGCGCGCGCCCTCGGGGGTCGAACGCGAGAGCATCGGCGTCTCGATGTCGAGAAATCCCTCGCCGTTGAGGAAGTCGCGGATTGCCGCGGTGACGCGATGGCGGGTTTCAATGGCGTTTGCCATGCGCTCGCGGCGGAGGTCGAGGTAGCGGTAGCGCAGCCGCATCTCCTCGCCCACCTCGCCCGAGAACCCCTCGATCTCGAACGGTGGCGTCTCGGACTTGGAAAGCAGGTCAGCCGCCCCGACGCGGACCTCGAACTCGCCGGTGGCCATCTCGGCGTTGACCGTCTCCGGGGCGCGGCGGACGACCGCTCCGGATACCGAGAGCACGTCCTCGGGCCGCAGGCGGTGTGAGAGCTCGAACGCCTCGCCCGACTCATCTGGATGAAAGACGAGCTGGACCAACCCGGTGCGGTCACGCAGGTCGATGAACACGAGGCCGCCGTGATCGCGGCGGCGGTGAACCCAGCCGGCGAGGCGGACCTGCGAGTCGACCCTGTCGTCGAGCACCTGGCCCGACCAGGTGTCGCGGAAGCCGTTGGAGCGCAGAGCGGGAAAGTCGGCCATCAGGGCACCATCAACTCGTCGGCGACATTGCCGAGTTCCACCGGCCGCTGCTCGCCCGAGTTCATGTCGCGGATCTGAGCGGCGCCGTTGTCGTCGAGAACGATCGCGGCGCGGGCTCCGACGCGGTCTGCCTGCTTCATCTGGCCCTTGACCGAACGGCCGCCGAGGTCGAGCTCGACGCGCATGCCGGCGCCGCGCAGCTCACGAACGAGGGCAAAGGCGCGCTCGCGATAGGCCTCGGGTGCGACAACGAAGGCATCGGCGGACGCTGGCGGAGCCGGCTCGTCGAGCGCGAGCAGGATCCGCTCGATTCCCGCCGCCCAGCCGCAGCCGGGGGCCGCCGGACCGCCGAGCGCCTCGACCAGGCCGTCGTAGCGCCCGCCGGCGCCGATCGTGCGCGAGTGCGCCTCGAGGACATCGGTTTCGAACTCGAAGACAGTGCGTGTGTAGAAGTCGAGTCCGCGCACGAGCGTGCCGTCGACCTCGTAGCTGACGCCGCACACGTCGAGCAGGCGCCGGACCTCGGCGAAGTGCCGCTGGTCGTCCTCGTCGAGGCGGTCAACCATGCGCGGGGCTGCGGCCATCACCTCCTGGGTCCCGGGATCCTTCGAGTCGAAGGCGCGCAGAGGGTTCTCCTCGAAGCGCTTTTGGACGTCCTCGGAGAGGTCGCCGCGCCTCTCGCGCAGATACGCCAGCAGCTCGTCGCGATATGCCGCACGCGATGCGGGGCTGCCGAGACTGGACAGGCGAAGCCGCACGCTCGGTACCCCGAGCTCGCGAAAGAGCTGGTCGAGCAAAACGATCGTGTCGGCATCGACCAGCGGCGACTCGGATCCGATCGCCTCGACACCGATCTGGTTGAACTCACGAAAGCGGCCGGCCTGCGGGCGCTCGTGGCGGAAGAACGGGCCCCAGTACCAGAGCTTCACCGGCTGAGCGTGCGTCTGCATGCCGTGCTCGACGTAGGCGCGACAGACGGCGGCGGTGCCCTCGGGACGCAGGGTCAGCGAGCGCCCACCCTGATCGGTGAAGGTGAACATCTCCTTTTTGACCACATCCGTGCCCTCGCCCACACCGCGGGCAAAGAGCTCGGTGTCCTCGAAGGCGGGCGTCTCGATTCGTCCATAGCCGGCGGCGTCGAACAGCGCCTGCGCGGCCAGATACAGCCGGCTGCGCGCCGCGTGGTCGGCGGGCAGGATGTCGAACGTCCCCCGAGGAGCCTGAAAGCGCTCTGCCATCGGCTTGAACCTACCTACTGGGCGAGCGCGCTCAGAAACGGATTCGTCGCCCGCTCGGCGCCGAGCGTCGTGATCCCCATATGACCGGGATAGACGGTCGTCTCAGCCGGATAGGTCTCGACGAGCCCGCGGATGCTCTCGAGCAGGGTCGGCCAGTCGCCACCCGGCAGATCGACGCGGCCCACCGATCCCTGGAACAGCACATCGCCTGAAAACAGCGCCGGCTCATCGGCGATCGCGTAGGTGACGTGGCCAGGGCTGTGACCCGGAGTGAAGACGACGTCGATCTCGAACCCGGCGAGCTCGAGCTTCTCGCCGCCGCTCACCTGCACGTCCGCGTCGTAGTTCTCAAACGGGCCAAATCCTGGCCACGGGACGTAGGACATGATGTCGGCGAGCACCGGAACCTCGATCTCCGGGCAGTAGACCGGAGCGCCGGTCGCCTCCGCCACCGGCGCCACCGCGCCGATGTGGTCGAAGTGACAGTGGGTGAGGAGGATCGCGTCGATTTCGATCCCAAGCTCGTCGACAGCGCCGAGGATGCGCGGGGCCTCGTCTCCCGGGTCGACGATCAGCCCGCGGTCGGCGCCATCGCGCCGCAGCAGGTAGCAGTTCTCGGCCACCTGGCCGACCGTGAACGAGCGGACCTCCATCGCGCCTACCGGCGCCCGCCGCGGCGCTCTGCCTTCTCGGCCGCGCGCGCGGCCTGCAGCTGGCGCAGCCGACGGCGAAAGAAGAAGCGGTCGACGTAATAGCCCATCGGCACGTAGATCACGAGCATCACAGCCGACAGCGCGAGCGCAGAGCCCACCGGGCGCCCGAAGGCGAGCCAGAACAGCAAAAAGAAGATGACCGCACCGAAGAGGCCGCGATTGAAGGCGCTGCGCCAGGTCGGCGCGATATCGCGGCGATCGACGGTGCGCTTTCCCTTCGAGCGGGAGCCCTGCTTGGCGCGGGCGCGGGCCTTGGCCTCCTCGCGAGTGCGGGGACGCCCGCGCGGCCCGCGGGTATCAAGACCGCCGCCCTGAGTGCCGCGGTGCTTTCGCCGACGTCGTTTCTTGGTCTGAGCCACGACTGAGAAAGTTAACGAGATGCGCCGCGCGCCGAAGTCAGTCGCCGCTGGCGAGCCGGCGCTCGAGAACATGAAGCTCGGGATCGAAGTCGCGCAACGGCACGTCGGCGGGCAGATCGCGTAGCGCCGCCTCAGGCAGCAGGCCGACAACCTCCGCTGCGACCGGCCTCGCCCCGCTCGGCGCCGCCAACTCGCGAACCCTCTCGATCACCCGGCTCAGCGGCACGGCGATCGGGTCGTGAATGTTGGTCGATACCTGGGCGACCCCGTCGAGGTCGATGCCGATCGCTCGCACCCCGAGGATGCCTCCGCCCGACTCGCGCAGACCGACCGCGACCTGGCGAGCGATCTCGGCATCGCCGGTGTCGAGCTCGATGTTGAACGCAGCCAGCGGTCGCCGAGCCGTGACCAGCGTCGCGCCGGCCCGCGGGTGCGGCATCGCCGGCCCGAGGTCTGGCGCGAGGTCGCCGGAGTGCATCCGCTCGGTCAGGGTCGCAAGCCCGCCGCGTCGAAAAAACGCGCGTTCGCCGCGAATCGGATCCGAGGCGAGCTCGCCGTAGAGAAACACCGGCACGCCAATCTCGGCGATCGCCAGCGCCGCCTCGAGAGCAAGGTCGCGGGCGGCCGAGTGCTCCTCGTCGCCGATCCAGAGGATCGGGCAGACGTCGAGCGAGCCGATGCAGGGATGCTCGCCCTCATGGGTCGACATATCGATGCGCTCCATCGCGGCGCGCGCCCCAGCCGCCATTGCCGTCGCCAGGTCTGAGGCGTCGGCCTCAAGCGTCACGACGGTTCGGTTGTGGACGCGATCGCTATGTCGGTCGAGCAGGTTCGCCGGCGCGAACGCCTCGGTGATCGCCTCGATGGCCGCGGCGTCGCGTCCCTCGGAGAAGTTGGGAACTGCGATCACGGGAGTTCCAGACTCAGCCGACGAGTAGCTCGCCGTCGCGCACGAGCTCTTCGCCGTCGACGGTGACCGTCGGGCGAAGGACGACGCAATCGAGGTGGACCGGGACCTGAACCGTTCCCCCAATTGCCGCCGAGGCGCCAAAGGCAACGTGACATGTGCCAAGGAGCTTTTCGTCCTCGATCACGTTGCCCGTCAACTCGGCCTTCTCGTTCGTGCCGATGCCGAGCTCGGCGACGTTCGTGCCGCCCTCGCCACCAACGCCGAGCAGTTCGAGCAAGCGGATTCCCTCGTCGCCGGTGGCCTCGGTGAGATGGCCCGCCTCGACGGTCAACTCAACCGGGGCCGAGACGCGCCCCAGCGTGGCGATCGAGCCGTCGATGACGAGCCGGCCCTCGGCGCTGCCCTCGACCGGCGCGATGAAGCCCTCGCCGCAGGGCAAATTTCCAAACGCACCCTTGTGGGTCAGATCGCCCGCATCCGGAATTCCGGTGCGGCCCTCGATTCCGAGGCGCAGGTCGGAGCCGTTGGCGCAGGTGATGCGCGCCTCCGAGCCCGCCGTCAGCATCTGGGCGATCGCCTCGCCCTTGCGGCGCAGGCCGTCCATATCGGCGCTCATGACCCGCGCGAGCAGATCCTCGGTGACTCCCGGCAGCGTCGCGATCCGAACGCCACGCTCGCTCGCAGCCTTGCGCGCCGCCGTGTGGGAGAGCGACTGCACGGTGGGACACAGGACGACGTCGGCGGTCGCCATAGCTGCCGCGACAGCCGCCGGCGGCTCGGCCGCGTGCGACGCACGCTCGGTCATCAGCATCGTCACCGCATCGGCGCCGGCCCGGCCCGCCTCCCCGCGCAGGCGCTCACCGAGACCGATCGTCGCCGGGTTGCAGACGACCAGCATCTCGTCGCCCTCCCGCACGCCCATGCAATCAAGCACGACCGCCCGCACCGCCTGCTCAAGATCGCTCACGCCCCGCAAGCTAGCCGAGCCAGCTGTGCATCCGCGCCAGCGCGGGCTCGAGGTCGCGCTCTTCGCGGGCGCGGCGCTTAACCGCGTCGGTGACGTGACGGCAAGGGTCCTCCTCGAACGCAGCTGCGCCGGTCGAAGAGGACCCTAGGTTCCGATCAGACCTGCTGGCCGACCGTGCCGCTGTCGTCGCCGTCGCCGTCGCCGTCTCCGTCGCCGGAGTCGGCCGGCGGGGTTCCCGCGGCGCTAGCCATCACTCCGCTGGCGGCAACGCTGGCGCCGAGCTTGAAGATTCCGGTGTTCTCCTCGTCGTCGCGAACCTTCTCGAACTGACCCTCCTTGCGGGCCTTCGTGAACGCCTGCTTGACGTCGGACTTCTCAACGCCGAGGGCGTCGGCGATGTCCTGGCGGTTGAACTCTTCCTTACCGAGGTTCTTGGCCGCTTCCACGACCTGCTCCTGTGTGATCTCAGCCATCTATGCCTTTCGTCGTTTTCTCTTCGTTACCCGACCATCCTCGCAGGCACGCATCAATCGCCACGCGCTCGAACTCGCGCAGACCCCTTGGAACGTCGAGTTCAAGCGGATCTTCGGCGAACGACGGCTCCAGACCCGCGAGCTCTTCAACTATCGCCAGGTTGCAGAACGGGAGGTGATCGAGGCTGTAGCCACCCTCAAGCGTGGCCACGAGCGGGAGGCCGGTCGCCTTCGCTCTTTTCGTCAGCGCCCGAAACCCCTCGGTGGTGACGCTCATCCGCCCGAGGGGATCGCCCGCCGCCGGATCCTGACCCGCGGAGATCAGAAGCAGCTCAGGATCGAACGCCGTGAGCCGGGGCGCGACGAGCTCATCCCAGGCGGCCAGGTAGCCCGCGTCGCCCGTGCCCGCCGGCAGCGGAACGTTTGCCGTGGTCTCGTTCTGAGCGTCGAGTCCGCCTCTGTCTTGCGGATAGAGATCGTCTTGGTGCAGTGAGACGAAGAGCACCGACGGGTCGTCCCAGAACACGGTCTCGGTGCCGTTGCCGTGGTGCACGTCCCAGTCGACGATCGCAACCCGCTCCACACCGTGCGTTTGTTGCGCGTGCCGCGCGGCGATCGCAACGCTGTTGAAGAGACAAAATCCCATCGCCTCGTCCTGCGATGAGTGGTGACCCGGCGGTCGAACCAGCGCGAAGCCGTTCTCGGCGCGGCCGTCGAGCACCGCATCGGTCACCTCGAGCAGACACCCCGGCGCAAGCAGTGCCGGCTGCCAGCTGGCCGGGCCAATGCGCGCCTCCGGACCCACCCATGCGTACTCACCGCGGGCGCAGGCCTGCTCAATCGCGTCGATCAGGCGCGGCGTGTGAACGAGCTCGAGTTCTCCCCGCGTCGCCTCGCGCGACTCGAGCCTCGTCAGCTGATCGATGACGCCCGCCGCCTCCAGAACCCGCAGCGTCCGAGTCAGCCGCGCCGGCTGCTCGACATGCGCGACCTCGATCCACCCCGCCGCGCGCTCATCGAGCACCATCGACCCGTTGTCATGCGCCAGACAGCGCTCGTCATACACAAAGGCCGTCGCCACGCCCGCGCACGCTATTCCCCGCCGAGCCCGAACACCCCGCCCCCGGCTCGAAAGGCGGCTCGCTCACGGCTGTCGGCAGCCAGCCGCCACTCGACCGAACAGCCCCTCCCCACCGCTACGATTCCCGCCCCCGCCGGAGTAGCTCAGCTGGTTAGAGCAGCGGAATCATAATCCGCGTGTCGGGGGTTCGAGTCCCTCCTCCGGCATCGCGAATCTCCTGCAAATCGGCGGTATCTCGCGCCTGCCAACGCGTAAGTCCTACGCGTCGTTCGAAGTGCGCTTTTCGCCCAAGAGCCCGAACGTCGCTGAAGGCCGTCTGTAGGACTAAGTCCGCGACGTTCGGCGCAGGTCGCAGATCGGCCGCGCGGTTCGGCGCAGGTCGGCGGCGCGCGGCGCAGGTGCACGCAAAGCGACCTGCGCAGGGCAAGCACGCCTACGCCAGCGATCTCCCGTCAGCTCGTGGGGGCCTTGCGCTTCTTTTTGCCCTTGACCTTGATTTTGCGCGTCGCGGTCGCGGCGTTGCCAGCCTCATCGGTCGCGCGCACCCCGATCGTCGCCTTCGAGGTTTTGCTCTGCTCGATCGCCCTCTTGAGCTGCTTGATGGCCTTCGTTGCCCTTGGGCCTGAACGTCAGCTTGGCCTGCTGACCCCGGCCCAGAAGCGAGTCGCCCGCCTCGCCGCGATCTAAGAGCCGCCGCCCCGCAACGCCGCGCGGCGCGCCCTGACGGGCAACGTTTTTGCGAACCCTCGATCGACGGGCAGATTTCGGCGACGGGATCGCGGTTTTCTGCCCGTCGGCTCCGTTCGTTCGTCGAGAATATGCTGGCGTGCGTTCGTGTCCACGCGATGAAGGGGCGAAAAATGGCGACACTGCATATCGAGCACCCGATCACCGACCTGCAGTTATGGCTAGGTGCCTTCACACGCTTCGAGGATGCGCGGCTCAAGGCCGGAGTCCGCAGTCAGCGCGTTTACCAGCCGGTTGACGACGACAAGTACATCCACGTCTTGCTGGACTTCGACAGCGTCGAAGAAGCAAGCGCTTTCAAGCGCTTCCTGGAGACGACCGTCTGGACCTCGGCGGAGGCATCGCCGGCGCTCAGTGGATCTCCCAAAGCGAGTGTCCTCACACAGGTGAGCACCAGTTCCTAGGCTCACAGCGGGCAAGCCCGTTGCATGGCCCCGCTCGACCCGATCTAAGGCTGATCGGTTTCGATCGTGAGGTTCTTTAGGCGTTCGAGTTGATCCCAGTGGGTTGCGATCCGTTTCCTGCCAACCGCCGTCAGCGAGACCCTGGTGTTGGGTTTCTTGCGCACGAAGCGCTTCTCGATGGCGATGAGACCTGCCTCTTCGAGCTTCGTCAGGTGGCTGGAGAGGTTTCCTCTGGTCAGTCCCGTCGAGCGCAGAAGGAAGACGAAGTCTGCAGTCCGGGCAGACGACAGAACCGTCAGGATCGCTAGCCGGCCCGGCTCGTGGATCAGGCGATCAAGGCTCAGCTCGCCGACGTTCTGACTACGCCCCGGCATCGCTGTTTCCGTGGCCCAAACCTTGAGGTGAGCCAAACGTTTGAACGAACAGGCGGTGGTCGAAGACGCCGCTGGCCATCAAGGCCACCCCCGCGAGCAGGATGCCGGTGTTCGACGGGTCGCCACCATTCCACACGGGCAATGCACCGATGACCAGTAGGCCACCCCAGATGATCACGTGATGCACCTTGAGGCCGATGCCGACCGCGTACCAGATCAGCATGACCGCGGCGAAAGTAATTGCCGAGTCGTTGACGGGCAGATCGAGTGACCAACTCACGCTGCCGCGCAGCAGAAGCGATCCTCCGATCATCACCGCCACACCGAGTGCCAACGCTGCGGCGCCCCGGATCTGCTCCCTCATCGTCGGACTCAGACGCCCATAGTTGTCGTTGTAGTAGCGGTTGAGCGGCACGTATGCGGCAGCGATCGCCACGGCGGCGACTGGGAATGCCCAGCTCTGGCTGAACGGTCCGACCTCCCAGTTGCCGAGGGCCGAGAGGATGAGAAGCATGCCCGTCGGGACCAAGAACAGGCCCCTTAGATAGGAGTAGTTCGTCGCTGCTTTCTCGAGATCCATCTGGTGCATACGAGGCTCCTTCCAAACAAGTTTGCGCCACAAACCTAGCAGAGGAGCACCTGTCTAAGAATGCGCTCAGACGACGCCGGGCAGCCGGACCTCAAAGATCGCGCCCCCATCTGGGGCGTTTCGCGCTTCAGCTTTGCCGGAGTGCGCGCTTGCGATCCCGGCGACGATCGCCAGGCCAAGGCCCGCCCCACCCGTGGCCCGGTTGCGTGCCTGGTCGGCTCGCCAGAAGCGATCGAAGATCTGACCCTCGTCGCCCGCGGGGATCCCGGGGCCATGATCTCTGACTCGCACAGCCACCTCGCCGTCGACGGCTTCAACCGTGATGTCGATCGGCCCGCGTTCGCCGTGGACGATGGCATTGCGCACCAGGTTGGCAATCAGCTGGTGTAGCTGATCGGGATCGCCATCGACGATCAGGCCACTCCCAGCCTCGAGGTTGATCGGCCGGTCGCCGGACATCGCCTGGGCGTCGGCGCGAACATCGCCGGCCACCTCGCCGAGATCGACCGCCACGCGAAGTGGTTCGGGAGCCTCGTCCAGGCGCGCGAGGGTCAACAGGTCGTCGACGAGGCGCGACATCCGGACCGATTCACTCTCGATCCGCTGCATCGCATCGCCGACCTCATCGGCGTTCACTGTCGCCCCCAGCCGGAACAGCTCCGCATAGCCGCGGATCGAGCTGAGAGGCGTGCGGAGTTCGTGCGAGGCGTCAGCCAGAAACTGGCGCAGTCGGCTCTCACTTGCCCGCTGCTCGGCAAACGCGTGCTCCAGCCGGGCAAGCATCTCGTTGAAGGCGATGCCAAGTCGTCCGACCTCCGTCCCTGGGTCTGGGTCGGGTACCCGGTGTGACATGTCACCGGCCGCGATCTCGCGGGCCGTTGCCTCCATGCGCGCGAGCGGACGCAGGCCTGCTCTGACGGCGACCACCGAGATCATGCCGAGTGCCGCCAGGATCGCGAGGCTGACGATCAACTCGATTCGCCGCAAGCGGCCGAGGGTGTCGTTCAGATCAGCCAGCGGGATCGCGGAGATCACGATCGATCCCTCGGGCAGCTCCTGCGCCACGACCCTGAAGTCGGGGCCCGAACCGTCCGAGGGCACGTCGAACGGTTCGCCGCCGACGTCAATCGTGGCCGGCAGGATCGGCTTCGGGGAGTTGGACCGGTCGCCAGTCAGCACGCCGCTGGCCGTTACGGTCCCCGCCGAATCGCGAATCTCGCCGTAGGTGCCACTCGGCAACTGCGGTCCGGGTGGACCCTGCGGGCTGCCCGGAAAGTCGCCGCCGACCGAGCCGCCCAGAGGTCCGGGAGCAAGGTCTGCCGTAAGCAGGCGCCCGACCAGCGCCAGCGAGGCGCGCGCCTGGTCGTCGGCACGATCCGACAGGTACGAGCTGAGCGCGAGATAGGAAACGACGCTGAGAATCGCCAGGCCGGTGGCGGAAACGACCACCACGATCAACACGAGCCTGCGGCTGAGCGACATCTCGACTCAGTCCCGAGGCCTGCGGAGCGAGTAGCCCACACCCCTGACCGTGTGGATCAGCGGCCGGTCGGAGCGGTCGACCTTGCGGCGCAGATAGGAGATGTACGTCTCGAGCACTTGGCCGTGACCGCCGAAATCGTAGTTCCACACGTGATCGAGGATCTGGCTGCGGGTCAGAACGCGCTTTGGGTTGAGCAGCAGGTAGCGCAGGAGCCTGAACTCCGTATCGGTCAGCTCGGCCGGCTCGCCGTCTCGGAAGACCTCGCGCGTGTCCTGGTCGAGCTCGAGGCCCTCGAAGCTCAGGCGCACCGCCTCTTCGCCGAGCCCAGCGCGGCGCAGCGTGCTGCGAACGCGGGCGACCAGCTCCTCGACGCTGAACGGCTTAGTGACGTAATCGTCGCCGCCGATGGTCAGGCCGCGCACCTTGTCCGCGGTCGTATCCCGAGCCGTCAGAAAGATGATCGGCACCTCGCTTCGACGTTCTTCTAAACGACGCGCGACCTCGAAACCGTCGAGGCCGGGCATCATCACATCGAGGATCAGCAGGTGGGGCCGGAACGTGTCGAACAGCTCCAGTGCCTCGGCGCCGTCAGCGGCGGTGGCGACCGCGAACCCCTCGTATCGCAATGCGATCCGAAGGAGTTCGGCGATCGCCGCCTCGTCGTCTACAACGAGGATCCGCTGCTCGGGTTGGGCGGAGCGACTCGCGTCCATCGAGACATCATCGCTCAGCTTCCTGTGAGTTTCCTGGGAAAGGTCCTTTCCCAGCCGGCTAGGAGCTCGGAGGACCAGCGAACCCCGGTCCGCCGGGGCCGCCACCCGGACCAACGGGCCCGGGACCGTGTGGTCCGCCGGCGCCCTCGCCCATCTCCGGGCGCTCATCGGACTCCAGGCGCTCACGGATCTCGTCGGCGCGGTCAGCGTCGATGTCGCCGGCCTCAACCGCCTGGTCGAGTCGGTCGAGCATCTCGGCCCTGCGCTCGGCGAATTCGGCCTCGCGGGCTGATTCCAGCGCCGTCGTCGCGGCGTCCTCGTCGATGCCGAGCTCCTCCGCCAGGGTTGCAGCCAGCGATTCCGGATCCGGCTGCTCACCGGCCTCGACGGCCTCGCGCATCTGCTCGTGGGCGCTGTCGAGTGCGTCAGCGACCGCATCGGCATCCACGCCGTCGAGCTCCGCGGCGATCGCCTCGGCCTGCGCCGCGGTCATCTCGCTGCGCCTCTCCTCGGCGACCGCGTCCAGCGCGCGCTCGACCTCGCCCGTGTTGACGCCCTCGAGCTCGGAGGCGAGGTCCGCCGCAAGCTCGTCCTTGGCGTCGCCGCCAAGCAACGGGCCGCCGCCTCCCGCCGCAACCGCTGTACCTGTCGTGCCGATCGCCACCGCGGCGAGGCCGATTGCCACCTTCTTTTTGATGCTCATTCGCTTCGTCCTTTCGGTTCGTTGTTTGACCATGAACCGATGGTCGAGGGCGAAGCTAGGAGCAGGCTGGGAGAAGCCTTCGACCTGCCTGAGACCCGCGGCAAGGGGCCGAGTTGGCAACGATCGCTCTAGCCCGCCGGCGGTGCGCCCTGGGGAGGTCCAGCGTCCACAGAACCCTGCCCCTCCTCGACCAGCCCCATGAAACAGCTCAGCACTGCGTTCTCCTCGGGCGGGTTCGCGTGGTAGTGGTAGCCGAGTGCCTCGGTCTCATGGCCACCGCACTCGTCGAGGTCTGAAGGCTCCTCGCCCGCGCTGTACGGGCTGTGGATCGCGAAACCATCCATCGCGATTGCAAAGGCCTTCGTCTCGCCCTCCTCTGCCTCGCCAACCTCAGAGCAGTCCGTCGCCGCATGAACGTGATAGCCCTCGACCGGGTTGATATGGCCACCGCAGTCGTCGAAGGCGGCGATCGTGTAGGCGCCGAGAATCGCGTCGACCGGAGCCGAAGGATCAATGACCGTTCCGTTGAGGGTGACGCCCACTTGGCCGCTGATCTGCGTGGCGGCGGCGGTGTTGGTCGGGTCGTCCGGGATCAGGTAGGTCGCCGCGACGGGCTCTTCACCGTCGAGGAACTCGATCTGGCCCTCGACGCAGTAGTTCTCGTACTCCTCGGCGACATCGGGGCGAGCCGCGGCTTCGAATGCTTCTTTTGTGTCGGTTACCCGCACGGTCCCATCGTCCTCGTAGAGCTTCCAGTTGGGGTCGTCGTAGATCTCGGCGAGGCTGGCGATGAACTCGCCATCGGCGTCGTAGAGGTTCTCGCCATCGAGCCAGATGCCGGCGTCCTTCTTGCTCGTCGAGGTCGTCTCGGGGCAGAACGGCCCGATCTCCGCGTTGGCCGGCGCTCCGGCGATCGTCACTTCATTGCAGGTTGTCTCGGTCCCATTCGAGAGCGTGCAGGAGACACTGGAAAGGTCTTCGGTCAGCGCACCATCGACGAAGGCCCAGGTCGAGGTCACTTCCTCCTGCGCGCCTGCAGTCCCGCGTTGATCCGTGGTCTCGTCGCCGTCGTCTTGGCCACAGGCAGCCAACAACAGCCCAGCGGCCAGCAGCGCTGCCAGCGAGGCCAGAACGACGAACGCGCGGTGATTTAGCGTCGGCTTCATTGGATCGGTATCCACTCTGGCATTCGCGCCTGTGAATTGCCTGGGACCGCGTTTGACCTCAGTAACGAAGCAAGGCGACGACGCCGCCGCGTGGCTCGAGCGCGATCGCGTTGTCGCCCTCGACGGGGGTGATGGCGGCACCCGTGCCGAGCGCCAGCTCGATCATCGGCTCGACCTGCACGGCTTTTAGTCGAGCGTCGTAGACGAGATGTTCGACGCGGCCATGACCAAGCGCCTCGATCGCCTCGTCCGCGCCAAACGCGCTGCGCCCCTCGGCGTATGCCGCGTCGCCGATCCGATCGATCAATGTGCGCTCCCGGTCGCGGTTGAGTTCGGGAAGCAGGGCATTGACTCTTTCGGCGATCAGGCTTGTCGGCTGGGCGACCAGGTCCGTGCGTTCGACGTGGCGCAGCTCGCAGCGCTCGGCAAAGCCATCCGCAAAATGTTCTGCGTAGCGCTGGTCGCCGAAGACCAGGAGCTGGCGCCAGGCACCGTTGCCGGCGCTGGCTTGGGCTTCGTCGCCGGCCTGACGCACGAAGCGCTCGCGGTTTGCCTCCACGCGCTGGTCGTGTTGGTCGCGCCCCGCCGAGGAAACCAGTCGTCCGCCGGTCGGGTGCCTGGGGCTGGGCGCCTTGCGCTCGCGCCAGTCGCCGCTGAATAGCTCAAGCTCCCAGTCGTGTAGCTCCTCCATCCGGCCGAGGTGCGACGCGAGTACCCGCACCCGTTCGGCAGAGACCGCAGCGACACCAACCGCAGCGCCGTCGTCGAGGGTCGCGAGCAGCGGACCTACCTGAGGGCGCGCACCGTAAAGGGCCTCGGTGCGGCGCGGCGAAAGCTGGCTTGCATACCAGCGCGCCTCTCCAGGCTCGCGCGCAACCTCCACGAATCCGAACGAGCCCCGCCCCTCGCTCCGGGAAGGATCGATGAATCCGTTGCTCTCAATTCGGTTCACGGTTGCCTCAACGGCAAGCCGGGTCTCCCGATCAGCGCTGGCGACCGAGTCGACGGCGCGATCGAGGCCTTGTCGCAGCTCGAGGCGCCAGCGTCCGTCGCGGTCGGTCAGATAGGCGTCGACATAAAGGGAGAAGACGCCGTGGGGTGGTCGCCATGTCAGCAGCTCGCGGACGGTGTCCTCAGTCGGCTCCTGGGTCGTCATCGGCTCCTCGCGGTCGTATCGATGTCTCGATCGATCGTAGGCGCGTCTCGGCCGTGCTCCATCGGTAGTGACTACGCGCCGGGTGCAGCAGCCGCCGCCGCTCAGAGGCGGAATCGAGATACTGGCTCGGGCGGTGTCGCAGGAGAATGGCGAACCTGATCGAGTTCGCTACGGAGGCGCTAGAGGCGAGGGACGCGCCAGCGGTGCCGATGTCCGCGTGACCGTGGCCTGGGCTGGCGGACCAGAGCCGGGTCCGACCGCACCCGGGGGTCATGCGGTCAGCGCTTGACCTTGACCTTCTCGCAGCCCTTGGTCTTGTCCTTCTTGTCGACCGTGGCCTTGTCCTTTTTCCCTGGGCCGCAGTTGACCTTTTCCTTTTTGACCTTGTTGGCGGCGTTGATGTTGTCGTTGCCGCTCTCGCCTTGGTAGGTGTTCTTGCCCGATCCCCCGTTTAACCGGTCGTTCCCGTCGCCACCGGCGAGGGAGTCTTTGCCCTCGTCGCCGTTGAGCGTGTCGTTGCCCCCTGAGCCGAAGAGCGAGTCGTCGCCCTCCGAGCCGTTAAGCACATCGTTGCCGTCATCGAGTGCACGGAGCAGGCGAGCGTTGTCGCACTGATCGCCGAAGAGCGTGTCGTCGCCCTGCAGGCCGTTGATCTGATCGTCGCCGCCGAGGCCACAGATCACGTCGGGGTTGAGGGTGCCGTTGAGGATGTCCGCGCCCGACGTCGGCAGCCCCTCGAGACCGCCGTTGTCAGGGTCGAGCGGGAAGGGATCCTGCGCATCGGGGACGCCGTCGTTGTCGTCGTCGTTGTCGCAGGCGTTGCCCTGACCGTCGAGGTCGGTGTCGGTCTGGTCGCCGTTGACGACGAACTGGCAGTTGTCGGACACGTCGGCGACCCCGTCGTTGTCGTCGTCGGGATCGCAGGCGTCGCCCTGCGCATCAGCGTCGAAGTTCGCCTGATCCGCGTTGGCCGCGTCGGGGCAGTTGTCGGAACCGTTGGGAACGCCGTCGGCATCCGCGTCGCCGGCGGGCGGACACGGCCCCTGCGTCGTGTTGTCGGACGGGCAGGCGTCCTGCGTCTCGTCGCCAAATAGGTCACCGTCGGCGTCGGGCTCAACGGTTGCGGAGATGTTGATCCGCCAGAAGTCGCCCGGGCCAGAAGCGAAGCTCTGGTTGACGTTGAGCGGGGGATCAGCGCCCACGGCAACTCTGCCGACGTCACCGGCCTGCGCGTTGGCCTGCGCGGCGCAGAATGCGTTGCTACCGCCTAACGAGTACAAGCCGATCATCTCGCCGGGCTGGATCGGGATACCCGGGGACTCGGTGAAAGTGTTCAGCGAGTTCGCGGTGGTGTTACGCAGCGGGCCGCGCGCAACCGGCTTGAAGTTGTCGCCGCCCGCCGCCTGGTAGACGAGCAATCGGACCTGCGGCGGGGTGCCGGCCCCGACACGGTGCTTCCACTGCACGACCACACCCCCCTGGCCGGCCGCGGGCGAGTACCTCGGCGAGGTGGCGTTGGTCGCGGTCTGGACACAGCTCGCGCCGCTGGAGCCGGTCCCGGCAATCGCGGGGTTGAACCCAAGCGACGTGGCCGCGCTCGCCGGCGCGACTGCAATCAACCCACCAGCAAGGGCGGCGAGGACAACGAGCCAGCGAAGGCAAGGTCCATTCATGTCGCGATCCTAACCCCGCTCGGGCCTCGCGCCAAATTTTTCTTTGGCGAGCCTCGTCGCATGAGCCTCGCACCGCGGGCCAGCGCCAACGGCACCCGGTTAGTTGAACTGCCGCGCCGGGTAACGACAGCCGATAGCGTGATGCGTGGGACGTTCGTAGGGGTAATCGATCGAGGGTTGGGATGGGTGGATATGTCGTTCGTTTTTGTCCGTAGACGGGCTATTGGGGCAGCCGTGGCAGTGCTCACAGCCGGCCTTGTTCTTGCGAGTTCGGCGGTCGCGCATCCGCCGTGGCAACACGAGGCCCAGCGCATCGACACCACCACAGCCGTCGAGGATCTCAACGCGCTGCTCTCTGTGAGCGGTTTCGACGGTCTCACCAAGCGCGTCGTCGGCGCCTCCTGCACCGGACAGGGTGAGAACGCCGGCATGGCCGGCCCGTATCCGTGTCGCAACGTCGACCTCGAGAGCTTCGTGACCCTGCCCGAGCTGGGGTCAGCAACCGGCAACGACATCTGGGGCTGGACCGATCCCGAGAGCGGTCGTGAGTTCGCGATCATGGGAACGGCGACCAGCACCGGCTTCGTCGAGGTCACCGACCCCAAGAACCCGGTCGCGATCGGCTTCCTTCCCACGGCGGGAATCCTCGACGGGCCGCTGTGGCGAGACATCAAGGTCTACGACGGCCACGCGTTCATCGTCTCGGAGAACTCGCAGAGCGGCATGCAGGTCTTCGACCTGAGCCGGCTCCTCGACGCCGGTCCGAACGAGATCTTTGACGCCGACGCCTTCTACGACGGAGTCTCGAACACCCACAACATCTCGATCAACGTCGAGTCAGGCTTCGCCTACCTCGTCGGCTCGACTGCCGGTTCGCCTCCGACGAGGCCGAATATCTGCAAGAGCAATCCGACCAACGGCGCGGCGGCCGAAGGCGGCGGTCTGCACATGCTCGACATCAGCGACCCGGTCAACCCAACCTTCGTTGGCTGCGCGATCAACCAGGGGGTCGATCCTGACACCGGTGACTCCAACAACTATGCGCACGACGTCGAGTGCGTCAACTACGACGGCCCCGACACCCGCTACGCCGGACGCGAGATTTGCTTCGGGTCGAACGAGAACGCGATGGTGATTTACGACGTCACCGACAAGGCGAACCCGACCGTGATTTCGGAGACGGACTACGCGACCGACGCATACACGCACCAGGGTGCGCTGACCGAGGACCGCAAGTACTTCATCTTCGGCGATGAGCTCGACGAGCAGGGAGCAACGGTCCCCAACACGACGTCCTATATCACCCCGGTCTCCGACCTCGAGAACCCGGGTGAGCCGAAGCCGTTCTTCCACGAGACGAACTCGATCGACCACAACATGTACGTCCACAACGACCGTGTCTTCCAATCGAACTACGCGGCGGGCCTACGGATCCTCGGCTTCGACGACGCCTCGCTCGCCAACGGCGAGATGACCGAGCAGGGCTTCTTCGACGTCGTCCCCGGAGCTGACCCGGCCGAGTTCGCCGGCACCTGGAGCAACTACCGCTTCCCGGGCAGCGGCACCACGGTCGTCAGCGCGATCGAGAACGAGGTCAGCGGCATGTTCATCCTCAAGCCGACCGGCTCCGCGGTGCCGACGGCCCAGGGCACCGCCCCACCCCCAGACACGTCGACACCTCCAGGGGACACAGCACCTCCGGCCGACTCGACACCCACAGGGGACTCCCCGGATCGGCCTGATGGCGTGGCCGGGCCGAGCGGTCCGTGCTCGAACGTGATCGCCGGCAGCAAGGCAGCGGAGAAGCTCAACGGCACCGCGGGCTCCGATGAGATCATCGGCAAGGGTGGCCGCGACCGTCTCAACGGCGGCGTCGGCGACGACTGCCTGCGCGCTGGTGGCGGCAAGGACCGCGTCAACGGCGGTCCTGGCAGCGATGAGATCAAGCCCGGGCGCGGCGCCGATCGAATCAAGGCTCGAGGAGGCGACGACACGATTCACGCAGTGGCGGGCGGTCGCGACCGCATCGACTGCGGCGGCGGCACCGATGTCGTCTTCGCCGACGAGGACAAGGATCGCGTCAAGCCGAATTGCGAGACAGTCAAGTCCAGCTCAACTGCGGACAAGACCGCAGTTTGAACGACGGGTCACAACAAGGACAAGAGCGATCGAGTCGCAGCCTCAGCCTGACGACCGGCGGTCTGACGCTGCTAGGCGTCCTGCTCAGCATCGGCGTCACGGTCGGCTTCGGCGTCAAGGGTGAGCTGTGGGTCCGCATCGCGGCGGGTGTCGCAACCACGGTCGTCCTCGTGGTTCTCGTCAAGCTCGGTACGGACTCGGGACGCGGGCCGATCGCCAAGCTCGCCAACTGGGTGATCGGATCTGACGCCGAGCGTTGAGCGGCTGATGCGCCGGACGCCGCTTTAGGCGTCCGGCTCTCCCCCACCCTCGAGCGCCCAGGCGAACACCCGGTTGAAAAGCTCAGCCTGCTCCTGCGCGTCGTCGGAGGCGTGGTGGGTGTGCGGCCGTGTCGGCTGCAGCTCGGGCGGCATCGTCTGGCGACCCGCCTGGTCGAAGGTCGTCAACGCCCTTCCGAGGTAGAGCGTGCGGATGTCGATGCACGACGAGTGACCGAACGGCGATTCGCCAGTGAAGCGGATGAAATACCAATGAAGAAACGACCAGTCGAAGGACAGCGGGTAGAGGACCAGCACCGGCCGCGACCCCTTTGCCTGTGACGCGACCCACTCGGCCGCCTCTCGCATCGCATCCTCCGGCTCGCGCCCGCTGACCGCAAGCGCCTCGCGGTCGAGGCCGTTCACATCCAGGGCGTCCTGCTCGAAGCGCTCCGAGATGGGCTTCAGCTCGACGTAAAACGTCGTCTCCCAACCGGGCTCGTAAGGCTCGAACTTCGAACCGTCGTAGCGACTCGCGAGGCTGAAGGCGAACGAGAGCATCGAGAACTCGCCAGGAATCGGGCCGTCGGTCTCGATATCGGCGGAGATGTAGAGGTCTGGCCGAGCGTCGCTCACGGCCGCTCGCGTTCGAGCGACTCGAGGTAGACGCGGATCTCCTCGAGGCCCACCATCCGTGCCTTGAAGTACTCGTTGACCTCGTCGCTGACGGCGTGGATCGCATCGTTGATCACGGTGGCTCGCCCGGCCGGGTCGTCGCCACTGTCGAGCACGGCCTTGACCTCCTGGAGGTGGCGGAGGATGGGCGAATCCGTCTCGCCATCAAGCGCTGCGCCAGCCGAAACGATGAGCGCGTCGGTCTGACTGCGTAGCGTCTCACTCGAGATTTCCGATCCCGAGCCCGAGGCCTCGTCGAGGCTGCGGATCAGCGCCGCGACCTGGTAGAGCGCAGTCGCCTTCTCGTCGAACAGCTCGCGCAGATAGGCGGCCTCCGCATACCGGCCGGTGAGCCTGAAGAGGTTGTACATCCGCTTCGCGGCCTTGCCGTAGTTGGGCTTCTCGACCGTGTACTCATAGATCTGGCGCTCGAGCTGCTCGGCGTAATCGTCGACGGCATCGGGGAGGACATGGCGCGCCAGCTTGGCGAACAGCGGCAGCGAATCGGCGTCGAGATAGACCTCTTGGAAGTAGGTGTCGAGGTAGTCGTCGAGCGGGGTGATCGTCCCGTCGGGCGCCTCCCACGTCGCGTCGAGCATGTTGCTCGCGTTGGCGAGCGTGCCGCGCGCTGGGTCGGCGACGATCCAATCGAGCTTGCACCAGCCCGGCTCCGTCGCAGCGTCGTCCCAGGAAAACTCCCAGGGCGTTTCGTCGGGGAGGGCTCCCGAGACCTTTCCCTCGCGAACCTCGTCGAGCGTCCAGGTGACCGAGGCGCCGGCGCTGACGCTCTCGCCCGCGTGGACCGCGTTCGTCGGATAGCTGCCGAACCGTGCCTGGACGAAGCGATGGGTCGCACCGGTGGCGGTTGCCAGCACCTTCTCGCGCATGACCTCCGCAAGCACCTGGCAGGCCTCGTCGCGACTCGGCGCGTGGATGTGAACGCGCTCGAAGAAGTCGCAGTCGCCGGGATAGGTCTGGATTTTCGACTGCGCCGCTGATCCCGACAGCGCGAGCGCCGTCTCGACCTGGCCTTCGCGGTCTTCGAGACCGACAATCTCACCGACCGCGCGGAATCGATCAAGCTCCGTGGGGCTGAAGTCCATCATCGCCACCCGGTGGCCGTAGACCCCGGTTGAGACCTGCACCTCGACGTCGTCGGCGCCACCCTGCTGCGCCGCCATGGCGCTCAGCCACTGAAGCGCCTCCGCCTCATCCATCTCGACGCCGAGTTCGGCGGCGGAGCGCAGGATGTTGTCGAGCGCCGCCTGGGCGCGAGCGTCTGTCATCGCAACCGATATAGCAGCGAAGTGCTCCGGGCGTGTGTTCGGCAAGGAGTTGTCGAGCTAGGCACCGCAGCCCGCCGCGACAACCGTGACCTGTGCGGTCGCCGATTGGGCCGGGAAGCGGGTGCTGGTCGCGCTGACCGTGAACACGCCTTCGCTGCCGGGGGCTGTGTAGAGCCCGCCCTCGCGGGTGATCGACCCGCCGGTGGCGGTCCAGGTAAAGGAGTCGGTGTCCGGCAGACTGTTGGCGGTTAGCACCGCCCTGAACTGACGTTGTGCGCCGACTTCGAGCTCGACGGCGCCGGGTAGGACGACTACGGCGACGCCGCAGGCGTCGAGGGCGGTGAGGTACTCGGCCTGGCGGCGATCGAGCCTCGTCGCATAGGCCAGGCCCTCAAGCAGGTTCGGCTTCCCCTCGGGCCTGCCAGCCTGGCAGGAGCCGATGCCCTCGCTGAGAATGCGGTCGAGGGCATCATCCAGCGTCTCGTCGATCGTGTTCAGGAGCGTCGTGTCAGACGACATCCGGGAGACCTCGCCCGGCAGCGCCGCCGTGAATTCGAATGCGCTCAGGCGGCCATCGCCGTTGATGTCGCCGCTGACGCCGCGAGGCAGCTCCTTGGCCCGGAAGGTGGCAAGCGGGTCGGCGTCAACCGCCGCAACCGCCGTGGCAACCACGGAGCGCAGCTGCTTGTCGACGCAGTCGAGGCCGGCGATGTCCGTGGCGCCGAGCGCGTCCTGGTCGCCCGCCAGGACGAGCAGCTCGGCGATCGAGGTGAAGGTCGGGTTGGCAAGACCGCGAACGCAGGCGCCATTGACCAGGGACGCGAAAGAGCGCAGCGCCTTTGCGACCACCCGTCGGCATACCTCGTGGCGGTTGCAGAATGACGGCGGCTTGAACAGCTGCTCCTGGGGCGCCGAGAAGCGCGCGTCCCAGATCGCGAGCGTGTTCTGCAACTGCCGAATCGCCGAGGCCGAGAGGTTGCCGGGCTTGTCGAGGATCGGATCGAGCACGTTGGCAACGTCAGCCTCCGTGGACTCACCGCCCCCGTGGTCGGAGAAGTGATCGATGCCGAGGATCAGCGTCCGCCCCACACCCTCAGGGTCGCTCACCTCGAAGCCCTCGGTGCCGGTCCCGAAGCCTACGGTCGAGCCGTTGAACCCGCCGGCCCCCGAGATCGTGAGCGTTGCGGGAACAGCGAGGGTCAGCCCATCGGGCGAGAGCCGCGCTCCGGCGACGTCGGGTCCGCTGAGCGGGAGCCCGGTGAAGCGCTTCACCGGCGTCAGCGTGATCGCCACGTCAGCGCCGAGCGCTCCGGCGGGGACGCCGAGGAGATACGAGGTCCCGTCTGCGCCGCGCGCGGCGACGTTTCCGCCGGCGGGCCCAATCGTGGCGGTCGAGGCGTTGGCCCGGTCGAGCTTCGCGCCGGGCGTGCCGTCGAACGGCCGCAGCACCCGCAGCCGCGCACGGGCGGAACGCTTGCCGCGGCGCACGACGATGCGCTGCTTGCCGGGGCGCAGCTTCGGAACGGCGATGCGGACACCCCCGTCGCTTCCCGTCGAAACTCTCGCTCGCTTGCCGCCGATCGTCGCCTTCAATTTGCCGCTCAGACCGCCACCGCGAAGCAACACTGCCGAGCCGGCGACCGCCGCGCCAGGAACGACAGCCGAAATCCGCAGCCGACCGCCGCGCCGGACCGCCGCATGCATCCGCGCCCCGATCCCCGCACGTGCCGCACCAGGACTCGACGAGGCCGTCGAGGTAGTTGATGCCGTCTTCGCGGAGCATTCGGGGACGGGCTGCCAATCCGGGCTGAAGTCGCCGAAGAGGTCCGTGGTGACATCGGTGGGCGTTCCCGTGCCATCGGCGTTGATGATCACGATCTCCCCGTCCTTGGCGCAGACGATTTGGTCGCCCTGGGGCGAGAACGCTGGCTCGAGGCAGCTGCCGCGCACCTGTCGATCTCCACCGCCGGAGGTCATCACCTCCAGCCCGTTGTCGCTCGTGAAGACGATCCGCGATCCGTCGGGAGACCAGTTGGGTTGGAGGCTGCCACCACCGTCGACGAGCACTGCGAGCGCGTCGCCCCCGGGGTTGACCGTGAGAATGCTGCTCGCATCGCTCGCCGGCGCAAAGCAGCACCCTGACATCGCGATACGGGCTCCGGAGGGCGCCCACGCGGGCACGGCGTCTTCCATCTCGGCGATCGGGGTCTGATCGGAGCCGTCGGCGTTCATCGTCCATAGGGCCTGATCGCGGGCGAAGGCGATCCGCAGGCCCGACGGGGACCAGGCGGGAAGGCGGGCGTCAGTCGCGATCTGCTGCTGGCCGGACCCGTCGGCGTTCATCACCGCAATCGCTGACCCCCGCTCGAACGCGATCCTGTCGCCATCGGCGGACCAGGCAGGCATTTCGTCGGACACCCCGTTGTTGGTCAGCCGCTGCAGGTCCGTCCCGTCGGGATTGATCGTGTAGATCTCCTCACTCCCCGCGTCTCGGGTGCTGACGAACGCGATCTTCCCGTTCTCCCCCGGAAACGCTGCCGCGGCGGATGAAACGGACAGCTGGGCGAGTCCGAGGCAGTAGAGCGCGAGCACGACGACCAGGCTGGACCGGCTCCGCACATCCGACAGCATCGAACCCTCTTCCCGCCGCGGCGGCTGCTGCGCGAGTCGCGCAGGTGCTGGTGACGCTGACCTCGCTGCGGCGGCAACGGAATGTGCGCCTAGTCCGCGCCAGGCTATCAGTCGCTTCTCAAACTCAAACAGAGGCGCTAGCCCAGGGCTCTCCCGAACTTCGTGCCGTCGCGGTGAACTCGCGACCAAACTTACGAGGCGCGGAATCCTACGCGGCAGCGAGCGCTTCGCCCCGAGCCTCGATCTGACGCTCGAGTCCTCCGCAGACCTGCTCGCAGAGGTCGAAGACTGTGTCATCAGCAATCCGGTACAGGACCCGCGTTTTCTCCTTACGCCGGCCGACGATCGCTTCCCCGTAGAGAAGGTTGAGATGCCTGGAAACGTTGCCATGGGTCGCCCCCAGCGTCTCGGCCAGCTCGCGAACGGAGAGTTCGCCAGCTTCACGAAGGGAGTCGAGGAGCCGCAGACGCATTGGCTCCGCTAGAACCGCGAACCGTTGCGCGACGAGCTCGGCGGCCGACGGGGAGAGGGGGTGTGCCACCTTCCGGGCCATCAGAGCACCCGGCCCGCCGACGGCTCGATCGGCAGCCGAGAACGCTGCCACGATTTCATTCCGCCGACAAGGTTTGCGACCTCATAGCCGCGCCCTTGCAGAAACTTCGTTGCCCGAGCGCTCCGGCTTCCGCTCCGGCACGCTGCCACGAGCGGGCGGTCCTGGGAAAGCTCTCCCAAGCGTTGCTCCAACTCTCCGAGAGGGATATGGATGGCGCCTGGAATGTGCCCAGCCGCCCATTCGTCGGGCTCGCGCACATCGAGGATCGCGGCGCTTCCCTGCGTGGCCCTGATCTGCGCTTCCTCGACGGTCACCTGCGATCGGTTCTTGGGTCCCATGGCTTTCGGGTCCATTTCGGCCTCCGTTTGGGGTTCGGGACAAACACAACTCTACAAGTGTTTACTTGTACTTCGTTAGGGTAGCAAGTAAGACCGCACGTCTCAACCCTTCACACCCTCGACCCAAAGGGAGCAAATGCACGACTCAGCACCAGCGAGCGAATCGCCCCCGACCAAGCTTGGTCCGGTCGGCCGCCTCGGCCGTCTTGGCGCCCGATATCCGGGGCGTGTCGGGTTGGTGTGGCTGGTAATCGCGCTCGGCCTCGGCTTCCTTGCTCCAAAGGTCGAGCACGCCCTCTCAGGCGCCGGCTGGGAAGCTGTCGGCTCGGAATCCGTCCAAGCTCGAGATCAGATCGACCGCGAGTTCGGCGGCCTTTCGAGCTATTCGATCCAGGTGGTCGTCCACTCAGAAGGCGAAACCACAAACGATCCCGGCTTCAAGGCGGCAATAGGGCGAGCGGAGGCGATCCTTCGCGACAACGATGCTGTCGGGCAGGTGGTCTCACCTCAGCCCGGCACCTCGATCTCGGCCGATCGCCACACCGCCGTCATCCAGGCCGCAGCGGCTGAGAACCCCAACGAGATGGTGCGGGCCGCGGATGACCTCAAGGGTCCCCTGACCGGGGCCGGAGGCGATGGCGTCGACGTCAATCTCAGCGGCGCACCGGGGATGTGGTCTGACTTCAACGAGGCCAACAAGGAAGCGATGCTGAAGTCCGAGCTGATCTCCTGGCCGGTGACGCTGGCGATCTTGATCCTCGCCTTCGGCTCGCTCGTGGCCGCCGGGCTGCCGCTGTTGCTGACGATCCTCGGTCTCGTCGCCTCAGCAGGAGTCCTCTACCTGGGGGCGCAGATCACGGACATCTCCATCTGGGCGATGAACTTCGCCCTGATGTTCGCGCTCGCGCTGGGGATCGACTACGCCCTTTTCGTGGTGATGCGATTCCGCGGGGCCTTCTTCGGCTCCAAACTTTCAGCGGAGGAGGCGGTCGGAGAGGCGATGGATACCGCCGGCAAGGCCGTGCTCTTCTCCGGCCTCACGGTCCTGATCTCGCTCTCGGCGGTGTTGTTGGTTCCCAGCCCCGCGTTTCGTTCGATGGCGCTCGGAATCATGGTTTCGGTCATCTTCGTTCTGGCGGCCACGCTGACCTTGCTGCCTGCCGTTCTGGCGAAGCTCGGACCGCGAGTCGACAAGCTCGGGCTGCCCTGGGTGCACGCCGGGGAACACCGCTCGAAGCGCTTTGCCCGCTGGGGCGAGCGGCTCTGGAAGCAGCCCGTTCGCTTCGGCGTTGCGGCCCTCGCCATCCTCCTCGCCCTCGCCTGGCCGGTCACGCAACTCGACACCGGGATGCCATCGATTGAGGTTGTTCCCGAGGGCGATCCCTCGCGACAGGGCTATGACCAGATCCAGGCGGCGTTCGGCACCGGCGCGCCCGGGACGCTGCAGGTGGTCGCCGAGCCCGGCGACAGTCAACTTGTGGCTGACGGGCTGCGAACCGATCCAGGCATCGCATCGGCCATGCCACCGCAGCAGGCGAGCTCAGGCTCGGCTCTGATCCAGGCGGTGCCAACCGGCGACCCGTCTGGCGACGGGCTTCGCGACACGGTTGACCGGCTCCGCGGCGAGCTTCCTCCCGGAACTCTGGTCGGAGGGCCCGCGGTCGAAAACTACGACCTCGAGCGAGCGCTTGCCGACAAGACCCCCATTGTCATCGGAACCGTGCTGGTCCTGGGCTTCTTGCTCTTGTTCTTCGCCTTCCGGGCGCCACTTGTCGCTGCGATCGGCGTGATCACGAACCTCCTCGCGACCGGAGCTGCCTTCGGGGTGTCGAAGTGGATCTTTCAGGACGGCTCACTGTCGGGGGTGCTCGGCTTCGAGTCGCAGGGCTTCCTCGATGCCTGGGGTCCCGTCTTCTTCTTCGCGATGATTTTCGCGATCTCGATGGACTACACCGTCTTCCTGCTCTCCTCTGCGCGCGAGCATTGGGACCAGAAGGGCGATCCGCGCGAGGCGCTTGTCGGAGGTCTCGCGCACTCAGGGCGGGTCATCTTTGCCGCGGCAGCGGTGATGGTGGCCGTCTTCTTCACCTTCGCTCTCTCGGGTCCGCTGCCGCCAAAGGAGATGGGGATCATCCTCGGAGTCGCGGTCCTGCTCGACGCGGCGCTTGTACGCCTACTCCTGCTGCCAGTCCTGATGCGGCTGACCGGCAAGGCCGCCTGGTGGCTGCCCGGGTGGCTCGACCGGCTGATGCCTGAGGTGCATTTCGGGCACGGGACGGTGGGGAAAGATGCGCCGGAGCGGACGGCAAGCCGATGAAGGCCGAGCCGATGAGGGTCCCGGAGCCGCTTGAGGACAGACCCGGCTTCGTCGTCGTCGATACCACCTGGGGTCAGATCAACCCGATGAAGCTGGCATCGCAGGTGCGAACGGTGGGCGAACTCGAGGTCATCGCCCATCTGGAGGCCGGCAAGCCGGTGGTTGACAGCCGGCCCGAGGAGGCCTACCTGAAGCAGACGATCCCCGGTGCGACCAACGTGCCTCACGGGGATATCGAAGCTCGGATGGGCGCGCTCGACCCGGCCCTAGAAACAGTCTTCTTCTGCAACGGACCGCAGTGCGGGGCTACGCCCGACTCCGTCCAGTACCTACTCGGCTGCTCCTACCCGGCGCAAGCGATTCTCTACTACCGCGGAGGGCTCCACGATTGGCTGACCCTGGGCCTTGAGGCCTATCCCCCAGGCTCGCCGGGAATTGGATCATCGGGGTGAAACCCCGCGAGTGAGGTGGTTCCCGCGAGCTTCCAGGCTCCGCCCTCCCTCGCGAGGGGCACCGAGACGTCGGTCGCTTCGCTGACCAGTCTCACCTCGGCGCGGTCGCCATCGATCGAGACGTCCTCGATCTCGTAGGCGGGTAGCTCCACGCCGTTCTCATCGAGCAGGGTGAACGCCTCGGCGTACACCTCGCGACATGAGCTCGAGACCTCGAGGTCTCGGATCTCAGCGTCCGTGAGCTTCGAGCAGACCGCATCTGCGTCGCGACCCTGCAGCGCATCGAGATAGCCGACAACGGCCTCGCGCACGGCCGTCTGCTCGTCGGTGTCGTCGCCACCACAAGCTGCGAGCGCTGACGGCAGGAGAGCGAGGATGAGGATCAGTGAAAGCGAGCGGGTCATCTCGGCGCGGACGGTAAAGGAGCGGCCGAGTGACACGCGCGGGTCAACGGGACTGAAAGAATGCGGCGCGGAGGGAATGTGAACGCAGGTCGTCTCACCACGTCGTCGCGTCTCGTGGTCGCGCTCGCCCTTGCGGCGGCGATCGCGCTTGTCGCGTCGCTCTCGGCGGGAGCAGATGGCGCCACAAAGGCCAAGAAGCTGCGCTCGGTGATCGCGATCTCCAACAATTGGGACGGCACGATCGACTTCGCCGATGCCAGAAGCTTCGAGGTGCTCGAACGGATCAACGTGATCCCCGATTACGACGAGCGGATCGCCGAGATCATGCTCGACCCCGTCGCGCTCGGCTTCTTTCTGGGCATCCGCGAGCTGATCGGCGAGGGCCACGACCAGTTCGTCGACGATGCCTTCCTCGATCCGAACGGCCGCTATATCTACGTCTCGCGCCCGAGCTTCGCTGACGTCGTGGGCATCGACCTGCGCACCGAGCAGATCGCCTGGCGCACCCATGTGGCCGGTGTGCGATCCGATCACATGGCGATCTCCGAGGACGGCAGCGAGGTGATCGTCTCCGCATCCACCGGCAATGTGGGACAGGTGATCGACACTGCCACGGGCGAGATCGTCAGGGAGTTCGAGTCGGGCGACTCGCCACACGAGACGAACTACTCGGCCGACGGCGAGCGCCTTTACCACGCTGCGATCGGCCGGGTCTACACCCCGACCGACGAGGCGCAGCTCGACACCTCCAAGGGCGAGGCGTTCTTTCAGATCGTCGACGCCGAGACGATGGAGATCATCGAGCGCATACAGCTCGGCGACAAGCTCGCGGAGGCCGGTTATCCGAACATGAGCAACGCGGTGCGACCGATGGCGCTCTCCCCGAACGAGCGCTACCTCTACGCGCAGGTCTCCTTCTTCCACGGCTTCGTCGAGTACGACTTCAAAAAGGACAAGATCACCCGCGTGGTGCGGCTGCCGATCGCCGACGCGATCAAGGACCTGCCAAAGAGCGACTACCTGCTCGACTCCGCCCATCACGGCATCGCGCTCAACCCCAAGGGAAAGCGCTTTTGCGTCGCCGGAACCATGTCCGACTACGCGGCGATCGTCAGCCGCCGAAAGCCGCGCCGCGCCAAGATTCTCGACGTCGGGCCGAAGCCCTACTGGTCGACCAACAGCGCCAACGGCAAGCATTGTTACGTCTCGGTCAGCGGGTCCGATCGAGTCGCGGTGATCTCCTACAAGAAGCGTAAGGAGATCGCGAGCATTCCTGTCGGTGATCACCCCCAGCGCGTTCGCACCGGCGTGATCGTCGATAAGTACCTGAGCGAATAGCGCTCCGCGATGTCCGTTTACTCGACGGCATGGTGGCGTTTGTCAACCGAGCGCTGTGACGGCGCCACGGGCGCTCTCCACCTCGAGTTCTCCGCTGACGATGAGCGCTGCGAAGTTCGCGGCGTCGAGGGGGCGGCTGAAGTAGTAGCCCTGGGCGAGATCGCAGCCGAAGCCGGCAAGGGTCGCCAGGACCTCCTCCCGCTCGACACCCTCGGCGACGACCTCGAGATCGAGCGCGTGAGCCAGCTCGATCGTTGATCGGACGATCGCGTCGGCGCGCGGATCACTGCCCACCGAGTTGATGAACGACCGGTCGATCTTGAGCTCGTCGATTGAGAGGTCCCGAAGGTAGGAGAGCGCGGAATAGCCGGTGCCGTAATCGTCGATGGCGACCCGTAGGCCGAGCCGACGCAGGCGATCGACGATCTCGCGGGCCCGCTGTGGGTCGGTCATCAGGACGTGCTCGGTGATCTCGAGACTCAGCGCTTCGACGGGTACGTCGTACTCGCTGAGCAGCGCCAGAATGCGGTCGGCAAGCTCCTCATCGAGCAGGTCGGACGCCGAGAGGTTCACGGCGACGCCTACGGGGATCCCGGCCGCCCGCCAGGCGGCAATCTGCTCGATCGCGACGCGCAGGACGATCCGGGTCATCGTGCCCATCAGGCCGCTCTGCTCAACCAGTGGCAGGAACGAGTCCGGGTACAGGAGCCCGCGGGTCGGATGCTGCCAGCGAACGAGCGCCTCGGCTCCGACCAGCCTGCTCGAAGCGACATCGATCACGGGCTGGTAGTGGAGTAGAAACTCGCCGTGGACGATCGCGGAATCGAGATCCTGGATCGTCTCGAGACGGCTGCGGTTGTTCGCGTCGAGCGTTGAGTCGTAGAACTGCACGCGTTCGCTGGTGTCTTTTGCTGCGTACATCGCGACGTCGGCCCGTCGCAACAACTCGGAGATAGTGCTCTCGGACCCGACGCTCTCGGCGACGCCGGCGCTAGCTTCGAGTCGCAGCCGCGTTCCCTCGATGACGACCGGTTGGCTAACGCGATCGAGGATGCGCTCTGCGCTGTGACGCCCGTCCTCTTCCGGCTCCAGCTTGTAGACCAGAGCGAATTCGTCGCCGCCGAGTCGCACAAGCAGGTCTGATGGTCGAGTCCGCGCCGAAAGCCGCCTCCCGGTCTCGCGTAGGAGCTGGTCGCCGACGTGATGGCCGAGGGCGTCGTTGACCTCCTTGAAGTCATTCAGGTCGATGAGCATCAGCGCGAAGCGGTCGGACGGCCCGCCTTCCAGCAGGTGCCTTTCGCCGCTCTCGAAGAGCGCTCGGCGGTTACCGAGTCCGGTGAGGTCGTCGGTGACGGCCTGTCGCTGGGCACCGGCCAGCTGCCGTACCTGGCGGAAGGCGAGGAGCGTGCGGGCGCCGGCCAAAACCAGCGTCAGCGCGGCGAGAATCACAACTATCTTGGCGAACGGCTCAAACGAGGCCACCAGCAAAACGACGACCGCCGAAACCGTGGCGAGCATCGGGATCGCCAGCATCGCCGGCGACTGAACCACGTCGCGCGCTACGGCGCGCTCGGGGCGCCAGACGGCAAAGGCGGCGATCGTTAGCCCGATCACCCAGAGCGATCCCCAAAGGGTCCCGACGACGAAGGTGCCCGACGCCACATGCAGCGCGTAGCTGACGTCGGCCGCACAGAAAGTCGCGAGGCCGAGGCCGAGCCAGACCCACAGCGAACCGCCGCGCAGGCCGCGCACCGCGAGGACGCCGAAAACCATCGCGATCAGAAGCAGGTCTCCGACTGCAAACGCCGACCCGACGACGACCGGGCCGACCTCGCCAGAGCTCGTCAGTGTCGGACTCAGCACCGCGGCAAGTGCCGTCGCCGCGCCCGCGGCGCCAAGGGCGCCATCAAGCCAGAGTCCTCTCGCGGAGGGCCCATCCTCTCGGCGGAGGAAGAAGTACACGGCGGCTGCAGCGCACGGATAGAAGATGAGATAGGAGATGTCGGCGGGCGACGGAGCGGGTGGGGCCAGTTGAAACTGCGTCCAGCCGACGTAGATGACGTTGCCGACCGCGTAGGCGACCATCGCGAGTCCGAGCCAAACCGCTCCCGCCCTGCGCCTACCACCGAGGAGGGCACGCGAGAAGCAGGCCGTGATCGGGATGACCATCAAACCGTTCATGAACCAGAACGCCCATTGGCTCTGCCCGTATCCGGGCCGCAGCCCGATCCACAGCACGAGCGCGATGTTGACGAACAGCAGGAGGGCTCCGATACGCCTGAACCGGCGCGAGGCGAGCGCCCTCGAGAGCGCACGACCGGGCGACGACCGGCCACCCTCAGGGTCACGGCGTGAATCGATCGGCGTCAACGCGTCCATACTGGGTCATCGTCCTCGAGCCCTGCAGGCTTAAACGCGAGACGGCGCTGAGTAGCCTGGAAGGCATGTCGAGCGCAGCTGACCGGCTGGATCTCGTCGTCGGTTGCAGGTTCGGCCTCTCGGCTCCGACCCCGACCGCGGCGGTGCTTCAGGTTGCGCCGTCGGCCCAAATCGACGTGCAGATGTGCGACGAGAGCTGGGAGACCGCTGACGCTCCGCACCACACCTATCTGGATGGCTACGGCAACCGCTGCGAGCGCTTCATCATCCCGGCGGGCGACTCGACGATCGGCTACCGAGCGCACCTGATCCACACCGAGCCGCACGATCCCCCGCCGGTCGAGCTCGCCGAGGTTCCGCCGAACGAGCTACCCGATGAGACCCTCGGGTTCTTGATGCCGAGCCGCTTCTGTCTACCCGACGAACTCGGCGCCGAGGCATGGACTCGTTTCGGAGAGGTTCCGGCCGGCCGTGAGCGAGTTCAGGCGGTTGTCGACTTCGTCCACGAGCTGATCGAGTTCACGCCCGGCGGCTCGAACCCGTGGACGACCGCGGCCGACGTTTTTCGGGCGCGCCAGGGAGTCTGCCGCGACTACGCCCACCTCGCGATCAGCCTCTGCCGCGCTTTGAATATCCCGTCGCGCTACGTCTTCGGCTACATCTCCGACGTCAACGTGCCGGAGCCGGCCGAGCTCATGGACTTCGCCGCCTGGTTCGAGGCCTACCTCGACGGCGATTGGCACACGTTCGACCCTCGCAACAATCGTCCGCGCACCGGCCGCGTGATCGTCGGCCGAGGTCGCGATGCCGCGGACGTCGCGCTGATCACCTCGTTCGGCTCGCTGGGACTGACCGAGTTCTCGGTCGTCGCCACCGAGCACGTCTGAGCCCTAGTTGTGACTCGGATCCGTTCGCGCTCGGCGCAGCCGGGTCTCGGCGCGCACGCGATCGCGATCTAGCTCGCGCAGGCGCGACGGGCTGGTGGCCCGGGGGCCATACGCCTTCGCCTTGTACAGCTGGTATCGCTCGCGAGCGTGGCGTGCGGCAGCCTCGAGCAGAGCGAACTCTTGGTCGTCGCCTGCCATCAGACCGACCGTACCCCATCGCCATCCGAAAGGCGGCCCCTCGCCTGGGGCTCGAGGTAATAGATCTCCAAAAGCCGGTCCGGGGCGGTGAAGGTGACGCTCTCGTAGCAGTCGACCGTACGACCCGTGGCCTGCTCGATGCACGCTATGAACTCCCCGCGCATGGCGCTCTGAAAGGTCTGGCGGGTGCTCTTCACCGTCTCGCGCTGACCCTTTTGGATCAGCGTCCGTTCCACCGTGGTGAAGATCTCCTCGAGTTCGACGACGAGTAGGTCGGGATGGACGAAGAACGCCTTCGCCGTGGTCGCTCCGCGCCCGAAGAACTGTTTGTGCAGCCCGATCAGACCACGGGTGATCAGCGCTAAGGTTCCGCCCTCCTGAGTGCCGTCCTCAGTTCGCCGGCTTTCGCGGCGATCTTCGACCGCATCGGCCATGGCTGGCCCTTCTCGTCTCTCTCTTGGCGTCCGCGCGTTTCAAGGGAGAGAAACGAGAGTCTCGAAGGGCGGCGTGTGACTCAGTGTACGCGCCCGATCCGCGCCGATCGGCTCGAGCTTAGGTCGATGTTCGGCTGCGTCGGTTCGAGAAATCGGCGGACGACCGGGGCCAGATCACTCGCGCTCGGTCGGTCCGATGCCTTGCGGCCGGCTCCGGTGAGGTAGACGTCGAGGCCATCGCGACTACATTCCGGACACGTTTCCAATCGCCATGACAGGGCTTCGCGGGTCTTGGTGAGACCGCACTCGGGGCACTTCACTTGCATAGCTTCCTCTTTTCCGTGATGGAAGCCCCGAAAATGCCCCCACATCCCCACGCTTCCCTGGCGTTCGTGGGACATGGAGGCTGACTCAAGCCCTCCGTCCCCTGCTCACTCAGTACCCCGAGTGGTGACCGCGTAACCGGGTCGGGTCGGCCTCGTCGAACGCGACCGCCCGTCGGCGCCTCGTGCGCAAGTACACTTAGTCGCCCAGCCGGTCGGACCTCAGCTCCTTGGTCCTAACTCAGAACCCGGCTTATCGAAGGGGTAAGGAAGGGGTTTCCCCCATGTCCGACCCCAGTCCCGAGACGGAAACCGGCACGTCGACCTCACAGGTTTGCGATGAGATCGGTCGTGCGGTGGGATCCCTGTGGCAGCGCCGCTCTGGTGTGCGCCCGAACAGCGTTCAGACGGAGTACGTGAAGGACGTGGTCCGATGCACGATCGAGCGCGGAGCTGAGCCGGAGGCTGACGGAGACACCCCCGCTCAGAGCACGCTTGGAGCCCTCACTTATCAGCGTCTCGCGGCGGTCGCGGTCTCCGACCTCACCGGTCGCACGGTCACCGGCTTCGTCGCCAAGAAGGTCAAGGACGGCGAGCCGCAGACCAACGCCTTCATCCTCGAGCCGATCCGCACCCGCCACTAACCGCCCGCGCGATAGGCCGGCGCGCAGGACGCAAGCTCACCCTCGCGCGGCATGTCGCGGCGAAGGTCGGCAAACGCGATGCCGCCGATTACAAGCGGGAGCCAGAAGAGGATGACCCGGTAGGCGAGCACCGCTGCCGCGACACCGGCGGCGTCGACCCCGTAGACGATCAGGGTTCCGATCAGGCCGCCGTCGATCCCACCTATGCCACCCGGGATCGGCAGCAGACCGCCGAGCTGACCGATCAGATAGCCCATCAGCACGATCGTCACCGGTGGTGAGAGACCGAACGCCTTGAACGTCGCCCAGAGAACCGCGTTGTCGAAGATCCAGTAGCCGATCGCGCCACCAATCACGGCAAGGTCGCGGCCGCGCAGAATCAAGATGGCCTCCTCGGTCCCCGTGATCAGGGCGGCCCGGGTTTCCGCCCACAGGCGCCTCGAGCGCGATTGGGACGACGAGGCGTCACCCGGGCTGAGCCGTCCGAGGCTGAAGACGGCGACGAGGAAGGCCGCGGCGAGGATCGCCGGAAACGCGGTGAGCCAGAACGACCGATGAGGGCCGACGCCGACCGCCATCGCGGTGCCGACGACAACCACCGCAACGAAGTTGACGCTGCTCTTGATCAGCAAGAAGGCGACCGAACGCCGCGCGATCCGCCGCGCCTCCATCCCGGCGCCGTGCAGGATCCAGGCGCCAAGGGCCACGCCTCCCGCGCCGCTCGCGGGCACAAGCGAGCCCATTGCCAGTTCGGAGCCGCCGATCTGCCAGCTGCGGCGCCAGCTCATGCCGCGACAGAAGATCGGCCGGAACATCACCACGTATGAGGCGAACGAAAGCCCCTCGAGCGCGACGCCGAGGGCAAGCCACGCGGGGTCGGCGCCCCCGAGGAGGTCGCGCACCTCCCCCAGTCCGGGGGCCAGCAGCGCGATGGCAAAGATCGCCCCGAAGGCGACGACCGCCTGGATGGCCCGGCGCTTCAGCGTCTTGCGATCGAGTCCCTTGGGCAGAGCACGGCTTTGCTCGGTTGATCCGGCGTATCCAGCGCGGCCCATGCACTGGGGATAGCAGGCGTTTACGACGGCTCCTGATTCCGGGCCCGGACCACGGGTAGTTCTCCCGGTTGAACGCCTACGAGATTGAGGAGCCGAAATGACCGACACCGCCGCGGCCGCAAAGCTGACCCAGTACCTGAGCGAGGCCTATGCCAAGGAGGAGGAGCTCACCACCGCACTCGAAGCGCACATCGCGATGACCACTCGTGCGCCCTACAAGAAGCGCCTACAGGCTCATCTCAAGGAGACCAAGCAGCACAGCCGCAAGGTCAAGAGCCGGATCAAGAAGATCAGCGGCGGCGGCCCGCAGCTCGTCGACAAGGTCGCCGGCGCGGCGCTCGGCAAGGCCAAGTCGCTGGCGAAGGGCCCGTCGCACATGCTCCGCGGTGCCGGCGAGGCCGAGAAGATGCTCAAGAATGCGAAGACCGAGTACTGGAACGAGCACGAGGAGATCGCCACCTACACCGCGATCGAGACCCTCGCCGAGCAGGTTGGCGATAAGGAGACCGCGAAGCTCGCACGTGAGATCCGGCGCGACGAGGAGCGGATGGCGAAGTTCCTTGCACGCCAGATTCCGGTATTGACGAAGGCCGTTGCTTCGGAGGAGATCCCAGCCTCCGAGCGCAAGACGGCAGGCCGCAGCCGCGCGAAGTCACGGAAGTAAAGAACGCCCCCGACGCGAGCTGGATCGCGCCCCAATGAGCTTCGAAGAGACGTCCCCAAGCCTGAGCGAAATCTCGCGCGAGCTTGTCGCGGCGATGAAGCAGAACTACGGGCGCGGTCCGGTCTCGGCCAAGTCCTACCTGATCGATGACTTCCTGCTGACCGTTATGCGCGGCGGCATGAACACGGCTGAGCGGACGATGCTCAACAAGGGGCGATCCGACATCGTCCGCGACTTCCGCCAGGCCTTTCAGAACGAGATGGGCGAGTACCTGATCTCAATAGTCGAGCGGCTGACCGGACGGCGCGTGGTCACCTACCAAAGCCAGGTTCTGTTCGATCCCGACGTGATCATTGAGATCTTCTTTTTCGAGGAAACAGCCAGCGCGGACTCGCTTGCGGCCACGGCTCGCGCGGTGGTCGAGGTCGGCTGAACCCCCTTCTTACCCTGACACGACACAATCCGCATCAATGGCGATCACGTCGTCAGAGTTTGAGGGACGCCGCCTGCTCGTGGTCGACGACGAGCGGCCGATGCGCGCCGCCCTGAAGCGGGCCCTCGAGCTGGGCGGATTCGGGGTCGCCCTGGCGGCTGACGGAAGCGAGGGCCTGCTCAGCGCGCAGAGGACGAAGCCCGACCTGGTCGTCCTCGATGTCCTCATGCCCGGCGTGGACGGGCTCGAGGTCTGCCGCACGATGCGCGCCCGCGGCGACCAGACGCCGATCCTGATGCTGACCGCACGCGATGCTGTTGCAGACCGCGTTGAAGGACTCGAGGCCGGCGCTGACGACTACCTGGTCAAGCCCTTCGCACTGGAGGAGCTTCTCGCCCGCGTTCGCGCTCTGTTGCGCCGCACCGAGCAGCCCATCGACGAGGAGCCGCTGGTGTTCGCGGATCTAACTCTCGACCCGGTCAGCTACGTGGTCAAACGCGGCGATCGCGTCGTCGAGCTCACGCGCACCGAGCACCTGCTCCTCGAGCTGTTTCTCGAAAACCCGCGCCGGGTGCTCTCGCGCCAACAGATCTTCGAGCGCGTCTGGGATTACGACTTTGGCCCGCACTCGAAGGCCCTCAATGTCTACGTCAGCTATCTGCGCAAGAAGACCGAAATGTGCGACGAGCCGCGCTTGATCCATACCGTGCGCGGCGTCGGCTACGTGCTGCGCGAGCCGTGAGCTACCGCCGCCGCGTAGTCCTGTTCTCCGGTCTTGCCGTCGCCGTCGCCGTCGCCGCGGTCTCGGTTGTCACCTACGTCCTCGTGCGCGGCGAGCTCCATGACCGCATCGACGAGGAGCTCGAGCACGACGCCACCGAGACGCTCGCCATTCCCATCGTCGGCTCGAGCGGAGGCTCGCGCCTTCAGAGCGGCGAACCCGGCGCCGATCGCGGCCATGTGGGCGTTCAGACCGCCCGCGGAACCACGCCGGTCGTTTCGGCGCGGCCGAAGCTGTTGCTTCCCAGCGGCCCGCTGAGCGGTAAGAGCCTCTACGCCCAGCTGGTGAACGCCAATGGCCAGGTGATCCACCCGAGGGGGCCGCGGACTCAGCTCGGTGGCGTTGCCGAGGCAAAGGAGGTCGCGGCCGGCGCGCGCGATCCGTTCTACTCGAACGTCGACGTGGCCGGTCTACACCTGCGCGTCTACACGGCGCCGATCTCCAAGGGGCAGGCCATCCAGGTCGCCCGGCCGCTCGACGAGGTCGATTCAAATCTCAGCCAGCTCGCTCTGATCCTCGCCCTGGCATGCCTCGGTGGCATCGTCCTGGGCGGCGCACTCGGCTCGCTCGTGTCCCGCGCTGCCGTGGCGCCCGTCGAAAAATTGCGCCGCGCGGCCGAGCAGGTGGCCTCGACGCGCAACCTCAGCCGCAGGATCGAGGCCAGCGGCCAAGATGAGCTCGCGGCGCTCGCCCGCAGCTTCAACCAGATGCTCGAGGCACTCGACGAGTCGCTCGGCGCCCAGCGCCAGCTCGTCGCTGATGCATCGCATGAGCTGCGAACCCCCCTCGCGAGCATCCGCACGAACATCGAGGTCCTCGCCCATCAAGACCTGATCGACGAGCGCGAGCGTGAGGCGCTGCTCGTCGACGTCGTCGAGCAGCTCGAGGAGTTGACCGGCCTCATCGGCGACCTCATCGATCTCGCGCGCGACGCCGAGAACGAGCACGAGGCCGCCATGCCGTTTCGCCTCGATCTCCTCGCCGCCGAGCTTGCGGAGCGCCTTCAGGCCCGCAACCCCAGCGTCACGGTTCGTCTCAAGCTCGAGCCATGCGCGGTCCGCGCGGTGGAACAGCGCGTCGAGCGGGCGATCTCGAACCTGCTCGACAACGCGATCAAGTGGAGTCCTCCCGACGGCGTGATCGAGCTGCGGGTCGGCGACGGCGAGGTCTCTGTCAGAGATCACGGCCCGGGGATAGCCCCGGCCGACCTCCCCCACGTCTTCGACCGCTTCTATCGGTCTCCACACGCCCGAGGTCTCCCCGGCTCCGGGCTCGGCCTCGCGATCGTCCGTCAGGTGGCGGAGTCCGCTGGGGGCACGGTCCGCGCCGAGAACGCGCCAGACGGCGGCGCGATCCTGACGATGCGCCTGCCGGGCGCAGTTGCGAAACCGGCGGTCGCATCCGACGGTGGCCGAGTGACCTCCGGACGCATCGCCAGCCGCTTCTAGCCTCGGTCTCTTTGGCTCGCTCGGCGCCGGCCCGGTCGGCGCTTAGGATGTCGGTCTTCTGATCGCGTGGCTGGCAAACGCGGTGGTGCGCGCTCGATGGGCGGTTGTTTCCGGCTGGGTCGTGATCGTGATCGCGTGCATCGCGGTGCTGCCGAGCCTCGACGAGGCGCAGAGCGGCGCGCTTGGCGATCTCGTTCCCGCGGATTCGCGCGCGCTCGAGACCGAGCAGCGGATGCAGGAGACCTTCGGTTTCCCTCTGTTCAGCAGGACCGCGATCATCGCTCGAGATCCCGAGGGGCTGGGGCCGGTGGCACGGACACGCCTGCTCGAGACCCTGACCGCACTCAACCTCGAGCGCGAACCGCCATTTCAAAACGTGCTCGGAGCGGTGCCGCTCTACAACGGCCTCGAAGCAGTCACGGCGCCCGAGCGGGGAACGGCGGTCCTGGCGTACCTGTTCATCTCGCCCGACATCGGTCCAAGTGGCCGGGTCGGCATCGCCCGAGTGCTAGCCGACAGGCTCGCCCTCGACGCCCCGGACGCGGAGATCGGGGTGACCGGGCTGGTCCCGGCGCGCGACGAGCGCGGAGACATCATCGAGGACTCGCTGCCGACGGTCGAGATCGTCACGCTGTTGCTCGTAGCGCTGATCGTCGCCGCGTTCTTTCGAGCGCCTGCGGTGGCCCTGCTCGGCCTGGTCGCCGTCGGCGTCGCCTACCTCGTCTCGACCCGGCTGATGTCCGTCGCCGGGTCGGCCCTTGGCTTCTCGGTTCCACACGAGGTCGAACCGGTGATCGTCGCCCTGCTGTTCGGGATCATCACCGATTACCACATCTTCTTAGTCGCGCGGTATCGGTCGAAGCTCGAGGAGGGAGCATCGCCGCGCGAGGCAGCTCGTGCCGCGACGGCCGAGATGGTTCCGGTGGTCACCACCGCGGTCGCAATCATCGCCGGCGCTTCGCTGTCCCTGTTGATCGCGGACATCGGCTTCGTACGTGCGTTTGGGCCCGGGATGGCGGTCGCGGTACTGGTCGCAGGCGTCGTCTCCCTGACCTTCATCCCGGCCGCGCTGGCGATCGGAGGACGCGCCGTGATGTGGCCTGGGCGCCGATCGGGAAAGACCGGCGAGCAGCGCATCACCGAGCGCGGCTCGGCTGCCGTGCGGCTCGCAGTTCGCCGGCCGGTCGCGGTTGCGGTCGCCAGCACGCTGATCTTGCTCGCGTGCGCCGCTGCCGCGCCGTCAATGCGTCTTGGCTACCCCCTCTTGCGCGGGCTTCCAAACGACTCGGAGGTCAAGCAGAGCTATCGGGATCTCGTGAAAAGCTTTGGGCCCGGCGCCGTTGGACCCACGGTCGTATTGCTCGAATCGCCCGGGATCGGAGCGCGCGAAGCGCCTATCGCCCAACTCCAGCGTGGCCTCGAGCGCCTCAAGGGAGTGCAAACCGTGGTCGGGCCCGCGAGCATTCGCGGCGAGGCCGACAACTTCGTCTTTGCCGCCGGCGAGGACTCGATCAGGCTGTTCGCGATCTTCACGGCCGAACCGCTGTCAAGCGCGGCGCTGCGCGACTTTCGCCGGCTGCGCGGCGCCGTTCGCGGACTGGCTGCGGCCGCCGGCCTCGACGAGGTCGAGGCCTCCTTTGCCGGCGACACGGCGCTCACCTCCGAGACGATCGACCGCACGGCCTCGGCACTGATCCGAGTTGCCCCGCTGGCGCTCCTGGTCGTCGTGATCTTGCTCTTCATCCTGCTGCGATCGGCGCTCGCCCCGCTGTATGTGGCGGCGTCGAATCTGCTCGCAGTGCTCGCCGCCCTCGGGCTGACCGCGCTGGTGTTCCAAAACGCGTTCGGCTCGCGCGATGTTGCGTTCTTTGTGCCCTTCGCGTCGTCGGTGCTGCTGCTCTCGCTCGGCGCCGATTACAGCGTGTTCATCCTGTCTCGGATCTGGGCGCGAGCCCGCGAACGCCCGATCCGGGAGGCAGTAGCCGAGGCGGGCGGCGAAGCTGCGGCGACAATTGGCGTGGCCGGGATCGTCATCGCCGGCTCGTTCGCCGCGCTAGCGCTGATCCCGATCGACTCCTTTCGCCAGCTTGCGTTCGCGATGACGGTCGGGCTCTTGCTCGACGCGTTTTTGGTGCGCAGCCTTTTGCTGCCGGCACTGATCGTCCTCATCGAGGACCGGCGCGGCTCCCCTAGTCGATTTGGTCTGGGAGGCCGAAGTTTTCGAAGGCGGCCGCCAGTCGACCGGCGTGAAACGCCTGCTCAGGCATCCGCGCCAGAACCGCCGGATCGGGATCCTCGGTCGAGCGAGTGATGAAGGCCGTGACGTCGCTAATCCGATCGCCCTCGATCGCCAGGACGTTGAGTGCGAACGGGATGTACGCGCCGGCGTCGTCGTCCCAGCTGTAGTAGGCCAGCGCGGGTTGACCGTTGGCCTGAACCCGGATTGGCTTCCACTTCCACAGCCCGTTCAGCGGGTACTCCTTCAGGAAGATCCGCAGTTCCTCGTGGCCGCCGTCTGGACCACCGAACCAGGTGCTCATTGGCGGCATCGAGAAGCACGCCTCCTCGGTCAGCATAGAAACCACGCGATCGACGTCGCCGCTCTGCCACGCATCGACGTAGCGATCGACGACCTCGGCGACCCCGTCCTCGCCGAGGGTCCTGCGAGTCTGCTGCTGGCTCTGCTCGGGAAGCTTGTCCTCGACGGTTTTTCGCGCGCGCTGCAGGGCGCTGTTGACCGAGGCTGTCGTCGTCTCGAGCGTTGCCGCACACTCCTTTGCCGAGAAGCCCAGCACCTCGCGCAGGATCAGCGCTGCGCGCTGGTTTGCGGGCAGGTGCTGAAGCGCAGCGATGAAGGCGAGCTCGACGCTCTCGCGCTGCTCGTAGCGCGCCTCCGGCGCGGCGTATCCATCTTCGAGCCCGAGGCGCTCGTCGGGGTATGGCTCGACCCAGACCGACTCGACCAGCGGCTCCCGCGGGCCATCGTGTGGATCCGCAGCCGGCGCGTAATCAATCGGCAACACCCGCTTCGGGCGCCGCTCGATCGCGTTGAGAGAGGTGTTCGTGGCGATCGTGTAGAGCCACGAACGCAGCGAGCTGCGGCCCTCGAATCGCGCGAGACCGCGCCACGCGCGCAAAAGCGTCTCCTGAAGTGAATCCTCGGCGTCGTGGACCGAGCCAAGCATCCGGTAGCAGTGCGCGTGAAGCTCGCCGCGGTAGGGCTCGACCAGTTGAGCGAAGGCATCCTCGCCACCCGCCCTGGCTCGTTCGAGCAAGGCGCGCTCCTCGGTCGCTGAAACGGTGGTTGCCATAGAAATCCAGACTAAAACAAAAGGGTTGGAGAAAAGTAAGCGGCGCGATTAGTTCTCGTGATGGCGTAGGTCTGTACGGGTGATGGCACGTCCGCGCCACCCCGTCGTGCACCTCGAACTTCACACCGGCGACATGGCCGCCGCCTGCGCGTACTACGGCGAGCTCTGCGGCTGGAAGGCCGATCGCATCGCCACCTGCGCCGGCCCGTACCGCTCCCTCGATCCCGGTGGAGAGCTCAGCGGCGGTGTGGTCGAGTGCGAGGTCAAGCGCCCACTGTGGCTGCCCTACATCGAGGTCAGCGAGATCGCCGACACCACCGCCCGAGCGGCAGAGCTCGGAGCAAACGTGCTCCTCTCGCCCCGCGAGGGCCCGGCGGGCTGGCGCAGTGTCGTCTCGGATCCGGCCGGCGGCGAGATCGCGCTCTGGCAGCCCAAACGTTAGTAGGGCCGGAGCCGGTCGGACGCGGCGGCTAGGCCGCCTCGGAGTACACCGGCTCCGGACCGTCCTCGGGACCGCCGGGTGCACCCTCGCCCGCCATCGCCGCCATCTGCTGCCGGCTTGGCGAGCGGAGAATCGCCGCCGCCGCGACGATCGCAGCCCCGATGAGCAAGGCGCCGAGAAGGTAGGCGACGTGGAAGCCGCCGTTGAGCGCGGCGGCCGCGGGCTCGCCATCGGCGGTGAGCGTCTCGGTTCGCGACGCGGCGAGCGTCGCCAGCACAGCGAGACCGATCGCGCCACCAACCTGGACGGTCGCATTGATCAGCCCGGAGGCCAGGCCGGCGTCCTGCGGCTCCGCGCCCGACATCGACAGCCCCATCAGGGCGGGGAAACCGATGCCGGCACCAACGCCGATGAGCACGGTCGCTGGCAGGACGTCGAGCCAGTAGACCCCGTCGACCGGCGTTCGCGCAAAGAGCAGCAGCCCGGCGCTGAGCGCGAACATTGCGGGGATCAGCGCCTGCTTGGCACCAAAGCGCATGATCAAGCGCTCCGAGTAACGCAGCGAGAGCGCGCCCATTACCAATGCCGACGGCAGGAAAGCGAGGCCAACCTGCAGCGGGTCGTAGCCGAGCACGCGCTGCAGATAGAGGGCGCCGAGGAAAAACATCGCGAACATTCCTGCGACCAAAAGTGCCATCACCACGTTCGCACCGACGACGTTTCGCGACCTGAAAAGGCGCAGCGGCATCAGCGGATTGGCGATCTTGGCCTGGCGCAGCACGAACCCGCCGATCAACACGGCTGACACACCGACCAGCCCGAGCGTCTGAGCCGCGATCCAGCCGTGCTCGGTTACGCCGAGGATCCCGTACACGCCGACCATCACGCCGACGGTGAGCACGGCGGCGCCGAAGAAGTCGGCCCCCTCGCCGAAACCGATACCGGGCTTGTCCTCGACGAGGCGGCGGGCGAGGACCGCGGTGGCGATCCCCACCGGGACGTTGATGAAGAAGATCCAGTGCCACGAGATTGCCTCGGTGAGAATCCCGCCGGCGAGGAGGCCGATCGAGCTACCGGCCGATGCAACAAATCCGTAGACGCCAATCGCCTTCGCCTGCTCGCGCGGCTGGGGGAACATCGTCACGATCATCGCAAGGACGACCGCGGAGCTCATCGCACCGCCGATGCCCTGAACGAAGCGTCCAGCAATCAGCATTCCCTGGCTGACAGAGAGCGCGCAAAAGATCGACGCGAGCGTGAAGATCGCGATGCCGATCAAGAAGATCCGGCGCTGACCGATCAGGTCACCGAGGCGACCCGCCAACAACAGAAGTCCGCCAAACGCGATCAGATACGCGTTCACGACCCACGCGAGGTCACTCTGGGTGAAGTTCAGATCGTCCTGTATGGAGGGCAGGGCAACGTTGACGATCGTGGCGTCGAGCACGATCATCAGCACGCCTGCGCAGAGCACATAGAGCGCAAGCCAGCGAGAGCGGTCGTCGGTGTGAGTCATGTCGTTCATGTCCTTTGAGACCGGATCACGCGCCGAAATTCATCGGCCCGTCGCGGTCAGATCATCGAGGGCCTCGGACGAGACTCTGGCGACCGTCAGATCCACTCGCGCGCCACGGAACGGAACCCCCTCGGCGTCAAGCAACCTGCGCTGGCGCTCACCCTTGGCGAGGGAACCGTCTGCGCGAACGATCCGATGCCAGGGTAGCGACGGGTCGTCAGAGTCCGCCAACACGCGCCCCACGTGGCGCGGCGCCCGTGGTGAGATATCGCCATAGGCGGCAACGAACCCAGCTGGAACCGCCCGAACTCGTGCCCGAACGGCCTCCGCCGACGTCAGCTGATCCCGGCCCGGCGAACGCGGTGCCATTCCTCGATCACGTAATCGCGAACCGCCTCACCCTCCGGGCGCGCGCAGACGACGTGCTCGACGTCGACCGGGTGGCTGCCGACACGCTGGAGACGGATGATGTCGCCATCCGCGGTGAAGTCCGGGATCCATGCTGCGAATGCGAAGTCGAGCGGCTCCAGTGCCTCGATCGCGCCGGCTTCGCTGAGCGGCACGTCGAGATGGACGGCGCCAAGGTCGAAGGCGTCCAGTCCCTCGAGCTCATCCGCAACCTTGGACGCGAGGTCAGCCCCGGCATGCGAGACGCGGATGTGAGCCACGCCCGTCTGGGGCGTCACCTTGGTTGAGATCCTGGCGTGGCCGTCGTTGCCCTTGCTGCCGGAGTCGATCTCACGCTCGATCCCCAATCTCGCGGCAAGCTCGGCGACGAATGCCGCATGTCGCTCGCATACGTGGATCCGCCGGGCCTCGGTTGCGAGCGGCGTGTAGGTGACGATCAGCGATCGCCGACCCTCGTTCGTGTTGGCGAAGCCGGCCATCCGCACCGCCGCCGGTGAACCGCCGATCAGCAGCCCGACCTCCACCCCGCCGAGCTTGATCACCTCGCGCTGGCTGGATGGGTGGTTGGTGACAGCCTCCGCCCAGATCCCAGGCAGGTCCCCGGCCAGTCCAAGCTCGCGACGGACCGTCGCCATCCGCTCAGCGACGTGATGACCGCGATAGCGCGGGTCCACAACCAGTCGCCCGGACTCAGGAACCGGATCGCCCCTGCGTTCCACGAACAGCCCGCAGTGCCCCACGACGGTCCCATCCGGGGTGACGGCAACAACCGACCGCATCCGCCCGTCGCGCAACACCGCGGCGATGTGGCGCGGTTCGTACAGCAGTGAGTCCTTGTAGGAGTAGCCGTAGCAGCGGTAGACGCAGCGGACGAGGCCGAGCGCATCGTCGGGCTCCATCGCGCGCACGGCAAGCGCTTCGACCTCGGCATCGGAGACCACCGGCACGTCCTCGTCAAGCACCTGCTCGCCACCGAGATCTGATTCGAGCGGCTCCAGCCGCAGCGCGCACTCGGCGAGGTTGCCGTCCTTGCCGCGGGCTCGGATATGGAGCTCATCGACGAAGCCGAGCGCCGCAAGACGCCGCGACGGCGCGTGGCGCGACTCGGATGGAGTCAGCGGCAGACCGCCGTCGGCGACCTCGATGCGCAGGAGCCCAGCCTCCGACCAGGCCCGGACAACCGCTGCGTCTCCCTCATCGTCGACCCGAGGCCGCGCGATCGCTTCACGAACGAGCTCCTCAACCACCGCGCGGACCCGAGTCGCGCGCTCGGGGCGCACTCCGGCCGCCGCAGCGAGTGAGCGCACAACGGCTCCAGCCGCCTCCTGAACGCCCTCGCTGCCGTTGAGATGCAGCTCGACGTGGGCGGACTCCGTCATCGAAGTAGCGGCTCGACGCTCATGGCACCCCTTCGAGAACAACAGCAAGTCCCTGCCCCACCCCGATGCAAAGCGTCGCAACGCCCCAGCCGCCCCCGCGGCGGTGAAGCTCATGCGCGAGCCCGCCGAGCACCCGCGCGCCGGAAGCGCCAAGCGGATGGCCGAGGGCGATCGCGCCCCCATTGGGATTGACAGCGGCCGGATCGAGCCCGGGCCAACCGTCGACGCACGCAAGCGATTGGGAAGCAAAGGCCTCGTTGAGCTCGACCACGGAAATATCCTCCCACCCAATCCCCGCGCGTTGAAGGGCGCGGTTTGCGGCCTCGATCGGCGCGACTCCGAAGATGTCGGGATCGATCCCCGAGACACCGCGTCCAGCGATTCGCGCAAGCGGGGTGGCTTCGATCCGGCCCGCGGCCTCCTCGCTCGCGATCAGCACCGCTGCGGCACCGTCGTTGAGCGGCGACGAGTTGCCGGCGGTGACCGTTCCGTTGGCCCGGAAGGCCGGTTTTCGCTCGGCGAGTTGCGCAGCCGTGAGATCGGGCCTGAGGTTTTCGTCACGACTCAGCTCGACATCGCCGACTGGTACGACCCAGTCCTCGTAAAAGCCGGAATCCCAGGCCCGCTGGGCGTTGCGATGGCTTGCGAGGGCGAACTCGTCCTGACGCTCGCGCGAGATCTCGTAGCGGTCCGCGAGAAGCTCGGCGCTCTCCCCCAGCCCGATCGTCCATCGCTCCGGCATCCGCGGGTTGACCATCCTCCAGCCAAGCGTCGTCGAGTGCATCGTCTGCGCTGAGCGCTCGAAGCCGCGCTCTGGCTTGGTCACTACCCAGGGGGCCCGGCTCATCGATTCAACGCCACCTGTGAGCACGATCTCGGCGTCACCCGTCTCAATCGCCCGACTCGCCTGAATGGCCGCCTCGAGACTCGAGGCGCAGAGGCGGTTGACCGTGACTCCCGGGATGCTCGTCGGCAGGTCTGCCAGCAGAACGGCCATCCGCGCGACGTTTCGATTCTCCTCGCCCGCCCCGTTGGCGTTGCCGAAGTAGACGTCATCAATCTCCGCGGGATCCAGGCTCGGGGTCCGATTCAGGGTCTCGGTCACCACAAGGGCGGCAAGGTCGTCCGGCCTGGTCTTGGCGAGCGCACCGCCGTATCGCCCGAAAGGGGTCCGGATCGCGTCGATCACGTAGGCGCCGGCCATGCGGGCGCGAGTCTACGTACGGATTCCGGGTAGGAGCCCTCCATGGCTATGAAATCTCTCGAGACTTATATGAACGACCACCTTGCTGGCTCGCGCCTCGGCGTCGACCTCGCCGCGCAGATCCGTGACCGCGCCGAGGGCACCGAGCTGCACGCGACGATGGCGAAGCTGACCGCGGAGATCGAGGAGGATCGCGAGAAGCTGAGCGAGCTCATGGAGCGGGTCGGCGCAGCTGAGAATCAGGTCAAGCAGGCGACGGCCTGGGTCGCCGAGAAGGCGAGCCGCCTGAAGCTGAGCGACTTTGGCGGGCTTGTCGGTGGCGACGAGGACTACGGGATGTTCATGTCCCTGGAGACCCTCGTGCTGGGCGTCAACGGAAAGCTCCGCCTCTGGGAGGCGCTCAAGCAGCAGGCGGCCAACCACGAAGGTCTCGATCCGATCGAGCTCGAGGCGCTCGCAGAGCGAGCGCGCGGACAGATCGCCGTTCTCGACCGCGAACGGCTCGCCGCGGCGAGCCAGGCCTTCTAGCGCACGCTGCCGAGGATGCTGGTCTCGGCCGCCATCAGGCGCTCGAACTCACCAGCGTCGAGAAAGAGACCGTGACAGTCACGGCACTGGTCGATGTCGACCCCATTGCGTGACCGGTTGCGCATCGAGCCCCCGCAGCGCGGGCACTCGAGTTCCTCGTCGGAGTCCGGTCTCTCCTCGGCGTTCATGTCCCCGAGGATAGGGTCCCCCGGTGCGCTACCGGCGAATGCCCATCGAGATCGAATCGCCCGAGGAACTTGGGTACGACGCGATCGCCAACAACCTCTCCGAGAGCTCCTTCTCCGACCGCACGCTTGCCGATTACGGGATCGATGTGGACGTCTCGGCGCTGCTGCTCCAGTACGGCGACCACCTCGGATCGCCGGCGCTGCGCGAGCAGGTCGCGGCCGACGGCGAGGCGCTTGCCGTCGGCGATGTCATCGTGACCGCGGGTGCCGCTGCCGCGCTTTTCGCAACCGCGACGGCACTGCTCAGCGCAGGCGACCACGCCCTGATCGCCACGCCCAACTACGCGACCAATCTCGAGACACCGCGTGCCATCGGCGCCGATCTCGAACCGCTCGAGCTGCGCTTCGAGGACGGCTGGGCGCTCGATCTCGATCGGCTTGAGGCGAGCCTGCGGCCCACGACGCGCCTCGTCAGCGTCACCTATCCCCATAACCCGACGGGGGCGATGATCGATGCCGCCACCCTCGACGCACTGGTCGAGATCGTCGAACGCCACGGTGAGGCGCGGCTGCTGGTCGACGAGACCTACCGCGAGCTCGCGTACGGCGACCCGCTGCCGCCAGTCGCTTCGCTCAGCGAACGCGCGATCGGAATCTCCTCGATGTCGAAGACCTACGGACTGCCGGGCCTGCGGATCGGCTGGCTCGCGTGTCGCGACAGCGAGCTTGCCGAGACCCTGCTCGCGGCCAAGGAGCAGATCATGATCTGCGGCGCAACGATCGACGAGGAGATCGCCGGTCGCGTGCTTGCCGAGCGCGAGCGAATCCTGCCGCCGATTCGCGCAAAGGTCGCGCGCCATCTCGAGATCGTCCGCGAGTGGATCGCTTCGCAGGAGGTCTTCGAATGGGTCGAGCCCGCCGCCGGTGTCGTTGGATTCGTACGGGTGCGCGCCGAGCACGAGTTCGACGTCGATCGCTTCTACGGCTCCCTCCTGGCCGAGCATGGCACCTACGTCGGGCCGGGCCACTGGTTCGGCCAGGATCGGCGCAGCTTCAGGCTGGGGTTTGCCTGGCCCGAGACCGCTGAGCTCGAGCGCGGGCTCGCCGGTCTCACGGCAGCGGCCGGTTAGCTAGGCCGCTGCGATCAGGGCGATACCGGTAAAGGCCGCCACGACGCCGATCGTCTGCGCGCGGCTGAGGCGATCGTCGAGAAGCGCGACGCTGAGCCCGACCGTGAACAGCGGAAACAACGAGCCGAGCACTGCGACCACCGAGAGCTGGCCGTGGTCAAGCGCGAACGTGTAAAGCAGCGTGCCTGCCACGAGCAGCAAACCCGGGGTTGCGAGGGCGAGTGACGCGTCCCGGACGCGCACCTGCGCCAGCCTGCGACCCGCCCACACCGCGATCAGCGCGACGAGCACGATGCGCGCATCGAGAAGTGCCCAAGCCCGTCCGCTCTCGGCGGCTGGCGGAAGCGCGGTCAAGAAGACGCCAAACGCAACCGCCGACGCCACCGCCCAGACCACGCTCAGGCGGGGGTTCGGATAGCGGGCGACCTCGTCGGGGTCTTCGGCGCGCCGCGCGACGAGCGCCGCGCCCGCCAGCGCCAGCACGAGCCCGACCGCCTCGAGCGCCGGCAGGCGATCACCGGTTGCGATACCCCAGACCGCCGGGACAATGGCACCGAGAGCACCAATCGGCGCGGCGATCGAGAGCGGACCGAGCTCGGCGGCCTTGTAGAAACCGATCAGCCCGCCCGCGTTGCCGGCACCCGCAAGCGCTGCCAGCGCGATCTCCCGCCCAGTTAGCGAAGAGCTCCCTGCCGCGAGCAGATAGGCGATGCAGGCCGCGAGCGCAGCAAGCTGCGAGATGAGCAGGACGGCCACCAGCGCGTGGCGACGCGCCAGTTGCGGCCCGATGAAGTTCGAGACCCCGTAGCAGGCTGCCGAGCCGAGGGAGAGCGCAATCGCTAGCAAGTGGCGAAGAAGCGTTCCAGCTGATCGACCAGGTCGTCGTCGTCGAGCTCGGTTGCGGGCTGCAACAGCTGGTTGAGAACGAGACCGTCAAGCAGAGCGAGAAGCTGTGGTGCGTGGCGACGCGGGTCGCGACAGCCGGCAGTCGGCAGGAGCTGCTCCACCAAAAGCAGATATTCGCGGCGGACCTCGTCCAGTGCGAGGCGGAACTCGGGACGCCGCCGCGCCTCAAGAAATAGCTCGTAGCGCGCGAGCGCCAGTCCCGAATGGTCGGGCGCGAGCCAGGAGCGGACGAGATCAGCGACGAGCTCGGCGGCGCGATGAGGCTCGTATGGGCCGTCGGGGACGAGTGACTCCATCGCTCGCACAGATGGCTGCTCGAGATCGACGAGTCGGGCGAGCGCCGCCTCGAGCAGCGCCTCTCGGGTCTTGAAGTAGTTGCTGGTTGAGCCCTGCGGCACCCCTGCGCGACGGTCGACCGCACGATGAGTGAGCCCGCGGCCGCCGTCGGTCTCGAGAACCGAGAGCGCGGCATCTGCCAGGGCGATTGTCCTATCGGTCATCGGCGTGGTCTTCATGGCACTACATCTGTAGTATGGCGATGCGTGAACGTGATTGCGGAGCAGCCGCTGGACCAGATCGACGTCGGCAACCTCGACCTCTGGGAGAACGGCCCGCCACACGACCTCTTCTCGCGACTTCGCAACGAGGCGCCCGTGCACTGGAGCCCGCTCGCCGAGTATCCCCACGAGGGCGGGTTCTGGTCACTCACGCGAGCCGCCGACATCCGCGCGGTGAGCCTCGACTGGCAGACCTATTCCTCATACGTAGGCGGGATCATGGTCCTCGACGACTTCGGCATCCCGCTCGAGGCCCAGCAGCAGCAGATGATCTCGATGGATCCGCCGCGCCACGACCGGATCAAGGCGCTCTTTCAGCGCGGCTTCACGCCCAAGCGAATCGCGGAGCACACCGAGCGAATCCGCGACATCGTCAACGCCAAGCTCGACCTCGTCTGCGAGCGCGGCGAGTGCGACCTGGTCAACGACCTCGCCGGCCCGGTCGTCACCCGGGTGATCGGCTCGCTGATCGGCTCCGATCCCGCCGACGACCTGCGCCACATGGAGGAGACGAACATGGTCCTCGGCTTTGGCGACGAGGACCTCCGCCCCACCGAGGAGGCGATCGTCGAGATGATGACCCGCAACTGGAACGAGACGATGGAGATCGTCGCCGAGCGCCGCAAGAACCCCGGCATGGACGACCTCATCGACGTCCTCGTCCACGGCGAGGTCGACGGTGAGGGACTCTCCGACGACGAGATCTTCATGGGCCTCGGCCTACTGGGCGCGGCCGGCAACGACAGCACCCGGTCGGTCTTCACCAGCGGGATGCTTGGACTCTTCGAGAACCCCGACCAGCTGCGGCTTGTGCAGCGCGACGCGAGTCTCATCCCAGACGCAGTGGAGGAGCTGCTGAGGATGTACCCCGCCTTCGCCAATTTCCGTCGCACCGCAACCCGAGACGTCGAGCTTCATGGCGAGCAGATCGCCGAGGGCGACAAGGTCCTGCTCTGGTACGTGTCGTCAAACCGCGACGAGTCGGTTTACGAGAACGGTCAGGTCCTCGACATAACCCGCAGGCCCGACCACCAGGCGTTTGGCGCCGGGGGGCGCCACTTCTGCCTCGGAGCCGCACTCGCTCGCCTCGAGATCCGCATGTTGCTCTCAGAGACGCTGCGCCGACTCCCCGACATCGAGCTAGCTGGCGAGCCGACCACTGCCCGCTCGCTGTTTCTCAACCAGCTCAAGACGCTGCCGGTCCAGTTCACCCCGCAGGGGCCCGAGGGCGCTGCAGCTGCCGCTTAAAGCCCGGCGAAGTGGCGCTTTTGAAACGGGCCGTTGACCATCCCGGCCTTCACCTTCTTCGACCACCCCGGGCCCTCGGCGCCGTCGTCGGGAATCGACGTGTCGAAGCGCAGGCCGGCAATCACGACCATCGCGTGACCGGAGTTCGTGTAGACGGTGATCCAGCTGCCCTTGCCGCGCTCGCCCCAGCGCTTGAAGGAGCCTGAGTCGAGGGGGCTCTTGAGGATGTCCGCACCGTCGGGACCGAGAACGTACGACACGGCTCCCGAGCAGTCATAGCAACGCGACTGAAAGCGGCTGTGACCGCCGCCGCTGCAATAGCCGGCATCGTCGATCGAGTTCGCCGCGGCAATCGCGTTCTGGACCTCGATCGGGGCGCCCCGGGGCGCACGCGCCTGGCCGCTCGGCATGAGCTTTGCCTTCGCGCCCGGTACGGGGGCCGGTTGCGTCGTGCCGTCAGGGCCGACGCCGCCGGGGCCGACTCCGCCTGAGCCATCGCCGTTGGCGGCAACGGCGCCGGCGGGAAGGGCGAGTGCGGCGGCGCAGGCAAGGGCCGTAAGACAGTGTCCGCGAACGCGTCCTGAGCTGGGCACGAAGTCCGTCTCCTTTTTTCTGCCTGCGGGGTTAGCTGACGGGCTGGCGCTAAAGAAGCAGCGCCCCCACCGAGAACTCCGGTGGGTAAGCCCCAACGCTTGGGTCCCCCGCTCCCCGCTCGCGTACGAGCGGGAATTCGGCTACGGGTCCAAGAACGCGAGGCAGGATACACGCCGCTCAGACGGCAAGAGCCGCATCGATGGGACAGCACGACCGCGACTTCGTGGGATACCGTGCGTTAGAGCAGGGACTAACTACTTGAAGGAGATTCATGAAGGGAATCAGGATGGCCCTCGTGGCGCTTGTCGCGCTCGGGATGAGCGCGTTTGTCGCAACCGCCCAGGCGAAGGACAAGGTCGACGTCTGTAAGCACGGCTGCGACTACCGCACGATTCAGGATGCCGTTGACGACACGGGCAAGAAGGCCGTGATCAAGGTCAAGCCGGGCACCTACCGCGAGGGCGTGGTCGTTCGAGGCTCCAAGCACGACGGCATCACGATCAAGGGAACTTCCAAGGACGCAAGCGATGTCGTCCTCCAGGGCAAGCGCGCCAAGGATCCCAACGGCCAGCCAGCCAACAACGGGATCGAGACCCTCAAGGTCGACAAGCCGCGCGTACTCAACCTGACCGTCAAGAACTACCTCGCCAACGGCATCCACTTCGTCAATTGCGATGGCTACCTGGCGAAGAACGTGATCGCCTCGTTCAACCGCGCCTACGGCATCTTTGCCTTCAACTGCATCGGCGGCCGGATGACGAAGTCGGTCGGCTTCGGCCACGGCGACTCGGCCTTCTATGTCGGCCAGACGCCTGATCAGGCGAAGCCGAAGTGGACGAGGCTCGACCACAACGCCGCCTACGAGAACGTTCTCGGTTATTCGGGAACCAACTCCAAGTACGTCTCGATCACCGACAGCGACTACTACAACAACGGCGTCGGCATCGTCCCGAACACCCTCGACTCGGAGGCCTTCGAGCCCACCGAGAACGGGGTCATCGAGGACAACAACGTGTTCTGGAACAACTTCAACTACTTCCTGCCGAACTCCCGGGTCAAGACCGTTTCAAACGGGCTTGGGGAGGTTGAGGGGATCGGAACCATCCAGTTCCCGACCGGCGCCGGGATCGTGCTGCTCGGGGCCGACGGCTGGATCGTTCGCAACAACCAGATCTTCGGCAACTTCAAGTGGGGTGCCGCGGCGATCTCAGATCCGTTCAACGAGGACGACAACGCGATCAGCCTCAACAACCAGTTCATCAATAACCAAATGAGTCGCAACGGCACCGACACCAACGCCGTCGACTTCTTCTCCGACGGTTCCGGCAGTGGCAACTGCTGGTCCGGCAACACCACCACGACGTTCGATCACAGCCAATCGATGCCCGATCCGATCCTCTACCCGAGCTGCCCCGCACCGGTCGGTACCGGCGGAAACGGCGCCAGCATCGGCGACCAGGAACAGTTCGGTGAATTGGCCGGCTACGTCACGACGAACCCGCCTGAGAACCAGGAATGCTCGTGGACGAAGCACGACCATCCCGCGTTCAAGAAGTTCAAGCCGCTCAACATCACGCCTGGACCCACGTGCAACTGAGCAACCGCAGGGCGCTTGCCGGCTGCGTCCTGACCGCGACCGCGCTTGCGGTCGCGGTCCCGGGCGCGACCGGCGGCGTAATGGACAACGCAGAACGGGCCAAGACGCCGAAGATCACGGTCGCCGACGACTACTTCGCCCCGACCGAGGTCTCGATCAAAAAGGGCGGCAAGGTCAAGTGGATCTGGGATAACACCAACCTCAACACGCACGACGTCGTGCTCACGAAACAGCGTCCCAAGAAGGTCAAGGCTCGCGACTTTCGCTCCTCCTCAGGCGCGATCGGGATCAGGTTCGCGCCGCGGTTCAAGGTTCCGGGCAAGTACGGATTCATCTGCACCTACCACCGCACCGTCATGAAGTCGACGGTGACGGTGAAGAAGTAGGCGGCCTTGGGTCTCGACCCATTCGGACGGCGCGACCTCTTCGTCGGTGCCGGCGGTGCGTTTCTCTGCACGCTGGCTGGTCAGCGTGTTGCCACCGACAAGAGCGTGGACCTCACCGAGCTCTCGGCCGAGATCCCGGTGCCACCGAAGGTCAAGGCGGCCGAGGGATCGTCGACGCTCGTCTCGAGCAAGCAGGCACCCGGCGGGCAACGGCGCGAGTACTGGATCCGCGCCGAGCGTGTGAGGTGGAACATCGTCCCCAACGGCCGCGACGCGATGATGGACAAGAAGATCAAGGGCAAGACGAAGTTCGTCGCCTACGCCTATCGCGCATATTCGCCCGGTTTCGCGGCTCCGCTCGGGCCCGCGACGATTCCGGGGCCGCTCATTGAGGCGGAGGTCGGAGACGCGGTCGTCGTCAATTTCCAGAACGCCGTCGACGCGCCGGTGACGATTCACCCCCACGGGATCTTCTACTCCGAGGACATGGACGGCGCCTACAAGGGCCGCCACACGGACCCCGGCGGTTTCGTCCAGCCAAAGCAGACCTTCCAGTACGTGTGGGAGGCCCGCGAGGGAACGGAGGGTGCGTGGCTTTACCACGACCATGGGCCATTGGATCCACTTCCCGTGTTCAAGGGTCTGTTCGGACCGCTGATCATCCGCCCGGCCGGCGTCCCAGCACCCACCCGCGAGTTCAACCTCACCTTTCACTCGTTCCCGCCGGTGGCCACGGGCCTGCGAATGAACTTCAGCTGCGTCAACGGGGCAGCGTTCGCCGGCAACACGCCGACCCTCCGGGCCAATGTCGGCGACAGCCGTCGTCTTCAACGTCTTCGCGCTCGACAACGACTTCCACACGTTCCACATCCACGGACATCGCTGGACCGATCCCGCCGGCAAGGTCATCGACAACCAGACGCTTGGACCGGGCGACTCGATCACCGCGGCATTTGTCGAGGACAACCCCGGCCGCTGGTTCTACCACTGCCACGTGTTCTCCCATCTGCACGAGGGGATGAACGGTTGGTACCTCGTTTCCTAGCGGTCGCGCTCGCTCTTGCAGCGCTCGTTCCGGCGGCTGCCGAAGGCGCAAACCGGCGCATCGCGATCTCCAACTATCAGTGGTCCTCGCCTGAGATCGCGCTCGATCTCGGCGAGCATGCAACCTGGTACTGGGTGGGCCCCGACGTCGTCCACTCGGTCACCGGCGACTCAGCGAACGCCGCGGGCCTCGACTCCGACCCCAACGACACGCTCCCGCAGCACCCGGTCGGTGACAGCTTTGAGATTAGCTTCAATGAGCCCGGCGTCTATGACTTCGTCTGCAAGCTCCACAGCACGGTTCGGGGCACGGTCACGGTCTCCAACACTCCCGGCGATCCTGTGAGCGAGCCTGACCCGGTGCCGCCCAACCTCGTCGATCTGAAGGCCCCCAAGCTGCGCAAGCTCGCTTTGTCCTCGCCGCTGACCGGTCGCGGCGGTCCGCTGCGCTTCACGCTCGGAGAGCCGGCAAAGCTCGATGCTGATTACTTCCGCCGCGGACGCAATGGCGAGCGCACCTTTGCCGGCTACGCAAAATGGCGGGGTTACCTGGGCCTCAATCAGATCCGCTTCGGCGCCAGGGGTCGGCACTTCGACGCCAAGCCCGGCCGCTACGTCGCCGAACTTCGGGCGACAGACCGCGACAACAACCTGAGCAAGCCGCGCACGGTCCGCTTCGAGATTCGCCGCCGCCGCTAGAACACAGGGCCTGATGAGCGCAGGCCGCACCCAGACGACCGCCGTGACCATGGTCCTTACCGGGATCGTCTCGGTCCAGGTCGGCTCGGCGATCGCCACCGAGCTGTTCGAGGACGTCGGACCCGTCGGCGGGGTGATGCTCCGCCTGGTTCTCGCAGCGCTGATACTCGTCGCGATCTGGCGGCCGTCGACCGCGGCGCTTCGCGGCCCCGCGCGTCGGGATCTGCTGCTCTTCGGAATCGCCCTCGCAGGGATGAACACAGCGTTCTATCTCTCGCTCGATCGGATCCCGCTGGGAATCGCTGTAACCCTCGAGTTCGTCGGACCGCTCGGTGTAGCGATCGCTGGCTCACGACGGCGTCTCGATCTGGTCTGGGCCGGCTTCGCGGCGCTCGGAATCGTGCTGCTGTCACCGAGCCTCGGTGACTCGCTCGACCTGCTCGGGGCGGGGCTAGCTCTCCTTGCGGGCGCCTTCTGGGCCGCCTACATCCTGCTGGCCGCGCGCGTCGGTGCGCAGCTGGCCGGCGGCGGTGGCCTGGCCCTTTCGATGGCGGTGGCCGCGGTGATCATTCTCCCGGCGGGACTCATCGCCGGCGGCTCTGACCTTCTCGACAGCGAGGCGCTTGCCCTCGGCGCTGCGGTGGCGTGTTTGAGCTCCGTGATCCCGTACTCGCTCGAGCTGGAGGCGCTGCGGCGATTGGCGACCGCGGTCTTCGGTGTGCTGATGAGCCTGGAGCCCGCCGTCGCTGCGGCTGTCGGGTTCATAGCCCTCAACCAGGGGCTCGGCCTCAACGAGGGACTCGCGATCGCGTGCGTGATCGCCGCAAGCGCCGGAGCGCTGCGCAACGCGCCACCATCGGTCGAGGGCAGCTGACGCCTGCCGACCGGCTACCTTCCTGCCTCGTGAACCTGCTCGCCCGCATCCTCGCCTGTGTCTGCGCGATCGCCGCACTCGCCCTCGTCGCCTGCGGAGGCGATGATGAAGCGACTTCGACCGCGACGGAATCGACGGGTGCGGAAACCACGCAGGGCGAGGCGGTTGAGGGCACACAGACCGCATCGTGCGGCCCGATTGAGGAGGTCGATGTCGAGCTCGGCGGGACGCACTTCGAGAGGGACTTCGCGGCTGCCGACTACGACACGAACCCGCCGACGGGCGGCGATCACAACCCGGCGCCCCTGCAGGCGGGCACCTTTTACGACGAACTGCCGAAGCTTGGCGAGGCCGTGCATCTCCTCGAGCACGGTGCCGTGATCGGCTGGACGAACGAGCTCTCCCCAGACGACCTCAAGGCGGTCGAGGAGGAGTTCAACGAGGTCTTCAAGGCGGGCTACTACCAGCTCGCGGTTATCGAGAACCCCGACCTCGAGGTCCCGTTTGCACTCAGCGCCTGGGGCGCGCTGCAGACGTGCGCGGAGCCCGACGTCGCGGCGATCCGGCCTTTCGTCGAGGAGTGGTACGCGTCGCCGAAGACCGCCGAGGGCGGTCTGGCATGCGCGGGCGACGCCCGAAGACTGCCCAACTGCTGATCGCTTACCGCGCTCAGCGCAGCTCGAAGTACTTCAGAGCGGACCGGTAAGCGCCGCGTGATTCATTTCGCCTCTGATCGTGGGCTGCGCTCATACCCCGGGCACGCAGCGACGGGTAGGCGGGGATAGCGCGGGTACTCGGGCTGGGTTCGCGAGCGCTCGCAGAGCGAGAATGTCGAGCCGCGCGTGTTGCGAATCAAGCGCTGGTGCGCGCAGCTCTCACAGAGGCCTGCGGCGGGTCGTGCCACGTCCTCAGTATGAAGCGCCCGCACGTGCCCGTTACTTCACTTCGTATAGTGAGGGGTTAGATGCGGACTCTGCGGCGACTGTTGGGATTTCTCAGGCCCTACCGACGCACCGTGATCTGGTCCCTCGTCTTCGCCTGGGCGGCGATGGTGATGACCGTGGTGATCCCGCTGCTGGTTGGTTCGGCGGTCGACGCGATCGAAAGCGACGACCGCTCCGCGCTGCTGCCGCTCGCGCTTGGAATCGCCGGTGCCGGCCTGCTGCGCCTTGGGCTGACCGTCGTTCGTCGTCTGATCGCGGGTCGCGTCTCGGTCGACGTCGAGTTCGACCTTCGCGATCGGATGTACGGGCACCTGCAGGCGCTCGAGCTCGGCTTCTTCGACGGACAGCAGACGGGGCAGCTGATGTCGCGGGCCACGGTCGATCTCCAGGGGATTCGCTTCTTCCTCGGCTACGGGCTGATCTTCCTCACGCAGAACGCGCTGACGATCGTTCTGGCGGGAATCGCGATGTTCATCGTCAACCCGCTCCTGGCCCTCCTGGCGCTGCTTCCAGTGCCATTCGTCGTCCTTGGTGCCGCGCGCTTCAACAGACTGTCGCGCCCGGCCGTGCAGGAGGTCCAGCAGCGCATCGGGGAACTCACAGCTGAGGCCGAGGAGGGAATCTCGGGGATCCGGATCGTCAAGGCCTTCGCGCGCGAAGAGCACATGCTGGCGCGCTTCAAGGGTTCGGTCGCGCGCGTCTTCGACCAGAACGTGTACTCGACCCGGCTGCGTGCCTTCTACTCGCCGATGCTGGGCTTCATCCCGAGCCTCGGCCTCGGCGTCGTGCTTTACGTCGGTGGGCGCATGGTCATCGACGGCACGCTCTCGCTCGGCGACTTCACGATCTTCTACACGTATCTGCTGATGCTCATGGGCCCGATGCGGATGCTCGGGATGTCGCTGGGGATGGCCCAGCGCGCGGTCGCCTCCGGCAACCGGATGTTCGAGATCCTCGACCGCGAACCGCTCATCACCAGCGAGCCGGGCGCGCCGGCACTGCCGGAGGGGCCCGGCGCGGTGTCCTTCCGGGGGGTCGGCCTCCGATACGGCGACAACGAGCCGGCGCTGGAGGAGATCGACCTCGAGGTCCCGGCAGGTCGCACCGTCGCTCTTGTCGGTCCCACCGGGGCGGGCAAGACGAGTCTCGTGGGGCTGGTGGCGCGGCTTTACGATCCCACGGCGGGGACCGTCACCGTCGACGGCGCCGACGTGAGGTCGGTTGACGTCGCGTCGCTGCGCCGCTCGGTCGCGTTCGTGGCCGACGAGAGCTTTCTGTTCTCCTCCACCGTCGCCGACAACATCGGCTACGCCCGTCCCGATGCCAGCCGCGAGGAGATCGAGACCGCCGCGCGACGCGCACAGGCACACGAGTTCATCTCGAATCTGCCCGACGGCTATGACACGGTCGTCGGCGAGCGCGGCCTGACGCTCTCGGGCGGACAGCGCCAGCGGGTTGCGATCGCACGAGCCCTGATCGCGGAGCCACGCATCCTGATCCTCGATGACGCTACGTCGTCGGTGGACGCGCGCACCGAGGCGGCGATCAAGCGGGGGCTGCGCGAGGTGATGGAGGGCCGAACGACGTTCGTCGTGGCTCACCGGCTGTCGACGATCTCACTCGCCGACGAGATCGTCGTCATGGAGGCGGGGCGCATCGTCGATCGCGGCCAGCACGAGGAGCTGCTGGAGCGCTGTCCCCTGTACGCCGAGATCGCCGAGTTTGGCTGCGAGGACGTGCTCTTTTTGCAGCGCGACCTCGAGGAGCGCGAGGCGGTGGCTGGTCTATGAGCGACCTCCGAACGGACGACGAGCTCACCGAGGCGGAGGCCGAGGAGCGCGAGATCGAAGAGCAGGAGCCGGGGCGACTGGCATCGACTGTGCTGCTCGCGCGCGACCTGTGGCGGTTGCTGCGCGGCGAGGATCAACGCGGGCGCAAGTTGCGCTGGCTGCTGAGCCTGCTGCGTCCGTATCGAAAGCAGGTGTGGCTGATGATGATCGCGCTGGTGATCGCCACCGCGGCCGCGCTGGCTCCGCCCTACCTGGCCGGACGGGCGATCGACAGCGGGATCAAGGACGGCGATGTCGGTGCCCTGACCGTGATCGTGTTGATCTTCGTCGCCTCCGTCGCGATCTACTGGGCCGCGTCATATGCGCAGACCTACCTGGTCGGCTGGGTCGGTCAGCGGGCGCTTCAGGACCTGCGCCAGCGCATCTACGTGCATCTGCAGGCGATGTCGATCGGCTTCTTCACGCGACGGCGGCCGGGGGTGCTGATCTCGCGGCTGACCAATGATGTTCAGGCGCTCGACTCGCTCGTCACCGACGGAGTGATCACGCTCTTTTCGAGCACGCTGACGCTCGTGGGGGTTGTCGGGATCCTGCTCGCGCTCAACGTGCCGCTGGCGCTGGTGACGTTCGTGACCTTCCCGCTGCTGATGATCGCCAGCGTCGTGTTCCGCATCGCTTCGGCGGGCGCGTATCGGCTGACTCGGGAGAAGATCGCAGACATCACCGCGTACCTGCAGGAGACGCTCTCCGGCGTTCGCGTCGTGCGCAGCTTCGGGCGCGAGCGCAGGCACGTCGAGCGGATGTCGGAGCTCAATCAGGCCAACCGCGCCGCGAACATGAAGACGGTCTACCTCAACGCGTCGTACTTTCCCGCGGTCGAGCTGCTCTCGGCAGCGGGGACGATGGCGATCATCCTCTACGGCGGCTACCAGGCGATCGAGGGCAACATCGAGGTGGGGGTGGTCGTGGCGTTCATCGGCTACCTGCAGCTGTTCTTCGACCCGATCCAGCAAATTTCGCAGCTGTACACGACCTATCAGCAGGGGATGGCGGCGCTCGACAAGATCTTCGACCTGCTCGACACGGAGCCCGACATGGTCGACGCGCCGGATGCTGTCGATCCCGGCCAGCTGCGCGGCGAGATCGAGCTCGACGATGTGTGGTTTTCCTATGCGCGAGGCGGTGACGCCACGGCCGATGAGCTCGAGCCGGATTCGGGCTGGGCGCTGGAGGGCATCGATCTTCACGTGCCCGCCGGGCAGACGGTTGCGCTCGTCGGCGAGACGGGCGCCGGCAAGTCGACGCTGGCGAAGCTGGTCGCGCGGTTCTACGACCCGCAGCGGGGTCGGGTCCTCGTCGACGGCCTCGATCTACGCGACCTGCACTCGCAGGCGCTGCGCTCGCAGCTCGGCATCGTCCCGCAGGAGGGGTTTCTGTTCTCGGGAACGATCCGCGAGAACATCGCGTTCGGGCGTCCTGGTGCGAGTGACGAGGAGATCGAGTCCGCGGCCTATGCGGTCGGCGCCGGCGCCTTTGTCGACAGACTGCCGGGCCGGTTCGATACGCAGGTCGGTGAGCGCGGTGTCGCCCTTTCTGCCGGCCAACGCCAGATCGTCTCCTTCGCCCGGGCTCTACTCGCGGAACCACGCATCCTGATTCTCGATGAGGCGACCTCGAACGTCGACGTCCGCACCGAGCGTGTGATCGAGGATGCGCTCAGCCGGCTGCTTCACGGGCGTACGGCGATCGTGATCGCCCACCGCCTGTCGACGATCCGCCGCGCCGGCCGCATCGTCGTCCTCGAAAACGGGCGCATCCAGGAGGCGGGCACCCACGATGAGCTGATCGCGGCGGACGGCCGCTACGCGCAGCTGTACGGCACCTGGGCGAGCACGTCGGCCGCCTGAGCCTCGCTAGCGGAAATCGCTGAGCGGCGAGAGCCGAGCGAGGCAAGGAAGCAGGGAGCGACGTGTGCTTCGCACACGAGCGACCGATGACGCCGCCTCGCGACGGCTATCGCCGCTCAGGGTGCGACGCCGCCAGAGCCGGTGTCTGATCCGGTGTCGGCAGGCGGCGCGGGCTCGGTGCCGGTGTCGGTGGGAGGCGCGACCGGAGTTGTCGTCGGAGCGACCGAGGTTGTGGTCGGCGCCACCGGAGTGACCGTGCCGCCGGAGGCGTCATCAGAGGTCGTCGTCGAGTCGTCGCTGCCGCTACCTGCGTTGCCCGAGACCTCGGAGGTATCGCCACACACCTGGAAGCCGAACGTGGCTCCCGCATCCGCCGCATCCGCGGCCGCCTCATCGATCGTGGCGTCGATCTCGACGGCCGTGGCCTCGTCCTCGCGCTCGAGCGCGAGGGACTTTTCCTCGTAAGCCTGGGCCTGCTTGTCGAGAGCGGCAATGAACTTGTCGAGGTCGTTCTCGCCGTCCTCGGGCGGCGCCAGCGATTGCAGCTGCTGAATCTCGCCGGAGATGATCTCCGCTAGATCGGAGCTCGCGGTCGGCGCGCTGGTGTCGACGCCCGCGATCGAATTGTTGGTCTGGAGACAGATTGGATCCGCCTGATCGATGTAGCTCGCCTTGCTCTGCGAGGTGGCCCCGCCAAGGCCGGTCGCACCTGCGACCGGAGCCGAGGTGGTCGTTTCGTCATCCCCGCCACAGCTGCGGATCAGCAAAACGAAGACGATGAAGATCGCCGCGATCGCGCTCAGCGCAACCAGGCGCCTGCGCTGATAGACGTCCATAGAGTGCCCAAAGTAACAAAGGTTGGAGCTATTTCCGCTGCATTTGCTACGTCTGAGAGACGGGTTTCATCACGGTGGGCCTCCTCACACCGTCGGGCGCCCGCGCTCAGGTACCCGTGCGGCGAACGTTGCGGCCGCCCCAGTTCAAGGTCAGCGCATGGCAATTCGGGCAAAGAAACTCGATGTTCTCGAGCCTGTTGTCCTTGCCAAGCCCGTTTACATGGTGAAGCTGCATCACGATTGGCTGTCCCAACCAGTCCCGCAGACCGCACCGTTCGCAGACGTTCTCCTTTAGACCATCGGCGATCAGGCGCATCTTCAAGTGGGTCCGACTGGTTTTCGGACGGTCGGCGACGAGCAGCTCGCGGTTCCTCGTGGCCGAGGACGATGTCGCCCGCTGCACCGCCTGCGACCAGCTTGCGCCGCAGAAGCCGAATCGCTCGCGGCATTCATCGCTGAGAGACCGGAGTCGTAAGCCGCTCGAATCGCGTCCCAGTCGTAGCGCCGCGCAAAGCGATCGTCGACCTGCAATCCGATTCGTCCGCGCGTGAAAGGCCACGGTCACCTTTGACAGGCCGAGTTCGTGAGCGATCGCGCCTGAGATGCCCCTCAGCAAGCAGCTCCGCCACAGCGTTGCGGTCCGATGTGGTATGCGCACGGGGTCTCGCTCGTCCGTCAGAGCGATGTCACCTCGTTTCACGCCTGACTCCATGCGCCACCTGAGATCCCGTAGCGGTCCAAGGCTCATGGCGAGTGTGACCCGCTCGTAGAAGGTCCGGATCGCGACCAGTCGAACGCGGCGTGGGCCCGGCCTCGACCGAAAGCCTGCAGCGAGAGCGACTCCTGACACGACCGATAGCGAAAGCCCATCGGTGGCGATGCGAGAACACGACCGTCCGATTCGGAGCCGTTGACGATATCCGCGTTCGTCTCGGACGTACCCATCGAACAGATGTTCGATGACGCCCGGACGGAAGATCTACTGCGGGCCAGGGACTCGAACCCCAATTTCTGCTCCAGAGGCAGCGTGTTGCCATTACACCAGCCCGCAACGAATGCGTGACGGTTCGTCACGCAACCAACCTAGCGGAGGCCCGCCGCAGGCGGCTACCGGCCGATCGATTCCAGCTCTGATTCGACGTCGGCGAGAGCGTCCTTGGCGGCTGAAATGTCCGCCCCGGTCTCGATCAGCGTGCGCGCGTGGACCAGGTCCTCGGAGCGTCCAACTGCGAGCACCCCCTTAACCGCGCCGGCCTCCAGGTACCACGCGCTGAACTCGCCGCTGTCGCGATCACCGCGCCAAACGACCTCATCCCAGTCGCTTGCCGGACCGACGTATTCGAGCGAGGCCCAGTCCGCCAAGTCACTGAAGAAGTACGGCACCTCGCGGTAGGGCTCCTCCGAGCCGAGCATGGCCTTGGCGACGTGGCGACCCTGCTGCAAGGCAACGTCCCAGTGCTCCACGCGCAAGCGCCGCCCATGGACGACGCTGTCGTAGGAGCAAACATCGCCGGCGGCGAAGATGCCGTCCACCGAACTCTCGAGCTTTGAGTCGCAGACGATCCCGTCATCGACCTCGAGCCCGGCCCGTTCGGCAAGCATCACATCGGGCCGAACGCCGGCGCCGATGACGACCATGTCGGCCTCCACGGTCGTGCCCTTCTTGGTCAGCACCGCCTGGACGCTGCCATCCCCCTCGAAGGCCTCGACCTCCTCGCCGCCGCGCAGCTCCACCCCGTGCTCTAAAAGCCGGTCGTGGAAGAACTGCCCAGCCTCCTCCCCAAACGTCCGCGAGAGCGCAACCTCCTCCAGCATCACGATCGTCACCTCGACGCCCATCGCGCGAAGCGACGCCGCCACCTCGGTGCCGATGTAGCTCCCACCGATCACCGCGACCCGGCTGGCGGACTTCGCCTCCTCGCGGATCGCGTCCGAGTTGCCGAACGCGCGCAGGTAATGAATGTTCTCCAGCTCGGCGCCCTCGAGACGCAGGATGTTCACGTTCGCGCCGGTGGCGAGCAGCGCCTTGTCGAACGCGACCTCCTCCCCACCCTGCAACTTCGCCGTGCGCGCCTTCGCATCGAGCGCCATCACGTTCGTCCTCGTCTTCAGCTCGACGTCGTTGTCGCCGTACCACTCGATCGGGTTGACGTGAGCATCCGCGCGCTCCGCCTCGCCGCGCAGGTACTCCTTCGACAGCGGCGGACGCTCATACGGTGGCTCCTGCTCACGGGTGCAGACAAGGATCGACCCATCCGCCCCCTGCTTGCGCAACTCTGAAGCGCAGTACCCAGCCGCCAGGCCCCCGCCGACGATGAGGAAATCAACCGAACGGTCAGGCATCGGCCGTAGCGACGTCCGGCCCGAAGTACGCGGTCAGATCCTCCTCGACGCGCGGGTCGAGCACGGCGAGGATCTCGTCCCCGCGCTGCAGAACCGTTTCCGCGTTCGGGACGAACCCCGTGCCGTCGCGCAGGACCGAGATCAACAGGCTGCCCTCCGGCATCTCCAGATCCGAGACGCGGATGCCGGCGGCCTTCGAATCCTTCGGCAGCTCCATCTCGATGATCTCGAGTCGCTGCTCCGGGAGATCGAGCAGATGGACCAGGCCGTACTCCGGCACCTCATGCTCGATCAGACGCAGAATCAGATCGGTCGCCGAGACCACCGGCTTGACGCCGAGCAACTCGAAGTGCTCACGGTTGCGCGGGTTGTTGACGCGGGCGATGATGCGCTCGACGAGGTACTTCTCCTTCGCGACCTGGCAGATCAGCATGTTGTCCTCGTCATCGCCGGTGACCGCGATCACCATGTCAGCGCGCGAAATACCGGCCCGTTCGAGCACCCAGAGCTCAGACGCATCCCCATATTGGATGTTGTGCTCGAGCTCCTGCTCGACCGTGAGGTAGCGCTCGCGGTTCGCCTCGATCAGGGTCACCTCGTTGTCCTTCTCGATCAGCTCGCGCGCCAAGTTCCAGCCAACCTTGCCCGCCCCAACGATGATGATGTACTGGCGGATCGCCACTAGCGCCCCGTCACTCGTCGGCGTCCTCGTGGTCGACGGCGCCAACCGGCACGCCGCTCTCACGGTCCGCCGCCTCACGGATCTTCCTCTCGAGCCCGTCGATCGCGTCGCGCGTTGGGCAGATCGTCTCGAGGCCCTGCTCGGCGTACCACTTCGCCCGGTATGGGTCGAGCACGCGAGCGATCACCCTGGGGACCTCGAACCGGCGCTTGGCGATCTGGGCGATGATGATGTTCGTGTTGTCGCCGTTGGTCGAGGCGACGAAGACGTCGGCCCGGTCGATTCCCGCTCCCGTCAGCGCCTCAATCTCGAGAGCAGTGCCGACGGTGAAATGGCCACCGAGGTCCTCCCACGGCTTGTCGAGACCGATCTCGAGTCGCGCATGCGACTCCGGATCCTCATCCAGGCAGGAAACCTCGTGCCCCTCGGCCAACATGGTGCGGGCAACCGAGGATCCGACCCGGCCCACCCCGACAATCATCACGAACATTCGCGGGATACTAGAGGCCGATGGGGGTTACCTAGCTCAAGGTCGGCGGCGTCCCGGGCGAGCGCCGCGCCGACGCCTCGGTGGCCGGGGCCGTGACCAAGACGCGGCATGGCGCCCTGCGCAGGACATGCTCGGTAACTGGGCCGATCTCCGCCGGGCGCAGACCACCGATTCCGCCAAGGATCGCACCCCCCTTGATCTGCGTTGGCGGCTCCGCGCCCATCACGATGACCTCGACGCGGCGCGTACGCGCCGCGTCGACGATGCCGCCACCTATCGTTCGCGCGCGAATCACCGAAGGGTGCACCTCCACCGTCTCGTACTCCTCACCCACCTCCTTCGCGCGTTCCAGCGCCCTGTTCGCAAGCTCGGCCCGGTCTCGCGGCGGGGGCGAGTCGAGCGGAACCGTGAGCGGCAGGTCAATCACGTAAATCACCTCGAGCCGTGGCGCCGGACCGCGGTCACCACCGGTTGCCGCCGCCAGCCTGCCCGCGGTCCCAACGATGTCGTCATCGAGGCTCGTGCCGAAGACCGGAACCAAAATGTCGCCGTACTCGACCGCTCGGGTGTCCTTGACGAGCGCCTCCTCGGGCACCTCGATTCGCTGGCCCAGCCCGGTCCCCTCGACCCCCTTGCGATAGATCACATAGGCAGTGATGCCGAAGACCATCCAGCCCGTTCCAACCCAGCGAGCGGTGTCGTGAAAGCCGAGAATGCTCACCCAGGCAAGTGCGGTGAGCACGGCGGCGGCAATCGTCGGTAGCGGAAGCCGATAGCCGCGCCACGAGATCTCGAAGGGGACACGAAACGGTCTCGGAGCATCCGGCTCGGTCACCCGCAATCGCAGAATCGAAACGTGCGCGATCGTGAAGGCAATCGTCGCCCCAAAGGCGAAAAGACCACCGAGCAACTCGACGTCACTCGGGAGCACGAGGCCAAACGCCGCCACTGCGAATACCCCGATCGCGACGTGAGGGGTGCGAAAGCTACGGTTCAGCTTGCCCAGCCAGCTGGGGATCTGGCGACTCGTCGCCATCACGTACACATGCCGCGAAAGTCCCAGCATGGCGGTGTTCGCAGCCCAGATCAGCGCCACGGGGACGATCGCGACAACCGCCACCTCCATTGCCGTCGCGACCCACGGCGGGTCGAAGCTCTGAACGATCCCGAGAACCGGATTCTCGAGAAAGCGCGCGCCGAGCTCCGTCTGAAAGCCGCCGGAAACCGGCTCGACCGGCACTGCCATCAACGCGACGACCGTCACGCCGAAATAGATCAACGGCACGAGCGCGGCGGCGACGACCACTAGCTTGCGCAGCTCCCCCGGCCTTGCATCGATCGGGGGGGCCAGCGTCGCCGCCGCCTCGATTCCCGCGAAGGCAACCGTGGCGATCACGCCGGCGTAGATCAGGTTCTCGAAGCTCGGGTTACCAAAGGCATTGAAGGGGTCGAGGTCCACGGTGAGCACGTCGAGGTCGAACGAAGTGACCAGGCCGACGCCGATCACGGCCATGAGAAGAGCCAGGCCGGCCAGCGAGATCACATTGAGCAAACGCTGACGGCGAATCCCGCTCCCGGCGATCGTCAGGGCGCTGATCAGCACGATCACCACGCCAGCCGCGGCAATCTCGCCCCCCGAGTGCCCGAACCCAGACCACAGCGGAGTCAGGTAATGAGGCACCGAGAGCGCCGCCAGCGCAATCACGATCACGTAATCGATGAGGATCGCCCAGCCAGCGATGAAGCTGACCATCTCGTTGTGGAAGGCCCGTCGCGCGAACGTCGACGAACCACCCCGCTCCGGGATCATCCCCTCGCCCTCGACGTAGGTGAGCGTGTTGAGCAGGAAGACGAGCCCGACTCCCAGGAAGATCAGCGGTGTGAGGCCAAGGCCGCGATCGGCGACCAGCCCCAGCGAGAAGTACAGGGAGAAGCCGACGGACGAGAAGGCAACGGCGAAGAGCACGGGGACTCCGAACCAGCGCCGAGTGATCGGCGAGCGCTCGCGCCCGGAGCGGAACGGATCGATCAATCGAATGTGCCTCGCCGCGACAGGTAGAGCCGCGCCGCACCAAGGCCCGTGAAGCCGAGACCGAGCCAGAAGCCAAGCGAGAGCGGCCCACCGCCGTTCGTCAGCGTCACGACCAAAATCGCGAGGCCGAAGCCGGCGATCACGACCGCAAAGGCGCGCGTCACGAATCGATAGATCGCATCAGGGGCGGGGTCCGACATGTCGGCGATTGTAGGTCGGCTTGGAGGCCTAGCCGCTCAGGACTCCGGCGGGGGCTTCGGGGGCCGCGCCGTCGGCCTCCTCACCCGGGTTGGCGGCGACGATCACCCGGCAAGGCCGCTTGGCGAGCACGGTCTGAAGTGCCTTGCCATAGAGGGGCGCGGCACCCCGATACCGCAGGGGCATCACGATCGCGGCCGCGTCGATTTCCTGAGCCTCCTCGACGATTGCCTGGCCCGCCTGGCCCGCCCGAACGTGACGCACGCTCCCGGAGACGCGGCGGCCGCAGATCAACTTCCCGCGCTCGATCTTCGACTGCGCGGCGCTGTCGAGCTCGTCGAGGCGAGCATCGATCGGAAGGTTCGCCGGAACCGTCACGAGCGAGACCACATGAATCGCTCGCGCGCGGCGCGCGGCGAGGGCCTTAGCCGTCGCCACGGCCTCCTCAGAAAACGGATCGTCCTGATCAAAGGCGACCAGCACACTTCGGTACTCCACCTCCTCGACCCCGAGCGGGGTCAGCGAGGCGACCTTGACCGTCTGGGCCAGGCGCAGGCCCTGGCGTCGGCGATAGAGGACATAGAGGCTGATCCCAAACAGCATCCAGATGCTGCCGATCACCAAGGTCCTCGTGTTCAGCGCCATCACCACAATCCAGGCCGAGAAGGTCCCGAGCCCGCCGATCAGCGCCGTCAGCGGCAGCACGGTCCCTCCGAGCCGAATGTTCAGAGGCGGCTTCCAAGGTCGCTCGCCATCGGGGACCTTGCGGCGCAGCTGCACGACCGCGGCGTGCGCAACCGTGAACGAGAGCATTGCTCCGAACGAGTACATCGTCGCCAGTAGCTCGGTCTCGCCGGGAAGCAAGGCAACGGCTGAGACCGCGCCGAAGAGGATGATCGCCACGTAGGGCGTGTGGAAGCGCGGGTGGATCGAGCGCACGATCTCGGGCAGCTGGCGGTACTGGCCCATCGAGAACGTGATCCGCGAGAGACCAATGAGACCCGCGTTGGTGGCGATGATGAGGATCACCGCGGCCAGGAGACCCACGTATACGCGCAACGCATCCGTGAGCCCCGCTGAGAGACCGAGGTTGTCGACGATCCCGAGCATCGGATTCTCCGCGTAGGTGGTCGCCAGCTCGGTCGTGTACTTGCCGCCCTCCTCGACGACGGGCATCGCAGACAGGGCGACCATCGGGATCAACAGGAACAGGGTGAGGACCGCGACGAGCACGAGGCCCATCGCTCGGGGGACCGTGCGGGCGGCGTCGCGGGCCTCCTCCGACATATTCGAGAGGGTCTCGATCCCGGTGTAGGCGATCATCCCGATCGCGATCCCGAGTGCGAAATTGCCCCAGGTCGGCGCAACGCCCCAGTTGATGTTCTCGACCAGGATGTCGGGGTCGAGCACCAGAGCGATGCCGATCACAACCAAGACCACCTGGGTCGCAAGGTCGGCGAGCGCCAACACGAGGTTGAGCCGCGCCGACTCCTTGCTGCCGATCACGTTGATCGCGATCAACAGCGCGATCAGGATCACCCCACCGATGACGTCCCCCGGGGCTCGCTCGAGCGGCTCCCACAGGACCGACAGGTAGTGGGGCACGAAGAACGCCGAGATCGCCACCGTGATCACGTAGTTGAGGACCTGCCCCCACGCGGCGAAGAAGCTGACCACCTCGTTGAAGGCGTGACGGGCGAAACTCGAGGAGCCGCCGGCCTCCGGGTACATCACCGTGGCCTCCGCGTAGGTCGCCGCGGTGCAGATGAAGATCAGGCCTGAGATCAAGAAGACGAGCGGGGTCAGCCCGAGTGCGAACACGGCGACGACACCGAGCGCGTAGTAGATCGACGAACCGACGTTCCCGTACGCCGCCGAAAAAAGGGCACCGGTCCCGTGGACGCGCTTCAGCGCCGCCTCGCGTGGATGCCGCTCAGCCATCGACTATCTAGATGCTAGGCGCGCGCCGGACGTGCTCCGGGCCCACCTGACTGGGTTCCGAGCATCCGAGTAGGACGAGGGCGAGCTCGATCTCCGAGCGGAAGATCTCGAGAACGCTCATCGCCCCCTCCTCGCCGCCGACCGCCAGCCCCCACAGCGGTGCCCGCCCGGCCAGCACGGCTCGGGCGCCCAGCGCGAGCGCGGTGACCACGTCCGTACCGCGGCGAATGCCGCCGTCCATCAGTACCTCGCAGCGCCCGTCGACCGCCTCGACCGCCTCGGGCAGGATGTCCAGCGTTGCCGGAACCCCATCGAGCTGGCGGCCCCCGTGGTTGGAGACGACGATCGCCTTGGCGCCGTGCTCGACCGCGAGCGCCGCGTCAGCGCCCGTCTGGATCCCCTTGAGGATGATCGGAAGCGAGCAGTCCGAGGCGAGCGCCTCGAGCTCCTTCCAGGTGAGCGTGGGGTCGACGAGGCCGAAGACCTCCTGGACCGTCAGGGGCTCGTCCGAGCCGACCGCAGCGGTAACCGCCGGGGCGTGGATGCCCGCGGGCAACGCGAACCCGGTGCGGAAGTCACGCTCGCGTCGTCCCGCCCGGGGGGCATCGACCGTGAGCACGATCGCCTCGTATCCACACTCCACCGCCTCGTCGATCATCGAGCGCGTGACGCCGCGGTCGCTGAAGCAATAGAGCTGAAACCAGCGGGGTGCCGGCGGTGCCTCCGCCGCGACCTCCGACGGGTGCGCCGTGGCCAGCGTCGAGAGGCACATGATCGTCCCCGCCGCTGCGGCGGCGCGGGCCATGCCGACCTCGCCATCGGGATCGACGAGGCGCTGGAAGGCGACCGGCGCGACCAGCAGTGGCATCGAGACCTCCGTTCCGAGCACCGACGTTGCCGTCGTCACGTCAGCGACGTCGACGAGCACACGCGGATGGAGAGTCCTGCGCGTGAACGCGGCGACGTTGTCGCGAAGAGTGCGTTCATCCCCCGCTCCACCGGCGAAGTAGCCATGCACCCCCGCCTCGAGGCGATCGGCCGCGAGCTGCTCGAAATCCCAGACGTTCACCGGTTCGGGTCCAGACACGGCGGCGACTATATGGTTCAGCGCCATGGGCCGGGGAGTGCTGCTTGTGGGATTGGCGATTGTGATCGCTGCGCTGCTGGCACCGAGCGCCCAGGCCAAGCCGCCGTCGGACACCGTTTGGCTCTGCCTTCCAGGCCAGCAGCCGAATCCATGCCGGGAAAGCAACGAGACCACGGTCACCGCCCCTGACGGGTCCGTGACTCTCGCGAACCCGAGGTTCGCGCGCAGGCCGAAGGTCGACTGCTTCTACGTCTACCCGACGGTCAGCAGCCAGCCGACGACCAACGCCGACGAGTCGATAGATCCGGAGCAGATCGCGATCGCCCGCTACCAGGCGGCGCGCTTCTCGACGCAGTGCCGCGTTTACGCACCGATTTACCGCCAGCTGACGGTCGCCGCCCTCTTTGCGGGTTCGCGTGAAAGCCAGGCCGATGCCATCCGGCTCGCCTATTCGGACGTTCGTGCCGCCTGGCGCGACTACCTGGCCAATCACAACCGTGGTCGCCCGTTCGTGCTCATCGGCCACTCGCAGGGCACGGGGATGCTCACGGGATTGCTGCGTAAGCAGATCGAGCCGCGCCGGCGAGTCGTTAGGCGAATGGTCTCGGCATTGCTTCTGGGCGGCAATGTCACAACCGAACGGGGCAGTGACACCGGCGGAAGCTTCCGACGAGTCCCGCTGTGCGAGAGCCCAGGGCAGATCGGATGCGTGGTCGCATACTCGATCTTCAACGAAACGCCGCCCGACAACACCAAGTACGGCCGCTCGGCCGGTCGATTCGCGGATGTCTTCGGTCTCCCGAGCGGGCCAGATCAGGAGGTCGCGTGCACCAACCCCGCCGACCTCTCCGGGACTCGGGGTCAGGTCGCGATCGATTCGCTGATTCGCACCGAGCGCTTCCCGGGTGCTCTCGGCGCCGGGTTGGTAATCCTCTATGGAGGTCCGCCGCCGACGGCGCCGACCCCCTGGCTCGTACCGCGCGACCGCTACACCGCCGAATGCGTGACCGAGAACGAAGCCCACGTCCTCATGGCCGCGGCGGTCGGCGACTCAAACCCGCTCAACCCGTCGCCGGACGCAACCTGGGGCCTCCACCTCGCCGACGTCAATCTGCCGCTCGGCAACCTCGTGAAACTGGTCAAGCGGCAAGCGAAGGCATACCTGCAGAAAGGCTGAACCCATGAGCGAACTGATCCACACCTGCTACCGCGTTCTCGACCTGGACCGCTCGCAGGCCTTCTACGAGAAGCTCGGCTTCGAGGAGATGCGACGGATGCCGATCGGCGACGACGCCACCAACCTGTTCATGGGCCTGCCGGGAGACGGAGCCCGGCTTGAGCTGACCCTCAACCACGGCCAGACCGAGCCGTACGAGATTGGCACCGGCTACGGCCACATCGCGATCACGACCGACGACCTCGACGGCACACTCGAAAAGCTCGCCGCCGACGGGATCGAGCCGGAGAAGCCGCCCTACTCGGTCCGTGAGGGCGGCTCGCGAATCTGCTTCGTCCGCGACCCCGACGACTATCGGATCGAGATCATCGAGCGCTAGCGGCCCAATACGGGCCTGCCGGTTCAACCTGGTCTCAGGCCGAACATGCGTCCTTGACGGCGGCCTTGGCCTTCTTGATCTTGGCCTTCGCCTTCTTGATCTTGGCCTTCGATGCGCCGGCGGCCTTCATCTTCTTCAGCTTCTCCTTGGCCTTTGCGAGCTTCTCCTCGGCGGCTGCGCAGGCGGCGTCGGCCGGCGGCGTGGGACCAGGAGCGGGGTCGGTCGTAGGCGTGGTGGCCGGCGGCACCGACGGGTCGGTCGCCGGCGGCACGGTCACCACCGGGCAGCCGCCGTTGGAAGCCGGACCGGGCTGCGTCGGGCAGTTGTCGCTGGCGTCGGGGACGCCGTCGCCGTCGCCGTCGACGACCTGGGCGGCTGCCGTGCCGCGAAACGCCCTGCGAAGACTGTCGACCGCCACGCATTGCGCCGTGGACGCACAGGCGACCGCCCTGAGCGTCACCGCGCCGGCGATCGGTCCGACGCTCCAGCTGGCCGGGTTCGTGGGATCACCATCGATCGCCCGCCCGATGCGATCAACCGCGACGCACCGGGTGATCGAAGGACACGCAAGCGCATACAGCTGATCGTCCGCGATGGGGGTGACGGTCACGCCGCCCGGAGTTGACGGATCGAAAGTGGCGGCCCGCGCCACTCCGGTGGAGCCGTCGACCGCGGTGCACTGCGTGGTCGACGGGCACGCCACTGCGACCAATACTTGGTCGCCCCCGGTCGACTCGGGCATGATCTCGGTGGCACTGCCGGAGGGAGACGCCGGGTTGAACGTCACCTGCTTTCCGCGGTCGCCAACGGCGGTGCATTGACTCACGGATGGGCAGGCCAGGCCGTGGAAGCCGCCGCCGATGTTGAAATCGTGGTGAGTGGCCGTTGCGAACGCGAGCGGGTTGAAGGTGGCCACACCCCCGCCCCGATCGGCGACAGTGCACTGCGTCGTCGAGGGACAGGCGATCGCGTCGATCGGAGCTGGAACGGTGGCAACCGTGGTCGGGGTTGGCGTTGTCGAGGACGTCGGATTGAACGTCACCTGCTGGCCGTCCCAGCCCACCGCCGTGCATTGCGTGGTCGACGGACACGCGACGGCACTCAGGAACTTGCCGGCATCGACCGGCACCGGCGTCGGCGTGCCGGGTGCGGTCGGGTTGAACGTCACCTGATCGCCGGTGTCGACGGCGGTGCATTGGTTCGCCGCGGGACACGCGATGCCGTTGACGTAGTCCCCAGTGTCGGCCAGCTTGCCCAGGTTGGTCCACGAAAACGAGGCGCCGTTGGCGACCGCGGGCGGACCGGCGAGCACTGCGCAGCTAAGCGCCGCCAGAAACACGATCACGCGGCGATCGCGCCTGTACGACCTCTGGTTAATCGGCGTGCCTTCCATGAATAGCCAAAAACCCCGGTTGGGGGATCCAAGCAACCGCGTCGCCGTCAGTCAATACGCACATATGCGTAGACGACCTAAGACGACGAAGGGCGGCCCGTAGGCCGCCCTTCGCTAACGCTTGTGAGATCCGGTCGGCCTAGAAGTGGACGATCGGGATGATCAGGATCGCGACGATGTTGGCGACCTTGATCATCGGGTTGATCGCGGGGCCGGCGGTGTCCTTGTAGGGGTCGCCGACCGTGTCGCCGGTCACCGAGGCGGCGTGAGCCTCGGAGCCCTTGCCACCGAAGGCGCCGTCCTCGATCAGCTTCTTGGCGTTGTCCCAGGCGCCGCCACCGGCGGTCATCGACAGGGCCATGAAGAGGCCGACGACGATCACACCGATCAGCAGGCCGCCGAGGGCCTTGACGCTGATGATTCCGACGATTACCGGCACGATGATCGGGATCAGCGACGGGAGGATCATCTCCCGCTGCGCAGCACCGGTGACGATGCCAACCGTCTGCGCGTAATCGGGCTTTTCAGTGCCCTCCATGATCCCGGGGTGTTCGCGGAACTGCTTGCGGACCTGCTCGACGACCTCGCCGCCGGCGCGACCGACAGCCTCGATCGCGAACGCCGCGAATAGGTAGACCATCATCCCGCCGACCAGAAGACCGATGAGGACGGCCGGGTCGGAGATCGAGAAGATCAGCCCCTCGCCACCCGGCTCGGCAGCGAGCTCGATCTCGAATGCCGCGAACAGCACGAGCGCAGCGAGAGCGGCGGAGCCGATCGCGTAGCCCTTGGTGACGGCCTTCGTGGTGTTGCCGACCGCGTCGAGCGGATCGGTCACGTTGCGCACATCCTCGGGCAGGTCGGCCATCTCGGCGATGCCACCGGCGTTGTCGGTGATCGGCCCGAACGCGTCGAGCGCGACGATCAGTCCGCAGAGCGAGAGCTGGGCGGTGACCGCGATCGCGATCCCGTAGATCCCGGCGAGCTCGTTGGCGCCGAAGATCGCGAGTGCGATCAGCAGTGCCGGGGCAACGGCCGACTGGAAACCCTGGGCGAGGCCCTGGATGATGTTGGTCGCGTGGCCGGTGATCGATGCCTGCGCGATCGTCTTCACCGGGCGGAACCGAGTCGACGTGTAGTAGTCGGTGATCACGAACAGACCACCGGTGACGAAGAGTCCGATCAGTGCGCACAACCAGAGTTCGGTCACCGAGGTGTTGAACAGCGAGCTGCCGGTGTCGGCGATGCCGAGCGAGAGTGGCTCGCTCATCAGCCAGTCGGTGATCGGGTAGAACGCCGCGGCGCAGATCACAGCCGAGACGAGCAGGCCCCGGTAGAGGGCTCCTTCGACCTTGTCAGAGGACGTTCTCACGGCCAGCGCTCCGACGATCGAGGCGAGGATCGCTACAGCGCCGAGAATCAGCGGGAAGAGCGCGACCTCGCGGGCGAAATCGGGCGAGAACGTGAGGACTCCGAGCAGCATCACCGCGACCGTGGTCACGGCATAGGTCTCGAAGAGGTCGGCAGCCATGCCTGCACAGTCGCCGACGTTGTCGCCGACGTTGTCGGCAATCACCGCGGGGTTGCGCGGATCGTCCTCGGGAATGCCGGCCTCGACCTTGCCAACGAGGTCGGCACCGACGTCGGCGGCCTTGGTGAAGATGCCGCCACCGAGACGGGCGAAGACGGAGATCAGCGAGCCACCGAAGCCGAGGCCGATGAGCGCGTCGACGGCCTCCTTGTCGGTGTGATCGGTGGCGACCAGGATCCCGAAGTAGCCGGCAACGCCCAGCAGGGCAAGGCCAACCACCAGCAGCCCGGTGACCGAGCCGCCCTTGAAGGCGACGTCGAGCGCCGGAGGCACGCCACCGCGGGCCGCCTCGGCGACGCGGGCGTTGGCGCGGACCGAGAGGTTCATGCCAATGAACCCGGCCGCACCGGACAGGGCGCCACCGATGACGAAGCCAATGCCCGTCGTGACGTCCTGAAGAATTGCGATGAGGATCGCGAGCGGGATCGCGACGATGCCGATGATCAGGTACTGACGGTTCAGGTAGGCCTTGGCGCCTTCCTGTACCGCGTTCGAGATCTCCTGCATCCGATCGTTTCCGGGCGAGCGCCGCAGCAGTCGCTGCGTCACGAGCGCGCCGTAGAGCACTGCGGCGGCCGCGCATACCAGCGCGATCACAACGCCGTAGTCGGTCAGGAAATCGGTCAAGGGGGTTCCTCCGTAAGGGGTCTAATCAGTCAGAAGCGGCCGAGGACGATCCCCAGCCGCGAGCGCGGTTACTGTAGCGAGCCGGTCGAGATTAAGACGCGCCAGAGACCCTGACCGCTACGAGCCAGGTGTCCATAACCGCGAAGGCGGGGGGGTCTGTGGCGGGGGTGTTTGCGGCGGTGGCGGCGGGCCTCCGCCCTCTCCGGACTCGCCTTCCTCTCCCCCACGCGACTCACGGGCATAGAGCATCTGCACCTGCGAGAGCGCCTGGCGCACCTGCTCCGCGGCCTCCGGCTCGAGCAGATCAACCACGGCCCGGACCGCCTCGATCCCGATCCGCCCCTGCTCGAGGTCCTGCTCGTCAGGCTTGGCGATCCGCCGCGCCGAGAGATTGAGGATGCTCGCGACGCTTTCGAGCAGCAGATCCTGAACGCGAACCTTGCGCAGCTGCTCCTCAAGCGCGCGCTGCATTTCCTCCTCGGTGGGAGGTTGCTGTTGCGGCTCTTCTGCGGGATCTTGCGTACTCATTCCGACGACGGTATAAGAACGCACTACCGGCCGCTGCAGGGGGCCTCGATATGCGGAGGTGAAGGTGCGTCGCATCAGTCTGTTCACGGGATTGGTCGTGCTCGGTCTCTCCACGGGCCATGCTCACGCTGCCGACGCGCCAGGCGACGGCACGCTTTCGAAGCGACTCTTCGAGCTCTCGTCGCCCGAGCTTCGCTCGGCTCCGACCTCCGACCAGGCCGAGGCCGTGTCCTTGCTCGATCGCGGCGCCGGCAGCCTCATGCGCGACGGCAAAGCGCTCGTGGTGCGAGATCCGCACGAGCGACGATCCGCGGCCAATCGTCGGCGCGGTCAGCGATGCCGGCGCCGAGGTCACGCACGTCAGCGACACCTATCGCACGATTACCGCCAGCGTGGACGAGCGCGATCTACGCGCGGTCGCCGCGGTCACCGGAGTCGACCACGTGCAGGAGGTGATCACGCCGATGACGGGCGAGATCGATGGCGCTGACGGTAGGGGGAGGCTGGCGCGATCAACACCTGCGCCACCGGGGTCGTCTCCGAGGGCAACGCTGCAGCTGCAGGCGGGCACCGCTCGCACCCAGTTCGACGTCGACGGCAGCGGCGTCAAGGTCGGCGTTCTGTCCGACTCCTACGACACGAAACCGACGGCTGGGACTCGTGCTGCCGACGACGTCGCGAGCAACGATCTGCCGGGCGCCAGCGAACTCCTGCGGTCGCACACAACCCGTGCAGGTGCTTCAGGACTTCACCTGTTCGCCTGATCCCGACCGACCTGCGGCGACGAGGGGCGCGCGATGGTGCAGATCGTCCACGACATCGCTCCAGGGGCAGCGCTCGGCTTATGCGACCGCGTTCGGCGGCGAGACCGTGATGGCCGACAACATTCGCGCGCTCGCGAACTCGGGCGCCAGGGTGATCGTCGACGACATCATCTACTTCGCCGAGCCGTTCTACCAGGACGGGATCATCGCCAATGCGGTCCGAGAGGTCACCGAGCAGGGCGTGACCTACTTCTCGATGGCCTTCAACAACAACGGCCTCGGCGTCAACTCCTACGAGGCCCCGCGTACCGCACCACCACGTGTCCTGCCGTCGTCGCGGCCCTCCCCGGCGCCGACGACTGCATGGATTTCGACCCCGGAGCCGTGGGCCGACAACGATGTTCGAGATCAACGACACCACCGGTGCCTTGCGGCTCAGCTTCAACTGGGCCGAGGCCCAGCAGGCAGTGGGAACGGACTGGACTATCCATCTCTGAATTCGACCGGGACCGCGATCAGCGGTTCGGCCATCGGATGCAACCTGCCAACCAACGGCCGTTCGAGTTTCTCTCGGTGCACCAGGGCGGCACGTGCCAGAGCACGTCAGGTCGTGATCCAGCGGTTTCTGCCGGCACCGGCACACCGCGACTGAAGTTCGTCTCCAACGACAACGGCGCAAATCGGATTCAGTCGACGCAGGCGGTCACCGCGCCCGACGTGCAGGGCCCGACGATCTACGGCCACAACGGCACCTCGAGCGCGCAAACGGTCGGCGCCGTGCCGTTCAACAACAGCGCAGCGATGGAGCCGTTCAGCTCCCGCGGCCCGGTGACGCATCTCTTCGGCCCGGTCCAGCCCACCGGCGCTGCGCCGGCTCTCGGCGCGCCGCAGGTGCTGTCAAAGCCCGACGTGTCGGCAACCGACCGTGGAATCAACACCTTCTTCGGATCAGGCAACAGGTTCTCGGGCACCTCTGCCGCAGCTCCGCACGCCGCCGCCGTGGGCGCGCTCCAGCTCGCGGCGAACCCAGCCCTCACCAACGCCCAGGTGATGGCCGCCCAGAGGGCCACGGCCCGGCCCGTCGGGGCATCTGGGCCGTTCGACATGGGCGCGGGCCTGATCGACGCCCGAGCCGCGATCGGCTCGCAGCCGACTCCGCCTCCGACCGTTGCGATGACGACCCAACCTGGGCCGCTCACCAACGACACGACGCCGACGTTCGTGTTCGCGACAACGGGGCGCCTCGCCTCAACGACCTGTGCGGTCGATGGCGCCGCCCAGGCCTGCACCTCGCCCTTCACGACCGCGGCGCTCGGCGACGGAGCTCACACGGTCATCGTCAGCGCAACCGACTTCTTCGGCCAGACGGGACAGGCGGCCGCCGCATTTACCTCCGACGGAACCGCTCCCGGTCGGCCGGTCTTCGTGAAGTTCCCAAAGAAGAAGACGAAGTCGAGAACGGCGAAGTTCAAGTTCGCGACCAATGATCCCGGCGCGACGTTCCAATGCTCGCTCGACAAGAAGCCGCTGGCTCCATGCTCCAGTCCGACGAAGGTCAAGGTCAAGAAGGCCAAGCGCAAGCCGAAGAAGCACAGGTTCGCCGTCAAGCCGATCGACGGCGCGGGCAACGTTGGCGCAACCTCGACCTACAAGTGGAAGGTCGTCAAGAAGAAGAGGAAGAAGCGCCGTAGGTAGCGGCCGTCTCGGCGACGATCGCGCGGTAGACCTCCGCGAGCGGGTCGCCCTTTTCGAGCGCGGCTCGCGCGCGCTGAGCGCCATTTTCAGACGGTAGTTCCACATCGAGGGCGAGCGCATCGCGCGCCGGGGCGGTCCACTCGAGCATCCGCTCCAGCGCCTCGGCCATCGCGATCGACTCGCGCCGCTCGAAGTCGATCTGGCTGCCGTCGAGGCCGTGTCGGATCGCCTGCCACAGGTTCTCCTCGATCGCGCGGCCGCCGAGTGGCTCGCCAAGGCGACCGTCGTCGTAGTCGAGCGCCGACTGGGCGATGCACGCGGTGATCAGCGCGGCAAGATTGGTCGCCTCGTCGCCGCGCGTCTGCGCGTCGCAGATACGCAACTCGACCGTTCCGAAGGCGTGGTGAGGCCGAACGCTCCACCACAGCTGCGTCGATTCCACGATTCGCCCGGTCTGCGTCAACAGGTCGATGAAATCCGCGTACGTCGCCCAATCACCAAACGGCTCATGGACCCCGCACCGTGGAAAGGTCCGGGTGAAGATCTGCGACCTCACGGAGTGCAATCCCGTGTCCTGGCCGTCGAGAAACGGCGAGTTGGCCGAGACCGCGAGCAACGGTGGCAACGTGGAGCGAAGGCGATCGGTCACGGCGATCGCACGGTCGGCGCCGCCGACCCCGACGTGCACATGCAGGCTCCAGGTGTTATTGCGCTGCGCAACCCAGCGCAGCTCGTCGCGCAAACGGTTGTAGTGCTCGGTATCGATGATCTGCTGGTCGAGATAGCTCGCCCAGGGATGCGTACCGGCGGCAACCAGCCCGATCCCGAGTCCCTCGGCCGTGGCGAACAGCCGCTTTCGGTGCTCGGCCTGGCGCTCGACGGCGTGGGCGAACGTTTCGCCCCGCCCTGAACGGATCTCGATCTCGGTGTCGATCAGCTCGCCGGCGACCGACGCGGCGAGCAGCTCGTCCTCCATGCACGCGGCGTGAAGCTCCTCGAAGCGGTGGACGAGCTCGAGGCTGTCGGGATCGACGAGGGCGAACTCCTCCTCGATCCCCACGGTGAAGTCCTGCGAGGCCTCGAAGGTCTCACGGGCCCGCTTCAGATCTAGGCTTTCGGCGACCCCGCTCACGCGGCCCGCAGTCTTTCAGGAACGCCCGCTCAGGCGAGGTAGAAGTAGAGCGCGTACAGCAGGTCGACCGCAGGGCTCGAGGTGTGAACGGTGACCTCAGGCGGAACCTGCAGCAGCTGCTCGGAGTAGTTGAAGATGATCTTGACGCCCGCCTCGACGAGCTGATCGGCAACTCCCTGCGCCGCCTTCGCCGGCACCGCGAGGACGCCGACGACGACCTCGTCGTCGCTGACGACCTGCTGCAACTCGTCCAGCGCGCGCACGGGGACGCCGCCGAACTCGGAGCCAACGACCTTTGGGTTGGCGTCGAAGATGGCGACGATGCGAAAGCCGTGATCGGCGAAGATGTCGGAGCTGGCGATCGCCTGACCGAGGTTTCCGGCCCCGAACAGCGCGATGTTGTGTTGGCCCGAGGTGTGGAGGATCTTGCGGATCTCGGCGACGAGCGATTCGACGCGATAACCAACCCCGCGCTTGCCGAACTTCCCGAAGCCGGAGAGGTCGCGCCGGATCTGGGTCGAGTTGATGTGCGTGTACTCGGCGAGCTCCTGCGAGGAGATCGTCTCGCGCCCCATCTTGCGCGCCTGGATCAGCACCTGTAGATACCGCGACAGCCGCGCGGCCACGCCAAGTGAGAGGCGGTCGCCATCGGTGGTCGCGGCGCCCTCCTCGGCAGCACTTTCGGTAATCGTCGGCTCGGTCACGGGCCGACAGTATGCAGGGCGCGCACGAACGCGTCCCGATCGAAGACGAGTTCGCTGACGATGCGGCCGTCGACCTCGACCACCGGAATCCGCTCCAGATACGCCTTTAGCAGGCGTTCGTCGCTGTCGATGTCGACTTCTGACAAGACGATTTCCTCGCCGCCGAGTTCAGCGATCGCAGCGCGGGCCTCGTCGCAGAGATGGCAGTCGGGGCGCCCGAAGAGCGTCACAGCCGTCATACGGTGGCGTCCCAAGCCAGGTAGTCCGGATATGGGGTGGGCTCGAGATAGCGAGCCGCCGAGGCGATCATCGCGGCGTTGTCGGTGCAGAGCTCGCGAGCGACGAGCTTGAGCTCCAAGCCCTCCGCCTCGCAGAGCTCGGCAACGCTGTCGCGTAGCAGTGTGTTTGCGGCGACGCCCCCGCCCAGCGCCACGGCTCGCCAGCCGCCGTCGCGACGCACGGCGCGTCTCAGCTTCGCGACGAGCTGCCCGACGACCGCAGCCTGAAAGCTCGCGGCGAGGTCCGCGGTCCGCTCCCGCGCGACCTCGTCGCCCAGGTCTCGCACCGCGTAAAGAAGGGCCGTCTTCAGTCCGCTGAAGCTGAAGTCAAGCCGAGGGTCATTGGTCATCGCGCGCGGGAACTCGAACGCCGCGGGATCACCGTCGGCCGCGGCGCGCTCGATCGCGGGCCCCCCGGGGTAGCCGAGACCGAGCAGGCGCGCGGCCTTATCGAGCGCTTCGCCGGCGGCATCGTCGAGCGTCTGGCCGAGAAGGTCGAAGGAATCGTGCGCGGTCACAGCCGCGAGCAGCGTGTGGCCACCGCTCGCGATCAGGCAGAGAAACGGCGGCTCGAGCGGATCGGGATCGAGGAAGTTGGCGGCAACGTGACCGTGGAGGTGATCGACCCCAACCATCGGCTTCGATGTCGCCGCGGCCAGGGCCTTAGCGGCGCTGACACCAACCAGCAGCGCTCCGATCAGCCCGGGCCCGCGCGTGACTGCGATCGAGTCGATGTCTCCTAGCTCCACCCCGGCCTTAGCGAGCGCCGCGTCGACGATCGGATTGATCAGCTCGAGGTGATGGCGCGACGCGACCTCGGGAACCACGCCCCCGAACACGGCGTGTGCGTCGGCCTGCGAGGAGATGATGTTCGAGCGAATGCGCGCCCCGTCAACGACAGCGGCGCAGGTGTCGTCGCAGGAGGTCTCGATCGCGAGGATCAATCGCGCTGCGCACCCGGAGGCGAAGCCGAGGCCGTGGCGCGATTGCTGTCCTCGAGCCACATGATCAGAGCGTCTTCGCCGTTGTCGTGGTAGTAGCGGCGGCGGTGACCGGCGGGGCGAAAACCGAAGCGCTCATACATTCGGATTGCACCGGCGTTCGAGGTTCTGACCTCAAGCGTGAAGCGGGCGCCCTGCCCGGCCTTTTCGAGCATTTGCAGCATCAGCGTTCGAGCCACGCCCTCGCGACGCCGCTCGGGGTCGACGGCGATGTTCATCAAATGCCAGACGTCGACATACCGCGAGCACACGAGATAGCCGACGAGCCCGCGCGCGTCGAAGATGCCGAGGCAGATTCCGGACGGCTTCGAGATCTCGAGGACGAACATCGCCAGCGACCACGGCGTCGGGAACGAGCGCCTCTCGATCGCGAGCACCGCGGGCAGATCGCCGTAGACAAGTGGCCGTACCTGCATGCCGGTGAGGGGGTTCTCAACTGCTTGATGAGTTGCGATCTCGTTGCTCACGCCATATCTCCGCGTCAGGTCGTCTCAGGTAGAGGGGCGTTACCCGCTCAGGCGGCCCTGGCTCGTCCCCCGCGGCGATCGCGCACAGGTGGCGCGCCGCCATCCGGTGTGCCGGGTCCGTGTCCGGCAGGATCTCCACGTTCACAGCCTCGAGCTGCTCGCGAAATCGTAGCGCTCCGTCACCGCCTGCCAGCGGCGGCTCCGGACGCTGCGCAAGGCGGCGGGCAAGCTCGTCCAGGTCGGCGACCAGCGGCTCCCATACGGCCTTCCCCGTCGGGTCATAGAGCGCGGCAAATACCTGCTTTCGGCGCGCATCGATCAACGCGAGCCGGTCGCGTCCCGGCCCGGTCTCGCCGATGCCTAGTGCCAGCGCCTCAAGGGAGCTGACGCCAACGACGCCGAGGCCGCGAGCCTGAGCCAGCGCTCTCGCCGTTGAGACTCCGATCCTCAGGCCCGTGTATGTGCCGGGACCAACGCCGACCGCGATCGCGTTGACGGCCGCCCAGCCGCCGGCGCCATCGACTGCCTCCGCGACGAGCCCGAGGACGCTCGCAGCGTGGTCCGGACGACCCTCGCCGGTCGGCCCACGGCGCAACTCGACCGCTATGTGCCCGTCGGCCTCCAAGCCGACCACCGTGTCGGCCGTGGCGGTATCGAGGCCGAGAATCCCGCCCGCGCTCATCGGCGTCAGACTATTCGAGTGATTTCTCGACTTCGTAGACACACCGCCGTCGTCGTCGCCGCGCCGGTCGCAGCGGCAATCGCCCTTGGCGGCTGCAGCGACGACACGCAGGATCGACTCGACCAGGCTGCCGACGACATCAGCGAGCAGGCCGATCAGCTTCGCGAGGACGCGGAGGAACAGATCAACGAGATCGGCGAGAACGCCCCCACGGGCAGCGAGATTGCCGATCAGATCGAGCAGATCCGCGACGATGCCGAGCAGCAACTCAACGATCTACGCGAGGACGCCGGGCCAACCGCTGACGAGATCCGACAGCAGGCCGAGCAGATCCGCGAGGACGCCGAGCAGCGCATCGACGACCTAACCAACGGCGACGGTCAGTAGACCGTTACCTCGCGGCGGTCACCGCCCGCGTGGTGGAGCTCCACCCGTGCCGCGATCCTGACGCCGTCCGTGAGCTCGAGCTCGACCGCGTCGGGTGGCCATTCGACGAACGAGATCGAATCCGAGCGCAGGTAGTCGTCGAGCATCCCGGGCTCCTCGGCTCCAATCGAATCCAACCGGTAGAGATCGAGGTGTGAGATCGGAAGCCGGCCGCGATAGCGACGGCCGAGCGTGAATGTCGGGGAGGTCACCGGCCCCTCCACGCCGAGGGCGCGGCAGGCGCCGCGGACAAAGGTCGTCTTGCCGGCTCCGAGATCGCCGCTCACGAGAACGACATCACCCGCGCCAAGCCCCCCCGCGAGCCTCGCCCCCACCGCCTCCGTCGCGGCCGGTCCGTCGCTGTGTTCGCCGCTCAAGCGAACAGGTCGAGCTGCGAGCTCGGGTCCGGCGGAGGGGCATCGGCGTCCGGCTCGTCCTCAGCCGCGGCGGCCGTTTCGAGTTCGGGCAGAGGCTCGGCGAGCAGGGCCGGAAGTTTTGCGAAGTCCGCACGCAGGGTCTCGACCAGCGAGGGCGTGCGCAGCGCTGCCGCCGGGTGAAGCAGCGGAAAGACGAACACGGTGCGGCCCCCAAGGGCGTGGACCTGCGGAACACCGTGCACGCGGGTGATTCCCGTCTGGCTGCCGGTGATCTTCTTCGTCGCAAAGTTTCCGAGCGTCGCGATCACGCGCGGCTCGATGAGCGAGATCTGACGCTCGAGATAGGGCCAGCACGCCTCGATCTCCTCGGGCTGGGGGTCGCGGTTGGCTGGCGGCCGGCTCTTGAGGATGTTCGCGATGAAGGAGTCCTCGCGCTTCATCTCGATCTCCTCGAGCAGCTTGTTGAGAAGCTGCCCGGCTCTACCGACGAACGGGATCCCCTGGCGATCCTCCTCGGCCCCGGGCGCCTCCCCGATGAACATCAGATCGGCGTCCGCGTTCCCGGAGCCGAAAACTGCCTTCGTGCGCTCTACGTACAGCGGACACCGCGTGCACTCCGAGACCTCACGGTAGAGCTCGATAAGGGCCTCGCGGCGCTCCTCAGGCGTCATTTCTTGTCCCTTGCCCGGGCAGCTCGCGCGGCCTGGCGGCGCTGCTTGAAATCGGCCTTGGTCTTGGCGCGCAGCTGAGCGTTTCGCGCCTCTTGGCGCTTGGCCGAGCCGGGTGAGTGCACCAGGCCGAATGGCGCGGCCTGCGCCGAGAGCACGCGCTCCGCGCCCGGCGCCTCGCAGAGGCGGCATTGTTCCGTCGCCGTGTCGACATCGACAAGCGCCTCGAAGCGCTCCCCGCAGGAGCCGCAGCGAAACTCGTAGATCGGCACGGCCCGATCGTAACCCGGCCCACGAGCCGCCCGGCTGAACATCCCCGCTGCGTCGGTAAGATTTAGGCACGCCGCGACCCGAGATCGGGCGTGGACGCTCTTCTCATGCCGGAACTGGAACGGGCCCACCCGACCAGCGCGGAAGCGCCGACCTCCACCACGTTGGCGGTCGTCGGCTACGGCCGAGTCGGCGGCTCGATCGCCGCTGCGGCCCGCCGCGCCGACCTCGAGGTCCTCACGGCAGGTCGCGACGACGCCGCTGCAATCTGCGCACAGGCGGATGCGGCTTTGCTCTGCGTCCCCGACACCGAGATCGAGCGCGCCGCCGCCGCCCTGGTCCCGGCGGTTGGGCGCCTGCGTCTCGTCGGCCACACGAGCGGTGCGACCGACCTGGCCGCCCTCGCCGACGTCGCGACTGCGGGGGCCGCTGTTTTCTCGCTTCATCCCCTCCAAACGATCCCCGACGCCGCCACCGATTTCACGGGCTGTCCATGCGCGATCGCCGGCTCGGACGGTGTCGCACTCGCCTACGCGCGAGAGCTCGCTGACCAGCTCGGGATGGTCGCGTTCGAGGTGAACGACGCTGACCGCGCCACCTATCACGCAGCCGCAGCGATCGCCTCGAACTTCCTCATCGCCCTCGAGGAATCCGCTGCGGAGCTCCTCGGTCAGATCACTCCCGAGGCCCGCGAGCTGCTCGCTCCGCTGGTGCTTCGGTCAGCGGCGAACTGGTCCGAGCGCGGCGCCGAGGCACTCACCGGTCCGATCGCACGCGGCGACGCGGCCACCGTCGAGCGCCATCTCGATGCACTGCGCGAGCGTGCCCCCGAGCTCGTGCCTCTCTATGAGGTCCTTGCCGAGCGCACACGCAGGATCGCGAAGGAGCGGTCGTGAACGTCATCCGGACCAAGAAAGAGCTTCGCGCGGCGCTCACCCCCTCCCGTCGCTCCGGAAAGACGATCGGCCTCGTGCCCACGATGGGAGCGCTGCACGACGGCCATCTCGCCCTGCTGGCGGCGGCGCGCGAGCGTTGCGACGTCGTCGTCATGAGCCTGTTCGTCAACCCCGCTCAGTTTCGCCCCGGCGAGGACCTGGCCGCCTACCCACGCGACGAACAGCGAGACCTGGCACTTGCCGCCGAGGCCGGCGTCGACCTCGTCTTCGCCCCAGAGGTCGATGAGGTCTACCCGCCGGGATTCGTCACCACCGTTGCGGTTTCCGGCGAGCTCGTCGAGGTGCTCGACGGCGACCCCTCACGTCGCGGACCCGAGCATTTTCACGGCGTGACGACGGTGGTGGCAAAGCTCTTCAACTGCGTCGAACCCGACATTGCCTACTTCGGGCAAAAGGATGCTCAACAGGCCGTGGTTGTGCGGCGCATGGTCGCCGACCTGGACTTCTCGGTTGAGATCGTGGTCGTGCCGACCGTCCGCGAGCCGGACGGGCTTGCGAAGAGCTCACGCAACGCCTACCTCGAGGGCGATGACCGGACGCGCGCCGCGGCGCTCAACCGCGCCCTGCGTGCCGCGCAGGCCGCGGTCTGCGGCGGTGAGCGCGACGTCGCCCGGGCCCTTGAACCAGCGCGGGCTGAGCTCGCCGCTGCCGACATCGAAGCCGAGTACCTCGAGGCGCGCGACCCCGAGCAACTCGGCCCGGTGGAAACCTTTGACGGCGACCCCGTGCTTATCGCCGTCGCCGCGCGGGTAGGCCCCGCTCGACTGATCGACAACGTGGTGATCGAACCAAGAGCCGGCAGCGGTGGATCCGCGCTGGACTCCAAGGAGGAATCGACATGAGCGTTCACAACCAGCAGCCCGCCGCGCCGAGCGATCGCGTGCCGGTGACGCTGCCTCATATCGCGGAGATGAAACTCAACGCCGAACCGATCGTGATGGTCACGGCGTACGACCACCCATCGGCACAGATCGTTGAGGCGGCGGGCGTCGACATGGTCCTCGTCGGCGACTCCGCCGCGATGACCGTGCTCGGCTACGACTCAACCGTCCCGGTCGGTCTCGACGAGATGGTGATGCTGGCCTCGGCCGTGCGCCGTGGCCTGCGCACGCCGCTGCTTGTCGGCGATCTGCCGTTCGGCTCCTACGAGCGCTCGAACGAGCAGGCGGTCGAGAGCGCCATGCGCTTCGTCAAGGAGGCCGGCTGCGACGCGGTCAAACTCGAGCGGGGCGGCAGCTCCGTCGACCGCGCCCGTGCGATCGTCCGCGCCGGCATCCCGGTGATGGGGCATGTCGGCCTCACGCCGCAAACCGCGACGGCACTTGGCGGCTTCAAGGCCCAGGGCAAGACAGCCGGTCGCGCGTCGACGATTGCGGAAGAGGCCCTTGCCCTGCAGGCGGCCGGCTGCTTCTCAATCGTCTTCGAGGCCGTGCCCGCGGGAGTCACAGAGGCCCTGATGTCGCGGATGACAATCCCGGTGATCGGCATCGGTGCCGGAGGTGGGACGGACGGGCAGGTGCTCGTCTTTCACGATCTCCTCGGGATCTTCGGAGGTCACTCGCCAAAGTTCGTGAAGCGCTACGCCGAGGTTCGCGAACAGATGGTCGCCGGGATCAGCGCCTACGCGCGGGAGGTCCGCGAGCGAGCCTTCCCGGGTCCCGAGCACGGCTACGCGATCGACGAGCGCGAGCTCGAGGCGTTCACGAACTATCTCGAGCAGGACAGCGCTGTCCGGCTCGGAGACCTTCGGCGGCGACTGGTCGGCAACCGAGATCTGAAAAAACTCCTGCTCAGCCGCGTAACCGTGGCTGTGGGCCGGGGTAATTCCGCGTGACGATCCGCACTTATAGGGGTGCGGCAGGCTTCGCAGAAAGGCGAGGTGGCGGAAATGGAGATGGTCAAGAAGTTCGAGCCGCTGGCTCTGTTGCTCATGGTCATCGCGGCCCTCAACCTGGCGATCGTGTCGCTGTTCGGCACCAACGTCATCACTGAGGTGTTTGGCACGGGCACGGTCACCGACGTCATCTACGTGCTGTTCGGCGTCTCCGCCCTGGTCTGGATCCCGCGCCTGATGGAAAGCTTCCATCTCGGTCGCGGCCCGGCACCACACGGCGTCTGACGCATCACGCGTAGGCAGGGCAAGGGGTTGTTAAAGCGGGCCGGGCCTTCGGGCTCGGCCCGCTCTACGTCAGGGGCCGGCAGGGATGTCCGCGACGAGGGCGTCGACCTTGTAGCGCCCGTCCACCTCGACCACATCCACCTCGACCTTGGCACCGTCGTAGGGCCCACCGTCGGGGATCACGGTCAAGTGCGTTGCGCTGTTATCCGCCTTCGAATCGAGCACCACCTTGCGAGCCAGCGGCTGGCTCTCCCGTGCCGCGATGCAGTTTTCCTTGCCTCCGTAGGCGCTGTCGAGAAAGTTCTCGGTGACGAAGCTGCCGCACGCCTCCTCGATGGTCGCGTGGGTGGTCAGCACGCCGGCGACCGCGAGGATCGGGCCGAGTGCACCCTCACCCGAGTCGGGCTCGCCGCCACCAGTTGCCGCCTCATCGTCATCTGGGATCGTGGTGTCGGGTGTGGTCGTCGCCTCTGTGGAGGTCGTCGGCGCAGGCACCGAGACGGTCGTGGGGTCGTCCGCGTCGCCACAACCAGCGGCGAGGGCCACCAGGGCGACGGCAATACACACGGCGATAGGTCGCATCCGCCTCCTCCTATCCACTCTCGCTCGGACTTGAACTCGATTTCCTTGATCACCTTCGCGGGTGCCCCCGCCGCAACGCTACCGGCCGGGATGTCCCGGGTGACCACCGAGTTCGCGCCGATCACGGCTCGATCGCCGATCTCAACCCCCCCGGTAACCGCGCAGTTGACGCCAAACCACACGTTGGAACCGATCGTCACCGCCCGCCCAGGCTCGAATCCCTGGCGCGTGACCGGGGTGTCCGGGTCATCGTGGCGATGCGCGGCGTCGCCGATGAAGCAGCCATTGGCGAACATCACGTGATCGCCAATCTCGATCTGCGACGAGGCGGCAAGCATCGTGCCTCGGTTGAGGAAGCATTCCTTGCCGATCTCGATCCGCGCCTCGGGTCCGAGCGTCAGCCAGCAACCTGGCTCCAGAAGCGTGTTCTCTCCGATCACGAGGCGGCCGGAGTCGAGTGCCTCGAGCACCTCGCCTTCGATCGGATAGCGGATGAACGCTCCGGCTGCGGCCATGTGACGGTTGATCCGCCAGCGCCGGCGCAGGCGGCGATTGCGCTCATACCAGCGTCGCTTGATCCACCAGATCCGCCAGGCGGCGAGGTCTGCCATGCGCGCCACCTTGGCAGATCGCGCGCAAGTCCTTTCCCGCGACGCGGGAGAAACGGCGCGCATGCCGAACATTTGGGAGACGATGACAACTATGGACGACGGTCCCCAGACTTCGGCGGAGCTCGCGGGCTACGCCGGTCGCGTCGCGCAGGAGGCTGCCGACCGCGCGGAAGCGAAGCTTCAGCGCGAGGTCGCACGCCTGCGACACGAGTCCCTGCGCTGGCTTGCGGCACAGTCGCGCGAGCTCGTCACGCTCGCGCGCACGGCCGTTGACGCCGAGGCCAAGCGCGACGCACGCGTCAACCTGAAAGCAGTCGAGCTCGATCAGGGACTCGAGGCGATGCAGCAGGCCGCCGAGGAGATGCACCAGGCGGTGAAGCAGCTGGGCGCGGAGTTCGCCGGCCGGCTCGAGGAACAGCGCGCCCGCATGGCAGAGCTCGAGCGGACCGTCCGCGAGCTTGGCGCCAAGCTCGAACAGACACGAAGCCCACGGCCGCTCAGCATCCCACGTCACGGCACGCGCCGCGACGCCTCGGTGCTCGACCTCAAGCCGGACGAGCCGAAGACCGGCTAGGCCCGAGCCGTCAGGCCGCGACCGGCTCGCGTTTGCGCTTGGCGCGGCGAGGCTTTGGTGCGGGCTCGGTGGCCTCGACGACCTCGCGCAGGAAGCGGCCCGTGTAGGAGGTCGGCGATCCGGCTACCTGCTCCGGCGTTCCTGAGGCGATGATCTCGCCGCCCGCATCGCCGCCCTCGGGACCGAGGTCGATCAGGTGGTCGGCGGTCTTGATCACGTCGAGGTTGTGTTCGATCACCACCACCGAGTTGCCCTGCTCGACGAGGCGGTCCAGGACCTCGAGCAGGCGCTCGACGTCGGCGAAGTGAAGCCCGGTGGTCGGCTCGTCCAGGATGTAGAGGGTGTTGCCAGTTGCAACCTTCGAGAGCTCGGTCGCGAGCTTGACCCGCTGCGCCTCCCCGCCCGATAGCTGAGTCGCCGGCTGGCCCAGCCGAACGTAGTCCAGGCCGACATCGTGCAACGTGCGCAGACGTCGCGCGATCTTTGGCACCGGCGCGAAGAACTCCACCGCCTCGCCCACCGGCATCCCGAGCACGTCGGCGATCGACTTGCCCTTGTAGCGAACCTCGAGCGTCTCGCGGTTGTAGCGCGCACCGTGGCATTGCTCGCAGGGGACGTAGACGTCGGGCAGGAAATGCATCTCGATCTTGATCTGACCGTCGCCACGGCAGACCTCGCAGCGCCCACCCTTGACGTTGAAGCTGAACCGGCCCGGCTTATAGCCCCGCGCTCGGGCCTCGCGTGTGCCGGCATAGAGCTGGCGAACGTGGTCGAAGATCCCGGTGTAGGTGGCCGGGTTTGAGCGTGGCGTCCGACCGATCGGCGACTGATCGATGTTGATGATCTTGTCGATCTGCTCGACCCCGTCGATGCGGTCGTGTGCTCCCGGGCGCAGGCGGGCGCGGTGCAGTCGGTTGGCTACCGAGCGGTAGAGAATCTCGTTGACGAGCGTCGACTTCCCAGAACCTGACACGCCGGTAACGGCGGTGAAGACGCCGAGCGGAAAGCTCACGTCAAGGCCCTTGAGATTGTGCTCGCGAGCGCCATGAACCACGAGGTCGCCGCTGGCCCTGCGCCGGTGCTCGGGAACGGCGATCTCGCGCTCGCCGGAGAGAAACTGGCCAGTCAGGGAGCCGGGCTGGCGCTGAATCTCCTTGGCCGTGCCCTCGGCGACGACCTCTCCCCCGTGCTCGCCGGCACCCGGACCGAGGTCGATGACGTGGTCGGCGGCACGGATCGTGCCCTCGTCGTGCTCGACCACGATCACGGTGTTGCCGATATCGCGGAGTCGCTCCAGCGTGCCGATGAGCTTCTCGTTATCGCGCTGATGAAGCCCGATCGACGGCTCGTCAAGGATGTAGAGCACGCCGACGAGACTCGAGCCGATCTGCGTCGCAAGCCGGATTCGCTGGGCTTCGCCACCCGACAGGGTCGTCGCCGAGCGTTCCAGCGACAGGTATCCGATTCCCACTGAGTCCAGGAAGCGCAGCCGCTCGGCGATCTCGCGCACGACGAGCCGGGCAATCGCGCGCTCCGTTTCGGTCAGATCGAGTGCCTCGATCCACTCCAGCGCCCGGCGCGCCGAGAGCTGTGTGTACTCGTAGATGTTCAAACCGCCGACGGAGACGGCGAGACTCTCCGGGCGCAGGCGCGCGCCATCACACTCGGCGCACGGCCGCAGGGCCATCAGCGACTCGACCTTGTCGCGGGTGTTCTCCGAATCGGTGTTCTCGTAGCGACGGTGAAGGCTGTGAAGCATCCCCTCGAAGCGCACCGTGTACTTGCGCTGGCGGCCAAACCGGTTGCGATAGGAGATCGTGTGGCGCTGGTCGCCGGTGCCCTCCAAGAGCAGCTCGCGATCGGCCTCCGGAAGGTCGCGCCAAGCCACGCCCGTGTCGATGCCGTTGGCTTCCGCCACCGCTTCGAGCAGCCTGCGGTGGTAGATCGAGGCCGCCTTCACCCAGGGCTCGAGCGCGCCCTCGGTGATCGAGAGCGTCGGGTCGGGGACGATCAGCTCGGGGTCGATGACTCGCTGGAAGCCGAGGCCGTGACAGCGCGGGCAGCAGCCGTGCGGTGAGTTGAATGAGAAGATTCGCGGTTCGAGCTCGGGCATCGAGGTGCCGCACTTGAGGCACGCAAAGCGCTCGGAGTAGAGGGTGCTCTCGCCCGAATCAGCGTCCTGAATCGCGACGAGTCCCTCCGCGAGCTGCGACGCGGCCTCGAGCGACTCGGCGAGTCGCTTGCGCAACCCCTCCTTCATCACGAGCCGGTCGACGACGATCGAGATGTCGTGCTTGAACTTCTTGTCGAGCTCGATCGGCTCGTCGAGGCGCATGAGCTCACCGTCGATCAGCGCCCGGGCATAACCCTGAGAACGCATCTCGGCGAGGACCTTGCCGTACTCGCCCTTGCGCCCGCGAACGATCGGCGCCATGACCAGAAACCGCTTGCCCTCCTCGATCATCATCACCCGGTCGGTGATCTGTTCCAGGGACTGGCCGGCGATGGGCTCACCGCAGTTGTAACAGTGGGGCTTGCCGATCCGCGACCAGAGCAGGCGCAGATAGTCATAGATCTCGGTGACCGTCCCGACCGTCGAGCGCGGGTTGCGCGACGTGGTCTTCTGATCGATTGAGATCGCAGGCGACAGGCCCTCGATCGAGTCCACGTCGGGCTTTTCCATCTGCCCGAGGAACTGGCGCGCGTAGGCGGAAAGCGACTCGACGTAGCGCCGCTGACCCTCGGCGTAGATCGTGTCAAAAGCGAGGCTCGACTTGCCCGAGCCCGAGAGTCCGGTGACGACGACCAGCGCATCGCGCGGCAGGGTCACGTCGATGCCCTTGAGGTTGTGGGCGCGGGCGCCCGAGACGACAATTTCGCCCTGTCGAGACATCAGCCCCTGATTGTACGAGGGCGAACGGATGTTCCCATTCGGCCACCGCGCCGGCTGGGCCTGGTGCCGGGGGTCGAGGCTCAGCCTCGAATCAGCTTCACCGTGCGCTGCTTGGTGTTCGGGGCGCCCCCGGTGGGGATGTAGGTCACCTTCGCCCTCAGCTTCACCTTGCCACGCCGGCGAAGCTTGCTAGCCCCCTTGCCCTTCGCCTTCACGACCAGCCGCAGCTTCCCCGCGGCGGTCGCAGGGCGCTGTGCACGCTTCAGTCGCTTGCCGGCGAGCACCAGCGAGCCCGGCCCCGGGATCTCGACGGTTAGCTTCGCCGTCCCCTTGCGCTTATTGCGCTTCAGTTTGGCGAAGCTGAACTCGTTCGAGGGCTCCACGTCCGGCGGCATCGAGTCCGGTGGCACCGCCGGCGGCGGCAGCTCGCGGTCGAGACGAGTCACCGCGGCGGCGCCCTCGGCGCCCGCGTAGAGGCTCGATCCGTCGGGACTCAGGGCCAGTGAGGAAGCGCTATGAAACGGCGAGTTGACGGCGTTCGCGCTGGACCCCGGGATCGCGACGCAGCCCGGGATCCCGGTGTCCGCGTTGAGGCAATCGCGGTAGGTCAGCGCGCCGGTGGCGGGGTCACGATCGAAGCGCGCCACTGCGCCCTCGTAGGAGACCACATAGACGTTGTTGCCGTCCGCGCTCGCGACCACGGCCTCCAGGTTTTCCAAGATCGTGTTCGTGGCCCCGGCGACCGCTCCGGGCAGCGGCGTGCACGTGGTCGCGCTCGAATTTGTCGTGAAGCATTCGCGCTGGGTCAGCGCGCCGGTTGCCGGGTCGCGGTCGAAATGGGTCAGTGCCGCGGTGTACTCGGCGACCGCGTAGACACTCTGGCCGTCGGCGCTCACCTCCACCGCGATCGCGTTGCCGAGGTTGGTGTTGTCGCCGTTCGCCGTAGCTCCGGGCAGCACCGCGCAGCCGGCGACGGCCGTCGAGGTCGTCAGGCAGCCCTGGTAGGCGAGCGCGCCGCCGGGCGCGCGATCGAAGCGGGCCACGCCGTGACCGTTGTACGCGGCCGCATAGAGACTCCTGCCATCCGGGCTGACGGTCACAGCGTAGATCGTGTTGAGGCCCGTGTTGGTCCCGCCCGCGACAGCTCCCGGGATCGTCGTGCACCCAGCGACGCTGCTGTTCGACGTGATGCAGGCCTGGTAGGCAAGCGCCCCGGTGGCAGGATCGCGACTGAAGCTGGCGACGGCGTCGCCGTTCCCCGAGCCCGCGTAAACGCTGGTCCCGTCGGGGCTGAGCCTCACCGAGCGCAGCGCGCCGAGGGGGCTGTTGGTGCCCATGGCGGTAGACCCGGGGACATGGGTGCAGCCGGGGACGCTGGTGTTGGAGCCGACGCAGGCCTGGTAGGCGAGCGCCCCGGTGGCAGGATCGCGACTGAAGCTGGCGACGGCGTCGCCGGACTCGGCCGCCGTGTAGAGGCTACGGCCATCGGGAGAAACCGCTACCGAGCGCAGGCCGGCGAGGGGCGTGTTCGTTCCGGACGAAGCCGCCCCCGGGATCTTGGCGCAGGCGTCGACGCTCGTGTTCGAGGTCAAACAGGACGCGAAGGTGAGGGCGCCGGTCGCCGGCTGGCGCTGGAAATGGACGACGGCGGCTGGGATCCCGGCGATGGCGTAGACGGAGTTGCCGTCGGGGCTCGCAGCGAGCCCGTAGAGCGTGGTCAGCGGGGCGTCGACGCTGCTTGCGGTGGCACCGGGGACAGGAGCGCAGGCGGTCACGACCGTCTTCGAGGTGAGGCAGTCGCCGAACGTCAGCTGCCCGGTTGACCCCGATGCCGGCGGGACGGCGAGCAGGCCGCCGACGACGATCAGCACCGCGGTGCGAAGCCAGCCGAACCTCGCGGATCCCCGCATGCGGCCAGCGTATCCGCAAGACGGCCCGGGGTCAACGAGCAGCAGCTTTCCCCACCCCCGCCGCCAGGGCCATGATCGAGATCTGCGGATTGACGCCGGGGCAGCTCGGCAGGATCGACCCATCCGCAACCCACACACCGTCGACTCCTCGAAGCGCGCCCCGCGGCCCAACCGGGTGGTGGTCGGGCCGGGAGCCGGCGGCCGCCGTGCCGGTTGGGTGAAACGCGGCAAGCCGCAGGCGCCGCAGGTCAACGCCGGCAGTGAGCTCGTCGAGGCGGTCGGGACTCACCACAGCAGGCAGGCCGGCGCCGAGCTCGACGCGCTCGGCGCCGGCGGCGAACAGAACCCGAGCCACCGCGGCCAGTGCTCGCCGCAGACGGCCGGCGTCGGCACGCGCGATCCGATAGGTGATGAGAGGCCGGTTGCTACCTCGCACGCGCCCCGAGGGGCCGTCGGCGATCATCGCGCCGAGCGTCGCCGTGTGGTCAGCGCGGGCGAGCGTCTCAACGAGTTCGGCGCCGACGGCTGCGTAGCCCAGGGCGCCCATGCCCGGCGGGCTCGACGTCGCCTCGATCAGGATCCCGTCGCGTTCGTGCAACTCCTCGATGCCGGCGCTCTGCATCACACCGCGCCATGCGAAGACCGGCTCAGCGAATTTGCCGGCCACGGCAAGCGCCGGATGCATGGAGAGGCCGTGACCGAGCCGCGGGTGCGTGCCGACCCCGCTGCGGCGGAGAAGCGGCGGGGTCTCCACGGCGCCGCAGGCGACAATCACCTTGGCCGCTCGCAACTCAACCGCGCTGCCGTCGGGTCGACGCGCCGCAACTCCGGCGGCTCGACCCCGCTCGACCAGCAGCCGATCAACGCGCAGGCCGGTAACGATTCGGGCCCCTGCGGCGCAGCCTTCTGGGAGGGCGCTCAGGTGGACGCCGATCTTCGCGTTGTTCGGACAACCGATGGCGCACTGACACGCGCCGCGACAGCCCGGCGCGTTACGAGCCAGTGGTCCGGCACGCCAGCCGAGAGCGTCGGCTCCGGCGAGGGCGAGCTCGCCGTTGCGGCCCATCACGTCCATCGGCACTCGGCCAACCCCGCTCGCCTCCTCGACGTCTGCGAGGCGCGCCTCGAAGCCGTCGCCCGCGAGCTCGGTCCCGTGCTCGTCGCGCCACCGGGCGATGATGGCCTGGGGAGGCCGGAAGCAGGTGCCCGAGTTGATCACGGTCGTGCCGCCGACGGCTCGCCCGATCGGCAGGGCGATCGGAGGGGACCCCAGAGCGATGGTCGAACCGCCGTCGCGGTACATGCCCGCGAAGCGAGCCACGGGGTTCTCCGACCGGATGCGCGCGGAACTCCAGAGCTCGCCCTCCTCGAGGATGAGGACGTCGAGACCACCACGGGCGAGCTCCCGCGCGGCGAAGGCACCGCCCGCGCCGGATCCGATCACGATCGCGTCGCAGGTCTGCGGCCCGATCTCACGGGCGGGAATCACGGTCAGCGGCGGGTCGGGTCGGACCGCCGGTTCGCGAGTCGCCGTCGTCGCGATCTCCTCGGAGAACTCAACCGCGCCGGCGGCGAGCAGGACGGCCGCCTTGAGACCATCGAGACCGACCGCCGCTGCCGGGCCGGCGGATCCGAGGCTCCGGAGCAGCTGCGCGCGCCGCTCGGGATCCAAACGTCCGAGCCGACGGCCGTGACGAGCTAGGGACGCAGCCTCGATGGCGAGCAGACCGAGGCCGAGACCGGCCCGGGCCTGCGCGGGCATCGCATCGATGAGAACCCTGGCCGCGGACGCGACTCGTTCAGGCTCAGGCCCGCCCACCTCCGGCGGCAGCAACGCCGCGGAGAGGTCCCCGAGAGCCGACAAGGTCTATCCCTTGGCGGGAACCCGGGAAAAGATGTCGTCGATCAACCCGTCGAGGTCGGCACAGTCGTACTCCGCCTCGACCTGCTCTTTGGCCTGCTCGCGGGTCGCCCCCTCCAACGCGAGGTTCATCGCGACGAGACGGGCGCTGGCATCGTCATTCGACTTTCCATTGGCGTCGGTCTTGGCCGTGACCTGAGGCGGGGTTGCCTCGTCTGGCGGCGGCGTCGGCTCAGGAATCAGCGGTGGCTCCGGCTCGGGAACCGGTTCGGGCGCGGGCGCCGGATCAGGCGGCGGCGGCGTGGGCTCTGGCACGACCGGTGGCTCTGGTTCAGGTGACGGGACCGGGCTTGTGGGGACCTCGCCGCTGACGCCGAGCTTCGACTGAACCTCGGCAAGCGCGGCTTGGATCGCGCTCAAGCGGGTCTCGGCATCCGCTTCCGCCTTCTGGCGGATTGCCGACGCCTCGTCTTGGGCTCGGTCAAGCACCGCCTTTGCCTCCTTTTCAGCAGCAGCAACGATCTGCTCGCCGCGCTCTTCGGCCTGGGTCAACGTCCTCGAGACGAGGTCGCGCACTACCTCCGCGACGTCGCCAACGATCTTGTCTGTGTCCATGCCGTCAGCGTATACCGCGGACCACTTCGGGACGACCCCATGTATAGGCTGGCGCAAGATTCACAACCCACGGAAGGGGATCCGAGTGCAAGCTCAACATCCACGGTTTCGCGCAGTGTTTGGAACGGCAATCGCGGTCGCCGCCATCGGTGTCGCGACAGCATTCGCGGCCGCCTCGCCCAAGCCCGGGTTTCACTACGAGTCGAAGGAAGTCGGTAACGGCGCGGTCGTGAACGTGATCACGATGCAGGCGAGCGAGGATGCAACCCTGAGCATCTCGGGCAGCAGCCCCAAATGCCTGGACGACAGCGGTAGCTACTACAAGGGCTTCGCGCTCACAGAGCCGGTCGACGCGTCAAACGGCAAGTTCAAGTTCAACGGCAAGGCGACCAGCACCCTCCCCGAGGGCTCGAAGAAGGTGAAGCTCAAGCTCAAGGGCAAGTTCACGTCGCCGAAGCGCTCGAAGGGCTCCTACAAGCTCGAGGGGTGCAAGGGCAAGACGAAGTTCAAGACCGCTTGGACCCTCGGCGGCTAGTTCCTCTGGCCGCGCGCCTGGCCTCGGTCAGGCGCGCAGGCCCTCGAGGTCGCGGCGCAGCTCTTTGAGCTCGTCGCGGATGCGGCCCGCCTCCTCAAACCGAAGGTCCTCGGCTGCCGCGAGCATCTCCTCCTCGAGCTCGACGACGACCTTCTCGAGCTGCTCCGGGGTCATCGCCTCGCCGTCGGACCCCGTGCGCCGGCGCCGGCGCCGGTCCGGGGTTGAGCGTGTTTCCATCGAGAGGAACTCGGAGATGTCGGAGATCCCCTTCTGCACCGTCTCCGGCGTGATCCCGTGCTCGAGGTTGTAGGCCACCTGGATCTTGCGACGACGATCGGTCTCGGAGATTGACTTGCGCATCGCGTCCGTCTCCTTGTCGGCGTACATGAGCACCCTGCCGTCGACGTTGCGGGCTGCGCGACCGATCGTCTGGATGAGTGATGTCTCGCCACGAAGAAACCCCTCCTTGTCAGCGTCCAGGATCGCGACCAGGGTGACCTCGGGGAGGTCGAGGCCCTCGCGCAGGAGGTTGACGCCCACGAGCACGTCGTATTCGCCGAGGCGCAGATCGCGGATGATCTGGATGCGCTCGAGCGTGTCCACCTCGGAGTGCAGGTAGCGGACTCTGAGCCCGTGTTCGAGCAGATAGCCGGTGAGGTCCTCGGCCATCTTTTTGGTGAGCGTCGTGACCAGCGTCCGCTCCTGGCGGTCGGCGCGGTCGCGAACCTCGTTCATGAGGTCGTCGATCTGGTTGCGCGTCTCGCGGACCTCGATCTCGGGATCGACGATGCCCGTTGGGCGCACGATCTGCTCGACCGTGCGCTTGGCCGTGGTGCGCTCGAACTCGCCCGGTGTCGCCGAGACCATCACCAGCTGACCGACACGCGGGAGGAACTCGTCGAACTTGAGCGGGCGATTGTCCATGGCCGAGGGCAGTCGAAAGCCGAAATCGACCAGCGTCTGCTTTCGCGAGCGGTCGCCCTCGTACATGCCGCCAATCTGCGGGACGGTCTGGTGCGACTCGTCGACGAAGGTCACGAAATCGTCGGGGAAGTAATCGATCAGCGTGTGCGGGGGCGATCCCGGCTCGCGGTTGTCGAAGATCCGGGAGTAGTTCTCGATTCCGGAGGTGAAGCCGAGCTCCTTCAGCATCTCGATGTCGTACTGGGTGCGTTGAAGAAGGCGGTGGGCCTCCAGCTCCTTGCCGCGCTCGTGAAACCAGGCCAGCCGCTCGTCGAGTTCGGCCTTGATCTCGAGCACGGCCCGCTCGAGCGTCGTCTCCTCGGTCGCGTAGTGGCTCGCCGGCCAGACGGCGACGTGGTCGATCACGTCAAAGATCTCGCCGGTGAGCGGGTCGAAGTGGTGGATCGACTCGACCTCGTCGCCGAAGAGGTTGATCCGGTAGGCCGACTCGGCGTATGCGGGGAAGATCTCGAGCAGCTCGCCGGAGACGCGGAAGGTGCCGCGAGTGAGCGCCGTCTCGTTGCGGGTGTACTGCATGCCGACGAGCTTGCGGAGGAGCTCGTCGCGCTCGATCCACTCCCCCACCTTGAACAGCTGCATCTGGCGCCGGTAGAGGTCGGGTGAGCCGATCCCGAAGATGCAGGAGACCGAGGCGACGATGATCACATCGCGCCGCGCCAACAGCGCTGCCGTCGCGGCATGGCGCAGGCGGTCGATCTCATCGTTGATCGACGAGTCCTTCTCGATGTAGAGGTCCTGATGGGGGACGTACGCCTCGGGCTGGTAGTAGTCGTAATAGCTGACGAAGTACTCGACACGGTTCTTCGGAAAGAACTCGCGAAACTCGTTGCACAGCTGCGCCGCGAGGGTCTTGTTGTGAGCGATGATCAGCGCGGGACGCTGAACGCGCTCGATCGTGGCTGCCATCGTGAACGTCTTGCCGGTGCCGGTCGCGCCGAGCAGGGTGATGAAATCCTCGCCCGCAGCCAGTCCCTCAGCGATGCCCTCGATCGCCTTTGGCTGGTCTGCCGTAGGCGTGTAAGCGGGGTTGAGCTCAAACTCCTGCGGCATCGGCGTTCGACGATAGCGCCCGTCTACGCTGCCTTCGGTGAACGGCGGGCAAAGCGGCGGCGGAGTGGGACTTGCCTGCTCGATCCTCATCCTGGCCGCGCTCGCGGTGGTCCTGGCGATCAGTGGCGGCGGCGCCGAGGAGCGCCCATCCGCTCGGCCCGACCAACTGGCCGAGCCGCCGCAATCCTTGAGTCGACGCGAGCTCACGAGGATTGCGGTGGAGGTGACCCCATCGGTCGCGCGTCGCGTGGCCAGGATCCGCGGGCTCGAGTTCGATCGACTTCCGGAGCCGGAGGTCGTGACGAGCGAGCAGCTCAATCGCCTCTCACGCCGTGAGGAGCGGCGCAGTGGTGGGGCCGGCGGAATCGGCGTCGGCGAGGCGGAGCTGCGAATGACGGGTCTGCTCGCGCCTGAGGAGCAGCTCGAGCGAGCCTCGGGCTCGACGGGCGACCTCGCCGCGGCCGCGTACGACCCGCGCACCGAGCGCCTCTATGTCGTCAGCGATGCGAGCGCCGTTCCAAACCGCGCGCTAGTGGAGTTTCTGCTCGCCCACGAACTCGATCACGCGCTCGAGGATCAGAACTTCGGCATCGGCGGTGGTGCGCGCCTGTCCGGCGATGAGTCGCTGGCCCGTCAGGCGCTGATCGAGGGGCTGGCCACCGCCGTCATGCAGGACTACGCGACCAGGCATCTGGATCCGTTCGATCTGCTTGCCGGCGCCGGTGGCATCGACACCAGCACGCACGGCGTCCCGCAGATCCTGATCGACGCTCTCACCTGGACCTACCTCGGTGGAAACGAGTACGTGACCGAGCTGCGTCGGCTCGCAGGCGGCTGGAAGCTCGTCGACTACGCGCTTGACTCGCGCTCGCCGGCGAGCACCGAACAGGTGCTGCATCCGGAGAGGTACGTCAGCAACGAGCGGCCCGACCGGGTTGACGTCGAGCGCGACGCGATACGGGAAGCCGGCTTCAAACGGGCGGATCATGGGGTGCTTGGTGAGCTGGAGACCTCGTACCTGTTGCGAGTCGGCGCCGACACATCTACCGCCGATCTGGGGGCCGCGGGCTGGAACGGCGACCGTTACGAGCTCTGGCGCACGCCTGGCGCCGAACTGCGCAACTGCGCCGATCCCTGTCGCGACGGGCTCGTGCTCGTGATGCGCTGGAGCTGGGACTCCCCCACCGACACGCGCGAGTTCGCCCGGGCCGCACGGGCCTACGTCGAGGACGGGCTCGAAGGAAGCGCCGCAGCTCCGGGGGTTTGGTCGCTCGGTCCGACGGCGATCGCGCTGGGCTCTGGCGAGACAACGTCAGCGCTGGTGTTTGCACCCACCGCGTTGCTTGCACGCGAGGTCGCGACCGCGCAACTGCGAGGATCGGCGCCGTGACCCCGCTGCAGCGCCTCCTCGCCATCGGATTCGGGACGATGGGCGTCCTCCATTTCATCCGCCCGAAGGACTTCGAGGCGACCGTACCCGAGTACGTACCGATCTCCGCCCGCGACGCCGTTCGCTGGAGCGGGGTGGCTGAGCTCACCGGCGCCGCGGCCGTCGCATTCCCCGCGACGCGGGTGTTCGCACGCTGGTGGCTGCTTGGTCTGCTGGCCGCGGTCTACCCGGCGAACATCGAGATGGCGGTCGCACCGGACCGTGTCGCCGCACGCGGCGTCGCCACGGACCGCGTCCCGCGTTGGATGCTCTGGGCGCGACTCCCGTTCCAGGCGCTGTTCGCGATCGCGGTCTGGCGCGCGACGGAGTAGCCCCGTAGTGAGCGCTCAGTCGTGGGCCAGCACGCTGACCACAACGCCGTTCGGATCGCGAACGAAGAAGCGACGAACACCCCACGGTTCGTCCACCGGGCCGTAAATCACCTCGTGTCCAGCCTGCACGGCCTGTGCGTGCGCCGCGTCGACAGCTTCGCGCGACCCTAAATCGATACCCATGTCGGGCAGCGGCGGATCAACTCCCGGTGGCGCGAAAACGACCTGCGCCGGCCCGGCACCGAATCCGATGTACCCGCCTCCGAAGCTGCCCTCCTCCATCCCGAGGACCCGCGCGTAGAAGTGCCGTGTGGCCTCGAAGTCCGCCGACTCGTGGTACGGAATGATGCGCCGGACAGGCATCCGGGCAGTTTTGCACGCCTAGTCGAAGACGCCGCCGAGAATGTCGCCGGCGTTGCCGATGATTCCTCCCATGCGGTCGATCAGGTCAGAGGCGTCGTTGAAGACGTCCTGGGCGCCGCCGATGAGGTCGATGGCCTCGTCGATCGGCAGGTTCGAAGCGATCGCGCGGAGCCCCACGGCGATGAGTGAACCGATCTGCCCGGCATCCTGAGCGTCGTCGATTGCCCGCACGAGCCCGGCTTGGATCGCCTCCTCGAGCTCCGCGTCGTCGATCCCGCGCTCGGCGGCGAACGTCTCGCGCGACTCCTCGGTCGGAAGCGCTGCGGCCAGGGTCTCGCGACTGACGCCGAGCTCGCATGCGGCTCCATCAAGCGCAGAGAGCAAGAACTGCTGCGCGTCCTCCTCGAGCGAGTGCGGGCCTGTCCACTCGCGCGGTGCGCAGGGGTCGACCACCGGCGTGGGCTCGTAGTTGGCTCCGCCCGCGGCGAGATAGGCGCCCACGACGACGACCGATGCGACGATCGCGCCGACGATCAGTGCGACCGACCTGTCGGACGCTCTCACAGCTCGAGCTCCCGGACTCGTCGTCTCGTGAGCCCGATCGGGATCAGTGCCGCGAGCGCAAACGCCGCGGATATCAAGAACGAAGCGCTGAACGCGTGCGTGGCGGCGCGCTCGACCTCGTCGACGATCAGATCGCGCAGGGCGACGACCTCGGCGCGCTCACCGGCGTCGGCCGGCAGCGGCTCGAACGCCGGGCGAACGTTCGGCACCTTGTCGCCCTCGGCCTCGATCTGATCGGCGATTCGCCCGGCGAGGGCGAGCTTCGAGCTCGGGTCGACACCTGAATCCAGCAACGCTGCGATCCCGGCCTGCTCGGCGTGGCCGCGCTGGGTATCGAGGTCTGCGGTGAAGACCGGTGTCAACACGAGCAGCCCGGCAACGACACCGGCGTGGCGCGAGGCGATCGTCCAGCCGCCATGAATTGCCTGCGGCGAGCGTCCTTCGAGTGCCGACTCGGTGAGCGCCGAGAGCGTCAGCGCCAGACCGATGCCGACGAGGATCTGCGGCGGCAGGGTCAGCACGACCGACGCGTCCGGCAGGAGGCCGAGCCCAGCGAGCCCGCCGGCGATCAGGATCACGCCGGCTGTCGCCCGTGCGCCAACCGCCGGCACCTTGGAGGTGAGCGGGGCCGCCGCGATCGCGCTGATCGGCATCGCGGTGACAGCGGCCGCGGCGGCGATTGGCGTCAGTCGCCATCCCTCGATCAACAGGAGGACGACGAGAAAGAGCGCCGCCGCAAGTGCGGCGGAAACCAGCGCCAGGGCAGCGTTCGCGGCGAGGTGCGGACGCCCGGCCGGCAGCCGCTCGGCGCGCACGGTCGCGTCGGCAGACTCCGCCCTGACCGCGCCGGTCAGAGCAGCGACGCACCCGATCGCGATTGGCACCTGCAGAAGGAAGATCGACTGCCACGAGACGAGCTCCGTGAGCAGACCGCCCGCGCCTGGACCAATCGCAGCGCCCAACGCACCGGCGCCGGCCCAGATGGCCGCCGCTCGGCGCTCGGAGCCGGTCACGCTTGGAAGCAACTCAAGCGAAGCGCAGACCGCGGCGGCGCCTCCAACCGCCTGCAGACACCGCGCAACCAACAACAGGCCAATCGAATCGGCGATCCCGCAGGCCAAGCTCGCAGCGCCGAAGACGAGGAGGCCCGACGCCGCGATGCGCGCTGGACCCACCCGGCGCGCGAGGCTCGCCGCCGGCACCGCGGCCGCCGCGAGGACGAAGTTGAAGGCGATCAGGACCCAGGTGACCGAGGTCACCGAGACGTCAAGCTCGCGATAGATGTCGGGCAGCGCGAGTACCACGATCGAGCCGTCGGCAAGGACCGTTCCCACACCCACCGCCAGGGCTATCCCCAGCCACGCTCCCGGCCTGGGGCGAAGCGAAGCGGAGCCACCATCGGGCCGTCGCCGGGGATTCACCTCGCCACCTCGATCCAATCCCAGGACTTGTCACAGAGGGCCTCAGCGTCGGAGGAGGCAACCCGCACCGGGGTCGAATCCGCAGCGGTGCCCGTCGAGAGCACGAGCGGCCCAATCGCGGACGCTCGACCGCCGCTGCCGGGGAAGAAATCGGCACCGTGGACATGTACTTCGACCTGGTGCTGTCCCGCTGTCAGTCGCGCCGTCCCGAGACTGACATACCCGCCCAGGTTGTTGAGCTCATGGCGGACGGATCCGATCAGGCGCCCGTCAACGATCAGGTCGACCTTCGGTCGCAGCGAACCGCCGATCCAGACCTCGTATTCGGCGGCTCGCGGAATGCTGACGTCTGCCGCGATCGTCCCGGCACCGGATGGCACCGGGGCGTACCTGGTGCGCGGCGTCGCCCACGACTCCGGATACCTCGTCTTCGAAAGCGGGATGACCAGCGCGTCCAGTGGGGGCGCCGCGAGGAGGTCGCCGTGCGTCGCGAGCGCGCGGACCTCCTCGCAGTTCGGCACACCGTCGGCGTCGAAGCCGTCTCCAAGCCCGATGCGATCCGATAGGCCGGTGATCTCCGGATCCCGCTGCCACACCTCGTAGTACTGGCCGCTCCAGGTGTTCTCGTACGCCGATGGCGGTCGGCTCGCGGCCGGCGAGCGCCGCACCACGAGCGTCCGAAAGAACGCAAGGGCCGTGGGATCGACGGCGTCGGTGTCCGCGGCGAAGCCCTTCTCCACAAGATCGCCGTTCGTGAGCGGAATCCTGTGGCGTCGCAGCTCAGAGATTCCCTCGGCATCGCTGTCGCGAAGGAAGTGACGGGCGCCGTATGGCTCGTACTCGGTCATCAACGTCGGTCCGGCGCCAGCGACACGATGGCCGATCTGCTCAAGCTCGACCAGCTGCTCGCGGGGCCCAAGACTGACATCGCGGTAGGCAAGCGCATTCGACCAGAGCACGCCGGTCGCAAGGGCTGCGGCGAGACCCACCGCGGCGAGTCGTCGCCGCGATGCCTGCAGTCGTCCCACGGTCATCATCGCGGCGAAGAGAATCGCCGGCGAGGCCGTAGCGATCGCCTTGCCGCCAACCCACGGCGAACCGATGGCGTATAGGGCCAGGCCGCCGGCGAGGCTGCCGAGCACGTAGATGAGTGGGCCGAGACGCCGCTCTCGCGCCGCCGAAATCATGGCCGCGATCGCGGCGGTACAGGCGATAGCGATCAGCACGTAGGTGATGAGCGCCTGCGACGGATCGACGCGGAAATCACCGGCTATCCAGATGCCCGCGGCCTGGGCTGGCTCGAGCGGCTCAAGGAGATTGCCGCGAGCCGAGCTATCCGTGAGCGGTGATGATGTCGGCGGCAACAGCGCCCCGCTCACGAGCAGCGGGATGCTGAGCACCGCGACACCCGCCAACGCCAAAACGAAGCGGAGGCCAGCCGCGCGCGCGCCGACCACATGGACGAGCGGAATCGCGACCCCGATCAGGACCGGCGCGAGCCAGATCAGTCCACCCGCGCTGAGCACACCAATGAGCGCCGCCGCCGCGACCACCACAGGCGCCATCGCGCGGTGTTCAGCTGGTCGGGCCAAGATGCCCAACGCGAGTGCCACCGTGCCGGCGATCAGTGCGGCTGCTGCGACTTCCTTGACCCCGCCCCACAGGAAATAGCCGAAGAGCAACGCCGGCTGGGCTGCGACGAATACCACGGCCGCTCGCAATCTCAACGAGGCCACATGCGGCGACGCCAGCGCCCAGAGCGCCAACGCCAGCAGCGCGGCCAGGAACGCCATGTAGGGCTGGATCAACCAGGCGACGTCCGTGCCGAGGATCTGCGCGCCGAGGCCAAGCGGAATGAACACGCCGACCGGGTATCCATCGCCCAGGTTGAACGCCAGCGTGGCCTCGTACGTCGAGGGTGAGAGCCCGCTGAGATCGCGGCCGTGTTCCATGATGCGATCGGTCAGGGCGAGCCAGGTCGCGGTGTCGTCGAGCTTGATGAACCCCGCGAAGGTCGGGTCGCCGGAGAGCACGATCGGCGCCGCGTACGCGGCGAACACCCCGGCTGCCGCGACCGCGGGCCAGCGCGAGAAGCGCCGCCACCGCGCCGGCAGCCCAACCCCATATCCGGCCGCGGCTAGGGCGATCACCGCAAAGACCGTGAGCTCGGCGGTGACATCGGCAAGGGTGAGGAACTGCCCGACCACGATGATGGTCGCGAATCCGAGGAGCGCCAGCAGCGATCGTGGGGTCGTCCCGCCCGTGAGGTGGTCGACGAGGAGCCCGCACCCCGCGCAGAGCGCCACGAGCACGAGCGGAAACAGCGCCCAGGCGACGATCAGATCCAACTAGAGACCGAGTTCCGTGGCGTAGGTGTCGCGATACTCCTCACGCCTCTCGAGGACGTCTTCGACATAGGAACGAGTCTCGGGAAACGGGATGTCCTCGATCTCGAGCGCCGACCCGCCCCACTCAGCGGCGTTCTCGGGCCCGCCGTTGTACGCGGCAAGCGCTGCGATTTCGTTGCCGTCGAAGCGATCGAGCAGATGGCGCAGGTAAAAGGTCCCATACCGGATGTTGAGGTCCGGGTTTGAGAGGTCCTCCAGAACGAACGTCTCGCCACCGCTGAGGGTCTCGATCGTGTCCGCGGTCGCCGGAGTGATCTGCATCAGCCCGCGCGCGCCGGCGTGGGATGTCGCGTCGGAGAATCCTGACTCCTCGTTGATGACCGCGGCGACAAACGCAGGATCGAGGTCGAACCTTTCGGCCTGCTGGCGGATGATGTCCTCGTGGCGCAGAGGGAGCGTCACCTGTTTGAGGGCCTCGCCAAGGTCGAGACGGCTGACGACTACAGCGGCGACGACGCCGAGACCCGCGAGGACCAGAATCGTCCTCGGCCGGATCACGAGCCGGTGAGGTCGGAGACGATCTTCGCGAGGGCGCGTTCGAGCTCCTCGATGGATCCCTCGTTGTCGACGACGAACGTCGCGCGTTCGGCCTTCTCGCGCTGGGACATCTGCTGCCCAGCACGCGCCTCCAGATCGACCGTCCCACGGGCGCCGGCACGTTCGGCGCGCAGGTCGTCGTGAGCGATGACGACGATCGTCGCGTCGAAGGCCTGATCCATGTTGGTCTCGAAGAGCAGGGGCACCTCGATCACCGCCAGCGGCGTTTCAGGGTCAAGCGCGTTGCGCCACGCGACGATCCGCTCGCCGACGAGCGGGTGCAGGGTCGACTCGAGCCAGCGAAGCTCATCGGGGCGTTCGAACACGATCGCGGCGACTCGGGCGCGGTCAACCTCTCCGTCGACGATCACGTCATCGCCCCAGCGCTCGGCGAGGAGGTCACGAACCTGCTGGCCGGCGAGCATCTCGTGGACGACCGCGTCGGCGGAAAGGGTTGCGGCACCGAGTCGCCCCAGCGCGGCGAGGGCCTCGGACTTGCCCGAAGCGATCGCACCGGTGAGACCGATGACCGGTGTTTGGCGCGCGGCGCTCACCGCGCGGAGACTAGGAGGTGGGCTCTTCGGCCGGAGGTTCTTCGGCCGGAGGTTCTTCCGCCGCAGCCGGTTCGGCGGCGGGCTCCTCGGTCGCGGGTGCATCAGCCGGCGGTTCTTCGGCCGGTGGTGCCTCGGCCGGAGCTTCCTCCGCAGGCGGAGCCTCGGCCGGAGTCTCCTCCGCAGGCGGCTCCTCCACCGGCGGCGCCTCGGTGGGCGCTTCGGCGAAGACTTCCTCGGAAAGGTCCAGGTCCGGGACGCCCGCCTCAGGCTGCGGCGGCGCCGGCGGCTGGTTGTCGGGCTGGAGCTCCGGCGGGATCAGGTCGCGGAGCGGAAGGTTGTCGTTCGCCTGTGCGCGCTTGACCGAGAGCGAGATCCGGCGGCGCTCCTCATCGATCTCGAGAATCCGCACCCAGGTCTCCTGACCCGGCTGCACGACCTCGCTCGGCGTCTCGACGTGGTGCTCGGCGAGCTCAGAGATGTGCACGAGACCCTCAACGCCCGGGACGATCTCGACGAAGGCACCGAAGGCGACGACCTTCGTGACCTTGCCCTCGAGGATGTCGTTGGGCTTGTACTCGTTGAGGACCGTCTGCCATGGGTCCTCCTGGGTCTGCTTGAGACCGAGCGAGATCCGCTGGCGGTCGCGGTCGATGTCGAGGACCTTGACGCGAACGGTTTCACCGATCGCGAGGACCTCGGAAGGATGGTTCACGTGGCTCCAGGAGAGCTCGGAGATGTGGATGAGACCGTCGATGCCATCGAGGTCGACGAAGGCGCCGAAGTCGACGATGTTCGAAATCTTGCCCTCGACCACCTGACCGGGCTCGAGGTTGCCAAGAATCTGCTCGCGGACCTCCTTGCGCTCCTCCTCGAGGACGGCGCGACGCGAGAGGACGACGTTGTTGCGCGAGCGGTTGAGCTCGATCACCTTGCACTCGAGCGTCTGGCCCTTGAACTCGTCCAGGTTGTGGACGCGGCGGATGTCGACCAGCGAGGCCGGGAGGAAGCCGCGGACGCCGAGATCGAGAATCAGACCGCCCTTGACGACCTCGATGACGCTGCCCTCAACCGGCTCCCCGGTCTCTGCGGCAGCCTCGATCTTGCGCCAGGCCTTCTCAAAGCGGGCACGCTTCTTGGAGAGAACAAGGCGTCCCTCCTGGTCCTCCTTGGTGAGGACCAGCGCGTCGACCTGCTCACCGAGTGAAACCTCTTCGGACGGGTCAACCGAGCGACGAATCGAGAGCTCGTTCGCCGGGATGACGCCCTCGCTCTTGTAGCCGATGTCGACGAGAACCTCGTCCTTATCGATGCGAACGACCTCGCCCGCGACGACATCGCCCTCATCAAAAGGCTTGATGGTGGCGTCGTAGTTCGGGACGAGCTTGCCGTCGACCTCGATCAGGAGGTCCATGGACCCACCGTTGGTTGCGGCAGGCGGTACCGGAGGAGCGGGTGGCGCTTCCGGAGCAGCTTCGGTCGTTGTGTCGGCGGCGGACACGAGGCCCGATGATAGGGAAAAGGCGAGGCATTTCCTGCCTCAGTTGGTCGGGGGCGCGGAACGTGACCTTTGACCGGGGTCCAATTGACCTTTTTGCCGGCCGCTTCCAGATCCGAACGGTACCCTCGCGAATCGATGCCGAGACGGGCGACAAAGCGGGGTGAAGAGCGGACACCGCTCGATGGCGATCACGACGTGCTGATCTGCGGCGCGAGCTTCGCCGGCCTCTCGGTGGCGAGGGAGCTCGCCGGCTCTCAGGCCAACGTCCTGGTCATCGACCGCTACGAGATCGGCGAGCGCCAGACCTCGGCCTGCGCGGCTCCCACCGGCTGGCTGGAGGCGATGGGCGTGACCGGCGCGATGCGCCAAACCTTCGACACCCTGGTCATCCACACCCCGCACACCACCGTCGACTTTCGCCTGCCATGGACCTTCTCGACCTTCGACTACAGGGAGCTCTGCCGACTGCTCTGGGAGCAGTCCGATGCCACGTTTGAGACCGCGAAGGTCGAGGGACGCACCGGGCAGACCATCCACACCGATCGAGGCGACCTCGATTCGCCGCTGATCGTCGATGCGCTTGGCTGGAAGCGGATCCTGGCCGACGATGGGTTCCAGCCGCCCGACGCGCCGCTCTCGCGGGGGCTCGAGGTTCATCCCGACGGATCGAGCGACAGCCTCGAAATCTGGATCGATCGCGATTACGTTCCGGCCGGGTACGGCTGGAGCTTTCCGGCGCGCGACGAGATCCGCATCGGCGTCGGCTCGTTCGACCCGCGCTTCCACGTAAAGGAACCGACCGTGCGCCTGGCTGAGGACCTCGACTCCGACGCGGTGCGCTACCAGGGCAACTGGATCCCGCACAAACTGCGCCCGGCAACGGCCGACGACATCTTTTTCGTCGGTGACTCGGCCGGACACTGCCTGCCGCTGACCGCGGAGGGCATCCGCACGGCGTTCTATTTCGGGATCGCCTGCGGGCGTGAGCTGCGAGCGGTTGTCGACGGAAACAGCGACCGGGCGGCGGCGCTGCGCCGTTATGCGGAGTTCTCCGCCGCGCACGAGTGGAAGTTCAAGTGGATGCTGCGCACCCAGAAGGCGGTGCCCCGAGTGGCGCCGCGGCTGCTGGCCGCAGCGCTTCGGGCCATGGAGCGCGACTCGTTCGTGCGCTGGTCGTTCGACCATTACCTGCGTATCGCCGACCCCTCGTTCGCGGGCCCGGTGCCGGAGCGCTCGCGGGCTCTCGCCGCCGCCTAGTACCTGACGATCAGGTAGGTCCCGGCGAGCAGGAGCAGCACGCCGAGGACGCGCGCCGGGGTAATCGGCTGCTGCTCGAGCCCAAGGATCCCGACGCGATCGAGTACGACCGAGAGCGTCAACTGCCCGGTGATCGTGGCCGCAGCCACAGCGCCGGCTCCTATGGAACTGATGGCGACCAGCGCAGTGAATACGTACGCGGCCCCGAGTAGACCGCCGATCAGGTAGTACCAGCGAACGTCGAATGCCGACGACACACCTCCCGCCTGGCCGGCGACGATCACGATCAGGGCGAGAAACAGTGTGCCTATCGCGAACGAGACCAACGCTGCGGCGATGCTGCCGGTCGCACGGCCCAGACCGGCATTGATCGGTGCCTGCAGGGCGATCAGGCCCCCAGTCGCCGCCATCATGATCACCGCGAGCCCTCGGTCCATCGGCGCTGACTTTAGATGCGCGGGTGATCGATAGTTACTTGGCGTTCAACCAGTCCGGGCCGATGCCCACGTTCACCTCGAGCGGTGGATCGAGCTCGAACGCCGCGATCATCTCGGTGCGGGCGAGCTCGGCCGCGCGGTCCATCTCCCCCTCGGGGCCTTCGAACAGCAGCTCGTCGTGTATCTGGAGGACGAGCTCGGTCTTGAGGCCAGCCTCCGTGAAAGCACGGGCGCAGCGGACCATCGCGAGCTTGATGATGTCCGCGGCGGTGCCCTGGATCACCGTGTTGACGGCAACTCGCTCCCCGAGCCCGCGACGTTGCGGGTTGCCGGAGCGCAGCTCAGGAACGTTGCGACGTCGGCCCATCAGCGTCGTCACAAAGCCGCGCTCACCGGCCTCGACGATCGTCTCATCGATGAAGCGCTTCACGGCAGGGAAGCGCTCGAAGTAGCGCTGGATATAGAGGGCAGCCTCGTCGCGGGAGATGTTCAGCCTGTCGGCCAGGCCAAACGCCGAGAGGCCGTAGGCGATCCCGTAGTTGACCATCTTTGCCTTCGACCGCTCGCCCGGGCTGATCGCCTCCGGGTTGGCTCCGATGATTCCCGCCGCGGTCGCCGCATGGACGTCCTCGCCCGAGGCGAAGATCTCGCGGAGCGCATCCTCACCCGCGACATGCGCGAGGACGCGAAGCTCAACCTGGTTGTAGTCACACGAGAGAAGCTGGCGACCCTCGCCTGCAACGAAGCAGGCGCGCACCGGCCGACCCACCTCGGAGCGGATCGGGATGTTCTGCAGGTTCGGATTGGTGCTCGACAGGCGTCCGGTGGCCGCCGTGACCTGGTTGAAGGTCGTATGCAGGCGGCTGTTCGCGTCGACGAGCCCGGGCAGCGAGTCCAGGTAGGTGTTCTTGAGCTTGGTCAGCTCGCGCCAGCGCTCGACCTTCTCGACGATCGGGTGTTCGTCGCGAAGCTGTCCGAGAACGCGGGCGTCGGTTGAAAACCCTGTCTTGCCGCGACGCTTCTTGGTAAGGCCCAATTCCTCGAAGAAGACCTGCGCGAGCTGCTGTGGCGAGCCGATCGTGAACTCATGACCCGCCAGTTCGTAGATGTCCGACTCGAGCTGGGCGATCTGCTCCTCGAAACCGGCGCCTATGTCCGCAAGACGCACGGTGTCGAGCCGTAGACCGATCCTCTCCATCTCGGCGAGCACCTCAATCAGCGGCATCTCGACCTCGTTGAGAACCCGCTCGACGCCGAATTCGCCAAGGCGCTCGCGCTGGCGCGCCGCGAGCTCTGAGACGAGGCGGGCGTCGACCGCGGGGTCTCCCGCCACGTCGCCCTCCTCCGCTTCGAGCGACATCTGCCCGTCCTCGGTGCCCGCCGGGGCCGCAGCGAGCCCGGCATCGGCAGCCAGCTCGTGCAGGTCGTAGGTGCGTCGGGCCGGATCGATCAGATAGGCGGCGACCATGGTGTCGTGGGCGAGGTCGAGCTCGCCCGGTCGGGTGGATGCGAGCAGGCCGGTGCCGGCCGGGCCGCCGAGACCCTTGAGGTCGTGGCCGATGAGCGGGCGCCCGCGCAGGGCATCCGCGAGGACCCTGAGATCGGTCGCATCACCGGTGACAACCGTGCTGCCGTCGCTACCGGCCCAGCGCCCGCCCGAGACCGCGATCGCAATCGGGCCCTCGGCGAGGTCCGCGACGGTGCCCTCCTTCGCCTCGACCTCGATCGTCTCCTCGACCATGCGGCCGGGAACGACCTCCTCCCACTCATCGTCGAGGCGCTGGACAACCGCGCGCAGCTCGAACTCGTTGGCGGCGTCACGCAGCTTCGAGCGGTCAGGCGAGCCGCGCAGCTCGGAGGTGATCACGATCGGGACGTCGATGTCCTCGACCATCGTCGCGAGCTGCTTCGACACCCGCGCGTCCTCGGCGTGCTCGGTCAGGTTCTGCTTGCGCTTGGCGCCGGAGATCTCGTCGACCGATGAGAGGACTCCCTCGAGGTCGCCGAACTGCTGCAGCAGCTGGGCGGCGGTCTTGTCGCCGATGCCAGGGACGCCGGGAATGTTGTCGGAGGTGTCGCCCTTGAGCCCGATGAAGTCGGTGACCCGGTCCGGTGGCACGCCGTAGCGCTCGACGACGCCGTCGTGGTCGTAGATCTTCGTGTCGGTGACGCCGCGCGAGGTGGTCATCACACGGACTCCGTCGCGGACCAACTGGTAGACGTCGCGATCGCCCGAGACGATCATCACCGGCACCTTCGCGTCGCTGGCCTGACGGGCGAGCGTTGCGATCACGTCGTCGGCCTCATATCCCTCGACGGAGACGTTCTTGAAACCGAACGCCTCCGCAAGAGGGGCCAGGGCAGGCCACTGCTCCTTGAGCAGGTCCGGGCGGGACTTGCGCTGCGACTTGTACTCGGCGTAGACCTTCTCCCGACCCGACCAACCCTTGTCCCAGGCGACGATCACGGCCTTCGGAGAGTGGTCGATGAGGATCTTGGCCATCATCGACGCGAACCCGTAGATCGCGTTGGTCGGGCGCCCATCGGCGGTCGCGATCGATTCGGGCAGCGCGAAGAATGCGCGGTAGGCCAGCGAGTTCCCATCGATCAGAAAGACCTCGCTGCCCTGGCCGTTGTCGCGCTTTTTCGGCATCACCTTCGATCTTATGGACCGAGCGCGCCTACGCTTTGAAGCGATGGCTCGGTGGCGACCTGCACTGGCCTGGGCGCTCGCTGCTTTCTTTGCCGCGTGGGCGTTGTTCCGCCTTCTCGGCCTCGATGCCGGCTACCCGCTCGTGCCGATAATCGCCTTCACACCGCATGTCGCGGCGGTGTCGGTGCTTGCCGTGGGGGTCATTGCACTGCTGCGGGCGCGAGCGCCTCTGGCACTGGCCTCCGTTGCGACTGCGGTGCTCGTCGCAATCGTCGCCCCGCGCGCGTTCGGCGGCGGTGGCGCGCCCGAGCCGGCCGACGGACAGCACATCACCGTGATGACGGCCAACCTCCTGTTCGGCAGCGCAGACGCCGAGCAGGTGGTCGAGCTGGTGCGCGAACACGAGGTCGACCTGCTCAGCCTCCAGGAGCTCACCCCGCGCGCGGTGAGCCGCCTGCGAGCCGCTGGTCTCGAGGAGGTCCTCGGCAACTCGGTCCGCACGGCCGCCGAGGGAGCGAGTGGCAGCGGCCTGTATGCCGCCGAACGCCTCACCCCCACCGGCATCATCAATCCCGACGAGAGCTTTCTGATGCCGAGCGCGCGACTCCAGCTCGGCGATGTCGCCGTCGCCGCCGTCGCGGTGCACCCGGTGCCGCCAACGAGCTCCGAAACGGTCGGTCGCTGGCGCAGTGCGCTGCGCGCGTTGCCGCCTGCAGGCGGCGGACCCGAGCTGGGCCTCCTCCTGGGCGACTTCAACGCGACCCTCGACCACGGGGAGCTTCGCGACGTGCTCGACCGCGGCTACGTGGACGCCGCGGACGCGACCGGCGACGCTTTGACAACGACCTGGTCGCGAAGCCTCTGGCCCGGACTGACGATCGATCACCTTCTCGTTGACGAGCGCATCCACGTCGAGTCGACCGAGGTCTCCGGCGTTCAGGGCAGCGACCACAAGGCTGTCATCGCCGAGCTGGTCTTGCCCACCTCGGGTTGATCTCCTCGGCGGGCGGCCAGGAGGTCCAGGAGGTCTCGCGCGATGCCGGCGGCATCGTCGGTGATGCGCGCGTCGTCGAAGCGGACGACGGTAAGCCATGAAGCTCGAGCCAGACGTCGCGCTCACGATCGTCGCGAAAAGCCTGGCGGCCTCGGTGGTAGATGTACCATCGACTCGGCCACCAAGCGCTCCGCTCGCCAGAGGAAGTCGACCCGGTAACGGCCGACGGAAACGTTCCTCTCGGGCAGCGGCACGTGGTATCGCCTGCAGAGCCGGAAGAAGTCATCCTCGAGGTCACTGTCGGACTTGGTTGGGCGATGATCACCGCCGAGCGGGAGGCCGCGCACCTCCGCTTCACGGGTGGCGCGTCGCACCTCTGCAGGCGTGGCAACTCGCGCGAGGTCGAAAAGGGTTCGCTCGGGCATGGTCAGCGGGATGCCGTCGCGCATGGCGGTCCGCCGTGCCGCGAGCGTGCGCGAGCGATAGATACGGATGCCCTGACGCCTGCTGGGTGAGGCCGGGTAGGGGACGGTGAGTTGCGTGACGCCGCCGGCGGGCCGCAGGAGCTGCCACAACTCCGCCGCGCTGCGGTGTGAGAGCACCGAGCCGGGGATGGCGAGCGTGGCCGCCTTCCAGCGGCCCCGGTCGGTGAGGCCGGCATGGCCGACGGCGTAGACGCCGCGATGGATGCGGTGGAGTCGGCCGGCGCGAACGCGTTTGTGGATCGCGGTCGCCGATAGCCCAGCCGTTTGCAGTTGCGCCACGCTGATCAGTCCATGCTGCCGCCCCGCGATTTGGGCGACCTGCGAGTCAGCTGTGTGAGGTTGTTGGCCTATACGACGAGAAACCCCACACACCCCGACCGCGCCCCCTGCCCAGCCTGACCCGCTTCCGAATTAACGGGAACGTCTCGTCACGAAGCGCGCGCCACAAGGGACGTTTCGTCCCCACGCCTAGAATCGGCCGCCGTGGCTTCTGTGTCCGCCCAGTTCTCCGTGATCGTGCGTGTCGAGCTCGATGCTCGGTCTGAGCCCCTGGGCAAGCTGACCGCCGCCATCGCCGAGACGGGAGGCGCTCTTCAGGGCGTCGATCTCGTTCCGGGTGCCGGCGGCGAGGGCAAGCGGGTGCGTGAGTTCACGATCGATGCTCGTGATCAGCCGCACTGGGAGCAGATCCTGCGTGCGATTGGCTCGACGCGGGGCGCGCGGGTTCTCGATTACGTCGACCGGACGCTGGCGATGCACCGCGGCGGCAAGATCGAGCAGCACAACAAACACCCGCTGAAGACCCGCGACGACCTCTCGATGGCCTACACCCCGGGTGTCGCGCGCGTCTGCATGGAGATCGCGAACGACCGCCAAAAGGCGTTCGACTACACCATCAAGAAGAACACGGTCGCCGTTGTCTCCGACGGCTCGGCGGTGCTCGGCCTCGGTGACATCGGTCCCGAGGCCGCGATGCCCGTGATGGAGGGCAAGGCGATGCTCTTCAAGGAGTTCGCCGACATCGACGCCTTTCCGATCTGCCTCTCGACGAATGATCCCGAGAAGATCATCGAGACGGTCCGGCTGATGGCGCCGACCTTTGGGGGAATCAACCTCGAGGACATTTCAGCCCCTCGCTGCTTCGAGATCGAGGAGCGGCTCAAGGAGGAGATCGATATCCCGGTCTTTCACGACGACCAGCACGGGACCGCGATCGTGACGATGGCAGCGTTGTTCAACGCGCTGAAGATCGTCGGCAAGCCGATCGAGGATTTGAACGTCCTGATGATCGGACTTGGCGCGGCCGGCGTAGCAGTAACCAAGATGATGCTGGCCTCGGGAGTCACCAACGTGATCGGTTGCGACCGCAAGGGCGCGCTTGCGACCTCGCGCGACGATTACGAGCAGATGACGGAGATCAAGCGCTGGTACTCGGAGAACTCGAATCCCGAGCAGCGGCTGGGATCACCCGCCGACGTGATCGACGGCATCGACCTTTTGGTCGGCCTCTCGGGGCCCGGTCTGATCGCGGCGGCGGACCTCGAGAAGATGAATGACGACGCGATCGTCTTCGCGATGGCGAACCCGACGCCCGAGGTGATGCCCGAGGAGGCCGAGCCATATGTGCGGATCATGGCCACCGGGCGCTCGGATTACCCGAATCAGATCAACAACGTGCTCGCATTCCCCGGCGTCTTCCGTGGCGCCCTCGACGCCGGCGCACCGCGCATCACCGAGGAGATGAAGCTCGCGGCCGCGCAGGGAATCGCTGACGTCGTCGCCGAGGAAGACCTCTCCGAGGACTACATCATCCCCTCGGTGTTCGACCGCGATGTCGCTCCTGCCGTCGCCAAGGCGGTCGTGGAAGAGGCCCGCCGGGATGGGATCGCCCGCGTCTCCGAGGAGACCGGCACGTTCTCGACGATCGACTAGGCCTAAGCGTGTTGGGTAGCTGACAGCCATGCGCGTTCTCGTCACGGGAGCCTCCGGAGCAATCGGATCAGCCGTGTGCGATGCCCTGCTCGCCCGCGGCGACGAGGTGGTCGGACTCAGCCGCAACCCGGATAAGGCTCGACCCACCAACCCGACTGTCACGTGGCACGCCTGGGATCCAGCCAGCGAGCGCCCGCCCGCAGAGGCTTTTGTCGGCGTGGACGGGGTCATCAATCTCGTGGGCGAGGAGATCAATCAGCGCCTCACCGACGAGGCCAAGCAGCGAATCCGCGACAGTCGCGTTCGCGGCACGCGCAACCTCGTCGACGGCATTCTCGCCTCGTCTCCCTCCCCCCCGGTCCTGGTCAGCCAGTCGGCGATCGGCATCTACGGCGATCACGGCGACGCGGTTGTCGACGAGTCCAGCTCGCTCGGCAGCGACTTCCTGGGTCAGGTCGTCATCGACTGGGAGAGCGAGGCCAAGCGCGCTGAGGGCGGAGGCGTTCGCGTCACCTGTGTGCGCACCGGCCTGGTCCTCGATCCAGACAGCGGCCTGCTCAAGCAGCTGGTGCCCCCGTTCAAGTTCGGCGTTGGCGGGCCCCTGGCCGGCGGCGACTTCTACATGCCCTGGATCCATATCGATGACGAGATTGGCGTCCTTTTGTTCGCGCTCGACAACGCGGCCGTCTCCGGCACGATCAACGCGACCGCGCCTCGTCCCGTGACCAACCGGGAGTTCTCGAAGGCGCTCGGAAAGGCGCTTCATCGCCCCTCGTTCATCCCGGCCCCACGTTTTGCCATCGTGGCGATGCGCGGAGGCGAGCTCACCGAGCAGATCACCGGAAGCTTTCGCGTCATCCCCCGTCGCGCACTCGACCTCGGTTACTCGTTTCGCTTCACCGAGGTCGAATCCGCTCTGAGCGACCTGCTCTAGTTCGCGTCGAGGGACTCGACCGGCTTCGCGAGCCCGTCCCTTATCTCGTAGCCCGTCAGCTTGGTGAGGGTGGTTTCCCCCGTCTCGTCGATCGAGTACGTGCCGAGAACCGACCTTCGGTCGACCGTCTCGAAGACGGCTTCGACCACGGATGGCCGATCGGCCGGATCATCCGCACGGCCAATCGAATCGAGAATCAGAGCCATGGCCTCGTAGCCGTATGCGGCGTAGCGACCCGGCGCTCGGCCGTACTCGCGGGTGAAGCGCTCGCGAAACTCAGCGCCCGCGGGTGGAAGCTGCGACGGATCGAGAGCCGCCGACGTCGCGAGGGTGCCGGAGGCGAGGTGTGGGATCGCCTCTGGGGTGAGCTGCGCGTCGGTGACCATCACCGATCCGGCATCACTCGGCCGCCCGGTGCCCGCGTAGAAGTCGAGATCGGCCGCCTCCGAAATCCGCGCACGGGTCAGCGCGTCGCGAAAGGTCTGCCCAACGTTCTTGCCGAAAGCGCTGTTGTCGGCGGACACGGAGACGCTCTCGACGTCCATCGCATCGACCCACGCGGCGGCTGCACGCGCCTGCGTCTCGTCTCCGGGAATCACCCGACCGAAGGTCCGCGCGCCGGTCGGACTGGACCTCGGGCACGTCATCGGAGCCCGGAAAGGCCGCGACAAGGTCAGTCGCGGCACTCGCGGGCGAGACCTGGAGCAGACCGGCAGCATTGGTGACGGGCAGCGAGGCACGCGTGGCGCCCGACTCAAAGTCGCCCAGATACGCGATCGCAGTTGAATCCTGGGTCGCGGCTCGAGCGTTCTCGCCGACCTGCGCCGGCGACCAGGCGCGCGCGCCATCCCCGGGATCCAAGAACACGGCCTCGACCGAGTTCTCGCCGACGGCGCCATTCGCATCGGCGAGCGCCAGGCCCGCGCCGTCCGCCGCGTCTCGACCATCCTTCGTATCCGGAAGGCTCACGTAGACGCGCAGCAGGGCCGGTCCCTCGGGCTCCGCACCGCCGCCGCAGCCACCACCGACGACCAGGGCCGCCGCGAGGAGCGCGCTAGCCCAGAAACGCCTCGGCAAAGGCGAACTCCTCCGGCGTCACGGTGCGCAGCTCGGCGACGGCCTCCGCAAGCGCAACCAGCTCAATCGAGGTACCGCGTAGCGCCGGCATCATGCCCCAGGCGCCCTCGTGAGCCGCATCGATCGCACCGACCCCGAAACGGGTCGCGAGGACGCGGTCGTAGGCGGTTGGTGTCCCGCCACGCTGGATGTGACCGAGAACAACGGCGCGCGTTTCGTATCCGGTGCGCTGCTCGACTTCCTTTTCGAGCAGATGGCCGATGCCTCCGAGCCGTTCGTGGCCGAACTCGTCGAGCTCGCCGCCGACCACCTTGATCGTTCCCTCGCGCGGCAGCGCGCCCTCGGCCGCGACGACGATCGAGAAGAACCGTCCCCTCGAGTGTCGGCGCTGAATGAGGCTGCAGACCTCGTCGATATCGAACGGCTGCTCGGGGATCAGGATCACGTCCGCACCGCCGGCCACGCCCGAGTAGAGCGCGATCCAGCCCGCGTGCCGGCCCATCACCTCGACCACCATCACCCGATGGTGAGATTCGGCGGTGGTGTGAAGGCGATCGATCGCCTCAGTGGCGACCTGCAGGGCGGTGTCGAACCCGAACGTGACATCGGTGGCGCCGATGTCGTTGTCGATCGTCTTCGGGACGCCGACGACGTTGAGGCCGTGCTCTGCATGGAGCCGGTTGGCGGCGCCGAGCGTGTCCTCCCCGCCGATCGCGATCAGGCCATCGAGGCTGAGGTCGCTCATCGTCGCCGCAATCGTCTCGGGGCCACCATCGCGCTTGAACGGGTTGGTGCGCGAGGTTCCGAGAATGGTCCCGCCGCGGGGAAGGATGCCGCGGGTGGACTCGATTGTCAGCTCCTCGTGCTCGCCATCGAGCGGTCCTCGCCAGCCATCACGAAAGCCGACGAACTCATCGGTGTAGACGCCAACCCCCTTGCGGATCACGGCGCGGATCACCGCATTCAGTCCGGGGCAATCACCGCCGCCTGTGAGGACACCTAGGCGCACGCGGCCCAAGATACCCGCCGCGTCGGGGGAGGCGAGCTAGGCGCGTAGCCAGTCGATCGCCGGCTTCGCCCAGCGGTCGAGGATTCCGTTGACGAGAACGAACAGCAGGATCAGGGCAGCCATGGTCCCGCCCAGCGAGAAGGCGTAGGCGATGGTCATGAGCACCAGACCGACGACGAAAAAGACGAGGAGCCTCATCGCCGGGAAATCTAGCCGGTCATGGCGGCGCGCGCGGCCGTGATGAACTCGGAAACCGCGGCGGCGGCCCCCGTGGCATTGCCGGCCTCCCCCACTGCGCGCACGAGCCGCGTGCCGACGATGACGCCGTCGGCTGCGGCGCCCACCTGTGCGGCCTGCGCAGGAGTGCCGATGCCAAACCCAACCGCGACCGGCACCGGCGAGTCCGTGCGAGTCGCCTCGATCAGTTCTGTGAGCCCGACTGGCAGCTCATCGCGCTCCCCGGTCGTGCGCGTGTCGGAGACGAGATAGATGAAGCCCTCGGCCTGGGCGCAGATACGGGCCCGGCGCTCCGCAGGCGTGGTGGGAGCGATCAGCGCGATCAGCGCGAGTCCGGCACCGCGGAGCGCTGAGGCAATCTCCCCGCCCTCCTCGGGCGGCAGGTCCGGGACGATCGCTCCTGCCGCACCCGCATCCCGCAGCGCCTTGGCGAAGGCCTCGGGACCGCGGGCGAGGATCATGTTCGAGTAGGCCATCGGCACGACCGGCAGCCGCGAGGCAACGCGCTCACAGTCAGCGAGCACCGAGTCGAGCGTGGCGCCGGCCGCCAGAGCGGTCGTGCCGGCGGCGTGGATGACCGGGCCGTCGGCGAGCGGGTCCGAGTACGGCACTCCGAGCTCGATCAGGTCGGCGCCCGCTTCGGCGTAGGCCTCGATCACCGCGGCCGACGTTTCGGGATCCGGGAACCCGCTCATCAGGTACGGCATCAGCGCCGCCCGCCCCTGCCCCTTCGCCGCCTCGAAGGCAGCCGAGATTTCAGTCATCGCCAAGTCGCTCGACGACCTCGGCCAGGTCCTTGTCGCCGCGTCCGCTAAGCGTCAAGAGGTCATAGCCGTCGGGTCCGTCGGCGTTCGCGAACAGCCAGGCGATCGCGTGGCTGGGCTCGAGCGCCGGGATGATCCCCTCGAGCCGCGCAACCTCGCGAAAGGCACGAAGGGCGTCGTCATCGGTGACGGCCTCGTAGCGCACCCTCCCGCTGTCGCGAAGAAACGCGTGCTGGGGACCGACGCCCGGATAGTCGAGGCCGGCCGAAACTGAGTGCGCCTCAAGGATCTGACCGTCGTCGTCGGCAAGCACCGACGAGAGCGCTCCGTGGAGCACACCGGTCTTGCCGGCGGTCAGCGAAGCGCCCGTGCGGCCCGAATCCACGCCCTCCCCCGCAGCTTCGACCCCGATCAGCTCGACCCCGGTGTCCTCGACGAATGGAACGAAGGTCCCGATCGCGTTCGATCCTCCGCCGACACAGGCGATCACCCGCGCGGGCAGCGAGCCCTCCGCAGCGAGGACCTGCTCGCGCGCCTCGGCGCCGATCACCAGCTGGAGATCGCGCACCAGGGCCGGATATGGGGCCGGGCCAACGGCCGAGCCGATGATGTAGTGGGTCGTCGCGACGTTGGTGACCCAGTCGCGGATCGCGGCGCTGACAGCCTCCTTCAGCGTGCGCGCTCCGGCCTCGACCGGCGCCACCGTGGCCCCGAGCAACCGCATGCGCTCGACGTTCGGGGCCTGGCGACGCATGTCCTCGGTGCCCATGTAGACGACGCACTCGAGCCCGAGAAGCGCACAAGCCGTGGCCGACGCGACCCCGTGCTGGCCGGCACCGGTCTCGGCGATCACCCGGGTCTTACCCATCCGCTTTGCGAGCAGCGCCTGGCCAACGGCATTGTTGATCTTGTGTGCGCCCGTATGGGCGAGGTCCTCGCGCTTGAGGTACACGCGACGGCCGACCCGCTCGGACAGGCGGTCGGCGCGATAAAGCGGCGTCGGGCGACCGACGAAGTCGCGGAGAAGCCGGCCAAGCTCTGCGCCGAAGTCGGCGTCGTCGCGCGCCCCGGCCCAGGCGCGCGTCAGCTCGTCCAGGGCGGCGATCAGCACCTCGGGCACGAAGCGCCCGCCGTATGGGCCAAAGCGCTCCTCCACGCCGACCGAGGCTCCAGCGCCACCCGCGGCACCCGCCGGACCGCTCATGAGCTCACCGCCTCGACCTGACCGCCGACCGCGTTCGCAAACGCTGCCATGACCACGTGGTCCTTGATCCCCGGCGAGGACTCGATGCCGCTGGCAACGTCGACAGCGAACGGACGCGTCACCGCGATGGCATCGGCGACGTTGGTGGGGTCGAGGCCGCCGGCAAGGATCATCGGGATCTTGTTGCGGCGGCCGCGCACGAGCTCCCAGTCGAAGCTCGCGCCGGTCCCGCCCGGCATGTCGGATCGATAGGCATCCAGCAGGTGGAAATCTGTGTGAAAGGCCTCGGCCGCCTGAAGGTCGGCGCTGGTGCGAACGCGTACGGCCTTGATGATCTTGCAGCCGGTGCGCCGGGCCGCCTCAGCGCAGTACGAGGGACCCTCGTCGCCATGCAGCTGAATGATCGAGAGCTGTTCATCCTCCGCCGCCGAAACGACGTCGTCGAGGTGGGCGTCCACGAAAACGCCTGCGATCTCGATCTGACGACGCAGCTCGGCGCCGATCTCGACCGCGGTCGCCGGGTCGCAGCGGCGGACACTGCCCTCCCAGTGATTTAGCCCGATCGCCCACGCACCGAGACGAACGGCCTCGCGCCCGTCCTCGATCCGGGTGATCCCGCAGAACTTCACTCTCGTCGCCATGGTCTCGGAGTAGCGTAGGGGGCGATGCTCGAGCGGGCACGAGGCCAGCCCAAAGCCGCCGATCTGGAGGCGGAGGTGCAGCGGATCGGACGTGAGCTGGCAGCGAGCTTCCCCTCGTCGAGTCGCCATCCGGTGCGCTTGCTCGATCGCAAGGCCATGCAGTTGACGTCGCAGGACGCGAAGCTCGGCGCCGCGCTGTTTCGCCTGGTCGACGTCACGCCGGCATGTCGTTCCGTCGACGATCTCAGCTCCCACCTGCTGGCCTACCTCGACGAGGTGCCCCAACGCCCGCCGTCGGTCGAAGCCGCGATCAAGCTGGCCGGCACCGGACCTGGTCGCAAGGCCCTGGGGCACGCGACCGCTGCCGGGGTGCGTCACATGGCCCATCGCTTCATCGTCGGCGAGACACCCGCCGAGGCACTTCCGACCCTGTCGCAGCTTTGGTCGAACGGCATCGCGAACTCGGTCGATCTCCTCGGTGAGGCAACCGTGACCCCGTCGGAGGCGGATCGCTACGCGGCGCGCTGCCTGGATGCCCTCGAGACGCTCGCCGCAGCGGCGAGTCAATGGCCCAAGCGGCCATGGCTCGAGCAGGACTCGGCCGGAACGGTGCCGCGAGTCAACCTCTCGGTGAAGGTCACGGCGCTGACCCCCCTCATGCGCCCGCAGGCACCCGAGCTTGGCCGCGAGGACGCTGCGACCCGCATGCGGCCGCTGCTGCGACGCGCCGCAGAGCTGGGGGCGCATCTGCATGTGGACATGGAGTCGGTCGACTCGCTCGAGACCACCACCGACCTCGTTCTCGCGCTGCTCGGGGAAGATGAATTTCGCGACGGTCCGGTGGCGGGTGTCGTTCTTCAGGCGTATCTGCGTGACTCGCCCGAGCAGCTAGGCCGGCTGCTCGACTGGTCACGCGAGGCCGGTCGCGAGACGCCGCTCGTCATCCGGCTGGTCAAGGGCGCGTACTGGGATCACGAGGTGGTTGAGGCACGCCAGCATGGCTGGTCGACCCCGGTCTTCGAGGAGAAGGCCGAGTGCGATCGAAACTTCGAGCAGCTGACGCAAACGCTGCTTGACGCGCGGCCGCTGGTTCGAGTCAAGATCGCCTCGCACAATCTGCGATCGGTCGCCCACGCGATCGCCTATAACCGAGTCAGCGGTGGCTCGGACTCCGACCTCGAGCTCCAGGTGCTCCGCGGCCTGGGCGATGACCTTGCTGAGGCGCTGCGGGCCCACAAGCTCCGCGTGCGCGCCTACTGCCCGGTGGGCGATCTCGTTGCCGGCATGGCCTACCTGGTCAGGCGCCTGCTCGAGAACAGCTCAAACGACTCCTTCCTCAAGGCGCATGGGTCCGGCGCACCAATCGAGGAGCTTCTGGCAGCGCCGTGACCACCTTCGTCAACGAACCGACGCTGGAGCTGCGCCGTTCGTCAGCGCGCGAGGAACTGACCGACGCGCTGGCTGAGATCGACACCCGACTGCCGCTGAGTGTGCCGATCCTCATTGGCGGCGACAGCGCGGCATCGACCGGGTTGACCTCAACGGATCCGGGGGCACCTGAGCGCGTCGTCGCCGAGGCTGGGCTCGGCGGTGCGGCAGATGCGGCAGAGGCCGTGAGAGCCGCCGCGGAGGGCGCCCCCGAATGGGCTCGTCGAACTGCGTCGGAGCGCGCTCGCGTTCTCGAGTCCGCGGCAGCCCTGCTGCGCGAGCGTCGCCACAGGCTGGCGGCGCTCGAGGTTCGCGAGTGCGCAAAGCCGTGGCTCGAGGCGGATGCCGACGTCTGCGAGGCGATCGACTTTCTCACCTACTACGCGATCGCGGCCGAGCAGCTGGACGGCGGCCCAGCTCTCGTGCAGGTTCCCGGCGAGCGCAACACCACCCGCCACGTGCCCCGCGGGGTTGCCGCCGTGATTGCGCCATGGAACTTCCCGCTGGCGATCCCGACCGGTATGACCGCGGCGGCGCTCGCTGCGGGGAACGCCGTCGTTTTAAAGCCGGCCGAGCAGTCGCCGGCGTGTGCCGCCGAGCTCGTTCGCGCACTTCACGAAGCCGGGGTACCACCGGCGGCACTGGCGCTGGTGCCGGGCGAGGGTGATGTCGGCGCCGCCCTGGTCGAAGATCCGCGCGTGAACGTCATCGCCTTCACCGGCTCAGAGGCGGTGGGTTTGGGGATCGTCCGCGCGGCAGCCAAGACACCCGAGTCACAGCCCCACGTCAAGCGCGTGATCGCCGAGATGGGCGGCAAGAACTGCATCATCGTCGACTCCGACGCCGACCTCGACGACGCGATCCCGGCGATCGTCGATTCGGCTTTCGCGTTCGCGGGTCAAAAGTGCTCCGCGGCATCGCGCGTGCTCGCGCACGAGGCCGTTTGTGACGCTTTGACCGAGCGCCTCGCCGGAGCGATCGACTCGCTGATCGTCGGCCAGGCTGAGAGCTTTGGCACAGACGTCCCGCCCGTAATCGACGCCGAGGCGCGAGATCGGATCGCGAAGTACCGAGCTCAGGCGGGGGCCGCCGGCCGCATCGCCAGCCGCGATCGCAAGCTTCCCCAAGACGGCTGGTTCATCTCGCCGACGCTCGTCACCGATCTGCCGCCGTCCTCCCCCGTGCTCGTCGAGGAGATCTTTGGGCCCTTTCTGTCCGTTGAGTCCGTGCGGTCGGTTGGTGTCGCGGTTGAGATCGTCGACTCGCTGCCGTTCGCGTTAACCGGTGGACTTTTCTCCCGTAACCCGGCCACGATCGAAGCGGTGTCGCGCCAGGTTCCCGTCGGCAACTTCTACGTCAACCGCTCGACCACCGGCGCGATGGTGGGACGCCAGCCGTTCGGCGGCAATCGTCGATCCGGTGTTGGCAGCCAGGCCGGCGGGCCCGACTACCTACGCCAGTTCACCGAGCCGCGGACGGTCAGCGAGAACACCATGCGCCATGGACTGGAGACAGACAGCGGCTGAGTCGGCGCTACTTGTTGAAGCTGGTCGACCAGCTCGCCCGAGACCAAGAGGCGCGTGACCAACTCGCCCGAGTGGGATCGACCTCGCTGAGGAGCGCAGAGCACTCCGCCTGAGCTGATGCGATCTCCGCGTCGATCTGGCTGTAGTCGTCGGAGCTCAGCTCAGCCGCGGACATGCCGTCCGAACTCCAGCTCGCACGGCTCCAACTGGCGCGAGACCACGAGGCACGGCTCCAGCTCGCACGGCTCCAGCTGGCGCGCTCGAACTCGGCGCAGCTCTCAGCCGACGCGCTCCATGAGGCACGGCTCCACGAGGCACGACTCCAGCTGGCGCGCGACCAGCTCGCGCGCAGCGAATCGATTGCGTCCGACCAGCTCGCACGCGACCAGGAGGCGCGCGTGTAGTCGATCTGGCCGGTCGCCGGGTCGATCAGCGTGTTCGGCGTCAGGCCGGCGTTTACAGAGCTGCGAGGCAGGCTGTACTCGATCGCCTTTTCGAGCGCCACCGTGCCACCTACGAGCGTCTTCTTGGGCTCATACACAGCCCGCGTGCGCTTGGTCAGCTGGGTCTTGATCTGATCGGGGGTCCACGTCGGGTGGGCCTGGATCAGATCGGCGGCGGCTCCGGACACGACCGCTGCCGCCATCGAGGTCCCGCCCACCTGGAAGTACTGGCCGTCGGTTACACACGACGGGCAGAGTTGGGTGTAGGCCGAGCCCGCCGGAATCGTCGAGACCATGCGCGCGCCAGGTGCGAGGACGTCCGGCTTGGTGACACCGTCCTGCGTGATCCCGCGTGAGGACCATGAGGCGAGCCGGTCGTCGGAGGAGCTGCGGGTACCCATGTCATCGAGGCCGCCGACGGTGATCACATACGGATCGTTGGCGGGCGCGTAGGAGACAGCGTCGGCATCTGTGCCGTCGTTTCCGGCCGCGACCACGACGACAATGCCCGCGTTCCAGGCCGCTTCGACGGCCGCGTCAAGCGGATCGGTCAGATACGACTCGGCCTGTGTTGAGCGCAGCGAAAGATTGACGACGTCGATGTCGTGGGTGTCCTTGTGATCGACGACGAACTGCAGGCCGTCGATGACGTCGAGGACGCTTGCGTCGCCCTGGTCGTCGGCCACCTTGACGGCAATCAGATGCGCGTCGGGCGCAACCCCGACGTAACGACCACGAAGCGGATCGCCATTGGGCCGCGCTGTCCCGTCACCGGCGATCAGACCGGCGACGTGGGTCCCGTGCCCGGATGTGTCGTTGGCGCTGGAGGCCCCGGGGTTGACCACGGCGGTGGCAACGACGCGCGATGTCGCGTTGGAGCGCGACTCGCGAAAGTCGGGCAGGTCGCCCTGGATTCCAGTGTCGATAACGGCGACGCCGACACCACGCCCGGTGTAGTCCTCGTCCCAAGCCTCGTCGGCATCGACCGCCCGGGGGTAGGCCGTGACGAGTCGGTCATCGAGGTCGTCGTCGTCGTCTTCACTCTGAACCTTCGCATTGAGCGAGATCGCATCGACCTTGGGGCTCCAGCCGAGACGCTGAGCGGACGCGGCGTCCAGGCGCGCGCCAAGGCCGTTGATTATCGGCAGGTTGCGGGTGACCTCGCCACCCGCATTACGAATCAGTTCGCGGCCCGAAGCAGCATCAGCACCGGCCGCAAGCTGGACGACCACCTCGACCTGCTTGCTCGGATGGGCGGCAGCAATCTCCCCCAGGGCCGAGTGCGGTTGCCCGGCGCCGGAGCCGACCACGCCGCCCGACGGCCCGCTCAGCGCCGACCCGCCGAGAGCGACCATCGTGCCGGCTGAAAGGGCGGCCGCGAGACAGAGTGCGATCAACCACCGTCGGTAGTCGCGCGAGGGGACAAAGCTCAGAAGCTCGCTCACAGGATCTCAGGCTCCGTATCGCGCCTCATGGCACCTGCTTTAGCGCGCTGGGCGCTTCTGGACGTTCGTCCTAGCCGCGCACCGCCCGCTCCGGCCGCTGCGCGAGCTCGACCGTGACATTGCGGGAATCGCCATCCTGCAAAAGCGTCAGCTCGACGGAGTCCCCCGGCTCCTTCGCGTCAACTGCGGAGATGACGTCGTCCATGCCGGTCACCGGGTTGCCATCGACCGCCGTGATGACGTCGCCGCCCGCACGCAGCCGCTGGCCCTCGACGGTCATCTGCGCGTCGCCCGCGGAGATCCCGGCCTCGTCGGCGGGGCCCCCGGAGACGACGGACTGAACGAGGGCGCCGCTGTTCTCATCGAGGTTGAGCGCATCCGCGATCTCCGGCGTGAGGTCGGCGCCGCTGATGCCGAGGAAGGCGTGCTGAACCTCGCCGGTCTCGATGAGCTGCTGAGCGATCTGGCTGGCCGTGTCGATCGGAACGGCGAAACCAATCCCGACGTTGCCGGAGCCCTGGCCTCCTGACTCAATCTGTGAGTTGATCCCGATCACGTTGCCGGCGGCATCGATCAGCGGCCCGCCCGAGTTGCCGGGGTTGATCGGCGCGTCGGTCTGGATCACGTTCTCGATCGTGAAGCCGTTCGGCGCGTTGATCTGGCGCTGAACAGCCGAGACGATGCCGGCCGTGGCCGAGCGGTCAAGGCCGAACGGGTTTCCGATCGCGACGACGGCGTCGCCAACCTCGACCGCCTCCGAGGAGCCGATCGTCAGTGGCTGCAGCTGGTCGGCACCGGACTCAACCTCCAAGACGGCGACGTCGGTTGAAGGGTCGGCGCCGACGACCTTGGCGTCGAGCGTCTGTCCGTCCTCACCGCCGACGCGAACGGTGACCGAGTCCGAGCCATCGACCACGTGGGCGTTGGTGAGGATGTGACCGTCGTTGTCGATGACAAAGCCCGAGCCGGTCGCGGTGCCGCCACCCGGCCCGCCGAATGGACTGGGCGGCGCGGCTTCGGCTTGCTGTGCGGCCTCGATGTAAACGACGCCAGGTGAATCCTTCGTGTAGATCTCGTTGATGGTCAGGGCCTTGCCCGATCCGTCCGACGCGAGCGTGGCTGGCGAGGCGAGCGAGGCGGGCGACGTCGCCGGCGTGACGGAGTCGTCAGCTTCGATCCAACCGAGGGCGATGGCGGCCCAACCGAGCAGCCCAACGACCAGGCCGCCGCAGACGGCCGATGCAAACGGAGACCCGAAAAGCTTCTTCATGCCCCGGAGAGTGGGCACAGCCGCTGAACCGCGGCTAAACGAGTCCCTAATGGGACCTAAGAATCGTCGACTGTCCGGTCGATGTAGTGCTCGCGGGTGCGCTCGTCGTCACCCGTGAGCTCACGAATCGCGTACTCCGGATCGCCCGAGGCCATCAGCGTCTCGCCGATCAGGACGGCGTCGCAGCCGATGCGCTCGAGCTCCTCGAGCTGCTCGTGGTTGGAGTAGCCGGACTCCGAAACGACGGTCTTACCGGCCGGGACGTCGACGATGAGCTCTGACGTGGTCTCGAGGTTCACCGAGAGGTCGCCGAGGTTGCGGTTGTTGATCCCGATCACATCGGCGTCGATGGCAAGCGCACGCTCGAGCTCCTCCTCGTTATGGACCTCGACCAGGCTGTCGAGGTCGAGCATGCGCGTCTCCTCGTAGAGGTGGTGCAGGTTGTCGTCGTCGAGGGCGCCAACGATCAGCAGGACGGCGTCGGCACCGTTGACCGCCGCCTCGTACAGCTGGTACGGGTCGACGATGAAGTCCTTGCGCAGGATTGGCAGGCCGCATGCGGCACGAGCCTGGCGCAGGTCGTCAAGGCTGCCTCCGAAATGGGCCTCGTCGGTGAGCACCGAGAGGGCTGCCGCCCCGCCGCGCTCGTAGGCCGAAACCACATCGGCGACGTTGGCGCTCCCGGCGATGTCGCCGGCACTTGGCGACCGGCGCTTGAACTCGGCGATCAGCGACAACCCAGGCCGCACCAGCGCCTCGCTGAACGGGCGTGACCCACTGAGAGTGCCGATCGATTCGCGAAGCGATTCGATGGGAACGCTCTCCTTGCGGCGTTCGACCCCCTCGCGCGCCGCCCCCACGAGCTGCTCGAGCTTGCTCATCTGATTCTCAGCGTAGTCAAGGCGCCAGATCCGAGGTCAGCTGAACGAGGTCAGCGAGAACCCCGCGCGCCGCCCCCGAGTCGATCGCGTCACGTGCGCGGTCCACCGCCGCTCCGAGATCGAGTGCTCCGCCGGCGACGAGGATCGCCGCCCCAGCATTGAGAGCGACCACGTCCCGCGCCGGTCCCTCTCCGCCCTCGAGGACCGACCGGACCACAGCCGCGTTCTCCTCCGGACTCGCACCGGCGATGGTCTCAAGGCGGCTCCGGTGGATGCCGAGATCCTCCGGAGTCACGAAGGTCTCGTCGGTTCTGCCATCGACGAGCTCGATGACCCGCGTGCGGTCGCTGATTGAGATCTCATCGAGACCGTCGTCGGAACACACGATCAGGGCACGTTCGACACCGAGCCCGAGCAGGGCTTCGGCGATCGTCTCCTGATAGGTCCGATCGGAGACCCCGAGCAACTGGCGGGTCGCACCGGCTGGATTCGTAAGCGGTCCGAGGAAGTTGAAGATCGTGCGGACCGCAAGCTCCTTGCGGACCGGGACCACGTGCTTCATCGCAGCGTGGTGGCGCGGCGCGAACATGAAGCCGAAGCCGATCTCATCGATGCACCGGCGAACCTCGTCGGGGCCGAGATCGATGTTGACGCCCAGCGCCTCGAGCAGATCGGCCGAGCCCGAGCGGCTGGTACTCGACCGGTTGCCGTGCTTGGCGACGGCACAACCCGCCCCTGCCGCGACGAGCGCGGCAGCGGTGGAGATGTTGAATGTCGATGGCCCTCCCCCGGTCCCTGCCGTGTCGACCAGGTCGCTGCGCGAGCTCTCCACGGAGGCCGCCAGGCGGCGCATCGTGCGCGCCAGCCCGACGATCTCAGCGACGGTCTCGCCCTTTGCGCGCAGCGCGATCAAAAACGCCCCGGCCTGGACCTCACCGGCCCGGCCTTCCATGATCTCGTCAAGCACAGCCGAGGCGTGATCCGCGGTCAGGTGGCTTCCCGAGGCGACCTCGTCGATCGCGCGGGTGAGAACGTCGTTAGGCATCGGAGAGGAAATTCTCCAATAGCCGCTTGCCCTCGGGGGTCAGCACCGACTCCGGGTGAAACTGCACGCCCTCCGCGGGCAGCGCCCGATGGCGAACTCCCATGACGACGTCGCCATAGATGGCGGTGCGCTCGAGATCATCGGGGAGGCTGTCCGGGTCGGCGACGAGGGAGTGGTATCGACCGGCACGCATCGGACTCTGGATTCCGGCAAAGAGCGCGCGGCCGTCGTGTTCGATGTCCGCTTCCTTGCCGTGGATCGGCTCGCCGCGGATCGTGCGCCCGCCAAACGCTTCGACCAACGCCTGATGGCCGAGGCAGACACCGAGCGTTGGGATCCCCGCCTCTGGGAACACGCGCGACGCCTCGATCGAGATCCCGGCCTCCGCCGGCGTGCAGGGGCCGGGCGAGATCACGAGGCGGTCCGGCCGGCCCTCGAGAAGCTCTGCCGACGGTCGCCTTGTCGTTGCGCACGACATCGACCTCGGCGCCCAGCTCGCCCAGGTACTGGACCAGGTTGTACGTGAACGAGTCGTAGTTGTCGATGACGAGAACTCTCATCGGACGATCACCCCCACTCCGGCTGGCGCTCGGCCAAGGCCACCGCCTCGAACATCGCCTTGGCCTTGTTCACCGACTCGCGGTACTCGTAGTCGGGCTTCGCGTCCGCCACCGTGCCGCCGCCGGCCTGCACGTGGACGAGGCCGTCCTTGACCACCGCAGTGCGAATGTGAATCGCTGTATCGAGGTCGCCGGTGAAGCCGAGGTAGCCGATGGCACCGCCATAGGAGCAGCGCTTGTGCGGCTCCAACTCGTCGATGATCTGCATCGCGCGCACCTTCGGGGCGCCCGAGAGGGTGCCAGCCGGCAACGTTGCGCGCAGCACGTCCATCGCTCCGATGCCGTCGCGCAGTGTGCCCGAGACCTGGCTGACGATGTGAAAGACGTGCGAATAGGTCTCGACCACCATGTACTCGTCGACCGCGACGCTGCCGTACTTGCACACGCGCCCGAGGTCGTTGCGGCCGAGGTCGACCAGCATCACGTGCTCGGCACGCTCCTTTGGATCGGCCAGAAGCGCATCGGCCAGGGCGAGGTCCTCCTCGGCATTGGCGCCACGCGGGTAGGTGCCGGCGATCGGCCGAGTCTCGGCGCGACGGCCGGCGACCTTGACCAGGGGCTCCGGCGAGGCGCCGGCGATCTCAAAATCACCGAAGTCGAGGAAGTACATGTATGGCGAGGGGTTGACCGTGCGCAGGCCGCGATAGATCGAGAACGCCTCGACCGCTGCCGGCGCGCTGAACCGCTGAGAGGGAACGACCTGAAAGGCGTCGCCCGCGTGGACGTATTCGACGATCCGCGCGACGTTGGCCTCGAAGTGCTCGCGACTCAGGTTCGACCGCCACGGCCCCTCGACTCCCTCGGGCGCGAATGAATCCGGCGGCAGCGTGACGGTGCTGACGTCGGGACGCTCACGGGGCGCGGGCACCGGCCCGCGCAGGCCGGCACGCGCGTCATCGATCAGCCCAAGGGCGCGGTCGTAGGCGGCATCGGTGCCCACCTCCTCGCAAAAGGCGTACGCGATCACCGTCACCTCGTGGCGCTGGTGATCAAAGGCGAGCATCAACTCGCACACCATCAGCGCCAGGTCGGGGAGCTCGAGCGGGTCCGGGTTCGGCTCGCCCAGCGGCTCGACCGTGCGGACGAGGTCGTAGCCAAAGAATCCGACGGCCCCACCGGGAAACGGCGGCAACCGCTCAGGCGTCGCTATCCGGAAACGGCCCAGCTCGGCCGCAGCCGTCGCGTAGGGATCGGGAGCGTCGCTGACGACGACCTCCCCGAGGCTGTGCTTCGTCAGCTTGCCCTCGCTCCAGCGCAGCTCGACGCGCGGCTTGAAGCCGAGGAACGAATAACGGCCGAGCCGGCCCTGTTCAGCGGACTCGAGCAGGAAGGCTCCACCGGGAAAGGCATCGCGAAGCTTGAGGAAGGCCGAGACCGGTGTCTCGCAGTCGTCGACGAAGCGGTAGGTCACCGGGATGACGTTCGCGTCACCCGCGAGCTCGCGAGCGTCCGCGAGGCCGGGCTGGGGCTCAGCCGCGACGGCCATCGAGGACCTCCAGCGCCGCGGCGAGCGACAGTCCGCGCGAGAGCATCAGCACCTCGAGGTGATAGAGGAGATCCGCGGCCTCCTCTGCCACCCGTTCGTCGGATTCCTCGCGCGCTGCGCGTGCGACCTCCTCAGCCTCCTCCTCGACCTTGGCGCCTATCAGCTCGGGGTTGTCAAGCAGCTCAACCGTGTACGACCCCTCGGGGCGCTCGCTGCGACGCGCAGCCAGGGTGCGCTCGAGCTCGGGGAGAACCTCGTGCGGAGCGAGCTCGCGCTCGTCTTCTAGATCGCGGTAAAAGCAGGTCCTCTCCCCCGTGTGGCACGCGGGCCCAGCGGGCTCGACGAGTGCAAGCACGGCGTCCTCGTCGCAGTCATAGCGCAGGGTCCGCACCCGCATCACGTTGCCCGAGGTCTCTCCCTTGCGCCATAACTCTTGGCGCGAACGGCTGAAGAAATGGACCTCTGCGGTGTCCTGAGTCAGACGCAATGCCTCCTCGTTCATATAGGCAAGCGTGAGCACCTCGCCAGTGGTGGCGTCCTGCATCACACACGGCACGAGGCCGTCTGCGTCGAATCGGATCTCGGCCGCCATTGCGATGAGTCTAAATTGGGGCTCTGCTTCCGCACCTGCTTGCAATCGCCGATGCGTTCCCGAAGGTGGATCAGGCCTACCTGCTCGAGGCGCGACAGATGCAGGCGCTGTCGCTCGGAGTGCACATTCCCCTGGTCTGCTTTGGGATCTCGTTCCCGGCGATCGTCCTCTTCATGGAGGGCCTCTACATGCGGACGGGAGACCCGGTCTACAAGGCGCTGGCCAAGCGCTGGTCGAAGGTGATGCTGATCCTCTTCGCGATCGGCGTTGTCACCGGGACGATCCTGTCGTTCGAGCTTGGTCTGCTGTGGCCGCAGTTCATGGAGACGTGGGGCGAGGTCTTCGGGTTCGCCTTTGCGATCGAGGGGCTCGCCTTCTTCGTCGAGGCGATCTTCATCGCGATCTACGTCTACGGCTGGGACCGACTTGCGCAACGGACGCATTTCTTATGCGGGCTGGTCGTTGCCGCGGCCGGGATTCTCGGGTCAACCTCGGTGATCGCGGTCAACGGGTGGATGAACAACCCGCAGGGCTTCACCCTGAGCTCGACGGGCGAGGTCACAGACGTCGACCCCATCTCGGCGCTGTTCAACCCGAACCTCTGGCACGAAGAGGTCCACATGTACCTGGCCGGTTTTATCGTCGCCAGCGCGCTGGTCGCGGGCGTCTATGCGGTCGCCTGGCTGCGGGGGCGACGCGACCATTACCACCGCGCCGGGCTGATCGTCCCGCTGGCCGTGCTCGCGCTTGCCGCTCCCGCGCAGATCGTCGTCGGTGACTGGGCAGCGAGGACGGTCGCCAAGGAGCAACCGACAAAGCTCGCGGCGATGGAGGGTCTCGACGAGACGACAAAGGGTGCCGATCTGACCGTCGGGGGCATCTACCTCGACGGCGAGGTCCACGGGGGCATTTCGATCCCGAAGATGCTCTCGCTGCTGGCCTTCCACGATCCGAACGCAACCGTGCAGGGACTCGACGCCGTTCCCGCCGATGATCGGCCGCCCGTTGGCTTCGTTCGCAACAGCTTCCAGATAATGGTCGGCATCGGGACGCTGCTTGCCGCGCTCGGGCTCTGGTTCATCTGGTTTCGCTGGCGCCGAGGGGCGCTGCCGGCCACGAAATGGTTCTACCGCGCCGTCGCTCTCGCGGGACCCGCTGCGCTTGTCGCGCTGATCGCGGGCTGGATCGTCACCGAGGTCGGACGCCAGCCGTGGATCGTCTACGAGCTGATGCGCACCGAGGAGGCCGTTACCGGAGCCGAGGGGATTCCAGTTGGTTACGCGACCCTCGTCGTCGTCTATATCGCCCTGGCCTCCGTCGCCTTGTTCATGCTGCGCCGCCTCGCCAGGCAGGGACCGGAGAGGGAGCTCGAGTCCGCGTCCGATGACATCGAGGTGCTGCCCTGATGCTCGCCGACCTCGTCCTAGCTGTTTTGATCCTGGCGCTCACCGCTTACGCCGTCCTTGGCGGAGCCGACTTCGGCGCCGGCTTCTGGGACCTCACCGCCGGAGGGGCGAAGCGCGGATCGCGGGTGCGTGGACTGGTCAAGCACTCGATGGGACCGGTCTGGGAGGCAAACCACGTTTGGCTGATCGTCGTCTTGGTGATCCTCTGGACCTGCTTCCCGCGCGCCTTCGGCCCGTTGATGGAGACGCTCTACGTGCCGTTGTTCCTGGCGGCGGTGGGAATCATCTTCCGCGGCGCCGCCTTCGCCCTGCGCGGTGAGGCGGCAACGATCGCCGAATCCAGGGCCCTCGGAGCGACCTTCGCGCTCTCGTCGCTGCTGGTGCCGTTCTTCTTCGGCTGCGCGATCGGAGCTGTCGCGTCAGGGCAGGTGCCCGCCGGGGGAGATCCGACAATTCCGATCTCGAGTTGGACCGGGGCCACCTCGATCCTCGCCGGGCTCATGGCGGTTGCCTCGGGCGCCTATATCTCCGCCGTGTTTCTCGCGGCGGATGCGACGCGCATCGAGCTCCCCGACCTCGCTGCGGCGTTCCGTCGGCGCGCTCTCGGCGCTGCCGTCGTTGCCGGCGCGCTGGCAATCGGCGGCCTCGCTGTTGTGAGCTCCGACGCCCCGGGGCTCTACGACGGCCTGACCGCCGGGCTCGGGCTCGTGCTGGTGATCGCCTCCGGAGTCATCGGGAGCGCGACGATCGTCCTGATCTGGAGACGCCGCTACGAGATTGCGCGCTACACCTCAGCGCTCGCAGTTGCCGCCGTTCTCGTTGGCCTGGCCGTGGCGATGAGACCGGACTTCCTGCCCGGCCAGCTCTCCTTTGAGGACGCGGCCGCGGGCGACGCGACTTTGATTGCCACCCTGATCGCGCTCGTAATTGCGTTGGCGGTGATCCTGCCGTCGCTCCTCTGGTTATTCCGCCTCACCCTCCGGGGCCAGCTCTCGGAGAGCTTTCATCCCCTCGGCACCGCTGAACAGGAGCACCGATGACCGGCGACCGCCTCACGCGCCTGGCCGTCGGGTGCTTCCTCCTCGGCCTCGCCCTGGTTCTGCTGATCGACCTCGGAATCGCTCGGCTCATCGGCATCCCCCTCACCTTCCTCGGCATCGGCCTGGGCGTCACCGCAATCGCCTCGCCCGACTTTCTCGCGGGCGACCGCGAGTAGGGCTCCGCGTCGGGAAGTCTCGTTCGCACGGAACCTGCACCGCGGCGTCCTGCGCCGAACGTCGCGGAGTTAGTCCTAGGCGGGGCTATGAGCGACGTTCGGCGCCTCGGCGTCTGGGTATCCCACCACACCCTGACGTGGTCTCCGGGACGTTCGGCGTTCGAAGTACCGCTTTCGGTGCGCAGCGAAAGACGAGGCGTTGACGCAAAGCTCTCGCGTAGCGAGAGGTTCTCGTCGATCGCACGGTGTGGCGCTCGAAAAACATGCTTTCCATGCAAAGCGATCGTTCCAGTCCTCGTCCGAAGCCTTTCGCCCACGTGCCCGAACGTCGCTGAAGGCCCCCCATAGGACTAACTCCGCGACGTTCGGCGCGGGTACGCCGCGACGTTCGGCGCGGGCGGCCGCGCATCTGCGTCGCTCGCTAGTCGATGCCGAGGCGGTCGAGCAGGCCCTCGTCGCGGCGCCACTTCTCGCGCACGCGAACCTGGAGGTCGAGGAAGACCTTCGACGCGAGCTCGCGTTCGAGCTCCTTGCGTGCGGCCGTGCCGATCTCGCGGATCTTGTGGCCGCCCTTGCCGATCAGGATCGCCTTCTGGGATTCGGTCTCCGCCCAGATTTGCGCGGTGACCTCCTTGAGGCCGTCGTCTCGCTCCTCGAAGTCGATCAGCGCGACCTCGACCGCGTGCGGCAGCTCCTCGTGGGTGCGGCGCAGGACCTGCTCGCGGATCAGCTCGGCGAGGTGGACCTCGCTCGGCTGGTCGGTTCGGTCCTCGGGCGGATACATGAACGGGCCCTCGGGGACGAGCTCGGAGAGGCGTTGAACGAGCGGCTCAATGCCGGTTCCGCGGCGCGCTGAGATCGGGAAGATCTCGTCCACCACCGCCAGCTCCGCCGCTTCCGAGAGCACGACGGTGAGCTCGGGCTTCGCCAGTCGATCGATCTTGTTCACCGCGCAGATCACCGGAACCCCGGGATTGGCCGCAAGCATCTGCTGGGCGATGAAGCGATCTCCGGGGCCGACGCCCTGCTCGGCGTTGATCAGGAAGAGAACGGCGTCAGCGCCCTCGAGCTCCTGCTCGACCTTGCGCTGCATCCGCTCGGTGAGAACGTCGCGCGGACGCTGGACGCCCGGGAGATCGATCAGGACGAGCTGCCAATCGGCGCTGAGGTCGGTGGCGACGCCACGACTCGCACGGCGTGTCGTCTGCGGGCGGTCGGAGATGATCGCGACCTTCGCGCCGACGATCGCGTTAACCAGCGTCGACTTGCCGACGTTCGGACGCCCGGCGAGCCCGATGAATCCGGCGCGACTCACAGCGAACTCAGTATCAACGTCTGAAGCTCGAGCATCTCGCCCTCGTCCGTCTCGTGGTCGTAGCCGCAGAGGTGGAGCACCCCGTGGATGACAGCCTCTGGGACGTCGACCGTGTGCTCTGGGCAGATGACGACGTCACCAAGCTCGCGCGGGCCGACCGCGGGCCCGGACCCGTCGATCGGAAACGAGAGCACGTCGGTTGGCTCGTCCTTGCCGCGGTGATCGCGGTTGAGCTCGCGGATGCGGTCTTCGCCGACCAGCTCGACCGAGAGGTGGCCGTCGACGACGCCCGCGGCCTCGAGCGCCGCGCTCGCCGGCTCTCGCAGGTCGTCCGGCACATCGGCGAGGTCGATCAAGCCGGGTCCGGATTCGCGCGCTTCTGGCGCTCCGAGAAGCTGTCGTACGCCGCCACGATCCGCTGCACGAGCTGATGGCGCACGACGTCCTCGCCGCCGAAGCGCACGAAGGTGATGTCATCGACGGCGTCGAGAATGTCGCCGACGACGATCAGCCCGGAGCGCTCGTCGCGCGGGAGGTCGATCTGCGTGACGTCGCCGGTGACGACCATCTTCGAACCAAAGCCCAGGCGTGTCAGGAACATCTTCATCTGCTCCGGGCTCGTGTTCTGGGCTTCGTCGAGGATGATGAAAGAGTCGTTGAGCGAACGGCCCCTCATGAAGGCCAGAGGCGCGACCTCGATGATTCCGCGGTCGAAATAGGTCAGGACCCGCTCCGGATCGAGCATGTCGTAGAGGGCATCGAAGAGCGGGCGCAGATAGGGATCGACCTTCGCCTGGAGGTCGCCCGGCAGGAAGCCAAGGCGCTCGCCGGCCTCGACGGCAGGGCGGGTGAGGATGATCCGGCTGATCTGGCGTGCGTCGAGAGCCGCGACGGCCATCGCGACGGCGAGGAAGGTCTTGCCGGTGCCGGCTGGACCGATCCCGAAGGTGACCGTGTGGTCGCGGATCGAATCGACGTAGCGCTTCTGGTTGACGGTCTTCGGCGCGACCTTGATGTTGCGATTGCGCCAGACGAGGTCATCGAGGATCGCCGCGGGACGTTCGTCGGCGGCGATCGCGCCGCTGACCGTCGTCAGGGTTTCGGGCTCGACATCGTGACCGCGCTCGATCAGGCCGACGAGCTCGTCGACCATGGTTGCGGCCTGAGTCACGTCGGCGTCATCTCCGTCGAGCGTGAGCACGTTGCCACGCAGAAAGACGTCGCAGCCGAGACGTTCCTCGAGCTCGCGCAGGACCGTGTCCTCTGAACCGGCGAGTTCCGCCGCGACCGTGTTGTCGAGGGTGAGCTGGCGGCGAGCCATCTAGCCCGCGAGCCTCTCACGAACCGCGGCGCTCACTCGCTTGCCGTCGGCGCGACCGTCGACCTTCGGCATCACGGCTCCCATCACCTTGCCCATGTCCCCCGGGCCCTCGGCGCCCGAGGCCGACACGACCTCAGCCACGATCGTGGCGAGTTCCTCGTCGGAGATCTCGGCGGGCAGGTAACGCTCGATCTCGCGCGCCTCGGCCTCCTCGGCCTCGGCGCGATCGGCGCTACCGCCGTCGCGGTAGGCCTCCGCGGCCTCGATGCGGCGCTTGCGCTCACGACGCAGGACCGCGACCTCGTCGCCGCCCCCGTCCTTGAGGTCCTTCTGCAGGGCATCCGCGAGCATGCGCAGTTGCCCGACGCGGTCGCGCTCGCCGGCCTTCATCGCAGTGCGGGTATCCGCCTGGACCTGCTCGAGAATCGTCTCAGCCACTCGGATAGAGCGTAGCCGCGGGCGCTATAGCTCGACCTGCTCCACGTCGCCGAGCGGCATCTGCAAGAACCGCGTGCCGAGCTCGCGGAACTGCTCGGGGTCACCGGTGCAGATGAAGCTATAGGCGCCCTCGTCGTCGTCTCGGGCCTCGAGCCGCTGCGCCTCGAGAATCCTCTGTGCCGTCGCCGCGAGAGCATGACCCGCGGTGACCAGACGAACCTCACGGCCAAGGAAGCGCTGGAGCATCGGGCGCACGAGCGGGTAGTGCGTGCAGCCGAGAATCACGGTGTCGACGTCCGCGTTGCGCAGGGGCTGACAGTAGGAGCGCACGGTGTTGACAACGTCCTCTGAAAAGGGGAATCCGCGCTGGATGATCGCCGCGAGATCGGGTGCGGCCACCTGCGTGACCGTCATCTCGCGATGCTGGCTGGCGAGCGCTCGCAGGTAGGCGCCGCCGGCCACCGTCGCGGCCGTGGCAAGAACGCCGACTCGCCCTGAATCGGTGATCGCGGCGGCGATCTCGGCCTCGGGCTCGATCACGGCAACGACCTCGACGCCGCGCTCGGCCGCGATCTCGCGCGCCGTCTCGAGGCCCGCGCCTGCCGCGGAGTTACATGCGATCACGACCAGCTTTGCGCCGCGGTCGAGCAGATAGGTCGTATTGCGCTCGACGCATTCGCGCAGCTCCGCGTCCGTCTTTGCGCCGTAGGGAAAGCGGGCGTCGTCCCCGAGATACACGTAGTCCTCCTCGGGAAGCGAGACCAGGCACTCGTGCAGGACGGTGAGCCCGCCCACGCCCGAATCGAAGACTGCGATCGGGAGCGAGGGGTCTGGTGGTTGAGCGCTCACGCGCTCAATGATGGCCAGTGCGAGACTGTCCGCGTGAACGGCGGCGGCCAGGACGGCTCGGATCTCTCGCTCTGGTCTGAGGATTCGCTCCTCTCGATCGCTTCCAGGGGATCGTTCCTTTCGATCGGATCCGTCGGCTCGGCGCTCTCGATCGGCTCGGTGGGCTCGGTCGCGTCGGCGTTCTCGATCGGATCAGCCGCATCTTTCGGGTCGGCCTTCTCGGCGGCCGCACGCTCGTCGGTCATGTCGGCCGGCATGCGCAACGCCGTGCTCGGACAGGAGGACCGACGCGGGGGCCTTATCGTCGCTTCCCTTCTCGCTCTGACCGCCGTGCTCATCGCCACCCGCGGCTAGGCCTTCGCATCACAGACGGTGCAGCGTCCGTCCGTGCCGAGAGCGAACCCGCAGACGGGACACGTTTTCGAGGGAGGCAACGCGGCGTCGGCGGCTGTCGGCGTCGGTTGTTCGGGCATCGCGTGTCGGCGGACAACCAGTGAATGAGCGGCCTGGTCGTGCCACGTGCGGCGCTGCGGATCACGAAGGCCCACGAGCCATCCCCCGTAGAGCAGGACCTGTCCAAGGATCAAAACGAACCGGCGCAGGATCGAACGCCCGATGCCGATCGGAGCGCCGTCCGTGCCCACGACGGTGATCCCGAGCGTCCGCTTGCCCGGGCTCTCTGGCCCCCGACCCGAGGCCCACCAGACCGGGAGCCAAAACCACGCCCCTACTCCCAGGACGATGACTGCGGCGGCGGCAAGATCGGTCTCCGACACCGCCATGGCACCGAGGAGGCCGACGACGAAGATCCCAAGGAGAAGGAGCTCATCGATCAGCCACGCGCCGATGCGCGCGCCAACTGAGGCGAGCGCCCCTGCGGCCGCCGGTTCAGCGCTCACGCAGGTTTAAAGGAAGGGCTTGGCTGCCATCACGTAGATGGTCAGGATGATGATCAGGCCCGCGACTGGGCCCATCTTCGCGTTTCGACCCGAGGTATCCATGAACTCCTGGCTGGGCTCGAACTCGCCCTGCCCGGAAGCTTCGATGTCACGGTTGACGACCCGCAGAGCCTGCTTGTCATTCGGCAAGAAGAACCCGTGAGTGAGCCCGAGGAGCGCGACGATCGCGAGGATGCCCCAGGCAACGAAGAAATCGCTGAAGTCGAATCGTTCACCGGTGAGGTAGAGGCCCGTTATGAGCACGAGGACGCCGCCGAGGGTGACCAGTGATCGAGAGATCGCAATCTGCGACTCGAGGATGGCCGGGATCCCTCGCGGATGCTTGCGGGCGCCGACAGCAAAGTAGATCCCGAAGGCAAAGGTGGGGCCGAACGCCAGCACCACGGCGCTGACGTGCAGCCAGACGACTACGTCGTAGAACATGACACCGATCGTGTGCATGGCGCCACTCTAATTCGTGCGGCGGCTGAAATCACCTCTTTCGGCAAAGGAGGGCGGCCCATTCACCGCCGCGCCGCTGCGCGGCGATACCGAGCCCGGCTGCGCTCATCGCATTCGTCACCCGGTCGATCTCCGAAGCGAGCAGACCGGAGCAAACGAGCGTGGCCGGAACGGAGTCAAGGCGCCCTGCAACCGTCTCGAGCAGCGGAGCGGTCAGGTTCGCGACGACTGTCGGCGCGATCGGCACGGGCTGCTCGCGGAGGTTGAGCCGCTCGAACTCGACCGCGACCTCGTTGATCTTGGCGTTCGCCCCCGCGGCCTCGATCGAGGCTTCCTCGCTGTCATAGCCGCTCACCGGGTTCCACCCCAGCTTCGCCGCCGCGATCGCAAGCACTCCTGACCCGGTCCCGAGATCGACGAGCGGTCCCGAAGCCTCGCCCGCGTCGGCAAGCTCGAGCAGGAACTCGAGGCACATACGGGTCGTGTGGTGCGCGCCCGTGCCGAATGCCTGGCCCGGGTCCACCTCAATGTCCAAACGTCTGCCCGCCGCCTCCTCGGCTTCGACCTCGGGTGTGCGCGCGTTCGCCGAGGGATCCTCCTCCCACGACGGCCGCACGACGATGCGACCACCCGCCAGCACCGTCGGCTTGTGAAAGTCGCGCCAGCGGTCGGCCCAATCGTCGGGGATCTCCGTTGAGCTGATCTCAACGAGCCCGTCACCTGCCGCGGCCTCGAACTCCGGCACGGCCGGCAGCTCTCCGGGGGGGCCATAGACCGCGTACTCGACCCAGCCGTCGCCCTGCTCCTCCTCCACCCCGCCCGGCACGAGTTCGAGCAACTCCGCGAGGACGCGCTCGGCAAGCTCGGGCCGGCAGCGCACCGCGAGGCGAATCATTCGATCTCTTCGTGCAGCTGCTTTGCGAGCTCGCGCGCCTTGCGCGAGAGCTTTCGCGGAATCTTGATTTCGACGATCACATGCTGCGATCCGCGGCGGCCACCGCGTATTGGGGGCAGACCGAGGCCCTTGAGTCGCTCCACGTGGCCCTGCTGCGTGCCGGCATCGAGCTTGATCTCGCGCTCGCCGTCGAGCGTTGGCACCGTGACCTTGCCGCCGACCATCGCAACGGTGGCATCGACCTCGGCGGTGGAAATCAACTCCTGCCCCTCACGGCGAAATCGCGGATCATCGACAACATCGACGAGGACATAGAGATCGCCGGAACGACCACCCGGTTCGCCGGCATGGCCGGCGCCCGTGATCCGTATTCGCTGACCCGCCTCGATGCCGGCTGGGATCTCGACGTCCCAGCTGCGCTCGCGAAGCTCACGTCCAGCTCCAGCGCAGGCGGCACAGGGCTGTTCGGGCACTCGCCCATCGCCCTGGCAGGTCGGACATAAACCCGCCTGGACCAGCTGACCGAACGCCGTTTGGCGGACCTGGCGAACCTGGCCCTGACCACCGCAGGTTTCGCAGGTGTGAATTGGCGTGCCCGGTTCGGCGCCATTGCCCTTGCAGTGCTCACAGACCGAGACAGCCTCGAAGATCACCTTGCGCTCGACTCCCGTCAGGACGTCCGCGAGATCGATCTGCACCTCCACGCCGATGTCGCCACCCGATGCCGGCCCGCCGCGTCCACCGCCGAAGAGGTCACCGAAGATCGAACCGCCGCCTCCGCCGCCTCCGAACAGGCTCGAGAGGATGTCCTCCATCGAACCGGACGCGTGCGGAGCCCAGCCGCCGCCGCGCAGTCCCTCATGCCCATACGCGTCGTAGGTGCGGCGACGCTCAGCGTCGGAGAGGACCTCGTATGCCTCGACAGCCTCCTTGAACTTGTCCTCGGCGTCCGGGTCATGCCTGTTGACATCGGGATGCAGCTGGCGCGCAAGACCCCGGAAGGCCTTCTTGATCTCGGACTCACTCGCGTCCCGGCCGACGCCGAGGACCTCGTAGTAGTCGCGCGGGGTGGCCTGGGAGCTCACTCGTAAACCGACTCGAAGTAGCGCGAGAGCTCGTTCGCAGCCTCACGCACCGACGAGATCGCCGTGGCGTAGTCCATGCGCAGTGGGCCGACCACGCCGACGGTTCCGAGGTTGCGATAGCCGAGGCCGTAATTGGCACCGACCACGCTGACCGTGCGCAGGTCCGGAGACGGATTCTCACCGCCGATCCACATGAACACCGAGCGCTCGTCCAGGCTCGTGCGCAGCACCTCGAGCAGGGTCGCGCGGCGCTCGAGCGCTCGCATCAGCGAGTCGGCCCGAGGCAGATCCGGCGCGTGTTCGGCCGAGAGGAGCTTCGCCGCCCCATCGACGTAGAGATCGTCCGCCGCCTCCGTGGCCAGGCCCGTGAAGGCGTCGCTGATCTCGGCAAGGAAGGCACGCTCGGCGGGACCCAGCTCCGGGTCGTCGAGGCGATTGCCGATCATCCGCGCTCCGAGGGCGAGACCGCTCAGGCGCTCGTTGAGGAAGCTCGACGCCCACTCGACCAGGCCCGAGTCGACCGCGCGGTCGAAGTTGAACATGCGCTTGGCCACCGCGCCGTTGGAGGCGATGACGACAACCATCACCACGCCCGGCTGCAACTCCAACACCTCGACGCGATGGACCCTTGCCGCGGACGGTGGCGGCGCGGTCGCGACCGCAAGCAGGTCGGTCATACGCGAGAGCGTCGCGGTCGTCTCCCGCAGGGCCTCTTCGATCTCGCGCCGCATCTGCGAGAGGTCAAGTGTCTCCGAGCCGGCCGCCCGCTTCGCGCCCGAGACGAGCAGCGTGTCGGCGTAGAACCGGTAGCCCGAATCCGTCGGCACGCGGCCCGCGGAGGTGTGCGGATGGGTGAGGTAGCCCTCGCGCTCGAGCGCCGCGAGCTCGTTGCGCACCGTGGAGGGCCCAGCCTCCACATCCGGGTCCTCGGCAATCGCGGCGGATCCGATCGGCCTTCCGGAATCGAGATATCCGCCGACCACGAGGCTGAGGATCCGCTGCTGGCGCTCGGTGAGCATGGTCCTGATTCTAGGATCGGCCCGGGACTAGTATTGAGCCACGATGGCGCCACCGCCCAGGAGGCGACTCGATACGAAGCTCATGACCAGGCTCACTTACGCCAACGTGATGTCGACCCTGGCGATGTTCGCGGCTCTCGCGGGGGGTGCCTACGCCGCCGCGACGATCGGCTCTCGCGACATTGAGAAGAACGCTGTGCGCTCCAAGCACATCAAGCCGACGGCGGTGAAGAGCAAGCAGATCAAGGACGGCGCCGTGTCCGGCTCGAAGATCCAGGACGACGCGGTGACCACCGGGGTGATTGCGGCTGACGCGGTGACCACGGACGAGATCGCCGCCAACGCGGTGACGACGGGCAAGATCACCGACGGCTCGGTGATTACCGGCACGATCGCCGACGGTGCGGTGACCGGGGGCAAGATCGCAGGCGACGCCGTGAACACTGGCACGATCGCCGATGGCGCGGTTACCGCGGGCGAGATCGCCGACGGTGCGGTGACCGCGGGCAAGGTCGCCGATCAGGCGGTGTCCACCGGCACGGTCGCAGACTTCAGTCTCCGCCTGCACGACCTAGGCGGGAACATCAACGCTGGCACGAGGACGGTCGCCGGAGCGCCGATTACGGTGGACGCAGGCGACTGCAAGCTGGTGGGAATGGCTACCTACAACCCCGCCCCCTCCGGCATGATCGGCAGCCTCGTCGTCGGTTATCTCACAAACGACCAGGGCGGCGCGGTGCTTAACAACGGAGGAGTTGTCGTCCCGACGATGATCAGTGCGACATCCCAGGGCGGCGCCGTCGTGAACCTGATGGTGTGTGCCTCAAGCACGCAGACCATCCCAATCGGGTCGGTCTTCCATTACTCCATCATCGGGCCGTAAGGCCCCGGGGCCTACAGCTCGAGCTCAGCCTCGGCGTTGCGGATGATCGCGTTGCCGCTCTGCTCGGCGACGACCTCGATCGCGACGCGCTTGCCGTCCACCTCGCGGATCGAGCCGGAGACGACGATCTCCTGTTCGGGCACTCCCATGCCGCGGAACTGAACGCTGAGCCGCTTCAGGGCCCGAGGATCACCGTCTGCAAGCTGGTTGACGCCGCGGGCGACCTGCGCCATCGACCAGAGGCCATGGAGGATGTTCTGCGGCAGGCCGACGGCCTTCGCGAACTCCGGGTCGATGTGGATCGGGTTGAAGTCGCCTGAGGCGCCGGCGTAGCGGTGCGGCAGGTACTTGTCGGGTGTGACCCGAAGCTCGGGCAGCGGCGCGCCGGCCTCGATCGTCGTTGCGTCGCTCATCAGACCCCTCTCACGATGTTGGTCCACGTCCCGCGCACGACCTCGTCGCCATCCTGGTTCGAGGAGACGGATTCGAACACGTAGAAGCCCTTGCCGTCCTTCTCGTAGATCTCGACCACCTTCGTCTCGGTGGTGATCTCGTCGCCGGCACATACCGCCTCGCCCCAGACGAACTCCTGGCCGCCGTGGACCATGGTCGCGTAGTTGATCCCGACCTCCGGGTCGAGGACCGCGGGACCGACCGAGCGCGACGAGTAGACGACGCAGAACATCGGCGGTGCGACGACATCCCGATAGCCGGCAGCCTGGGCCGCGTCGCGGTCGAAATGGACCGGGTTCTCGGCGCCGATCGCGTGTGAGTACTCGGCGATCTTCTCGCGGCCCACCGCATAGGTGGCCGGGGCGTAGGTCTTGCCGATCGCTTCGGTCTTGATCGCCACCGGCTGATCCTAATTCTGAGCGGCGTCGATCGCCGCCGCACGGTCGCCGTACAGGTGAAAGCGAGTGACCTTCCCGTCGACGAACCGAAAGAGCCAATAGATGGTCATCTGCACTGGGACGCCGCTTCCAGCACCGACCGCGCGCTGGTCGATCTCGACGAGAAGATGGTCGTTGTTGAGCTCCTCGGCGCCGAGCACCTCGGCCTTGACCGTTTCCCAGGCCTCCCCCCATGCCCCGATCATTTCCAGATAGCCCTCGTGGCCGGTGTAGGTGCCCTGGTTCATGAGGTCCGAGGCGACGAAGCACTGGACGTCCTCGGCCATGAGCGAAAGCGCTGGGGCCCCTTCGCCACGGTTGAAGGCGTCGATGCCCTCCTGAAGGAGGCTCAGTCGCTCGTCACTCATCGACCTGAAGCACTGCCAAGAACGCCTCCTGCGGAACCTCGACCGAACCGACCTGCTTCATCCGCTTCTTGCCCTTTTTCTGCTTTTCGAGCAGCTTGCGCTTACGGGTTACGTCGCCGCCGTAGAGCTTCGCGGTCACATCCTTTCGAAGCGCCTTCACCGTCTCCCGGGCGAGGACCCGTGAGCCGACCGCGGCCTGCACCGGGACGTCGAACTGCTGGCGCGGAATCGTCTTGCGCAGCTGCGCGACGAGGTGCTTGCCGGCCTCGTAGGCGGAATCGCTGTGCACGATCTGCGAAAGCGCGTCGACGCGATCGCCGGCGAGCAGCACGTCGACGCGGACCAGGTTCCCGTCGCGGTTTCCGATCGGCTCGTAGTCCAGCGAGGCGTAGCCGGCCGTGCGCGACTTGAGCTGATCGAAGAAGTCGAGGACGATCTCTGCGAGCGGCAGGTCGTAGTGCAGCTGCACACGCTCGGGCGAGAGGTAGTGCATATCGATGTGGGTCCCGCGCTTTCGCTGGCAGAGCTCCATCACCGCACCCACATCGCTCGAGCGGGTGATCACAGAGGCGCGGATGTAGGGCTCGGAGATCGACTCGATCACGCCTGGGTCGGGCATCTCGGCCGGCGAGTGAACCTCGGTCACCTCACGGTTGGTCAGCGTGACCTCATAGCTCACGTTCGGCGTCGTCGAGATCAGCTCGAGGTCGTACTCGCGCTCGAGGCGTTCGCGGACGATGTCCATGTGGAGCAGTCCGAGGAAGCCACAGCGAAAGCCAAAGCCGAGCGCCTGCGAGGTCTCGGGCTCATACGAGAGCGCGGCGTCGTTGAGGGCGAGTCGCTCCAACGCGTCGCGCAGGTCCTCGTAGCGGTCGGTCTCAATCGGATAGAGGCCTGAGAAGACCATCGGCTGAACCTCGCGGTAGCCGGGCAGCGCCTCTGCTGCCTGATTGGCCTTCGCGGTCAGCGTGTCGCCGACTCGCAGCTTCGAAACGTCCTTGAGGCCGGAGATCACGTAGCCCACATCGCCGGTGCCGATGCCCGCGACAGGGCGCATCTGCGGGCTGAAGACGCCGATCTCGTCGATTTCCGCCTCGGTGCCGGTCTGCATGGCGATGATCGGCTCGCCCTTTCGGAAGGCACCGTCGAACATCCGCAGGTAGGCGATCACGCCGCGGTACTGATCGAACTCGGAGTCGAAGATCAGCGCGCGCGGCGGCGCGGCCTCGTCGCCCTCGGGGGCCGGAATGCGGTCGACGACGGCCTGGAGTACCTCGTGCACCCCCTCCCCGGTCTTCGCCGAGATCCGCAGCACGTCGGCCGGATCGCACCCGATCAGGTCGACGATCTCCCCGATCACGCGGTCGGGCTCCGCGCCTGGAAGGTCAACCTTGTTGAGGACCGGGACGATGTCGAGCCCGGCCTCGACGGCCGCGTATGTGTTGGCGACCGTTTGCGCCTCAACCCCCTGGGCGGCGTCGACAACCAACACCGCGCCCTCGCATGCGGCGAGGCTGCGCGACACCTCGTAGGAAAAGTCGACATGGCCCGGGGTGTCGATCAGGTGGAGGTGGTAGGTCTCGCCGTCATCGGCGGCGAAGTCGACCCGCACTGCCTGGGCCTTGATCGTGATGCCGCGCTCTCGCTCGAGGTCCATCGAGTCGAGCAGCTGAGGCATGTGATCGCGCGCCTCGACCGTTCCCGTGATTTCGAGGATCCGATCGGCGAGCGTCGACTTGCCGTGATCGATGTGGGCGATGATCGAGAAGTTGCGGATGCGGTCCATGGGGACGCGGAGGATACGGGCGCACCCATGGCCGACCGCTGGGCTAGAGCGGGCGCTTGAGGCTCGTCCAATCCTTCAGCAGCGGCAGGGGGTCCAGTGCCGTCGCCTGGTAGCCGCGTCCCTCGCGAATCTCGAAGTGCAGGTGGTCGCCCCAGCACGAGCCGGTGCAGCCGAGTCCACCCAGCTTTTGGCCGGCCTTGACCTTCTCGCCCTGCGCCACGATCGGCGGCGCGATCATGTGCATGTAGACGTAGGTGCGGTCGCGCTTGGCGTCGTAGAGGTAGACGTAGTTGCCTTGGCCGCCGTCGGCACCGGTCTCGAGAACCACGGCGTCGGTCACCGCGATCTCGGGGGTACCGGCCGACGCGAACATGTCGTGGCCAGCGTGCGAGTGCCCGCTGCGGGCGGCGCCGAAGCCGTTCTCCGCCGTGCCGTAGTCGACCTTGCCGACGACGGGCACAAACGGGCCCTTCGGCTCGGCCTTCTTCGCGGTCGCGAACAACGGCCCGAGATCGGGAGAGATCCGGCCGATCTCCTGCGTGACGCCGTTGTCGGATCGCTGCGCGCTTGACGGCGCGGGAAACGCGGTCGCGGCGGTGACGCCGATTGCGGCGATGGTCGTGAGAACGCGAGTGTTGAACTGCCTTGGAGGCATACGGGTTTCACCCCTCTTGATGTCGGAAAGCGCGCCCTCCTGGGACGCGCGGCGCCGCCTACGTGGCGACCGCCTTCAGTCACCCGCGCCCGGGGAAGCCGGGGCTAGAGCGGGCGTGGCCGGCAGGTGGCCGGCGCTTGTCTGAGTAACACCCTCGGCAACGTTTGTTACCGGCTGTGTGACCACCGTCACACATGCTTTACTTGCAATTGAACTTGCGCAGGCGTGAGCCGTGCGTCAGGGGCGCTCTATGTAGCCGATCGCGTAGCGACCGATCTGGATCTCATCGCCGTCCTCAAGGCGCATCGCCTCGACCCTGCGGCGGTTGACGTAGACGCCGTTGCGGGCGCCGAGGTCCTCGATCCGGTAGCCGCCATCGTCCTCGCGCACAAGCACGGCGTGCGCGCGCGACACCGAGCGGTCGTCGAGGAAGACCTCAGCCTCAGGGTTGCGCCCGATCGTGATCTCGTCGCGATCGAGTAGGAAGTGCTCGCCGGCACGTGGGCTCTGGGGCAGGATGACCAGCCCACGGATCAGGTCCTGCGTCTGCGCCGCCGGGCCCTCCTCCTCCTCCTCTCCTCATGCTCGTCGTACTCGTACTCGCCGGAGTCCTCCTCCTCGTACTCGTGCTCGCCGGAGTCCTCCTCCTCGTACTCGTACTCACCGGATACCTCCTCGTAGTACTCATCGCCGTCCCCGTCACCCTCCACGACGGCGTCACTCGCACCACGATCGCGGCGTAGGAGCGCTCGGATCTGGTCGGCCTCGGGGATACGCAGCAAGACGACGGCGGCGGCGTAAACGATCGCGCCGGCGACCAGCGCGATGCCCAGCGAGAGGATCTGGCCTACCAGGCCGCGGCCGAGGGTCCCATCGAGAACGTCCCACACGCCGAAACTGGCTGCCGCAAGCGCAGCTGATGCCGCAAGCACCCGCACGCTCGTCCAGGTGAGCCGCCCGAGCTCAAGCCGTCCAAGCGCTCCGTGAAGCACGTACGCCTGAGCAGCGACGCTCACGGCCGTCGCGATCGCGGTCGCGGCGACGATGCCTCCCACCCCGAAGGGGCCGTAGAGAGCGAAGGCCCCGATCGCAGTGATGGCGAGGTTGCCGGCGCCTATCGCGGTCGGGACCCAGGGACGCTGCAGGCTGAAGAACGTGCGCGTCAGCAGAAGGAAGAGCCCATTGAACGGGAGCGAGAACGCGAACCAAAACAACGCCGTCGACACGAGGTTGGTCGCGCCTGGGCCGAACTCGCCGCGCTCATAGACGAGGCGAATCATCGGCTCCGAGAGGACGAGTATCGCCGCGGTGGCGGGAACCAAAAGGAAGACGATCAGCCGCATCCCGCTGGCCATCGTCGCCCGTAGGTTGTCGAACTCCTGACGCGCCGCATAGCGCGCGAGGGTCGGAAACAGGACCGTCGCGACCGCAACCGAGAAAACCCCCTGGGGCAGCATGTAGATGCGAAACGCCTTGTCGATCGCGGCGGGCGCCTGCGGGGAGACAAGGAAGCCCGCAGCGCTGTTGATCAGGAGGTTGAAGTTGATCAGCCCGAGGCTGATCGTCACCGGCAGCATCAGGATCAGCACCCGCCGGACGTCTACGTCGCGAAACGCCTCCCGGATCCGCCCTCGAAACGGTGCAAGCAGCGCCGCGCGAACCCCGTAGGGCGTGTTGCGCAGGTCAGCCACCAGAATTGCGAGCTGGAGAAACGTTCCCACGAGCACGCCAATGGCGTAGGCGTAGATCTGGTTGGCCTCGGGGAAAGCCGGGGCCAGTCCCACCAAGACGACGATGATCGCGACGTTCCAGAAAAACGGCGAGATCGCAAAGACGCTGAATCGGTCGTAGCTGTTGAGGATCCCGACGAACATGCCGCTGACCCCGAGCAGGAGCAGGATCGGAAACAGGACCCTGGAGAGCCCCACGGTCAGGTCCTCGATCCGCTCGCCGCCGGTTACGAAAAGCGGGATGAGCCATGGTGCGATGAGGATGAAGAGAGCCGTCAGCGCGCCGAGGATCAGCGTGACGACGAAGATCAGGTTCGAGGCGAGCTGAAACGCCTCACGGCGGTTGTCGCGCTCGAGCTTCTCGGTGAAGACCGGAACAAACGCGGCCTGGATCGCGGCATCGGCAAAGAGGCTGCGAACGAGGTTGGGAACCTGAAACGCGACGGTGAACGCAGACATCGGGCCCTTGATCCCGAAGTACGAAGCAGCGACGATCTCGCGGACCAGGCCGGCGAGGCGGGAGGCGGCGGTCGCGATCGAGAAGAACGCGGTCGACCGCGCGAGGCGACCCGCGCGTGGGCGGGGCGCTGTGACCTCCTCCTCGGGATGAACCTCCGCCGCAGCAACGTCGTCGAGGTCGGAGAGCCCCGTATCGCGATCCTCCCGCTCGTTCACGCAATCCTCGGCGCTATAGTCGGCGACCGCGAAATGGCCAATATCGCCTCACAGAAGAAGCGCAACGCCCGCTCATTGCGCGAGCATGACGAGAACCGTCGGGTGACGAGCGCGATCAAGACGCACTTCAGGCGTCTCGAGACCGCGATCGCCGAGGGCGACTCCGCCGCGGTCGAGGCCGAGCACAAGGCGCTCTGTTCGCGAATCGACACCGCCGTCGGCAAGGGCGCGTTGCACCGCAACACCGGTGCTCGCAAGAAGGCCCGCGCGGCGCGCCTCACCTCCTCGGCCTCTTCGTAAGTCACCCGCCGCAAGCGCGCCGGATCGCCAGCGTCAGGGCGACGGGCTCGGGATAGTCGGCTCCGCCGCGCGTCCACCACTCGAGATCCGCGATGGCGCAGGTCGCGGCACGGACCTGCGCTGGCGAGCGGTTACCGAGTCGCCTGACGAGCAGCTTCGCGGCGTACGGGTGCATAGGCAGGGACCTCTCGACCTCCGCGGCCGGCCGGCCGCCTGCGAGCATCTCGAGCGCAAGGCTTGCCTCGCGCAGTCGCTTGGCTGCCTGGTAGACGAGGCCTGTGACCCCCTCCCCCTGATCGGAAAGGCGCTCGGCTGCCGCCAGCGCGGTGGCCGCATCGCGATCGACGAGGGCATCAGACAGCGCCCACACAACCTCCTCGGAAGTGTCGGCCACCATCGATTCGAGGTCGTCTTTGGTGACCGTCGTCCCGGGCTCGGCCCAGAGCGCAAGGCGGTCGAGCTCGTTTGCCAGTCGTGAGGTCCCCTCACCCATGCGCTCGGCGAGCGTCTGGGCTGCGTCGCCGTCGAGCTCGAAACCACGTCTGCGCGCCTCAGCCACCAGCCAGCGCGGCAGATCTCGCGCCTTCGGCGCGGAGAAGGTCAGGACCTCACCTCCGTTGGCGGCCACCGCGTCGGTGAGCGCCTTTGCCGCCTTGCGCTTCGGCGGCTGCTCGCGGGCGACCAACACAACGGTCACATCGGGGGGCAGGTCCGCAAGCGCGGCCGCAACCGGAGCGGCCTGCTTTGCCGACCATCCCTCAACACCGTCCGCCAGCAGGTATCGGCGACCAGCTGTCAACGAGAGCATCGGTATCGCGGCAAGGAGCCCGTCGGCGTCAGGCCCAGCGCTCGAGCCGGGAGGTGGCGCGAATGACTCGAGCGCGCCGGGCCCGCCCTCGGCCTCAGCGCGATGTCGCAGGCGCGCGAGCGTCGCGTCGAGCTTGGCGACGTCGGTGCCCGCGATCAGGTACGCGGGCGCAATTTCGGTGCTCTGTCGCGACCCGGCCAAGGTCGCCGAGTGTATTCGCCGACCCGGCCGCAGCCGGGTCGGCGATAGGACTCTTGGGGCGGGCCTAGACGCTGCCGATGCCGATGCTGAGCGCGCCGAGGACCACAGCGGCCCCGGTCAGCTGCAGCAGCAAACGGCCGCGACGGCCGGTGAAGACGAAATACAGCGCGACGAGCGCGGCGAAACCGGCGAGGATCCCGCTCGGCCAGCCGAGCACGAGGCTCGCGGTCTTCTGGCCGGAGGACCCGTCGAAGCACTCATTATCGGCCGGCGGTGCGACCTCGCCCGAGAGGACGTCCGTGCAGGTCGGGGTGTCGCCGATGTCGGCCATCGCGATCACAAGCACGGCACAGGCGAAAGCGAGCGCAAGAGCAAGGACGAGGCTGAGGAAGCGCCAACCGCCGCTGGCCTTCCCGTCATCGCGCGCAGTCGGCGGAGGTGGGGGTGGCGGCGCCGTGGCGGTTTGAGTCTCAGGCGTTGCTGCCGGTCGGTCCTCCGGTGGCGGATTCGGGGTGCTTCCGCTTGCTTCCATCTTGTGAGTCCCTCCTGGGAGCTGGGTCTCGACCCGGCTGGGCCTGCTGACGGCGCCACCCTAAACGATCGGGCGGCGGTCGGATCAGGGCTCAACGACCGCCCACGAGCTCCGCCGGATGGCGATGCTGACCGTACCGTCGGTGTCGGTGCGGCGCACCGGCACGGCGGCGGCGTCGAGTGTCGCCAGCGTCGCTGCTGTCGGGTGTCCATAGGGGTTGTCATCCCCTACCGAGATCACCGCCAGCTCGGGTTCAACACGCGCCAGGAGTGCCTCGAGGCCCGCATCCTCACTGCCGTGGTGGGCCACCTGGAGAACATCCACCTCGCCGGGGTCGACGGGCGCGAACTCGGCCTCGGCGTCACCGCGGAGCAGCAGGCGAAAACCGCGCCACCGGACAAGCAGGACCACAGAGAGCTCGTTGGCCTCCGCCGGCGGACCGAGGCCGAGACGATCGCGCGGCGGCCAGAGAACGTCCATGCGCAATTGCCCCGACCGCACCTCGGCGTTTGCAGCGACCCGCTCGAGATCGGCGCCGACTGCCTCCGCCGCCGTACGGGTGGTGCGGTCGAGTCGTGCGAACAGCACAGCCTCGGCCCGCACCCGCGCCAGCAGCTCGCTCGCGCCGCCGACGTGGTCGAGATCAGGGTGGGTGATAATCAGCGCGCCGAGCTCGTCGACGTTGAGATCCGCCAGGTCGGACGCGACATCCGCATCCGGCGGACCGCTGTCGACAAGAACCGCCGGCGCCCCAGGCGGGCGCAGCAGGATCGCGTCGCCCTGTCCGACATCGAGGACATCGACTCGCAGGCCGCGGGGGTAACCCTGCTCTGACGGCAAGCCGACGACGGCCACGACAAGCATGAGCGCGACCGAAGCTGCGCCCGCAATGGCGAGATGCCATCTCGATCTCCGGCGGCGCGCGGTCACGGATCGCCCGAGCGGCCGCAGACCGACGCGCCGCGCCGCCGATCGCAGTGCACAGAGAAGTCCTGTGGCGAGCACGAAGTACACGCAAGCGAGTGCGAGCGCCCCGCCGACGCCCAGATCGACCTGGGCCCACGCCGGCCCCGCGGTCCAGGCCGCAACCTGATCGATATAGGCGGCCAGCAGCCCGGCGAGGCCGGTCAACGGCTCGACTGGGAGCGACGGAATCTGCCCGACCGCCGCCGCCAGCATCCCGAGCCACATCACCGGTGCCTCTGCCGGGAGCGCCAGCAGGTTCGCCGGCAGCGAGACCAGCGAGAGCGTCTCGAAATGAAACGCGGTGAGCGGTGCGGTCGCAAGCGTCGCCGAGATCGTCAGCGCGGCGGCCTCAGCGACCACTCGGCGGGTGACGCCGGGCTGGGGCCCGGCGAGCACGCACGCGAGCGGCGCGCAGAACAGGAGGATCCCGAGCACGGCCGCGAAGCTGAGCTGCCAGCCGATGTCGCCACCGGCACGGGGGTTGAGCGCGAGCGTCGCTGCGACGGCGAGCAGAAGGGCGTACCAGCGGCTCGCGGGGCGACTCGCCAGCGCCGCAACGATCGCGGCCGCACCCATCACCCCGGCGCGCTGAATTGACGGTCCGGCTCCAGTGAGCGGCACGTAGAGGGCGATCAGAGCCAGAACGACGAACAGCCGACCGCGCAAGGAGACGCCGAGCAGAGCGCAGACGGCCGCGCCGAGGATCGCGAGGAGGACCACGTTCTGCCCGCTGACTGCCAACAGGTGCGCCAGCCCAGATCGCTTGAAGCGCTCGCGGGTGGCATCGTCAATGCGGTCGTCCTGCCCAAGGACGAAGCCCCGCAGCAAGTTGGCGGAGCCCTCGGGTGTGCCGCGCACGAGCGCAGCCTCGGAGCGGCGCCGGATCGCGTCGATTCCACCGGCGAGCCCGCCGCGGCGTCGTCTGAGCGACCGCACCTCGGAAGCCGCCAGCAGCCGGGCGACCCCGAGCCGTTCGTAGAAGCTCGCCTGCCATCCGGGAGGGGCGCGGATGGTTCCTGTGGCCTCGAGGCCGGCACCGACGTCGAGCTCGCCAACCGGCTCACCGGACACGACCCAGATCCGGCCGACAGGGGTGTGGACGAGGACTCCGACCTTGCCCTGCGAGGAGCGAGGAAAGGATGCGATCTCACCGCGAACGGTGACCTGCTCGCCGATCGGCGGGCGCAGCGCCCCAGCGTCGATCGCCGCGAGCCGGGCGCCGCCAACCGCCACGCCCATTCCCAGGCCCACGAGCACGACGCAGCCCGCCCAGAGGAGCGCCGCGGCTCCGACCCGGCCTCGCGGGGCGGTCATCCACAGCGCCAACCCGGCCACTCCCGCGAGGATCGCGAGCCCGATACCAGGCGCGGGCTGGGGCACGAACGGCGAGACACCAAGGCCGGCGCCGACGCCGCCAAGGGCCGCGAAGCGACCGACGAGACCGAGGCGGGGATCGCGTTCTATGGCTGGAGCCGAGCGCGGAGGGCCTCCATCGTCGCCGGGCCAATGCCGCTGAGCTGATCGAGCTCGTCGACGGACGCGAGCCCGCCGCGCTCGTCGCGGAATCCGATGATGTCGCCAGCCGTCACAGGGCCGATGCCCTCAATCGTGTCGAGTTGCTCCACCGTCGCGGTGCCGAGGCTGATAGGCCCATCAGCAACGCCGGGCGCAACCATTCCCGCCCCTCCCGGTGTCGCGGCCGCGCCCGGTACGACCACCTGCTGACCGTCGGCGAGCTTCGCCGCGAGATTGATCGAATCGGGCGCCGCGCCGCCGGCGAGTCCGCCCGCCCGCTCGACCGCCTCAGTCACTCGTGACCCGACCGCGAGCCGGTAGACGCCGGGCTCGCGGACCGCCCCGGCCACGTGGACGACCAAGCCGCCGGAGCCCTGATCGACCTCCACCCCATGCTCACCCGCATCAGCGCGCGGGGCACTCACCGCGCCGAAGGCGGAGCCGCCATCCGACCCACCGGAGCCGAGCCAGCGCGCGCCGAGCAGGAGCACGGCAACGGCGACCGTGCCGTAGACGAGTAGCTGGGCTCGGCTGAGGTGTGCCACCGGCCCAGCGTCGCCGAGCGCGGCGCGCGGGTGGTGAACGAATGCGCCTACTCAGTCACGAGACGCGAAAGCCTTCGAGGCCTTCGAACTCCTCTTCGAGCACCTCGACATCCTCGACGTCGGCCCGCTCCGGACCCCGCCGGCAGAGTTCGATCAGCGCCTCGACATCCTCGGGCTCGCCCTCGAAGACGGCCTCGACGCGGCCATCGTCGAGGTTGGCGACCGACCCGGCCACGCCCCTCGCGCGGGCGTCGCCGCTGATGGTGTCGCGAAAGAACACACCCTGCACCCGGCCGCTGACGATCACGCGCCGGCGGATCACGAGGACCCCACTACTCGTCGTCGTAATCGTCGTAGCCGGTCGCCTGCGTGGCAAGGCGCCGGCTGTAGAGCTCGTCCGCCGAGACGGCCGGGGACTGGACGGAGACGAGCGCGAGAGGCTCCTCGCCGTCGTTGGCGACGGAATGGTCCGTCGCGGGCGGGATCAGCACGAGGTCGCCTGTTCCAAGGCTCTGCGTGTCGCCGGTCGCCGACATCGTGCCGGTGCCGCTGACCACCACATAGACCTGTTCGGCCTCCTCGTGTGAGCGCAGTTCTTCCCTGACCCCCGGGGGGACCTCGAGCCAGTTCACCGAGAGATGACGTGAACCGAGTTCACCCGCGTCCATGAGGATGTGCGGACGAAGCCCATGGACCTCGGTCACGGCTGCGTCGGAAAGGCGCCTGACGAGCACGCGCGCTTTGTACCAGAAGTCGGCGCCTCAGCGGCGGCGCGGCGCGGCTTCGCTCAGCGAATGACCAGGTTCACGAGTCGCCCGGGGACGAAGATTTCCTTCACGATCTCCCCGCCGTCGAGGTGCCGCTGGACGCCCTCGGTCGCGCGGGCGAGCTCGAGAACCTCGGCCTCGGAGGCGTCGGCTCCGACCACGAGCTGATCGCGCCGTTTGCCATTGACCTGAATCACGAGAGTGACCTCGTCGGCGACGAGCAGTGACTCGTCGGCCTCGGGCCACGGCCGCTCCCAAACTCGGGATCCAGTGAGCTCGTCGTAGACCTCGCTTCCGATGTGAGGCGCGAACGGGAAGATCAACGACGCAGCTGTTGCCGTCGCAAAGCGCAGGGTTGCCTCGCCCTCGGGGTCGCCGTAAAGCGATTCCTTGACGCGGTAGGCCTCGTTGACCAGCTCCATCACGGCCGAGATCGCGGTGTGCAGCTGAAACGCCTCGATGTCGCGGCTGACCTTGTCGATCGCCCAGTTGGCCTTGATGAGCAGCTCGAGGGCGGCGCCAGTTGGGTTCGGCACACCGGCCGAGGGCTTGGTGCGGTCGGCGATTTCCCCACAGAGGCGAAAGAGACGCACGAGAAAGCGGTGCACACCCTCAACGCCCTCGGGCACCCAGTCGCCACCGCGATCAGGTGGGCCGAGGAAGCAGACGTAGGCGCGGGCGGTGTCGGCGCCGTATTTATCTACGGTCTCGATCGCGCTCACCGTGTTGCCCTTCGACGAGGACATCTTCGCGCCGCCCATCGTGATCATGCCCTGGGTGAAGAGGCTGGCGAACGGCTCCTGCACCGAGAGCATGCCCATGTCCGCGAACGCCTTGGTGAAAAAGCGCGCGTACATGAGATGCAGGATCGCGTGCTCGACGCCGCCGATGTAGTTGTCGACCGCCATCCAGAAGTCGGCCGCTTCCCGAGCGAACGGGGCGTCGTCGTCGTTCGGGTCGAGGTAGCGCAGGTAGTACCAGGACGAGTCGACGAACGTGTCCATCGTGTCGGTCTCGCGGCGGGCTGGGCCACCGCACACCGGGCACTCGACGTTGACCCAGTCATCCACCGCCGCGAGCGGGCTCTGGCCCTTCGGCGCGTAGTCCTCTACGTCGGGCAGCTCGACCGGCAGCTGATCGTCGGGCACCGGCACGAGCCCGTCGGTCTCGCAGTAGATCATCGGGATCGGGCAGCCCCAGTAGCGCTGGCGTGAGAGCAACCAGTCGCGAAGGCGGTAATTGACAGCGGTCTCACCCTTGCCCTCGTCCGCGAGCCACGCAACGATCTCGCCGTAGGCCTCCCGGTTGTTCTTGCCGTCGAAGCGGCCGCTGTTGACGAGCGGCCCGTCGCCCGTGTACGGCTCGGCCTGGATGTCGGCGCCACCGGAGACGACCTCGCGGATCTCGATCCCGAACTTGGTCGCGAACTCGTGGTCGCGCTCATCGTGGGCGGGTACCGCCATGAGCGCCCCGCTTCCGTAGCCCATGACGACGTAGTCCGACACGTACATCGGGATCTGCTCGCCGTTGACGGGATTGGTGACCGTGACGCCCAGCGGGACGCCGGTCTTCTCGCGGTGTGGATCCTCGCGCTCGAGATCGTCGCTGGTGGTCGCGGTCGCACGCTCCACGTATGCGCGAACCTCGGGTGAGTCACTCAGCTTGAGCACGTCCGGGTGCTCAGGCGCCATCACGAAAAAGGTGGCCCCGAAGAGGGTGTCGGGACGGGTGGTGAAGACCTCGTAGGCAACCCCGGCCTCCTCGCAGACGAACTCGACGCGTGCGCCCTCGGAGCGCCCGATCCAGTTGCGCTGCATCGTCTTCACGTGCGCCGGCCAATCGATCTCGTCGAGGCCCTCGATCAGCCGGTCGGCGTAGTCGGTGATCTTGAAGAACCACTGCTCGAGCTCGCGGCGCTCGACGACTGTGCCGCAGCGCTCACAGCGACCGTCGACGACCTGCTCGTTGGCGAGCACGGTCGCGTCCTTCGGACACCAGTTGACCGCCGCCTGTTGTCGATAGGCGAGACCACGCTCGTAAAGGCGCAGGAAGATCCACTGAGTCCAGCGGTAGTAGGACGGCTCGTGACTCGAGGCCTCACGCGACCAGTCGATTGAGATTCCCCAGGCGCGAAACTGCTCGTTGTAGGAGGCGATCGATGCCTCGGTCGCCTCGCGTGGCGGTACGCCGGTCTTGATCGCATTGTTCTCCGCCGGCAGGCCGAAGGCGTCGTAACCCATCGGGTGAATGACCTGAAAGCCGTTGCGCCGCCGATAGTGGGCGAGCACGTCGCCGATCGTGTAGTTCTTGAGGTGGCCGACGTGCGGCTCGCCGGATGGGTAGGGGAGCATCTCGAGCACGTACGACTTCGGCTTCGCAGCGTCGAAGCCGGGCTCGCCGGGATTCGGCACCTCCCATGTGCGCTCCTGGGCCCAGACCGCCTGCCAGCGGCGCTCGATCTCGTGGGGCTCGTAGGGGCGGTCGTGGCTCATGAGCGCCCGATATTACGATTGGCCGGGTTCAATTCTCGAGGAGGTCGCGATGGGACGCTTGATCAGGCTCGACCGCAGTGGTCACACAACGCTCGCTGAGTGGACGCGAGATCAGGACCCGACCGAGGCTGCGGTCGCTGCATTCCGGCGCGAGCTCGAGCTCGGCATGGTCGCTTCGGTGAGCTACGACGACGGCACAGCCGAGGTCGTGCGCGAGCTGCCGCTTGACGCCGAGTTGGTCGTCATGCGCCGCCCGATCGCCGGGGGCTGAGCCGCGAGCGTGGACCGAGCGCTCGCACCCGAGGAACCCGCCGAGGTCGCGGCCGGGCGCCTGGAGGAGGCTGAGCGGCTCTTCTGGCGTCCCGACGCGAGCGCCGCGACGATCCGCCGAGACGAGCGACGCTGGACCGCCTGGACGGCATGGATCGTCTTCGTCTTCGTCGCTCCCGGGATCGCGCTCCTCGCGATCGAGCCGTTGCTGTTTGCGGTGGCGGCGATCTGCTTCGCCCACGCCTGGTTGATCCCCCGCATTCAGGCTAAGCGCGGCGCGCGGCAGGTCGTCCCGATCGGTAGCGACCGAAGTGCTGCGAGGCGCGGCGAGGCCGATGGGGCGGCTGAGCGGGTGGCGCTGGGGCTTCTCGGCGACCTCGTCGGCCACGGCGAGCGCGATCTCGTCAGCGCGACCGGCCTGGCGTTGCAGCGCGGAAGGCTTGGAGCATGGCTGGTGGGCGAGCAGGGAGCGCTGTTGCTACGCCCTGGAGGGCGGCGCATCGATTGCTGGTGCGTGCGGGTTGGCGACAACACCGAGCTTCCGGCCGCGGATCGAGTCGCGCACCTTCTCCTCGCCCTGCGCGAGGACGAGCTCGGGTTCGTAAAGGTGGCGAACCTAGGGTTCTCGGGCGCGCGGTGGCGCGTCGCACGGCACCTCGACCGCCGTTCGCGACCGGCGCTCGACGCAGCGCGGCGGTTAAGCCGCCACGGCTAGCTTCAAATCGAGCGCGACCTCGGCGGCAAGCGCTTCAAGGACCTCGGCGACCCGTTCGTCGTGGTCGGCGATCGCCGCCGGGTGGGCCTCGTCGAAGATTTCGTGAGCCCTGGCAACAGAGAGATCGAGTTCGACCACCCGCGCGCCGGTTGACCGAAGGACCTTGCGGAGCTCCGCCTGCGCCCATACGGCTCCGAAGCTGCCGGTCGAGGCGCCGACGACGGCGGCCGGCTTGCCCTGAATCGGCGTGGATGCGCGCGGGCGCGATGCCCAGTCGAGCGCATTCTTGAGGACGCCGGGGATTGATGAGTTGTATTCCGGCGTTGCGAGAAGGAGACCGTCGGCGGCGGCGATCGCATCGCGAAGGTCGCGAACCGAGGCCGGGGCCAGCTCGCCGTCGTCGTCTTCGTCGTAGGGCGGGATCGTCTTGAGGCCGTCCCAGAGCTCGACCACCACCCCGACCGGGGCCTGCTCCGCAAGATGGCGGAGCAGGCTGCGGTTGTGGGATTCGCGGCGAACACTGCCCGGGATCGCGAGGATTCGCATGAGGGCTATGCAGCCTTGTCGAGCTCAAGCTCGACGATGAGCTTGACGTCGTTGGCAAGTGCCTTGTTGCCATCCGGAAGATCCATCTGCCAGACCATTCCGAACGCGGTGCGGTCGATGGTGGCCTCGAGTGCGAGCGCGATCTTCTCGATGTCACCGGGCCCGGTGACCGGCCCCCGCAGGCGGCCGGTGGCCTCGACGGGGAGCGTGACGCCCGCCATCGAGAGCTCACCCTTGACGGTGAGGTCATCGCCCGCACCGGTCACCTCTGTTGAGCGGAAGTCGACGGTCGGGTTGCGGTCGGCGTCGAAGAAGTCCGGTGAGAGCAGGTGCGGTCGCAGGTTCGGGTCGTCGATGGCGATCGCCGTCACGTCGACGGATCCGGTGAGTGTGAGCTCACCGTCGTCGTTGACCGCGAGGCTCGCGCTGACCGGTCGGAAGCCGCCGCGAAACAGCGCGATGCCTGAATGCTCGACCTCGAAGCTGGCGTTGGAATGGACTGGGTCCACCTTGTAGGCGCCGGCGGTGATCTCACCGTGGCCCGTCGTTGCTGTTGTCATCAAAGCTCCTTTTGTGCGATTGCAATTGTTGCGTCTGCAAGGAACTGTACCAGGAGGGTTGTTGCAACGTCAACGAACCCGAGTATCATTTGATGCATGCCCACGGAAACGACGACGAAGATTCCGATCGATCAGGAGCAACTGGCTGCGTGGCGGGCCTTCCTGCGAGCGCACTCGACGATGCTGCGGCGCATCTCACGCGATCTCGAGGACGAGGGCCTACCGCCGCTCGCGTGGTACGACGTGCTTGCCGCGCTGCGCGATGCGCCTGAGACCACCCTGAAGCAGGTGGAGCTGGCCGAGCGGGTGCTGCTGTCGAACAGTGGACTGAGCCGGTTGATCGACAGGATCGAGAGCAAGGGACTCGTCGAACGGCGCAGCTGCCCGAGCGATCGACGCAGCTTTCACGTGGGGCTGACCGACGAGGGCGCGGAGATGCTCGAGCTGATGTGGCCCGTTTATGCGCGAGGCGTCGCCGAGGACTTCCTGCCGGCGCTCGGGAGCAATCCGTGCGAGGTACGCCAGATGCTCGAGACGATCGGCAACACTTGCGAGGTCGCTCGCGGGGTCGAGGCAACCGAAAGCGTCGAGTAGCTCAGGGCCGCCGGACGCGCTCGCAACCGGTCACGGTCTCGTACTGCTCGGCCACCGCAACGTCTCGGCGACCCTGGCCGCAGTTGATCGTGTCGTCGCCTTTGCCGCCGCGCACGACGTCGTTTCCGGCGCCGCCACGCAGCAGGTCGTCGCCGGCACCGCCGTTGACGCGATCCCGCCCCTGGTTGCCGTTCAGGCAATCGTTGCCCGCGCGCCCGCGCAGGCGGTCGGCGCCACGCTTTCCGACGATGTTGTCGACACCGGCGGTTCCACGCAGGGAGTCGGCCTTGCGACCGCCCACCCGCGTCGGCTCTGCGCATGCGGCGGACGGACCTGCGCCGGGCTGGGTTTTCGGTGGCACTGGGAAGTCAGGCGCGACCTCGAAGTCGTCCGGTAGGACCTTCGGTGCCGGTGCCGCCACCGGACCACTATCAGCGGGCGCCTCGAGCACCGGCAGGCGTAGCTCGAGCTTTGAGACCGTCACGTCGCTCTGGACGTTCGACGCACGCGCATAGGGCTCGTCCGACGGCAGCAGCTCGAGCTTTGGAATATGGCCCGCGGCGAACTTCCAGCCGTTGGGGTGCAGCTGGAAGACCGGGGGCGGGTCGGTACCGACTCGAAGTACGCCACGAGCGACGAGCGTCTGTCGCCCGGTCGCCGGGTCGACGTCCAGGAGGCGCGCAACGACCTCGGAGGTCGGCGCCGCAGCGGCGACTTCGGCGACCACGGTCGGCGAGCCCATGAGCGTGTAGCCGCCGGAGGGTGCCGGGTCGAGCCGGTAGGTGGCGCTTCCAGCCTGGTCGGCTGCAGCCGCGCTCGCGCAGGCGCCGGAGCCGGCGATTGGATCGAAGGCCTGGGAAACCGTCGGTGAGCTCGACCCTGGGACGATCGTTTTCGCCGGAGCGGACTTAAACCGGACCTCTCCCGGTGCGATCGCCGCCCAGTTGGCGGCGCGGTACGGAGCGTCTGCAGCGAGGTCGTCGAAGGGGCCGGTGGATCCTCCCGACGGGGTGGCGGCCGGGCATGTCTGGGTCAGGGTCTGAACGCCGCGGAACGGTTCTGGGCCGACGTCCTTGACGTAGTGGTCGAACCAGGCGTGCACCTCGCGGCTTCGAAACTGCGCGTCGGCGGGCTTGTTTTGGCCGCGCTGGTGCCCGTGGTCGGTGAAGATCAACGAGATCGGATTCGCCGGATACTGCGCGCGGGTGCGGTTGTAGTAGCGGATGGCCTCATCGGGCGGGAAGAGGTCGTCCGTCCAGCCGTTGGAGATCAGCATCGGCGCGGGTGGCACGGAGTGGTCGATGTAGTACGAGGAGTGGTGTCGGGTGAGCTCCTCGATGATGTCTGCGGCCAACGGGTTTTGGTCGTAGGGCTCGCCGCCGTTGATCAGCCCGTACCAGTTGACGAGATCGGCGTCGGGATCGGTACCCGGAGGCGCGTAGTTGCTCGAGGCGGCGCCGAGGCCGAAGAGGCCGGCCACGAAGGAGCGCTTTTCGACGCCGATCGGAAACTGGCCGTCGAGGCCTAGGTAGGGAGCGTCAGCAACGTAATCGAGGGTCGAGCCGTTTGGCTGCAGCGAGGCCGCCAGATCGCTCCAGGGGATGTCGGGCGCTGCCGCGGCGATCTTCATCGCCTGCCCCTCCGGGCTGAGCCAGGGTGTAAGCGTGCCGTCGACAGGTCCGGCGAGCTCGCCGCCGATCATCTTGCGGTCGCGCAGCGCACCGAGGGCCATCGAGATGCCACCCCCGTATGAGCTCCCCATCGAGGCGATCCGCTGTGGATCGATGAGTCCGGCGCCCGCGGAGCCGCCGGTCGCATCGCGGTCGGCGAGCGCTTCGAAGACCTCCTGCGCGTCGCGGACCTCGTAGCGGGTGTCCATCAGATGGTTGTAGCCCTCGGCGCAGACCGGCTGTAGCCGCTTGGGATCGGTCCCGCCACACGAGTTGCCCCAACCGCGGTCGCTCATGCTGAACACGGCGTAGCCATCGTCGAGCCATTGCTGGAGATTGCCGCTGGCGAAGCCGAGCTTGGCTCCTCCCCAGCCGTGGAATACGCCGACGATCGGGAAGTTTCCGTCGGCTCCGGATGGGGGCGCGGGAGGAAAGCCGACGTTGATATCGATCGGCGCCCCGTCGAAGGTCGTGAAGATGCCCGAGCACCAGCGCTCACCGGCATTGTCGCCGACCTGCGGCGTGCAGACGAGGTCGCCCGCCGGGTCGTTGGGCACCGAGTTGTCATTCGGAACGGTGGCGATGGTCGCTGCCGCGGGAGCGACGACCGCCAGCGAAGCCGCGATGGCTGCACAGATCGCCCATACGCCCAGCTTGCCCCTGTGCCTCTGCCGCATCCCGCCCCTCTCCTTGCCTTTCTCGCCTGCGACCCTAACCGGCGGGCAGCTGCGGCGCGCCGGTCAGGCGAAGTGCGAGCGAGCGCGAGCGGCGACGAGGTCCGGGTACTCGTCGGCGATGAAGTGCCCGCAATTGGGGACGATCTCGGTCGTCATCGAGTCGGCATGGGCCTCGTATCCGGCGACGAGAGTGGGCGTGATCACGGGATCGCGATCGCCGACGAGGAGGTGCGTTGGTGTCCGTAGGCGGGTGCCCGCGTAGCGGCCGCGTGCAACGGGGAGTGCCTCGCGTAGGACGAAGGTGCGGTAGACGGACACGCAGGCGCGTGAGCGGGCCGGTTCGGAGAGGTTGTCGACGAACGCGTCGAGCTCGGCGGGCGTGAATCCGGATCGGGTTGCGGTGCCGCCCTGGAGGATCAGACGGACGTAGGCGCGGGTGCGGTGCAACGCGTAGCCGAGCAGAGGGGTGATGTTCAGGAGCTGGTACCAAAAGCGCGGCAGTTGACGCCAATCGGGGCCGATGGACTGCCAGGGGTGGGCGATGCCAAGCGCGAGGAAGTGCGAAAAGCGGTCGGGCTCGCGCAGGCACGCCAGAAAGCCGATCCATCCGCCCCAGTCGTGGCCGACGAGCTTGACGCGGTCGAGCTCGAGCGCGTCGAGAACGGCGAGCACGTCGGAGGCGAGGTTTTCCTTGTCGTAGCCGAAGCGGGGCGCGTCCGACCAGCCGAAGCCGCGAAGGTCGAGGGCGATAACGCGGTGGTCCTTGGCGAGCTCGGGCAGGAGGTGGCGCCACTCGTAGTGGTGCTGAGGCCAGCCGTGGAGCAGGAGTACGGGGTCGCCGTCGGGCGGGCCGGCCTCGGCGATGTGAAAGCGAAGACCGCGGGCGCTGACGTAGCGGTGGCTGACGCCGGGGAGTTCGGGTGGATCGGGCAAGCCGTGGAAGCTAGCGGCGGTTCCGCGGAACCCCGTTGCTAGGCGTCGTCGGGCCAGACGAGCTGGCCGTTGTCGTCGAATGAGGAGCCGGGCACCCACGCGACTTCCCACGCGTTGTTCTCGGGATCGGCAAATTGGGCGGAGCGCCCGCCCCAGTCCATCGTCTCCGGCTCGGCGAGGATGGTGGCACCGGCGTCGCGAGCTTCGTCGATGACGGCATCGACCTCGTCGGGTTCGGCGACGTTGATCGCGAGGTTGGTGCCCTTGAAGGCGAGGGGCGGTGGCAGTTCAGTCGCGTTGGCATCGCGCGCGAGCGATTCGAGTGAGTAGATCGCGAGGTTCGCGCCGTCGAGCATGAACATGGCAACCTCGTCGTTGGCGAAGTTGACCGACCAGCCCAAGCGCTCGTAGAAGGCCTGGAGGGCGGGAACGTCGCGGGCGCCGAGCGTCGCGAAGGTGATGCGAGCGGGAATCGTCATCCGACGACCTCGAGCTTGGGCGGGGATGACGGCGCGATCAACTGCTCGTGCGGAGGCGAGAGGCGCGCGTACGGCTTGCCGCGGCGGGTGATGAGAAACGTCTCGCCCCCAGAGGCACGTTCCATGTACCAGCCCATCTTCTGCCGATACTCGTAAGCCCCGAGCGTTGTCGTCACCGAAGAGTGGAGCTGGTGGGACTCGAACCCACGGCCTTCGCACTGCCAGTGCGACGCTCTGCCCAGCTGAGCTACAGCCCCATCGAGTTGGTACTCGGCGGCCCAGTTTAGACACGCCCGCTGACGATTCTTGGGCTCGGTGAGCCGGAGCATGATCTGGGATCGCCCATCCGTGACGGAGACCGGAAGGAGGTAGCAAGTGTCCGTGTCTCCGCAATAGGCGGCAATCGCATCGACTTGATCCGCCGTGTAGGTGGTTCGGATGAAGCCCTGGGGTCCGCGGCGGTTGGTGACACAACGAACCGTGATGACCTCCCCGGTCGACGAAGCCCATTTGCACTGAACCCGAAGAAGCGCGTCTCCTAGCTCGAAGATTAGGTCGTAGCGCTCGTGCTCCGTCATCGGGCGAGATACCGGGATCCCCAGCCGAGCCGCCTCCGCCGCGATCTTCAGTTCGGCGACATTTCCCTTGACGTTCGGGTCGTGGTCCGACACGAACGCATGTTCGCATTCGTGGCGGACGGAATCGGGCTCGTCAGAGCCCGAGCTGCTGTTTGCAGTACGCGTCGCGAGTCGGGCCGTAGTCCTGCATCGCGGGCGTCGCGATCTGCTGCGCCCACTGCGCGGCGTAGGCCTGGATCGAGGCCGCAACCTCGGCGCGCTCCTCCTCCGTCTTCGGCGTTCACCAAGCGCTCCGCGTTGCGCCAGACGTTCTCCCTCCACTCGCGAACGAGCTCGAGGCCGGCGACATCATCGGCGGGAAGGAAGTCCGGATTCGAGACACCGATCAGCGGGTCGTAGCGGTCGCGGACCGCCGCCACAACCCGCTCATACCCCGCGCTGAGCACCTCGTTGAACCTGTCGTGATCGACCTTGCGCGAGTTTCCCTTGCGGTCTCGCAGCCCGAGCTGCGCCAGCACGAACGGCATGTCGTTCTGTACGTGTGCGTTGATTCCCAACAGCATGTCCTGCACGCCGGCTACGTCCGGGCTCGCCGCCGCCTCGAACGCGATCCGCCACGCCTCCGGCACCGGGCCACCGCGCTCGTGCATCCGAATCGTGCGGAAATAGACGTTGGCAAACAGCGCGTCCTCGCGGAAGAAGAACTTCTTGAACCTCAACACCGCCGGATCGGCCACAAGCGCGTCGCGCGCGGTCCGCGTCAACTCCAGGTACGTCGTGTCGAACACCGCGCGGTGATCGCAGCCCAGCTTGTTCTGCATCGCGACCATCCGCTGGATCTCGACGCGCACGCACTTGAACTTCGCCACCTTGCAGTTCGCAATCCGGTTCGGATGCGCCTGATTCGGACTCGGCAACGCCGGCAGGTACTGCGTGTACGAAACCCCCGGCGGCGGCGCGGCCGGCGCCTGAGCGACCAGGCCCGAGCACACGGCCAATGCCGCGGCGACGAGCGCCAGCATCCCCCGTCGGCCTCTCCCAGCCATCCCGGCCGATCGTAATCAAGCCGGCCGCGACCGGCGCCGGTCCGATTAGGCGGTCAGCTCGCCCTCTTCGGCCAGCTCGCCGTCCTCGACCTCGAGCACCAACCGGTCAAAACGCCGGCCGCGCACCCTGAATTCAAACGGCGCCCGCTCCTCGAGCTCGCGCAGCAGCTCAACCGGCTGGTCGAGGCGCATCTCCAGCGTCGCCCGACCCGCCGCGAACCGCTTCACCGAAATCTCGCTGGTCGCCCCGATCCCGCCGGCCGCGTCCTCGAACCCGACCAGCTGCGAGAAGTCCGACAACGGTCCCACCTCGACCTCGACCATCCCGTTGAAAAGATCCTCCGCCTCGACCTCGCCATGACCATTCGCTTGCACGGCCGCGGCGAACTCCGCCAACGCGGGCTCCGGCTCACCATCGGCGCGGGCAATCCGCTTGATCGACTCATGCAGCGCGTCGATCAGCCTGTCCCTCGTCTCCACAGGGCGGCGCGAGACCTCGGCAACCCGATCGGCCAACTCGGCCGCATCGCGCAGCGCCCGCAGGCGAATTCGCGTCGCCTGACCGCGCGCAGAACTGCGAAGCCCATCGAGCTCCATCGCCAGTGCGGTCAGCGCCGTCTCGACCTCCGCGCCCCTCCCCCGCTCCTCCTCGAGCTCTGCACGCATCGCCTGCGCCGCGCGCTCGCTCGCGACCACCCGATCCGCGAGCCACGCCACCGAACGCTCAAGCTCATCGATCCGCTGACGCCGATGCTCCAGCTCCGCGGCATGGCGGGCCAGCGCGTTCGCGCTGTCGTTCAACGCCTGATCACGCCGCGCCAGCGCCGCGTCTACATCCTCGCGCCGGTAACCCAGCAGCGACCGTCTCAGCCTCTCGCGTGCGATGGACGAAAAGTAGGCCCGCGGCCGGACGGATCGGGTGCGCTAATCAGCGTCGGCGGCCGACTCGCCGAGTCCGAGATCCAATCGCCCTCGTTCGCCCCACAGCCGTTCGAGCCGATACCGCTCTCGCATCTCCGGAACCTGCACGTGGAGAACGCAGTCCAAATAGTCGACCAGCACCCAGCGCGCCTCCGCCTCGCCCTCAACGCGCGACGGCAACAGCCCGAAGTCGCGCTTCATCCGCAGCCGGACGTCGTCGACGATCGCCTTCGCGAGACGCTCGTTGCGCGCCGTGGCGATCACCAGAAAGTCCGCGTAGGACACCAGCTCGCGCACGTCGGCGGCGACGATCTCCTCGCCGAGCTTGTCGTCGACGATCGCCGCGATGGCGCGCGCCAGGTCGGCCGAATCCGGGCGCGCCTCCTCCGCGACCTCCTGACGACGCTGTTCAGGCGCGGGGCTCACGCGGTCACCGCCTCGCGGTAGAGGCCGCGCCGCTCGATCGCCTCGCGCACCCCGTCAGCAACGATGTAGCGAATCGGGCCTCCGCCAGCGACGCGCTCGCGGATACCCGTCGATGAAACGTCGATCTCCGGCATCCGGACGATCTCAGACCGCTCCCCCACTCCGAGTCGCTCCAGAGCCGCCTCCGCGTTGGCGATCGGCGTTCCAGGACGCGCGGCGATCCCGACCCGCGCCAGCTCGACGACCCGTTCCGGCCGCTTCCACGACTCCAGCGATGCCGCCACATCCGCGCCCATCAACAGCCACTTCTCATCATCTGGGTGATACTCGAGCAGCCTCTCAAGAGTGAGATAGGTGAAGGACGGGCCCTCGCCCGCCACCTCCCAATCGATGACCTCGAGCATCGGATCATTCGCCGCCGCCATGCGCGTCATCTCGAGGCGTACCTCCGGTCCGGGCTCCGGTTCGATCAGCTTGTGCGGCGCCTCCCCCGTAGGCACCAGCAGGACCCGTTCGAGCCCGAGCTGGAACGCAGCCTCCTGAGCAAGCACGAGATGCCCGATATGGGGCGGGTTGAACGCGCCTCCGAGAATCCCTAGTGCGGAGACGCCTACCCCCGGACCTGGCCGTTGCCGTGGATGACGTACTTCGTGGTCGTCAGCTCGCGCATCCCGATCGGACCGCGCGCGTGCAGCTTTTGCGTCGAGTTGCCGATCTCAGCACCCATGCCGAAGACGAAGCCGTCGGTGAAGCGGGTCGACGCGTTCACGTAGACCACGGCGGCATCGACCTCATCGGTGAATCGTTCAGCTGCCACGTCGGATCCCGTCACGATCGCCTCCGAATGGCCGCTGCCGTGTCGATTGACGTGATCGATCGCCTCATCGAGGGAATCCACAACACCCACGGCCAGTTTCAAATCGAGGTACTCGGTATCCCAGTCCGCGTCCTTGGCGTCGCCAACCGCGGCGCTCGGCGCTGCCGCCTGCGCGCGGCCATCGCCGACCAACTCGACCCCCTCGCGCTCGAGCTCGGCAAGGGCTTCGGGCAAGAATTCGCCAGCGACATCGGCATGCACGATCAGCGTCTCGGCAGCGTTACACACGCCGGGGCGATGAACCTTGGCGTTGACGGCAATCCGCCTGGCCATCTCGAGGTCCGCGTCGGCATCCACGTAGACGTGGCAATTGCCCGAAGCGGCGTACATCACCGGCACCGTTGCAACCGCCTTCAGCGCCTGCTTCAGTCCGTCGCCCCCGCGGGGGATGATCAGATCGACCAGTCCCTCCGCCGTCGCGAGCTGCTCGAGCTCGGTGCGATCCCCGCCGAGCAGCTCAACCGCCGCCGCGGGCAACTCGGCCTCGACGAGCGCCTCCCGCACCAACCCGGCCAGCGCCGCATTCGACCGCTCGGCATAGCTCGAACCTCGCAGCACGATCGCGTTGCCACTCTTGATCGTCAGCGCCGCGCAATCGATCGTCACATTCGGCCGCGCCTCGTACACAACCGCGACCACGCCGAGGGGCACCCGAACCTTTCGCAGGTCGAGCCCACCATCCAAAGTCTTTCGCTCGAGCTCCTCGCCGACCGGATCATCGAGCGCGGCCACCGCGCGCACACCCTCCGCCATCGCCGCAACCCGCTCCGGCGTGACCGCAAGCCGGTCGCGAAGCGCGCTTGAAAGCGTGGCCGCCCGCTCGTCGCCGAGATCGGCCGCGTTTGCGTTGACCACCTCTTCGACGCGCTCGTCGAGCAGCTCCGCGAGCCGCCCAAGCACACGATTCTTCGTCGACGTGTCAGCGCTGGCGAGCACCCGCGACGCCGCCTGAGCCGCCGCACACGCATCCGCCACGCTTCTGGTCGTTGCGATCGCCATCGTCGACAGAGGGTAACGGCGAAACGGGCGCTTTTCCCGCGCTCAGGCGAGGACGAAGCGATCGCGGTGAATCGCCTCATCCGTGGCCTCAGGCATCAAAGTCGTGACCTCCGTCGACTTCATGCCCTTGATCCTGCCGAGCTCCGCCGCCGAGTAATTGGCGATCCCCTTGCCTACCAGCGCACCGTCGCAGATCACGTCGACGGCATCGCCGGCGACGAACTCGCCATCCACGCCGACTATCCCCACCGGCAACAGACTCGAGCCGCTCTCGCGCAGCACTCGTGCCGCTCCCTGGTCGACGCTGATTCGCCCGCGGGTGGGCTTCGCATGGCGCAGCCACAGCTTGAACGCAGGCGTGCGCTCCCGGTGGGCAACGAAACGCGTCCCCACATCCTCTCCGCGCGAGGCAGCGATCAGCGAGCCTGCCTCGTTGCCGTTGCAGATCACGGCCGGGATCCCCGCCGCGCTTGCCATGCCCGCCGCCGCAACCTTGCTGCGCATCCCGCCCGACCCATACATCGAGCTGCGGTCGCCGATGTCGTAGCGATCGAGCTCCGCGAAATCATCGACCACGGCAACACGCTGCGCGTTGGGATCGCGGCCCGGATCCGCCGTGTGAAGTCCGGCGGTGTCGGTGAGCAGCACGAGCAAACGAGCGCCCAGCAGCAGGGCGAGCTGCGCGGAGAGAAAGTCGTTGTCGCCGAAGGTGATCTCGTCGGTCGCCGTGGTGTCGTTTTCGTTGACGACAGGAACCACGTGCCAGGCAAGGAGGCGCCGTAGCGCCTGGCGTGCGTTGAGATAGTGCATGCGAACCGAGAGATCATGTGAGGTCAAAAGCACCTGCGCGGCGTGCACATCCGCCCGCGCCAGGCGTGTTTCGTAGGCGCGAAACAGAGATCCCTGCCCCACAGCCGACGCCGCCTGCATCTCGTCGACCGTGTGCGGGCGCTGCTCGAGCTCCATCAGACGCCAGCCAAGCGCGATTGCACCCGAGGTGACCATCGCCACCTCCTCGCCGGCGGCGTGCAGCTCGCCGACCTGCGCGCAGACGCTGTCGAGCACGTCGCCACGCACTTCGCCGCGATCGTCGGCGACGATCGAGGAACCGAGCTTGACCACCACCGTCATCGGCGGGCGAGGTTACTCACGAAGCCCGTCGGCGGCGGACGCGAAGCGGAGCAGCCGCGAACGGCTATTCGAGCTCAAACTCCTCCTCGCCGATGCGCACCTCATCGCCGGGCTCGAAGCCCGCGCGTTCAAGTGCCGCGATTACCCCGATCTCTCGCAGCCGCTGCTCCAAATAGGCGAGCGCCTCGAGATTGGAGAGATCGTGGCGGGCGACGAGCATCTCGACCCCGCGCCCGGTGACTCGATACGCGTCGTTTTCAGGCACGACATCGAATCCGCCGTCCCCGGCCGGCGTGTAGACCAGGTGCTCCGCCTCGAACTCCGGCTCAGCGGCCGTCGTGCGCGCGGCCACCGCCTCGGCAGGGGCGGCCCCGAAGATCGCCGCACGCAGCTCGTCGAGCCCGCTGCCCGTCGCCGAGGAGATGGCAAGGGCGCGCCCTTCCACACGGTCGCCCAGCGCCTCCAAAACGGCCGATACCTTCTCGCCCGGCACGAGGTCGGCCTTCGATACGCAGAGGATCTCGGGCAGCTCAGCGAGGCCGGCTCCGTAGGCGTCAAGCTCGCCGCGGATCGCTTCGTAGGCAGCGGCAAGCCCCTCCGCCTGTTCGTCGGCACCCGCGCGGTGCTCGTCGAGCGCGACGAGGTGCACGAGCACCCGGCAGCGTTCGATGTGGGCGAGGAACTCATGGCCGAGTCCGGCGCCCTCGGCCGCCCCCTCGATCAGACCTGGGATGTCCGCGAGGACCAACTGGCGATCACCGTCGTCGATCGTGCCGAGCACGGGCTCAAGCGTCGTGAACGGATACCCCGCCACCTTCGGCGCCGCCCGAGTCAGCCGTCGCAGCAACGATGACTTGCCGGCGTTTGGCAGGCCGACCAAGCCGGCGTCGGCGAGCAGCTTGAGCCGCAGCTCGATCCATCCGGACTCACCAGCAAGGCCGCTCTCGGCAAATCGCGGGGCCTGACGAGTTGAACTGGTGAAGCGCTTGTTGCCGTGGCCGCCAACGCCGCCCGCGGCAACGATCGCCTTCTGACCCGGTTCGACGAGGTCGTAGCGTCGACCCTCGAGCCCGTGGACCTCGGTGCCCGGCGGCACCGGCAGGACGACATCGTCCCCGCGGGCGCCGTGGCGCTGGCTTCCCGATCCGTGACCGCCACGCCCGGCGCGCTGATGTGGCGAGTAACGGAAGGTGGCGAGATCGCGTCGCGATCCGTCGCAGACGAGAACGACGTCGCCGCCCCGCCCGCCGTCGCCGCCGTCGGGGCCCCCTCGCGGAACGTGAGCCTCCCGACGAAACGAGATCGCACCGTTGCCGCCGGTGCCGGCTTCGACATGAATCTTTGCGCGGTCGTGGAGCATCGATTTGAGGGTAGGCGTGTTTGCGGTTCGAAGCGGCGCGCGCCCCGTATGTTGTGCGCTGTAGGGAAACGGACCCGATAGCGGTCCATGAGAGAGGAGCTCAGTTGAGTTACAGCATTGCCGTCGGCGGCACCCGCCGACGGGCTTGGGCGGTAGCCGCCCTCGCCAGCATCGTTGCCGTGACCGGCCTGGCGGCCGCGCCCGGTGCCGACGCAAAGAAGAAGAGCAAGTCCGTACCGGTCAAGGTCTTGACTCGCAACCTATTCCTCGGCGCGGACCTCGGTCCGGCGCTGAACGCAAACAGCTTCCAGGAGTTCACCGCCGCCAACGCGGCGATTCTCGCTGAGGTCGACAAGACCGACTTCCCGCGCCGGGCCATCGGCCTTGCCCGCGAGATCCAGGCCAAGAAGCCCGACCTGATCGGCCTTCAGGAGGCCGCCTGGTGGCGCACCAACCCGACGCCCGGCGCTCCGGCCCAGGGCCCCGACGGCCAGTTCACGGCGATCGACACGAGGTATGACTTCCTCCAGTTGCTGCTTGATGCACTCCGCGATCGCGGCCTCAAGTACAAGATCGGAGTCGAGAAGGTCGAGTTCGACTTCGAGGCTCCCGCGGACACCGACGGCAACCCGAACACCGGCCTGTTCGGCGGCGACATCCAGGGACGTCTGACAATGCGCGACGTGATCCTCGTCAACAAGGACTCGAAGGTCAACATCAAGACCAAGAAGCCGCAGAGCGGCACCTTCGCGAGCCTGTTCACGCCGAACATCTCAGGCATCGACGTGCCGGTTACCCGCGGATGGACCGCACTGGACGCGACCGCCACGAAGGGCAAGGGCAAGAAGAAGGCAAAGGCGAAGTTCCGCTTCGTCAACAGCCACTTCGAGGCGTTTGACGACGAGACACAGCGTCCCAGCATCCGCGCCCAGCAGGCGGCCGAGCTGCTCGCTGGTCCGGCAAGCGCCAAGCGCACGATTCTCCTTGGCGACTTCAACTCCGACGTTCCCGGAGTGCAGCCCGGAGATGAGCAGGCCTACCAGACGCTGCTCGACGGTGGCTTCGAGGAGCGTTCACTCGACGCACCGACCACGTGTTGCATCAACGACCTGTTCGCGCCCACCAACACGTTCGACCACCAGGTCGACCACGTGATGACCAACATGGGCAAGAAGGTCAAGCTGGTCAACTCGTCGGCCACCGGTCTGACCCCGGTGAACGGCATCTACGACTCCGACCACGCCGGAGTCTTCAGCACCCTCAAGGTCAGCAAGTAGGCGGTTTCGCTGAGAGGCGGGCGGGCGCTCAGGCGCTCGCCCGCACCTCGCGGAACACCGCGATCAGCTCGTCGCGCGCGGCGGGAGCGATCGTCTCCTCTGGGATTCGCCCGAGCGCGAACAGCGTCAGACGCATCTGCTCGATGTAGGCGCTGCACGCGTCGCAGAGCGCGAGGTGCGCTTCGAGGTCCTCGCGCGTGGCATCCGGAAGCCGCCCCTCGAGGTAATCGGTGACCAGTTCGACCAGTTCCTTGCAGCTCATGGACTCGAAGCCTCCATATGCGCCTCGAGCGCTGCTCGCACCTTCGAGCGCGCTCGGTGCAGGAGCACTCGCTGATTGGTCTCGCTGACCCCGAGGGCGTTTCGCGCCTCGTCAGCCGAATAGCCCTGGAGGTCGCGTAGGGCGATCACGTCGCGCTGGCGCGGGGGTAGCGCCTTGATCGCCTCGAGCAGGACCCGGCGGGTCTCGTCGCTTTCGAGCTGAGCCTGCGCTCCCTCCCACTCCTGCGGCGGGCGGGCCCACGCACCCGGCTGCTCGCCGCGCCGCCCCTGAAAGCGATCCGAGTCGACCGCCGGCTCGTCGCGCCCCTCGCCTGCCCGCCTGCGCAGCGACGCGAACGGCAGGGTGCGCTTCTCGCGCTTGCCCCGGGTACGAGCGGTGTTGAGAAGGATCTGAAAGATCCATGTGCGCAGTGCGGACCTCCCCTCGAACCGATCGATCCCCCTGATGACGCCGACCCACGTGTCGCCGACGACCTCCTCGGCCACCGCCCGGCTCGGTACGTGCATCAGCGCGACTCGCATCAGCGCAGGCGACAACTCGTCGACGATGGCCGCAAACGCAGCCTCATCGCCGGCGCGCAGAGCGGCAACGAGCTCGTCGTCGGTTCGCACCACCACTGCACCCACCCTAATGGGGGGCGAGATCGGGCCGTTTGACGACTTACTCTCGGTATGCGAGAGGTTCACGTCATCGCGAGCCGCCAGTACGGGCTGATCACGATCGGTCAGCTTCATCGGGCGGGCGTCGACAAGAGGGCGGTTTCCCGGTGGGTCGCCGCGGGGCGCCTGCACAGGATCCATCGAGGTGTCTACGCCGTCGGACACACGGCCCTGTCGCTCAGCGCCCGGTGGAAGGCGGCGACGCTGTCCTACGGTGAGGGAAGTGTCCTCAGCCATCGAAGCGCTGCGGAGTTGTGGCGGATGCTCGAGCCGGCGTCCGGCGCGATCCACGTCACGGTGGCTACGCCGGGCGGCAGGGCCACTCGCGAAGGCCTGGTTATCCATCGCATCCCCTCACTGCAAGGGCACGACGTCGCGTCTCACCGCCGCATCCCGGCCACGCGACCGCAGCGAACCCTTCTGGATCTACGCGCGACGATAGAGCCCGGGGAACTGCGACGAGCGCTGCGCCAAGCCGAGTACCTCAAGCTTCCCGTAAATGCAGCCGCAGTCGTCGGAGATCGAGCGGCGAGCGAGCTCGAACTGAGGTTTCTGGCGCTCTGCCGCCGACACCGGCTTCCGCCGCCGGAGACGAATGTCCTCATCGAGGACATGAGGGTCGACTTCCTGTGGCCCGCACAGCGCCTCGTCGTGGAGACCGACGGCCACGCATATCACCGCGGGTTGGTCGCCGCGCAGGACGATCGGGCGCGTGACCGGCGACTCGCTGCTCTCGGCTTCGAGGTCCTACGCCTCACCTGGAGGCAGGTGGTAATCGAACGCGCCGACACTGCCGCCCTTGTCCGCGAAAGGCTAAGGGCTCGACGAGAACCTCTCGCATGGCGAGAGGAACCCGTCAGTTGACGCGACTACTCCCCGTCGACGACGGAGATCACGCGGCCGCGGTGGCCGGCTGAGAACTCAACGGTTCCGGGCCGAGTGGCGAAGATCGTGTGATCGCGGCCGAGGCCGGTGCCCTCGCCGGGACGAAAGCGGGTGCCGCGCTGGCGAACGATGATCTCGCCGCCGCCGACCTTCTGGCCGGCGAAGATCTTGACCCCGAGCATCTTCGGGTTTGAGTCACGGCCGTTTCGGCTCGAGCCGAGGCCCTTCTTGTGCGCCATCTCGCCTAACCCTCCTTCTCTTCAGTCTTCTCTGCAGCCGGCTCCTTCGCCGGCTTCTTGGCGGCGGGCTTCTTCGCCGCCGGCTTCTTCGCAGCAGCAGGCTTCTTCGCAGCAGCAGGCTTCTTGGGCGTGGCCGGCTTCTTCTCCGTCGCCGCCTCGTCCTTCGCCGGCGCGTCGTCCTTCTTCGCCGCAGGCTTGCGCGTCAAGAGCTTGACCTCCGTCACCTCGAGCCGGGTGAGCTCCGAGCGGTGACCCTGGCGCTTGCGGAAGCCCTTCTTCGCGCGGTACTTGAAGACGCGGATCTTCTCGCCGCGCTCGTGGGCCGTCACCGTCGCCTCGACCTTGACCTTTTCGAGGTCGCCGCCGCCGAGGACGACGTCGTCGCCATCACCACGGAACATCACCGCGCGCAGGTTGACCTTGTCGCCCTCATCGGCCTTGATGCGGTCGACCACCAGGGTCGTGCCCTTCTCCGCGCGGTACTGCTTACCGCCGCTCTCGACTATTGCGTAAGTGTCAGCCATGGGTTTCTCGCTCAGCTCGATTCGCCGGACCCGTTCTCAGAGCGGGCTCGGCTACGGCGCCTGCCACCGCGGCGGCCTCGGCGCCTGGACGTTCCGGAGGACGGCGATTCTAGCTTCTCGATCACGTCACCGTTCTCGTCGAGCAACGCAGCCGTTGCAGCCGACCGAGCGACCGACTCGATTCGCACCAACCGGCGCTCGCCGATGTGACTGCCGGCGCCGCCGACGCTGACGATGTAGGAGTCGACACGAGCGATCGCGTCATCGGCGTCATACATGTGCGGCTCCTCGATCGTCACCAGCACCTCCTCGCCGACCCTGAACGGCAGCGCGCGCTCCTCGATCTCGCCTCGGGTCCCGCGGTCGACGACCTCATAGGTGTCGATCGCCAGCGCATCCCCGCCCTCGAAGTGGAAGTGCTTTTCGGTCCGTTCCTCGAGATCGACCAGACCACTCCCATCCGAGACAAGCTCGGCAGCGACCTGCGGATTGACCCGGACGAGGAATGCCTCCGGCTCGGATTCCTCGGCGGCCAGCTCGCGCAGCTTGCGAATCACCTCGATCGCAACGGTCTCGGCTGAGCGCACCACACCCTCGCCCTCGCATGTCGGGCAGACGTGGGTGAGAATCTCGCGAACGCCGTCGGTGACGTTCTGGCGGGTCATCTCGACCAATCCGAGCGGTGAGACCTCCATCACGTATGACTTGGTCTTGTCGGCGTCCAGCGCCTTCTTGAGGATCTTCAGAACCTGGTCGCGGTTCTTCGCCTTCGCCATATCGATGAAGTCGATGACGATGATCCCGCCGATGTCGCGCAGCCGCAGCTGGCGCACGACCTCGTCGGCCGCCTCGACGTTCACCTTGGTGATGGTGTCCTCCAGCCTTCCCTTGCCGCGCCCCGTGAAGCTGCCGGTATTGATGTCGATGACCGTCAGCGCCTCGGCGTAATCGATGATCAGATATCCGCCGGAGGGCAGATCGACGCGGCGCGATAGCACGGAGTCGAAGGCGTCCTCGACCCCCTCGCGCTCGAGCAGCGGCTTCGGCTGCTCATAGAGCTCGACGAACTCGACCAGCTCGGGGGCGGTGCGGCTGAAGAAGCTCGTCACCCGGTGATGCTGCTTGGGATCGTCGATAACCGCGGAGTCGAACTCGCTGGTCAGCACGTCACGTAGGACGCGGATCGACAGGTCGGCCTCCTGGAAGGCCAATGCGGGCGCCTTGACCTCGCCGGCGCGCTGCGCCATCACCTCGTGAAGGCGGTGCAGATAGTCGAGGTCGCGCTCGAAGTCCTCCTTGGTCGCCCCCTGGGCCGCCGTCCTGACGATGACGCCGCCATCCCCCTTGTGAATCTTCTGCAGCAGCTTGCGCTGACGATCACGCTCGGCGTCGGGCAGCCGCCGCGAGGCACCGACCCCGGCGCCACTTGGCATGTACACGAGGTAGCGGCCAGCGATCGACAGCTGCATCGAAAGACGGGCGCCCTTCGACTTCAACGGGTCCTTGACGACCTGGACGAGGACCTCCTGCTTGGGCTTGATGAGCTCGTCAATCCGCCGGCCATGGCCATGGCCGCGGCGCGGCGCCTTCTTGCCATCGGGCGTGACGATCTCGTCGACGTGCAGGAAACCGTTGCGCTCAAGCCCGATGTCGACGAACGCCGCCTCCATGCCGGGCAGAACGTTGTCCACGACGCCCTTGTAGATGTTGCCGACGATCGAGCGCGAACCCTTGCGCTCGACGTATAGCTCGGCGACCTTGAAGCCGTCGGATCCACTGCGCCGCGGCTGCTCGGCCTCGCCTTCGCCACCGCGACGGTTGCCGGCGGGACGACCTTTGCCCTGCCGAGCTGTGCCCTTGCCTTCGAGCACGGCGACGCGGGTCTCACCAGCGTCGACTGAAACGAGAATTCTTTTCTTGATCTAAATCACCTCAAAACGGAGTCATGCCCCGCTTCGAGGTGAGCTGCGCTTGCGAATAGATGCTCTGAAGCAGTCCGAGCGCCAAGAAGGTGACGATCACGGACGAGCCACCAGAGCTCATCAACGGCAAAGGAATGCCTGTAATCGGCATGATTCCTAGGTTCATGCCGATGTTGACGAAGACCTGAAACATCAGCATGGCGGCGATTGCGCCGGCAATCATGCTTCCGTAGAGATTCTTCGAGAGAGTCATTACGCGCAGCGCCCTCCAGATGAGCAGGGCGTATAGAAGGAGTAAGAACGCGGCTCCGACAAATCCGAAGCGCTCGCCGACCACCGCAAAGATGAAGTCGGTCTGTCGCTCCGGAAGGAAGCCGTTTTGGGTCTGAGTTGCGTCATCACCGCGTCCTGTCTTGCCCCCGGAACCAACCGCGATAAGCGCCTGATTGATCTGGTAACTCGAGTCAGCCGGATCATCCGAGGGATGCAGGAAAGCCGTGAGGCGATCCTGCTGGTACGGAGCGAGGATAGGGACACCGGCGGCCGGCGCCACCACCAACACCACAAGGATGGTCGCCGCTATGCCTCCGATGAGCGCCGCAAAATGGGTCCAGCGGACGCCGGCGATGAACAGAACGGCGAGTGTGATCACCCCGTAGACGAGGGCTGTCCCCAGGTCTGGCTGCACGAAGACGAGCATCGCCGGCAACAGTCCAAGCGCCAGAATCCGCACTGTCTGGCGTCGCTCTGAGGTCTTGCGCGCGCGGTCGAGCACGAACGCCGCGAGGGCGACGACGAGGAGGATCTTGCCGAGCTCGGACGGCTGGAAGGTGAAGAACGGCAGCTCGATCCAGCGGCGCGATCCCCTCGACACCGAGCCGAGCAGGAGCACCAGAATGATCAGGCTGGTCATCGCCGTGTAGATGCCGACCCGTAGCTCGCGGAAGCGCGAGTAGTCGATACGCGCCACCGCGAACATCAACGCGATGCCGACAACCGCGTAGATCGACTGGCGAACGACGTAGTAGTACGGGTTGCCCGGCACATCCTCGGCCGTCGCGACGCCGAGCGTGTAGACGCTGAACGTGATCAGTGCGATTCCCGCGAACAGCAGGAACGGGTCGAGCTGGGAGAACCCGATCCGCTCGATCAGGCTGGCGCGGGCTGGCCGGTAGGCGGCGGGCCGTGGGCGGCGGTAAGCCTCCATGATTACTCGATCACCCCGGTGCCCTCGACCGACTTAATCTTCTCCGGGTCGACGTTCAGCAGCACGTTGAGGATGCTCTGGGCGACAGGCGCTGCCGAGTCGGCGCCGAAGCCGCCGCGCTCGACGGTCACGGCAACCACGTACTTCGGGTTGTCGTAGGGGGCGAGTGCGACGTACCAAGCCTGGTCCGCCTGGGGCGGACGCTCGGCGGTTCCCGTCTTGCCCGCGATCTCGACCGGGTAACCACCGAAGACGTTGTAGGAGGTGCCTTCCGGGTTCATAGCCGAATCACGCAGCCCGGCCATGATCGTGCGCTGGGCGGCGGCATCGATGTCGACGTGGTCGCGGACCGGCGGATTGATCTCCTGGATGGTCCGGCCGTCGGGATCCTCGACGCGCAGGCCGACGTGGGGTGTGACGAGATCGCCGCCATTGGCGATCGCCGCGTAGGCGACGGCCATCTGCAGTGGGTCGGCCTGCAGGTCGCCCTGGCCGATCGCAAGGTTGACGTTGTCGCCCAGGGACCAGGGGCGGTCGGTCACCTCGCCCTTGTCGAGGCAGACCTCCTCGCCGCACGGCGAGTCGGGCGACGTGTTCTCCTCGTAGGCCTCGTTGCGCTGGTCAGGGGTCGGGACGCGCCCGCTTCCCTCGCCGCCGATGTCGAGTCCGGTGGGTTCGCCGAGCCCGAGAGCCCGCGACCATTCCTGGAGCGGACCACCCTCGCCGCTGTCCGCCTCATTGAGCCGCGCGCCCAGCGTGTAGAAGAAGACGTCGGAGGAGACCTCGAGGGCGCGCTGGAGCGCGATCGGACCGTTGACCGCATCGCCCGCGTTGCGCAGTGGCTCGGGCAGGCCCTCGAGCTCGAACTCGCCGTCGTCGTTGATGATCTCGTTGATGCGGAGCTCGCCCGCATCCAGCGCCGCCAGCGCTGTGATCGGCTTGAAGATCGAACCCGTCGGATAGAAGCCCTCGGTGGCCCGATTGAAGAGCGGATTACCGAGATCCTCATCGGTCAGCGCGGCATATGTCGACTTCGGGAGCAGCGGCTTCGCGAAGACGGATGGGTTGAAGCTCGGGCTCGAACCGATTCCGTAAAGCTGCCCCGAACGCACGTTCATCGCGACGAACCCGCCCGGGAGCCCCTGTCCCGCGATCCCGACCTCGCCCGCCGTCTGCACCCGGTCGTCGATCGCCAGCACCAGGTCGTTGCCCGGCAACGGATCCCGCTCGGACAGGACCCCACCGGTCGGCTGTCCTGCGGCGTCGACCTGAACACGGCTGGCGCCGTCGACACCTCGGATCACGTTGTCGTAGGCGCCCTCGACGCCGACCTGGCCGACCTGGTCACCGGCTCGCAGGCCCTCGAACAAGGGATCCTCGAGATCGTCGGTGGACACCTCGCCCGTATAGCCAAGAATGTGAGCGGCGAGCTGACCCTGCGGGTAGCGGCGCACGAAGACTCGCTCGACCGAGACCCCCGGAAAGCGTGCCTGGTTCTCGCGCAGGTAGTAGACGGTGTCGAAGGGCACGTCGCGGCGCAGCGTCGCCGGACACGCCGAGCAGAGCTTCTGCTCCCGGCGGATCGCGGTTCGGATCTGCTTGGGGCGCAGAGAGGCGATGTCGCCCAAACGAGTGAAGAGCGCGGCCCGGCGCTCCTTGCTGCGCGGCAGTTCCAGCGGCTTGACCTGAAGTGCCAGGGCAGTTCGGTTCTCAACCAGGACGTTGCCATGGCGGTCGAGGATCTTGCCGCGGGGAGCCTGAACCGTGAACTCGCGCACCTGGTTGTTCTGCGCCTGCGCCAGGTACTTGTCCCCCGAGAGAACCTCGAGGTACCAGAGCCGGAGAAAGACGATCGCGAACGCCACGATGCCGATCCCTCCGAGGATCGCCACACGCAGGGGGAGCTGCCCGGGCATGGACGGACCGCGCCAGTCGCCCGGCATCAGCGCGCCCCGCTGTGGATCGGGACGCCCTGAAACCGCCGTGACCTGGTGCCGCGGGCGCCGTGCTCGGCATCGCGCTTACGGCGCAGACGGAAGCGCAGACGGCGCTTGCGGGCAGGCGCCGGCTGATAGTCGATCAGCGCGGCTCTCAGAATTCGGTGGCAGATCGGATAAACGGCGAAGCCGAGCAGGATCGCCAGCAGCGACTGCACGAAGATCTCGCGAACCACGAGCAGGCTGACGTCCGCGTTGACGCCAAGCGCCAGCTCAATCGCGGCGAACGCGGTGGTGGCGAGGAGCGTGAAACCACCCGCCAGGAGCGCCGGCACACCGAGGCCCTTGAACTCGAAGCCCTCGCGGTAGCGCCCGGCGAGGTAGCCGACCGAGAGCAGCACGAGCGACGAGACACCGAGCGTCTGCAGCAGGATCGAGTCCAACATGAAGCCGGCGGCAAAGCCCGAGACGCCACCGACCACGGCGCCGCCGAGCAGGCCGACGGCAACGATCACCACCGGAACGAGGTACGGAGTCGCACCGAGAATCGAGAGGTACGAGAAGAACGAGCATTGAAGGATCACGGCAGCGATCACGATCAGCGCGATTCGCAGAGCGATCCTCGGGGTGACAATCATCCGGGGACCCCGGGGCGCTCGGGTCCGCCGGTGAGAACCTGGAGGTAGTCGAGGTTGCGCAGATCGGCGAACGGCTCGACGTGCACTCGCTGGAGCTGACCCTGCAGTCCCGCCTCGGCCTCACTGACACGTCCGATCGGAATCCCTGGCGGGTACGCCGACGAGATCCCCGAGACCGAGTCCGACCAGCCGGCGGTCGCGAGGATCTGGTTGGTCAGGATCGTCTCATTCGAGTCGATGAACTCGAGCAGGAGCTCGCTGGGGTTGCCGACCTCAGGCTCCACGATCCCGGTTGGACCGGACGGGAGGACCTGCGCCGAGACCGCGTTGTCGTGGTCGGTGATCAACTCGACCTTCGCCGTGCCTCCGGTGATATCCGTCACCCGGCCGACGAGCCCGTCTCCGTTGACGACCGCGTCGTTTCGCTCGATCCCCGAACTCGAGCCCTTGTCGATCGTGACGTCCGAGTACCAGACCGTGGGCGTACGGGCGATCACGCGTCCCGTCACCGCCTCGTACTCGGTGATCCCGGGAACCTCCCCCTCGAGCTCGAGCAGCTTGCGAAACTGCTCGTTCTCGCCGGTGGCGTTTTCCGCGGCGACAACCTCCGCGCGAAGCTTCGCGACCTCGGCCTTGAGGTCCTCGTTCTCGCCGCGCGCATCGAACGTCTCGTCAAACCAGTTGATCAGGTCGCGCCCGGGCTTGAGCGCTCGCTCGGCGACCTCGCCGACCGGCGCGAAGACCGCGGCAACACCGCGCTGGATCGTGTGCAGCGGGCCACTCTCTGCCTCCGAGAACTGACTCGACAGGAGGACGAGCGAAATCACGATCAGGGCGACGAGCACCGCTCGGCGACGTCTCACCTGCTTGCGGTACACGAGATCCTTCCGGTGGCTGTCGAGGGGTCGAAAAATGCCATCGCGGGGTGGTCCGGGGTACGCGAAGGCGACCGGACCCTGGAGCCGAGTGTAGCGCTTGTTTACCAGGCCTCAAGCGGGGATCGAGGCCCGTGAAAAACCCTAAGGCTAAATGTTCGCCTTAGGGTTTTCCGGCGTAGCCAACAGGTTTGGCACCAGTTGCAGCAACAACGCGATCGGCAGCCCGACGACATTCGAAAAATCGCCACGCAACTCTTCGATCAAAATCGACCCGAGTCCCTGGATCGCGTATCCCCCGGCGCGGTCGCGCCACTCCCCTGAGGCGAGATAGAGGTCGATCTCGGCCCCCTGCAGGGCGCGAAAACGGACCTTGGTGCGGGCAACGCCGCTGCGCTCTACTCCCGCGGTCCCGCCATCGAGGACAACGACACCGCTCAGCACCTCATGGACGCGCCCCGCGAGCGCTTCGAGGCGTTCGCGCGCGCCGGCCTCGTCAGCGGGCTTGCCGAGCAGGCGACCATCGAGAGCGACGTCGGTATCGACGCCGAGGACCAGGGACGACTCCCCCGCCCCCGTCAGAGCCGCACCCGCCTGGGCCTTGCGTCGCGCGTTCTCCACCACCACGGCGGGTGGGTCGCCCTCGCGGCGCTCGTCGACGTCAGTCGTGACCGCTTCGAACTGGACCCCGAGCGTCTCGAGGATCTGACGCCGCCTCGGCGATGCCGAGGCGAGGATCAGCTTGCGAACCAGATCCCGATCTCGCGTTCGGCCGACTCGTCGGAGTCGGAGCCGTGGACGAGGTTGAACGTGACCTCGAGCCCGTAGTCGCCGCGGATCGAACCCGTGGCGGCCTCAACCGGGTTGGTCGAGCCGATCAGCTGACGCGCCGCGGTGACAGCCTCGTGGCCCTCGAGGACCGCGGCCACCAGGGGGCCGCCCGTGATGAACGAGACGAGCTCGCCGAAGAACGGCTTCTCGGAGTGCTCGGCGTAGTGGGCATTGGCGACGTCCTCGTCGGCCGTCAGCAGCCGCATCTGGACGATCCTCAGGCCCTTGCGCTCGAAGCGCGCGAGGATCTCGCCGGTGAGCCCGCGCTCGAAGGCGTCGGGCTTGATCAGGATGAGGGTGCGCTTCAGGTCTGCCATCGGCGCGGCAGCTTACTCGTCGCGCTTCGAGCCCGACGGGCGCGAGCTTGGCGGGCGGCTGCTCGTGCTGCGGGTGCTGCGCGTCGATCGCGAGCTGCTCGAGTTCGGCGCCGTGCGCGTCGGCTCACTCTCAGTCGCCGACTCGCGCTTGGGCGAAGGACGGCTGGTGCGCGAGCGGTTGGGCGGCGGCTTTGAGCCGCTCGCCGAGGCGGATTCCTTGGAGCGGCGCTTGGGACGACGCTCTTCAGGCGGGGCGGCACGACGCACGGGCGTCTCGCAGTACGGGCAGACCGACCACCGGGGGTCGATCGGCTTTCCGCACGACTCGCACGGATCCTTAATCCGCGCGCGGCAGCTGGGACAACGCAGATAGCTGCGCTCAATCGGGTGCTCGCAGTTGGGACACGACGACTCCTCGAGCTGGCGTACGCGCAGCTCCGATGCCCGCGTCTCGAGCTCACGCTCGCGCTTGTCGGCAAGGAACTCCGGCGGGCGCAGGATCGAGTAGACGATCGAGCCGAGGAACGGAAAGAGCGAGGCCGCGGTCGCACAGGCGACCAAGACCGGATCCTGGATGCGCCGGCGTGCGTCGAAGTAAGTCCACGCGACCAGCGCAAACCACAGAACCACGAGGAAGAGGATCAGTAGGTTGACGACCAGATTGAGGGCGTCATTCGTGATGCCGAAGAGGGCTAGAGGCATGGCGAGAAGGGCAGTCTAGGTCAGCGTCGCGTTACAGAAATAGACGTCCGAACAGGTATCCGAGGCCAAAGAAGACGAGGATCACTATCGCGACAACCGCCGCCACCAACCCCATCATGTGGAGAAGCTCTGAACGTGCGCTTCGGTCCAACGGACCAAGAAGGTAGCCGGAACGTGGCTTTTTTGCGCTTTTGCACCCTCTCGTGGGCGTCGGCGACCATCCTCATGGCGACCTTGTTCGGCGCGCCAGCCGTCGAGGCATGGCCGAATCTCGACCGGCTGGGGACTTCGCTTCGAGCGAAGCCGTCGATAACCAAGGACCCGATCTCGTTCGGAGACAAGCGCAAACGCCAGATGGCCCGGTACTCAAAGCGCCACTACGGCAAGCGCGAATGGCGCCTCGACGATCCTCGCGTGATCGTCCTTCACTACACCGCCAGCGACAGCTACTCCTCGGTCTGGAACACCTTCAATGCGAACACGCCAAGCCTCGGCGAATCGCCGGGGACGTGCGCTCACTACGTGGTCGAGCAAGACGGGACGATCGACGAGCTCGTGCCACCGCGGATCCGGTGCCGCCACACGATCGGTCTCAATCACAGGTCGGTCGGCATTGAGATGGTCCAGGCGGCCGGACCTGGGTCGCACTGGGCCGACCAGCAGATCCTCAACCGGCGCAAGCAGATCCGCGCCGCCCTGCGCCTGGTGCGCTGGCTCCAGGACCGTTACGAGATCCCGACCAATGAGGTCATCGGCCACTCGATGGCCAACAACGACCGCTACTTCAAGGATCTCCAGGGCTGGGTCAACGACCACACGGACTGGCTCAAGCGGGACGTCAAGGAGTTTCGCCGGCGGCTCTGAGGCGCGGTTGCGGATCGCGGGGCCAATCCCGGGTAGTAGCGGCGCGTGTTCGTTTTCTTCTCCAATCGCCTCGGCTGCGCCGGCTCGCTGCTGCTCTCACTCGCGGTGACCGCGATCCTCCTGCTCCTCCTCGGGGTCCTCGACACGGGTTGAGCCCTGCGCGCCGGCTGCCGTCGCGTGGCGCAGGAGGTAGTGCGAGCCGGTGACGAGTGCGACTCCCCCCTTTTCGCGCGCAATCGCGCGTGCCCGCTCGATCGCGGACGCCGGGTCGGCCTCGGTCTCGATCGAGGCGATTCCGGCAGCGCGCGCGAGGCCAGCGAGCTCCGCTGCCGGCAGCGCGCGTGCACCGGGCCGGCCCGCCGTCGCGAGCTGATCGGCGGGGATCTCGGTCGCGATGAGCCCGGCAAGGGCGGGCGCCAGTGCGCCGAGCAGACCACGCGCGTCCTTGTCGGCGAGAACCGCCAGCGCGGCAAATACCGGACGCTCACCCGCGACCGCCGGCAGCGCCTCAGCGAGTGCGGCTGCGCCCGGCGGGTTGTGGGCGGCATCGAGAACCATCACCGGGTCGGCCTCGATGAGCTGCATCCGGCCTGGAAGCTCGAGGCCGGCCGCGACCTCGACCACGGCCTCGGCGTCGAGGGTGTCGAGGATCGCCTCCGCCGCCGCGAGGGCGACGGCGAAGTTGCGACGCAGATACGGCGCCGCGGAGGGCAGCTCGATCTGGGCCGACAGGTCGCGGACCGAGACCACGCGGGCACCGCGCCCGCGTGCGGTCACTCGCGCCAGGTTCTCGACGTCGGCGGCGAGCGGGCCGGTGACGAGCACCGACTGCGGCTGCAGGACCGCCAGCTTCTCGGCCGCGATCTCGAGCTCGGTCTCGCCGAGGAACTGTGTGTGCTCGAGCCCGACCGAGGTGAGGACCGTGACCTTCGACGCGAGGACGTTGGTGGCATCGAGGCGACCGCCGAGCCCGGCCTCGATCACGCCGACGTCGACCCCGGCGGCGGCAAGTGCCACGAACGCAACGGCCGTGTCGGCCTCGAACTGGGTCACCGACTCGCCCTCGCCGAGCGTGCGATCCACGGTCGCGACCGCCTGGGCGACACGCTCAGCTGCCGCCGCGAACGCCTCGGGCGCGATCTCGGCCCCGCGGATCTGGATGCGCTCACGCCAGCGCTCGTCGTGGGGTGAGAGGTAGGCGCCCGCGCTCACCCCGTGTGCCTCCAGCAGCGCCGCGATGATCTGCGTGGTGGACGACTTACCGTTGGTCCCGACCACGTGGATCGCCTGGAAGCGGTGCTGGGGCATGCCGAGCACCGATACGAGCTTTGAGATGCGCTCGAGCCCGAACACCATCCCGAGCGGTTCGCGCGAGGCGAGAAACGCCTCCGCTTGCTCAGCGCTCCACACGTTTCTGCGCGCTCAGCCGAGCTCGGCGAGCTCGGCCCGGTAGCGCTCGAGCTTCGCGCGCTCAGCCTCGACGACCTCCGACGGCGCCTTGGCGACAAAGCCCTCGTTCGCGAGTTTGCGCTCCGCGCGCTCAACCTCGCCCTCGAGCTTGGTGCGACGCTCGTTGAGCCGCTCCTCTGCCTGACCGGTATCGACCTCCGCCGACGCGAGTACCTCGATTGGTCCGATCGTCGTCAGGGCGTCGCCGCCCTCAGCCTTGAAGTCCAGCCTTGCAAGCCGACCGACGAGCTCGTGCGGCTGGGCACTGCCCGTGACGCGAGCGGGCAGAACGCTTGCCGCCGCGACGCCGCTGAGCTCTCGCCAGCGCCGCACCTCGCGTGTGACCTCGATCGCCTCTGCGAGGGTGGCCTCGGCCTCGTCGTCGAAGCGGTCGCGATCGGGGTCCGGGTAGCCGGAGACCATCAGCATCTTCTCGGCCGTTAGGCGTGTATGACCAGATCTCCTCGGTGACGAACGGCATCACGGGGTGTGCAAGCGCCAGCACGCGGCCGAGGACGTGAAGAAGATTGCCGGCCGCCTGCGGCTCCCCCTCCCAGAGGCGTGGTTTGACGATCTCGAGGTACCAGTCGCACAGCTCGGAGTAAAAGAACGAGTACAGCTCGAGCGCGCCGTGGGCGAAATCGTAGGTCTCGAAGGCGTCGGTGACCGACTCAATCGTGCGCTCGAGGCGCGAGACGATCCAACGGTCCTCGATCGTCGCGTCATTCGGAGCCGCCGTGGCGTCGCCGGCGTTGAGCAGCACCAACCGCGAGGCGTTCCACATCTTGTTGGCCAGGTCGCGCCCCTGCTGGACACGCTCCGCCGAAAAGCGGAAGTCCTGAGTCGACGACATCGCGAGCAGGCCGAAGCGCAGTGCGTCGGCGCCGTGGACCTCGATCTCGTCGAGCGGGTCGATGCCGGTGCCTAGGGACTTCGACATCCGGCGACCGTCTGGAGCCTGGACCACCGGGTGCACGTAGACGTCGCGAAATGGGATCTCGCCGGCAAACTCGATGCCCATCATCACCATCCGGGCAACCCAGAGGAAGATGATCTCGCGGGCGGTGGTGAGAAAGCTCGTCGGATAAAAGGCCCGCAAATGGGGCGTTTCGTCGGGCCATCCAAGCGTGGCAAAGGGCCAGAGCGCCGAGCTGAACCAGGTGTCGAGAACATCGGTTTCCCGCGTCAGCGAGTCGGGGTCGATGCCGCGCTCACGAGCTGCCTCGGCAGCCAGCTCGGCCGACTCGGCGACGATCTCCTCGCCCTCGGGGCCGTACCAGACCGGGATCTGGTGGCCCCACCAGAGCTGGCGCGAGACACACCAGGGTCGGATGTTTCGCATCCACTCGAGATAGACCCGCTTGTAGTTCTCGGGAACGATCCGAACTTCGTCGCGTTCCACGACGTCGATCGCGGGAGCCGCAAGCTCCTCCATCCGGCAGAACCACTGCAGCGAGATCAGTGGCTCGATCCGCTCGCCCGATCGTTCGGAAAAGGGCACGGAGTGCTCATAGGGCTGCTCGCCCCTTAGAAGCCCCTGTTCGCGAAGCGCAGCGACGACGGCCTCCGAGGCCTCCGCCGCGCTCTTGCCCTCGAAGTCGGCGCCGGCCGCCGCGTTCATGCGCCCGTCCTCGCCGATCACTGAAATCTCCTCGAGGCCGTGCTTGCGCCCGATCTCGAAGTCGTTGGGGTCATGACCCGGCGTGATCTTGAGCGCACCCGTGCCGAACTCGGGATCGACGTGCTCGTCGGCGATCACCGGCAGGCGGCGACCGACGATCGGGAGAATCACATGGCTGCCGACGAGCGCCCGATAGCGGTCGTCGTTGGGATGCACTGCGACGGCCGTGTCGGCGAGCATCGTCTCCGGGCGCACGGTGGCAACCGTCAGGGCGCCCTCACCGCTCTCGAGCGGATAGTCGATCTCATAGAGCGTGTCGGTGACGTCCTCGTTGACGACCTCGAGGTCTGAGATCGCCGAACGTGAACCGGGATCCCAGTTGACGAGGTAGTTGTCGCGGTAGATCAGGCCCTTCTCGTACAGCGAGACGAACACCCGGTAAACGGCCTTGACGTAGCCGTCGTCGAGCGTGAACCGCTCGCGGTCGTAATCGCATGAAGCGCCGAGGCGCTTGTACTGCTCGACGATCTCGCCGCCGTACTGCTCGCGCCATTCCCATACGCGCTCGACGAAGGCCTCGCGGCCGAGCTCATGGCGAGAGGTGCCCTGCGCCCGAAGCTGCTTCTCCACCACCATCTGGGTACCGATCCCGGCGTGGTCGGTGCCCAGGATCCAGAGCGCGTTGCGTCCGCGCATGCGGTTTATCCGCGTCAGCGTGTCCTGCACGGAGCCGTTGAGCGCATGGCCCATGTGCAGCGCCCCGGTCACGTTAGGCGGCGGAATCGCGATCGAGTAGTTCTCGTCAGGAGTTCCTTCCGCCGGAGGGTCGAAGGCGCCGCTGGCCTCCCAGGCAGCGAAGATCCGCTGCTCGACCTCGCTCGGATCCCAGCGCGTCGTCGCTTCCAGCTTGGCTTTGCGCGCCGCATCCATCGGAGCGGCGATGTTAGTGCGGCGCGCGGGTGCGGCTCCGCGGGCGCCTTACGGGACGCGGACGTCTTCCTGGAACGAAGCGGCTCGACCCGATACGGTGGGCTGCGGTCAACCGGGAGGCAGGCATGGGGCTCAGGACGGCGGCGCGGGTAGTTCGCGATCTCAGAAGCTGGCGGATCGTTACCGGGCTCGGTGTCGCGTTCGTTTGTCTGGCAGTGACGGGGTCGGCCCTCTCCGCATCGCAGGAGCAGATCGAGCGCGGCTCGAACGCGACGCTCTGCCGCGGGCAGGCAGCGACGATTTCCGGCACGTCCGGCGACGATCAGCTGCTCGGCACCGACGGCGACGACGTGATCGCGGCAGGCGCCGGCGATGACGTGATCCTGGCCCTGGCGGGCGACGACGTCGTCTGCGGCGAGGGCGGTAACGATGAGATCCGCGGCCGCGCTGGTGACGATGAGCTTCATGGAGGCCGCGGAGAAGACCTGATCTCGGCGGGCCGCGGCGACGACGAGCTGTTCGGCCGGCGCGACAGCGATCGCCTCTTCGGTAATGCGGGCGACGATGAGCTCGACGGGGGCAAGGCCAGCGATGCCTGCGCCGGCGGCAACGGGGACGACCGGCGGCGTAGGTGCGAGTCGCGGGCCTCAGCCAGCCCCGTCGACACCCCGCCCCGAGCGATCCGCGATACAGCGATCACGAGCGAGGACGCTTCTCCGAGCGCAATCGCGGTCCTGGCGAACGACACCGACCTCGACGGAGGGCCGAAGTCGATCGCAGCCGTCAGCCAACCTGCGCGTGGCACGGTCGTGATCACAGGTGGCGGCACCGGACTCACCTACGAGCCCGACCCGAACTACTGCGACGACTCGGGAGCAACCGACGACTTCACGTATGACCTTGCCCCCGGTGGGTCGACGGCCACGGTCGCGGTCACGGTCAGCTGCGTCGATGATCCGCCTGGCGCCTCGCGCGATTCGGCGGTCACGAGCGAGGATGCTCCTCCGGGCGCAATCGCGGTATTGGCAAACGACATCGACCTCGATGGAGGGCCGAAGTCGATCGCAGCCGTCAGCCAACCTGCGCATGGCGCGGTCGTGATCACAGGTGGCGGGTCCGGGCTCACCTACGAGCCCGCTCCGAACTATTGCGACGACTCAGGGGCAACCGACGACTTCACCTATGACCTTGCCCCCGGTGGCTCGACGGCCACGGTCGCGGTCACGGTCAGCTGCGTCACCGGCTCGCCCGGTCTAACTACGTCGGCCGGCACCACGGCCTACACGGAAGGTAATCCGGCGGCCCCAGTCGACCCCGGCCTCGGCGTCACCAACCCAGACGCACGCCTGACTGGTGCCACGGTCGCGATCACCGCCAACTTTGCCAGCCCTCAGGACAGGCTCGACTTCTCGAACCAGAGCGGTATCAGCGGAACCTACAATGGCGCAACCGGCCAGCTCACGTTAAGCGGCGACGCCTCGGTGGATGCCTATCGCAACGCGCTGCGCTCGGTGGGATATGCCAACAGCTCCCAGAATCCCAGCACAGCCACCCGCACGGTCGGTTTCACGATTCGAGACGGTACGGGGAGTAGCACGACCGAGGCCAAGGACGTCACGGTGACCGCGGTTAATTCGGCGCCAATAGCCGTCGATGGCGCCAATATTTCCACCGGCGAGAACAGCACGACCACCTTTGTCGCACCTGGAACGCTCTTCAACGACAGCGACCCCGAAGGCGACCCGATCACGGTGTCGCAGGTCAACGGCGACCCGGCGAAGGTCGGAGTGGAGTTCGCGCTGCCGGACGGCGTCCTGCTCAAGCAGGACGCGAACGGACAGTGGCGCTGGAGGCCCAGACGCGGCCTATGACTACCTCGCCCAGGGTCAGACGGCGCAATCGGAGTGGACCTACCGCGCAAGCGATGGCCTTCTTGAGTCCAACCTCGCCAAGAACGTGATCACGGTCATCGGCGTCAACGACGCTCCGGTGGTGACGACCTCGGCGGGCACCACCGCTTACACCGAGGGCGATCCCGCGACGCCGGTTGATCCAGGTCTCACCGCCGGCGACGTGGACACGAATATCGCTTCGGCGACCGTCTCGATCACGGCCAACTTCCAAAGCGGTGAGGATGAACTCGACTTCACGAACCAGCTCGGGATCACCGGCAGTTACAACTCCGGGACGGGCGTACTCAGCCTGACCGGCACTGCCCCTCCGGCCGACTACCAAACCGCCCTGCGCTCGGTTGGCTACCGAAACACCTCCGCAACCCCGTCGACCGCCAGCCGCACCGTCAGCTTCCAGGCCAGTGACGGCATTGTCGCGAGCTTGACTGCGACCAAGACCGTCTCGGTGACGGCGGTGCCCTAAGCCGACTCTTCCTGGATTTCGTCCACGGTTCCACCCGCCTCGGCAGGGGGGGTCTGCGTGACAAGCGTCGGGCGCAGGCCCTGCTCGATCGTGTCCTTGGTGACGACGCACTTGGAGACGTCGCGACGCGATGGCAGCTCGAACTGCACGTCCATGAGTGTCTCTTCCAGGATCGATCGCAGCCCGCGGGCGCCAGTTTCGCGCTCGAGCGCCTTGTCGGCGATCGCCGCAAGAGAATCCTCCTGGAACTGAAGCTCGATCTCGTCGAACTCGAAGAAGCGCTTGAACTGATTGATCAGCGCGTTCTTGGGCTCGGTCAGGATCGTGATCAGATCGTCGCGACTGAGCTGATGGATTGCCGAGACGACCGGCAGCCGGCCGATGAACTCGGGGATCAGTCCGTACTCGATCAGGTCCTCGGGAAGGACCTGCTCGAAGAGCTCTCCCGTGTCCTTTTCGATCTTTGAGTTCACGGTCGCGCCGAAACCGACGCCGTGACGGCCGATGCGGCGCTCGATCACGTCGTCAAGAGCGGCAAACGAGCCGCCGCAGATGAAGAGGATGTTCGTGGTGTCGATCGTCAGGAACTCCTGGTGGGGGTGCTTGCGCCCGCCCTGTGGAGGCACCGACGCCGTAGTCCCCTCGAGGATCTTCAGCAGTGCCTGCTGCACGCCTTCGCCGGAGACGTCGCGCGTGATCGACGGGTTATCGGCCTTGCGGGCGATCTTGTCGATCTCGTCGATGTAGATGATCCCGGTCTCGGCCTTCTTCACATCGAAGTCGGCGGCCTGGATCAGCTTGAGAAGGATGTTTTCGACGTCCTCGCCGACGTAGCCGGCCTCGGTCAGGGCCGTCGCATCGGCGATCGCGAATGGCACGTTCAGGATGCGCGCGAGCGTCTGGGCGAGAAGCGTCTTGCCGCAGCCAGTCGGGCCGAGCAGCATGATGTTCGACTTCTGCAGCTCGATGTCCTCATCGGCAGCGTTCTGAGTCATCTGAACGCGCTTGTAATGGTTGTAGACGGCGACTGAGAGCACCCGCTTGGCGGTCTCCTGGCCGACCACGTACTCCTGCAAAACGTCGTAGATCTCGAGCGGCTTTGGCAGGCTCTCGAGCTCGAAGGAGGGCGGTGCGGTCAGCTCCTCGTCGATGATCTCGTTGCAGAGATCGATGCATTCGTCGCAGATGTAGACGCCCGGGCCGGCGATCAGCTTTTTGACCTGACGCTGCGACTTGCCGCAGAAGCTGCAAAGAAGCTGCTCGTTCGAGTCAGTTGGGCGTGCCACAGCGCTGTCTCCCTTCGGTATTGACGTCCGGGACCGCCGCGATTGAGATTACGGCACGACCGGCATCGGTTGGACCCGAAGTTGTTACGCGGCCGCGTGCGTGGTCCCTGCCTGCGGTGCGCGAGTTGCACCTAGCCGCGCGGCAAGGAGGGGCGCCGTCGGCGATCGGAGCCTTGTATGACCCGTGGGTCGAGAAGGAGTCCGATCGCCTGAGATCTGGGAGCTGGCGCTGCGCCAGCACGGCGTCATCAGTCGCGGGCAGCTATTGGCGCTCGGGTTGAATGACGACGCGATCCACCACCGCTGCGAGACCGGCCGCCTCTATCGCGTGCGACGCGGCGTCTATCTGGTGGGCAGGCCGGGCCTCAGCCGCTCAAGCGAGCTCATGGCGGCGGTTCTGGCGTGTGGCACGGGGGCCGTGCTGAGTCACCGGTCCGCCGCCGAGCTGTACTCACTCATTGCCGGAGTCGCCGACCCGATCGAGATCACCGTGCCCGCCGAGCGACGAACGAGGCAGCGAGGGATCCGAGTCCACCGCCGCGACCTCGATGAGAGCGAGCGCGCAGTCCATGAGAGCCTGCCCCTCACCGCCCCCGCCTGCACCCTGCTCGACCTCGCGACCCTCCTCCCCGAGCGCGAGCTCGAAGCTGCCATCGCCCAAGCCGACAAGCTGGACCTCATCACCCCACCCGCGCTGCGGCTCGCAATGAAGACGATGCCGCCGCGGCCAGGCAAGTCGAAGCTCGCCAACCTTCTCGACCACCACGCATTCACCCTCACCGACTCAGAACTGGAGCGGCGGTTCCTGCCGATCGCGAGGGCGGCGGGTCTCTCAAAGCCCCTTACACAGCAGTGGCTCCATGGCTACCGCCTTGACTTCTATTGGCCGGAGCTCGGCCTCGTGGTCGAGACCGACGGCCTTCGCTACCACCGCACCGCAACCGCGCAAGCTCGCGATCGGACGCGCGACCAGGTCATGACGGCGGCGGGCCTGACGGTGCTGCGCTTCACCCACGCCCAGGTCCACTACGAACGCCGGCGAGTGGTGACAACCCTGGCGAGCACAGCCCGCCGTCTGCAAGCAGATCGGAAGATCGCCTGACCCAGGGGTCGTGCAGGGTTCCGATGTGGCGGGGACGGCGCCGAGGCGCCGGGGGAGCTAGTGGTGCTCGATTACGCGGTCGACGATGTTGTACTCGTTGGCCTCTTCGGCGGACATGAAGTAGTCGCGCTCGGTGTCCTTCGTGACCTTCTCGAAGGGCTGGCCGGTGTGCTTGGCGATGATCTCGTCGAGACGGCGGCGGACGTCGATGATCTCCTTGGCGTGGATCTCGATGTCGGTCGCCTGGCCCTGGAAGCCCGCGGACACCTGATGGATCAGGATCTTCGAGTTCGGCGTGGCCATCCGCTTGCCCTGGGCACCGGCCGACAGCAGCAGCGCACCCATGCTCATCGCGACGCCGACGCAGATCGTCTGCACGTCGGGCTTGATGTACTGCATCGTGTCGTAAATCGCCAGCCCCGCGTAGACGGACCCGCCTGGCGAGTTGACGTAAATCGAGATGTCCTTGTCGGGGTCCTCGGACTCGAGATGGATCAGCTGCGCGACGATCAGGTTCGCGATGTCCTCGGTCACCGGGGTGCCGAGAAAGATGATCCGCTCGTTGAGAAGGCGCGAGTAGATGTCGAACGCGCGCTCGCCGCGTGACGTCTGCTCAACGACCATTGGAACCAGAGGGCTCATGAGGTCGGTGAGTGTATAGAACGCCCTCGGCGGCTCTTTCGAGTTTTCGGCTACCGCTGCTGCCGAGACGGCCTGCGCGCTGGATCCGCCGCGAGGCTGTCATAGAGTCGGCCGGTATGGCCTGCCGGGCGAGTTAGCAGTGGATCCATTCGCCGCTGACGACCTCGTCCTCTCGATCGCCCTGCTGCAGGCGGTGATCGCGCTTCTCATCGTGCGCTTTCTCGATCTCTACGAGCGCGAGCCGATCGGTGTGATCGCGTTGCTGTTCTTGTGGGGAGCGGTCGGCGCGGGGTTGCTGGCCTCCGCCGGAAACACGGCCCTGGAGGGTGCGCTACCGCGCGACGTCGAGGTGGTATTCGGCGACGCCATCTCAGCACCGTTGGTCGAGGAGGTCGCGAAGGGTCTGGCGCTGGTGATGGTGGTCGTCGCGTCGCGGTGGGCGCATCGGCGGTTTGGCGTGTTCGAGTTCGACGGCGTTACCGATGGAATCGTCTACGGCGCCGCGATCGGCATCGGATTTGCCTTCTCCGAGGACCTCTTCTACTTCTTCCGCGAGGCCCGCGCCGAGGGTGTCGGCGACGCCCTGGGTGTGTTCTTGGATCGCCGTGACTTCTTCGGGCCCGCGATGCTCCGCCATGCGATCTGGACGGCGACCTTCGGCGCCGGCCTCGGCCTCGCAACGTGGTCGCGCACATGGAAGGGGCGCGTCGGCTGGCCGGCGCTTGGGCTCGTGGCTGCGATTGCCATGCACGCCGTCAACAACGGCCTGATTCCGATCTGGCTCGCCATCAAGTACGGCTACGAGACCACGTATGACTACTTCGCCGTGGGAGTGCCGGTCGCGCTCGCCGACCGCATGGACGCCACCGCAGGCTCTGCCACCGACGCACTGCGCTGGATCTCGTGGATCTACGTGGTTGCCTTCTTCGCCGCGATTGCGGCCTGGCTCGCCTACCAGCGCCGGGTCATACGCGAGGAGTTGGAGCCGGAGGCCGAGAGCGGACTGATCAGCGCCGACGAGGCGGCAGATGCCGCGAGCTTTAGCCGGCGCAGCCGCCGCGAGCTGAGCTACCTGCGCTCGGGTGATCTCGACAGCGCCCGCTCGACCAGCGCGCTGTGTCGCGCACTCGCCGAGCTCGCGTTCGCGAAGCGGCGCCTATCGGGACGCGAAGACGAGCGTGAAGAGGTAAACCGGCGCCGCGCGGATGTCCGCGACGTGATCGCGGCGCGCGAGTCGCGCTAGCCGCGGATCTCGCGACGGCGCGGCACCGGACATGAGCCCGGATCGCCGCCGTCGTAGCCCTGCGCGAAGAACTGCTGGCGCTGTGCCGAGTTGCCGTGTGCGCCCTGGGCGGTCACCGGCGTTCCCGGCGCGTCGCCGCTGAGCTCGACAAGGCCGAGGATCTCGCCGATGTCACCTTCCTCGAGCAGCCCGCGATCGAAGACGGTCTTGGCCCACACACCCGCGAGGCAGTCGGCCTGAAGCTCAATCTGCGCGGAGGTCAGCGGCTGGTCGAACAGGCCGAGGAGGTCCTGAATGTGATGACCGTTTTCGTGTGCGATGACGATTGCCGTGGCGGCATCCCCGAACGGCTGAGCCACCCGGTCGAAGAACGTGACCGGGAGATAGATCCCGTCGTCGAGCGTGCAATAAAACGGCCCGGTGCGCGGACTCGCCTGCCCACACGGGCTCTGCGAGGTGCGATCGAAGATGAACTCCGTCGCCGCCGCATATGCGTAGCCGGCGTTGTTGAACTGCTCCTGCCAGTAGCTGGCCACGTCGCCGTCGACAGCGTGCATCCAGTCGGCAACCGAGAGGCCTGCCGAACCACGAATGGCGGGGATGCTCTGCGAGTCCTGGGCCTGGCGCAACTCCTCGAACTCGTCGAGGATCTCGGGACCGGTCGGCTCCTTCGTCGCGTCAGCATCGCCCTCGTCGAGATCAACCTCCCCCGCCTCGTTGAGCGCCAGCGGGGTCGAATCGGAGGATCCCTCGTCGTCGCCGCAACCGGTGACGGCAATGAGCGCAGCGGCAATTAGCGCCGCGAGGGCAAGTAGTCGGAGGCGGCCCACCACGTCTAGCTCCCCGGCGTCCAGAGCTCGCCCGACTTCTCGCCGGCCTCACCCTCGGTTTGGGGTTCCGCTTCGCCCTCCGCCTTGTCGGGCGTCCAGATCTGTTCACGCGCCTCCGCACGCTCCATCTCGATCGGCTTCGCGTTGTCGGCGATCACGTCGGTTGCCTTGCGTAGGCGGACGTCGTCGCGCAGCAGCTGGTCGCGTCCGGTCTCCTTCAGGCGTTCCAGCAGCTTCGCCGGATCGTTCGCGCCCTCACCGGGGCCGATCGCCTCAAGCAGATCCTCGTCGGACGGCTCAATTCCCTCAGCGGCCGCGACCGCGGCGAGAACCGCCTCGCGACGCAGAGCGCGCTCGGCGTCCTCCTCGGCGTCGTCGATCAGGTCGTGTCGATCCTTGCCCTGCATCTGCGCGTACGCCGCCGGATCGATCCCGCGCGAAGCGAGCTGACGCTCGATCCGCTCCCACATCTCGTGGGCGCGGGCGTGAACGATGTCGTGTGGAAGCTCAAGCTTCGCGTTGGCCGCAGCGGCGTCGACCGCCGCCTCGCGGAACTCCGCATCGGCCCGGCGCTCGAGCCCCTCGGAAAGACGCTCGCGCAGGTTCTCGCGGAGCTCCTCGAGCGTGTCGAACTCCGAAGCCTCCGAGGCGAAGTCGTCGTTGAGCTCGGGCATGCGCTTCTCGCGAATCTCCTTGACGGTGACCGCGAAAGTGGCCGTCTTGCCCGCCAGCTCCTCGGGGTCGTGATCATCCGGAAAGGTGACCTCGACCTCACGCTCGTCGCTCGCGCTCGCGCCGGTCAGGGCGACGTCGAACTCAGCGAGTAGGCCCTCGGCACCCAATTCGATGACAAAGTCGCGCGCCGCCGAGCCCTCGAACGGCTCGCCGTCGATCGTGCCCTCGAAGTCGATGACGATCGCGTCGCCCGCGACCCCTGGCCGCTCCACGGTCGCGAGGCTTCCAAACGCCTCGCGCAGCCGCTCCACCTCGGCGTCGATCGCCTCCTCTGGCACCTCGACGCTGGCCTTCCCCACCTCCAACCCCTTGTAGTCGCCGAGCTCGGCGGCTGGCCGCACGCCCACCTCGATCGTGAGCGCGAGGTCCTCGCCCTGCGCCGGGAGCTCGCCGACGTCGAGCTTTGGCTCGCCGATCGCAGCCACCCCCGAAGCGATGAGGGCGCTCTCGTACCACTCGGGCAGCGAGTCGCGAAGGGCCTGCTCGACCACCGCCTCGCGGCCAATCCGCTGGAGCACCAGTTGCGGCGGGACCTTGCCCTTGCGAAAGCCGGGCATCTTCATCTCGTTCGCGAGGCTCTTCGCAGCGCGATCGACGCTGCGATCCACCTCGGCCGCCTCGATTGCGGCCTCGATCTTCACCCGCGAGTCGGGCAGCTCGGTGACTGTTACCTCTGTCTTCAAGGGATCGCCACCTTAGCGGCCAGTACCGTTTTCGCCGATGGAACCCGGACGGACAGCGATCGGCACCTGGGGAGGCGGGCGCTTCATGCATTTCGGCGAGGCGATCGATGACGACCGGCTCGAGCGATTGCTGCGCCCCGGCGACGGTATCGACACGGTGATCAGCGCCGACGTGTACGGCGCCGGGGAGGCCGATCGCATGCTCGGCCGGGCGCTCAGCGATGTCGACCGAGATTCGATCTCGGTTGTTGGCGCCGTCGGCCACGACTTCGTCAACGGCGAACGCGACGGTCCCCGTGGCTTCCCGCGTTTTACGGATCCTCGCCTTCGCGCTCCCGGCGAATATGCCGATTACCTGCGCGCCGCAACCGAGGCGAGCCTCGACCGCGTCGGCGTCGATTCGTTTGACCTCTTGCTGCTTCACAACCCCGACCGAACCGGATTTTCTTCCGAGGAGGTCTGGAAGGGCATGGCGGCCCTCCGCGACGGCGGTCTGACGGCGGCAATCGGCGTCGCACCCGGTCCTGCGAACGGCTTCACCCTCGACCTGATCACCTGCTTCGAACGCTTTGGCGAGCTGCTCGACTGGGCCATGGTCATCCTCAACCCTCTTGAGCCGTGGCCCGGTGAGCTGTGTCTGGACGCGGCCGCGGCACACGACGTCAGGGCAATCACCCGTGTCGTCGACTACGGCGGATTGTTCTGGGGAGATGTGCTCCCGGGCCATCGATTCGCCGAGGGCGATCACCGGCGATTTCGTCCCGACGGCTGGGTCGAAGCCGGCCACGAACGTCTCGAACGGATGCACCCGTTCGCGGCCGCCGCAGGACTAACGACTATCCAGCTTGCGTGTCAGTGGAACCTCGCCCATCCGGCGGTCGAATGCGTCGCGCCAACGCTGATCCAGGAGGCGGGTCCACGGGCGCGTCCGGTCGAGGAAAAGCGCGACGAACTCGCCCAGTTACCCGAGCAGAGGCTGGGAAGCGAAGAGGTGGCGGCAATCGGCGCGATCGGTGACAACCGTGGCTCGATGACGCTGAAGGGCGCGAGCCCAGAACACGAGGGACCCGAGCGCCCCGACCGCTGGGCACTCGAGCCGGGGCTGGTCGAGGCCGGACGTCGATTCGGCGTCGATCCCGACCGCGACCTGCGCCGCAACCAGCCCGCCAGCTCGCCGGCTTGAGCGCGCCCGAGCGTTTTGCGGCCTGGATCGTCACCGGCCCGGTCGGTCGAGTCGCTGCCTTCTTCGGTGACCTCGCCGTCTATTGGTGGCGCTGGGCCCGCGGACGCGAGGCGGACCGGCGCGAGCGCTGAACCGTCGACCTAGACTCACCCGCGATGAGGGGTGGGATCCGCAGGTCGTGGCTGGCGTCGCTTGGAGGAACACTCGTTGTCCTCGCGATTGCCGCCCCCGGGGCGGCACTCGCGGCAGAGCAGTGCAAGGAGCCGGGTGACGGCGACTGGACCGACGTGACGCCGGCGGCGGCCGGCATGGACAGCGCCAAGCTCGAGGCCGCCATCGACTATGCGACCGCCAACAACGCCGAGGCGGTGCGGATCATTCGCTACGGCTGCCGTGTCGCCTCCGACCGCCTGCAACCGGCCAACGACGGGGTTCGATTTCAGAGCTGGTCGTTGGCGAAGTCGATCACCGCGATGGTCTTCGGACGCGCGATGACCCAGCGCCTCGTCGGCCCCGACGACCCGCTCGGCGCACTGATCCCGCCCGCGGATGCCGCACACGGGGCGATCACGATGCGCGACCTCCTGACGATGACCAGCGGTCTCTTCTGGAACGGCCTTCGCGACTACAACATCACGATGCCCGATCGGATCTCCGAGGCGCTCACAGTCCCCGTCGACAAGAAGCCCGGGACCTACTGGGAGTACTCGCAGAGCGGGCCAGCGCTGGTGGTCGAGGCAACCGAGAACGCGGTGGGCATCGACTTCCAGGCCTACGCCCAGCGCGAGCTCATGGGCCCGCTCGGCATCGAGGACGGCTCGTGGAGCTGGGAACGTGACCAGGCCGGACACACCCAGGGCTTCTTCGGCCTGCACATGACCCCTGACGACTACGCGCGTTTCGGCGAGCTGCTGCGCCTGAACGGTGTCTGGCGCGGTAAGAGGCTGCTGTCAAAGCGCGTCGTCGAAGAGGCGATCACGCCGATCCCCCAGAGCGGCTGTTACGGCTGGCTGATCTGGGTCAACGCGTCGAAGCCGTGCGTCAGTCCGCGCATCGTCGACCGTCCCGTTGACGACAGTCGCATGTTCCCCACGCTTCCGGCGGACCTCTACCAATTCGCCGGGCTCTTCGGCCAGCTCGTCACCGTGTTTCCGAGCGAGGGCCTGATCGTCGCCCGCTTCGGACAGGACAATGGTGGCGCGATCGGCCTCCCGCCCTGGGAAGAGGAGTTCTACGGCCGCGTGCTCGCCGCGATCACCGACAAGCCGGTCGACACGCCGAAGCCCGATCCCGCTGCCTCCCACGTCTCTCGCGAGGACGTCGACCGTGGTTTTTTTGACGCCGCCCAGAACCCCGACGAATACCAGGGCGGCGAGTTCCCGGGGCCGCTGCCGCCGAAGGGGCCGCCACGAGCCCGCGCGGCGCTGATCGAGATCGGCGCGGCGCGCCCTAGTGCCAACGGCGCCGTGAAGGTCCGCCTGTTCTGTCCGCGGGAGTGGCCTTCCGGCCTGAGGCGCGGCTGCAAGGGCCGAGCGCAGCTGAAGGGTGCCGACCCGCTGACCTACCACGTACGCCGCGGCCGGGCGTCGAAGCTGCGCTTTCAGCTCCATGCCTCATACCTGCGCCGGCTCGAGGACAAGGGCCACCTGGATTCGCGTGTCCGCGTGCGAAACACTGACCGCGCTCAGGGCGCGCTCGCCGTGCAGACCTTCGTGCTGCGCGCCCGCTGAGCGTCAGTCGCTCTCAGCAGCGCCGATGATCGAGCGGTCGATCAACCACTCCACCGGGGCCCGATCGTCGGTGAAGACCGTCCCGCCCGGCAGGATCGGTTCCAATCGGGCCGCATCGATCACCGCGAGCTTGCGTAGATCGCCCGTCATGTGTGCCCGCGACGCGGCATCGAGGCGGGCGGGCTGAAGCGGAGTGGTCGCGCCGATCACCAGCGTGTTCGTCTGCTCGGCGGGATCGCGCAGGACGCTCGGCAAGACCGCCGCCATTGTGCGGGCGAGGCTGCGCTCGAACTCCTCATCGCCCTCCGGATGGCCCACGTTGACGACGACGACGCCGTCGGGACTCAGCCGCTCGGCGATCAGCTCAAAGAACTCCTTGGTTGTCAGGTAGAACGGGATATAGGGCTGGCGGTAGGCGTCGACGACGATCAGGTCGTACTCGCCGTCAGCGCGCCGAAGCCAGGGTCGCGCGTCGTCGTCATGGATCGTCAGCCGCGGGTTCGACCCCATGTCGAAGTAGCGGTAGCCGACGTCGCTCAGCTCAGAGTCGATCTCCACGCCGTCCACTTCCGTGTCGGGCCAGAAGCGCCCGTACTGGCGCGCGATCGTGCCCGCTGCGTTGCCGAGGATCGCGATCCGCCGCGGCGGCTCCGAGCGGGCGGCAAACGGCAAGACCAAAAAGCTGTCCCAATAGTCAGCGGTCAGATAGCCGCGGGCGGGCAGGATCGAGTGCACCGCCTGACCCTCGTTGAGCTCGAGGATCCGGTCGCCGTCGTCCTGGCGGATCACGCGGATGTACTGCTCCTCGGATTCATCCTCGAACAGGATCCGGCCGCCGTCCGTTGCCTTGACCGTGCCGACAGGCAAGGCGATGGCTCCGGCAAGGGCAATCGGCGCGATCGCGAACCGCCACCCGAGCCCCGCTGAGGCGACCACGGCAAGCGCCAATGCGAAGACCAGGAATGTCCGCTGGGTCCCGGCGAAGGGAATCAGCACGAGTGCGGCAAGCATCGTTCCGGTCAGCGAGCCCACCGTCGAGATCGCGTACAGGCGACCGGCGACCGTCCCGGCGTGCTCGATGTCGTCGACGGCCAAGCGCATCGCCCACGGGGCGCACGTCCCGAGCATCACGACGGGGATGGCGATCAAAAACAGCACAGCCAGCAGCGAGCCGATGAAGGCGCCGGCGGCAATCTCGTCCAGCGCGTCAACCGAGATGTCGAAAAACGGACGCGCAATCAGCGGCACGATCGCCAGCAGCACGGCGGCGGCGAGGATGACGAGGCAGAGGCTGCGGACCTCAGGCCGGCGGTCGGCAATGCGGCCGCCGATGAAGTAGCCGATCGACAGCGCGACCAGAACGACCCCGATCGTGTTGGCCCAGATGATCGTCGAGGCGCCGAAAAACGGTGCCATCAGCCGCGCGGCGGCAATCTCGCTCCCGAGGCTGGCCGCACCGACCACGAAGACGAGGACGTAGAGGTAGGGCTTTGAGGTCATGCGCCGTCCGACTGGATCCGCTCGCGCAGGCGATCACCCTGGCCCGCGGCAACAGCGCGCGCGGCCCTGGCCGGGTCGAGCTCGAAACCGTGTGATTCCGCCAGTTCGATCAGCTCCTGTTTCTCGGCACTTCGGTTGGCGGCGCGCAAGAACAACCAGGTGAACAGCGCGAGGGTGACCGTGCCCGTCCAGATCATCATGACGTTGCCCGCCGCCCCCTGGTCGGCCAGCGGGCTGATGTTTCGCTCCGCGGCGCCCGTTGCATACCCGCTGTAGAGCACGGTTCCCGACCAGATCATGTAGTTGGCGAGACCCGCCTCCAAGAACCGCACGATGATGATGTAGCCGAGCTTTGCGGCGTCGTTGAACCACGTCGGCTTGGGCAGCGGCCCGACCAGCGGCAGCCACATAGCCAGTCCGAACGTGAAGAACCCAGCGTGCTGGGCGAAGTGCAGCAGCGGACTCGTGATGACGCCGTTGTAGAGCGCCGAGAGGTGCCACAGGTACAGATTGATAGCCCAGATCGGCAGCGCCACGAGAGGATGGCCGAGGACCCGCAGCCACGAAAAGGGGCGTCGCGAGAGCAGCGGCTGCAGCAGAGGACCGGTCAGCCCGAGCGCGACGAACAGGCCGCCGAGATCACCGATCAGCAGATGCTGGACCATGTGCGCGACAACGAGCTCCTCGGCGATCGTGCCAAGTGGCGGCAGGTCCGCAACGAGCAGGATCAGCATGCCCAGGGCGAACGACAACTGGCGCCAGATAGACACCGGCTTGCCCCGCGAGGCCAATGTCGCAGCCCGCTTGACGTAAGCCAAGGAGACGGCGATCAGCAGCAGCGGGGCGGCTACATCGACGATCGCGCCCACACCGAAAAGCTACCGAGGGCCATCAACGACCCGGCCCGGCGGGAGTGCTACAGCCAGCGGATCCTGCGGAAGAACACGAGCAGGCCGACGATGGCCCCGACCATCAGGCCGAGCGCGAGCCCGTAGCCCCAGCTCGCGTCGAGCTCGGGCATGTGGGCGAAGTTCATGCCCCAGATCGAAGCGAGGAACGTCGGCACCGCGATGATCGCCGCCACCGCTGAGATCTGGCGGATGACGTGGTTCTGGCTGACGCTCAGCAGGGCCAGGTTCGCCTCGAGAATCGACGTCAGGAGCTCTCGCTGAGCGCTGACCTGCTCGTCAACGCGCCGGGCGTGGTCGGCGACATCGCGGAAGTAGCGGCGCAGCTGATCGTCCATGTCCGGGAAGGCACCTCGCTCCAGCGACTCGAGCGGCACCAGCAGCGGTGCGGTCGCGTTGTGGAACTCGATCACCTCGCGTTTGAGGAAGTAGATCCGCTGGGTTGAGTCGGTGCCGGCCTCAAAGATCTCGGTCTCGACCTCGGTGATGTCGTTGTCGATGCCGGCGACGACCGGCTGGTAGTCGTCGACGACCTTGTCGAGAATCGCCCAGACGGCAGCGGCCGGACCAGCCTCGAGCAGCTCGGGATGCGCCTCGAGATGCTTGCGCACGCCCTTCAGCTCGCTCGCCGCACCATGGCGTACGGCGATGACGTAGCTCCGCGAGAGGAACAGCATGATCTCGCCGAACTCCACCTCCTCCTCGGCGTCGTCGTAGCGCGCCGGGCGCAGGACGACGAAGTAGGAGTCCTCGTAGTCCTCGAGCTTGGGGCGCTGGTGTGCCCGGTATGCGTCTTCGAGCGCAAGCTCATGCAGGTCGAAGCGCGCACCGACATCGCGCAGCTCCTCGACGGTCGGCTCGAACATGCCGAGCCAGACGAAGTCTCCATCGCCGACGACGCACTTTTCGGCGACATCGAGCGGCAGGCTGCCCTCGTGCTGGCGAACTCCGTCGCGGTAATGGGCGCAGTCGACGATCACGGTCGTCAGTTCCGCCCGCGCCGCCGCCCTCCTGCCGCTGCCAGCGGCGTCCCAGCGGGGGTCCTAAGACGCGCGGCGTGCTCGTGCGTCTTCGAGCCGGTGCAGCTCGGTGCGCAAATCCGCTGCGAGCGCCAGGTCTGGAACCACCCGCTCGATCATCTCGAGGTCGTTGCGCCACGCGGCAATGCGCAGGTCGAGGGTCGGTGCCTTGTGCAGATCGATCGCCACCTCACCCCTGAGCGCGTAGACGCGTCGAAGCTCGCGAAGGTTCGAGAGCTTGTCGGCCGTGTAGATCGCCACCGCACGCGCACCAGCGGCCCCGACCTGTGCGCGAAGTGCGTTCTTTCGCTCGACCCAATCGTCGATCCGTTCGTCCTCGGTCAGTGCCGCAACCACGTTTGCGACCTCGGGACCGAATCGTTCGCGAACCTCGGCCACGGTGAGCTCGGAGTCCTCGACGCCGTCGTGAAGCAACGCCGCGGCGAGGGTCACGTCATCGGCATCCGCGAGAAGCTCGGACACCTCGACTGGATGGGCTACGTAGGGCTCGCCATCGGTTCGTCGCTGGCCTTGATGAACCAGGGCGGCGAGGTCGTAAGCGCGGCGTACGGCGTCCGACTCGCGAGCTGCGACCCGATGAGCGATTAGCGATACCGCCCGGGCTTTGCGCTCAGTTCGCGGGCGGAGGCGCGGCCGGCGGCGGTGGCGCCGGCGGCGTAGCCTCGGATCCAGCGGCGGGTGCGGCCGGGGCGGCTGGCGCCTGGTCGCTGAATGAGAACGTCACCGGCTCGCGGTCGCCCGGATCCTCGATCTCGAAGAACTCGCGCGCGGTGAAGCCACCCGAATTGGCGACAATCGAGTTCGGGAAGATCTGGATCTTCGTGTTGTAGGCCTGAACGTTGGAGTTGTAGATCCGACGTGACGCCTGAATCTCGTCCTCCAGCTCGGAGAGGTTGCGCGAGAGCTGCTGGAAGTTCTCGGTTGCGCGGAGCTCGGGGTACTGCTCAGCCACCACACGGAGACCGCCGAGCGCCTGGGTGAGCATGCCCTCGGCCTGGCTTGCCTGTGCGGGGCCGCTGGCCTGCATCGCGGCAGCGCGCGCCTGGGTCACCTTCTCGAAGGTCTCGCGCTCGTGCGTCGCGTAGCCCTTGACGGTCTCGACGAGGTTCGGGACGAGGTCATGGCGCCGCTTCAGCTGGACATCGATTCCCGACCAGGCCTCGTCCACGCGGTTGCGTGATCCGATGATGCCGTTGCGGATCAGGATGAAGATCAGCCCGAGCAGCAACAGGACGCCGATGACGATGAGCGCTACGACCATTCGATGCGACCTCTCCTTCGAAAGTATTCAGCGGCGGGAGTATCCCTGACCGGGCGCCTCGGCGGCGGTGCGGCTCCGATTCATCGAGAACCCTCCGCCGCCAGCAGGCTGTGCTTCATGGCCGGGCCGCCGGCGTACTCCCCGATTGATCCGCCCGAACGCAGAATCCGATGGCACGGGATCACGAGCGGGATCGGGTTGGTGGCGAGCGCGGTCCCCGCCGCGCGGTAGGCACGCGGATTACCGGCACGCGCGGCAATCTCGCCGTACGTGCTGGTGGCGCCGAACGGCAGCTTCTGGGTCTCGCGCAGCACCGAGCTATAGAAGCCGGCGCGGACCATGCGCCAATCGAGCTTGAGGTCGAACGCCTGGCGGCTGCCGGCAAAGTACTCGTCAAGCTCGCGCCGGACGGTGTCGAGGCGGCGAGGCAGCTCGAGCACCCGAGGCGAGACTGCCGCCGCGAGCTGCGCCAAGAACGTTTCTTCGCCGACGCCGGGAAGGGCCAGCGAGACCAGGCCGCGATCGGTGACCGCGACTTGGATCGGTCCATAGGGCGAGTCGAACCCGGCGTACGCAACGTCAACGAGGCCATCGCGCTCGGCACGCTCGGCAAACTGACGCGCCGCTGTCGCCGCCACATCGGCGAGACCGCTGCGAAGGTGCGCCTTGATCTCGGGTGTGCTGACTCGGCTCATCGCCGCGCCTCCTCTCGGTCGAGTGTCTTGCGCAGCGACGCGAGCCCGTCGGCGACCCGCCGGCGGGCAGCCTCCTCGCTGCATTCGAGGGCCGCCGCGATCTCGCGGTATGGCAGGTCGGCGGCGTAGCGCAGCGCAACCGCTTCACGCTGGGAGTCGCCCAGAGCCCGGACCGCGGACCAAACCTCCCCGCCGAGGTCACCGATCGCCCCCGTCCCGGCGCCGGGCGCCTCGACCTCAGCCAGATCCTCCCGCGGTTCCGGTCGCCGCGCGCGAGCGCGGTGGTGGTCGATCGCCTTGCTGCGCGCGATGGTCATCAGCCACGCACGCGGGTGCCGGCCGTCCATCCGCTCGTAACCACGGAAGGCCGCAATGAACGTCTCCTGAAAGCAGTCATCGGCCTCGCTCGGACCGACAAAGGCCCGCAAGAAGGCGAGCACGGGCTCGCGATGCTGGTTCAGAAACCGCTGAAACGGAGGCTTCGGCGCTGTGGCGGCGGACTTCACGGTGCATCTCCTCTAACGGCCGTTGGAGCGTATTCGTGAGTCCTAGACTGACCCGGGCAGGTGAAAGCAAAATCGGAGGCGTTGATGACTGGGCGAGGTAAGCGCACGTGGATGGCGACGCTGGCGGGCGTAGCAGCAATTGCGGTGGTAGCGGTCGGCGCGGCGAGCGTGCTCGGCGCCGGGGATAAGGCGCCGCGCTACGGCAAGCTCACGATCGACCTCAGCAAGAGCAAGCCGTCGAAGGGACCTGGCAACCGCCAGGCCAAGCCCAGGATCATCTATCTGAAGAGCGGCGAGACGGCGATCGATCCAATCGCGATCGGCACGCCCTATCTCGACATCAAGCTCACCGGTTGTCGCAAGGTGATCGACGGCGGCATCCTCACCCAGGACCACGACATCTTCGTCCAGGGCTCATACGTCGAGAACCCCGGCGAGTACCACGTTCGCATCGGCTTTGACGACGCTGCTGTCGCCGCCGGACCCCATCCGTTCACGATCACCTCGCATCTGACCTGTCTCAAGGGCGTGAAGTAGACCGTGCGTCAGCAAGGTCGCTGTCGCGATCTCGCAACCTCTGTGTCAAGCTCCCAAACTTGCCCATGTTGGGGAACGTTCCAATAAACGCACGGAGGTAACAACCCAGATGAAACGCAGAATTGCGTTCGCTGCGGCAGCCTGCACGCTCGCCGTACCGGCCATCGCATTCGGCCAAACCTTTGCCGGGATCTATGAGGGTGAGATCGAGGGATCGCCCGAGACGACGGTGAAGCTCAAGTTCGACGGCGCCAACCAGCCCGACGGCTCCACCGACACGCGGGTTCGCGCGTTCAAGGTGCGCAACCTCGCCGTGGAGTGCGACGACGGTGTCGAAGCGGTCCTCGATCACGCAAAGATCAAGGGCAGCATCAAGGTCGGCGACGGAAAGAACTTCCGCGTTCGCGACGACAACAACAAGACCGTCTACAAGGTCCGCGGTCGCATCGGTGTTAACAAGGCCTTTGGCAGGTTCCGCCTCGCCGGCAAGATCGTCGGCACCGACGGCGTAGTGCGCGAGTGTGATTCGGGCGCACGCGCCTGGATCGCGCGCCCGTAGCGCGCTTCCGGATTCGAAAGTGAGCGGTCTCCCGGCTCAGCCGGGGGATCGCATCGCTGCTTCGATGCCCTGCAGGCGCTCGCGCTCTCCGGTCGGCAGGGTCACGTAGACGGCACCGTCACGCTCGAACCGGCTTCGCGGTTCCATCACGATCATTCCGGTGGGTCGACCGCGGTCGTCAAAGGTCCAGACGTCCCCCTCGGGCGTTGATTCACGTGAGGCATCGCGCGTTTGCGCGATCCGCGCGTAGAGGACGTCGCTGGGCGGGTCGTAGGTGACGTAGGGAAACGAGTAGCGGCCGGTTCGCACTGTTCGGTGATAGCAGGGTCGCCGACCGTCTCAACGGTGACTGTCACGCCGGCCGCTGAGCAGACCGACCGCGTGCGGGATCGCCTTGGCGATGGCCGCTCCGGCCTGTTCGATCGCCGGGGGGTTACCCGGGAAGTTCACGATCAGCGCCGCGCCGCGCGTGCCGCTCAAGCCGCGGGACGTCATCCACATCGCGGTGTGCTCGCGGGAGGCGGCGCGCATCGCCTCGCCGAATCCCGGCGCCTCGCGCTCGATCACGTCACGCGTGGCCTCCGGCGTTACGTCGTCGGGCGCGAAGCCGGTGCCGCCCGTGGTCAGGATCAGGTTGCACAAGCCGGAATCGGCCCAGTAGGCAAGCCGCTCGGCCAGCGTGTCACGCTCGTCGGGGATCACCTCCGCCGCCTCGATCCGGGCGCCGAGGCCCTCTGCATATGCGGCAAGGGCGGGGCCGCCGGCGTCGAAGGCCTCGCCACCTGCGCGGGAGGTGGAGACAGTGATCACCACCGCCCTGATCTCGACCGCGTTCACTCCCGGCGCCAGTCGCCGCTCTTGCCGCCGGTCTTGGAGATCAATTCGACCGCCTCGATGGACACGCCCTTCTCGAGGCCCTTGACCATGTCGTAGACCGTCAGGGCGGCAACGGCACACGCGGTCATCGCCTCCATCTCGACACCGGTGCGCGCGGTTGTTCCGGCCGTGGCTGTCAGGGTCACGAGGCCAGCGGCGGCGTCGACCTCCCCCTCCACGTCGACGAAGTCGAGCCCGAGCGGGTGGGCGAGCGGGATCAGCTCGCCGGTTCGCTTCGCGGCACCGATACCGGCGATTCTCGCCGTGCCGAGGACGTCGCCCTTGGGCGCGTCGCCAGCTGCGAGTGCGCCAGCTGTCCGAGTCGACATCCGCACCTTTCCGCGAGCGACGGCCCGGCGCTCGGTCACGGCCTTTGCCCCGACATCGACCATCCGGGCGCTGCCCGCGTCATCGAGGTGAGTCAGCTTGGTGAGACGCGGGGCGCCATCCGCCGGCGGCTGTGCACCATCGACCCAGCGTGCGCTCTCCGTGGCACCCTCTGCCTCGATTTCCCGCTTCCAAATCGGTGCCTCCGCCTTGATGCGGTCGATCGCTTCCCGGGCCCCCGCGAAGGCCTCGCCGCGATGGGCGGCCGAGACGGCAACGATCACGCTCGGCTCGCCGAGAGGGACGCCGCCGACGCGGTGCTCTGCCGCCGCGGCCTCGAGTCCGTGGGCCGCGGTCGCAGCGTCAAGGATCGCGGCAATCCGCTCGGTAGCCATCTCGCCGTATGCCTCGTACTCGAGCCGGTCGACGTCGCGGGTGGTTCCGCAAAAGACCACGAGCGCACCGGCACCGGGGCGCCCGACCGCGGCCACCAGATCGTCGACCGAGAGGGCGTCCGCGGTGACGCGGGCGTGGACGGCGCCGCCGCTCACCGGGGGTATCAACGCAAGCTCGTCCCCGGCGGCGATTGCCGCATCGCCGTGGACGTACTCGCGATTGAGCGCCACCCGGATCGGCATTCGCGCGATCAACTCCGACAGCTCTGGGCGCTGGCCGGCCGCGGCGACCGCGTCGTCGACGGTTGCGCCCTCGGCAAGCTCGACGATGACCCGGTCGGTGCCGGCGCGCTCGCGCAGGATTGCGAACAGGCGAAGCTCGACCTCCATGTCGCGCATCGTAGGCGGCCAGCTACAGCAGCTCTATCTCGACCCGCTCACCCGCCGCGATGTCGCCGGACTCGGCCGCCACGATCGCCAGCGCGTCAGCGCCGAGCATCGAGGTCAGCACGTGCGAACCCTGTTCCTTGGTCGGGCGTGCGTGCCAGCCGTCGTCGCGAAGCTCGAGGCGCACCCGAACGAGATGGGCGCGACCCGGCTGCTTGGGGTAGCGCTCGTCGAGGATCGCCGTCGCGCGTGGTTGCTCAGCGTCGCTCGCACCCAGCAGCGCGCGGATGGCGGGGCGGGCGAAAAGCAGGAAGGTGACCATCGCCGAAACCGGGTTGCCAGGGAGGCCGAACACAAGGGTGCCGGATGGCGCGACGCCGAAATACGTCGGCTTGCCCGGCCTCAGGGCCACGCCCCAGAACACCTGCTCGACCCCGAGCGCCTCGAGCGCCGGCCGCACGTGATCGTGCTCGCCCACGGACACCCCGCCCGAGACGACGACGGCGTCGGCGTCCTCCAGCGCCGCGGCAAGCGCCTCCCGGGTGGCGTCGCGGTCGTCGCCGACGATGCGTGAGCCGACGTGGTCGCCACCGGCCCGCTCGATCAGAGCCGCGAGGGCGTAGGCGTTGGAGTTGCGAACCGTGCCGGGATCAAGCGGCGCTCCGGGCTCGCGCAGCTCGTCGCCGGTGGTCAGCACCACCACCCGTGGCCGGCGCGCGCACTCGACCTCCGCGAGCCCAACCGACGCGATCACGCCGGCCGCCGCCGGATCGATCTCACCACCGGCGGCGAGCACCGTCTCGCCGGCCTCGACGTCCTCCCCCGCCCGGCGAATGTTGGCGCCGAGGGCGGGGCTCACGCTGATTGCAACCTCGGAATCGCCGCCGTCGGTGTCCTCGACGCGGACCACCGTGTCAGCGCCATCCGGAACCATCGCGCCGGTCGAGATCGCAAAGGCCTCGCCGGGCCGCAGCGGGCGGTCCGCTGGATGGCCCGCGCGCGACTCCCCGGCCACGGCAAGCGTGATCGGCGTCTCCGTGAGGTCGGCAGCGCGTACCGCGTAGCCGTCCATGGCCGAGTTGTCGAAACCGGGGATCGCGTCGGCGCTGGTGACATCGGCGGCGAGGACGCGTCCGAGCACGTCCGTCACGGCGACGACTTCGGCCTCCAGCGGTCCCTGCACACGCGCGAGAACGAGCTCGCGGGCACGGCCTATATCGGTGAGCTCGGTGCGCATTTCGCGCGGCGAGCCTAATCCAGTGGGACACTGGGTATGTGAAACGACCTGTGACTGTCGGCGCTGTATTAGCTGGAGGCCTCAGCCGCCGCATGGGCGTTCCCAAGCCCATGGCCGAGCTCGCAAGTCGGCCGCTCGTCTCCCGGGTCGTGAGCATCGTCGGCTCGGCCGGGCTCGAGCCCGTCGTCGTCGCAAAGCCCGACACGCCGCTCCCCCGCCTCGACTGCCGCGTCCTCAGCGAGCCAAGCGAGCCGCATCATCCCCTCACAGGTCTCGTCGCCGCGCTCGGCGCCAGCGCCGGTCGCCCCGTGGTCGTGATCGCCTGCGACATGCCGCTGATTCCGGCGCGACTGATCTCGTGGGTCGCCCAGCTGGAGGAGGAGGTGGCGATCTGCGAAGCCGACGGGCGCCTGCAACCGCTGCTGGGGCGCTACTCCCCGGCGGTGTGCGAGCGCCTGGCGGAGTCGCTCACGCGCGGCGAGTCGATGCGCGACGCGGTGACCGCGCTCGACCCGTTCATCGTCACCGAGGACAAGATCGCCCGCTTCGGTGATCCGCAGCGCATCTTCTTCAACATCAACGCGCCTGAGGACCTGGCGGCCGCCGAGACGATGCTGAAGGGCGGCCGCTTCTCGATCGCGCGGTTCAGGGCCGAGCGGGCTCGGCGCGGCGACTCGCCCGCGACGGCGTGATCGTCACACGCGCGTTGTAGTCGGGAACGCGAGCCTCGGGCGAGAGCCGGCCCGGCGAAATCAGCACGTTGCCCTCGGGCCAGTGCACCTCAACGTTGCCCGCGGCAATGGGAGCGATAAACGCGCTCGCGGTCAGCTCGCCGAAGTCGGACCGGATCAGCACCTCGTCGCCCTCGGCCAGGTCGAGCCGCGCTGCGTCGGTGGCGCTGATGAAAACCGCGTCGCGAGTCGCACCGGTGAGCTTGTCGCCCTTCGCCTGGACCATCGAGTTGAACTGCTTGCCGCGGCGCGTCGAGAGGACGAGCCGGCCGTCATCGGCGACCGGTTCGCCGATCTTTGGCCGATTGAAATGCGCCTTACCGTCCGGCGTCGGGAAGATCCAGCGCTCGCACAGCATCGGACCGCCGTACTGAAAGGAATCCCCCTCCTCGGACAGGTCCTCGATCCCCGCGTAAAGATCGACGGTTTCCCCGATCTCGGCACGCATCTGCGGCGTTCCGGCGAATCGCACGCGGCTGGCGATCTCGGGGCGAACGCTTGCCGCGAGCTCGCCCAGCACGTCGAACTCCGGGCGCGCCTCATCGATCCGGGGCCCTGGAATCTCCGGACTGAAGATGATTCGCCGCTCGGTCGAGGTCTCGGTGATCCCGCCGGGGATCTCATAGCGGGTGGTCGCGGGCAGCAAGAGGACGGCCTCGGCCGGCTCGACGAACATCTGCGGCGAGAGCACAATGTCCATGTGGATCCGCAGCGGGATCTGCGCAAGGGCCGCGCGGACCCACTCGGGATCGGGCAGGACCTCGAGGAAGTTGCCACCTGCCGAAAAGAGCATGTCGAGCTCGCCTCGCGCCGCTGCCTCGATCATCTCCGGCGCGGTCAGCCCCTCTGTCGCCGGCACCTCGAAGCCCCACGTGCGCGAAAGCTCAGCCGCGCTCTCGGCGCCGACTGGGATGCCCCCCGGAAACGCCGTCGAGTAGCAGCCCATCTCGGCGCCGCCCTGCACGCCGGAGTGGCCGCGAATCGGCATCACGCCACATCCCTCGCGGCCGACGAATCCCCGCGAAAGAGCGAGATTGATGATCGCTCGGACGTTGTCCTCGCCGGTGGTGTGCTGGGTCACCCCCATCGACCAGACAAACACAGCGCGTCTCGCCTCCCCCACGATCCGCGCAAACTCGAGCATCTCCTCGCGACTCGTTGCCGACAGGGCCTCGAGCGTTGCCCAGTCGGTCGCGGCCAGTTCGTCGGCGAGCTCGCTGAAGCCGACGGTGTGCTGGGCGACGAAGTTCGAGTCGATCCAGTGTTGGTCGATCATGTGCTTGAGCACGCCCGAGAGAAAGCCGATGTCGCCGCCGGTCCCGATCGGGAAGTAGCGATCGGTGATCTTGGTTCCGAAGAGGGCGCTCTCCACGTTCGAGGGGATCCAGTAGCGCTCCATGCCGGGCTCGCGGTAGGGGTTGATCGAGACGACCTTCGTTCCCGCCTTCTTCGCCAGGTGCAGATACTTCGTCGCCACCGGCTGGTTGTTTGCGACGTTCGACCCGATGAAGACGACGAGATCGGTGCCGATCCAGTCCTTGTAGGAACAGGTCGTCGCCCCGACGCCGAGGGCCTCCTTGATCCCGAAGGTGCTGGGCGAGTGACAGACCCGCGCGGCGTTGTCGATCGAGTTGGTCCCCAGCGCGCGGACGGCCTTCTGCACGCCGTAGTAGCCCTCATTCGTCATTCCGCGAGAGGTCAAATAAAAGGCGAGGCGATCGGGATCAGAAGCGATGACCCGCTCGGCCATCAACCCAATCGCGTCGTCCCAGGAGATCCGGTCGAACCCGGGCTCGCCGGCTCGGCGGAGCATCGGGTGCGGCAGCCGACCGAGCTCGCGCAGCTCGCCGGCGCGCATGCCGGCGAGCGCTTCAGCATCGGCGAGGGGCGCGGGGTCGAGCGCGCCCATCGTGTTCAGCCGCAGCAGGCGCAGGCGGATGTTGCACAGGTGGGTCCCGTCCAGAGTCCAGTCGCGCATGCCCTTGGTTCCGAGCGCGCATCCGTCGCAGCAGCCATGGCTGAGGATCCGCCAGGCATACGCTGCGTTGTCGCGGTTCTCCCACGCGGCGCGGAAAACCTCGTCGTAGTTCGATGCGTGCTGCTCGCCGATGCCGAACGGCTTGAGGCTGGCCCAGTTGGACGGGGTCGGCCGACGTTTGGGCTTGCGCAGCATCCGTCCCTATGTTTACCCGGATGGAGGCCCATGACCGTCTCTCGCTGAGCGTTGAGCGCGACGGTGTCATCGATCAGGTCGCGATCGAGGAGCCACTCGAGATCCGCGTCGACGGCAAGCCGGTGGCGGTGACGATGCGGACGCCTGGCCACGACGAGGAGCTCGCCCTCGGCTTCCTCCACGGCGAGGGCCTCATCGACGGCCCTCGTGAAGCGGGCCCGACTGCCGACCTCGCAGCAAACGTGGTCGAGGTGAGCGGGCCTCTGACGCGCCCGCTGGGTCGCCCGTCGCTTCTATGCCACCTCTTCCTGCGGCGTCTGTGGCAAGGGCGCTCTCGAGGAGGTTGGCGTCGCAGCGGCTCGGCTTGGCCCTGGACCCCAGGTAGCGCGCGAGCTGCTCGCCGACCTTCCCGAACGGCTGGCACAGCCGGCCTTCGAACGCACTGGCGGCCTCCACGCAACTGGCCTATTCGACCCATCCGGTGCTCTGGTCTGCGTACGAGAGGACGTTGGTCGCCATAACGCGATGGACAAGGTCATCGGCAGGGCGCTGCTTGACGGGCTGACGCCGCTGTCGCAATCACTTCTGTGCGTGAGCGGCCGGCTCGCCTTCGAGCTGGTGCAGAAGGCGGCGGTTGCGGGCGCGCCCGTCCTCGTCGGCGTCGGCGCGCCGACATCGCTGGCGGTGGAGCTAGCCCGCGACCGCGCGATGACCCTCTGCGGGTTCGCTCGCGGCGGCTCGATCAATGTCTACGCCGACAGCGACCGAGTGTCGAGCCGACGGCTCGAGACGACGCTCGCCGTCTTGTTGGCGTCGGCGGTCTCGAACAGCACCCGCGGGTTGACCTCGAGCTCGCCGCGCTTGCGCAGGCGGCGCTTTGCCTTGCCGCGGGTCTTGACCTCGACCACCGCTTCATGGTCGTCGCCAACGTCAGTCGGCGCGGTGCCGCGGATTCGCTTGGTCTGCGCGACCCTGACGGTGCCGTCGCGATTGACCGAGACCGAGAGCTCGGCGCTGCCGCGCTTTCGATCGAGCTCGACAGCGAGGATGCGGACCTGCGGTGCCTTGTTGAAGACCTGTGTCGTCTGGCCGGGATCACCGCAGCCGCCCGAGCGCTGGTGGTTGTTGGCATCGCCTGAATAGGAGGCAACCCAGCGGTAGGTGCCGGCCTCCTTCGGCGTGAACGACTCCGACGAGTGGGGCCCGTTGGCGCTGACGGGTTTCGTGTCGGAAAAGACGGGTGGGGCCGTGCAGTCGCGATCGCCGGGGCCGTGGAGGCTGAAGGTGATCTGCCCGCCGGGCGCATAGGCGCCCGCAAGGGTCGCGGTGTCGCCGATCGGCTCGCCGACCGTCGCCGGGTGGCTGAGCGCCGGCGATGCCTTGGCGACCTCGACGCTTTGGTTTGAGTCGCCGCAGGCGCCGGCGTTTGCCTCGTTGTTGGCGTCGCCCAATAGGAGGCAACCCAGCGGTAGGGCGGCGTCGTGCGGCGTGCCCGTGCGCGACGGCTCTCCGTGAGCCGCGCCCCGGCGCGGGGTGCGACGTCACGACCAGGTCGTGGCGGCCTCGGACGATCGCCCACGGGTGACCGTTCGACCAGGGTCTCCCGCCGCGCGCGTCGATCGTCGCCGGAACGCCGATCATTCGCTGCTTGCGCCGGCCGGTGACGATCCCGCGCTCGTCGGCTACGTAGAGCCCGCGGTCACCCGGGATCCCGTCCTTGGCCACCTCGACCCGATCGAGGCGCTCGCCACGCAGCCCCTTGACCGGATAGCGCCACAGCTCGGCGACCCGCAAGTCCGCTCATGTCGAGTCGCTCGCCGCCGAGTCGCCGCCGACTCGGCCGGCGGCTGCCTGCAGTTCCTCGATCGAGGCGCCCGTGGTCCCACCGAGCCAGCAGGCGATCGGCGCCGCGATCCGTTCCGAGGAGTGCGCCGCAACCGCAGCAAGGTCAAGGAGCTTGTTCATCTCGTCGTTCGTCGGCGGCTCAGCGCCGATCTCGGCGGCAAAGGCTTCGATCCATTCGCGTGCGTTCACGAATCCTCCTCAGCGTGATCTTTTAAGCCAAACCAGGTTCACTATGCGAAAGATGGCAAGGAAGCGGTTGACAGCGGCAGTAGGAGTCTGCGCGATCACGGCGCTCGGTGGGATCGGCCTGCAGGGCGCGGAGGGCTCGGGGGCCCCTGCACGCGCGAGCGGCGCGAAGGTCGACAAGCGCGCCCTGCCACTCGGCGACGGCAAGGTGACCACCAGCGGTCCGAGGCGCGGCTGGATCTACGTGTGCCGGACCTCGAACTCTCCCGCGGGAGCGTTCGAGGAGGGGCCTTGGATCAACGCGACGGACAACACGTACGACATCACCGCGAAGGTCACGGTCGACGGCTCGGTCCAGTGGCCGCAGGCGATTTTCGACCGCAGCACTCAGGACGGCGTTCGCACCCTCTCGGGCAACGGCCTCCCGGTCGGCTACACAACCGGGACCTTCCCGATCGCCACCACCGACGACGCCTACAGCTACGACCGCAACCCGAACTCGATCGGCGCGCAGTCACTCAGCTACTCCCTGCCGCGCGAAGCCGCAGAAATCGGGCGCGACCTGCCTGTCGGGAGGCCCGATCGGCGTCGCCGTGAACGGGGTCGCGATTTTCAACGGACTCGATGCAGCTGATCGCGACGCCGTCGCCCGCGAGGTCCAAGACGCCTGCGGCGGACATCCCCAGCAGCAGAGCATGTACCACTACCACTCACTCCCCAAATGCCTGATTCAGAGCAAGGCGCGTAAGTCGAAGCTCGTCGGCTTCGCGCTCGACGGCTTCCCGATCTACAACGGGCGGGACAGGGACGGCAAGCGCCTGACCAACGCCGATCTCGACAAATGCCACGGGCGAAAGTCGGTGGTGAGGCTCGACGGCAAGAAGGTCAGGACCTACCACTACGAGGCGACCCTCGAATACCCGTACACCCTCGGCTGTTTTCGCGGAACCCCTGTCAGTTAGCCCGCGGCGGGCGTAGGATCGGCTCATGAAGAGGTTTCGGCGAGGTATCGCCGGACTGATAGCGCTCGGAGCATTGGCGATACCGGCCAGTGCTCAGGCTGCCGACTGCACGCTCAGCGGCAGCGGGCTCGAGGGCGCGACCGACACGCAGCTCTACCAGGTCCCGGACGCGACGCTCGAGGCGTCGATGCTCTTCGTGTACTTCTCCGATCACGCCGCCGATCCGGGCGAAACGCCACCAGACGGGAACGACCTGATTGGGGACGACCTGGTCGACTGGGCTGCGGACTACATCAACGAGGTTTCGTATGGAGACACGTCGCTGGACGTGAAGATGGACACGCAGTGGCGACTGATGCCCAGCCCCGCCTCCTCCTACAGCTTCCTGACGTTCGAAGATCAGCGCGACTTCATGCAGGACGCCGTGGACGCCGCCAACGCCAGCTTCAATTTCTCGGGTCGCCAGATTCTCTACGTGGTCGCGGCGCCTACCGGGGGCGACCTCCCGAACTCGCCCGCCTTCCACGCATTCGACAACCGGGCGATCGTTGCCGACAGCACCAGGATCCGCTGGGGTGCCTCTCTCGGCGACGACATTCGCCGTTTGACGCCCGACTACGGTGCGCACGTGCTCGCCCACGAAACGGGACACACCTTCGGACTTCCCGATCTGTACAGCTACCAGCAGGTCTTCGACTTCACCACCGCGCATCTGAACGTCGGCACCTGGGATCTGATGGGCTGGATCGGACCCGGATTCGGGCTAAGCGGCTGGCATCGCCAGAAGCTCGGCTGGCTGGACCCCGCGCAGAGGATCTGCGTCGACGGTGAGGCGACGGCGACGCTGACACCGCTGGAGACGGCGGGCGGAACGAAGATGCTCATCTCCGAGACGAGCCCGAGCACGGCGTACGTGGCGGAGGTGCGGGCGCGAATCGGCGTGATTGACGCGAACATTTGCGACGAGGGCGTCCTCATCTACAAGGTCGATGCCAACGCCGCCACGGGTGGCCCCGCCGGCGCCGGCCCGCTCGTCGTCAAATCCTCCGATCCGAGCAACCCCACCAATGCAAACGATCAGGACTGCAACACGCTTGGCAACGCGCCGTTCGTCGCTGGCGAGAGCTTCAGCGAGGGACCCGTGACGGTGCAAGTGCTGAGTGGAACGCCGGCGACCGGGTTCGAGGTACGGATGACCGGACCGGCCACGCCGACGCCGACGCCAACGCCGAGTCCGACTCCCACGCCGACGCCGACGCCGACGCCGACTCCGACTCCGACGTCGCAGACCGGCGGGATCGAGCGCAAGCTCCGTCGGGATGGCAAGAAGCGCGTGGTCGCCGCGCTCACCTGCCCCGCCAGCGCGAGTTCGTGCGCGGGCTCGCTCACCCTCAAGCTCCGCAAGGGACCCAAGCTCGCGACCGGTGCGTACGCCGTCGCACCCCCGGGTGGCGACGTTGCGCTGAAACTTGGCCGTAAGGCACGCAGGGCTCTGACGAAGGCGTTTCGTAAAACGAACAAGGCCAAGGTCAAGGTGGTGCTCGATGGCGCCAGCGGCAGGGTCACCGCCAAGGTCAAGCTGATCAAGTGAGCCGGAGCTGCGCTAGCCGCCGATTGCGCTCATCGTTCGCGCGGGCGCGACGAAGCCGGGCTCGTTGACCCGGTGCTTGAGCTCCTTGCGCCAGACGGCTGCGCGGACGATCTCCTCGATCTCGGCATCGTCGGCGCCAGCACGAAGCGGCGCCCGTAGATCGGTCTCACGGATCGAGAACAGGCAGGTGCGCAGCTTGCCGTCGGCGGTCAGACGGATCCGGTTGCAGTCGGCGCAAAATGGCTCGGAGACCGGGTTGATGAACCCGATCTGACCGCGGCCGTCGGCGAAGCGGAAGACCCGTGCGGTGGCGTGCGGCTCACGCGGCAGTTCGACCAGCGGGTGGTGCGCCTCGATCAACGCCCGGATCTCGGCGCCCGTGAGCACCTGATCGATGTCCCAGGCACGGTCGCCATCGAGGGGCATGAACTCGATGAACCGCACCTCGTAATCGGTTGAGCGGGCGAGCTCGCAAAACCGCTCGACCTCGTCCTCGGTGAAGTCACGCATGCCCACCGCGTTGACCTTGATCGGGCGGACCCGCTCAAACGCGGCGATCGCCTCGAGGCCCCGCAGCGTCTGCGGCAGCGCATCGCGACGCGTCACCTCGTGGAAGCGGTCGCGCGAGAGCGAGTCGATCGAGACGTTGACGCGATCGATGCCGGCGTCAACGAGCGCGGCGGCATCGCGCTCGAGCAGATAGCCGTTGGTTGTCATCGCGAGATCCTCGATGCCTTCGATCGCCCGAAGCATCGCGACCAGCCGGGGGAACTCACGGCGAGCGAGTGGCTCGCCCCCCGTCAGGCGGACATCGGTTACTCCAAGGCCGGAGAGGATCGAGACGAGACGGGTGATCTCCTCGAAACTCAGCACGGCGTCGCGGTCGAGCCACTCCATCCCCTCGGCGGGCATGCAATAGCGACAGCGAAAGTTGCAGCGATCCGTGACCGAGACGCGCAGGTCGGTGATCGCGCGGCCGTGGGCATCGCGAAGAGCGATCACCCCTTCGAGGATACGCGCAGAAGGTAATCCGAACGGACTCCGCCCGAATCCGGATCCGAGCTAGCGGCGCACCTGGCAGCTTGAGTCGACCCTCAGCCTGCGGGCAAACCAATCGCGATGATTGGCGACGAAGCGGTAGGCGCGGTCGGTCGCGCGCGGAAATCGCTCGAATACGAAAGCCAGCGGCCGGCCTGCCGGCAGTTGGGCAACCAGCGGAGCGGCGGCGGCACCCGCCGAGCGGAGCTCGCCCGTGGGTAGAGCGAGGTGCCACGAGTCAAGACGTGCCGCGGCGGGCACGCCGGCCGCGCCGAGCAGCGTCTGGCCCTCCTCGCTTTGGATCGCGACGGGCCGCACGGTCGCGTGGCGGTCCCACGCGAGCACCTTGTTCAGGCTCCACTTGCAGAAGCCGCAGTCCTCGTCGTAGAGGACGAGGCGCTGACCCGGCTCAGGCGGCGAAGCGGGCCTCGGACCGTGCTCGGCGTTTGGCGGCCTCGGCCTCGCGGTCCTTCGGCGGCGCCGAGGTCACCAGCGAGTCCAGCAGCCGCGTCGTCGCGGCGGTGACCTCCTCAACCGCGCGATCGAAGGCTTTTTGATTTGCCTGCGAGGGCTTGGTCGCGCCGCTGATCTTGCGGACATATTGCAGAGCCGCGTCGTGGACCTCCTCGGACGTCGCGGGCGGCTCGAAGTTGTGGAGGGTGCGGATGTTTCGACACATGCATTCAGCGTACCTTCGTGGCGGTGTTCCCGGCCTATCTGTGGCGACCCGGTCCGCTTCGCCTGGCGATTCTCGTCGGTGGTCTCTGGCTGTTCGGTACCGGCGAGGCTTTCATCGTCGCGGCGGACCTCGGAAACTCGCCATGGACGGTTCTCGCCCAGGGCGTGGCGGAGAACACACCCCTCGACATCGGCGCGGCGACAGTGGTGATCTCGTTTGCCGTGCTGTGCGCGTGGATCCCGCTGCGCCAGCGGCCTGGGCTGGGCACGATCCTCAACGCGATCGTCGTCGGCGTCGCGATCGGGGTGATGGTCAACGTTCTGCCCTCAGATCCCAGCCGCGCAGCGGGACTGTCAATGCTCGCCGGCGGGATCGCGCTCGTCGCCCTCGGCGGGGGCATCTACCTCGGCGCGCGACTCGGACCTGGCCCACGCGACGGGCTGATGACCGGCCTGCATGCCCGCACGGGCCGCTCGCTGCGGCTGATGCGCACGCTGATCGAGCTGAGCGCCCTGACCGCAGGCTTCCTCCTCGGCGGCACGGTCGGCTTCGGCACGGCCGCGTTCGCGCTGCTGATCGGTCCCGGCGTGCAGGCGAGCTTCTACCGCGCCGAGCCGGCGATGAAGAACCTGCGCTAGCCCCGGGCTCCCCGACGACCGCCCACCACCCCGCCCTCGCCCCCGCGCCCCGCGCCCCCGCCCCGCGCCCCCGCGAACTGATCGGTTTCAATCCCGCCCTCCGGTACCGAGACCGATCAGTTCGGGCGCGGCGCACTTCGGCGCAGGTCGGGCGCCCGTCGCCTGCGGCGGTCGCACACCAGTCGAGGTCGAGCGTGATACTGTCGCCGGACCGCCGCGACGTGCGTCGCGGTGAAGGGAAAGTGCCGAAGTCCGAGGGCGATGGCAACACGGGCACGGACCAGCGGGGGAGCGCCGTCGGAGCGCCAGAAGCCGGCGCGCCGGGACAGCTGACGCCTACGCCGCGGTACGCCGACGGGCCGGTAGCGGCTAACGCCGACTCGACGGGTTCGACTCGACCGCGTTCCTCTTCACCTCGGGGGCACGCTCACCGGGATCCTGAACCCGGCCGGCATCGCGACGGCACAGCCACGGTGCCGGCCAGCTTCCTCGACGACCGATACGGGCGTCTCTACCCGCCGCGACGAGGTCGCGATCCGGCGGGGTGTCCGGCGCAGCGACGGCGTCGGTCCGAGCGGCGCCGGCGACCGAACGGTGACTACCTGGGGAATCGCCGTCCGGTCGGTCTCTCTCGACGACTGCGCGCCCGTCGACAGCGACCAGTCGCAGGCCACCCTGCTGGGCGCCTGACCAGCCGGCGCCCTTGCCCCTGCGGTCGCACACGGCGATGAGTTTTGCCACCGACGGCGGTCCAGTGCACAGAGCCCGGCTGACGAGCGGCCTCCGCGAAGACAATGACAAGTTTCGTGACGTCCGCTGACGGAACCTCGATCGCGTTCGACGAGCGCGGCGAGGGCACCGCTGATATTCGTCGCGCGTTCAACACCACCCCGATCCGCGCTGCGCTGGAGGACGAGTTCACGACGCTCAACTACGACCGCCGGGCCGCGGCGACAGCGGGGACACGTCGCCGTACTCGCTCGAGCGCGAGATCGAGGACCTCGATGCGCTCATCGCTGAGGCCGGAGGGTCGGCGGCCGTGTTCGGATACTCCTCCGGAGCCAATCTCGCCCTGAAGGCTGCCGCGAACGGCTCGGCGATCACGAAGCTGGCGCTCTACGAGCCGCCTCTGCTCATCGAGAGGCAACCACCACTGCCGCCCGACCTTGCGGACCAGCTCGCCGAGCTGATCGCCGCGGGCCGCCGAGGCGACGCCGTTGAGCTCTTCCAGGCCAAAGCGGTGGGCATCCCCGAAGACGTGGTCGCGCAGCTGCGCAACGCGCCGTTTCGCCCCGCGCTCGAGGCGATCGCCCACACCTTGGTCTACGAGGCGAAGATCATCGACGACCGCACGCTTCCCCGCGAGCTGATCGCCTCGGTTACGACGCCGACGCTCGTGATCGAAGGCGATAAGAGTCCGCCGGCGATGCGTGGCGCGGCGCGAGCCGTGGCCGATGCGCTTCCGAACGGCCGACGCTGCACACTCGCTGACCAGACTCACGACATCTCCCCCGCCCCCACCGCTGCCGCGCTGAAGGACTTCCTCGCCGAGTGAGGTCGACTGGTTCGCGCGGTCCGAGAGGCAATTAGGGGTGAGCGGAGGGGCTCGAACCCTCGACCACCTGGACCACAACCAGGAGCTCTACCAACTGAGCTACGCCCACCAAGCGGCTTTCAATCTAGCGCCCCCGGCAGGACTCGAACCTGCGACCTGCTGCTTAGAAGGCAGCCGCTCTATCCAGCTGAGCTACAGGGGCCAAGGGCCAGATTAGACCCGCTGGTCGGCGTTCTGGCGCGCTCCGGCGCCCGCCGGACGCTACCGGCCCTAGCCGCGTTTGACCCTCACCGCTTGCTTGGCCGCAAGCAGCCCCGGGGCGCTCACCGTGAGCTTGGCCTTCCCTGCCTTCGTCGGTCGCAGCCTCGTGACGATGCGCCCCTGACCGTCGCCGACGACTTGGACCGAGCCGAGCGCGCCGCTGCCGCTGAGGACCGGGTATGAGACGGAGGCCCCGAAGACATCGCTGACGCGGATCCTGACCTTCGATCTCTTGTCGACGCGAAGCTTGCGCGGAAGGCCGCGGATCTCCATCGGGATCCCGGCCACGGACTTGATCCGCTCGCCGTCGAACTTGAACTTCTTCGGAAGCAGGGCGCTTCCCGAGACCTTGATCGTCTGCTTCTCGCCCTTCGCGGACTTGAACTCGGCGACTCTGACCGCAGCGCCGCTGCGCGCCTCAAGCTCGACCTCCCCCTTGCCGGTACCGGCCAGCGTCAGCCTGTAATCGCCGGTGGGGACGACGATGAAATCCTCGCCGCCGGCGCTCTTCGAGGCCCCTGGGGCGCCGTCGACGCGATTGCCCTTGACGTCGAAGCCGATCTTTCGCCCCGACGAGTCGGTCAGCATCAGATGGACGGGCGAGTGCGACGTGAAGGTCATCGTCTCACCGTTGCCCTGCAGGCATCCCCCAAGCCCATCGCTCACAGGCAACGGCCAGCGCATGAAGCTGCGCGGGTCGGAGCGGACGATCGAGATCGAATTGCCGGCCGCCCACGCCTCGAGGGTCGGCATCGCGCTGACCCCACCCGGGAGTCCGGTGAGGAAGAGGTCGTCGAGGACGAAGGCCGTGTTGGAGGGCGAGAGCGTGCCCAGGCTCGGCTCGGCGGGCGGTGCACCGAGCTTGAAGAACGCTATGCCGCTCTTGTCACCAGCCTTCACGGGCACGGCGTCGATGCCGGAAAAGGGGTCGCCCTGAATTCCGCGAGAGGCGCCCAGGTACTCGATCACGGCTGCCTGGCTGGCGAAAAAGGGCTCACCGTCACCCGCGGCGCGGTTGAGCTCCGCTCGGATCTCCGGCTCGCTGTAGGAGGTCCCGGGAGGTGGTGAGAACGGAATCTCGTGAAAGAAGATCGACGAGAAGTCGTCGGGCTCGCGGAAGCCGGACAGGCTGAAGCTGCCCGCCTCCGTCCCGGGGAAGAGCTCGAAGCTGACCGCCCCGCTCGAGTCGGTGATCGTGTCGGGCTCAGGAAGCCCGACGAGGCTGACCGAGTTGTCGGCGTTGACGCCGAACGGCCAGATCGGCCGCGTCGCGCCGGCGGACGTGCAGATGACCGCGCGCGGCTCGGCGCCGGTATCGGGATCGATCTGCAGCTGTACGTCCGGCGCCGGGTCGCCGGCTTGGGTCGTCGCGCGCACCGTGATCGGGTAACGGGAGACGCCGTCGGCGCGTAGCGTGGGCGCCAACGCCGTCTCCGCACGGCTCTCGGGCACCTCGACCTTGAACTGCAGGCGGCGATCGAGCTCGAAGTCGACCTTGGCCGAGTTCTCCTGGCCGGGGCCGCCCAGGGTCACGTCCGCCGCGGTACCACCGCTGACGGATCCGTCGGCGAACTTGGCGTAGTAGATCTCGTAGGGACCGCGACCTGAGCCCCTGGCGGTGAGCTCGTAGGTTCCCGGGTCGCTGAGGCTCAACTCGTAGCGACCGTCCTGCCCGGTCGTCTCGGCCTTCGATTCGGGTCCGGTCACGCCCACCCGCACACCCTTGACACCGCGGCCGAACTCGTCGGTGATGGTCCCCTCGATGGACAGCAGATCCTGCTCGACGAAATTGACGACCTCCGACTTTGGCCGTCTTCACCTGGACCGATGTCGAGTTCTTGCAGCCGCTGCGTCCGACCACACAGCTGTTGGCGGGTCCCTCGACCTGATAGCGGCCCGGCTTCACCTTCTCTCCGAAGGCCCCGTTTGACTTTGTCTGAGTGCGGATGTTCTTCGGGCCGGTGATCTTGATCGCCGCGGCCCCCACCGGTGTGGCATCGGGCTTCGTCACCGTCCCGACGATCTGCGAATCACATTTGTCAGCGGGCTGCCCCTGGCGAAAGACCGGTGCCTCCTCGCAGAAGTTGGCCGTGAAGCTCTTGACCGTGAACCTGGCTAAGTCGTTGGCGAGTCCGCCGCAGCCGCCGCCGCTGGCCTGGTATGTCAGCGCCTGGCGATGCAGGCCCTTGGCGACAGGAGGTACGCCCCCGAACTCGCCCTCGGACTCCGCGTCGTACGGCGGATAGGTCAGTGGCGTTCCGAAGAAGCCGCGCGTGTCATCGATTCTCACCGTGTAGGAATCGGCCCCGGGGAGCTCCGACCACTCGAAGAAGGTCGATCGCTGGCAGCCTCCCTCCTCGGCGACGTCCTTCTGTGTGAGCGCGCCGAAATGCTTGACGCTGTAGCCCGAGGCCGGGGGCGAAGCCACGATCAGACCGATCGAGGCGAGCAGCAACGACACTGCGAGAAGCGGTTTTCGCGGCGCCATCCGCCCGCAAACCTAATCGCTCCATGTGCCTGGATCAATACGCAGAAGTGCGTATTTACCGAGCGACCGAGCCTCCTAGGCGGGCGCCAATGTCCAGGTCAACGGGAAGGGAGAACGCCCGCGTCCCATAAAGACTGAGCCGGTAGACCTCGTCGTCGGCGCGAGCGGCGCGGTCAGGCCGTGCCGTCCGGGCCTTTGTCTGGCTCGCCCTCGCCAAGGTTGTCGGCGACCGGATCTTTCGGTGCGGCACCAGGTTCAGCGGGCGCAGGTGGCGGCGCGGCCTCGGCCACCGGCGCGGCCTGCGCAGTCGGATCCGCAGCGGTGCCGGCAATCTCGTCGCCGTCGCCCGGATTCTTGACCGCCTCGACAGCCTCCTTAGCCTTGTCCTTGAGGCTGCCCTCGCCAGTGGCAATCTCGCGAAGCTCCTGAGCGTCCTCCTTGAGGCTGTCGACGCCGCCGCGGCCCTCGACCGCCTGTTTTGCCTTATCCGCAAGTCTCTTGAAGTCCATATCTCTCCTCGGTTGAGGCCATGCCCTACCGCAGGTTAGGGGTACCCACTTCGTTCGCCTCTAGACTCGGGCGCACGGGGCGTGGCGCAGCCTGGTAGCGCACCTGCTTTGGGAGCAGGGGGTCGCTGGTTCAAATCCAGTCGCCCCGATTGGCGGGTAATCCCCGCACCACTCCGCATTGGCACGAATCATGCGGGTGGCTCCCGACTTGCGGGGCCATGCGGGGCGGTTCGCGGTCACTCTCCGATGCAGTACCGATGCACCCGCTCCCGCTGCGTCGGAGATTCACCCTGTAGGCGCAACGGTCTAACCCGGCCAACGCCTCCCGGCTCCGCCCCGGTGGCGGCTGCATACCCGAGGACGCCGAGAGGTGAGCTGCTAGCGGACGGCTAGCGCAGGTGGAGAGTGAGGATTCCCGTGGCGGTAGCCCCTGCGGGTTTGAAAATCCGGACCTGTCGCTGGGCCGGGATGGTCAGAGGGATCGGTTTTGGTTGGGAACCTCCTCACGAGTTTGACTGCTGGCCTGGTGCACGCCTCGGCTCCGTGGCTCCGTTACCGAGCAGGCGAGGACGCATCGCTCCCGGTTGGGAGTGGTGCGTCCTCTTCCGTCCTCCACCCCGAGCAGAAACAGCGACAACCCCAGTCAGTCAGGAGAACCCATGAACCCGAACACCGACCACACCAAAAGCCTCGACGGCCCGACCGACGCCGACCGCCTGGAGCTGCTCGAAGCATCGAGAAACGCATCCCCGAGCTGGACCTCGCCGAGCAGGCGACCGAGTGGATGAGACGGGACGATGGGCATGAGGAGGCGTGCTCGTCGACGGCGGCAGGATCGACGGCGGCGACGGCGCGTCCATCGCCAACGCCGGCGACGACCTGCACAGTCGTTGGCAGCCTCGCGCCGCTGGCGCCGATCGTCGGGTGCGTGTGATCACGCCGGACGGGAGGCGCCACCTAGCCCGCGTCGAGCGCGATCCGCTGCCATAGCTCTGCGTTTCTTGAGGAACCCGCGGCGGAGCTATAGGGTGTCGCCTCGTCGGAGTTGTCAGGTGGGAGGAGGACGTCGTCGTGAAACCAATTCGGTGGTGGACGGTGCCCCTGTTGCTTGTTGTCGCGCTCGGGACCATGGGCGCCTCGGGAGAAGGCTGCGGAGACACCGGCGGCGGTGGCAATGGCGGCGGGGGCGGCAATGTCAGCAACGGTGGAAGTGCGAGCGGCAGCGGAAATGCCAGCAATGGTGGAAGTGGCAGCGGCGGCAGTGGCAACAGCCAACAGGCCGAGCAGCCTGAGTCGAACGAGCCCGAGCTGACCTCAAGTCAGGAGAACGCCTTGCAGACGGCGGAGGACTATCTCGGCCTCCAGGGCTTCTCCAAGTCCGGCCTGATCGAGCAGGTGTCGTTCGAGGGTTACTCAAAGGCTGACGCGAACTTCGCCGTGAACAACGTCGATGCGGACTGGAAGGCAGAGGCCGTCGAGGCGGCTGAGGACTACCTGGACCTCCAGTCGTTCTCCGAGTCCGCGTTGATCGAGCAGTTGGAGTTCGAAGGGTTTACAGCCGAGGAGGCGCATTACGCAGTCGGCAAGGCGTACTGACCGTGACCGTCGCTCGCCTCGCTTAGCGCGACGGATAGTGTCGAAGCATGCTGGTTGACCCACCCGTGGTCCGAGTCAAAGTGATCCTCGGAGTTGGTCAACCAAGCAGGAGGTTCGCTCGCCTGAACCGATCCCACGTCCCGACGCGGAAGCGATGATTGCCGCGATCCGGAAAGCTCGCGAAGGACAGATGGACTTGAACCTCGCTTTGCTAGCCGCGAGCGGTGAGGACGTGGCAGCCGCCTAGTCGGGCGTGCCCTGATTCGTCAGCGTGATCATTCCGAGCTGCTTCAGGGCGTCGATGATCTCCTCCAGGGTCCGCTGCGGGTCGTCGGGGTCGATCTCGATGTAGGCGATCGCCGCGCCGCGCACGACCACGACGTCGTCAGTGCTGAACTCCACGCGCCGCCGCTGAACCGCGGGCCCGTAAGCGAGAGGAGAGTCCCATCGGGCCCGCGGCCCTGATCAGCGGAACGACTACGCCTAGGTGCGGCCCCGACTGGCTCGCGCCCAGACATCGAGCCCGACGGCGATGAGGATGATCAGTCCCTGGACGAGCGACTGGTAGAAGGGGTCAATATTGAGCAGGTTGAACCCGTTACCGATCATGGCTATAAGCAGGATCCCAAGGACCGATCGCCAAACCGCTCCTTCGCCGCCGGCAATGCTCGTGCCGCCCACAACGATGGCTGCGATAGCGGTCAGCTCAAATCCGATGCCGCCTTGCGCCTGCCCTGTGGCATCTTTGGAGGCGGCTATTAAGCCCGCCAGTGCCGCGCACAGCCCGCTGATGGCGAACGTCGCCGCGCGGACGAAGTTGACCCGGACACCTGAGAGTCGCGCCGCCTCCGTGTTTCCTCCGACTGCGTAGATGTAGCGGCCGAAAGCGGTCTTACTTAGGACGACCGTGAGGAGGATCGCGACGGCGGCAAAGATCCAGACCGCAATGTCGACGTCGTAGAAGGTGTACTGGCCGAGGTAGGTGAAGTCCGGGTCAGTGACCGTGATCAAGAAGGCCGAGGTGATCAAGGTGGCGATCCCGCGAAAGATGTAACCGGTCGCCAGGGTTGCGATAAAAGTGTTAACGCGGATGTAGGTCACGATCAGCCCGTTGGCAATCCCGCAAATCAAGCCGACGAGCAGGCCGACCGTTAGGCCAAGGACCGGATCCGTTTCGTTCGCCAGCTTTGCCGCGACAACCCCGCTAAGGGCGAAGATCGCTCCGACTGAGAGGTCGAATCCGCCGGCAATGATCACCAGGGTCCCACCACAGGCGATGATCGCCAGGGGCGCATTCTGGTTGAGGATGTTGAGCAGATTCGTGCTGGTCAGAAACGCATCCGAGGCAATCGAGAGCGTGATGAACAACGCCAGGAAAGCGACGACGATTCCGTAGTCGCGGAATAGGTGCAGACCGAATCGACGCTCCGGCTGGTCGGGCACCTCCGGCGCCGGAGTTGTCGCCGCGGCACTCATGCCGGCACCTGACTTTCGGTGCCAAAGGCGGCGTGCATAACGCCATCCTCGGTTGCCTCTCCGCGCGGCAAGTCCGCGACCACGCTGCCATTGCGCATGACAAGCACGCGATGGGCCATCCCAAGGACCTCTGGGAGCTCAGAGGAGATCATCAATATCCCGAGACCCTCCTTGGCCAGCCGTGCCAGCACCTCGTAGATCGCGAATTTCGCGCCGACGTCAACACCTCGAGTCGGCTCATCGGCAAGCAAAACGCGAGGCTCAGTGCCAAGCCATTTGCCGAAAAGGACCTTCTGTTGATTACCACCGGAGAGCGTGTTGACGATCCGCTTCGGACGACGCGGCCGAATGTCCATCGAGTCCATCTGTGTCTGGACCTGGCGCCGGGCTGCGCTGCCGTCGACACCTCCCCACCACGATTTCAGCCGGGGCAGGTTCGCAAGCGTCAGGTTCTCCTCCACGGACTGGCCGACGACCAAGCCCGACTCCTTGCGGCTCTCGGGCAGCAAAGCCACCCCACCACGTACTGCGTCGCGCGGCGTGCGGAAGCTGACCGCAGTACCTAGCACCTCGACCGCGCCGCTGTGGTCGTCGGCTCCAAAGATCGCGCGAACCATCTCGGTCCGCCCGCTGCCGACTAGGCCGGCGACGCCGACGATTTCTCCGGCGCGCAAGTCAAGCGAGACGTCGTGGAGCACTTCGTTCGACAAGCCTTCGACACGAAGCACCGTCTTCGCTTCGGGTCCCGGCGCCGGAGGTAAGTCAGGAAAGACCTCGGCAAGACTGCGACCGAGCATCTGCTCGACGATCTGGGAGGCCTCGATCTCGCCAGTCGGCCAGGTGCCGACCAAGCGTCCGTTACGCAACACCGTCACACGTTCGGAAATCGCCTTGACCTCCTCCAGGCGGTGCGAGACGAAAATGATCGTCGCCCCACCGCGCTTGAGATCGCGGATTGTCTCGAAAAGGCCGGCAACCTCATCTGGTCCAAGAGCAGCCGTGGGCTCGTCCATAACGATGATGCGAGCCTCGCGCACGACGGCACGCAGAATCTCAACCTTCTGCTGATCGGCGACGCTAAGTCCGCCTACCGCGTCATCGGGGCGTAGGTGAAAGCCCATCTCCTCCTGCACCTCGGCAAGCCGAGCCCGCATGCGGCGAGGTGACGGCAGTCCGCGCGAGCGTAGTTCGATGCCGAGAAAGACGTTCTCAACCACCGACCGCGCCGGGACCAGCGCGATCTCTTGCTGGATCGCGGCCACTCCGTCGCCGAGCGCCTCATGCGGCGACCGGTAGGCGCGTTCGCTTCCGAGGACCTCAAGCGTGCCCTCGTCGTGGCGCACTGCGCCACTGATTATCTTGCCGAGAGTCGACTTGCCGGCTCCGTTTTCCCCGACCAAGGCGTGGACGGAGCCAGTCTCGATATCGAGACTGACCTCAGCCAGAGCCGTAACCCCGGCGTAGCGCTTCACGACACCGCGAAGCGCTACCGCCGGGGCCTCCGACCTCGCGGCCGGAGGGCTGCCTAGATCCTCAGGCAGACCACTGACCATCGAATGACTGTTCGGCGTCCTGGTAAAAAATCGGGCCGACCGGACTCTCCTCGCGCAGAAGGATGAACGTCTCCTCCGGCTTGATGCCGCGGGCGGCATCGATTGCGATCTCGGCCGAGTACTTGCCCTCATCAAACGGCAGATAGACGTTGGTCGAGAACCAGCGACCCTGCTCGACGGCCTCAACCCCTTGGACGGAGGTTCCGACGCCGAGAAGGGTTACCTTGCCCTCAAGACCAGCATCCTTTACCGCGTCCTCCGATCCCAGCGTCATCTGATCGCCTGTGGTCGCGATTACGTTGACGTCGGGGTTGGCCTGGAGCATGTTTTGCGTTGCCGTCCGCGCCTGGTCGCGCAAGAAGTTCCCCTCTTGCTGAGCGACCATTTCGATGTTCTGCTCCGCGGTCGCAAGTTGCTTCTCGAATTCTTCGAGCTTCGCGGCCTCGTAGGGCAACGAATTGCCGCCTGAGATCTCAAACACCTTGCACGGGTCGGCGTCCGGGTGCTCCTCCTCGCAGGCTCGGATCGCCGCATCGGCGAGGTCCTTGCCGTCAGCAGGCTCGTCATGCCAAACGGTGGCTACAACACCATCGATCTGAGGCTCCGAGGCCGTGATATCCGGGCCGATTGGCACGTAGCCAGCAACCACCGGGATGCCCTGTGAAATGGCTTCCTTGACTGCAGGGACGACCGCGGCGCCGTCATTGGCCATGACGACATAAGCGTCGTAGTTGCCTGACGTGTTCGCATCCTCGATCTGCTTGACCTGCGCAGCTGAGTCGAACTGGCCGTCGAAGGCCTTGACGGTGACCTCTCCTCCGGTCGCCTCTTCAGCGGCCGCTTCGATGCCTTCCAGGTCAGCCTGGAAGTACGTGTTCTCGGTCGATTGCAGGAACGCTGCTAGGCGGACCGGGCGTTCGGCATCTTCCGAGATCTCGGAGACGGACTCGTCTCCTCCCTCACCGGGTCCTTCGACTCCTCCGCAGGCGACCAGCGTCAGTGCGATCACCGCCGCGATAGCCACGCTGACTAGCGGCGCGGTTGACCGCAGCACTCCCCTCGTTGACTCCGGTTTCTCTCTCATCCTGAACTCCATCCTCTCCTCGTGGTTGTTAGACCTTTAGCGGTCACACGGCGGCGTGGGACTGCACGACCACCTGTTGCTCGGCGTTCGTTTCCGACAGCTGCATCATCAAGTTGCGATCAGGCCGGACCTCAACGGCGGCCGTTGTTGGGACCAAGACAGTCGTTGTCGACGACTGAATGACGGCCGGGCCCTGGATCGAGTTGCCCGGCAGCAATTCCGCGCCATCGAAAGTCGGCGTCTCGACGAAGTCCTGCGAAACCGTGTCGTAGCACTGGACCGTGCCGGTCGGCTGCGCGCGCTGATCGCCAGCGGGAGCCTTGGCCGCCGCGACCAGCGGCAGGCGCCCGAAGGCGACCACGCGCCAGTGCAGGCACTCGATCTCGAGGTTGCGGCGGCTATACGTGAACTGGCGCTCGTGGGCATCGTGAAAGGCATTCTCGATCTGGCGCAGATCGTCTTTGCCGATCGCCCCGGTCGCCTCAACCGGGACCGTGATCTCATAGACCTGTCCGGGATAGCGCGCATCGACGTAGCGTTCGATTGCGATCTGATCGTCGGAGAACCCCTCCTCAGCCAATCGCTCGCGCGCCTCGCCCTCCAGCTGCTCGAGCGCACGGCTGACCCGGTCCAGGTCAGGTCGTCCCGAAACGAGGTGGACGGCTGCGGCAAAGTCGTGGCGCACGTCGGTGACAGTCATGCCAAAGGCGCAAAACGTTCCCGCCTCAGCCGGCACAAGCACCTTGCGAATGCCGAGCTCCGAAGCGAGCGCGGCCGCGTGTAAGCCGCCGGCGCCGCCGCCTGATACAAGAGTGAAGCGGCGCGGATCGACGCCGCGCTCAACTGACATGACGCGGATGGCCGCGACCATGTTCGCGTTCACGACGCGGATGATCCCGGCAGCCGCCGCAGGCACTGTTAGGCCCAGTGGTTCGGCTACGTGCTTGGCGATCGCTTGCTCGGCCAGGTCGTCACGCAGGGCGCGTCGGCCGCCGAGAAACGCCTTGGGCTGCAGGTAGCCAAGAGCGACGTTGGCGTCGGTAATCGTTGGCTCCTCACCGCCGAGTCCGTATGCCGCTGGTCCCGGTCGAGCGCCAGCGCTTCGCGGCCCGACCCGTAGCGCACCTCCCTTGTCGATCCAGGCGATTGACCCGCCACCGGCGCCAATCGAGTGGCATTCGACAGCCGGGATTCCGATCGGCTGATCCTCAACCTCGACCTCGCGACTCATGTTGGCGGCGCCGCCGCTGATCACGCAGACGTCAAGGCTCGTACCGCCCATGTCAACGGTGATCAGGTCTTCGCCGACCCCACGCGCGTAATGCAGGGCGGCGGCCGGCGCTGCAGCCGGCCCGGAGGCAAGCAACGACACCGGACGCTTGATGATGTCGTCAACGCGGGCGCAGCCACCGGTGATCTGCATGATCAGCGGTGGCGAGCCGAGACCTTGCTTGACCATTTCGGACTCGAACTCGCGCAGGTATTCGGCGATGCCGGGCAGGATGTAGGCACTGAGGACGGTCGCCGACGTGCGCTGCCACTCGCGAATCTCAGGCAGGACGACGTGGGAGCAGACAACCGGAACGTCGGGCAGTTCCTCGGCCAGGATCTCGGCCGCGCGCAATTCGTGGTCGGGACGAACCATCGACCAAAGGAAGGCGATGGCCACGGCTTTGACATCTGCCTCACGAAATGATGCTGCAGCGGCCCGGACCGCATCCTCGCTCAAAGCAACGAGCTCGTTGCCCTTGTGGTCGAAGCGTTCCGGAATCCCGAGGCGCAGCCAGCGATCGACGAAGTCGCGCGGATGCGGATGGTGAATATCGAAGCGGTGCGGCTTGTAGCCGTTGCGGAAATAGAGAACGTCGCGGAAACCCTCGGTGCAGAGGAGGCCAACTCGAGGACCATTGCGCTGGATCAGCGTGTTAGTGGCGATGGTGGTGCCATGCACGAGCAGTTCGGCCTCTTCCAGCAGCGGGCCGACCTCGGTGCCGAGTTCCTCGGCGACGCTTGCCAGCCCGGCCTCGATCGCCGCAACCGGACGGTCGGGAGTCGAGTCCTCCTTCCACAGAAAGACCGAGCCGTCATCGCGCAAGACGGTGAAGTCGGTGAAAGTACCCCCGATGTCAATGCCAATTCGGTGACTCATCCTGATCCTCCTCAGATCATCGGGTTGAGCAGGTACTCGTCCTGCTCGGTCATGTTCTCTTCCACCCAGCTGGCGGCGTCGGGCGTCGTCGGCACGATCACCGGCCGCTCGACGCCCTTCATCTCGTCACGCAGTCGAGCGGTCTCCGCCTCATCCAGAAGCGGGTCGAGGTCTTCGCTGACGGCGACGCCGAATACCTCGCGCGCGGTCTCGCCGGTGATTAGGCCGTCGCGTACGTCCTGTCGCACCTGCTCAGCGTCGCGCTCGTTCGGCGCGCCGTAGCCGCCGCCTCCCGTCGAAACGCCGACCCAGTACTCGCGTTCGCCTGAGACCAAGACGTTGCCGCTGGCCGAGACGAAGCGTCGCGCACCGGTTGTGGCGTCCATGACCCACTGCCCTCCTCCAATACCTGGCGTACCGCCCAGTGCGCCATGCGGCGGGTTCGCGCAACCGTCGCCGAAGGTGATGCAGACCATGTCGCCGACCACCGGCTTGACGGTGACGCGGGTTCCTGGGCCACCAATCCACTCGCCGTAGCCCATCGACTCAGGCTCGATCTCGGCCTGCTCAATCAAAACCGGGTAAAGCAGCTCGAGCTGTTCAATCGGCTGGCTCTTCATCCCGCCGAGAGCTGCCTGGCTGCTCAACAAAGGCCAGCCGTCGGTTCTCGCCGCGGCCCCTTGCGCCCCGGCATTGGCGAACAGCATGAAGCCCCACGGCTCGCCATTCTCGTTCTCCTCGCCTGCGAACTGGGGGATATTTGCGCAGCGTGTGCTGCCGGCCGGCACGCGATCCGGGACCGCTGCCGTCATCGCGCGATTGACCACGTCCTGCATCAGATCTCCGGGGACGACCGTCGCGCAGCTGGTCGAGGCCGGGTACTTCGCGTTGCAGATGGTCCCTTCTTTTGCGATCACCGTGATGTGCTGGATGCAGCCGTGGTTATGGGGGATGTCGGGATCGATGTAGTAGAGAAACGGCACTGCCCCAGCGGCCATCGTCGTTGCGTAAGTTGAGTTGGCGCCGCCTTTGGCCTGCGGCCCGCTCTCGCTGAAATCGACGGTGACCTGGTCCCCCTTGACACGAACCTTGGCTCGAACCGGGATGTTCAAGGCGTCGATTCCGTCGCTGTCGACCCAGCCCTCACCCTCGTACTCGCCGTCGGGCATTGCCTCAAGCTCGGCCGACATGCGCCGGTCGCTGTAGGCGAGGATCTCCTCGACGTAGCGCAGCACCTCATCGGTTTCGTACTCGCGACAGAGCTCCATCAGCCGCTGTCGCCCCTTCTCGATCGAGCCCAGCTGCGCCCAGAGATCTCCCTCCAGTAACTCCGGGTAGCGCATGTTGGCCAGGTACATCTCCCACAGGTCGCGCCGGCGCTCACCGCGTTCGATCAGCTTCATCGGTGGGATCTGAAGCCCCTCCTGCCAGATGTTCTGAGCCGAGGCGGTAACGCTTGAAGGAACAAAGGCACCCGTGTCCATCTGGTGACCCTTGGTGACCGACCAGAAGCGAAGCACTCCGTCGGCGAACACGGGGGCGGCCGTGACCAAGTCACCGACATGGGTGTTCTTGGAATAAGGCGAGTTACAGAGAAAGACGTCGCCGTCTTCGACCCTGCCATCGAACGATTGTGCGATCTCGCCGACAACCAGTTGCATCGAGGTGGTGTGAATCGGCAGCGCGTCGTACATCGCAATCTGACGCGGTCCTCCGTCATAGATCGCGCAGGAGAAGTCGCGGCTCAGCGCCAGGATCGAGGTCCAGGCTGAACGCTCGAGCGTGATCGTCATCTCGCTGGCGATCGAATTCAGGCGGCTGAGGATGACGCTGAAAGTGATCGGATCGACCGCGCTCGCGTCTCCATTGGAGGAGGCGTGGGCGGGGCTGGTGGTCGGGCTCGACATGTGTCTCCGTTCTGACTCTGTAGTCCTCAGTAACTGGGCGGCGAGATGATCCAGATGACCTCTGCCGGCCCGTCCTCCGACGCATGCAGGGTGTGCGGCTCGGAGCTGCGATAAAAGACGCTGTCGCCCTGACGAAGAGTCCAGCTTGCGTCTCCTACGACGACGGTGATCTCGCCCGAAATCACCAACAGCAATTCCTCAGAATCGCCATGGCTGTAGGGCTCATCGCCTGCGGTCCCGCCTGGCGCCAGGGAGCCGGCGAAAACCTCGACGTGGGCCGCCGTAATCGGCGTCAGTTGGTACTTCGCCAGCGAGCCGATCGAGACTTCGGGGCGGCTGTCGTGACGAACGACGCTGGTTCGGCCTTGCTCCGGGGCGCGGAAAAGGTCACCGACCTCGACGCCGAGCGCAGTCGCTATCCCTTGCAGCGATTTCAACGACGTGCCAACGCGCCCGCGCTCGAGCTGGCTGAGAAAGCTCTCAGAAATACCGGCTCGATCGGCAGTGGCCTTGAGGGTCAGTCGGCGTGCCAGCCGCAGTTCGCGCAGAACCTCACCGACTGGCCGACCAGAGGCCTGAGCTTGAGATGCGACCGTCCCTTCAGCTTCCGCGTCTACCTCATCGTCGGTGACAGCTACTGGCGGCTCTTCCTGCTCAAGCTCGATTCAGCCACTATACAGAAAACTTCAGTAGTGTCACAGTGTTGCTTTATTCAAGCCACAGCCTCGCTTCAGCTAGTGTGTCGGCTCGTGGGGAATGACAGATGACCGACAGCGCCTTCAATTGGCCGGGCGGAGCCGAAGTGGCGGTCTCGCTGACCTTCGATGTCGATGCCGATTCCGGGTTCCTCGGCGACAGTCCGACCTACGCGAGGCGCCTGACCAGCCTGTCCGAGGCCCGCTTCGGCGTGGTGCGGGGAATGCCGCGCATCATCTCGCTACTCGAGCGCCACGAGATCGAAGCTTCGTTCTTCGTCCCCGGACACACCGCTGCGACCTATCCGCAGGTGATCCCGATGATCTTGGAGGGCAATCACGAAGTCGGCCACCACGGCCACATTCACCTTCGCACCGACAAGATCTCTACGGCAGAGCAGCGTGAAGAGCTGGCGCTCGGATTCGAGGCCCTTGAGGCCGCAGGCGCCCCACGTCCCGTCGGCTATCGCTCGCCGGCGTGGGAGATGACGCCAGAAACCCTTTCAATGCTTATCGAGGCCGGATTTGAGTACGACTCGAGCTGCATGGGCGATGACCGCCCGTATATCGAGAGCTACGAGGAAATGTCGATCCTCGAACTGCCGGTCCACTGGTCGCTCGATGACTGGCCACGATTCGGCTGGTCGATTGATCTCGGCGGCAATGTCGCTGATCCAAACGAGCTCCACGAGACATGGCTCGATGAGTACCGAGCGGCCCGTAAGGAAGGCCGCCACGTCATATTCACGATGCACCCCGAGGTCATCGGGCGTGCCTCCAGGTTCGCCGTGCTCGAACGCTTGGTTGAGGCGATGGTCGAAGACGAAGGCGTCTGGTTCGCGCGGTTGGACGCCGTGGCCAAGCACGTGCGCCCGCTCCTTTCCCAGTAATGGTCGCTTCGTTTCGATCAGATGCTGCGTCGCCGGCTCAACGTGGCGAGGAATTCGGTCAGGCATGCGCCGACCAAATCGCTGCGACGGTCTCCGGCTACGTCGCCTTGTTCGATGCCGCCAGTACGAGCCCAGTCGACATCGACGCGCTCGGCTCTGAAGCGCTTGAGCGGATACGTGATTGGTGGCCACAGGCAGCGCAGGAGATCGAAGGCATTGCCAGAGGCAGCGGGCTCCCTTCCAGCCAAGTCGCAGCAATCAATGCGCGCACAGAAATACTGGGTCTCTGCTCGCGGCAAATGCGCGGCGAATGCTCGACCTTCCTTGCCCTCTCCCCCTCACCCGCAGGCAGCTTCGCCGCCCAGACCTGGGACTGGCACGACCACCTGGCCGATAACTGGCTGGTGTGGACGGTCGAACAGCCCGATGGCAGGGTCTTTCACACGCTGACCGAGTACGGGATTCTCGGCAAAGTAGGACTCAGCCCATCCGGCGTCGCTGTCCTGCTCAACATCCTTCATCACCGAAACGACGGCGACGGTATTGGCGTCCCAGTTCACGTCATTGCCCGTCGAATCCTCGAGACCTCGACCGACCTCAATGATGCCCTGGCCCTGGCGACGACCGCTGCGGTCTCAGCTTCGACTTCTCTGTCGCTCGTCGGCTATGACGAGCACGAGTGCAGCGGCGTTTGCGTCGAGCTGTTTCCCGGCGGACCGGGAGTACTCGTTCCTGACGAAGAAGGCGTCTTTGTCCGGACCAACCACTTTCTATCGCCAGCCGGCGCAACGGGCGACCTCGAGACGCAGATCGGACCGGACACCTTCCTTCGCTTCGATGTCTTGCGGCGCCGCCTCGCAGCTCAGCGCCCGACATCCACTACCGGATGCTTCGACTTGCTGGCCAGTCACTACGGCGGTGGTGGAGCAATCTGTGCCCACCCCGCCGACGTGGCCGCCGTCGGGGAGCGCTATGCGACCTTAGCCACCGCCGTTTTTGATATCGGCGCTGGCGAGATGACCGTAATGGCAGGCGGGCCGTGTGCAAAAGGCGAGGCGACGAGCTTCAGGGCCGCCGAGACGACAAGAACCGTGACCCAAGGAGCGCGATGACCTCTCTCAAACGGATCGACAACCTCGACATCCTCTGCAACGACGTCGGGGCGACTGTCGACTTCTACCACGAGACGTTGGGCCTGCCCTTTTTTCTGCCCTACGTCCCAGACGAAGAGTGGGCGGCGATCGATGCCGGCAACCTGACCATCTACATCTTCAAGGGCACCGGTGATCACGCGCCGCGCCGCACTCCGGTCAACGCCGAGAACGCGCCGGGGTTTGACTCGTTCGCATTCGAGGTCGAGGATCTCGACGCCGTCATGGCTGAGCTCGATGGCAAGGTCGAGTGGGCCAACCCCGAGATCATCGAATGGGAGCATCCAAGTGGCACCTGGTACCGCTACCGCCCCTTCTACGACCCCGAGGGGAACATGCTCTACATCACGGAGCCGCACAAGCCCCAGTAGCCGAGGCACGACCTGACAACGCCCGAGAGCCAACCAGCGGTCCTAGATAACCGTGATGAGAGCGGCTCCGAGAAGCACCGCCGCTGCGCCGATTGCTTGGCGGGGCTGGAGCTTCTCGTGCAGCAAAACGATGGCTAACGCGACCGTGATCACGGGAAACAGGGGTGCCGAGAACAGCCACGAGGCTTAGCAATCCCAATGTGCTCGCGGTTGCCCAGAACGCGTTTGCCGCGACGTCGAGCCACTTCGAGCGACTGCGCCACAAGATGACCGCGAGTAAGGACACCCCCGGACCATCTGATCATTAGTACCGCCCAATAGGGGCTTGGCTCGGACGCCTCGCTCATGCCGATCAATGTGATGCCGAGATACAGTGTCGCCACTACCTTGAGTACGGTGGCCGTTCGCGTGTCACTCGGTCAAGACGAGCATCACCCTGCGATCGCCATTGCCATTCCTGGCCCATCGAGCCCGGCGTTAGAGGGCGACCTACTCGGCCGCGTAGGTGAACATCCGCTCGGCGTCGATTCGCGCGTAGTAGGCGCCTGAGTTCATGATGTCCTCCTCCCACTCGGGGCCGTAGCGGGGCACGTAGATGTCCAGGATCGTGGCGCGGAGGTCGGCATTTTCTTCAGCGCTCATGTCGAGCACCGTCGCGCGGCCGTGGACGGTGACCGCGAGCTCTTCGCCCGGCAGGTGGGTCGCGCTGACTGCCGGACGCTTGGCGATGTGGCGGAACCGGGCCGAGTCCGGGGCCGAGCCGAAGTGAAATGCGCCTCGATAGAAGACGCCGTCGACCGGTCCGACGATCGGGCGGCCGTCGGCGGTGGTCGTCGCCAGCGCGAGCAGACACATCCCCTGAAGGCGCTCGGCCACCTGGGTCGCGGTCAGGCGGCGATCGGGTCCGTGGATGCGAAGAAGGTGTCGGCCAGCGTTTCGGTAGCTGCGGTCGAGGACCTCCTGGAGCGCAGCAAGGTCAGCGTCGGTCTCGTGCATCTGAGCAGCAAAGCACGATCCCGCTAGCCTGCGCGGCCGAATGGCCGAGGTCCGCCCGCTCAACGCCCTGCACTACAACCTCGCGGCGATCCCCGACCTCAACGATGTCGTCGCTCCGCCATACGACGTGATCGATTCAGCCCGGCGCGAGCGGCTCTTGGCCAACTCGCCGTTCAACATCGTCGAGCTCGACCTGCCGGTCGCTCCCGGTGGCGGCGATCCCTACCAGCACGCTGCCGAAACCCTCGAAGAGTGGGAGCTTCAGGGCATCCTCGCCGCCGACCGCGAGCCGTCGCTTTGGGCGCTCACCCAGGACTATCAAGGCCCCGATGGCTCGCGTCACACCCGGCGCGGCCTTCTCTGCCGCGTTCGCGTCACCCCGTACGGCCCCGGCCTCGTCCGCCCGCACGAGCGCACCCAGCCCGGCCCCAAGCAGGATCGCCTCAGCCTCACCGAGGCGACCCGCCACAACCTCTCGCCGATCTTCTCGCTGCACCCCGGCGACGCCTGGCGCCACATCGAGGGCTACACCCGCGACCAGCCCTGGGCCGAGGTCACCGACGAGGACGGCACGATCAACCGCGTCTGGCGCATCGGCGACGCGGAAGCCCACCGCGCGGTGGCCGCCGAGCTGGCCGATTCCGAGCTGCTAATCGCCGACGGCCACCACCGTTATGAGACCGCGCGCACCTACGCGGACGCCATCGGCGGCGACGGGCCTCATCGCTACACGCTGATGGCACTTGTCTCGCTCGAGGACCCCGGGCTGACGGTGTTCGGATATCACCGCCTGCTCACGGACGTCGGCGAGAGCGCCAAGCAGGAGGCACTGCGCGACGCCCTGCTCGCCAACTTCGACGTCGAGGAGGTCCCCGTCGAGCGACTCGACCCGGCGGGCGAGGAGGGCATCGGCGTCTTCGGCTACATCGACGCTCACCATCGCAAGGGCTTTCGCCTGCGGCTGAAGGACCCAGCCGCGCTCGAGAGCGCGATCGGTGGCACGTCGGAGGCCTACCGCACGCTCGATGCCGCGATCCTCGAAACGCTGATACTTCGCGATGGCCTTGGGATGAGCCCCGAGGACGTCGAGGCCAAACGCGGAATCGCCTACACCGCCTCTGCCGACGAGGCACTGGCTTCGCTCGACGGCGACACCGACGCCCTCTTTTTGATGAGGCCCACGCCCGTCGACCAGGTGCGCGCGGTTGCCGACGCCGGCGAGACGATGCCGCCGAAGTCGACGTTCTTTTATCCAAAGCTGCTCACCGGCCTTGTCTTCAACCCGCTTGAGTAGCCGGGGCGAATCCTCGGCGCGCTAGGGTCGATCCGTGACCCGGATCTACACGAGAAAGGGCGACGACGGGACGACCTCGCTGTGGTACGGCGGACGAGTCGTCAAGTCCGATGCCCGAACCGAGGCCTACGGCGCCTACGACGAGGCCGCCTCCGCGCTCGGCCTCGCGCGCTCCCTGTGCGATAACGACGCCGAACTCGGCGCCGACATCCTTCGCCTTCAAGACGATCTCTTCATCGCGGGCGCCGAGCTAGCCACGGCACCGGAGGCAGCCGGGCGCTTGGTCGACGGGGTCAGCCGGGTGACGCCCGAGATGGCCGCCGAGCTCGAGCAGCTGATCGACCGCTACATGGACCGTGTCGAGCTTCCGCCCAAATTCGTCATTCCGGGTGGCTCGCAGCTGTCGGCCGCGCTGGATCTCGCCCGCGCGATTTTGCGTCGCGCCGAGCGCCGCACCGTTCTGCTCGACGGTGGCGAGGGCATCGTCTCCGCCGACCTCCTCACCTTCGTCAATCGCGCATCCGACGCCGCCTACGCAATGGCACGCTACGCCGACATCGACGACCCCGAGCTCTTCGCGGGCCGCGAGCGATCCGAGCCCAGGACTTGAGGCGCTGATGCGAGTCGTTGCCAGACGCCGCGACGGCTTCACGCACGACGTCGAGATCGACGGCGGGCACACGATCGTCATCGACGAGCCCGTCGAGTCCGGCGGAGCGGATCTCGGTCCCTCCCCCACCCGCGCCGCCGCAGCCGGTCTCGCCGCATGCACCGCAATCACCTGCGAGATGTACGCGGAACGCAAGGGGTGGGATCTCGGGGCGGTCGAGTGCGAGGTGGACGTCGAGCAGGGTCGCGGCGCGGCGTTCGAGACGATCACGCTGACGCTGCGCATCCCGACCGAACTCGACGCGGACCAGCGCGAGCGGTTGCTGCAAATCGCTGCAAAGTGCCCGGTGCACCGTGCCATGTCGGGCGAGTCCGAGGTCGTGATAAACGACCGGATCGAGAGCGCCTGAGCCGTGGATCTGGGCCTGGCTGGGCGCGGCTGTGTCGTCACCGGGGCGAGCAGGGGTATCGGCCTCGAGGCCACGAAGATGCTGTTGGCCGAAGGTGCCTCGGTGCTGATGGTCGCCCGCAGTGCAGACGTGCTTGCCGAGGCGACCGAGGCCTCTCGTGAGTTTGCGGCCGGCGACGCGAAGGTCGCGCACCTCGCGCTCGACGTCACCGCTGACGGCGCCGCGGAGCGGATCGTCGAAACCGCCAACGCCGAGCTCGACGGTCTCGACGTCCTCGTCAATAACGCCGGCGCCGCGGTGTGGCGTGACCTCGACGACATCCCGGAGGCCGACTGGTACTCCGCCTGGGAGCTGAATGTGATGGCGCCGATGCGGCTGATGCGTGCCGCGATCCCGGCGATGGCCGAGCGCGGCTGGGGTCGCGTCGTGAACGTGAGCTCCACTGCCGGCAAGCGCCCCTCGCAGCAGCTCGGTGAGTACTCGGTCGCCAAGGCGGCGCAGCTTTCGCTGTCACGCCTGTACGCCGACCGGTTCGTGAAGCAGGGCGTGCTCGTCAACGCCGTCTGCCCGGGCGTCACCGCCTCTGAGATGTGGATGGAAGAAGGGGGCCTGCTCGACCAGGCGAAGGAGCTCCAGGGCGCGCCGAGCCGCGCCCATGCGCTTGAGAGCATCGGCTCCAGCCGGCCGATCGGACGGGTGGCCGAGAGCGAAGAGATCGCCGCGGCGATCGTTTTCCTCTGCTCGGAGCGAGCGTCCTATGTTGCTGGATCCGCCTGGTCCGTCGACGGCGGCACCGTGCAGGTGATCATCTGAGCTCTGTCGAGGCGCTGCGAGCCGCGCTTCTTTCGCCCGCCGAGGCCGAGGCGATGGACGCGCATGGCCAGACCGAGGCGGCTGTGCTCGTCCCGATGTTCGGCTATCCCGAGCGACCCGGACTCGTGTTCACCGAGCGCCGTCACGACCTCCGCCGCCACGGCGGTGAGATCTCGTTCCCGGGCGGCCGCCAAGATCACCCCGATGAGCCGCTGCTCGAGACCGCGCTACGGGAGGCCGATGAGGAGATTGCCCTCGCGAAGGCCGGAGTGGAGATCGTCGGCGCGCTGCCGCCGATCGGCACCTTTGTCACCAGCTTCAAGGTCCACCCGTTCGTTGGTCTGATCAACGACGACCTGGAGTTCACCCCGAGCCCAGCCGAGGTCGAGACCGTGTTGGCCTTCACGATCTCCGAGCTTCGCGAGGGGTTCGCGATGCGGCGCCTCGTTCGCCGCGGAGTCCCGATTCGAACGCCGACCTACCTGATCAACGAGCACTTGATCTGGGGGGCAACTGCCCGCATCGTCGGCGAGCTGCTGAGGCGCCTGGATCAGCGGTAGTCGCGCAGCAGTCGCCTCGCGACGCCCTCGATCGAGTCCGCGCCGTACTCCTTCGAGGGCTGCTCGCGGGTGAGGATCGCGACGCTCAACCGCCGCGGCGGCCGGCGCAGCAGCATCACCTGGTTGACCCGCCACGAGGGGCGACCCGACCAGCCGCCCTTGAAGTGGAGCTTCCAGCCGCGCGGAGCGACTGGTGGTATGCCCCAGCGCTGGCGCTTGACGATCTGGCTCAGCAGCCGCATCGCATAACCACGGTGGCGCCTCGGAATGAAGCGCTCGATGCGGTGCATGAACCGTGCCTGCGAGCCCGCTGTGATCGTCGAAAGTCCCCACACCGGCTGGGTTGAAAAGTGTTCCCAGCCGGCCTCGTCCGCCGTCCGCTCGAGCGCCCTCTGGCCGACCCGGGTGAAGATCGCGGATGCCGCATCGTTGTTCGAGTGGGTGATCATCGCATCGAGCTGGCGGCGCTCGGTCGCGGTGAGCTTGTCGTCACGCACCTCCGGCTCGCGCAACAGCGTGACCATGAACAGGACCTTGACCACGCTTGCCGAGTTGTGGACGCGATCGGGGTGGGACCCATGCAGGCGACCGTCCTCGTCGACGACCGCAAAGGAGATCCGCCCTGCACGCGAGTCCGCGAAGCGCTCCGCGGCATCGACGCGCTGACCCCAGTGAAAGCCACCCGCCTTCGGTGCGGCGTCGAGCGCCGGCGCCACGAAGGCGGCTGCGGCGACCGCGAGTGCGGCCGCCGCGAGGCGGCGGGTCAGCTCGACTCCGCCGTTTCCTGCGGAATGATCCGCAGCCAGGGGCGCGGAGCGTCCCAGCCGTCGGGATAGCGTTCCTTGGCCTGCTCGTCGGAGACCGATCCGGCGATGATCACATCGTCACCGGGCTGCCACTGGGCGGGGGTCGCAACCGCGTGGTTGGCGGTGAGCTGCAGCGAGTCGATCACACGCAGGACCTCGTCGAAGTTGCGCCCGGTCGTCATCGGATACACGAGGACCAGCTTGATCTTCTTGTCGGGCCCGATCACGAAAACGTTGCGGACAGTCCCGTTTTCGGCCGGCGTCCGCTCCGTGGGATCGCCCTCGACCTCGGCGGGAAGCATCCCGTAGAGCTTCGCGACGGCGAAATCGGAGTCGGCGATGATCGGGTAGTTCGGCGCGGTGCCCTGCGTCTCGGCGATGTCCTCGGCCCAGGCGGCGTGGTTTTCGATCGGGTCAACCGAGAGACCGATGATCTTCACGCCGCGGCTCTCGAAATCGGGCTGAATGCTCGCCATGTAGCCAAGCTCGGTCGTGCAGACCGGGGTGAAGTTGCGCGGGTGGGAGAAGAGCACCCCCCATGAGTCGCCGAGCCAATCGTGAAAGTTGATCGTCCCCTCGGTGGTTTCGGCCTCGAAGTCGGGCGCCGTGTCGTTGATCGTCAAAGCCATTGTTTGCCTCCTGGTTAGACGTGAATCCTGATCCGATTTTAGTGATTTCGATTCGAGGCCAACGGCGGCCGCGATCGGTGCGGCGGTTGTCGCTGGAATTGCGATCAGGCAGCGGTTATGGTCCGCTCGGGATGGGGTTGTTAGACGTACCAAAGGGATTGATCTCGCGTCTGCCGCTGATCGGTGGCTTCGCCGGCGCACGAGATGACAGGGACGCCAGGGACGAGCCCGACGAGCCCGTAGCCGAGACGCCCGAACCCGAGCCCGATGAGCCGGACGAGGTCGAGCCCGAACCCGAGCCCGATGAGCCGGACGAGGTCGAGCCGGAGCCCGAGCCCGATGAGCCGGACGACGCCGAGCCGACCGACGAGTCGAGCAACGGTGGCTCGGACGACATCAGCGACATCACCGCCCCCTCGATCGGCCCAAACACGAAGATCGAGAAGGAGGACCCGGAGGAGCGGCTGGCTCGACACGAGCAGTCAAACACCGACGCAATGGGCCTCGACAAGCGCCGCGAGGTCATCGGTGGCAATTACAGCGCGAGCTTCGGAAAGCAGATGCTGCGCTGGGCCATCGTCGTTGTCGTCGTGGTCGCCGGCGCCTTCGGCGCGAAGCTTCTGGTCGACGATCTCGACAAGCCACCGGCGAAGGCCGCTGACGAGGCGCCCTGGACCGGCACACAGGAGGAGCCAGCCGCTCTCGAGTAGGTGTGTCAGCTTGGGCCGGTCAGCTCCTCGGCCGCGGCGAGCATTCCCTCGAGCCACTGTCCGGGCTCCCCTGGGTCGGCATCGACAACCTCGAACGGGATCCGCCACCTCTCCCCCGCGCTGCGTAGCGCCTCCAGCGCACGCAGGAGAACCACCGGTTCGAGCTCACCGGTGACCTCGTAGACGACGCCGCGAACCGGCGTGTCGACGATCTCCTCGAGCAGCCGCTCGAGCCGCGGACCGTGTAGCGCCGCGATGGCGTCGGGCGTGCCGGAGGCCGAGCCCAGCAGCCAGAAGATCAGCGCGACGCCCTCGATCGCTTCGAGGACCTCTCCGATGCGATCGGGGTCGGCGACTACCGCCTCAATACCCGCGGCCTCGATCGCCTGCGTCGCGGACTCCTCGCGAGTGGTTCCGCGCACCACCCAGCCACGATCAATCAGCGCTGCGCCGAGCTCGCGGCCGCGACAGCCACAACCGACCAGCAGCGCGCGCGCCACTAAACGCCGAACTCGTCCTCGAGCTCGTCGAGGCGCCCATCATGGCTGCGCCGCGCCCGTTCGCGGACCGCCTCGTCCTCGCGAGCCATTCGGTTGGCGTCGGCCTCGGTGAGCTCGCTCGCGCCGCGGCGGCGGCGGTACTCGTTCTGTGCCTCCAGCATCTGCTGGATATCGTCGACCTCGAGCTGAGCTTCGAGCTCATGCGAACGCGTCGGCTTCCAGTCGACAAGGTCGGCCCCGCTGCCCGGATACGCCCGTGCGATCAGGACCAAGACGAGGACGATCAGGGCGATCATCCCCATGGTGATGAGCATGAAGCCCACGCACCTACCTTAGACCGTGGCCCTAGACCTGGCGCAGCTGGGCCTGGCCAGGTACGCCATCGAGGCGCCGGCTTGGATAGCCTCGGCCGATGCCTGTGCTCGAGCTCGCATCGGTGGACGGCGCGATTGCGCCCACCGCCGAGACCACGATTCCCCTCAAGGACGACGGCCTCTACCGCGGCGATGGTGTTTTCGAGGTGATCCGGCTCTACGGGGGCAGGCCGTATGCGCTGACCGAACACCTCGACCGCCTCGAGCGCTCTGCTGCAGCGATCGAACTCGACGCCCAGCGAGCTGCGCTCGAGCCCGAGATCGCCACCCTGCTGGAGGCCAATGGCGATACCGATGCGCAGCTCCGCCTTCTCGTCACGCGCGGCGGCAGGCGGATTGCGCTGATCGAGCCGTTGGTCGAACACAGCGAGTCGGTCACGCTCGCCACCGTCACGTACACGCCGACGATCGTTCTAACCGGCGTGAAGTCGCTGTCCTACGGCGCGAACATGCAGGCCACACGCACGGCCAAGGGCCGCGGCGCCGACGACGCCCTGCTGGTCCGGCCCGACGGGGTGGTCCTCGAGGCGCCAACGTCGACGATCTTCTGGGTTTCCGAGGGCGAGCTGCGGACGCCAGCGCTCGACGCCGGGATTCTCGACTCGATCACCCGCAAGGCAGTCGTCGACGGCCTCGACGTGACGGAGGGTGCATTCCCCCTCGAGGATCTGCTCGGCGCGAGCGAGGCCTTCCTCGCCTCCACCGTTCGCGAGATCCAGCCAATTTCTGCGATCGACGAAACCATGCTGGACGGCGGACCGCGGACGGGCGAGGCGCGTGACGCCTTCGAACGCGCGATCGCCGCCGAGCTCGGGGCGAGGACCTGATGTTCGAGCTCAGCGACGAGCAGCGCTTGATCCAGGAGACCGCCCGCGACTTCGTCGACAAGGAGGTCATCCCGAAGGCGCGCGATTCCGACCGCGCCGAGAAGTTCGATGCCGAGCTGGCCCGGCGCCTCGGCGAGATGGGCTACCTGGGGGCGCCGGTCGCCGAGCAATACGGCGGCCGAGGCCTCGACTTCACGGGCTACGGGCTGATCGTTGAAGAGGTCGGTCGAGGCGATTCGGCGATGCGCACGGTTGTGTCGGTCCAGACCTCCTTGGTGTGTGGCTCCATCGAGCGCTGGGGCTCAGAGGAGCAGAAGCAGGAATGGCTTCCGCGGCTCACGTCCGGCGAATCGTTCGGCTGCTTCGGGCTCACCGAGCCCGACACGGGCTCTGACGCCGCGAACCTACGTACGCGGGCGACCAAGACCGACGGCGGATGGACGATCACAGGCGGCAAGATGTGGATCTCGCTCGGAAATGTCTGCGATGTCGCCCTGATCTTCGCTCAGACGGATCCCGACCTCAAGCACAAGGGGCTCGCCTGCTTTCTCGTGCCGAGCGGCACCGAGGGCTTCAGCACTCAGGAGGTCCACGGCAAGCTTGGCCTGCGTGCCTCCGACACCGCCGAGATCTCGCTCGACGAGGTCGAGGTTGGTGACGACTCACTCCTCGGCGAGGTGGGCGATGGATTCAAGGTGGCGATGTCGGCGCTCGACTCCGGGCGCTACTCGGTCGCCGCTGGCTGCGTCGGGATCATCGAGGGCTGCGTGCAGGCGTCGGTCGACTACGCGAAGGAGCGCCGCCAGTTCGGCGTACCAATCGGGAGCTTCCAGCTCGTCCAGGAAATGATCGCCGACATGGTCGTCCGCCGGGACGCGGCTCGGATGCTCGTCCGTCGCGCCGGCGCGCTCAAGGACGCGGGAAGGCCGTCGACGGTTGAGACCTCGGTCGCAAAGCTCTATGCCACCGAGTCGGCCGTCGAAGCCGCGAACCTCGCGATCCAGGTCCACGGAGGCTCGGGCTACGTCGACGACTATCCGGTCGAGCGCTACCTGCGCGATGCCCGGGTCACCACCCTCTATGAGGGCACCTCGCAGATCCAGAAGCTGATCATCGGCCGCGACGCCACCGGAATCAACGCGATGGTCCCGCCGCAAGCTCCGCAGCAGTGACGACGGCGCTGGTCGAGACGTCCGTCGACGGACACGTCGCGCTCTGTCAGCTGAATCGCCCGGAGGCGCGCAACGCACTCTCGCCCGAACTGATGGCCGAGCTCACAACGACGCTCGAGGAGCTCGACGCCGACCCGGAGGTCCGCTGCATCGTCATTGCCGGCTCCGATGAGGTCTTCGCCGCGGGCGCCGACATCGGCGCGCTTGCCGAGCGCGAGTTCCACGACGCGCTCTTTCACCCGGCGGCTGGCTTTTGGCGAAAGGTCGCCGATTGCCGCACGCCCCTGATCGCCGCGGTGTCGGGCTGGGCGCTCGGCGGCGGCTGCGAGCTTGCGCTGATCTGCGATCTGATCGTCGCCTCGGAAACCGCCGAGTTCGGACAGCCCGAGATCACCCTCGGGATCATCCCTGGCGGCGGCGGCACTCAGCGGCTTGCCCGAGCGATCGGCAAGCAGCGCGCGATGGAACTGGTCCTCACAGGACGCCGCTTCGATGCCGCGGAAGCCCAGCGCATGGGCCTCGTCAACAAGGTGGTGAAGAAGAAGGCTTGGCTCGACGAGGCGCTCGACCTGGCGCGTGTCGTCGCCTCGCGCCCGCCGCTCGCGACCCGCCTGGCCAAGCAGGCTGTGCTGAGCGCCGAGGAGACCGCGCTCTCGGCGGGGCTCGAGCAGGAGCGGCGCCTGTACGAGCTGACCATGGCGACCGAGGATCGCGTCGAGGGCATGCAGGCCTTTCTGGAGAAGCGCAAGCCGAGCTACCGCGGCCGGTGACCGCTGTCGAACACGTCGGCGTCGTCGGCGCCGGCACGATGGGTGCAGGGATCGCTCAGCTCGCGTGCCTCGCCGGCTGCGAGACGGTCATTCACGATCCGATTCCCGAGGCGCTCGAGCGCGGCGCCGAGCGCGTGCGCGCCGACCTCGAGCGCGGCGCCGAGCGCGGCCGCTGGACCGCCGATGAGGCTGCGACAGCCGCCGACCGACTACGGACGGCACCGACCCTTGCCGGCCTGAGCGGCTGTGAGCTCGTGGTCGAAGCGGCCCCGGAGCAGCTTGACCTCAAGCGTGATCTGTTTGCCGAGCTCGAGGGGATCTGCTCCGCGGACGCCGTTCTGGCGACCAACACCTCCTCACTGCCAGTGAGCGAGATCGCGGCGAAGGCCTCGCGACCGCAACGCATCTGTGGGATGCACTTCTTCAACCCGCCCGCGCTGATGAAGCTCGTCGAGGTCGTGGCCGGCGACGCAACGGCCGAACCGGCGCTGGCGGCGACCGCCGAGCTCGCCGAGCGCATGGGCCGCACGCCGATCCGCTGCACCGACGCCCCAGGGTTCATCGTCAATCGCTGCAACCGCCCGTTCGCCCTCGAATCGCTGCGGATGCTCGGGGAGGGCCTGGCCACCCACGCCGCAATCGATCACGTGATGCGAGAGGACGGCGGCTACCGGATGGGCCCGTTCGAGTTGATGGACCTGATCGGGATCGACGTCAACCTGAGCGTCGCCGAGTCGTTCTACGCGCAGCGAGCCGAACCGCGGTGGGCGCCGCATGACATTCAGCGGCAGATGGTCGCCGACGGTCGCCTCGGTCGCAAGAGCGGCGCCGGGTTCTACTCCTATGACGACGGCAAGCGGGTAGAGATTGCGGTCGACATCGATGACGACCTGCGAGGGGTGATCCTCGGCCGCGTCGTCGCACAGCTCGTCAACGAGGCGAGCTATGCCCTCGATGAGAGAGTCGCGGCCGCGGACGACATCGACGCCGCGATGAAACTCGGGCTCAACCATCCCAAGGGTCCCTTCGAATGGGCCCGGGAGATCGGACCGCAGACGGCGCTAGCGACGCTCGACCGGCTCGCCGTCGAGATCGACGCCGACCGATACCGCGCCGCTCCCATCTTGCGCGGCTGGTGCGAGCTCGGCGGCGATGCTCCGCCCGCGTCGGCCGCGTAGCGGGTTGCGCCCCTCCGCCGCCAGGTATGAGCCGAGCAGGATCAGGGCGAGGCCGATGATCGTGGTCGCGCTGATCTGCTCGTCCAGGAGGGTCACGCCGTAGACGACGGCGAAAGCTGGCGCGAGGTAGGTGACGATGAAAGTCCGCGCGGGCCCGACGGTCGCGATCAGCTCATAGAAGATCGCGAAAGCGATTCCGGTGCCGACCACGCCGAGCGCCACAACCGCGGCAACCGGGCCGATCGCCGGTAACGCATCCGGAGCGCCGATCACGGCCGCCGGCACAAGGAGCACGGCACCCGCCGTGAGCACCCATGCGGCGACCCCGATCGGGGGGCGGTCGTGGAGCTTGTGCTTCGCGAGTAGCCCGCCGATCGCGTAGCCGAGGCCGGCGAGCAGCACCGCGAGCCCGCCAAGCAGCTCGTCACCGGAGCCGCTGAGGTCGACGCCTAGAAGCAGACCCGACGCCCGATTACCCCCAGGAGCACCCCGACGAGCCGCATGCCCTCCGCGCGCTCGTCCTGATCGACGCGGATCGCAAGCAGCGCCGTGAAGATCGGCGCCGAGGCGACGAGGATGCCCGCAAGCGACGAGGTGATGTGCTGCTCGCCGGCCGCGATCAGCACGAAGGGCGCCGACACCTGCGCGAGCGCGATCAAAAAGACCCAGCCGACAACGTCGCGAAAGCCGCCGAGCGCGTTGCGTGACATGGCCAGCCCGACCAAAACCAGGGCCGCAAGAAAGACGCGCACGAACGCGACCATGCCCGGCGAGAGATCGCGCAACCCGATCTTGATCAGCAGGTAGCTGGCGCCCCAGATCGCCCCGAGCGAGAGAAGCAGCGTCCAGGCTCGGCGATCCATGCGACCGAGGGTAGTGCTGGGTCGCTCGGTCGCAACAGCGGAATCGGCTCGAGGCGATCGGCTCAGCTGATAGCTGTCAAATGACGGCAATCCGACCCTGTCGACAAGCCTGAGAGCTACTCACATGTCCCGGCAAAGCGTGCGGCACCAGTCCGGGCTGCGGACTGTTCGCCTCGATGATCACGTTGTGTCCCGCGATCGCGACGGTCATGGCGTCGCTCCGGGTAGGGGCGTCGGCAGCCATAGGCTTGCCGCATGGCAAGGGAGGATCGGCCGCCGATCAGTCCGGAGCGGTTCTTCGCGAAGAACCCTGCTTCGTATGCGCTGTACACGGCCGTGCGCAAAGAGGTGGACACGATCGGTGATGCCGGCGTTCGCGTCGGCAAGAGCCAGGTCGCATTCCGACACCGCGTCCCGTTCGCCGCCGTGTGGATGCCCGCCCAGTACCTGCGCGGAGACACAGCGCCGCTCGTGCTCACGGTCTATCTCCCCCACCGAGATCCCTCACCCCGTTGGAAGGAGGTCGTGGAGCCGACCACTGGCCGCTTCACCCACCACCTGGAACTCCGACAGCCAGACGAGGTCGATGGCGAGGTTGTCGGATGGTTACGGGAAGCCTGGCAAGCCGCTGCCTAGCGCGCGCCCCACGCAGCCGCTGCCGGCGGCCGAGTGACTCAGGGGCCTATGGCACCCAGAAGTCACCACTCGTCCAGTCTGCGCCGCCGGCCCAGTCGATTTCGTCACCGAAGCCGCACGAAGTCACGCTTCGGTGACCGGCGGAGTGGATCTACTCGGCGTGCAGCTTCGGCGCGACCTCGACCGGCTCGCCCGCGGGCTGCCAGTGAGCCTCGGGCGATGGCGGTGTGTCGCGCAAAAACCACTCCGCGTCGAGCGCGCCCATGCAGCCACTGCCGGCCGCTGTCACGGCCTGGCGATAGGTGCGGTCGACGAGGTCACCGACCGCGAAGACACCAGCGAACTTCGTGCGAGTCGACTTGCCCTCGGTGATCACATAGCCGTCCTCGTCGGTGTCGATCTGATCGGCCACGAGCTCTGAGCGCGGGATGTGACCGATGGCGACGAAGGCGCCACCAACCTCAAGCTCCTCGGTGTCGCCGGTCTCGGCGTTGCGCAGGCGAACCGCCCGCAGCTTGCCGTCGTCGCCGGCAACGAACTCCTCGGGGACGAACGGAGTCTTGAGGCTGATGTTCTCGCGCTCGCGTGCGCGGTCGAACATGATCTCGGAGGCACGGAACTCGCCGCGGCGGTGGACTATCGAGAGGTTCTTGGCGTACTTGGAGATGAAGATCGAATCCTCCATCGCCGAGTCGCCGCCACCAATCACCGCGACGTCGTCGCCCTTGAAGAAGGCGCCGTCGCAGACACCGCAGGTCGACACTCCACGGCCGGAGAGCTCAAGCTCGCCCGGGATTCCGAGCCGACGAGGCTCAGCCCCCATCGCGAGGATCAGGGTCCTGGCCGAGTAGACGTCATCACCGACATGGACGCGCTGGAGGCCACCATCGGAAAGCTCGACGCGGTCGGCATCATCGGTGATGAACCGGGTTCCGAACTTCTCGGCCTGGGCGCGGAACTCATTCATCATCTCTGGCCCCATGATCCCGTCGGGATAGCCGGGGTAGTTCTCGACGTCGGTGGTGTTCTGCAGCTGTCCGCCCCACTGAAAGCCTTCGATCAGAAGCGGCTCGAGGTTCGCGCGAGACGCGTAAAGCGCGGCCGTGTAGCCAGCCGGCCCGCCGCCGAGAATGATCAGGTTTTCGACCTTGGGTTCGCTGTTCTCGCTCATGGTCTTAGTGTACTCGCCGCTTCACTTTATGAAGTGACGGCAGGAGCGCCCTCCGCTGGGAGCCGCGATCGCTCCTCCCAGCCATGGACGGTCTTGCGTAGCTGGATAAAGGCGACCACGCCGGGGGGCATCGGTAGCCAGAAGGCGATCAGCCGGTAGGTCAGGACCGCCGCGAAAATCGTGCCGCCGCCGATGCCGAGGCTGAATAGCGAGAACGCGCCGATCATGCCGGCGTCGACGCCTCCCACACCACCGGGCAGCGGGATCAAGTTCGCAAACATCCCGACGAAGAACGCCTGGGTGATAACGGCGATCGAGACCGATGCGCCGAACGCGTGAAACGCCGCCCAGAGGATCGCGATCTGGGCGGCCCAGAAGCCGATCGCCCCGATCAGGGCGAGGCTTCCCTGCGAGGGCTCGCGCAGGAAGCGAAATGCCTCGCGGGTACCGACTGCAAGCGTGGACGGGACCGTGGACAGGCGGCGCAGCAGGCGCCCCGTCCGGCGCTTCTGCGAGACGCCTGAGAAACGGCGCTCGAGGTCGCCCGGGATCAGGGCGAACAGGAGGAAGATCAGAATCACCCCGCCCGCTATTGCCGCCGGGACCACGGTCATACCCGCCGGCGCCGGGCCGCTGAAGACCCCGGTCCGCAGCAGGATCCCGTTGATCAGCAGGGTGAGCATGTAGATCGCGTACAGCAGGACGTTGAAAGCGACCATCCGCGCGGCCGCGTCCTTGCGCTCCATTCCCGCCTTGCGAAGCGCCCAGTACGTGAGAACGATGCCTCCCGCCCCGCCGGCCGAGAACAGGCGTGTCGCGGCCAGGCCCGCCATCGTGATCTGGTAGCTCTCGTGCCACTTCAACTTCACGGCCTTTCCGACCACGCCGCGAAACAGGGCGACGTAGGACCCGAACATCGCGAATGCGAAGGCGATTGCGATCGCGATCCATGTCGGGTCGCCCTCGGTCATCGTCTCGATGCCGTCCTCGACTCCGACCACCTGCGGGAACAGCAGATAGATCGCGACGAGAACGACCAAAACGATCACGATCGTCTGCGCGATCCGCCTGGGACTCTCGAAGAACTTGGGCTCTTCGTTCGTATCCGGTTCGGGCAGGGTCGCGCTCAGCTCATCGAGAGAACCCCCACTGGACCCACCGGAACCACGAGACATGGGGCCGGATACTCGCAGGAGTGCGGGTCTTTTTCGCTCAGGCGGCCGCGGCGATTCGCTCAAGCGCGCGCAGCCTGCGGTTGACGGCCTCGACGACCGGCTCCGCAATCGGCTCGCCGCGGCGAACGAGCGTCACCAGCAGAGCGCCGGCGATCAGATCCGTGACGTAGTGCTCTCCGAGGTAGACGAGCGCAAAACCCAGCGTCGCCGTGTAAGCCCATCCGGCGGCACCGGCAATCCGCCCGGCCTCGTTGAGCTGGAGCGCAGCCATCATCGCGGTGGCAAAGTGCAAAGACGGCATTGCCGCCCACGGGTTGCCGTTGAAGCGGTCGTAGAGCGGCTGCCAGGCCCGGCGCCAGACCTGCTCGCCGGTGTCGACCATGATCCGGCGAACGGGCTCTTCCACGTATCCCTGCTCGGACGCCCACCAGGGTGGCGCGGTTGGGACGGCGAAATAGCCGACGCACCCGAGGTCGTAGGTCGCTGCAAGCTGGCGAGCCGCCTGCGGAAAGCGGGCGGGGTGCCGCGCCTGGACGAAGGCGAGCGCGAGGTGAGGCTCCATGAACCATGCCCAGTGCACAACCGAGAGGAAGCGGTCGAGGGAGGTAACCCGGTTTGGCTGGCTGAAGCGACGCTGAAGGCGCGCATTCGGAAGAGTGCCCGCGCCAAGGAAGCGATCGGCAACGATCGGATAGCCGATCCGCAATCGGCGTCGAAGCGCTTCGGGATCGTCGTAGGGAAGCTCGTGGGCCATGACAAATCCCCACATCTGCATGCCGAACAGCGCCATGTCGCGACCGCGTGAGCGCGGCCGCAGGACCGCAAGCGCCATCGGTCCCGACACCAACGCCGCCATCGTCACACCAGCGGGTATGCGTCGGTTGCGGCGGATGACCGGCACCGCGATCGCCGCCGCCAGGGCTGTGCCGGCGAGTAGGCGAACGGTCCCGCTCAACGCGGGCGACGGGCGGCGCGAGGAGCGAAGGCGGCGCAAGGCGGGGCGAGTATGACGCGTCAGCGCCCGAATATGGCGCCTCAACGGCGGCGCGACTCGGCTTCGCCCTTCGGGCTCCGCCTCATAGATTGGCGCCTCAACGGCGGCGCGACTCGGCTTCGCCCTTCGGGCTCCGCCTCATAGATCTGAGCGCATCCATAGAATGCGGCGCGCCTTGAGCCGCCGCATGATCCTGCTCGCCGCGACCAGCGCCCTGATGGCCCTTGCATGGGTGGCTGCGCCTGCCTCAGCGATCCAGCTAGGACCGCCCGATCCTCACTCCCCCAACGCCGAGGCGATCGACGGCACCTACTGGGTGATGCTCATCATCGCGGTGCTCATCATCGTCGCCGTCAACGTCGGCCTCATCCTCGCCGTCATGCGATTCCGCGAGCGACGCGGTCGCGAGGCCGCTCAGGTCCATGCGGGCCGTGGCGCGCTGCGCCCCGTGATCGGAGCTCTCAGCCTGCTCGCACTTGCCGTCTTCATCTTCGGCGTCGTCCGCACCGGCGATGTTCGCTCGATCGAAGCGGCCGGCCCCAATGGGCTGGGTGGCTCGGCGACTGCGCAGGTGGGCGTAAGCGACGTCGAAGGCAGCGACAACTCGCTCAGCACGGGTGCCCAGACCGGCGGCGACACTGATGCAGCGCTTGCGAGTCCATTGGAAATCAACGCGATCGCCCAGCAATGGCTGTGGCGCTTCGAATATCCCGGCGGCGTCCCCGGCAATCGCACCTTCACGTACGGCGAGCTCGTCGTGCCGGTCGATACGCCGGTGATTCTCAACGTCACCTCCGTCGACGTGCTTCACAGCTGGTGGGTGCCCGCGCTGGGCGGCCAGGTCCAGGCAACGCCCGGGGTCTCTGCTGAGACCTGGTTCAAGGCGGACGAGGTCGGTAGCTACAGCGGCCGCTCGACGGTCTTCTCCGGCAGCGCCTATCCGGCGATGCGCTCAGCCGTCCGAGTGGTGACGGTCCCCGAGTACGAGTCCTACATTCAGCAGCTTCGCGAGGACATCACGGCGGCCCAGGAGGCCGTGCTGCAGGATCAACCACCCGCGAGCGCCGAGTGACGCCACCGCAGACCACAGCTCAGCCTCGACCCGAGGTAGTCATCCGGTCACTGCGGCCGCCCCGCCAGGCGTGGATCGAGCGGGCCTCGAGCGCGGATCACAAGTCCGTCTCGGTGCTCTACATCGCCACCGCATTGATCTTCATCGCGCTCGCGGCGATCGAGTTCGCCCTCATGCGCGTCCAGCTGATCGTCCCCGAGAACGGTCTGATCCAGCCCGAAATCTTCAACCGGCTGATGACGGCCTCGGTGTCCTCGTTCCTCTACCTCGGGGTGATCCCGCTGATCTGTGGCCTGATCGGCTACATCGTGCCTTTGCAGATCGGCGCCCGAGGAGTTGCACTTCCGCGGCTCAACCAGCTCTCCTACTGGCTGTACGCGGCCGGTGCGGTCACCTTCCAGGCGACGTTCCTTTACGCCGTCCCGGAGACAGGCACGATCGCTCTCCCGCCGCTGTCAGAGGACGTCTTCACCCCGACGCACGGTGCCGACGCCTGGATCGTGGGCGTCGGACTCGCCTGCCTCGGTTTCACCTGCTTCGCGATCAACATGATCGTCACCCTGCGCCGGATGCGGGCCCCGGGCCTCGCGTGGCGCCGGATGCCGATGTTCGCGAGCGCGGCAACGGTGATCTCCTACGTGCTCGTGGTGATCGCGCCGATCATGCTCGCGGCGCTGACGATGCTCCTGATCGACCGTCAGTTCGACGGGATCTTCTTCGACTCACAGGAGGGTGGCGCGCCGCTGCTCTACCAGCACATCGCCTACATCTTCTTGACGGGCCTCTACCTGACGGTCTTCCTTGCCGCCGCCGGCGCCGTCTCGGAGATCCTGCCGACGTTCGCGCGCAAGCCGATCTTCAGCCGTCGCGCGGTCTCAACCTCGTTCGTCGCTGTCGCCGTCCTCGGCCTGCTCGCCTGGATGCAGAACATGTACATCGCGCCCCTCAACAAGGGCTGGACGATCGCCGCGATGCTCTTCGCGATCGCGCTCGTCATCCCGATTGGCACGTTGATCTACAACTGGATCGCGACGATCTGGAACGGTGCGCTCGAGCTGCGCGCGGCGTCCTGGTACGCGCTGCTTGCGATCTCAACCATGGCCTGCGGCCTTGCCGGCGAGCTCATGTACTCGGTTATCCCGGTCGGCTGGGCGCTCGACAACACAACGGCCTCGCAGGGCGACACGCTCTACGTCCTTGTCGGCGGCGGCCTCATGGGCGGCTTCGCGGCGCTGCACTACTGGTTCCCGAAGATGACTGGTCGTCTGCTTGGCGAGGGCCTGGGCAAGGCCGCGCTCGGCGTGATGACGATCGGCGTTCACCTCTACGTCCTGCCGATGTTCCTCGCCGGACTCAAGGGACAGCCGGTCGACGTGTTCAAGTTCTACGAGGCGACCGGGGTCGACGCGCTCAACGTCATCGCCTCGATCGGTGCGTTCATTCTCGTCATCGGTCTCCTGCTCGAGCTCGGCAACCTCGCCTACAGCTGGAACAACGGCATCGCCGCTCGTGGGCACGATCCGTGGGGAGGCACGACGCTCGAGTGGTATGCGCTGTCGCCGCCGCCGCCGCACAACTTCGATGCCGTTCCCGACGTACGCAGCCCGGAACCGCTGCGCGACATTCGCGAGGCGATCGAGCGACGCCAGCGCGCCTTCACCCCGCCTGCGCCGCTCGAGCGGATTCACAGCCCCGAGCCGGATCGCGGACCGGAGCCCGAGCCCGCGACGGCGTCGATCGAGGATGTGGCCGCTGATGGCGAGGGCGAGCCAGAGGCCGCATCTGACGCCGAGACGGACGCGCCCAACGAGACGGCCGCTGAGGACGCTCCCGAAAAGTCAGCAGCGCCGGAGGCGGATGCGCCCTCGGACCTCGATAACGGCGATAACCCCCCTGTAGCCTGAGCGCGATGCAGTCTGTTGCCGCGGCCAGGGGCGATGCGGGCGATCAACTATCCCGCTTTCGCCGCCTAGTCACGATCACGATCGTCGCCACCTTCGTGCTGATTTTGATCGGCGGGATCGTGCGGGTCAGCGATTCGGGGCTCGGCTGCGGGCCCGCTGGCAGCGGGACCCACGGATGGCCACTTTGTCAGGGCGGCCTCCTGCCGGCTGAATCGGCCGAATCGGTCATCGAGTACAGCCACCGCATTGCCGCGGCAGTCGTCAGCGTCCTGATTGCGCTGATGGCGTGGCGTGCGTGGCGGCAGTTGCGCTCCCACCGCCTCCTCGTGCGCGGCTCGATCGCGGCGGGCGTGCTCGTCCTCTTCCAGGCTGCGCTCGGAGGCCTCACCGTCGAGCAGGGCCTCGAGGACGAGCTCGTGGCCATCCACCTCGGAGTGGCGATGATCATGGTCGCGCTGCTGTTCGTTTTACGACGCGCCGCCGAGGCCAAGCCAGCCCCCGCAGCGAGCGAGGTACGCGGCCTGCGACCGCTCGGCTTCGTGACGGCCGGACTGGTGCTCGCGACGATCGTGGCCGGCGGCTATGTCGCCGGAACCGAGTACCACGGCACCCCCCAGGCTGAGGCGGTCGTCGGCGCCCACACGGCCTGCGGAACGGGCTGGAGCACGGCTCAGTTCCCCGGCTGCAACGGCCAGGGCTTTCTCTCGTTCGGCCAGAGCCGGCTGGCAGACATCCAGCTGACCCATCGCCTCTTCATGTACCTGGCGTCCCTCTCGGTCTTGGCGTTCGCCGCGCTTGCACTTCGGCGCCACGCCACGAGCCGCGCCTTCTGGATCGCGCCGCTCATTTTGGTGGCCCAGATTGCGCTGGGCGTGATCAACGTCTATGCCGGTAAACACGCGGGACTCATCGTCGGTCACCTCATCCTGGGTACAACTCTGTGGATGACCATCGTCTACGCGACCGCGACGCTGATGCCTGCGTCCTCCCCCGCCCCCGAACGCGTCACCGGCCGGCAGGCAACCGGCGCCGCGCCCGCATAGCGATGGAGAGCGCAACCACGACAGCCGGAGGCGTCAGTCTCGCCCAGAGCTCGACGCTTGCGATCGTCCGCGACTACATCACGCTGACCAAGCCGCGGATCATCTCGCTGCTGCTGCTGACGACCGTGGCGACGATGATCGTCGCCAAGGGCGCCTTCCCATCCATTTCCACGCTGCTATGGACGATGCTCGGCGGCTATCTGGCTGCCGGTGGCGCCGGCGCGATCAACCACTATCTCGATCGCGAACGTGACGCCCGCATGGCGCGCACGCAGTCGCGACCGATCGCTGCGGGACGAATCGAGCCACTGCACGGGCTCGTCTTCGGTATCACCCTCGGCGCCCTGGCGACGCTGCAACTGGCGGTCACCGTCAACGTCCTCTCCGCGCTGCTCGCGCTGGCCGGGCTGCTCGGCTACGTGGTCGTTTACACGATCTGGCTGAAGCCGCTGACGCCCCAGAACATCGTCATCGGCGGCGCCGCGGGAGCCGTGCCGCCGCTGGTCGGTTGGGCAGCAGCAACGGGCGCACTCCAGATCGAGGCGCTCTATCCGTTCGGGATCGTCTTTTTGTGGACGCCGCCGCACTTCTGGGCCCTTTCGCTTTTGATCAAGGACGACTACGCGCGCACGGGCGTACCGATGCTGCCGGTGATCAAGGGCGAGGCGGCGACCCGGCGCCACATCCTCGTCTACAGCCTGATCCTCGTTGCGTTCACCCTTCTGCCGGTGCTCACGGGCTTCTTGGGCGCGCTGTATGCCGTTGCCGCGACCGTTCTCGGCGTCGGCTTCGTCGTCCTCGCCGTGCACCTGTTGCGGGCCCCGTCGCGCGCCCTGGCCCTGCGTCTTTACCTCTCGTCGCTCGTCTATCTGGCCGTGCTGTTCTGCGCGATGGCCGCAGACCGGGTCATCTGACAGAATCGCCGCCGTGGACAGAACCCGAGCCAACAGCACCATTACGACCGCGCTATTAGTCGCCTCCTTGGCGGTGGCGCTGTTCGCGCTGACCTTCTTCGTCGCGATCGTCTACATCGGCTAGATGTCGGATCCGCGACATAACGGCGAGCGCACCGAGCTCGTCTACATCCCGGAGCCCTCGTGGCATCCAGTCCTGATCGCGTTCGGACTCGCCGGTGTGTTCGTCTCGTTCTTCACGTGGTGGCCGTACGGCGTTTTCGGCGCGGTGCTCATCCTCGCCGGCCTGCGCTCCTGGTTCAAGGAGGCAAGCAGCGACTACTCGAAGCTGCCACGCCGCCAGCGCGTGGCGACCTCCGTCATTCCCGCAGTTCCGCTCGAGCGCGAGCGGGACTGAGCCCTGAGCGCCCTCTCAGCGCCTCAGGCAGCGCTCTGCTCGGCTTCTGGCGAGATCGTGGATGAGGTTGCCCCGTCGGCGGTCCAGACACGCACGATGTCGCGCATGGAGAGCACCCCGATGAGCTCGCCCTTGTCAACGACGACGAGGTGTCGGACATGACGCCTCGACATCTCGACGGCGGCGCGCTCGAGGCTCCAGTGCGGAGCCGCGGAGATCACGGTGTCGCTCATGTGATCGGCGACGACCTCCGTGTCGGGATCCTCACCGCGCCCGACGGAGTTCATGACGTCGCGCTCGGACACGACACGAGGCCCCTGAGCCTCCTCGTCGACAACGACGGCGGCCCCGACACCCTTCTCGGTCATCCGCGTCGACACCTCCCGCAGCGTGTGAGCCGGCCCCACGGTGAGGACCACCGTCGACATACCTTCACGAACTTCCATCTCGACTATTCGCTCCCTGGGTCGTACCTGCAGTTAGTGCGTATCCGCTCGAACCCTATCGGACCGGCCGAGACGGGTTCGAGGCCGCGTCTATTCGTGTTCCCGGACAGATAGGATTCCGTCGGTGGGTCGAGTCTTCCACGAAACTCGCATGCGAAACGCTGCGCGCCTCGGCGCGGTCGCGGTCGCGCTTATCGGCGGCGCCGCCTTCGCCGGCTGCGACACCTCCGAGGACGCCGACGTGGTGCGCGGGCGCGCCCTGTTCATCGCCAAGTGCGGTACCTGCCATGCGCTGACCGAGGCGCGCACGAGCGCGAACGTGGGGCCGGACCTCGACGCCTCCTTCGCCCAGGCTCGCGCTGACGGCATGGACAGCGACACCGTCGAGGGCGTCGTCCAAACCCAGATCGCCGCGCCGCGCGAGATCGCGGAGGGTGCCTCGAACTACGACCGCGTCTATATGCCCGCGAACCTCGTCGAGGGGCAGGATGCCGAGGACGTCGCGACCTACGTCGCCAACGTGGCCGGCGTTCCAGGCATCAAGCCGCCGGAGCTCGGCGACGCGGAGAACATCTTCACCCAGCAGTGCGCCCAATGCCACGGCCTTGAGCCGGGCACCGGCTCGGGAGTCGGACCGAATCTCGGCGACTCGCTCAAGGGCCAGGACGCCAAATACATCCTCAAGCAGATCGTCGACCCGAACTCGGACATCTATCCGGGCTTCCCGGAGGGCGTGATGCCGCAGGACTTCGGCACCCAGATCCCCACGGACAAGCTCAACGAGCTCGTTCAGTACCTGCTGGACAACGCCAGCGGCGCCGGCGCTAGCGCCGGCGGCTGAGCCAGACGCCCACTCCGAGCCCGAGCTCGAAGAGCAGAACGATCACGCCCGCGAGCGGGCTGATGATCAACCCAGCGGCGATGACCGGGGCGGCGGCGAGGGCCACCGCCACGAAGACCTTGAACATCGCCTGCTCGGAGCGAAACGGGGCCTCGAGGCGTTCCAGCGTTTCCGCTTCGCCCTGAGGCTGCTCGGCGTCTGACATGCGTCCAACGTAGCGATTCGCCTCAGGGCCGGCGCAGTAGGGTGGCGCGCGCCCGCCACGGGCGCCGACCAGATCGTTTCCCAGATTTACGCCCCACGCGACGGCACGACCCCGAAGATCGAGCCGCGCAGCATCACCCTCGCTTGCGCCGATTCCGGCGCGGTGCTCAAGCACCTGCGCTGGAAGAACTGGTTCGAGCCGACCGTCAAGGGCGGCGTCGACCGCTACACCGCCAAGGCTGCGCTACCTCGGCGACACCCCACCCAACGCCAACCGTCTGCGCCAGTTCAAGCTGGCAGAGGCCGCTGATGCGGTGCCCTCTGCCTGCGGCGATTTCGCCCTTGACGCCGCTTCTCGTCCGTAGTGCGCTCTTCGCCCAAGAGCCCGAACGTCGGTGAGGGCCGCCTATAGAACTAACTCTGCGACGTTCGGCGCAGGCTGGGCCGGCCGCGGCGACACTACCTGGCTTGCTAGAGCCGTTTCTAGAGGATGTAGACGGCGGTAAAGACGATGATCCACATGACGTCGACGAAGTGCCAGTAGATCCCTGGGATCTCGACGCCGAGGTGGTCCTTCGCCTCGGGGCCGAAATGACCTCGCCACGAGCGGATGTTGGCGAAGGTCAAGAGAACGAGGCCAACGAAGACGTGTGCGCCGTGGAGACCAGTTAGGCCGTAGAAGATCGAGCCGAAGGCTCCATCGCGGGCGCTGAAGCCGATGTGGACGTACTCGTTGATCTGGATGAAGAGGAAGGTCGCACCGAGCAGCCACGTGAGCGCCAGGCCCATCTGCAGCCCGCGGCGATTGCCGCGCCGGATCGACTCGAGCGCCCAGTGGATCGTGAAGCTCGACGAGACCAGGATCGCCGTGTTGCAGCCGGCGATCGCGACGGGTAGCTCGAAGCCCTCCGGGGGCCACGGGCCGTCGTTGGAGACGACACGCAGGAAGAAGTACGAGGCAAAGAACGCCCCGAACAGCATGATCTCGGAGACGATGAAGATCGCGATACCAAGGACCTGGCGGTCGATGCGCGAGCTCTCGTTTGCCTCCGGCGGCCCGTGATGGTCGTGCGCGTCGTGGCCCACTGCGATCGAGGCAGATTCCATCAGGCAGCCACCTCCGCAGCGGTCGTCTCGAAGTGCTCGACGGGCTTGTCGGTCAACGCCCTGACCTCGTCCAGCAGTCCAGCCTCAAGCCACACCGACTTTTGCCCGGCGAGAGTCGAGATCAGAATGTCGTCGATCCGATAGTGCTCGACGGCGTTGCGGATCGCCGTGAGCGGATCGGGGCTCATCGGCTGCCCGGTCGCGTCAATCTCGTTCCGATAGAGCTCGGCAAGCGTCTGGGCAAGGCGGTCGCAGACCTCCTGGCGGCTGAGATCGCCCGAGCGCGGGCAGATCACCGTGTAACGGTGAGCACGGTCGCCGGCGCGAGCCTTCAGGTGTGCGAGCAGCTCGGGGCTGTTGACGGTCTGCGTCGCAACCAGCAGCGTATGCGTGACGTCCCAGCGAACGGCGTCATCGTCGACGCGGACGGGGATGTGCGTCACGGGGACCTCGAACTGGTCCTTCGCCCACTCGATCAGGTCCTTGCGCATCAATCCGAAGCGCGATTCGTAGAGCGCGGACAGCAGAACCTCCGAGGGCTGAAAGGCACGTATTCCGTCGTCGAGAGCCAACGATGGATCGGGGTCCAACACCGCACCGGAGGATTCGATGCCGAACTCGTCGAGGACCTCCTGAGTGACCTCGACGCGACTCCATGCCGCGTCGCGTACCTCATCGCGGTCGACGATCTGGCCAACCTGCGGCTGGTTCTGCGGCGCGACGACCGCGACGCCGGTTGCGCCTGCGTCAACGCGCTCGCGGACCGCCTGCAACAGCCTGCGGCCACCAGCCACCTCGTTGACGAAGGCGAGCACGGTGCCGCCCTCGCTCCAGTCGACCGGGCTCGACATGTCCGACGTGGGGTAGCTGGCGTCTTCGGCCGAGGTCACGGACTACTCCCTCCGGAGGTGCTCTCACCAGCTGCTGCGCCGACAACCGCAGGCTCGGGCTGGCGCACCTCAGCCTCGTCGCCCCCCATGATCGCGTGGCGGGCGCCGGGAACACCGAACTCATACGGGCCGCCGACGACACGCGGGATCTCGTCGAAGTTGAAGACCGGAGGCGGTGACGACACCTGCCACTCGATTGTCTTCGCCCTCCACGGGTTGGCGGTCGCGCGCGGGCCGTAGCGCCAGGAAACGAACATGTTGTACATGAAGACCAGCTGGGCGAGACCGAGCAAGAATGAGGAGATCGTGATGACCAGGTTCCACGTTCCGAACTGCGCCGCGTAGTCGGCCACCCGGCGCGGCATGCCCTCCATCCCGATCCAGTGCATCGGGATGAACGTGCCCAGCATCCCGAGCAACGTCAGATAGAAGTGCACGCGCCCAAGCCGCTCGTCGTACATGCGCCCCGTCATCTTCGGGAACCAGTGGTAGATCCCGGCGAAGATCGTGAAGACGGAGCCGCCGAACAGCACGAAGTGGATGTGGGCGACGATGAAGTAGGTGTCCGAGACGTGGATGTCGATCGGCACCATGCCGAGCATCACCCCGGATATCCCACCCACCACGAAGGTGACAATGAATCCCAGCGAGAACAGCATCGCCGTGGATTTCAAGTGGATCACCCCGTCAAAGAGCGTCGCTAACCACGAGAAGATCTTGATCCCTGTCGGCACCGCGATCAGCAGGGTCGTGATCATCATCGGCACCCGCAGCCAGCTGAACATGCCGCTGACGAACATGTGGTGCGCCCACACGGTGTAGGACAGGACGATGATCCCGATCAGCGCCAGCGCCATCAGGCGGTAACCGAAGATCGGTTTGCGGGCGTGGGTCGAGATGACCTCGGAGATGATCCCGAAGCCGGGCAGGATCATGATGTAGACGGCAGGGTGTGAGTAGAACCAGAAGATGTGCTGGTAGCTGAGGACGTCGCCGCCAAAGCTCTCCTGGAAGAAGTTGGTGTGCAGAACGCGGTCGAACAGGACCATGAACTGCACGCCCGCGATGAACGGTGTCGCGGCGACGACCAGCAGCGAGGTCGAGAGGTTCGCCCAGACGAGCAGCGGCATCCGCCAGAACGTCATTCCCGGCGCCCGCATCGTGATGATCGTGACCAGGAAGTTCAGCGCGGTCGCGATCGACGACGCACCGGCGAACTGCACGCCGAGGTTGAAGAACGACTGCCCGAGGGGCGCCCCTGTGGACAGTGGTGCGTAGCCCGTCCAGCCGGCGTCGAAGGCCCCGCCGGGGACGACGAAGCTGGCGAGGAACAGCAGCCCGGCGATCGGCAGCATCCAAAACGACAGCGCGTTCAGGCGCGGGAACGCCATGTCGGGCGCGCCGATCATCAGCGGCAGGACGTAGTTCGCGATACCGGCGAAGACCGGGATCACGAAGACGAAGATCATCAGCGCGGCGTGCGTCGAGAAGAGGCCGTTGTAGAGCCCTGGGTCGACGATCTGCGTTCCGGGCTGTGCAAGCTCGGCCCGGATCAGCATCGCGATCAGACCACCGGCCAAGAAGAAGAAGAACGTCGTGACGATGTACTGGATCCCGATGACCTTGTGGTCGGTGTTGAACTTGAAGTAGTCCTTCCACGAGGTCGCGCCGTGCTGGGAGTGATCCTCCGGGACCGTCGGCGCGCCACCCGCCCAGCGGAACCAGTAGTCGAAGGCGCCAAGCCCCACGAGGAAGCCGAGCGGACCCGTGATCGCAGGCACGATCAGGTGCGGGTAGCCGGTCTGCTCCGTCTGGTAGATCTCGAGGCCCGAGATCGCCCGCAGGGCAACGACGAGCCCGAAGCCGAATCCGCATCCGAGAAGGAAGCCGATTCCGCCCCGCGCCAGTCCTGGTTTCTTGAGTGCCGCTGCCACGCCTGTCCTACCTCCTAAAGCCTATGCCCCGTCCGAGGCGGACGAACCCGTGCCGCCGGCCCCCGCCGGAGCCTGCGCCTGCGCCTGTTCGGCTAGCCACTGATCGAAATCCTCCTGAGACTCGACGACGACGGTCGCGCGCATCGTCGCGTGCCCGGTACCGCAGAGCTCGGTGCAGACAAGGCTGAACGTCCCCTCCTCATTCGGGGTGACGACGAACTGGTTGTCGATCCCCTCCTCCTCCGGGTCGCCGGCTGGAACCGCGTCGCGCTTGATCCCCCACTCCGGCACCCAGAACGAGTGCAGGACGTCGAGGGCGTTCATCGTCACCTCGAGCTGGCGATCAACCGGGACGTGCAGCTCGTCCGTGGCGACGGGAGTCGCGCTCTCGCCGCTGCCGACCATCGCCTCCGGGTACTCGAAGCTCCACTTGAACTGCTGGCCGGTCACGCTGATTGGCATGCGGTCGGAGGCCTTGGCCTCGATGTCGTCGAGCACGACCCAGCTGTAGCCCGCGCCGAAGAGGACGATGATCGTCGGGATCACGGTCCAGGCAATCTCAAGCTTGGTGTTGCCGTGGATCGGCTTGCCGTCGGATTCGTCGCCTGGCCTGGCGCGGAACTTCCAAAGCGCGTACGCGAACATCACCATGACGATCGCGAAGACGAAGCACGACAGCACGACCATCACGTCGAAGAGCGTGTCGATCGGGCCGCGCTCGACCGATGCTGCGTCGCCGAACCAGTCGAACTGCAGCAGCAGAACGGAAGTGATTGCGCCGAGCACAAGCATCGCCGCGACCAATCTCACGTAGGTCACCCGGGTCACCGCGGCGATTCTATTGATCGCGGCGACGGTGCCTTCGCCTCGTCGCGAGCTTGTTTCAAGCGGCTCAAGCTGCGCTGGCCTCCAGAACGCCGCGCCCGACCTGTTCCCAGCTCCATCGGCGCTCAACGGCGGCCCTCAGGGCACCGCTCGCGCGGTCGCGCTCGGCGCCGCCGAGAGCCAGCCAACCGTCGATGCGCTCGGCGAGCGCCTCGACCGCCCCGTCGTCGAGCTCGAACGCCACCAGTCGCCGCAGCGGCCCGGCGAGATCCTCCGCCAGCGCGTCACTGACCTCAGCCGCACCGGAGTGATGTGCCGACACGGGGGGCACCCCGGCCGCGGCCGCCTCGGCGGCCACCATCCCGAACGCCTCTGGGAACGTGCTTGGAAACACGAGCACGTCCGAGCAGGAAACGGGGCCCGCGACCTGCTCGTGCTCGAGACGTCCGGCAAGGCGGATCCCCGTCGGCGGCGGCTGCCGCCGCCTCGGCGTAGTCCTCGGGCGCCGCCTCGAGGAAGGCGCTGAGCATCTTCAGACGCTCGTCAGCGCCGTCCTCGAGTCCCCGCCCGCGAGCTGCGATCTCACGCAGCGGATCGAGGTCGCCGTCAGAAAATCCCTCGACGACGGCACGGAGGGCGCCCTCGAGCGCGCCGAAGCCGACGATCAGCAGGCGGGCGCGCGGATGCTCACGGCGCACGAGCGGCCACGCGGCGAGCAGCAGGTCCACCCCCTTCGACACGATCAGCTTGCCCACGAAGACAACGCGAGGTCCGTCAGCCTCCGCATACCACTCGAGCGCGGCCGCGGCCGCTGCTGGATCGGTGTCCCAGGACGACCCCGTGGCGGCGGTCGCGGCCGGCGCCTGGGCGCGTAACGCCTGCGCGCCGGCGTTCAGAACGGCCGGGCGATTGGACGGCCGCACCGGCGCGAAGCGCTCGGTGTCGACGCCTGGCGGACCGAGTCGGACCTTGGCATTGGTCGTCGGGTCGTCCACGGCAAGGCGAAGCCGCCCGGCGACGTGCGCGGACCCGACGAGGATCCCGTTGGCTGCGGCGACGGCCTCTTCGGCGTACGGGCGCCATCGCTCCAGCTCCGGAAGCACCGTGTACGAAAGATCCGAGCCGTGCACCTTCAGCGCGTAGCGCAGTCCGGCGCGGGCGAGGATCACGGGGCCCATCACGAGGTGGTTCGCAAGCGCCGCATCGACGCCTCCAAGCCGATCGACGAGCTCGCCGACGGCAGCCACGTTGAGCTCGATGTAGCGCTCCAGCTCGGCGTCGGACAGCTCGCTGAACGTCTTGACCTCGAACCCTTCGTAGGTGTCATGCACGAAGACGGGCAGCAAGCCGCCGATGTCGGGGTTGTGGATCGTCACCGAGCCGGGCTGGCCGGCATCGAGGTCCGGCGCCTCTCGGTCCTGGCAGAGCAGGTGGACCTCATGGCCGAGCGTGGCCAGCGCTCGCGCGAGATTGACGTTGTAGATGTTGGAGCCGGTGCCTCGAAGGAGGTAGCCGTGGAAGATCAGAACCCGCACCGCGAGGAGGCTAGATGAGCGCCTAGGGCGTCATCCGGCGTGGCCACCCATTACTCTGCCGTCGCGATGCAAAACCAGCGACAGATCTACCGTCTCCGCGCCCGCGCCTCGGGCCGTGAGGCCTTCGCCCCGGCTGAGCCCGGTGGCGTCTACCTCGACAGCGAAACCGGCGAGGAGATGGAGCCCGTTACCGAGCTGCTCCCGCTGGCCCCGTCGGACTCGGCGCTCGTGCGCTCACCCGAGAACCTTCGCACCTGCCGGCGATGCGATCAGCTGATCGGCGTCGACGTGAGCGACTGCCAGTACTGCGGACTGCGCCAGCCGCCTCTGGCCTAACGCGAGAGTCCCGCGTACGTCCCGCTCAGCGGGGTGAGTAGTAGGCCCAGTAGAGAAGCCGAGCGGCCTGGTAGTCGCAGCCGTAGGACCGGGTCGAGCCGACCTTCTGCTGCGGCTTGCCGGACTCGATGTTCTCGGTGCCGTCGCACTTGCCATCGACGCGGCTCGCCCGCCAGACATTGGTTCCCCTCGCGAGGTTGACCGCGAATGAGGGGGACCAGGTGGGAATCGTCAGCGCGACGAAGTCGCCCTTCTTCATCTTCAGCGGGTCGGTCAGCGTGAAGGTCTCGCGGTTGCCGAACATGTTTGTGAGCGGCACGACCGCGCTCTGGCCCTTCAGCTTGTAGTCGCGACCGTCGCGCCGGCGGATGACGGAGATCCGCGCCGTGGGCGTCAGGCCGAAGGTGGCCGACTGGTAGAAGTCGCCGAAGAAGTTGATCTGGCTGTTCTTGGGCTCCGAGAGATCGAGAGCCCAGGCCACGATCCAGCCATTCTCACGGGCCTTGAAGGGAGCGCGGACGCCGTCGGCCACGAGCTGATAGCCGGTCACGCTGCCGACCGCCTCGCAGGGATCGCCCGGGCACGCGGGTGCCGGGGTTCGCGAGGTGTTGCCGAGCGTCTTCGCCGGCGCTGCCCAGGCAGAGCCCGGGCCGATCAGCGCGCACAGGGCAACCAACCCAAGCGCGGCCATAAAAGCCGGGCGGGCGGAGCGAGCGGGACGTGTCGTGGTACCGACCATCGGATTAGCAGAACACCTATTCCCACGAGGGGTTGCGGTTCCTGCAGTGCCCGTAGCTTAGGCCGGAGCGCCGACGGCGGTAGATTCCCTGCCAGTGCCTGCAATCGAGGTATCAGGGCTCGAGCGAGAGTTCTCGGGGGGCCTGCGGGCCGTCGACGGTGTCGATCTCCACGTCGAGGCCGGCGAGATCTACGCGTTTCTCGGTCCCAACGGCGCCGGAAAGACCACAACGGTGCGGATGCTGACGACGCTGCTGCGCCCGACCGGAGGCAGCGCGCGCGTCGCCGGACACGACGTCGTCGCCGATCCCGCGGCCGTCCGGCGCACGATCGGAGTCGCCCTCCAGGAAGCGGCGCTCGACCCGCTGATGACCGGTAACGAGCTGATCCGCCTGCAGGCGACGCTCCATGGGCTCATCGGCGCCGAGGCCGAGCGCCGTTGCTCGGCTCTGATCGAGCGTGTGGGTCTCTCGGGCGCGGCAGATCGCCGGGTCGGCACCTACTCCGGCGGCATGCGCCGGCGTCTCGACCTCGCCTCGGCCCTCGTCCATGAACCCGAGGTTCTCTTCCTAGACGAGCCGACCACAGGCCTCGACCCGGTCAGCCGCAAGGCGATCTGGGAGGAGGTCTCGGCGCTCAACGACGAGGGAACGACCGTCTTTTTGACCACCCAGTACCTGGAGGAGGCCGATCAGCTCGCTGACCGAGTCGGGATCATCAGCGGCGGCAAGATCGTTGCCGAGGGCACCCCGGGGTCGCTCAAGGCGGAGGTCGGCCGGCCGCATCTCGAGGTCGGCCTAGCCGAGGGCTCCGCCGAGGCTGCTGAGCGGATTGGCAGGGAGTTCGGCCAGATCCTCCCGTCGCGAGACGGCAAGGTCTTCGTCGAGCTCGCGGGGGGTGCGGCCGACGTCGCGAAGGTCGTGCGCGCCCTCGACGAGGCCGGCATCCTGGTCGAGTCGCTCGATCTGGTTGAGCCGACGCTCGACGACGTCTTCGTCGCCAAGACCGGCGAGCACATCACAGAAAGCGCCGATAGCTCCTCCGCTTCGAGTCCGGGGTCATCGGGCCGGTGAGGACTTGAGTTCAGTGCTGGCGAACGTTCGCGTGGTTGGAGCGCTAGGCGCGCGGTCGATCAAACAGACGTTTCGGCGCCCCCAGCTGGTCTCGCCGATCATCATCTTCCCGACCCTCCTGTTGGCGGTGCAGACCGGAGGGGCCGGGCGAGCGGTGGATCTTCCCGGCTTTCCGGAGGTCGACAACTTCCTCAGTTTCATGCTCGCCGGAGCCACTCTGCAGTCGTGCCTGCTTGCGGGCAACTCGGGCGGGATCGCGCTCGCGGTCGACCTCGAGATGGGCTTCACCGATCGGCTCCTGGCCGCGCCTATCTCACGCTTCGCGATTGTCCTCGGCCGCCTGGCGGGCACGGCGGTCCTCGGCGCTGCGACGGCGGTCTGGTTCATCGCGATCGGGCTGATCTTCGGCGCTTCGTTTGAGCTCGGTGTGCCCGGAATGGCGCTGATCATCGTCCTCGCATCCCTTGCGGCGGTCGCGTTCGGCGGCCTCAGCGCTGCGATCGCGCTCTATACGGGCCAGGCGTCGGTGGTCCAGGGGCTGTTTCCGCTGATCTTCGTGATCCTCTTTCTCTCGACCGCCTTCTTTCCGGTCAACCTTTTGCTCGAGCCGGCTGCATCGGTCGCCGAGTACAACCCGCTTTCGTTCATCGTGGATGGCATCCGCGAGCCGGTGATCGGGTCCTTCAGCGGTGAGTCCTTGATCAAGGCCCTTGGCTCGATTGCGATGGTTGGGGCGATCTCGATGGCGTTGAGCGCGGTCGCCTTGAGGCGACGCCTGCGGGTCGGTTGATGGGCATCGCTGTCGAACTCGCCACGGTCTGGGCGCTGATCCGGCGGTCGACCAACGAGATCCTACGCGTTCCGGGAGCGGCGATCCCGGGCGTGCTGGCCCCGACGATCTTCTTCTTGGGGCTGACCGCGGTCTTCGGCAACCTCACGCTGCTCCCCGGTTTCGATACCGAGAGCTATCAGAGCTTCATCCTGCCGATCAGCCTGCTGCAGGGCGCGGGATTCACCGGCGCCGCAACCGGCGTCAACCTCGCCCGCGATATCGAGCAGGGTTGGTTTGACCGGTTACTAGCCTCCCCCGCTCCACGCCGCGCGCTTCTGGCCGGGATGGTGCTCTCGGCGAGCCTGCGCTCGCTGATCCCGGCGACCGTCCTCTTGATCGTCGGCTTCTCGATCGGCGTGCACTTCCCGGGAATCGACGGGCTGCTCGTCGCCATCTTCTGCGTGATGGTCACCGGAACCATCGCCGCCTGCTGGGGGGTCAGCCTCGCCCTCCACTACAGGACGCAGAGCGCCGCGCCACTGATGCAGGCGGGCATGTTCATCTTGGTCCTGACGACGACCGCCTACGCTCCGATCGAGCTCCTGCAGGGCTGGCTCGCCGACGTCGCGCGCATCAACCCGCTCACGCCGGTGGTCGAGGCCATCCGGCAGGGCTTCGTCGACGACGCGGTCACGTGGGCGAACACCTGGCCGGGGCTCGTGGCGCTGGTCGGGATGACAGCGGTGCTCGGCGCCTGGGCGCTGCACCTGATGCGGCGTACCTCGTACTGATGCCGGGGCGGCGGGGCGCCGCTGACCCCGATCCGGCCCTGGTCGATCGTTGCAGGCGAGTCCTCGAGGCCTCGCACGCGGAGGGCGAGCGCCGAGGAGTCCGCTACTCCTACACGCGGCCGAGCCCGAGCCGGTACCCATGGCAGTGGTATTGGGACTCGTGCTTCGCCGCGATCGTCTGGCGTCGCTTCAGCTCAGAGCGCCCGCGCGAGGAGCTCGAGAGCCTGCTCAACGCCATGCGCCCTGACGGCTTCATCGGCCACGTCGTCTTCTGGGATCAGCCGCTGAGCCTTCGCCGGCTCGTCTACTACAACGTCACCTCTCGCAAGGCCGAGATGACAGGCACGATCCAACCGCCGCTTTTGGCCTGGGCCTGGAGGCTCGCGGTCGGTGACCCGGCCGATGAGCCGCGTATCGCGATCCATCATGAGTGGCTGCGCGCCAACCGCGACCTGGAGGGCGACGGCCTGCTCTGGTTGGTCCAGCCGGACGAGTCGGGGTTGGACTCCTCCCCCAAGTTCGATCCAGTCTGGGGTCGGCTCAAGCACGCCGGCTACGGCTTTCCACTGCTCGTGGCCCGCAACCGCCGACTGGGTTGGGACGCGCGGCGGATTCGCGATCGCGGCTGGCCCGTTCTCTGCGAGGTGATGACCAACGTCCTCTGGGGCCTTGCGCGCCTGGCCGCGGGCGAGCCGTCGATCACCCCGGCGCTCGTCGACCGGCTCTGGGACGAGCGCACGGGCCTTTTTTTGGACGAGGTGCAGCCCGGAGGCGCGCGGCCGGCGATCTCCACGTGGTCGGCCCTCTCGCCGCTCGCGCTGCCCGACCTGCCCGAGGAGATCGGCCACCGGCTTGTCCGCGAGCACCTGCTCGATCCGAAGCGCTACTGGCTGACAAACCCGCCACCGTCCGTCTCGGCCGCCGAGCCCACCTTCGAGCCAAATCGCGGCCCGGGCTGGAAGCTGCGCTACTGGCGCGGCCCGACCTGGGTCAACGCGGCGTGGATGCTGTCGCTTGGTCTACGTCGGCTCGGTTATTCGCAGGAGGCAGACCACATGGCGGGTCGTCTGGCGCAGCTAGTCATGCGGGAGGGCCTTCGCGAGTACTACGACCCATTCACCGGCGAGGGCCTTGGCGCTCGAGACTTCGCCTGGACGAGCCTGATCCTGGAACTCGCGGATCCGCTGCCCGCGGGCTACTTGTAGCGGTAGGTGATGCGACCGCGGTCGAGGTCGTAAGGCGACAGCTCGATCTTCACCCGGTCACCCGGGAGAATGCGGATGTAGTGACGGCGCATCTTGCCGCTGATGTGCCCGAGGACCTCGTGGTCGTTATCGAGCTTGACCTTGAACATCGTGTTGGGGAGGGCCTCGGTGACCTCTCCCTCGAGCTCGATCTTCTCTTCTTTACCCATTCGCCCGGGCAGGGTAGCGACTACTCCGATCGCGGAGCCCGAAGGGCGAAGCGGAGGTGCGGCGCCGTTGAGCCGCCTTAATCCGATCGCGGAGCCCGAAGGGCGAAGCGGAGGTGCGGCGCCTATTTACCCTCGAACTTGGCTTTCCCAGGCCCATCTGCAAGAAAAGAGCGCACCCCGTTTTGCAGGTCCTCGCTCTCGAAGAGACCCGCGAACACACCCGGAGTGATCTCGTCGGCGCCCGCCACCCCGTGGTCGGAAACCGCCTTGACGATCCGCTTGGTCGCCGCGTGGGCGACGGTCGGGCCACTCGCGAGTTGCTGGGCGAAGCGCATGCCCTTCTCGTGGACGGTTCCTTCGGGCACGACCCGGTTGATCACTCCCCAGCGCTCAAGCACCGCCGCGTCGTAGAGCCCGCGCGTCATCACGAACTCGCGCGCACGGGCGGGCCCTGCCCGGTCGGCCATGCGCTGCGTGCCGCCCGCCCCGGGCGTGAGGCCTACCACCGCCTCGACGAGTCCGAACTTCGACGACTCCTCGGCCCACATCAGGTCGCATCCGAGCGCGATCTCGAGGCCGGCCGTGAGGCAGAGTCCGTGAATCAGGGCGAGGGTCGGGATCTGGAGGTCCTCGAGTCGCTGCACCCCCTCGATCAGCGGGCCGGCCATCGCGCTCGCCGCCTCGGGCGAGTCGGCGTCGACCACGCGCTGGAAGCCGTTGACGTCAACTCCCCCGGAGAAGATGTCACCCTCGGCACGCCAAACGAGCGCCCTCGCGCCCGAGCCCTCGACCTCATCGAGGCACGCCATCAACTCGTTGAAGGCGTTGTCGGTGAACAGGTTGAGCGGCGGGTTCGAGAGGACGATCGAAGCGACGTCGCCGTCGCGCTCTAGCGTGATCGTGGCGTCTGCCATACGGGTTTCAGGCTCCTTCGGCTCGGATCGCCGCCGCGGTCGCCGCAATCTCGCCTGCGTCGCCGGGGCTGGGCACCCAGGGCAGCTCGAGCGGATCGTCGGCGTAGCGGGGGACGACGTGGATGTGGAAGTGAAATACGGTCTGCCAGCCGGCGGCACCGCAGGCGTTCAGCAGGTTGAAGCCGTCGGGACGCAGCGTCTGGCGCATCTTCAACGCGAGGCGCCGTGCGGCGACAGCGCAGTGGGCAAGGTCGGCGTCGGAGATCTCCATCAGGTCGACGGCGTGCGTCCTCGGGATCACCAGGGCGTGGCCCTTCGTCGCAGGGTTGATGTCCATGAACGCGATCGTGTGCTCATCGGAATCGACGATCTCCGCCGGTACCTCACCGGCAACGATCCCGCAGAACAGACACTCGGCCACCCGCGGACCCTATAGGCCGCGCGCCACTGCGATCGCGTCATCGCGCGTGCGCACCTCACCGGTGAACACCCCGGCCTCGACCTCGGCAAGCAGTCGCCCGAGCTCGGGTCCGGGCTCGATCCCGAGCGCGGCAGCGAGCTCGTCGCCGGCGATCGGGGCGCGTGGCTGGCCGTCGCGGTGCCAGGCGACCGCCTCCGGCAGGACCTCCCGGGCCAGCGCGAGGTGGGCCTCGATCATCTCCGGCGTGGCGGTCGGGCCACCCCCCCGGGCCGCAAGGCGATCGGCCACGGTGAGCAGCGTTACATCGGCGGCTACCGGCGCCGTCAGCCGCAGGTAGTCGAAGAGCCGCCGGCGCGGCAGGGGCCGCTCATGGGTCATGAAGCCGAGGTGCAGGTGATGGAGGGTGAGCGCCTCGAGATGGCGGGCGAGCGCTCGACTCGTCTTCAACCGCGCGCAGGCGTTGCGCACGATCGTGGCTCCCTCGCGGTCGTGTCCGATGAACGAGACACGGCCTTCCCCGTGCTCCTGGCGCGTGACCGGCTTGCCGGCGTCGTGCAGCACCGCACCGAAGCGCAGCGCGCCCCCGCGGGTGAGCTCGTCGGCAAGCGGCTCATCGAGGAGAGCCCGGACGTCGTCGGCAGCGTCGCCCGCGAAGCGCTCGAGGTCGCGCTCGACGTCGAGCAGGTTCGAGAGGACCTCAAGCGTGTGGCCGTGGACATCGAGATGGTGGTTGAGGTTCTGCTCGACGCCACGCAGGGCTTCGAGTTCGGGGAGCACGCCCGGAGTCGCGCCAAGATCGTCGAGCAGCGCAAGCCCGCCCAGCGGATCTGGGCCGGCGATCAGCTTGCGCAGCTCGACCAGCTGGCGTTCGCCTGCGGGCTCACCGGCCCTCCCGGCGCTCTGGCGCGCCAGCGCGCCCGTGCCCGGCTCAATCGCGAAGTCAAGCTCGGCGCCAAGTCGAGCAGCGCGCAGCAGCCGCAGAGGGTCGTCGGCGAAGCAGCGTTCCGACACGGCGCGCAGGCGCCGGGCCTCGAGGTCCGAGAGGCCATGATGAGGGTCGATCGGCGTGTCGGGATCAGCCACGGCCACGGCGACCGCGTTCACCGTGAAGTCGCGTTCGCCGAGGTCCATCTCGATCGTGTCACCGCGAAGCCGCGAGACATCCACGTGCCATTCGCGGCCAGGGGCGAGCACGCGCCAGGTTCCAAACTCGGCGGAAAGCTCGAACGCGGGGCCGCCCGATGCCTGCGCGATCGCCTTTGCCGTGATCCGCTCATCGCCCGCGACCGCGAGATCCAGGTCAACGACAGCTCGGCCGAGGAGGGCATCGCGTACGGCACCTCCAACGATCCAGGCGCCGTCCCCGCTGACGGCATCGCGGACGATGGCGACGGCTTTCGTATCCGCCAGGCTCACGCGAGCTCGCGCGGCACCCGTGACGAGATTGCGCAGGTGACCTCGTAGTTGATCGTCTCGAGGCGGGCGGCGATCTCCTCGCAGAGGATCCGCTCCTCCCCCTGTGCGCCTATGAGGACAGCCTCGTCACCGGGCTTCACCGTCGTCTCGGGGCCGAGGTCGATCGTCAGGTTGTCCATCGAGACGGTCCCCACCAGCGGGTATCGGCGACCGCCCACCAGGACCTCCGCGTTATTGGACAGCGCGCGACGGACGCCGTCGCCGTAACCGATCGGCACAACACCGATGTCGGTTGCATTCTCAGCAAACCAGCTGCGGCCGTAGCCCGCGCTCGCGCCGGCCTCGAAGCGCTTGACGTCCGCGACGTACGAGCTCAGCGTGAGAGCAGGCTCAAGGCGCCGGTCGGCCGGGTCGCTCCCGAACGGGTCGAGACCATAGATCGCAACCCCGCAGCGAACCATGTCGAGATGGGCTCGCGGCTCCCGCAGGGTCGCGGCGCTATTTGCCGCGTGCAGAATGAGGCCCTCGAGCTCCTCGCGAAGCGGCTCAGCGACCTCCAGGAAGCGGCCCAGCTGCTCGTCGAAAAAGGTTGGGTCGTCCTCGTCGGCGGTGGCGAAGTGGGTCCAGAACCCGACCAGCTCGACGTCATCCGCGGCGGCCGCGGCCCGAGCGAGATCGGCAGCGGCGACCGGGTCGCGCTCGCCAAGTCGACCCATGCCGCTGTCGTACTTGACGTGGACGTTCGGGCGAACGCCGAGCGCGCGGCCGCGGGCTGCGACGAGGTCGAGAAACCCGGCGCGCCAGACAGCGATGTCGGCTCCGACACCAAGCGCGAGGTCGAGCTCACGCTCGTCAAGCGCTCCGAGGACGAGCAAACGAGCTCGTTCGGCGAGCTCGCTGCGCAGCTCGACCGCCTCGGTCGCGGCCGCAACGGCCAGCCAGGTCGCACCTCCCGCCAGCGCCGCCGCCGCGCACGGCACGGCCCCGTGGCCATAGCCGCCTGCCTTGACGACCGCGCACAGAGCGGTCTCGGCCGAGAGCTCCGAGGCAAGCCGAGAGCAGTTGCGCTCGACCGCCCCCACGTCGACCGTCGCGCGCGCCCTCACTCGGCATGCGCCTTCGGATCGAGACCGGCTGGGATCGCCTCGATGACGTCGGTTGCGATCACCGATTCGGCTGCGCCGATTCGATCAGCGGCGATTCGGCCGGCGCGCGCGTGGGCGTGAACGGCTGCGGCCGTGGCTGTTCGCGGCTCAACCCCACGCGCGATCAGCGCGGCAATCATGCCGCTGAGTACATCGCCCGTGCCGGCGGTCGCGAGGGCCGGGCTTGAGAGCCCGTTGACGATCAGCTCGTGCCCCGGGGCGGCAATCAGCGTGTCGTCGCCCTTGAGGACCACGATCGCGTCCGCGCGCTCGGCCGCTTCGCGCACGGTGGCCAGCCGATGTGCGCTGATCTCATCTGAGTCGCGTAGGAGGAGGCGGCCGAGCTCGCCGGCATGCGGGGTCAGGACCGTGGGGGCCTCGCGGGCCGCGAGCAGGTCGAGCCGCCCATTGATGGCGTTGAGCCCGTCTGCGTCGACCACGAGCGGGACCTCTAGTTGCTCGACGAGACGGCCGACGAGATCCTCGATCGAAACCGTGCGCCCGATCCCTGGCCCGAGGACCACGGCCGCAGCGCCCTCGGCCGCGGCGAGGATCGGATCAGCGGCCGCGGCGGTGAAACTGCCGTCGTCGCTCGGACAACCGACCGACATCACCTCGGTCAGCTTCACCTCGAAGATCGCCTCGACCTCGCCGGGCACCGCAACGGTGGCGTAGCCCGCTCCAGAGCGTGCTGCGGCCGCGGCAGACATGCAAACCGCGCCGGTGAGACCGCGCGAGCCGCCGATCACCAGAACCTGTCCTGAGCTGAACTTCGTCGAGTCCGCCCCGCGGCGCGGAAGGGCGGCGAGGACCTCGCGACGAACCAAACCGGCCGGCGGCTGCATTGGAGCGCCGTCGGGAATCCCGATAGGCGCAACCTCAAGGGCGCCGGTGTGACGCTTGCCGGGCGCCACAAGGTGTCCGAGCTTGGGCGCATGGAACGTCACGGTCACGCTCGCTTCCACGGCAATCCCCTCGACCTCCCCGCTGGAGGCGTCGACGCCCGAAGCGATGTCGGCAGCGACGACGGGAGCTCCCGCGCCGTTGATCGCCGTGATCGCAGCCGTGGCGGGGTCACGCGGCGCACCCGAGAACCCGGTCCCGAAGATGGCGTCGACAATCGCACCGGAGCCACTCAGCGCCGCAACTACATCTCCCTTCCCGGGCTCGCGAACCTCCCCTTCGAAGCGCCTGAGATTGGCCCCAGCGTCGTCGGAAAGCTCCGCCACAGGCCAAAGAAGCAGTACCTCGGTCGCGAACCCAGTCGCCGCGAGCAGGCGCGCCGCGACCAGGCCATCGCCGCCGTTATTTCCCTTGCCGCAAACGACTCGCACCGGACCGACGGGCCGCAGCCGTTCAACCGCGGCCGCTAGCGCAGCCCCCGCCGCCTCCATCAGCTCGAGGGAGGGGACGCCGCGCTGGTCGATCGCCCACGAGTCGACCGCCCGCATCGCGTCGGCATCGAGCAGTGGATCGAGCCACCGACAGGGCGCCGCGGAAGTGGCGCGGCTTTTGCTCGCTTCGCGTCGACTCACGGCCGTCAACTCGCGACCACGGCGACGGTCGCGGCGGCGAGGTCGCGGGAATGGGTCATCGAGACCCGTAGCTCCACCCCTTCGCGTGCGGCGACCGCAGCAGCGTCGCCGCTGAGCACGAGGCTCGGCGGACCGTCGCCGCCCCCGACAACCTCGATCTGACTCATTCTCATGCCACCGAGGCCGAGCGCCTTCATCGCTGCCTCCTTCGCCGCAAATCGCGCAGCGAGGTGGCGGCCCGGCCTCGCCCGGGCACGCGAGTACTCAAGCTCGGCGGTTGTGAACAGGCGCTCGGCAAGCCGCGGCCGGCGCTCGAGTGCGCGCTCGATTCTTTCGACCTCGATCAGGTCGATGCCGATCCCTGGGATCGCGGGCATGACGCGAACGCTACTGCGGGTTCAGTGTCATCGTGACCCGGGTCACGACCAGACCGTCGGTGCGTCGGCTCCCCGCGATCAGCGAACCGAGCTCGCCGACGTATGGTCGGATCGCGTCGTAGTCGGGCCCATCCCCGGGCGGATCGTCTGCAGCGCCGCGTTCGGCGACCGCGATGATCTCGGGGAGGTCGATGAAGAGGGCCGGGGCGATCCCCTCGCCGAGGGCGACAAGCGCGTCCCCATAATTGCTGTCCTCGCCGAGGGTTGTCGGCGGATCAAGGACCTGCTCGACGGTCGCACCGAAGCTGGCGACCAACATGTCGCCAATGACCCCGGCCTCAGCAGCCCCTTCGAGCGAGGGGATCATGAAGCTGAAGCCGTAGTCGGCACCCTTGGGAGGACCAGACGAGGCCCGCCCCGACTCCTGTTCGATGACACTGCCGACGACGTCGAGAAGCTTTCGCGGGCCCTCGGGGTCGCTGGTCTGCGCGATTACGCCCAGCGTGAGCCCGGGCGCGTCTGTGCCCTCGACGAACACGGCCGCATCGCCCAGCCAGGAGAGGACATCGTCGGCGAGGTCGAGACCGGTCTGCTGCTCGATCTGGCTCTCGAACCGCCCCGCGCCCGGCAGCCCGCTGCTTGAGATCTGGTCGAGATTGCGCTCGAGCGTTGGTCCGAGGTCGGGAAGCGCCGCGGCAAACCACGAATCGCCGGGGAGGCCGTCGAGCAGAGCGGATTCCGTGCTCTCGGGGGCATCGGAATCGACGGTTGCCGCAACATCGATGCTGGCCGCATTGGGCTCGGCCGTCACCGCTGCGGCAACCGGCTCGGAGAGCGGCCCGCCCAGAAGCGGTTGCAGCGCCTGAACCTGAGAGGCGTCGAGACCCTCGGAGGCGATCGCAGCCTCGATGGCGGTCGCAGGCTCAAAGAATGCCGTTGCCAGGCGCTCCTCGGGAAGCACCGCAACGTGAGAGTCGTAGTCCTCGCTCTCCGCCAGCGCCTCACCGCCCGAGGCATCGACCGCGACCTTCAACGACGCCTCGGAGCCGAACACCAAGGCTGCGTCGTCGACGACCCCGAACGCGTAATCGGAGCCCGTCACATAGACGTAGTCGGTGCCCTCGTAGGTCCGGTCCTCGTCGGGCGCGGGATCCTCCTCGGCGATGCGCGTGACGAACTCGCGGGCAGCGTCCGCATCTTCGACCTCGAGCATCAGGCCAAAGTCCGCGACATCCCCCGAGCCAGGCTGCTCGAACGAGCGCACGAAGATCGCGGCGTGTGTGCCGAGCCAGGGCTCAATGTCGTCGGCGTAGTTCGCGTCGACGTCGTTGCTCGCAAAGAGCTCGTCAATGCCAGCGACCAGTTGCTCGCCTGGGTCAAGCCCGCCGAACCGGGCGGTGATCGAGTCAATCGCGGCGCGCTGATCGTCATCGGGATCGATCGTCGCCTCGAGGTAGAACGGCGCGTCCGGCGGGGCGAGGCCGGCCAAACCTGCGTCCCCCGCCCCATCCTCGCTTCCGCAAGCGATCGCAAAGACGCTCGCGGTGAGGGCGAGCGCACCGGCAGCTGTCTGGACGAGCCCTCCGCGCAAGCGGACGATCCTAACGCTCGGTATTTCTCGACCGGTACCGCGTAGTAGCGATTCGCTACTCGACGGTGACGGTCTTCGCGAGGTTGCGCGGCTGGTCGACGTTGAGCCCGTTCAGGCGGGCGATGTAATACGCGAGAAGCTGCAGGGGCAACACAGCGAGGATCGCCTGGAGGATCCAGTCGGTGCGCGGGATCCACAGGGTCTGGTCGGAGGCATCGGCGACGTGCTGCGACCCCTCGGTCGCAACGCTGATCACGTCGGCGCCGCGCGCGCGGACCTCAGCGATGTTCGAGAGAACCTTCTCGAGCACGGGGCTGTCCGTCGCGACCGCAATCACCGGCGTCGACTCATCGAGCAACGCGATCGGGCCGTGCTTCATCTCGCCGGCGGCGTAGGCGTCGGTCGGGATGTAGGAGACCTCCTTGAGCTTCAGTGCGCCCTCGAGGCACACCGGAAGGCCAATATTCCGCCCGACGTACAGAAAGAAGCGCTGCTCGTAGTGGCTGCGGGCGATCGCCTGAACCCGGCGGTCGACGTTCGTGATCGTTTCCTGGATCAGATGCGGAAGCTCCTTGAGCTCGCGGATCAGGCCGGCGACGCGGTCAGGCGACATCCGGCCGCGGGCATCCGCCAGCCAGAGGGCGAGCAGATAGAGCGCGGCCGCCTGGCTCACGAAGGTCTTCGTCGCGGCAACGCTGATCTCGGTGCCGGCGCGTGTGAACAGAACGGAATCGGCATCGCGCGTCGCCTGGCTTCCCATCACGTTGGTGACCGCCAGGACGTGAGCGCCTCGATCGCGCGCCAAGCGCATTGCCGCCAGTGTGTCGGCGGTCTCGCCCGATTGGGTGATCCCGATCACGAGGTCGCCTGGTGCGATCACCGGATCGCGGTAGCGAAACTCCGACGCAACGTCGATCTCGACGGGGATACGGGCCCACTGTTCGAGCGCGTATCGGCCAACCATCCCCGCGTGGTAGGAGGTGCCGCACGCGACGATCACGATGCGACCAAGGTTCTGTGCCATCCCCTCGGGGAGCTCGAGCTCGGAGAGGTCGACACGGGTTGGATCCGCGAGCCGGTCGGCGATCGTCTCGGCGACGGCGTCGGGCTGGTCGTGGATCTCCTTGAGCATGAACGTCGAGTAGCCGCCCTTTTCAGCGTCCTCCTCGTTCCAGAGCACCTCCTCCACATCTCGCTCCACCACCGCGCCGGATGAGTCGGTGATTCGTGCGCCCTCGGCGTCAACCGTGACGATCTCGCCGTTCTTGAGACCGAGAACGATCCTCGTGTGGGCGAGGAACGCGGGGATCGCCGAAGCGACATAGGTCTCCCCCTCCCCGAGGCCAACGATCAGCGGGCACTCCTGGCGGGCTGCCACCAGCGTCTCGGGATGTGCCGCGTGCATCGCGACGAACGCGTAGTGGCCGCGAAGCTCGGCAAACGCTGCAGATACGGCGGCTGTGAGGTCGCCGGCGTAGTGCTTTTCAATCAGGTGCGAAACGATCTCAGCGTCTGTCTCCGAGCTGAAGATGTGACCCTCGGTGGTCAGCTGCTTGCGCAGATCGGCGTGGTTTTCGACGATTCCGTTGAGGACGATGTGGACCTCGTCGGCGCAGTCGCCGTGCGGGTGAGCGTTCTCCTCGGTGACGCGGCCATGGGTCGCCCAGCGCGTGTGGCCGAGACCGATCGTCGCCGGTGGTGCCGCGACCGCGACCCCGCCGCCCTCGCCGCCGTTTGTGCCCATGCCGAGCTCAGCCCGCAGGTTGGCGAGGTTGCCGACGGCGCGAACCGAGTCGATGTGACCATCCTCGAGCAGCGAGATGCCCGCCGAGTCGTAGCCCCTGTACTCGAGCTTCTGCAACCCCTCGACGAGCAGATCGCGGCACGGACGGTGCCCCACATAGCCGACAATTCCGCACATAGGCGGTACAGGGTAGAGGCGCGGTCGTGGCTAATCCAGCGCCGGCTACGAGCGAACGATCGCGACCAAGCGGTCGCAGACGGCCTGGGCTTCGCCCGCCTCGGGTGCTTCCACCATCACCCGGATGAGCGGCTCCGTGCCGGAGGGACGCACGAGCACCCGCCCTCGGCCCTCCAGGCCCGCCTGCTCGCGCTCGACCGCCTCGGCGAGCTCCTCCGACTCAGCGGCGGCGTCGCGGTCGTCGACCTCGACATTGACGAGGACCTGCGGGAGCCGCGTCATCGGCTTCGCAGCGGCAAGGTCCCCGCCAGCCAGGGCCGTCAGCGTCAGGAGTGCAGCGGCGATGCCGTCACCGGTCGGCGCAAAGTCGGCCCAGATGATGTGACCCGACTGCTCGCCGCCCAGCGACCAGCGCCGCGCGTCCATCTCAACGGTGACGTTGCGGTCGCCGACTCCGGTTGTCGCTACCTCGATCCCCGCATCGCGCATTGCGTTGTGGAAGCCGTAGTTGCTCATGACGGTCACCGCAACACCGCCTTCGAGACGATCGTTCGCAGCCAGGTGGAGCGCCGCCAGCGCGATCAGCTCGTCGCCGTCGCGAATCGTGCCCTCTGAATCGACGGCAATCACCCTGTCGCCATCGCCGTCGAAGGCAAAGCCCGCCGCGGCACCGACCTCGATCACTCGCTCGGCCAGCGGCTCCGGATGCGTTGAGCCGCATCCGGCGTTGATGTTGCGCCCGTCAGGCTCGGTTGCGAGGAGCTCCACCTCCGCCCCGAGGCGAGCGAAGATCGCCGGGGCCACGCGGTGGGTGGCGCCGTTGGCGCAATCCAACACCAGGCGCTTGCCCGTCAGATCGAGCGCGAAGGCGCGCTCGAGCTCGCGCAGATAGTCATCGACACCACCGTGCAGCTCGCGCACCGTGCCCACGCCCCGCTCCCTGGCGCCCGGCTCGGGCGCCGGCCCCTCGCGCACGGCCGCCTCGATCCGCTTCTCGGCCTCGTTGTCGAGCTTGCGCCCATCAGCGCCGAAGAACTTGATGCCGTTGTCGTACCAGGGGTTGTGCGACGCCGAGATCACGACCGCGAGGTCGAGCCCGAGCCGGCGGGCAAGGATCGAGGCAGCCGGCGTCGGCAGGACGCCAGCGATGAGCGCGTCGCCCCCGGCCTGCGCCACGCCCGCGGCGAGCGCGGCTTCGAGCATCGGTCCCGACTCCCGCGTATCGCGAAGGATCACAACCTGAGGGCGCGGCGCTGTGCACTCGCGGGTGGCAGCGGCGCCAAGGGCGACCGCAAGCTCGGCCGTGAGCAGCTCGCCCGCGACTCCGCGGACTCCATCCGTGCCGAACAGCTTCTTCGGAGCGGCCATCGCTGGACGACCGACCGCTACCGCTTACTGAACTGCGGCCTCTTCCTGGCCTTCTTGAGGCCCGCCTTCTTGCGCTCCTTCTTGCGCGAATCGCGGGTCAGCAGTCCGCGGCGTTTGAGCTCGGAGCGGAGCTCGGGGTCGATGTCCGTGAGTGCGCGGGCGATCCCGTGCCGGACGGCAGCTGCCTGCCCCGACACGCCGCCGCCATGCACGCGAACGATCACGTCGACGTTCGACTCATACCCCGCGGTAACCAGCGGCTGGCGCGCCATCGAGCGCAGGTACTGGCGAGGGAAGTACTCATCGAGCGTGCGGCCGTTGACCGACACGTCGCCGCCGCCCGGGCGGACGATGACACGAGCGATCGAGCTCTTGCGCTTGCCGGTGGCCTGGATCGTCGCCCCGGCGGACAACTCCACCTGCGGGCCGGAGCGAGCGACGGGCTCGTCGCCGGCCTCGGCCTCGGCCTCTGCACGAGCACGTTCCTCCTCTTCGGCCTCGAGACGAGCACGCTCCTCGGCGTCGAGCTCGCGCTCGGGCTCGAGGGCGATCGGCTCGAGGTCGGCACCAGGTGCCTGATCCTTGGCCTTCGGCTGCGCGGGTTCCGGCGCGGGCGCTGCGGGCTCGTCCGCCACTGGCTCCTCCGCTGCGGGCTCCTCGGCGGGGGCCTCCTCGGCTTGGGTCTCCGCGGCGGCGGCGTCCTGCGTTGGCTCCTCGGCGGGGGGCTCCTCGGCTTGGGTCTCCGCGGCGGGGGCGTCCTGCGTTGGCTCCTCGGCGGGAGCCTCGGTGTTCTCGTCCTCGGACTGCGTCTGCTCGTCCGGCGGCTGCTCTTCGGTCATCAGGCCTCGATCTCGATGGGCTTCGGCTGCTGGGCAGCGTGTGGATGCTCGGGACCGGCGTAGACCTTCAGCTTCTTGATCTGCTGGCGCGCGAGCTTGTTGCGCGGAAGCATTCCGGTGACCGCCTTGCGAATCACGTCCTCGGGACGCCGCTCGAGCATCTCGTTGAGTGTCCGCGAGCGCAGCCCGCCCGGATAACCGCTGTGGCGGTAATAGATCTTGTCCGTGCGCTTCTTGCCGGTGACGGCGATCTTCTCGGCGTTCACGACGACGACGAAGTCGCCCGTGTCGCAGTGAGGCGTGTACTCCGGCTTGCGCTTGCCACGAAGCATGTCGGCGATCTGCGTTGCCAGACGGCCGAGGGTCTTGCCGTCGGCGTCGACGACATACCACTCGCGCTCGGGGCGATCAGTTGCTTTGGCTTGATAGGTCTTCATCGCTCGGTGATGCGCGCACGAGGCGCGCGAAAAGCCGCCCCGGCAGGCTGGAGCGCCCCGGCGCGGCGCGGCCGATGATAGAGGACGTGGGCCGCTGACTCACTCGTATACTGCGCGCGCTCGATTGGGGGAATCCTCGGGGTCGCTGTCGAATACCGCATGAAGGAAGGCACGGACGATGGAGCCACGAGCGTGCGCTAGGCGCAGCTGGCGAAAACTCAACATCGCGCTGGGCATTGCAGCAGCCGTGGGTTCAGCCTGCACCAGCGCAGGAGTCGCGCTTGCTCAGGGCGGCGGCGGCGTGGGAACGCCGGACCCTCCGGTGCTCACCGACGTCATCTGCCTCGATCGCTGCGCCGATATCCGGGTCGCGACGGTCGGTTCGAAGGTTCAGCTGCGCGGCCACGATCTCGATGGCGTCGGCGTGGTTCGCTTCGCGGGCGACGGCTCCGGCCGCGTCACGGCTGAGCCGACCGCCGTCACCGCACGAACGGTCGAGGCGAAGGTTCCCGCCGGCGCAGCCACGGGCACGGTCGTCGTTGACGCATACGGCACCACGGCCGAGACCCCCGATGAGCGCGAGCTGAAGATCGTCGCCCCCGGGCAGATCCAATCCACCGGCGACTTTCGCCTCAGCTCCGCGCGAGCGAGCCCGCGTTCGAGCTTCTACGACGGAGTTCGCCAGCCCGCGGTCACCTACGTGTACCGCGGCGAGGCGACGTCGGGCGTGCGCGTCCAGGTCGTCAACCGCGAGACCGGCGAGGTTGTTGCGACGACGGTTGACGCAGCCGCTGAGCCGAACTCGACCAACACGACAAGGTGGGATGGGCTCGCCAGTGACGGCACGCCCGCCCCGAACGGGGACTATCAGTTCAGAATCGGCGACGCCGCGGGGTCCGGGGCGCGAGCTACCGCTGACTCCGACTTCGGTTACCACCAGTATCGCTTCCCCCTGCAGGGCAGACACAGCTACGGCGATGGGTTCGGCGCCGGGCGCGGCCATCAGGGCCAGGACGTGTTCGCCAAGTGCGGTGCGCCGATCCGCGCCGTTCGCGGAGGCCGCGTGCAGGTCAACTCGAGACAATCCGCCGCCGGCAACTACGTCGTGATCGACGGCAAGGGAACGGCCGTCGACACGATGTATGCCCATCTCATCCGGCGCTCGCCCCTGCGAAAGGGTGCTCGCGTCCGCACGGGTCAGCTCATCGGCAACGTTGGCCAGACCGGCAGCGCAAGCGGCTGCCACCTTCATTTCGAGATCTGGGCGGCTCCCGGCTGGTATGAGGGCGGGAGCCCGCTGCCGAGCGTCACCAGGCTCCTTCACCGCTGGGACACCTGGAGCTAGCGGTGAGGTTGCTGCGACGGACCGTCGCCATCGCGGCGCTGGTCATGGGTGGTCTTGCGACCCCGGCCGCGGCGGCGCCAACCGGGGCAGGCTTTGAGCTGCGCAATTCCCGAGTGGGCCCCGCCACCGTCTACTTCGACGGCAAGCGTCCTGCGACCGTGCGCTTCTCCTTCCACGCGACCCGGCGGCTCGACCTCGTTATCCGCGTGGTGCGCGCCGGCTCGGGTAATGCGGTGCGGCGAATAGTTCGCCGAGGACGCGCACCGGGGAAGCTGCATCGGGTCCGCTGGGACGGTCGCCGGGGCGATCGGGGCGTGCCCGCCGACGGGACCTATGAGTTCCGCGTCGGCCCCGCTGGCCACAGGGGCGCCGACGCGGGGCGCTTCAAGTTTCACGATCACGTCTTTCCGGTTGCCGGCTCCCATACCTACGGCGACCGTTTCGGCGAGCCCCGCAGCGGGGGCCGCGTCCACGAGGGTCAGGACCTTCCCGCGGGATGCGGGACGCGGCTGCTCGCGGCCCGCGGCGGCACCGTGGCCGACTCCGGCTATAGCGATGCGCTCTACGGGCATTACGTGCTCATCGATGGTCGCGCCACCGATCGCGACTACTTTTACGCTCACCTCGAGTCGTCCACACCGCTTTCGGAGGGCGATCAGGTTGAGACCGGCGAGGAAATCGGCCGCGTCGGCAAGACTGGCAACGCCCGAAATGAGTTCTGTCAGCTTCACATCGAGCTCTGGCCACGCGGCTACCGCAACGGCTCCCCAACCGACCCGCTCCCGCTGCTTCAGGCGTGGGACGCGTTTTCGTAGTCAGGGAGCTTGGGAGTCGTGAGCCAGGAGGTCGCGAGTGAGGAGACTCGTCGTTACGGGCGCTCGGCCGGGCTGCTGACGATCGCACTCGGTGCGGCCGGGCTGCTTGCGTACGCGTTCTTCGCGGTCTCCTCGCACACCCTCGACAGTCACGACTACGGGACGATCGTCGTCCTCTGGTCGGTCAACTTCATCGTCGCCGCGACGCTGTTTCGCCCGATCGAGCAATTGCTGTCCCGCAGTCTCGCCGAGCACGACGAGGTTGGCGAGGGTTCGAGCCACGTCCTCAAGATCGCCGGGCTGATCCAGGGCGGGGTGACGACGCTCGCCGTCGTCGTGATGCTGACCCTGCAGGATCCGATCACCGACGACCTGCTCGACGGCTCGCGCACCCTCTACTGGATCCTGGTCGTCGGAATCGCCGGGTTCGGCGCCGCCTACTACGCCCGCGGGTTTCTCGCCGGTCGCCGCCAATTCGGGCTCTACGCCACCTTGCTCGTGCTCGAGGGCGGATCGCGGCTGATGTTTCCCATCGCCGTCGCGGTCGGCATCGCCGACGGCGTCGACGTCGTGGCCCTTGGCGTGGCCGTCGCCCCGCTCGCGAGCCTGACGGTGCTGCCGTTCGCCTTCGCCCGACACGCGGCTCGAAAGGCCGCTCCGCCCACGCCCGACGACTCCGGTCTCGAGTTCACGCTTGCACGCGGCGGCGCCTTCGCCGCGGCCGTGCTGCTGATCATGCTCTCCGAGCAGATCCTCGTCAGCTCGGGGGCTCTGTTCGTGCGGGGCGCGCTTGACGCCGATGCAGCCGGCCGGATCTTCAACATCCTCATGGTCGCCCGCGCGCCGCTGTTGCTCTTTCAGGCGGTCGCGGCAAGCCTCCTCCCCCACCTGACCAGGCTCCGCACGCGCGGCGACGCGACTGGCGAGGACGCCTTTCGCATGTCGATCAACAACACACTGCTGATCATCATCGGCTTCGCTGCCGCGGTGACCGTCGGCGTGCTCGCGATCGGGCCGCAGGTGATGCAGATCGCGTTCGGCGACGATCACGTATACGACCGCGCCGGCCTCGCCATCGTCGCGGTTGGCATGGGCTTCTACCTCTCCGCGGTCACCCTCAATCAGGCGGCGCTCGCGCAGGGTCAGGCCCGTCGAGCCGCCGCCTGCTGGGTCGCGTGCGCGATCGGGTTCGCGATCTTCAACCTGATCCAGCCGCTCGACCCCTACAGAGCCGTCGAGATCGGCTTCGCCCTCGCGGCCGCCTGCCTCTCGGGGCTGCTCTACCTCCTCTACCGCAGCCCCCACCCGGTGGCCGGAGACGAGGTCACACCCGACTCAGCGCACGAGATCGAGGCCCGCCTGGCCTCGATCGACGAGATCGGTTAGCCCGCCCGGCCCCCAGCCGGTCAATGGAGCGTGGGTCGGTAGGTGAGCTCTTGGATGTGCGCGTCGAGCGTCCGGTTCTCTACCAGCTCCAGGTCGAAGTCCTCCGCGCCCTCAAAGATCGGCTCCTGCCCGGTCTGACCGGTGATGACGGGAAAGAGAGTCACCTGAACGCGGTCGACCAAACCGGCGGCCATGAGCGCGCGGTTCATCGAAAGGCTTCCGTGCGAGCGCAGCGGCATTTCGGACTCCTCCTTGAGGCTGACCCACCACGTCGACGGCGTCGCCGCTCACAAGGGTCGCGTCATGCCAGTCGAGCGGCCCCTCCAATGTCTTCGACACCACGGTCGCCGGCAGGCTGATCATGCGCGTCACCCACGGATCGCGGACCTCGGACTCCTCGGTACTTGAGGCGAGCATCCGTGCGAACGCCCGGTACGTGTTGGCACCGAACACCATCCGCTGGTCCGGAGCGTGCTCGGCGAGGCGTTGGTCGAGCAACTCAGGACCCTGCTTTCCCCAGTACCCGGTCCAGTCGCCGCCGGCGGCACCGTAGCCATCGAGGCTGGAAAAAACGTCGAAGGTGTAGGTGGCGGCCATGTCGTCCTCCTCGAGACAGTTGGTGGGTGTGGGTAGAGACTCGAGTTCGCCGCGGAATTAATCGCGCGGTTGGCCGCCAAGCGCCGCGACCGCTCGGTCGCCGAGCTCGACGCTGTAGTTGGTGCCTCGGTCCTCGGGGTAGATCTGCGTGGTGTTCGCGAGGATGAGGCCTGGGACGCCGGTGTCGAGCGGCGGCATGCGGTCGCGGTAGCCGAGCGTCACGACCGGCTGGGCGGCCGGCTCGCGGAAGATCCAGCGGTCACGAATCCAGGATTGGTCGAACTCGGGATTGACGAGCTTCAGGCCCGGCATGTAGGCGTTAACGAGCGCGTCGAACTCGAGGTCGAGCAGGGGGTCGGTCGGCTCGACGTAGTTGGCGATGTAGAGGAGGTGGCGGCCGCCGTAATGCTCGGGGCCGATCAGGTTGGTCTGCTCGATGAGCCCGATGAATGGCAGACGCTCGTCGGCGATGTTGGTCCAGTAAAAGCGCCCGAACCGGCGGTCGAGGCTGAGGATCACGCAGAGGGCCGTTTGGTACGGGATTGCCGAGGTCCCGGCGACGCAGCGCGGGTCGAGGCGCGCGGCGAGCGATGGCTCGACCATCGCGGCAAAAACATCGGTTGGCACGGTCGCAATCACCCCGTCGTATCGCTCCGGCTCGCCAGCCGATTCGAACTCGCGCGGATCGTGGCCGCGCCTGAACGAGTCCGGTGCACCGGCGGTGACCTCGAAGCCGCCGCCTTCGACCGACGCGATCGACTTCGCGGGGCGATCAATGAGAACGCGCCCGCCAGCGCCCTCGATCGATTTGCGCAGATGCTCCAGCAACGGCTGGAAGCCGCCGCGCGGATAGCCGAGCATCTCCCCACGGGCCTCCTTGCCCTCGAGGCGCCGGCGGAGCGTCAGCTTGCTCCACAGCCAGGCCATCGAGATGTCGTTGGCGCGCGGCCCGTACTTGCCGCGCAGAAGGGGGCCCCAGAGAACGTCCCAGGCCTCCGGTCCCATGTTCGAGCGGACCCAGTCGTGGGCCGTGACCGACTCGAACGGCTCGACCTCCTTATGACGGCGCTGCAGGAGCACGGTCGCGAGGCCCATCTTGATGCGGCCCCGCAGGCTCATCGCGGTGAAACGAAGGAGGTCGAGCGGGCTCGTGAACGCGTAGCCGCGCCCTCCCGAGAAGACGCCCATGCTCGACGGCAGCCACTCGATCTCGAGGTCGAGCTCGTCATAGAGCGCGGCGATCGCAGCGTCGGTCGTGAACAGGTGGTGGTAGTAGCGCTCGAGCAGCGTGCCGTCGCCGAGGTCAAGCGTCGCAACCTGGCCGCCTAGGCCGGGCCAGCGCTCGTAGACGTCGGCGGCGTGGCCCTCCTTGGCAAGCCGGTGCGCGGCCGCAAGCCCGGCAACGCCGGCGCCGATGACCGCAACGCGGTTAGAGCTCATCCGGGTCGTGCGCGGGCGGCGTCGAGATCGGGTCGACGACCCGGCGCTCGTCAACGACGTAAAGCGGGCGGCGCTTGACCTCGTCGTAAACGCGACCTAGGTACTCGCCGATGATTCCAACGGTGATCAGCTGGATCCCTCCGAGCAGCAGAACCACCAGCAACACGGTGGCGATACCGGGGACGAACTCGCCGGCGATCCGGAAGCCGATGGCGACCGGTATCGCAAGGAACGCGATCGCCGAGAAGAGGAAGCCGAGGATCGTCGCCGCCTGGAGGGGCACGTTGGAAAACGACGAGATCGCGTCGAGGCTGAAGCGCAGCATCTTGCGGGTCGAGTACTTCGTCTCACCGGCGAAGCGTGGGTCACGGTCATACGCGACCGGCTCCTGGCGGTAGCCGATCCAGCTCGTCATCCCGCGGATAAAGCGGTCGCGCTCGCGCATCGAGTTGAGCGCGTCGAGCGCGTTTCGATCGATGAGCCGGAAGTCCCCGGCGTTGCGCTCGATCGGCACCTGCGAAAGCCGCGACATCAGGCCGTAGAACCAGCGTGCCGTGACCAACTTGAACCGCGTCTCGCCGGCGCGCTCGCGACGAACGCCGTAGACGACGTCGGCGCCGTCGCGCCAGCGCTCGAGCATCTCCACGATCACCTCTGGCGGATCCTGCAGATCGGCGTCGATCATCACCGTCGCGTCCCCGCGCGCCCGATCGAGGCCTGCCGTGATCGCGGCCTGATGGCCGAAGTTGCGCGAGAGGGTCACAACCCGCACGCGGTCGTCGACGGCGGCAAGCTCGCGCAACAGCTGCGGCGTCTGATCGCTGCTTCCGTCGTCAACAATCAAGAGCTCGAACGGCACCCCCTCGAGGGCGGCCGCGGTGCGACGGTGAAACTCCACGATCAGGTCCTGCTCGTTGCAGGCAGGGGCAACGACGCTGAGCAGCGTCAGCTCCCTCCCGGCCGTCTCGATTTGGCCGCTCACGCGGCGCGAGCGTACATGGGGACCTTCTAGTCTCGCGCCATGTCAGCAACCCCTGCAGCGGCTCTTGAACCATGCGCTGTGTGCGGCGGCTCCGATCTACGGCCGCACCTCGACGTCGCCGGCGAGATGGGCGATGCCGGGCTGATTCCCACAACGGATGCCTTCGGGACGGCGCTCGCCGACATCGTCCGCTGCGCGCGCTGCGGTCATATGCAGCTCGCGCGTTTTCCGTCCGAGGAGGATCTCTCCGACGCCTACGGCGAGGCCGAGTCCGACGACTACATCGGCGAGGAGGCCGGCCAACGTGCGACGGCCCGCGCGATTCTCGAGCGAATCGAGCGCCAGGTCGCACCCGGTGAGCTGCTCGATCTCGGCTGCTGGGTCGGCTTTTTGCTCGACGAGGCGCGCAAGCGCGGCTGGCAGGGCACGGGAGTCGAGCCGAGCGAGTTCGCGTCCGCCTACGCCCGCGACCGTCTCGGCCTCGACGTTCGCACCGACGGCCTCTTCGATGCCCAGCTCAAGGACAGCTCGTTCGACGCCGTGTTCATGGGCGACGTGATCGAGCACCTCCCCGCAGCTGGCGACGCACTCGATCGCGTTGCGCAGCTCCTGAGGCCCGAGGGCGTGCTCACGCTGGCGCTTCCCGACGCCGGCAGCCGCCTCGCACGGGGTATGGGCAAGCGCTGGTGGTCGGTGATCCCCACCCACGTCCACTACTTCACCCGTGCGAGCCTCATCGCGCTGCTCGTCCGCCACGGCTACCGGGTCGTGTCGATCTCGACCCAGCCGAAGACCTTTACCGCGGGCTACTACCTCGGTCGCCTCGGCGGCTACAGCGACGGCTTCGGGCGCGCGGTCGTCGCAGCCGCAGGCGCGGTCGGGGTCCGCGACCGTCTCTGGACCCCGGACTTTCGCGACCGGATGCTGGTGATCGCGCGGCGGGGCTCGTCTGGGTCATGAGGATCGGGCCGCGTCGCGACTCCGATCGCGGTCGATTGTCGCGCTGACCACCTCCTGGGTGGTCAGTGCGTCAATGGACGGGGGTTACTCCCACTCGATGGTGGCCGGCGGCTTGGAGCTGATGTCGAGCGCGACGCGGTTGACGCCCGCGACCTCGTTGATGATCCGGTTCGAGACGCGCTCGAGCAGGTCGTAGGGGAGGCGGGCCCAGTCGGCCGTCATCGCGTCCTGCGAGGTCACCGCGCGGATGACGATCGGGTAGGCGTAGGTGCGGCCGTCGCCCTGAACGCCCACCGAGCGAACGACCGGGAGCACGCAGAAGGACTGCCAGAGGTCGCGGTAGAGACTCGCCGCCTTGATCTCCTCCTGGAGGACGGCATCCGCCGCACGAAGGATGTCGAGCCGCTCGCGGTTGACCTCGCCGCCGACGATCCGGATCGCGAGGCCGGGGCCGGGGAACGGCTGGCGCCAGACGACGCGCTCTGAGAGACCGAGCTCTGCGGCGACCGCGCGAACCTCGTCTTTGAAAAGCATCCGCAGCGGTTCAACGAGGTCGAAGCCGAGATCCTCCGGAAGCCCACCGACGTTGTGGTGGGACTTGATCGTGTCGGCGGTGCGGCCGTCGCCCCCGGACTCGATCACATCGGAGTAGAGCGTTCCCTGCACGAGATAGGCGACATCGTCGAGTTTGGCCGCCTCGTCCTCGAAGACGCGGATGAACTCCTCGCCGATGATCTTGCGCTTGGTCTCGGGATCGTCGACCCCGGCGAGCCTGTCGAGAAAGCGCTGCTCTGCGTCCACCTTGATCAGGTTCACGCCAAGCTCCTCCATCGCCGTGACCACCTGATCGGCCTCGTTGAGGCGCATCAGGCCGTGGTCGACGAGCACGCAGGTGAGCTGGTCGCCGATCGCGCGGTGGACAAGGGCGGCGGCTGTGGCTGAGTCGACTCCGCCGGAGAGGCCGCAGAGGACACCGGCGTCGCCGACGGCATCGCGGATCTTCTCGACCTGCTCGTCGATCACCGACGCCGGTGACCAGTTCGCCGCGCAGCCGGCGATCTGGGTGAGGAAGCGGTCAAGGATCTGTTGGCCGTACGGCGTGTGGACCACCTCGGGGTGAAACTGGATTCCGTAGAGACCGCGATCGGTGTCCTCGAGAGCCGCGACCGGGGATCCGGGGCTGGCGGCGAGGGCCTCGAAGCCTGGAGGCGCCTGAAAGACCGAGTCGCGGTGACTCATCCACGCCTGCTGCTCACTTGGCATACCGGCCAGGAGCCGACCACCGTCCCCGCCGAGCGTGAGCGCCGTGCGGCCGAACTCACCGGTGTCGGCACCCTCGACCTTGCCGCCGAGCGCAAGCGCCATCGCCTGCATGCCGTAACAGATGCCCAGCACCGGGATGCCGAGCTCGAGTAGCTCGGTTCGCAGCCGCGGCGCGTTCTCGGAATAAACCGAGGCCGGGCCACCCGAGAGGACGAGCGCGGCGGGTCGACGCTCGCGGATCGTCTCCAGGTCGAGGTCGTGCGGGAGCAGTTCGGCATACACACCGCATTCGCGAATTCGGCGCGCGATCAGCTGCGAGTACTGACCGCCGAAGTCGAGGACGAGAACCTCCTCCTGCGCCGCCTCGGGCGGCGCGACCTCAACCGCGTCGTCAACTCCTGGACGCGTCGGGAGAGCGGGATCGCCCTCCACCAGCGGCCCACGCGGGCCATCGACGGGCGCCACCGTCGACAACCGCCCGGCCCGCTCAGGCATCCGCTTGGGCGACCTCGGTCTCGGGAGTCGAACTGCCGTTCGTCGCGTGGCCGTTCGCGGCGTGTGATTTGCCGTTGGCACCCATGCCGACCGCCTGCGAGCGCTGGAGCTGCTTGCCCTCGGTCTGAAGGGCCGGAGCAACCATCACCTCGGCCCGCTGGAAGTCGCGGATGTCCTCGTAGCCGCAGGTGGCCATCGAGGTCTTCAGCGCGCCGATCAGGTTGAACGTGCCGTCGTTCTCGTGCGCGGGGCCCTGGAGGATCTCCTCGAGCGTGCCGTCCTGAACGGTCTTGACCCGGGTTCCGCGGGGCAGCGTCGGGTGGAACGTCGCCATCCCCCAGTGATAGCCACGGCCGGGTGCTTCGGTTGCGCGAGCGAGCGGCGATCCGATCATCACGGCGTCGGCCCCCACGGCAATTGCCTTTGAGAGGTCGCCTCCGGTCCGCATGCCGCCGTCAGCGATCACGTTGCAGTACTCACCGGTTTCGAGCATGTGCTGAGCGCGGGCCGCGGCAACGTCTGCGATCGCGGTCGCCTGTGGAACCCCGAGGCCGAGGACCCCGCGCGTCGTGCACGCCGCTCCCGGACCGACTCCGACGAGAACGCCCACGGCTCCGGTTCGCATCAGGTGCAGACCGGTCGAATAGGAGGCGCATCCGCCCATCACACACGGCACCGGGACCTCGGAGGTGAACTCCTTGAGGTTGAGCGGCTCGCTCTTGGTTGAAACGTGCTCGGCCGAAATCACCGTGCCCTGGATCACGAGGATGTCGAGACCGGCCTCGATCGCGGCCTCGTAAAACTCAGCCACGCGCTGCGGGGTCAGCGAGCCCGCGGCAACCGCGCCGGCCTCCTTGATCTCCTCGACGCGCTGGGCGATGAGCTCGGCCTTGACCGGCTCCTCGTAGATCTTCTGCATGAGATGCGTCGCCTGCTCGGGCGGAGTGGCGGCTATCTCCTTGAGCTTTTCGTCCGCGTTCTCGTATCGAGTCCAGATCCCCTCGAGATTGAGAACGCCTAGGCCACCGAGGCGACCGAGCTCGATCGCGGTGGCCGGGCTGACGACGCCGTCCATCGCGGAAGCCAGGAGCGGCAACTCGAAGCGGTAAGGCCCGAGCGTCCACGAAATGTCTACATCGTCAGGGTCGCGGGTGCGCCGTGACGGCACGATCGCGATGTCGTCGAACCCGTAGGCCCGTCTGCCCTTCTTGCCGCGTCCAATTTCTACTTCCATATGCCCTTCCAAGCTACGTATGGTCGCGGACGAAAAAAGCCCCTCGAAAGGGGCCTCAAAAGCCGCTTTTTGCGGCAGTGTGGGCCCCTACTAACGGTGGATGCGCGAGGCCTTGGCGATGATAACAGCGGTCAACCTGGGTCCCCCGGGCGCTGCGCGAGGGCAATCAGGCTGAGCCCAAACTGCGGCTTCATCCGTTCCTCCGCCCTGCGCGCAAGCGGCACGAGCGCCTCATAAACGCCCAACGCGTGCGGGTCGATCCCGGTGCGCCCGGTGCGGTTGCTGAGCCACCAGCCGGGCACGCCGAGGAGGTTGAACGCGTGCACGCGTTTGGCCTCGAGCCCGGCCTGAGCCAGCAGACGTTCCACCCGCTCGCGCGTGTATCGGCGGCGATGCCCGTAAGCGAGGTCCAGACTGCCGTAGAGGCGAGGGCCCGCGGGGACGAGCAGCGCAAGCGTCCCGCCCGGCCTCAGCGCCCCCGCCATCTCCGCGATCACCGCTGCGTCGTCGTCGATGTGCTCGAGCACGTTCTGGCAAACGACGAGGTCCAGCGTGCCGGCGCGTGCGGCCAGGGCGGATGAGCCCGGGAGCTCGTCAAGCGCAACCACGACGCGGGAATCGGCTGCGAATCGCCGTTCGAGTTCCCTCGCACCGCCCGGCTCCGGCTCGATCAGCAGCAATCGTCTTGCGCCAGCTGCCAGCAGACGCTCCGAGAAGGTTCCTATACCGGCTCCGATCTCGGCAACATCGGGCCCGATCGCACCTGCGTACTGGTCGAACATCCAAGCCGCCAGTCGCCGTGCGCCGGCGAGCTCGCGCAGGTCTGCGTCGACGGCCTCGGCAGGCGGCGTCGTGGGAACGCGTTTTGGAAGCCGCGCCGGCCGGCGCACCCCTCCTGCGAAAGCAACGCTGCTGTCGGTCGCCTTGCGCGCATAGAGGCAGAACTTCGTTCGCGGGTCGAAGTCGATGGTGCGCTCGCCGAAACCAAGGGTGCTCACGGCGCCGCCGATCCGCTTGACGAGCCCGGGTGCGACCGGGGCGACGTCGGCGATCAGCGTCTGCACGGAAGTGGTCTTGCCGATCGAGTGTGCGCCGATCGTCTCGAAGCCGTGGCGCGCGAGCAGCGTCGCCAGCCCGGCGCGCGAGAAGAGGGTCAGGTGCTCCGGCGCGCGAATCGCCTCAGGCCAGCGGCGCCCAAGCGCCCGGCTGATCGCCGACCCGGCGTCGGGTGTCAGCACGGCCAGGATGCCGCCTGGTCGCAGCACGCGCAAAGCGTCGGCCATCAATCGGTCGGCGTCGGGCACGTGCTCGACGAGGTCCATCATCGCCAGCGCGTCGAAGTCCGTCGCCTCGGCCCGGAGATCGCCGAGCGCCGCCTCGCGGACCTCCACCCCAAGCTCCTCGCGCGCATAGCGCGCCGCCCAGGGGTTGAGATCGATCCCGCTTGCATCCCAGCCGCGATCGCGCGCTGTCGCGACCAGCAGCCCGGGGCCCGCGCCGATGTCGAGCAGTCGACCCGGCTGGACCTGAGCCTCTATATGCGCGAGAACGAGGGCGAACTTGGCCGCGATCTCATCGCGATCCGCGAGGTAGTCGAGATACCCGTGATAGCCGGTCGAGCTGCCGAAGTCGGGGTTCTCGAAGTAGGACCCGTCGGAGTAGAGCGAGGCGAGCGCGTCAGCCGCGGGCGGGTTTTCGACCCAGAGGCTGGCGCACGCCGCGCACCGGCTGAATACGTACTGCTGAATCGCCCACGCGCGGCGAAAGCGCGACGAACCGCAGGCAGGGCAAACCTCGCGCATACGTCAGGCGGAGGTCAGCCGGCAGCGCAACAGGGTCCGCAGCACCCGGAAGCCGTCGGTGACGGTGAGCTTCTTGCCCTCCTCGCGCGTTCTCGCGCGGTAGACGACGGGAACCTCGTAGATGCGAACCCCGCGGCGCAGCAGCCGGGCGGCAATCTCCGGCTCGACGCCGAAGCCGGGCTCGGTCAGCGCGAGCGACCGGAAGAGCTCGGTGCTCATGGCCTTCTGACAGGCCATGATGTCCGTGAGCCAGCTGTTGTAGAGCAGGTTTGCGGCGAAGGTGACCCCCTTGTTGCCGACCACGTACCAAAAGCTATGGGCCGAGTGGGCCTGAAAGCCGCGGGCGCCGAAGACGGCCTCCGCCTCGCCGCTCGCCAGCGGCGCCACCACGGTGTCGAGGTCCTGCGGCTGGTATTCGAGGTCCGCGTCCATGATCACCGTCCAGCGCCCGCTGGCCCTCTCGAGCCCGGTCCTGATCGCCGCGCCCTTGCCGCGGTTCTGCGGGTGGCTGATCACATTCACGTTGGCCGGCCATGGGTTGTCGGCAAGCACCTCAGACGTGTTGTCGGTCGAACCGTCGTCGACGATCACCAGCTCGAAGTCACCGTCGAGCGGCGCCGCCTCGAGCACCGCGTCGACCGCCCGGGCGATCGTCGCGCGCTCGTTGAAGACCGGCATGAGGATCGTCAGCGCGGCCATGCGAAGCGAGAAGATAGAGCGCGTTCGATCCCCGCCGCCGCAAGCAGGACGACGATCGGTTCGAGCGGTGCGCGATAGCGCGCTGAGCCGGCGACGAAGATGATCGAGGCGATGAGCAGCGCGACGTAGAGCCAGATGAACTCGGGTATCTGGCGAGCGGCAGCGGTCGCCGTCGCGGCCATTGCAACCAGCGCGAGCGCCCAGAAGGCGATCACGCCGGCGACCGCCAGCCCGCGTGGCTGACCAACCACCGGCGCGCTGGTGCGCTCGAAGTCGATCGGGTCGTGGAGGCTGAGCAGCCGCAGGGTGTTGTTGAAGGCCACGCTCACAACGGCCCCGGGATTGTCGAGCGCGTAATCGAAGCCGCGATCGGTGAGCTGGCGGCCGAGCTCGACCTCGCCCAGCGGCTCGCCCTCGTAGAGGTCGGCGAACGCCGGGACGCCCCAGGGTCCGACCCAGCTCCAGTCGTTGACCTTGGCGACGTCGTTGTACTGGCCTCCTATCGCGATGCCGGCCTGATCGGTGACGGGCACGAAGGCGTCGAGCTCGATCGCGTTTCGGATCGTCCAGGGAGCGATCACGAGACCAGCGCAGACAGCGAGCAGGGCTGGGCGGGCGAGCGAGCGCAGGCTCAGTCGCGGCCGCACGTCCCAGGCCCCGAAGGCAAGGGCCACGACGACGGCGAGCCCGTTGCCACGTGTCAGCGCCGCGAAGCCCGCGCAAGCACCCGCGACGGCCAGCCAGCAAAGGCGCGGGTCGCTGAGCCGGTAGCGCAGGACGGCGGCGATCGCCGCGAGAACCATCGCAATGAAGAGCGGCTCGGTCAGAAGCGATGTACCCGCCTGGATCAGCGGCGGGTAGACCCCGGCGATTGCGCCGGCGACCAGCGCCGTGCGCCGCCCCCAGAGCTGTAGTGCGATCAGTGCGATCAACCCCACGATCGCGGTCCCGATCAGCGCCTGCTCGAGGCGAGCGCCCAGCCAGCGGGCGCTGGCGTCGTCGGTGTCCACCACCGCGTAGACGGGAGCGAGGACCAGCGGGTAGAGCGGCGGCCTGAACGCGGATGGCCCGGGGCCGCCAAGCACCTCAAGCGCCTCGGGATAGCCATCGCCCTCGACGAGCGAGAGCGCGTGGCGGTCGAAATCGGCCGCGTCGCTCTGGGGGACGATCGAGTTCACCTCGAACGCGGCGAAGACCCGAATTGCGAGCGCCACGGCGATGATCGCGGCGAGCACGAACTTGAAGCGGCGCTGGCTCATCTGCCGGCGGGAGTCTGCCAGCGGTTGTCTAGGCTGCCGCCGGATGGCGGGTCTACCCCTCTTGAGCCTGCGGGGCTCCAAATGGCTCTGGATCCTGATCGCGGTGGGCACCGTCGGCAGGTTGGTCTGGGCGTTTGCCACGCACGGGCACTTCTTCGACATCGAGTCGTATCTGATCGTCGACGACGCCCTGCGCGCTGACCCGCTGCATTTCTATAGCCAAGTCACCTTCGTGGTCGGCGACGGCATCGAGCAGTTTCGCTGGCCGTACCCGCCACTCTTTTTGCCCTGGATCCTGGTCTCAGGAGAGCTCGACCGTGGCCTCGGGATCCCCTTCGACGGCACCATCCAGATCCCCGCGATCCTCGCCGACGCTGCACTCGCGCTCCTCGTCCACTCGTTTTTGCGCTGGCGCGGCGCCGCCGAGCGCACCTGCCTGCTCGCCGCCGCGCTGATCGCTCTCGGCCCTCCGTTTTTCGTCATCTCCGGCTTTCACGGTCAGATCGACTCGCTCGCAATCCTGCCCGCGGTTGCCGCCCTGATCGTCTGGGAGCGCGCGCCGGACCGCCGGGCGCTGCTCGCCGGCCTTCTGATCGGCCTTGGCGCGGCGACCAAGACCGTGCCCGGGCTGATGCTCCTGGCCTTGATCCCGACCGCGCGCGATCGACGCGAGGCGATCACGCTCGCCGTTGCGGCGGTGGCGGTTCCCGCGCTCTTGCTCGCGCCGTTTTTGATCGCCGACCTCGACGGCGCCTCGGCCGTCTTCGACTACAGCGGCGCCCCCGGCCTCGGCGGACTCTCGCTCGTGCTGCAGCCGAACCTCGCCGCCGACTGGCTCACGGTCGACATGCTGCACCTGTCCGGCGCCAGCCAGTGGCTCGTCGACCGCCAGGGCCTGCCCGCGATGATCGCCCTCGCGGCAGCCGCGGCCTTCTTGCTGCGCTACCGGCCCGCCGCGCGCGACGGCGCCGTGTTCGTGTGGCTGGTCGTTTACGCGTTCACGCCAAACGAGTTCCTTCAGTACGCGATCTGGGGCATTCCCTTCTTTTTGATGGCCGGCTACGTGCGGTCCGTGCTCGCGATCCAGGCGGTGCTCCTGGTGCCGTTCGTCATCACGTACTCGACGATCTGGGAGAGCCGCTCGATTGCGCTCCTCTACTCGCCGCTGATGATCGCGCTGTGGGCGGCGGCGCTTGTCGGCGTCGTCGTTCTGGGCAGGCGCATCGTCGCTGCACGTGCCGATCACCCGAGCGGCGTGCAGCCGCCGCTCGTTGATCTTGGTCCGGCCGCTCAGCCGCGGCGCGCCTCGACGTAGGTCGTTCCCGAGCGGCGAGCGGCGAGCTCAGCCGCCGTCGCCACGACCGCAACGGGGGACAGCGCGACCCCCGCTGCAAGCGCAGCGGCGCGCCCGGCGGCCGAGGCCCGAGTGTCGCGGGCCTCTGGCTGACGGATCGCCCCGTAGAGGTCAGGATCGCCGGGCAGCGCGCCCACCAGCCCGTGCAGCCACCCGAACATGACCTGACCGCCGCGCCAACCGCTGCGCCGGCTGATTCGCAGGCCGTTGTGCTCGATCCGCGCGCTCAGCGTGTCCACCGGGACGTGAACCAGGTGTCGCGGCAGGTCGAGCGCGAGCCAGCGGTCGCCGAACCTCTCTGCCTGGAGGCTGGCCGGGTTCGGCACAGCGACGATCAACACGCCGTCTGGCTCCAGCAGAGCGCAGGCATGGTCGAACACCTCGCCCGCTTCGGCCAGGTGTTCAAGTGAATGCCAGAAGACGATCGCGGCGAACCCCTCGTCGAGCTCACGAACGTCCGCCGCGCGAACCCCCGGCTCAGTCGATCCCCGCTCGAGGCCGAGCGCATCGCGGCCGCGCGAGCGCAGCGCACGCAGCAGCGTGCCATCGCCGGAACCGACATCGAGAACGCGCCCAGCCGGAGCGATCCGGTCGAGGCGGCGGGCGAGGCGGCCACGGGTGACCTCGAGCAAACGATCACCCGGACCCGAGAAGCGGCCAGTCTCCGGCCGATACCAGCTCGAGTACGCGAGCTCGAGCTGGGCCGGCGTGGGTTGCGGGTCGGTTGTCGCCGCGCCACAAACGCCACAACGCGTGCGCCCCGTGAGCCGCACGGCGCGCCCATCGAGAGCGGCTTTGCACCATGCGCAGGAGACGACGGCGGTCGCCGGCGGACCTGGCCACGGCGCTGTCAGTTGCTCCTCGGCGGACACCACGCCGTAGATTCTCGCCGCTAGTGGCCGTCGGGACCTACCTCGCAGGACTTCTCCTGTTCGGCATCGTGATCGGCGCCGCGCTTGCGACCGCCTTTGCGATTGCCGGCATCTGGCTCCGCCACCTTGCCGGTGCCGTGCGCGCTGTCGCCATCGCGCTACTGGCAACGGCGGCGCTCATCGGCTTGCATCTGCTCCCAGCCGTACTTGGGGTGATGACGCGCGGGACGGTCGGACTGCTCGCCGCCACGGTGCTCGCGGTATCGCTGCTGGCCCTGCGCCGTGCACGGGCGAGGACCCCTGAGCCGGCTGAGCCGCGACCGCCTGATTCCCGCGCCTCGCAGGTGCTGGCCGCCGTGGCGGTCGGCGGCCTTGCGATCTACCTCGCCTCGATGCTTGCGCGCTTCGGCTCCACGCCGGTGACGTTCATCGACACGGTCACCTTCCACCTTCCGGGTGTCGCTCGGTGGATTCAGTCGAACAGCGTCTGGCAGATCGACCAGTTCCTGCCCGGCCAGGCGCAGGGCCACTACCCCAACAACGGCAACGTCGTCGACCTCGCCGTGATTCTGCCCTGGCACAGCGACTTCCTCATCCGCTTCGTGAACCTGCCCTTCATCGCGCTCGCCGGGCTCGCGCTCTACGCGGCCGGACGCGAGCTCGGCGCGGCTGCCACCAGCTCGGCGGTCGCAGCCGCTGCTGCGCTCTCTTACCCGGCGGTCACCTCCTACGTCGTCGACTCACCGACGCCCGACGCGGTCATGTACACGACCTTCGCTGCCGGCCTCCTCTTCTTACTCCGCCACGTGGGCGGGCGCAACCGAAGCGATCTGCTGCTTGCGGGCCTCGGCTTCGGCATCGCCTTCGGCACCCGCTGGTACGGCGTCGCAGCGGTCGCGGTCGTCGTCGGTGTCTGGCTGCTCGGTCGCCTCATCTTCGAACACCGCCGTCGCCGGGCCCTCGTCGACCTTGCGTACATCGCTGTGCCGATTGCCCTGGCCGGCGGCATCTGGCTGCTGCGCAACTGGCTCGAGTCGGGAAATCCGTTCTTTCCGGTGCGCGTCGACCCCCTCGGGATCACGATCTTCGACGCACCTGACGACCGAGTTCGTGAGCTCGTCGGCTTCACGCTCGGTGGATACCTCGGAAACGGCGAGGTCCTTTCCGACTTCATCCTCCCGTCGCTGAAGATTCAGCTTGGCTTCGTCGCGCTCGCTCTGGCGATCGGCACGCTCGCCGCGACGGCTGTCGCTCTTCGCGCCCGAATCGATCCGAATCGCGCACGCGTTCTCGGCCTGGTGGTCGCGGCGGTCGCTCTCTTTGTCGTCTACCTGATCACCCCTTACACCGCGCTTGGCCTGCGCGACCTCCCGTATGAGCTCGGCGCCAACGTCCGCTATCTGGTCCCCGCGCTCCTCGTCGCCGCGCCCGCGGTCGCATGGGTAATCGCGCGCGCGCCCGGGCAGTTGCGAATCGGATTCGAGGCGTTAATCGTCGCCGTTGCGCTCGACGGCATGCGCCGCGGGGTGGACGTCTCCGCTGCCGACGCTGTGGCGGGCGCTGCGATCGTCGCCGTCGTCGCGTTACTGGGCCTCTCGATCGCGCTTGCCCTCAGGGCCCGGCGCCCACTTGCAGTGGCGGGCCTGGTCGCACTCGCCGTCGGGCTCGTCGCCGTGGGCGCCCGCGCGACCCAGAACGACTACATCGCTGACCGCTACGCCGGAGTCACGGTTCCGCTTGACAGCGCCATGACGCGAGCGCCCGACGGTGCGCGGATCGGACTCGCCGGAGCCTGGCCCGTGACCACCCTCTCCCCCGTGCTCGCCCTGTTCGGGCCTGATTTCGAGCGCCACGTTGCCTACATCGGTGAGACCCGCGACGGAATGCTCTTGCCCTACGAGGACTCGACCGCTTTCGGCGAGGCGCTCGCCCGCGGCGACTACGACCTGGTCTTGGTCGGCAACGAGAAGCCGCTCGCGTTCGCGCAGCGCGACGAGGCGGCGTGGACCCACGCGGCCGGGTTCAAGAAGGTCGCCGCCGACACCAATTTCACCCTCTTCGAGGCGCCCTGAGTCGACCGCGGCGCCGGGGGGTGCTCGCCGCAACCTCGGTGAGCAGGTCCTCGTAGGGCGCAATCCGTGCCGACCAGTCGTAGTCGCGAGCACGGTCACGACACGCAGCGGCCGCCGCCGGATCGGAGCCGAGTTCGAGCCCGCGCCCAAGTGCGTCGACGAGCGAGTCCTCGTCATCAGGCTCGAAAAGGCATCCGACACGGTCGGAGTCAATGGCTTCCGGGCTCGCACCCGAGCGCGCGGCAACGGCGGGCGTTCCCGCCGCGAGCGACTCGAGCAGGACAAGCCCCTGGGCCTCCCCGACGGCCGGGAGGACGCTCGCGGTCGCGCCGGCGTAGAGGTGGGCGACACGGTCGCCGTCGACGCCGGCGTCGGGCACGACCCAACTCGCGCCCTCCGGAAGCTCGATCGCGCGCCGGCTCAAGACCGGGTCGCGTGTTGCGACCACGTGCAGGCACGCGTCGGGCACCCGCTCGCGCAGGCGACCGAACGCAGCGAAGAGCAGGTCTGCCCGCTTGCGGGGGTCGCCCAGGCTCGCCGCACAGACGAGAGTCGGCTGCGGCGGCAGGGAGCGCTCGAGGGCGAAGCGCTCGGTGAAGAGCCCCGCGGGCAGCACTCGAGGTTCGCATTGCAGCCACCGCCGCATCGCCATGGCCGCCGCATCGCTGAGCACGGCGGTCGCCGTGGAGCCGGCGATCGCGGCGCGCATCAAATCGACGCGGTATCGGCGCTCGACGAGGTAAAAGCGGGTCGGTAGGCCGTGATAACAGAACGCCACCGGAGGCCCGCCAAAGCGCCGAGCGCGCACTGCCGCCCAGGCGCTGGCGTTGTGGAAGGCCGCCGCGACATCGAAGCGCCCGGCGACCAGCCGGGCAAACAGCGCGGGCGTGGTTTCGACGTGGTCCTCGTAGAAGCGCAGCCGCTCCGGGCGCGGTGGCCGGCGGTCGCGGACGACCCGAACTCCCTCCTCAACGGACGTGGCGCTCGCGCCCGGGTGCGACGTCAGCAGGGTGACGTCGTGACCGCGCCCGGCCAACAGCACGGCGAGGTCGTGAACGACGCGTTCGCTGCCACGGGTCACCTCCGGCCAGTACGTGGGCGCGAGCAGCGCGATTCGCATTGGCTAGAGGACCGGCGTCCGGTGGCGAATCGAGGAACGCGCCATCGCCCCCACGGTCGTCACGTCCAGGAGCAGCCGTCGTGGCAGGAAGATGCTCAGCCACCAGGCGACCCGCCCCGGGCTCCACGGCGGTCCTGGGTTGTAGGAGCGCAGGTAGGGGATCGCCGCGACCAATGCCAGCAACGGGCGGCGGCGCGCGAACGGCAGTGCCGCGAGGAGGATCAGAAGGAAGGCGTGGCGTCGCTTCGTGAAGAGGCCCATGTCGAGCGCCTGGCGCTGGCCCGGGTGGCGGGCCACGACGACATGGATCGTGCTGCGCCTGACCGAGTCGGAGAGCGCCTGCCCAAGGCGGCGTGGCAGTACCGCGTGGCGGACGACGGCGTCTTCGATGAAGTGCTGCTCTCCCCCGGATGCGATCGCTCGCAGGGCGAGGTCGGTGTCCTCGCCCCACGCGTCCGGAAAGCTCTCGTCGAAACCGCCGACTTGGTCGAGGAGGGCCCGCGGATAGACGATGTTGCAGGTGGGTGCCCAGGGATCGAAGCGCTCGACCACCATCGATCGCGCGAACCCATGGAGGAGGTGATACTCGTCGGGGTCGGCAACCGTGCGGCCCTGCAGGAATGTCGTCGAGCCCGCTTCTGCAGCGAGCATGAGCTCGAGCCAGTTCGTGGCGGGCCGGCAGTCGTCGTCGGTGAAGGCGATCAATCGCCCCCTCGCCGAGCGCCAGCCGAGGTTGCGCTGCGCCGCTGGACCCCCGACATCGCTGCGCAAAAAGCGCACGTCCAGGTCGGGCGGCGCCTCGGTTAGCGGGCCCGCGGGGCCGTCGGGCGAACGGACGACAATGACCTCGAAGCGCTCGCGCGCCAGGGTCTGCTCGGCCAGCGCCTCGAGCGCGAACGCGAGTCGCGTCTCGCGATCGTGGGTCGGGATGACGACGGTTACGTCGGGAGTCATGCCGGGGTGATCCCGGCGTCGAGAGCGCTCGCCGCGTCGTCCTTGCGGCCGGTCAGATACCGCCCAATCTCGCGGAGCAGGCGGCGCTCGATCAGCGCGGTGGCGGCGATCGTTGTCGCGATGTAAAGCGACAGTTCGAATATGGCCTGGCCGACGGTGCGGACCTCGGGACCGAGGTACCGGGCCGCGAGCACGACGATGACCGCCGGGACTATCGGCGCGAAGGCCCGGACCAGATAGCGCCAGATGCTGAAGCCGCCGAACAGCCGACGCAGGTAGTGAGTACGAACTCCAATCTCGATGCAAACCGAGATCGATGTACCGACGATGAAGCCGTCGAGACCCCACGCGATCATCGCGGGGACGGTCGCCGCGCAAAAAACGGCGAGCAGGATCAGCGCCGTGACCGCCTGCGGTCGCGTCTCCGCGCGGGCGTTGTAGAAGAGGCCCCAGTTGAAGGCGATCTGGCGGACGCCCGTCATCACGCCGAGCGCCTGAAGCAGGCCGATCGCGGGCTCCCAGCGCTCGCCGAGCACGTAGTTGACGAGGTCCGGCGCGAACAGCGCCAGCCCGATGCCGAACGGCAGCCCGAACATCAGGGCGAGCCGGTTTGACTTGACGAACGTCTCATGCAGGAGCTCAGTGCGATCACGCACGGCACAGACTGCGGGGTAGATCGTGCGCGAGATGACCTGGTCAACGCGGTCGCTGAACGCCGCCACCGATGCCGCGAGCGTCAGCGCGCCGACTCCCGCAAGGCCGACGACGGCGTTGCCGACCAGCAGCGTCCCCTGCACGATCACGATTCCCGCGAACGCGCTCACCAGCAACGGCGCCGAGAAGCTGATGTAGGTGCGCATCGTGTGGCGCTCGAACCGCCACGCCAGCCGGTACGGACAGGTGATGAGCGCGGCTGCCGCACCTGCGATTGCGCCCGCGAGCATCCCGATGACGATCGCCCAGTAGCCGGCACCTGCCACGGCGAGGGCGATCATCACAACGGTGCCGACGACCGGATTGATCGCCTCGAGTGTGCGCTGACGAACGAACCGCATCTCCCGGAACGCGATCCAGATCGGCGACGTCAGCGCCCCGGCGATCAAGCAGAGGCTGAGGACGATCGCCGGGAGAATGATCTCCGATGTCCCGTAGGCAAGCGCGAAGATCGGCAGCGTCAGCCAGACGAAGACGACAAAACCGGCGGTGTAGAGCAGCTCAAGCGTGAACGCGCGCTGAAAGGCAAGCTCCTGGTCGGGCTCGGCCTGCTGCACGAACTTGTCGCCGATCCCGATCTCCTTGAGCCAGGAGAGCGTCTGCAGGATCAAGAAGACGATTCCCCAGATGCCGAACTGGGTGACCGTGAGAAACGCGGCGACCGCGAACTTCTGCGCCAGTGAGAGCGCGGCGATGCCGACATGAAAGGCGGCGTTGATGACGACCCCGCGCGCCGTGTGCTCACGCAGACTGCGGCCGTCGAGCGCGATGCGATCCTCAAACTCAATAGCCGGATTCTCGATCGCCTCGGAGCCAAGCACCTCAACAGCGGCGCGCCTCCGCTCCGCGTCGGCAACGGGAAGCGATCCGGGGCCGCTCACGAACTAGTCCGCGGCGGCTCTCGAGACGACCCGTCGCTCCACGCCACCCGCGGGGGCCGGGAGCTCGGTCACGCGCACACGCGATACGAGCCGGTCGACCTCGCGTGGCGCCAGAGTCCCGGCGCCGAAATGCTGAGTCGATTCGGCGCCACAGGCGACACCGAAGGCGAGGCAATCGCCTTCGTCGGCACCCTCGTAGCGTGCGGCCACATAACCCGCAAGGAAGGCGTCGCCGGAACCGACGGTAGCCACCGGCTCGAGCGGCTCGATCGCGACCTCGAAGCCGCGACTACCGGGGCCGACGACGGCGTTGCAGCCGTACTCGGTGGTGATGATCGCCTCGTCGGCGCCCATCTCGATCAGGCCGGTGAGGCCAAGCGCGAGATCCTCTGGCTCGGAGAACTCGTGGCCGACGGCCTCCTCCGCCTCGCGCACGTTGGGTGCGACCACCGCAGGCTCCCCACGCAGGCCGGCGCGCATTGGGTCGCCGTCGGAGTCGAGCACCGTGAGCACGTCGCGTGAGCGGAGCTCGGTGATCAGGCGCGCGTAGACATCGGCGGGCGCGCCCGGGGGGACGCTGCCCGCGAGAACACAGATTCGAGCTCCGCTCGCGAGGTAGAGCAGTTTCTCGCGGAGGCGCTCGAGATCTGCCTCCGTCACCTCGGGCCCGCGCTCGTTGATCTCAGTCTGCTGTCCGGTGGTCGGGTCGACAACCGAGAGATTCGTGCGCGTCTCGCCGTCGATCGGCGTGAAGTCGTGAAGGATGCCCTCGGCGTCGAGCTCGGTCAGGACCCGCCGGCCGGTGCCACCACCTGCGAAGCCGGTCGCGATCACGGGCTTGCCGAGAAGCCGCAGAGCGCGAGCGACGTTGATTCCCTTGCCGCCCGCGACCGTGCGCGATTCGACCGCGCGGTGACGACGACCAAGCTGGAAGTTGGGAACGGCGACCGTTCTATCGATCGCGGTGTTGAGGGTGACGGTGAGAATCACGCCCGAGGTAAGGCTAGCTCGTCATCGGACGGCGTGAAGAGGTTCACCTATCACCTCACGAAGTTGGGCGAAGTAGTGCGAGTACGTCGAGTCAGCCGCGCGTTCGCGGGCCCGGTCGCGCAATTCACGCCGAAGCGACGAATCGGCCAGGAGATCATCGATCGCGCCGCGCAGGGCAACGGGGTCGCTCGGCTCGACCATGAGCGCAGTCTCGCCGGCGACGATGTGCTCGCTCAGCGCACGGACCGCCGTGGCTACAACCGGGACGCCGGCCTCAACCGCGCTCATCAGCCGCACCTGGCCGGCACTGAGCCCGCGGTCGGCGATGACGATCGCGCAGACCGCGCTTGCTCGCAGCAGTTGGTCGTGCTCCGCCCACGGCACCTCGACCCGGACATCGACCCGGCTGCCGACGAGCGCCTCGGCAAGGCCGTGAACCCGCCCGGCGTCGGCCTTCGAGCAGACGACAATCAGCTCCCACGCGGCCCCCGACGCCGCAGCGAAGAGCGTCTCCCAGTCACACGCTGTCCTCCCGGAGGCAAACACGCGCCGTGAGTCGGGCTCGATCGCAGCCGCCGGCTTGTCGCCGCCCTCGCGCAGCGGCCACGGCACCAGGGCCACCCGCTCCGGATCGAGGCGGTGGGCGGCGGTCAACTCGTCGCGCTCCCACGCCGTCATCGCCTGCGCACCCGCAGCGCCACGCCGAAGCAGCGGGCCCTCGACCAGGCGCGCCCACACGCCGCGGACAAAGCGTCGCGACCGCGAGCGTGACGGTGGTCGGCACAGGAGCTCACAGACGTAGACGGCACGCCGCGAGGGCGCCACAGCGCAGACGGCCAGCGCGGTCAGCGTTCCGGGTTCGCCGCGAATCGCAACGAGCCCGAGGCGCCCGCGGCGCGCCCCTAGCGCCAGCACCGCTGCGCGCAGTCGTGGACGTCCAGCCGCGAGCCGACCGATCGGACCGGGCGCGACAAGCTTGAGGGCGTTGGCGCAGTCCAGGTATGGCTCGCCGAGCCCCTCGGCGTAAAACCGTGGTGCCGCGATCATCGGCGCGAGCGGGCGCGCAATGCCAGCGCCGCAGCAATCAGAAGCGAAACGCCGGCGATCGCGACGATCCAGGTGACGATGCGCGGACCGGGGACCTTGGCATCGACCCGCTCGGTGAGGCTCGCGGCATCGGCGGACTCCGATGCGACAAGCGCCACCTCCGCCTGCTCCTCACCGCCCACGATCACCGTCGCCGTCCCCAGTTGCTCGCCTCTGCGGAGCGGACCATCAACCACGGTCGGGGCATCGATCCGTGTTTCCACCTCCTCCCCACGGCGGACGGTCACGCGCACCGGCTCCGCCGCCTCCAGGCCGACCGCAGCATTGCGGTCACGGATCGAGACGACCGCGAGGCGCTGGCCCTGCTTGACGGGCGCGCGCTGCCGATAGAGGGAGAACCCGTAGTCGAGCAGCGCGAGAGTTGCCGCATCGCGCTCGGATTCGGTCGGTGCGCCGAGAACCGCGGAGATGAGCTCGACGTTCTTCTGCTCGCCCGAGCCGACGAGCACGTTGCCCGCGTCGATCGTGTAGCCGGTCTTGACCCCGTCGACGTACGGGACCGTCAGCACCAGGTTGTTGCGGTTGGTCAGCGAACGCGAATGGGCGCCGGACTGGATCGTGATCGTCGCCGTATCGAAGATCTTGCGAAACAGCGCGTCGCGACGCAGCCGGATCGCGAGCGTGGTCAGATCGCGCGCGCTCGAGTAGTTGCCTGCCTCGTCTAGGCCAACCGGATTCGCATATGAGGTGTGATCGAGCCCAAGCCGGGTCGCGGCCGCGTTCATCTGCTCGACGAACCTCTCACGCGAGCCCGCCGCCGCGACGGCGAGGGTCTCGGCAGCGTCGTTGCCCGATACGAGCAACAGCCCGTAGAGGAGGTCGCGCACCTCGATCGACTCGCCCGTCTCCAGCCCCAGCAGCGACTCGGCGGGCAGGGCGTCGTATGGAGCTGCGGTCACGATCTCACCGGGACGGAGCTCACGGCGCGAGACGAACGCCGTCATCAGCTTCGTCGTCGAGGCGATCGAGCGCTCGGAGTTGGCACGGTGAGCGGCAAGGACGGTGCCGTCCTCAGCGTCAACCAGAACCCATGCCGCCGCGGGGAGGTCCGTGGGCCTATCCGCGGCCGTCGCGGTCTCCGCGGCAGACAACGCAACCGCGGCAACGACCGCGAGCACCGTGGCTAGCTGGAGGCGAGCTCCTTGCACCCGTCCCTGACCAGGTCGACGCAGTTGGACACCTGCAGGGTCTGCGGGTCGAGGTTCGGGTTCAGCTTGATCAGCCTGTCGACCGGAACGCAGGTCTTGTCGGCGATGCTGGTCATGCCGGCCGTGTCGTCGGCCGTGACCACGTAGTAGCCCGCCTCGACCGCGTCTGGAACGCTTGGCTCGCAACGCGTCGCCGAGGTCTGCTCCGGCTCCGAGCTCTCCGAGTCGTCGTCGCCGCTCAGCGAGCCTGATACGACGAGAAAGACGGCGCCGATTGCGGCCACCAAGAGCAGGGGAGCGAGTATCCGAGCCGTCCAGCTCGTCGGCTTGCGATCGCGGATCGGTCGGTCCATAGCGGCGAAAAGCGTAGGCGGTCATCGGCCGATCGGTCCGCGGCACCGTACTCAGCGGGCGGCACTTTGCGCCGCGTCCCAAACCTCGGCGCGCAATTGCTCTGCCGCCGCACGGGGATCTGCCGCCGTCGCGATCGACCGCGAGGCGGTGACCAGCGCTGACGCGGGGTCGTCGGAGAAGGCGGGGCCAAGCGCAGCTGGACTGCCACCCTGAGCGCCGACGCCCGGGATGAGGAAGATCGAGGTCGGCATCAGTTCGCGCAGCCGCCCGAGGTGCTCGGGCTCGGTTGCGCCGCAGACGGCGCCCATCCCGCTCAGGCCCGAGCTACCGGCGAGGCGCGGCGCGCGCTCGGCCACCATCCGCGCCAGCTGCTCGTAGAGCGGGCCGTCGCCGGTCTCGAGATCGAGCACATCCGCCGCGCCCGGATTTGAGGTGCGGACCAAGGCGAATACGCCTGCCCCACTCGCCGCCGCCGCTTCGATCAACGGGTCCAGCGCGTCGCCGCCGATGAGCGGATTCGCGGTGGCAGCGTCGGCACCTAGCCCACCCACATTGCCCCATGGCGACGGGGTTGCGCCGAACAGCGCCTGGCCGTATGCGGCGGCGCTGACCGGGACATCGCCGCGTTTACCGTCGGCAATCACCAGGAGTCCAGCGCTGTGCGCGGCGTCGACCACACCCTCAAGCGCGCGCCAGCCGGCCCAACCGAGGCGCTCGAAGCAGGCGAGCTGCGGCTTGACCGCGACGCACGCCGGCCCGGCCGCCTCGATCAGCGCACGGCAGTGCGCGAGAACGGCGTCGGCGGCGGCCTCGGCGGGCGAACCTTCGCCCTCCCGAGGCCGCCGCTCGAGCCGGTTCGGATCCGGATCGAGCCCGAGACAGACCTGGCTGCTGCGCTCCTTGACGAGCGCAGACAGCCGGTCGGCAAATGCGGGGCTCAGAGCCGACTCAGGCGGCCTTAGCCGCCCTTGACCGAGCTCTTGAGACCGGCGCCCGCGGAGAACTTCGGCACCTTGCCGCCCGCGATCGTGATCCGCTCGCCCGTACGCGGGTTGACGCCCTGACGCGGGCCGCGCTCAGCGACGCTGAACTTCCCGAAGCCGGTGAAGCTGATCTCACCGCCGCCCGTGAGCGTGCTCTGGATCCCGTCCAGGACTGCGTCGACGGCATCCGCAGCAGCCTTCTTGCTGTCGAAGTTGCCGGCGATGCTCTCGACGAATTCAGCCTTGGTCAATGTCTTTCCTCCTGAGTGGCGTTTGTCGGTGGAACGCAAAAGACCGTAACAGCGCCCCTAGACGACCTTTTTGCGGCTTGCTTGTGCGGAATTGCGACGTTTGTCGCGAGCGCTCAGAGGACCGGCGTCCGATGCCTGACGCTGCCGGCGAGAAGCGCAGCGAATCCGACGGCGTCGGCGGTGACCTCAGTCGCGGCGACGAGGGGCGCATTGCGTCGATGCCGACGGGCCCGGCGGGCGAGCCAAAGGGCATACGGACCAACTGCCACGAGGGGCAGTGGCGACCGGCGGATGGCGGCAACCGCCAGGCCGGCAAGCCCGAGGTCAAACCGCGCGGTTCGGCTCGTCAAGAAGAGGCGAGCAAACAGAAACTCGCTGCGCAGCTCGGGAATGCGGGCGACCAGGTCGGGGAAGTACGCGAGACGGCGGCGCTCCGCCACGTAGCCCGCTGGGCCACGCGGGAAGACGGCGTGGGCCACTCTGGCCGCCGACGTAAACGCGACGCGCGCACCCGACCGCCGCGCGCGCCAGCCGAAGGCCGCATCCTCGCCAAAGGGCTGATCGATCGCCGGCACCTCGTCAAAGCCCCCCGCCCGCTCGAAGGTCTCGCGGGTAACGAACAGATTGGCGGTCTCGAAAAGCTCGGTCAGCCCGCCGACCTCGAGCGTGCGATCGAATGGATGCACGCTCGCAGCGCGATCAGCGATGACGGCGCCCTGGACCAAATCTGCGTGCTCGAGGGCGGCAAGTCCGTGACGCAGCCATCCGGGCTCAGGAGCGCAGTCGGCGTCCGTGAACGCGAGCACCGGCGCGGCCGCGGCGGCTACCCCTCGATTTCGCGCGCGACCGGCGCCGGTGCGTCCACCGCTGAGCACCGACACAGGCCCCGGTGCAGAACTCGCGATGGCGGCGGTGCCATCGGTCGAGCCGTCGTCGACGATGATTACCTCGAAGGCCTGATCGAGGTCCTGCTCGACAAGGGCCGCGAGGGTCGCTCCAATCGTTGCCTCCGCATTGTGCGCAGGCACGATCACGCTGATGACGATCTCTGATTCGCGCAAGGCCGACAAACTATTGCGATGCCAGCCGAGCCTCCCCCGACACCCGAGATCTCGGTTGTGGTCGCGACGCACAACCGCGCGGCGCGGTTGGAGCACCTGCTCGCCGGGCTGCGCTCGCAATCGATCGACGCGAGGCGCTTCGAGGTGGTCGTCGTCGACGACGGCTCGACAGACGCCACGGCCGCAACGCTGACCCGGGTCGCAAGCGAGTGGCCGGCGCTGAGGGTGATCAAGCGGGCGCGGGCCGCCGGCCCCGCCACCGCAAGAAACGACGGCTGGCGAGCCGCCGCCGGTTCGGTCATCGCGTTCACCGACGACGACTGCGTCCCAGATCCTCATTGGCTGGAGCGTGGCCTGGAGGCGGTGGCGGCCAATCCCGGGGCATTCGTTCAGGGCCGCACGATGCCCAACCCCACCGAGCTGGACGCCACGGGACCCTTCTCGCGAACGATCGAGGTCGCCGAGCTGCACCCCGCCTTCAACACCTGCAACATCCTCTATCCCCGCGAGATCCTCGAGCGGATTGGCGGGTTCGATGAGGTGGCCTTCGACCGCTCGCCGGGGGGCGAGGACTGCGATCTCGGCTGGCGCGCGATCGCCGCGGGAGCGCGCCCGGTGTTCGCGCCCGAGACGCTCGTGCACCACGCCATCGACCGCGTCGGCGCGCTTGGAATGCTGCGGGTCGCGGCGCGCTGGACCACCCCGATGGCCGCCTACGCGCGCCACCCCGGCCTGCGCAGTGACTTCGTCGGGGGCATCTTCTGGAAGCGCACCCACTACTGGCTCGCGCGCACGCTGCTCGCCCTTGTGCTGCCCAGCCGCATGGCTCCGGTTCGGGCCTGGCTGATGTACCCCTACCTGCGCGACATCTGGGCGCGCGGCCGCGTTCTTGGCGGCGGCCCGCTGCTCGCGCCGTGGTACGTGCTGCTCGACCTGGTCGAAACGATCGCCGTCGCGCGAGCGGCGATTCGCTACCGCCGGCTCATGCTCTGACCTCCCCCACCCGGCCGAACGTCCCGCAATACCCCCTGCGCGGTACATCGCGGGACGTTCGGCAGGTGGTGGGGGTGGGCTATGCGGCTTTGTTGGAGCGGGCCGTGTAGCCCCACCGCAGACCGGCGGCAGCCACCCCGTCGAGCAGCTTGAACGCGGCGCGCTCGAACCGCAGCGTCAGGGCCCACACCAACGCGCCGGCCCCCGCGCGGATCAACGGGCCGAGGAGCGGGGGACGCCCGCCTGAGTCTGGGTGCAGGCTCTGGATCCACCGTCGTCCGGCCCCGTAGCCGACGGCCTGGCGCCAAATCGCCCGAACGCCCTGCGGATCGCGGTGTAAGACGACGGCGTCCGGGCGGTGCTCCAGCGACCAGCCGGCCGCCTGGATTCGCCAGCAGAGCTCGATGTCGGCGTCCGAGCGGACGTCGCCCGGGAAACCGCCCACCTCGTCCCACGCTTCGCGGCGGACGGCCATGTTGCCGGTGACGCCCGCGGCGGGCCCGGCGCGCTCGGCCTCCCTGGCGGTGCGAAGCCCACGACGTGAGCGCGACCAGCGAGCGGTGAGCTCCGTCTGCGCCGGGTCGCCAACCAGCTCACCGGCGAGGATCCCGACACGCTCCCCCGGGTTGGAGCTGAAGTAGTCGCGGACAAGCGACGGCGGGGCAACGCAATCGGCATCGATGAACAGCAGCCAGTCGCCACGCGCCCGTGTCACCCCGGCATTTCGCGCGAAGTAGGCGGACCGGCGCTGCGGTGCATGGACCACCTCGATCGGCGACCCGGCGTCCCGCGGAGCTACGCCCGATGGCGTGTTGTCGACGAACACGATCTCATCGCCATCACCGAGCTCGATCCGGCTCAGCGCTTCCAGGGCAGCGATCGCGGTCGCCGCGTCGCCGGCGAATGGGACGATCACGCTGACGGTCACAGCACGAGCGTGCGGTGGCGGATCGATCCCCGCAGCGAGGTCGCCAGCGAAAGGGCGTCGTGAGCGACGAAGAACGGCGCGTGGCCGGGAACTGCGCCCGGCCCGGCGCACCGGCGAGCCACCGAAAGCGCATACGGCAATGCGAGCGCAGCGGTCCACCGATGGCGCCGACCCAGCCAGAGGCCAAGTGCGGCCAGCAGCAGTCGCGGCAACGCCGGGTTGCGGACGACGCCGAGCCAGAGCGTGCGCCGGCGCAGCTCGGGGTGGCGCCGAAACGCGTAGACCGAGTCCGCACCGATGAGCGCACCGCGCAGCGCGGCAACCGCGCCGATCTCATCGACCGCGTGGTGAACCGCGGCGGCGGGCTCGAAGCGAAGCTCGACGCCAAGCTCGCGGGCGCGCCAGCCGAGGTCGGTGTCCTCACCGAGCGCCTCGGAAAAGCGCTCGTCGAAGCCGCCGAGACGCTCCAGGAGGTCGCGTGGATAGACGATGTTGCAGCTTGCAAACCACTCGTCGGGCTCGGGTATGTCGCGGGTGCGGGCGAACGGGCCGATTCGACCGACCTCCGCCGGCAACGGCGTCGTCGGCCCGGCGACGATGGCACCGGGGCGCTCCCGTGCTGCGGCGAGCGCCGCCTCCAACCAGCCTGGCGTCGGCTCGCAATCGTCATCGACGAAGGCCACCAGGTCCGTCCCTGCCTCTCGCCAGCCATCGTTGCGGGCTGCGGCCGGTCCTCCCGTCTCGTTGCGTGTGATGACCCGAAGCGTGAGATTGCCCCCGTCGCCGGCACGCGCGAGCGCTGCGGCGGTTTCATCTCGCGATCCGTCGTCGATGACGATCACCTCGAACTCCCCCGCGTCAAGCGTCTGACCGCGTAATGCATCGAGCAGCCGTCCGAGTCGCGCCGCGCGGTCGCGGGTGGGGACGACGACGCTGATCGCCGGGGAGCCGCCCACCGGCCGCGGGCCCATCGCCTACATCCGCTCCGGTGCCGCGACTCCGAGCAGGCTGAGGGTGGCGGCGATAGTGCGCTTGGTCGCAACGCACAGGCCGAGACGCGCGGCCTCCACCTCGGGCTCCGCCCCCACCACGCGGCAGTCGCGGTAAAAGGAATGGAAGTCGGCGGCGGTCGCGGTCGCGTAGGCACAGAGACGATGAGGAGCGCGACGCTCCGCGGCGACCACGACCTCGTTGGGAAGCTCGAGAAGCCGGCGAACCAGCGCACGCTCGCTCGGTTCGGCGGTCGCATCAAGCGCTGCTTCGCTGCGAGCGGCTGCGCCTGCCACCTCATCGTCGGCGGCCACGTTCTCGTCGGCAGCCTTCCGGAGGATGCTCGCGATCCGTGCGTGCGCGTACTGGACGTAGTAGACGGGGTTGTCCTGCGACTGCGAACGCGCGAGCTCAAGATCGATGTCGATCGCGGTGTCGGCGCTGCGCTGGAGCATGAAGAAGCGCGCCGCGTCGACACCGATGTCGCCGACCAGCTCGTCGAGCGTGACGAAGTCACCCTTTCGCTTCGACATCCGCGCCCGCTCGCCGCCCTCGACAATGCTGACCATCTGCATGATCGCCGCCTCGAAGCGCTCGGGGTCAAAGCCGAGAGCGGCCAGCGCCGAGCGCATCCGCGGCACGTAACCGTGGTGATCGGCGCCGAGGACGTTGATCAGGTGCTCCCAGTTGCGTTCGAGCTTGTCGAGGTGGTAGGCGATGTCCGGGGCGAAGTAAGTCGGTTCGCCGTCCTTGCGGACCAGCACGCGGTCCTTGTCGTCAACGAAGTCGGTCGTGCGCAGCCAGGTGGCTCCGTCGTGGTCGTACACGTGACCGCGCTCGCGCAACCGGTCGAGCGCGCGCTCCACCGCCCCGGCATCGCGCAGGGCGCGCTCGGACGACCAGGTGTCGAACGTGACGCCGAAGTCCAGCAGCGTCTGCTCGATCCGCTCGCGCATCGCCGCCACGCCCACCCGTTCGAGCCCCTCCAGGTCGGCAGCGTCGGCGCCGTCGGCGGCCAGCTCGCTCGCGAGCTCGGTCACGTAATCACCGGTATAGCCCCCCTCGGGTGGCTGGTCGCCGCGCATCCGCGCAGAGATCGATGCCGCGAACAGGCGGATCTGGGTGCCCGCGTCGTTGACGTAGTACTCGCGCTCGACGACGTCGCCGCGCCGAGCGAAGATCCGGGCCAGGGCATCGCCGTAAGCGGCGCCCCGACCGCTGGCCACCGTCACCGGGCCGGTTGGATTCGCGCTCACGAACTCGACGAGGATCCGCTCCGTCACCGCACGTGCGGGGATGCCGATGGCGTCGCCAGCGGCAAGCAGGTCGCGGGTCGCCTCGCGGTGCCAGCGATCGGACAAAAAGACGTTGAGGAAACCCGGGCCGGCCACCTCGATCCGGTCGGCGCTCGCACCGAGCCCGGCTGCAAGCTGATCGCGCAGCTGCGCGGCAACCTCGCGCGGCGGCGTGCCCGCGATCGGGGCGAGCAGCATTGCCGCATTTGTCGAGTAGTCGCCGAGCTCCGCCTTGGGGGGACGCTCGAGGCCGAGTTTTTCGCCGGGATCGCCGATCGGGGCCGCGGCAGCGAGCACCGCGTTGCGCAGCGCGGCGAGCGGATCCGCTGTCGGAGTCGTGGCCACGGATCGATAGTAGACGCGCCCACGTGGGCAGCGAGGCCGGGCCAGCGCCTAAGCTGCCGCGCGTGAGATCCCTGGTAACCGGCGGCGCCGGCTTCATCGGCTCCAACCTGGTCGACGCTCTGATCGAGCGCGGGGACGACGTCGTCGTCCTCGACAACCTCTCCTCCGGCAAGCGCGAGAACCTCACCGCCGCCCTGGAGGCCGGAGCAACGCTGATCGAGGGCGACATCACTGACGGCGACACGGTCGGCCAGGCGTTCGCCGAGGCGGAGCCGGAGCGGGTCTTTCACCTTGCGGCTCAGATCGATGTCCGGCGCTCGGTCACCGACCCGGCCTTCGATCTCGGTGTGAACGTCGGCGGCACCCTGTCGCTGCTCGAGTGCCTGCGCGCGCAGGGATCCGGAAAGCTCGTTTTCGCCTCCACCGGCGGCGCGATCTACGGGGAGGGCAGCGGCCGTGATCTGCCCCTCGACGAGGACGCCGAGGTTCAGCCCGAAGCGCCATACGGCCAGTCGAAGCTTGCCGCCGAGGGCTATCTCGGCCTCTACCGCCGCATGTACGGCATCGACGCCGTGGCAATGCGGCTGGGCAACGTTTACGGGCCGCGTCAGGATCCGCTTGGCGAGGCGGGAGTCGTCGCGATCTTCTGCAACGCGATGAGCACAGGCGCCACGCCTCGCGTGTTCGGCGACGGGGAGCAGACCCGCGACTACATCTTCGTCGGCGACGTCGCCGACGCATTCATCGCCGGCGCCGAGGGCGAGACTCCGGGCCCGTTCAACGTCGGGACGGGCATCGAGACCAGCGTGCTCGAGCTGGGTGCCCGGCTTGCGGAAGTGGCGGGTGCCTCGTTCGAGCCGGAGCTCGCACCGCCACGTCCCGGCGAGGTGCAGCGAATCTCAATCGACTCCTCGCGGGCCGCCGACGAGCTCGGTTGGAGCGCCGCGAGCGGCCTGCCAGAGGGCCTCGCGGACACCTGGGCCTGGGTCAAGTCCTAACTAGTCTCACTTGCCATGAGCAGGCCGCCGGCGCTTGACGTCGTCATCGTCTCCTACCGCTGCGAGGCCTTACTGCGCGACTGCCTCAGCTCGCTGGGCGATCACCCGCCGAGCGTCCCCTTGCACGTCACCGTCGTCGACAACGCCTCCGGCGACGACACACCGGCGATGGTCCGGCGCGAGTTTGGCGACGTCGAGCTGATCGAACAGCCACACAACAGTGGATTCAGCGTCGCCAACAACGTTGGCATCGCGACCGGCAGCGCTCCGTACGTGCTCGTTCTCAACCCCGACACCCGGATCACTCCGGGAGCTCTCGACGCTGTGCTCGCCGTCCTCGAGGCGCAGCCGGAGGTCGGTATGGCCGGACCGCGGTTGGAGCTTGACGACGGCAGTTTCGACCATGCCTCGCGGCGCTCCTTTCCGACTCCACTGAGCGCGCTCGGCCACTTCACGGGCGTCGGCCGGCGCGAGGGCGCGAGCGGCTCGCTCGCCGCATATCGGGCGCCGGAGGTGGAGTCCGGCCCGGTCGAGGCAATCAACGGCGCCTTCATGTTGATCAGACGCCGCGCGCTCGAGGAGGTTGGTGCCTTCGACCCCCGCTACTGGATGTACATGGAGGACCTCGATCTCTGTTTCCGCTTCGCGAAGGCGGGCTGGACGACCTGGTACGAGCCCGCCGCGACGGTCATCCACGTCAAGGCCGGCACGAGCGGCAAGCGAAGATCGCTGCGACTCAATCGCGCCTTTCACTACGGGATGTTTCGCTTTTATCGCGATCACTACGCGGCCTCGCGCAGCCCGCTGACGAACGCGGCGGTCTACACCGCCATCGCGGGCAAACTGGCGATCTCGGCGGCTCGAAGCGCCACCGGACGCGCGCGCGACCGGTTCTCCTAGCGCCCGCGCGCCCCGTACGAGAGCGCCCCGCCGATGCGGTCAACCGTCGAGGGATGGGTTGAAAAGATCGCGCTCCGCAGCGCGGGCGGGTCCGGATCGGTGACGTTCGTGCGCCCGAGCTGAATCTGAACATCTACGAGCGCAGCCGGGTCGTTCGTGAGCTCCAGCGCGAACTGATCAGCGCTCGCCTCGACCTTTCGCGATAGCTGGTTGCCGACGACGTTGAGGGCGAATGCCGCGAGAGTCAGCGCGAGCACGTAAGCCGGAATGGCCGCGGGCGAACGCGGATCGGCACCGGAGCGCCGTGCGAGCGCAAGTGCCACCTCGCGCGTGAACAGCAGTCCAAACGGTGCCACCAAGACGACGAAGATCAGCCCGCGGCGGATGTCGCTGTGGGCGACATGGCCGAGCTCGTGCGCGACGATCGAGCGCAGCTCGGGCCGCCTTGCGTTCGCCAGCAGGTTGTCGTAGAGGACGACTCGCTTGCTCGAGCCGATGCCGTCGACGTAGGCGTTCAGCGCCGTGCTGCGGCGGCTGGCATCGATTCGGTACACCTCGCCGACCTCAACCCCGGCGCGCTCGGCCAGGTCCAGCACCTCCTCGCGCGCCACGCTGTCCGCGGGCAAGGGCTCGAATCGGTTGAAAACCGGCGCGAGCAAGACCGGTCCGATCCACGTCAGCAGCGCCGCGATCACGATCACCGCGCCGGTCCCAGGAATCCACCAGTGGCGCGGCCATCGCCGCACCACGGCCAGCAGCAGCGTCGTTCCGATCGCGGTCATCGCGGCCGCGATCGCAACCGACTTCGCGACGTCAGCGAACCAGGCGTCGAGTGACTGGGTCGAGAGGCCGACGTCGACAGCGCGCTCGTGTGACCAGATGGAGACCGGCAGCGTCGCGACCGTAATCGCAACGGCGATAGCGGCACCTGCGATGGCGGCCCCTCGCAGGGGCCTGCCGGCGAGGCCGTCCAGGACGCGCCGTAGGCGGCGCGGGCGCCCGAAGACGAGCCCGACGAGAACGCCAGCCTCGATCAGAAGGGACGCGATTAGCAGCCGCGCCTGCCCGTTGCGGAAGGCCTCAGCGCGGTCGATCTCGGTCGCCGTGAAGTACTGGGTTTCGTCGACCGCGAACGGTTTCGGCGGGGCGTCACTCGGCGCCAGGAGCCAAAGCGCAAGCTCGGCGACCAAGATCATCGCCACGGCGGCCCCGCCGATCCGCATTGCGTTCGAGCGTGGCCAAAAGCCCGCCTCGCTCATTGCTGCCTACGATAGTCCGCCCGGTGGGTCCGGGGCTCTCGATGCGCCTCGCTCTGATCAGCGACATCCACTCGAACCTGCCTGCGCTCGAGGCGGTCCTCGCCGACGTTGAGACGGCCGGCGTCGACCAGCTCTGGTGCCTGGGCGACGTCGTCGGCTACGGCGCACAACCCAACGAGTGCGCCGAGCTGGTGGCCGAACGCTGCGAGGTTTGCCTTGTCGGAAACCACGATCTCGCGGCTCTCGAGCAGCTCGACATCTCGACGTTTTCCCCCGCAGCGGCCAGCGCCGTGCGCTGGACCCGCGAGGAGATGAACGAAGCGACGCACGAGTTCCTCGCGAAACTGCAGCCGTCGGATGAGTCGCGCGACGTCGGCCTGTACCACGCGTCGCCCCGCGATCCGGTCTGGGAGTACGTCCTCTGGCCGGATCAGGCCGCGCAGTGCATCCGCGCCCAGGCAAAGCGCGTGAGCTTCGTCGGTCACTCCCACGTGGCCCTCTTCTTCGCCCTCGCAGAGGAGGGCGCTGGCGGCATCGAAGATGCGCGCGGGGCGCAGGCCGCGGCCGGAACCAGCCTCGACGTTCGGCGCGGGCGCTGGCTGGTGAACCCCGGCAGCGTCGGTCAGCCGCGTGACGGGGACCCTCGGGCCGCCTGGCTCGAGCTCGATACCGAGGCCTGGCAGGCGAGCTTTCACCGCGTCGTCTACGACATCGACCGCGCGGCTGACGCAATTGTCGCCGCCGAGCTGCCCGAGCACCTCGCGCGGCGGCTATACGTGGGTCAGTGAGTCAGCTTGGTCGAGCGCAGTGGTTCAAGAACTAGACTCGCCGCGATGCGCGGGGTCAACAAAATCAGCCTGCTCGCAGCCGTTTTCGCGGCCGCGCTCGCGATCGCGGGCTGCGGCTCCGGCGACGAGGGCACGATTCCGAGCGACCAATCGGACACATTGCTCAGCCTGCTCTCCTCCGTCCAGAACAGCGTTGAAACTGGCGACTGTGAACTGGCCCAGAAAACCGCGGAGGAACTCGTCGACACCGTGAACGGGTTGCCCGCCGATGTCGACAACGAGGTTCAGGGCGCCCTCACGAGAGCGTCGGAGCAACTCGTGAATCTCGCTCAGAACCCTGAGGAGTGCGTCGACGAGAACGCCTCCGGACCCGAGGGCGTCGAGACCACCGACACCACGGACACAACGGCTACGGAGTCGACAACCACTCTCGAGGAGACGACGACACCGGACGAGTCGACCACCACGGAAGAGGAACAGCCCCCAGCGCCGGAGGAGGACTCAGAGCCGGCCTCCCCCGGCGGCGGCAACGGTGGCCAGCCAGGTGGCGCAACCCCGAGCGGCGGCCTCGAGCCCCCGGACGGCGGCGGATGAACTCGACGATCTCCGATCGCTACGAGCTCGGCGACCGCCTGGGCTCAGGTGGAATGTCGACCGTCTACCGCGCGACCGACCGTGTGCTCGAGCGCACGGTCGCGGTGAAGATCCTCGCCGAGCACCTCTCCGACGACGACAAGTTCGTTGCGCGCTTTCGCCGCGAGGCGCTCGCGGTCGCGAAGCTGATCCACCCGAACATCGTTCAGGTCTACGACACGGGCGTCGACACTGACCGCCACTACATCGTCATGGAGTACGTCGAGGGCAAGTCGGCCGCGCAGCTGCTGCAGACGCGCGGACGGCTCGGGTCGGACTCTGCGGTCGAGATCGGCATCCAGTCGTGCGCCGGCCTCGAGTACGCCCACCGCCAGGGGATCATCCACCGGGACGTCAAGCCCGGGAATCTGATGGTTATCGGCGGTCCGGCGGGTCGTGGACGCCGTCGGGACTCGTCGGCTCACGAGCCCCCGACCGGTGAGATGACGGTCAAGCTCACGGACTTCGGCATCGCTCGCGCCAGCGCTCAGACGCGGCTTACGCAGGTTGGATCGGTTGTCGGCACAGCTGCATATCTCGCCCCGGAGCAGGCTCGAGGCGAGGAGGCCACCCCGGCGGCCGACGTCTACGCGCTCGGGGTCGTCCTCTACCAGCTGCTGACCGGACGTCTGCCGTGGGAGGGTTCGACCCTCGCCGAACTCGCGATCCGCCGCGAGAACGAGCGTCCGCTGCCGCCTACCTCGTATGACCCCGACGTCCCCGAGACGCTCTCCGCGGCTGTGCTGCGCTCCCTCGAGGGCGAGGCCGCCAACCGTTACTCGTCCGCACGCGAGCTCTCGCGCGCCCTCCAGGCCGGCCTTGCCGGTCGCGAGCCGCCCGAGCCCGAGGACGAGATGCCGACCAACATGATGACCCCGGAGGACCGCACCGAGGCCACCCGGCGCATGGAGCCGGACCCTGCGACACCCGTCGCTCCGGTTCCGGTCGCGCCACGCCGCCGCGCAGCCGCGCAGCCGCGCCAGGTTGCTACGCCTGCGCCGCGCGCGGCGGGCCGTCCACAGCGCTCGGGGTTCAGCCGCTTCGCCCGGGCGGTCGGCATCCTCGTGCTGATCGCCGTGCTTGCCGCGGTCATCGCCGGCGCCGTGCTCCTGATCGACCGATGCCGGTCAGTCGACCGACATCGGTCAGACGATCAAGGACAACATCGGCGACCAGATTCAGGCGATCGAGGACCTGATCAGTCAGAACACTCAGTGACCGGCGCCGCGTCCGGGCGAGCATCCCAGGGGGCAGCGCCGTCCAGGACCTCAGTGCGGTAGCTGGCAAACGATCCCGCCGTGATCGCCTCGCGCGCGCCCCGCACGAGGCTGTTGAGGAAGTGAAGGTTGTGTGTTGTCAGTAGCCTCGCCGCGGTGGGGGGCTCCGCCTTCGTCAGGTAGTGCAGGTAGGCCCGCGTGTGGCCTGCCAGGCAGGTCGCACACTCACACCCATCGACCAGCGGCGCGGTGTCCAGGGCGTGGACGGCTCGTCCGAGATCGAAACGAAACCGGGTTTCGGGCAGATTTGCGAGGGCCATCCCGTGGCGGGCGAGGCGCGTCGGCACGGCGCAGTCGAAGACGTCGATCCCGAGGGCGATGCCGGCAAGCAGATCATCAGGCTCGCCGATCCCGAGCAGGTGCTTGGGCGCATCGACCGGGAGCTTCGGAACCGTCATCTCGAGGACCCCGTACATCTCCGGCTTGTCGCGGCCGAGCGTGCCACCGATCGCAATTCCATCCACGCCCGCGGCGGAGACGTACTCGGCCGACTCGTGGCGCAGGTCCTCATGGGTGCCGCCCTGAACGATGCCGAAGACGGCCTGGTCGGCAGGGCCGTTCTCGGTGTGCCACTCGAGGCAGCGGTCGAGCCAGCGGTGCGTCCGCGCGGTCGAGTTCGCCGTGTAGTCGCGGTTGGCGTGAAAGGGGGTGCACTCATCGAAGACCAGGGCGATGTTCGAGCCGAGCGCTGCCTGGACCCCCATCGACTCCTCCGGGCCCATGAATCGCTTCGAGCCGTCGAGATAGGAGCGAAACGCCACGCCACGCTCTGAGATTTCAACGACCCCGTCCGACGACCCCGAGCCGCCGCGGCGGCCCTTGATCTCGTCGGCGACGTTGCCGTGAGCCAGCGAGAACACCTGGAAGCCGCCGGAATCGGTGATGATCGCGCGCTCCCACCCCATGAACTTGTGCAGCCCGCCCAGCTCGGCAATCCGCTCGGCCCCCGGTGTGATGAAGAGGTGGAAGGTGTTGCCGAGGACGAGCTCGAAGCCGAGAGCCGCAACGTCGGCGAAGCTCAGCGTGCGAACGGCGCCCTTGGTGGCAAGCGGAATGAACGCCGGCGTCTCCACGTGACCCGACGACGTGAGGAGCCGCCCGGTGCGGGCGGCTCCGTCACGCGCGGATATCTCGAACTGCAGGCGGCCGGGGTCGTCACGCACGCCCCCAGCGTAGGGCCGCGGTTACGCCTCGATCGTTTCGGGCGCCGCGCCGTTGCCGTTCACGTGCTCGCCACCTCGGATCTCGATCCGGTGCGGCTTTCGCTCCGCCGGCTTTGGGATCCTCACCTCAAGGACGCCATTGTCGAAGTGAGCGTCCACCCCGTTGGGCTCGGTGCCCTCCGGCAGTGTCAGCGATCGCGCGAAGCGGCCGGAGGCTCGCTCGACGCGGTAGTAGCCCTCGGTGTTCTGCTCGTGCTCTGCCATCCGCTCGCCACTGATCGTCAGCGCCCCGTCTTTGACCTCAATCTCGACGTCCTCACGCTTCATCCCGGGGAGATCGGCGCGCAGGACGAGGTGGTCCTCGGTCTCGAGGAGGTCCATCGCGGGGACCCAGCGCCGCGCGCGGGTGGGCGAAGCGCTCCCGCCGAAAAAGGCGTCGAAGACCCGATTGACCTCAGACTGAAGCGAGTCGACCTCGCGGCCGGGCTCCCAACGTACAAGTGCCATTTCAGACTCCTCCTACTTCGAGAGTTGTACGAAAACCTAAGTCGAGTTGTAGCAGATCTTTAGACCACTCGTCAACGCAGATTTCGTTCTGTCAGCCGATCAGCGACCGCCCCGTCATCGCCTCCGGCTGATCGATCCCCAGCAGCGCCAGCGCTGTTGGCGCAACGTCGGCGAGGATGCCGCCGTCCGCGAGCTCGACCGCCGAGTCGGTGACGATGAACGGGACCGGGTTCAGCGAGTGGGCGGTGTTCGGCGAGCCGTCGGGCTCGAGCATCTGCTCAGCGTTGCCGTGGTCGGCGGTGACGATGCACGCGCCGCCCGCCTCGTGAACGCAAGCGACGACCTCGCCCAGGCAGGCGTCGACGGCCTCGATCGCTGTGACCGCGGCCGGGATGCTGCCGGTGTGGCCGACCATGTCGGGGTTGGCGAAGTTGATGATCCCGAAGCGGTAGTCGCCATCGCGCCAGCGCGAGGTGAAGGCCTCGGCAGCGGCGGCCGCGCTCATCTCGGGCTTGTGGTCGTAGGTGGGCACGTCGCGCGGTGAGTCCACGAGGGCGCGCTCCTCGCCCTCCCACTCCGCCTCACGGCCACCGTTGAAGAAGTAGGTGACGTGCGCGTACTTCTCGGTCTCGGCCACGTGAAGCTGGCGTGCTCCGGCCTCGGCCAGCACCGCCGCGATCGTCGTCTGCGGCTCGCGGGGCGCGAAGGCGACCGGGTACTCCCACTCAGCGCGGTACTGCGTGAGCGTCGTGAGCTCGATATCGGGGGCCGCGCCGCGATTGAACTCATCGAAGTCGCGCTCGGCAAGCGCCTGGACGAGCTGGCGGGCGCGGTCGGGCCGGAAGTTGAAGTGGATGACCACGTCGCCGTCGGCGACGCCGTCGTAATCGCCGATCACCGTCGGGCGGATGAACTCGTCGGTTTCCTCGCGCTCGCTTGCGGCGGCGACGGCCTCCGCTGCGCTGGCCGCCTCGAGACCGGCGCCGTGGACGATCGCGTCATAGGCAAGCTTCGTCCGCTCCCACCGGCGATCACGATCCATCCCGTAATAGCGGCCGCCGACCGTGCCGACCCGGCCCGCATGGCGCAGCCATCTCTCGAGCTCCTCGATGTAGCCGGACGCCGAGGTTGGCAGCGTGTCGCGTCCATCGGTGAGCGCATGCACGACGAGGTCGGGGACGCCCTCCTGCGCGGCAAGCTCGATCAGCGCCTCGATGTGGGTCCAGCCCGAGTGCACGCCGCCATCGGAGACCAGGCCCACCAGGTGCAGACGCCCGCGCGGGCTGGTACGGGCGGCCTCGCACGCCGCGACCAGCGCCTCGTTGTCGAAGATGGTGCCGTCGGCGACGGCGTCGTCGATCCGCGCGAGATCCTGCTTGACGATCGCCCCGGCCCCGAGATTCATGTGGCCGACCTCTGAGTTGCCCATCTGGCCGTCCGGGAGTCCGACGTCCGCGCCGCCGGCTGACAGCGTGCTGCGCGGATACGAGCTCCACAGGCCGTCGAAGACGGGCGTGTCGGCCTGGCTCGACGGCGTTGCCTGGTCCGGCGGCGGCAAGGCCCCAGCCGTCGAGGATGATCAAAGCCAGCGACCCGACCGGGACGCGATCCGGTCCCTCGGGTAGCTCGCTCATGCCGCTCGGCAGATCGCGAGGAAATCCTCGGGGTCGAGAGCTGCGCCGCCGACCAACCCCCCATCGACGTTCTCGAGGGCGAAGAGCTCAGCCGCGTTGGCCGGCTTGACCGAGCCGCCGTAGAGGATCCGGACGGCGTTGGCGGCGTCGGCGTCGCGCTTGGCAACCAGGCCGCGGATGAACGCGCAGGCGTCGTCGGCCTGCTCGGGAGTCGCGGTGCGCCCGGTGCCGATCGCCCAGATCGGCTCGTAGGCGATAACAACGCGGCCCAGGTCGGCGTCGGCCACCTCGGCGAGGTCGGCGCTGATCTGGCGCTCGAGCACCGCCTCGGTCTCGCCTCCGTCGCGCTCGGCCTCGGTCTCGCCGCAGCACAGCAGCGCGCGCAGGCCGGCATCGAGCAGGGCCGGGACCTTTTTCGCGAGCGCCTCGTCGGTCTCGCCGAACAGCTGGCGGCGTTCCGAGTGGCCGATCACCGCCCCCCCAACACCGAGATCGGCCAGCATCGGGATTGACACCTCACCCGTGAACGCACCCGATTGCGCGGAGTAGACGTTCTGAGCGAGCACCTCGACAGGAGAGCGGCGCGTGCGATCGACGAGCGTTGCAAGCGCCGTGAACGCCGGGCAGAGCGCGACGTCCACCGCCTCGAAGTCCCCAACGGAGCCGATGAACCGCTCGACGAAATCCTCGGCCTCGTCGATCGTCTTGTTCATCTTCCAGTTCGCCGCGACGAACGGTCGGCGATCAGGCATCTCTCAAGACCTCCACTCCCGGTAGCTCCTTTCCCTCCATCAGCTCGAGCGACGCGCCGCCGCCCGTGGAGAGCCAATCGACCTGATCAGCGAGCCCAAAGCTCGCGAGCGCTGCGGCGGAATCGCCACCCCCGACAACGGTGAACCCGGGTGCGTCGGCCACCGCCTCGGCGACCGCGCGGGTCCCGGCTGCGAACGGCTCGAGCTCGAACGCACCCATCGGGCCGTTCCAGAACACCGTGCCCGAGTCGGCGATCACCCGCGCGTACTCATCGGCTGTCTTCGGTCCGACGTCGAGTCCCATCCAGCCCTCCGGAACGTCCACGCCGTCGAGCTCCTGAACCTCCGTGTCGGCGTCGAACTCGCGGCCGAGGACGAGGTCGACGGGAAGCAGGAGCTCGCACTCGGAGGCGGCCGCCCGCTCGAGCACCCGCTCTGCCAGGGTGACGCCCTCCTCCTCGACGAGCGAGTTGGCGGTCTCGTGGCCCTGCGCGCGAAAGAAGCTGAAGCACATCGCGCCACCTATGAGGATCGCGTCCGCCGTCTCGAGGAAGCGCTCGATGACACCGATCTTGTCGGTCACCTTGGCGCCGCCGAGCACCACGCAGAGCGGCTTCGTCGGGTTGTCGCGAACCGCCGTCAGCTCGCGGACCTCGCGCTCGAGCAACAACCCCGCGAAGGCCGGAAGCAGACCGGCGACCCCATGCGTGGTCGCGTGGGCACGATGGGCGGCGCCGAAGGCGTCGTTGACGTAGACGTCGGCGATCCTGGCGAGCCCGGCAGCGAGATCCGGGTCGTTGCGGGTCTCACCCTCCTCGTAGCGGCTGTTCTCGAGAACGAGAACGTCACCGGCGCCGAGCTTGGAGGCGGCCGCCTCGACCTCGGCGCCGACGACCGCGGGAGCCATCGCCACCTCCGCACCGATCAGCTCTCCGAGACGCGCCGCGATCGGCGCCATCGAGAGCTCGGGATCACGGCCCTTGGGTCGCCCGAGATGGGAGACGAGCACGACCGCGGCACCCCGCTCGCGCAGCAGTTCGATCGTCGGCAGGGCGGCTCGGATACGGGTGTCGTCGGCCACGTCGCCGCCGTCGAGCGGGACGTTGAAGTCCACGCGCGCGAGCACCCGCGCCCCCTCGACGGGGGCATCGCGGACACCTGCCTTGTGAAACTGGCCGCGCTCGGCCATCAGCTGGGTGGTCTCAACGCCGCAGCTTCGCCTCGCTTCGCGATCGCGCTCAAGCGGCTGCGCGCGCGGGCTCGAGCACCTTCGCCGCGAGCTCGACGACGCGGTTGGAGTAGCCCCACTCGTTGTCATACCAGGAGAACACCTTCACGAAGCTGCCCTCCATCACGATCGTCTGCTCCGAGTCGAAGATCGACGAGTGCGGATCCTTGACGATGTCCGTCGAGACGATCGGGTCCTCCGTGTAGGCGAGGATTCCGGCAAGCGGGCCGGAAGCCGCCTCCTCGATGGCGGAGTTGATCTCCTCGACCGTCGTGTCGCGCGACGCCTGAAAGGTGAGGTCGACCACCGATCCGGTGGCAACTGGGGCGCGTACGGCCATGCCGCTGAGCTTGCCGTTGAGCTCCGGCAGGACCAGACCGACGGCCTTGGCCGCACCCGTCGAGGCCGGGATCAGGTTGAGCGCCGCGGCGCGGGCGCGACGCAGGTCCTTGTGGGGCATGTCCTGGAGGCGCTGATCGGCCGTGTAGGCGTGGATCGTGGTCATCAGCCCGCGTTCGATGCCGACCGAGTCGTTGAGCACCTTCGCCACCGGCGCCAGGCAGTTCGTCGTGCAGGACGCGTTGGAGATGATGTTGTGTGCGTCAGGGTCGTAATCGGAGTCGAAGTTGACGCCGAGCGCGACGGTCACGTCCGGATCGGTCGCGGGCGCGGAGATGATCACCTTCTGCGCGCCGGCCGCAAGGTGCTTCGCAGCGTCGTCGCGCTTCGTGAACAGGCCCGTGGACTCGATGACGACATCCGCCCCGATCTCGCCCCAGGGCAGATCGGCGGGATCGCGCTCTGAGAGCACCTTGATTTCCCGGCCGTCGACCACGATGCCGTCGTCGGTCGCCTCCACCTCTCCGGGGAAGCGCCCGAGGATCGAGTCGTACTTGAGCAGGTGAGCGAGCGTCGCCGCATCGGTGAGGTCATTGACCGCGAGGAACTCGAGCTCGGCGTCCGCTTCGTAGGCAGCGCGAAACAGGTTGCGCCCGATCCTTCCGAAGCCATTGATTCCGACCTTCACCTTCGCCATCGATTCTCCCTCGCTTGCTCGTCTGATTGACGGTTCTTAGTCTGATCCCACGGCGATCTCGATGCGGTTTCCGTCCGGATCGAGCAGGTACGCCGAGTAGTAGCTCGCACCGTACTCAGGCCGCTGGCCCGGCGCGCCGTCGTCGGTGCCGCCCTCGCGGATACCACCCTCCCAGGCGCCCTTGACCCCCGGGATGCCGCTCGACATGAGACAGATATGCCCGGTTCCAGCCCGGCCGCCCTGGCGCGCCGATGCGAAGAACACCGGGCGCACGATCCCCCATGCGATCGAGTCCGAACTCTCGGCATGGCGGCGCCAGCCGAGGGAGCCGAGAACGGCATCATAAAAACGCCCGCTCGCTTCGATGTCGGTCACACCGACTGAGACATGGTGGATCAAGAGACTCCTTCCCTGGGTCGAGTGATCACGAGCTACCCCGCGGCGTCCATTTGAAGAATCTGACGGCAATCACGAGCCCAACGGCTCCCCACGCAGCCACGATCCCGAGATGGCCCCATTCGAAACCGCTCCCGGAGCTGGTCGTGAACGCGGTGAAGAAGGCTTCGAAGAAGTGACGGATCGGAAACACGTCGGCCACGTGCAGGACACCCGCCGGGATCTCCGTCTCTGGAATGAAGACGCCGGAGAGGAAGTACAGAGGGAGAACGGTCACATTGGTGACCGCCGGAGCGGCGTCCTCTGACGGAATGACCGCGGTCAGGGCGACCCCGAGCGCGCAGAAGCTGGCCGCGCCGATGCCGAGCGTGACCAGGATCGCCGGCAGGTGGTCCCACGGAATCCCAACGCCGTAGACGATGCGGCCGATCGCGGTCACGACGACGAGCATCAGCAGCGAGATCACGATGGCGTTGCCGAAGCGCGAGGCAAAGAACACCCAGGAGGGCATCGGCGTGCCCCGACCGCGCTTGAGGATCCCGCTCTCGCGCTCGGCCGTGAGCCTGATCGCGACGCTCTGCATCGTCGCCGAGACGATTGCCAGCGTGAGGATCGCCGGCACGTAATAGGTGGTCGTCTTGAGGTTGCCGAGCTCCTCAAGCGTGTCGTTGCCGAAGATCGTCGCGAAGATGAAGAGAAAGACCAGCGGCAGCAGGACGGTGAAGAACACGGCGCCGCCGTTGCGCCAGAAGGTCCTCTGGTCGTAGCGGAACTGGTGCGCGACCAGCGCGGCGGCCCTCACTGCTCCGCCCCCTCGGTCAGCTCGATGTAGATGTCCTCGAGGCTCGGGGCCCCAACCTCGAGGCCGGGCAGCTCATGTCCGCCGCTCAGCGCCCAGCCGGTGAGCTCGCTCAGAGCCTGCACGGGCTCGTTGGTCCGAGCGATAACCAGGCGGCCGTCCTCTGTGCGGGCGGCCCCGTCAAGTGGGATGTCGGCAACGGCGACGCCGTCAGGCGGCCGGAACCGGATCTCGGTAGTCGCCGTCGCAGAGCCCAGCTCGTTCGGCGGGCCCGTGGCGATGATCTTGCCCCCGACGACGATCGCGACGCGGTCGGCCAGCACCTGCGCCTCGTCCATGTAATGCGTTGTCAGAAAAACGGTCTTGCCGAGCTGGCGCAGCCCTGCGATGAGCGTCCAGAATTGGCGTCGTGCGGTCGGATCGAACCCGGTCGTTGGCTCGTCCAAAAACAGCAGGTCCGGATCGCCGACGAGCGCGACGCCGACGTCGAGGCGACGCAGCTGTCCACCCGAGAGTCCGCCCGCGCGCGCGTCGGCCTTCGCACCGAGGCCGACGTGCCCGATTGTCTCGTCGACATCCGAGGGCTCGCGGTAGTAGCCGGCGTAGAGCTCGAGGGTCTCGCGGACGGTTAGCTCGGGGCGCATGCGGCATTGCTGCAGCACGATTCCGATCCGCTCATACCAATCGCGGCCAGCGCCGGCAGGGTCCTGCCCCAGCACGGACACGTCTCCCGCCGTGCGATCGCGGTAGCCCTCCAGGATTTCGGTAGTCGTCGTTTTGCCCGCACCGTTGGGCCCCAGAAAGGCGAAGATCTCGCCGGCCTGCACCTCCAGGTCGAGGCCCCGAACCGCCTCGAAATTGCCGTAGGACTTGTGCAGCCCCTTGACTGAAATGACAGCTTCCGTCACCGGGCGATCATATGGAGGCGGCTCCTGGTCTCCGGGTCGGCGTTACCGTCAGCCGCGTGATTCCGTCCGAGGAGACAGATCGACGAGTCGCTGTCGCTTTTCACGAGGTCATTCTTGGGGGCGCCACACGCTCGGTCTTGCGAATCGTGCCGCTGCTCGAGGAGCGTGGCTGGAACTTCAGCTTCTGGGCCCCGAAGCCGAGCGAGCTCTACGACCACCTCGTCGCACAGGGCTGGGACGTCGACGGCGCCCCGCGCTGCATCGAGTACAGCCTGCGCACATGGCGACTTCCGCCCGGTCCGGTCCGCCGGCTTGCGGCCGCCCCCGGATACCTGCGGCGCTACCAGCGATTTCTGCGAACCCGGCGTCCCGCGCTCGTCCACGCCAACTCGATTCTCAGCCTCGCCGAGGCCTTCGTCGCCAGTCGCAGCGGCCTGCCGACCCTCCTGCACACCCACGAGATGCTCCCGCTCGACCTGCGCGGTCGGATGCTGCGCAGTGCGGCGTGGCAGAACCTCGATCAGATCGTCGCCGTATCCGAGACGAGCGGCACGCGGCTCGACTGGCGCGGACGGCGGCCGCGAATCGTCCACGAAGCAACACCGATTCCCGAGCCTGTTGAGACCCGCGAGCGCCCGCGGCCGTTCACCGTCGGCACGGTCGCCGTTGTCTCCAAGCGCAAGGGCAGCGACCTATTCGTGGAGGCGGCGCGTGAGCTCCGCGCGCGAAACGGCGCGGAGTACCGGTTCGAAATGGTCGGCCCGTCAAGCGAGCTCGTCGACCGCGAATGGGCGCAGAGCGTTCTCGAGAAGGCCTCCGGCGCCGGAATCGAGCATGTGCCCTCGGCCGATGTCTTCGAGCGCTTTCGCAGCTGGGACGCGTTCGTCCTTCCTTCGCGCGCCGATCCTTTCCCACTCTCAATGCTCGAGGCGATGGCCAGCGGTCTGCCGGTTGTCGGTAGCCGCCGCGACGGCATCGCCGAGCAGATCACCGACGGCACCGGCCTGCTGGTCGAGCCGGAGGATCCGGGGGCACTGGCCGACGCGATCGCCTGGATGGCAGCCCAGCCCGCCAGCACGCGCCAGCGAATGGGCGCGGCCGCCCGCAGCCGCGTGACCGCAAGCTTCACGCTCGAACACCACGCGGCGGCGATGGACGAGGCCTACCGCGCCACGATCGCCAACCGCGCCAGCCGCGCCAGCCGCTAGGGCTCGCCGGCCGCGGGGCGCTGGGCCGCTGGGCCGCTGGGCCGCTTTGGGTTCGCTACGCGAGTCGGATGCGGCCCACCGTGGGGCGCTGGGCCGCTGGGCCGCGGGCCGCTGGGCCGCATTGGGTTCGCTACGCGAGTCGGATGCGGCCCACCGCGGGGCGAGTCCGCGAGCGCGCCCTGCCACCCGGCCCCGCTCCGCAAGCCGGGATAAGGTCCGCCCCGTGGACGAGACGGCCGCGATCGCGGGATTGGAGCGGACCGAGGCGAAGCTCCACCAGTACGCGGCTGAGCGTGGGCTGACCGTTCGCCCGGAGCTGACGTGGCCCGGGCAGCCGCTTCCGCGCGAACAGCGCGGACCGGTGCGCTTTGCCGCGTGGTCGGTGAGCGGGGAATTGCCCGGCGGCGTCAAGGGCCGGCTGCGCCACCAGGCGGTCTACGGGAAAACATTCGGGATGAAGATCGCGGGTCAGCACACGATCATGGTCTGCCGTATTCCCGAATCCGTCGGCTACCTGCCGATGCTCTCGGTGAGGTCCGAGGGGCTCGAGCCGGCGCTCTTTTACTGGGCCGGTGACCAGCGTCCTCGCGAGGACGTCGGCGGGTTCGAATCGACCGAGCTTGATCGGCGTTACATCGTCGAGGTGGCGAAGGGCCAGGACCAAGCCTGGCTACGGCAGCTGTTCCCGCCAAGCTTCATCGACTGGCTCGCGTCGAGCACGCCGGTCGACTTCGGCTTTCGTCTCGATGGGGGCATCTTCACCTGCGAGTGCCCGCAATACCGCGGCCAGCACCGAGCCGACGGCGAGGTGGACTTCGAGCACCTGGACCTGCTCGGCGGCGCCGGAGGCCGTGCGGCGAGCCGGATCCGCGACGAGGTTGTCGAGGAGGCGGACGTGAGCTGGGGCGCGACCAATCCGGACAGCGCTGCGGCTCACGACGCGCGGGCGAAGGGCCGCAAGCACGGACGCCTGCTCGGGCTTGTCATGAAGCTCGCGGGAGATCTCAGCGACGACAGCGTCAAGCAATTTGCCCAAGAACACGGCATGGAGGCGAAGAGCCCGGCCGAGTTTCACGCCAACCACATCCGCCTACCGCTTCCGGGCACCGCCAGCGACGTACTCACCGGGCCGCTGCCTGGAACCGATCGCCAGGGCGACCTGGCATGGCTGGAGTTCTCCAGCGCCGTCGACATGCAGCGCAACTACAACGCCGTGGTCATCGAGACCCGGGCCGAGCTACCCAGCGCCTGGATTGATGCCGACGACGTCACGGTCCCCGGCTTTGGCGACGGCATACCCCAGCTCGCCCTTGACCTGGCTCGCGAGCACGGTCTTGGGCTCTCGACCCACCAGCGCAAGGCGTGCGTCTACCTCGCGTCAGCGGTGGGAAGCGGCGGGTGGCCGAGCGGCGCGACGGTCGAGAGCTTCGTGCCGACCGCGGTGGCGATCGCCGACGCGCTCAGCGGCGCGGACCGCTCCTAGCTCAGGTCGACGTCGCGATGGACCACGCGGGCGGCAACATCGTCGCGTGACGCCAGGTGGCGAGCGACGCGGTCGGCGACCGTAACCGAGCGGTGGCGGCCGCCGGTGCAGCCGATGCCGATCGTCAGGTGGTTCTTGCCCTCGGCGATGTAGGCCGGGATGAGGAAGTCGAGAAGCGGCAAAAGCCGCTTGTAGTACTCGCCGGCAAGCTCGCCGGCCTCGACGTGCGCGACAACCTCGGCGTCGCGGCCGGTCATCGGCCGCAGGTCTTCGCGGTAGTGCGGGTTTGGCAAGAAGCGGACGTCGAAAACGAGGTCGGCGTCGCGCGGCGCGCCCTTCTTGAAGCCGAAGGTGAGGATCGTCAGTGCCAGCTTGCGGTTCGACTCGGGGGAGAGCACCTCGGTGGTTATCCGTCGCCGCAACATTGCACCGGTGAGGCCGGTGGAGTCGAGAACGACATCCGCTCGCTCGCGCAGCGGTCCGAGAATCTCGCGCTCCGCCTGGATTCCGTCGGTGATTTGCCCCTCGGGCGCAAGCGGGTGGCGCCGCCGGGTTTCCTTGAAGCGGTTGACCAGGCTCTCGTCGTCGGCTTCGAGGAAGAGCACGCGGGGCCGCAGGCCCTCCTCCCCGAGCTCGTCGAGCACGGCCAGAAGGTCATCGAAGTGATCACCGCCGCGCACATCCGTGACGATCGCGGCACGGCGGACCTTGCTGCCGCGGTGAACGAAGAGCTCGCCGAGCGCGGCGATCAGTCGCGGGGGCAGGTTGTCAACGCAGAAGAATCCGGCGTCCTCGAACGCGGCCATCGCCTCGGACTTTCCGGCACCGGAATAGCCGCTGATCACGTACAGCTCGACGCCGTCCCCAAAGAGCCTCTGGTCGCCGGTCATCGTCACCCCGCCCGGTTCAGCTGCCGATGGATGTCGCGAGCCAGCTTGCCGGGGATTCCGGGGACCGCCTCGAGCTCCTCGCGGCTTGCCTTGATCACGCGGTCCGGCGAGCCAAAATGCTCCAGCAACGCACGCTTGCGCTTGGGCCCGACGCCCGCGAGCTCGTCGAGCAGCGAGGTTGTCATCGCTCGGCTGCGGCGTGAGCGGTGGTGCTCGATTGCGAAACGGTGGGCCTCGTCTCGGATCCGCTGCAGCAGCTGCGATCCCTCGGTGTCGGAGCTGAGTTCGAGTGGCTCAGGGCGCCCCGGCACGTAGACCTCCTCGAGTCGCTTTGCGAGCGAGACGACCGCGGTCCCTCGCTCGACCAGTGGCGCCAGCACCCTCATGCCCGCTGAAAGCTGCCCCTTGCCACCATCGATCACGATCAGGTCGGGCAGCGCGGCGAAGCTCTCGTCGCGCTCGGGATCATGCGGCGAGCGATCGGACTGCTCGAGCAACTGGGCAACGCGCCGGCCGAGAACCTCCTCCATCGAGGAGAAGTCGTCTGGGCCTGCCGTGCGGTCGCCCCTGATGCGAAAACGCCGATAATCGGACTTGCGCGGAGCGCCGCCCTGGAAGACCACCATGGAGGCGACCGTGTGCTCGCCACCGATGTTCGAGATGTCGAAGCCCTCGATCCGCACCGGCAACGCCTCCAGGCCGAGCCCGTCCTGAAGCGAGGACAGAGCGTCGACACGCTGTGCGCGGCGACGCTCCTGTCGCAGCCGGTCCTGGGCAAGCGCCAGCGTCGCGTTGCGTTGGGCCAGCTCGCGCAACCGTCGCTTCGAGCCGCGCTCCGCGACCCGCACCTCGACCGGTCCGCCCCGCCGCGCCGACAGCGCCTCCGCCACCACGGGGGCACGCTCACGCAGTGCCGAGCCGACGACGACAAGGCGCGGCACCACAGGCGCGGCCGAGTAGTACTGAGCGAGGAACTCCTCGGTCACCTCGGCCTCGTTGGCCTCCGCCTCGTTGACGAGGTAGAAGCCGTGGCGCTCAGCAAGCGCGCCGTCACGGACCTGAAAGACCTGAGCGTTCGCCTCGGCACCCTCGACGGCGATCGCGATGAGATCGGCCGACTCAAGAGACTCGCCGGCAACCGAGCGCCGCTCCATCAGCGAGCGCACCGCCTCGAGCCGATCGCGGTAAACGGCCGCCCGCTCGAACTCCTCAGCGTCCGCTGCCTCGCTCATCTTGCGCTCGAGGTCGCGCTCGACATCGCGATAGCGGCCGGATAGGAAGTCGACGATCGCGTCGATGCCCCGCCGGTACTCCTCGCGGTCGATGTAATCCACGCAGGGGGCCGCGCAGCGCTTGATGTAGTAGTCGAGGCAGGGCACGCCGGAGCGCCTTCCCGGCTCGGGCCCCTCGCAGGTCCGGTACTGAAACAGTCGACCGAGCAGATCGAGCGTCTCCCGCACGCGCTTGGCCGAGGAGTACGGGCCAAAGTAGATGCGCGCTGAGCGATGGCGCTCGCGGGTGAAGTACACGCGAGGGAACTCCTCGTCGAGGCTGATCCCGATGTAGGGATAGGACTTGTCGTCGCGCAGGCGGATGTTGAACCGCGGCCGGTGGCGCTTGATGAAGCTCTGCTCGGCTAGCAGCGCCTCGGCCTCGGTCTCGGTGACCAGGAAATCGATCGACGCGATCTGCTCGACCATCTCGATCCCCCGGGTCGACTTGCCCGAGAAATGGCCGGCGACCCGCTTGCGGATCGAGATTGCCTTGCCTACGTACATCACCTTCCCGGCGTCGTCCGCGAAGATGTAGACACCCGGAGCATCGGGCAGCTTGCGTCTTTGCTCGGTGATTGATTCGGCAGGCTCAGACACCGCTTTCAAGGTTAGGGTTCGCGTCCGCCGTCACCACACCCCTCGAAGGAGCAAACCCCGCGATGAGCGAAGTCACGAGCCACGCCCCACCCGAGCTGAAGACGCTCTCGATAGAGATCGACGGCGACCTTGGCGTGCTGACTCTCCAGCGCCCCGACGCGCTCAACGCGATGAGCCCGGAGATGATTTACGAGCTCACGCTCGCCGCCGGCTGGCTCGCGGACCTGGCACCGCTGCGCGCGCTCGTGGTCACCGGCGCCGGTGAGCGAGCGTTCAGCTCAGGTGGCGACGTGACCTGGTTTCGCGGCGGTCTCGAGGACCCCGAGGTCGACCTCCCGGCGAACGTGCGCCGGGGTGCCGAGGTGCTGCATCAGGCGATCGTCGACTTCCGCCGGATTCCATATCCGGTGGTCGGGGCGATCAACGGTGTCGCCGCCGGCGCGGGCTTCTCGCTCGCTTTGATGTGCGACTTCAGGATCGCCTCGACCAACGCGGCGTTCGTCTGCGCCTACGGTCGGATCGGCGCCTCACCCGACGGCGGGATGACCTACTTCCTGCCTCGCGTCGTCGGCCCCGACAAGGCGCTTCAGCTCCTGCTCGACGACCCTCTGCTCTCCGCCGACGCTGCGCTTGAGCTCGGGATCGTGTCGAAGGTCGTGCCCCCGGACGAGCTGCTGAACGCCGCGAAGGAGAAGGCGACCAAGCTCGGCGCGAAGGCGCCTCACTACGTGCGGATGGCGAAGCTGCTGATTGGCCAGACCCTCGACAACTCACTCACCGAGCACCTTCAGATCGAGCGCCATGGGATTGCCGACTCGATGGCCACCGAGGATCTTCGCGAGGGCGTCGACGCGTTCTTCAATGGCCGCGAGGCCCGATTCACCGGGCGTTAGGCTCCGCGCATGTCAAAGCTTCGGATCTCGCTCGCTGCACTGGCCCTCGCCCCGGCCGCAATCGGCCTCGCCGCATGCGGAGGGGACGACGAGACGACGTCGTCGGCAGGTTCGACGTCGGGGGGCGGTGAGACCGTCGCCTTCACCGCGGACCCCAACGGGTCGCTCGCCTACACCGAGACCGAGGTCGAGGCCAAGGCCGGCGCCGCCACTATCGAGTTCGAGAACCCGGCGTCGCTGAGCCACGACGTGGTGATCGAGGACCCCGACGGCAACGAGATCGCGCGAACGGATGTGATCTCCGGCGGCTCGACCTCCACGTCGGCCGAGCTCGAGACCGGCGACTTCACCTTCTACTGCTCCGTCGGCTCCCATCGCGAGGCCGGCATGGAGGGCACGCTCACCGTCAACTGACGGCGCGGCCCAGGGCGTAGCCCGCCACCGCGGCGACGACCCCACCCACGACCGAGACGAGCAGGTAGGCGGCCGCCGTTCCCGCGCGGCCGCCATCGGCCTCGGTGACGATTTGGACCGAGAACGTGGAGAAGGTCGTGAATCCGCCCAGGAAGCCGACGCCGATGGCCTCGCGGGCGTCGCGCGAAAACCAACCCGCGGCGACGAGCAGCCCGAGCAAGAAGGACCCGGCGATGTTGATCGCGGCCGTCGACCAGATCAGCGCGGAGCTGCCGACCGTGGCTTTGGTGAGTCCGTAACGCGCGAGGACACCGGCGACGCCGGCGAGCCCCACGAGGACGACTACCGGCATCTACTCGGGCGCTCGGAGAGCGCGCCCGACCGATTCCGCGACGCAGACTGGCTTCTCGCCGCCCTCGCGCTCGAGGAGGAACTTCGTCGCGACCTGCACCCAGCCATCGCCGAGCTCCTCGACCGAGACGATCTCGGCCGTCGCGCGGACCTTTGATCCCGCCGGGACCGGGGCCGGGAATCGGACCTTGTTCCAGCCGTAGTTGATCCCCATCACCACCCCCTGCTGCTCGATCAGCTTTCCGCGGAAGCCGTCGATCAGCGACAGCGTCAGGTTGCCGTGGGCGACCGTGGTGCCGAACGGACTCTCCCGCTCGGCGCGCTCGATGTCGACGTGGATCCACTGGTCGTCCCGCGAAACCTCGGCGAACTTGTTGATGTCCTCCTGGGTCACCTCGACCCAGTCGCTGGGGCCTATTGATTGGCCGATCAGACCTTGCAGTTCGTCGATCCCCGAGATCGTCAGTGGTGTCATCGCGCGGAGCCTATCTGCCGACCACACCCGTAGGCTGGTCGCGATGGCCGACGCCAACGACGCAAAGCGAATTGTCACCGATCCCGCCAACGCGGTCGGCAACGACACGCACACGAGCGAGCGACAGCTCAACGGCAAGCGCGCCGTCGCCGCGCTACGCAAGCTCGGTGCGGGCAAGGCCGAGGCCCGCGAGCTCATCTCGGAGGCCGTCCGGGAGCTTGGCGGCCGCGTCGACAGCGAGGTTCAAAGCGGAGGCCGCGCGGTCGGCCCTGATAAGCGCAAGGCGGTCGACCTCTGGTTCATTCCGGTTGACGCCGTACGCAAGCCGGACTACTCCGCCGAGCCGGCGTCGAACTCCGACTAGTCGACCAGCCTGACCTCCAGGGTCGGCGGCGTCGCAATCGCCCCCGCTCCGCCCATCAGCCCCAGGATCCGCGCGACGTAAGCCTGCGTCTCCGGGATCGCAGGAACGCACGAACAGGGTGCCACCGCACCCGGCCCGGCGTTGTAGGCGGCGAGCGCGAGCGCCGGATCGCTGAACTGCTCGAGCAGGTCTGCCATCAGGTGCGCCTGGGCTTCGATGGACGCTTCCGGATCAAAGCGATCGGTTAGCCCGTACATCGCGGCCGTTCCCGGCATGAACTGGGCGATGCCGGCCGCGCCGGCAGGCGAGACGGCGAAGGGGTTGAAGTTCGACTCCGCCATCAGCTGCGCCGCAAGGAGCGCGGACGACACGTTCCAGCGCTGCGCGGCAGCTGCAATCGCGGCCCGGAAGCGGTCGGGGACGAAGTCGGGCAGGCTGATCTCGGCGACCGCGCCATCCGTCGTCCCGGCGTCGCCGGCTGCGGAGCACGGCTGTGGCCCACCCGTGAATCCGTAATGCCACGCCTCCCACGAGTAGCGCTGAATGAAGCCGAAGCGACCGGCGTTCGCCGCGAGCCAGCCGTATGCGGCGGAGGGGCCGAGATCAAGTTCCGTCGCGCAACGGTGGAGTGACGTACCCGGCGGGGCCACCATCCGCGGGTCGGGATTCTCGGCGAAGAGGGCTGCCTGTTCGGCGTCGGAGCGAAATCCGGAGTTCACCAGCAAGCTGATGCCGGCTCGGGCTGCGGCTGCCGCCATTCGGTCGAAGGCCACAGCAACGTCGGGGCGCATCCCCTCGCCCTGGCGATAGACGAGTGTCCCCGAGTAGCCGCCACCGGTCGCGATCGCCGGGACGGCGGCGGCTGGAGGTGCGGTCGCTGGCGGAGCCGCCTCGGCCTCCGCGTACACCTCCAGGGGCGAGTTGGTCACCTCGCCTGCGGCCTCGAGGTCGGCCGTCAGCTCCGCGCGAACTCGCAGTGGCGCCAGCGCGTCGCCGTCCGGGAACTCGATCCGAATGCGCTCGAGTGCGACACCGTTGCGCGCGGCCGCCTCACGCGCTGCAGCCGTCGCACGCGCGAGATAGTCGCGCTTGTCGAGGTGGACTGGGTTGGGAGCGCCGTTCGCAAGGCGGGCTGGAATGAACAAGCGGTCGAAGTCGTCACGCATCGAGCGAGCCGCCGACAGCGCGGCGAGATCAGCCACTCGCTGCGCGCGCGACGCCCCGCTGACCGCCCCACCGAAGGCGGCGAGGACGAGCGTGCAGGCGATCAGCGCGACCAGCAGGCTCAGGACCAGAGGCGCCGACTGCCCGAGCTCGGAGGCCAGCCGTGATCGAAATGCTCTACCGACATCATCGCGCCGCTGCGCGCCAATGCCGCGGGCAAGTCGCGTGCTGCGCCGGCCGACCGCGCCGCCTGGGTCGACGCCGGAGAGCGCACGCCGGGTCGCGATCACTCCCGGTGCCCGGATCGCGAGTCGGACCGCAACGCGGTCCGCGCGCAGTTCGCGTGCCAGCAGCGAGGCGAGCGCGTGAGCGCGGGGCAGGTCGACCCTGATCACCGCGGTCGCCCGCGTCGGCGACGCGGCCAGGACGCCTCGGAGATCCTCGGGGCTCGCATGGACAACCACGAACCGCGCTCCCGCGGCGGAAGCGACGCTCGCGAGGACCGCGACCGCCTCGCTGAACGGCAGCTCCGGGTCGAGGGCGACCCAGGTGACCCGCCCCCGTGCTGCCGCCTGGAAGCCGTGGACACCGAGCTCACTTTCGAGGCGACGGGCCGGGTTGGATGCGAGAAGCGTGGCGCCACGCGTACGTCCCGCCCGCCGCTCGACGAAAGCAACACCGCACGGCTCGTGGTCGAGTCCCGCAAGCGCCCAGGCGAGCGCAGCGCCGCAGGCAAGACCGCCGCGAGCACTCTCGAGCGCGCTGACGACGACCAGCTCGGCCACGTCAGCCACCGGTCTCAGCCCGCCGCACCCACGCGGATGAACTGACCTCGAGCGCCTTCGCTATCGGCGCCAGCGGCGAGGGCGGCCTCACTGTCACCGTCAGTTTCCCGCCGGCTCGCTCGATCGCTGACCGCTCACGCGCCCACTCCGGCAGGGCTGCCGTAGCGGCATCATCCGCCGGCCTTCCTGCCGCGAGTGCCAACGCGCCCGCCTCGGCGGCCCCATCAGCCACTGCCGCCGTGTAGCCGGTGGCCAGCAGCTGCAGACAGATGAGCGTCGCCAGCAGGATCGCTGGCACCGCCGCAACGAGCTCGACCGATGCCTGGCCACGCTCACTCATCGTCGCTCGCAAGCGGATCAAGCGTGGTCGCGGCTCGCACAGGGATCGCCGGCAACCCAGGCAACAGCGCAGGAGCGCCGATCTCGACCGTGACACCGTCGCCAGTCTCGATCCTTGCCACCTCCTTGAGCCATCCGGGTAGAACCGACAGAGCGGCGCCCTCGGTGTCACCGCCTACGAGTTGCGCCCGCGCACCGGCGTGCGCCGCATTCCCGGCGCTCCAAAGCGCGAAACCGGCGACAACGAGCTGCGCGACGGTGAGGCAGACGATCAGGAGAATCGGCACTGCCGCTACGAGCTCGACCGACGCCTGCCCGCGCTCTTGCCGTGCCATGAACCTCATACGCCGACGCTAAGCGCGTCGGCGCTACCGGTTGCGCGGCCAATGGGCCAAGTTGGCTACCGAAAAGCGTCGGTTCAGTAACTAGCGCGTGCTTCGGTGACGACCTTGAAGATGGTCATCCCCGCTAGCACGAGCACCGCGATCCATATCAACGTCCCGCCGCCGGATCGCATCAGCTCGCTCGCCCCGGCAATCATCAACACGATCGCCCCGAGAGAGGCGACGAGCAGGCCCCGCTGGCGCTCGGTGAGCCCCAGATAGCTGAGCCGGTTGTTGCGGTAGAAGACGTACCCGGCCCAACCGATCGCGGCCATAAAACAAACTGAAACCGCCGCAAGGATCGCCTCCGCGGCGTTACCGCCACCCGGCACCTGATCGAAGATCAGCGCCAACAACAGGATGATCGCGATGTTGCGCGCGGCTCTCACGGACATGAAGGCTACCCCCGGTGGCGCAGGAGATGGCTCAGATCACTTCGTCGTCATCACGACGATTGCCAGTACCGCGGCACCGACCGTCGCCACGGTGCCCACCACCGCGAGCGCGCCGAACATTGCCGCCTCAACCGTGCGTCCCTCACGACTCGCATCGGTGAACCGAACCGCGCCGAGAATCGCGAGCGAGATGATCACCGTTGCGCCGATGCCGGTGACAAGCGCGGCAAGAATCGTCTCAAGCAGCGCATTGACGTCAACAACGGTGGCAATCATGTCGCGGTCATCCGTGTGCCGTGGCGGTGACGGCTGACGAAGAGAAGCCCGGAGAGGCCAACGCCGATCGCGGAGACGACCACGGGCCCCATCGCGCCCGGGAAGAGGTCGACGAGCAGGTAGACGAGGCCGCCGATGGTCGCCGCCGCCGGCAGCGTCAGCAGCCAGGCGATGACGATGTTGCCGGCGACTCCCCAGCGGACGGCTGAGAGGCGCTTACCGGCCCCGGCACCCATCACGCCACCGGCGATCACCTGCGTCGTCGAGAGGGGGTAGCCGAAGTGCGAGGAGGCGAGAATCACGGCGGCGCCGGCCCCCTGCGCGGAGAAGCCCTGTGCGGAATCCATCTTGATGATCTTTGTGCCCATCGTCTTGATGATTCGCCAGCCACCCGAATAGGTGCCCAGCGCGATCGCGGTCGCAGCGCTCACAACCACCCAGCCCGGGACGCTCGCATCCGCACCGAGGCTGCCATTGGCAACCAGCGCCAGGGTGATGACACCCATCGTTTTCTGGGCATCGTTCGTGCCGTGGGCGAGCGCGAGCAGGCCGCCGGAGAGGACCTGACCCAGGCGAAATCCGCGCGTGACCGGGCCGGGACGCTGCCGAGCGAGAATCCGATAGGCGACGACGATCGCAATCGCACCGACGATGAACGCGAGGATCGGAGCGATGATCGCCGGAATCAGGACCTTGCCGAGGATGCCCTCGCCGAAGATGGCGTCGACGCCCGCGGCGACGAAGGTCGAGCCAACGACGCCTCCGATCAACGCGTGCGAGCTCGATGAGGGCAGCCCGAAGTACCAGGTGATCAGATTCCATGTGATCGCACCGACGAGCCCAGCAAAGATCACGGTCGTCGTGATCGAGCCGGGATTGACGACATCCTTTGCGACGGTCGCGGCCACCTCGAGCGAGATGAACGCGCCAGCAAAGTTGAGGATCGCGGCAAAGGCGACTGCGATCCGCGGCGCCATCGCCCGCGTTGAGATCGAGGTCGCGACGACGTTCGCGGTGTCGTGAAATCCGTTGGTGAAGTCGAACGCCAGCGCCGTCGCAACGACGATGCCGAGGATTAGGTCGGCCTCAGACAAGGTTTGATGCGCTCACTAGGCGTTCTTGATGACGATGCCCTCGAGGATGTGGGCAGCGGTCTCTGTGGCGTCGACAGCACGCTCGAGGCGAAGGAAGATGTCGCGCCAGCGGATGACGAACATCGGGTCGATCCCGTTTGCGAACAGCGATGCGACCGCGTCGCGATAGAGGCGGTCGCCCTCGTTTTCGAGCCGGTGGATCTCGATCCAGTACTTCTCGAGGTCCTTGAAGCCGTTGAGATGCTCGAGCGATTCGGCGAGCTGGTCGCAGGACCGAACGAGGACGTCAGCCATCGCCACCGATTGCTCCATCGGCGCCTCGATTCGGTAGAGGCCCATGAAGTCGGCGGTCTCCTCGATGTAGTCGACGATGTCGTCGAGCTGGGTGGCGAGGCCGTAGATGTCGCCGCCATCGATCGGGGTGACGAAGGTCGTGTTGACCCGATGGACGATTTCGTGGGTGATCTTGTCGCCCTCTTGCTCGGCGAGCAGCAGATCGCGAGCGAGCCCCTTCGTCTCGGGCCAGCCCTCGAGCATCTGCTTGAGGAGAACGGCTGAGTGGCTTGCGTTCTGGCCGGCCCTGGCAAGAAGGTCGAAGAACGCGTTGTCTTTGGGCACGAGCGAGGGCCAGGGCATCGGTGCGCGAACCTACCAGTCCGCGAGGACCGCAGCGAGGCGCTGCGCCGCATGCCCGTCCCATTTTTCCGGAGGTTGCGGGGGAGTCGCAGGGGTCGTTGCGAGCAAGGCAGGGATCTCGCCGATCCTTTCGGGCGCGAGGCCGAGCAGCGTGTTGGTCCCTGCTCGCAGGGTCACCGGCCGCTCCGTGTTGTCGCGCAGGGTGAAGCAGGGGATCCCCAAGTAGCTCGTCTCCTCCTGGATTCCGCCCGAATCGGTGAGCACCGCAGCGGCGTCGGCCTCGAGCGAGAGGAAGTCGAGATAGCCCACCGGATCAACCAAGCGGACGCCTGCCGGGGGCTCCGCCGTCAGCATTGACCGGGTCCGCGGGTGTACCGGGAACAGCACCGGCATCAGCTCCCCGATGGCGCCGAGCGCGACGATCGCATCAGCGAGCGCGGGTCCATCGACCAGCGCCGGGCGGTGAAGCGTCACCAGCAGATAGGAGCCAGGCTCCAGGCCCAGCTCCCGCGCTGCATCGCGAGAGCGAAAGCGCTCCTGTAGAGCCACCAGCGTGTCAATCATGGTGTTGCCAACGAAGTGAGCCTTGACGAGGTCGATGCCCTCTGCCCGCAGGTTGTCGTCGGCTTCCGGGGAGTGGGTGAAAAGCAGCTCGGAGAGGTGGTCGGCGACGATCCGGTTGACCTCCTCGGGCATCGTCCGATCGAAGCTGCGCAGGCCCGACTCGACGTGCCCGACCTTGATCTCGCATCGCTGGGCGCACAGCGCCGCGGCGAGGGTCGAGTTGACATCGCCGGGAACGAGGACGAGATCGGGACGCTCAGCCCTCAGCACCGGCTCGAGCCGCTCCATCACCCGGGCCGTCTGCGCCCCGTGCGGCCCGGAGCCGACGCCGAGCATGTGCTCGGGCTCCGGCACGCCGAGCTCCTCGAAGAAGACGTCTGACATCGCCCGGTCGTAGTGCTGTCCGGTATGCACGATGACCGACCCCTCCGCTCCGAAGCGCTCTCGCGCGGCGGCGATGACCGGCGCCATCTTTACGAAGTTCGGGCGAGTGCCGAGGACGTGGACGATCTTCATCGCCGAATCACCCGCTCCAAGAATTCGATCTGATCCGTGACAGCTCGCTCGAAGGTCTCGCCGACGTAGATGTCGAAGTGGCCGCCCGGGTACTCAATGAGCTCCCCGAGCGGCGCCGCGGCAGCGGCCCTGCGCGCAGGCTCGGGCGGGGTGACGACGTCGTCGCTCATGACCTGAACGAGCAACGGGACCGCGACCCGCTTCGCCTTCGAATGAGGGCGCAGGAACGCCAGGCCCATCGTCCCGCGCGGCAGAAAGCGGTTCGGCCAGTCGTGGCCGGGCGGAATCAGCGCGAGGTACCCGGGCAGCGCGTCCGGGCTGGTCATCGCCGCGGTCCCCCCCGGTGGTGCGACCACCGCGATCGGGTATGCGCCGCCGCGCAGGGATGCGATGACATCGCGTATGCCCGCCAGCGCCAGACGGTTGTTGTGCCGGATTCCCGCCGAGCGCAGCACCGCGGGGCCGCTCATGAACGGCCCCTGTGCGATCAGAGCGCAGACCGGCTCGCCGGCGGCCGCCAACTCAACCACGTGGCCCCCGGAGAACGAGGTCCCCCAGGCGACGATCCGGCGGTGATCAACGCCCGCGATACCCCGCGCAAACGCCAGAGCCGCGCGCCAGTCGGCTCGCTGTTGACCGACGTCGATGAGCAACCGCGGCGTGCCGCCAGATTCGCCGTGAAACCGATAGTCGAACACCAGCGCCGCGTGGCCAGCGGCCGCAAACCGCTCGGCAAAGGCGTCGAGACGCGCCTCCTTGACCCCGCCGAAACCATGGGCCATGACGACGCAGGCGACGTCCTCGCCGGCCGCTTCAGGCCGATAAAACCACGCGGCGCACTCCTCGCCGCCGGAGCGAAAGCGAACGTCCTCTCGGCTCACGAAATCGCGTCGATGCGCGCCGCGAGCTCGAAGTCGTTCGCCGTGAGGCCACCGTCGGAGTGCGAGGTGATCGAGACCTCGACCTCGTTCCACGAGATCTTCAGGTCCGGGTGGTGCCCGAGATCCTCAGCAGGAGCGGTCAGCCTGCGAACAAACTCGACAGAGCCGACGAAATCCCTGTGGTCAAACGTCTTCACGATCGCGTCGTCGTGGCGCACCCAGCCCTCGAGCTTGCCGAGGCGCGTCTCGATCTCGTCGTTCGACAGAAGCTCCGCCATCACCGTCGAGATTACCCTTTACGCCGATGCGGATCGCGAGCCTTGTCCCATCGGCCACAGAGTCGCTCTTTGCGCTCGGCCTCGGCGACTCAGTCGTCGCCGTCACCCACGAGTGCGACCATCCAAAGTCCGTTCTCGGCCTCCCCAAACTGACGTCGAGCGTGATCCCGGACGGCCTCGACGCGGCGGAGATCGACGCGCGCGTTCGCGAGGTGACCGCCCGCGGCGAGTCGCTCTATCGCCTCGACGAGAAGCTCCTCGACGCGCTCGATCCCGACCTCATCGTGACTCAAGCGCTTTGCGCCGTATGCGCGGTCTCCTTCGACGAGGTCTGTGCCGTTGCCGACCGACTCGCGAGCCGCCCCGGGGTGATCTCCCAGGACCCAAACACGCTCGGTGAGGTTTTCAGCGACGTCGCGGAACTCGCCGCAGCCACCGGAATCGATGCCCGCGGCGCCGATGTGGTGGCTGCCCTCCAAGCCCGGCTCGACGCCGTCGCCACTGCCGTCGCCGGCAGAACACGCCCGCGCGTAGCCGCACTCGAATGGCTCGCACCGGTCTACGTCGGGGGCCACTGGGTGCCGGAGATGATCGAGCTCGCCGGGGGCGTCGACGTGCTCGGCGCGGCTGGGGAGAAGTCTCGGGTGGTCGAGTGGGAACAGGTCGAGGCCTCAGAGCCCGACGTCGTGGTCATCATGCCCTGCGGCCTATACGCAGATGAATCGGCGGCTCAGGCCCGCGAACACGCCCACCGTCTGCGCGGCCTCGGGGCCGAACGGATCGTCGCGGTCGACGCCGCCTCGTCGTTCTCGCGCCCCGGCCCGCGCTTGGTTGACGGCACCGAGCTTCTCGCCCACATCCTCCACCCCGACCTCGTCGAGCATCCGCCGTCACTACGCTCCGCCGCGCTTTGGGAGTCCACTCAGCCGAGCAGTCCGAGCGCATAGCGGCGCCGCCGCAGGCCTGCTTCGACGCGCTCTGTGACTTTGAGAGCTACCCGGAGTGGCAGCAGGCGGTGGAGTCCGTTGAGGTACTCGAACGTGACGCCGGCGGGATCGCGACCACCGTCGCATTCAGGATCGACGCCAAGGTGCGAAAGATCGCCTACACGCTGCGCTATCACCATGACGCACCCAAGCGGATCTGGTGGGAGCTGATCGAGGGCGACGTCGCGGCGGTGGAGGGCGAGTACCTGCTCGACGCCGACGGCGACTCGACACGCGCGACCTACCGTCTGGGAATCGACCCCGGTGTCCCTGTGCCGGGCCTACTCGCGCGACAGCTGACCAGGGGTGTCATGCGGCGATCGGTCACCGATCTACGCGACGAGGTCAGACGGCGACAGGCGGCGGTTTAGGCGAACCGCGGGGGGACGCTCGAGTCGGCGACCAACAGGCCCGCCACCGCCGCGATCGCACAGAGGGCAATCAGCGTGCCGATCGCAATCGCGTTGCGGTTCGGTATCCGCTTGCGCTCGAGCTGGGTGACGATCGTCGCTGCCAGTGCGCCGCCGGCGAGACCGCCGAGGTGAGCTCCGACGCTGATGCTCGAGACGCTGAACGTGAAGACGATGTTGATGAGCACGAAGAACCCGATCTGGGAGGCGAGGTCGTCGAGACCGCGGTGTCGCGCAACCAAAAACCCTGCGGCCATCAGCCCGAAGACGCCGCCCGACGCGCCGACGGTGAGCGTGTTCGGGTCGAGCAAAAGCGCGCCAAGCGAACCGGCAAGGACCGATACCGCGTAGATCCCGACGAAACGTGCGGTCCCGATCGCGGGCTCGAGCAGCATTCCGAGGAAATACAGGGCGACCATGTTCAGCCCCAGATGGAGGATTCCGGCGTGCAGGAAGGCCGTGGTGACGAGCCTGTAGGGCTCACCACCAGCGACGCCCGCTTCGATGCCGGGACCGCCGGTGATCAGCGCGAAGTCAAAGGTGAGGGTTCCACCGCCGCCTGTCATCGTTCCGCCCGAGGCGATCTCGCCAATGAAGGCGGCAACGCAGAGCGCGATCAGCGTGTACGTCGCAGGCGCATCCGAGCGGCTGGGCGCGCCCCCGGGGTTGCGCACGACGGTCGTCCGCTCGCGCGCGCATTCGGGGCAGCGCATCCCAACCGGCGTGGTCGTCATGCAGTCGGTGCAGATCGGCCGGTCGCAGTTCGAACAGGAGACGTTCGTCTCCCGATCGGGGTGTCGGTAGCAGGTCGCCATCGGCCGAATGACTATATGGGGAGGTTTGCGCTCAGCTTCGAAGCGAGGCCGAGAGCAACGGCTCGGTAGTCGGCTGGCGACTGCCGCCGCGTGGCTCGCGGGTGACGTAAACGGCCTCGGCGCCCTCAAGCGGGCCGGGAACGGCCGCCTCCGCGGTCCCGTCGGAGCTGAGAACGAACGTGCTGCGCGGCTCCATCACGTCGGCACGCTGCACCCAGACCTCATAGACCTCGTCATCGGCAAGCGGTGGCATGGCGTTCACATGGAGCGTGGCCGAGTCGCCGGTGCGCTCAAGCGTCGCCGAAACCGGGTTGGCGCCATTGACCGGCTCCGCCTTGACCAGAGTCGACCGGGGCTCGACCGTGTCGGTCCCGCGCAATAGCCACCCGGCGCCAACGCCCGCGACCAAGAGGATGAGAACCGCCATCGCGGTCGCAGGCTGCACCAGCGCTCCGCGAAGAGACTCCCAAAGACTCGGTTTCGGAGCTTCGACAGGCACCGGCCGCGGAGCCGAGGCATCCTGCGCGGACTCGCGCCGAACGACCTCCATGATGTTCGCGCGGACCCGATCCGGAGGGGTGAGCTGCACAACCGCCGCCGGGAGCAGGTCGACGGCTGGGCGCAGCCACTCGAGCCGTTCCTGGCATGAGTCGCAGCCGGCGATGTGACGCTCGAGATCGGTGGCCTCAGCCTCGGTGAGAGCTCCGAGCACATAGGTGGCCAGATCGCCGTGGAGCCGCTCGAGATCGCGGTGTGGATCGGCGCTCATGGCAGGGCCTCCGCCGACCCCTCGATCCCCATCCCCTCCGCGAGCGCGAAGCGGACCTTCTCCAAGCCGAGCCGCATGCGGCCCTTGACGGTACCGAGCGGCATCCCGAGCATCTCAGCGATCTCACTATGGGTGAAGCCGCCGAAGTACGCGAGACCTATCACCTGCGACTGCTCGGCGGGCAACTCCCCGAGCGCTCCGCGGACGCGGCCCGCGGTCTCGCGCCGGATCGCCTCGGCCTCGGTGCGCTCCTCGGCCTCCTCGGCCTCGAGCACGCCGTCGTCGTCGAAATCGAGCTTTCGTGCAGGACCGGAGCCGCGGCGAAGTGCGTCAATCGCGCGATTGCGGACGATTCCCAGCGTCCACGATCGAACGCTGCCGCGAGTCGGATCAAACCGAGCCCCGCTTCTCCAGACCGAGATGTACGCCTCCTGTGTGACGTCCTCGGCCAGCTCGGAGTCGCCGACGATCCGGTGGGCCAGCGAGTACGCCGCGCCGCCATGGCGGTCATAGAGGACCGCGAAGGCATCGGGATCACGTCGCTCGACCAGGGTCATGAGATCTTCGTCCGCAAGCCGCTGAAGCTCCTGGGTTGTCATCTTGGTCCGCACATCGGCAACTACGCGGGCACTACTCGTTTGGATCAGGCGTGCTCCGGCGCATATAGGGATAATCGATGGTCATGAAGCGCTCCACTCCCGCCGAGCTCTACTGCACTCTCGCAGGCGGGCTGCTCGTCATTGCCGGCCTCGTCGGATTCTTTTACAGCTCGGGGTTCGACACGGGTGCAAGCGGCGTCGCGGCGGACACGGATGAGATCTTTGGCATCTTCGCTGTCAACGGCTGGAGCAACTTCCTCTGCATCGGGCTCGGGCTGCTCGGTCTGGCCCTGGCGAGATCGGCGTCGCGCTCATACGCGCTAGGCGTGGGTCTGGTGTTGTTGGTGATGGCCCTCTGGGGTTTCGCCGACGGTGACGACGTCACCCTTGGCCTCTTCGCCGCCAACGGTGCGGGCAACGTCTTTGATCTGGTTCTTGGCCTCACGGGTGTCGCCGCGGGCGCCGGCTCACCAGCGCCGGCGAGCGCGCCCAAAACGCCGCGATCCAAGCGCCCGCCACGCGAGCGAAAGCGAAAGCCACCGGCGGCCAAGAAAAAGTCAGCCTCCGCCTAGGCGTCAGCGGCTAGGGATGTGGCCGGCGCTTGTACTTGCACTTGGCCGCGCCGCTCACCGAGACACCACGTGACGAACTCTCATCGGAGAGGCCGTACGCGCCGATGGAGTAGCGCTTGCCGTTGCCCGAGATTTTGATCGCGCCGGCGCCGACGGTGCCGGGCGGTGTGCCGGGCAGCCCGACCTCGTTGGAGTAGGTCTCCCCCTGGTTGGGGCCAAATACGAAGGCGGTCACGTCGCTACTCCCGTAATAGAGGTTGTAGGTGTGCCCGAATCCCTCCCATGCACTGCGCTCGATGAATACGTCGAGGGTGTAGAGGTCGTTGGCCGGCTGCGAGAAGGCGTAGAACGCGATCTTTGCGTTCTTCGACGCCTTGCAGGTCGCCTTGTCGAACTCCTCGAGCAACTCGGCCGTGTCCGAGCGCTGAATCTTGACGCTGGCGGTCGCCGCTGGAGCCGTAGCTGCCACGGCAACCAGCGCGAGCACGATCGCGCGCCTCACTGGCCGAAATCGCGCAGCAGGCGATTGGCGGTGTCGCGAACCCCCCCGGGGCGCCGGCGCCGGCGCGTCTCGACCACGACGAGCGCCGCCGCGGCCGCGGCCCCCGCGCCAACGGCGATCACGGGACGGACCCAGTTGCGGGGGTCGCGCAGCGACTGCAGCTCGCTCTCGGAGAGCTCGTCGGCCCAGCTCGAAAGCTCGGCCGCGGCCTGCTCGGCGATCGACGAGAGTGTGTTTTGCAGACGCGTCGCCAAATCCTCGGGTGGCTCGATCGGTCGCAGCGCGTCCGCCAGCAGGCTTTCCAGGTTGAGATCGCCAGCGTGCTCAGTCATCAGCCATCAGCTCCTCGAGCTGCTTGATCGCTCGATGAATCAACACCTTGGTGGCCCCATCGGAGCGACCCAGCGCCCGCGCGATCTCTCGGTTGGACATCCCAAGTGCAAAGCGCATGATCAGCGCCTCCCGGCGGTCGTCGGACAGGTCGTCGAGCTTGGCAAGGACCTCCCGCAGCTCCTCGCGCCCCTCCACCACTCGCTCCGTTTCGTGCGGATGCGCCGGCGGCTCGACCGCCTCGATGTTGGCTTCGGGTCGTCGGGCACGGTCGCGGTAGTAGTTGGAGGCGAGGTTGTGCGCGATCCGGATCAGCCATGGCCGCAACGGCCTGCCGTTCGACTCCCGCCGAGCGCGCTCGAAGTGGCGATAGGCCTGTAGAAAGGCCTGCTCGGTCAGATCCTCGGCGTCGTGGTGGTTGCCCACCCGGTAGTAGGCGTAGGAGTAGACGTCGCGAAGGTGCGTCTTGTAGAGCTCGGAAAACGCGCGGTCGAGCTCGGCCTTCGACACCGGCGGCGGAGACGCGACCGCCTCGGAGGCCTCTTCGGAGTGCTCCTCGCTCACTCGGCAAGGGTATTGCGCGATCCGCCCAGGCCATCACGCGGCCCTCCTCGCACGCTCGGCGCGACGCAGCCCGGCGACCCACTCGCCCGCGTCGATCTCGCCCTCGATCAGCGATGCCAGGCCCTGCAGGCTGGGCGCGTCAACGCCCGCCGCTGCGACGGTTTCGGCGATCAGCGGCACCGAGTCGAGCGCCTCTGACGCCTGACCGATCCGTCCCGGGATCTTCTCGGCGGTGACGCCGGCGCCGAGCAGCTCGCCCGCCTGACGGTTGCGGCTCTTCGGCGCGAGGACGGTTGCAGTGAGGTCGCCCACGCCGGCGAGTCCCGAGAACGTTTCGAGGCGGCCGCCCTTGGCGAGCGCGAAGTCGACGCACTCGCGCCAGACACCCGCTGCGGCGATCCCGGCGGCGTTGAGGCCGAAACGCTCAGCGGCGGCCGCCGCCAGGGCGGCGGCGTTCTTCGCGGCGCCCGCGACCTCGACCCCGACGATGTCCTCCGAGCGCTCGCAGACCAGGCCGGCGCGGTCGAACACCTCGCCGAGCATCGAGCGCAGGTCGGCATCGGAGCTGCCGAGGACGAGCGCGGCCATCCCCGCCGCGGCCTCGCGGGCATGAGCCGGACCACCGAGACAGGCGAGCGCCCGGGCGCGGATGCGCTCCGAGACGTACTCGCTCGGCAGGGCGCCCATCGGCTGCACGAACCCCTTGGAGAGCATCAGCACCGAGGCGCGCGATCCGATCCGATCGGCGAGGGCACCGACGACGTTCGGCAGGGCCGCGGACGGCACGGCAAGACAGATGAGGTCACAACCCGCGAGCTCGATCTCGCTCGCGCGCTTGACGACGAGTCCCTCGGGAAGCTTCACCCCAGGCAGGTACTCCTCGTTCTCGCGCTTGCGATTGATCTGGTCGGCCTTTTCCTCGGTGCGCGTGCCGAGCTCGACCTCGAGGCCGCCGCGTGCGAGGAGGACGGCGACCGCCGTCCCCCAGCTCCCACCGCCAATGACCGCGGCCTTGCGAAGCGGCGGCAGGCCTCCGAGCCACTCCCACTGCAACTCGATGTTCGGCCAGATGCGGTCGGTGACGTTTGCGGCGAGCGCCGGGGATGGCCGCTCGGTGCGCGGGAAGGTGACGGGCTTGCCGGCCCGCAGGCGAACCTTGCGCGGGCGAATACGCCAGCCGCGGCGAACCTGCTCGGAACCCTGGACCGCAACTGGGAGGACCGCGGCACCCGTCTCGAGGGCAAGGCGGCCGACTCCGCGCTTCGGCCGTCCGAGGGAGCCGCGCCTGATCCGCGTGCCCTCCGGGAAGATGATCACCGTGCCGCCGCGCTCGACGATGATCCGCGCGGTCTCCATCGCAGTCTCGTCCGATTGCCCGCGACGAATCGGGAAAGCCCCGAGGCGCGAGAGCACCCAGCCCTGCCAGCGCTTCTCGAACAGCTCGACCTTTGCGACGAACTGCATCCGCCGCCGCCACGGCAGCAGCGCTCCGATCACAAACGGATCCAAAAACGAGCGGTGGTTCGAGGCGACGATGAGCCCGCCCTTGAACTTTGCGTGCGCGCGGCCCGAGCGCTGCAGGCGGAAGTAGAGGAGAAAGACCGGGGTGAGGGCGACTCGAGCGAGGTAGTAGAGGACGCGGCTCGTCCCGCGCTCGCGGGCGAACCGGTGGTAACGCTCGTAGCGCTCCTCGGTGATGACGTCGTCGTTTCGCGGCGGTGCTGACCGCCGGGGAGCCTCTTCCACGAAGAGGCGTACACGCCTTAGCTCAAGGCGTTACTACCAGCAGTTTTCAATCAGCTGGCGGATCTCGGCCTCGTTCGGCGGATCCGGGGTCCGTTGCAGTTCCGGCCGAGCCATGATCGCCGTGACGGCGTCATCGATGCGCTCGCGATCGGCGCCGATCTCACCGAGGTGGCGCGCGCCACCGGAAAGCTCCTCGATCCGCCTCGCCAGCTCACCCTGTTTGACGCCCAGTGCTCGCGCCAGCGCCGTCATCTGCGGGCCCGCCCGCTCGATCAGGACCTCGGCGACTCGGGGCAGGACCGTCGCGTTCGTCTCGGCGTGGGGGATCCGGAGCTGGCGAACGAGCGATTGGCAGACCACGTGATGAACGCCGAAGCCGGCCGAGTCCAGCGCGTAGGCGCAGAGGATCGCGCCCAGGGCAAGCTCAGCCGGGTCGCGCTTGGCCCTGTCGCGATCGAGTGCCTTGGCGATCAGCTTCGCGCCGCGCAGCGCCGCCAGCTCCGAGACCGGATTGGCGTCGGGCGTGTATAGGCAGTCGGCCCCATGAGCGAGGGCGTTCATCGCGCTGGCGCGCAGACGCTCCTCCGGCTGGCTGACCATCAGCGGCGGATCGGCGAGAACGACGTGGGGGCGGATCAGCGACTTCGCATCGCGACCCCGCGGCAAGCGGTGAATCGCGGTCATCTCTGCGCCTGACAGCGTCGTCGGCAGGGCCGCGACCCGCACACCACCGACAGCCGCGATCGCCTTGGCGACGTCGATTACGCGGCCGCCGCCGAGCGCGACGAGATCACGATCCCCGACGTCGTCGAAAAGCCGAGCCGCGACCTCGTTGACGGGGCCGGGCGGAACATGGTGAAAGCAGGTCGACTCCTCAGCGAGCTCGACCGGCGCGGCGCCCATCGCGCGTTCGGTCGTCAGCAACTCGTATGTGTCGAAGCCGTGGCTGGCGAGGATGTCCGGAGAGTCGTTGACCACGCCCGCACGGAAGTGGATCGTGCGCTCGCCGTCGCGCCAGGTGAAGTTGGCCTCGTCCATGAGAAGCCCGGAGTGGGATTCGAACCCACGACCTACTGCTTACAAGGCAGTTGCTCTGGCCAGCTGAGCTATCCGGGCAGGGTAAGTAGGAGAGGCTAAGCCCTACCCGGATTCAGCCCGTTCCTTAGACCAGGATCTCGCGACCCGAGATGTGCGACGCCACCTTGCGCTTGACCCGCTGCAGGGCGTTGTCGACCGTCTTCGTGTCGCACTCCAGCTTCTCGCCGATCTGCTCGTAGGAGTAGCCGTCGAGATAGAGCGACAGGACCCGGCTTTCGAGCTCGGAGAGAACGCTCGAAAGACACGAGACCAGGGCCTGCAACTCCTCGGTGGCGATCGCTCGCTGCGATGGCTCCTCGGACATCGGACCCGGCAGGATCTCCTCGAGGGTCGTCTCCGACTCCGACGACGCCGCCGGCGACTGGGCAAACGACACGTACTGGTTGAGCGGAGCGTGCTTGTTGCGACTCGCCGTCTTCACCGCCGTGATGATCTGACGGGTAATGCAGAGCTCCGCGAAGTTGCGGAAGCTCGACTCACGATCGGTGCGGAAGTCGCGGATCGCCTTGTAGAGGCCCACGAGCCCCTCCTGAATCAGATCCTCGGAGTCGCCTCCAAGGAGGAAGTACGACGAGGCCTTCAGCCTGACGAAGCCGCGATAACGCTTGATGATGCGCTCGTAGGCATCAGCGCTACCCCGTTTTGCAAGCGCGACCAGGTACGCATCCTCAAGCTCGGGTTGAGCCTCAGATCGGCGCGCGGTTTGGGCGGTCGCCGCAGGGGCGATCGATCCGACGGTGGAATGGGTAGGAACGGCCACTGGTCCTCCAGATCTTTGGTTGGAACCTGTGGCGCCGCACCTCCCGATAAGGCGCCTCTCCTCTAGATGATCGTCCGGTCGAAGCTCGACCTTTAGTTCACCCTTACTTACTGGGCGGAAATGTATACCCGCGCACATAGTTCTGTCAACCTGCGCGAACCTACGCAAGATGCGTTGCATTTGCGAGGGTCCATCCGCGCAACTTGTTACGCAGGGACGAAACCGGGCGCCTCAGCGGTGCCGGCGATGCTTGGCTACGCCGCTCCGCGCTGCCGAGCCGCCTCGAAAAGCAGCACCGCGGCCGTGGCGGAAACGTTGAGCGAGTCGATCTTCCCGCGCACCGGCAGCGAGACCAGGACGTCACAGCGCTCGGCGACCAGGCGGCGCAGCCCCTCCCCCTCACTGCCGAGGACGAGGATGACCTTGCCGCTGAGATCTGCATCGACGTAGCTGGTCGATGCGCCCGCATTCGCGCCGTAGGTCCAGGCCCCGGCGTCCTTCGCCTGAGCGAGCCAATCGGCAAGGTTCGTCACCCGGGCGATCGGCAGGTGTTCCACAGCCCCGGCCGACGCTTTGGCTGCCGCCGCGGTCACCGAGGCCGAGCGCCGCTCACAGATCACGAGGCCGGTGGCGCCGGCGACCTCAGCCGAGCGCGCGACGGCGCCGAGGTTCTGCGGATCCTGCACCTGGTCGAGCGCCACGATCAAGCAGTCCGGCTGCGCGAGCAGCTGCGATGGATCGGCGTAGGGATACGAATCGACCTCGGCGACGACCCCCTGATGGTCGGGCGAGCCGGCGAGCCGGGTCAGCTCGGCTGCGTCGGTTTCCGGCGCCCGCCACACCCGGTGGACGGTGCGCCGCCCGAGCTCGGCCTCGGCGACCGGTCGGCGGCCGTAGACGATGTCCATGGCTAAAGCCCGGTTGTGAGGATGGGCATCAGACTTTCCTCAGGTTGGCGCCGTCAGGCGTGTCGCGAATCTCCCAGCCGAGCCCGGCCAGCTCGTCGCGCAGCGCGTCAGCGCGCTCGAAGTCGCGCTCGGAGCGAGCTCGCTCGCGCTCAGCCAGAAGCTCCTCCGCCCGCTCATCGACGACCTCGGGCGCGCCGCCTGCCACAAGGCTCTCGAGCCCGAGAAGCTCAAGCATCTCTTCCACGGCCTCGCGGGCCCCGGCGAGCGACCGGCGATTGCCCTCTGTCACGAGCTCGAACAGCGCAGCCCAGGCTCGCGGGGTGTTGAAATCGTCAGCGAGAGCGGAGAGGAAGGCCTCGCGCTTCTCCGCAACGCCGGGGTCCTCCTCCCCGCCGTCCAGCGGCGGCGCGCTCTCATAGAAGTTGCGGATGCGCTCCAGTCGCGCGCCGGCATCCTCCAGCGCTCGCTCGGAGAACTCCAGCGGCTGGCGGTAATGGCCCGAGCTCAGGTAGGCCACCACGGCCTGGCCGCCGAAGCGATCGATCGCCTCCGACAGCTGAAAGATGTTGCCGAGCGACTTCGACATCTTCTCGTCAGCGGTGCGGACCATCCCGTTATGCATCCAGATCCGCGCCAGCGGCAACCCGCGAGCGGCCTCGGTCTGGGCGATCTCGTTCTCGTGGTGGGGAAAGACGAGGTCGGACCCGCCGCTGTGGATCTCGAAGTCCGCGCCGAGGATCTTCTCCGCCATCGCCGAGCACTCGATATGCCAGCCGGGACGGCCGTCTCCCCACGGCGAGGGCCAAAAGCTGTCCTCCCCCTCCTTGCGCGACTTCCACAGGGCGAAGTCGAGCGGGCTCTCCTTGAGGTCGGCGGCGCCCGCCTCCTCCCCCTGATCCATGTCCTCGAGATCGCGATTCGACAGCTGCCCGTAGGGCTCGAAGCTGTGGACCCTGAAGTAGACGTCGCCGCCCGATTCATAGGCGTGTTCGGCTGCGATCAGCGCCTCGATCAAGGCGACGATTTCCTCGATCGTGTCGGTCGCAAGCGGCTCAGCGTCCGGTCGGCCGAGGCCGAGCGCGTCGGTGTCCTCCGTGTACAGGCGGATCATCTCGCCGACGTGCTCGGTCGACGAGAGCCCCGCGGCACGGGCTGCGTCATAGATCTTGTCGTTGACGTCGGTGACGTTGATGACCACCGTCGGGTCGTACCCCTCGTGTGCGAGGAAGCGCCGCAGGAGCATCGGCAGGACGTAGGGCCTGGCGTTGCCGACGTGGATGCGTGAGTAGACCGTTGGACCGCACGCGTAGATGCCCACCTTCGGCGGCTCTCGCGGCTCAAGCGTCTTCAGCTCACCGCTGAGCGTGTCTCGGATCTTGATCTGGCGCACAACAGCATGCTATTTGCGGAAAACCGCCCAACCTCCTGCGCCGGGCTGTCATCGGCCGTCGGTAACGTGCCCGCGTCATGGGTACACCCCCAGGCGAGGCAGGGATGATCTCGCTCCACCAACAGCGGATGCATCGGGTTCAGGAGGCTTTCTCCGAGCTTCCCAGTCGCTACCTGGGCGTCCCCGAACGTGTCGAGGTGACCTTTCAGATCCGCCTGGGGGACGTCGGGCGCACCTGGGAGGTGGTGGTACGTGGCGATCGTTGCGAGGTCCGCCCATCGCCCACGCGCAAGCCCGATGTCGTCATCGGGACCGACGCGGCCACCTGGCTCGCCCTGCGTGAGGGCCGACTCTCGGGACTCGACGCTTTCTCGCAACGCCGCCTCTGGGTGCGCGGCGACATCGATCACGCCCTCGGATTCGAGGGCCTGTTTCGACTCCCGGGCGACCGCGATCCGCTGCTTCGGATCACCCGCGTCGACGCCGGCCTGGCAAATCTCACGACGCTGATCGCCGGCGACGGACCCGAGCACGTCGTCTGCCTGCACGGTCTCGGCTCGAACAAGGCGTCGTTCTTCGAGACGGTGGCGGCGCTCGCCCCAGACCACACGGTCCATGCACTCGATTTGCCCGGCTTCGGGTCGTCCGACAAGCCGGCGCGCGGCCGCTACAACGCACCGTGGTTCGCGACCGCCGTACTCGGCTATCTCGACGCGCTCAACATCGATCGCGCGCATCTGATCGGCAACTCAATGGGCGGTCGTGTCGCGCTGCAGGTCGGCTTCGAAGCCCCCGAACGCGTCTCGTCGCTGAGCCTTCTGGCGCCGGCGCTCGCGTTTCGCAAACGTCAGCTCGCCCCGATTATCAAGCTCCTGCGGCCCGAGCTCGCGATCATCCCGCACATGCTGCGCGAGCCGATCGTTCGCGCCCAGTTCCGCGCCCTCTTCGCGAACCCCGAGCGACTCGACCCAGCGGCGGCGGACGTGGCGGTCGATGAGTTCTGCCGGCTCTATCGCTCCCGAGCTGCACGCGTCGCATTCTTCGCCGCCGCCCGGAACATCTATCTCGATGAGCCCCATGGCGAGGATGGGTTCTACTCGCGGCTGTCGCGGCTCGAGCCACCGGCCCTCTTCGTCTGGGGCGACAGCGACACCATGATCCCGGCGACGTTCTCCCGTCATGTCGCGAAGGCGCTGCCTGGCGTCGACCAGGTGGTCCTCACCGACTGCGGCCACGTCCCACAGGTCGAGCTCGCCGACCTCACGAACCGCATGATTCGCGACCGGATCACCTCCGCCACGAGGTCCGCGAACGCTCCCCAGCGCGGCGTCCTCGCACGGCTGCGGCGCGTCAGCTGAGCGAGCAGGCCCCGCGCGGCTGGACCCGGAAGCGCCCTATCATCGGATGCCATGGCTGACTCGACCACCCTTGGCGAGCAGGCGAAGCGCAACGGGGGGAGCGCGCACGCCAACGGCAATGGCCGCTCAGGCTTCGCCGGACTCAACTCGATTGGCGGCATCGCCCGCGCCGGTGGCGGCGGGTTCGCGCGCGCAGGTGGCAGCCTGCTTGGAGCCGGTCGTCGCACCGCGGGCGTGCTCGGTGGCTCAGCGGTCAAGCGCCTGCAGCGCTCGCTGACCGCCGACCTCGACGATCGCGACCCCGACTACATCAGAGAGAACCTCGCCCTCTCCTGGCTTCTCGCGACCCTGTGGTATCGCGCCGAGGTCCGCAACATGGGCAACGTGCCCGAGAAGGGGCCCGTCCTCCTGGTCGGCAACCACACGGGGGGCAACATGTCGCCCGAGGTCGTCGTCCTCCCGCTCGCCTTCTCCACCTACTTCGGTGTCGAACGGCCGTTCTACCAGCTCGCCCACAACCTGGTTCTCGCGTCGCCGATCGGTCCCCTGCTGCGCAAGTACGGCTCGATGGCCGCCTCGCACAAGCACGCCGAGGCGGCGCTGGAGGCCGGGGCGGCTGTGCTCGTCTTCCCCGGTGGCGACTGGGAGGTCCATCGGCCGTCGTGGGAGCGCAACAAGATCGACCTCGCCGGGCGCAGAGGCTTCATCAAGCTCGCCCTCAACGCCGACGTTCCGATCGTCCCGGTCGTCACAATCGGGGGTCAGGAGACCGCGCTATTTCTCAGCCGAGGCGCCTGGCTCGCGAAGCTGACCGGCGCCGACCGCTACCTGCGCCTCAAGGTACTGCCGATCTCACTGGCGCTCCCGTGGGGTCTCAACATCGGCGACCTACTGGGCCACCTGCCGCTTCCCGCGAAGATCACCATCGAGGTCGGCCCGCCGATCGACCTTCGCGAGCAGTTTGGCCCCGAGCCCGACCTCGACGAGGTCTACGCCCACATCACAGGGCTCATGCAGGAGACGCTTGACGGCCTCGCGGCGGAGCGCCGCTTCCCGGTGATCGGCTAGCGGCGATGCGCCTCAGCGAGTCGATCGTCGTTTCGGCGCCCCCAAAGCTGGTCTGGGACTACATCGCTGACCCCGATCACGCGCTGCGCTTCATGTCTGGCATCACCCGCTGGGAGGTCGACGGCGATAAGCGCTCCGGCCTCGGCGCCCGGTATCGCATGCTGATGCGCGTCGGCTCGGCGGAGATGGGCGGGCTCGTTGAGATCGTCGAGTTCTCCGAGCCCCTCGACATGGCCTGGTCGTCGATCACCGGCGTCGACCAGCGAGGCCGCTGGCGCCTTCGCCGCGCGGGCGGCGGCCGCACCAAGGTCGAGTTCCGCTTCGCCTACGGGGTCGCCGGCGCGGGCATCACCGGCTATATCGCCGAGCACATCGCCGCCCCACTGGTGCGTGGCCACCTGCGCCGCTCGCTTCAACAGCTGCGCCGTGAGGTCCAGCACGAGAACCTTCGCCAGCAGGCCGCAGCTCGCCAGGCCGAACGTCAGCCGGCTTAGAGCCGCGGATCGGTCGCGACCGCTGCCAGCACGGCCTCGGTCAGCTGGTCGGCGAACTTCCTAACACCGCTGGCCTGGTCGCCGTGCGCGAGCTCTTGCTCGGCCGCCCGAGCTCGGCCGCGCAATGTAGGCTCGCGGAGTCGTCGCTTGGGCTTGTAGCCCCGAGCGACGATCGCGCGCACATCGGTCTGATCTCGCCCGTCAACACTGCCCGCCAAGGAAGGCCTTCAGCATGACCCAGCTTCTTGCGCGCATTGCGCGCACCCTGTCCTCGCATTGGAAGCGAGGCCTTGCGGGCGCCATCGCCGTGCTCGCGCTGCTCGTGCTCGCGGCCGGCGCCTCCGAGGGCGCCAGCGACGATTTCACCCTCCCTGGAACCGAATCGCAGGACGCGATCGACCTCTTCCAGGCGCACTCGCCCGCGTTTGGCGGTGCCGACTCGACGCTGGTCTTCACCATCGACGAGGGCAGGATCTCCGACCCGCGGCCCCGGGCGGCGATCGACGAGGCGCTCGCTGAGGTCCGCGAGCTCGAGGGCGTCGAGCTCGCAACCAGCCCGTTCGAGGCGGGAGGGCAGATCTCCGCGGATCAGCGTCTTGCGGCGGTCGATGTTCGCTACTCGACCGACCCCGGTGACCTCAAAAAGGAGGACGGGGAGGCACTGATCGCGGCTGGCGAGACCGCCGAGCCCGCCGTGCAGGTTGAGGCTCGCGGCTTGCTGATCGACCTTGCGGCCGAGCAGGAGGCGCCCGTCGGCGAGATCGTCGGCGTGCTCATCGCGATCGTGCTCTTGACGCTCCTGTTTCGGTCCGGAGCGGCGACGGCTGCGACGCTAATCGGTGCTCTGGTCGGTGTGGCGGCGGGGCAGATCCTTCTCGCGGCGGTATCCGCCCCCTTGGGCCTGCCGACCTTCGCCGCCTTCCTCGCAGTAATGATCGGCCTCGGCGCTGGAATCGACTACGCGCTTTTGATCATCGGCCGCTATCGCGAGCAGCGGGCCGCCGGCGACGGGGTCGCGGACGCCGCCGCCCGCGCGTCGGCGACCTCTGGCATGGCGGTGCTCACGGCCGGCCTGATCGTGATGGTGGCGATCGCTGGGCTGTTGGTGGTCGGCGTTCCGTACATCGGCAAGATGGGCGTCGGTGCGGCCATTGCCATCGCGGCGGTGGTCCTGTCGGCGCTGACGATCCTGCCGATCATGATGGGCATCTTCGGTCGCCGTCTGATCCCGAAGAAGCCCGAGCACGTCCAGGTCTCCCCCGCCTTCAGCCGCTGGGGCGAGCTGGTCACCCGCAGGCCGTGGGCGTCGATCACGGCGGGCGTGGTGGTCCTGCTGATCTTCGCCTTCCCCGTCATCAACATGCGCATCGGACAGCCCGATGACGGCAACCAGGCGGAGTCGCGTACGCAGCGGGTTGCCTACGACCAGCTCACTGAGGCCTTCGGCGTTGGCTCGAACGGTCCGTTCCTGCTGGCCGTCGACACCCCGAACGGCGCGCCGGAGACTGAGAGCCAGCTCGAGAACCTGCGCCAGGCCGTCGCGGACACCGAAGGCATCGTCTCGGTGCCTCCGGCCGCGCCCAGCGAGGACGGCGAGATGGCGACGATCTTCGCGATCCCCGCAACCGCACCGCAGGACGCCGAGACGTCGGCGCTGCTGGACCGCCTGCGCGCGGAGGTGATCCCCGAGGCCACTGCCGGCACTCCGCTCGAGGTCTTTGTCGGCGGCAATGTCGCGGTGTTCGAGGACACGTCAGACAAGGTCTCGAGCCGCCTGCCCCTCTTCATCGCGGTCGTAATCGGCCTCTCCGTGCTTCTGCTGGCGATGGCCTTTCGCTCGCTGTGGATTCCACTGGTGTCGGCGGCCTTCAACCTGCTTTCGGTTGCCGCGGCCTATGGGGTCGTGGTCGCCGTGTTTCAGGAGGGCATCGGCGCGAACCTGATCGGCGCCGAATCCGGCGTGCCGATCATCTCGTTTCTGCCGGTGATGCTGTTCGCGATCCTGTTCGGACTGAGCATGGACTACAACGTCTTTTTGCTCAGCCGGATCCACGAGGCCTACAAGGAGGGTGACGATCCCCGCGAGAGCGTCATCCACGGGATGGGACGCATCGGCAAGGTGGTCGTCTTTGCCGGCCTGATCATGGCCGCGGTGTTCATCTCGTTCGTCACCGCCCCCGACCTCATCGGGAAGATGTTCGGCATGTCCCTCGGGCTCGCGATCCTGATCGACGTGCTCATCGTCCGCATGGTCATCGCGCCCGCAGTGGTGACGCTGCTCGGCGACCGGGCCTGGTGGCTGCCGTCCTGGCTGGACCGCGTCATGCCCGACATCTCACTCGACGAGTCCCGCGAACCCCGCGCTACGAGCCCTTCTTACGATTGACGGCCGCGAGCAGCTGCTTTTTGTTCATCTTCGAGCGGCCCGCGATGTTGAGCTTCTTCGCGTCGTTGTAGAGCTGCTCTCGGGTCCTGCCACCGGGGCCGCTACCCGACCGCTTGCCGCCGCGGCGCCCGGATGAGATGTCGCTCTTCGAGCTGCGCGATGCCGTTCGCGACTCTCCCGATCGCGCCTTTTCCTTGTTGACCGTGCGCGCGGCGATCTCCTCGGCGCGGCTCTCTGAACGGCCGGCCTTCTTCTCGCTCTCCTTGACCGCCTCGTACTGACGAGCGCGCTTGCTGCCCTTCCTTACGCCTCTTGGTGGTGCCATATCCGGGAATTACCCCGATTAGCGTCCGAAGAAACGGCTCAGGCCAGCTCGCGCTTGAGGACCTTGCCGGTGGCGTTCCGAGGGAGGGAATCGAGAAACTCGACCTCGCGAGGGACCTTGTAGCGCGCAAGGTTCTTCTTGACGTGGGCCTTGACGGCGTCCTCGTCGAGCGACTCGCCGTCGCCCAGGACGACAAAGGCCTTCAGCCGCTGGCCGAACTCATCGTCGTCGACGCCTATCACCGCGACCTCCTTGACCGAGTCGTGGCCGGCGAGCAGATCCTCAATCTCGCGCGGGAAGACGTTCTCGCCCCCGGAGACGATCATTTCGTCGTCGCGGCCGTCGAGGAACAGCCGTCCTGCCTCGTCGAAGTGCCCGACGTCACCGGAGGACAACAGGCCCTGGTATTCGTCCTTGCCGCCACCGCCGGTATAGCCCTCGAAGGCCATCTCATTGCCGACGAAGACGCGCCCGGTCTCCCCCTCCTCGACCTCTGCGCTGCCCTCGTTGTCGACGATCTTGACCACCGTTCCGCGTGGAGGGAGTCCCGCGGTACCGGGCGCGGCGCGTAGGTCGGCAGGCGTTGCGATCGTCGCCCAGGCGACCTCGGTCGAGCCGTAGAGGTTGTAGAGGTTGTCGCCGAACTGATCCATCCACTTCTCGGCCAACGGACCGGGCAGCGCCGACCCGCTCGCCGCGGTGACTCGAAGGCTCGGCAGGTCGTATTTGTCGAGCGTCTCCTTCGGCAGCTGGAGGATGCGCTGCATCATCACCGGGACAACGACGAGCGCGCTCGCCTCATGCTCGGCGATTGCCTTCAGCGTCTCCTCCGGATCGAACTTGCGCTGCAGCACGTACGTGGAGTTCAACGAGAGGCCGAGGACGAAGTGGGCGAAACCCCACGAGTGAAACAGCGGCGCGGCGATCACCGTCCTCTCGCCGGCGCGAAGCGGGATCCGCGAGAACATCGCGGCGAGCGGGCTCAGCGTGTCGGGCGCTGCGCGCTGGGCACCCTTCGGGGTGCCCGTCGTGCCCGAGGTCAAAATCACGAAGCGACCTGTTTCCTGCGGCGGCGAGAGCGGCGCGTCGTCAGCCTGCTCGATCAGATCGTCGGTGGTCATGTCGGCGCCGTTCGAGCCCTCGTCACTCCAGGCGACGAAGCGCTTGGCCTCGTCCTTTGCCTCGCCGAGAAGCTCGGAGAACTCGGCGTCGTAGATAAGGATCTCGGGACCCTCGCGCTCCATCACGTCGACGAGCTGGGGGCCCGAGAAGGCCGTGTTCATGTAGAGCCCGTGGGCGCCGAGCTTTGAGACCGCCAGCGTCGCGTCGACGAAACCGCGGTGGTTTCGAGTCATGATCGCGATGCCGTCGCCAGGCCCGACGCCCTCATCGGCGAGGGCCCGCGCCAGCGCGTTGGACCGACGGTCGAGCTCGCCGAAGGTCAGCTCGCCCTTCTCGTCGATCAGCCCGACATCGTCCGGATGCGTAATCGCCGCGCCGATGATCCCCGCCGCCGGTGAGGCGCCCCACCTGGCGAGCTCGCGAACGACACGGGCGAGCTTGTCGGGCCGCATCGGCCGAATGACCCCGGCCTCCGCCAGCGTTTTCAGGTTGAACGGGACGTCTGGCAGGGAGCCGAGCGAGCCGAGCTTGACGCGGCGAGCGATGGCTTTGGGGCGATCGAAATCCATGCTGAGACCCTAGACGGAGTCGCTCGTGATGAGCGCCACTGCAATGCAGGCAATTCCCTCGCCACGGCCGGTGAAACCCATGCCCTCGTTCGTCGTCGCCTTCACGCTCACCGGCGCGCCGATCACCTCGCTGAGACTGTTTTCGATCTCCGCCCGATGGGGTGCCAGCTTCGGTGATTCGCAGATGACGGAGGCGTCGACGTTGCCGACACGACCGTCGAGCATCCCAATGACCGTTCGCAGTAGATCGAGCGAGTCGGCATCCCGCCATTTCTCGTCGTCCGGCGGAAAGTGGGCGCCGAGATCCCCGAGGCCAGCTGCCCCGAGAAGCGCGTCGATGATCGCGTGTGTGATCACGTCGGCATCGGAGTGGCCCTCGAGCCCCTGTACGTGCTCGATCTCGATCCCGCCCAGGACAAGCCGGCGACCCTCGGCAAAGCGGTGGCTGTCGTAGCCGATTCCGACCCGCATCAGCCGAGAGCCTCCCGGCGTCGCTCGCGGCCTTCGAAGACAGCGATCTCCTCGATGCCCCACTCGCGCAGGGTCTCCACGGCCCGCTCGTACTCGAAGCCGAGCTGCTCGGGCACGTGCGCGTCCGAGGACAGGGCGAACGTCGCCCCCGCGTCGAGACACATCTCGGCAAACGCGCGCGCCGGGTACTGCTCGGCCACCGGCTTTCGCCAGCCGGCGGTTGAGAACTCGACAGCGGTGTCGGTCTCGGCGATCGCGGCCACTGCCGGCTCGTAGTAAAAGCGCGGGTCGCGGGTGGGCGCGGGTCTTCCGTCACCCCAGACCTTGACCAGGTCGGGATGCGCTGCGATGTCGTAGAGGCCCGTCGCGATCGCCTCGGCGAGCGTGTCGAAGTAGAGCTTCCAGACACGATCCGGGTCGGAAACCGAGTCCCAGAGGTCGTAAACGTCGTCGTCAACGGCCTCGTTGCGGACGAAGTGCACCGACCCGACGACGTAGTCGAAGTCGTGGCTTTCGAGGACGTTCGCGATCCGGTCCTCGCGCCCGGTGACGAAATCCATCTCGATCCCCAGCCGCAAAGGAGTCGAGTCGACGAACTCGCAGTACGCGGCCAGGTCGTCGCTCGCGTTCTGCTGCCAGAAGGGGTGGTCCCAGATCGTCAGCGCGTCGGTGAAGCGGTGGATGTGCTCGGAGACGCCTAGCTCGTTGATCCCGGCTGCGGAAGCGGCCGATGTGTAGCGCTCGACGTTGTGCTCGGTGAAGTACTCGTCCGGACTTGCATCAAGCTCATCGGGGCGCAGATGGACGTGGTAGTCGGTCAGCACGGGCGCTTACGCTACCCAGCGATGGTTCACATGCGGATCGTGGCCCCGGCGAGCCATTGCGAACACGTACTCGAGCTGCTCGAGAATTCCCCGTCGGCCACGAACGTGATCTACCTGCCGGGTGCCGCGCGCAAGCCCGAGGGGGACGTGATCCTCTGTGATGTCGCACGCGAGGACGCCAGCGTGCTGGTCTCAGACCTGCGCGAGCTGAACGTCGACACCGAGGGCTCGATCGCGATCGAGCACATCGATTCAGCTATCTCGGCCGTTGCAGCTGCCGCCGAGAAGGCGGCGCGAGGTCATCCCGGCGATGCAGTGGTCTGGGAAGAGGTCGAGGCGCGTACATCGGAGAACATCGAGCTGAACGGCGTCTTCCTTGCGTTCATGGCGCTCGCGTGCATGATCGCCTCGGTCGGCATCTTCCTCGACTCCCCCATCCTGATCGTGGGTTCGATGATCGTGGGCCCGGAGTTCGGGCCTCTCGCCGGCCTTTGCGTCGCGCTCGTCCAACGGCGCCGCGACGTTGCAACGCGCTCGCTACGAGCGCTGGCCGTGGGCTTCCCGGTCGGAGTCGCCGCGGCGCTGACGCTCTCGCTGATCATCAGAGCGGTGGATCTGACTCCCGGCGATTTCGTCGTCGGCGAGCACCCACTCACCGACTTCATCTCGCATCCGGACGCGTTCTCGGCGCTCGTCGCCATGATCGCCGGATGCGCCGGCGTCCTTTCGCTGACCTCAGCGAAGTCCGGTGCGCTCATCGGCGTCCTCGTTTCGGTCACCACCATCCCTGCCGCAGCCAACGTCGGCGTCGCCGCCGCATTTGCCGAGTGGAACGAGTTCGCGGGCGCCCTGCTTCAACTCGGTGTCAACCTCACCGGCATCACTCTCGCGGGCGTCGCAACCCTCTACGTCCAAAGGCGCTTCTACGTCCGCCGCCGCCGCGCGCACCTCGACGACGCAGCGCGCGAGAGCGCCGGGCTACCGCTCGGCCACAGTCGCCGCAGTCCCGACGCCAAGCCTGGCAAGCTGCCAGGCCAATGAGCCGCACCGCCACCGACCTCGGGCCCGTCTTTGCGATCTTCGCCGCCGTCACCGCGATCGCGGCGGCTCTCGGCGCCGCCAACTTCGCCACCGCGCTCAGCTTCGGCGTGATCGCGTTCTCGATCGCGCTCCTGTGGACGATGGTGCGCGACTAGCCCAGGCCGGTGATAGCGTGGCCAAAGTAGCCAAACGCCAACAGATAAGGGGTCAGGATGACTGAGACGCTCAAGGGTGCATGCTTGTGCGACGGCGTGGAGTACGAGGTGCAGGAACCGGAGTCGATGGGTTACTGCCATTGCACTCGCTGCCAGCGTTGGACGGGCTCGAGCCTCGCCGGCGTCGTTGTCGCCGAGCAGAACTTCAAGTTCACCAAGGGCGAGGAACTGGTCTCGACCTACGAGAGCGAGTTCGCTCCGCGCAACTTCTGCAGCAACTGCGGATCGAGCCTCTACGACGATCTCGGCGGCAAGTACTTCGTCGCCGCGGGGCTGATGCGCGAGCTCGATATGGAGCCGGCCTTCCACCTCCAGGTCGCATACAAGGCTGACTGGCACGAGATCGGCGGCGACGCGCCGCAGTTCGCGGAGGCCCCGCCGGACTAGGCCAGCAAGGAGGCGGCGACAACCAGGTCCGCTTCCGTCGTCACCTTGAGGTTCGGGTGCGGTGACGCCTCGACGAGCACCGCACCCCCTCGCGCCTCTATCAGCATCGCATCGTCAGTCGCACTCGAGGCGGCCTCGACATCGTCGTGCGCTTCGCGTAGGAGGTTCGCGCGGAACACCTGCGGCGTCTGCGCCGACCAGAGCACCGATCGGTCGGGCGTCGCCACGATCCGCTCCCCCTCCACCCTCTTGACCGTGTCGACCAGTGGCGCTGCGGCGATGACGCCAGCGACCTCGGGCCGGCTCTCGAGCCTTGCGATCAGCGTCTCGATCAGCTGAGGTGTCAGCAACGGGCGGGCCGCATCGTGCACCGCGACGACCTCAGCACTGGCCGGGGCCTCAGCCAGCCCCAGTCCCACCGATTCAGCCCGCGAAGCACCGCCCGCGACGACGATGACGTGCGTCGCCTCCGCAACGCCACCGGCGATCCGCTCGACCTCTTCCTCGGCGCCCGGTGGTGCCGCGACGACGATCAGCCCGACGCTAGGCGCCGCCGCGAAGGCGGCGACCGACCAGGCGAGCATCGGCCGCCCGGCGAGTTCGACGAGCGCCTTGGGACCGCCGGCTCCGAGCCTCTCTCCGGAGCCGGCGGCCGCAATCAGTGCGACGGTTGGATGGCCTTCAGGCCGTGGCTGGTGCGCCGAAGCGCTCCTCCAGGAGGCCGTCGATGTACTCCTCGGCGCCGTCCTCGTCCTTATCGAGGGCGTACATGAACTCCGAGGCGAGGATCTTCTTGGCGCGGGTATACATCTGCTTCTCGCCCGTTGAGAGCCCCTTCTCCCACTCGCGGATCGCGAGGTTGCGGACGACTTCAGCGAGCTCGTACACATCGCCGGTCTTGATCTTCTCTCGGTTGTACTTGAACCGGCGATTCCAGTTCTTTGGCATCTCCGAGACCTCGCCGGTGAGCACGCTGATCACCTTGCGAACGGCCTCTTCGTCGATGACCCTGCGCAGGCCCGCGCGGTGGGCGTTGCACGCCGGCACCATCACGGTCATGTCGTTGTGGAGGATCTTGATCGTGAGGTAGTCCTGCGACTCGCCCATCATGTCCCGCGACTCGCGCTTGAGCACCACGCCTGCTCCGTGATGTGGATAGACGACGTTGTCGCCGACCTGGAACTCGCACACCGCGGGCTCGAGATCCTCGACCTCGCCGATGAGGTCCTCCTCCGTCTCCTCCAGTGCTGTGTCTGTGATGTCTCTGCCTCCTACATAGAGACGGCCGCTCGGGGCGGCCGTCGGATTACCGGTATCGGTCGACGATGTCGACCTCCTGAAGCCTGCGGATCCCCTCTCGGATCTCCCTTGCGCGGCCCGCGCCGACCCCGTCGACCAGCTCGAGGTCGACGTCCGACGCACTCACCAGCCCTTCGAGATCGCCGAAGTGGTTGACGACCTTCTGGGCAACCAGACGAGGTAGCCGCGGCACGCCGGAGAGCACCCGATAGCCGCGAGGGGCCACCGCGTACTCGAGCGTGTCGGTCTTGCGGTCGTATCCGAGCAGCTCAGCGAGCCGCCCGAAGTCGAGAAGCTCTGTGTGTTCGAGACCGCCGAGCTCGGCGAGCACGCGCTCGACCTCGTTCTCGGCGTCAATCGTCGTGTAGTCGCGAACGAGCGCGGCACGCTCGGCCATCACGCCCATCACTGAATCCTCGAGCTGCATCTCGATCAGTCTGCCCTCGGCGCCTAGCTCGATGATGTACCGCTCGACCTCGGTGGCCATGCGAGTCACCAGCTCGGTGCGCTGCAGAACGGAGAGAACGTCGTGAAGGACAACGCCGCCCGCAAACTCGAGCGCGGTCAGCCTCGATCCGGCCTGGTCGAGGCGGGCACGGTACTTCTCCAACGTCGCCAGGCCCTGGTTGGCCTTTGAGAGCACCGATGGGATGTCCTCGAGGATGTACTTGATGCCATCGACGTAGAGCGAGACCACGTCGCGCCGCTGCGAGATCGCGATGACCAGCGCCTTTGTCTGCTTCGAGACGCGCTCGGCCGTGCGGTGACGAGTACCGGTTTCCATCGAGAGGATCGTCGGATCGGGCATCAGCTGCACGTTCGCCCACAGGATTCGATCGGCCGAGGGCGGCAGCACGATTGCGCCGTCCATCTTCGCCACCTGGTAGAGCAGCCCGGGCGTGTAATCGACGTCGAGTCGAAGCCCTCCCGAGAACAAAAACGAAACCTCGTCCGGCTCGGCCAGCAAGAGCAGGCCACCGGTCCGCGCGTGGATGATGTTGTCGATGCCCTCGCGCAGCGGATTGCCGGGGGCAACCATGTCGAGAGCGCGTAGAAGGCGGGGATCCTGGCGAGCCTCCAGCTCCGTCAACTCATCGACAGCGTGCGCCACTTACACATTTTGGCAAAAGCCCTGCTTTCCAAGCATTCAGGCCAATTCCGCGTGGATAGCTCGGAATGGCGCTTGTCAAGCGGCTGCGATTTCGCGCCCGCCAACCCGCCGTCGGGCCGCGGCGATTGCGCCTCGCAAAGAGGTCTCGGCGCGCAGCCCGTCGAGCGGTTCTGAGCCGCGCGGTCCGATCACCGGAGTCAGCCCGAACTTGACTGCCTCGGCCACTCGCCGGTCGTCGTGTGCGACGGGCCGCAGCTCCCCGGTCAGGCCAACTTCGCCAAAGCAGGCGAGCGGCCTGCCCTCTGTATCCGCCAGCGCTTCGCCGCGATGGGCGGACGCAAGCGCGAGTGCAACGGCCAGGTCAGCACCGGGCTCGTCGACGCGAACGCCGCCAGCCACGTTCACGAAGACGTCGGCGCCTGCGAGCGAGGGGCCGCCGTGGCGCGCGAGCACGGCCAGGATCATCGCCAGCCGGTTTCGATCGATGCCGTTCGCGACGCGCCGCGGATGCTCGATCTCGGTCGGAGCAACCAAAGCCTGTACCTCGACCAGCAGCGGCCGCGTGCCCTCCATCGAGCACAGCACCACCGAACCCGGCGCCGCGCTCGCCTCCGCGACAAACCGCGCCGACGGATCGACCACCTCGACAAGCCCGCCGGAACGCATCTCGAAAACCCCCACCTCGCTCGTCGCGCCGAAACGGTTCTTGAGCGCGCGCAGCGTGCGGAAGCTGCGCTCGCGCTCGCCCTCGAAGAACAGCACGCAGTCGACCAGGTGCTCGAGCACTCGCGGGCCGGCGACGGCGCCGTCCTTGGTGACATGGCCGACCAGGATCACGGCGCAGTCGAGCCGCTTCGCGACCTCCATGATCGCGCCAGCCGCCTCGCGAACCTGGCCGACGGACCCAGGAGCTCCCGTCAGGCCCTCGGTGTGAAGTGTCTGAATCGAGTCGATCACGCAGACAGCAGGGCGCTCGGCCTCGAGCGTCGCGACCACCGCCCCAAGCGATGTCTCGGCGAGGGCTGGGACGCCAAGCGCCGTTTCGCCCAGTCGCTCAGCGCGGAGCTTGACCTGCGCTGTCGACTCCTCGCCCGAGACGTAGAGGACCTTGTGGCCGGCGCCGTGCAGGTTGCCAAGCGCCATGCCGGTGAGCGTCGACTTGCCGATCCCCGGCGAGCCGCCGAGGAGGACGAGTGAGCCCGGGACAAGCCCGCCACCCAGAACTCGGTCCAGCTCGTCGATGCCGGTCTCGAGCCGAGCCACCTTCGGGGCCGAGACATCCCGGAGCGCAATGGGCCTGCCGGGCGTGCGGCCTCCGCCGCCGCGCTTCGAGCTCTTGCCTGCTTTTGGCTCGGCCTTGGGCGCTTCAACCATCGTGTTCCAGCCGCCGCAGCCGGCACATCGTCCAGACCACGCCAGCGACTCGTGCCCGCACTCCTGGCAGAAGAACGACGATGCGGCGCGCGGCGACATTGGGCGATCGTACGTATGGCGCCCGACGCATCAACTGGCGCACGTGTCGACTTCGTCAAGGAGGATGCGCTGATGGCGTCTTTGCGTCATCTGACTGCGTTCGGCGCCGCGACCCTTGCGCTGGCCCTCCCCGCCATGGCGACCGCCTTCGATCCGAACCTCGAGGCGAAGAACTTCGCGAAAACTGCGGAGCGCGAGCAGTACGTCACGCTGACGCCGGAGTTCCAGCTGCGCCTCCAGCGCGCCAATCTCGACAACGAGACCGAGACCGCACAGATCGTTGCTGCCGACCCCGAGCGCAACTTCAGCGGCAACATCTGCGCGAACGGAGGCAATGAGTGCGCCGGCGATGTCCGGTTCTACGACTGGCCGGATCTTGGCTTCGCGATCCGCAAGCCGGTGCTGTTCACCGCCCGCAACGGCTCGACCCTGTCAGGACACGTTTGGGCCACCCGCGACAACCTCGGCCCTCGCCCGGCGGTCGTGATCACGACCGGCTCGGTCCAGGCGCCCGAGCGCCTCTACTGGGGCACGGCAGCCACCCTCGCCAAGCACGGCTACGTCGTCCTCACCTACGACACCCAGGGCCAGGGGCGATCCGACACCTACGGCGAGGGCGCGGACCTGCTCGACGGGGTCCCCTCGCAAGCCGCCCGGCCGTTCTACGACGGCACCGAGGACGCCCTCGACTTCATGCTGTCGACCGCCGCGGAGCCCTACGACCCGCGGCCGAGCTGCTCGAGCGGCACCGACCACTCACCGAAGCAGGATCGTCGCGCTGGCGCAGGGCTCAACGCCGCGTACAACCCGCTGGCCGATCTCGTCGACCCGACCCGGGTCGGGATCGCCGGCCACTCGCTCGGCGCCGCCGCCGTCTCGTACATCGGCCAGCTCGACCCGCGCGTCGACGCGGTCGCCGCCTGGGACAACCTTCGAGCACCGAGCGCAGACGAGGACTCTGGCGAAGGGCCTGGCGGCCTACCCACCTGCGTCTCCGGATCATCGCCGCGACCCACGGACGTCGCGATCACCAAGCCCGCCATTGGGATTTCGAACGACTACGGAATCGCTCCAGCGCCGAACAGATCCGATCCCGAGCCCCAGACCGGAAACGACGCCTTTCTGGCCTACAGGGAAGCCGGCGTTGACTCGATGCAGTTTCACATCCGCGGCGGCACCCACGAGGAGTCGGCGTTCATTCCGGGCAACACGACCGGGGTGCTCGGACTCGCCACCCTGCGCGGGACCGACATGATCGCGTGGTACACGCTCGCCTGGTTCGACAAATATGTGCGCTGCGCCGACGGGGGCAACTGCGACGTCGAGGAGGCCGACCGGCGCCTGCTGACGGATCGTTGGCGAAACGACCAGCGTGGCGGCTCGATCGACGCCAACAACGACCCGAACCTGTTCTCCTTCTATCGCTTCTCCCGCTACGACCTCCACGCCGACGGCAAAGAGGTCACCTGCGACGACATGCGAACGGGCTGTCCATCAATGCGCCCCGATGGTCATCCGGACGGCTACTCGTTCGTCTCCGATGCGCACACCCCGCGCGAGGGGTCGTCATCCGAACGCGGCAACACCGGGGAACCCTGCGCCCTCCCGCAACTCGGCACGAATGGAAAGGACACAGCTGTGACGCTGCCTCCGAGCGGCGCCGGCGACGCGATCCGAGGTCGCGGTGGCGCTGATCGTCTGCGAGGCGGAGCTGGCGACGACTGCCTTTACGGCAACAGGGGAAATGATCGCATCGGCGGCGACGACGGCGCCGATCGCCTCAAGGGCGGCGCTGGCGCCGACAGACTCAAGGGTGGCGCGGGACGCGACGTACTCGGGGGCGGCCCAGGTGACGACGTCATCCGCGCGCGCGACGGCGCACGCGACCGCATCCGCTGCGGACCCGGCAAGGACAGGGTCTTCGCCGACCGCAGGGACCGTCTCGGCGCTGGCTGCTGACTCGGGGAAGGCTTACTCAGGCGGGCCGGTCGAGCGCGTTCGGCAGCCCGGCGGCGTAGAGCTCGGCGTCGGTTCGCTTTGCCGGCTCGTATTCGGGTGGGTCGTAGAGCCTGTACATCGCCGCCGGCGTGGCCTGCGAGCCGGCGGTCTCGAGCAGGGCGTTGACAGCGGCACGGGCGGATTCGTTCGCGCCCTCCATGGTCGCGAGGTCGATATCGGTCTGCACGTAGTCGCCGGCGAGAAAGAAGTTCGGAATCTCCGTTCGGGCCGACGGACGCTTGGGCCAAGAGCCAACGGTGTTGACGAGCAGACGCTCGTGGTTTCGGTTGCGACCCTCGCGCTTGGACCAGCGAATGGCCGGATCCAAAAACCAGGAGTGCAGAACATCGTCGGGGAGGACCGATTCGCCGGTGTCCTCGAGATGGGCCTTGAGCTGTGCCCATACCTCCGCCTTGATCTCACGCGGGTTGCAGAGCTTGGCCGGCTTGTCGAAGAGAACCCCGGGCGAGTCCCAGTCGGAGATGTCGACCGAGAGGCAATCAACGGCCTCGCCGTCGCCGTAGTCGCGAGCGAAGTCGTGGTTCTCCCAGAATTGCGCCTGCGTCAGCGCGGTCAGCGCCCAGGGGGCGTCGACGAACGTGAGGTGACCGCGAATCAGGCCGATGTCGCGACGCAGATAGAACTGGATGCCATTCATCCAGTCGACGTAGAGCTCGTTCATCAGCTCGAGCCGCGGATCGAGGCGAAGGATGCCTCGCGACCAGAGCTTGCGAGCGCGGTCGGCTGGCATCGCGCAGACGAACCAGTCGGCTTCGATTCGTCGCCGACGCCCGCCGCGCCGATCCACGACTCGAGCGGCGGCGATCTTGCCGCCCTGGACCTCGAGCGCCTCGACGGTCTGGCCGACCTCGAACCGCACGCCGAGCTTGAGCAGGTGCTGGACCCAGGGGTCGATCCACGCCTCGTCGGTGGGCGCGTTGAGGACTCGGTCGGGAGCGCCGTCGTTGCCGCGGCCCATGATGTTCATCACGAAGGCCTCCGCCATGTTCCCGATCGTGCGAGTCGAGGCAACGGTTTCCTTGGCGGCGACGAGACTGCGGGTGAGACCGCGGGCGATGACGCGCTGATACTCCTCCGACTTGCCCTCGGCCCGAACGTACTCCCACCACGTGACGTTCTCCCATTGGCCGAAACGGCGCTCCTCGCTGGAGGTGAAGAAGACCATCAGCCGGTTTGCGAAGAACTCGGCCTCCTCCGGGCGGACACCCTGCTGCTTGACGAACTCCTCGACGAGGATCCGCTGCATGCCCGCGGGCGTTGCCGCCTGCGCGGGATCGGGGACCGTGCCGAAGAGCGTGCCGTCGGCGCGCCCCTCTGATCGCGGCGAGCTCGTCTCGGTGGCGTCGAGCAGGTTGTCGTGAACGCCGTTTGAATTGCCGGGGAACGGGATTCGCCGCATCGAGTCGGGGACGTGGTGATAGAAGCCGGGAAAGAACCGAAAGCCGTGCTCGCCCGGCAGACGCAGCCTGCCCCCGGCCGCTGAGCCACGCACCGGGATGCTGCGGGCCTTGCCGCCCAGAGTTCCTCGTTCGTAGATCGTGACATCGAAGCCACGTTCGATCAGCTCGTGCGCTGCCGCCAGCCCAGCCATGCCGCCGCCCAGGACCGCGACCCGGCGACGCCTGCCACCCGCGCGGGCTATTGCCGCGGCGCCCGGAGCGCTCGCGAGTGAGATCGCGGTCGCACCGACGGCGGCGTCGCGCAGCAGTTCGCGTCGCGAGGTCCTCCTCCCAGCACCCATCGGCGGCACCCTAGCCCGCGGTGTGAGCGGGTGCGCCGGTTACGGAGGCCAGCGACTGAGCGAGCGATCTAGAGGGGCCGGCAGTGAACGAAGTCGAGATTGCGCACGACCCGGTACGCGTTGCGTTCGAGCGCGGCCGACTTCGCGGTCAGGCGGGCCGCGGCATCGAGGCGGCGCAGCTGCAGGGCGACAGCGGCGTCCACGCCGGTGGCGGTCGCCTCGCGCTCGCGATGCAGCCATTTCGCGATCCGCTGACGGTCACCAGGCGGTCGCGGCAGTCGCGAGATGCGCCGATAGCCCTGGCGCAGCTCTCGGTAGGCCGCAGCGAAGTCGCGACCGGCACGCGGCACGCGACCGCGATCGAGATGCTTTATCCCGCGTGCGATCTTGCGCGCGGCGTCGTTGCGCTTGACCTGGCAGACGTCGTCAGCGCGTTTGACAAACTTCGCTCGCCCGCTGGAGCTCGCCTCAACCGCTGCCGTCAGGCCCACGGCGATCACGGCCACGAGTGCGATGGAGCCAAGCGCGCGCATCGAACGCCAAGGCCCCCCTGCTCGACTCAGACCGAGTCGTCGGCCGGCGCGTCGCCGGCGCCGGCGTCCTCATCCGAGTCGCCGTCGCTCTTGGCGGCACCGACGCCAACCGGCTCCTTCTCGTCTTCCTTTGCCTTGCGCTTGCGCGGCTTGACGAGCTTCAGCGAGAGTGGACGCTCCTCGTCGTCGCTCTTTGCGTCGACGTCGATGAGCACCGTCGTCCCGCTGACGATCGAGCCCGGACCCTGGCGCAGGACCTCGTCCGCAAGTGGGTCCTCGATGTAACGCTGGATTGCGCGCCGCAGCGGGCGGGCACCCATCGACGGATCCCAGCCCTTGTCGGCGAGAAGGTCCTTCGCGGCATCGGTGAGCTCGAGCTGAAGCTCGTGCTCAGCGACCTGTGCCCGCACCCGGGTGATCAGGAGGTCCACGATCTCCTTGATCTCCTCCTTGGCGAGCTTGTGGAAGACGATGACCTCGTCGATGCGGTTGAGGAACTCGGGGCGGAAGACCTTCTTCAACTCGCCCATGATCCGGTCCTTCATGTCCTTGTACGACGCTCCGGTCTCGTCATCGGAGATGGCGAAACCGAAGGAGACGTTGCGGGCGATGTCCTTCGCGCCGATGTTCGAGGTCATGATCACGATGGTGTTGCGGAAGTCGACCGTGCGGCCCTGAGCGTCGGTCAGGCGCCCGTCCTCGAGGATCTGCAAGAGGATGTTGAAGACGTCCGGGTGGGCCTTTTCGATCTCGTCGAGCAGCAGCACCGAGTACGGCTTGCGACGCACGGCCTCGGTGAGCTGGCCGCCCTCGTCGTAGCCGACGTAGCCGGGCGGCGAGCCGACCAGTCGTGAAACGGCGTGCTTCTCCATGTACTCCGACATGTCGATGCGGATCATCGAGTCCTCGTCGCCGAACAAAAACTCGGCAAGGGTTCGCGCAAGCTCGGTCTTGCCGACGCCCGATGGGCCGAGGAAGATGAACGAGCCTGCGGGGCGCTTGGGGTCCTTGATCCCGGCGCGTGAGCGGCGGATCGCCTTCGAAACGGCCTCAATCGCGACGTGCTGTCCGATGACCCGCTTGTGGAGCTCCTCCTCCATGCGGATGAGCTTGCGCGTCTCGGCCTCGGTCAGCTTGAAGACGGGGATCCCGGTCCACATCGAGACGATGTCCGCGATCTCTTCCTCGCCGACGGCGGGGCGCTCACCGGCCTCGCCCGACTCCCATTGGTCCTCGAGCTCGCGCTTTCGGTTGGTCATCTGGCGCTCGGTGTCGCGCAGGTTCGCGGCCTTCTCGAACTCCTGCGCCTCGATCGCGGCCTCCTTGGCGCGCCGGGTCTCCTCGATCTCCTCCTCGAGATCGCGGTAGACGGGCGGTTGGCTCATCGAGCGAATACGCATCCGCGATGCCGCCTCGTCGATCAGGTCGATCGCCTTATCGGGCAGGAATCGGTCGGAGATGTAGCGGTCGGCGAGTTCAGCGGCCGCCTCGAGGGCGTCGTCGGTGATGTTGACCTTGTGGTGGTCCTCGTAGCGCTCGCGCAGGCCCTCGAGGATCTTCACCGTGTCGGGGATCGACGGCTCCTCGACCTTGATCTGCTGGAAGCGGCGCTCGAGCGCTGAGTCGCGTTCGAGGTACTTGCGGTACTCGTCGAGCGTCGTCGCTCCGATCGTCTGCAGCTCGCCGCGGGCGAGCGCCGGCTTCAGGATCGAGGCGGCGTCGATCGCGCCCTCGGCGGCACCGGCGCCGACGAGGTTGTGGAGCTCGTCGATGAAAAGGACGATGTCACCGCGCTGGGTGATCTCCTTCATCACCTTCTTCAGGCGCTCCTCGAACTCGCCTCGGTACTTCGAGCCGGCGACCAGCGCAGCCAGATCGAGCGTGTAGATCTGCTTGTTCTTGAGCAGCTCTGGAACCTCACCGCGGGTGATTCGCGAAGCGAGGCCCTCGACGATGGCGGTCTTGCCGACACCGGGCTCACCCAGCAGGACGGGGTTGTTCTTCTGGCGGCGCGAGAGGATCTGCATGATCCGCTCGACCTCGGTCTCGCGACCGATGACGGGATCGAGCTTGCCCTCGGAGGCCAGCTTGGTGAGGTTGCGCCCGAACTGGTCGAGCAGCTTCGAGGACTTCTTGCCCTCGCCGGAGCCGCCACCGGAGCCCTGGCGGCGCCCGCCGGGGCCGGAGAGCATCCGGATGACCTCGTTGCGGATCTTTTCCGAGTCGGCATCGAAATCGAGCAGGATGCGGGCGGCGACACCCTCGTTCTCGCGCACCAGCCCGAGCAGGATGTGCTCGGTGCCGATGTAGTTATGGCCGAGGCTCAGCGCCTCACGCAGGGCGAGCTCGAGGACCTTCTTCGCGCGCGGCGTGAAGGGAATCTGGCCCGAGGTGACCTCTTCGCCGGAACCGACGATCCGCACGACCTGGGCACGAACGCGCTCAACCGTGATGTCGAGTGACTCGAGGACGCGGGCTGCCAGGCCCTCCTCCTCGCGAAGCAGCCCGAGCAGGATGTGCTCGGTGCCGATGTAGTTGTGCTTGAGCGTCCTCGCCTCTTCCTGGGCCAGGACGACCACCTGCCGTGCCCGCTCTGTGAATCGCTCGAACAAATCTGATCCTGTTCTAAATCCGGTCTTCCTGGTTTTCCGTGCCTACCGTGCCTAAGTTCTAGCTACGCCGGGGGACGCGACAGCGCCGGTGCTCCATCCTCTAGATCGGCTGCGAGTGGCCGCGGGATTAGAACCTCCGGTCTTTCTCGACGTCCGCGAGAGGCAAGTATATCGGGGGCCATCCCCCGGCCAGGAGGGGTAACTCATCTAAATTCCGCGCTGTGAGCGAGGTGGCAGGGAAGCCTGAGGCGCTGCGCGCATTCGCCAAGGAGCACGGGCTCGTCTATGCCGAGCAAATCGATCTGCCCCGGTCGGGCGGCCTTTTGGGCGAAGACGCCCTCTCGATCAAGGGTGCTGTCGCCGGCATCATCTCCGGCGCCGAGCGCGGTGCCCTCTGCCACGTGCACTACACCGAGCACTCCAACGACACGACGTACGACCGAGAGCGCACCGTCGCCGTGCTCCGCGTTCCCGAGTCGATCGGCTTCGCTCCGTACCTGGGCACCGTGGGGTTCGGGAGCGGGATGCACCCGACCAAGACGGTCGCACTCGACGGCGGCGGGTCCGTGCGGGTCGCCGATGGCGTCAACGACTCATGGCTGCGCGAGCTGCTCTCCCCCGCGTTCACGCAGTGGCTGGCGCGCAGCCCCGATGACTTCCACTGGGAGCTCATCGATGGCGTCCTCTGCGCATCGCTGCCGGGCCACATCCTCGACCACGACAGGCTGAAGACACTGTGCGATGACGCAGCCCAGATCGCAGGACGGATTCGCGAGGAGTGCCTCGAGGAGGTCGAGCTCGGCGAGGCCAAGCGGACGGCCGCGAAGTCCGCAAAGCGCGAGTCGGCGACGGACAAGCTTGCCGCGGCGATCCTGGAGGGCACCACGTTCGCGACGGCTCCTGCCGATGTCGGCTCCTCGCGCCCCCAGTTTCGCGACCACCTCATCCGCCACCCCTCTACCTACGTCATCAGCGTCTGGATAACGCTGCTGATCATGCTCGGCATCAACATCATCGGTGCCGGCATCTACGGACTGCTGCTGACCGTCGGCGACCCCGGTCGGGCGGTGATCGTCTACCAGCTGATGCTCTTCGTGGTGATCTTTCCGCTCGTTTTACGTGGCCGGGTCAACGGACTCAGCGAACGGCTGTCGACGCTGGGGTTTTGGCGGGAGTGGGCTCGCGAACGGCACCTCACCGAGGAGGAGCCCACCGACGTTCGCGGCAACCCACGCCAAGGCGAACCTGCCTGGCGCACCCTCACGCGTCTACAGCGGCATCTTCGGCGGTGTCGCGGGCTGGCTCATGTTCACCGGCGACGGAGACAAGCGAGGCGACGTGATCGCGATCGTTGCCGGCGAGCAGGGCCCGACCGCTTCGGAGGCGTTTGACGTCTCGGCGCCGGGGCCGTCGACCGCAACCCTGGACGCCCACATCACCCGTCTCGCGGCAAAGCTGGGAGACCCCACCCGCCCTGTATAGACCCGCCTCGCTGCGACCACCGCGGCGGCTAACGCCCAGCCACGCGCACCTCGGTTGCCTGAACCTGGTGCTGGCCGGCCGAGCCGGGATAGACCGGGCCTGCGACCGCGATCAGATCGCCCGGGCCCGGCAGCGGATGCGGGCGCAGATCGGCGGCGACGTCGATGACCGAGATCCCGGGTGCTGTGACCGACTCGCCGCTCGCCAAGACGAAATGCGCGTCGCCATCGCCATCGGGGTCAACGCGCTCGACGTAGATGACCTTGCCACTCGCGGCGGTGCAGTTGGGGAGCGCGTTTGAACCGCAGGCGGGTGGAGAAACGCCGAGCGAAACCGAAGCGGCGACCGTTGCGAGCGCCCCGGCCAGGCTCACGGCCAGCTCAGGTACGCATCGCCGGAAACAGCACGACCTCGCGTAACGTCGCCGCCCCGGTCAAGAGCATCACCAGCCGGTCGATGCCGAGCCCGACGCCGCCAGTCGGCGGCATCCCGTATTCGAGTGCCTGCACGTAGGCCTCGTCGAAGGGCTGCGCCTCGTCATCACCACGGCGCAACTCCTCGGCCTGCTGCTCGAAGCGCCGGCGTTGCTCGTCGGGGTCGTTGAGCTCGCTGAAGGCATTCGCGATCTCGAAGCCGCCGACGTACGCCTCCCAGCGCTCGACCAACCCCTCCTCGGTGCGGTGGCGCTTGGCGAAGGGCGACATCTCGACCGGGTAGTCCATGATCAGCGTCGGCTGGATCAGCTTCGGCTCGACCTCCTTGGAGAGCAGCCCGTCGACGAGCTTGCCCCAGCCCTCCTCCGGATCTGCCTCCGAGTCCATCGCCGCCGCCAGCGCGTCGCGGGTCGGATGCTCGAGGACATCGATCCCGGACTCCTCGCGGATCGCGTCTCGAAGCGTGACCCGGCGCCAGGGTGGCGCCAGCTCGATCTCGACGCCGTCGCGCTCGACCTTTGTCGTGCCGTTGACCGCCTTGGCGACATGGGCCACGAGGTTCTCGAGCCGGGTTGCTGCGTCGTCGTAGTCGGCGTAGGCCTCATACCACTCGAGCATCGTGAACTCGGGGTTGTGCTTGAACGAGACGCCCTCGTTGCGAAAGTCCTTGCCGAGCTCGTAAACGCGGTCGATGCCGCCGACGACCAGGCGCTTGAGGTACAGCTCGGTCGCGATCCGCAGGTAGAGATCGCGGTCGAGCGCGTTGTGGTGAGTCGTGAAGGGCCGGGCGAGCGCGCCTCCGTAAAGCGGCTGCAGGACGGGCGTCTCGACCTCGACAAAACCCTCCTCGTCGAGGAAGCGACGCGTCGCCGCGATCGCGGCTCCGCGCTTGCGAAACAGGTCGCGCGTATCGGGGTTTGCGATCAGATCGATCTCGCGATGGCGAAAGCGCAGCTCCGTGTCCTTGACGCCATGGAACTTGTCGGGCGGCGGCCGCAGGCTCTTGGCAAGCAGCGTCCAGCCGGTCGCCCCCACGGAGAGTTCGCCCCGGCGGGTCTTCATCGCGACGCCGTCGATTCCGACAATGTCTCCGAGATCAAGCTTGAGAAGCCCCTCGAACCGCTCCTCGCCGAGCGCGTCGATTCGTGCGAGTACCTGGATCCTGCCGCTCGCGTCAACGAGGTCGAGAAATGCAGCCTTACCCTGCCCGCGGCGAGCGGCCAGCCGGCCGGCGACGCGATAGGTGGTCTCGGTCTCCTCCCCATCCGGGAGGTCCGCGTGGGCCGCGCGCACGGTGGCGATCTCGACGCGCCCGTCGAAGTCATGCGGGAACGGCTCCACCCCGGCCTCCCGCAGCCGCTCGAGCTTCTCGCGGCGCTCCGCCAGGACGTGGGGCTCTGACCGCTCCTCCGCTGCCTCGTCTTCAGGCTCTGCCATCGCGGCGAGCCTACTCAGAGATCAGCGTCGAAGCGGGGATCGGCCGCATCACGAGCGGTGCGGCGCCGCTTCGGCCATCGGCCGCCGCGCTCGCTAGGCCGCTTCGATCTTGGTGATCTTGAACTTCTTCTTCGGTCCGCGGGGTACGTCGATCGTCACCAGGTCGCCGCGCTTGTGGCCGCTGAGCGCCTTGCCAATCGGCGACTCGTTGGAGAGCTTGGCCTCGGCCGGATCGGCCTCGGTCGGCCCGACGATCGTGAACTTGCGCGACTCACCGGATTTTTGATCCTTGACGTGAACGCGGACGCCGACGCCGACGGTCTCGGTGTCGATCGCCTTCTGGTCGACGACGTTGGCACGCCGCATGCGCTCCTCCAGCTGAGCGATGCGCTGCTCGAGCAGGGCCTGCTCGTTCTTGGCGTCGTCGTACTCGGAGTTCTCGGTGATGTCGCCAAACTCGCGGGCTTCCTTGATCCGGACCGCGACCTCGCGCCGCTTGACGGTCGTGAGATGCTCGATCTCCGCCTTCAGCCGGTCGAGGCCCTCCTTAGTAATAAGAGCTTCCCGCGCCACGATCAGTCCTCTTCTTCGTCCTTTGATGTAACCCGCCTGAACCGAGTGTTCAAGCGGGGTTCCTGCATGAAAACGCCCGAAACGCGACGCTTTTCGGCGCACGCGGGCCGGGCAGGGCGCGCGATTATAGCGATGCGCCAAGACCTCAAATGGACGTCGAAACCGGCCTTGCAGCCAGTAATTCGGCGATCTCCTCAAGGCCCTCGGCACGCTGGAAGCGATCGGCCTCGGCGCCCTCGTATCCGAGTTGCGACACATACCACGGGTAGAACTTGCGCAGGTTGCGAGCCGCCCGCTCGGGACCCCAGTGCTCGGCGGCGCGTTCGATCACCCAGCGCAACTCCTCAACGATCTGATCCGCGTTCGGTGTCGCGTCCGCATTTTCGGTCAGCGCCGCAAAGATCCACGGGTTGCCGAGCGAGCCACGGGCGATCATCACCGCATCGGCTTTCGACTCGGCGTAGGCACGCCGCGCTCGCTCAGCGGAACGCAGCCCGCCCGAGACGATCACCGGGACCCGCTCGCCGGCCGCGTCGAGCGTGTCGACCAATTCGCACACCAGCGCGTAGTCGGGTCGGCCGGAGTGGTGTTGAACCGCGGCGCGCGGGTGCAGTGTGATCGCGGCGACTCCGGCCTCCGCGACGAGGCGACGAGCGAGATCCACGCCCGAGCGTTCGCCCGAGCGCAGCCCCGATCGCAGTTTCACGGTCACCGGGAGGCCGGAGCCCTCGGCGGCCGCCCTGGCGACGGCGAGCGCCCGATCGGGCTCGTCGAGCAGCGCCGCACCGGCCCCCGTCTTCAACACCTTCTTGACCGGGCAGCCGAAGTTGAGATCGATCAGGCGCGGACCCGCTGCCGCCGCAACCGCGGCCGCCTCACGCATCACATCCGGATCGCCACCAAAGAGCTGAATCGAGACGGGTCCCTCGTCGGGGTGAATTCGCAGCATCTCCTCGAGCGTGCGTCGGTTGCGATGGGCGATCGCAAAGCTCGAGACCATCTCTGAGACCGCGAGTCCCGCCCCGTAGCGATGGGCCTGGAGGCGAACGAACCAATTGCCGATCCCCGCGAGGGGTGCCAGCAGGACGCGGTTTCGCAGCTCGACGTCGGCGATGCGAAAGGGCTCGGTGAGATCCGGCTGCGAGCTCACGTCGAGTTGCGCTCCCAGATCAGACGCAGGCCGGTCAGCGTCAGCAGGTCGTCGATCTCGTCGACCGTCTCGCAAAACGGCGCGATGGCATGGGCAAGTCCGCCGGTCGCGATGGTGCGGGGAGCGCCGCCGAGCTCACCGACGATCCGTCGCGTGATCCCGTCGATGAGGCCTGCGAAGCCAAAGATCACGCCCGACTGAATCGCGCCCTTGGTCGACTTGCCGATCGCGGACGCGGGCTCGGCGAGGTCGATACGCGGAATGCGGGCGCCTCGCTCGGTCAGGGCCGTGAGCGACACCTCCACCCCCGGGGCGATCGCCCCGCCCAGGTACTCGCCATCGTCGGAAACGCAGTCGAAGTTGATCCCGGTTCCGAAGTCGACGACGACGCAACACGACCCGATCCGGTCGAACGCCGCCACGGAGTTGACGAGGCGATCGGCACCGACCTCGTACGGGTTATCGATGCGAATCGCCATTCCCGTCTTGATCCCGGGGCCGATCTGAAGAAAGCCGGCATTGAAGTAGCGCTCGGCCATCCGCTCGTACTCGGTGCCCAACGGCGGAACCACCGAGGAGACCGCGATCGCGTCGATGGCTCCACGCTCGATACCGCTGAGGGAAAGCAGCCCAGCGATGCGCTCCGCGATCTCGTCACCGGTCGCCCCGGAGACCGTTCGAAAGCGCCAGTGCTCGACCAGCTCGGCGTCATCGAACGCGCCGAGATGGGTCTGGGTGTTGCCGATGTCGACGGCGAGCAGCATGAGAGATGAAGTTATCGAGGCCCGGCGAGGCCGGACGCGAAGGGGAGGATCACGCCGGATGTATGTTGACGGGCGATGACTACACAAGCCAAGCTCTATGTGATTCCTGCATCCCACCCGTCGCGGACCGCGGCGATGATGCTCGACCGCAAGGACATCGAGTTCAAGCGCGTCGACCTGATGCCGGTGGTCTCGAAGGCCGTCCTGCGAATAGCCGGCTTCGATGGCAGCACGGTGCCGGCGCTGAAGATCGACGGGCTCAAGGTCCAGGGCTCGCGCGAGATCGCGCGCGAGCTTGATCGAATCCGGCCCCAGCCACCTCTGTTTCCCTCCGACGCGTCCGCCCGCGCCGAGGTGGAGGTCGCCGAGGCGTGGGGCGACGAGACGCTCCAGGGCGTGGCGCGGCGGATCCTCTGGAACGCGCTGCGCCGTGACCGCCGGCCCCTCGCCTCCTACTCGCAAGGCGCCCGGCTCGGCGTGCCGATCGGCCTGGCCGTCAAGACCGGTCAGCCACTCGTCGCGCTCTCGGCGCGCTTCAACGAGGCGACAGACGACCATGTTCGTGCCGACCTCGCTGCGCTGCCCGGGATGCTCCAGCGAGTCGATGACTGGATCGCGGCCGGCGTTCTCGGCGGCGAGGATCTGAACGCCGGCGATCTCCAGGTCGGCACGTCACTGCGACTGCTCATGACGATGGAGGACCTGCGCCCGGCGCTCGCAGACCGTCCGGCTGGTCGCCTCGCCACGAGGGTGGACCCGGACTACCCCGGCAACACCCCACCGATCCTTCCCGAGGCCTGGCTCACCCCCCTATCCGCGGTCGAGTGACGCACTAGCCACCTCAGAGGTGGCGAACACGTCAATCGACGGGGAATGGGGCCACTCGCGCCACCCGCTCGCCTGGACCCAGGCCCGCGAGCGCCTCGCTGAGGCTGGTGCCATCCGGGAGCGCGAGGTCGGGGTCGAGCTCGAGCAGCGGCACGAGCACGAACCGCCGCCGCGTCACCTCGCGGTGCGGGAGCGTCAGACGCTCGGTCGACAGCTCCAGATCTCCGAGAAGCAGCAGATCGACGTCCAGGGGTCGCGGCGAGTGGCGGATCGCGGCGAGATCCCGCCCGCGCTGAGCTTCGATTTCCTTGCAGATATCGAGCAGCGACTCCGGATCGAGATCGGTCTCGATCTCGATCGCGGCGTTGAGGAAGTCCGGCTGATCGAGGATCTCGCCGACCGGCTCCGTCTCGTAGATGCTCGACGTGGCAAGGACCTCCACTCCGCGATCGCGGAGCATGCTCACCGCCGCGCCAAGGTGGGAGCTGCGATCGCCGACGTTCGACCCGAGCCCCACATATCCGCGCACGCTCAGGCCTCTTCCTCTTCCGGCTCCTCGGCACCGATTTCCTCGAGACCACGCTCACGCACGACCTCCACAGCGACCTCTTCGATTGCGAGCGGGATCGGCGGCTCGGGCTTTGCCGCGCGCACGCGAACGAGATCGGAGCCGAAGCGTTCCATCAGCCGCTCGGTGATCACGCCGCAAAGGCGCTCGAGTGTTCTGTAACTGCGCTCGGTTGCCGCCAGGGCGACGATGTCGGACACCTCGGCGTAGTCGATCGTGTCCTCGATCCGATCGGTGAGGACTGCGTCACAGTCGGGAACGTCGAAGGAGATGTCGAGCACCAGGCGCTGACCGACCTCCTGCTCGGCATCGGTGACACCGTGATGGGTGTAGATCGAGAGCCCTCGCAACTCGACCTGGACCGACGACTCCGCTGCTTCGTGATGTGCGTGCATGCTTCGCTAACGCTAGTCGCTGCGCCACGATGCGCGCCCGAGCAGCACGGCGGCCACATCGAGCGCCTGCCGGGCCTCGACAACGTCGTGGACTCGGAAGACATCGGCGCCGGCCGCCATCGCGAGCACGTTCGAGGCAATCGTGCCGCCGATGCGATCACCAACCTCGCGCCCGGTGATCGCACCGAGGAAGCGCTTGCGCGATGTCCCGATCACGATCGGCCGCCCAAGCGCTTTGAGTTCGCCGAGGCGCCGAAGCAGCTCAAGGTTGTGCTCGACGGTCTTCCCGAACCCGATTCCGGGGTCGATCCAGATCCGCTGCTCATCAACGCCTGCGGCAGTCGCGAACTCGATGCGCTCGTACAGAAACGACGCAACCTCGTCGACGACATCCTCATAACGGGGGTCGTCCTGCATCGTTCGCGGATCGCCGAGCATGTGCATGAGAACGACGGTGCATCCCCGGTCCGCGCATACCGAAGCGATGTCAGGGTCCGCGCGGAAGCCTGTGACGTCATTGACTGCCACCGCGCCCGCCGCGAGGGCGGCGCCCGCGACCACCGCCTTCGAGGTATCGACCGAGATCGGAACCCCCTCCGCGACCAATCCGGCTATGACCGGCGCGACCCGCTCGAGCTCGGCGTCCGCCGAAACGGCGGCGGCCCCGGGCCGCGTGGACTCGCCGCCGATATCCAGCAGATCGGCACCCGCCGCAATCAGCTGGCTGCCGTGATCGATCGCGTTCTCGGCGTCGACGAATAGGCCGCCGTCTGAGAACGAGTCGGGAGTGACGTTGACGATCCCCATCACGCGGGGGGTTGCACCCAAAGAAATGAGGGGCGGGCCGCTGGCCCGCCCCTCATGAGACGCGTACTTCAGGCTCCGCCCTAACCGGTCGTCTTGCACCTACGGGCGGACGTCCCGTAGTTGATCTGACCCGTGAAGTGATCAAGCTTGATCACGATCTGCCGGACGCAGACGTACTGCGTACCGCGCTTGACGCTGACGGTCGCAATCTTGCCGACAGCCTTGTGACGGCTGACGCGATGCAGGCGTCGAACGAACGAATCCTGACATCCGCTCGTCTGCCGACACTCCTTACGCGCGACCTCCTTGGCGACGTTCGTCGCGGTACGGCGGTCGAGATTGTTCGCCATGGCGACGGTCGCAAAGGCGAGACAGGTCAGCGCGGCGATCGCGGCCAACAGGCCGAACTTGATGCTACGAGACCCCCCTGCTGGGTTTCTCATGCGATGAATCCTTTCGTGCGGACGTATTTGACCAGCATCGCAATCTATCGCGATGCGCGGCGCCCGCGCAAGCACGGCGTTCTAGGGCTGGTCGGAGCGCATCTCAGCCGAGCCGCCGGCGAAACCGGGGCGCGGTGGCGCGACCGGACGCGGACCCTCGCGACCAGCGGACTTCTCGGCCTCCGGCTCGGTTGGCTCGGGCTCGTTCGGCTCAGGCTCGGACTCCACCGGGAAGACCTCTTCCGCGGGGACGCCCTCGAGCAGCTTCACGAACTGGACGGCGTCGATGGTCTCGCGCTCGAGCAGCAGGTTCGAGATCCGGTCGAGGTCCTCGCGATGCTCGACCAGGATGTCCTTGGCGGTCTGGTGCGCCTCCTCGACGATGCGGCGGATCTCGTCGTCGATCTCGCGCGCGATCTCGTCGGAATAGTCCGGCTCGGACGAGAACTCGCGGCCGAGGAACGGCATCGAGCGGTCGTGGCCGAAAACGCGCGGCCCGAGGCGCTCTGACATTCCGTAGCGCATCACCATCTGCTTCGCCGTCTCGGTGACCTTCTCGAGATCGTTCGAGGCGCCCGTCGTGATCTCGCCGAAGACGATCTCCTCTGCCGCGCGCCCGCCGAGGGTCATTGCCATCGTGTCGCCGAGCTCAGCGCGCGTGGTGAGAAACTTGTCCTCGCCAGGCAGCGAGATCGTGTACCCGAGTGCCTGGCCGCGGCCGATGATCGAAACCTTGTGGACGGGGTCGCAGTTCGGCAGCAGGTGCCCGACGATCGCGTGTCCCATCTCGTGAAACGCGGTGACGAGGCGTTCCTTCTCCGACATCACCCGCGTCTTCTTCTCGGGACCCGCGATCACGCGCATGATCCCTTCCTCGAGCTCGAGCTGGGTGATCTCGCGCTTGCCCGAGCGGGCGGTCAGAAGCGCGGACTCGTTGATCAGGTTGGCGAGGTCGGCGCCCGTGAAGCCGGGGGTCTGCCCGGCGAGCGCGTCCAGGTCGATGTCCTTCGATAGCGGCTTGCCCCTGGTGTGGACCTCGAGAATCTTCTTGCGGCCGCGGCGATCGGGGCGGTCGACGACGATCTGGCGATCGAAGCGACCCGGGCGCAGCAGCGCCGGGTCGAGAATGTCCGGGCGGTTGGTCGCGGCGATGAGGATGATGTTGTCGGTCATCGTGAAGCCGTCCATCTCGACCAGCAGCTGGTTGAGGGTCTGCTCGCGCTCGTCGTGACCGCCACCCATGCCGGCGCCGCGATGGCGGCCGACGGCGTCGATCTCGTCCATGAAGATGATGCAGGGAGAGTTCTGCTTGGCCTGCTCGAAGAGGTCGCGGACGCGACTGGCGCCAACGCCGACGAACATCTCGACGAAGTCAGATCCCGAGATCGAGAAGAACGGCACCCCGGCCTCGCCGGCCACGGCTCGGGCGAGCAATGTCTTGCCGGTGCCCGGGGGTCCGTAGAGCAGAACCCCCTTTGGGATCCGCGCGCCGAGCGACTGGAACTTCTTCGGGTTCTCGAGGAACTCCTTGATCTCGTGCAGCTCCTGGACGGCCTCGTCCGCGCCGGCGACGTCGCGGAAGGTGATCTTTGGAGCGTCGACCGACATCCGCTTTGCGCGGGACTTGCCGAAGCTCATCACGCGCGAGCCCCCGCCCTGCATCTGGTTCATCAAAAACAGCCAGAAGCCCAGGAAAAGGACGAAGGGAAGGATGTACGTGAGGATGCTGAGGATCCCGGAGCCGCCGGTGCCCTCGACCTTCGTCTCGATCTCCTTGCGGTCGAGCTCGTTGATCAGCGAGGCCTGGAGATCCGGGGGATAGCCCGTCGAGTACTCCTCCTCGTTGGTCTGCACGACGTCAACCGTCTCCGTCTTCTGGTTGAACGTCACCGTGTCGATCTCAGTCGGCCGGTTGGTGATCTGGCTGCGGAACTCGTTGAACGTAGGCGTGTCGTCAGGCGGCGGAGGGCTGATCAGCCGCTGGGCAAAAAAGGCGAGCACGATCACGATCACGATCGGGAACATCGCGCTTCTGAAGAACCGTCTCATCTGCCTACTAGCCGCCTCACGAAAAGGAAATTTCCCGCCTCAAAACGGGCTCTGGAGCCTGATTCAGCGTACCAGGGGGGGTTGGTGGCCCAAATCGGGCACTTACCCCTGCAACGCCGCTACATACGGGAGGTTGCGGTAGCGCTGCGCGTGATCAAGCCCGTATCCGATCGCAAACCGGTTCGGGATCTCAAATCCCACGTACTTGATCGGGAGATCGACCCGGCGGCGCTCAGGTTTTGTCAGAAGCGCGCAGACCTCGAGCGAGCGCGGATCGCGCGCGCCCAGGCTCTTGAGCAGGTAGTGGAGGGTGAGCCCGGAATCGACAATGTCCTCGATCAGGAGAACGTCGCGGCCCTCAATGGACGCGTCGAGATCCTTGAGGATGCGCACGACCCCCGAGGAATCGGTCGCCGAGCCATAGCTCGAGACGGCCATGAAGTCGACCTCGCAGGGGACCTGCAGTTCCCGCATGAGGTCGGCGATGAAAAGAACGGCACCCTTGAGGATGCCGATCATCACCAGATCCTTGCCCTCGTAGTCGCGGCTGATCTCGACGCCGAGCTCGCGGACCCGGTTCTGCAGATCGTCCGCCTCGACCAGGACATCGCCGATCGCGGGGTCGTTCACCTTCGGAAAGCTAGAGCGCGAAGAGATTCCAGGCGGTAAGGGCGGCGCGAGGCGAACGCGATCCGCAGCGATTCGACGAGAAGTTCTCGCTATCCGAGAGGTTCTCGTCGAGGGCCGTGATGCTCACACGGGTTTTGCGCTGAGGACCGCAACCTCGTTCGCGCTCGCCTCGAGCCGGAAGTTCTCCGACACGGCAACGCCCGCGACCCATGCCACCTCGCCGTTGACGGTGACGATCGGCAGGGTCCCGCGCAGCGAGCGCGGCACGTGGTGGTCGGTGAAGAGGTCTCCCAGGGTCTTCGTCCCCCGCATCCCAAGCGGGCGAATGCGATCGCCGTCGCGCCAGGTTCGAACCTCAATCGGGCCGTCGAGCGACCCCGCATCGAGCGTTGCCAGATCCGGGCCGGCGGGCTCGACGGGCGCCGGGTGCAATTCGGCGCGGACCTCCCAGGCGCCAACACGGGCGCGCCCCGGCAGCGCGAGGGCGACCGGGTTGGGGGCGGCATCGATCGCGCCTGCGACAAAGCGAACGTGGCCGGATTCGCACAGCGCCACAACGCCACCGCCAAGTTCGACCGCGCCCCCCTCGGGACGGCTCGCGAGGCGAAGAATCTCGGCAGACCGAGCGCGACCGAGCGCGACTGGCCGGCCGCAGGCCCGTTCGGCGAGGGCACGCAGCGCCTGGCGCTGCAGTCCTGGTTCCCAGCCGGCGAGCCGCTCGGCCACGACCGACACGGAGCCGGCGTCCGACCCCACGCGGGTCAACTCCTCGAGCACGACGCGATCGAGCAGCGCCGCATCCTCGGCCAGCTCGGTTCGCGTCTCAGCGATATTGCGCTCGGCGGCGGGGCCGATCTCGCGCAGGACGGGCAGCACCTCGGAGCGAATCCGGTTGCGCGCGTAGCGCCGCTCGTCGTTCGTCTCGTCGTCTGCAAACGGCAGCCGGGCGGCGATCGCCAACTCGCGGACCTGCTCTCGCTCGAGCCCAAGAAGCGGACGGACGACGCGGCCGTTGCGAGCCGGAAGCCCGAGCAGAGCGCGCGAGCCAGGCGAGGTCGCGAGTCGGTACAAAAGCGTTTCCGCAACGTCTGTGCGGGTGTGACCGGTCGCGACCAAGGACGCGTTCGTGCGTGTCCGCAAGCGCTCGGCGGCCTCGTAGCGAAATCCACGGGCCGCGGCCTGGACGTTGCCGTCCGGGAGCCGGCGCGGCCGCTCGACGTGGAGGTCGATGCGAAGGGCAGCGCAGAGCCGTCGAGCCGTGGCTTCGCCCTCGTTCGCACCGTCACGAAGGCCGTAGTTGACGTGGGAGGCGTGGACGCGTTCGGGGCCAAGTAGAGCGGAGAGGCCTGCCGCCGCACAGGCGGAATCAGCGCCGCCCGAGACCATCACCACGACCTCGTTGCCTGGCTCGATCAGGCCACTCTCAGCTACCGCGTCGGCGAGGCGCGCGAGCGCATTTTGCTTGTCCACAGAGCGATAGTACGAGCGGCGCCCCCGGAATCCTGCCGCGGCACCTGGCGCGAGGTCGCCCGGCCGCTAGGGCCTGTCGTGCGCCTTGGCGCGAACCGAGAACAGCTCGACCGGCTCGGGAAAGCCCTTGAGCTCGACGCGGCCGATCGGATCCAGGGTGAGATACGCCGACTCGCCGATTGGGTCGGCGACGTCGGTGGTGACAAGAACCTCGCCCCCGAGCGCCCTGGCGACAACCCGATGGGTGAGGTTGACCTCGGTGCCGAAGTAGTCACCATCGCGGTAGACGGCGCGCCCGTAGTGGATGCCGACCCGTGGCTGTGGCCGCTCCTGAAACAGGGTGAGAAAGCCGACCGCCCACTCGGTGAGCACCACCGGATCCGGCGACACGATCATCACCTCATCGCCGATCGTCTTCACGATCAGGGCCTCGGACGGAAGCGTCGCCTCGACCGTCTCGACGAAGCGCTCCACGAGGTCGAGGGCCTCGTCGTCGCCCTCCTCCTCGGTGTACCGGACGAATCCGGTCAGGTCGACGAAGCAGAACGCCATTGTCACCCGGCCCATCTGGCGCATTCCCGCGAAGTCGACCTCCATGTGGCCGACGACGTCCTGCTCGATGTAGAAGCGCAGGTAGCGATTGTGGATGTACTCCATGAGCGGCGAGGTCAGCGGCAGCAGTTCGCTCGCAAGCCCCTCCATCTCACCGGCCATCTCGAGCGCGTCCACGCCCTGGCGGATCAGGGGCTCATGCACGTAGAGGTGAAAGAGCCGGACCTCGGCCTCCGCGATCTTGCGGATCGACTGGGCGTATACGCGAACGAGCTGCAGAAGGGCGACGAGCGGAAAGCCCGCTTCAAGCACCTCCGACATCTGCTCGATCGCCGCGACGTCCTGCTCGCTGAGCGTGCCCTCGAGTGCGGTCGGTGTACCGAGCAACGTCATGAAGCGTTCGATCAGCTCCTCCTCGAGGCCGGTTAGCTCGGCGGCCTCCGAGCGACCGATCGGTCGCTCGCGATGTCCTGGGAGCAGGTCCTCGACGTAGCCGAACGCGAGTCGCCCGTCGCGGACCGCCCGCCGCAACTCCTCAAGCGAATGGCCTCGTTCGCGCATGCGTGCGACAACCCGGGCCTGCGCGGCGGCGGCCTCGGTCCAGCGGCCCTTGCGGACCGGGACCACCTTTGCGGCGGCCCAGCGCTTCAGCGTCGCGCCGGAGACGCCGGAGATCCGGGCGGCCTCGCTGAGCGAGATCTGATCCTCGCGTTCTGCCACGCCGCGATCCTACGGCCAGCCGGTGCCCCGCCGGGTGCCCGTTCGGTCCGGATCTACGCTACGAGCAGGTCCGGGAAGTCGCGTTCGACCACACGTCGGTACGGCCCCGCGAGCAGGCGCGTCGCAGGCAGGTACCGAAGGGCTGCACGCGACTCACCGGTGAAGCGGACCTGGCCGCGTGCGATCCCGATCGCGATGCTGCCGCTTCCCTGCAGAAAGCGGTTGGCGACGGCGGTAGACATTGCCATCACGAGCCGCGCCCGCGGCTCCCGAGCCTCGCCGAACTCCCAGGTCAGGTTCTCGCCTCGCTCACCGGCGGCGATATTCAGTCCGAGGCTCGTATCGGTGAACTCGAAACGAAGACGCAAGCGCGTCGCGCCGAGCAGGGGACCGACGCGCTCGTCGGCATCGGCCTCGGCGAGGGCGAGCTCGAGGGCGCTGCGGAACTGCTCCAAGGCCGGCGCGCCGAGCTCCGTCGCGGTCGCTGTCGCCGTCGCCATGCGAGGACCCTATGCCCGCGCTACAGAAATGTCGAACGTCGCTTGACCAGGTTCTCGTAAACGCGGTCCTGAATCGTCTCGCGCACCTGCTCGGAGATGTCGAAGACGATGCGGCGATCACCTGCGGCCTCCGGCGGGTGCATCGAGACATCGATCGGCTCGCAGAACTCGATCCGCCAGCGTGAGGGCAACGGGATCAGTCCGAGCGGGCCGAACCACGGAAACGTGGGCGTGATCGGGACGAACGGAGCGCCGCTGATCCGCGCGAGGGCCCGACTCTCACCGAGCTTCGGATAGATCTCCTCGGAACCGACGACGGCCACCGGGACGATCGGGGCCCCGGTCTGCAGCGCGATCTCGACGAATCCGCCGCGACCAAATCGCTGCAGCCGGTAGCGGTCGGAAAAGGACTTCGAGGTCCCCTTAACCCCCTCGGGAAAGACCATCACGAGCTCATCGGCATTGAGCAGTCCCACAGCGTTATGCGGGCTGGCGGGAATGCCACCGGCTCGGCGCATGAAGCTCGACATGAACGGCAGCTGAAACGCCCAGTCGAGAACCATGAACCGCGGCCAGCGTGGCAGCGGGTGGTTCTTCATCAACGCCACGGTCATCATCGTCGCGTCGAACGGGAACAGCGAGCCGGCGTGGTTGGCCACGAGCAGGCCGCGTCCATGCGCCGGCACGTTGCGAACGCCCTCGGCCTCGACTCGCCACCAGGCCTCGTAGAGGAATTCGAACAGCGGATAGACGGCCTCGGCAAAGCCCTCGTCAAATCCCCACTCGTCCTCGTGGTAGTCACCCTGGAGCCGGCCGACGACCAATTCGAGCGCGTTACGCAGGCGCCGTGGCAGCGCCGATGCGGCCTTCTGCGCCGCCGCCAGCGGATCGAGCCCGGACTCAACCCCGACCCGCACACCGCGCAAGAAATCGGCGAGCGCTTCCGGCGCGAGCGTTTCGCTGGTCTCGGTTGCCACCGTTATCGCCCGATCCCCGTCAGCCGCCCGGCGAGCGCACCGGCATGAAGATTCGGCCCGATGCGCCTGCCCTCGGTCTTGCGCGCGAGATCGCGAACGGCGCCCACGGCGTCGTGCTCCGGCTCGAAGCCCACCTCTTCGCGCAGGCGCGTGTTGTCCACCCCGCGGCCGTAACGCAGCAGTCGGGTGCCGTCGGCGACCAGGCCGCCCGCGCGCAGCCGCTCGTTGACCCGCCCGATCACGGCTCCGAACAGCGGGCTGGGAATGCCGATCGACGGCCTGCCCAGCAACCGCAGGGTCCGGCTCAAGGAGATCGAGCCGGCGGGCGCAACATTGACCGCACCGCGTACCGGGTTCGCGATTGCCGCCTCGAGCGCACCGAGAGCGTCGTCGGCATGAACGAACTGAAGCCGTGGGTCGAAGCCGAGTTGGACCGGGACGACCGGAAGGGTCAGGTAACGAACCAGGGGGCTGTCGATCTCAGCACCGATCTCGGGCTGGTAGCGAAGCATGCAGCAGACCAGCTCGGGGTGGCGGCGGGCGAAGTTGTCGAAGTACTCCTCGAGCTCTGAGATGTCGCGCTGAAAGCGCGACCGCAGCGGTCCCGAGCGGGCAAGGTCCTCGCGAAAGAATGCGGGTCCAGCCGGCTCGGACCCGTAAATCGCCGCCGAACCCCGCACGACGACGGTCCGCAGCGTCGTGGTCCGCTCGCAGGCGGCGAGCAGTTGGAGGGTCCCGATCACATTGATCTCGTGCAGCGCGCGCGGCGGCCGCCCGGGTTCCGGATACCAGAGGATCCCGCAGTGCACGACCGTGTCGACCTCCGTCTGGGGCAGCAACCTCGAGAGCACCGGGCTGCGTATGTCGGCTTCGATGAAGTCCGTGCGCTCGAGTCCGGGCGGCGGCGGGCGACTGTCGATACCGGCCAGGTATTCGACCGACGGGTCGCGCTCGAGCCTCGCGGCGAGGGCAGCCCCCCAAAAGCTGGAGATCCCGGTGATCGCGACCCGGCGACCGGCGGGGCTCATCCCGCTCTAGCCCCCGGTCGGGGGGTCAGGGTCGGTAGTGACGGATGGGTCCGCGTCCTCCCCGGCGTCCTCGGGGATCAACCGACCTTCGAGTTCCGCCAGCCGGCGCTCGAGCGTCTCGACACGGCGGCCGATCTCGCCGGTCGCCTCCTGGCCGCGGCGAGCGAGGTCGACACCCGCCTCCTGGCCGCGTCGGGTCAACTCATCGCGAGCGTCGCGACCCCGGCGGACGACCTCGTCGACGAGGTCACCGGCGCGATCGCGAGTACCCGCGGCCGAGCCGGCGGTCGCCCGCATCGTCCGCTCGACAGCCGTGCGGAGCGTGGCCGCGACACCACTGTCGGGCGCTTCGTCCGCACTTTTTGAGTCTTTGGTGGGTTCGTTGCTCATTGGCCTTAGATCAGCATAATCCCGCGACCTTGCTCGGGCCTGAACCTGGCTATCTGCGTCCCACCGCCGAGATCGCGCCCGACGCGCTGCTGGTCGCCGATCCAGGCGTGGCGATGGCCCTCGCTCAGGCCACTCTCGTCAAGCCGCTGATGTCGAACCACCACCACGGGCTCTGGGGATACTCGGGAGAGACTCGCCACGGTCGCGCACTGACGGTGCAGTCGACCGGTATCGGCGGCCCAAGCACCGCGGCTGTCACCACGGAGCTCGCGGGCCTTGGGGTCAGCCGGGCGATCCGGATCGGAAGCGCGGTCGCGCTCGATCTCCAGGCTGAGGAGGTCGCCGTCGCCAGCGACGCACTCGGCCTTGACGGAACAAGCAGGGCACTCGGCATCGAGCGCCCGACGGCGGACCGGGCTCTGACGGTGGCGCTCGCGGCTGTCCTCGAGGATCCGCCCACCGTGACCGTTGCCGGCTATGACCTGTCGGTCGCCTCGGCCCCCCCTGGCCTTCGAGACCGGTGGGCAACGACGGGTGCGCACGCAGCTGATGGCGAGAGCGCAGCGTTGCTCGCCGCGGCTACGCATTGCGGACTCGCGGTCGCGATCGCCCTCATCATCGGCGGCTCGTCCGACCTGGTCGCGATCGGGGAGCGCGCCGCGCTTGCGTTCGATTGGGCCTAGGAAGGCTGCCCGTTGCTACGTCGTGCAGCCGCGAGGTCGTCAGCAAGGTCGTCGATGCGGTCCTCGAGCGCCTCGAGGCGGCCCGACAGCGAACGCAGGCGCTGCTCCAGCCGCTCTACGTCCGAGCCGGAAGCGAAGTTGAGCGCGCCCATCGCGGATCGCTGCGCACCCATCGCCCGCTCACCGGCACCCAGTGCCCGCGACAGAGCCGAGTTGAAGATCGGATTCTCCACCAGCGCTTGGGCGAGTTCGCCCACGGCCTCTTCGCCTTTGGCGCGGATCCCGCTGCGGTTCTCGGAGGAGTCACTCACGCTGGGGAGGGTAGTGGAGGACGATGCCCGACAGATCCGCTTGGCCGAGCCCGTTACGGTTTGTTCCGCCCATCTCCCTGACAGTCTTCAAGCCCTGCCTGGCGACTGCCGATGGAGGACTCAGGCGGCGTCCGGACGCCCCAGCATCCGCACGCCCACGCGCTGCGCACCAAGGAAGACGGTTCTCAATTGCAAATCAACACACCACCAAGTAAGTTTGCGCCGCCTCTGGAGGAGGAGGTTGGGCGCGGCTCGTGGCGGGATATGACGTCCGCGGCGCGCGCTCCAGGGCAACGAGGGATATGAGACGCAACTTTCTATTGACGCTCGGTCTGGCGATCCTCGGCATGGTCGTCGCGGCCGCGACGGCTGGCGCCGGTGGCGGCAGCGTCGTAGGCGTCGGGGAGAGCGGCGTTCAGATCGACATCCCCGACGGCGGCAACCTTCCTCAGGTCGACGTCCTCCCTCAGTGCTCGAACCTCACCGACGACGACGGCGACGGCGTCAAGGACCTTTCTGACCCGGACTGCAGCGGGCCACTCGACGCAACGGAGTCCGGCTCCTCCGGGGTCCCGACCCCACCGGCGGAGACCACGCCGAGCCAGCCCACCGGTGGTAATGGCGGACGCGGCGGTGGCGGCGGCGGTGGAGGTGGCGGCCTGCCAACCGCAGACCAGGAGACCACCGCACCCGACGGCAGCGACGGCGTTCAGGTCGAGGGCGGTTTCCAGGGCCACGGCCAAAAGCCGAACCGCAGCGGCGACCGCACCAACTCAAGCGGCGGAGTCGAGGCCGGCGAACAGCTTCCCGACGAGCCCGACCGCAACCCGGACGGCACCCCAACCGACACCAACCCTGGCCTCACCGTCGCCGACTTCGGCCCAGCGCCGATTGGCGTCCCGAACTTCGTCATCGACCAGTTCACGATCCCGCCGTTCCTGCTGCCGATCTACCAGGCCTGCGGAACCCAGTACGGGATTCCGTGGGAGGTGCTCGCGTCGATCAACCGAATCGAGACCGCCTTTGGCACCAACCTGAATATCTCCACGGCGGGCGCGGTCGGCTGGATGCAGTTCCTGCCGTCGACCTGGGAGATGTACGGAGTTGACGCCAACAACGACGGTCGCAAGGACCCCTTCAATCCCGTCGACGCGATCTGCGCCGCAGGGCGGTACCTACGCGCCGCTGGCGGCCAGGACGATCTGCGCACCGCGATCTTTGCCTACAACCACGCCGACTGGTATGTCGACGAAGTCGTCCTCTACGCGAATCAGTACGGCAAGCTGCCCGAGGACCTCATCGGGTCGCTGACCGGCCTGACCGAGGGCGCTCGCTTCCCGGTCGCAGCCAAGTCGCGCTACGCGGACGACATCTCCGAGCGCCGAGCGCTCGAGCGCTCGAAGCCCGGCAAGGGCGTGGGCAACGCCGCCGATGTGATCTCGGCCTCACCGACCCGGCGCGGCATCAATATCTACTCGAAGGACGGGGCCCCGGTCGTCGCCGTCAACGACGGCACGATCACCGAGATCGGCAAGTCCAAGAAGCTCGGCAACTACGTCGTCCTGCGCGACGCCTACGGCAACCGCTTCACGTATGCCGAGCTCGGCAGCGTCGCCGAGGCCTACCCGGTACCGAAGGAGCGTGAGCTCACCGCCAAGGACTTCAAGCTGGTCTCACCCGGCGACGATGACTCCGAGCCCGACGAGCCCGCAAGCGCCGGCAAGCAGGTCGAAGCCGGCCCGGCGTCGCACTCCGAGTCGGGCGCCGACGAGAAGGCAAGCGATGAGAGCGCCGAGGCTGCCGACGAGGGCGGTCCGGCAAACACCGAGGACACGCGCGAGCGCCTCTACGCCTTCCCCGAGCGCGACAACAACGCCGATCGCGCCGGACTCAGCGGCCAGCTCGACACGCTGCTTGACGACAAGGTGCCCGGCTACGAGACCTTCAAGGGTGCCTTCGCGAACGCGCTTCGCTTCAACCCCAAGACGATGGACCTGAAGCCACTGCGCGAGGGCTCGAAGGTGACCGCCGGCACCGTGCTCGGCGAGATCGGCAAGGACAAGGTCCTGGCCCCCCACGTTCATTTCGAGATCCAGCCTTCCGGTCGCGGCGCGCCGCGGATCGATCCGAAGCCGATCCTCGACGGCTGGAAGCTCCTCGAGGCGACCGCGATCTATCGCGCCGCCGGCAAGAACCCGTTTGACGGGACCGCCACCGCGAGCCAGGTGCTGCTCATGTCCAAGGGCCAGCTGATCCAGCGAGTCCTTGCCGATTCGAGCCTCTCCATCTACGCATGCGGCCGCGAGGACATCAAGGCGGGTCTGATCGACCGTCGCGTCCTCGCGATGCTCGAGTACAGCGTCGCCCGCGGCTATGACCTGACGATCACCTCGCTCGACTGCGGCCATTCGGTGACGACGACGTCGGGCAATATCTCGGCCCACTCTTACGGCTCCGCAGTTGACATCGCCGCGATCAACGGCCAGCCGATCATCGGCAACCAGGGCCCCGGAACGCTCGCAGACTCACTCGTCCGCGATCTCCTTCAGCTGCAGGGCTCGATGCGGCCGAACCAGATCATCTCGATCATGGATTACTTCGGCTCCGATAACACGTTCGCCATGGGCGACCACGCTGACCACATCCACGTCGGCTTCCCCGCCGAGGGCTCCCAGGCGATCTCGAAGCAGTTCAACCAGATCCTCAAGGGCTCGCAGTGGGAGCGCCTGATCGACCGCCTCGGTGAGATCGACAACCCCGCCGTACCCACCAAGCCCTCGGACTTCGCGCTGCCCGCGCAAGAGGGCAAGGGCGACGGCGACCGCGCCTCAGCGGCGCACTCTGGCGAGTAGCCGGCCCCTGGCCGCTGCGCTTTTTCCCTTCGTTCAGCTCGAGCTCGCGGGTACGGTCGGCCTTGAAGAGGGGCGCTACCTCGGACGCGACCCTGAGCGGGTCCTGGTCGTCCGCGTCGCCCACCCACCTGCCACCCCCCGGAGGCGGCTGGGACGCGCGAAGCCCAAGGACGCCGACCCGACCGCCTCGCCCGAGCCGGTGCCGATGACGACGCTCACGGCGATCACTCCCGAGCCGCTCGGAGACTCAGCCGGCGCGACCCAATGGCTCGCCGGCGTCCGGGCCGACAGCGACGCTCTCGGCGCGGCGATGACGGACGCGCTTGAGTTCATCAACCGAGCGGTTCACGCACACCGCGCCGCGGTTGGAGACCCCGGCATTCCGGACGTGGTGGCCGACTCCGCCCTGGCGGTGAGAATCGGGTTCGGCGAGGGCGAGGAGCTTGCCGACGGTCGCTACGCGGAGGCGATCGAGGTTCCGGCCTCGGATCGACGCCATCGCCGCGCCGCGGCGTTGCGGCCGACGGAACGCGTTGCGGGCGTACTGGCAGGCCGAGAGAACGTCTCAGCCTGTGAGCTGCTCCTGCTGCGCGCACGAGCCGACTTCGACGCCGGTCGCTCACGCGAAGCGGCGCTACAGCTGCGCGGCGGGGTCGAGGCGATGCTGGCCGACCGAGCCAGCTTCGAGGCTGACGGACAAGAAGACGACCTGGCGGCGCTGGTCGAGGGCCGAGCCGCAGTCGAGACGGCCGCCACCGCGGCACTGTCCGGCCGGCCGAGCGCGGAGCAGGCCAGGGCCGCGGAGGACGCCCTGCTGATCGCCGAACGAGTCGTGCGCCGCGAGCGCGCCTCGCGGTGAATCTCACCATGAGCCACATGGCCGAGCTTGCCGTATGACGGGTCCGCTCGACGATTTGATCGAACGGGAGATCGACCTTCCGAATGGACCCATGCGGTTGCTTCAGCCCCGCGAGGTCGCCGAGCTGCCCGACGAGGGCGAGATTCAATGGGCGCCTATCGCGCCTTACTGGGCGGTCCTGTGGCGCAGCGGTATCGCCCTCGCGGAAAAGCTCGATCGCGGCGGACTGAAGGGACGCCGGGTCGTTGAGCTCGGCTGCGGGCTCGGTCTGCCGAGTCTCGCCGCGGCACGCGCCGGGGCGGAGGTGCTTGCGACCGACATCGACCCCGACGCACTCAGGCTGCTCGAGCGAAACGCGCAGGCCAACGACCTCGAGGTGGGTACGGCGGTCGTCGACTGGGCAGACCCGGGACCCCTGCTGGAGCGAGCCCCGTTCGACCTCGTGGTCGCTGCAGACCTTCTCTATGAGGACACAGCCGTCGACCACCTGCGGTCGCTGATGCCAAAGCTGGCCGCGCAGGCGCTGCTGGCCGATCCTGGCCGCCCGGCCGGAGACGCGCTGCTCGACCGCCTCGACCACTCGGTCGAAACCCAGCGCGAGACCCGCGGCGTCGTCCGCCTGTACCGCCTGACATTCAGCACCTGACCTTCACACCCCGCAGCACCCGACTCCACCCCGCAGCACCTGACTCCACCCCGCCGCACCTGAACTGATCGGCCTCGGTACCGCTCAGCGGTAGCCAGGCCGATCAGTTCGGGGCGGCGATCAGTTCGGGGATCGGGCGTCAGTTCGGGGATCGGGCGTCAGTCGTCCGCGCTCATGTAGGCCTCGGGGTCGGCCTCCACGAGGGTGAGTAGCGCCGCGACGACGTCAGGGTCGAACTGGCTACCGGCGTTGTCGCGAAGCTCGACGAGTGCCTGCTCGCGTGTCAGCGCGCGCCGGTAAGGGCGGTCGCTGGTCATCGCGTGGTAGGCGTCGCAGGCAAGGGTGATCCGGCTGGCGATCGGGATCGCGTCGGCGACGAGGCCGTCGGGGTATCCGCCGCCGTCGTAGCGCTCATGCTCGGCGCGGATCGCAGGAGCGAGATGAGCGAGGCTCTCGGTATTGGCGACGACGCGCTCGCCCACCGCAGGGTGCTGGCGCATCAGCTGCCACTCGGCATCGCTCAGGGGCCCGCGCTTGAGCAGGATCGAGTCGGGGATTCCCACCTTGCCGATGTCGTGAAGAACAGCGACCTGCTCGACCTCGAGGGTCTCCTGCTGGTCGAGCCCGAGCTGACCGGCAACTCCCCTCGCAAGCTTGACGACGATCCGCGAGTGCTCGCCGGTGTACTGGTCGCGCGCCTCGAGTGCCGCAAGAAGCGCGTGAATGCCGGTGATCTCCGCAGCCGCCTCGCGCTCGTCGCGCGCCGTGCGCTCCTGGGTCGCGGTGTCGTCGACGAGCGCCGCAACGAAGCGGATCATGGTGTCGCCGTCGGCAGAACTGCCGCCGTCGGCAGGACTGTCGCTCTCGACAGATGGTGAGGGCTCGGACGCGAGCTCGGTCTCGACGACGTTGGCGACCTGGCGGTCGTCAAGGAACTGCGCGAGCCGTGAGAGGTCAAGCGGCAGCTGCTCGCGGGCGATGCCGAGTATCCGGCGAATGCGTGCTTCGGCGCGCGGATCAACGGCGGCATCCTCGTCAGACTCTGGCTTCGCCTTCTTGAGCTCGGCCTCGGCCGCCCTGAGCAAGTCCTCGGTGCTGTCGCCGTCATACGGAAAGGCGGCGATTCCGATCGAGAGGTTGACCGATATGTCCTCGAGGTCGCTGGCCTCCGCGGCGATGCGCTCGGCCGCGTAGTGCGCTCGTGCAGCGTCGACCTCGGGGAAGATCATCCCGAAAGTGTCGGCGCCGAGGCGGGCGCTCAGGTCGGGCCGTCTGGACGCGCGCTCGAGCAGCTCGCCGACCTCGCGGAGAATCCGGTCGCCCTCGGCTCGCCCGCGCTCGGTATTGATTCGTGCGAACCCGTCGATATCGAAAACGGCGAGTCCGAGCGAGCCGCCGTAGCGCTGGACACGGGAAATTTCGGCCTCGAGGGCTTCGCGAAAGTCGCTCTGGTTTCGCAGCCCGGTCAGCGGGTCGCGCAGAGCAAGACTATGAAGGCGCTGGGTCGATGCGATCAGCTCGTACTCCGCGACCTTGCGCTCGGTGATGTCCACAACGTGGGAGATGAAGTGAAGCGGCTTTCCCTCCGCGCTGCGAACGAGGGAGGTATGGAGAAGGCCCCAAACGATCGAGCCGTCGGCGTGCAAATAGCGTTTCTCGCGCTCGTGCTCGAACTTCTGGCCCGCGATGATCTGGCGCGCCTCGGCAACCGTGTCGGCCCAGTCATCCGGATGGCTGATGTCCCCAAACCGCACCCCCAACAGGTCATCGAGGCTGCGACCTGTGAACTCGCAGAAGCTGGCATTGACCGCGAGAAACGAGCCATCGAGGCTCGTGAGGGCCATCGCGATGGGAGCGTTCTCGAACGCGCTGCGAAAAAGCTCGCCTGGGTCCCCCAGTCGGCGTTCCATTTCGGCGTGTGGAGCGGGAACGTGAGCCACACCCCGATATCGGCACACCGCGGCCGAATGTTGAGTACTAGAGCGCCTCGACCAGCTGTTGGAGCTCGGCGACCACGTCGCCGTCGAGCTTTACGGCTGCCTCGCCGTCGTATGGAGTCGGCCCCTGCGTGACGATGGCGATGCGTCCACCCGACGCGAGGGTGAGCTCGGGCAGCCCCGCCACTGGGTACACCTCGAGGGAGGAGCCAACGCAAAGAAGCACGTCGGCGGCGGCGCAGAGAGACTGAGCCTCGGTCATCGCGGCCTCTGGCAGGAGCTCGCCGAAGAGCACAACGTCGGGTTTGACCTTGCCCGCGCAGCAGACGCAGGTGGCAACTCCGTCCGCGTCGAACAGCTCGCCCACACCTTCGAGTGGATAGCTCGCGCTGCAGGAGGTGCAGCTCGATGTCGCAATCGAACCGTGGACTTCGATGACGCGCTCTGAGCCAGCCTTGGTGTGCAGCCGGTCGATGTTCTGTGTGATCACCGCGTCGAGTCGCCCGCAGGCCTCGAGTTCGGCGAGCAGGGTGTGGGCGCGATTCGGACGCTTCTCCCCCAGCTCGGAAAAACGCGGGCGATAGAAGCGCCAGAACTCCCGAGTGTCGGCATGGAACGCATCGATGTGGGCAACCTTCATCGGGTCGACCTTCTCCCAAAGCCCCTTGCCGGGAGTGCGGAAATCCGGAATCCCGGAGGGAACGGAGACCCCGGCTCCCGTGAGCGCGACCACCGAGCCGGCGTCGCGAATCAGCGCGGCGAGATCGCTCGTCGCGCCCCTGCGGCTACCAACGGCCACCAGCTACTTGCCCTGCCACTTCGGGGTGCGCTTGCCAAGGAACGCGCTGATGCCCTCCTTCGCGTCCTCGGTCGTGAAGGCCTTTGCAAAGCCCTCCTTCTCGGCCTCGATGCCCTCATCGAGGTCCCCCCTGTGCGCGACGCGCTTGATCTCCTCGACGGCAAGCGGTGCTTGGCCGGCGAGCCGCTTCGCCCAGGAGAGTGCCGTGTCGAGCAGCTCGTGATCGGGCACAACGCGGTTCGCGAGCCCGTACGCCTCGGCTTCGTCGCTGAGGATCGCATCGCCGATGAGGTTCATCTCGAGCGCCTTGCCGGGTCCGACCAGGCGCGGCAGGCGCTGGGTACCGCCAAAGCCGGGGATAATTCCCAACTTGATCTCGGGCTGGCCGAAGACGGCCGACTCGGCCGCGATTCGAAAATCGCACGCCATCGCCAGCTCGCAGCCGCCACCGAAGGCGAGCGAGTTCACGGCGGCAACCGTCGAAACCCGATTCTGGCCCATGTCGCGCAGCAGGGCGTGCCCTGAGTGGATCAGCTCCTCCCCGCCCGCCTCGTCCATCTGCGTGAACGCCTTGATGTCGGCGCCAGCCGAGAAGACAACGGGGTTTGACGAGGCGATCACAACCGCGCCGATCTCCCCGCCGGACTTGACCTTTTCCCAGACCACGCCCAGGTCCTTGATCACCTGTGGCGAGATCGCGTTCATCGGCGGATTAACGAGCCACGCGATGGCGACGTCGCCACGGGTCTCCAGCTTGACCGTGTCGGTCTGATCGCCCTCGTCGGGCTGCGGGTAGGCGTAGAAGCCGTGGCCGGTCTTCTGACCATGGCGGCCCTGTGCAACCAGGCGGCGCAGGACCGTCGGCGGCGCGAACCGCTCACCGTGCTCGGTCTCAGCGGCCTCGAGCTTCTCCAGAACCACATCCAGGCCGAGCATGTCGGCTCCCATGAAGGGCGGGAAGATCCCACGCCGCGGATCCATCCCAGCTCCGGCCATCATCCCGAGGTCGATGTCGCGGACCGTGCAAACGCCCTCCTCGAGGACGAGGCAGGCCTCCACGATCGCCTTTAGCTTCATCAGCTCGGCGAGCGCCTCGCCGTCGGGTTCGCCGTCGCCCTCGATCTGCGGTTCGCCATTCTCGTAGAAGCCCGAGCCGCCCGACTTCGCGCCGAGCTTGCCGTCGGCGACCAGCTTCTGCATTCCCTTGTGGACATAGAACGAGTCGCCGTAGGACTCCTGAAGATGCTCGGCGACATGCAGGACGGTGTCGAGCCCGAGCAGGTCAACCAAGAAGAACGGGCCCATCGGCGCGACGTTCGCAGCGCCAACCGCCTCGTCGATCTGCTTGATCGACAGACCGTGCTCCTCCTGTGCCCGCCAGATCTCGCCCACCGCGGAATTGAGGATCCGGTTGACGACGAACCCCGGCACCTCTCGACAGGTGATCGGCTGCTTTTTGATCGTCTGCGCGAAGTTGTACGCAGCCTGAACCACGTCAGGGTCGGTGTCCTCGCCCTCGATGATCTCGACGAGCGGCATCACCGAGGCCGGGTAGAAGAAGTGAAATCCGACGACCTTCTCAGGACGCAGCGTCGCATCGCCCATCTCCGAGATCGACAGCGACGACGTGTTCGACGCGAGGATCGCGTGGCCAGGCGTGACCGCGTCGAGCTCCTCGTAGACCGACTGCTTGATCTCCATCTTCTCGGGGGCCGCCTCGATCACGAAGTCGACGTCTCCGAAGGAGTCGTATGACGTCGTCCCCTCGATGAGGCCCATGACCTCCTCGAGGCGGGCGTCGGCCTGCTCCTGGGTGAGCTTTTCCTTCTTGACGAGGCGATCGAGCTGACCCTTGGTCACCTCGCGCGCCTTCTCGAGGCCGTGATCGACGAACTTCTGGTCGATGTCCTTTAAGACGACTGGGATGTCGGACGAGGCGATCGCCTGTGCGATCTCGCCGCCCATCGTTCCGGCGCCGACGACGGCGGCCTTCGAGACGAACATTCTGAGATTGATCCTCCGGTGAGGGGGTTAGAGCGCGCCTGAGGCTACTGATCGTCGGCTGCCTCGGCGAAGCCGCGAGCTACTCGCGCGCCTCAACGTCGGCGCGGAAGTCGTCCAGCGAGCGCCGCAGCGATCCGGCGACCTGACCGCGCGCGAAGAAAACGTCGGTGAGCCAGGCGAGCGGTCCGCCGCGGCCCACCTGGTACTCGAGCTCCAGCGTCACGCGCGTCCCCTCCCCCTCGACCGCGAAGCGGGTGGTGAGCTCGCCGCTTGACTGCGGGTCGGTGAAAGCGATCCGGTGAAGCGTGCGCGGCTCATGGGTGAGGACCCGTTCGGTCACAGCGCCGCGCCCCGCTGCATTGGAGCGCCAGCGGAGGGTGCCGCCCTCGTCCGGATAGCCGTCCGACTGCTCAACGTGGCCAAAGCCCTCGACCCACGCGGTCCAGCCGTCCGGGTCGAAGTAGCGGGCCCACGTCTCAGCGAGCGAGGCGTCGACCAGGACCGTTTCATCGAGCTTGGCCACACGGGTCAGCCTATGTCGCCGGGATCCGTGGAGGATCCATTAGGCCTGCCAACCCGTACAACTAACGGCTTGCACCTCTTGAGATCGAGCACCCGAACCGCCGTGCTGGCGGCCATCGCGGTCGGCGTTGGCGCCCTGATGCCCGCCAGCGCTGCCAACGCTGCCAGCGCTGAGCGACCGTCGGCGCACGCCGCCACGACGGGCAAGGGGGGCGAGCTTCGCAAGACGGTCCCGATCACTCGGGACTCCGGCGCGGAGCCTCGGGTCGTGCTGTCGATCGGTCCAGGGAAGCTGGGCGGAATCGAGCGGGGAGGGCGGATAGGGCTGTCGTCCGAGGTCCAGCTCACCGTCGACTGCGACAAGCGCTCACGCCGCTGCGCCGGGCGACCGTATCGCTACGACCCCAGGCTGACCGTCACGCTCGAGCTCGGCAAGCGCCGAGCAGCAGATGCCCCCGCGAGGGTGATCGCCCGCAGGACCCTCACCTGTCGGCAAAAGCTCCCGAACCGCCAGCACCACTGTCCGGTTGTCTTCGACAAGGCAATCGCCGTCGGGGATAGGTTTCCGTGCCGGCCCGGCAGGTGCTTCGCCAACGTCGTGGTCTCGGCGTCCAATCCGCGCGCGCGGCCGAACGATCGGATCATCATCGGCGCCAACAAGCCGAGCGGCCGCATCGTGCAGAACAAGAGCCGCCTCAACGCCTTCGTCCTCTCCGCGGACGCGCGCGGCCGTCGGCTGGCTAACAACCGCCTGCGAAAGCGGTCGCTGAGGCTGCGCCCGCAACGGAAGGTGCTGCTCTCCCAGAGGGTCGACGGTCTTGAGCGCGGCGACGTGATCTCGGCGTCAGCCGGCATCCGATCGGACGTTCGCCATCTCGGCTACAACGCGCTTGTCGGAGCCGAGCTCATCATCGCCCGTGGCCCAAACGCGAACGCTCCCAGCCGGCTGATCCGCCGCTCGGTTTCGCAGGACGGCCACATCAGCCCGATCAACGGCACGAACTGCACGCCGGTCAACTCGCCCTGCCTGACCCGCAAGGTCGGCGTCGCGACGATCCGCCGCGAGCTGCGCGGCAACTCCGGCGGGCCCCTGCCGCTTTTCGTCAACCTCGTCGTCCGCACCAAGCAGAAGCGCGTGGACCGCGAGCACGGCGACCGCCTGCGCCTAAGTCGCGGCCGCCTCGCCGTAGAGCGCTACCGCTGAGAGACCAGCCCGAAACTATCCGTAGAGCTCGTCCTTGATGAGCGTTACGGAACGAATCACCGAGTCGAGAAACGGCTCCAGCTCCTTGCGCAGGCGGGCGTGCTCGCGGCGACCGGCGCCGGTGATCGAGTAATAGCGGCGGGTGCGGCGATCGGGGTGTTCCCAGTCGCCTTTGATCATCTTGTCGGCCTCGAGCTGGCGCAGAAGCGGATAGATCGTGTTGGGATTCACCGAGATCGCGCCCTCCGTGATCCGCTGGATCTCCTCGATCAGCCGGTTGCCGTACTGCGGCTCGCGCTCGATCAGGTGCAAGACGAGCAGCGGAAATAGGTCCCTGCGCCGGATCTCGCCGCCGAACACGTCCATCGCCCCGCCGCCGCGCCGCTCCGAACCGCCGCGCGTGCGTGCGCTGCGCGCCGCTTTGGCGACGGCGTCAGCGACGGGCTTGGAGCGCTTGGCCACGCCGTGGAGCGTAGGGGGATTGCGTGACGAGCTTCACGGACAAACCACCAGAGCCGGGCATAGGTTGGCCTCATTAGCCACATTCGCAACGAGGAGAGCTACATGTCGCACATGACCGTCAACCAGCGCAACCAGTTCGAGCGAATCGACCTGAGCGTTCCCACAACCGGGGTGGGCGTCAGAAACCCCAACCGGATCGTTGCCACCAACCTCATCGGCCTGGTGATCCTTGCGGCGCTCGGCTACGCAACCGTCGAGGCGCTCGACAGCTGGGCCAGGGCGGTCGTCCTCGCGATGATCATCGTGACGGTCCTCGGCGCGATGATCGCCGTCAGCCCAAACCGCCGCGCCTAGCCCACGAAAAAGGGCCCCGCCTGCGCGGGGCCCTTCTCCCAACTCGCGTAAGGGCCGGGAACTAGACCGCGGCGCCTGCCGTCTCGGACTCCTTCGCCGCCGCGTCGTTCTGCGTCTTGACCGACTCGGGGAGCGGCTCGTCGACGTTGCGGCCCATCAGGACCTCCTTGGCGATCACCAGGCGCTGGATCTGCGACGTGCCCTCATAGAGCTGCATGATCTTCGCGTCGCGCATGAGCTTCTCGACCGGATACTCCTTGATGAAGCCGTAACCGCCGTAGACCTGGACGGCGTCAACGGTGATCTCCATCGCCGAGTCTGCGGCGAAGCGCTTCGCGTGCGAGCAGGCGAGCGTGTTGCGCATGCCGCGGTCGAGCTGCGCCGCCGACGCCCACGTCAGAAGGCGACCGGCCTCGACCTTGGTAGCCATGTCGGCGATCATGAACGCGACGGCCTGGTGCATGGCGATCGGCACGCCGAACTGGACGCGCTCCTTGGAGTATTCGGCGGCGTACTCAAACGCGGCGCGGCCGATTCCGACCGCCATCGCGGCAACGCCGGGACGGGTGCGGTCGAGGGTCATCATCGCCAGCTTGAAGCCCTTGTTCTCCTCACCGAGCAGGTAGCCCTCGGGGATCTCGGTCTCGTTGAACGTGACCGTGGCCGTGTTCGATGCGCGCTGGCCGAGCTTGTCCTCCTTCTTGTCGATGACGACGGTGTCATCGCGGGGGACGACGAATGCCGAGATGCCGCGGTGACCCGCGTCCTTGTCGGTCTTCGCGTAGACGGTGTACCAGTCCGCGTACTGGCCGTTGGTGATGAAGCACTTGGAGCCGTTGAGGACCCACTTGTCGCCGACCTTCTTGGCGGTCGTCTTCATCCCGGAGACGTCGGAACCGGCGTCGGGCTCGGTTAGGCAGAACGAGGCCAGCTTCGGCTCCTCAGTGAGCATCCCGAGGAAGTGAGCCTGCACCTCCTTCGAGCCGCCGAGAGCAACCGGCGTCATCGCCAGGCCGTTGGCGGCAAGGGAGGTACCGATCCCGGAGCAGCCCCAGCCGAACTCCTCCTCGATCAGACAGCCCGAGAGGAAGTCGAGCCCCGGCCCACCGTATTCCTCGGGGACGTGGGTGTTCATCAAGCCGACCTCCCAGGCCTTCTCGATGATCTCCTGGGGCCAGGTTCCGTCCTTGTCGTATTCCCAGGCGACCTTGCGGATCTCGCGCTCGGCGAAGTTGTGTGCCAGCTCGCGCAGATCCTTCTGCTCGTCGGTCAGGGTGAAGTCAACCACTGCTGCGGGGCTCCTTTGCGTGCTTGAAGAATCCGATTGACTGATCAGTCAATCACCCGAGAAATGGTAGCTGATCTAGGCTCTTTGGGGTGCCCCTTGGTATCTCAAACGGCGACGTGATCCTGATTGTCGTCTTCGTCGCGATTCCAGTCGCCGCCGTCTTTTTCGCCCTCGGCGCCGCCGGCGCGTTTCGGTCGATCGGAAAGGGCGGGCTCTCCGTCGACTTTGAGTCGGATCACGGCGTGGGGCTGCGCGATTCGGGCGCCGAGATGGGATCGGCCTCCGAGGCCGATGCCGAGCTGCGCCAGCTCCTGGAGGCAAAGGCCTATCGCCAAGAGGCCCGAGGCGAGGACCCGCTCGATGTCGAGGCCGAGCTCGAACGCCTGCGCGCCGAGCAGCGTTCTCCCTCGGTCTCGAACTCCGATCCCGCGTTACGTGAGGAGGTTCGCCAGTTGGTCGTCGCCCGCAACGAGCGCCGGGCAAGACAGGGCAAGGAGCCCCTCGACGTCAACGCCGAGATCAAGCGGCAGCTGCGCGATCTCGAAAACCTTGGTCAGTGAGGCCGCGCCGCCTGACCCGATGTGACCCGATCTGACCTCCCGCGCGTAATAGTCTCCACGCATGGCCGACGAGAAGAACGTCTTCGAGCTGGACGACCTTCTGGTCCGACCCGGCACCTATTTCAACCCTCAGACCGAGGTGGTGGTCGTCGTCGACGACTCCGCGTCGATCGACCAAGAGGTCTTCAACATGGAGGCATACGAGGGCGCCGATTGGGTGCGGATCACCGACGAGATTCCCGTGGACTCAGACGCACTGGACACGGCCCTCGAGCGATTCCAGACGCTCAACCATCCCGGTAACGACGATCTCGTCTTCGAGGTCGTTCGCGATGGTGACGAGGAGGTCGAGCCTGAGGAGGATCTCGAGCCCGACCCCGAGCCGGAGGAGCTCAATTGAGCGGCTACTCGATCGCGTCACGCACCGACGCTGTCGACTGGATGGCCGACTTCCCCGGCTTCGGCGAGATGCGCCACTACCCCGAGGCGCTGGGCTGCGGGCAGGTTGCGTTCTCGTGGCGGCTGATGCCGCCCCGAACCGGAGGGCGTGGCAGCTACGGGCATCGCCATCCCGGGCAGGAGGAGGTCTACCTGGTGACATCCGGGACCGTGACCTTCAAGGTCGGCGACGATGTCTTCGAAGCGGGACCGCTCACAGCCGTGCGGATGACCGGCGAGGCTTTCTACTCGATCCACAACGACACTGACGCGGATGCCAAGCTCGTGATCATGTCGGCACGCTTTGACGAGCCGCAGACCGAGCGCCAGGACGACTTCTGGCCTTAGGCGCGCTCGCCGCCTTCTTCCGACCTCCCACGTCACTCGATGCTCGCCGTTGGCGATCAAGCCCCGGACTTCACCCTCGCCGATCAAAACGGCGATCCGCTGACTCTCTCCGACCTTCGGGGTGAAACGCTCGTCCTCTACTTCTACCCGCGAGCGGACACACCAGGGTGCACAGCGCAGGCATGCGGAGTGCGCGATCGCCGCGCCGACTACGCCGCCGCCGGCGCGCGGGTGATCGGCATTTCCCCCGATCCGGTCGAGGCCGTCGCGAAGTTCGCGGCCAAGTTCGATCTCGATTTCACTCTGCTGGCGGACGCCGACCACGCGGTCGCAGACAGCTACGGCACCTGGGTGGAGAAGCGCATGTACGGCAAGACGTACATGGGGGTGCAGCGCGCCACGTTCGTCATCGACGCAGACGGCCGGATCGCGAACGTGATCGAAAAGGCGTCATCAAAAACGCACGACGACGACGTTCTGGCGCTTCTCAGCGAAGCCTAAGCCAACGCCACGTAGGCGATGAACGCAACGAACAGCCCCGACCAGATCAGGATCGGGAACAGCTCGAAGCGCCCACGCAGGCGCAGCGCCCAATAGGCGACGGCGCCCCCGATGAGGCCGAGGAGGCCCGAGATCGCCGCGAACTTGTCGAGGTCCCAATCGGTCAGCGCGAGGCCAACGGCGATCGGGATCGTCGACTGGAAGACCATCGCGCCGGTGATGTTCCCCAGCGCGAGGCTGTCCTTGCCGTCCTTGACCCAGAAGAAGCTGTTGGCCTTCTCGGGGAGCTCCGTTGCCAGCGGGGCCAACACCAGGGACAGGACGAGCGGCTCAATCCCGATCTCCTCGGCGACGTACAGCAGTTCCTCGACGAACAGGTGAGCGCCTCCGACGATTGCCCCCAGCCCCACCAGCAGCTGAACGCCCACCGTGAACGCGGGCGGATTGTCGCCGGGCGTGCGATCCATGTACAGCGGACCGATCGTCCCCTCCTCCTGGACCGCGCCGCCACCACGCAGCGTCTGGCGAACGTAGACCACGTACGCCGCGACGAAGACGACCGCGAACGGGATGTGCAGCTCGCTGGGAACCACCAGGCCCATCGCGATGCCAGCGGCGAAGAAGATGAGAAAGAAGACGAGGTCTCGGTCGAGCGTCTCCACGTGTGCGCGGAGCTCGGTGCCCTGCTCGCGGCGCCGTCTGAAGGCCAGCGCGGAGATCCCGACGAGCGCCATCGCGATCGTGGCCAGCAGGAAGGGCGCACCGATGATCGCCCCGATCGCGACGTCCTCGGAGCCCTCGGCGCCGCCGATGATCGCGACTATCGGGATCAGCGTCTCCGGCATCGCCGTGCCCACTGCCGCGAGCACGCTCCCGGTCGCGCCCTCACCGATCCCGAGTTTGTTACCCGCCCACTCGACCGCGTTGGTGAACAGCAGTGCCCCGGCGAGGATCACCGCAAAGGCTGTCATCAGCAGGACGTATTCCATCGTTTCGCCCTACCCGCTTAGGCGTAGAAGAACGCGATGCCGAGGATCGCGTAGAGAGCCAGCAGCTGGACGCCCTCGAACCAGTTGGACTCCCCATCGTGGGTGATCACCTGCGCCACCAGGATCGCGATCAATATCGCTCCGAGCTCGAAGCCGTTGAACACGAGCGGCATCGGCCCAACGCCAATGAAAAACGACGCGATCACGAGCACTGGCGCGACGAACAGGGCAATCTGGGCGCTTGAGCCGATCGCGATGTTGACCGCGAGGTCCATCTTGTTCTTGTAGGCGACGAGGATCGCCACCCAGTGCTCGGCCGCGTTACCGACGATCGCGACCACGATCACGCCGACGAAGAACTGCGACAGGCCGATCGACTCCGAAGCCTCGCTGATCGAGCCGACCAGGACCTCGGACATCAGACCGACCGCCAGCCCGGCGACGAACAGATAGATGATCGAGCGCCGCACGCTCCAGCCATAGCCCTCCTCGTGCTCCTCCGCGTACGGGGGGTTGAAGAGGTCCTTGTGCGTGCGAAGCGAGAAGAACAGGCCCAGGACGTAGGTGCCGATGAGGACTATTGCCGTCGCCAGCGAGAGCTTCTCGACGGTCGAGTCGTAGTTGACGAGCTCAGCGCTGGGGCTCGGCAGGCCCTGACCCTCGACGAGCTCGAAGATCGCCGGCATGATCAGCGCCGCGGCGGCCAGAAAGAGCATCGTTGCCTGGATGTTCGCGGCCTGGGGGTTGAACTTCTGGCGGTCGTGCTTGATCCCGCCGACGAGCATCGAGGCTCCCAGCACGAGCAGGATGTTGCCGATGATCGAGCCGACGATCGAGGCCTTGACGACCTCCTGAAGTCCGGCGTTGAGGGCAATCAACGCGATGATCAGCTCCGGCGCGTTGCCGAAGGTGACGTTGAGCAGGCCACCGATGCCGGGCCCAGACTTGGCCGCCAGCTCCTCGGTCGCGAGTCCCATGAGAGCCGCCGTCGGCACGATCCCGAGCGCCGCAACGAAGAAGATGAGCACCGGATCCGCGTGTGCGAGCTCGAGCACGATCGCGAGCGGGATGAACGGCGTGAACAGGTACGGCCAGCCCGTGGCCGAGGTCAGAAACCCCACCACCCCTCCCCGACTCGGTCCCGCATCCGCCATTCGGGCATGAGAGTAGAGGACACCCGGCGTAGTCGATCGCACCGCGCCACCAACGAAAACGAGCCCCGGCGCAAACCGGGGCCCGTTTTACGAATTGCGTGATCAGCTGGTTAGAGCTGAGCTGCGCACGCGTTGATCTCATCAGGCGTCTGGGCCTGCTGGATGCAGTCCAGATAATCGCCGCCTCCAGCCGCGCCGCCGCCTGAGCTGCTGGCGCCACCGAGGCTGCCACCGAGGGCGCCCAGGTCGAGCCCGCTGCTCTGGATCAGGTCGGCGATCGGCTTCGGATCATCCGGAGCGGTGATCGTCTGCTCCTCGTTGAGCCCGTCGATCTCCACCGAGAGCGTGATCGAGATCTCGCCAACCTGCTCGCTCGGGGCGCCCAGTGCCGACGGATCGATCGTGACGTTGGCCTCGAGCTTGCGCAGGACGTGATCGTCCGTGCCGGAGTAGACATCGATCGAGGCGTTGCTCACCGCGCCCGAGACCAGGCTCAGCTGCGACGGATCGAAGCCCGAGGACGAGGCGCTGGGCACGCTCGCAGCAATGTTGCCGATGTCGTCCAGCATCTTCTGCACGTCTGCATCGCCCGAGATGTGAATCGTTTCGGTTCCGCCAACGTCGGCGCTGCCCTCGTTCGTGAGGTTGGTGATCCAGCTCTCGAAGTCGATGTCACACGCTGCGGCGTCGCCACCAGCCTGCTCGATCGCCTGCTTGCAGCCTTCCGCGAAAGAAGCGGTCGGCTCCGCGCCGGCGGCCTCGGTCTGCTGAGCAACCGAGTCCTTGATCTGCTGGAACTGGTCGGCGCCGACCTCGTATGCCTGGTCTTGGTACTCGACGTAGGCGTTGTCGGTGGTGACCACGATGCCACCCGAGAAATCGATGCTCTGGCCGGCGCCACTACCCGAGGCGCTCGCGGTCCAGTCGAGCTGCGGTAGCGCGTTCGGGTCATCCGCATCCCCCTGGAACGGGCCGCTGAGGCTCGCCTCGAAGTCGCCACCCTGCGATCCCTCGGCACTGACGGCAGCGCTCAGGGTCAGGTCGCCGCTGGTGACCGTCGTCTCGTTGTTGAAGGTCTCGTCGAGAACCGTCTGCGGGTCCTCCGAGCTGGCCTCGTCATCGCCACCGCAGCCGGCAATTGCGACCGGGATTGGCAACGCGAGTGCGCAAACGGCCAAAAGTGTTCGGGTTCGGGTCCGGATCAAGTCGGTTCACTCCTTGGAGTTCGATGAAAGCGACGGCAGCGTAGCGAGTACGCCTGATGTCGCAAGCCCGTCACAAATGCCGCGCCGCGTCTACATTGAGCGCGGCATGGCGACTCCGCGCACGATCCTCTACACCGGCAAGGGTGGCGTCGGCAAGACCAGTGTGGCTGCCGCAAGCGCGCGCCGCTGCGCCGATGCCGGCCTGCGAACGATCATCATCTCGACCGATCCGGCGCACAGCCTGTCCGACTCGCTCGAGACCGAGCTCGGCCCCGATCCGACCTCGGTATCGCCGCTGCTCTGGGGCCAAGAGGTTCAGGCCGAGCGGGAGATGGAGGCGAACTGGGGCCGCGTTCAGGCATGGCTTGGAGCACTGCTGACCGACCGCGGGGTCATGGACATCGCCGCCGAAGAGCTCAGCGTCCCTCCCGGGATGGACGAGCTCTTCAGCCTCCTGCAGATCAAGCGGCATCACGATTGTGGTGAGTACGACGCGGTGATCGTCGACTGCGCACCGACCGGCGAGACGCTGCGGCTGCTGGGCTTTCCGGACATCGCCCACTGGTGGCTCGAGAAGGTCTTCCCCTGGGAACGTCGTCTGCTGGCGGCGGCGAAGCCGTTGGCGCGGATGGTCGACATCGAGGTCCCGGGCGAGGACGTGATCGCCGAGGTGCAGAGCCTCGTGCGCCAGCTCATCGCGATGAACGAGATCCTTCGCGATCGCAGCCATGCCTCGGTGCGGCTGGTGATGACGCCCGATCGAATGGTCGTCAAGGAAGCGCAGAGGACGTTCACCTACTTGAACCTCTACGGATATTTGACCGACGCGGTGATCGTCAATCGCGTCTTCCCCGATGAGCTTGCCGATGGGTACTTCGCCGCCTGGCGCGACCGCCAGCAACGCTGTCTCGAGGAAGTCGAAGCCGGCTTCTCCCCCGTCCCGGTGCTCACCGCCCGCTACTTCGGTGACGAGGTCGTCGGCCCCGACATGCTCGATCGACTGAGCGAGGAGATCTACGGTGACGAGACAGACGCCGCCGGAATGCTCCACACCGAGCTCGCGCACGAGCTCGACTCGCAGAACGGCAACACGACCCTGCGGATCCCGGTTGGCTTCGGCGAGCGCGGTGACGTTTCGCTCAAGAAGGTCGGGCCGGAGCTGATCGTCTCGGTCGGCTCGCGCAAGCGAACGATCATCCTTCCCTCAGGACTGGCCCGGCGCAGGCCCACAGGGGCCAAGCTTCGCGATGGCGCGCTTGAGGTCAGCTTTGCGACGACGGGAGGTGAGCGTGGCTGAGTACGAGCATCAATGTGTTGAGCTGTGCCCGATCTGTCGCGGTGCCGAGGTCCTGCGCTCGACCGCGAGCCCCGAGCTGCGCGGCCAATGGGAGAAGGTCCAGCGCGAGGCGCTGGTGACCATGCGGGCGATGATCGATCACTACCTCACACGCCTCGACGAGTACGAGGCGGAAGGCGGTCCTCGAGTCGAGGACATTCCGATCGAGTGACCTGCGCGAGCTGCGGCACGCAGAATCCGGACAACGCCCGCTTCTGCATGAGCTGTGGCTCCTCGTTGTCCGGGGCGTGTCCTCAGTGCGGAGCCGAGAACCCCGCCGCGGCAAGGTTCTGCATCGAGTGCGGAACATCGCTGAGCGGCAGCGCTCCGGCGCAGGGCTGACGAGACGCTTCCGGAGGAGCGCCGCAAGGCGACGATCGTCTTTGCGGACCTATCCGGCTACACCGCCGTCTCCGAGCGCCTGGACCCAGAGCGAATCAAGTCGATGGTCGACCGCGCGCTGCGCCGGCTCGGCAGCGAGATCGAGCGCCATGGGGGGACGATCGACAAGTACATCGGGGACAACGTGATGGGCGTCTTCGGAGCCCCCATCTCGCACGAGGACGACCCCGAGCGAGCTGTCCGCGCCGGGCTGGGCATGCAGGCGGCGATGGCTGAGATCAACGAGCGGATTGCCGCGGATGTCGGCGCCAACTTCGCCCTTCGGGTCGGCATCAACTCGGGTGAGGTCCTCGCCGGAAGAATCGGCGACGGCTACACGGTGATCGGCGATCCGGTCAACGTCGCCGCCCGTCTGCAGTCGGCCGCCGAGCCCGGAACGGTGATCGTGGGCGAGATCACGCACCGCCTGACCCGGGCGGCGATCGAGTACGTCGAGCTCGAGCCACTTCAGCTCAAGGGCAAGTCCGAGCCGGTGGCCGCATGGGAGGCGGTGCGGGCCGTGGTCCGAGGCCGGGCCGCGCGGCCCACGTCAAACGAATCACCGTTGGTCGGACGCGCCGACGAGTCCGAGCTCCTGCTGGCGCTGTTCGAGCGCGCTGCCACCGAGCGGCGAACGCATCTGGTCACTGTCATCGGCCAGGCGGGGGTCGGAAAGTCGAGGCTGCTGCGGGAGCTCGCGATGAACGTCGGCGAGCGCGAGCCGCCGCCGGCCGTTCGCCTCGGCAGCTGTCCCGCCTACGGCGCGGGCCTCTCCTACTGGGCCCTCGGGGAGATCGTCCGCGGCACGTTCGATATCAGCGACAGCGACGACGCGGAGCTCGCCTGGACGAAGCTCCACCGCGGAGTCGAGGAGCTGCTCGCCGACTCCGACACGGAGGAGCCCGCCGAGCGTGTGGCGGTCGCACTCGGCCGCCCCCTCGGAATCGAGCCAGGCGGCAGTGCCGAGGCCCCGGAGAACATCGACGCACGGCAGATGCGCGAGCGACTGTTCTCGGCGTCACGGAGCCTGATCGAGGCGGCAAGCCGCCGCCAGCCCCTGATTTTCGCCGTTGAGGACATCCACTGGGCCGACGAGGGGATGCTCGACCTCATCGAACACCTCGCGCGATGGGCGGAGGGCGCGATTCTGATCGTCTGCCTCGCCCGCGATGAGGTGCTCGACCGTCGCCCCGGCTGGGGCGGCGGCAGGATCGAGTCGACGACGATTCGCCTCGACCCGCTTGCGCGCGAGCAGGCGCGCCAGCTCGTCGGTGCCCTGTTCGCCGGCGGCGACGGCGAGCTCTCCGAGCAGATCGCGGCTCGTTCGGGCGGCAATCCTCTGTTCGTCGAGGAGATGGTCAACCGGATCGTCGAGGAGGGCTCAGCAGGGGCCGAGGAGCTGCCGGAGACCGTGCATTCGGTTCTGGCGGCGCGCCTGGATTCGCTGCCGCGCGAAGAGCGCGAGGTCCTCCAGGGGGCATCGGTGGTGGGCCAGACGTTCTGGGAGGGATCGGTGGCCCTCGGCTCTTCAGGCGGAGAGGATCTGCAGGCGATCCTGGAGTCGCTGCGCGGCAAGGATTTGGTCGTACCGACGGCGGGCAGCCGCCTCGCAGGAGAGCGCGAGTACGCCTTCAAGCACGTGCTGATTCGCGACGTCGCCTACTCGACTCTGCCGAAGGCGGTCCGTGCGCGCCGCCACGCCGAGGTGGGCGAGTTCATCGAGGCGCGTGCCGCCGACCGCGGGGAGGGTGTGATCGGGATGGTCGCCGAGCACTTCGGGCGGGCTGCCGCGCTCGGCGCCGCGGCCGACCTCGACGCTGGAGAGCTCGGGGCTATCGAGGCGCGCGCGGTAGTCGCGCTCGAGGCGGCCGGGGATGCAGCCGCCGCCCTCTACTCCAACAGCGAGGCCCAGGGGCAGTACGAGAGCGCGCTGTCCCTCGAGAACGCCGCCGACGATGACACCCGCGCTCGCGTCGCCGAAAAACTCGGCGACGTGGCCCTGCGCCTGGGCCGGGTCGAACGGGCGATCAGCGCTTGGAGCGACTGCCTCGAGTACCACCGCGGCGAGGAGGACCTCGCGCGAGTGGGCGATCTGCATCGAAAGATTGGAGCCGGCCTCTGGCACAAGGGCGACCGCGAGGGGTCGATCGAGAACTACCAGCGTGGGATCGACCTGCTCAAGGACGGGCCGCCGTCGATCGAGCTCGTTCGTCTGTACGAGGAGGCCGCATCGCTTTATATGCACACCGGCGACAACATGCTCGCGATCTATGCGTCGGAAAAGGCGCTGCGGCTTGCTGAGCGCCTGGACGAGGCCGCCGCTGCCAGCCGCGCGCACGGGATCTTTGGCCGAGTTTTCGGGCGAATCGGAGATTCGGCTCGGGCGCGCGAGAATCTCGAGCGCTCGGTTGAGCTGGCACGGCGCAGCGACCCGGCCGAGGCGATCCGGGCCCTCTTCGCGCTCGGCTACCACCACGAGGTCTCCGATGCTGACTACGACGCCGCAAACGCCGCCTATGCCGAGGCGCTCGATCTCGCGCTCGAGACGGGAGATCTGCCGTCACAGGTGGAGCTCCGCGCGGCGATCGCCCAGGTCGATGTGTATCTCGGCGAATGGGAGAGGGCCGCGAGCGGGACCGACGCGTCGCAGACCCTCGCCGAGCGCCAGGGTCTGGACGGGAAGCTCTGTTACCCGTACTCGATGCGCGGCGTGCTGCTGTGGCACGACGGCGACCTCGACGCCGCCGCCGACATGCTCGAGCGAGCATTTGAGATGGCTGAGCAGGTCGGACGCTCGGAGGTTGCCTTCGAATCGCTGCAGGCGCTTGCCGCAACGCTGCGCGACCGCGGCGACCATGCCAACGCCGACCAGGCGCTGACCCGCTCACTCGACCTCTGCGAGCGCGCCGGTCTCGTGGCCCAGTCGGTGGAGGCCACCGCGGCGCGAGCGGTGAACGCGGCCATCTGGGGTAAAGCCGAGCTCGCCCGCGAAACCGCCGCCGAGGCCGCCGAGCTTGCCGAGCGGCTGCGCTACCCGGTCGGCGAGGCCGCCGCGCTTGAGGCTCGCGGCGCAGCGGCGGCAGACGAGGCGCTACTTGGCGAAGCGCAGGCTGCCTGGCTTGCGTTGAAGCGCCCCGGCGATGCCAACCGCTGTGCCGGGCTGCTCACTCGCGTGAGCCACGTACGGACCCAATAGGGCTACGCCAGCCCTTCCTTCTCGTACTCGCGGAGGTAGCCCTCGAACAGGCGCTTGTGGCTCTGCTCGTCCTGAAGGATCGCGATCACCATGTCGTTCGTGACCGGGTCGATCTCCTCGGTCTCCTTGATGACGTGGCTGTAGTACTCGATCGCCCCAGCCTCAGCCTCAATCACACCGCGGATCACGTGGACGATGTCGATCTGGTCGTCAGGCGGCTGCAGGTAGGTCTGCTCGGCCGCGAACTCAAGCGAACCCGGCACCACCCCGTAGAGGGTCTTGATCCGTTCCGCGAACTGCTGCGCGTGGCTGAGCTCCTCCTGGATGTCCTGGTTGAGGGACTCCTTGATCTCCTGCGCGCGCACGCCATCCGGGTTAACCGAGTTGGCGATGTAGCTCATCACCGTCTCGATCTCCATCCAATAAGCCTTCTTCAGCAGCTCGATCACATGCTCGCGCTGATCGGCGTGATCCTCGGACATGATGTCGCCGCTGGCTGTCGTCGTCTCGCTCATCTCTTAGCTCCTTCTCGGTCTCTTTAGTCACTGCCCGTCGCCTGCACCGGCGAAACCGTTGCACGCAACGCTAGCGCCAGCTCGAACCGCTCGGCCGGGAGCTCGAGCGCGGTTCCGAAAAGCGCACGCAACCGGGTGAGGCGATAGCGCACGGTCTGGGGATGGACGTGCAGATCGGCAGCGATGCGGGCGACCTCGCCCTGGTGATCGAGCCATGAACGCAACGTTTTCATGAGGCGGCGGCGCGAGGCTGGGGTTTCATCATCGAGGGGAGCGAGGCGGCGGCGGGCAAGCTCGGCCAGCGCCGGCGCGTCCGCGTGTGCGATGAGGGGCCCGAGGTGATCATCGGCAAGCGTCAGACCGCGAGCCTCGATCACCCCTGAATCGATCAGCGCGAGCACATCGCGGGCCCGCGCTGCGCTCGTTGCGGCGGCCGCAGGGGCGACCGCCGGGCCGAGGACGAGGGGTAACCCGCCCGCACCGCGTCTCAGCCTTGCGAGCAGACCGGGTCCGCCCGGGTCGGCGATGAACGCGACCCCGACGCCGCCGCCATCCGTCGGCTCTACAACCGGCGTCGACGCGGGCAGCCTTCCTCGAAGGCCCGGTGCGTCGCCGTTCCACGCGAGCGCGGCAACACGGGCGGGCGGGTCCCAGCCCGCCTCCGCGGCGGCCGCGCCGATTGCGTCGGGGTTGGTGGCGGGGTTGAGCATGAGCTCGGCGAGCCGTGTCCGCAGGCGTTCGGCCTGGCCGGCGGCTGCCGACTGTGCTTGGGCGTACCCCTCGGCGGACAGCGCCGAGACCTCGTCGATGTAGGCGAACACGGCCTCGGCCAGCCGCGCGAGTGTGTGCCGGTCGTATCCAGCCTCGATCGCAAGCTCCGAGACTCGGCGCCATGCGACCCGTGCGCCGAGGCGATACGCCGCCAGCAGCGCATCGAGCGAGCGGCGCTCGCCGTACTCCCCCGCGCCGAGGCCACGGTAAACGGCATCAAGATCGGAACGGTCCAACTCGGGATCGGCGACGAGGTCGGCGAACTGGCTCAACGCTACCTCGACACCCTGGCGGATACCGGCGCCAAATCGTCCGCGCAGCGGCCGGTGATAGGCGGGGACACGCTCGCGAATCGCGTCGATCACCTCATCGCTGAGGGCAGCGACGTGCGGACGGATCAGCGCGCCGAACCTCGATGGAATCTGCCGCCAAGGCTCGTCGATCGAGTGATCTTGTACTTCGATAACAAAAACTCTACTCAAATCCGTGTGCTGAGATCAAGAAACCATTACCAATGCACACGTACGGTTTTCTTGATGAGCAAATTTCAGCGCTACGCAAACGTCGTCGCCGTCGTCCTCCCCTTTCTCGCTTTCCTGGGTGCGCTGGTCGTTTTCTGGAACAGCGCGATCGGGTGGAGCGATCTCGCGATCATGGCGACGATGTATCTCGTGACCGCGTTCGGGATCACGATCGGCTACCACCGCCTGCTCACCCACCGCGCCTTCCAGACGCACAAAGCGGTGGAGTACGCGCTTGCCGCGGCCGGATCGATGGCCGTGCAGGGCCCGGTGATCGACTGGGTCGCCGACCACCGAAAGCACCACGCACATACCGACGAGGAGGGCGACCCGCACTCGCCCCATGTCGGTCACGGCAGCGGTCTACGCGGCCTTTGGCACGCTCACATTGGCTGGCTCTTTGAAACCAACGGCCAGGCGGAGCGGCGCAAATATGCCGCCGACCTCATGGACGACCGCGGCATGCGTGTTCTCAATCGACGCTTCGTGACCCTCGTCGGCCTCTCGCTCGGGGTCCCCTTCGCGCTCGGCGGGCTGCTGACCGGCAGCGTTGTCGGCGCGTTCACCGGGCTGCTCTGGGGAGGCTTCGTGCGGATCTTCTTCGTTCACCACATCACCTGGTCGATCAACTCGATCTGTCATTTCCACGGCGCCCGGCGCTTCGACACCGCCGATCACTCGACCAACGTCTGGTGGCTCTCTCTGTTCTCGCTCGGCGAGGCGTGGCACCACAACCACCACGCCTTTCCGCGTTCGGCGTTCCACGGCTTGCGCCGCTGGGAGATCGACCCAACAGGAGCGGTCATCCGCGTCATGCAGCGCCTGGGCCTGGCGTGGAACGTGGTGGCCATCACGCCTGAACGACAGGCCCAGCGCCTGGCCTGACCACCGTCGCCGCCCGCCGCTCTCGGCGCACCGATCCGCAACCTCAGCCGTAGACTGATTCGCGTGGCGACCTGGATCCTCACCGGCGACCTGACCAACTTCCGCATCAACGCGGAGCGGGGCTTCGACCCGATCGGGCTCAAGGAGAAGCGGCGCAATCAAGCGCTCGAGTTCGAGCCCGGCGATGAGGTCGTCTTCTACGTCACCGGGGTTCAGGCGTTCGGCGCAATCGCCAGGGTGACATCGGAGATGTTCGAGGATCGCGAGCCGATCTGGCCGCAGGGCAAGAAGAAGTACCCGGAGCCATACCCCTGGAGAGTTCACGGCGAGCCGGTGACCGTGCTTGACGAGACCGCGTTCGTTTCGGCCGAATCTCTCGTCGGCGAGCTCCAGCACATCTCGAAGTGGCCGGCCGAGCACTGGCACCTCGCATTCCAGGGCCAGTTGCGCACCGTTTCCGAGGCCGACGCGGCAATACTCCGCGATCGGATCGGGGCGGCGGCGGGCGCGAAGCTGTCCACTTGATTCACGCTCGGCACTTCACGCGCGAGCAGGCCGAGGCACTGCTGGTGACCGTCGAGCCAATGCTCCGCGAGCTCCGCTCGGCACGCGATCAGCTCACCGATGCGGAGGCTCACCAGCTCCTCGCTGACGCCGCGCCGGCCAACGGTGGCGGCAGCCCCGGCCGCGCCGTCGGCGAGGGATTTCTCAAGGTCCGGCGGCTGCTCGCAGCCGTACAGGAGCTCGGCATCGTCGTCCGCGACATCGATCGTGGCCTGATCGACTTTCCTGCCATGGTCGACGGCGAGGAGGTCTACCTCTGCTGGCAGTTCGACGAGGACGGGATCGCCTGGTGGCACGACCTCGAATCGGGCTTCGGCGGGCGTCAGCCGCTGGATGAGTGATAGCGCCCCCGCCCCACCCCCGCGAAGGGCGCTGACACCGGCCGAGCGACTCGTTTGCACGGCCGCGGCTGTGGCACTCGGGAGCCTGCTGCTGCCGTGGTACGGCATTCGGCTCAGCGACGGGCTCTCGGTTTCGGGCTTCGACGCGTTTGGCTTCGGGGCCGCCGCCATGCTGATCGCGGCTGGCGCCGCGGCTTTCGTCGTCATGCGCGAGGCCACCGGGTATCCACCCACACGGCCGTTTCGATCCGCCGAACTGGTGATCCTCGCGGGCGCCTGGGCCGCTCTCGTCGCCGTCTACCTGATGGCCGATCGTCCCGATCAGCTGGCTGGCTCAACTCGAATCTCGCTGCGCCTCGGACCTTTCGTCGCACTCGGCGCCTGTGTTGCGATCGTCGTCGCCGGGCTGAGGATGCGAGCCGACGACGACCGCTGAAATGGAAACGGGGCGCCCGCCCGGCGCCCCGTTTCGGTGTCCACATGGGAGGTGTGGTGATTGGTCGCCCACCAAGATCGGTGGGTGTGTAGCCCCCTGATCGGCCCCGGCAGCGTTTGGCTTTAGGACTGCATCAAGAGAGCCCGTCGACCCGGCCTGGCTCCGCTGGCCTTCGGGCTTCGGGCGCGCAAGATAATCGAGCCGGAGCGCCATCATGGCGCCCCGGCTCTGGCATCGGAGGTGCCCCGCGGAAGTGCCTGTGAAGGAACGCCCGATGGGGACTTTTATGGGGTTATGGGTCCAGTCGGAGACGGCATCTGTCTCCACTGCACTGATCGACCCCAGCGCTCATTATGGCGAGCCTCCGGTCGGCACCTAGACGTCTGTACGAGGGGCTTAAGCGGTGACCTCGAGCCCGCCACTGGCCGGGCCGGGGCCGGTGTCGATCGGCTGGGTCAGCGCCTCGCGGCGATAGTCGCGCCATTCGCGCCAGACGATCTGCAGCGTCGCAGCGGTCGGGATCGCGAGGATGGCGCCAAGGACCCCGAAGAGCGTCGAGCCGAAGAGCACGGCGACGAGCACCACGAACGGTTCGACTTGGACCGCGCGCTTTTGGATCTGCGGCTGGATCACGTAGTTCTCGATCTGCTGATAAACGATCGCCCAGATGACCCAGATAATCACCGCGACCGGAAAGTTGACGAAGAGCATCACGACCGCAATCAGGACGGAGGCGATCGTGGCGCCGACCACGGGGATCAGGTCGAAGAAGGCGACAATCAGCGCCAACGGTCCCGCGAAGGGAGCGCCGAGAATCGTGAGGACGATGAAGGCGCTGACTCCGGCCAGCGTGGCCTGAGCGAGGGCGCCGGCGACGTAGTTGCCGATCGCGTTAGCGACATCGCGAAATGCGCGATCGATCCGCTCGGATCGCGGCGGCGGTTGAGAACGGACAAAGGTTTGTGCCCAGCGCGAGCCGCCGCTCACCATGAAGATGCTGAGGATCAGGATCGTCACCGCGGCGAAGATGGAGTTGACGACGCCGACGCCGATGTCCTGAAGGACCCCCGCGGCATCGCCGATCCTGCTCGGCAGATCGTCGGCCGCGCTCTGAATCTCAGCCGTGAAGTTGTACTTGTCGTTGAGGTCGTTGAGGGTGTTGTTGTCCTGGACGAAACTCGTCACATCCTGGGCGTACTCGGGCACGTTTGCCGCCAGGTTCTCAATCTGGCCGACGAGCGATGGGATCAGCAACGCTCCGAGACCGATCGGCACCATCACTAGGGCTACGTACGCGAGCGCGATCGCCAGGCCACGCTTCATGTGACGCTCGAGCAGGTTGACCGGGCCCGACATCGCCACCGCGATGAAGCCCGCAATCACAAGCCACGTCAGGGGCCGCTGGAGCAACACGATCAGGTAGAGGACGATCGCGACCGAGACAACGATCAGCACTCCGCGCAAGACAGCGCGCCCGAACGGATCCCGCGGCGTCATCACTGACATCCAGGGCTAATTCGTCGGCCCCGCTACGTTTCCCCCCATGCTCTCCAACCTCCTGGACCGGACTTTTGACTGGACCGTGGTGCCCGGATACAGCCGCCTCGGTTACGCGGTTCGCTCGCGCTCTTGGGACGAGGAGGAGTCGGCCGCGCGCCTTGATGGCTGGACCGTCCTGGTCACCGGGGCCAACAGCGGGATCGGAGCGGCCGCGGCTGCGCGGTTTGCCCGCGCGGGCGCCTCGGTTCATCTGCTCGCTCGCAATCGCGAGCGGGGCGAGGACGCCAGAGCGAGGATCTCCGAGGCGACGGGATCCGATCGTGTGGCGCTCGAGATCTGCGACGTCTCCGACCTGGACTCCGTCCGCGAGTTCACTGCAGGTTTCGCCGCCGAGAATCCCGAGCTTCATTGCCTCGTCAACAACGCCGGCGTCATGCCCGCCGAGCGCACGCTGACCCCGGGCGGCCACGAGCTCACCTTTGCGACCAACGTTCTCGGCCCGTTCCTGCTGACAAAGCTGCTGCTGCCGATGCTGCGCAGCGGGGCGCCCTCTCGAATCATCAACGTCTCGTCGGGCGGTATGTACTCGCAGAAGCTGGACGCCGACGACCTCCAGCTCGAGCGTCGCGATTACGACCCTCCAGAGGTGTACGCGCACACGAAGCGCTGCGAGGTGATCCTCACCGAGCTCTGGGCCGAGCGCCTGCGCGGCACGGCGATCAGCGTCCATTCGATGCATCCTGGGTGGGCCGACACGCCTGGGGTGCAAACGTCGTTGCCGCGCTTTCGCAAGCTGATGCGGCCACTCCTGCGCGACGCCGACCAGGCGGCCGACACGATCTTCTGGCTGGCGAGTGCGGCCGAACCCGCGAATCGCTCGGGACTCTTTTGGCACGACCGCGAGCCACGTCCCCTCCACCGCGTCCCGTGGACACGCGAGACGCCCGCCGACCGCGAGCGACTCTGGGCCGAATGCGAGCGGCTCAGCAGCTCCGAGGCCACCGAGCCGGTAGTGGCGCTCTGATCCAGACCGGTTTGGGCAAAGAAAAGGGGCGGCGCTAAGCGCCGCCCCCTCGCAGAACGAAAAGTCGCTCGGGCTAGACCGTGCGGACGTTGGTCGCGCGCGGGCCCTTGTCGCTTTCCTCGGACTCGAACTCAACCTTCGCGCCGTCGGCGAGAGCGCCGCCGCCCTCAACCTGACTCTGGTGCACGAAGAGGTCGCGACCGGCGTCATCAGGGGTGATGAAGCCGAAGCCCTTCTCGTGGTTGAACCACTTAACTGTTCCTAGTGCCATTGTCCCTCCAGGGAACTCGGGTGCTCGCGGTACGGAGGTTCCCGGTAAGGACGCCTGCGAACTGCTACGCACGTTGTGTGTGCCAGGAGCGTACCTGTTATCAGGCGATTGGAGCCTGCGCTTCCGTTTCACCGCCGAGTTCGACGTGCGCACGACTGTCCCGGCTGCGGATCAGAGTCAGTGCGGCGACGAAGCCGAGCAGCGCGATTCCGCACCCGGCGAGGAAGGCATCGGCGTAGCCATCGGTGAGCGCGGCCAGGCTCGGCGCACCCCCGGACGCCGCGGCCGCATCATCGATCTGAGTAAACGCCACGGTGGCGAGAACCGCGAGTCCAAGGGCTCCTCCGACCTGCTGCGACGTGTTGATCAGCCCGCTGGCCAGGCCGGCCTCGCGCGGCTCGACACCTGAGACCGCTGCGATCGTCACCGGCACGAATGCGAAGCCGAGGCCCACGGCCGCCAGCAGCGATGGGCCGAGGACGTCGGCGAGGAATGTCCCGTCCACGGAGATCTGGCTGAACCAGGCGAGACCCGCCGCGATGAGCAGCATCCCCGTCGCCATCACAGCCTTGAACCCGACCTTGGTCACCAGCTGCGACGCCACCCCGGCGGCGATGATGATCGAGACGGCAAGCGGGAGATACGAGAGGCCCGCCTTGATCGCGCTGTAGCCGAGGACGTTTTGCATGTACAGCGAGATGAAGAAGAACATCGAAAACAGCGAGGCACCCGTGAGCAGGCCGACCACGTTCGCGCCGGTCAGGGTCCTCAGGCGGAAGATCGAAAACGGGACGAGTGGCGACTCCGTGCGACTCTCGATCGCGATGAACGCTCCGAGCAGCGCGACGGCCGCTCCGAGCAGGACGATCGTCTGGGTCGACCCCCATCCAGCATCGGGTGCGTCGACGAGCGCGTAGACCAGCAGCGCCAGCCCGGCGGTGACGCTGATCGCCCCGGCCACGTCGAACGAACGGCTCTTGGATTCGGCGTGGCTCTCAGCGAGGAGGCGCGGGGCCAGCAGTGCCGCGACGATCCCGATCGGGACGTTGACCCACAGGACCCATTCCCATCCGGCGTACTCCGTCAAGACGCCGCCGAGCAGAACGCCGGCGGCGCCACCGGATCCGGCCACCGCACCCCAGGCGCCGAGCGCCTTGTTGCGTTCGGAGCCATCACGAAACGTCGTGGTCACGATCGAGAGCGCTGCGGGCGAGAGAATCGCCGCTCCGAGGCCCTGGACCGCCCTGGCCGCGATCAGCATGCCCGACGACTCCGCGAACCCGCCCACCAGCGAGGCGACGGCAAAGAGAATGAGACCGCTCATGAAAACGCGGCGGCGGCCGAGCAGGTCCGCGATTCGCCCGCCGAGCAACAGGAACCCACCGAATGTGAGGACGTAGGCATTGACAACCCACGAGAGGTCGTCCTGGGAGAACGCGAGATCGCGTCCGATGGTCGGAAGCGCGACGTTGACGATCGAGGCGTCCAGAACCACCACGAACTGGGCGACGCAGAGCAATGCAAGCCCGATCCAGCGCTTCCGTTCGAACTCCTGCTCCTCGGTCATATCCAGCTCCCGTTTATCTGATTGGCCACACGGTGACGCGCGGCTCGACGATATCGCCCGCGCCGCAGGAGTCGGCGTCGGCACGGTCTACTCATCCGCGATACAGCGCGAGTCGCAGCTAACGTCGTCCCTCGCGACGCAAGCTGCATCTCGCGAACCTGGGCGGTCCGGCAACGCCTCGCCCCCCGCCCGGATAGGTTGCCGATCGCATGCCTGATCCCGTGACAGCCCAGGACGCTGCGGCGCGACTCAACCCCCGTGACACGCTCGGCATCCCGCTGGGCACCGGCCAGCCCCCAGCGTTCATGGCCGCACTGGGGGAACGTGACGACTGGATTGATCTGCGGATCGGGGGCGCGCTTTTGCTCGCGTGGTCGGAGGCCTTCAAGCATCCAAACGTCCACTTCCTCTCTGGGTTCTTCGGGCCCGTCGAGCGGGCGCTGCGCGACCAGGGCGCCAACATCGGATTCGCGCCCGCGGACTTCCGGCGCTTTGAGCCGCTTCTCGAACAGCAGGCGCCGCGGGTCATGACGACGGTGGCCGCGCCGCCCGACGCGGAGGGCTGGTGCAGCCTCTCGCTTCACGCCGGCGGCACATTGAAGGAGCTCGGGCGTGCCGGATCCGATCCCGAGCGACTGCTGATCGTCGAGGTCTCACCAAAGTTTCCGCGCACGAGGGGCTTGCCGCCCGACCACCGCCACGCGATACACGTCGACGAAATCGACATCCTCGTTGAATCCGAAGCCGCCCCTTTCGAGCTTCCCGAGCCTGAACCCGGGGAGATCGACGAGGCGATCGCGGCGCACGCGAGGCGCTTCATCCCGGACGGCGCGACACTGCAGACAGGCATCGGGACGATCCCGTCGGCGATCGTCGGTCGGCTCGCCGATGGCGACGGCGGCGATTACGGGGTGCACTCGGAGATGTTCACCAACGGGCTGATGCGCCTGCACCGCGCCGGCAAGGTGACCAATCACAAGGGGATCTTCGATGGGGTCTCCGTCGCGACCTTCGCGGGCGGATCCGCAGAGCTCTATGAGTGGCTGGCCGACAACGAGGACGTCGCATTTTTGCCCGTGGAGCTCGTCAACTCGCCCGACGCGATCGCCCGCAACCGGGACATGGTCACGTTCAACGCCGCGATGAGCGTCGACATCCACGGGCAGGTGATCGCCGACACGATCAACGGTCGCCAGTACTCGGGTATCGGCGGCCACGAGGACTTCGTCGCCGGGCCGGCACTGTCGCTCTCTGATCGCGCGCTTCTGTGCCTGCCATCGACGGTGACCATTGACGGGGAGGTGCGCTCCCGCATCGTGGCCTGGTTTGGGCCTGGCGCTGTGGTGACGACGCCGCGCCACCAGGTCGACGTGATCGTCACCGAACACGGCGCGGCTGAGCTCCAGGGCCTGACCGTGCATCAGCGCGGAATGGCCCTCGCGGAGATCGCTCACCCGGACTTTCGCGATGAGCTGCGCGAGGCAGCGCTGCGCGCCTCGCACGGCAACTCGGCCGTCGGATAGCGATGGTCGAAGCTGCCTTATGGGGGCTGGTGGGAGGCCTCGCACTGGTCGCCGGTGCCGGCCTGGCGCTGACGCGCGACATGAGCGAGCGAGTGATCGCCTATGTGATGGCGTTCGGCGCCGGTGTCCTGATCAGCGCGGTTGCGTTCGACCTGACCGAGGAGGCGATCGCGATCGGCGGGGGTGGCGCCGCGGCGGGCGGACTCCTTGCTGGCGCCTTCCTCTACTTCTCCGGTAATCGCCTGCTCGCCCGCCGCAATGGCGGGGAAGACTCGGGCGACGCGGTTGTGCTCGGAGCCCTGCTCGACGGAATTCCCGAGTCGGCGGCAATTGGCGTAACGCTGCTCGGTGGCGGCGTCAGCGTCTCGTTCATAGCCGCCGTCTTCCTCTCGAACCTGCCCGAGTCGGTCTCGGCCACCGCCGACCTGAAGCGCAAGCACTCCGCCGCGTGGATCCTGCGCCTATGGCTCGGCATCGCGGTCGCTTCGGCTCTTGCGGCCGCGATCGGTTACGGCGTGCTCGGCGACGCCTCCGAGACCCTGCTCGCCTGGGTCAAGGCCTTTGCCGGCGGCGCGATCCTCTGCATGCTCGCCGACACCTTCATCCCGAAGGCGTTCCGCGAGGGCGGCGACAAGGTCGGTCTCGTAACCGTCCTCGGCTTCGCCCTCGCGGCGTTGCTCTCGACCGCTTAGTCCAGCGCCGCAACCTGGCGGCGCCGTCCAAGATGCGTTACTTCGCGGTCTCGGCCTCGGCCTCGGCGAGCTCGGTCTCGCCGGTGGCCTCCCCGGCCTCGAGCCCCGGCTCGGAATGAGCGGCGCGATCCTCATAGGCGGCACGCACGCTGGCATCGGTCTCCATGAGCACCTTGTCGGCCTTGAGCATCCGGCCAATGCCCTCACTCGCCCGACGCGGCAGCAGCGTCAGCACCTTGTAGATCGCCAGGCTCTCGCGCGGCACGAAGACGTCGAACTTCGGGCGCTCAAGCGCATCGACGATCGCATCGGCGACATCCTCCGGCTCGAGGACCTTGATCGCCCGCGTCTCGGTCAGGCCTGATCCGAGCTCGGTGTTGACAACGGCCGGCATCACGCACGAGACCTCGATGTTGGTTCCACGCAGCTCTGCGCGTACCGCCTCCGAGACGCCGACGACGAAGTGCTTGGTGCCGCAGTAGGTGGCGCCGCCGGGGAACCCGGTCTTGCCCGCCTGCGAGGCGATGTTCACGATGTGGCCGCTGTTTCGCCGCTGCATCCTCGGCATCGCGAGCTTCATCCCGTACATGACGCCATGCACGTTGATGTCCACCATCCGGCGGGCGGTCAGATCGTCTTCCTCGACGAACTTGCCCAGCGGCATGATCCCGGCGTTGTTGATGATCACGTCGAGAGAGCCGAGCCGCTCCTCGACCTGGTCGAGAAAGCCCTCGAACGAGTCGCGACGAGTTACATCAAGCTCGAGCGCGAGGGTGTCGGCGCCGAGCTCACCCGCCGTCTGCTCTGCGAGCTCGCGGTCGAGGTCGCCGATTGCGACCTTCGCGCCCTTGCTGACCAGCGCCTTCGCGGTCGCCTTGCCAATTCCCCGGGCTCCTCCGGTAATCGCTACGACCTTCCCGTTGAGCGAACGCGGTGCGCGTGCCATCAAGTTCCTCCTGCTGTTTTGCCGGTGCCGCTGTGGCGCAAGCCTATCGGGGATCCGAGTTCTTGGCCAAGCGGTTAGGTTTCGTTTAGATGGCTGCGACCGACACCACCGGGTACGCGACCGAAGCTGGCGAGTCCGCGAGCCGACCGGCACCGATCTCAACCAATCCTGCCCGTCGAATCGCCAGCGACATCCTCGCCGAGGGCCGAGCGCGCACGCACGGGCGATTCCCGCCGGGTCCCAATCGGGGCGCGTTCACTCGCGCCGTCGAGTTCAGCCGCGACCCCCTGCCGATCCTCATGCCGCTCTATGAGAAGCATGGCCCGATCTTCAGCGCGCGGATGCTGCACACCAAGGTCGTCTTCATGCTCGGGCCTGAGGCCAACCAGTTCATCACCGTCTCGAATCCCGGCAAATTTCACTGGCGCGAGTCGAGCTTCGGGGACCTGATCCCGCTGCTCGGCGACGGGCTGCTGACAATCGACGGCGCCTACCACGACCGCGCGCGGCGAATCATGATGCCCGCGTTTCATCGCGAGCAGATCGAAGCGATGGTGGAGGCGATGGTCGCGGAGACCGAGACCGCGATGGCGGCGATCGAGCTCGACACCGTTGTTGACGTCTATCACTGGGCGCGCAACCTGGCGATGCGGATCGCGATGCGTGCGCTGCTGGGCCTCGATCCCGACGACGCCGGTCGCGGCGCAGCGGCAGCCGAGCACTTCGAGCGTGCCCTCTCCTATTACGGGATCGCATATCCCCTGCGGTTGCTGCGCGGTCCCCGATCGCCCTGGCGGCGGATGGTCGCTTCGCGCGCCGTTCTCAATGAGATCGTCTTCAACGAGATCAGCGAGCGGCGCCGGCGCGGCGACGACGGGCGCGGCGACATCCTCAGCCTCCTTATCGCGGCGCGCGACGAGGACGGATCCGAGCTCGCCGACGACGAGATTCGCGACCAGGTGATGACGCTGATGTTCGCCGGGCACGACACCTCGACATCGACGATCACCTTCTTGCTCTACGAGCTCGCCCGGCATCCGGCCGAGCTCGCGCGCCTCCAGGCCGAGCAGGACGAGGTGCTCGGCGGCGGTGTGCCGACGCCGCAGCAGCTCTTCGGCGAGCTGCCATACCTCGACATGGTTTTGGATGAAACGCTGCGGCTCTACCCCCCGGCTTGGGTCGGCCCGAGGCGGGCGATCGAGAATTTTGACTTCGGCGGCTACACGGTGCCCGCCGGCGCCTACGTCAACTACTGCTCGTGGGCGAGCCACCGGCTGCCCGAGGTCTTTCCCGAGCCCGAGGCATTCATCCCGGAGCGCTTCACCCGCGAGCGCAAGGCGGCGCTACCCCGCGGTGCCTACGTGCCGTTCGGGGGCGGCTCGCGGATCTGCATCGGCAAGCGCTTCGGTCAGACCGAGGTGAAGCTGGTGGCGACGATGCTGCTCCAGCGCATGCGCTTTGAGCTGCTCCCGGGGCGGGTGATGGCGATCCAGCAAATGCCGACGCTCTCCCCCATCGGCGGTCTTGAGATGCGTGCCCGCAGCCGGGCGATCACCGCTCCGATCAGCGCAACCGCTTAGCGGAAGGAGGCGAACTTGGGCGAGCTGGCGTGGCGCTCGATCGACGACTCGACCTCGCATTCGGTGGCGCTGTCGCGGAGCTCTCCACCGTCGCAGGAGTCGTCACCCGGGCCGCCGTTGAGGAAGTCGAAGCCGTCGCCGCCGAACAGGTCGTCGTCGCCGAGCTGGCCGTAGATCTCGTCGTCGTTGCCCTGGCCGTCGATGCGGTCATTGCCACCGCCGCCGTAGAGCGTGTCGCGCCCGTTCTCGCCGCCGAGGATGTTGTCGTCAGCCTCCGAGCCGTAGATCGTGTCGTCGTTGCCGCCGCCGTCCATCACCGCGGGAGCGATCTGCGGAGTCATGGTTGAGAGCGTGTCGTTGTGGGTGAAGCCATCGAGCGAGTCGGCGCCACCGGCAACGATGATGTCGTCGTTGTAGCCGCCGTTGAGAAGGTCGATGCCGTCGTCGACGATCTCGCCGCCCTTCTCGCCGTAGCCAAAGATCTTGTCGTCGCCGGCGCTTCCGAGCACGCGATCGTCGCCGGGTCCGGGAATGATCGTGTCGTTCTCTTCCTCGCCGTAGATGAGGTCGTCGCCCGGCCCGCCGATGATCTTGTCGGCACTGCGCCCGCCGCAGAGGATGTCGTCGCCAGGACCACCCTTGATCACGTCGTTGTCACGACCGCCGTTGATGAAGTCGTTGCCGCCCCGGCCGTTGAGCACATCCTTGCCGCGAAGGCCGGTGACGCTGTCCTTGCCGTTGGTGCCGTTCCAGTGGTCGACCTTGTCGCTGAGCTTCTCTGCCGCCTTGAGACAGATCGGCGCCTCCTGTGCGCTCGCTCCGGTCGGCAGCGCCGCCATCACGCCCAGCGTCGCGATGGCTAGGCCAAGTCGAGTCCGGATCCCTGCTCTCATGCACAAACGATAACCCGCGCCGAGGCGTCGTATCACGGATTGGACGAAACGCCTAGCAACCTCAGGCACCGGCGATCCAAACGGGCACGGCGCACGTAGGAACGTAGTTCAGCACCGCTGTCGAGCCCCGCGGAGGCCACGCCGACGTATCGAACGCGCTTGCCGCGAAGCCCGAAGAAGTAGGAACCGCCGTTCGCGGCGTCGGTCGCAAACAGGCCCTTGCCGATCCGCCTCGCGCCACTTGGGAGATCACCGGCTCGCATGCGCGGCCGAACGCCGTCGGCGCGGTGCTTTCGCAGTGTGCTGCCGATCAACGCGATTCGGCCGCGGCGATCGAAGACCGCGGCGACCTGCCGGTTGCCCGCCTGCTTCTGGCCCTCGGCGCGCCGGCCTTTCGACCGTTCGCGCAGTAGCGCCAGGTCCGCGTCCGGCTAACCGGCTGGCCCGCCCGCTTCAGCGCCTTGCGCGCGCTCATCCCGAGCTCGAGCCGACGGCCGATGCCCTTCGCGGTGATGAAACGCTGACGCCACTTGTCGCAACGCACTCCCTGTATCCCGTCCGCCCGCTCCCACATCTGGAGGTACGCCTCTGCGCCGCGGCCCATGTCGCTTGATGATGCGATCGCCGGCCAGCATCCGCAGGTCCTCGATCCAGTCGGGATACAGGCCGTAGTGGGCGACGCCGTCGACGTTGATGTCGAACACGCGCTGGCCCGAGGTCTGGCGATCGAGCGTGGTCGACCCGTCAAACGACTTGAAGGGGTAGTCGACCGGGTTCTCGACGTCCTCGCCTCGGGGCAGCCCCTGCGAGCCGAAGCCGTTCATGTCCGCGCCGTAGCCAACGCCGAAGTACTGGTTCCCACTTTGACGGTAGAAGTCGCGCAGGTGCTCCCACTGGTGGACGAAGTCCTCAGACGAGCCCGGCGTACGGAGTGATCAGACCGCCGAGCGCGTAGATCCGCGGCAGGGCGTCGTCGGTGCTCCAGCTGTGTGACGAGACGATGCCCGAGTAGTCCACGGGACTCGACCACGCTCAGCGCCTGCTCGCGCGCCCAGCACGCTCATGTGGTCAGGGTCGAAGATCATGTTGCGCTTCATGATCCCGCGGATGGCGTACTCGCCCAGGTTCGAGAGCCCGAGGCGGTTGCAGACCTCGCCGTCGGGATAGACCGGCAGCGTTCCTCCGGGCAGCAGGGCCGCGAGGCCGTTGGCGATGATCATGTCGTCGTTGTGCGGATAGATGCACCGACGCCGGCGAGCGGTCGTGGTACTCAGGGTTCTGACACGGACCCATGTCGAAGAACTTGCCGGTGGCCAGGAAGTTGCCGCCATTCGTGAGCGACCCGGTGGTCCCGTTGTCGCCGGCGACGCCGGTGAGCGCGTTGTCGAACTTGTTCGTGATCTCGAGCTGGCGCACGCCCAGCTCGCGGAGGCGGTCGAGCCACATGTCGATCTGTTTCGGGCTGCAGGTCGGGAAGCCGTTCTCCAGACCGCAGTCGAAGGGCTCGGATACCTCCATCCCCTGGATCACCGCGAGCTTGCCTCGATTGATCACCTTGCGCGCCTGATAGGGGGTCTCGACGATCCGGAAGAAGCCCTTGCCCGGGCCGCCCGCCTGAGCGTCGATGTAGTCCTGCATGTCACGGATGTCCTTCGCCTGCTTGAGGACGCTGTTCATCTCGTTGCAGTCGTTCTGCTTGAGCGGATAGACCTCGCAGAGGATCCGGTTCTCGACGAAGAGGTTCACGTACACGCGCATGCCGCCTCGCCAGGCGCGCTCGAGCCAGCGCCAATAGGACTGCTCGTGGGTCAGCGATTTCGGGTGCGGCCAGTCCTTGAAGGTCGGCCAGCCGACGGGGTCGTGACAGCGAGCCGGATTTCCGTAGAGAAAGTTCTCCAGAGCCGCGGCACAGCCGCCGGCCTCGTGGTCGACGCAGTCGCGAAGCGCATACGGAGCACCGAAGCGATCCCAGGGCTTGCCGCAGTGGGCCTTACCCCCTAGGAACTCATACGCCATCCCGTGCATGTGGCCCTCGGCAAAGCCGGCGACTTCGCCGTATATGGGTGAGCCCTTCGCCGGTCCGCCGGCGGCGTTTACCTCAACCTCTGGGTAATCCGCGCACCCCGATGCCTGCACGAAGGTGAACGGCGCTGCGTCTGCGGTGGCCACTGCGATAAGCGAGCCGTCTGCGTCCACGCCGAGAGCGCGGTCGACGAAGCCGTTGACGACGGTGAACCCGGCCCCAGCCTCACGAACGGTCCAATCGGAGGCATCGCTGGGTTCGCTCGCTGGAGCGATTGAGTTGCCGTCGACAGCGAGGAAGTCCCCATCGCGGCCGTAGAGGAGGTAGCGCCCAAGGTCGGTCGCCTGCATCCGGAAGGCCTCGGCCGGCTCGGTGGGCGCATAACCACCTGCCACTTTTCCGACGACGGCACCCCCCTGCGGGCTGAGCGAGTAGCAGCCGTGGACGAGCGAGTAGCGCGTCTGCGCGTCGGCGGAGTGAGCCTGTGGCGCGAACAGCAGCGCAGCGACAACGGCCAGTCCCGTGAGACCGGATAACCCCCTAACGGCACGCATCGCCTCCCTCGCCATGCGCCGCGAGCCTAACTCATAGATAGATTTAAAGCGGCACATGGCCAGCACGAATGGAGCCTCCCGCGCGCTCACGATAGGCATCGTCGGCGCCGGCTTCGGCGGCATCGGCATCGGCATCCGCTTGCGCCAGTCCGGCTTCGAGAATTTCACGATCTTCGAGCGCGGCGACACGGTCGGTGGCGTCTGGCGAGCGAACACCTACCCCGGCGCGGCGTGCGACGTGCCCTCGCACCTTTACTCCTACTCGTTCGCGCCCGGAAGTCGCTGGAGCCGGCGATACGCGCCGCAGGCGGAGATTCTCACCTACCTCACCGAGACGGCCGATCGTTTTGCCGTCACGCCACACGTGCGCTTCAACACGGAGGTGACGGGCGCCAGCTTCGATCCGCAGGCCGGGCGTTGGACGGTGGAGACCGACGACGGCGAGAGCCACGCCTTCGACGTCTTGGTCACCGCCTGCGGCCAGCTCACCCGTCCATCGATTCCGCACCTACCCGGCCTCGACGATTTCGAGGGTCCCAGCTTCCATTCCGCCGAGTGGGACCACGAGGTCGCGCTCGAGGGCCGCAACGTTGCCGTGGTTGGCACCGGCGCGAGCGCGATCCAGTTCGCCCCCGCGATCGCGCCGCTGGCCCACAGGACGACGATCTACCAACGCTCAGCCCCGTGGATTCTCGCCAAGGGTGACCGTCTGTACTCCGACGCGGAGCGACGCCTGTTCGAGCGCTTTCCGCTGCGCGTCACGGCGGCCCGTGTTGCGAGGTTCGCGGGCTATGAGCTCCTTGCCCACGGCCTGACCGATCGCCCGCAACTGCTCCCTCTCGCGCGCGCCATGGCCAACCGCGAGCGGGCGAAGGCCCTGGGCGACGATCCCGAGCTGCTTGCCAAGGCAACACCGGACTACGAGATCGGATGCAAGCGCGTCCTGCTCACCGACGACTGGTACCCGATGCTGCGGCGCCCCGACGTCGACCTCGTGACCTCGGCGGTCACCCGAATCACGCCCACGGGCGTCGTTGCCACCGACGGAGTCGAGCGGCCGGCCGACGTGATCATCCACGGCACCGGCTTTCAGACCCACAACTTTGTCGCGCCGATGGCTATTCACGGCCTCGCCGGACGCGAGCTCAACGAGGTGTGGGCGGGACGCGCCGAGGCGTTTTTGGGAACAACGGTCTCGGGCTTTCCGAACATGTTCGTCCTCTACGGGCCGAACACGAACCACGGGTCGGGCTCGGTGCCGTTCACGCTCGAGTCTCAGTTCAACTACATCGTCGATGCGGTAGAACGCCTGCGCCGCGGCGGATTTCGCTGGATCGACCTGCGGCCCGAGGCCCAGCTGCGATGGCGCGATGAGATGGCGAAGCGCAGCCGCGACACCGTCTGGATGGCCGGCGGCTGCACCAACTGGTACCTCAACGACCGCGGCGAGAACACCAACAACTGGCCCGGGGCGTGGCTCGAATTTCGCCGGCGAACCCGGCGGCTCAACCCCGGTGATTACCGCGTCGCGGTGTGACCGACGCGGCTAGGCCGCGCGCAGCCGGCGCCGGCGCACCGTCTTCGAACCGAGCAGCTCTTCCCAGTCGTCGGCATCGAGGCTGAACGGCTCCGTGTTCGCGAGGAACTCTGAGAGCACGTCCGCGAGCCCCTGGGGATCCTCGATGTGGGGAAAGTGAGCTGCGCGCGCCAGTGACCTGAACTGGCTGTGCGGGATGGCCTCGTGTGCGGCGCGGCCGTGCTCGAGCGGGATCGTGCGGTCGCGCTCGCCCCAGACGATCAACGACGGCACGGGGCCCAGTAGGTAGAGGCGGTCGACGGCGCTGACGCGCTGGCCCCGTACGTCGATGACGGCGCGCAACGTCTGCAGGAAGGCGCGGCGTGCGCCCTCGCCCTGAAGCGGGCGCAGCGCTCGTGCGATCGCGTTGGCGTAGACGGCCTTGCTCGACCCGCGCCGTTCCAGCGCGTTCGCGAGACCGGCGATGGCGCCAACCACTCGCGGCCGCGCCGCCAGCGCAAGCGCGGGCGAGGCCCCGGGAAGTGCCGCGACGCGCAGCAGCGGGCTGACCTCAGGACCGAGACCGCCGCTCGAGATCAAGACCAGGCGCTCGACACGCTCCGGAAACTGCCAAAAGAACTGCATCGCCACGCCGCCGCCGAGGGAGTGCCCGACGATCGTCGCCCTGCGCACACCGATAGCCGAGAGGAGATCGCGGATCGCCGCCGCGTGCGCTCCGATCGAGTAGTCGCCGCGCGGCGTGGCCGAATCACCGTGGCCGATCAGGTCCGGGGCGATCACCGTGTGGTCAACGGCAAGCCGCTCGGCGACGTCGTGCCAATGCCGCGACGAGTTGATCATCCCGTGGATCAAGACGACGGCGGGACCGCTGCCCGCCATCCGATACACGACCTCGTGGCCGTGCAGCTCCGCCTGCCACTCCTCGAACATCGAAGCACCGTATCGGCGCCGGGGCTGGTGTGCACCGGAGCATCTAGCCCAGTTGTTCTATCGTCGCCCGATCGCCGTCTGGACAGAAACCGACAGTCGCGCACGCAACGTTCGCGTGCTCGCGGCCGGCGGGACGATCGCGATGACCGGCGAGGCAGGGGCCAAACCCGACCTCGACGCCGAGGACCTGATCGCAAGCATCCCCGGGCTCGCCGCGCACGACGGTCTCGAGGCCGAGACGGTGTCCAACGTCCCCAGCACCCACCTCACGCTCGACGACCAGCTACGGATCTGCCGCGCTGCGCGCGATGTCGCCCGCCGCGGGATCGGCGTCGTCGTCACCCATGGCACCGACACGCTCGAGGAGACGGCGATGCTGTGCGACGTCCTCCACGACGCCGAGGCCCCGATCGTGTTCACAGGCGCGATCCGGCCCGCATCGGCGCCCGGGGCCGACGGGCCGGCGAACACGGTCGATGCGATCAGCGTCGCCGCCAGCGCGGCGGCCGCCGGAATGGGCGTGCTCGTATGTTTCGGCGGCGAGATCCACCACGCACGAGTCGCGCGCAAGACCGACACCACCTCGCTCGTGGCGTTCTCATCACCGCAGACAGGTCCGCTTGGACGCGTCACCGAGGGTCATCCGACGATCTGGTCCCGAATCCCTCGCAACCCCCCGCTCGACCCACCGCACCTCGATGCGCGCGTGCTCATCGTGCCGACGGCCGCGGGCGATGACGGTGCCCTTGCGCGCGCGGCGCTCGACACCGATCCCGATGGCGTGGTCATCGGCACCCTCGGCGCCGGTCACATGACACCGCAGCTGCTCGAGACGTGGGCCGAGGCTGCGACGCGGATCCCGGTGGTCGCCTACTGTCGCTCTGAGCGCGGTGTGATCCTCAACGCAACCTACGGCTACCGGGGCTCCGAGCAGGATCTGCGTGAGACGGGGATCATCCCCGTTGGTTTTCTCTCCCCACAGGCCGCGCGGATGAAGCTGCTCGCATGCCTGGCCTCGGGCCTCTCGATCGATGAGGTCCGCTGGACATTTCGTCAGGATGACGGCTAGTCAGAGTCCTCGGTCCACCAGTCGGGGACCATCTCCGCGTCGTTGGGACACCGCGGCCCGAAGACCAACAGCTCGAGGCCATCGTCGCCGCTTTCGAAGCAGCGTGTGATCCAGGGCGCGACGCGGATCGCGTCCAGCTTCACGAGGTCGATGATCTCGTCGTCGAGGCGTACCCGCCCTGAGCCCGCGAGGACGACGTAGACCTCCTCGGCCTCGTCGTGGCGATGCGCGAACGCCTGGCGCATGTTCGGCCGCAGCCGCTGATGGCTGAGCCCAGTCTCCTCGGTACGCAGATCGTCGCTGGGAAAGCGCGCCTCTCCAACGTGAGAGAAGCCGAAGTCCGCCGCGAGATCGCGGGAGTCGGCGAGGTTCTTGTGTGTGAAGTGCCGGCTCACCCGTGGCGCGAATCTATCGCTGCTCAGATGCGGGCGACCTGAGCCTCGGCGGCGCGGTCGGATGCCCGCTCGACGATCCGCACGAACGCCGCGACCACCTGCGCGTCGAACTGCGTGCCAGCACAGCGCTCTAGCTCTGCCCGAGCCGCGGCCTGGCCGATCGACGCCCGGTAGGAGCGATCGCTGGTCATCGCCTCATAGGCGTCGGCGACGGCGATGATTCGAGCCTCCGTCGTGATCGCCGAGCCCGCGAGGCCTCGCGGATAGCCGGTGCCGTCAGGACGCTCATGGTGCGAGCCGACCCAAACCCTCACGTCGGCAAGCGCGGGATGGTCGAGGATCTGCTCGCCGTACTCCGGATGGCGCTTGATCAGCTCGAACTCAGCCGGGTCGAGCGCACTCGGCTTGCGCAACACGGACTCGGGAATCAGGACCTTGCCGATGTCGTGAAGAACTCCGGCGAGGCGGACACGGCGAACCCGCTCGTCGGTCAGGCCCAGTTCGACCGCCATCATCTCGGCGTAGCGCCCGACGGTTTCGGAGTGACGAGCCGTTCCACTGAAGCGCAGGTCAACCGCCTCCGCGAGGTCGAGCATCGCCGCCGTGAACCGCTCTCCCTCGATGTCGCGCTGCTCGCCCTCGAGGATGATCTCGTGCAGAACCGGCGTGTGGACCATGCTGCGGTTGCGACCGTTCCGTTTCGCCCCGTAAAGCGCCTCGTCGCCAGCGCGAAGAAGGGAGGCGGCGGTGTGACCATGGGCCGGAAATGTTGCGATTCCGAAGCTGATCGTGATCGGAACGGGGTCGTCCGCGAACTCGCGTTCAAGGTCGCTTCTCAGACGTTCGGCGACGACGAAGGCCTCGGTCTCGGTGGTGTCGGGCAGGACCAGCGTGAACTCCTCCCCGCCGACCCGCGCGGCGGCATCGATGGTTCGCTTGTGGCTTTCGAGCAGCCGGGCGACGCGCATCAAGACGGTGTCACCGATGTGATGGCCGGACCGATCGTTGACCTCCTTGAAGTGGTCGAGGTCACCGACGAGAACCGCAAGGTGCGAGTCCCGGCGCCGCGCACGCTCAAGCTCCAGATCGAGCAGCTCGCGAAATCCTCGCCGATTGAGAAGAGCGGTCAGCGGATCGGTACGCGCGGTGTCGTAGAGGCGATCGATCAGCGAGTCGACTCGACCGCGCATCGTCCGGATCAGGATCGCGCCGACGACCAGGCTGCCCATCGCCACGAGCCACCATGCCGCGACCCCGTTGGGCGGCGGGAAGGCGCTCAGCAGCACGGCGCTGGCGGCGCCCGCATAGCCGATCTGCAGGAGGGTGACCCAGTCGTCCAGGAAGTAGGCGGAGTAGAGAAAGACCCAGAGGTAGAAGAAGATCAACGGGCTCGGGCTTTCGGCCGAGAAGTACGCGACGCCGGTGATCGATGTCGTGCCCCAGCCGAGCATCACGGGAAGCGCCCAGGTCGGCAGGTTCGTCGCCATCAGCGTCAGCCCCGCGGCGGCGAGATACGCGGCGGCAACGATTGCCAGCAGCCCGACCTCATTCGCATCGGGGGAGTGCGGGAGCGCAACCGTGAGGAGGGCGAGCGTTGCACCGGCTGCATAGAGGCCGGCGAGTGCGCGGGCGCGAACACGCATGTCCAGGTTCCCGGAAATCCGGTTGGCAGCGCCGTGTTTCCCCCTATCCCCGACCATCGCATCCCTATCGACCCGTTGCCCGGGGTTCATGAGCGCCGAATAAGGTCATCAGCGTGGCTACCGAGCTGACCGATCGCGTCCTCCGGTGGCGTTCTCAAGGACGCAGCGAGATGGTTCGCGGTCACGCCATCCACGTCTATGACCGCGAGGGCCCCGGACCGCCCCGGGTCCTCCTGCACGGCTTCCCATCGAGCTCGTTCGATTGGTGCCCGTTTCTGAGCGCGACAGAAGCCGAAACCCTGGCGTTCGACTTTCTCGGATTCGGGCTCTCAGACAAACCCCGCGACCACGTCTACTCGCTCGGCTTCCAGGCCGACCTCGTCGAGGAGTTGGTCACACAAACGATCGGGAGCCGGCCCGTCTTCATCGTCGCGCACGACATGGGCACCTCCGTTGCGACGGAGCTACTCGCCCGCGATATCGACGGCACGCTCAAGATCGACATCGGCGGAGTGATCCTTTTCAACGGCAGCATCGTGCTCGAACGCGCGAGCCTCACGCCGTCTCAGAAGTTGCTTCGCAGCCGGCTGGGCCCGCTTGCGTCGAGGCTCTCCAGCGAGCGCTTCTTTCGCCACCAGTTCGGCGGGGTGTTCTCCGCGTCTCACCCGCTGACAGACGAGGATGCGGCCGACCAATGGTCGCTGCTATGCCGCGACGGGGGCCGGACCCTCGGCCACAGGCTCGTCCACTACCTCGATGAGCGGGTGACGTTCGCCGAGCGCTGGCACGGCGCGATCCGTGACTGGCCGGGTTCCCTCAGCTTCGCCTGGGGATGCGAGGACCCGGTCGCGACCGTTGCGGTTCTCGACGCCCTGATCGAGCTACGACCACACGCCGAGGTAACGCGGCTGCCCGGCCTCGGCCACTACCCCCAGATCGAGGATCCTCAGGCGCTCGCCGCGGCTGTCGACGGCGCCGTCTCGCACTCGGCCATCGCCAGCTCGAGCCGCTCGTCGAGCTCACGCTGAAGCACGCCCGCCGCACTCGAGCGGGGCTCGCCGGTGCGAACGTCGACCAGGTTTTCGACCTCGAGGGGATCGCGCTGGACGTCGTAGAGCTCGTATTCGGAGGCAGCACGTCCGTCGGGATCGAAGTAAAAGGCGTACTTGCCGCGCTCGGTTCGGATCGACCGGATCCGGTTTGGCTGTCCCGGCGCGTTGCGGGTGGCGGTCCCGGCCTGGTGGTCGTCGTAGGTGAAGTGGATCGCGTCCTGCACCGACGCAGCCGGTGCGGGATGGGCGGTCACCGGCGTGAAGTCTGCCTCGGTGTCCTCGGCGCGAGCGGGAGGGTCCGCTGCGGCGGCGAGAATCGGCGTGAGATCGTTGCCCCGTAGCTCGGCCGGGACCTCACGGCCGCCGAGCCGCAGCATGGTCGGCAGCACGTCCACCAGGGATGCGAGCGCCTCGGTGCGCTTCTCAGACCCGAACAGCCGCGGGTTCGAGAAGATCAGCGGAACGTTGATCGTCTCCTCGTAGACGTTGAACGTTTTCTGGCGCAGTCCTCCGTGCGAGAGCCCCATCTCACCGTGGTCTGCACAGCGAACCACGACGGTCCGAGAGCGCAGCGAGCCGGGGTCATCTGGGCTGCCGAGCGCATCGACCAACCGTCCGAGCTTGGCGTCGACCAGGCGGTGCAGATGCGCGTAGAAGTTGACGTAGTCGAGCTGCGCCTGGCGGTCGCGCAGCGGCCCCATGTACGCGGTCATGCCCATCTGCATCAGTGAGTGGACCGCGGGCTTGGACGCCAGGTCCTCGTTGATCGTCGGCGGTAGCTCGACACCCAGATCGCGAAACTCCCTGCGGTCATAGCCGCCGCGCTCGTAGGACGCCGGGTAGCCAAGGACGTCGTGAGGGTTGACGAGCGAGACAACAAGGCAGAACGGCTCGGGCAGCTCCTCGCGCCCGAGCCAGGCCTCGGCCTGGCGCGTGTACACCTCATCCCACCCCTCCCCGTCCCCGGCATTTCCGCCGCCGAAGTGCTCGGCCTTGGCGTTCTCGCCGGCGTCCGGTGCCTCCCAGTCGGCGAAGCCGTAATCGCGAGCGATCCGTTCACCGTCAGCGTGGGTCCAGCCACCGAGGAGGCTGCCTTCGCCACCGCTCGGGTGGGTCAGGTGCCACTTGCCCTTGTAGGAGACCTGGTAGCCCGCCTCCTGCAGCAACGAGGCGAGGTTCGACATGCCGGGTGGGAGCACCGCCTCGTTGCCCCGGCTCGAGTCAAGGCGCAGCGCTCCTCGCAGAAACTGCGTCAGGACCCGCCGCGGTGGCGCCTGTCTGCGTCGCAGGATCCGCGCCATCGTCGCGGCAACCGCGGGCGCGTTGCGCGGATCGGGACGCAGGTCGGCCGCGGTGAGCGTCAGCTCCACCCCGTGCTGCGCCGGATAGCGGCCCGTGAACAGCGTCGCGCGGCTGGGCGAGCACATCGCCGTGTTACAGAAGGCGTTGTCGAAACTGATCCCCGTACGGGCGAGCGCCGCCTCGTTGGGCATCAGCTCGGCCAGCCATCCGGGATCGTCCGGCCAATGCCGGGGACGGCGCTGCTGGTCGGTGATCACCAACAGCAGGTTTGGCGGCCTAGGTGATGTCGATTGAAAATCCATATTGAGTATTGATTCTTGCGGTACCGTATGGCAAATGGCGACGCAGGTCAATGAGGCCTCCGGCGGACTCGTGGGCTACGGCTCCGACGAGGCGCCGGGAACGGCGCTGCCGACCCCCCCGACCCAGGCGCGCGGGTTTGACAAACGCGACCGGATCTACGCCGTCGCCCTTGCGCGCTACGAGTCCGACGGGGTCGCCGCGACCCGGGTCGAGGACGTGATCGCCGGGGCCGGGGTCAGCTGGGCGACCTTCTTTCGCTACTTCCCGCGCAAGCAGGACGTGCTGATCGAGCTCGCCGCCCGCCACTTCGGGCGCAAGGTAAAGGGGGTCGCGGAGGAGGGCCGCCGCAGCAGGCTGCGGACTCGCACCGTCGTCGAGCGTTCGTTCGCGGCGCTTCTGACACCCGACGAGGCGTCGTCGGAGCTTCACAACGCGGCCTTGCTCGAGGTTTTCGCTCACCCGGCGCGGTTTGCAGCTCTCGTCGGCGACGGCCATCCTCAGCCTGTCGTAGGTCTTGTCGCTGGCCTGCTCGAGCGAGCGAGCGAGCGAGGTGAGCTTCGCACCGGGGTGGACCCCGGGGCGGCGGCGCTCACGGTCGTTGCCGGGGTGCTCTTCCCAGCGATCCAGGCTGCGGCGATTGGCACCGACCCCGGGCCGCCGATGCGAACAGCGCTCGGTCTCGTCTGGACCGGCGTCGCCAGCTGATCGGCTCACCTGCTTATGATCAGGGCTGTGTCCGACCGACTCATCAAGGGCGTGGACTTCGCGTGTCTCGCCACCACCGACCACGAGGCTGCATGCCGCTTCTATGAAGATGTCCTCGGCCTCGAACGCTCGAAATCCTGGGGCAAAATGCCGGCGACCGAGTTCGAGACCGGCAGCCTGACGATCGCCGTCATCGATTGGACGGCGTTCGGGCTCGAGAACCATCCAAATCCGAACGCGATCGTCATGCACGTCGATGAGGTCGACGTCGCGAAGGCCGAACTCGAATCGCGTGGCGTCGAGTTCAGCACGGACATCATCGACAGCGGTTTTTGCAAGCAGGCTTACTTCGCAGATCCCGATGGCAACGCCCTCGGGATCCACAGCTTCTACGGCGAACGCGCCGAGGGGTAAAGAGAAACCAGGCCGGCGTGTCGAACCGCCAGTTCGCTGCCGATGCGCCTGAGTGGTTTCACGTTGCGCCGATGGAGCCAGGGCTGCACGTGGTCGCCGAGCCAGCGCACGTGTTCTCCTGGCTGATTCAAGGCTCCGAACGCTCGGTCCTGCTCGACACCGGGCTGGGCATCGGCGACATTCGCGCGGCCATCGAGCCTGTCGCTGAGACGCCGGTCTCAGTAGTCAACTCCCACGTGCATTTCGACCATGTCGGCGGGAACGAGCTGTTCGATCAGGTGGCCATGCACGAGCTTGGCCCGGAATGGATCGCGAGCGGAACGCGCACCGAGTACCTCACCGGGTACGCCGAGCTCGCGGCCGGCATGTACGACGAGTGGGCGCGCCTGCGCGATGCTGATCGCGAGGACTGGTTTCTCATCGGCCCCGACGAGACGATGCGCCGATGGCCTGGCGAACGGCTGGCCGAGCTGGGCTGGCGCGTCGACCCCCCGCCGCCGACCGGTCTGCTCGCCGACGGCGACACGATCGAGCTCGGCGACCGCATCCTGCGCGTTCTGCATACACCGGGCCACGCGCCCGACCACATCTGCCTGGTCGACGAGGCGGCCGGGATCCTGTTCGCGCAGGACCAGGCCTACTACGGGCCGCAGCTGATCTGCGAGGAGGGCTCCGACCTCGCGGCGTACGCGCGCTCCATGCGCCGCCTGGCCGAGGAACTCGCTGGCGCCATTCGCGTCATCTACACAGCCCACTGCTTGCGCAGCTCAGTGCCGCCAAGACTGCTCACGGAGCTCGCCGATGCGTCTGAGGCCATGGCCGCGCAGGAGGTGCCGCTTCGAGATATGCACGGGTTACTCGGAGAGCCGGTTGTGGGGGCCGACTTCGGCCACTTCTCGATCCTCGTCAGTCCCGAGGCGGGCGGCGACTGACCTTTCTCACTTGCCGGTCGCGGCCTCGAACGCCTCCTCGACGCGCTGCTCAGCCTCGGGCCCTCCCGGAGGGCTGATCGGCGTCGAACAGTTCTCGGTGTACTCCGCAGTCGGGAAGATCAGCTCGCTCTTCGCCGCCTCCGGATTGGTCTCCTCGAAGATCTCCTTGACCCCTGCAACCGGAGTCACGGAGCTAGTCCACGCAGAGATCTGGGCTTGATTCTCCGGCTCGTAGGCGTAGTTGATGAACTCGTACGCAGCCGTGGGATTGGGAGCGCCGACCGGCACTACCCAGTGATCCCACCAGACCATGCAACCCTCGGTCGGCATGCGCCACTCGAGCCTTGGGTCGTCGGCGGACAGCTGAATCGCGTCGGCGGCCCAGCCGATCACTGCGACCGCGTCGCCGGTTGCAAGATCCCTGGTGTAGTCGCCGCCGGTGAGCCTGCGGATCTGGCCCGATTCGACGCCCTCGCGAAGCCTGTCGATCGCAGCCATCCATTCCTCTTCGGTGGCCTCGTCGGGATCGATTCCCTCGGCCTTCATCAGCATTGGGATGGTCTCTCGAAGCTCGGTGAGCATCTCGACCTTGCCCTTGTACTGGGGGTCGAACAGATCGTTGACCGACCGGATGTCAGGCGCTGCCTCCCTGTTGACGATCAGGCCCGTCATCCCGCCCTGCCACGGAATCGAGAACTCCCAGTTCGGATCCGTGCTTGGCGGTGTCACCTCTGGACTGAGGTTCGCGAGGGCCGGGGCGAGCGCTTCCTGGTCGAGTCGCTGCAGATAGCCCATGTCGTACATGCGCTTGGCGAGCCAGTCGCCGGCGACCATCAGCGAGCGGCCGCCGGACTCGCCCTGCTCGAGCAGGGGCCGCATCTTTCCGAAGAACTCGTAGTAGCTGTTGATGTCCTCGACGTACTTGACCGAGACACCGCTCTCCTGCTCGAACTCGGGGATCGTCTTGTTGTCGATGTAGAGCGCCCAGTTCGAGATCGTCAGGTCGCCGCTCGGCTCGCCGTCTGCGAGCGCGATCGGTGCTTGCGCTTCCTCGTTGGAGTCCTCGAGGCCACCACCATTGTCGTCGCCGCACGCCGCCAGGACCAGCGTCGCAATCAGGGCCAGCGCCGCAATGAGCAGACGCCCTTTGTGGCTGGGCCGTTCGGGGCGTCCTTCGCGTCTGACGATCACTTCGTCTCCTTGGGTCGGGTCTTGGAAACCGGAACGCGGGAAAACCACGCCTCCAGCGTTGGGCGGATGACCTTGTTTTCGACATCCGCGGTGGGGGTCGCCATCTCGTTGATGAGGAGGCCGTCGAGCATCGCGAGAAACATCCGCGCCTCGAACTCGGGCGAGCGGGATCCGAGTGATTCGAAGACCTCGGTTAGTGCGCCGTCCCAGGCCTCGGTCCACTCGCGACACACGCGCTCGACCTCCGGATCGCGGGCAGCCTCGGCGAGCAGTGCGTACTGCGCTGCGGCGCGCCAGCGATCCTCACCCAGCTGGGCCACAAGATGGCCACTGAACTGGTCCACCAATGCGCGCCGTGACAGGCGCTTTCCGAGCACGCCAGACAGGCGCTCTCGAAGCGACTCGATCTCCTCCAGCGCGAAGCGCTCGAGCGCCTCGCGCATCATCTGCTGACGGGAGGCAAACCAGTAGGTCGTCGATCCGAGCGAGACGCCCGCGTGGTCGGCGACCGCGCGATGACTGACGGCATCTGGGCCGCCCTCGGCGATCAGTCGGAGGGTCGAATCAAGCAACAAGAGCCTGCGGTCGCTGTCGGACTTTCGCCGGCCACTCACCGGTGGTGCTGTCTGTGATGTGTACATTTGTACAGTACAATCGTACACACAGTGGCTCGTACGCGACAACTCGACGATGCACTGTCGGTTCGCGACGGGGTCCTCTTCGTTGAGGAGCGTGCCACCACGGAGCTGGCGAAGACCTTCGGCACCCCGCTGTATGTGATCTCTGAGGATCAGCTACGGCGCAACGCGCGCCGCCACACGGCCGCCTTTGCCTCGCGCTGGCCCGGCCGGTTCGTACTCCTCCCCTCGATCAAGTCGAACTCGGCGCTCGCCCTTCGCCGCATCCTCACCGACGAGGGCGCCGGATGTGATGTGTTCGGCCCCAATGAGCTCGAGGCGGCGCTGCGCACCGGCACCGATCCCGGACGCGTCTCGCTCAACGGAGCGATGAAGGACGAGGCGCTGCTCGAACGCGCGATCCGGGCCGGCGTGAAGCTCACGCTCGACAGTCGCGCCGAGCTCGAACGGGCGACGGCGGTGGCCGCACGCGTCGGGAGGACGGCCCACGTCCGCCTGCGCATTCGGCCAGACCTGGTCGGCATGGAGTCGCCGTCTGAGATGTCGCCAGCCGGCAGCTCGATCCGCGCCTCGCTGGATCGCTACAAAGCGGGAATTCCAGGCGACGAGTTGTTCGCGATCACCGCCGACGAGGCCCACAACGCGCACATCGATTTGGCGGGGCTGATGTTCCACCTCGGCCGCCACAGCTCAGACGCCACGATGTGGGAGACGGCGATTGCACAGCTTGGATCTCATCTCGAGCGGCTGAGCGACCAGTGGGGTGGCTGGTCGCCGACCGAGCTCGATCTCGGCGGAGGATTTCCCGCACCGCGCGATCCGTTTGGACGCCTCCTGCCGCAGCGAGCGGATGCCTCCGAGAACTCACCTGGGATCGAGCGCTACGCCGAGGCGATCTGCGCCGCGCTTTGTGATCAGCTCACGGGCCTCGGACTGGACCCCGCCGCGATCCAGCTCGAGGTGGAGCCCGGGCGGTCGCTCTACGCCGACGCGGGAATGCATCTGGCCGCGGTGGGAAACGTCAAGCGCCAAACGCAGCCGACACCGATTGTCTGGGTCGAGACCGACTCATCCGACGCCTACCTCCCCGATGTGAACCTCGAGTTCAACCGCTGGACCTGCGTCTGCGCCGGCGATGTCGACGCGGAGCCCACGTTGCTTGCGGACGTCACCGGCCGGACCTGTGCACTCGACGTGATCGTGCCGGACGCTCGGCTGCCAGAGGTGGAGGCCGGGAACATTGTCGCCTTCCTCGATACCGGCGCCTATCAGGACGCCGGAGCGAGCAACTTCAACGCGCTCGGGCGCCCGGGCACGGTCCTGGTCACCGGCGGTCGCGCCGAGATGATCCGCCGCCACGAGACGATCGAGGATGTGTTCGCGCGTGATGTGATCCCGTCGCATCTCGAGGACTCCGCGAACGGCCGCTGGCGTGTCGGCGCGATCGATCATGTCTCGGTGACCAGTGGCGATCTCGAGCGATCGCTGGGCTTTTATCGCGACCTCCTCGGCTTCACCGTGCGAGGACGTGGCGACGACCTGGGGCCGGACGAGCTGGCCATCACGGGCGTCGCTCAGGCCGCTGCCCGCTGGGCCGACCTCGAGCTCGCGAACGGTCAGGTGCTTGAGCTGATCGAGTACACGAACCCGCGCGGGAACCCGAGCAAGCCCAATCCAAACGACCCGGGCGCGACGCACATCTCGCTGCGTGTCCCGGATGCCGATGCGGCATACGCGCGGCTTCTCGAGGCGGGGGTTTCGATCCGAAGCGAGCCGGTGACGGTCGCTGGCCCCGGCGATTGGGAGGGCGTTCGCTGCTTTTACGCGAGCGACCCCGATGGCGTGACCGTGGAGCTGATTCAGCGATGAGCGGATCGCGCACGGTGTGGGTGACCGGCGCCGCAAGCGGCATGGGTGCATCGCACGCGCGGCGCTTTTCGCAACTGGGCGACAGGGTCGCGTGCTGGGACCGCGATGCGGACGCGCTGGGTGAGGTGGTGGAGTCGATCCGCGCGGCGGGTGGCGAGGCTGAGGCGATCTGCGCCGAGATCACCGATTGGGGCGCGGTCGAGCGCGGCGCGGCAGCGGCGCGGGAGGCGCTCGGGCCGGCCAGCGTGGTGGTCGCGAACGCCGGAGTCCTATCGAGCGGCGATCACATCGCAGACGTCGATCCCGATGAGTGGCGCCGGGTCGTCGACGTCAACCTCACAGGGACCTTTTTAACCGCGAAGGCCGCGATCCCGCAGCTTCGCGAGACCAAAGGCGGCTCGATGGTCCTGATCTCATCGATCTGCGGCCTCACCGCATCCACCGGATATGGCGCCTACAACGCCTCGAAGCATGGCGTGATCGGACTGATGCGCACGCTCGCCCACGAGCTTCGCCTGGATCGCGTCAACGTCAATGCCGTGTGCCCCGGGTGGGTGCGCACGCCGATGCTCGATGGCTCGGTTGGCGACGCGGCCGATCCCGGCGACGACCTGGCGACACTGACTCGGATGTCGATGATCGACCGCCTGATCGAGCCCGACGAGGTGACCGATGCGGTGATCTTTCTCACCTCGCCGGCGAGCAGTGCGATCACCGCCGTCGCGCTCCCCGTCGACGGCGGCCTGCTGGAGTCACGGGCCTGGCCGGAGACCGAGCAGGATCAAGCGCGGCACAGCACGTGAACGCCAAGCCCAACCAATAGGTCTAAGGTGGCTTGTAGCAATCGCAACAACGCGGAGGGGAGTGCTTGTGCGCGGACCCCAGGGACGCGCCTCGCTGGTCGGCCCCGCCCTCTTCGCCGCGCTGGTGGTCCTGGCGTTCCCGGCGACCACGAACGCCACGTTCGGCGCAAGCGCCGGCGGTGAACCCGCCGTCACAAACACTTCGACGAACTCGCACTTCTTCGACTGGAGCGCAAACGCCGACCACTCGCGCTACTGCATCACCGTTTATTTGAACGGCAGTGGCAGCTCCAACAACCGCGGCTGCGTTCCGTCCAACAGCACCTACTACTCGCTCGGTGGTAGCGGCACGTTCTCGCAGACGGAGACCGGGCTCGCCGACGGGACCCTGGTGGGGACCTACCCAGGCGAGTACCTCCAGACAACCGGCATCTACCCCTGCAGCGGCTCGCATTGCTCGTCGTCGACGCTGATCGACCGCAACAAGCCGCAACTAACGGTCTCCGCCGCCGGTACGGCGATCTACACGAACAACCCCCAGATCCCGCTTCACATCGACTATTACGACTCGCTCAGCCATCCCTGGTTCGCCGGCGGCTCGAACTCCGCGGTGTTCATCTGCCAGCGGCGCGATCGCGCATGCACCAATGCCGACCTTCACTCATACGTGTCGCAGTGCAGCGTGGCGAACCTGACGCGCCTCGCGGCTCCGGGGAACGCCAAACAGAACTCGTTCGACTGCATGTACGACTTCACGACCGAGCCGGACGGCCCGGTCTACCTCTGCGCATCGGCGGCCGACCAATCCGTCCCGGATCCTGATCCCAATGCCAATGAGGTCACCGTGTTCGCGACGCACGTCAACCAGTTCATCAACCCGGCGAACGGACAGGGCTGGGTCGCGGGCAACGCCAACCTCGCCGACTCCTCATGCGGCAGCGTCATCCTCGACCGCGGGGCGCCGACTGTCGCCGCACAGGCCAGTACCACGACCCCGAGCACTGGCGACCTCGTGACCTTCACCGCCTCTGCAAGCGACGGCGTCTCGGGGATCGTTGCTCCATACAGCTGGGACTTTGGCGACAACACGCCGGTCAAACAGGGGGCAAGCGTCACTCATACCTACACAGCTCCCGGTACGTACCACGTCGTCCTCACAGGCCAGGACGCCGCCGGGAATCCGGGAACCGGAAGCGTCGACGTCGTCGTCAGCAACGTCGTCGCTCCAACGCCCCAGCCCGTCAACCCGGGCCCGCCCGACGGCAGCCCCGACGACGAGGGCACCATCGTCAAGCCGCCCGACGCCGACGACATCGGCGGTGACGGAGGGGTCCGGACGACAACCGTCGGCACCCTCAAGGTGATCGCCCCGAAAAAGCATCAACTCGGCAAGAAGAAGAGCCCGCCCATCCTCCTGGCATTGACCGTGACCCAGCCGGGGACCTTCCAGGCCGCCCTGACGAAGGGCGCCAAGATCGTCTCTGAGGGAACCGCCGCGCTCGCCGCCGCTGGAACCGTCGGCTTCAAGCTGAACCTGCCGAAGCGGCTCGCCGCGGGCAAATACCAGCTCCAACTCACCTACGTGCCCGCCGGTGCAGCGTCTGCGACAGTGAGCTCAATTCCGATCAAGTTCCTGCGGGCGCGGCGCGGCCATGGGCGAATCAGCTTGCGCCCGAACGATGGATCCGTCCGGGTCAATGTTGACGACGGACCGCCACTTGCGGTGGGACCAGCTACTTCAGCGCCCTGAGCTCGCCGCTACGAATGCGCGCGCTGGACGCCTAATGGCCCCAGCTGGATCCAGCGAGAGCCCCAAAAGCTAAAAAGGGCTCTCACGTGCTCCTCACCCTCGGCTCATGGTCGGTTCTTAGGCTGCCGACAAGTGCAGGGGGACCTAGAAACGCGGAGTAGGGTCATTCGATCGGTAGTTCGACAATGTCGGGGGCTTCTGGGGGCGGTCAGCTGTCTGGCCGTCGGGGTCTGGGCTGCCGCCGAGGCCACGCCCGCCCTCGCGGGAACGCTGCCCGCCGGATTTCAGGAATCGACGGCTTTCAGCGGCTTGGTCAACCCCACCGTCGTTCGCTTTGCCGACGATGGCCGTGTGGTGGTCGCCGAAAAGAGCGGTCTCGTGAAGGTCTTCTCGGGCCCGAGCGACTCGAGCGCGGAGGTCGTGGCCGATCTGCGTCGCGAGGTCCACAACTACTGGGATCGCGGCCTGCTGGGCATGACACTCGACCCGGACTTCGTCACGAACCAGAAGATCTACGTTCTCTATACCCGCGACGCGTTGCCCGGCGGGGCCGTGCCGCAGTGGGGCTCAACCACGCCGGCGACTTCGGACCCATGTCCGAACCCGCCGGGGGCAACCAGCGACGGTTGCGTGGTCAGCGGCAGCCTGTCGCGACTCCAGCTCAACGGCACGCCGAATGCAACCGAGACCGTGTTGGTTGACGATTGGTGCCAGCAGTATCCGAGCCATTCCGTGGGCAGCCTCGAGTTCGACGAGGCGGGAGCGCTCTATGCGAGCGGCGGCGACGGCGCCAGCTTTACGTTCACTGACTGGGGACAGGACGGCAACCCTGTCAACCCCTGCGGCGACCCGCCGGTGCCCGCGGGCAGCGCCCAGAACCCGCCACTGGCCGAGGGTGGCGCGCTGCGCAGTCAGGACCTTCGCACGAGGGGCGGTGGCGATCCAGTCTCGCTTGACGGCACGGTGATCAGGATCGACCCGGACACCGGGGCCGCTCTGCCGAGCAACCCCCTTGCCGGGGATTCGGACCCGAATGCGAGACGGATACTCGCCTACGGGATGCGCAACCCGTTCCGGTTCACCCTTTCGCCGGACGGCGAGGTCTACATCGGGGACGTCGGTTGGAGCAGCATCGAGGAGGTCAACCGCTTTTCGACCACAGCCCCGGGAGTGGTCAACTTCGGCTGGCCCTGTTATGAGGGTGCGGCCCGCCAGGCAGGCTACGACGGCGCCAACCTCAACATCTGCGAGAACCTCTACGCGGCCGGTGCGAGCGCGGTGGCCCCGCCGCGGCTGGCGTACTCCCACAGCGCGAAGGTCGTCTCCGGCGAGAGCTGCCCGACCGGAAGCTCGTCGCTCGCCGGGATGGACTTCTACACCGGCGGACCCTTTCCATCGGCCTACGACGACGCGCTGTTCTTCGCCGATTACTCGCGCGACTGCATCTGGGCGATGCGGGCGGGCAGCGACGGCAAGCCCGACCCGACGACGGTGACGACCTTTGACGCCGGCGCGTCCAACCCCGTCTTCCTCCAGGTTGGGCCCGACGGCGCGCTGTACTACGCCGACTTCGATGGCGGGCGCATCCAGAAAGTTCGTTACACGATCGCCAACCAGGACCCAACCGCGCGGGCGACGGCTAACCCGACCAGCGGCTCAGCACCGCTCACCGTCAGCTTCAACGGCACCGGGTCGAGCGATCCCGACCCCGGCGACAGCCTCGACTACGAGTGGGATCTGGACGGCGACGGCGCCCATGACGACTCGACCTCCCCGACGCCGTCGCGCACCTACCCGCAGCCGGGCACGGTCTTCGTCGGGCTTCGGGTCACCGATGACGACGGGGCGACGGACACGACCACCGTGCGCATCGACGTCGACAACGACCCCCCGGTTCCCACGATCAGCGCCCCGACATCGACCACCAAGTGGCGCGTGGGCGAGACAATCAATTTCAGCGGCAGTGCCACCGATCCCCAGCAGGGAACATTGCCCGGCTCAGCGCTCGACTGGGAATTGATCCTCGAACACTGTCCGTCGAACTGCCACCAACACCCCGTGCAGACGTTCGACGACGTCGCAAGCGGGAGCTTTGCCGCCCCCGACCACGAGTACCCGTCGCATCTGACGCTGCGGATGACGGCCACCGACGCGCAGGGAGCTCAGGGCTCGACGAGCGTTCGCGTCGATCCGCGGACCGTGGCGGTGACGCTCGCCTCCGATCCCCCGGGCCTCAACCTCGTGCTCAACCAGGCGGGTGGCCAGGCCCCGCTCACCCGGACGGTGATCGAGGGTTCGACGAACACGATCGGCGCCTCCTCCCCGCAGACGCTCAACAGCCGGTCCTACGCGTTTGACTCCTGGTCGGATTCGGGCGGCGCGACACACTCGATCACCGCCAGCTCCACCGCCACCTACACGGCCACCTTCGAGCGGGTCAATGCCGCCCCGACCGCGCTCGCACAGGCGACTCCGACCTCGGGCGTGGCCCCTCTCTCGGTGAACTTCGACGCCCGCGGTTCCACGGACCCGGACGCGGGCGACAGCCTTGACTACGCCTGGGACCTCGACGGAGACGCTGCATACGACGACTCGACCTCAGCCACCCCCTCGCGCACATATGACGTCGGCACCACGACCGTCGGGCTGCGCGTGACCGACGATGATGGCCTCACCGATACCGATTCGATCTCGATCGCCGCCAGCTCTGGCGCTGGCAACGATCCGCCCGACGCGTCGATCGTCGCGCCGAGCGCGAGTACCACCTGGCGGGTCGGGGAGTCGATCAGCTTCAGCGGCAGCGCAACGGACCCACAGCAGGGCACGCTCGCGCCGTCCGCCCTGGATTGGTTCATCACGCTGCGTCACTGTCCTCCGGATGACGACTGCCACGGGCATACTCAGCATGAGTTCGAAAACACGGCCTCCGGCAGCTTCATCGCGCCAGACCACGAACACCCCTCGGCTCTTGAGGTTTGGCTGACAGCGACGGACGCGCAGGGTGCGAGAGACGTCACGGCCGTCCGTTTCGACCCGCGCACGGTCGACCTCACCCTGGCCTCAAGCCCGCCTGGGCTCCAGCTCGGCCTCAACTCCCAGACGGCGGCCGCGCCGTTGTCGGCGACGGTTCTCGAGGGATCGGCCAACGTCCTGAGTGCACCATCGCCCCAGCTGTTCGGCGACCAGGAACTGAGCTGGGCGTCATGGTCGAACGGTGGCTCGGCGACGCAATCGGTTAACGCCGACGCAAGCTCGACCTATACGGCCACCTACGCGGCCGCGAGCACCGACGATGAGCCGGTGCCTGACCCCAGCCCGCCGATCACCCCCCCGCCGGCGACGCAGCCGGACCCCCCGGCCGACCCCGAACCCGACCCCACCGGGAACCCCGAGTTCGACCTCAAGACCTTTGAGGTTCAGGTGCCCGGCCGCCGAGCCCTGCTGCGACGAGGGGCACGTGCGAACGTGATGTGCAGCGTCTCCTGTCGCGTGCGGCTAAATGTGCGTGCGACCGGCAGGGTCGCCAAGCGGATCGGGATCAAGGGCGTGATCGCCGCCAACGGAACCAACCTCGATCCCATGGCCGCGACGTGGGTCACCGCCGAGCTCAGAAGGCGCGCGGCCAAGCGACTCGCGCGCTACGACGGCCGCAGGGCACCGCGAATCGTCGGTCGCGTCCGCGGCTGGGCGCGCTGAGCGGCTCCAGCTTCACCGGCTGACCGTCACCGCGCCGTTTCGCCGCGACCTCTGCGCGTTCATTACGGTCGAGGCTCGCCATCGGGCCCGAGCACCCACCAGTAGCCGCCGTTGAGATCGATGTCGTGGCAGAACACCTCGCCGCGCCCCTCGTGCGCGTAGGTGTAGAGCGGCCTTCCCGCGTAGGTCACCTGGCGCTTCCCATTGCGCCGGCGACTGGTGCCAAGCAGCTCCGCGTCGAGGCCGCGGCCTGCGCGCGGGGAGCCCTTGGTGAGCACCGGGGGCCAGGCCTTCGCGCAGGCTCCGTAGCACCGCGACCTGTCCGGGCGGTCATTCTCAAACATGTAGATCGCCTGGCGACCCGGCGCCCAGAGCATGCGCCCGAACTCAGAGGAGCTGGCAGAGATCCTCGTCTTCTTCGCGGACTCCGCCGGTGCGGGCAAGAGCAGAAGGGCGCCGACAGCGGTCAGGATCGAAATCGTCTTCATGGGGCTATCGTCCATGCAGGGTCCCGGACGTTACGCACAGGGGGCGAACCCGGACCGCCCACACGTACAGCAGAGCGAACAAGCGCCGCCAGGACGGTGACCGAGAGGAGCAAAATGACTGAGAGCGTCAGCGAGAGCGAAAACCCCGCGATCCCCGCCCCCACTCCCAAGACGGGAGGCCGGCCGCGCACCAACCAGGACTGGTGGCCGGATCAGCTCGATCTCTCGGTCCTACACCAGCACTCGACTCTCTCGCACCCGCTCGGCGAGGACTTCGATTACACGCGAGGAGTTCGAGAAGCTCGACGTCGAGGCGCTCAAGCGCGATCTCCTCGAGCTGATGACGACTTCACAGGACTGGTGGCCATCCGACTACGGCCATTACGGACCGCTCTTCATCCGGATGAGCTGGCACGCAGCCGGCACCTATCGCATCGCCGACGGCCGCGGTGGCGGCGGCCAGGGCGCGCAGCGATTCGCTCCGCTCAACAGCTGGCCCGACAACGCAAACCTCGACAAGGCGCGCCGCCTTCTGTGGCCAATCAAGCAGAAGTACGGCCAGAGCCTCTCGTGGGCCGACCTCCTGGTCTTCACCGGCAACGTCGCGATGGAGTCGATGGGCTTCAAGACCTTCGGCTTCGGCTTCGGCCGGCCCGACATCTGGGAGCCTGAGGAGGTCTTCTGGGGCCCCGAGGACACCTGGCTCGGTGACGAGCGCTACAGCGGTGAGCGCGAGCTCTCGCCTCAGGTCGGAGCCGTGCAGATGGGCCTCATCTACGTCAACCCCGAGGGACCGAACGGCGATCCTGACCCGCTCAAGGCCGCGCACGACATTCGCGAGACGTTTGCCCGCATGGCGATGAACGATGAGGAGACGGCGGCGCTGATCATCGGCGGTCACACCTTCGGCAAGACCCACGGCGCGGTCGATCCCGACAACGTCGGGCCCGAGCCGGAGGCCGCCCCGATCGAGTCGCAGGGGCTCGGCTGGAAGGTCGCCGTCAACGGTGGCAACGGCAGCTCCACAATCACCAGCGGGCTCGAGGGCGCATGGACCAAGGAGCCGGCCAAGTGGGACAACGGCTTTCTCGAGAACCTCTTCGAGTACGAATGGGAGCTCACCGAGAGCCCCGCCGGCGCCAAGCAGTGGACGCCAAAGGATGCCGAGGCGCAGGACACGGTCCCAGACGCCCACGATCCCGGCAAGCGCCACGCGCCAATGATGCTCACGACCGACCTCGCGCTGCGAATGGACCCGGTCTATGAGCCGATCGCTCGGCGCTTTTATGAGAACCCGGACGAGCTCGCGGACGCGTTCGCGAAGGCCTGGTACAAGCTCCTGCACCGCGACATGGGTCCGATTACCCGCTATCGCGGTCCCTGGGTTGCCGAGCCGCAGCTGTGGCAGGACCCGGTCCCGCCGGTCGACCACGACCTGGTCGACGACGCGGATGTCGCCGAGCTCAAGGCCAAGCTGCTCGACAGCGGCCTCTCGGTGTCCCAGCTCACCTCGACCGCCTGGGCGTCGGCAGCGTCGTTTCGCGGCACCGACAAGCGCGGCGGGGCCAACGGTGCCCGGATCCGACTCGAGCCTCAGAAGGACTGGGAGATCAACGAGCCCGACGAGCTTGCGAAGGCGCTGCCGATCCTCGAGCAGGTCCAGCAGGCGTTCAACGACTCGCAGTCAAACGGCAAGCGAATCTCGCTCGCCGACACGATCGTCCTCGGCGGGTGCGCGGCCGTCGAGCAGGCTGCCAAGGCCGCTGGGCACGACGTGACCGTTCCGTTCACGCCGGGCCGCACCGACGCCTCGCAGGAGCAGACGGACGTGGACTCGTTCGAGGTGCTCGAACCTCGCGCCGACGGCTTTCGCAACTACGTCGGGGCCGACGAGACACTCTCGCCCGAGAAGCTGTTGTTGGAACGAGCCGTGATGCTGCGGCTGACAGCACCCGAGATGACGGCGCTTGTCGGCGGCATGCGCGCACTGAGCACGAACGTCGGAGATGCCCAGCACGGGGTCTTCACCGACCAGCCCGAGGCGTTGACCAACGACTTCTTCGTGGAGCTGCTGGACGCGGGCACGGAGTGGTCGGCAAGCGATACGGATGAGAACGTCTTCGAGGGGCGCGATCGCTCGTCGGGCGAAGTCAAGCGGACCGCAACCGCGGTCGACCTGGTCTTCGGCTCACACTCCCAGCTGCGCGCGCTCGCCGAGGTCTACGCCTCCGACGATGCAAAGGAGAAGTTCGCGCGCGACTTCGTCGCAGCCTGGGACAAGGTGATGAACCTCGATCGGTTCGACCTGGATTGAGCGCGGAGAGTCTTGCCCATGGGTAGCCAGCGAGTACCCGGCGGTGTGGTGCACAAGTTGCCCACCGACCTGCGCCAGGCGCTGATCGCCAACAGCACTGCGCTCGACGCCTGGAAGGACATCACTCCGTTGGCCCGCAACGAGTTCATCTGCTGGGTCGAAGACGCCAAGCAGGAGAAGACTCGCGAGCGCCGCATCCGCCGCACCCAGGAGGAGCTCGAGGAAGGGATGCGCCGGCCCTGCTGCTGGCCCGGGTGTAAGCACCGCGAACGCAACGGGCGCTAGCGGCCGAGCAACGACCGCAGTATCTAGACTGGCGGTCGAGGCAACAGGAGTTGGCGGAATGAGAGCAGGGACGCGATCACCCCAGGGTTTCCTGGCCGGGTGCGTTGCGCTGTTCGCGCTCTCGCTGCTGGGCACCGCGCAGGCTGATGCCAAGCGCCTGGACATGCGCATCGACGAGCGTGGTTCGAAGGTCAGTGCCACCTTCACGCCGAAGCGTCGGCCGATCGAGTACTCGATTCGATTGAACGGTGGGCACGTCGAGGATGTGTTCGCCGGCGCCGCGCCCTCGGGCCGCAAGGTTGTCCTCAGCCTCCGCGAGGGCCTGAAATTCGGACGAAACGTGCTTCGCGTTCGCGCCCTCTATCACGACGGCAAGGTGGTCAAGGTCGTTCGCCGCTTCGAGGTGGACGACCGGCGGCCGCTGGTTGGGATCGGCGGCGTGCGTCGCAGTCACGAGGGTGTCCGGTTGAAACTGAGGGCGCGCGAGAAGCGCGGGGTGCGTTTCACCTGGAAGCTGCTCAAACGACCCGACGACGCGAAGGCCAAGCTGGCGGGTTCCCACGCCGAGCGCCCGCGGTTCAGACCCGACGCCCCCGGCGTCTACCGGGTTGCGCTCACGGCGCAGAGCGCGGCCGGCGCCAAGCGCACCGCGGTTGCACACCTCCTCGTTGAGTCTCAGGACGCGACCAAGGCCGGCGTTTTCGTCGGGCTTGAGCCCCTCGACACCACGACGCAGGGCAACCCAACGGCGCTTCGGATCTTCGGCGGCAGCAGCGAGGGCTCGTATCCGATCGGGCCGCAAAACGGCCAGAGCGGGCCGATCGTCAACCTGATCTTCGACCGCTGCACGCTCACGCAGATCGGCGATCCGATCTATATGAACACGAGCCAGGGTGACGTCGGTTCGCTGGGCACCGCGGTCCGCCAGGCCCAGCAGGGCCTCGCCAACTCAGGCTGCTCGATCCTCGTGCTCACCGCCGGGGCGGGCTACGGACAGATCGGTTCCCTCGGCCCACCGCTGGATAACTGGACAGGGCATGAGGAGGAGATCTTCTACAGCGGGATGACCGCTCCGTTCTGGGCGATCTGGTCCCCACCGCCCCTCGGCAGCAAGCCCTCCGTTCTCGGAAAGGGGTGGACGAATCTGCCGCCGTTCGATGGGACATCGCCAGCCGGCCGGATGGCGGGCGAGCTGGTGCCCGACCCCGAGGGCAACTACTCGTTTCGCCAGAGCACGGCACCGGCGTTCGGCGAGCAGAACACCCAGCTGCGCTTTCACATGGACCAGTCCGGGATCACGCTGCCGCAGCAGGGCGGCGGGCCAGGCACCTTTTCCGCCGACACCCCGGGCTGTCCGCAAAACGGTAACGGCGGCTTTCAGCTCGTCGTCGTGGCGGCGAGCGGCCAATACGTTCTCGACCTGATTCAGATCGGGACCGCGCAGGTGAACGGTCAGAGCGTCGGCAACGGCGACACGTTCTGGGTCAACGGGTGCACTCCCGCCGAGGGAGAGGCATGGGCGCAGGCGCTCGCAAAGGTGCTCGCCTCGGTGGGGACGAACTACAACGACTACCCGACGATGATCTTCCTCCAGGGCGTCGGCAACGCGCTGCCACCGGCCAGCGAGATGACCGCTGACCAGCGGCTCGCGCTCGCCGAGACAGCATCGATCATCGGGAATATGGGCGGAAGCGCCGGCGCCTTTCTCAACAACGAAGCCGCGACCTCGGGTCCCGGCTACTCATTTGCCGGGCAGAGCTGGCCGCTTCCCGGCGGGGCGCGGTCAGGCACCGAGGTCTCGAGCTCGACCCCCGGGGCGCCCCCGGCGCAGCTCGATGGCTACATCAAGCCCGATTTGCTCTCACGCCTGGCTCCCTCGACGGCCACCTCCTCGGGCGAAGTCCTCGGGCCAGACCTCGAGAACTACCGAGCTCCGGAGACCGCGAGCGCGATCGTGAACCTCGAGGGCGACTTTGTCCCCACCCCGTTTCCCGGCGCGGGCGAGCCGGAGTGGCAGAGCGCGATGTACTACCTCGCCAAGAGCGTCTTTGTCCCGGTGCTCAAGTACGACGGCACCGACGCCTGCTACGCGCCCCCGATGGACTCAAACGGGGTCGTGAAGGACATCCGCTCCATGTACTGCGGCGGCGGCAGCGGCTCGAACACCTGCGATTACCCCTGGAGCACCTACGCACAGCTCATGTCGGATGCCGCATACGTCGCGGGCAACGGATTCGACGAGGCCACCTGGACTGCCGTGACCACCCAGCTTCAGCGGGAGTTCGCGATGGTCGAGAACCTCAACTGCAGCGTCGGCGCCTACCAGGTCGCCTACGGCAACCAGGCCGCGGCCGGCGATCTCGACGTGAGCGAGATGGTCGACGACACCAACATCTACATCAAGAAGGAGATCGCGAAGAGCCAGATCTGGCCGATCGTCGGCGATTCGCTCGAGGTCATCGCATCGCTCGCGAACGTCATCGCAGTTGTCTACTCGTTCAGGGAGAACTACACAGGCTCGAACGTCGCGTGGGGCATCCAGGGGGTCATCGACCTCGCCACGTCGATCACAACGCTCGGGTTCGAGATCGACTCAGTCCTCGCCCCGATGCCCGCGAACACGACCGCGACGGCCTACGCGAGCATGCTCGAGGGCGGGCTGCAGAGCGCCTCCGCCGCCCTGAACACGCCGCGCGATCAGATCGCCAGCGACTGGACGCGGCTTCAGGCATTCGATCAGGCGGGGCTTGACCTGCAAAAAGGAGATGTCCGGGCAGCCGAGACCGCCCTGGCGTATGCGACGTACGACCGCATCTGGAAACAGCTCCTACCGAGCGGGTTCGTGCCGTCGCATCTGCTTGTCAACTCGTCTACGGGGGACCCGCCGCCGATCGACCCGCCGAACTACGAGTGTGTGAACGACCCGAGCAACAACCTCCCCGGCGAGACACAGCCGTTTGCGACGTTCACGCCGAATACCTACACGCTCTACCCGGAGGGAGCCACCGCCACGAACCCGACCGGACTCGAGGCATACGTGCTGGCGGGCACGTACTACAGCGGCAGCTTTGGCGACCACTTCTACCAGCCGATTCAGGCTCCGGACAAGGAGGTCCTCTCACAGCTCTTCTCGCCAATCGCCAATCCGAACGCGTCCAACCCCTCCCCGATCGCCAACAACCAGGCGACTCCGCTGGGAGTCAACAAGGAGCAGTTCTTCGCAGACGTGATCGAGTCAGCGAAGGCCGCGAAGCCGAGTCAGATCTTCGAGGTCGGGTCTAACCAGGGCTTCTGCCCGTATCCCTAGCGACGGGAGAAATCTCGCACCCGCGCTAGAAGATAAGAATGACGAGCACGATTATGAGGATCAGAGTTCCGATTCCGATGTACATCTGCCGTCCTCCTTTTCAGGTGCGTGGATAGAGGAGTAATACCCGGCTGGGCAGCCGCCACACTCGCGCCCTGCGATAGCTATTGGTGCGCCGCCGGTGCGTCTTCGGCCGCCAGCTTACGAGCAGCCTTCTTGGCCCGCTTCTCTTGCCGACGCTCGAGGAGCTTGCGTTCACGGTTGAGCTTCGCCATCGTGGTCTTCCGCTTGCTGCCTGAGCCCATTTCTGCTCAGCTTTGCCCGGGTTCGTGGCCGGTGGCGAGCCGTCGGCGAGCGCGAGCGGCGCTCAGCTGATTTCGCGCCCGGGTCGCGCGGTGAGCCAACTCGGCCTCTCTCGGAGCCGAGGGATCAGCCGAGGAGCGGTGCTCGTCGCGCTCGCGCTCCCGGTGACGGGCAATCGCCGCAAGCAGGCGAACGTGTGAGTCGGTCATAGGGGCCCAATCTCGATTCCCTCGGATTAACGCGCTGTCGGTGGACGGGAGGGAATCGGCAAAGCACCCAGGGACAGCAGGCCACCGAGGATAGCCCGATTGGAAAGCCGTGCCCGGGCTGTCCGTGATGCGACACGTCATCGCCCACCAAGAAGTGCCGGGCTAGCGGACTCGCCCTGGAAAGCTCGCCGAGGGCTACTCGGCCGGCGTGCCGTATGAGGTCGTGTAGGGCTCGCGCTTGCGAGTGCCGTCGCCGTAGACGATCACCCGGTCGACCGTGATGTCGAAACCGCCCCCGCCGTTGTCTGTGCGCGATTGGGTCGCGGCCCGCACCCGCCGCCCGCCGTTGCCGCCGAAGATGCTGACGGTCACCGAGGTGTCGGACGCCGACGCACGCACGACCACCGGTGCCTCTGTGTCGTTTGTCCAGAGCAGATCGATGCTGCCGAAGTTGAGGGTCGCCTCGCGTCCGGGCGGATAGCGGCTGATGTAGAAGCTGTGCGGCGTGTGGGCGTCGATCTGCAGCCCGGCAAAATAGGCGGCGTTGTAGATCGTGGTCGAGAACTGCGAGACGCCGCCTCCGACGGTGTCGATCAACTCGTTGTTCTCGCCAATGGTCGGAGCAGGCTTGTAGCCGTTGTCCCTGGTGCGCTCGCCCGCGACCCCGTTCAGCGAGAACTGTTCGCCGGGGGCAATCGTCGTCCCGTCAACGGTCGCCGCAATCCGCTGGATATTCGTCACCCGCGGCTCACAGCAGCTGTAGCTGGTCGTGAACGTCCCCAACAGAGAGGTCGCCCCGCCGAGCGCCGCGTCGTCAAAGTCCGGCTCCACCTTCTCGGTCTCAAACCGCACCCGATGCTCGCCGCTTCGGACGGCGCTGATCGTCTCACCCACCGCTTGCCCTTGGAGTATCCGCCGCCCGCTGCGGGCCGGCTTCACGGTCGCGACGCCGGGCTTGGGAGTCCAGGTGAGATCGCCCTGTTCGCTGAGCGTGACCGGGGGCTGAGAGGGCGTGTTGAGGCTGGCGTCGCGCGGCGCCCTGTCGCGCGAGCCGGCCAGATCGGCGACCAGTGACTCCACCTGGCCGCGGTCCGCACCGAGCCGGATCCCGTCGCCGCTCGATTCGATCACGAGCAGGCCCGCCACACGGTCTGGAGGAAGCGTGATGGCGCCACCGGCGGTCGTCACTGTGAGCGGCCTGCGCAGATAGCGCTCCGCCTCTCGCGCAACCGAGCGCACCTCGGAAGCGCTCGGCGCCGGCTGCTCTCGCACCGGGAGCTCGGTCGAGCCAGCGCCGCTTCGAAATGCGGCCAGGAGCGCCTCCCGAGCCGGCCGGCGACGCACGCGAACGCCCGCCTCGGGCTGGTCGGCGCCCACGTCGAGCGTTTCGCGATCGATCGAGAGCGCACCGACGAAGGGCTCGCGATCGACCCTCTCGGCGACCCGCGCGACGGTCCGGCGCAATCGGCGCGAGTCGACCGGCTCGTACAGCGGTTCGACCTCGCGCTCCCCGAGGACGGATAGCGGTCCGGCGAGAATCGCCCCGATGCCGTCACGCCCGGCCCCGTAGGCACGCTCGGTCGATCCGGCGACATCGACCGAAAGACCGGCTCGAGGCGCCTTCACGGTGAAGCTCTGTCGCGGCGCCAAAAGCTCGACAGCGGCCGGCTCAATCCCGGCAATGAGCTCCGCCGCCCCCTCGCGGGTTTCCCCGCCGACCTCCACCCCGGCAACCGTTGTGCCCGCCAGCACCCTCCCCGAGTCGAGACCGCGCAGGAGCAGTCCCGTGAGCACCCAGGCCAGCAGCGCAATACCTACGCCGAGCAGCCAGCGTCGCCGTCCGCGCCTGTGTGGCTCGCCCCGTTCGATGCCCGTGAGTCTGACAAGGGCTGACCACGGATCAGCGCGATTGGGCTCCGCCCCGAGTAGCTCTTGGCCTACGCGGCCGCTGTCGCGCGCAGCGCGAAGCCGCCGTACGGCCGCGTCCGTGTCCGGACCTCGCCCTTGCGATCGATCGACTTGCGCAGACGCTTGTTGAGCTTGACCTTCGCGACGACCTCGCTCGGCCCGCCGGCCGACGGCGAGTGCCAACCGAAGTTGAACTTGGCCCGCTTGCGGGCCTTGGCGCCGATCGCCTTGAGGCTGACGGTTCCGGCACAGCGACTGTCCAGGTCGTCCTCACGAGTGAGCGTGACCCTCGCGTTTTTGCGACTCGTTCGCTCGACCTCGTCCACCACGACCTCGCATGCGATCGAGACCTTCTTGGCGCAATGCTTGCCCGGTGAGCTGCCCGGGATCGGCAGGCGAGGCTCGTTTCGCTCGCACATGTTTTGCTCGAGACGCATCGGTTCGGCGGTCATGATCCCGTCGACGCCGTAGTCCCAGAGCTCGTTCATCGTCTCCTCGTCGTTGATCGTCCAGACGTGAACGGCATAGCCGTCGGCATGGGCCCGATCGACGAAGTCCTGGGTGACCACGGGGACCCCCGAGAATGAGGTCGGCACCTGAAAGACCTTGTAGCCGGGGGGCAGCGGCACGCCGCCGAGCACGTAGCCGGCCACGGCGGCAGTCGCTGGCGCGAGATCGATCTCCGGCGCGAGCTCATGGAAGTCGGCGAGTGCGGCGTCGTTGAACGACGCGACCACGATCCCCTCGGTGCGCCCGTAGTGGTTGAGAAACTCGGCCAGCACCTCGGCTACGTGGCCGTATGACGCCGCATCCTCGGCAACCCCGCCCTTGATCTCGATGTTGATCGGCACATCGGGGTAGCGGTCCATCAGCTCTTCGAGCTCCAGCGGGCGAAAGTCGTCGGCGCCGTATCCACGCGGGGGCTTCTTCTCGCCGGTACGGACGCCTCGGAAGACGTACTGGTCCTCGGCCGCGTTGCGCGTCGCGCCGTCGAGGGGAACGAACCAGTGGGCGGCGTCGAGCTTTTTGAGCTCGGCCATCGTGTAGTCGGCCACGGCGCCCGTCGCATTCGTCGTCCGGTCGACCTCGCCGTCGTGGATAACCGCGAGCTTCTCGTCCTTCGTCGTGTTGACGTCGACCTCGAGCATGTCGGAGCCCAGCCGCATCGACCGCTCGAACGCGTACATCGTGGCCGACGGCGCCTCGTCCTCCCCACCCTGGTGAGTGATGTTGAGCGTGCGGGTCTTCGTCCAGTCGGTCGGGCCGGCGCTCGCCGCAGCCGGAATCACCAGCGCCACCGACGCGACCGCTGCACACACGAGTTGTCTGGCGTTCGATCTCATTGAAGCCGCCGCAGCCTACCCCGGGAGAACTGGCTCATGTGCACTCGGCGTTGGCTAGGGTGGCACCGGGATTTTTTGGGGAAATCAACTGTTCGGGGATTGGGGAATAGGGATGCGGAAGCGAGTTCTTTCGGCTGCGATCGTCGTGACGACTGCGCTGGGTCTGGCGCCACCGGCGGGAGCGGCGACAGAGCCGCCGAGCCGTCCAATCGTCAAGGACCTGCTGACCAAGGCGGACCGATCGGTGACGTACAAGGCTCCAGTCGCGGGCTTTCTGACAGTCCGGACGGCCGCCAGCGACCGCAGCGACTGGGACCTCGACGTCCGCGACGCCAAGACCGCGCAGACCCTGGCGAGCTCGCATGGCTTCGGCTCGCACGAGGTCGCGCAGATGTACGTGACCGCCGGACAGAGGGTTGTCGCGCGTGGCACCAAGCTCAGCGGCCGCGCTCGCCAGGCGCGGGTCTCGTTCAAGCTCTTCGAGATCGCGCTGCCCAAGGCCGACGGCATCCCCAGCCTGGTCACGGTCAAGTACAGCGATGACGAGGACCTGGAGCGGATCGAGGCGGCCGGCCTTGACCTGACCCACCACATCCACGGTGGCAAGGCCGACGTGATCGTCACCGGAGCCGCAGCAGTTCGCGGCGCTGAAGGACCTCGGCCTGAAGTACGAGCTCGAGGAGGCAGACCTCAACCAGCAGTACCGCCGAGGCCCGCGCGGCCGACCGCCCCGCGGTGGCCGCGCCGGCGGCTCGCCGCTGCCCAGTGGCCGCGAGGAGCTACCGCGTCCTGCGGACTATCAGGACGAGCTCAAGGCGCTGGTCGCCGAGAACCCGGGGCTCGTCAAGCCGGTCGTGCTGCCGCAAGCGGACCTTCCAGGGCCGCGAGATCATGGGCGTCGAGATCGCCAACGACGTCGAGCGCACCGACGACGGCCGCCCGACCTACTTCCTGATGGGCATGCACCACGCCCGCGAGTGGCCCTCGGCGGAGGCGGCCATGGAGTTCGCCCACCTGCTCGTCAACGGCGCCAAGTCGGCGACCCGCGGATCCAGAGCATCCTCGACCGACGAGCGCGTGGTCGTCGTCCCGATCATCAACGTCGACGGCTTCGTCGAGTCGCGCGAGGGCGGCGCGCTCGGCATCCCGGATCCCGGCCGACACGACCGGGCTCGACCACGCTGCAGACCGTCGAGGGCGTGGCGCTGCTGGGCGGCTCGTTCGCCTACCGGCGCAAGAACTGCGACGGCGCGATCCCCGTCCGGCGAGCGTGCCCTGCACGCTGCAGTGCGGCATCGACCCGAACCGAAACTACGGCAACGGCTGGGGCGGCCCGGGCGCCGGCACCGACCCGATCACGCAGAGCTACCGCGGCACCGGGCCCGTTCTCCGAGCCCGAGACCCAGGGCCGTCTGGGAGTTCTCGCGCGAGCGCCAGGTCACGACGCTGATCACGCTGCACAACGTCGCCGCGCTCGTGCTGCGCCCGCCGGGCCTGCAGGACGCGGGCAAGGCACCCGACGAGGTGGCGCTGAAGGCGCTCGGCGACGCGATGGCCGACGCCGCCGGCTACCAGTCGCAGTACTCGCTTCGAGCTCTACGACACGTCCGGCACGACCGACGACTACACCTACGCCGCGCAGGGCGGCTACGCCTACACGATCGAGATCGGGCCGCAGGGCGGCCAGTTCCACATGCCCTACCAGACCGGCGTCGTGCGACGAGTGGACCGGCACGCGCGGCCACGGGACCGCGGGCAAGGGCCTGCGCGAGGCGCTGCTGCTCGGCGCCGAGAACGGCGCTGGATCGGTCGAGCACCACGCGGTCCTCACCGGCAAGGCGAAGCCCGGCAACGTCCTGCGGATCCGCAAGGACTTCCAGACCGAGACCAGCGAGCGCTGCGCCTACGCGCAGGGCTACATCAACTCGTCCGGGCTCGGCGGCACGCCGGTCGACTGCCTCGGCCGGCTCGACAAGCTCGTCTTCGACGACAAGCTCGAGAGCACGATGACGACCCCGGCGAGCGGCACGTTCGAGTGGCACGTGCTGCCCTCGACGCGCCCGTTCGTCGGCGCGCGCGTCGAGGGCGGCGGATTCGAGCCGACCGGTGAGCCGCAGACGTTCGCGGCCGAGGCCGGTGAGACCCACCCGCTACCAAGCGACGTCGATGACCAGGCATATGCCGAGCGCGAGTTCACCCTGACCGGCAACGAGGACGCGGTCCAGGTCGACCTGACCTGGGGCATTCCCGCCGAGGACTACGACCTCGAGCTCTATCGCGTGCTGCCCGACGGGTCACGTGTCGGGGCCGGAAGTTCGGGCAACGCGCCTCCCGCGTTCGAGCGGTACACGATGGTCGATCCGGTGGCCGGGACCTACGTCCTCAGAGTCGTTTACTACGCCGCCCCGGCCAACGACTGGGAGGCCACGATCCAACCGCTGGCAAGTCTGCCGGAGCAGGTCGTTCCGACCGGTGAAACCGAGGCGTTCACCTTCACCTGCGAGACGCCAGACGGCACGGTCCTCGCCAGCCGCGAGATCACCGTCGCCCGCGGTGAGCAGCTGAGGATCGACGCCCCTGCGTGCGGTGGTCGAGAGGACAGCCGTCGCGACGATGGTCCGGACAACGATCCGCGCGGCGATCATCCCGACAACGTCGATCCGGACGACGATCGGCCCGGCGGTGGTCCGGGAGCCGACCGCACCGCTCCCAAGCAGGAGCTATCGGCAAGGCGCAAGCAGGACGTGGACAAACTCACCGTGACCGTCATCTCTGACGAGGACGGGACAGTTGCCGGCCGGGCGGTCGTCGCCGTGCCGGGGTCCAAGAAGGCGGTGAAGTCGAAGCGGGCGTCGGCATCAACGGGCGCCAACCACGCTGCGAAGCTCCGCCTCAAGTTCTCGAAGAAGAGCCTCCGCGCGATCAAGTCCGCGATCGAAAACGGCAAGCGCCCGAAGGCCAAGGTCCGCGTCTCGACCACGGACAGGTCCGGCAACGCCTCGGCGAAGGAGATCGTTGGCGTGAGGCTGAAGAACTAGGCGTTCTCGCCTCGTTGGCGCCGCATCCACCCGGTAGCAGGCTCAACGCTCGATGCGTCCGCGCAACACGAGCGCCCAGGCAAGGCAGCCGAAGGCCAGCGTCGATGTCAGCGTCCGGACGATGTCCCAGGCGACCCAGGGGGTTGCGAAGTCGTCGCGCACGGCGGTCAGGTTCTCGATTGTGGCTGGGTCACCAGCTGCTACCAGGTCATCGTTGAGGGGGATGTGGACGGCGAACGTAACGACAACCATCACCGCGTAGAGGGCGAGGCCGGCGACGATCCAGGCCGCGGTCTCGGCCGAGCCGGCGCGACGTGCCTGCGAGAGCGCGACCGCGGCGAGCGCGGGGGCACCAAGGAAGATGAGGAAGAAGGCGGGGTTCTCAATCTTGTCGATCATCTGCTGCATCGCATCCACGAGCGTGCGGTCCTCGGCAGCCGTCAGCGCTGGCATGACGGCGATTGCGGAGAAGTAGAAGAGACCCGCCACCAACCCCACCGCGACCACCGCTGCGACGAGCACGATGTCCGCCTTGGGCTCAGCCTCCCTCCACCCCAGGGGGCTGTCGTGGGAATCTGATGCGGGTGACTTCATGCGCATGGGTCCCTCGGTTCTTTGGTCGCAGGTAGTGACAGTGCTGAGCCGGCGCGGTTCGTCCCCTGAGGCCGCGCTTCGGCTTCAGGCGCGAACGTCGTAACGGATGTGTGTGGCATCTGGCGTATCGATCACTCGCACAATCTCCAGCTCGATCTCGGCTGGCAAGATGTCGAACAACCGACGGCCGCCCCCGAGCAGGACCGGGACTTGATGGATCTGAACGACGTCAAGCACCCCCGCCGCGAGCGCCTGTTGCGCTGTATATGCGCCGCGCACCTGCACGTCCCGATCGTCGGCGGCGGCCTTCGCCTGCTTCATCGCGCTCTCGACTCCGTCGGTCACGTATGTCACCAACGGATAGCTCCAGCGAGCGGCGGGGCCCGGCGGGCGGTGGCTGGGCACGAAGATCGGGCTGCCGCCGTGGTCACCGCCCCAGTGATCCATGAGCTCCGCCGTCCGCCGTCCGGCGAGAACCGCGCCGCAGGCATTCCATTCGTCCTGGAATTGCTGGACTGTCTCAGGCGCCTTGTCCGAATCGGCCCACTTGTGCAGCCGCTCACCATCCACGCCCCCGAGGAAATCATCGGGGCCGGCGATGTAGCCGTCGAGGGACACCGACATGTCGAGTATTGCTAAGGACACTTCCTACCTCCTGTGGTCTCGTTCGCAAGCTCTTCCTGGTCGTTCTCCTCGCCGATGCGCGGTCCGACTCGGACGACGGGCGGAATCTCCCCGAGCGCCCATTCGGGCGGGTCGGTGCCCTCATTTCGCGCGGCACGTCGTGCGAACTCGCGCTCGAAGCCCGCCGGAGTGAAGGCGATCAAAAAGCGGGCCGGCGCCGTTCCGCGATTTGTGAAGGTGTGCGCCTCACCCGCGGGAGCGAAAGCGAGTTGCCCGGCGGCGACTGTGACCAGACCGCGATCGAGGCGGAACGTAAGCTCGCCCTCGAGCACGTAGAACGCCTCGTCGAAGTTGTGTGTGTGCAGAGGCGGACCGGCTGCGCCCGCTGGCATCACGCTCTCCACGACGCCGAGGCGGCCGCTGCTCTGCTCGCTGCGAATGAGCACTTTCGGGTACTGCGAGGCGCCGTCCGTGTCGGTCACGAAATCTCCTTACTCGGGGTGGCCTCAAGCGGATGGCGCTGTGTCCGGCGCGTCGGCACGTGACCCCCATGCGGACGTGCGTACTCCTCGTAGCGCCAGAGCATCACCCCGAACATCGCGGGCACCATCACGCCGTGCTGTAGGACGAGCGCCGCTCCGGCCCCGAGGACGCCGGCGGCCGCGAGCGTGGCCGCGGCAACACTGGGCGCCAGCATCGAGGCGGCCATCTCGGCGTTCAAGCGCGGCCGGTGCTGACGGTACGCCATCCACGCGACCATCGGGACGGTCATGTTGACGCCCATCAGCATCACTCGGAGTGGACCCGACTGATCCGCCAGGCTGCTGCCCGCCGAGGCGAACGCGAGGGCGGCCAAGCCCTCGAGGACGCCCATACCGAGCAGCATGACAACGACCATCTCCGCGAAGTGGCGAGCGAAGGCGCCCTTGCTGGTTGGACCACCGCTGCGTGGAGTCATGCCGGCGTGGGGACCACAGCGTTGGAGTAGTAAGGCGAGCTGAACGGAAACTCCGTGGCAAGCCATGTACGCAGGGCGCTGTACACCTTCTCGTAATAACCGCGCGCATAGGCGTCCGGGGTGACCCACCAACTGACGTCGACATCGTGGTCGAGCAGCTCGTTGGTGAGCTCCGTCCGACCCCCCATCGGGTAGAGATAGCAACACCCCAGGTAGCCACCATCGGCGTTGCGAAGAACGTAGGTGAAGGACGTACCCTCGCGAAATTCCAGCTCGTGCCAGACGAGATCAACGAAGTTGTAATCCTCGCTCACCGGCGCGGTCGGCCAGTTGCCGCCCCGCGTTCTCCGGATCAACTCGATGCTCGCATTGATGCCACGGACGTCGTCGCGCAGGTCGGCCCGCGTTATCGCCGTTCCGACGACGTCGTCGTGATCGAGCTGGGTCGGTGCGACGAATCCAGCCGGCAGAGCGAGCCTCTTCACGAAGCCCTTCATCACTCGGCCGGCCTGTAGGTGAGCACCGCGATCCCGGCACCGACCGCCTTTGAGTCGATCAACCGCAGCGGCTTCTTGTCTGGGTGCTCGGCAAAGAGACGTTTGCCGCTGCCGAGCAGGACCGGGAAAACCATCAGGCGGATCTCGTCGACGAGATCGTGCTCGACGAGGCCCTGGACGAGCCGGGCGCTGCCGGAGACGAGGATGACGCCTCCGACCTGTTGCTTGAGCTTGCCGATCTCCTCGGCGAAGTCGCCCGAGATGATGGTCGAGTTGTTCCACTCGGCCGTCTTGAGCGTCGAGGAGAACACGTACTTGGGCATCGAGTTGAACTTCGCGGCGAACTCCGCGACGCCGGGCACGTCGGCCATCTGCGGCCATGCTGCGGCGAACCCTTCATAGGTGACCCGGCCCAGGAGCTGAACCTCGGCCTCGAGGGTCTCGGCGAGCTTGAACTGGTTGCCCTCCTCGCCACGCTCGATATCGAACGTCCAACCTTGGTGCTTATAGCTCTCGCCTCCGCCGGGAGCCTCAATTACTCCGTCCAGCGAGACGTACTCGGTTACAACGATCTTCCCCATGGTTTCTCCTTTTTGATGCGAGCGCAGCGGCGTCGGTGACGGCTTGATACTCTGTGCCGATGCATCGAAGCAGAACATCTAGTTGGCGGCAACAGGATCGATTCGATGGGTCTTCGCAGACCGATTGGCCGCCGTGCGGCTGAAGCCGAGCTCATATCTGATCCTCGGAATGCTCAACCGCGGAGTCGAAACCGGCTATGCGATCAAGCGGGCGGTCGATCTCAGCACTCGGTTCTTCTGGGCGGCCTCGCTCGCTCAGGTCTATCCAGAGCTCGCCGCGCTGGAGAAGAGCGGATACGTGGTCAGCACGAACGAGCCGCATGGCGCCCGCCCCCGGAAGCTTCACCGTTTGACTGACGAAGGCCGCGCCGCCCTCGCCGAATGGCTGCATAGTGATCGAGCCCCCGAGTTCGAGTTTCGCGACGAGGGCCTGTTGCGGATGTTCTTTGCGGACGGGATGACGCTGGCTGAGGCTCTGAAGCTGGTCAAGCGCCTGCGCGCACGAGCCGAGGAGGTGGATCGGGCTTTCCGCGCTGACATCCTCCCCCTGGCGCAGGGTGCCTCCGGCCGCTTCCCACTGATCGTGGCTCGCGAGGGAGCTGATTACTTCGAATGGCGGGCGGCCTGGTTTCGGAAGCTGGAGACCGAAATTGCCGACGAATTGGATTCGGCTGGATCCTGACGGGGCGCTCGACAGAACCCGCTGGGTACTTAAGGCCTGACGGCCTGGCTTCAGATGAGCGGTGCCCGGGAGAGAAGAAAAAGGGAGGCCTACCCCCTCCCCGCCATACCTAATTTATAGCGCTTTCGACGCGCTCATGAAGCCCTGCCGTGTGCTGTACAACCGCCGACCGAAGCACAAACGACGCAATCGGAGGAGCGAAAATGCGAACCACAGAACACGCCGTGGTGATCGCCGGAGGGGGTCCGACAGGATTGATGTTGGCGGGCGAATTGGCGTTGGCGGGCGTGGACGCCGCGATCGTCGAGCGGCGCGCGACGCAGGACCTAACCGGCTCGCGCGCAGGAGGTCTGCACTCACGCACCATCGAGATCCTCGATCAGCGTGGAATCGCCGATCGGTTCCTCGCCGAGGGACAGGTGGCCCAGGTTGGGCAGTTTGCCGGCGTCGGTTTGGACATCAGCGATTTTCCCACCCGCCATCCGTACTCACTCGGGCTCTGGCAAAAGCACATCGAGCGCATCCTGGCCAGCTGGGTCGATGAGCTCGAGGTACCGATGTACCGCGGTCTTGAGGTGACGGGATTAACGCAGGACGAAACCGGCGTCGAAGTCCATCTCTCCGACGGCGAGTCGCTGTGTGCGGAGTATCTGGTCGGGTGTGATGGAGGACGCAGCATGGTCCGCAAGGCAGCAGCAATTGAGTTCCCCGGGTGGGATCCGACGACCAGCGCTTTGATCGCCGAGGCCGAGATGGCCGAGGAGCCTGAATTGGGTATCCGCCATGACGCCATCGGAACCCATGGCCTCGGGAGAGCGGAATACGAGATCCGCGACGGCGAGATCGTCTTCGCGGAAAGTGGCCCGGTGCGGGTCATGCTGACCGAGAAGCACGTCGGAGCCACCACCGAGCCAACCCTGCACGATCTCCGCGCCGGGCTGATCGCCGTATATGGGACCGATTATGGGGTGCACAGTCCCATTTCGATCTCAAGATTCACCGACATGACCCGGCAGGCCGCGGCCTACCGCAAGGGACGGGTGCTGCTGGCCGGCGACGCCGCGCATGTGCATGCGCCAGACGGTGGGCAGGGCCTCAACACCGGTGTCGGGGATGCAGCGAACCTGGGGTGGAAGCTCGCCCAGGTGGTCCGCCGGACATCGCCGGAGGACCTTTTGGACACCTACCACGCCGAGCGCCACCCTGTCGGCGCCCGCGTCCTGCGCATCACGATGGCCCATGTAGCGCTTCGCCGCACAGACGAACGCACGAAGGCCTTAACCGACATCTTCGGCGAGGTCCTCGACATCGACGAGCCGCGCCGACGGTTCGCCGCGATGATGTCCGGATTGGACATTCAGTACGACCTCGGCGAGGGCCACCCGCTGCTCGGACGCCGAATACCAGATCTCGATCTCGTCACGGCCGACGGCTCGTCCCGAGTCTCCACGCTGCTGCACGACGCCCGGCCACTGCTCGTCAACCTCGATGAGCCGGGCGTCTTCGACATCGCATCATGGGGCGACAGGGTGCGGCTGGTTGATGCGACCTATGACGGCGCATGGGAGCTTCCGGCCCTCGGCCAAGTCCCCACTCCGACCGCCGTATTGGTTCGGCCCGACGGTCATGTGGCCTGGGTGGGAGAGGGGGATCAGGTGGGGATCGCTGAAAGTTTGGCTACCTGGTTCGGCCCAGCGACAGAGAAACGTCCTGCTCGGCCCCCGCACGATCAACGCCGAGGGGCGGCAGCTAGGCGGCGAGCGTAAGCGTCAGAACGTTGGTCCAGTTGCGATCGATGGTCGCGGCCATCGCGACGTCGTCGGCAACGCACGTCGCGGCGAGCTCGCGCGTGTCGTGGTCACCCTGTCGCTCCGCGAGCTCTTCGAGCAACCGAAGGGATGCGATCTCGAGATGCTCAAAGACGAAGGCGTTGCGGGCATTTGCACCATGGTTCGGACCGCCGATGCCACTGACGGTCACCCACCCGCGGGCACCTAGGGAAAGGGCGCTCGCCCGACGTGTGGCCGGAGCGCTGCCGAGCTCCTCTAGTCGCGCCGCGATCAGGCGCACATGCTCGTTCGTCTGCTTGCGGTGGTCACCGAAGGCGTTGTGCATGCGGCCGAGCAGATCGCGAACCTCCTCCGAGGTCTCCAAGTCATCGCGCTCCGCCGCCACCTTGCTCAGCATCGGATCGAACATCGCTAGGGCTCCGGCCTTCAGGGCATGGATTGACCGCAGCGAGGCGATCAGCTCGCCGCCGCTCTCCTTACTGCCCATCCGCACCGGTGGCGATCGGATGGCCGAGGCGCTTCCACTTGGGCACGCCGCCCTCGATCACGTGGATGACCTCATCGGCCCCGAAGCGCTTGACCAGGCTCGCCCCGACCGCGGCGCGCTGACCGGAGCCGCAGACGACCGCCACGGGACGGTCCGGGTCGATGCCATCGGGCATCGAGTCGATGTCGTGCCAGGGTTGAAAGACGGAGTCGACGATGTGACCGTCCTCCCACTCTGTGCGCTCACGCACGTCCAGGATCTGCAGATCATCATCGGCATCCGCACGAGATTTGAGCTGGTCCAGCGGGAGGCGCTCGATCCGCTCAACCTCGCGCTTTTCCTGACGCCAGCTAGTCATCCCGCCGCCGAGGAAGCCGGCGAACGTTGAGATCCCGACGGCGTCAGCCAGGTGGGCCGCGCGTCGGCCATCATCGTCATCGCGGCCTACGAAGACGATCTCCTGATCGCGATCGGCGATCCACGCGAGCTTCGAGCCGAAGCCCGCTGTCAGCATCGGGATGCACACGGCTCCGGCGATGTGCGCATCGTCGAACTGCTGGTCGGTTCTCGCGTCGACGATCAGGGCGCCATCCGAGCGCTTCTGCTCAAGCTGGCGCGGCGCCAGCGGCAGGATCTCAGCGCCGGTGGTCTTGAGCGGACCCTTGTTGAGCTCGACGATCGCCTTGAAGTTCGGCGGCTGGGGGCCCAGCTTGGCGATCGCCTGTTCGACGAACTCCTCTTCATCCTCGATCCCAAGCGTCGGGTTGTGTGCTCGTTCGTAGCCGATGGTCGAGGACACCTTCATGTCCATCCCGGGACCGCCACACATCGAGCCGCCGAGGTGTGCGGGCCAGATCTCACACTCCGCAGGCAGGTTGAGCAGCTTGTCGTGAAGTGAGTGGAAGATCCCCCGGGCGCCCTCGCGCTCCTCGATCGCCAGATCAGGACGCGCGACATCGTTGACGAACAGCGTGTCGCCGGTCAGGACCGCCCACGCATCGTCGCCACGGCTTCTATCGACAAGCGCAAACGCTGTGTGCTCTGGACGATGGCCCGGCGTATGGAGGGCGCGGATCAGCAGCTGACCAACCTCGAGCTCAAAGCCATCATCGATGGCCTCGTGCTCGTAATCGGGCGCTGCCTCGCGGTGAATGTAGATCGACGCTCCGGTTGCCGCCGCGAGGCGCCCGTGACCCGAGACGTGATCAGCATGATTGTGAGTCTCGAGGATGTGCTCGATGGACACACCGAAGTAGCGCGCCAGCTCCAGATACTCATCGATCTCGAAACGCGGATCGACGACCGCGGCGACGCCCTCCTTCTCATCGCCGATGAGATAGGAGGCACAGCCGAGATCGTCATGGGTGATCTGGCGGAAGATCATCGCGCGCTCCCGGCCTCGACCATCGAGCTGAGCTCTCGAAGCTGCTCGCACATGCCTACGCAGACCTCGTCGCATACGCGCATCAGCGTGGGATCGGAGATCGAGTAGAGCGCTCGCGATCCGTCGCGGCGGCGAGCGACCATTCGCTCTGCAAGCAATACGCCCAGGTGCTTGGAGACGTTTGCCTGCGAGCCACCGGTGGCCGCGACGAGGTCGCCGACCGCCGCCTCGCCCTGTTCATGCAGAAGGTTCAGAAGCCGAAGGCGTGTCGGCTCGCCGAGGACGGCAAAGCGTCGCGCGATGAGGCTCGCAAGCTCGGGGGTCAGATCGGTCATTGGCAGAAGTATAACCATATGGTTGAATAACTGTATGGAGATTCTGCTCGCGATCCCGTTCGGCCTGCTGATCGGCGCGGTGGTCGCGACCGTGGGCGGTGGCGGTGCGATCCTGGCCCTGCCGGTCCTTGTGTACGTGCTTGACCAGGGAGTCAGCCCCGCATCGACGGCCTCGCTCATCGTCGTGGCTCTGGGAGCTTCTGTTGGCGCCGGCGCTCAGGCGCGCGATGGTCAGGTCTGCTGGCGAATCGCACTCGAGTTCTCCCTACCCGCAGCGCTGGGGGCTTACGCGGGGACGATCGCGAATGGCGAGGTGAGCCCGAAGGCGCTGATCCTTCTGTTTGTTCCCGTGATGCTGGTCGCCGCGGTGCTGACCTATCGCCGCGGAGACAGCGCAGATCCGGGTGAGGGCGACAGGGGACCATCGGGGTGTCCGGAGCCGAGCCTCCTGCGTGCAGGGGCGGCCGGTTTGCTCGTGGGCGTGATGACGGGGTTCTTCGGCGTCGGCGGCGGGTTTCTGATCGTCCCGGCGCTGACCATCCTGCTTGGCGCCTCGATGCGCCGCGCGGTGGCCACCTCGCTGGTGATCATCACACTGACCGGAGTCTCGGCTCTGGTGAGTCACCTCGTGGCCGGCGCGGCCCCGGACTGGCCGCTCACTCTCGTTCTCTGCGGTGCTGCTGCCACTGGAGCGCTCGGCGGAAGTTTCGTCGGCAAGCGCCTTGCCCCACGAACGCTCGCGCACGCATTCGGGGGCGTCGTCGCAGTTGTCGCGATCTTTTTGCTGATCGACGTCGTCTTCCTCGGCGGACCGCCCGCCTAGCGGCGCGGCGCCGTGATCCACGGCCGCCTTGTTTTACGGTCCCCCTGTGGCGAGGGTTCCGATACTGCTTTATCACTCGGTTGGTTCCGCGCCCCATCCGTTGATCCAGGGCTACTCGATCGAGGCGCCCACCTTCGCAGCGCATCTCGATGCCATCGTCGAGCGCGGGCGCCAATCGCTGACGATGTCCGAGCTGGTCGCGGCCATGGACCGCGGCGACGACGATCTGCTCTCGCGGGCGGTCGCCATCACGTTCGATGACGGGTTCGCCGATGTTGCGTCGGCCGCCCTTCCCGAGCTTGCGGCTCGTGGTCTAACGGCAACTGTTTTCGTGACGACCGGGGTGCTGAAGGGGGGGCGCTCACCCGCGCTCGACCCACAACTTTCGGAGGCAATGCTCGATTGGGCTCAGCTCCCGGAGCTGGCGGCCGCGGGAGTCGAGATCGGTGCTCACAGCCACAGCCACCCCCAGCTCGACACGCTCAGCCCACGCCGCCTGCGCGAGGAGCTCGAGCGACCTCGGGCCCTGCTGGAGGAGGCCCTCGGCCACCCCATAGCCGGCGTTGCGTATCCACACGGCTACGCCGGCCCACGGGTGCGTCAGTTCGCCGCCAACGCGGGCTATTCCTATGGATGCGGTGTGGGCCAGACGTTCGTAGGCCGCGGCCAAAACCGCTTCGCCCTGTCGCGTTTGATGCATACCTCAGCCGATCCGGACGGCCTCGTTTCCGAGTGGCTGAACTTGCGGGGGGCGCCGGATGGCGGGACCGGCGAGCGGGCTCGCACCCGCGCCTGGCGTCTTTACCGAAGCGCCCGGGCGCAGATCACGCGTCGTCCCGGCGCAGACGCGGGCTGGCCAGCCGCACGTCTTCCGCGCTGATCGGGTCGATGCGGGCCCCGATCACCGTCAGCGCGGCCAGAGCCCAAACGGTCGCCGGCGCCGACCAAACCCCGCCAAGAACCAGCGCTGACGCGATCGTGACGGCGGCGACGAGACTGAGCGCAACTGCGACCACGGCCTCGGCGAAAGCGTCGCGCAAATCGAAGATCCAGACGAAGGCCAAGCCGGGGGCTAGGAACACAAACGGGAGCACGACGACGATGCGAAGCCAGGACGGCAGCGCCAGGCTGGCCGCGATCCCGGCGGCCACGGAGATTCCGATGAAAAGCTTGAACCTCAAGCTCCCTCCAACTCGAAGATGATCGCGTCACGACTGCGATGGACGATGTTGAACCAGGGCTTCCCAGGGCGTTCCACGACCCGGCTCTGCCAGCTCCCCGTGTGCTCGAGAGCTTCGGCAGCACGCTGCAGCGTCCCGGCCCGCATCACTCCGGTCATGTCAACCGAAGCCTCCTGAGCGCGGGTGAGAACGAGGTATGCGGTCGGATACGGCGCCATCATCCGCGTCAGGGTGGTGACCGGATCGCTCTCGATCCCGCGCCGGATACGAGCGGGCTCGTTGCTCAGCGGGATGTAGTCATAGCGCTCATAGCCACGCCAGGCCCACGGATAGTCGAATGTCCCGCTCACCATGAGCGATTCCTCCGGAGCGTTGTCATATAGCCAGTCCGTCGCCGCAACCTCGGCACTGCTGAAGCGAGTGGTTCGCTCTTTTCCGTAGTACGCGAATGTCAGGCCGGCGGTCAGCAGCAGGCTGGTGAGCGCGAACGCAACGAGCGTGGCCCTCGATCTGCCCTGGTGAGGCGAGGGAAAGAACGTTCGCGCTGCCTCGATCGCGAGGAACGGCAACGCGAACAAAAAGACGCGGAAGACGATCTCGCCGCCGTAGTTATTCGCGATCAGTAGAGCGCCCGGACAGATCGCCAGCCAGACGAACGGGATGTCGACGTAGTTGGCGCGATACCGGCGAACGAAGCCAATGACCGCGAGAGCGATGATGCCTCCGGCCAGCGCGCGCCCCGCCCATGCGACCAACACCATGCCGGAGCTTGCGTCGGAGAGGTTCGCGAAGGTGCTCGTCGTGTTGCTTCCGAACGTCCCGATCGAATCGCGGATCCAGTAGAGATTGCCGTCGAAAAACGGCAGCGCGAACGCCACGATCCAGCCGAACATCATCACGGCGATCACCGCGGGCAGCCAACGCAGCCGCTTCAGCCAGGTCACCGTCAGCACCGCTGCCGCGGCAATCATCATCAGCGGGGTGAGCTGGTGCGAGCTGACGACGACCGCACAGATCAAGAGGATGGCGGCGAGGCCAAGGGTCCCGCGTCTCTGCAGCCCTCGAAGCCGCTCGGTCGCCGAAGCCGCGGCGACCGAAACCTTGGCTGGGTCGAGTTCGATGCGCCTGATCAGCAGCGTCACGAAGACGACGTACAAAAAGAAGCTCAGCGCCTGCGGCGAGAAGTAGTCCTGGCCGACCCAGTTCCCAAGCAAGAACAGCCAGGCGGCACCCCACTGCACACGCCGGTCGCTCGTCAGCGTGCGCACCAAGAACAGCACGGCGGCCACGAACAAGACTTCGAAGAACGGCGGCGCCCACTCTGCGATACCCAGAGCGTTCACCTGGCCGGTCGCGTCGGTCAGCAGGGCGCCGAGCGAGAAGAACCCCGGCCAGTCGTGATAGGCCGTCAGATACTGGATATCGCGGTCGACGCCGTCGAATCGCTGGATGTAATCGATGACCCCGACGTGCTTCCACGCCCACCCGTAGCGCAGCGTGTCGTAGAGAATCGTCGGCGTCGCGTGCACGATCGCGATCAGCGCGAGCGAGTAAATGGCCGGAATGCGATCGCCGTCGCGCGGGCGGCCGAGCGAGATCGCGAATCCGACGCTGAGCAGGCCCAGCGCGATGAAGAACCTCGCGGGCAACACCGAGACCAGGCCGGTGTCGGTCATCGCGTCGAGGTCGACGGCGGAGGCGGGCAGGCAGGTGGCCCACAGGATCAGGGCGACGGCGCAGGGGACGAGCCCCAAAACGGTTCGCTGCGATGCGGTGAGCGAGGCCAGTGGGCGAACTCGAAGGGGAATAGGCCCCGTAGCCTCATCGCGGTTCAACGGCCACCTCGTTCGCGAAGCACTCCGACGACGTAGCCGGCGGACGTGACCAGCAGTCCAACCGCGATCGCGCCCGCGCGCGCCGGGACTCCTCGCAAGAGCGAACCGAAGAAGCCCTGGGGCAGCACCCGCGCCGTGTACGAGCGCTCCGACGCCAACCCCGAGCCCGACCCATGCAGGCGCGTGACGGCAGCCTTGGACAGTCCTTCAGACCAGCAGCGGCGCACGAAATAAGACCATGTCGCGCGCTCAGCCGGAACTCGGTGGGAGACTCGCGCGGCGGGCTCGTGCAGAAGCTGCGCGGAGGGATCGGCGCTTGCGATCCGCAGGCAGAGCTCCGTCTCCTCGCAGCCCACCGGACGGCTGCCGACGCGTCCGATCCCGTCGACAAAGCCCCCGGCCTCTTCGAACACGCCGCGGCGAAAGGACATGTTCGCGCCGATGAAGTTGCGCTGGCGCGATCGGATCGTGGGTGACCCGCGATAGCTGCAACCGACGACCCAGTCGAACTCCTCGGGAAACCAGCTCGGCCTGGGGCGATCCCAGCGCGGCTCGACCGCCCCGCCAACGCCGGCGACAAGCGGCTCGCTGTAGGGCTCTGCCAGGGCTGCGAGCCAACCCGGCTGCGCCTCGGCGTCATCGTCGATAAATGCGACGACCTCCTCATCCGTGGCCGCGATGCCCGCGTTGCGAGCCCCCGAAAGGCCGCGCTGCCCCTCGTTGATGACCCCCGTCACGCCTGGGAGCTCCTCGTTGACCCGGCGCAAGAGCTCTTGGTCGCCGTCGGAAACGACAACGATGCGCCGCGGCGCCGGCTGCTGCGAGCGGACCGAGGCGACGGCCCGCGTCAAATCGTCCCAGCGCGCTGCCGAGTACGTGCAGATGACGACGGCCACGTCGGTCATCTCGCGCCCTCGAGTACGGGACGCACGGTGCGGCGCACCCAGATGACGGAGGGGCCCTTGGGGGTCTGGCCGACGCGCATTGCGACGTGATGCAGCCAGCCAAGATGAGCGAGAAGCGCATCGTCGAGCGGGTCGGCCTGCGATGGCAGGCACCCATCGAGCAATCGGCGCTCCGCGGCGGTGAGCTCATCCGTGCCGTCGGCAAGCCGGCGAACCACGGTCCCCAGGGGTCGACCGCTTGCCTGCATGCGCAGGCAGACCAGCAGATGGGCGACGTCGGCGATCGGAAGGTCGTTGGGTTGCGCCGCCTCCCAGTCGACGATCCCCGTGAGCGACGATCCGTCGGCCGAGAGCAGGAGGTTGCCGGCCCAGAGATCGCCATGGACCCACCCCCCTCTGGCCGCACGGCCGGCGACGGTCGTCTCCAGACGCTCGGTGAACGCCCGACCTCTGTCTCCCGCGATCTTCACGAGCGGCTCGCGACGGGCTTCGACCCACCGCGCGAGCAGATCGTCGCTGACGTCACCCTCGGTGGCGGCATAGAACGGGGGCAGCGCGCTCGTGGCCGCGCTGAGCACGCGGTCGGCCGGCAGTCGCCTGCCATCGACGCCCAGGATCGCCCGCTCTACGACCGTCGTCTCGGCGACGTGTGTGATCACGGGAAGCAGCCGGCGCCAGGCTCCCAGCTGCGACATCGCGCGCAGGGTCGCGACGGCTTGGACGTGTCGCGCCAACCTGGCCCTGGCCGTCGCTGATTCGCCGAACTTGACGAGCTGGCGGGACCCATCCTCGCTCACCGCTGCCACGACCCGCACGTCGGAATCCGTGGGAAGGCGCTGCAGCGTGCGTGCGCCGGTCAGCGTTCGCACCACATGCGCATCGCGCCGCCGGGGCCGGCGGATCACGACACCCACCGCGAGCACCCCTGCGGCCAGGGCCGTCTGTCCGATGGCCCAGGCAACCCCAGCTCCGGTCGCACCGAGACTGTTCAGAAGCGGCCCAACCAAGATCAGTGTCAGCACCGCCTGCCCACAGAGAAGAACCGCGGGCAGCCGCAGCCGCCGGAGCACGCGAGCACGGGCCAGCCAGAGGGCCACAACCAGATTGGGAAGCGCGCCCAGCGCGAGGATCCGCAACAGGGTCGCCCCCTCGGCGGCGTAGTCATCGCCGAACAACTGCAGTGCCAAAGGCGCGGCAATTACCAAGACGGCAACGCACGCGCCCAATATCGCGGCTCCCTGCCAAAAGGACTGGCGAATGAGCGCGGGCAGGTCTCCGGGACTCTTGGAACCGTGAACCACGAGCGCGGTGCCGATGGCAGTCGACACCGCGTAAAGGGGGAAGGCGACCGCCCATGAAAGGGCGAAGGTCGCATTGGTGTCGGCGCCGGCCACGCTGGTCACCACCACGGGCAGCAGCGTGGTGCCTGCAAGCCATGAGATCGCACACGCCCAGTCGGCGACGAAGTACCCGGCAAACGCTCGAGTGCGAACGAGGTTCGGCGCCACCGCGCCACCGCGCCGCTCGGGTAGGAGGCGGGCGAACATGATCACGTTGACACCGATCACGCAGAGTCCCATCGCGATGGCCCACGAGGCGAAGATCCCGAATTCGGAAAGCACCCCGGCGAAGGCCACCAGCAGGCCGAGCTTCAAGACCGCAAAGACGCCGTTTTCAAGTGGCACCCATACCGCACGTCCGATCCCGGTCAGCACCGCATCCTGCAAGACGAAGATGCACCAGACGATCGTCGCCACAGCAAATGCCGGCGCCAGGCCTGAGACGTCGTTGAAGAAACGAAGCTCCTCGGGCAGCTCGACCAGCTTGAAGACGAGGACAGCGCTCAGAAGCGCAGCCGTTGCGGCGGTGACCGCATAGGACCCGGCGACGAACCTACGCGCACGATCGCCACCCTCAGGGAGAAACCGAACGAGGACGTTCGACAGGTTCAGCGTCGCGATCCCGGCGACAAACATCATCGCCGCGATCAGAGCGGAGTTGATCCCCACCACATAGGGGCTGTACACGTGAGCCGCGACGACCCAGTAGGCCAAACCGAGGACAGCGGTGACGGCGGAGTTGAGCGCGAGCGCATAGCCGTCACGAAATAGCGGCACGCGAGCGTGCGCGCCAAAGCGTGAGCGGAGTCCGGTGGGGCCCGCGGGTGGGCCGCCAACGCGTTCGGCGACCGACATCAGCGCGCACCCGTTGAGCCCGAGCCGGACAAGACCGGCGGCCATCCCAAAGCTTCCGCGCTCGCGGGCACCGAGCACGCCCATCAGTGCCCTGCGCCCGGACGTCTGGGCGGGCACCCGACATGCCGGGCAGCTGCCAGGCCGGTGACCGATCAACTTGCCCACGGCCTCGACCAAGCCTGGCTGATAGGTCCGTCGTGAGACAGAAACGCCCGCCGCGCGAATCTCTTCGCTTGCGTTCGCCGGGGCGGTGGCCATCCGCGCGAGGGCGAACATCGCGAGATCCTCCGCGGTGTCGCCGGCGGCGAACGCGAGCGGCAGCTCCGCCCCTTGACAATCGGCGAGCTCACGCACCCCGTATCCCTTGTCGATCCCCACCGGAACGAGGTCGGTCTGCTCCTCCCCCACTATCGCCCGGATCTCGACCGGGGATGCCGCCGCGCGAGCGGCGGCCGTCGCGGCTTCGCCGAGCGGCACGCGGCGACCGTCGGCCTCGGCCAGCGCTGAGGCCCTGACGACGTACTCGTGGTCGGCGCCGATCACAACGTCGGGCATATCGCGCAGCCGGTCGCGCAGCCGGTCGACCGCCGCGGCCTGCGAGTCAGCGAGCAGACCGCGCCGCTCACCGCCCACAACGACAGCGCCGTACTCGGCCACCCCGACCTCCAGGCCGTAGCGCTCGCAGCGCTCCTGCACCTCTCCAGCTGAGCGCCCGCTGACCAACACGGTCGAGTAACCGTGCGCCCGCAGCGCCCGCAGCGCCAAAGCTCCCGCAGGCGAGGTCCCCAGGAAACCGAGCGTCTCCGTCTCGAGCACGCCGTCGAGGTCGAGAGCGCATATCGGGCCCTTGCGCGCGGGCGGAAGATCGTTGAGCAAGGTTGCGGCGAAGTAATCCTGGAGCGCCCGGGCCTGCGCTCGCAGCGCGCTCTCGCGCGACAGGTCCTTGTCGCGGCGGGCTGCCCACAGCGCCACCAGCGTGAAGAGCAGCCAACGCTCCTCATCCACAGGATGGCCCTCGGCTTGCTCGAACGACCGGCGAATCGCCGCCGACTGCTCGGGCCAAGCGGCCGCCGCTGCGGCGAGGTCGTAGATCGCGTCTGAGCAGGCGAGATTGCGGTTGGAGAACGCTCGTTCGGCGGCGTTCAGCTTGAGCGTCGAGCGCTGGTCGCCGTCCATGAACCAGCCGTGACCCATGCGTCCATCGATGACCGACGAGACCTCGGCACGCAGGAGGTCGCGCATCATCGCGTCGAGCCCGATCACGCGCGCCGCCCGCCACCCGCGACCGTACGCGCGACTGAGCAACGTCGCGGCCACCTCCCACACCGGATCCTGCCCTCCGAGGCGGTCCGTGAAGTCGGTGGCGAGCGGCAGCCGCGAGCGTCGCGCGCGCACGTACGAGGCCATCCCGTCCGCGATCTCGGCATCGACGCGGACGACGCGCCGTTCCTCTGGCAGCCAGCGGCGGTAGAGCAGGCCGTCGGCGAGACCGTGGGCGGGCGCCAGCCACTCCGGGAGCGCCTGCTCGACGGCGAGGCGATGAGCGCCGAAGTAGCCGAGACCCACGCCCTCGACGAGGAGGTCAGCGTCCTCGGCGGTTGCACCGACGAGCCTGTAGCGCGCGCGTGTGTGGCCGCGGTCCGGCGGGCCCTCAGAGGTGACGCGCTCGATCGTGTCGAAAGCGAGTGGGGGAACCAAAGCTCTCAGCGTCCGCTCGACGGCGCTCGGTTCGAGGCGCCGGTGTACCGCCCACTCCTTCCACGTGAGGATCACGGCTGGAAATCGCCGCAGGATGGCGGGCAATGTGTCCTCGCTGCTGAGCATCGGCACGGCGAGGACGATCTCCCGCTCGGCCGGACCGACTCGCTCGACAGCGGCCGCTGCGGCGGCGAGCGATTCGCCCGATGCCGGGGAGTCGTCGGTCACGACGACGGTGGCGGCGCCGCGCAAAAGCCCCTTTTTGTGGGCTGCCATCGCAACGAAGGGACGCATCGTGGTCGCCGCGATTGAACCTGCGTTACTGCGGCGCAGATGGGCAGCGAGCAGGGGCGCGAGAAAGCTTCCGGAGGTGCGGACTCCGACGATCACGACCCGCTCGCCCAGGGCGCGGGCGGAAAGCTTTGCCGCCAGGGCTCCCAGGTCGTCGGGATGCTCGTCAAATGCAAGAAATGAGGATGGCGGGCGACAGAGAGCCCCGCTGATGTCCGCCTCGCCGGCGAGCGCCGCGGCAACACTTCGCGCTTTAGGCAGCTCACTCGACGGAGACGTGTTCGCGACCAGGCAATCCGCAAGGCCGTCAACGAGGTCTCCGATGGACCGATCGAGCTCGACCAGGCCGCCGCGCCGAAGACTCCTCACACGCGAGATAACCGCCATCGCCATCCGGGCGGCGACCACGAGAGCGCCCGACCCAACCCGCTGAACAGCAGCAAGGCGCAGGGTGTCGGGCTCGAGCAGGTCCTCGATCGTCTGGCGCAGCGAGGCGCTGAGCAAGTAGGCATCGAGTCCGTCCTCGTCCTCGATCCGCTTGACGATGAGCGCCGCGAGCCCGGCTGGGTGCATCCGCAGCTCACTGGCAAGGAGCGGGGGCGCCGACTGCGGACTGCCTGGGATTGCCTCGGCCAGAACGCTCATCGTGTTACCCGAACCCAGTCGATCAGGTACTTCGCAGGAAACTTCGTCGCCCGCGTCGGCGACGGGTCGCCGTCGACTGCGAGATTTGCGATCAGGTACATGGGCTGGCTTGGCACCTTTGCTCCGCTCACGCTCCAGCGTCGCCGCCCATCGACGAGCCAGACGAGCTTTCCCGGTCGCCAATCGATCGAGAACCGGTGCCATCCTGGGCTCAGCGGTCCCCAATCGCGTCCGAGCGACCGCTCCTTGCCACCGGCGCGATAGTGCAGGTGCATCTGCACCGTGTTCGGCTCGTCGCTGGTCATCTCCATGACGTCGATCTCCGGCTCGGAGCGCCGCGTCGTCGGCAGCATCCAGAACGCGGGCCAGAGGCCGGGGCCCGAGGGGACGCGGGCGCGGATCGTCGCCCGACCGTAGGTGAAGGCGAACCGTGGACCGTCCTCCGGCCCAGGACCCGTGCTGATCATCCCCGATGCGAAGCGGTACTTGCGACCATCCGACCCCACCACTTTCCTGCGCGCGGCGATCAGCTCCGCATTGCCATCGCCAACCTGGACCTGGCGCGGCTGATACCACTCCAACTCGTCGTTGGTCGCGATGGTGCAGCCGCCGTCTGACCACCAGTGACATGTACGCCATCGGCTGGGCGAGAGGGTCGACCCGTCGAAGTCATCCATGAACAGCACCTCTCGCGACCGCGGCTCGGGCGACGGCTCCTCCGCCTCCCCGCTGAGCGCGGGTCCGACAAGCCCGACGCCCCCGAGCGCCAGCACGAGCGTGAGGAGGATCAGGATCTTGTTACTCCGCGTCACGAAACCCAACGACCCGCTTCACGGCTCCACGCACCAGCCCATCCGCTCGGGTGATCGGCGCGCGCTCGAAGCGATACTCGGCGTACTTGACCGGCCGCGCCCCGAGCTTCTCTTTGAACCTCGCCAGGTTGCTCGAGGCTCCGCTCTCGCCCATCTGATAGCTGCGACACCCAGCTGCGCACGCCTCCTGGATCGCATGCCAGTGCAACAGCTCGTTCGCAGCGACCGGGCCGCACAGCGCCTTGTCCATCGCGCCCCTCGTATAGCTGGCGTTGCGCCCGAGCAGGACGACGATCCCCGCGACCGGGCTGCCGGCGCGGTAGGCGATCCACAGACGCAGGCGATCGCCCAGCGCGTCGGCGATGCGGTCGAGCTTTCCGGCGCGATCCCGCCGGCCGGCGCGAAGGCGCGCGAGAAAAAGGGGCTCGTTCTGAGCCGCCGCCCACCGTTTCAGCGAGAGGTCGAACAGATGCTGGTAGTCGCGCAGGGCCTGGGGGCTGGACTCACAGCGAACCTCAAGCTCGGCTCGCTGCGCCTTGCGCACGGCGCGCCGGGCCGACGACGCGAAGCGCTGCGTCCAGACCTCGTCGGGTCCGCCCGCCAGGTCCAGAACATGGGCGAGGCGCGGCACGGTCACCACCCGACGACCGCTGGTCGCCCCCTCCCAAAGCGAGGCTTTCAGGGGGTTTGGACGAACCGTGGTTCGCAGCGCCGGGAGGGCGCGCAGGTCGTCGACGATGAGGGCCAGATCCCGCGGCGTGAGATCGCCGTCGGCCAGCGTTCCGCCCATCCCCCACGCCTCGGGCATCGACCCCTGGGGCGCGAGCGACGGAGGTAGCGGGCGCCGGCGCCGCGCCAGCGGCAGCACGACTCGCGCGCCCGCCGCCCCTTCATAAAGACGACTCGCGTCCTCGAACTCCCCGCTGCTGCATATCGCATCGAGCCAGGCCGGCCCCTGACAGGCGAGCCCGTCCTCATCCAGTTCGATCAGGTCATCCCAAACAGAGCGCGGCGCGGGGCTGGCGACGAAGGTCACGATGTCTGCCCCCGAGATCGCGCATGGTGGCGGCTGCGCATGTACGCAAACGGTCCGACGAGCATGCCCACCCGCTCGAGCAGCTTGAGACGGGTCGGGTATTCGGCGGGAAGCCGGGCGTTCTTGGTCGAGCGCCGACCCACAGCGTGGCGCAGGCCGGCGGGCCCACGACGTACCGCGGTCGCGATCAGGCGTGGATCGCGAATCAGGCTTCGGGTCAGATAGGCCGTCAGGCCGACGCCGTAGCCAAAGACCTGGCGCTCGAGGGCGTCCATCCCCTTCGGGTGGCGATGGCGCACCACGGCGGCGGGCTCATAGACCAGTTGCTCTCCTCTGCGAATCACCTCGAAGAACGCTGACAGGTCGTCTCCGCCGCGCGCCGGCGTCCCGGTCCCCAGCGCGGGATCGAAGTTGCCGGCCGCGGCGAGGGCCGCCGTTCGAAACGCCATGTTCGCGCCAGATCCCAGGCTGCCAGCCGTAAAGGGAAACAGCGGGTCGGCCGGGCGATGGGTCGAGAGATCGAAGGCTCGGCGCGCGGACCCCTTGTCGAATCCGGCGTAGGCCTCCAGGAGTTCCTGGGCCGGTGTTTCGAGCTCGTGAGCGACGATGCGCCCGGTTACGCAGGTCACGGCCTCGGACGAGTCGAACGCGTCGCACAGGCGCTCGAGCCAGGTCGGCTCCGCGACAACGTCGTCGTCGGTGAACGCGACGAGAGGTGTGTCGACCCGCTCGAGACCATGGTTATGCGCTGCCGCCAGGCCCGCGCTGTCGCCGGGCAGGTATTCGATGCTCGGGTTACCGAGCGCCTCGATGACACCCGGGGTCGCCGCGCCTCCCGGCGCGTCGTCCACGACGACGATGCGGCTCGCACGCACGGTTTGCCGAAGCAGCGACTCGAGACATTCCCGCAGGTCGCCGGGCCGGTCGCACGTGGCGACGACCACGCTTATCTCGCGCATCTCAGGCCGCGTCGTGCGTGGCTGAGCTCGCGCCGAGGTCGGCCCGGGCTCGCCTACTGCGCCTTGCCGCGCGCTCGCGCGCGATGAGTCGCAGGACTCGATAGCCGTCGCGAAAAGTGTTGAGATTGCTGGAGCCATGAATGCGCGCCCCTTCGAAACTCGGAATCTCGGCGACTCGAAGCCCGGCGGCGAGCACTCGCACGTTCATCAGGGTCTCGATCTCGAAACCATCTGCATCGCCTTCGATAACCGGAAGGATCCGGCGCCAGAAGGCGTTATAGCCGTAGCAGAGGTCCGAATAGCGACCGCCGAACGCCGTGCGCACGAGACGTCGCAGTGCCCAGTTGCCAGCGTAACGAAGCGGCCCCATGTCATCGGTACCTCCGCCCTGCATGAAACGCGACCCCTTGACGAAGTCGGCGCCTCGCGTGAGGCAGCTCACAAATAGCGGGATCTCGTGCGGATCGGCGGAACCGTCAGCGTCAAGCGTGACGATGATCTCGCCGGTGGCCGCCCCGAACCCCGCCTGAAGCGCGGCACCCTTACCCGGGCGGTCCTGCCCGATGATGCGGATCGAGGGCAGCAGGCTCTTGGCGATCTCGGGTGTGCCATCGGTGGAACCACCATCGACGAGGATCACCTCGTGGACCCAGGTCGGGATGCCGGGCAGCACGTACCCAAGGTTCTCGGCTTCGTTGATCGTCGGCACGACCACGCTGACCGTCGCGTGATTTCGGGGCGCTGGAGCAATTCGCTTCGTCGGCAGCCGAAGCGGTCGGGCCAGCGCCTCGGATTCGTCCTCGGCCTCGTCGTCGGAGTGCGTCGCGAGCTTGAAGCGCCCGGTGCGCAGCTTCGGAGGAGCCTGCTCGATCGGCTCCGTTCGTGCCGTCAATTTCATACCGTCACCCATTCAAAGGTCCCCATGCCATCGGATCCTTCCTCCGGTCCCCCGGGTCTATTACCCACGCCTCCCGGCGCGGACTTTAGAGAAAAATCGCTTAATGGACGAATGTTTGGACGGATATCCGATGCGGGCCCATTTTGCGTTTTTTCCAGGGTTTTGGCTCGTCGTCTCTACAGTTCTCGGTTCTGTGCGCAGGGCCTCAAGACATGTCGCGGTGCTCCTGGGTGCGCTGGCCATAGGTCTCGCAGCCGCGTCCACGGCCGCGGCCGAGATCTCGGTACGAGCCCCAGCGGAATCTGTCGCCGCCGCGAAATCAAAGACTCGCCTGAGCCTCGCCGCACCGGCAAAGGCGCGTACTGGCGACCTCCTCATCGCGGCGCTCGGAATCGGGCGTGACGGCGCGCGTAAGTCTGCGGCCGTGAAGCCCCCCGCGGGCTGGACCCTCGTCTCGCAAAAGGCCAAGGGCGGCGCGGTCTCCTCCGCGATCTACTCCCACGTCTTCGCCGAAGGCGAGCAGAGGTACCGCTTCAAGACCCGTCCTGCGATCGGCGGCACCGCCTTCATTGTCGCGCTCGACGGGGTTCGACACCTCACAGCCCATCGAGGCCGTCGCCTCCAAGGTCACCAGGGCCAAGAGATCGGTGAAGGCTCCCTCGCTGAACGCCGCGACCGCGGGCGCCATGCTTCTCACCGCCTATGCCGGCACGACGAAGAGAGGCGGGAAGCGCTCCTGGAAACCGCCGGCGGGCATGACGGAGCTCGGCGACCTCGGTGCCGGCAAACGCTCCGGCAGTCTCGCGAGCGCCACCGTCGGTCGCAGCGGCCCGACTGGCACCAAGTCCGCCCGGGCCGCCGTCAAACAACAGATTGCGGTGGGGACGTCGATCACGCTGCGCCCGCAACCAGAGCCCGTTGCGCTGATCGTCGATACCGACATCTTCAGCGACGCTGACGATGTCGGCGCGCTCGCGATCGCACACGCATTGCAGCTTCGCGAGGAAGCGAAGCTCCTCGCGGTGGCGGTCAACACTCGTACGAGCAGGCCTGCGGTCGCGACAAACTCTTGGCGGTGCGTCGCCGCGATCAATGATTTCTACGGCGCCGCCGACGTGCCGATCGGTACGCATCTGCCGAACAACGGAAGCGAGGTGAACACGGTCGACTTCGTGGGGCCGTGCGCCCAGCTGGCCTCACCGTCGACGCCGACACCGCAAAGCGCCGTCGATGTCTACCGCCGGGCCCTGGCCGGCGCCGACGACCAGAGCGTGGTGATCGCCTCGGCCGGGTACTTCGGCAACCTCGCAGATCTGCTGCGTTCGCCGCCGGATTCGATCAGCCCGCTCAGCGGCGCCGAGTTGGTCGCCAGCAAGGTACGCACGCTTGTGGCCATGGGCGGCGGCTATCCGAGCCGGGGTGGCGAGACCAACCTGAGCGGAGACCCAGCAGCGGCACAGCACGTCGCCGCGAACTGGCCGACCAAGCTCGTCTGGGCCGGGTACGAGGTCGGCGACCAGGTCCACACGGGTCAGACGATCGCCCGAGTGCACCCCACGAACTCGCCGGTCCGGGTCGCCTACGAGGCCTTCGTCGGCCCCGGCAACTGGATCTATTCCTACGACCTGGTGGCCCTCTACCACGCAATACGACCCACGGGTTCGCCGCTCTCGGAGGTCGGCCCGGGCCGCAACACAATCACCTCGACGGGAGCAAACACCTTCACGTTCGGCGAGGGCGACCAGTGGTACCTGCAGCTGGCGGATCCACCGTCGCTCGAGGCCTCGATCGAGGCGCTGCTGGGCGTGTTGCCGTAGCCGTAGCGCGCCTCCCCCGAACTGCTCGACCTGACTACCGCTGAGCGGGACTGAGGCCGATCAGTTCGCGGGGCGGAGCAGGCCGCGCGGTGCGGCCATGGCGTGAGAAAGCGAAAGGCCCTATATCGAGCCACGAACGGGTTTTGAACTCAAGACCCGGCGTCCCGGCGTTGCTTTCCGTGCTTCTGGCAGCCCTCGCCCTGGGAGTCGGGGCGACAGGGGACTACGGGTCAATGCCGTATCCCCCGGCGTTACGGACACTGAGGGCTGGTCGTTCATGGAAGAACGGGAAAGGGACACGGGGATCATCTACCTGATGACCGCGGGATTCGTTACTGGCGAGATCCCTCACGTTGACGGCGGCGGTCGGCTTGCCTGAGGACGACAAACCGGTCGAGTCATCACAGGCCGGCCGCCAGTCCAGGGACGGGCACCAGTCGCGAGCACATCGAGGCGCTGCGTTCGCGCCGGTAGTCAATACGCCTAAAGCGCGGCGCGCAGCACAGATAGAGGGTTCGCATCAGCGGCCCCCCAAGCGCGAGCGCAAAGACCGCATCTGCGCCGGTCGACACGCGCTCGATCACCTGCCCTCCCTCGGCGACGCGTATCGCGCCTTCGCCGGCACAGTCACCCACCCAGAGCGCTCCGGACCGGTCCAAAACGATGCCGTCAGGCAGCACAGCTCCTGAAGCGAGCGCCTCAGACACCGTCTCGAAAGCGCAATCGCTGAACGAAGCCCAGACACGGCGCCTCTTGAGCCTGCCGTCGGGAGCCCGATCGAAGGCTGTGATCCTTGCCGCGAACGTCTCGCTCACCAGCAGCGTCCGCCCGTCGGGCGTCAGCGCCATCCCGTTCGGGTTAACCATGTCCTCGGCCGCAACGGTGATCTCTCCGGTCGGGTCCACACGCAATAGGACCGTCGGACTGATCACGTCCTCAGCCTCATCGTCCCAGCCGAGATTGCCGATGTAGGCGCGGCCTTCGGAATCGACGATCATGTCGTTGAGATGCCAGGGCGCATGGCCCCACAGGTTCGCCACCTCGATCAGCTTGCCCGTTCGCTCTAGGCGCAGCAGACGGCGATCGTTCATCGAAACTATGAGCAACTCCCCCTCCGGTCCCCAGCCTAGGCCCGAGGGACAGCCCGGAACCTTGCAGAGGACCTCGTGCGTCGTGTCGGGGAGCCAGCGCAGGACCTCGTGGGTGTAGAAGTCCGACGCGTAGAGTGCGCCGTCGTGCCAACGCGGGGATTCGAGGAAGCTGTGTCCGCAGGAAACGACCTGGGCGTCGCCCCGGCGGCCCGCGGACACGGCTACAGACGGATCCGCGGGTCGGCGATCGCCTGCAAGACATCAACGATCGCGTTGATCACCACGTAGGCGACGCCGATCACGAGTGCCACCCCGGCGATCACCGGGAAGTCGGCCACCGGGATGGCCTGCGCGGCATAGAGGCCGATCCCGGGCCAGGCGAAGACCAGCTCGACCACGACGACACCTGAGAGCAGCAATCCGCTCTGCAGCCCAAGCATTGCCAACGGGGGGCCGATGGCGTTTCGTAGCCCATGGCGGAGGATGATCTGTCGCTCGGTGAGGCCCTTCGACCGCGCGGTGCGAACGTAATCGGAGGACAGCACGGTGATCAGGCTGCTTCGGAGCGTCCGCCCCACGGCCACTGCGGGGATCAGCGAGATCGCAATCGCGGGCATGATGATGTGCTTGAACGCGTCCCAGAAGGTCGCGGGCTCGCCGGCGATCAGCGAGTCGATCAGAAGGAAACCGGTCGGGCCGTCGGGTGCGTTGTCAACGCTCGTCGTTCCGCTTGCCGGCAGCCAATCGAGCGCCGAGAAGAAGATCAAGATCCCGGCGATTCCGAGGAGGAAGGTCGGCGCAGAGGCGCCGGCCACCATGATCGCGCGCAGCACCTTCGCGCCACGCCACCCTGCCGCCGTGGCCACTCCCATCAGGGTGCCGAGCGAAATCGCCAGCACCATCGCGATCAGCGCAAGTTCGAGCGTGTTCGGAAACGCGTCGCTGAGGCCCTCTGTCACCGGCTGCGAAAGTCGTGCCGATGTTCCGAGGTCGCCCTCGGCAATTCCCTGAAGATAGTCCAGGTACTGCTGCGGCAGTGGGTCGTTGAGGCCCATCTCCTCGCGAAGCTCGTCCACCTGCTCCTCGGAGGCCGCGTTGCCAAGCACCGCGCGCGCCGGGTCGATGGGCGAGACCGAATTGAGAATGAAGATGACCGCGGTGAGGAAGAGCAGCACCGGAACCATCAACGCGAGGCGTTTGAGGGCGAAAACGAGCAGGCTCATTCCTCGAGCATGTCCCTGACCGCGTCGCCCGCGAGATTGGAGGCGAGCGCAATGACGAAGATGGCGAGCGCGGGTACCAGCGCGACCCACGCCGTCGAGAGGATGTACGGCAGGCCCTGCGCGACCATGGCGCCGAGCTCGGGCGCGGGCTGTGGCGCGCCCAGGCCGAGGAACGAGAGCCCGGACACCAACAGGATCAGCCCGCCGATGTCGAGGCTCGCCGCGACGATGATCACGGGCACCGCGCCCGGAAGCAGATGCTTGGTCCACAGTCGCCACGACGGGACGCCGGCCAGCCGCGCCGCTTCGATGTACGGCCGGCTAGAAAAGGCCTTCACCTCGGTCCGCACCAAGCGCGCGTACAGCGCCCAGAACACCACCGCCACGGCGATCAGGGTGTTCGTATATGAGCGGCCGAGTGCTGCGGCGATTGCAAGGGCAAGCACCGGCGCCGGCAGGGCGAGGAAGGCGTCGGTGATCCGCATCAGCACGGTGTCCAGCCAGCCACGAGAGGACCCGGCGATTAGGCCGATCGTCGTCCCGATCAGTACCGCCGAAAGCGTGACGGCGAAGGTGCCGAGAAAGCTCTGTCGCGTACCGTGGAGGATGCGAACGAAGATGTCGTTGCCGAGCTCGTCCGTACCGAACATGAAGCCGTCACCCGGGGGTATGAACGGCGCGCCGACCGGTTCGGTCGGGCTGGTGCCGATCACCATCGGGCCGACGAACGCGATCAGCAGAAGTAGAAGAAAGCCACCGATTGCCGCCTGATCGGTACGGCCGAGTCGCTTGAACCGGCGGCGGAACTCAGGAGGCGTGCGTGCCGCTTCGATGCCGCTCTCGAGAATCGCCTCACGTGCGCCCGACATCGCGGCCCTCCCTGATGTGGATGCAGGCCACCCGGCGATCGGCGTTGTCACCGACCGGATAGAGAGGCTGGTCTTGAGTCGCGCATTCCGGAAGAGCCACCGGGCACCGCGGGTGATACGGGCAGCCGGTCGGCGGGTTGAGCGGGCTTGGAAGCTCCCCGGCAGCTTTCGGCGCCTCCCGGTCCAGGTCGGGTACGGCTGAGAGCAGGGCTTGGGTGTACGGATGGGCGGGATCGTTTGCGATCTCCTCCGCCGGGCCGATCTCGACGATCCGACCGAGATACATCACCGCGATTCGATCAGCGACGAACCTGGCGACGGCGAGATCGTGGGTCACGAACATGACCGCAATCCCGAGGTCATGGCGCAACTGGCTGATCAGGTTGAGGACCGTCGCCGCAAGCGAGACATCCAGTGAGCTCGTGGGCTCGTCGCAGAGGAGCACCGGGGGCGGGACGACGATCGCGCGCGCGATCGCGACGCGCTGCTGCTGTCCACCCGACAGGTGCCCCGGCCGGTACTCGGCGACATCGGCCGACAGGCCGACCCGGGCAAGGGCCTCCGCCGTCTGCTCGCGGATTGAGCGACCGCTGTGGCCGGATCCGCGGAGACGCTCAGCGATCTGGTCGCCGACGCTCATCCACGGAGTCAGCGAGGCCGCCGCGTCCTGGAAGACCATCTGCGGGCGCCCGCCGGCCTCGATCGCGACCGTCCCGGCGTCCGGCTTCGTCAGTCCGGCCACGGTGCGCAGGAGAGTCGACTTGCCGCAGCCGCTCTCGCCGACCAGCGCGATGCACTCTTCGGAACCCACCTCGAGATCGATCCCGCGCAGAGCGTGCACCCTGGCCTTGCGCCCCGCACCGCGAAGCTTGAAGGCCTTCTCGAGCCCGGAGATCCGCACCGCGAAGCGCTGCGCCGCTTGCGGTCTTTCGGGTCGCCGGCACCCGCGGCTTCCCGGCATCCGGCGGCTTGGGCTCCTCGCGCTCGTACAGATGCTCGATCCCGCCCTGCGTCCGCTCGGCGAGCGTCTCCCGGAGCTCATCCGCGCGGATGCAGGCCGCGAACTGGTCGGGCCCGCTCCGGGTCAACGGCGGTGGTGCCTCTGTGCATGCGTCGATCACGAACTCACAGCGCGGAGCAAACGGGCATCCCGGTGGCGGCGTGCGCATGTCCGGCGGCTCACCCGGAAGCGTGGCCAAAGTCTGCAGCCGGTCCGACTTGAGCGTGATCCTCGAACGCATCAGCGCCGCCGTGTACGGATGGGTCGGAGCCCGCAGGACCGTGCTCATCGGGCCGGTCTCGAGCACCCGCCCCGCGTAACAGACGGCGACTCGGTCGGCGATCTGTGCGGCTACGCCGAGGTCATGGGTGACGACCAAGAACGCGCAGCCCAGCTCGTCGCGCAGACGCCGGATCAGCTGCAGGATCTGCGCCTGGATCGTCACGTCCAACGCGGTGGTCGGCTCGTCGGCCACCACGAGCGCAGGATCACCGGCGACCGCCATCGCGATCATCACCCGCTGGCGCTGACCACCAGAGAGCTCGTGCGGGTAGCAGCGCAGGCGCAACTGTGCGTCCGGCAACACCGACGGCGTCGAGCAGCGCCACGGCCTCGTCCGGAGACTCGGTGATCTCGGCGAGCTGACGGCCGATCGTCATCGTCGGGTTCAGCGACGCGGTCGGGTCCTGGAAGACGGCGCCGAGGTTTCGGCGTCTCAGCTCCCTTCGAACGTCGGTCGGCGGACCAAGCATGTCTATGTCGAGGACCTGCGCTTGGCCGAGCACCGTGGCAGGCTGCGGGCCTTCACTGAGCAGACCGAGCAGCGACAGCGCCGCCGACGATTTCCCAGACCCGGACTCGCCGACCAGGGCCACGATCTCACCCCGATGGATGGTGAGATCGAGGCCGGCCACGGCTCGCACCTTGCCCCGGCGCGATTCGTAGGTGACGTCGAGGTCGCGGAGCAGCCCGACCGCCCCGGAACCCGCGGAGGATTGACCTCCACGGGTCCGGAGCAGGTCGGACGGCCCAGCTTGCACTACTCGGCGTCGTCGTTCTGCAGCGCACCGAGGTCGACCGTCCAGAGACCCTGGCGCTCGACTCCGATGTTGCTGATCCCGCTTTTCGCGACGATCACCGCCTTGGTATTGGCGATCGGGATGAATACGTTGTGCTCCCGATACATGTCGGCCGCTTGGCCGTACAGATCGATCGCTTCGTCGTCGTCCGCGTTCTGCACCGCTTGGTAGAACACCTCGTCCGCATCAGGATCGATGGGCGGGAAGAACGCGCCTGTCGACACCCACTGCAACTGCGGGAAGCTCGACGGACTTGCGTCGTCGGGATTCTGCGGCAGGACAATCATGTCCGGCTTCTTGTCGTCTGGAGCCTCGGTGAAGTTGAACACCTCGGTCTCCGGCAGTCCGCGCTGGTCGACATCGAAGCCGGCCTCGTTGAGCTGCTGAGCGAGCAGACCCGCGATCTGCTGGTTGGTCGCGTCGTCGGACGTGAACTGCAGGCTGATCGCCCGCTGGTCCTCGGGCACGGCGGCCATGATCGACTTCGCCCCTTCTGGGTCGTACTCGACCTCGTAGTCATGCCCTTCGAGCGTGCCCGGAGCGAACAACTGGTTGTAGACCTCGGCGTTGTCGCCGTAGACCTCCTCGACCAATGCCTCGCGATCCAGCGCCATTCCAATCGCCTGCCTGACCTCGGGGTCCAGGAGGTTGGGCTTGTTCGCGTTGATCCAGAGGTTGATTGCCGAGATGCCCGGCAGTTTCTCGACCACGTAGTTGTCGTCCGACTCGAACGACGCCACGTCGGCCTTTGTCAACCCGTGGGTCATCATGTCGAGTTCGCCGCCGCGCAACTGCAGCGCCTGAGTGGAGAAGCTCGGGATCACCGGCAACTGAACCGTCGTGAAATCAGGCTCATCACCCCAGTAGTTCGTGTTCGCGGTTAGCTCGTAACTCTGGCCCGGCTCTGCGGAGGCGAGGTCGTACGGACCTGTGCCGGCGCAATGGTCGGCGAGGTAGTCCTGAGCTTGCGGATCGCCGCTCTCGTTCGCCTTCACGACCTCCGGGTTGACCATCTTCAGCCCGTATGGCGATGCGAGCCAGTGCTCGAACGGATTGATCGGCGTCTTTAGCTCCACGACGAGCGTGAGCGGGTCGGGAGCGCTTGTCTTGATGATCGGCTCCACCATGTAGGCAGGCCCTGCGTTGACGTCGCGCCGCCGTTCAATTGAGAACCGCGCAGCCTCAGCGTCGAACGGGGTCCCGTCCGCGAACTTGACGTCCGGCACCAGCTTGAACGTCCAGGTCTTGCCGTCCTCCGACACCTCATAGCTCTCCGCAAGAGACGGCACGATCTCGGTCGTGTTGTCCTTGTACTTGAGCAGTCCGTCGTAACACGACGTTGTGATCAGCAGGCCCTCGTTGCCGTAGAAAATGTCGGGATCGAGGGATCCCGGGTTGAAGCTCAGCGGTACCGTCAACGTTGACGAAAGCGCGCCTCCCCCGTCGCTCGAACTACCCCCGTCGCTGTCTGAGCCGCCGCATGCGGCGAACGCGACCGCGATTACGGTCGCCGTGATCGCGGCGGAGATGCTTCTCCACCGCCCTCGGGTCGGTGCACTACGTTTCGCTGAGTTCCATCGGAACCTCCGTCCTCCTCCTGCGCGTTGATACGCGCATCTCTCTCCTCCAGGCCCTCGCCGGCTGCCTGTTCCATGGCAACCTCGGCCAGAGTTCTTTCAACGTGTTTCAGGTGGTCGGCCATCGCGTCGCGCGCGGCCTCTGGGTCGCGCGACCGCAGCGCAGCGACGATCCGCTCGTGATCCTCGTGGGCCGCGGTGCGCATCCGAGGCATGGAGTTGGTGAAGTCGCGGCTGCTGCGTGCGAGCCTGCCGATGCTCTCCATGATCCGAGCGAGAAATGGGTTCTCGGTCATCCGGACCACCCGGGCGTGCAGCTCGACGTCGATCTCTCGTAGCCGCTCGGAATCGTCCGGCGCACTCGCGCCTGACGCCTCGATCAGAGCCTCGAGCGCCTCGATGTCTTCATCCGACGCTTGGTGCGCGGCGAGCGCGGCGATACCCGGCTCGATCGCCAGCCTCGCCTGCGCGAGCGAGTGAAGTGTCGCGTTGTCCAGCGCGAGGATGAGCTCGAGAGGCTCGATCAACGACTCGACGTGCAGCGAGGCGACGAAGACGCCGGCCCCCTGCCGGGCCTCGAGCACGTTCGCGTCAACCAGGCTCCGAATCGCCTCGCGCACGACGTTCCTACTCACCTCGAGCTCGCTCGCCAGCTCCCGCTCAGGCATCAGGCGATCCCCGGGGGTCAGCTTTCCCGCGGCGATCATCTGCAGCAGCTGAGACCGAACCTTGTTGGGCAGCCCATCGGTCCTCGCGATCGGCTCGAAAACGACTCCGGCGGGCGACGACTGGGCGCTCGCTTCGGGAGGCGGCTTATTCATCTCGATATGGGGAGCCTGGGTTGACGAATTGGTCCTACCACAGTACCATCAGGTTTATGGCTATGTCAAGCTCTGCGTGCGGGTAACTCGGTTTGCGCTTCTGCACCGTCCGTTCAGGCTCTGGTTTGCGCCTCTGTGCCGTCGACGGCGAGCACACTCGCCCGGTCGAACCGCCAACAGCCTCCCTCGCAGACGTGTTCGCACCCGTCATGAAGCGCGACGAGATCGCCCTCGGCGATCCGATCGACGCCTCCGCGCCCGCTCGGGCCGCCGCTGATCCCTCGCAAGATCGTCGCCGTCGGCCTCAACTACCGCGCGCACGCGCAGGAGTCCGCGGTCGAACCCCCCGAGCGCCCGCTGATCTTCGCCAAGTTCCCCTCGAGCGTCATCGGCCCCGAGGAGCCGATCGTGATCGACTCCGCGCTCGCCGAACGAGTCGACTGGGAGGTTGAGCTCGCCGTCGTCATCGGCCGGCGGATGCGCGATGTCCCAGCCGCACGGACCCTCGACCACGTCTTCGGCTACACGGTCGCCAACGACATCTCCGCTCGCGACGTCCAGTTCAGCGATGGTCAGTGGACGCGTGGGAAGAGCTTCGACACTTTCTGCCCACTTGGGCCCGTGGTCGTCACCGGTGACGAGCTCGGGGACGTCGGCGGATCTTCGCCTGACGACGAAGGTCAATGGCGAGGTCATGCAGGACGACACGACCGCCAGCATGATTTTCGACGTTCCGTATCTACTGGAGTTCTGCTCGCGCAGCTTCACCCTGGATGCCGGGCGACGTGGTCCTCACCGGCACCCCCGACGGCTGCGGCGAGTTCATGGACCCACCCGTGCATCTGAAGCCCGGCGACACCGTCGAAGTTGAGGTCGAGGGCATCGGCGCGCTTTCGAATCCGATCGCCGCGGCCGGCCCAGACAACGGTCACAACCAGGCAGGAGTGAAATGAGCGACGAGACACCCTTGATCATCACCGCGACGCCCAACATCAGCTGGCTCGAGCCAGAGACGGAATATCCGACAACCGTCGAGGACACTGGTCGAAGAGGCGAAGCTGTGTGAACAGGCCGGCGCCTCGATCCTTCACTTCCACGGCGAGGAGTACTGGACCGAGGCGATTGAAGCGCTACGGGCCGAGACCGACCTGATCCTCCAGTGCGGCATGTCGAGCCTGCCGATCCCCGAGCGCATGGAGGTCTTCGAGCAGGACGCGGACATGATCTCGATCATCGTCAGCCACCACGACGAGGCGTTCGTCGAGCTCGACGTACACGTGCTCCACCCCCGTGAGGAGCTCGCCGAGTACGCGGAGCTGTCGCGACGCCATGGCGTCAAGCTCGAACTCGAGACCTGGCACACCGGCTCGATCTGGAATATCCAATGGATGATCGAGCAGGGCCTGCTGGATCCGCCCTACTTCACCTCGATCTTCTTCGGCTGGCCGGGCGGCTCGTGGAGCCCGGTCACGATCGAGGAGTTCCTCCACCGCCGCCGCAACATGCCGGACGACAGCCTCTGCACCGTCAGCGCGATGGGTCCGGATCAGTTCCGTCTGCTGGTTCACGCCGTGGCGCTGGGCGACCACGTCCGCGTGGGAACCGAGGACTACCCGTTCGACTTCGCCGGCAAGCCGGCCACCACGGCCGAGCTGGTCGAGCAGGTGTCGTCGATGGCGGCTTCGGTCGGCAGGCCGGTGGCGACCAGTGACCAGGCCAGAGAGATCATCGGCATCGAAAAGAGAGGTTCATGAGCGATCACGGGACGGGCAAGGTGGCGGTTGTCTCGGGCGCGGCCCGGGGCATCGGCCGGGCAACCGCGCAGCAGTTCGCTCGCGAGGGCTACGCGACGATCGGGTTCGACATCGAGACTGCCGAGGCGGCCGATGGATGGGAGCTTCGCCGCTGTGACGTTTCCGACGAAGGACAGGTCAGCGAGCTGTTCGCCGCGGTCGACGAGGAGCACGGCCGAGTCGACGCGCTTGCGAACGTCGCCGGGGTCGTCTTGGTTAAGCCGCTCGTCGACACCGAGCTGGGCCGAGTTCCGCCGAATCGTCGACGTCAACCTGGGCGGCACGTTTCTCGCCTGCAAGTACGCCATCCCGATCATGGAGCGCCACGGAGGCGGCGTGATCGTCAACCTCGCCTCGGTCTCCGGGCATGTGGGCCAGGTCGATCACTCGCTTTATGGCGCCACCAAGGGCGCGATCCTGGCGCTCGGTCGCGCGCTGGCCTGGGAGCTGGCACCGGCGAACATCCGGGTCGCCAGCGTCAGTCCCGGTTCGGTCGACACCGAGATGCTGCGAAGCGACATCCGGATCGAGGCCGAGGCGACCGGCTCGACGTATGACGAGGTGAAGACGCTCCGCGAGGGCGAGCAGGCGCTCGGGCGCTGGGCCGACCCCTCTGAGATCGCTGAGACGATCTGCTTTCTGGCAAGCGAGCGGGCCTCCTTCGTCACCGGCGCCGACCTCCTCGTCGACTGCGGGTGGGTCGCGCGATGAGCGACATCAACGACTTCCCGGCGATCGGCTTCGACAAGGATCGCGCCGTCGAGGGCATGCGTGCGGAGGGCCTCGACGGGATGCTTCTCACCTCGCCCGAGAACGTCTTCTACACGACGGGTACACCTGCCTGCCGAGCAGCGGCAACCCGATCCTCTACACGCTGCGCAACCGGCTCCCGTACTTCTCGCACGTCGACTCCGAGGGCCGCGTGACGCTGCTCTGCTGGGGGTTCTCGGCGGAGGGCGTCAACTTCGGCATCGACGGGCTGATCGGGATCAACGATTTCGCGGAGGCCCTCGCGGCGGTCCGCGAGCTCGTGACGGGCAAGCACGCAGGCGACGCCACGCTCGGGGTCGAGTCGACCGCGCCCCGCTACGTGGTCGATCTGCTCGCCGACGCCGGGATCGCAGACCGCGACCGTCGACCGCGTGATCGACGACCTGCGCCTGATCAAGACGCCCGCGGAGATCGAGCTGCTCCGGAAGTCGACCGCGATGATCGAAGCCGGCGTCAACGACCTCTACGGCGTGCTGGAGATCGGCATGTCGCGCGCGGAGCTGATGCAGATCGCGCGGACGATGCTGTTCGAGCGCGGCGCAACCGGGATCAGCCATCTGACGTTCACGTTCGGAGGCTCGAACCCAGAGATCGAGATCGACGAACCACTCCCGCGGGATCGTCTCGTGACGCTCGACCTCGGCGCGATCGTCGGCGGTTATTGCTCCGACAATCGGCGCTACGCCTTCACCGGAGCGCTCCCGGACTCGGTCCGCGAGACCTACGAGACGATGGTCTCCATCGTCGACGACGTCGGTGCGATGTTCGTCCCGGGAACCACCCATGCTGAGATCTTCGACCGCGCGCTCGAACTTCATCGAGGAGCGCGGGGTCCCGCCCCTGGCGAGGTTCACGCACACGGGCCACAACATCGGCCTCGAGACCGAGGAGCGGTGGCTCGCCGACTCGCACGACGAGACGATCGAGGCCGGGATGGCGATCAACATCGAGCTCTACACGACGCTCGAGACCTCGGCCAGATCGGCGACGAGGAGACCTACGTGATTTCCGCCGACGGCCCGGAGCGCCTGACGAGCGCTGCCGCGGGAGATCCGGGAGATCGGTTGAGCCCGACCCAGGCCAGCCGCTCGGGTCGGGGTCCTCGGGCTCGGGCTGGTCAGCGCACCCCACCTCGATGGCTACGAGCAGGCCGACGGCTGCGAGCTGGTGGTGGTCTGCGATCTCTCCGAGGAGAAGGTGGCCGCGGTGTCGGCCGCCCGTGGTGTCCGCGGGACCACCGAGCCGCAGTCCGTGATTCGCGCGACCCGGACATCGACGCGGTCGCGCTGCTGCTCCCTCACACGCTCCATCACCGCTTCGCCAAGGCCGCGCTCGAGGCGGGCAAGCACGTTTGCGTCGAGAAGCCGATCACCGTCACGCAAGCCGAGGCCGAGGAGCTGATCGAGCTGGCCGAGGCGCGCGGTCTGACGCTCGCCGTGGCTGAGAACACTCGCTATGTGAGGGCCTACATCGAGGCCGAACGGATCCTGCGGGAAGGAACGCTGGGCGAGATTCGGGCCGTGCGCGGCTTTATCGCCGACCAGATCCTCGACGAGTGGGCCGACGTCGAGGACACAACCCAGGCGTGGAAGCGCGAAGCCTTCGGCTGCGGCGCGATCATGGACTGCGCGCCGCACATGCTCGATCTCGTTACGTGGTACTTCGGCGAGGTCGAGCGGCTGCAGGCCATTACGCAGGGTTGGGTGCCCGAGGTCGCGCTCGACAACCACGCGGTGATCGCCGGCCGGATGGCCGACAGCGGCCCGTTCTTCAGCATCGAGTTCTCGTCGGTCACCGAGTACCCGCGCGGCGAGCGCGTCGAGATCTACGGCTCCGAGGGGACGCTCATCATCGATCAGGTGCTCGACCCGCCCGTCGTGCTTCTACCGCGGCGGCGCCGATCCGCAAGGGCACGCCGGTCGAAGCGGTTCCCTACGACCTCGGCGACTGGAAGGCGGCCTCGATTCGCGCAACCGCCGCCATACTTCGTCGACGCGGTGCTCAGCGGTCGCGATCCGGGAGTGACCGCACGGCAATCGGCGTACGTGGTCGGCCTGGTCGAGCGCGCGTATCAATGCGCAGACGGCGGGCGCCCGATCGACGGCAGGCCGCTCGATCTGGGCACCACCGCCGACGCGGCGAGTTGACCGCGCATCGCGCTCGCGCTCGGGGCCGCGCTCGGCTGGGGACTCGCGGACTTCGTCGCGGGCCGCACCAGCCGGGTGACCTCGGCGCTCGTCGTCCTGTGGACCTCGCAGTTGATCGGGTTCGTGATCGCGCTGGTGGCTGCCGGATCGTCGGCCTCGACGTCCCGGCGGGCACGATCTGCTCTTCGCGGCCGCGTCAGGGGTCACTCTGACGATCGGCCTCGGCGCGCTCTACCGGGCGATGGCGGTCGGTGCGATGTCCGTCGCGGCGCCGATCGCCGCGACCGGCGTCGCGATCCCGGTCGTCTTCGGACTCGCGGGCGGCGACAATCCGATCGACGCTGCAGGCCGTCGGACTGGTCGCGGCGAGTCGGTGGAGTCGTCCTCTGCTCTCGCGACCCGGCGTCCCGCACGACCCGCCAGGACCAAGCTCGCCGCGGCGTCGGACTCGCCCTGCTCGCCGCGTTCGGCGGCGGCCTCACCACGACGGCACTCGCCGCGGCATCCTCGGCGGGCGTGCTCTGGGTGCTGTTGCTCCAGCGCGCGTGGTCGTCACGATCGCGCTGACGCTCGCGGTGGCAAGTGGGTCATCGCCGTGGCCGAGGCGCTCGGTGTTGCCGGCGTCGCGCTGATCGGCGTCGTGGATCTGCTGGCGACAGGACTGTTCACGGCCGCCGTGGTCGAGGGCGACCTGAGCCTCGTCGCTGTGGTCGGAGCGCTCTATCCGGTTGTCACCGTGGTGCTGGCGTTCACGATGCTTGGCGAGTCGCTCGTCCGCCACCAGCTGATCGGCGCCGCCGCGGCGCTCTTCGGGGTCGCAGCGATCGCCGGCGGTTGAATCGATGAATTCGAATCGAAGGGAACGTTGAGATGGTCATTGCCGTAACAGGAGCCGCGGGCAGGGTCGGTGCGTTCGTCGTCGCCGAGCTCGCCGAACACGGGCACCACGTCGTCGCCGTCGACCTGGTCGACCCCGGCCCGGTCGGCGAGAGTCGTCGAATACCGCCGCGGCGACATCGAGCAGGTCGGCTCGATGGTCGACGCGTTCGCCGGCTGCGACGCGGTCAGTCCACCTGGCGGCGATCGCCGAGGCGGGCTTGGCCCCGTTCGAGGTCACCTATCGCGTCAACGCGCTCGGCACGGTGAACTGCCTCGAGGCTGCCGCGAAGGTCGGCGCCGAGCGGTTCGTGCTCGCCTCCTCCGAGGCGGTGCTCGGCTTCCCCTACCGCGAGCGCGACTTCAAGCCGGAATACTTCCCGATCGACGAGGCACACCCCCTCCAGCCCCAGGACTGCTACGGCCTGAGCAAGGTGGCGGCCGAGGAGGCGTGTCGGTCCTACACCAGGCGGGGCGTGCTCAGCACCGTCTGCGTGCGCCCCTGCTACTGCTGGGGGCTGACGCTCGGCGACGAGGCGATCGAGTCGCTGCGACAACCCGCAGAATCATTACCGGTCGCTCTGGGTCTACATCCACCTGCGCGATATCGCGCGCCTCTACCGACTGGCGTGCGAGCACCCGGGGCTCGAACATGAGACGTTCTACGCCGTGGCCAACGACATCCGCTCGAACGTGCCCAGTAAGGATCTGGTCGATCGCTTCTATCCGGGCGTGCCGTTCCGGAAGGACATCGGGACCTACGGCTCGCTGATCGCGAACGACGGAGCCCGTGAGGCGCTCGGTTTCGAACCGAGCCTCAGCTGGCGCGACGAGGTTCCGCAGGACGATCTGGCGACCGCCCTGCCGGAGGCCTGAGCATGAGCGCCGATGCCAGCGCCGTCGTCGCCGGGCGCAGATCAGCATCGCCGAGTTCCTCGACGGGTGGGAGCCGGCGGGGCGGATCCTGGTCGACGGCAGGTGGGTGGAGCCGCGTAGCGGCGAACTGAGCGACGCCGTCGATCCCGCGACGGGCGAGATCCTGATCCGCGCCGCGGACGGGTCCGAGGCCGACGTCGACGCTGCCGTCACGGCCGCCGAGCGCACCCGCGCGAACCGGGCGTGGGCGACCGCGAGCCCTATTCGAACGGGCGCGGGTGCTGCGCCAGATTGCGGCCGCGATCGCCGAGCAGGCGGAGATGCTGGCGCTGCTCGAGAGCGCCGACACGGGCAAGCCGCTCGACGACGCCAGGGGCGACGTCGAAGCCGCGGCCGAGTGGTTCGACTACTACGCGTCCCTCGCGGTCAGATCTCGAGGGGTCGACCCGCCATCTCGACCAGGGGATCGCCCTGATCCGCCGCGAGCCCGTCGGCACGGTCGGGATCATCACGCCGTTCAACTTCCCGATCGCGCTGAGCTCGGTGAAGATCGCGCCGGCCCTCGCCGCGGGCTGCTCGGTCGTCCACAAGCCCTCCCAGCACACGCCGCTGACCGCGCTGGCGCTGGGACAGCTGGCGCTGGAGGCGGGGCTGCCGGCGGGCCTGCTCAATGTGGTCACCGGCGGCGCGGCGACGGGCGTCCGCGCTGGTGCGCCATCCGAGCGTGGCGAAGATCGTCTTCACCGGCTCGACCGCCGTCGGCCGGCAGGTGGCGGCCGAGGCGGCTCAGACGATCAAGCGGGTGACCATGGAGCTCGGCGGCAAGTCCGCGAACATCGTCTGCGCCGACGCCGACCTGGCGACGGCGTCCCGCGTAGCCACTTCGCCTACACGATGAACGCGGGCCAGTACTGCGAGGCGGGTTCGCGGCTCCTCGTCGACGCGCAGATCCACGACGAGGTGCTCGACGGCCTCGCCCGAGAGGCGAACCAGACGAAGGTCGGCGACCCGCTCGATCCGGACACCGACCTCGGGCCGCTGATTACACCCGCCGCGGTGGAGCGAGTGCACGCCCTGGTCGAGCGCAGCGTCGAGGCTGGCGCCGAACTGGTCGCCGGCGATCGAGCGGCTGGCCTCAAGGGCTCCTACTTCGCCCCCACGGTGATCGCCGGGGCCGCAATCGACAGCGAGATCGCCCGCACCGAGCTCTTCGGTCCGGTGGTCACGGTCCTTCCGTTCGCCGACGTCGAGGAGGCAATCGCAATCGCGAACGGCACTCCGTTCGGCCTCGCCGCGGGTGTCCAGACCGCTGACCTGGCGCGGGGCATCCGGATCGCCGAGCGCCTCGAGGCGGGCACGATCTGGGTCAACGATTGGGCGACGGGCAACCTGACGATCCCCGTCGGCGGCTGGAAGCAGTCCGGCGTCGGTCGCGAGGGCGGGCCGGAGGGCCTCGCCGGCTATCTCGAGTACAAGGCGATCCTCGCGACGCTGTGATGGCGGGCGCTTGCGCATATTGCTCGACCCTTCGAATCCGCCGAGCGAAATCGATCGCAATTGACTTCGATCCTCGAGTTGATCGGTAACACTCCGCTGCCTCGGCTTCGTCGCTGCGTGCCAGCCAATGGCGCGGAGATATGGCTCAAGCAGTTCAGTCGCGGCGATATGCCGCCCCGTGCCTGGGTCAGCGCGTGCCAGCGACTACCTCAGGCGGGCCAGCAGGGCGCGAATGCTGACCGTGGTGCCGGCGATGTGCTCGGCCATCGCGGTCTCGGCGGACGGGGCGTCGCCTGCCCCCCACGCGCGCAGGATCTGCTCGTGCTCGTCGATGCTGCGCTCGTGCCAGAGCGCCGATTCCGGCAGGGCAAGCAGAGCGTCATTGAGGATCAGCCTGATCCGCTCGACGCTCTCGACGAGCAGCTCGTTGGCTGTCGCCCGCGCGATGCACAGGTGGAACTCGGTATCGGCGCCCATAAACTCCGCGTCAGACTCGGCGGCCGCTCCTCGGGCCGCGGTCCGGCGCGCGTCCTCCAGCATCTCGGCGCTCCCCGTCTCAACGGCCATCGCCGTGATCCGAGGCTCGAGCACCTCGCGGAACTGCACCGCGGCGGCGATCCGGGCATCCGCCCCGCGCAGTCGGGCCAGCAGATAGTCCATCGCCAGCCGGTCGTTCGAGTGGCGGATCACCGAGCTGCCGCCGTGACGGCCGCGACGGGTCTCGATCAGCCGCTCCGATTCCAGGAGGCGGATCGCCTGCTGCACAGTTGCGCGGCCGACCCCGAATTGGGTCGCGAGCTCGCGCTCGGTCGGCAGGGTGCTTTCGGGTGCCAGCAGCCCGAGCGCGATCTGGCGCCGGATCTGCTCGGCGACATACTCATGCGCGCGCGGTTGGTCAATCGGACGAAACGGCGTCGTCGGCTCGCCGGAAGGCCTTTCGGCCTTTTGTTCCGGGCTCCTATCGCCGCTGCCTCGGGCACCCTTTACCGCCATCTCTTCCCATCAATCGTACTTAGGGAGCGGCTTGCGCCAGCTTGTGGACTAATGCCCTTGATAAAAGGCCATTGATCTCGTAGGGTGCGCGCCATCGCCCAGGCGACGGCAATAACCGCGGATCGCTCTCGCGTCTTCCCGCGCGAGCTCGACCGCTCGTATCCGCTGATCACGGCCGCCCGCGGAGCCTGGCTCGAGGACGTCGACGGGACGACCTACCTGGACGCGGTCAGCGGCGGAGCGATGGTCACCTCGCTTGGTCACGGCGTCGACGAGATCATTGATGCGGGTGCAAAGCAAGCCCGCGAGGTCTCCTTCCTCTACAGCCAGCAGTTCGCGAACCCCGAGCAGGAGAGACTCGCCGAGCGACTGGCGAAGCTCGCTCCGCCGGGATTCGGACGCACTCACTTCGTCGGCGGCGGCGCGGAGGCGAACGAGACGGCGCTGCGGCTGGTGCGCGCCTACCACGTTGAGCGAGGCGAGCCGCAGCGGTGGCGGATCATTTCTCCGGCGCAGTCGTACCACGGGCCAACGATGAGCACGCTGGCGCTGACCGGGCGGCCCGGGCTGCACCACCCGTTCGAGCCCTACCTGGAGGCTAATCTCCACATCCCCCCTTCGACGTGGCGCTTCGACCCCAGCGGCGCGGCGGCCCTGGAGGCGCTCGACGCGGCGCTCGCGGAGGCCGGTCCGGAGACGGTGGCCGCGTTCTTCATCGAGCCGGTCAGCGCCGCGGCGCTCCCCGGCTACTCGCCGCCGCACGAGTTCTGGGTAGGCCTCGATGCCCGTCGACAGGAGCACGGGTTTTTGATCTGCCTCGACGAGGTGGTGACAGGGATGGGACGTACCGGCGCCTGGTTCGCGGCCCTGGATCTGCCGCTGGTCCCGGATGTGATCACGACCGCCAAAGGGCTGGGGGCGGGCTATGTGCCGATCGGGGCGATGCTCTGTACCGATCAGATCTATGGGGCGTTCGAGGCCGGCTCGCGAGCCTTCGAACTCGGCCACACCTGGGGCGGAGCGCCGCTGCAGTGCGCGGTCGCCAACGCGGTGATCGACGTGCTCGAGCGCGAGCAGCTGGTCGCGCATGTCGCCGAACGCGGCCGCCGGCTGCGCGACGAACTCGGGCAGGCTCTCGGCAACTCGCCCCTGGTTCGAGAGGTCCGCGGCCGCGGCTATTTGCTCGGGATCGACTACGTCGATCCGCGCGACGGCGAGTCGATGCTCGACCCCGAGCTCGGCGTGGCCCGGGCGATCGACGAGGAGGCTCTAGCCCGCGGGCTTATCGTCTACTCGACCCAGCCGACCTCGGACGGGTTCGCCTGCGATCAGACGCTGATCGCGCCGCCGTTCATCTCCAGCGAGGAGGACCTGGCGGAGCTGATCGCCCGGATGACGGATACGGTGGAGGCGGTCGAGGCGAGGTTGGTCGCGTGAGCGCGCCGACACTCGACTCGGGACTCGTGACCGCCCTCGACGACTACATTGAGGAGCGCAGCGACGATCTCATCGAGCTGGTTCGCCGCCTGGTCGGCTTCAACACGGTCTCGGTCGATCTCGAACCCGGCTCCGAGCATCGCGAGAACCAGGAGGGCGAGCTGCAGGAGTACGTAGGCGCCCGCTTCGCGGCTCTCGGAGCCGACGTCGACCAGTGGGAGCCCGACGTCACCGAGCTGCGCGACCACCCGATGATGCCGGCTTGGCATCACTGGGACGGTCGGCCGCTGACCGTGGCCACGCTCCGGGGAGGCGAGGCCGGGCGCTCGCTGATCATCAACGGCCACATCGACGTCGTCAGCCCAGGCGACCTTGACAACTGGGAGAGCCCTCCATTTGACCCCGAGGTTCGCGATGGCCGCGTCTACGGCCGCGGCGCCGTCGACATGAAGGGCGGCGTGGCGGCCGCGATCTTCGCGCTCGAAGCGCTGGCCGAGGCCGGCGTAGCGCTCGACGCCGACGTGATCTTCGAGGTTGTGCCTGACGAGGAGACCTGCGCGATGGGGACCGTCGCCGCGATCCAGCGCGGCTACCGGGCCGAGGCCGGACTCGTACCCGAGCCGACCGGGCTCAACCTCTGGGTGGCGACCCGAGGTCTGCTGCACGCTTCGCTACGGGTGCCGGGTCGCTCCGCGCACGCGGAGATGAACCAGCCGCCGTGGCGCGACGGCGGCGGGGTGAACGCGGTCGAGCAGGCGCTGCCGTTGCTGCAAGCGATCGGCGACCTGCGCGATGAGTGGTCGCGGCGCGAGGACAAGGCCCATGACCTGCTCGGCAACCCCCAGGTGCAGCCGACGATGATCGAGGGGGGGACGTTTATCTCCAACGTTCCCGAGAGCTTGGAAATCAAGCTCAACGCGACCTACCTACCCGGCGACGCCGACGAGCAGGGCTACGGCAGTCGTCCGCGTAACGAGATTCTGGCGGCAGTCGCCGAGGCCGCCGAGCGCCAGGAGTGGCTGCGCGAGCACCCGCCGAAGTGGTCATGGGCCACCGACTATCCGCCCTCGGAGATCGATCTCGACACGGAGATCATCGGCGTCGTGCGCGACGCCTGCAGCGAGATCGGCGTCACCGCCGAGGCGGAGGGAATCGACACGACCTACGACGGGGCGCTGTTGACAATGCTCGCCGGGGTTCCGAGCCCTGCTTTCGGCCCCGGCGATTTGAGTCGCGCCCACGCCCCCAACGAGTGGATCGGCGTAGACGAACTGGCGCTGGGCGCGCGTGCCTACGGACGCGCGATCGCGGCGTGGTGCGGAGTGAAGAGCTGATGGTGCGGAGGCTCACGGCGATCGCCGGGGGCCGTTGTTTGTTGAACGGATGAACAACGGGGAGAGCGACATGGAAGCCAACAGAGGAGCAAGCGGAGGCGGAGCGGAACAGGCGCAGACCAGCGCTGGCGGTCTCTTCCTGCGTAAGTCGTCGGGACTGGTGCGCGAATTCGGCAATCGCGACGTGTTCGTCTTCAACACAATCGGCTACGCGCTCGGGCTCGTGCTCGCCGTGGTTCCGCTGCTGATGGCCGGCGCGAAGCCGGAGGCGAACGTCCTCGTCGTCGTCGCCCTGGCGACCTTGTTCACGCTCGCCAACGCGCTCACCTACGGCTACCTATCGGCCGCGATGCCGCGGTCGGGCGGTGAGTACGTCTTTCTCGGCCGCGTTATCCACCCCGGGGTCGGCTTCACGGCCAACTGGGGCTTCACCTGGTCGCAGCTGCTCGGCCTCGGCCTCTACGCCTCGTTCACAGTCAACTTCGGCATCGCCGTCGCCTTCCTGACCCTCGGCAACGTCCTCGACTCGACCGGGCTGATCAACGCCGGCACCGATGTCAGCGGCGACTGGCCGACGTTCCTGATCGGCACCGGCTTGATCGTCGCCGTGCTCGGCGTGCTGGCGATGGGGCCGCGGATCGTCCGCAAGGTCCTCAACTGGCTTTTCATCCCGGCGATCCTCGGCAGCTTCGCAACCCTGCTGGTGCTGCTGACGACGACCCACGACGAGTTCGTCTCCAAGTTCAACTCGTTCATGGCCGAGCGCGCCGACGGTCAGACCTACCAGGGCATCCTCGACTCGGCAGGAGACGCAGGCTTTCTCGCCCAGGCGAGCACGATCGGCGCCGTCCTGCTTGCGATTCCGATCGGCTACTACATCTACATCGGCTTCACCTACTCCAGCTATATCGGCGGCGAGGTCAAAGAGCCGGGCAAGACCCAACCGCGGATGATGGTGGTGACGCTGGCGTTCGCCTTTGCCATGTACATGATCTGCCTCTGGCGCTTCTACGACATCGTCGGCCAGGACTTCATCAACGCGGTCGTCTTCCTCAACGACAACACCGCCGACGGGTCGGGGCTGCCGCTCGATCCGGTGATGAACCTGTTCACAGGGATCATGACCTCGAGCACGATCCTGAACGTGATCATGGCGCTCAGCTTCTTCCTCTGGAACGCGTTGCTGTTGTTCGTGATCGCGATGGTCTGCACGCGCAACGTGTTCGCGTGGTCGATCGACCGCGTGCTCCCGGACGCGCTGACCAAGGTCGATCGCCGCTTCCACGCTCCCTGGGTGGCGACGCTGGTGATCATCGTCCTTGCTGAGATCCTGCTGGCGCTGTTCGTATTCACGACGCTGTTCGACAACGTCAGCAACTACATCGTGATCTTCTCGATTGCCTTCTGGATCGCCAGCTGGGCCGCGATCATGCTGCCCTTCAGGCGGCCGGACATCCTTGCCCAGGCGCCGGACTACGTGCAGAGGCGATTTGCCGGGGTTCCGGTGATCACCCTGCTCGGCGTCGGCAACCTGATCCTGTTCTCGATGGTCCTGTACAGCGCCTTCAAGCTGCCGGCGTTCAGCGGGCCGACGGGAACCGGGGCGGTCCTGTTCGTGGTCGGCATCTACGTCAGCGGCGCGCTGATCTATCTCGCGTCGCGGGCGATCCAGAAGCGCCGCGGCATCGACCTCGACATGATCTACAAGGAGATCCCGCCCGACTGATGCGCATCTTCTATGCCAGCGACATTCACGGCTCCAACCGATGCTTTCGGAAGTTCCTCAATGCCGGCAAGTTCTATGAGGCCGATGCCCTCGTGCTCGGGGGCGACATAACCGGCAAGGCGATCGTGCCGCTGGTCGAGGGCGCTTCCGGCTCGGTCGAGGCGACGTTCCTGGGCAAGGAGTACAGCCCCTCGACGGCGGAGGAGGTCGATGAGCTCGAGCGGCGGATTGGCGACACCGGCTACTACGCCGCCCGCCTGAGCGCTGACGAGGCGGAGCGGCTGCGCGCCGACGCGGCCGCGGTTAACGAGCTGTTCGTCGAGCGGATCGTCAACCGGATCGAGGAGTGGACGCAGCTGGCCGCCGAGCGGCTCAACGGCGAAAGTGGGGTCCCGTGCTTCGTCAACGCCGGCAACGACGACCCGTTCGAGATCGACGACGTGCTCAGGGACGCGAGCCACGTCGAGTTCCTCGAGGGTCGGGTCGTCGAGCTGCCGGCCGGACTCGAGCTCGCCAGCTGCGGCTTTGCCAACAGGACGCCCTGGGACTGCCCTCGCGACATCGAAGAGCCGGACCTGGCCAAGCGCCTGGAAGACGTCGCCGGTCAGGTCTCCGACCCCTCCTGGGCGCTGTTCAACTTCCACTGCCCGCCGTATGACTCGCAGATCGACGCCGGGCCCAAGCTCGGCGAGGAGATGCGCCTGCAGCAGGGGGCCGGCGGAGTCGAGATGCAGCCGGTCGGCAGCACCGCCTGCCGGGAGGTGATCGAGCGCTATCAGCCGCTGATGGGTCTGCACGGCCATCTGCACGAGTCGCGCGGCACGGCAAAGATTGGCACGACGCTGTGCGTCAACCCGGGCAGCGACTACACCGAGGGCGCCCTGCGCGGGGCCGTGATCGACATCAACGAGAAGAAGCGCAAGGTCAAGAACTGTGTACTCACGCTCGGGTGAGCGTGATCGAGCTTTCGAACCCGTGACGCGGCTCGCGGCGGCCGGAGCGATCTATGCTCGTGGCCGCGCGATGGAGAACGGCCTGCCGCACCCCCACGCATGAGCGCCGGCGGCGCCCCGGATCCGGTCGCCCTCTGCGAGACCGTGATCGCCGAGACCGACGACGCCGGCGTGCGGGTGCGCGCGCTTGGCGGCCTCGGGGTCCATCTGCGCACCCCGGAGCGGCCGGCGCCTCTGCGGCGCGGCTACGGTGACGTCGACCTCGTCGCCCGCCCCTCCGACCGGGCCGCGATCGAACGGCGTCTGGAGTCGATCGGGTTCACCCCCGATCGAGAGTTCAACTCCCTCAACGGTCGCCGACGGCAGATCTGGTGGACCCCCGACCAGTCGACGCATCTCGACCTCTTCCTTGGTCGGTTCGAGATGTGCCACAGCCTCGACCTCGACGACCGCCTTCCCGCCGATCATCGGGCGCTGCCGGCGGCAGACCTGCTGCTGACCAAGCTGCAGGTGGTGGAACTGAACCGCAAGGACGTACAGGACGCGGCGACGCTGTTGGTAAGCCACGAGCTCGGATCCGGCGACGGGGAGGGCACGATCAACGTCGACCGGCTCGTCGAGGTGCTGAGCGGGGACTGGGGCTTTTTTACAACCGTGACCGACAACCTCGGGCGGCTCGGAGAGCTGACGAGCGAGCTTTCCCCCGAAAACGGCGATCGGGTCGCGGCGACGGCGGCCGAGATTGCGCGGGCCGTCGATGAGGCCCCGAAGGGCCGGCGGTTCCAGATGCGGGCCAGGGTCGGACGGCGCAAGCGCTGGTACGAGATCCCTGACGAGACCCTGACCTGAGAGATGCCCAGAGCGCGCGACATCGGGATCACGATCGGCCGTGGCGAGCCGGGTCCGCTAAACGCGATCACCGACGTCCCCGGGGTCAGCGTCGGCCACCACACGCTGATCGAAGGCGAGGGCGAGTTGCGGGTTGGAGAGGGACCGGTGCGCACCGGCGTCACCGTGATCAGGCCGCGGCCGAAGCACGCCTGGGAGCAGCCGGTGTTCGCGGGCGCGCATCGGCTCAACGGCAACGGCGAAATCAGCGGTCTCGATTGGATCCGCGAGTGCGGGGTGCTCTCGTCACCGATCGCGCTCACGAACACGCATAGTCTCGGCGTTGTCCGCGACGCGCTGATCGGGATCGAGGCCGCCGAACGCGACCCGCGCGATCTCTTCTGGCGGCTTCCGGTCGTCGGCGAGACCTGGGACGGCCTGCTCAACGACATCAACGGGGCACACGTGCGCCCGGCCCATGTCGAGGCCGCATATGCGGCCGCCTCCGAGCGGGTCGCCGAGGGCGGCGTCGGCGGTGGAACCGGAATGATCTGTCACGGGTTCAAGGGCGGGATCGGGACGGCCTCGCGCCGCGCGGGCGCCGCCCCCTACACGGTTGGCGTGCTCGTCCAGGCCAATCACGGGCGCCGCGAGCGCCTTCGCGTGAACGGGGTCGCCGTCGGCGCACAGATCGGCATCGACGAGGTGCCCGAGCCGGGCGCACCCGGCATCGAGAGTCCGCCCGGCGCGGGGTCGATCATCGGCGTCGTCGCCACCGATGCGCCGCTGTTGCCGCCGCAATGCACCCGCCTCGCCCAGCGGGTCGGGCTCGGGGTCGCGCGCACCGGCGGCACAGGGGAGCACTACAGCGGCGATCTCTTCTTCGCCTTCGCGACCGGCAACGAGGTGGTCCAGCCCGATGTGGACGCTCAGCGAGGGCCGGCGGTGACCGAGACGAGCCAGGTCTCGGCGCTGGGGATGCTCGCCGACGCCGCCCTTGATCCGCTCTTCGACGCCGTGATCGAAGCAACGGAGGAGGCAATTGTGAACGCGCTGCTGGCCGCCGAGACGATGATCGGCCGCGATCTGATCACCGCCCATCAGCTCCAGCCGGCCCGGCTCGCCGAGGCGCTGGCCGCCGCCGATCGGTAGCCCGCACAAACCGACAGCCGCCACTTTCCCCGAGCCCACAACCTGACCGTGACGATCAGCTCGCGGACCCATCATCCGGCGGGACGAGCCTCTGCGGCTACCCGACCTTCCGCCGCTTGCGCATATGGTCTCGCCCATCGCCTCCGCCGAACAGCATCGACCTCAGCTGACGTCGATCCTCGAGCTGATTGGGGACACGCCGCTGCTTCAGCTTCGTCACTGCGTGCCGGCCAGCGGCGCGGAGATATGGCTCAAGCTCGAGTACCGAAATCCGACCGGCTCCATGAAGGACCGGATGGCGCTGGCGATGATCGAAGGCGCCGAGCGCGACGGCCTGATCGCCGAGGGCGACACCGTGGTCGAGTACACGGGCGGCAGTACCGGCCCGGCACTGGCGCTCGTCTGCCAGGCGAAGGGATACGTCCCCCTGATCGTGATGGCCGACTGCTTCACCCAGGAGCGGTTTCAGCTGATGCGGGCGCTGGGCGCAGATATCGACGTCGTCGAGTCGGTCGAGGGCCCGCCGAACATCACTGCTCAGGACATCCACAACATGGTCGCCCGGGCGGAAGAGCTCGCAGCGCGGCCGCGCTGTCATGCAACCGACCAGTTCAACAACCCCTACATCGTGCCCGGCCACCGCGACCACCTCGGCCGCGAGATCTGGGAGCAGACCGGCGGTCGGGTCACCGCGTTCTGCCACGGCATCGGTACCGGTGGCTCGCTGATGGGCGTTGCGGACGCGCTGCGCCCCCACGGCGTGTTCATTCAGGCGCACGAGCCAGCTGGCTCGGCCGCGCTCAGCGGCGGCGAGGCGGGCTCATTTCTGATCCAAGGCTGGACCGGCTTCGTCGTGCCGCATTGGGACGCCAGCAAGGTCGACCAGATCGAGGTGATCGAGGATGGCGAGGCGCTTGAGATGACCCGCCGCCTGGCACGCGAGGAAGGGATCTTCGCCGGCATCTCGACCGGCGCGAACGTGGTCGGCGCACACCGGCTTGGCGCAGCGACTCGGTGGCGATGCCGTGATCGTCTCGGTGGCCGTGGACACCGGCTTCAAGTACATGAGCGTCAGCCCCTTCGGCGACCTCTGAGATAGAGAACTGGGTCAGAACCCGTTGGACCGCACCGGCGTCGAAACGCCCGCCCACTGCCGTCAACCCGATTTCTGGCTAACGGCCAGCGCCTCCGCGTGGGGCGTCTGAAGTCGTCCTGCCGCTCGCGAACTTGCGATAGGCGAGAAGCAGGACCACGACACCGATGATCGCCCCGACCAGACCACCGAGATCGAAAGCATCGTCGTCACCGATCCCGAGGCCGAGGGTGAAGACCACCCAGCCCAACGCAGCTCCGGCAAGTCCGATCACGATGGTGGCGAAGAAGCCGCCGGGATCCTCGCCGGGGACAAGCGCCTTGCCGAGGAAGCCGGCCAGGAGGCCGAGGATAAGTGCGCCGATCATTTTGCTGAATCTCCGTTTCCTTGAAGGCTGAGCGCCTCACACTACGTGGTTGGGATCTGAACCTGCGACCTCCGGGATATGAGGGGGCATCAACGAAGGACCGAGCACACGGGCGCGCCTTACCGGACCATCGCCGGGCGAGGCTCGCCTGCCGGGCACTCCCCGAACCCGACTAGAGTCGCGCCCGTTGACCACGCGCGGCAGGAGATATGAATGACCAAACGGATCGCTCGACATGTGCGCCAGAACGCATATGGATTGCTTGCCCTTTTCATCGCACTCGGGGGGACGAGCTACGCCGTCGCGACGCTGCCGAAGAACAGCGTCAAAGCGAAACAACTCGCTCCGAACTCAGTGCGCTCCTCCGAGGCCAAGGGCCTCACGCTCGATGATTTCAAGGCAGGTGAGAGCGAAAAGCTCCGCGGTCCCAAGGGCGAGCCCGGCTCCCAGGGTGAGCGCGGACCGGAGGGTCAGCGCGGCGAGGCTGGGATCCCGGGACCGGCAGGGACTCCCGCCGCGATCGCCCGCACCGTCTTGCCTGTGACGGGTCAGCACACAAGCTCCGTCCCGACCTACGCGATGCATTCCGCCGGTTCGTTCACCAAGCAGAGCGCGGGCAGTCGCATCGATCTCACGTATGCGACGGACCTCGAGACCTCGAACGCGTCGAGCTCGTGTCGGGTGCAGCTGCGCGTCGACGGTGCGACCTCTGCGGGCTCCACCGGGACCGATAGCGGCACCGTTACATCTCCCGGCGATGCGCGGTTGCAGCGCGCGAACGCGAGCGCGCCGGCAGTCGTTCTCGCGTCGTTCAACGGGCTCGCCGCCGGAAGCCACGCGGTCACCATCGCCGTGGCGACAGACAGTGCGGCGACGACCTGCACCGAGAACGACGCAAATATCCCGCGTCAGGTCATCGTTGAGGAGATCCCGCCCGGCCCCTGATCGCCGAACAGCTGCGATGCGGCTTGGGCATGTGCATACGCCCGACCCGTCGCGGGGTGCGGTATGGGCGCAGGACGGGCTCCTGGCTCCCGGATCGTCATTCGTTCGTAGGCGGCCGGCGCGACCTTGACCTCGCGGACTCGACATTTTCCGCGAGATACTTGTGTGGGCAAATGTCGGAGAAAAACGTGCAGGTCATTCGTGGGATGCTCGAACGCTTTGCGGCGGGCGACCGAGAGTCGTGGCGGGAAGTATTCGCGGAGGACGTGGTCTGGGATACCTCGGCCACTTCGCTGGTCGCGATGGCCGGTGTGTACGAGGGACATTCCGAGATGGAGCGGTTCTTCATCGACTGGCTTGGGACCTGGGAGAGCCCGGCCCTTCAGCTCGTCGAGCTCATTGACGCAGGCGATTCCGTCGTGGGGGTGTTTCACTGGAACGCACGCGGCAAAACGAGCGGCATCCCGACCGAGATGACGATGTTTGGCGTGTATGACCTCAGAGATGAGCGGGTGGTGAGATACCGGCAGTACGACAGTCGGGGGCAGGCTCTCGAAGCCGCCGGACTGTCGGAGTAGCTCGGACGTTCGAGTACACGAGTACCCATTGCCACGACCAACAAGCGGACCGCACAGGCCATGCGGCGAGCGACGAGAGGCCCCGGCCGACTCGCTCAACCAGGTGAGCCAGAGCAACGAGACAAACAACATCGCGAGCCACCCCGGGCCCGACTTCTGATGAGCCATTCCGAGGACCGCTCTCGTGGGGAGGCCCAACTTTCACCGGAACCCGGTTTCGGGGCCTATCTCAGCGCATCGTTGCAACCTCGCCGGGTCGGCTTTAAGCTCAGCCGGTGCGTGCTGTTCGCCTAACGGTCTGCGCCCGTTTGCGGATGCGCACACGGCCACGTGAGCGCGTGTCGAGGGCCGTGATGTGCACCTTCGGTGCAAGCATGGCCGTACTTCTCGCCCCGGCCGGCGCCCAGGCCGTCGCCCCGACTTGTAACGACATGAACGTGGGCGTGCCGCACAACGCAGCAACGCCGATCTTCATCCAGTGCTCCGGTGGGACGGGCGCCGGCTCTCCCGACGTTCTAGTCACTAGCAGCCCCGCGAAGGGGACCGTTACCCCCGGCGCCGGCGAGACCAGCAGCGACCAGTGGGTCACCTACACGCCGACGCCGGGACAGTCAGGCGCCGACTCATTTACCTTCCGCGGCATCTCCCCTGGCAGCGGCGCCGGCGGCTCCGATGAGGTTGGGCCAACGAGAACGGTGAGCCTCCAGATCGCGGCCGGTTCGCCGCCGGTGTGCGCAAACCAGTCGCAGAGCGTGCCCCAGGCCACGGCCACCAAGCTCCGGCTCGTCTGCGCGTCGGGAGGCGATCCGATCGTGAGCTACTCGATTTCGGATGCGCCCGACTTCGGAGCGCTCGACACCACGAGCCTGAACAGTGGGTTGGTTACGTACACGTCCTCCGCCGGTTACGCCGGCCAGGACTTCTTCCAGTACCGAGCGACGAGTACCTGCGGGGCAGCGAGCTGCCTCTCGTCGGCGGCCACCTTCGACCTCCAGGTGCTGCATCCACAGCAGGGGCCGACGGGTCCGGAGGGGCCGACGGGTCCAATGGGTCCGACGGGGCCAACGGGTCCAGCGGGTCCGACGGGACCGACGGGACCCCCGGGGGCTCCAGGCCCGGAGGGCCGGCTGTTCATCGCATCGTTCCTGGACTCGATGAGCGTGCGCCGCGGAAAGCCGGTCACGCTTCGCTACGTGGCGACCACCGACGCAAGCGTGGTGCTCGAGGTGTTCAAGGGGCCGCGGCGCGTCGCGACCGTCGCGGGCAATGCCAGTCCCGGCAAGAACGCGGTCCGCTGGAACGGCAAGGTCGGCCGCAAAAAGCCTCCACCGGGCGCCTACCAGATGAGGCTGACGGCGACGGTTGGTGAGCAGGTCGCGACCGACCGCGCAACGGTCCGGTTGCGCTAGCGGTCAGCAACCGACACCGCGCACCAGGTTGAGTGCGCAGTAGGCGGGCTTGAGCTCGAACTCCGAAGGCAGAAGGCCGAGAAAGCCAGCTTTCTCGCTGGCTACGACCGCGAAGCCACCCTCGCCCCGGGACAACCGGGGCAGATCGAGAAAGCGGTGGACGGCGATGACCGGCAGGTTTTCGACTCGTTGCAACGCCGAGTAGAGCTCGGCCATCGCCTGACCCTGCTCGTCGGGAGAAAAGGCGTTATTGCCCGTGGTTGAGACCCCGATCTCGGTGACCCACATCGGTTTGTTCGCGTCGCCGTGAGCGCTCATGATCCGGTCGATCTTGCCCAGCTGGATCCGCGTCGCGTCGACGTAGTCCTCGTCCGGACCGGCGTTGGGATAGGGGTGGACGGCGATCGCATCGGCGTGCTGAGCAGCACCGGACTCATACAGCGCCGTGAGGAATTCGCTGTAGCCATGGGCATTGTCGGCGGAGTCGGAGTGGGGAGAGAGCCCAGCGCTTACGACCGGCATCCCGGGCGCAGCGGCGTGGATCGAGTCCGCCGCCTTGATCAGCATCTGTCCGTAAAGGGCGGGGTCCGGTGCCCCACCCCAGAAGTGCGGGAAGTTCGGCTCATTCCCTACCTCGATCCCGATCGAAGTGCCATAGCGTTGTGCGGTCGCAGCCGCAAACCGGGCGAACGCGTCGTAGTGCTGCGGGGCCGGTTGGCGCTGGGTGTCGCCCTCGCGGCAGGCGCCGGGATCGGGCTGCGCCCAGCAGGGCGCCTCAATCAGCACCCAAAGCGGACGCACGCCATGGCCGCGCAGCTTCTCGTAGGTGCGGTCGATCTGGGTCCAGTCGTATGTGCCCGGGTCCGACTCAACGCTGGACCACGCGAGCGGAACGCGAGCGAGCTCCGACCGTGTCCGCGCCATCAGCTGGAAGGTCGAGTTGCTCAGCTGTGTCCAGTCGTCGTTGTAACCGAAAGCCGGGGCCGGGCCGGGGTCTCCCATCAGCGGAATCCGGGCCTGCAGCTCGTTGTTGCACTCTCCGACCTTCCAGGTTTTGCGCTGGCGATTCCAAACCGCCTCACCCGCGCATCGGTACGGAATCGTGCCCGGCCAGATTCCCTCGGCGCGCCATCGGCAGAGCCACCGCGAGGATGGATGCGGGCCCCCGCGCGCGAGCGGCTGGCATCTGGTGCCCTCGAGGACCTCGATCGAGCTGTGCTTCTCGACCACGCGCTCAGCCCGCTCGGCGAGCTTTGCGCGGTCAACGCGATCAGCCGCGTCGGCGCTCGCCGCCGCTGGCGCCGAGACGCATACCAGTGCGGCGGCTGCGAGAGTTAGTAGGAGGCGTGCAGGGGGCGGCGCCGTACTTCTGATCATTCGCGAGCAGCGTCGTCATTCGCGACCGCTCCCTTGAGTAGACCCCTGGCGGTCTAGCCGGATGTTCAAAGCGCAACTGAGCTCGGCTCTGGCCATGGGGCGAGTTGTTCGCGCATACCGCGATTAAGGCGCCCCGCACAGGTACCGGCACCGTCGTACTTTCCCTGCGGTGGGCATTTCTTGCGCGCCGAGAGCGTTGGTACCTGCCGCAGTACCTCGAACGCGAAAACGGGGCCCGGCGAACGTGCCGAACTCGCTTCACACACGAAATAGCGGGGGCAGGATTTGAACCTGCGACCTCCGGGTTATGAGCCCGGCGAGCTACCTGACTGCTCCACCCCGCGGCGGTCGGTTGACGTTAGCAGGGGAATCCCTGTCGACTCAAGGCTGACGTAACATCGCCGCGTGAGCGGCGTCCAGCGATTCAACTTCGAGTTTGCGCCGTCCTATCGCGCGCTCTCGCGCCCGTTCGGCGTCAGGCCCGAGAACGCGTGGGTCGAGGTGAACGAGAAGGCGGTCGAGGTCCGCTTCGGTCCCTGGCGACTGTCGACCCCCCTGGAGAACGTCTCCGCGACCGCGGTGACCGGACCGTACGCCAAGTGGAAGACCGCCGGTCCGGCGCGCCTGGCGGTCACCGACCGCGGCTTGACGTTCGCGACCAATGGGATCCGCGGCGTGCGCATCTCCTTCCACGAGCCGGTGCGCGGCATCGATCCCTGGGGCGTGATCAAGCATCCGGAGCTGACGGTCACGGTGGCCGACGTCGATGCCCTCGCCAACCTCCTGTCTCCTCCCTCGGCCGGCTGAGCCCCGGATCTGCCGGTGGTCAGCAGATAGGGTCCACTCAATGGGGGTCAAGGTCCACCACCTCAACTGCGGGACGATGTGCCCGTACGGCGGCAAGATCGTCAGCGGCGAAGGCGGCTGGACCGGCGCGGAGGTCATCTGTCACTGCCTGCTGGTGGAGACCTCAGATTCCTTGGTGCTCATCGACACGGGCATGGGCGTCGATGACCTGCGCCATCCCTACCGACGCCTGGGCGTGCCCTTCGCGGCAGCCTTCCGGCCGTCGGGCGACACCTCGGAGGCAGCGGTCGAGCGCATCCGAGGGCTCGGCTTTGACCCGACCGACGTCCGCCACATCGCCTGCACCCACCTCGACCTCGACCACGCCGGCGGACTCCCCGACTTCCCTGATGCCGAGGTCCACGCCTTCAGGCCCGAGCACGAGGCGGCCGTCAACGTGAAACTCCTCGACCGCCCCCGCTATCCGCGCTCGCATTTCGCCCATGGGCCGAAGTGGACGGTCCACGACGGTGGCGGCGACGACTGGTTCGGGTTCGAAAGCATTCGCGTCCTCCCCGGCGTCGATCCGGAGATCCTGCTGATTCCGCTGGTCGGCCACTCACGCGGCCATACCGCGATCGCCGTGCGCGACGGCGACGGCTGGATGCTCCACTGCGGCGACGCCTACTTCAACCGCCACGAGGTCGAAACCCCACCCTCCTGCCCACCCGGGATCAGCGCGTTCCAGCGGATGATGGCCGACGACAACAAGGCCCGCGTGGCCAATCAGGAGCGTCTGCGCGAACTCGCACGCAATCACGGCGGCGAGGTTCGACTGTTCTGCGCGCACGACCCGGTCGAGCTCGACCGGGAGACCGCAGCGGCTTGACCCGCGGCGCAGTCGTCATCACCGGTGCGTCGACGGGCATCGGACGCGCCTGCGCGCTGCGGCTGGATCGCGCCGGGTTCGACGTCCTCGCGGGCGTGCGAAAGCCTGAAGACGGTGAGGCTTTGGCCGCGGAGGCATCGGACCGGTTGCGGGCATTCAGCATCGACGTCGCCGACGCAGATTCGGTTCGTGCCGCCGCGGCGGAGGTCGCCGAGGCCACCGGCGGGCAACTCGCCGGGCTGGTCAACAACGCCGGCATCGCCCTGGCCGGACCGATCGAGGGCGTCGACCTCGATGAGCTACGCCGCCAGTTCGAGGTAAACGTCTTCGGCCAGGTCGCCGTCACGCAGGCGATGCTCTCGATGGTTCGCGCAGCGAGGGGCAGGGTCGTGTTCATGTCGTCGGTCGGCGGGCGCAGCGCCCTCCCCTACATCTCGCCCTACAGCGCCTCGAAGCACGCCCTCGAGGCGATCGGCGACGCGCTGCGGATGGAGATGCGCCCGTTCGGCGTCGAGGTTGCGCTCGTCGAGCCGGGGTCCGTCGCCACTCCGATCTGGGACAAGAGCGGGGCCGAAGCCGCAACCTCGCGGGAGCAGTTCAGCTCGGAGATCGAGGAGCTCTACGGAGAGCGGATGGACCACATGCGCTCACTCGCGGAGAAGACCGGGCTGCGCGGGGTCGATCCCGACGAGGTCGCAAAGGCCGTCGAGCACGCACTGACCGCCACGAAGCCGAAGACCCGCTACGTGGTCGGCCGCGAGGCGAAGGTTCAGCTCAAACTCAACGCGGTGCTCCCGCGGCGGACGATGGACCGCCTGATCGAGCGCGAGATCGAGCGCTCTTAGTCAGTAACGACCGGGGTCTGCGTCCCAGTCGGCGTCGGGGCAGACCGCGACGATCTTGGACGGGTTGATCATCGGGTGCGTGCAGAAATAGTGGCGGCGGATGTCATCGAAGCGCACCGTTTCGGCGATCCCGGGCCACTGGTAGAGGTCGCGCGCGTAGGGCCACAGGTTCGGATACTCGACCAGCCGCCTTCGCGAGCACTTGAAGTGGATGTAGTAGACGGGGTCGAAGCGCAACAACGTCACGAACAGACGCCAGTCGGTCTCCACCGGTGAGTCGCCGAAGAGAAACCTGCTCGAGCCAAGCCGCTCGTCGAGCTCGGCAAACATCGCGAAGATCTTTTCGACCTCGGCCTCATAGACATCCTGGTCGGTTGCAGAAGCCGGCGCTGTAAACGGCGTTATTGACCGAGTCGTACAGCCGATCGTTGAGCGCGTCGATCTCGGCGGCGTGAGCCTCGGGATAGAGATCGATCGAGTCGGGGTCGGTGAACTCGCGAAAGCTCGTGCTCATCATTCGCATCACGTCGGCTGACTCGTTGCTGACGATCGTCGACGACCGCGTATCCCAGAGGACCGGGGTCGATGCACGCTCGTCGAAGTCCGGATCGGTCGCGTTGTAGGCCTCGGCGAGAAAGTCGAAGTCCTCAGCGTCATCGGAGTACTCGCCGCCGGTGAAGCGCCAGCCTTTCGAGTCGCGAATCGGATTGACGACCGAGAGCCCGATCACGTCCTCGAGCCCCTTGAGGCGGCGAGCGATGACTCCACGGTGCGCCCAGGGACACGCCCAGGCGACGTAGAGCTCATAGCGATCCGGCTCGGCCGGATACTCGGTCGAGCCGTCGTTTGAGACCCAGTCGCGAAACTTGCTCTGCTGGCGCTTGAACGAGCCGTCGTCGCCGGATTCCTGGCCGAGGGCGAACTCTTTTGTGCCTGACTCCATACGTACCGACCTACCCGTCCGAGCAAGGCCTAGCCATGGTCGGGCTCGGGCGCCCCGATCGCTCTCATGTTGAAGCGCACCATCTCCTCGAGATCGTCCACGGCGATCGACTCGTCGGCGCCGTGCATGCCGTCGAAGTAGGTGCGCAGCTCCGTGTGGAAGGTCGGCGCGAAACCGTACGCGGCGGTTCCGAACTCCGAGCGGATCCAATGCGAGTCGGTGAAGCCGGGCGAGATCAGCGGCAGCAGGGTCGCCCCGTCGAGCCGCTCGGCGACGTAGTCCTCGCAGAGGCGATAGAGCGAGGTGTCGATCGGCGACTCGGTGCCACCCTCGAGCGGCTCCAAGAACTCGAGCTCATACCCGGCGCCCGCGCCGATGGCCTCCTCGACGTGGGCGCGGATCTCGTCCTCGCCCTGGCTCGGAAGCGCTCGGCAATCGCAGATCAGGTCGGCGTAGGGCGGAATCACGTTGGCCGGCTCGAAGCTCTGCACCCCGGTCGGGGTCACCGTCATCCGCGCCAGGACGGGCATCGTCTCCGCCAGCACAGGGTGAAGGGCCGCCGCCTCGTCGAGCGACTCGACCTCGAGAACCTCGAGAGCGCGCCGCGAGCTGCGCGAGAGCTGCGGCGCGGCCTCGTATGCGGTCAGGCGATCGATCGCCCGCGCGAGGTGGCGAAGCGGATTGTCGGCGCTGGCCGGCGTCGACGCGTGGCCGGCACGACCGAAGAATCGAAGGCGCAGCGAGGCCACCCGCTTTTCGCCGACCGAGATCGTCACCACACGGCGGCCGTCGGCCAGCTCCAGCAGCTCTCCCCCGCTCTCGTTGATCGCGAGATCGCAGCGCAGGTCGGGTCGTTCGCGCACCAGCCACGAGAGGCCGACATCGGCCGTGTTCTTTTCCTCGTCGGCCTCGGCAATGAGAACGACGTCGCCGGGCGGCTTGATCTCGCTGCGCGCCAGTTCGGCAAACGCGACGGCTCGGGCCGCGACCTCGCCCTTCATGTCGGCGGCACCGCGGCCGACGAGCATCCCGTCGCGCTCGACGCCCGCGAACGGGTCGACCGTCCAGTTGCTCGCCGGGGCAGGAACGACGTCGGTGTGGCCGAGCAGCATCGTCGAGGCACCGTCACCGCCCGCGATCCGAGCGACCAGATTGAGCCGCTGCGGGTCGGGCCCGACGAGCTCCGAGTCGACACCGGCGCGGCGCAGGTAGTCCGCAAGCAGCTCGGCGGCGGCGGTCTCACCCCCCGGCGGGTTCGACGTGTCGAGGCGGATCAGCTTCTGCGCGAGGTCGAGAACCTCTGCGCGCAGATCGGTCATCCGCGGCCGCCGGCGATCTCGCGCACGAGCTCGACCGGGAAGGCGTCCTGCATCGTTCCGTCGCGCAGCTCGGCGGGCCGTGCCGCGACCAGGCAGTTGTAGACCGCCTCCTGCGAGGCCTCCCAGGCTGCGATCAGATACGGATTGAGGTCGGCGTTGTCGAGGGTCGCGGGGGCACCGGTGGAGAAGGCGACCCCGATCTCGCCCGAGCCCTCTGCCGCGTAGGAGCCGACCCGCACGAGCCCGAGCAGGGCGCGGAGAGCCAACCGCCGCAGCTGATGCGCGCTCACCGCAGCATCGGTGGCGCAGACTGCGATGCAGGACCCTGCCGGCGTGACCTTGCGGTCGGGCGGATCAAGCGTTGTCCCAAGGAGGTCGAGGCGTTCGCGGTCGCCGAAGTTGCAGAGCAGCAGGACGCCGACGTGGTGCTCGCCGACCTGTCGCGACGAGGTCCCGATCCCGCCCGGGAAGTCGAAGCACATCATCCCGGTTCCGGCGCCGACGCTGCCCTCGGCAACATCGACGTCAAGCGCCACCAGCGCGCGATCGACATCGTCGCCGCTGACTCGCCGTGAGTCGGCCCGCCACGAGTCGTCGCACTCGCCGACCACCGGGAGGACGATGTTCTCGGGGCCGCGGCCGGACGCGAGAACGGCGGCGTGATGGACGACGCCTACCGCGTGCGACCCGCACAGATAGACGGGTGTCTCCATCGTCCCACGCTCGTCGATCTCGATCCTGCCGGTGAGCTCGCCCATGCCGTTGACAACCGCCGTCGCCGCCGGCGCGGGCAGGACCGGCGGCGCGATCACCGTGACGCCGGTCGGCTCACCGCTCGCAGACTGCGAGTGACCGACGCGCACCCCCGGGACGTCGGTGATCGCGTTGCGAGGGCCAGGTCGGCCGAGGCCGACGGGTCCCGCTATGTCGCTCCATCTATCCGCGGCCATGCTGCGGATCATGCAACAAGCACGCCGCCAGCTGATCCGAGCTGCCCGCCGCAAGGAGCGGCGGATCGACTGAATCGCAGGGCTCGAATCGCCGCGGGCAGCGCGGATGGAAGCGACAGCCCGCCGGCACCGCTGTCGCATCGGGCAGCTCGCCGCTGAGCAACTCGCGACGCCCGCCGCCGCCCGGCTTCGCCAGTGGCACCGCGTCCACCAGGGCCTGCGTGTAGGGGTGCTGAGGGCGCTCGATCACGTCGGTCGCCCGGCCCTGCTCGACCACCCGCCCGAGGTACATGACCACGATCCGGTCGCAGAGCGACCAGGCGAGGCTGAGGTCGTGGGTGATGAACAGCAGCCCGAGGCCGCGACTGCGCTGCAGTTCGACCAGCACCGAGAGGATCTGCGTGCTGACCGAGGCGTCGAGCATCGACACCGGCTCGTCGCAGATCAGGCCGTCGGGCTCGAGCACGAGCGCGGCCGCGATCGCGACCCGCTGGCGTTGTCCGCCCGAGAGCTCGTAGGGCCGGCGCCGCAGAAATCGCTCAGGATCGAGACCCACGTCCGCCATCGCGCGGCGCACCCGCTCGTCGTGTTCGGCGCGGTCGACCCCCTGAACGACGAGCGGCTCCGCCACGATCTCACCCACTCGCTGGCGCGGGTTGAGCGTTTGGTAGGGGTCCTGGAAGATCATCTGCACCCGGCGGCGCAGCTCGGCAGCCTCAGCCTTTCCCGCGATGGCTGCACCCGCGAGCTCGATCTCGCCCGCGGTGGCCGGCAGCAGGCCGAGCAGGGTCCTCGCGAGTGTCGACTTGCCACAACCGGACTCTCCGACCACCCCGAGCACCTCACCCGAGCGCCAGTCGAGCGAGACCCCGTCGAGCGCGCGGGCGACCTTCCCGCGGTTGCGGAAATCAACGCAGACGTCGCGCGCGGCAAGCAGCACCGGGGCCGCCGAGGCGGTCGCCGCGCTCATACGGTCGCCTCGACGCCGGCGGGCTTGATGGGGGGCCACTCGGTCCATGGAGCGAAGTGACAGGCGGCGGACTGCGCCGGAGCAACCTCGCGCAGGGCGGGATCGTCGCTCGTGCACACGTCCTGCGCGTACGGGCAGCGCGGGTGAAACCGGCATCCGGACGGTGGCGCTCCCGGGTCCGGCGGCCCGCCGGGGATCGGCGTTCCGAGGCCGCGGTTTTCGCCGATCACGGGCAGGGTCTCGAGCAGGCGCTTCGTGTAGGGGTGCTGCGGCGCGGCGAAGACACGGTCGACCGGCCCCTCCTCGACGATGCGCCCCGCGTACATGATCGCGATCCGGTCACAGGTCTCGGCCATCACGCCGAGGTCGTGTGAGATCAGGATCAGCGCCAGGCCGAGCTGCTCGCGCAGGTGCTCCAGCAGCTGCAGAACCTGGGCCTGCATCACAACGTCAAGCGCCGTGGTCGGTTCGTCCGCGATCACCAGCGACGGTCGACAGGCCAGCGCCAGGGCGATCATCACGCGTTGGCGCTGACCACCGGAGAGCTGATGCGCGTAGCGGCGGCCGAGCGCCGGGGTGATTCCCACCGTGGTGAGCAGCTCGTCGATCCGCGCGCGCAGATCGGAACGCGAGGCGACCCGCTCGTGCAGCCTGATCGCTTCGGCGATCTGGTCGTCCACACGCTGCACCGGGTCCAGCGAGTTCATCGCCCCCTGAAAGACCAGCGAGACGTGACGCCAGCGCACGAATCCCATTCCGCGCTCGGTACGCCGGCCGATATTGATCGGCTCGGCGACACCCGGCGGGCGCAGCGTGATCTGGCCCGTCTGGGTCAACGAAGGCGCGAGCAGCCGCATCACCGCCAGCGCCGTCGTCGTCTTGCCGCAGCCCGACTCCCCCGCGAGCCCCAGGGCCTCCCCCGGCTGGAGGGTGAGATCGACGCCATCGACGATCGGACCGCCACGATGGTCGACGCGAAGATCTCTGATCTCCAGCAGCGGTGCAGCCATCAGCTCTCGTCTCGCAGTCTCGGGTTGACGAACTCCTCGAGCATGTACCCCAGCATCGCCACGGCGAGGACCAAGAAGGTGATGCATAGCCCTGGCGGGACGACGTACCACCAGGCGCCCTGGCTCGGGGCTCCCGACTCGAACCCGTTCTCGAGCATCGTCCCCCACGAGATCCTGGTCGGATCGCCGAGGCCCAAGAAGGAAAGGGCCGCCTCGGAGAGGATGGCGACCGCCACGATCAGCACCGTGTTGGCGAAGATCAGCGGCAGGGTGTTCGGGAGGATGTGCTTGCGGATGATGTAGGTGTCGCTGGCGCCGAGCGCCCGCGCGCGTTCGACGAACGCCCGCTCGCGCAGCGTGAAGACCTGCGCGCGCACCACCCTCCCGGTCCCCGCCCAGCTGGTCAGCCCGATGACCGCGATCAACACCACCAGCGACGGATCGAGGAGCCTCGCGAGCACGATCATCAGCGGCAGCGTCGGAATCACCAAGAACCAGTTCTCGAGCGCGTCGAGGATGCGATCGGTCCAGCCGCCGAAGTAGCCGCCGGCGAGGCCGACGACCGAGCCGAGCACGGCCGAGATCAGAGCCGCCGCGAAGCCAACGACGATCGAGACGCGAGCGCCAACGAGGATCTGCGAGAAGACGTCGGCGCCGTTCTCGGTGGTGCCGAGGATGTGCGACCAACTCGGGCCCTCGAGCACCTCGAGGCTCGACGCGTTCGGGTCGTAGGGCGCAATTGCCGAGCCGAACACAGCAACGAAGGCGAACAGCCCCAGGACGCCAATCCCAAACCGCCCACGCCAGCTGCCGAGCAGGGCGTCGCGGATCCGGCGCTCTCCGGTGGGCTCGCCGCCTGCGAGCACGACCGGATCGACCACTGCGGCTCCACTCATCGCAGGCGCCTCAACAGCGGCGCAACTCGGCTTCGTCCTGTCGGACTCCGCCTCATCGCGACTGCACCCTCGGATCGAGATAGAAATACAGGCAGTCGGCGATCAGGTTCGCGATGATCACCCCGACGGAAAAGACGAGAAACGTCCCCTGAAGCACGGGGAAGTCCTTGTCGTTGATGGCCGTGAAGCTGAGCTCGCCCAGCCCGGGCCACGAGAAGATCGTCTCGATCGTGATCGCACCGCCGGCCACCAGCCCGAACTGGATCGCGGCGACGGTCACGAGCGGCAGCAGCGCGTTCGGAACGGCGTGGCTGCGAACGACCCGGTTCCACGGCAGGCCGGTCGCGCGCTTGACGGTGACGAAGTCCTCTGTGAGCACGTCGACCATCGACGAGCGCATGATCAAGAAGTACTGGCCCAGCAGCATCAGGGTCATCGTCGTCGCCGGCAGGATCAGGTGGTCGAGGACGTCGGTGACCTCCGCCCACCAGCTGCCAAATTCAACGCCGGGCGACATCTGCAGCCCGGCGGGGAATATCGGTATCCAGACCGCGAATACCAAGATCAGGATGATCCCGATCCAGTACTCGGGCGCGGCGTAGGTGAACAGGCTGAAGCTGAGCAGGCCGTCGTCGGTCTTCTTGCCGCGTTTTGTCGCGGCGATCACGCCAAGCCAACTGCCCAGCAACGTCGCTGCCAGCGTGCCCACCCCCACCAGCAGCAGGGTCCAGGGAATCGCGTCCTTGATCTCGTCCCAGACCTCCTCGCGCGACCGCTGGCTGACACCCAGATCGAGGGTCAGCGTGTCGCCGACGTAGTCGGCGAACTGTCCGTGAAGCGGCTTGTCGAGCCCGTAATCGGCTCGCAGCTGCTCGATCTCCGCCGGTGTCGAGCCGGGCAGCCGCGCGAGCTGAGTGGTGGGATCACCGACGAGGCGAAAGAGGAAGAAGTTGAAGACGATCACGAAGGCGAGCGTGACCAGCGTCGCCGCGACCTTCCCCGCGAGCCAGCGACCCGACATGGTTACTCGACTATCTCCAGCGGCTCACGCTCACGACGCCGGCTCTGGCGCATGCCGAGCATCCAGCCGCCGAAGCCGAAGACGAGCGCAGCGACCACCGCGAGGCCGACAGCCTGACCGCCACCCTCGCCCGAACCGCTCGCGTCGCCGGGCGTGATGCTCAAAAGCGGCTCATATCCGACCTGCTCGCAGATGATGTCCCCCGTGTCGTCGGAAGGGCAGGCGAGATTGACGTTCTCGATCGTGTCCGTCCGGTAGGCCTGGAGATTGGCGTCGTAGGTGAGGACGACGTAGGCGACGTCGCGCTGGGTGATCGCGACCATCTCCTGGATGATCGCCTTGCGCTCCTCGATGTCGAACGATCCCGCCTGCTCGGCGAACAGCCGGTCGTACTCGGGGTTCGAATAAAACGAGTCGGAGAGCCCCCCGATCTCCTTCGTTAAGAAGAGGCTCAGAAGGAAACTCGGGTCGTAGGGATCGCCGCCCCATCCCCAGATGAAGGTGTCGAAGTCCGGCGCCGGCTTGCCATCGACGAAGCGAACCGTCAGATCGGTGAGCTTGCCGACGCTGACGACCTGCACGTTGAACTGCACGCCGATCGGCGCGGTCTGCTCGGCGACGAGCCGGGCCGCGCGGATGTTGTACGACGACTCCGAGCGCACGAAGAGGTCGAACTCGAGGCGCACGCCGTCCTTCGAGCGCACACCGTCGTCGCCCATCACCCAACCGGCGTCGTCGAGGATCTGGTTGGCGAGGTCGATGTCGACCGGGTAGTCCTCGGCGGGAACCTCGTAAAAGGACTTGTAGAACTCGGGGAGGATCCCGTGACCCGGAAACGCGGTATCGCGGGCGGCGATCGTGTTGATGCGCTCGCGATCGATCGCATAGGCGATGGCCCGGCGCACATCTACTTCCTGGACCGCGGGGTTGAACTCCGCGTCGGGGCAGAGATCCTCGGGGCAGAGATTGAAGGCGAGCTCGGTGTAGGAGGGCGAGGCGCTGCTCACCGTCTCGATGTTCGGCTCCTCGCCGAGGCGCGCGAAGTTGCTCTCTGAGACCTCCATCACCATGTCCACCTCGCCGAGCTGGAGGGCGCGCTCGACCGCATCCTGGGTCCCGTACTTGATGTATTGGACCTCGTCGAAGGCGGGGGCGTCGCCGCGGAACTCGGGGTTGCGCTCCATCCGCACGATGCGGCCCCGCTCGTACTCGCTGACCAGATACGGGCCGCTGCCGACCAGGGGCAGCTCCGGGCGGTAGTTGCCGGTCAGCTCCTTCAGCGGAACCTTGCCCCAGATGTGCTCGGGGAGGATGTAGACGAAGATCCCGCCGATGATCCGGGCATCGGGACGGCTGGTCTTGATGATCACCGTCTCGTCATCGGGGGTCGCGATCGACGTGACGTTGCTCGTGTAGTTCGTGAACAGCTGCCCCTCCTCGCCGAGGGTCTCAAACGACCACTTCACGTCGGTCGAGGTGATCGGCTCGCCGTCAGACCACTTCGCGTCGGGGTCGAGCTGGAACGTGATCGTCTTGCGATCCTCCGAGACCTCCCAGCTCTTGGCGATCCCAGGCGCGGGCGACAGGTCCTCCGGGCTGAAGTTCACCAGCAGATCCCAGTTCAGCGCCCAGATGTTGTACGTCTCCTCATCGAGGCCGACAAACGGGTTGATGTTGGTCGGATCCTGCGCCCAGCCGATGCGAAGAATCGTGTTGTCAGAGCTCGAGTCGTCCTGTGCCGATGCCGGCAGCGCGACCGCCAGGACGCCGGCGCAGGCCGCGAGTGCGAACAGGATTCGTCTCATACGACTGCGGCCTCCGTTACTTCGAGGGTCTTTGCGTCCGCGTCAAGGCGCACCCTGACGCCCAGCGGCATCGTTGCCATGTGCTTGCCGTGGCCGACGGGCACGTTCGAGATCGCGGGAATCCCCAGCGGGGTGATGAGCTCTTCGAGCAGCTCCTCGATCGAGAGCGTGGATTCCGAGCCCTCCGGGATCACCCGTCCCTTCAGCGCGACGTCGGTGCCGAAGACGAACCCGGCGACGTTGTCGAGCTTGCCGGCGCGGATCAGGTGGTTGAGCAGGGTGTCGATCAGGTACTCGTCGGTGTTCAGGTCCTCGACCATCAGCACGCACCCGTCAGTCTGGACCTCAAAGGGCGTGCCAATCGAGGCGCTGAGCAACGTCAAACAGCCGCCGACCAAAGGCGCCTCGGCGCTCCCGGCGCCGAGGGTGAGGACGTAAGGGTTCTCGGGATCCTCGAAGACGCGACCGAGCGGCTCGGCAACGAACGCGCGGTGAAACCACTCCTTCGTCTCGGGTGTGAGCTCGTCCTTTCGGCGCGTGAACCGCGAGAAGTTCGGGCCGTAGAAGGTCACCCAGCCGGGGCGCGCCGCGAGGGCGAGATGAAGCGCCGTGATATCGGAGAAGCCGCAGACGATCCGCGGCTCGCCGACGCCATCCCAATCGATCAAATCGAAAAGACGAGCGCAGCCGTAACCGCCGCAGAGGGTATGGACCATGTCGATCCCGGGCTCCGACAGCGCCCACTGCAGATCGGCGGCTCGCTCGGCGTCGGTGCCGGCGAGGTACCCGTGGACCTTGCGCCAGTTCTCGCCGAACACGACCTCGTGGCCGCGTGACTCGAAGTAGGCCTTCGCCTGTTCGGCCTCTGAACGGGTTTGCGGGGGGCTTGCCGGGGCCACGACCGCAATCCGCGCACTGTCGGGCAGAGCCGGCGGCTTGATTCGCTGATCAGCCATCAGCGAGCGCCTCCGCGATCAGCTCACGCGAAGCCCCGACGGAGCCCAGGACGAGCTCGACGTGTAACTGCGCGACGCGATCCAGCGGGAGTGCCCCTTCCGGGTCGAACCAGAGAGCGACCCCTGTGCACTGAAGGAGGATCGCGTAGGTCGCGACCCGCGGGTCGGAGCTGTGTAGCGACCCGTCCGCGACGCCGTCGCGAATCTCGCGGCCGAAGACCTCCTCGTAGGCATCGCGCTTGGCGAGCAGGGCGGCTCGCGGGGTGGCGCTGAGCGCGCGAATCTCGCTGTCGGTCACAAACGCCTCGCGCCGGTGGATGCCATGAAAGACGACGTGCTCACGCACGGCAGCGGCCAGGCGCAGAGCCGGTCGTTGGTGGCGATTCATCGCGGCCAGCACGCGGTCGGTAAGCCGCTCCATGAAGTCGTCCTGAAGGCCAACCAGGATCGCCTCCTTGCTGGCGTGCCAGTGGTAGATCGCGGCGGGCTGGACGTTGGCGGCCGCGGCGAGTGCGCGCATCGAGGTCGCGTGGTAGCCGAGCGTCGCAAACAGTTCCACTGCCGCGCGGTCGATCGCCTCGCGGGTCTCCGCTCGCCGGCGAGGCTGTACCAGCGTCTCAGCCAAGGCGCAGGAGCTCCCGCGTCTGGGCCTGGTCGGCGACCTCGCGACCGAGATCACGCGCCATCGCGACGGCCATCTCGACAAGTGCCGCGTTCGACGGCGCGAGCTCGCCCTTGGCGATGTAGGCCACGTCCTCGAGACCGGTGCGGATGCCGGGGGCGCCTTTGAGCAGGGCGAGAGCAAGCATCCGACGATGGCTGCGGCCGATGCAGGTGACGGTCCAGAAGGCGTCATCCGGCAGGGGCCGCAGCATCGCGTCGAGTGCCTCGGGACTGGCATCGATCCCGCCCGGAACGCCGAAGACCAGGTTGATCCGCAGCGGTCCGTCGAGTACCCCCTGCTCGACCCAGCGCACAGCGCTGACCACGTGTCCGACGTCAAAGCATTCGACCTCGAGCGCGATCCCCTTCGATCGCGCTCGCTCGACGATCCCGCGCCCCGCCGGTGGCGGCGTAATGAACGTCTCGTCGCCGAAGTTCATCGAGCCCGACTCGACCCCGGAGATGTCGGGGTTCGCCTCGAGGCCGGTCGTGCGCTCGTCGATCGTCATGTCATTGGCGCCGCCCGTTGAGACCATGGTCAGGACGTCGCAGCCGGCGCGGATCCGCTCGATCGCGTCGACAAACAGCTCCGGTCGGCCGCTTGGCGTTCCGTCGTCCTCGCGCACGTGCAGATGAGCGATGGTGGCCCCCGCAACCGTCGCCTCAATTGTCGACTGGGCGATCTCCTCGGTCGTGTACGGGATGTTCGGGTTGTTCTCGCGAAAGACGTCGGCACCAGTGATGGCGCAGGTCACGACAACAGGGTTGGAGTCCCAGGCCATCACGCAACCGCCTTCGCATCCTCGAGCGACACCCGCTCGTCCTCGGATATCTCACGAGTGGCCCGCGCGCCAGGATCCCAGAGGACGATCGTGAACTGCGCCTCGATCGCGATGTTTCCGTCGGCGTCGAGAACGCGCTCGCTCGTCGTGATGCTCTTGTTGCCGATGGCCGCGACCTGACACTCCACCGTGACCGAGTCAGCCGCGGCGATCTCGCGGTTGAAGCCCACCGAGCAGCGGCCTACGACGTACTCGTCGCGGTGGATCCCGTGAGCGGCCAAGAACGCATCGCGTCCCTCCTCCAAATAGGTGAGCACCACCATGTGGTTGACATGGCCGAGCCCGTCGAGGTCGCGCCAGCGCATCTGCACCCGGTGACCGCTCATGCCGCGGCCATTTCTATGCCGAGCCCGTCGCGCAGCGCTCGCGACCCGCGCACGAGCTCGAGGGCGTAGTCACCGTGGTCGGGCGCGTAGCCGCTGCCGACGATCATGCGCAGCTTGGCGCCAACGCCGTCCGCGGCGAGTGCCGCAGCGGAGAAGCGTGTGGCCATCGAGAAGAAGAGAACGGTGCCGCCGTCGGCGGTGAGCAGCGCGGCGGCCGACTCACACTCAGGTGCGTTGACGACGACGATCGTGAGGTCGGCAGGCGTCGCGCACGCGCTGCGCACGGCCGCGAGCGCGGCGAGCGGGTCTCGCAGGTCGGTCGCCACCGCGACGTCGCACAGGCTGAGCCCTGCGACGGCGTCGAGCGCTTCCTGGTCGACGTCGACGCAGACGAGGGTCGCGCGCGGGCTCACATCGCGAGCCGCGGCAAGGGCGAGCTTGCCGGCATGGCCCGCGCCGAGCACGCACACCGTCTGCGCGTCGGCGGCGAGCTCGCGCACCTGCGATGCGGCGGCGCAAACGTCGAAGAGCTCGAGCGCCTTTTCGTCGGGGAGGTCGCCGGGCATCGTGGCCCACCCGGTGCGGTCGAAGAGATACGCCGTGCCGGTGACGTCGACCTGGGCCGAATCGGGGTCGACGCGGTCGACGGAGTCGAGGCGCAGCGGGATCAGCGTCAGCGACGCGAGACTGGCAACGCGTGTTCCCGTCTCGGGTGGCTCGGTTACACCGCTGCCGATCCCCGCGACTTGGCCGAGCAGGATCCCGCCGGAATCGGTCTCGGGATTGTGCATCTTTCCCCGGGTCGCGACCACCTCGACGATCAGCTCGGCCATCCGCTCCGGATCACCGCCTGCCCGCTCGCGCAGGTCACGATGTGAGGTCGAATCGAGGCAGAGCCGTTCGACGTTGATCTCCACCTCGAAGTCGCGTACCGGCGCGGAGCTGTCGAGCCTTTGCGCGGGCTGCGGCAACGCGCCGGGGGGCTCGAGTACCCGCCCCGCGCCGAGCCGTCCGGCGATCTCTGCTGTGGCAACGCTCATGAACGAACGTTCGGAAACCTATGGCCCGCGGGATCTCGGGTCAATGGGCTGAAGCGGCCAATCCTGTGCTCGGTCATGCGCCGCACCGGTGCGTCGGCTCTCTTTGCTCGTCCGCCTCGCGAGGACCACGCGCCCCCTCCCCCTTAGGGTGGCGGCGATGAGCCCATCGAGTCTCTCGCTTCCGGTCGTGTGGAGCGACCGCCACCGCGGTCACGAACCGGACGCCGAGATCTGGGTCGGGGTGCGAACGCCAGCGGCCGAGGTGCCAAACCGTGCCGATCGGATTCGCGACGAACTCACGGCGCGGGGAGCGAGCCTCATCGACGCGGTAGAGCACCCCGACCACGCGCTGCTCGCGGTCCACGACGCCGAGGTGCTCGACTATCTCGCGACCGCATGGGATCGATGGCTGGCGGCCGGGCTCCCGCGGGATCCGGGTCAGCACCGCGTCGTCCCATATCTGTTCCCCCTCCCCGGGATGATCACTTCGGTCGAGCCGGCGCACGCGGCGAACCCGACGGCGCGCGCTGGTCAGTTCGCCTACGACACGATGACGCTGATTGGTCCCGGAACCTGGGAGGCGGTCCGAGCCGCGGCCGACGCCACGCTCACCGCGGTCGACCTCGTGGCTGGCGGCGAGCGAGTCGCCTACGCCTGCACCCGACCGCCCGGTCACCATGCCTGTCGCGGTGTGTTCGGCGGCTCCTGTTACCTCAACAACGCCGCGATCGCCGCCGCGGCGCTCTTCGATGCGGTCGACGGCGCAGTCGCCGTACTCGACATCGACGCCCACCACGGCAACGGAACCCAGCAGATCTTCTACGACGACCGTGGTGTCCTCACGGGCTCGGTCCACGTCGACCCGGCCGCGGGGTGGTTTCCGCACTTCATCGGCTTCGAAACCGAGACCGGCGAGGGGCTCGGCGCAGGCGCCAACCGCAACATCTGCCTCACGCCGGGCTCAGGCGACGAGGAGTGGCTCGCCGCAGTCGGCGAGCTCGCGGGCTGGGCCACCGACGGCGGCGCGCAGGCGCTGGTGATCGCCCTCGGAGTGGACGCCGCTGGCGCTGACCCCGAGAGTCCGCTCGAGGTCGGTGCCGACGCGTTTCACGAGGCCGGCGGTCGCCTTGCCTCGATCGGTCTGCCGACCGTGATCGTCCAGGAAGGCGGTTACGACCTCGAGACGATCGGCGGCCTCGTGGCCGCGTTTCTCAGCGGCTTCGAAGCGAGCTGACGGTCAGCCGCAGACGGGCCAGTGCTGAGCGCCGTCTCGCTTCATCAGCAAGATCGCGACAACCGCTTGAGTGCGATACGGAAAGGCGATCGGATCGCCGCCGGGGCTCTTAGGCGAGGCCTTCCAGGTCGAGCGCATGAACTGAAACGCGCCGCGGTAGAGGCCGCCGCTGCCGATCGCTTTCGGATTGCCGCCGGACTCGCACTGGCTGGTGGAACGAGCCCAGCGCTTGTGCTTTTTCGTCTGGCGGTTCCAGATCCGCTCGTACTTGGTTCCGACTCGGTCGGTCGATTGACCGGCGTTCGGTGCTGCGGTCGATCCGCCGCCCGAGCTCACTCCCCCACTGCCGGCGCTGGCCTGGGAGGCCAGCACGCCGAGGACGAAGAAGGTCAGTGCGGTGGCAGCCGCAGCAATAAGAAATCGCTTGGTTGTCAGGGCACCGAGGTGCATCTAATTTCACGCTCCGCTCTCGTCACGCTTACGGGGTTAGCTGACGGGCTCGCGCGAAACTGAGAGCTGCGCTACACGGCCTTAGACCGCGATTCGCCCCAACACTTGGGCCCCCCGCTCCCAGGCCGCTTGGTGGCCAAGGACTCAGCAGGACGCGAGATATTAGCAGAGTGTTAGCGGACCACTAACACTTGCCTGGGTGCGGTCTGCTCAGCCGCCGGCTCAGCGCTTGCCGCTCTGACGCGGATTGAGCCGCGCATGAACGGGTGGATCCGGCAGAAATATGTGTAGGTGCCTGGATTCTCGAGCGCCGGCGTCGTGTACACGGACGAGCCGGTCGTTACCTCCCGGCTGGTACCCGTACCGAAGCCGAGCTGGCCGGAGTCGAAGTCAATCGGGCCGCGCGCCAGCGGATAGCCGATCCCTGAGCCACGATTGCACGGTGCCTTACAGGAGGTCACCGAGTGCCAGACCTGGGCCTCATCAGCCTGTCCGAAGAGCGCGTCCTCATTGGTGAATGTGACGCTCTGACCGGCCTTGACAGTCGGCGGGCGCATCGCGTTGGCCGGGAACCCTGAGATCGCCGAGAAGCCACCTCGGGAGAAGAAGTAGCCATCGATGTCGATCCCGGACTTCGCGACGTTCTTGCGCCTCGCCTTGAGATCGCGGGGGTCGGGAAGGCCGAGCTTCTTGTTTGCCTTCGCGTCGATGTTCTCGGGCAGGCGCCCGTGGGTGAGGATGCCGCCGGCGTCGTACATCGCCTTGACAGCCGCATCGTCGTCGAACGGATCCTTGGCGGCAGGGTCATAGGTCGAGCTGTACGCGAGCGGAAGGATTCCCATCGCCTCGTACCAAGACGCCTTGCGAATGTCGTAGGTGACGTCGACCGAAACGGTGTCGCCCTTTTTGAGGCTGACCCGCCAGTCGGCGCGCGTCGCGGTCATGCTCACGTCCCAGGAGACTGCGCCGGCCGGCTCGTAGTACTTCGCATGGGAGCGGAAGAGCTGTCGGATCTCCGCCGGGTCGTCGCCGTCGACGGTGCCCGCATCGGGGCCGTCGCGCGCCACCTGGAGGTCGACGAAGAGACCTCCCGGATGCAGGTGCCCGGCTCCGAAGACGAGTGTCTGCGGATCGCGCAGCGTCCAGGAACGCGCGCCGGAGATCTTGTCGGCCTCGGCCGAGCTCGGCAGTGCCGGATTGCTCGAGACCTCCTCGGGGAAGACGAACTGCCCGTCGCCGTTGCTGTCGTAGCTGCGGCGGGCATCGAACACGGGGTACACCTGCGGCGCGCCCGCGACGTCAAGCCACTGAATGTGAGCCGGATTGATATCGGTGCGCGCCGGCGTTGTCTGCGGTACCCAGTCGATCTCCCAGGTGATGTAGACCTGGCGACCCGAGGTCGAGTTGAGGTTGTGGATCATGTAGTTGAGGCCCCACGTGGCATCGCCGCCAACCTCGATCCCGTAGCCCTGCGGCATCTTCGGAATCGTCTTCTCCTCACCGGAGGCGAAGGTCGGCCCGCCGGTGGGCGCAAGCCAGACCACGTGATGCAGGTGCAGGTCCCAGACGCTCGGCGTCGTCAGCTTGCCCTTGGGCCTGATCTCGACCATGCTCGGCTTGAAGCGGGTGATGAAGCCCTTTGCTTTCGAGCCGGGGTTGAAGACGGTGGTGTCGGCCGGACCGCTGACGTGCGCGGCGTTCGGGCAGGTCTTCGTCGACGCGAAAAGATTCAGGTTCTGGCCGCTGTAAACCGTGATCGGGTCGGTCCGGCACGTGAACGTCGACATGTCCGGATAGCTCGCAGCGGCGAGGATCGGTTCCTTGGAGCCCTTGGGCTTCGCTTCGGCGATCGCGACGCCGCCCAAAGCGACGACGGCAACCACGGCCATGGTCGTCGAGGCCAAGCGTCCAGCATCCCTGCTCATCCTTTGCACCTCCATAGTGTGACTGCTAACCCGACCGAGTGCGGATCGACTCGCCGTCGCGCCTACTATCCGCGCCGATGCGAGTCGCCGTCGTGGACATGGGCACCAACTCGACGCGGCTTTTGGTCGCCGACGTCGATGGCGGCCGCGTGCATGAGGTCGAGCGCCGCTCCACGGTCACCCGGCTGGGTCGCGGCGTCGACACCTCTGCTCAGCTCGCCGCCGAGGCGATCGAAGACGTTTGTCGCGCGGTGGCGGAATACATCACGATCTACGACGAGCTCGGCGCGGAGAAGATCATCGCGATCGCGACCAGCGCGGTGCGGGATGCGGAAAACTCCGCCGTGTTCTTGGCCGAGCTTCGCGAGCGGTTCGCGCTCGACGCAGAGATCCTCGATGGCACGCGCGAGGCCCACCTGACCTACTTGGGCGCCACGGCCGCGCGGGCGCCGGGCGATAGCACGCTGGTCGTCGATATCGGCGGTGGGTCGACCGAGCTCGTGATCGGCAACGGCGACGATGTCGCCTTCCACGCATCGCTTCAGGTCGGAACCGTGCGCCACACCGAGCGCCACCTCCCCGCCGACCCCCCGAGCGCCGCCGAGCTTGAGGCGCTTGCCAACGACGTTCGCAGCCTGATCGCCGGGGCGCTCGAGGGCGCGGCGCTCGCAAGTGCTGCCATTGGCATCGGGGTCGCGGGCACGCCGACATCGCTTGCGGCAATCGACCAGCGCCTCGATCCCTACGACCCCGATCAGGTCCATGGCTACAGGCTGTCGCTGGGATCGATCCAGCGGATGTTCTCCGAGCTCGCGGCAATGCCGCTTTCCAAGCGTCTCGAGGTCCGCGGTCTGCACGCGGGACGAGCCCCCACGATCGTTGCCGGCGTCGTCATCCTCATCCAGGTCATGCGCGCTTTCGGGCTTTCGGAGATCGAGGTCTCCGAGCACGACATCCTCTGGGGCGCGGCGCTCGATACCGCCGCGGTCGGCTGACGAGAGCTCGTCAGCAGCCGGCTCCGCTGACCTCACGGACCTTGATCAGCGCGCAGTAGGCGGGCTTTGGCACGAGGTTCTGACTGACGACGCCGAAGCCACCCTCGCGGCCGGCGAGCGACGGGGCCTCCACAAAGCGGTGAACAACGGCGAGCTCGATGCCGCCGACATGGCGGAAGAGGTCGTAGAAATCGGTCAGCGCCTGGGCCTGCTGCTGCTCGGAGTAGGCCTGGTCGCCGGTGGTCGAAGCGCCGAACTCCGTCGCCCATAGCGGTACCGACGAGGCGTTGTAGCGAGCGGTGACGTTTTGGATCTTGCCGAGGTGGACGCGGACGTCGGTCACGTAGTCCTCATCGGGTCCGACTCCCGGATACGGGTGGATGCCGATCGCGTCCGCTGAGGCGACGGCCCCGTTCTCGAACATCGAGATCAAGAAGTCGCGGAAGCCGATCGAACCGCTCGTGTCGTTATCGGAGTGCGGCGAGAGGCCGGCGCTGACGACCGTCGTGCCCGGCACCTGCTGGTGCAGGGCGTCACCGACCGTCTTCAGCATCTTCGCGTAGTCGTTGGGCTCCGGCGGGCCGCCCCAATAAAGCGGGTAGTTGGGCTCGTTCCAGACCTCGAAGCCGACCGAGTCCGAGTAGCGCTTCGCCGCCTGGACAGCGAACGAGGCGAACTCGTCGTAGTGGTCGACGTCGGGATGGAGATCGCCCTTGCCGCTGGCGCATGCCTGCGGCTGGGCCTGTGCCCAGCACGGTGCGTCGATCAGCACCCAGAGCGGGCGGATGCCGCGGTCGGCGAGGTTGTCGTAAAGGACATCGGAGCCGTACCAGTTGAACCGGTTCGGATCGCCCTCGACGCCGCGCCACGAGAGGGCGACGCGAGCGACGGTGGCACCGGTGTCCTGAAGCATGTTGAGAGCCTGGTTCGACTGAAAGATCCAGTTGTCGTTGAAGCCGAACACCGGCGGTGGATCGGGGGCGTCGAGCAACGGCGCAACGGGCTGGCGCTGGTTCTCGCACTTGTCGACGATCCATGTGTTGGACTTGCGCTTCCAGCGCGCCTTGCCGGCGCACGCGTACGGAACCTGGCCCGGGTAGAGGCCCTCCGCACGCCAGCCGCAGATCCACTTCGAGTAGTTCGGCCTGCCCTTCTTCTTCACCGGTCCGCAGCTGGCGATCCGCTTGACGGTGATGCCGTTTCGCTCCTCCACGATCGTTTTCGCGGTCTTGACGAGCTTGGCGCGATTGACGCCGTGCTCGGTCTTGACGCCGTTCCCGGCGGGCTTGGCGAGCGCGCTCGCCGAGGAGAACGCGATCAGCGTGGCCAGCATTGAAATCGTCGTGGGTGCCCTGCGCATTGATGTTCCTATCGGCCCTGTCAGATCAACCCTGAAGAGCGCTGGACGTCACGGTCCCCGCTTGTGCGGAGCGATACGCTGCCCGGGCTCGTGTCCGAGGCCGTCCACTACCGCACCTGTCCTTTCTGCGAAGCGACATGCGGGCTTGAGGTGACGATGCGCGGCGAGGAGGTTCTCTCCGTTCGCGGCGACGCCGACGATGTCTTCTCTCGCGGGTTTCTCTGTCCCAAGTCGCAGGGGCTGAAGCAGCTGCACGAGGACCCCGACCTACTCGAGCGCCCGCTTGTGCGCCGTGACGGCGAGCTCGTCGAGGCCAGCTGGGAGGAGGCATTCGATGCGGTGGCAGAGGGGCTCGGCCGTGTGCTCGAGGCGGGAGGGCGCGACGCCGTCGCGGTCTACCTCGGCAACCCCGCCGCGCACAGCCTTGGCCCAACGCTCTACGCCCCGGCCCTGCTGAAGGCGATTGGGACGAAGAACATCTTCTCGGCCTCCACCGTCGATCAGATGCCCAAGCAGGTCGCGGCCGGGCTGATGTTCGGCGGAGGCCTCAGCGTCCCCATCCCCGACGTCGACCGCACCGACCACTTCCTCATCCTCGGCGCCAACCCGCTCGTGTCCAACGGCTCGCTGCTGACCGCCCCCAACATGCGCGGGCGGATACGGGCGATCCGCGAGCGCGGCGGCAAGGTCGTGGTCGTCGACCCGCGCCGCAGCCGCACGGCCAAGGAGGCCAGCGAGCACCACTTCATCCGTCCCGGCACGGACGCGCACCTGCTGTTTGCGATCGTGAACGCGCTGATTGCCGACGATCGTGCGGACCCCGGCCGGCTGGCCGAGATGACCATCGGGGCGGACGAGATCGAGTCGCTCGCACGACCATTCACGCCGGAGGCGGTCGCTGCGGTGTGCGGCATCGACGCCGAGGAGATCCGGCGGATGGCGGCAGAGCTCGCCGCTGCCGAGCGCGCCGCGGTCTACGGCCGGATCGGGACCACCACCCAGCGCTTTGGCACGCTCGCGAGCTGGCTCGTCGACGTCATCAACTACCTCACGGGCAACCTCGACCGCGAGGGCGGTGCGATGTTCGCTCTGGCCGCGGCAGGTCAGCGCAATTCGTCGGGCCGCGGGGGGCGGGGTCGCGGCGTCGTCACCGGGCGCTGGACAAGCCGCGTTGCCGGAATGCCCGAGTCGTTCGGCGAGCTTCCCGTCGCCGCGCTGACCGGCGAGATGACGACCCCGGGCGAGGGCCAGGTGCGGGCGCTGGTGACCATCGCCGGCAATCCCCTCGTCTCGACTCCGGATTCGGCCGCGCTCACCGAGGCCGTCGGCGACCTCGACTTCATGGTCAGCGTCGATATCTACGTCAACGAGACGACCCGCCACGCCGATGTCATCCTCCCCGCGCCCGAGCCTCTCGCCAAGGCGCACTACGACGCCGCGCTCTACCAGCTCGCGATTCGCTCGGTTGCGAACTGGTCGCCCGCGATCCTCGAGCTCGAGGATGGCCGCCCGCACGAGTGGGAGATCATTCTGCGGTTGGCGGCGATCGCCGCGGGCCAGGGGGCCGATGCCGACATCGAGGCCTGGGACGAGCTCGTCCTTCACACGATGATCGGCCGTGAGGTCGCGCTTGCCGGCTCACCCATCGAGGGCCGCGCGGCCGACGAGATCGCCGCCGCGCTGGGCGACCGCCGCGGACCGGAACGCCTGGTCGACTTCCTGCTTCGGGTCGGGCCCTTCGGCGAGGGCTTCGGCGCCAATCCCGACGGCCTCACGCTGGCAAGGCTCGAGGACGCCCCGCATGGGGTCGACATGGGCGCGATGCGCCCGCGCCTACCGGAGGTGCTTCGCACCGCCTCGGGCAAGATCGAACTCGCGCCCGAGGCGATCGTCGCCGATGTGCCGCGACTGGAGGCGTCGCTCGCGGAGCACCGAAACGGCGACATGGTCCTGATCGGACGCCGCCAGCTGCGCTCGAACAACTCGTGGATGCACAACCTCCCCGCCCTGGTGAAGGGCAAGGACCGCTGCACCATGCAGGTCCATCCCGACGACGCCGTTCGCCTCGGTCTCGCCGCCGACGGCCACGCCCGCGTCACGTCCAGCTCCGGTGAGCTCGTCGTCCCGGTCGAGGTCACCGCCGAGATCATGCCCGGCGTCGTCTCGATCCCCCACGGCTGGGGCCACGACGAGCCTGGCAACCGGATGACCGTCGCCGCCGAGCACGCCGGCGTCAACTCGAACGTGCTCGCCCCCGTGGAGGTCGACGCACCGTCGGGCAACGCGGTCCTCAACGGCATCCCGGTCGAGGTCGCCGCCGCGGACCGCGACCGTTAGATCTTTAGCTCGTACTCCAAGAGCGTCTCGGCGGTGCCGCCGACGCGGTCGTAGACGGTGTGCGCGCGCTTGTTGTCCGGCATGGTGAACCAGCTGATCACCGGCGCGCCGTGGACGCGAGCCACGTTGGCGACCGCCTCGATCAGGGCATCGGCATGGCCAGCGCCGCGAGCTGACTCGGCGACGAAGAGGTCGTCCATGACGACCACGCGAGCGCCGTTGAGGCTCGACCACTTCCACTGGTTGAGCGCGAAGCCAACGACCTCGTCGTCCTCACCCGTCGCGACGAGCATGAAGGCGGTCTCCTCGGACGCGGCGATCACGTCGCGCGCCATCGCCTCGAGCTGCTCGTCCGTGGGGTTGGTCTCATAGAAGGTGACGTAACCGCGAAGCAGCGGGCCGAGCGCGGGCAGGTCCGCCTCGGTTGCCTCGCGGACAGCCATCAGCTGCTCTGCTCCGCCCCGGCGGATAGGACGACGCCGCGCTCATAGATCTCGTCGATCTCCTCGGCCGGAATCTCCTCACGGCCCCCGGGCAGGATCGAATTGCGATCCAAGACGATGGAATCGAAGATGTCGCTGCCCTCGTCGGCCTGCACCGCGGCAACGACGCCAATTCGCTCCCCATCGGCACTGAAGACATCGGCGCCCTTCTCGAGCGTCAGATAAGAGATCGGGTCGCCGAGATCCTCCATCGAGGTCGCAGACTACTCCGCGCCGCAACCACACCTCGAGTGACGTATCCGTCGGGACCCTCCCGACGGATACGTCTTTCGGCGCGTTTTCGGGGCGGTGCGCCGGCGCCGCGTAGGCTCCGGCCATGGCCGATGACCCCGTGAACCTCCAGATCGCCGATGGCGGGGCGATCGTCACGCTCAACCGACCCGAGTCGCTCAACTCCTGGGACGTGGCGCTCGGCGAGCACCTGCGCGACGCGCTTGCGACGTGCGCCGCCGACGATGCGGTCCGCGCGGTGATGATCACCGGCGCCGGGCGCGCGTTTTCGTCTGGGGCCGATCTGCGCGAGCACCGCGCCGACGCCGACGGCGCGCCCGATCTCGGCGTCCGGCTCGGCGAGCTCTACAACCCTTCGATCCTCGCCGTGCGCGAGATGGGCAAGCCCGTGCTCGCCTCCGTCAACGGAGCTGCGGCCGGGATCGGCTGTGCGCTTGCGCTCGCCTGCGATCTGATCATCGCCGCCGAGTCGTCGTTCTTTTTGCTCGCCTTCGTCAATATCGGCCTTGTGCCCGACGGCGGCGCCACCGCGACCGTCGCCGCCAGGATCGGCGCCTCCCGTGCGGCTGAGATGGCGATGCTCGGCGAGCGTGTGCCGGCACCGCAGGCGCTCGAATGGGGCCTGATCAACCGTGTCGTCGACGACGCCGAGCTCGAGACCGCTTCGGCCGATCTGTTGGCTCGCCTCGCGGGCGGGCCGACACTCGCCTACAGGCGGATCAAGGAGCTGCTCAACCGCAGCTCGTACCCGCACCTCGCGGAGCAGCTCGATGCCGAGGCCGCGGCCCAGCGCGAGCAGGGCCACAGCACCGACTTCATCGAGGGCGTAATCGCCTTCAGCGAGAAGCGGCCGCCCAGGTTCTCTGGAACCTGAGCGGCCGTGGAGCGGGACGCGGTCGCGCGGCCGAGGCCGCTGCGGTCCTCAGACCGCGTGATTTGCTCTGAAGAGACCCTCTGGGTCGTATGACTTCTTGACCTCGCGCAGGCGCGGCACGACGCCCTGCGGGAACATGTCCTCAACATCACCTGGCACCTCTGTGAAGTTGAGGTAGCGCCCGGAGTCGTCGGGGGCAAAGGCGCGGTCGAGACCGGCGAGACCCTCCTCGATGGCCGGCACCATCGCCGGGTCCATGATCGGCCCAAGGCCGAACATCATGTACTCGCCGCGCATCGTGTCGAGCGCGCCATGGCTTTCGTCGCTTCTCGACATCGCGCCACCCAGGTGCCGCACCTCAAACGAGATCGGCGATCCGGTGCCGGGGCCTACCGCTGCCAGCGCCGCGTCGATTGCGCCCTCCGAGAGCTCGTCGAGCATCACGTGCGCGCTGGCGTAGGGCACCGGCTCGGTGGGGTCCATGTGCAGGTGCTGCAGGGCGCTGGGCGGGACATCGCCGAACGTATCCATCAACGGGGTCAGCTCACGCAGCGGTGCCAGTAGCTCGCGCGCCTCGTCGGCACCGTGCAGGTGAATCGACTCGACGATCGCGAACGACTTGCCGCGGACGATCTCCGGAATCTCCGGCAGTGGCGGCAGCTGCAGCGTTCGGACGACCGAGGTGACCTCGTCGGGAAGCCCCGCCGCGGTCCACTCGCGATAGGCGTGCAGGATCTCGTCGGCGCGCTCGTATTCGAAGAAGAGCGCCCCGGCATGAACCGTCTCCAGCGGCACCAGCTCGAACTCGATCGCCGTGACGACGCCGAAGTTGCCGCCGCCGCCGCGCAGCGCCCAGAACAGCTCGGCTTCGTTGTCGGCGTCGACCAACCGGTGCTCACCATCGGCGGTGACGATCTCGACCGCGGTGAGCGCGTTGGTCTGCAGCCCATGCTTGCGAGAGAGCCAGCCCACGCCGCCGCCCAGCGAGTAGCCGACGATGTTGATCTCGGGCGAGGATCCGTGACGGGCGGCAAGGCCGGCCTCCGACGCCTGGTCGATGAGATCCCACCAGCGAGCGCCAGCCTCAACGCGAGCGCGGCCGGCTTTCGTGTCGAGCTCGACGCCGGTCATCCGGTCGAACCGCATCAACACCGTGTCTGCGACGTCGCCCAGCGGCGTCGGGTTGTGGCGCGAGCCCAGCGGGGCGATCCGCAGGCCGGCGTCGCGGGCGGCCTCAACCAACGCGATGGTCTCGGCGACCGAGCCCGGAGTGGCGACTGCCGCCGGGCGCAGGTCGCTGGTGAGGTTGAACCCGGCACGAGCGTCGTCGTAGTCGCGATCGCCTGGGATCGTCACCGCTTCGTCGAACTTGTCGCGAAGCAGGGTCGTCGTGGCAGTTGGGGCGTCCTGAATCAGCATGGGTGGTCTCCGTTTCGTGAGTGCTGGCCTGAGGTGTCGGCGGGGCCATCCGGCCGCGCCCGGTCGAGGAGGGCATCAAGCACGCCCATGAGCCCGATCCAGCCGGAGAAGTGGTGGCGCTCGCCACCGGCGTCGATCGCGTGACCGCTGATCGAGTCTCCGTCGAGCTCGAGTTCGAGCGTGAGCTGCGTCGTGGTTTCGTTCACGCTGCCCAGCTTCCGGGCAAACGGGCGCCCGCACATCGAGGAAACCCCCTAGTCCCCACCCCAATGTTTGCCGGGCCCTGCCGGAGCGTGGTTTTTGGCTTGCTAAGCCGGGGCCAGCGCGCCCTGGAGCTGGCGGCGCGAGCGAATGTCGAGCTTGCGGTAGGTGTTCGAGAGGTGGACCTCGACGGTCTTCGGTGTCACGTAGAGCTCCTGGGCGATCTCGCGGTTGGAGAGACCACTCGCGGCCAGGTCGGCGACACGCTTCTCCGAGGGCGTCAGCGAGCCGACGCCACTGAGCGCATCGCGCCGGGGCCTGGCGCCCGTTGCCCCCAGTTCGGTGCGCGCACGTTCCTCGAGCGCGCCCGCCCCGCAAACTGTCGCCAGCTCAAGCGCCTGATAGAGCGGCTCGCGCGCCTCGCTCGGCCTGCGATCGAGACGAATCGCCGTGCCAAGCGCGCAGAGCGCCTTTGCGTACTCGAGGCGAGTGGTCGAGCGCGACAGCAGCTCGACCGATTCCTCGAGGTGTTCGATCGCGTTCTCGCGATCGATCGAGCCGATGACCCGCAGAACCCTTCCGATCGTCGCGGGCGCGCCCCACCGGCGCGCCAGCTCGAGCTCCTCTTGAACCAGCTCGATCGCCTCGGCCGAGCGATCGAGCTTGTCGAGCGCAAGCGCCTTGCAGGAACGCCAGTAGGCGTCGGTGGGGTTGGTCATCCACGACAGCCGGCGAGGCAGTTCGTCGGCCAGGTCGACGACCTCCTCCGGCTTACCCTCCGCCAACAGCAGGCCCATCTTTGCCTGTAGCCAGTAGCGCGCGGCATCGACGGCTCCCGGGTCAGGGTTCTCGGTGAGCACGGCGCGGGCGCCCGCCAGGTCGCCACGCTCGGTCAGCAACGCGGCGAGATGAGCGCCGACGTAGCTCGTCCCGCTCTCGCCGTAGCCATAGCGGGGGAAGCTCTCGGCCGCGCCCCGCAACGACTGCTCGGCCTCGGGGAGATCGCCGCGGCGGTAGAGCGTGTACCCGCGCCACAGCAGGATCGTCGTGATGCCGAACATCGAACCGCTGCGGTGCGCCGCAGCCAGCATCTGCTCCCAGGCATCCATCACCTCCTCGCGGTCGCCGAGGATCAGCGGAATCATCGCGTAGACCGGAAGCAGGCCACCGTCGGCGGCGATCAGCTCGCCTCCGGAAAGCGCACCGAGGCCGAGCTCGACGCTCTCTTCGAGCGGGCCGTTGCTATGCGCCATATGCCAGGCTGCGACCGCCGCCATCGCCTTCTCGCCAAGGCCCTGCGGCGGGCGGCGGCCGTCATACGTCAAGGCGCGCTTAGTTGCCTCGGGAATATCGACCCCAAAGGCCATCGTGGCTGCCTCGAACGCCTGCAGAGCGAGCCTCTGGTCCTCCAGCTCGGGCGGCATCGACGCGGCCGCCTCGCGAGCGAGCGCCGAAGCCTCCTGCGGTGCCTGCCACAAGAGCGAGCGCGCCAGGACGTGGGCGGCGAGCCCGCGCGCCTCCGGGTCATGGAGGCCTTCGTAGGCCTCGCGCAGGTGCTCGACGGCGTCGGGTGCGTAGGTGAGCGACTCCACCAGGCCGAGTTCGAGCGTGGTCTGGGTCCGGCGCCGCTCGTCCGGGGGCGGCTCGGCAAGTGCGCGCTCAAAGTACGCGACGGCGCTATCAGCCGCACCCTTTTTCATCGCCTGTCGAGCCGCCTCTCGCAGCGTCTTGAACGCCCATTCATCGCCGTGCGGCGGGACCTCGAGCAGGTGCGAGGCGACGCGCTCGGCCGGGGCATCGACGTCTGCGAGCCGGCGCGCGGCGGCGGTGTGGGCGAGTTCGCGCTCTCCCGGTGAAATCTCTTGGTAGACCGCCGCGCGGATCAGGGGATGGACAAAGCCGAGCGGCTGACTCGGGCGCAGGATCTCGGCCTGGCTCAGTTCGCCGGTGGCGCGAGCAGCGGTTTCCTCCTCGAGGCCTGCCAGCGCCGCGAGGCCGGCGACATCGAACCCCTCGTCGAGCACGGCGGCCGCCCGGGCAACGGCCCCTGCCTCCGCCGACAGGCGCGAAAGCCGCAGCAGCACCGCGCGCGAGGCAGCGCGCGGCCCAAGCTCAGAGACGACGTCGGCGTTTGCGTCGGTGGGAGCGGTGCCCTCGACAGCAATCGCCTTCAGCAGCTCGTGCAACAGCAGCGGATTCCCGCCCGTAGCCGCGTGACAGGCCTGGGCGAAGCCCGGATCGGGCTCGGCCTCCAGGCGCTGTTCGATCACCCCGAGAACGGCGTCCGGGCTGAGGCCGCCGGGCCGGATCGACGTTGTCAGCGGATCGCCAGCGATCTCGGCGAGCAGCGCGGCGTCCGCGCCGGGCTCGTTCGGCCGCGTCGCAGCGACAACGGCGATCTGGACATCCTCGAGGCGGCGCACGAGATATGAGAGAAAGCGCAGGGAGGGATGGTCGACCCAGTGAAGGTCGTCGACAACCAGCACGAGCGGCTTCTCACCGGCGAGATCCATCGTCAGCCAGTAGAGGCCGTGGAGCGCCGCGAACGAGATGTCGCCTTCGATCTCTGCCGGAACGGCCGCGAAGACGGTTTCCGCGGGCGCCGCGGCGCCGGTCAGCAGCCGTTGACGCTCTGCCGGGTCGGCCAGCTCAGGCTCGAACATCTGGCGGACCACCCCGAAGGGAAACTCGCGCTCGAGCAGCGAGCCGCGGCCCACCAGCATTCGCAAGCCATCCTCGGACGCGAGCCTGCGTGCCTGCCCGAGCAACGTGCTCTTGCCGATGCCGGCCGGGCCTTCGATCAGCATCAGCCGATCTCCGCCGCGCTCGATTCCGTCCACGAACCTGCCGAGTGCCGCGATCTCGGCGTCGCGCTCGAACAATCCGCTGGGACCGACCGGTCGCTCCGCTGCCATGACCTCCCTGTCCTTCGGCGCTCGACTACTTCGCAGCGGCGATCTTAAACCGCGTGCGGGCTAGGCCTCAAGCGCTCCTGCCAGCTCGCGCCGGCCGCGAATATCGAGCTTGCGATAAGCGTTCGAGAGGTGGACCTCCACCGTTTTCGGGGTGACGAAGAGCTCCTGGGCGATCTCGCGGTTGGTGCGGCCCTCCGCGGCGAGGTCGGCCACCCGCTTCTCCGAGGGGGTCAGAGCTGCGGTCCCGCTGAGAGCCTCGCGCCGGGGCCGAGCGCCGGTTGCGTGCAGCTCGGTCCGCGCGCGCTCGGCAAGGGCGGTCGCGCCGCTTCGCGTTGCCAGCTCGAGGCTTCGCTGAAGCGGCTCACGGGCTGCGGTCGGCTCGCGGGCGAGCCGCGTCGCAACCCCGAGCGCATACAGCGCGCGGGCGAGCTCGAGCCGCGCCGGCGAAGCCTCGAGCATCTCCACGGCCTCGCGCAGGTTGTCGAGGCCCGCCTCGCGTTCTGCCGTTCCGAGCACGCGCAGGGCGCGGCCGATCGGTCCGGGAACCCCCCATCGGCGCGCGAGCTCCAGTTCCTCGGCGGCGAGTGTCCGGGCCTCGTCGAGGCGACCGAGCCGGTCGAGCACCTCCGCCATCAGCGTGCGCCACGGGTGGGCGCTCGGATTGTCGAGCCTTCCGATTTGATCGCGCATGGTCTCGGCCGCGACGAGCGCGTCATCGAGGCGGCCCTCGGCGAGGAGCACCTCGACCTCGGCGCGCCGCCAGAGGTTGCCGGCAAGGTGGCCGTTGGTGATCGGCTCGGTGGCGGCGTCGAGCATCTGACGCGCGGCAGCAATCTCGCCGCGCTCGATCAGGATCTGCGCCATGAACGCAACCGGCACGTGGTCGATCCGCCTGCCGGCACCCCAGAGCATGCCCTGCTCGGCTGCCGAGAGGAATCGCTCCCAGGCATCGTCGAGACGGCCCCAGAGCATCTCCGTGTAGCCACCCCACAGGTTCGCCGTCAGCGCCGCGAACAGCGACCCGCCGCGATAGATCTCGGCGAGGATCTGATCCCAGATCTTCAGCGCATCCGGCTCCTCGGCGTGAACGAGCACGAAGCCGGCACCGCACCAAAACAGGCCCTGGTCGAAGTCATAGAGGGTCGGCTCGGCCAGCGCGCGCCGTGCCTGAGCCACGCACTCCGAGCGAGGGCCGAGACAGTAGGCCCAGTCCATCGCCGCGCCGCCACCCATCATCGCGGCGCCCGCGGAATCGATCTCATCCATGCCGCGATAGGGCTCGAGGCGAGCGAGCTCCGAGGGATCGCCGGCACCGAAATAGATCGTGAACAGCTCGAGCGCTTCGAGGCCCAGCCGCAGATCCTCGTGCTCGCCACCGAGCGCATCGGCAGCGCGGGCCGCCAGCGCCCGCGCCTCGACCGGCCGACGCGTGAACGTCAGCGCCCAGGCCAGCAGCATTGCGACCTCCGCGCGCTTGCGGGGATCATCGAGGGCCTCGTAAGCCATCGCCAGATGCTCCGTCGCATCGCCACCCACGTAGAGGACCTCGGCCCGCCCGAGGTCGTGGAGCACCGTGGCGCGAGTCGCGGGGTCGAGGGGCTCCTCGAGAGCGCGGCTCAGGTACGGAATTGCGCTTTCGGCGGCGCCACGCGACATCGCCGCGGCCGCCGCCGAGCGCAGCGTCTCGGCGACCCAGTCTCCGGCCGCGCCAGGCGCGACGAGGAGGTGGGCTGCCACCTGCTCAGCGGGGGCGCTCGCGTGACGAAGCAGCTGGGCGGCGCGATCGTGCTGGAGCTCGCGATCACCCGGCGAGAGTTCGAGATAGACCGCGTCGCGAACAAGCGGGTGCACGAAGCCGAGCGGCGGCTCCGGCCTCAGGATCTCCGCCCGGGCGAGGGCGCCGGTTGCATCGGCCGCCACCTGCTCGTCGAGGCCGGCGAGCTCCGCCGCGGCCCAGAGCTCCGTGCCCTCACCGAGCACAGCGATCGCTCTCGCAATATCAGCCGCCTCCGTCGGCAGACGCGCGAGACGCAAAAGGACGGCTCGCGAGGCGGCGCGCGGGCCCAGGTCTGCGACAACGCTGACCCGGTCGGCACGCGGCGCGACGTCCTCTGCGGCCAGCGCGCGCAGCAGCTCGAACAGCAACAGCGGGTTGCCGCCCGTCGCCGCGTGCGCTGCGGCGGTGAACGCCTCGTCGGGTTCCTTGGCGAGCCGCTCGGCGATGAGGTCGCCGACCGCGGCCCGGCTGAGCGGCCCGGGATGAAGGTTGACGGTCAGCGGATCGGCGGCTATCTCGGCGATCATCTCCGCGTCGGCGCCGGGCTCGTTCGGGCGGACCGCCGAGACACAGAGCACCGGCAGCTCCTCGAGACGCTTGACGAGATAGGCGACGAAACGCAGCGACGGGTGATCGACCCAGTGGAGGTCGTCGATCGCCAGGAGCAGCGGCTCCTCGCCGGCGAGGTTCAGCGTCAGCCAGTAGAGGCCGTGCAGCGTTGCGAACCCCGCCGCGTCGGGTTCGCCCGCCGCGGCCGAGACCTCGAAAACGCCCCGCGCCGCTTCGGCGACACCGTCGAAAGCTCGCTCGCGGACCTGCGGATCCGCAAGCGCGGGCTCGAAGAGCTGGCGAACGACGCCATAGGGAAAGTCCGACTCGATCGTCGATCCGCGGGCGGTCAGCACCCGAGTGCCGTCGGAAGCCGCGAGCCGGCGCGCCTCAGCGAGCAGCGTGCTCTTGCCGATCCCGGCGGGTCCCTCGATCAGGCCAAGCCGGGGGCCTGGCTTTCCTGCGCCCGAGACGAACTCGTCCAGGGTCGCGATTTCCCGCTCGCGCTCCAGTAGCACGCCGCGATGCTAGACCTAATCGTCCTCTTCCCCCGCGCTCTCCTGTGCCGCTTCGAGCTCGGCCTGGACGACCTCGGTCTGGTCGGGGTAGTTGAGGCGCTCCTCAAGCAGCGGGATCGCCTCGTCGGGACGCCCCGCGAGGCGCAGCGCGTGCGCGAGGTTGAAGAGGGCGTAGTTGTAGGTCTGTTCGTCTCCGGAGCCCTGAAGCGCATCGACGGCCTGCTCGAGGAGCGGAATCGCCTCCTCGGGCGAGCCCGAGTTGATCAGGGCATAGCCCTCGTCGTTGAGCGTGGCACCGTCGGCGCTTGCAGACTCGGGCGCGGTGGTCGCCGTCTCGTCCTCGGCGGGCGCTGTCGCGGTGGTCGTCTCGGTGACGGTTTCGGATTTTGTCTTGTCGGGCTTGGTGGAGCTCGACGCGCTCGCCTTGCGCTGTGCGCCGGAGTCCTCATCGCCCCCGCTCGAGGCGACCGCCACCGCACCAATCGCGATCAGCACACCGGCGATGGCGGCAACCGGCCACCAGCGATGGCTGGTCGTAGCGCGAGGAGGAGGCGGCCTCCACTCGGCGGTGGTGGGCTCCTCGGTCGCAACCGTGAACGGCTGGGTGTGCTCCCCCGAGGCCTCCGTATCGAGTTCGGCGAGCGCCTCATCGGCATCGCGCGGCCGCTCGGCCGGGTCTTCGCTGCGCAATCGATCGATCAGCGCCCAGAGGTTCGAATCTGCGTCCTCCACGGCGGCGGCCTTGACGAGCACAACGCCAAGCGAATAGAGATCGGAGCGCTCGGTCGCCGGCTCGCCCCGCATGACCTCGGGGGCCAGGTAGGTCTCGGTCCCGATCACCTGCCCGGTGTGCGTGAGCGAGGCTGCGTCGGCGGGCTGAGCGATGCCGAAATCGGTGAGCCGTGCCTCGCCGTGGCTGTCGATGAGGACGTTGTGGGGCTTGATGTCGCGATGAAGCACGCCTGCGGCATGGATGTGGCGCAGTGCCGCAAGCAGCTGCGCTGCGAGAGCTTGGGGATCGGGCGCTTTGCCGGCTTGCAGACGCTCGCCAAGATCGCCGCCCTCGACGCACTCCATCACCAGATACGGGCGTGAGCCGGCGCCGAAGTCGTAGATCGGGACCAGATTGGGATGCGCGAGGCCCGCGGCCACCCGCGCCTCGCGGCGAAAGCGCCGCAGATAGACGTCGTCGCCGGCGAGGGTGTCAGACAGGATCTTGATCGCGACCGTTCGCTCCAGCCGCTCGTCGAATCCGAGCCAGACGGTCGCCATCCCGCCGTGACCGAGGCGGCGGCGCAGCCGGTAACGGCCCCCGAGCAGGGCATCCGGCGCGATCACGAAGGGGTCGTCGTCAGCCATCCCCCACCTGTTCCCCGCGAGCGCGGGGATCTAACCGAGTTCGCCTGCGCTTAACGCGCCAACCGCTTGAGCGCGCGATACGCGGGCTTCGGCTCGCCGGACTGCGAGAGCAGGCCCGAGCTCGCACACCAGGCGCAGATGCTGACGGGGGAGTCGCGCCAGGAGAACCAGACGACGCTCTTCACGTTCAGCCGACCGCGGTTTCGTTTGAAGTACTTGAAGGTCTGCTTGAGGCGCTTCGCCTGACCGCCCTTGCCGACCTCGAGCGGGTTCGAGCCCTTCGAAGATCCCCATCCCGTCTCGGTGATCCACATGCCCACGCGCTTGTCGCGCGCGCTCACGGCCACGTTTCGAAACCGGTTCACCTGCTGTTTGACCGCCTTGACCTTGGCTCCGTATGGATGGACGGCGATACCGTCGAAGTGACGCTTCACACCCTTGCGGCGATAGAGCTTTCGCAGGTACTTGGGGCCCGCGACCGCCTTGCTCGAGCCTGAGAGCTCGGCCATCCCGCCGAGCACAACGTCGGCCTTGCGGTCGTTGGAGCGAATCGCCTTAGCCGCGAACTTCAAGAGCTTTGCGTAGCCCTTCGGGGTCGGGCGCGGTCTGTAGAAGCTCTTCGAGTTCTGCTCGTTCCACGCCTGCCAGGCCTTGATCGGGCGATACGGGAGCTGGGGATTCTCAGCCCAGAAATCGCCCTGGCGCCCGTAACGCTTGACGGCGGCCGTGACGAACTCGCGCCAGGCTCGCAGTGCCGCCTTGCCGCGCGGCGCATAGATGCTGCAGGGATCGCAGTTGCGGTTATCGAGACCGCGCGCGACCCAGTTCGGCGTTCCAAAGAGGGTGGGAAGGACCCGCATGCGATTGGCCGCGGCCGCCGCGACGAGCCCGTCGAAGCCGCCCCACTGATAGTCCGGGGCCGCCGTGGGGTCGACCGAACCCCAGTCGACCACCGTCCGCAGGGTGCCGATCCCGGCGTCGCCCATCTTCTGGACCTCGTTCGCGGACAGGAAGGTCTGCGAGACCACCCCGTAAAACGGTTTGGGCTTGGCGCTCGCCGTCGCGACGAGCGTTGTCATGGCCACCAGCGCGGTCAAACCCGCGATTAAGAACCCCCACCTGGTGGGCGTTTTCACAAGAGTGCCCACGCCCCCTTCAACACGCCCCCCGCGAAAAGTCGCGGTGGGCTACGGCGTCAGCTCATACGGGTAATCGGTGAGCGTCTCGCAGCCGTCGCCGGTGACCAGCAGCAGATCCTCGAAACGCACACCACCGATCGCGCGATCCCACAGGCCGGGCTCGATCGCGAGCACATCACCCTCGACGAGCGGCTCGCGACCGATCTGGCCAAGGCTCGGCGCCTCGTGCACCTCGAGTCCGACGCCGTGGCCGAGCGAGAACTGAAAGCCCTCCGCGGGATCGTCGCCGGGCCCGGTGCGCTGGGTGCGGTGCCCGGCGGCCTCGAAGATCTCGCAGACGGTCGCATGGAGCTCACGTCCGCTGATGCCGGGCCGCACCGCTGCGCGCGCCGCCTCGATTGCCTCACACACCAGCGCCTCCTGATCGCCGACGCCGGGCGCCGGGTCGCCAACGACAAACGTGCGGGTCATGTCTGCCCAGCAGCCGCTCGCCTCATCCCGAGGCCAAAGGTCGACCTGGATCGGCAAGTGCGCGGGCAGCGGGCCGGATCCGGGCTCATGGCCGAACCCCTGGTGGACCGACGCGACGATCACGTCGGGAGGGGTTGGCGCGCCAAGCGCGGCGCATGCTTCGCGCGCGGCAGATCGCACCCGCTCGGCCAGCAGTGGCTCGCCATCGAGTGTCAGCCAGTCGCCATCGACCTGCGCGCGGCGCAGGAGTTCGGCGGCTGCGCCCATTCCCGCCTCGGCGGCGCGCTGCGCGGCGCGGATCCCGTCGAGCTCCCAATCGAGCTTCGACCGGCGACGCGCTTCGAACACGTCCGCGTCGGGCGTGAGTTCGATCCCGTCGGCCCGCAGGCGGTCGGCCACGATCAAAGCGAGCGCGGGGTCGGCGAGGGCGGTGCGCAGGCCCATCGCCGCGGCGGCGCGGCTGGTCAGCTCGAGTTCGATCTCGGTGTACGGCAGACCGCTTTCGCGCAACTCGGCCAGCCCGAGGTCGTCGAGGTCGTAGAGCTCCGCGTCGGGCAGCACTGCCTCGATCCGCGCCCGCTCCAGGACGTTGACCATGACGTGCGGGCGACCGTCGATCCGCGCGAACAGGAACGGGTCGATGATCGCGACCCGGACCTCGTGGCGCAGGGCTGCAGATTGCTCGCTGGCCCCATAGATGAGAAGGGCGGGCCCGCCCGGTTCGCCCGCCTCAGCCATCTGCCTCCGGCGGCTCGATTTCGCGCTTGAGGATCTTGCCGGTGGGACCCTTCGGCAACTCGTCGACGAACCAGATCTGCCGCGGATACTTGTAGGCGGCCACCTGATCCTTGACATGGGCGCGCAGGTCGTCGGCGGAGACGTCCTCTCCATCCTTGAGCGCGACGGCAGCGCCGACCTCCTCGCCGAGATCATCGTGAGCAACGCCGACGACCGCGCACTCGCGAACCGCCGGATGCTCGTAGATGACCTCCTCGATCTCCCGCGGATAGACGTTGTAGCCGCCGCGGATGATCAGGTCCTTCTTGCGATCGACGATGAAGAAGTACCCGTCCTCGTCGATCGTCGCCATGTCCCCCGTCTTGAACCAGCCGTCGCCCGTGATCGACTCCTCGGTCGCATCGGGGCGGTTCCAGTAGCCCTTCATCACGTTGTGGCCGCGGATCACGATCTCGCCCGGCTCACCCTGTTCGACGTCGTTTCCGTCGTCGTCGACGACCTTCATCTCAACGCCCTCGATCGGCGTTCCGATCGAGCCCGGCTTGCGCTCGCGATCGGGGTGGTTGAACGAGGCCACGGGCGAGGTCTCGGAGAGGCCATAACCCTCGAGGACCTTGCAGTGGAACGCTTCCTCGAACGCCTTCATCACCTCGACCGGCATGGCCGAGCCGCCCGACGCGCATAGGTCCAGGGAGGACGTGTCGAACTTGTCCTTATCGGGGTGATTGAGCATCGCCGCGTACATCGTCGGCACACCCTCGAACACGTTCACGCTGTCGCGGTCGATGATCTCCAGCGCCTTCGCCGGGTCAAAGCGCGGAATCAACGTGAGACAGGCGCCGGCGCGGATGGCGGCATTCAGACCGCAGGTCTGACCGAAGGAGTGAAACAGCGGCAGCGCCCCAAGGATCACCGCCGTCTCGTCGATATCCGTGAAGTGGGTGAACGCCTCGACGTTGCTTTTGAGGTTCGAGTGCGTGAGCTCTGCGCCCTTCGGCGTGCCCGTCGTGCCCGACGTGTAGAGGATCACCGCGGTGTCGTCGTCGTCGCGGTCGACGGTCTCGAAGGTGTGGTCGACCGACCCGACGAGCTTCTCGAACTCACCCGGCGCAACCGAGATCAGCTCCGCACCGGCCTCCGTCGCACCGGCCTCCGCCGCCTCCGCGAAGTCATGCCATGCGAACAGCACCTTGGCCTCGGGGTCTGTGAGATAGAAGCCGACCTCGCGCTTTTTCAGCAGCACGTTCATCGGCACGACAACAGCGCCGAGCTTCAGAGCGCCGTAGTAACAGACCGGAAAGTAGGGGACGTTGGGAAGCATGATCCCGACACGATCCCCAGCCTTCACGCCCTTCTCGGCGAGCAGATTGGCGACGCCGCACGCGGCGGCGTCCAGGTGCTTGTACGAAAGCTCGGCGTCGTCGAGCTTGATTGCCACTCGGTCGCCGTGTTCCGCGGCCGACTCGGCCAGCATGTCCGCAAGGTTCATCTGCGCTCTCTCCTCCTCGGGGTAAGTGCGTTCCGAGTCTAATTCGCGGGTTAGGCTGGCGCGGATGAGTGATCTCGTGGCAGAGACCCGGACCGTCACGGAGCGTTCGGCGCTCGAACTCGCCGCGGCGATCCGCTTCGGCGAGCTGACCTCGCGCGAGGTCGTCGACGCCCACATCGAGCTGATCGAGCGGCGCAATCCCGCGATCAACGCGATCGTCGCCACGCGTTTCGACGAGGCGCGTGCTGAGGCCGACGCGGCCGACGCGGCGGTTGAGGCAGGGGAGGAACTCGGCCCCTTTCACGGCGTGCCCTGCACGATCAAGGAGTCGTTCGCGGTGGCGGGCCTTCCGCACACCTCGGGTTCGATGAACCGCAAGGACGTGGTCGCTGAGAAGTCGGCGACCGCGGTCGAGCGACTCGTCGACGCCGGCGCGATCGTCCTCGGCGTCTCGAATACATCGGAGCTGACCCTGTGGATCGAGTCCCAGAACCGCGTCTGGGGTCGCACCGACAACGCGTACGACCCCAAACGGACCGCCGGCGGCTCCTCTGGTGGCGAGGGGGCCGCGGTTGGCTCGGGCTTCGCGCCGATCGGCCTCGGCACCGACATCGGCGGCTCGATCCGCCTGCCGGCCTTCTTCAACGGCGTCTTCGGCCACAAGCCGACCGGGTGTCTCGTCCCCCACACCGGGCACTACCCGGCTCCGAACGAGCGCGGCTCGCTGATGCTCGGCTCTGGTCCGCTGACGCGCCGCGGCGAGGACCTGATGCCCTTCCTGCGCGCGGTCGCCGGTCCCGATGGGATCGACACCACAGCGCGCCAAGTCGAGCTCGGCGATCCCGCCGACGTCGACCTCGCCGGCCTCACGGTGGCCCTCTCCGACGACGTCACGCTGATCCCCGTCTCGCTGGAGCTTCGCAACGCCCGGATCGCCGCCGCTCGAGCCCTGCGCGACGCCGGCGCCGAGGTCCGGCGCGTCTCACTCCCCGGCGTCAAGAGCGCAATCCAGCCCTACCTCAACGCGATGCGTGAATCCGGCGGGCTGCGAGAGCTGCTCACCGAGGGCGGCGCCGAGGTCCCGCGCTTCGGCCGGCTGATCGCCGACGCCGTGCGCGGTCGCAGCCCGCATACGGCGCCGCTTTTGATGACGCTCGCCTCGGAGAACCTCTCCCAGTACCTGCCGGAGCGCCTCGAACGCCGCGCGCTCGCAGCCGAGCACGAGCTCGCGGAGCAGGTGGTCGACGCGATCGGCGACGGCGTCCTGCTGCACCCGCCCTTCTCCCGCGTTGCCCCGCGGCACGGGCGCACCGTCGGCCGGCCCTGGATGATTGCGCCGATGGCGCTGTTCAACCTGGTTGGCCTGCCGGTTACGGAGGTCCCCATGGGCCTCAACGATGCAGGTCTTCCGCTCGGTGTCCAGGTCGCGGCGGGCCGCGACCGCGACCACGTCGCGATCGCGGTTGCGCTCGAGCTCGAGCGCGTGTTCGGCGGCTGGGTCCCTCCGGCGCCTACTTGACCGTGAGGGTGCCGGTCATCCCCTGCTCCTCGTGGTCGCCGATCGTGCAGTAGATCTTGTAGTCACCCGCCGCGAGATCGACGGTCAGCTCAGCGCTGGAGCCGGCTCCGATTGGCTCCGTCTTTTCCTCGACACCGTTGCCTTCGACCTCGAGGTCGTGGACGGTGGCGCCGTCGTTTATGACGTTGATCGTCACCGTGCCCGCCTCGGCGGTCGGATCCGACGGATCGAGCGCGAACTCGGTCTCTGAGATGTCAACGGCCGAACCGCCACCGCTGGGGGCCTCGGTCGTGGTCGTCTCTGTGGAGGTGTTACTCGCGGCGGTCGTCTGGTTTTCATCGTCGCCGCAAGCAGCGAGCGTCAGCGGGATCGCGACCGCCGCTAATACCAAGAGCCTTCGAAACATGGGGTACCTCCTAGGGCAAGGGTTGCGCGCCTGGCGCGCCGGGTAGCCGTATGGCATGTCAACCATTGTGATCATCCTCCTCGTCGCCGCAATCCTCGTCCTCGCTCTGGTCGCGTCGATGGTCCGCCGGCGAAATGCCGAGCGTGAGATCGAGGCGCAGCGCCTCTCGGGTGAGGCATCCGCTCACCGCGAGCAGGCCGACTCGAACGTCGCCCGCGCGCAGACGACGGGCCGCGCCGCCGACGAGCACCGACGCCAAGCCGACCACCACGCGGCCGAGGCCGAGCGCCACGCCGAACAGGCCTCCGAGCATTCCGAGCAGGCGGCAAAGCTCGAGTCGCAGGCGCAGACTGCCGGGAGGGCGGCGGCTCGCCACGATGAGGAGGCGGCCGTTCGCGAGGAAAAGCTCGAGCGCTCGTAACCGGCGCCATCGCGGCCGCCGCGATCTAGGCTGGCGCCGATGAGGCTCACCCGGGTAATCGCGTTCGCGGCCATCGGGCTCTGCGCGGCGATCCCTGCGAGCGCCGCTGCGGCGCCGGGCGCCACAGCTGAGCTACAGGCCGGCGTCGCTCGAGTCGACATCACCCCGCCGACCGGATACGCGTTCGGCGGGTGGACCCGAGCCGACCGGGTCGGGACGGGCGTCCACACCCGCCTGCAGGCATCGGCGCTCGTGATTCGCAGCGGCGATCGCAAGCTCGCGCTGGTCACGGTCGACCTGTTCGCGTCGCCGGGCGGGCTGGTCGCCGAGGCGGCCAAGCGGGCGGGGCACGGCTTCAGCCAGCGAAACGTCCTCGTCGGCGCCTCCCATACCCACGGTGGCCCATCGCAGTTCGCCAACTTCGCGACGCTCAACACGCTCGCTCCGAGCGTGCAGACGATCACCGACCCGGCGAGCTTCGTCGGGTTCCTCCAACCCGAGCAGGCCGACCCGCAGCTCTACACCTTCCTCGTCAAGCGGATCTCCAAGGCGCTGCGGCGCGCGAACCGCGACCTTGGCCCGGCGACCGCTGCCTGGGGTACCACGCAACTGCTTGGTGTGACCAAGAACCGCAGCCTCGAGGCTCACCTCGCCAACCACGGGGTGATCGAGGAGCTGGGTCAGGGCAGCGTCGAGCAGGATCCCCTCGGCTATCCGAACACGATCGACCCGCTGGTCAGCGTCCTTCGCGTCGATCGAATCGAGCCCGATAGGTCGCTCACCCCGATCGGCGCCTGGTCGACGTTCGCCAATCACGGCACCGTCGTTCCCTCCGAATACCAGGTGTATACGCAGGATCACACCGGCTACGCGACCCGCACGTTCGAGGCGAAGATGCGCCGCGCCGGGCGCGTGCCGAAGTCCCAGCCCGTGATCAACGTCTTCCCGAACTCCAACGAGGGTGATCAGTCGGCGGGCCTCGATGGCCAGAGTCCCCTGATCGCAGAGCGCGTCGGAATCAAGGAGGGCAAGGCCATGTTCAAGGCGTGGAAGCGCGCCGGCCGCCACCTCGACACCACCCCGGCGGTCGACCTGCTCTGGACGCGCGTGTGCTTCTGCGGCCAGACGACATCCGACGGGGTGGTCGCCGATTCACCGCAGGCTGGCGAGCCGTTTCTCACCGGCTCAGAGGAGGGCCGCGGTCCGCTCTATGACCTGACCCAGCGATCGCACGAGGGCGATCGCGCGTCGACCGAGACCGAGCCGAACCAGGGCCACAAGCTCGGGATCCCGTTCGCGACGACGAAGGACAGCTACCCCAGCGCCGTCCCGATCTTCCTGGTGCGCATCGGCAAGCGGATCATCATCACCTTCCCCGGCGAGGCAACGGTCGAGGTCGGCCGCCGCGCTCGCAAGCGGGTGATCGCCATCGCCCGGGAGCTCGGCGTCAGGGGCGTCAGCGTCATGGGTCTGACGAACGAGTTCATCCAGTACCTGACCACCCCCGAGGAGTACGACCGCCAACACTACGAGGGCGGCTCGACGATCTACGGGCCTGCGTCGGGCGCCGCGCTCACCGACGTGATGGTCGAGATGGCGCGCAACATGCGCGACGGCAAACGTCCACCGAAGCCCTACCCCTTCGACCCCCGACACGGCGTCGAGGCGAACGGAGCGCCGTTTGGCAAGGGCGCCGACAGTGCGAGCCCCGTGTCTCAGCCGCTGGCGACGCCGCCTGGCGCTCAGGCCGTGTTCAAGTGGCAGGGCGGCCCGCGCGGGCTCGATCGCCGCCTCGACCGCCGCTTCATCGCGATCGAGCGGAGGGTGAGAGGCGGATGGAAGCGCACGACCGACGACCTCGGAACCGCGATCGTCTGGACCGGCGATTCCGAAGGGCTCTACAACGTCCACTGGCAGATCTCCCCCAGGGCGAAGCCTGGGAAGTACCGCTTCGTGATCACCGCCAACCGTTACAGGCTGCGCTCCCGCAAATTCGCGGTCGACCCATCCGCGCCCGACACGAACCCGGATCCGGACCATCCCGCAGCGCTATTTGCCCCGGTAACGGCGCATTAGGTCTGCCGACCAGGCCTATAAGCGGGTCGCCGATTACTCCAGCTCGGCGCCCTAGTCGGCGCTTGGGCCGGTATTTTTGATGGCGTGAGCCGCCCTGAACCCGCGACCGCGGGCGCGATTTCGCCTACCCGCGCCGCTGGTCTATATGACCGGCGCTTTGAGCACGACGCATGTGGCGTCGCCTGCGTCGCGCGCCTTGATGGCGATGCCCGCCACGAGGTGATCGATCTTGCGCTCCAGGCGCTCGACGACCTCGAGCACCGCGGGGCGGCGGGCGCCGACCCGACGACCGGCGACGGCGCCGGTGTCCTGATCCAGCTCCCGCACTCGTTTCTGCGCTCGCGGGTGGGCGAGTTCGGGCTCACCGAGGCCCAGCTTCCCAATGCCGGAAGCGTCGCCGTCGCCAACTGCTTTCTCTCGCGCGATCCGAGCCTCTGGGCCAAGCAGGAACAGATCATCGAACACGCGGTGATCGCCGCAGGCCAGCTGCCCCTCGGGTGGCGCGAGGTGCCGGTCGACCTCACCAACTGCGGGCATACCGCCCGCGACGTCGCCCCCGAGTTTCGCCAGCTGCTTGTCGGAGCCGGCCCCAAGGTCGCCGATCAGGACGCGTTCGAGCGACGACTGTTCGTCGCCCGGCGAATCGCCGAGCTCGACGCCGGATCGGATCTGACCATCTCGAGCTTCTCGTCGAAAACGCTCGTCTACAAGGGGATGCTCACCGCGCCCCAGCTCGGCCGCTTCTACGACGACCTTCGCGACCCCGAGCTGCAGAGCGCGCTCGCCGTCGTGCACTCGCGCTTCTCGACCAACACCTTCCCGAGCTGGGAGCTGGCGCAGCCGCTGCGGCTGCTCGCGCACAACGGCGAGATCAACACGATCAATGGCAACGTCCACTGGATGCGTGCCCGGGAGGCCGCGCTTCGCTCCGAGCTCTTCGAGGGGGATGACCTCGAGCGATGCATGCCGTTGATTCGGGCCGGCAGCTCCGATTCGGCCGCCTTCGATCGCGTGCTCGAGCTGCTGCTGCTCGCCGGCCGTTCGCTGCCGCACGCGATGATGATGATGATCCCGGCCGCGCACATCGGCCGCGACGACATGGCCCCTGAGCTCCACGGGTTTTACCGCTACAGCGCGTCGGTGCTCGAACCATGGGACGGCCCTGCGGCGATGGCGTTTTCCGACGGGACCACGGTCGGCGCCTGCCTGGACCGCAACGGCCTGCGCCCCGGTCGCTGGCTGGTTACTGAGGATGGCGTCGTGGTGGTCGGCTCGGAAGCCGGCGTTTTGCCCGTCGATCCCGCGCGCGTCGTCCGGCGTGGCCGTCTGCATCCCGGGCGGATGCTGATCGTCGATCTCGAGCGCGGGATTTTGCAGGCCGACGGCGAGGCCGAACTCGAGGTCGCCCGCTCCAACCCCTACGGCCGCTGGTGCGACGAGGGCGAGATCCGTATCGCCGACCTCGACGAGCGCGAGCCGGCGCGTCCCACCGAGCCGGTTCGCACCCGCCAGCTCGCCTTCGGCTACTCGCAGGAGGATCTGCGGGTGGTGATCTCCCCGGCGGCCGAGGCCGGCATCGAGCCGACCGGCTCGATGGGCAATGACCTCGCGCTCGCCGCGCTGTCCGAGCGTGATCCCTCGCTCTTTTCCTACTTCAAGCAACGCTTCGCTCAGGTCACCAACCCGCCGATCGACTCCGTGCGTGAGTCGATCGTGATGAGCCTCGAGTCGCGCCTGGGCTCCGAGGGCAATCTGCTCGTCGACGGCCCCGATCACCCGCGACAGCTCGTCCTCGACCAGCCGATCCTGACCAACTCCGAGCTCGAGCGGATGGCGCGCGCCGAGCACCCCGCGATCACGCCGACGACGATCGACATGACCTGGCCGCTGTCGGCCGGAGAGTCGGGGCTCACCGAGGCGCTGGATCGCATCTGCTCTGAAGCGCACTCCGCGCTCGACGCCGGCGCCAACCTGATCGTCCTGAGCGATCGCGCGATGGGCGCCGACCGAGTTGCGATTCCCTCGCTGCTGGGCCTTGGCGCCGTCCACCACGATCTCGTCCGTGCCGGGCGCCGACTGCAGACGGCTCTGGTCGTGGAATCCGGCGAACCGCGAGAGATCCACCACCTCGCGGCGCTGATCGGCTTCGGCGCCGCGGCGGTCAACCCGTACCTCATGTTCGAGTCGCTGACCGATCTTCACGGCCGCGCCGAGCTCCCCTCCGACCTCTCTCACGACGAGGCCCTCGAGCGGCTGCTCGCCGCGATCCGCAAGGGCTTGCTGAAGGTGATCTCGAAGATGGGGATCGCCACGATTCAGTCCTACTGCGGCGCCCAGATCTTCGAGGCCGTTGGGCTCGATCGTGACGTGATCGAGCGCTGTTTCACCGGGACGCCCTCGACCGTCGGTGGCGTCGGTCTCGGCGAGCTGGCTCGCGAGGCGCTCGAGCGCCACGCCCGCGCCTACCCCGAGCAGCATCACCGCAACCTGCCCGAGCACGTGGAGGACTCGCTGCTGCCGGCCGCCCACGCCTCGCTGCTGCCCCAGGGCGGCGTCTACGCCTGGCGTCGCGACGGTGAACGCCATGCCTGGGATCCCGCGACGATCGCCGCACTGCAGCTCGCGGTCCGCGCGAATGGCGATGGGATCGACGCACACGAGCGCTACGACGAGTTTCGCGAGCGTGTCAACTCCGAGAACGGGGCGCTTGCGATGCTGCGTGGCCTTCTCGAGTTCAAGCCGGCCGGTGACCCGATCCCGCTCGAGGAGGTCGAGTCGATCAAGGAGATCCTCAAGCGGTTCACCACCGGTGGCATGAGCCTCGGCGCGCTCTCGCCCGAGGCGCACGAGACGCTTGCCGTCGCGATGAACCGGATCGGCGGGATGTCGAACTCCGGCGAGGGCGGAGAGGACATCCGCCGCTATACGCCCGACCCCAACGGCGATCAGCGCCGCTCGCGGATCAAGCAGGTCGCGTCCGGGCGCTTCGGCGTGACCGTTCACTACCTCTCCTCCGCCGACCAGATCCAGATCAAGATTTCGCAGGGCGCAAAGCCGGGCGAGGGCGGCCAGCTGCCGGGTCACAAGGTCGATCCGTACATCGCCCAGCTGCGTTTCGCGACCCCGGGCGTCGGCCTGATCTCACCGCCTCCCCACCACGACATCTACTCGATCGAGGACCTCAAGCAGCTCATCTACGACCTGCGCGGCGCCAATCCGCACGCGACCGTCTCGGTGAAACTCGCCGCCGAGGCAGGAGTCGGAACGGTTGCAGCGGGCGTTGCCAAGGCGGGCGCCGACCACGTCGTCATCGCCGGCCACGACGGCGGCACGGGCGCCTCGCCGCTGTCGTCGATTCAGCAGGTGGGCGTGCCGTGGGAGATCGGCCTCGCCGAGACCCAGCAGACGCTGCTGCGAAACGACCTGCGCTCGCGGATCGTCGTCCAGGTGGACGGTGGCATGCGCACGGGCCGCGACGTGATCGTCGGCGCGATGCTCGGTGCCGACGAATACGGCTTCTCGACCGCGCCATTGATCGCGACCGGCTGCATCATGATGCGCGTCTGTCACCTCAACACCTGCCCCGTCGGGGTTGCGACCCAGGACCCGGAGCTGCGTGCCCGCTTCGCCGGTCGCCCCGAGCACGTCGTCAACTACCTCTACCTGGTCGCCGAGGACGTCCGCGCCCAGCTCGCCGCACTTGGCGTACGCAGCCTCGAGGAGATCATCGGCAGGGTCGAGATGCTCGGCCAGCAGGCCCACCCGAAGGGCCACAAGCGACGGCTGATCGATCTCTCGGACCTGCTCGTGTTGCCCGAGACCGTCGACCCCGCGGCACCCCGCCACCAGACCCGCGCGCCGGAGCCTCCCGACGAGCACTACGACGTCAGCGAGCTGCTGCCGGGCTCCGAGCCGGCGATCAAGAACGGCGAGCGAGTTCAGCTGAGCGCGACCATCCGCAACGTCGACCGGACCGCCGGCGCGCGCGTCTCGCATGCGCTGGTGGCCGAGCACGGCCCTCACGGCCTGCCCGACGACTCGATCGACATCAGGCTCACCGGCTCGGCGGGCCAGAGCTTCGGGGCCTGGCTGGCGCCCGGGGTGTCACTCGCGCTCGAGGGCGAGGCAAACGACTACGTGGGCAAGGGTCTCTCGGGCGGCGTGCTCGCGATCCACCCGGCCGAGTCGTCGCCGTTTGCCGCCGAGGAGAACGTGATCATCGGCAACGTCGCCCTGTATGGCGCGACCAGCGGCCGCGCCTTCTTCCGCGGCCTCGCCGGCGAGCGCTTTGCGGTGCGAAACTCTGGCGCGCTGTGCGTGGTCGAGGGGGTTGGCGATCACGGCTGCGAGTACATGACCGGTGGCCGCGCGGCGATCATCGGGGCGACCGGCCATAACTTCGCCGCGGGCATGAGCGGCGGCATCGCCTGGGTTCACGACCCGGACAATCACATGCCCGTTCGCGCCAACACCGAGCTCGTCGACCTCGAACCGGTCCCGCTTGACGAGCGCGAGGAGCTGCTGGCGCTCTTGACCGAGCATCTCTTTCGCACCGGGTCCGCGGTCGCGGCGCGACTGCTCGACAACTGGGAGGCGGAGATCGAGCGGTTCGTACGAGTGATCCCACGGGAGTACGCTGCGGCGCTCGCCCGTCGCGAGGATGTCGGCGGGCCCAAGACCGCCGAATTCCGAACTCTCGCAGCGTAAAGCGGAGCTCACGCGATCATTTCCTTATGAGCCGAAACCCACGCGCCTTCATGGAGATCCGCCGGGTCTCCGATCCGGAGCGCGACCCAGGAGAGCGGGTCGGCGACTACCGCGAGATCTTCGGGGTCCTCCCCGCCGACGAGCTGCGCCTTCAGGGCGCGCGATGCATGGACTGTGGCGTCCCCTTCTGCAACTCGGCCTGCCCCCTCGGCAATCTGATCCCGGACTGGAACGACCTCGTCCGCCGAAACGACTGGAAGGCGGCATGCGAGCAACTTCACGCCACCAACAACTTCCCCGAGTTCACCGGCCTGATCTGCCCCGCCCCCTGCGAATCGGCGTGCGTCCTCGCCATCGACGACGACCCGGTGATGATCAAGCAGATCGAGTACGCGATCGTCCATCGCGGCTTCGAGGAGGGCTGGATCAAGCCGAACCCACCGCAGCGCCGCACCGGCAACAGGATCGCGGTGATCGGCTCCGGGCCGGCTGGGCTCGCCGCCGCCGCCGAGCTCAACCAGGTCGGCCATGAGGTCACGGTCTATGAGCGCGACGAGGCCCCGGGCGGGCTGATGCGCTTCGGCGTGCCCGACGCCAAGCTCGAGAAGTGGATGATCGACCGGCGCGTGAAGTTGCTTGAAGAGGAGGGCGTGAGGTTCGAGTACGACGCCGAGGTGGGCGGCAACGTCGACGCCGCGAAGCTCGCGGCTGAATGCGACGGGGTCGTTATCGCGATCGGCTCGCGCGTCGAACGCGACTTCGAGGCGCCCGGGCGCGAGCTCGCCGGCGTTCACTTCGCGATGGACTACCTCTATCAGCGCAACCGCTTCGTGGCCCGCGACGGCGGTCAGGTCGCGCGCGACACCGAACCGGGTAAGGAGATCGTCGCCGAGGGCAAGCACGTCGTCGTCATCGGCGGCGGCGACACCGGCATGGACTGCATCTCCAACGCCAACCGCGAGGGCGCGCTCTCGGCCACCCTGCTCGACGTCTATCCCGAGGTGCCCTCCGATGGCCGCTACCCGGATACGCCGTGGCCCCTCGCCCCGAAGCGCTCCTTCACCACCTACGCGCTCGATGAGGGCGGCGAGCGTCGCTTTGGCCACCAGGTGATCGGCCTCGAGGGCGACGGCGAGCGCGTCACCAAGCTGATCGGCCGCCGCGTGACAGGCAACTCCTCGCGCACGCTCGAGCCGGTGCCGGACAGCGAGTTCACGATGCCCGCGGACCTCGTTTTGATCGCGATCGGCTTCCTTCACCCCGCCCACGACGACGTCGTCGGCTCGCTCGGGCTCGAGACCGACAAGCGCGGAAACGTCGACGCGCGCCACTTCACGACCTCGCACGAGGGTGTCTATGCGGCCGGCGACGCGCGCATCGGTCAGTCGCTGATCGTCAGCGCAATCGCGGAGGGCCGCCGCTGCGCGCGGGCGGTCGACCGGCACCTGACCGAGCCGAGCGGTCGCTGGCGCCCACGCACAGGCAGCTAACCCGTACAACAGGGCGAACGGATCCCGGCTAGATTTGGACGTTCGGACAGAAGGGCCGATGGGCCCCAGCCCTACGCTTGAGGCCTCGAATCCGACCCGACCAAAGCACGGGTCCCGCCACCGCGCGGGACCATAGTCCTGTAGGAGGCTGAACACCCCGATGACGAGGATCCGGCAGCAGAACGTAACCGCGACGCAGTGGAGCGCCAATGGCGAATCGCTCGGGACGGTCGACCTCACGGAAGAGTCCAACAACGCGTTCGGCCAGAACGTTTTCGGCCCCACGGTCCAGAAGGACCGGCTCGCCGAGGACACCTACAACGAGCTTGAGGCGGTGCTCGCCACCGGAGCTGCGCTGGACACCGACCTCGCCGACGAGATCGCCGAGGCGATGAAGGAGTGGGCGCTCGAACGCGGTGCGACCCACTACACCCACGTCTTTCAGCCGCTGACCGGCCTCACCGCGGAGAAGCACGACTCCTTCTTCGAGCCCGACGGCATGGGTGGCGCCGTCGCCGACTTCTCCGGCAAGGAGCTGATCCAGGGCGAGCCCGACGCTTCGTCGTTTCCGACCGGCGGCATCCGCGCCACGTTCGAGGCCCGCGGCTACACGGCCTGGGATCCGACGAGCCCGGCATTCATCCTCGAGAACCCCAACGGCGCCCTGCTGTGCATTCCGACTGCGTTTGCGTCGTGGACCGGCGAGGCACTGGACGGAAAGATCCCGCTGCTGCGCTCGATGGACGCGCTGTCGAAGTCGGCGATCCGCGCGCTTCAGATTCTCGGCGACGACAAGGCTCAGCGTGTCTTCACGACGGTCGGTCCCGAGCAGGAGTACTTCCTCATCGACGAGCAGTACTTCTTCGAGCGTCCCGACCTGGTGACAACCGGGCGCACGCTGTTCGGCGCGAAGCCGCCGAAGGGTCACGAGCTCGACGACCACTACTTCGGCTCGATCCCGGAGCGCGTGCTCGCCTACATGATGGATTGCGAGATCGAGCTGCGAAAGCTCGGAGTCCCGGTCAAGACCCGCCACAACGAGGTCGCACCGGGCCAGTACGAGCTCGCCCCGATCTATGAGAACTCCAACGTCGGCTCAGACCACCAGCAGCTGACGATGCAGGTGATGCAGAACGTCGCGCGCAAGTACGGCCTCGTCTGCCTGCTGCACGAGAAGCCGTTTGCGGGCGTCAACGGCTCCGGCAAGCACAACAACTGGTCGATGGGGACCGACACGGGACACAACCTGATGGAGCCGGGTGACACCCCGGCGGAGAACATCAGCTTCCTGTTCTTCTGCTCGGCCGTCATCCAGGCCGTCAACAAGCACCAGGGGCTGCTGCGGGCGTCGGTTGCCAACATCGGCCAGGACCACCGCCTCGGCGCCAACGAGGCGCCTCCGGCGATCATCTCGGTCTTCCTCGGCGCCGAGCTCGATACGGCGTTCGAGTCGATCGCAACGGGCGAGGGCGACGGCAACACGCCCGGCTCGGTCCTCGGCCTTGGCACCCCGGTCCTGCCCCCGCTGCCCATGCACGGCGGCGACCGCAACCGGACCTCGCCGTTTGCCTTCACCGGCAACAAGTTCGAGTTTCGCGCGCTTGGGTCGAGCATGTCGCTCGCCTTCCCGAACACGGTCCTCAACACGATCGTCGCCGAGGCGATCGACGATCTCGCCGATCAGGTCGAGAAGAAGGTCGGCGACGGCTCATCGATCGAGGACGCCGTGAAGGCAGTGGTCAAGGACTCCTACGGCGCCAACAAGCAGATCATCTTCGGCGGTGACAACTACGACGAGGCGTGGCACGCCGAGGCGGAGAAGCGCGGCCTGAAGAACCTCAAGACGACGCCGGATGCGCTGCCCGAGGTGGTCGCGCCGAGCACGATCGAGGCCTTCGACGCATACGCGGTCCTCTCGGAGCGCGAGCTCGAATCGCGCTATGAGGTCTGGCTCGAGCAGTACGTCAGCAAGGCGAACATCGAGGCGGAGACCGCCCACGACATCGCGAAGACGATGATCATGCCGGCGACCCTCAAGTACCTGGCGCTTGTCGATGCCGCCGGCATCTCGGAGACGGGGATCGGTGGCCAGACGAAGGAGCTCGTGGTCACCCTTGCCGAGGCGATCAGCAAGCTCGAACAGGCCAATCAGTACCCCGACGGCGTCGAGGGTCTCGAGCTCGCCAAGTACGCGCGCGACAGTCAGCTCGCGGCGATGGCCGAGGTCCGCGATGTCGTGGACAGGCTCGAGAAGGTCGTTGCCGACGATCTCTGGCCGCTACCGAAGTACTCAGAGATCCTCTTCGTCCGCTGAGCTCACCCCGTACTCGTCTTCACACGGCGCGAGTCGCACCTAACGTCGCCGGGGGCGACGTTAGCCGCGTCTCGCTCGGGTTTTCGGGCAGAAGGCGACGACGCGGCTCTCGCTGACCTTGCCGGCGGCGCTCCTTGCCTTCAGCGCAATGGAGTTGCCGCCCGTCTTGAGTCCGCCGAAGGTCACCTTCTTCGGGAACTTCTTGGCACTCGCCTTCTTTTTGTTGTTGGCGGCGACCTTGAGCTTCTTGAGGCCGGCCGCCTTGGCCGCACCCTTGTTGAAGGTGATACGGAGCTTGTTGCCCTTGCGCTTCACGGACTTGACGATCGAGTCCCATAGCCCGCCGGTGATCAGCTCAGCGTTGCCGACACCGTCGATCGCCTCACTGCGGAACGTGTAGGCGCCGGCCTTCGTGGCCGAATACATCTCCGACTTCTTCGGCGTGCGCGCGCGCCAGGGCTCGTAGGCGCGGCCGTTGCGTGACACGGTGACGTTGCGATAGGCGATCCCGGCACCGGCGTCGCTGCCGCCGAACTTCACCTTCAGCTTGGCGCAGCTGCCCTTCTTCGCCTTCGCGGACTTGATCTTGCTCTTCGGCGGGGTGGTGTCGATCGCGTTGACGTAGTTGGGCGTGATGATCGCCTCGTTGCGGTCGAAGACGATCGAGGCACCGTTGGAGATCGAGTCGCCGGTCACCAGCCCGGGCTTCGACTCGACGGCGAAGGTCACGCCCCCCTGCCCTTCAGGCGGGTTCACATCGGGCGGCAAGAAGCCAATGCTCGGGTCGGTCTGCAGCTCGCCCGTCGCCGGGTCGAGACCCTGCAGATGCCAGCTGAGCACGTTGGTCTGGCGATTGAGCTCGGCGTCGACCTGGACGATCAGGTTCTGCGCTGGCCGCAGGTCGACCGTGTCGGTCCAGTTCTGCAGGCCGGCGGGCGGGCTGATCACCGTGTCGTTGCCGAAGAACACCGGGCCGAGCTCAAGCGTGTCCAGGTCGTACTTCGACGCGTCGAGCTGGTCAGTGACCCGCACCTCGTGCGCCGGAGCGCCCGCGTCGGCCTTGTTCTCGAACAACACCACGTAGGGCATCGGCCCGCCGGGGGTGACGAAGTGGCCCGCGCCGGAGCCCTGCGGACCGACCTTGTCGTTCGGGTCCGCGGGATAGAAGACCTCGAGGTTGAACGGGGGCGGCGGAGGAGGCGGCGGTGGCGGAGGAGGCGCCGGCGGCGGCGGTTGCGGAAGCTCCTCTGGCGGTGGACCGTTCGGATCAGGCGGGAGCGGCGGCGGATCTGAGCGTCGGCAGATCTCGAACACGGCGCCGTTGATCTCGGCCTCGGTCTTGCCCTTGAAGAACGGGTTCGTCGGATCCTTCTTCGCGGCGGCCTTGAGGTACTCGGTCAGCTTCGCCTCCCAGGCACCGACGATCAGCGCCGCGAAGGTCTCGAACTGGCCGCTCAAAAGGGCGTCTGCGGCGGCCTCCTGAAGCCCGATGTCGACCGCCTCGACGGTCTGGCCACCCTCGGCCAGCTCGTTGAGCGTGTCGTGCTCACCCTGGTCGATGTACTTGCGCGCCAGCAGACAGTCGGCGATCCATTCGCGCTGAGCCGTCATCGCGTTATTGCCGGTGCCGTCGCGCACCGACTTGAGGGCGTCGAGCGGGCCCGAGAGCGTCAGCGTCAGCTCGCCATTCGTCGCACCCGGCTTCGTTGACGAGGTCGGAGGCTCCGTCCCCGGCTTCGGCAGCCAACCACGGATCTGCATTCCCCCGGCGGTCCGCGTCACGGCGGGGTCGCGCTTCGTCGCGCCCGGACTGAAGGCGAGTGCATATGAAATGTCGACGTTCGACGCCCCTCCGGCCATGTGCAGGACCCCGCTCTCATCGGTGGCCGACTGACTGGAGACGTCATTCGTCAACCGCGCGGATGCATCGGTTGGATCGATCGTGCTGTCGGCGATGTGGTCCGCGACGGCGCTCGCCTGCAGCTTGTAGATCGCGTGCGCCGGGCCGATCGGCGTGAACTTGATCAGGAAGATCTTCGACGATTCGGGCGGGATGCGGTCGATGCTGACGGCAAGCCCATGGGAGGCACCGTTGTCGATGTTAATTCCGCCCGCGCCTGTCCCGCTGACGTCGAACTCGCCGCCGGTATGGACACCATCGACGCGAACGACGGCGTTGGTGGCATCGACGTTGCCGACGTTCGAGACGCTGAGGATCAGCGTCTTCGGGTAATTGCCGAGCGCACCAGCGTTGCCGAGGATCTCAGGCTTGATCCGTGCGCCGGCGAGACGGTCGAGCTGGAAGGCGTTGGGGAGCGTCTGAGTGACGCCGCCACGACTGACCACGATGTCGTAATCACCGGCGACGCCTCCCGCGAGGTTGAAGCGTGCCTCGAGAGCCCGAGCACCGGCCTTTGTCGCGACGGACAGCGGGACAAGGTCCGGATGGCCGGCGCGGACGAGCCGGACGTCGGGATTCCCTGTCAAACCGGCGCCCTTGAGGGTGAGCGTCGCGATCCCCGGGCCGGCGTGATCGGGCGTGACCGCGGTAAGCGTGAATCCGGGACAACCGTCCGGCGTTGTCGCGAACTGCGTCGGGCAGTTGTCGCTGACATCCGGGACGCCGTCGTTGTCGTCGTCAGAATCGCAAGCGTCACCCTGCGAATCGCCGTCGGCGTTCGCCTGGTCGGCGTTCGCCACGTTCGGGCAGTTGTCGATCGCGTCCACGATCCCGTCGCCGTCGGTGTCCGTCGGGGGCGGCGCCTCGCGGTCGAAGATGGCGAGGCCGTAGTTGTTGCCGACACCCGCGATGAAAGTCTCTCCATCGGGGCTGATCGTGGGGGCGCCGCCGATGCCGCCATTCCCAAATGCGTTGTGGCAGCCGTCGGTGCCACCCTCATTGACGCACCCCGCCTGCCCGGCCGGCTGGGTCAGCTCGCCGGTGCTCGGGTCGCGATCGAAGGCAGCGATGCCGGCGCCGCCGGTGTAAACGCTCCGTCCGTCTGCGCTCACGGCGGAGTCGAACGCATCGGTCAGCGCGCGTCCGTTCTGGCAGTTTCCGCCGAGCCCGTCGAGGCCGTTCTCGGATATGCAGCCAGCCGTTCCCGGTTTCTGATCGAGCTCGCCGTGAGTCGCCCCACCGCTCGTGTCGCGGTCGAAGATCGCGACCGCGTTGGAGGCATTCGCCGGAACGTAGACGTTCTTGCTGTCGGCGCTGACCACGGGGCTCTTCATCGAGCCGCCGCCGCCATCCTGGTCGGTTGCCCTGCTGTCCGCGCATCCGCCGTCGTCGGTGGGGGGCTGCGCAATGCACCCCTCCGCCCCGGCCTTCTGCGTGAGGAGCCCGGTGGTGAGGTTGCGATCGAATACCAAGACCCCGTCGGTATTCCGCCCGGTGACGTAGACGCTCCTCCCGTCGGGGGCGATCGCGATGCCCTCCGGATGCACGAGCAGCCGCCCGTTGACGCACTCGCCTCCCGTGCCGTCGTCGGAAATGCAGCCGTCGGTGCCGGCCGGTTGTTCAAGGTCGCCGGAGACCGGGTCGCGATCGAAGATCACGACGGAGTTGCCGAAGTCGGTGCCCGCGACGTAGACGTTGAGGCCGTTCGGACTAACGACAATGCGGTCCGGCCTGCCCATCCCGCGGACGTCTCCACACGGCGGACCGACCGTCGCGTCGTAACACGCCCCGGGCGTCAGTTCGCCGGTCGAGGTGTCGCGTGTGAACTCCCGCACCGACATGGTGTGGTAATCCGACACGTAGACGCTCTTACCGTCCGGGCTGATCGCGACGCCAGTTGCCTTACTAAGTCGGTCCAGCGATTCACAGGTACCGGCGCCGAACGTTGGGTCGCGAAAGCAGCCGGCGGTGCCGGCCTTCTGCGTGATCACGCCTGTGTCCAGATCGCGGTCGAGGATCGCAAGGGTGCCTCTCACCGCATCGTTGGTGTAGTTGAAGGAGACCGTGTAGACGTTCTTGCCGTCGGGGCTCACGGCTGAGTCGGTGGCGGCCACGCCACGCCCCGAAGCGCACTGCGCGGGAACCCCACCCTCATAGATGCAGCCGGCGGTTCCCGCCTTCTGGGTCAGCTGGCCAACGCTGGCACTCGCCTCGCTCGCGCCGAGAAAGAGCGCGGTCGCGCCAACAGCCAACCCGGCAAGCGCAACGCGACTCGTCCTCACGATTCAGACCTCCGTGTCGTCTGAACGACCATAACCTCCATCCAGACCATCGTCCAGTGCAGGCGTCCAACTGGCGTCCAACGCCCCCCACCCCGCCGAACGTCCCAAATACCCCCCGCTACGGAACAACGCGGGACGTTCACCCCCCGCACCGCCCCCGCACCGCCCCCGCACCGCGCCGGGCGGGCGGCTAGTTGCCGAAGGCCTCGACCAAGAACGGCTTGACGGTCTTGAGGTAGTCGTTTTTCGCGGGGCGTGCGATCAGCGGGTCGAGATGGCTTGTCTCGGGGTCGCGGTTGACCAGCGTCGCCTGGGCCTTTGTGGTCTTGGTGCGCCTGATGAAGTTACGCGCGCCCTTGAGCACATCGCCGTCGGTGTTGGCGGTCTGGAAAACGTAGAGGGGGAGGTCGATCCTGGCCGTGTGCTTCAGCCGCAGGCCGAGGAACTTCGCCACGTCGTTCTGCTTCATCCGATCGGCACCGTTGGCGTCGATCGTGATCCGCCGCGGGAAATACCAATCGACCCCGTTGGTGGGCTCCTGGCCGAAGACCTGGGCGATCCGCGAGACGGGTGTGATGCCGCCGTCGCGCCAGTCGGCCGGCTGCACGCTCGTGTCGAGCCCGCCGGCGTTGACATGGAGAAGGCCGAGCGAGGGCGGCGAGGTGTCGCGATCGAACGCATAGCCGAGGATCGCCCGGTTGGTCGCCGGCACCGGCGGCTTGAACTCCTCCGGCAGCAGCGAGAAGTTCTGAAGCGTCGAGCCGTCGCCGGTGGGATCGAGCCTTGCGAAGAGGCCGCCGATCTCGGCAAACAGCCCGGCCGCCTCGGGCACGCCGATCCCGAGCAGATCGAGGAAGGGGCTCGTATCGGGCTGGTTGAGCTCGCTCACAGCCGCCTGAGCCTGCGCGAGGTTGTAGGGGTCGAAGCTGCCCAGCAGGCCCCCGTCGATGAGAACCGTCCCCTCGAGATCCTTGTAGCCGGGCCTGCCGTTGAAGTCCCATGCGGCGTACGAGATCGCGAGGGAGGCGCCAACCGAGTGGCCGCCGAGAACGACCTCCTTGCCCTTCTTGCGGGCCTTGCGCACGACCGCGCGCACGTCGTTGAGGGCCACCTCCATCCCCCACTCCTTCGCGAAGGCGAACTTGGAGTTGTCGAGGAACTCGTAGTGGCTCGGCGGCGTGGCGCCGTCGATCCAGCCGAGGTAGTAATCGAAGACCTCTTGGAGCGTCTTCGTCCCGGCGAGGCCCTCCTCGAACATCGCCGTGTCCTCGAGGACGTTCTCGCGGCGGTCGACGGCCCAGACCTGTAGGCCTGGGACCTTCTTGGCGAGCCACCGGCCCGTGGGGGTGAAGTTCCCGGCGCCCCCATCGGTGCCCGGGATGAGCACGAGGACGCGATCGGCCGACTTCGGGCCGAACTCGTGGACGGTGACGCGGTTGTACTGCGCGGGGCCTGGCGCGGACGGCGTCGCGACCGTGGTCACCCGTTCGGAGACCGCGGCGGGCGCCGCGGGCGCCGCGAGCAGCGCGACGGTGACCGTCGAAGCAAACGCCCCGACGATCCGAGCCCGCGCTCTCACTCAGCTACTTGGTCTCGCCCTCGAGACGCTTGCGCGCCTTGAGCACAGCCGGGACCGAGCAACGGACGACCTTGGCGATCTCGCCGTTGGGACGGTCCGGATCGCGATCGATCTCGAATTCGATCAGCGCGGTCGTGCGAATCTTCGCGCGCTCCTCGAGGGTCGAACCCTCCGGCGCGGCCGCATCGGCCTCCTCGGTGGCGAGGGCGCGGCGGCAAGACAGGCAGTAGGCCTTCTCGCCTCGACGAACCCAGCCTGCTGGCGGGCCTCGGCGCTCGTGGCCGGGCATCCAGCTCGAGATCACTCCGCAGCGGGCGCAGTGGGTCTCGTTGGCGCCACGGCGGCGAGAGGGCTTGTTTACGAGACGATGAGTGCCTGTATCGGCGGCGGACAATGCAACTCCTTGGGTGAGCGATGGTGTCGATCCGAGGACCCCGACAAGCACTCACAGGCGCACGACGGAACGCACTCGGGGGTCACGAGAGCATGCGACCCGGGCCACCTAATCTATCAAATCTCCGTATTCGTAACTCTTGTTGCAATCCGGACGCCCAATAGGGCAGGGATTCAAGTGTTCCGGGGGGACGAGCCGATGAACCGTGTGAGGAGATGGACCACGGTGAATCGTAATCAGGAAACAGAGCCCGAAAGGCCCGCGCGTGTCAGCGAGGCCACCTGGCTGTGCGAGAGCGCCAACGCCCGTCAGCGCATGCTGGACATGGACCATCGGCTCGGCCCGGTCCGCCGGCTCGCAATCGGCACCCTCGCGATCGCCGCACTCTCTCTGGGGCCGTGGCTCGGCTGGTGGACAATCCTGCCGCTCTTCGTCGCCGCCGCCGTCTTCGCGCTTGCCGCACGGCTGAGCGCGCGCACGGACCGGCCCGAGTACCCACTTTTCGCAGCCTTCGTCGGTTCGGAGCTCGTGATCACGGCGACCATCGTCATCTCTCAGGAGCCCGTACTGATCCCATGGCTCGTGCTCCCGGTGATCACCCTCCCGGCACGCTTTTCGCTTCACGGCCTCGCCGCCGGCGTTGCCGTCTCGCTCGTTTGCATGGTCGCATCGGCGTTGCTCGTCGACGCGAGCGGCGTCTATGACTTCCCCCCGACCCTGGTTGCCCCGGTGGCGCTGTTGGGGGCAATCGGCATCCTCTCGACGGCGCTGATGCGCTCCGATGTTGAGCATCGAGACGAGGTCGTCCTCGACCAGCTCACCGGAATGCTCAACCGGCGCGCCCTCGACCGCCGCGTGGCGGAGCTCGAGCAGCAGTCCGCCGTCACCGGCGATCCTGTCGCGGTGATCATCGGCGACCTCGATCACTTCAAGGATGTCAACGACACCCTCGGTCATGCGATCGGCGACGCAGTGCTCCGCGACGTCGCCTACACGATCCGAAAGCGCCTGCGCGCCTTCGACTTTGCCTACCGCATTGGCGGCGAGGAGTTCTTGATCCTGGTCCCGGGCGCCGACACCGATGCTGCGGCCGCGCTCGCGGAGTCGCTGCGGGCCGACCTCGAAAACGACGCCTTCAGCGGCGTCAACGTCTCGATGAGCTTCGGCGTAGGCGCCACCCGCCCGTTCGAGCCGCTGGATTACCAGCAGGTCTTCTGCCGCGCCGATAGCGCCCTCTACGAGGCCAAGCGCACAGGCCGCAACCGCGTCGTTGTCGACCACGACGAATCGGTTGAGGTCGCGGTCCCCACACCGGCCTAGGACCGCGCGGGACGCTAGAGGTAGGCCAGAAAGCCGTCGGGCTTGCTGAGCCGAAGCGCGCGCTGGTGCTCGTGCCCAAACTGATTGCGGGCAACGGCGAGCGCGAGCTGAACGTCAATCTGGCCACTCGAAACGCCGCGCCGGGCGATCCGGGCCAGCGTTCGCGGGCCGCTGATCACGACACCGGCGGCCGACTGGGCTCGCAACTGCTCGGGGCGAGCGACACGACAGATCGCGCCGGCGACCATCTCGGGGCCGACCAGCGCGTCGGTGAGCGCGGCCGCAACGACCTGCGACTCGCGCCGCACGCGATCGACGAGGTAAGCCCGGCCGTCGGCATCGCCGTCGCGCTCGACGTCGATTGCGGTGACCCCGAAGGGGGCGATGCAAAGGTGGTCGATCGTGGTCCCGGTGGCCGGGATCGCGACATCGTGGAGGATCGCGGCGCCGACACCTCGCATGCCCTTGACGATTCGCTTCTCGATGCGCTCGAGCGCGGCCTCGTCGGCAGCTCGCGGCGAAGCCGGCCGGTCGTATGAGGGGGTCGACCCGATCAGGGGAAGGGATTCGCTTTCCACGTGTTGGCCCATCGGCAAAAACAGCCTCGAGCTTCAGTTTTGCCCGCCGAATGGCCAGTCTGTCCGGTTACAGGTTCGACGGCGCCGGTTCGAGCCCTCGCTACCTTGACTTCGTGAACGACGACTCCCCGAACAAGGGACCTACCCGTGGCCGGGTGGCCCGCACCGCGGCCCTCGGCCGAGTGGCCGCCGGGGGCGCCGCCCGCTGGGCGGGTGACCGTCTCGATGCCCGAGGCGACGACGCTGAGCGGGCTCGCAGGCGCGGTGACCGTGTTGTCGCCACGATCGACTCCCTCGTCGATCAGCTCTCAGTGATGCGCGGCGCCGCTATGAAGGCCGGTCAGGTGCTGTCCACGATCGAGTTCCCAGGCCTCGATCCCGACCAGTCGGCCTACCTGCAGGGACGCCTGGCGTCGCTGCGCGACGACGTGCCGCCGGTTTCGTGGAAGCAGATCCACGGCGTTCTCGCCGGTGAGTGGGGTGACGACCCAGAGAGGGTCCTCGCCGCAATCGACCCCGAGCCCGCCGCCGCGGCAAGCATCGGTCAGGTGCACCGCGGCCGCACCCACGAGGGCGTGGAGGTGGCGGTGAAGGTTCAGTACCCCGGGATCGCCGAGGCGGTCGAGTCGGACATGCGCAACCTGCGGATGCTCTCGCCGCTACTGCGGCGACTGATGCCAGGGCTCGAGGTCAAGGACGTGCTCGCAGAACTCGCCGAGCGGATCGCCGCCGAATGCGATTACGAGCTCGAGGCAGCGGGACATCGCCGGCTTGCGCGCTTCTGGCGCGACCACCCGTTCGTCCGGGTTCCCGCCGTCGACACCTCGCTCAGCCGTCGCCGGGTGCTCGTCTCCGAATGGGTCGAGGGCCTCGGCTTCGAACAGGTGCTCAACGAACCCGACGAGGTGCGCGATCGCTACGCCGAAATCGTCTACCGATTCTTCTACGCAAACGCCGGCGCGCTCGACGTCGCGCTCGGTGACCCGCACCCGGGCAACTACCTGCTCTGCGCGGACGGCCGAATCGCCTTCTTTGACTTCGGGATGGTCAGCGAGCTGCCGCGTGGCTACCTGCGCCGCGAGGCTGAGGTTTTCGTCGCTCTGCGCAACGCCGACGCGCCGACGCTGATCGCAGCGATGGGCGAGCTCGGCTATCTGCCCGGCGCATCGTCGGAGTGGGACGGCGAGATCCTGGTCGCTCACCTGCGTGACGCCGGGTGGTGGTTTTTGGAAGACCAGCCGCGACGCCTCGCGCCCGACGACCTCTGGCGCGGCGCGGAGGTGCTGCGAACCGAGGACGCCAGCGAAGCGATCGAACTGATGAAGCGGATGACCCTGCCGCCGGAGGCGCTGCTCCTGCGGCGGATGGAGGGCCTCTTGTTTCAGATCGCGACACAGGTGCGTGCCGAGCAGAACTGGGGCGCGCTGCTGGGCGAGATCGTCGCCGGCGAGGAGCCCGTGAGCCCGCTCGGCGAACAGCACGTCGCCTGGCTCGCGGCGCGCGCCTGACTCGGAGGGGTCGCCGCGAAGCTGATCAGCTGGAACGTGGCCGGCCGGGTCGGTGTCCTCCCAGCGCAGATGGCCGCCGTCGCGCGCCAGGAGCCGGACCTCGTCTGCCTGCAGGAGATCCGGCCCTCGACGCGCGATCGCTGGGCCGAAGCGCTTGGCGACGCGGGCCTTGCCCACGCCGCCGACTCGGGCGAATTTCGTAACGCCCGAAGAATTTTCAACCTGACCCTCTCGCGCTGGCCGCTGCGCCATCTGCCGGCCGTCGGCGCGCCCGAGCCTGAACGCGTGCTCTCGACCATGGTCGCGACCGCGGCCGGGCCGCTCGAGCTTCACAACGTTCACATCCCACCGGCGCAGAGTCGGGGCATGACAAAGGTCGAGACCTGCGAGGCCCTCTACGCGGCGCTCGCACGCGCCAGCGATCACCACCGCGTTCTCTGCGGCGACTTCAACGCGCCCCGCCTGGAAACGACCGAGGGCGAGGTGGTGACCTTTGCGGACAACCACCCCGACCAGTTCGAGCGCTGGGACGCCGCGGAGCGCTCGGTCGTTGCCGGCCTCGCCGAATGGGATCTCGGCGACGCCTTCCGGCTAATGAACGGCTACGAACGGCGCGACGTCTCCTGGGTCTTTCACACCCGAGCGCGCCGCAAGGCCGGTCATCGCCTCGACCACGTGCTCGCGTCGAAGAGCCTCGCTACCGCTTACTGCGACTACCTCCACGGCTGGCGTGAGATCGGCCTGAGTGATCATTCCGCGATCGAGGCAGTGTTCGAACCCGACCCTCTCGATACTGATCGGTGAGGCCGAGGTCGCGAGCGATCTTGCCCATCTCGGCGTCCTGATCGCCGAGGACGAACGTCACCCCCGCTCCGTCACGACCGGCTCGAGCGGTGCGCCCGACACGGTGAACGTAGGCGTCGCGGTCACCCGGCGCGTCGTAATTGATCACGTGGGTGATGTCGTCGACGTCGATCCCGCGGGCGGCCACGTCGGTGGCAACGAGCGTGTCGACCTTGCCCGACGAGAACTGCGATAGCGCCTTGTTGCGCTGGTTTTGAGTCTTGTTGCCGTGCATGGCAACCGCGCTCAGGTTCTTCTTCGCGAGGCGCTTGACCAGGCGGTCGGCACCGTGCTTGGTACGAACGAAGACCAGCGTCCGGCCGCGCTCAGAGTCGCGCAGCTCGGCAACCAGCGTGTCGACCTTTGCCGTGTGGTCGAGGTGGACGAAGCGGTGTGAGACCTCGCCGCGGTCCTCGCGCACCGGCTCGTGGACATGGCGCCTGGGCTCGTAGGTATAGGCCTCGGCAACCTCGCCCGCCGCGGCCTCGAGCGTCGCGGAGAAGAAAAGCGTCTGGCGGTCATCGGGCGTCTGGCGGACGATCCGGTCGACGGCCGGCTTGAAGCCCATGTCGAGCATCCGGTCGGCCTCGTCGATGACCAGCATGCGCAGCTCGTCGAGGATGAACGCGCCGCGCTGGAGGAGGTCCTCGAGCCGGCCGGGGGTGGCGACGATGATGTGGGCGCGTGCGGCCTGCTTGGCCTGCTTCTCGAGCCCAGCGCCGCCGTAAACGGCTGCGACGCGCAGGTTTCGCGCGGCGGCGATCGCCTTCAGCTCGTCCTCGATCTGAAGCGCAAGCTCACGCGTCGGCGCGAGGATCAACGCGGCCGGAGGCCGGTCGTCGACGTTGAGGCACTCGACCAGCGGGATCGCGAAGGCGAGCGTCTTGCCCGACCCGGTCGGTGACTGGACGAGGATGTCGTGGCCATCGAGGACGTCCTCGATGACAAGTTTTTGAACGGCGAAGGGGGCGGTGATGCCTCGCTTCGCAAGCGCGCCCGCAACAGCGGGCGTCACGCCGAGATCGGCGAACGTGGACATGTGGTGCAACTCCTTATGAGTGTGGTGCGGAATCCAGAGACCCGGACGCACTCACGAGTGCACGGAAGAAACGGAACTCCTCGAGCGCCCGGTTGGCGCTCGACATTTACGAAGTTAGCAGGCTATTTACGAGACGTCGGCTGAACGACGGCGACGGAACAGGCCGAATGCACCCTGTTTCTCATCGTCGGACGAGCTGTCGGCGTCGGCCTCAATCCGCTCGTCGGCCTCGCGCTCCAGGTCTGAAACCCCGGACTCGCGCTCGGGCGGAGCCTGCGACTGAAGCTTTGCGGGGCCGTCCTCCGCGCGGATCTCCGACGCCGTGGTGGCAGCCTGTGAGGTCAGCTCGGAGAGCTGATTCGACAGCCACTGCGAGCGCTCGAGCAGCTCATCGGCGAGCTCGCGCAACTTCGCGAGACCGTCGCGCTCGAGAGCGTCGACGCGCGCGCTGGCCTCCTCAGCCTGGCGACGCGCCTCGGCCTGAGCCTCCTCGAAGGTTTTCGCGGTGGCGTCGTCGACCGCAGTTGAGACCGACTCCACGGTCCGCTGCAGTTCGGCGATGAGTGATTCCCGCGCAGCCGCTGCGGAGCGCTGGAACTCCTCTGCCGGCGCAGCCTTAGCGGTCGCCTCCGACTTGCTGGTATCCCCCTCGTCTGGGCCGTTCTCGGCCGAGATCTCGTGGACTTCTGCCTCCGAGGTCTCCTCGACATCGGTCGCCAAAGCTTCGTCCTCTCTTATCGCGTCAGACACTGAACCTTAAACCTTACTGCCACCCTACTCGGCAAAGCGCCGGTTCGATCTCCGACGTACTCGAAACGGGCTCCTGCCACACTCAGCGGCCGCCATGGCACGCCGAGAAGACCTCAGAAACATCGCGATCGTCGCCCACGTCGATCACGGAAAGACCACGCTCGTCGACGCGATGCTGTGGCAATCGGGCGCGTTTCGCCAGGGCCAGGACGTCGCCGAGCGGGTCATGGACTCGATGGACCTCGAGCGCGAGAAGGGGATCACGATCCTCGCCAAGAACACAGCCGTCCGCTACGGCGAGGTCAAGCTGAACATCGTCGACACCCCAGGGCACGCGGACTTCGGCGGCGAGGTCGAGCGGGCACTGACGATGGTCGATGGGATCCTGCTGCTGGTCGACTCCTCCGAGGGTCCGATGCCCCAGACCCGCTTCGTCTTGCGCAAGGCGCTCGAGGCGCGCCTGCCGGTGATCCTCGTCGTCAACAAGGTCGACCGCCCCGACGCCCGCATCGCGGAGGTTGTCGACGAGGTCTACGAGCTGTTCTTGGACCTCGATGCAACGGACGACCAGGTCGAGTTTCCGATCGTCTACGCCAATGCCAGGGCTGGATGGGCCTCGCTCACCGAGGGCGCCGAGGGCACCGACCTCAAGCCGTTGCTCGATCTCATGGTCGAGCGGATCCCGGCTCCCGAGTACGAGGAGGACGCTCCGCTGCAGGCCCACGTCACAAACCTCGACGCCGATGCCTACGTCGGGCGCCTCGCGATGTGCCGGGTCCGCAACGGCACGATCCGCCAGGGAGCCCCGATCGCGTGGTGTCGCGCCGACGGCACGGTGGCGAGCGCAAACGTCGCCCACCTCTATGTGACCGAGGCGCTCGATCGGGTCGAGACCGATGAGGCCGGACCGGGCGAGATCATCGCCGTCGGGGGCATCGATGAGGTCACGATCGGCGAGACGCTCGCGGATCCCGACGATCCACGGCCGCTGCCGGTGATCACCGTCGATGAGCCCTCGCTTTCGATCGTCATCGGCGTCAACAAGGGTCCGCTGGCCGGCAAGGAGGGCACCAAGCTCACGGCCCGACAGATCGGTGACCGCCTCGACCGCGAGCTCGTCGGCAACGTCTCGATCCGCGTCCAGCCGACCGAGGTGCCCGATGCCTGGGAGGTGCACGGTCGTGGCGAGCTACAGCTGGTCGTGTTGCTGGAGATGATGCGCCGTGAGGGCTTCGAGCTTGTCGCCCGCCAGCCGCGCGTCCTCACCCGCGAGGTCAACGGCAAGCTCTGCGAGCCCGTCGAGCGGCTCGCGATCGACGTTCCCGAGGAGTACGTCGGCGTCGTCACCCAGATGCTCGCCCTGCGCAAGGGGCGGATGGAGCAGATGGTCAACCACTCGACCGGCTGGGTGCGTCTCGACTACCTCGCCCCCGCTCGCGGCCTGATCGGCTTTCGCACGGAGTTCCTCACCGAGACCCGCGGCACCGGGATCCTTCACCACGTCTTCGAGGGCTGGGAGCCCTGGGCAGGAGAGATGCGAACTCGGCCCACGGGCGCGCTCGTCTCCGACCGCGCCGGCGACACGGCCAGCTTCGCGCTCTTCAGCCTCCAGGATCGCGGGATGCTGTTCGTCGGGCCGGGCGAGCCCGTCTACGAGGGCATGATCGTCGGCGAGAACTCGCGCGCCGACGATCTCGACGTCAACCCGACCAAGCAAAAGCAGCAAACCAACGTGCGCGCGGCGTCGGCCGACATCCTGATCCGCCTCGTCCCGCCGCGGCCGCCCACGCTCGAGCTGGCTCTCGAGCTGTTGCGCGAGGATGAGGCGGTGGAAATCACCCCCGAGTCCGTCCGCCTGCGCAAGGTCGAGCTCGCCAAGGTCGAGCGGGTGAAGCTCGCCCGGAAGGCCAAGCCGAAGCCCGAATGACCTCGCGCGAGTCGCTGCGGATCGCCCTGCCGACGGAAGAGGCCGGTCCCGCGAGACGCATCCTGCGCCGTCTCGGGATCGCCATCGGGTTAGTCGTCTTCGTCGCCCTCGTCACCTACCTCGGGCGCGACGGCTACTACGACCCAGAGGGCGGCGGGATCAGCCTGCTGGATGCCTTCTATTACTCGACGGTGACGATCACGACGACCGGTTACGGCGATATCCGGCCGGTCTCAGAGGACGCGAGGCTGGTCACGACGCTGCTGGTGACCCCGGCGCGCGTGCTCTTCTTGATCCTCCTCGTCGGAACCACCTTGGAGATACTTGCCGAGCGAAGCCGCCATGCATTCCGCGTGGCGAGATGGAGGAAGAACTTGCGCGACCATACGATCGTCTGCGGCTACGGGACCAAGGGTCGCGCCGCCGTCCACACGCTGCTCGGAAAGGGTGTCGATCCCAAACGGATCGTGGTCATCGACAACGCTTCAGTGGCCCGCACGCGTGCGACAACCGACGGGGTTGCTGCGGTTGGCGGCGATGCTTCGACCCGCGAGGCGCTCGATGAGGCGGGGATCGCTGAAGCAGCGTCCGTGCTCGTCTGCGTCGACCGCGACGACACCGCCATTCTGGTCACCCTCACCGTCCGCGAGCTCAATCCCGAAGCAAAGCTGGTCGCCTCCGTCCGCGAGGAGGACAACGTCCACCTACTTCACCAGGGGGGTGCCGACGGCGTCATCACCTCCTCCGCCGCCACCGGTCGCCTGCTCGGGCTCTCGAGTCAGACGCCGCAGGTCAGCGAGATCCTCGAGGACATCCTCACCGTCGGCCAGGGGCTCGACGTGGTCGAGGAGGAGGTCGCCAGCGCCGGACCGCGGCCTTCCACCGAGCCGGGAACGCTGTTCCTCGGCGTTGTCCGCGACAAGGAGCTCATCCGCTTCGATGACGCGCGCGCCAACGAGCTGGAGCCGGGCGATCGCCTGATCGAGCTACGCGCCTCGTCCGAGGCTAACTCGGGGAAACGCTCGGAACGATCTTCACCATCAGCTCCCGCGCCGCCTCGAGAACGAGGTCGCGGTCGTAGGTGACGAAGAACTCGAAACGCCGATCGGCGTCGTTCACCCCCTGATCGCCGAGATCACGGGCGACAAATGCGCCGGCGAAATGGGGGCCGATCGCCACCACATCCCACTCGCACCGCAGAGGATCGTCGGGCCGAATTTCGGCCCCGCGAACGCCGGGAGCAGGCTGAGACTCGAGCCCAACTCCGAGCGCCCCTACGAATGCGGCCCGCTCGGAGATCTCGACGTATCGCCGGCTCGAGCGTTCGGTGAAGAACTTCGCCTCCTGGAAGGTCGCCAACAACACGGCCTCGTCCCCAAGCCGCAGGGCCTCGGCCTCGAGTTGGCGCGAGAGCGCCAGGAGCAGACGCTTGTCACCGCGACGAATCGAGCGACTGTCGGCGATCAGGTTGAAGGGGGTGCCGGAGCGCGGCTGGGATAGCGCCCTGCGCAGGACCCCGCCAGCGCGCGGTGGATCGTTATCGGTTGGGCTCAGTTCGCGGGGGCGTCCGAATAGCCACCCCTGGCCGAGCGTCGCGCCCATCGCTCGGGCACGGGTGAGATGCTCCTCGGTCTCGATCCCCTCCGCAAGCAGGACGGTGCCCGATCGTTCCACCTCGGCCGCGCACGCATTGATCACGTGCGCTGCCTTCATGCTCGCCTGGCGCTCTTGCACGAGGCGCATGTCGAGCTTGATCACGTCGGGCGCCAGGAATGGCAGTAGCGCCAGCGAACGCTCATCGGCGCCGACGTCATCCAGGGCGATCCCGCAACCCCGGGCTCGCAACCATCCGACCGCGCCAAGCACGTCGGCGGGCCGGGCGCTGAGATCGCGCTCGGTGAACTCGACGATCACCCGCACGGCGCCGCCGAGCAGCTCTTGCTCGTGGCTGAGGATCGGATCGCCGGTTGAAAGCGTGGAGGGCTCGACGTTGACGAAGAGGCTCATCGGCGGGCACAGCCCGGCCTCGAGCGCGCCGTCGATGGCGACCTCACGGCAGAGCCGGTCGAGGTCGCCGACGAGGCCGTGGCGTGCTGCCTCTCCGAACAGCTTCGCCGGCATCTCGAGCGGATCGCCCTCTGGCCCGCGTGCGAGGGCCTCAAAGGCCACCGTCTCGCCGCTGTCGAGGTTGACTATCGGTTGGTATAGAGCCCGGACGTTTCGGCTCTGAATGAGCCGATCGATCGCCACCCCCCCGGGTGCGGTCAGGACTGATGTCGTCACGAATTCTTTTTCGGCAGCGGCCTGCCGAGTCTTGAGCGGCGACTGGACGTTTGGAGGAGAGGGCGCCCCCGCCCCCCGCCCCCTCCCGCGAGTCGCGCGAAACGTCGTCCCTGACGACGCTAGCCGCGACTCGCGTGAAGTCGTTTGCCACACTCACCCCGTGGCCGCGCCGAAGCTCTCCGTCCTCGATCTCGCAATCGTCGGTGAGGGGTCGAGCCACCACGAGGCGCTGACCAATTCGGTCGATCTGGTCCAGGCGGTCGAGCGACTCGGCTATCACCGCCACTGGGTCGCCGAGCACCACAACATTCCCGGCATCGCGAGCTCGTCGCCGCCGGTCCTCGCGGCGGCGCTGGCTGCGAAGACCGAGACGATCCGCGTCGGCTCGGGGGGTGTGATGTTGCCCAACCACCCGCCGCTTGTCGTTGCCGAGCAGTTCGGGATGCTCGAGTCGCTCTATCCGGGACGCGTTGACCTGGGCATCGGGCGCGCGCCGGGCACAGACCAGATCACGGCCTCGGCGCTGCGTCGCTCAGCCGATCCCCTCTCAGACGAGGACTTCCCGCGCCAGCTCGCCGAGCTGATCGGATTCTTCAAGGGCGAGTTCTCGCCACGCGACCCGTATCGCCACGTCAAGGCGGTGCCCGGCGCCGGCGACATGCCCGAGATCTGGCTGCTCGGCTCCTCGGGCTACTCGGCCCAGCTCGCGGGAATGCTGGGGCTGCCCTTCGCGTTCGCACATCACTTCATGCCGCGCAACACCGACGCCGCGATGGAGCTCTACCGATCCAACTTTCAGGCCTCGGAGTTCCTCTCCGAGCCGTACGCGATGGTCGCGTGCGCGGCAATTTGCGCCGAGGACGACGAGACCGCGCGCTACCTCTCCGGCCCCGCCCGGCTTTCGATGGCCCGGCTGCGCTCGGGCAAGCCAACACGCTTTCCGACGCCCGAGGAGGCGGCGGCCCACGACTTCTCCGACGCGGAGCAGGCGAGCGTCAGCTCGCTAGCCGGATCGGCCGCGATCGGCGGCCCGGAGACCGTGCGCGCAAAGCTCGACGAGCTCGCCACCCGCACCGCCGCGGACGAGCTGATGATCACGACGATGGTGCACGACCACGCCGACCGCGTTCGCTCCTACGAACGGATCGCGGCGAGCTATGAGCTCTCGGCGACCGCTGAAACGGTCGCGACGGGCTCCTCCGCGCTGCGTTGATTCTCGTCGCTCAGTAGCGCCACGAATGCCGGCAGGTCGGCGACGAGCAGGTCGAAGATCCGCTCGTCAAAGTGGGTGCCGCGCTCAGCCGCCATGATCGCAATCGCCTTCTCGACCGAGAACGCCGGGCGATAGACCCGGTCCGACGTGAGGGCGTCGAAGACGTCGGCGACCGCGACGATCCGGCCCTCCAGCGGAATCTCGTCTCCGCTCAGTCCGAGCGGATAGCCGGTCCCGTCGATTCGCTCATGATGAGAGAGCGCGATGCGCGCCGCCATATCGAGCACCTCGCTGCGCGAGTCGGCGAGGATGTCATGCCCAATCGTGGTGTGGCGTTCCATCGTCGCCCGCTCCTGAGCGGTGAGGATGCCTGGCTTGAGCAGGATCGCGTCGGGGATGCCGATCTTGCCGACATCGTGCATCGGGCTTGAGATCCTGATCATCTCGACTCGGTCGTTCGTGCAGCCGAGGCCAGTGGCGAGGCGCGCCGCGAGATCGCCGATGCGCTCCGAGTGCCCGCCGGTCTCGGGGTCGCGCTTTTCGACCGCACGCGCCAGTCGCTTGATCGTCTCGAGCCGAGCCTCACGCGCCTCCTCCTCCGCAAGCTTTCGCTCGGTGATGTCGAGCGAGACTCCGACCATTCCGACCGAGTTGCCCTCGTTGTCGAGAATCAGCGCGTTCCTAGAGAGGACGGAGAACGTGGTTCCGTCCTTGCGCCGAACCTCGATCTCCCCCTCCCAGTGACCGGTCTCCAGGACCGCATCCTGAACGTATTTGCGCGTGAGCCCGGAGCCGGGGCCGACCAGCGAAAGCTCGTCCGCCGAACGGCCGAGCACCTCCTCGGCGGTCCATCCATAGAGGAGCTCCGCCCCCCTGCTCCAGTGCGTCAAGCGTCGGTCGAGGTCAAGAGCGATGACCGCCGACTGAACCTGATCGAGGACCTGTGCCTGAAAGCGCAGCTCCAACTCGGCCTTTCGCTGCTCGGTGAGATCGACGGTGACACCGACGTAGCTGATGACCTCGCCCCGCGGTCCGTGTAGCGGAGCGTTGGTCACGAGCGCCGGGAACGATTCGCCGGCTGCGTCCACAAGCTCGATCTCGCCTTCCCACGAACCGCCCTTGCCGACTCGCTCGCGCATGTTCGCGCGGATCTCAGCGGAGCTTGGTGCGATGAGGCCGAGCTCGTCGAGGTGGCGGCCAAGCGCGTGGGTGCGCGACACACCGAAGCGCTCCTCCGCAGCGCGGTTCCATACGTTCAGCAGCCCGGAGGGATCGGCGGCGGTAACCGCAATCGGCAGCTGGTCGAGGATCTCGGCCTGAAGGCGCACGTTCTGCGCGACTCGCTCGCGCTCGGTGACATCCTGGGCGGCGCCAAACATGCGCACGGGCTCACCGCGCTCGTTGCGCTGCAGCCGGCCGTGACTTTCCACCCACCGCGTCTCGCCCAGCTCAGTGATCAGCCGAAACAGCTGCGTGAAGGGCTCACCGGTGCGCATGCACTGCTCGATGACGGCGACATATGAGTCGCGATCGTCTGGATGCAGGTACTCGAAGAACTCCTCGTAGCTCGGCGGGTCGGCGCCCTCCGGGCGACCGAGTATCCGCAGTAGCTCGTCGGAGAGGATCTGCAGCTCCGAGCCGAGGTTCCACTCCCAGCTTCCAACCTGCGCGAGCGCCTGCGTCTCTTCGAGGCGGGTCCGCGCCTCGAGTACGGCGGCCTCGGCGGCGCGGCGTTCGGTGACGTCGCGCAGAACCACGAGGTGCTGGCCGTCGACGAAGTTCGCGGTCGCGCTGAACTCGACGGTGACCTCGCCGCCGTCGCGGCGCTCGAGCTGCAGCTCGCCGCGCTGGTGACCCGCCTCCACGAACGCATCCCAGAGCGTGATCGTTGTCTCACGATCGATACCTGTGACCGCATCTTCGATGCACTTGCCGAGAAGCTCATCCCTGCTGAATCCGAGCATGGTCGAGGTGGCACGGTTGACCTCGATCACGCGGCGGTTGGTGTCCGTTACCACGAAGGCGTCGAGTGCCGTCTCGAACGCGGCCCGCAGGGCATCGGCGCGCTCACGGCTGCGAAGCTCGGCCGCAACCAGATTGGTGACGTCAGCGGTTGCGCCGACGAGACCGCGACGACGGCCGGCGTCGTCGAGCCAGACCTCACCGCGGGTATCGAGCGTGCGCTCGGCACCGTCGGGCCCGACGAATCGCGCGCGATAGCTGAATCCCGACCGCGCGTCGTAGGCGGCTCCCACGGTATCGATGACCATCTGGCGGTCCTCGGGGTGGATCAGCTCCACGAAGCTGTCGAGATTCGCGGGAAAGTCCTCATCTATTCCGAGAAGCAAGCGCATCTCTTGACTCCACGTCGCCGCATCGGCCCGGGCATCCCATTCCCACGCGGCGACGTGAGCGAGGCGCTCCTCGTGGTCGAGCCGGCGCCGAACACGCTCGAGCTCGCATTCATCATGGTGAAGCTCGACGAGGGCACTCGCCTGCCGCGCCAGGCCGGCGAGCCGCTCCAGCTGCGAGCGACTCGGCGAGCGCGGACACGAGTCGAGCACGCAAAGCGCGCCGGCCACGCCGCCGTCGGCCAGCCTCAGCGGCTCGCTGGCGAAAAAGCGGACGCCATGTGAACCGCCGTTCGTGGAGGCGGCGGAGCCAGACTCAGCCTGGACATCCTCGATCACGAGTGGTGCACCAGCTTCGACCACCCGTACGCAGAGCTCGGCCACGGCGTCGCCGACGACCAGATCGCCCGCAGCCGCGACCGTGTGCGAGCCACCGCTGTCATCGACCAAGACGATGGCTGCCGCGCGGGCGTCGCACACCTCCGTCGCGATCTGAGCAAGGAAGCCGAAGCCCTGGCCGCCGGGATCGCCGCCATCGACGACCGCAAAAGCGTCCGTGCTCCCCGCATTGGACTCGAATGACTGGATTGGCTTGCTCATGCTGAGAACCGCCCCAAGGCCCCCTTCGGCCGTCCTCTGTTCGCTTCGACGCAAAAGCGCCATTCCTTTAGTGCAGGCGACCAACTGCCACAGGTCGCTCAGGCCGGTGCGCCGAGCACGAGCCATCGCGCCCCACGAAACCGCTGCCACAGCGGGGCGAGTCGCGCTGCCATCAGCACGTTGAGAGCGGCCCAGATGCCGATCAGACCCCAGTCGAGAGCGAGCGCGAGCAAGAGCAGCGGAATGAAGACGAGGGCGGCCCCCACCATCGCCAGCGCGAGAAAGCGGGTGTCGCCAGCGCCGATCAGAACTCCATCGAGGGCAAAGACGAGCGCGCCGACCGGCTGCATCAGCGCAAACAACCACCAGAACTTCGCCGCCGCGTCGACGACCGCCGGGTCGCCGGTAAACGCGTCGGGGATGGCGTGCGAGCCAGCGAGGAGCGCCAGGCCGAACCCGCTGCCAACGAGAAGTGACCAACCGAGCATGCGTCGCGATGCCTCACGCGCGGCGCGCCCGTCGCCAGCTCCGAGCAGACGGCCGATCAACACCTGACCTGCAATCGCGACGGCGTCAAGGACGAGGGCTAGGAAGACGAAGAGCTGAAATGCGATCTGACTTGCGGCAAGCGAGATCTCGCCGAAGCGCGCCGCAACCGCTGTAGCGAGCGTGAAGCAGGCAAGCAGGGCGCCGGTGCGAACGAGAAGGTGTCCACCCGTGGTCATGAGGGGTCGCAGGACCGCGAGGTTCACGCGGCGCGATCGCGCCGGCGCGCGAAGCAGCATCCAGGCGAACGCGATGCCCATCCCCGTCTGTGCGATCACAGTGCCGGCGGCGCTGCCGTCGAGCCCGAGATCGAGCCCGTAGACGAACCAGATCTCAAGCACGACGTTGGCAAGGTTCGCGACGATCAGGATCACAAGGGGCGAGCGCAGATCGCCGATGCCGCGTAGGTAGCCCTGCCCGCTCAAGGCGATCAGCGCGGATGGCAGGCCGATCGCCGCGATGCGCAGGTAGCGCGCGGCGGCGTCCGCCTGGTCGCCCGAGCCGCCGTTCATCGCCTCCGCCAGCGGCTGCGCGGCGAGAGCCAGAGCCCCGGCGATCGTGATTCCAATCGCGAGCCCCAGCCACAGCGACTGCGCTGCGACCTCGCCGGCCTCGCGCTCGAGCCCGGCACCGTGGCGGCGCGCCACCTGCGACGTCGTGCCGTAGGCGAGAAAGTTGCAGAGGTTGACCGCGATTCCGAGCACCGCGGCAGCAAGAGCCAGCGCGGCGAGCTCCGTCGTTCCGAGGTGGCCGACGATCGCGGTGTCGACCAGCAGATAGGTGGGCTCGGCTGCCAGCGCGCCCAGCGCAGGCAGCGCGAGCGCGAAGATCTGCCTGTCATATGGCGAGCGGCGCATCCCTAGGATCGGAGCATGCCCTTCTCGCGAATCAGCCGCTTCGGAATCGTCAACAGCTACCTCGTCGAGGAGGACGACGGGCTCACCGTCATCGACACGATGATCGCCGGCTCGACCAAGGCGATCCTCGCCGGGGCCGAACAGCACGGCATGCCGATCGCGCGCATCCTGCTGACGCACGCACACCAGGATCACGTCTCCTGCGTGGACTCCCTCCACACCGAGGCGCCCGATGCCGAGCTGATCATCGGCGCCCGGGAGGCACGGCTGCTGAAGAAGGACAAGACGCCGGACCCCGGCGAGCCTGACGACGCCAAGTACCGCGGTGGCTATCCGGGCGTCGATGCCGAGCCGACGCGGACGCTCAATCCCGGCGAGCGCGTCGGCTCGCTCGAGGCGATCTCGGCGCCCGGCCACACCCCCGGGCATCTGGCCTTTTTAGACACCCGCGACGGCACCCTCTTTTGTGGCGACGCCTATTCCAGCCTCGGCGGAGTTGCCACCGTCGCGAAGCCGAACTGGCGCTTTCCGCTCCCGTATTTCGCCACATGGCATCGGCCAACGGCGCTCGAGACAGCAAGGGCGCTGCGCGCACTCGATCCCAAGCGCCTTGCGCCCGGCCACGGCAGGGTCGTCGAGTCGCCGGCCGCGGCGATGGACGCCGCGATCGCGAAGGCGAGCTAGCGGCCGGCCGCGGTCGGCCTCACTCCGGTCCCGCGATCTCCTCGGCGTCCTCGAGCTGGCGCTCGATCAGGTCGAGCCCCGCGTTCCAAAATCCCGGATCGGTGAGGTCGACGCCGACGATCTCGCCGAGCTTTTCGGGCGGCCGCGAGCCACCGGCTCGGAGCAGGTCGAGGTATGAGTCAGCAAAGCCATCGCCCGCCTGTTCGTAGCGGCTGTACACCGAGAGCGCGAGCAGGTGGCCGTAGGCGTAGGCGTAGACGTAGCCCGGCGTTGCGATGAAGTGCGGCACGTAGGACCACCACGAGCTGTAGCCCTCGGAGATCTCAACGGAGTCGCCGAGCATCTCGGCCTGCGAATCGACCCATGCCGCGGCGAAGGCGTCGACGGAGAGCTCACCGCTCTTGCGCCGCTCGCTGTGGACGCGTTCCTCGAAGCGGTTCATCGCGATCTGGCGAAAGACCGCGCCTACCGCGCCGTCGAGTGAGTCGCCGAGCAGCGCCAGCTTTTCCTTGTCGTCCGCGCTCTGTTCGAGCAGTCGGCCGAGGACGATCCGCTCGCCGAAGATCGACGCGGTCTCGGCGACCGTCAGCGGCGTACCGAACTCGAAGATCCCGCGGGGGCGCGCCAGTGAAGCGTGGACGCCGTGACCGAGCTCGTGGGCCATCGTCAGCACGTCGCCGAGGCGCCCGGTGTAGTTGAGCATCACGTACGGATGCGCGGAGGGCACCGCGTAGGAGCAAAAGGCCCCGCCGCGCTTGCCCTGGGCCACCGGCGCGTCGATGTAGTCGCCGCTGAAGAACTCCGCGGCTGTGTCGCCGAGCTCGGGCGAGAAGCCGCGGTAGCAGTCGAGCACGAGCTCGCGCGCCTCCTCGTAGGAGACGACGCGCTCGGCCTCGGCAAGCGGCGCGATGCGGTCGTAGTCGGCAAGCCGCTCGATCCCGAGCAGCCGAGCCTTCAGCCGATACCAGCGGCGGGCGAGCTCATAGCGGCCTGAAACCGCCTCGATCAGCGCCTCAACCGACTCGTCGGACGCTTCATTGTCGAGGTTGCGGGCGGCGATCCAGCTGTCGAACGAGCGCAGCCGATCCTTCGTTGCCTTGTCCTGAAGCAGGTTGTTGTAGATGAAGGCGCGAGTCCGCAGGCCGGGCTGCAGCGCCTCGGTGACGGCCTCGGCGGCCTCCTCGCGCCGCGAGCGGTCGCCCTCCTGAAGGCGGCTGAGCGCCTCCATCAACTGCAGCGGCTCGTCGGCGTCGGGCAGGTCGACGGTGATCGCGGACGTCTGCTCGGTGAACAGGCGAACGAATGCCCCGGGCCCCGTCACCGATGTCTCGGTGAGGATTCGCTCCTCCGGCTCGGTCAGCTGATGCGGTCGATAGCGACGCTCCATCCGCAGGTAGTGGCGACAGAACGCGAGCTCGTCGGAGCCCAGCAGCTCCTCGGCGCGGTCCTCCGGGACCTCGTTCCACTCGAGCTCGAAGAAAAGCAGCGCCGTGGAGATCGACGCCGAGCGCTCGCGCACCTGCTGCATCAGCGAGCCGACCTCCGGCGAGAGCGTGTCAACCGAGAACTTGAGCGATGCGTAGGTGCCGGCGCGACCGGCGAGATTTGAGATCTCCTCGAGCTCGCGCATCGCGTCGGCCATCGTGGCCGCGTCGAGCCCATCCACCTTGCCGCGGTACTCCTTGGCAAAGGCTTCCGCGCGCTCGGCCGCGTCGTCGAGCAGCTTCAGCGCGGCGTCGTCACCACCCCCGTAAACAAGCGGCTCGAGATCCCACCGCGCCTTGTCGAGGGCTTCGTCGGTTGGGATGGCGGTCGCTGTGTCGCTCATGCTTTCAGCATAGGCACAAGCACTTCGGCCGCGAACTAGGAATCCGACTCAGGGCCGGCGAGCGCGAACGGGCTGCCCTCGGAGTCCTTGCAGATTGCCCAGCGCTCACCCGGATGGACAACGCTGCCACCGAGCTCGGCGACACGCTCGAGCGACGCGGCGACGTCGTCGACCTCGAAGTACGGCAGCGAGAAGCTGTCGCCCGGACCGCGGCCCCGCTCGTGAACGCCGACGGCAAGGTCCGTGTCGCGCGTCTGCCAGCCGGCACCCTCGCTCGCCTGGCGAGGCTCGAGCTCGGCGTCGAGCAACCCGCCCCAGAACGCCCGCGCGCGCTCGACGTCGTCGGCGGGGAACTCGATCAGAGCGGGGCGAGCGGAGTCCACACGGCCAAATCTACCTCTGAGCCCGTCCCTAGGATCGCTGCGATGACCCGCCGTCGCCCCTCCTATTACCTCGTCGCCGGCGTCGACCTGCGCCGCGAGCTCGAACGCTTGCGCGCGCTCCCGGTGTTTGCCGGCGGCCCGCTCGCTGCTCGGGCGCCCGAGCTCAAGGTCCGCCGCAGCGCCACCCATCCGGTTCGCCTCGGCTTCGCGGTGCCGAGCCAGTGGCGATTGTCGGTGACCGCCTATCCCGAGGCGCGCGCGGGCGACGTGCTCGAAACTCTGCTTCACGAACTGGTCCACCTACATGTCGGTCGCGGCACCGGCGCTCACGCATGGCACGGACGTGAGTTCAAGTCGACCCTGGCGACCGCGATGGCCGAGGCGTACGGGGTGACCGGCATCCGTCCTCGCAACACCCGCCACGGCGTCTGGGCCGAAGCGATCGAGAAGGTGCTCAGGGCCGGGCCTCAACTCGAACTGAGATTGGCGAGCTGACGGTGGATCAGGACGCCAACCATGGTCTCGAGCAGACCCCGGGGTAGATTCGGGGCGGATGCCCGCCGTGCTCAAACCCAAGCCCGAGTGCCGGCACTGCCGGAATGTCCTCGACCACTCGCTCTCGCGCTGCCCGCGCTGCGGCAAGCGCTCGTGGCTCAACCTGATCCTCGGTGGCCTCGGTCGCCGCTACTGATGAGCCGCTACATCGTCGACGGGATGAACGTAATCGGCACCCGTCCCGACGGCTGGTGGAAGGATCGCGACGCCGCGATGGCAAAGCTCGTTGACCTGCTCGAGCGCTGGTCGGCCCGCTACGGCGACGACATCACCGTGGTCTTCGAGCGCAAGCCGCGGCCGCCCCTGCGATCGACCGTGATCGAGGTCGCCCACGCCCCCCGGCCGGGGCCGAACTCGGCCGACAACGAGATCATCCGGATCGTCACGGAGGACTCGAACCCGAGCTCGATCCGCGTGGTGACCTCCGACAACCTGCTCGCTCACCGCGTGTTCAACCTCGGCGCCAACGTCGAGCCCGCCGCAAGCTTTCGCGACCGCATCGACTGAAGGCTCGGGCGCCCGCCCGTCGAAGGTGTTCGGCGATGGATTCGCGGGTCTACGTGATCGAGCTGGAACCCAGGGCCGGTCGCCGTCGCGATCCGCGGATCCCGTGGGTCTACGTCGGCTCGAGCGCGCGCGATCCCGAGATCCGCTTCGAACAGCACCGCCGTGGCTACAAGTCGTCCGGCCTGGTCCGGCGATTCGCGCTTCGCCTTCGCCCCGACCTCTACGCCGACCTCGAGCCGTTTCCAGGTTCCGCAGCCGCCCGCCACGCCGAGCTCGCCCGCGCTCGCGATCTCGCTCGGTCCGGCTTCGTGGCCCACAGCGACGGCACCTCCCACGGCCTTGAAGGTGGCGCTTGGACCGAGTGGGACGAACGCCGGCTGACAAAGGTCGGCGCTCACGTGGACGCTGCCGCGCGCGAGTTGGTGGAGGGAGCGTTCGAGCCTCTTGACCCCGAGCGCTGCGCTCGGCTCCTTTACGGCGAGCGCGGGTTCTGGGTGTCGGATTTCCTCGATCCGGCCGACCCGCCACCCGCCTACGGCCTCTTTTCGCACGTGAGTCTCGACGCGCTCGAAGCACGGGCCGCCGCGACCGTGGCCGCTCACGCGTGTTGAGAGGAGCGATGAAGCGCTCAATACTTGCCGTGGTCCTGCTGGTGGTGCTGGTCGCAGCCACGCCGGCGGCCGCGAAGGACCCGCAACCCCCACCCCGCGTCGCGGGGATCGACGTCTCGCGCTTTCAGGCCGACATCGACTGGAATGCCGTTGCCCTCGACGGCATTCAGTTCGCCTTCGTTCAGGCGAGCCGCGGCTCGAAGAGGGACTGCAGCGTCGTCCCCCGCGAATGCGGGCCTGACGCCTACTACGACAGCAACTACGCCGAGGCCAAGGCCTTTGGAATCCGCGTCGGGCCCTATCACCGCGCCTTCGTCGGTGGCAACGGCACGGTGTCGGTCAAGGCCGACGCACGCCGCGAGGCGCGCGTCTTTGCCGCTTCGGTCGGCGAGCTCGGCGGCACCGACCTCCGCCCCGCGCTCGATCTCGAGACGCCGTTTGCCGACCTCAGCGCGTTCGAGCTGCGCCTGTGGACGCGCACGTGGCTGCGCTCGGTCCAGCGGCGCCTCGGCGTCAGGCCGATCATTTACACCAACGTCTCGAGCTGGAACGCCCTCGGCAACCCCACCTCGTTCGCCAGGCGCGGTCACCCGCTCTGGGTCGCCAACTGGAACGTCAGCGTGCCCGCGGTGCCCGCCCTCAACTGGGCCGGCTCGAGCTGGCGCGTCTGGCAGCACTCGAGCACCGGCTCGGTCGACGGCATCAGGGGCAACGTCGATCTCAACTGGCTGCGCTTCGGCTGGAGTGGCGTCAGCTTCAACGACTGACGATCCGCGCCGTGTGAAATGCTCGTGCGGTCTGACGAAAGGGGGGAGCCGATGAAGCGGCCCACGCTCGCGCTCGCTGTCGTGTTGGTTTGTTCGGTCCCACTCGCGCTCACGCCGACCGCGGCCGGTCAGGCGAACGGTCGCATCGTCGGCGGCGCCCCGATCTCGATCGATCAGGTTCCCTGGCAGGTCGCGCTCGCGCTCTCACCGACAGTCAGTTCCGGCAGCCCAGCCGAGCGGCAAATCTGTGGAGGCTCGCTGGTCGCCCCCACGCTCGTCATCACAGCCGCGCACTGCGTTTCAAACGATCGCGGAGTCTTCAGCCCAGCCAGTGACTTCACGGTGATCTCCGGGCGCACCCAACTCGACTCGAGCGCCGGCAGGGAGTCCGCGGTGGCGAGCCTCACCGGATTCGTCGACAACGCCGGTCGCCAGCTCTACAACCCGTCGACGAGCGCATGGGACGTCGTCTTGCTTGAGCTCGCCCAGCCGGCGGTCGGAACGCCGATTCAGATCGCCGGGGCTGACGAGCAATCCATCTGGATGCCCGGCAGATCCCTCCTCGCCAGCGGCTGGGGCGCGCTGGGCGAACGTGCTCCGGCCGCCGTCACCCTGCAGGCGACCGAACTCACCGCCTATGGCACGACCTGTTTCGACCGTCGTGTCGACGATCCGGCCACGTCCTTCTGCGCCGGCTCGGCCCTCGGCGATCGGGACACCTGTTACGGCGACAGTGGCGGGCCGCTGGTGGCGCCGCTTGCCGACGGCGGCTTCCGCTTGGTGGGCGATACCTCCTACGGCTTCGGGAAGTGCGGGTCGTTCGATCCGGGCGCCTACGGTCGCCTTGCCGCCGAGCCGATGCGCAGCGCACTCGCCGACGCGGCGATGACGGCGGCAGGTGCCGACATCGTCGGGTCCGGCGGCCAACCCCCGACGGTTCTCACCGAGACACAGGCCCGCGAGAACGCCTGGATCTGGCTCGATGCCGACTGCGCGCGCTACCGGCCATGCCAGTCCTACAAGGCTTCGACCTGTCGCGCGAGCAATTCCGCATGGATCTGTCCGGTCAAGGAGTTCGGGCGCGACAAGCGCGGGCGGTTCAGCTGCAAGCGGCTGGTCAAGGTCTCTGTCGCGTCAGAGTCGTTGGTCCGCCGCGGCATCGGCCGCTGGAAGTGCCGCTGAGGGCTCTTTACGCGCGCAGCTTGTAGCCCTGCGTGAACAGACGCAGGTTGATGAAGAAGATCGCTGCCGTTGCCGCCGCAAGCGCGAGGAGTGAGAGCGCGATGCTCGCCTCGGTGAAGCCGAGAAAGCCGTAGCGGACGAGATTGATCATGTAGTAGACGGGGTTGAAGTGGGTGAGCGTCTGGAAGGGCTCGGGCAGAAGCGACGCCGAGTAAAAGACCCCGCCGAGGAAGATCAGGGGCGTCAGCACGAAGGTCTGCGCGATCGCGACGTCGTCGAACTGCTCGGCGCGCACCCCAACCAGCACCCCGAGCTGAGAGAAGAAGAACCCGACCAAAAACAGCGAGGGGATGAGGACGAGCACGTGCTCGACCGGGAGGTCGGCGAGAAGCGACGCGGCGATGAAGGTGAGCGACGCGACCGCCGCCCCGCGCGTGAGACCACCGAGGGAGAAGGCGAGCAGCAGCTCACGCGGCGACGCGGGCGATGAGAGCTGGTCTTGGATCGCGCCCTGAAACTTCTGCTGGAGGATCGAACTCGCGTTGTTTGAGAACGAGTTCATCGCCAGGGCCATCATGATCAGGCCGGGGATCACGAAGACGACGTACTTGAAGCCGTGAAGCGTGTCGATCCGCGAGCCCAGCGCGGCGCCGAAGACCGAGATGTAGAGAAACGTCTCGAGCAGGGGCGCGCCGATGGTCTGGCGCTTGATCTTCATGAACCGGTTCATCTCGCGCCGCCAGAGCGTGAGGAAGCGGATCTGCGCGGTCGTCATACGAGCTCCTCCGCGACCTTTGAGCGCGAGAGCTCCTTGCGCCCGACGAGCTCGAGGTAGGCGTCCTCGAGGCTGGACACGCCGTAACGCTGAGAGAGCTCGGCGGTCGACCCGCACGCCGCGATCTCACCGTGGTTGATGAAGGCGATCCGGTCGCAAAGCTGCTCGGCCTCTTCGAGGTAGTGCGTGGTGAGGAGGATCGTCGTCCCCTCCTCGTTGATCTGCTTGACGTAGTGCCAGAGCTCGAGGCGCAGCTCGATGTCGACCCCGGCGGTCGGCTCGTCGAGGATCAAAAGGCGCGGGCGATGCATCAGCGCGCGGGCGAGGATCAGCCGCCGCTTCATCCCGCCCGACAGCGTCCGGGTGCGCTCGTTTCGCTTGCTGTAGAGCGAGAACGTCTCGAGCAACTCGGCGGCGCGCTCGCGGCGCTCCTTTTTGGGCATCCCGAAGTAACCGGCGTGATAGTCGAGCGTCTCCTCGAGCGTCAAGAACCAATCGAGGTTGAGCTCCTGAGGCGCGAGCCCGACGGCCTGGCGCGCCTCGGCGTAGTCGGTGATCGCGTCGTGGCCAAAGACCTTGATCTGTCCGCCAGTCGGCTGGGCGAGACCCGTGGTGCAGTGGATCAGTGTCGATTTGCCGGCGCCATTCGGGCCAAGCAGGCCGAAGAACTCGCCCGTCCCGATCTCGAGGTCAACGCCCTTGAGCGCCTCGACTCCCGTCGGGTAGGTCTTCTCCAGACCCGTTATGTCGAGCGCCCTGGTCATCGCGGCGATGATGAAGGTTCAACTGCGCTCGAAGTCAAGCCCGGTGAGCTCGGCGCTCAGGTTCCAGAGCCTCTCGCGGGCCTCGGCGTCGGCAGCCTGCGGATCCGGAGTCGCCTCGGCAAGCACGTCGTAGAAGCGCCCGGTGACGCCGTCGACGTCGTCGCTCACCGCGAGGCGCAGCGTTGCCTCGGCGCCCTTGTCGACCGTCGAGATCGGCGTCGTCCCCATCTCCCGAACCATGTTGGTGTCCATGTAGGTCGACGGGTGCAGCGCGTTCACGCTCGGCGACTTGCCTTGCGGCAGCCGCTCGGCGAGCTCGATCGTGAACAGGATCTGGGCAAGCTTGGACTGCGAGTAGGAGCGGCCCGGGCTCCAGGAGCCGTTGGTGAGCATCACGTCGTCGAAGTCGATGGGCGCCTGGCCCAGCGAGGAGACATTGACGATCCGACTGCCCGGCGTCTCGCGCAGCACTCCCAGCAGCTCGAGCGTGATCAGAAAGTGCGAGAGGTGGTTGACGGCGAAGACGAGCTCATGGCCGTCGGCGCTGGTGGCGCGCTCGCGCGTGGCCACGCCCGCGTTGTTGACGAGGATGTCGAGCTCGGTGTGCTCAGTTGCAACCCGCCGAGCGAGCGTTCGCGCCTCGTCGAGCGAGGAGAGGTCGGCCAGATAGCCCTCCGTGTTCTCACCGAGCTCATCGACCACCCGCGCGAGCTTGCGCTCATCGCGCCCGTGGGCAAGCACCCTCACGCCCGAGGCGGCAAGCCTGCGGGCAACCTCGAGGCCGAGCCCATCGGTGGCTCCGGTGACGAGGACGGTGTGATGTGGGGCGGTAGGCACTGCAATTGAGGCTAGCCACCGCTACTCGCGTGGCCCGGACGTGGCTGGCGCACCGGCGGCCCGCCTGAGCCGATGCGCGGTGGCAGGGCTGGGCCGGACGGCGTGGCGGGCTCGGCGGAGCGGCGGGGCGGGTGCGGGGGCTGGGCAAGTGCGGGGGCGGTGCTGCTGTGGGCCGCATTTGGTTCGCTAGGCGATGCCTATGCGGCCCACTTCGGAAAACCGCCCGCCGACGCCGCCGCGCGCCCCACGCTGGGGCCGCATTTTGTTCGCTAGGCGATGACTATGCGGCCAAGGTCGGAAAACCGCCCGCCGACGCCGCCGCGCCCCCCGCGCCCGCGCCATGCGATCGCGATCCGGCCTCGCCCCACGCCGAGCGCGGCGGTTAGATTGACCCGGTGACGGGCGCCGCTCTCGCCGATCTCGAGCTTCCCGAGTTCGACTACCTCGACCCGACCCTGCGGGGCCCGGCCTTCGACGCTCGGATGGCCGAGCTCGCCGAGGAGAGCTGGCTCGCGCGGGTCCAGCTCGGCCTCGTCGTTTTGGACCGCGAGTCGGGCGAGTTCTTCCTGCGCTCGAAGCAGACGACGTTCCCCGGCAAGGCGCTCGCGGAGATCTTCGACATGAAGGAGGGCGCGCTCGGCGAGGAGGTCGCGCGCAACATCCTCCACATCGATGGCGAGGATCACCGCCGCCTGCGCAATCTCGTCAACCCGGCCTTCACCCCGCGCGCGGCCGACCGCTGGCGTCCGGTGATGCGCGACTACATCGCCGGCCTCTTCGAGCCAATAGCCCAACCGGACGGATCGGGCGAGTGCGAGGCGGTCGCGGCGCTCACCCGCCCGTACCCGGCGATGACGATCGCGACCGTGGTCGGCGCTCCCACCGACGACGCCGAGCGACTCGCGGCTTGGTCGCGCTGGATCCAGCTTCAGTTCGACGGCCCGACGCTCGCCGAGCACCGCGCCGAGGTCGAGCGTGCCTGCGAGGAGCTCTACGCCTACCTCGACGTCTTGGTCGCAAAAAAGCGCGCCGACCCCGGCGACGACCTGCTCTCGACGCTGATCGCCGCCCGCGATGGCGACGATCGCCTCGACGACGCCGAACTGCGAAATCTCGTCCTCAACGTGCTGGTCGGCGGCGTCGACACCACGCAGTCACAGCTCGCCCACGCGCTGCGGCTGTTCGCGACGCATCCGCAGCAGTGGGAGCTACTCGGCCGCGAGCCCGAGCTCGCTGCCAACGCCGTGAGCGAAATCATCCGCGTGGCGCCGGTGACGCCCGTTCACGGCGCGAATCGTCGTCGAGGAGATCGAGCACCGCGGCGTCGTCTTTCCCCGCGACACGATCGTGATCGTCTGCGCCCATCAGGCAAACCGCGACGCCGAGGGCGGCGGAACCGAGTTCGACATCACCCGCGAGGGCGCCGGCAAGCGGGCGCTGACCTTCGGCGCCGGCATCCACTACTGCCTCGGCGCCAACCTCGCCCGCGCCGAGCTCGGGGAGGCGCTCGCCTACCTGGCGCCGCGGATGCCGGGCCTCGAGCTCACCGGCGAGCCCGCCTACGACTCGGTCCACGGCATCTACGGACTCGACGCGCTGCCGATCCGCTGGAGCGCGAACTGAGGGCTCGGGGCGCTGGAGTGCGCGCGTGGATCAGCCGCCACCCGGTTGCGGTAACGGTGATCTCGACCCTGGTCGTGGCCACCGCGCTCGTGATCGGGCTCTGGAGCAAGCGCGACGCGTTTGTCGACTCGCTCAGCAGCGCGCCGGCCTGGGCGCTCGCGAGCGCGATCGCGCTCCAGGTGATCTGGCTGATCGCCCGCAGCGAGGCGTGGCACGTCTGCGTGGGCGCCGCCGGTGGTGACGTCGAGCGCCGGCGCCTCTACCGCGCGGCTGCGGTCGGCTATCTCGGCAACCTCTTCAACCCGAGCTTCGGGCTCGGCGTTCGGATCGCCGCGCTGCGCCGCTCGGCGCCGGTCGAGAGCCCGAAGGTCGGCGTTTTGATCACCGCCGAGATGCCGATCGTCGTGATCGAGATCGTGCTCGCAGCGATCTGCTCGTTCACGCTCGTCGCGCCGCTTGACGCCCCCTGGTGGGTCCCGCCCGTCTGCCTCGCCGTCGCGCTGGCGGCGATCGTCGCCGTCACCCGCGTCGCCCGCCACCGCCACGACGGCTTCTGGGCCGGGCTGGCGGTGATGCGCGGACTCGGCAGCCGCAACCTGATCATCGGCCTCGTGATCTTCGCCGTCGTCGGTCAGGTCGCCCGCAACTGGATCGTCTTTCACGGCCTCGGCGTCGACATCTCGGTCTTTGACTCGATGGCCCTGCTGATCGCCGCGGCGGCGTTCGGTCTCCTGCCGGTAGGGCCGACGCTCGGCGTCGCCACCTCGGTCGTGATCCTCGGCTCAAACGGCGTCGCCATCGCAGCGGCGGCTGGAGCGCTGCTGACGGCAACCGGTGCCGTCGGCGCGCTCGTTTTCGCGGGCTGGGCGGGAATCGACCGCCTCGCCCAGCGCCGCCGCGACCGCCTCGCCGGTCCCGGGCCCGATCCGGAGGAGCTGCCGCCCGAGCTCTCGCTGCCGCCGGTGATCCCGCCGGTTTGAGCCCGATCACGTTTGAGCCCGCGCCAGCGGGTAGCCGTTAGACATGAGCGAAACCCAAGAGACACCAACCGAAGCACCAAACCCCGACCAGCCCGACGAGAACACCTCGCCGCCCTCCAATCCCGAGCCGGACACCGATCGCATGGAGATCGAGCGAGAGGACGCGGACCGCACGATCGCGACGTAGCGCTCAAGGCGGCGTGAGCGGTAGGCTCGCGCCGAGGTGGAACCAGGCAGGGCCTATAGGACGGAGATCTCGGCTCTGGTCGGGTCTCCTCATCGCGCTCTGCGCTCTCGCGGTCGCGCCTGCCGCGAACGCCGAAACGATCAATTTCGAGGATCGCACCTCCGGCGAGGCCCTCACCGCTCAATACAACTCGCAGGGCGTCACGTTCTTTGGCACGAAGGTCTATGCCGACTACGGAGCTAGCGCCCATTCCGGAACGAAGGCGATCGAGAACCTGCGCAACTGCGAGTGCTACAGCGCAACACCGATTCGCGTCGACTTCACCACCGGCCAGACCTCGGTGGGCGTGTGGGTCGGTAACAGGGCGATCGAGGGCGGCACCCGCGCGGTTCGCCTCACCGCCTTCGATCAGAGCGGCACCGAGGTCGGTCGCCAAAACGTGAGCCTCGCCCAGGGGGCGCCGGCGACCAACCACCTGACGGTTACATCCGCGAACTCCGACGATCCGGCGGCTCGAGGTCTCGACGACCGACGGGACCCCCGAGTACGGAATCTTCGTCGACGATCTCGAGTTCTCGACCGTCGGCCCGCCTCCGCCGTGCACGGCGTCGGGGCCACCATCGATCACGCACTCGCAGGCGTTTCAGGACGTGACGCTGCAAAACAACCAGTTCTTGATCAGCGGCTTCGCCAGCGGCCGCGGCGCGCCGATCACCGAGGCGACGATCACCGCTGCCGGCGCGACCACCCGCAACGCGAACGCATCTCCCACGCCGGTCAACCCCAACGGCGGAAGCTTTGCCATCAACATGAACGGGTTGCTGCGCGAGGGCGCGCAGACGATCACCCTGAACGCAACGAACTGCGCCGGCTCCTCCACCAGCTCGCCCCGCACGATCACCTACTCGCCGCTGCCAGCGACCGACGAACTTCACCCAGCTCGCGCAGGTCGAGGTCACTCAGACCGTCCAGGCGCCGTACAACCCGGTGCCGCTGATCGCGAGCGGGCCGAACGGCACCAAGCGCACGATCGCCCGCGTCTACCTGAGCGCCGGCGGTGGGCCGGCGCAGGTTTCCGGGGTGAGCGGCCGGATGACGGCGATTCGCCCCGACGGCACCAGGCCCGGTGGCCCACTGACGATCGATTCGCTCAACACGATCACGGTTCCCGCCAACCAGACGCCTGAAGGCGCACGGTCGAGTCTGGCCTCCAGCCTCAACTTCGAGCTGCCCCCGGAGTGGCTGACCGAGGGTCGCCTCCACCTTCAGATTGAGCAATTGAAGATCGAGGGGGCGCAGACGACGTTCCCATGCGATCGCTGTGACAACCCGCTGTCCGGCAGCACCGTTGGCGCGACCGTCACCTTCCACCGCGTGCCGCCGCTTTCGATCTGGCTGGTCGGTGTGCCTTATACGGCCGACAAGGGCGACGGGATGGGGACGAGGACGTTCGCCCCGCGCCAGCAGGACTTCGACTTCATCGCCTCGTGGCTTCGCCGCGCATACCCAGCGTCGGACGTGCGGATCACCCAGGCCGCCCTGCCCGACCAGGGCGAGATGCCCGGCTGGGACGACATGGACGACGACGGCATCGACGAGGACCGGCCGGGCTTTCTCTGCGGCGACATCAACGATCAGCTCAGCGAGTTCGCGCAAACGATTCCCGCCCAGCCGCGCGGGACCCGCTACTACGGAGTCGTCTCCGACGGCGGTGAGTTCATGCGCGGCTGCGGAGGCATCGGCGGCAGATACGGCTCGGGGCCCGCGGGCGATGGCCGCTGGGGATGGGACCCCGACGGCACCTACACCGACTGGTACGCGGGCCACGAGCTCGGCCACCTGTTCAACCGCAAGCACCCGAATGGTGGCTGCACCGACTCCGACGACGCCGGCTTTCCGTTCGCGGGAGCCGCGATCGGCGACTTCGTATACGACAACCAGGGAATGGACGTCGGCGACACGTCGATCTCAACCTCGCTCGTGACGTCGCTGTTCGACTGGCGGGGAAGCGCGTCAGCTCCCGGCGGCTGGCGCGACGTCATGACCTATTGCGACAACCAGTGGCTCTCGTCTCACACCTACAACGCGATCCTGCGCGATCTCTGTGGAAACGACAAGGCCAACTGCCCCAACCACGCGGTCCTGACCAAGAGCGCGGCCAAACGCCGCGGCACGATGCTTTCCCTGCGCGGCACGCTGAACCTCGACCGCAAGCAGGCCAATCTCGAGCCGATGTCGGCCCTTAAGGGTCTAACGCCCACCGATCGGCCGAAGCGCAGCAAATACAAGATCGTCCTGCGCGACTCGCGCGGCAAGGCGATCGGCACCTATCCGTTCGAGCCTAAGGAGATCTCCGACCAAGAGGCCGGGCCCCGCCTGGCGATGATCGACGAGGTCGTCCCGTTTTCGAAGAAGACGAAGCTGATCGAGGTCGCGCGCGGCAAAGCCGTTCTCGACTCCCAGCGAGTCTCGGCAAACGCGCCGAAGGCGAAGCTGCGCTCGCCGAAGGGCAAGCGCCTCGACAAGCCGGTGAAGCTGCGCTGGAAGGCCCGGGATGCCGATGGCGGGAAGCTGCTCTCGACGCTGCAGTACGCGGCCGACGGCAAGCACTACGTCACGATCGCCGCCGACCTCAAGAAGCGAAAGTTGAAGGTTGATCCCGCCGACCTTCCGGGTGGCAAGAGGGCTCGCTTCCGCGTGGTCGTCACCGACGGCGTCCTCACCGGGATCGGCAAGTCAAAGCGGGTGAAGGTCGCGGCCAAGGCGCCGACGATCTCGATCGCAACGCCGGTCGAGGGGGCGACGCTGACCGAGGGCCAAAGCGTCCAGCTCGTCGCCTCGGTTCGCGACGACCAAGACCTCCGGCTCGGCGACGAGGTCAGCTGGGTCTCCGACATCCAGGGCGACCTGGGCCGTGGCGCGGCTCTCACCACGACGCTGCAGCCCGGCACGCACCGCCTCACCGCATCGGTGACAAACAGCCTGGGCCTGTCGGCAACCGCAGCGGTAAGCGTCACCGTCGAAGCGATCCCGCCGACGGTTGACGCCGTGCTCGTGCCCTAGCCTGGGTGAGTGCACGCCGAAGGGCAAATCGAAAAGGCGTCGGTGCTGTTAACCGGCGCGTCGGGGTTTGTCGGCGGTGCCCTGTTGCCGGTTCTCGCGGAGGCCGGTTCGCTCCGATTGTTGGTTCGCAACGCCAGCCGCCTCGCCGAAGCGCATCGTTCGCTGGCGGTCGAGGCTGACCTCAGCGAAATCGACTCGCTGGAGGCCGCGCTCGAGGGGATGGATGAGGTCTATTACCTCGTCCACTCGATGGAGCCGGGAGGGGACGAGGGCTTCTCGGAGCGCGATCGCGTGGCGGCGGAAAACTACGTGCAGATAGCGCGCAAGGCGGGGGTCAAGCGCACGATCTACCTCGGCGGCGTCGGTGCCGACGACGACGAGAGCGAGCACCTGGCCTCACGCCGCGAGGTCGAGAATCTGCTCAAGGACGCAGGGCCGGAGTTCGTCGGGCTGCGCGCGTCGATGATCGTTGGAGCTGGCAGCGGCTCCTTCGAAACGCTGGTGCGGCTCGTCAGCCGCCTGCCCGTCTTGGCGTTGCCGGATTGGCGCGATCGCAAGACGCAGCCGATCGCGATCGCCGACGTCGTCGCCTGCCTCGACCGGGCCCGCGACGTCGAGCCCGGCGTCTATGAGATCGGCGGCCCCGACACGATCACCTTCGAGGAGATGACCAAGGTCATCGCCGACCTGCTCGGCGACACGCACAGGTCGATCCCGCTGCCGTTCAGCAGCCCGCGACTTGAAGCGGCGGCCGCCGCTTTGGTGACCGGCGAGGAACGAGACCTGCTCGAGCCGCTGATGGCCGGCCTGGACGGCGATCTGATCGTGCGCGACAACAGCGTCCGCGAAACGTTCGGCGTCGAACCGACGCCATTTGCTGACGCAGCCAGCGAGGCGATCGCAACCATGCGCAAGGCCGAAGCGGCCGGCGACCAGGACTAGCGCTTCTTCTTTTTCTTCAGCGTGACCGGCGCCTCGGCGCCGTTGGCCGAGCCGCCGTCGGGCGTGTAGATCACCTCGGCTGTGAGCTTGATCTTCTTGCCGCGCTTGAGCTTGCGCTTGGCCTTCTTGGCGGGCTTCAGCTTGAGGACGGTCGTCCCGGGCTGCTCGGCGAAGGCCTCGGCCGGCTTGAGCAGTGACTTCGGGCCGTCGTCAATCGCGGTGATCGTGCCGGCGCCGGGCACCGTCACCGGCAGCTTGGCGGAGCCGTTTCGCTTCTTGATCGCGGCACCCACGGTGAAGCGGTTGTCAGGCTCGGAGCGAGCGATCGTGACCGTCGCCGTGGAGGTCGCATCGGCGAGCAGGGCGTCGTTGGTCGGGTTCGAGAGCGTCACGAAGAAGTTCTCGGGCTCTTCACCCTGGAAGTCGGCGCCGATCGGGATGCTGAGCGTCTTCGACGTCTCGCCGCGCGCGAACGTGAGCTTCGACGGCGGGGCGGTGTAGTCGGATGCGTCGGTGTCGCTGTCGTTGATCGCGACGTCGACCGTTGCCGGACCGAGATTCGCCGGAGTCGCGCGGTTCACCGTCAGCTGCGCTGTCTGGCCCTCGGCCGTGGCGATCGTCGTCGCGGCGAAGCCGGTCGCCGCGGCCGGGCGCGTGGTCATCGTCACCTCCCAGCCGTTGATGTAGCCCGTGTCGCCGGCGACGTCGTCGTCAACGAAGAGGCGGAAAGCACCTCCCTGCAACCCGTCGAAGGCCGACATCGTGCTTGCGTAAGGGCGCGCCGGAGCCGGTGCGGGCATGTTCTCGGGAGCGTCGAAGTCCACCGGCTTGCTCGAGGTCGCGGTGCAGTTCGTAAACGCGGCGTCGGCGAACGAGACCGCCGCCTCGTCGTCGAACGTCCAGTTGAAGTTGTTGTTGATGTCCGTGTCGCCGCACGCGTCGGACATCACCATCACCGCCTCGCCTGTCGGTGCCTGGAGCAGCATGTCGACGTCGTCGGGGTGTTGGTGGTTAAAGCCCGTGACCTTCAGATTCAGGTCGTCGATGACCTGCCCGTCTGGTGTGTCGAAGGTCTTCGTGATCGGGTACGGGTTCGCGGTTCCGCGCGTATCACCCACGCGAGGGACAACGGTCTCCGCAGTTGCGGTCGTGATCACCAGGCCCCACTCCGGGATATTTCCTCCCTCAGGGTTTGCGTCGTCGCGAACGAAGAGCTGCCAGTTGCCGTTCGGGTTTCGCCCGGTGAAGACGCCGAGGTTGGTGGACGTCAGGGTGCCGGGCCCGGGGGGCGCCCAGTTGTCGGTCTCGGCAACGTAGTTGGTCGGCTGCCAGGTACCGGTTAGACACAGAGTCGGGGTGCCGTCATCGCTGAGCGGCGCCGCGGCCGTCGCGTTGAAGAAGAAGAGCTTGTCAAAGAGGTCGTCTCCTCCACACGCGTCCGACATCAGGACGGTCTCGTGGCCCGTGGGTGATACCAGGGCGATGTCGAGGTCGTCGGGAAAGAAGTGGGTGACCCTGATGAAGGGCTCGACGCTCGTGATCGGGCCGTCGCCACCCTGGACCTTGAGCGTGCTCGGATAGGGATTCACGACCACCGGGTTAGCGGCGATCGAGATGTTGGCCGAGTTCGTGGCCGTCACGCTGCCGGCCTGCGCGGCAGCGGGAAGCGCGAGCGCGCAGAGCGCAGCGGCGACGCAGCCCACCCATATCCCTGATGCCTTCTTGCGGTGGCTTACATCCATGCCGGCCCAGCCTGACCGCACCCCGCCCCGCAGTCCATCCCCCATGAGGGTGGTCGGACCACCCCATCGCGGGCCGTGCGGCGCCTGAAACACTGCAGTACGTGGCCGAGCCAATAGTCATTCCACCAGGGGTCGGCGAGCTCCTCGGCAACGCGCCGGATCGGCGTGTGGAGATTCTCAGCGACCGCAGTCGAGCTGCACGCCACCTGGTCGCGATTCGGTCCCCGCCGCGACGGCGCCGAGCGCCACGTTCACCTTTCCCACCACGACTTCTTCTACGTACTCGAGGGCGAGCTCGCGGTCGAGATCGAGGACGGCGAGGAGATCGTCGCCGAGCGCGACACGCTCGTGGGTATCCCACCGCTGGTCGTCCACGGCTTTCACAACCCCGGCGACGTCGAGGTCAAGTTCCTCAACCTCCACGCCCCGGGCTGCGGCTTCAACGATTACATGCGAGGCCTGCGCGATCGAATCACCGTCGACTTCGACCAGCACGATCCCGACGGGGTTGAGGGGATCCGGCCGGCGAGTGAGATCTCTCTCGGGCCGCCGGTGGTCACATCGGTGCTGGCGGTCGAGCTGCGCACCGTCGGCTCAGACGAGACGGAAGCCGAGCGCGTCGAGTCGTTCTACGTGCTCGAGGGTGAGCTCACGCTGGAGCTCGAGCAGGGCACGGTCCATGCGCCCACCGGGGTCTGGGTTCAGGTGGAGCCTTCAACCCGCTTTGCCGTCTCGCCGAACGGCGAGGCGCGTTATCTCGCACTCAGCGCTGCTTCTTCGTCGTAACCCCCCCATAGATGCGAAGGGTGGTTGATTCACCCCCCTTGGGGGATGGCGTGCGACGTGTTAACTGCGGAAAACTGAGTAGGTGAACTTCATCTGTCAGAACAGACAGCGATCCGCCGACTTAACGCGCATCGCACTGTTCGAATGCCAAACGACCCCGACCACACTCTGAGCGATCACCAGCTTTCGCAGCTCACGCCCGATGAGCTCGTCGACTACATCCGCGCCGCCTTCGACGACGGCCGGCCAGACCTTGCCGGTCCCGGCGTGGCGATGCTCAGCTTCCGCTTTCTCGACGACGTCAAGCGAAGGGTCGCGCTTCGCGTCCCCCCCGCCGACGTCGAAGACGTGGCGATGAACGCGATCGCAAGCGCTCTGCGCGGGGTGTTCGACGGCGCCTCTATCGGCGAGTTTCGCGCCTGGCTCAACACGATCGTCAAGCGCCGCATCGCCGACTATCACCGAAAGCGCGAGCGCGAGATCGACACGGTCGCGCTCGTCGCCGAGAATCCCGGCGACGACGCCGTCTGGGGGCACGAGCCCGCAACCGAGGACGCGACGGCCGCGGTCGATGTCCAGTCGATCGTCGACGGTTGCATCGCCCAGCTCAGCGAGCCGCACGCGGCCGTGATCGAGATGTGTGTCTTCGACGGTTGGGGCGCCGACGACACGGCCGACGCGGTCAACCGGCGCTTCAGCGACCTCAAGCCGCCGATGAGCGCTCAGAATGTGCACAAGATCACCTCGCGCTTTCGCGAGGTTCTGCGCGCACGCCTCGAAGAACTAGACGACTGACATGGCCGACGTCGAACGACTGCTCACCGAGTACATCGCCGAGCATCGCGCTGGCGGTGAGGCCGACCCGATCGCATACCTCGACCGCGTCGGCGGTGCCGATCGCGCCGAGCTCGTCGAGCTGATCGACGCCTACCTCGAGCGATCGCCCGGGCGCGAGTGGGACGCCGCCGCCTACAAGGGCTCAGAGGCCGAGCGGGTTGCCGACGCCATCAGCCGCTCGCTCGTCGGCGAGTCGGGCTGGTGGCCGCTCGTCTTGCCGCGCCTTCGGGCAAAGCTCGAGATGACGCGGGCCGCGGTCGTCTCGCGGCTCGCCGACGCGCTTGGCGCGAGCGGGCGCGCGGACAAGGTCGCCGGCTATTACCACGCGATGGAGCAGGGCACGCTCGAATCGAGCGGCGTCTCGGCGCGGGTCCTGGCGGCGCTCGGTGAGATCTACGGCTCGAGCGGCGACTATCTGCGCGAGATCTCAGAGCCGCTGCGAGCGAGCGGCGCCATCGAGCACGAAGCCCCGGCAATGCTGCGCCGGGCGTTTCCCGATCCCGATTACGAACTGGTCGCCGGGGCGCACGATCTCGGCCCCGCGCCGGCCTCATCGAACGGCGCCGAGCACGACGAGATCGACGAGCTCTTCACCGGGGGCGCCTGATCACGCGCATCGCCGGAGCTGGCGTCAGCAAGACCGACCCGCAGCCGACTGAAAGCCCATGACAGCCCAAGCCGCCAGTCGCCCATTCCTCGTCTTCTGCTTCGCACTGCGCGAGGGCGACTTCGTCCTCGCCCAGCTGATCGCCCGCGCGGTCTGGCGCCGGCGCCTCGCCGCCGGGCGCTGAGCCGCGCGTCCGCACCGCCGCTTTAGGATCCTCGACCGATGGAGGAGATCGAGCGCCGCGCCGAGTCCGTGCTCGCCGAGCTGCCGCCCTACATCTGGGCCGGCGATGCGCCGCCGATACCGATCGACGAGATCGCCGACTCGCACTTCGGTCTTCACGTCCGCGACGTCGCCCCCGCCGAGATGCGCGAGGCGCCCGGCCTTCGCGACGAGGTCGCCGACGACGAGACGATCTCCGGCCTGCTTTTACCCTCGCTCGCCGAGATCTGGGTCAACGCCGACGAAGCGGTGCAGTGGCCGCCGCGGCGGCGCTTCACGATCGCTCACGAGCTCGGCCATTGGGTGCTTCACCGCAGCGGTCAGCAGGCGCTCTTTTGTCGCAAGACGGTCGTCGACGTTGAAGCCAAGCCGGCGACGACCAAGCCGCCGATCCCTGTTACCGAGCAGGAGGCAAACGCGTTCGCGGCAGCGCTGCTCATGCCCGCGCAACTGGTGCGCCGCCACTACGAGGAGTGCCGCGGCGACTTCGAGCAGCTCTGTCTGGTGTTCAAGTCAAGCGGCGCGGCGATGGGCCGGCGACTGCACC